>NZ_SJPM01000006.1:0-395042 GCF_007859915.1 Neorhodopirellula pilleata
CGCGGCCGTCCTTGAGGAAGGCAATGATCTTGTGAGGTGGCGACTTGTACTCGGAGATTTCTTTCGACATGCTGACCTTCCGTGGAGACCTCTATGGATCACACCATTAGAACATCTACGGAAGAAAAAGAAGACACCAAAAATCCGTGTCAACACCAAACTTTTAGCAGCCCAGCGTTAGCCCCGGGTAACGGCCGTGGAAACCGCCGCTAACGCGGTACGGCTAACTAAACCAACAACCCGCTAGTGCTTCGTCCAAATTTAATTTTAGGGTGAGCCGAACGCGCTAGCGGGCTGTTGATTAAGTTTGCATCGCAACCCGATGCGTGAGTTTTGAAGTTGCGCTTTTTTCGTAACCCGCTGCGTAAGCGAGGGATAATTGATATTGACTCATCCCTCGCTTACGCGTCGGGTTACGATTAAATCAACAGCCCGCTAGCGTCGGGCGTCGAGCAATGCCCGCGGCTAGCGCCGTCGGCTCACTAAAGAGTCCGTTCACCATCAATCACCAACGTCCCCAACCAAGAAACGAAGAGTCCACTCATGGCACTGGCTGAAGACAAAGTTCGCGAAGCCTTGAAAGAGGTCATCGATCCGGAATTGTACGTCAACATCGTCGACCTTGGATTGGTTTACGTCGTCGATGTGGGCGAAGAGAACGAGAACGGCAAGCATGACGTTCACGTCGAAATGACGATGACCAGCCCGATGTGTCCGGCCGGCCCTCAATTGGTCGCCGGAACCAAAGCCGCCGCCGAATCGCTCGACGAAGTCGAAGCGTGCAACGTGAAGGTCGTGATGGAACCCGCTTGGACGCCCGAGCGGATGACCGACGAAGCCCGCGACCATCTCGGCATCTTTTAAGTTGCTGCGACATCAACTCGAAATCCGTGTCGCCTATCAAGAGACCGACGGCCAGCGACGCGTACATCACGCCAACTATCTGAATTATTTCGAGCGTGGTCGTGTCGAAATGCTGCGAAGCATCGGGCACGACTACAAGGCGATCGAAGACTCCGGCAAGATGTTGGTCGTGACGGAAATGAATGTCCGTTACCACGCTGCCGCCGACTTCGATGACGTGCTGACCGTGACCACGGAAGTGACCGAGATTCGCAAAGTGCGAATGCGGCATCGATACACGATCCACCGCGACGACACGCTCTTGGTCCAAGCCGACTCGGTGATCGCGTGCATCGATCGCGAAGGCCGTCCGGCTAGGCTGCCGGACCTTTCAACTTGACGTGTCGAAGCCATGTCAGGGACCGTCACTACGGACAAGCGACCGCGATACAGCGTGTTCTTCAACAAGATACCGGAGCGGATCGCCGCTTAGATCTTCAGCCTTCGAAATCGTGAGCGCCGCTCACGGAACCAGCCAAAGCCCTGCGTCTGGACCGATGATTAAACGTTCTTCGGGTGGCACACGGGATACCAAGTATTCCCAAAGTTGTGAAGTCAATTCCTTCAAGATCGGGATCAGTTTCTGTTCGGCGGCTTGTTCTCCCGTCGTGGGGATACCGAAGACCGAATCGCTGATCACACGGCGAACCTCTGCGATGGTACGTTCGATTCGTTCGGCCGGACCCCGGTCATGAAAATGCACCTCGCCATTCTTTCTTAGCGTTTTGAGTTCGAAGTCGTTGACACTCACGGCGGTCAGCTAATTAGGCGCACGGAAAGAAGGATTTCGTAGCGAGATACTTGGCCGAATCTTATCCGATACGGGCGCACGCCTTTTCTAGCAGGTCGCTGGCACCGAGTTCGGAGATAGTTCTCGCCTTTAATGAGCAGGTGGGACGAATGCGATTCCTCATTTTGGCTTAGGCGGTGCGGCCCATGTGCCGAAACAAAATGCCACCCGGTTTGCGTAAATTGCTGACCCAACCGGGCTAGGGGAATGCTATGATGTGCGAGTTGAAAAGCGCACACGACGAGTCACAAGAATCTCGCGAGATTCAAAATCTACTTTGATCCTTAAAGGTTAAGACACCATGAGAACTCGCCACAAACAACCAAGGTGCGTTGCCCGACGTCGTTTGCAGATCGAACATCTAGAATCCCGGCGGACATTGGCTGCCACCGACCTTGCCTCGATTATCGGTCGGCTTTACATCGATACGTCCGGCAATGGATTTGATCCGAGCGAAGAATTACCATCGGCTGAAGTACGTTTGTTCAAATATGACGAGAGCGGGCCGATCGATCCGGTCCAGGACACTCTGCTGCGTCAAGTAAGCACGCAAGAGGACGGTTCCTATCGTTTTGATCGTCTTAGTGAGGGAATGTATTACGTCCAACAACCTGCGCAAACGGTCGGATCCTTCACACTGAACGAGCATTTTTCGCCCTTGTTCAATGTCACTGAGGAAATCTCAGCAGGGCAAGTGATTGCAACGATCGACTCGTTCAACCAGCCTCAGGCGGTCGCCAACACCGGTAGTGACTCGAATCCTACAACCAATCGCGTTGCTGCTGACGAAGCGATCGGCGGTGAACGTGACTTAAGCGTGTCCCATGGCGGCCTGTTTGGCTCCACGAGGGCGGAAGTGGATGTCAACTTCAGTGTAACCGCCTTCCTTGGCGGGGGTGAGGCCACGGTAACCTGGGATGGACCGGACCAAGACGGCGAGGTGCTCGACGCGGACGGGTTGGGCTTCCTTGATCTGACCGGCGGCAGTGATCACTCGGGCATCTACGTAGGGGCTGCATTTGGATTTGGTACTGGTACGCGGGGTTCTGTCGTTGTGTATTCAGGCGACAACGACGTCAGCGAAGCTAATACCGATTTCATTGCCTCGGACAAAGACGTCTTTTTGCCCTTTTCGTCTTTCAACGTTCGCAGCGGAGCGGGGGCTGATTTCACTAATGTGGGTGCCATCGAGTACCGCGTTTCTTTGAGCGATCCGGTAGACTTGCCTTTCGTATCTTCGACCACGATCGGGATCGCCGCGATGAAGGCGTCCGAGTTAGTGCATGACTTTTCCAATCATTCGCCGACGCTCCTGGTCACCACGCTGGAAGACGAAGCCGACTTTGACACTGGACCATTGAGTACACTTAGCCTGCGAGAGGCAATCGGTCTGGCCAACGGATTTCGCGATCCATCCATGGTCGATGCCATCAGTTTTTTGCCAGAATTGTTCGATTTTGGGCTGGCCATCATTGAATTGACGCTCGGAGAGTTGTCGATTGAAGATGACTTAAAGATCAATGGCCCAGGAGCGAAGTCGCTGACGATTGACGCTGGTGGAAACTCGAGAGTCTTCAATATCCTGAGGGGCGACGTGACGCTCGAGGGGCTCGATATCACCGGAGGGATCGCCGAAAATGGCGGGGCGATCCAAAACCTCGGTCATGGTTTCCTAAACATTTCGCAAAGTTGGATTCACGATAACGCAGCCACCGGCAACGGCGGGGCGATTCACCTTGGTGAAGACTCCCGTACCTTGCGGATCATGGACAGTACGCTCAGTAGCAACACCGCGATGAGCCAGGGGGGCGCGATCTATCTAGCGACGGCCTTTACGCAGCAAGGAATTGCCGAGGTTTTTAACAGCACCATTTCTGGCAACGCGGCACCATTGGGAAGCGGGATTGCCGATTCCAGCAATAGCTCAATCGATGTGGTTCTGAGAAACTCTACGCTCACTAATAACACCGGTGAAGCGGCATTTTATGCGTCTGGAACGGCCTACAATTCCATCATTGCTGGGAATCATTTTGACGGCGATTTCAATTCGCCGGATCTCAGCGGTATTCATGCGCCGGTACTGTTCTCTAGCATCATTGGGAAGCGTCTCAGCTTTGATAGTTTTGAAGAACCACAGGCGCCTGACCGAAACGGCAACCTGATCGGTAGCGAGATCGCGATTGATCCGCGTCTCGGCCCTCTCGCCGACAACGGTGGCCCCACGCCTACGCACGCACTTTTGCCAGACAGTCCTGCGTTGAACTCGGGCAACCCTGTGTTTTTGCCTGATGAAATGGTTGAAGTCGATGGCGTTGGCGGTTTTGTCGCTCCGATTTCTTCCGATCAACGTGGAGTTCCCCGTATTCAACTCGGTGCCGTCGATATCGGTGCTTTCGAATTGACCGCCATTGCCGATCTCGCTTCGCCGTTGGTCGTGACCACTCTGGACGATGAACTTGACGCCGACCTGACGGGTGATCTTAGTGACTTGAGTTTACGAGAAGCACTCGCTCTATCGTCACTTGTCGAGGCCACCGAGATCACGTTCGCCGCTTCGTTGTTCGGTTCGTCCCAGACGGTGATGACGCTCACCTTGGGCGCGCTCAACGCATCGGGCACGGTTCAGGTCACCGGCCCCGGTCGCGACTTGTTGGCCATCGACGCGGGTGGCAACTCACGCGTGTTCAACGTGCAAACACCGAATGCGAATTTGACAATCGACGGGTTGCAAATTTCAGGCGGCAAGACCACCGGCGACCACGATCATGGAGGCGGAATTCGATTCGCATCCAATGGAACATTGACGCTGGCCAATGTTCGTATTTCGCAAAACGAAGTGGCGGGTGAATTCGCCAGCGGCGGCGGCGTTTACACGGCGTTCGGTGACATCGTGATCACCGACAGCGAAATTTCCAGTAACTTCATCAGCGGAGCGGAAGGCGATGGATCAGGTCTTTATGCCGGCGGGCAAAACGTGCGAATCGCAAACACAATGATTATCGGCAATCAATCAACGAAGGTAGATGGCTTTGGTGATTCCGATGGCGGCGGAATTTTCCTCGGAATGAATTCGGCTGCGGTCATCGAAAATTCGCGAATCGAAGACAACATAGCCGGGACGAGCAATTCATCCGGCGGCGCGATCGCAACGTTAGGGCTATCGCTATCAATAACTGACACCGTGATCTCGGGCAACATCAGTCGCAGTCAGAATGGAAATGGCGGTGGCGGTATTTTTTCCAATCAAACGCAGTTGACAATTGAGCGTTCACAAATCGTTGGCAACAAGGTTGAGGTTCTCGATGAGTTTGGGGCCAACGGCCTTGGTGGGGGCATTCATGTCAATGAAGGCAGCTTGAGGATTTACGATAGCACCATTGGCAACAACGCTACCGAAGTCGAGAACGGTCACGGAGGTGGTATCTATTCGCAAGATGCGACTGTCTTGATTGTCGGCAGCACGATCTCGGGTAACCGAACAACGAAAGCGGACTCGCACGGCGGCGGTCTTCATTTGAACCGTGGTTCGTTGGAGATCGCCAACAGCACATTCGGTTTGAATGAGGCTCAACTTGCCAGCGACGGCGGAGCCATTTATCTAGCGGCGGGAACGTCGGATTTGATTGTTCATAGCTCGACCATCGCTCGCAACACCGCCAGTGGTAATGGTGGTGGTCTGATTTCCCAAGGTCATGGTTCGCTGTCGATTACAAACACACTGTTTGCGAGCAACTCCGCTGGCGGAGTGGGACCGGACATCAATTCGACATTCGGCGACTCGGATTCGATTCTTTACAGTCTTGTCGGTGTAAGTACGGGAACGGGATTGGCTCCTTCGGAATTCCCGGACGCGTTAACCGGCAACTTGATTGGAACGGCGGCGGCCCCGGTCGATCCATTGCTAGGCCCGTTGTCGGATTATAGCGGCGCAACTCAAACGTTTGCTCTCGCACACGGTAGCCCCGCGATCGACCAAGGTGACCCCGAGTTTATCAATCGCAATATGTCCGAAGTGTCGAATTTCGACCAACGCGGACAAGATCGTGTTTTCAACGATCGCATCGACATCGGTGCTTACGAGTTCGGCAACGCTCAACCGCCGACATTGACGTTTGACGTTGCCAGCCAGCCTGTTCCCGAACGCTTCGAGCAGACCGTCATCGTGGTGCACCTCGATCGTCCCTCACCCGTTGAGCTGACCGTGCCATTGACGGTGACGGGTACGGCGGAGCAACCTGCCGATTATGTCTTCACCGATACTGTCATTCGTATTGCGGCGAATCAAACGAGTGTTTCAATACCCGTCGAACTATTCGACGACGTTTTTGATGAGGATGATGAAACGATCGTGTTCACATTCTCGCAATCAGCGGATGTCTTGGCAGGAGTCTTTTCGACCCATGTCGTCAACATCTTGGACGATGAACCGCTGCCGGAAGTTTCTTTCACGATGGCGGAGCAGTCGACCGATGAAGAAACCGAATCGATTCTAATCGGCGTCCGACTCAACTCGTTATCGCTGCGCGACGTTACCGTACCGTTGAGCTTTTCAGGGACGGCGTCTGTCCCAGGCGACTTCACCGTTGACCTGCCCATCGTGATCCCAGCGGGAGAGTGGTCAGCAACTCGGACGTTGACGATTGTCTCTGATGAGATTGCCGAACGCACCGAAGTCCTCGTGATCGGACTGGGTGAACTGGTCAACGCGGCTCCGTCCACCGAGCCTTCTAAGCCGATCTTGCACGCGGTCACGATCGAGGACGACGATGTAGTCTATGTGACCTTTGTCGGAGCTGGCCGAACGGTGTCCGAGGGAGCGGGCGTTGTCGCGGTGACGGCGCGTTTGGTCGGCGCGTCATCCGAGCCGGTCAAGGTGCCAATCGCTTTCAGCGGCGATGCACTCGATCCTAGACATTACACGGTCACAACCGACGCAATCGAGTTCCCCGTCAACCAATTTGATGCGGAGGTGACGATCAATGTTTCGCTCCAGAACGACTCACTCTTCGAGCCAGACCGATCGGTCGTGGTTTCGATGGGGACGCCGGAAATAGCGTTGTTCGGTAGCACCACAGAGTACGAGCTTGAAATCGCCGACGATGATCAACCGACGGTTCAGTTCACAACGTTTTCGCGTGAGGTCTTTGAGGATGTCGGTACTACTTTTGTGCAGCTTCGACTCAGCAATCCGTCCACGGCTCCGGTGGTAGCGGACATTCGTTATGTTCCCGGATTGGCGACACTAGGCGTCGATTTTGCCAATTTCCCCAGGACCGTAACCTTCGAACCCGGCCAAGGGCTGACGGCAACGATCCCCGTTGCCGTCATCAACAACGCTCCCAATGAAGTCACCGAGAATATTGGTTTTGCAATTGGTAATGTGACAGGTGGAAAACGAGGTAACGTCTCAACGCACTCGTTGGTTATTCGTGACGACGATCCGTTGATCGGAATCTATGGCCCCGGGCAAAAAAGCGCCATCAGCGTTAGAGAATCTGATACTTCGGAGATCCTTGTACTTCTTTCCAATATCAGAAATGCGCCCACTTCGACAAACAAACCACTTGTCATTCCGCTTTCGTTCACCGGGAATGCGTCCACTGCGGACTACCGACTTGAGGCGATCGCACCGGCGTCGTTGACCGGGAACATGCTGACGATTCCGGCTGGACAGAACGGTGCGAGACTCCGTTTCACAGCCATACAAGATCTGATGGTTGACGTTGTGAAGTTCAGCTTCCAGCGGGCGGAAGCCGTGCAAATTAGTCTCGGAGCTACGGGTGGTGCGATACGGCGTCAAAGCCAATCGGCCTACCGGGTTAACATAATTGATTTCACTCCTACGGTCAGTTTCACGGCGGCTTCCCAAAGGGTATCCGAAGGTAGAGGAACGGTTAGGGTCACCGCTCGGATACCCAGCCCGTTGACCGAAGATGTCACGGTGAGACTGGAGCGAGGCGGGGCGGCTCGAGACACCTCCACAGTGTTCACAATCTTGGGCAACCTGATTTTCCTGGATCGAGACTTCGTGCCCCCAGGCGACACAATCACCATCCGGAAAGGATTTACTGAAGGTTCGATTGAGTTCAGAATCATTGATGATGAGGAGAAAGAGGTGTTTGATGAATCGATCACGTTCCGGATGCGAGATGCGCAAGGTGCGGTCATTGGTTCACCATCCTTCCACAAGGTGACGATCCTTGATAACGATGGGGCCAATCCGTTTGGCAATGCGTTTCTCAGGGACGACGAAGTCCTGGATTCTATTCGGGCTGGAAACAATTCAGAACACTCAGTAACCGCTGGAACACTCGCGATCGGTCCGGAGCCGTTTATCACTAGCGTCGACCTCAATAACTTAGATGCTCTAGGCGACATTCTTGGAGGCACTGCTTCCGATATCAACTGCACTCTTGAGAAGTTATGCATCGTTGAGGCACACGAAGGATTCTTGGCAGGCTCGACCGTCTTCTTTGATGCGAATCGAAACGGTGTGCGTGACTTCCTTGACGTCAACCAGAGCGGGATGCAAGACGACGGCGAACCTTCTGAACCTTCGGGCACCAACAACTCCGTCGGTGCGGCGCTGCTCGAGTTTTCTGCGGCTCTGGATCAGAATAACGACGGCATCATCAACTCAGCCGACGGTCGGCTCGTGGTCATCGGTGGCACCGACTTGTCGACAGGCTTGACGCTCGATTTCCCCCTATTCGGATACATTGAAACAGGAGTGGTCACGCCGCTGACGACGATCATGGCGGGGTTGATCGAGAACCACGACTACTCATTTGCTGATGCTTTGACCCGAGTCGCCGAAGCGATGGGCCTGCCCGATACTGACTCAATCTCGTCGAACACTGTCAATGGTGTCTTCACTGGCGATCCGAATTCTCCTGCGATCTTTGCCGCGACAGCGGCGATGCACAACACGTACACGCAAGTCGCTTCACTGCTTTCAGGTGCAAGTGCGGGTTTGCCAAGATCGGTGGTCGTGCGTGGTGTGATTGCCGACATCGCGGAAAAAATATCTGCCGTCGACTCTGGGTTGAACCTGAACTCGCCCATCATCGTTCGATCGATCGTGCGTGGGGCAGCGGGACGGGTCGGTGTTGTTCTTACGGACGACCTCGTCGTTGCCGCAGCTAATGTGATCGTCGACGGTAACCGCTACACGTTCGGTGTCGAACATGAAAACTCAATCGCGTTCCTTGAGCAGATCGTACGGGGCCAAGTCGTGTCGCAAGGGATCGCCAGTGCGGCATTGAGTCAAGCAGCAGCGGGAATGTTAGACATCGTTGATTTGGTCGATCAATTCACTGCCAGCCGTTTGACCGAAAAGATTGATGCAGCCACGATCGGCCTGATTATCCCGCCCAAGATCGCCATCAATGACCTCGCGATTTTCGAGGGAGACAACGGCACGAGTGAGTTAGTGTTTACCGTGTCTATCAGTGAACCTCCCACGTTTGAGGTGACCGTCGACTATGAGACGATCGACAATACGGCGACGCTTGAAGATAACGACTACATTCCAGCCTCCGGATCGCTGACATGGGCGGTCGGCGACGGAGCGGAGAAGACCATCCGCGTCACGATTCAAGGTGATACCAAATTTGAGACAACCGAGTTACTGGGTGTGGTTCTTTCCAATGTGACGAACGCTTTACTGTTCAAAGACATTGGCTTGGGCGGTTTGATTAACGACGATGCGCTAGACATCACACTCACCGGCGGTCCAACGACAAGCGTCTTGAGCCGTGAAGGAGATTTTCTGGAACTGATGCAGAATGAGGTTTCGGTGTTCAGACAATCTGGATTTTCACCGGCACCGATCGAGATCACCGGCAGTGACGGCGATGATGACACGCTCGTGATCGACCAGTTCGGCGGCAATACGATCCCTACTGGCGGGCTAACGTTCCGTGGTGGACAGGCCGGTGTTGACTCGGTTGTTTTCCTAGGTGGAACGTACTCCTCGATTGTTCATACGCTGACCAATGCGACCGATGGCGTTACCACACTGGTCGACTCGCTCACCGATGAAACACAAACGGTTCAGTGGTTTGGGTTGGAACCGTTCGCCCTGTTTGTATCGAGTGTTGATGACATTAGACTGGAACTTCCCGCGAGCGGGGCCGGTGCAGTCTTGGAAGACGCCGATCCCGCCGAGCCAGGGACAATGCGGTTCCGAAGTTTAAGTGGCGAGTTTGAGGCAACCGAATTCCGAAATCCCAATGGAATGTTAAGTGCACGCGGTGGTGCTGGTAACGATTCTTTTAGCATCGACGTGCTGGACCAAGGTTTCGAAAATATTCCGGTCCATCTTCATGGAGGTGGCGGGATCAACGCTGTTCGGATCCTTGGAAACCAGCGATCAATCGATCTCACGCCTACGGGACGCTTCCAGCTTAGTAGTATCGACTTGATCGATAGCAGTGACGCTGTGGGAACGACTCTGTTTGTCGATGCTCAGGCGGCTGTGACACTCGATACCGGCGGTGATGGCACTCGGTTGCAAGGTGGAACCACCGACCAGGTCAAGTTCATGGACTTTACCAATTGGCGGATGTCACCACCCGCCATCGAAGGCGGGCAATCTCGAAGCATTGTGACCACCAATGGTACCTTTTTCGAGGTCGAATTTGGCAGCCGATGGCAAAACCTCGCTCGCAACAGCGACGTCAACAACGATGGGCTCGTTACCGCTCTCGATGCGCTCCAAATTATCAATGAACTCAATCAAGCGGCATTCTCCGATGCGGAAACTGCCGAACTACTTGATCCGGTCGACCTGCCTGTTTGGCCCAATGTGTACTACGACCAGAATGGGGATGATAGAGTGACCGCGCTGGATGCACTACGGGTAATCAATGAACTCAATATGTTGGATCAGAGTAATGAAAGCCTTCCGCCCGAAAGTGAAGCAATCGTCGATTTATATTTCAAGACCAAAGACCTGACACACGGAGATAGTGTTCCGTTGTTGGGGAGCAACCAAATGCGACAAGACAGCGACGACCTAAACGAAATTCTTGATTCGATCATTGGTCTAGTCCCAGAAACGACAAAACACGTTGGCCATTGGTTTGCTCCAGTGGATGAAGTTTTGGTGGGACTTCGGCCAATAGTGAATGGTTCGGAT
The DNA here is from genome assembly GCF_007859915.1 of Neorhodopirellula pilleata. Taxonomy (GTDB): domain Bacteria; phylum Planctomycetota; class Planctomycetia; order Pirellulales; family Pirellulaceae; genus Rhodopirellula; species Rhodopirellula pilleata. Next base: position 10,836 of record NZ_SJPM01000006.1, read on the forward strand.
GATCAACTTGAGTCGGACATAGAAGTCCTCGATTTAAAACTTCTCCGAAAAGAGGGCTGACCCTCTCCAGCAATACCATTTGCCAGCAATCAAATCGGAAATAAATTAAAACAGGCTGCCCCACCGCTCGTCTCGATGACGTGAACCGAGATGACGTGGACCGACGTGTGCGTTCTTCGGAGCTTGACGCGAAAACATGACAGATGGAAACGCCGGGCATCCTGCCATTTCTAAATCAAAGATGCTACGATGAGGCAGACTTGCTGACTTCTCCCGCCTTCTCCTGTTCGCTACGTAAATAATCACAACTTTATGAATCGACGAAACCGATGTTCTTTGTTCCGGCAGTCGATTTTGCTCGGGATGCTTGCTTTGGCGATGGCAGGTTGTGGGTCCGAGCGACTCGGTCCGGATGATTTCAAACGTCGCGAGCGAGAGGAAGTGATCGTCGACTCGAGTCGACGCAGCACTCCCGCCCAACCCGCCACCGAAGCCACCGATGATGCCCCTGCGGCACCGAGCGGGCCGGAAGATTTGTTTCGTGAGGCCGCCTTGAACGGCGACTTGGCCGCCGTTCAAGCCAAGGCTCAAGAAGGCGTGGAGATCAACGCCGCCGATCCGCAAGGACGAACGGCGTTGCAGTTGGCTGCCTTTGACGGGCACCTGGAAACGGTGAAGTGGTTGATCGCCGAAAAAGCCGACATCAATCATCGGGATCAATTCGGCCGGACGGCACTGATGTACGCGTCGACGGGTGATAACTTGGCGACCGTCGAAGCCTTGCTCGCCGCCGGGGCGGAGGTGAATTTGGTCGATAAGGAAGAGAGCTTCACTGCGTTGATGTTCGCTGCGGCGGAAGGCCAAGAAGCGATCGTTCGTCGTTTACTCGACAGCGACGCTGACCCCACGATGAGCGACGCCGACGGCGAAACCGCTTCGGACTTCGCCAAAGCGAATGGTCACGCCAAGGTGCTGGAACTGCTTTCCGAGGATGTGCCGCAGTAAGCATCGCGGGAAATCCAAACTGGTGGTGACACTTATTGATCTCGCGATTGTTCACTGTCTTCCCAGTTGTCGATTCGTTCGCCGGCGCCATTCCATTTGGGTGTCGGATGGTCGATCTCGCCGGCGCGGACCCGTTGCTTCTCGCTGAGCAGTCGCAGATGCTCGCGGACGAACAGCCGCTTGAGGGTTTGGTCACCTCGTCGGAGGCGGTACAGAATGCGTCCTTTGCGACGGACGTAATACATTCCCGTGATCACGCCGACGAAAAGCTCCCGTTCCATACCTGTCCCGATGGTTTCGACCTCATCGGCCAAGTCGAATCCTTCGGCTTTGATCGGTAGCCATAGACACGGCCGCAAGCGAAACGCGAAATCGCCGTAGCGATAGTGGTAATAGGTCCCGTCGAACGAGTCACGTCGTAGGACGCGTTCGCTCGGGATCAATCGGGATACCAGGGGAACATCTGCGGGATGAATGAAGCCTTGGCCGTTCTCAGGCCAGCGCGGCATCAATCCATATTGGGGGAATACTTGCACGATGTGAAACGAAGAATGCGAATCGAAGGACAAGGAATGGCGTGAAAACGCTGAATCGACTTCCGCTAAATCCTAGCTAAATTTCCGATGTTTGGCGAATCGGTCGATCATTTGAGAATAAAACCTTGACCCGCCGGTTGAATGCTTGTATTAATTGAGTGATACAAGGAGAACGTCAGTGCTACTTCATCTTTCCGCCGAGGGCCCGCCGATCTATCAACAGATCGTTGAGCAGATTCGTTCGCGGATCATTTCGGGCCAATTTCAACCGGGCGACGAGTTGCCGACGATTCGTGGCTTGGCCGAATCAGCCCGTGTCAATCCGAACACGATCGCAAGAGCTTATCGCGAACTCGAGAACGAAGGCTTGGTCGAGAAGCGACGCACGCGGGGTACGTTCGTTTCTCAGAACACGCCTTCGCTCAGCGTTGCTCAACGTCGCAAGCGGCTTACTCCTGAAGTGGACCGCGTGCTTATCTTGGCTTCCCAAACGGGCGTGTCAGTCGAGGAGTTGATCGACTTGATTCAACGTCGCCGTTCCCTCATCGAACAGAAACCATAGGTGACCAATATGAATGAGATCGATCATGCTATCGAAGTCGTCGGACTCAATCGTGCGTTTCGAGGTCGCGTCGCGTTGGATGCGATCACACTGCATATCCCGAAGGGGGACGTCTTCGGATTGGTGGGACTCAACGGGGCGGGCAAAACGACCTTGATCCGACATCTGATCGGCAGTTTGAAGCCACAATCGGGCACCGTGCGCGTCCTGGGATCCGATCCGGTGCGAACACCAGAGACGACACTGCGTCGCGTGGGTTACATGACCGAAGAGGACTCGCTTCCGAAGTGGATTCGGGTGGGCGAGCTAATTGATTTTTATCGGGCGATCTACCCGACGTGGGACGACCAGTATGCCAATCAATTATGCGACATGTTTTCTCTGTCGCGTCAGACACACTTGAAATCGTTATCCAAAGGAGGCCGTGCTCGTGCGGGGTTGTTGGTCGCGATCGCCCACCGACCGGAGCTATTGATTCTGGACGAACCGAGCAGTGGATTGGATCCGATCGCGCGGCGCGACATCTTGGAAGCGGTCATTCGGACGGTCAACGAGGATGGGCGAACGGTTTTGTTTTCCAGCCACTTGCTCGATGAAGTCGACCGAGTTTGCGACCGAGTCGCGTTGTTGCACGAGGGTCGTTTAAAGTCGGTCATTCGACTGGGCGACTTGCCCGACCAGTATGTCGAGATCGTTGGCGTTGTGGATTCATCTTGGCAACGTCCTGCCGAAACCAACGAGCAGTTCGGCTGGTATGGTGAAGCGAATGAATGGTCCGTGGTGTGCCGAGAGGGCAGCCCGCCGAACTTGGGTGAAGGGTTTCGCGTCATCGAGCAACGTCCGGTTAGCTTGACACGTTGGTTCGCCGCATCAACCCAGACCACTTTACTTAACTCACCGAATCATCAAGAGGAGCTTGCTGGTCATGCTTGAGTGCTATGCGGTGACCCGTTTGACTTGGCAGCGGATTCGAATTGCGTCGACACTGGTGATCGCAATCATGGTAACGGGGATCGCGATCGCGATCACGTTTCGCTTGGTTTATCCCCAAGCGGCGATCTTCTTCGTGATCGTGGGCTTCTTGCCGGCCGCGATTTGGTCGTTGTTGGTATTCGACACCGACCTTCAAAACAGCGTGGAAGGCATCGAAACCGGCTACGATCCATGGCTACTTCGGATGCCGATCGCGACATGGAAGCTGGCCATCATCCCGGCGTCGATGCGAGCCGCGATGGTGGGCGGAACCTGGGTACTGTACGCCGTGGTGCTCTCATACATCTTGGATACGGAAATGCCCAAGACGATTCCAGCAATCGTTTTTGCGACTGCTGCGGTTTGGTTGGCGGGAGCGACCTGGCGACCGTTCAGCCGTGTGCTCACGCGATCGATCGCGGGAGTGAGTCTGTTTGTGGTCGTGAACAGTTGGGCATTCTTATTGATTTGGGCCGATCTCGAGGCAGCTCGATTCGCAAACGCCGGTCACTTTTGGCGAATCGGGCTTTTGGGAATCGCCATCATGGTTTTGTTGGCCGGTTTTTGGTTCGCAGAGAGATGCTTGGTGTTGGCTCGGCATCAACCCGACGGCCGCGTGTCGGCATCGGCTCGTCGATCAAAGTGGAATCTCTGGTGCGAGGAGTGGTTCTCTCGTCCGATTGCCAATAAGGTCCTAATTGCCGAACCGAAGAGGGCGCTCGCGTGGCACGATTGGTTCAGCATCCCGATCGGCACCAAGATTCTGATCGGCTGTTTTGGGATGGCGTTGCTCGGGTTTGTGATTTGGGTTCCGCTCAAGGCGGGCGTGATGTTGACTGTGCTGTTTGGCTTGGTGTTTTGTCTCAGTCAGTTAAGCCTTGTCGTCTGCAATCCACAGAAAGACGGTCGCGTTCTGCCGCCCTACTTGGTCGCTTCACCTCTTCGCGATCGCGAGTTCGCATGGTGGCGTGCGGGCTCGATCGTTCGCATGTTCGGTTGGTCAATCGTTGCAACGATATTGATTAGTTTGATTTGGTTGGTCCGTGGGACGCGTCTTGGACTGTGGCAAGCGTGGTCGACAGAAATGGCGACTCATTACGAAACCGACCGAGCAGCGCTGCGCATCATCGTCTCGTTGGCGGTCGTGGTATTGGTCGCCACGCTGGGACGTTCGTTGACCGGACTGTGGAGCGCCATGTTGGGTCGACCGCGGGTTCATCTTTACGCGATGATCTTGTCGATGTCCTGGATTCTCGCACCGATCTTTGTATTTCCCGTTTGGATGCTGAAACAAACCGATTATGAGTCGGCTATCGCGAACGCTTGGTGGTGGGCGGGCTGGTTGCCTTGGGTCGGTTGGTCGTGGTTGCTCGTGAAATCGCTCGGCGTGATGGCCGCTTCGGTACTCGTCGTCCGGAGTGGTTTAGCTACCTTTGCTCAAGTGTTTCAATTGGTTATCGGATGGATCGCGATCGTGAGTGTCAGTTTCGCTGTGTTGGTTTTCTTGAACCCGGAACCGATGATTCGTCCCACGTGGATCGGATTGGCGTTGGCTTTCTTGTTGCCGCTGGCCCGAGTGGTGATCTTGCCGTACAGCGTCCATCTGGATCGCCATCGGTGAAAGAGTGGCTGTTGGCGATTCGCTGTTGGCTGTTGGCTGTTGGCTGTTGGCTAAAGGTTGATCGCCTCCTCCCGCCGGGTGTTCGTCGTCAAAGCCCTCCTCCACCCAGCCTACGTTGCTACGTTGCTACGTTGGTGTTGTCTTGGCGACGTATAGAACTGCTGGAATGGACGAACGCGAATGGGTTGACTCGAGAGTTAAATCGGATGCCTGGATGGTTTGGCGAACTCGGTCGTCATCGACGAAGATCGGTTGCACGCCGAAGACGATTCGGCCACCTGGGCGAAGGACCTTGGGGGCCTCCCGCAAGAATTTGGCCAGCACGACGGTGCCGTCTTCGCCGCCGTCCCACATTTGGTCACCGTCGACACCGAGCCGTTCGGTCAAACGCAGCTTTTGCCCGACTCGGGTCGGTACGTACGGTGGGTTGAAGAAGACGAGGTCGAAAATCGCTTCGGGGACTTCGCCGAATAGATCGCTGACCCAAAAGTCGGCATCAATCGCATTGAAGCTCGCGACACGTTGGGAGCTTTCGACGCGACTGGTCGAACAGTCCACGCCGCTGAATCGAAGATCCAAGGGTTTCGCGGGGCGGCGCTCGTTCCAACGGGCGATCGACAAGGTGACCAAGGCTCCTTCGCCGATTCCGGTTTCAAAGATTTTCCAATGATCCGATTGAGTTGATGAAACAAAATGTTGCTCAATCAACTCAGGGATTGTCTTTGCAAGCAGGATCGTAACGGGGTCGAACTGGACACACGTGCCCGACGGGATTTCGACGCCGAAGAGGCGACGGATGACCCAACGACTCCGCCGCAGTCTTTTCAGAATGGGTTGAACGATCGGATAGATTCGCTCAGGAAGATTCATTCCTTAGCGTGAGCGAGGGCGAGCAGGCAATAAGCGGTCACCAGTTGGCGATCACCTTCCATCCATCGCTCGCTTTCGCGGTTGACCCAGGAACCGTCTTCCTGTTGCGTTGATTCGAGTTTGTCGACCAATTCGCGTCGCCAATCGTGGGTTTGACCGCCGGCCGCATCAACGACTTCGAGTCCGGCCACGTCGAGTGCCTTGGCGAAGGTGTGGTAGTAGTAATACAAACCTTGGGCACCGACGCCCGGGTTGGTTTCCAGAGAATAGTTCTCGCGGATGAATCCGAGAGCCGCTTCGACGCGTGGATCGTCCGGGGTCAATCCGGCATAGATCATGCTTTTGAGCCCGGCGTACGTCATCGAGCCGTAACTGCGAAGGCCACCGGTGGCGGATTCACCGGCTTTGCTTTCACCTCCGGCGGCAGGGGTGTAGTAAAAGCCGCCGTCACCGATTTTGTCGGCATACTTGGTATCGTTGACCGCCTTGGCGTCCGCCGGTGGTTTGAGGTTTTGAGTGCGAGCGACGAACATGAGTGCCTTTTGGATCGCTTCGTCATCAGGACCATTGCCGAGTTCATGCAAAGCCTCGATCAAGAATGAAGTGTTCGACAAGTCGGGACGAGAATGACTTCCGTATCCAGCTCCGCCGTAGGCGGTGTCTGCCGGCGAGACGCCTTCGCCTGCGTCCCATTGGATTTCCTTCAAGAATATCTCGGCACGACGCAGCGTGCTTTCGTAAGGACGATGTGACGCGTCGTTGGCCGCATGGGCTTCATTCGCGGCGACCAGCGCGAGTACGGCGGCCGAGGTTTCGTAATTGCGATATTTGGATCCGACTTCATAAATTCCGCCGTCGGGCTGGACTTTGGATTCGAGGAACTTCAATGCATTCTTAACCACCGGATCGGTCGTCACCGCCGAAGGGCGGTGTTCCAGAATCGCTCGAACGCATAAGCCCGTTACCGCAGCCCCCGTTTGGCCGCTGAAAGCACCTTCATCGCTTTGTCCGCGAGTTTGCAGGAACGCGATTGCTTGACTCGACATTTGGTCGATGCGTTGGTTCAGATTCGCGCGGTTGGCGGAGTCGGTTTGGACAACCTTGGTGTCGGCAGCGAAACCGGCGGTTCCCAAAGAAGTGGCTAATAGCAAAGCCAAAACGAAGCGTTTGATTTGAAATCGGGAGGTATTCAAAGACATCAGGTTGGTTGAAATCAGAGTGAGAAGGGAATTCGTTACTTCAGTCATTGTCAGCACAACGTGATTGATCCGTCGATCGTTCACGCGATTGGTCCAATCATATCCCGTCGCCGAGGCTGTGTTCAGTGTGAAGACAAAAAAACCGATCTTCCTAGCATGGCTGCGCCCCCACCCAAATCGAGATCGGTTCGTCGTTCTGTACCGCCTGTAACGCTACCCGGCGGAGTGGAATTGGTGTCGCCGTTGCCAACGTTCATTTCAAAGCGGTCGGACGAAACTTACCTAAGAATCGACGGTCCGGAACCCGTACTGGGTTCACAAACGGACGCTTCACTGTCGCCTATTTCGGCGTCAGTCACCGCGTCGTCGACCGATCCTGAGGCTTGGTTGACGTACCACGCCACCGACTTGATTGCCCGGTTGAGCGAATGGGCGGATGATTTGAGCGTCAGGGAATCCAACTTGCACGCCCGCGAAGCGGCCTGGGAACGCCAAGCCCGGCGTCTTCGATTGCAGTTTCAGGAGACACAGATCGAACTCGAGCAATTAGCCGCGAGTTTGAGAGAAGAACGCGAAGAATTGGCCGAACAACAGATCCGAATCGAACGAACCGCTCGCGAGATAGCACTCGCTTCAGACTATTGGGTCGGTTGATACTTTCGGAGCGACTCCGGACCGCAGGTCGCGAGGATGCGTTCGGCCTCGCCCAATCGTGGTGCTGAATCGCGGATCAACACAAGTGGATGCCCGGCCTCCACATTGGCTTGATATCGTTCAGCGACATCGCGACCGACGCCCCAACTTTCGACTGCGGACAAGAGGCTGCCGGCGACCGCGCCAGCGGTCATGCCAAGAATCGGGCCGGCGACTAACAATGGGCCCATTAACGTGGCGGCACCGAGTGCTCCTCCGAGAGCACCTCCGGCGAGTGTGGAAGCGCCCATCGTTTTCTCCGAGGAAACCTCCTGCATGGAACGGGCGGTCTCACGACTGAGGTTGCCATCGGGCTCAATCTGTTGAAGTTGTTTATCTTGGGCGCTCGTGATGATGGAGACAGAACGCTGGTCGAATCCTGCTTTCTCGAGTGCCTCCAAGGCGATGTCGAGACGGTTTAGGTTTTCGAACATGCCGATCAATACGGGTTCATCGGTGGTCATCTGATTTTCCATCAAAAGTGGATGTCTCTGGGGAAGCTAGACGTCTTGGCACCCTTGGTATCATTTCGCGTACCAATTCATTTTAAACCGCACCCCGAAGCTTTCGATTCGACCGCAATATGTATTCAGAGATCAACGGAACACGCAAAACTTTGGGGGACGTTGATGTCTTCTATCACGACGGGATCTACCATTTATTTCATCTTGTCTTGCCCAATCACGATTACATCGCCCACGCGGTCAGCAACAATTGTTTTCAGTGGCGACGGGTCGAAAACGCGTTGTTCTTGGGCCATCCTGGTTCCTGGGACGACTCGATGTTGTGGACCATCCACGTCACACCCCATCCGTTTCGCAAAGGTTGGTGGCGGATGTTTTACACCGGCATCTCACGACGCGATCAGGGACTCAAACAACGCATCGGGATGGCCGAAAGCGATAACTTGTATGAATGGAAGAAAGCCCCGGTGCATTGGCAGGACCGTCGTAGCGAACTGCCTTATGACTTGCCCGGCCGGACGCCACAACCGCCGTTTGAGCAGGACCTCGATAGCCCTTATCCGCTCGAATCGGACCCGAAGTATTACGAGTCCGAAATCGACGAAGGCCGCCATTGGGTTTCGTTTCGTGATCCGTATTACTTCCGTGAAGACGGAAGTGGATGGCTGTTGGCTTCGGCCCGCGTTAACCACGGTCCGATTACGCGCCGCGGATGCGTTGCGGTGATGGAAGAGGTCGGCCCAGGGCGATTCGAAGCGCGTCCGCCACTGCATCACCCGGGTTTGTACGACGATATCGAAGTGCCTAACTTGTTCAAGCTTGATAGCGAGTACTACTTGATCGGTAGCATGCGAGAGGACGCCAAGATTCGATACTGGCACACTCGCCAAATCGGTGAACCTTGGCGGAGCTATTCCGATAACGTGTTGCTTGCCGCCGGCAATTATGCCGGGCGAATATGTCACGACGATCGGGGTATTTGATCAATGAAGAATGCGTGTCTTCGGTTTCAATCGATGATCCGATTGAACTGAAGTGTCAGGCCGGTTTTCAGATGTTCGCGTTCGAGGGTTCATTCGGTTGTTTTCGCATGGAAGCCACCCTAGAACTGCTCGAAGAAGGAAAGACGGGTATCATCTTTCGGCTCGATCGACGAACGCATGATGGTTATTTCATTTCGTTGGATCTGTTCAAAGGCGTGGCTCAACTGCGTGCTTGGGGCAGTGGCCCCGACGGCAGTGGCGAGGACATGATGCAGTTCAAAACGTTGCAAGCGGGATACTGGGCACCAGAACAACGGGGCCGCGTCGACTTGCGGGTCATCGCGTATGGCAGCTACCTCGAACTAGCCGTCGGCGATCGCGTCTTACTTTCTTTGGCAGACCAAACGTTCCAACAAGGCTCGCTCGGTTTCTATGTTGAAAGCACTCGCGTGCGGGTCAGCGACCTGAGTCTCGAACATTTCGAATCCCCGGTCCAATCGGACGAGCAACTGGCCAACGGGTAGGGTGGTCGTTAGGGATTGGCGATTGGCAGCGGTTTGCCGTGTCTCCGCTAACGCTGCGGCCCAGCCTACATCTGTGATCGCCGCGTGAAGGATTGGTAGGCTGGGTGGAGGAGGCTCTGCGACGAACACCCGGCAGGCTGTCGGCCAATAGCCATAAGCCTCCGGGGTTCATGCCGGGTGCCACGAAAGCTAAGTTGGTCAGACTGCACTCTCTTACCGCATTCAATGGGTTTTTCGGCGATGAAACAAAACCAACTCGGACGTGACGGCTTTCCGGTTTCGGTGATCGGGTTTGGCGGCTGGGCATTGGGTGGCCAATGGGGGCAGCAAAACGACTCGGATTCTGTCGCTGCTTTGGAACGGGCCATCGAATCGGGCATTAACTTCATCGACACCGCGCCGGGATACGGGGACGGTCGCAGCGAAACGGTGATCGCGGACATGCTCGTCCAACTGCCTCCGTCGATCCGCCAAACGATTCACGTGGCGACCAAAACGCCGCCCTCAAGCGGCCCCTGGCCTCCGACGCCGTATTGCCGTTGGCAAGACCGTTATTCGGCGGCCTACGTTCGATCCGACGTCGAACAGCGGCTAAAAAACCTCAAAACCGACTGCATCGACTTATTGCAATTGCATTCTTGGACGCGAGCCTGGAACGACGACCCCCAACCGTTGCTCGTGCTGCAGAAACTTCGCGAAGAGGGCAAGATCCGCAAAATCGGGATTTGCACGCCCGAACAGGATCAAAACTGTGTCGTCCAACTGATGCGGGACGGTTTGGTCGACGTCGTTCAAGTGATTTTTAATTTGTTCGAACAGGAACCGGCGGCTCAGCTATTGCCGGTGGCCGCGGAAACCGGCACGGGCGTGATCGTCCGCGTGTCGCTCGACGAGGGGGCGTTGACGGGCAAGTACGCAGCCGACCACGAATTTCCCGCCGACGATTTCCGCAGCAGTTATTTCGCTGGCGACCGGATGGTCCGGACGGCGGCCCGGGTCGATCAGATTGCGGCGGATTTGAAGGAATTCCAGCTCGACGAAGACTACACGCTGGCCGACGCGGCGATCAAATTTTCGCAGTCCCACGCGGCGGTTTCAACGGTCATCGTCGGCATGAGGAACCCCGAACAGGTCGATAAAAACGTCGCCACGGCGGGACTGCCGGACTTTGCCCCTGAAGTGCTGCAACGGTTGCGACGGCACCAATGGCTCCGCGGAGTCTGGTACGGGGGGAAATGAGACTTTCGCAATCCTCACGCTGCGGTATCATCAACGGACATGACTAAACACATATTTGTTACCGGCGGCGTGGTCAGTTCTCTCGGCAAAGGGTTGACGAGCGCTTCGATTGGGATGGTTTTGGAACGACGCGGGCTCCGCGTTCGGATGCAAAAACTCGACCCCTATATCAACGTCGACCCAGGGACCATGAGTCCCTACCAGCACGGCGAGGTCTACGTCCTCGACGACGGCAGCGAAACCGACTTGGACCTGGGCCACTACGAGCGTTTCACGTCCGGCAAATTAGACCGGGACTGCAACTACACGACCGGCCAGATCTACCTTTCGGTGATCGAAAAGGAACGCAAAGGCCAGTTCCTGGGCAAGACCGTCCAAGTCATCCCGCACGTCACCAATGAGATCAAACGGGTCATCAAACGGATGGGCGGCGATGACGTCGATGTGGTCATCACCGAGATCGGCGGGACCGTCGGCGATATCGAAAGTTTGCCTTTCCTCGAAGCGATTCGCCAGTTTTCGCTCGACATCGGTCGCGAAAACTGCCTCTACATGCACCTAACCCTGGTGCCGTACTTGAAGGCCGCCGATGAACTGAAAACCAAACCGACGCAACACTCCGTCGGCCAGCTCCGCGAGATCGGCATTCAACCGGACATCCTGGTGTGCCGCTGCGAACGTTCCATCAGCCGTGAAGATCGCGATAAAATCGCGTTGTTCTGCAACGTCAAAACCGAGGCCGTGATCGAAGAAAAGGACAAGGACTTTTCGATCTACGAAGTGCCGATCTCTTTGGTCGACAACAAGCTTGACGAATTGATCGTGCAAAAGCTCGGTTTGACCTCCGCCGGCAGCCTCGACATGACGCCCTGGACCGACCTGTTGCACCGACTTCGCAACCCACGTCACGAATTGTCGATCGCCGTCGTCGGGAAGTACGCCGAACATCGTGACGCTTACAAATCGATCTACGAATCGATCGATCACGCCGGCATGACCCACGACGCTCAAATTCGTATCGGCCGGATCCAAAGCAGTGATATTGAACGCGAAGGTGCCGAGCGGTTACTCAGCGGTTTTCACGGCATTTTGGTTCCCGGCGGGTTCGGCGAACGCGGCGTCGAAGGCAAAGTCCAAGCGATCCAGTTCGCGCGAGAACGTGGGGTGCCCTATTTCGGCATCTGTTTGGGGATGCAAACCGCCGTCATCGAATACGGCCGCAACGTCATGGGGCTCGAGGGTGCCCACTCGACCGAGTTCGACAAAAACACCCCGCACCCGGTGATTTGTTTGCTCGACGAACAACAAAACGTCACCCAAATGGGCGGCACCATGCGTTTGGGTAGCCAGCCCTCACGGCTGCGACCGGGTTCCAAAGCGTACGAAGCCTACGGGGTCGAAGCGATCGCCGAACGCCACCGTCACCGATATGAGTTCAACAACGAGTACCGCGACGCGTTCGAAGACGCCGGGATGACGTTCACAGGCCTGAGCCCTGACGGCGGTTTGGTTGAAATTATCGAAATTCCTTCGCATCCGTGGTTCGTGGGTGCTCAATTCCACCCGGAATTCAAAAGCAAACCGCTCGCTTCACACCCGCTTTTCGCTGGTTTTATTGCGGCGGCGATCCGTCGTCGGCAAAAACGCGTAACCGACGAGATGGACACTCAAACATCCCAAACCGTCAGTAGTTAAGCTGGTGGCTTCAGTCGAACTTCGCTGTCACACGCCATATCATGAACGACCCCAACGAAACCCCGTCCGAACCCAAGATCATCGTTGATTCGGATTGGAAAGAGCAGGTTGCACAAGAAAAGGAAAAGTTAAAAAACGAGTCGGAAGGAAGAACGCCCGACGCGGCTTCCCCGCCCGCCCAAACGGACGATGCGATATCGGACTCGCCGCTACCGGCCGCCGCATCATCCGAGGCACCACGCTCTCAACCGGCGTTGCCTCCGGCAAGTTTTGAAGTCTTAGTTTCGATGTTGTTCACCCAAGCGATTTCGGCGCTCGGTCAGATTCCTGGGCCGTCGGGTGAGACCCCTAGCATCGACAAGCCGATGGCCAAACACACCATCGATACACTCGAGATGCTTCAAGAAAAAACGAAAGGTAATCTGACCAACGAGGAAACTAAAATGGTCGGCGAAGCCTTGCACGCGCTACGAATGACCTATGTCAGTGTCCGCGGGTAACCGATCCGAACTCGCCACCAACTCATACGAATCCACAAGAACCAAGTCGATGCCACGCATTCCTCTCTCAAGATTTCGTTTGGTCATGTTCGCTTTGGTCCTTTCGGCGTCGGCACCGAATTGGGGCCATCGGGTCAATGCTCAAGAAGCCCAAGCCGATCCGGCGGCGATGTCGATCTACGCCGATGCGGCGAACTTCCAAACCAACGGTGCGATCGATCTGGCGATCACGCAATGGAAAGACTTCTTGCAAAAGTACCCGCAACACGAACTCGCCCCGAAAGCGGCGCACTATTTGGGTGTTTGCTACATGCAGAGCGATCCCCCGCAGTTGATCGAAGCGGCCCGGTCATTCGGCGTTGCCTTGCAGGACCAAAAATACGAATTGCGGGAAGAAAGTCTCGCCAACCGAGGCTGGTGTTTTTACGCGGCCGCGATTGCCGGAGATCAAGTTGACAAAGGTTTGTTGCAAGAATCCTTGACCGCCTACGATCAACTGCTCAAAGAAAACCCTAAAACCCGTTACCAAGATCGAGCCTACTTTTACAGCGGCGAATCGGCGTACTCGTTGGGCAAGCCGAAACAGGCGATCGAATCCTACAGCCGACTATTGCAACTCGAAGAAGCGAAGGATTCCGGGCTACGCTGCGACGCGCTGTACGCCCGCGGAGTCGCTCAGGAAGAAATCCAAGACGCCGCCGGTGCCACGCAGTCCTACCAGCAATTACTGCAAGAATGCTCTGACACGGATTTAGTCGTCGACGTGCTGCTGCGTTTAGGTGATTTGCAAGTCGGCGGTGGCGATTACGATACCGCCGCATCGAACTTCGAAAAAGTCATCACTGACAAGACGGGTTTGGCGACCCCGGATGATCAAGCCTACGCCATGTTTCGCCAAGCGTACGCTTACGTCCGTTTAAAGAAACCCGAGGAAGCGGCTCGGCGATACGAGACCTTGATCGAGACGTTTCCGAAGTCCGATTATGCGTCGGCGGCTTTGTTGGCGGCCGCTCAAACCCGCTACCAGGCCGGCGACATTGAGGCGGCCGCCACCAGTTTTCGTCAAGTGCTCGCCGGCGACGATCCGGTCGCCGCGACCGAAGCCGCTCACTGGCTCGCGCGCATCGAACTGTCCGCAGCCAACGCCGCCGCAGAAGGCTCGACCGAACGGACCCAAGCCGCCCAAGCCGCCTACGATATCGTCAGTCGCCGGACAGAAATCGGCGTCCAAGGTGAGTACGCGCTCAACCTAGGACTCGACGCCGCCGAAGCGTTGTCGTTCATGAAGGACCGATTGCCCGAAGCATTATCAAAATTTGAAGAGTTCGCGAACAAAGCCCCGACCTCGCCGCTCGCCCCAAGGGCGCTCTACAACGCCGCCTTCACGGCCTTGTCGCTGAGCGATCACGACAAAGCGATTCGTTTGGCTAATGAGTTCGAACAACGTTATGCGTCGTCGGAATTGTTACCCGATACACAGTTCATCAGCGCCGAAGCGAACCTGATGGCGGGCAACGCGACCGAGGCGGCCAAACAATACAACGCCTTGATTGACAACTCGAATTACGCCGGCAACCCACAACGAGCCACGTGGATCTTGCGAGCGGTCACGGCGATGACGTCCGCCAAGCAGCCGCAAGCCGCCATCACGTTGGTCGAAAAGAACCTCGACGCGCTGACCACCGGCCGCCAAAAAGCCGAGGCGCTGTTGATCTCCGGACAGGCTCACATGCAAATGGGCAACGCATCCCAAGCGGCCGAAAATTTCAAAGCCAGCCGTGAAGCCGACCCGACATGGTCGCGAAGCGATGAAGCATTCTTGCTCGCCGGACAAGCTCAAATGACCGCCGGTAACCCAGACGTCGCACTGGGCATTTGGAAACAACTCGTCGAGGAGTCGCCGCAAACCCGAGTCGCCGATCAAGCCCGCTACAAGATCGGTCAAGCGGCCAGTGCTGCGGGCGACTTCGCCGAAGCGATCAGCCAATTCGATCCGATTTTGGAATCCAAACGCGACCCCGCATTGATCCCATTCGCCCGCTACGGCAAAGGCTGGGCGCAGATGCAAGCGGAACAATACGAGGCCGCCGCCGAATCACTCGGGCAAGTGATCTCCAATTTTCCCGAACACCCGATCCTCGACGACGCATTGCTCGCACGCGGGATCGCATTTCGAAACCTCAAGCAATACGGACAAGCCAAAGAAGACCTGACCGGTTTTTTGCAAACCAACCCCGAGGGCATCCATCGCGGTCATGGCTTGTATGAACTATCGCTCGTCGAGCAAAGCCTCGGCAATGCGAAAGCCGCCGCCGACCAACTGATGACGTTGACCAAGAACGTGCCGGACTATCCTGGCATGGACAAGGTGATCTATGAACTCGGGTGGTCGTTGCGTGAAGCGGGCGACGACGCGGCGGCGATCGAACAGTTCGAATTGCTGATGCAGCGGTACCCCGACAACGCACTGCTCGGCGAAGCAGCTTATTTCGTGGGCCAAAATTACTACGGCGAGGAAAAGTGGGAACTCGCCGCCAACGCGTTCGCAACGGCCGCCGCGAAAGCCGACGATCCCGATCTGCTCGAAAAATCACTGTACCGATTGGGATGGTCGCAATTCAAAGCCGGAAAGTTTGCCGAAGCCGAAGCCACCTTCGTCCGTCAATTTCGCGAGGCCGCCGGTGGTAAGTTGTATCTCGACGCGATGATGATGGTCGGCGAATCTCGCTTCAAACAAGACCGGTTTGAAGAGGCGTTGCGAGCCTACGGCAAGGCACGTGAAAAGATCGAAGCCGACGGCGACGATGCCAAAACGATTCGAGACCCGGCCGAACGCCAAGTCCGCGAGCTAACCCTTTTGCACGGCGGTCAATCCGCCGCTCAAATCAAAGATTGGGACCAGGCGATCAATTGGTATGACGCTCTTCGTGAGCGATTTCCTGCCACGACGTACTTGCCCCAAGTATTCTATGAAACCGGATTTGCTCATCAACAGGCGGGCAACGATGATCAAGCCATCCGGTTGTATTCCCAGGTTGCCGACAATTACCGCAACGAACTCGCCGCAAGGGCTCGGTTCATGATGGGCGAAATCTACTTTGCCCAAAAAGAATTCTCTAAAGCGATCCCCGAGTTTCAACGCGTGATGTTCGGCTTCGGGGCAGAGAAGGCTCCGCCGGAAATTCAGAACTGGCAGGCCAAGAGTGGGTTCGAGGCGGGCCGATGTGCCGAACTACTTGTCGATGCCGCACAGACCGAATCGGCCAAAGAAAAGGCCCGCGGCTACGCGAGGAATTTTTACGGCTACGTGATCGAGAAACATCCCAACCATGAACTGGCGGCCAAAGCTCAAGAACGGCTGCGGTCCCTTCCCGCTAACTGATGAACCAAAGTAATCGCATGAGTTTTCTCTCGCCCCGGTCGGAGCGGACCGCCATGAATGGCCATTCCAATCTGAGCCGAACTCAATCAAACCCGATTCGGTCAAGCCGACGAACGAGTGTCTGGACTTGGATCCTGGCATCGGCGTTGCTGCTTTCAATCGTTGCCAACCCGCTGCTCGTTGGTCAGTCGGTTCATGCTCAAGAGGAGGCCGGCAACGCTGCCGAGATGATCGACGCGTCGGACATCGAATCGGTGATGAACGAAGCCCCCACTGAAGGACAGCAGCTCGGCAGTGACCAGCCTTCGGGGATCGATCTGCTGTCATTGATCACCCGCGGCGGTTGGTTCATGTTGCCGATCGGTTTGATGAGCATGTTGGTGGTGACGTTAACGGTCGAACGTTCGCTTTCGTTGCGGACTAAGAAAATCATTCCTCCAGGACTGGTCGAACAACTCGGTGACCTGATGGTCTCCCCCGACAAGTTTCCACCCACGACCGCGTTCGAAATTTGCCAAGAACACCGTTCACCGGCCTCGCGTGTGATCCAGTCGATGTTGATGCGGACCGGCCAACCGCTCGGTGAAATCGAACGAGCCGGCACCGAAACGATCCAACGCGAGGCCGACCGGTACGCGTCGTTGGTCCGCTGGCTCACCCTCGCCGCCGCCGCGACGCCTCTGATGGGCTTGCTCGGTACGGTCTGGGGAATGATCGTCGCGTTCCATGAATCGAGCACTTTGACGGCCGATCGCAGTCGTTCCGAACAGTTGTCCGAGGGCATCTACACGGCGCTGGTGACGACACTCGCGGGATTGATTGTCGCAATTCCGGCGGCCATCTTTGCCCAATACCTCGAGAACCGAATCACCAAATTGTTCCAACGGATCGAAGAGCTGGCGTTCGCGATCGCGCCCGGTTTGGCCCGATTTGCCGGCCGATCCAAGCTCGATTACGAAGGCAACTTAAGGCCCATGGAAGGAACCCCTCCGCCACCGATGGGATCACCGACGCCGCCGATCGAACACAGCCATTCCAACGGTTCCCCCGCACCGCCGCCGGTCGCGACGCAGAACTGATCCGAACATCGCTCACTCGCAATCCCAATATCCGATCCAATGGCCGTCGAACTCAAACGATCCAATATCGCCGGAACGCTCAGCCTGACGCCGTTGATCGACGTCGTGTTCCTGTTGTTGATTTTCTTCCTCGTGACGAGCGAGTTCGAAGACGAAGAGCGTCGGCTTGATATCGTCCTGCCGTCGGCCACCAGCGCCGTGCCGATGACGAGCAAACCGAGAGAAGTGGTCGTCGACATCGACGAAACCGGCAAGATCTATCTGCGTGGCAAGGTCACTCCGATGGAAGAACTCGAAGAAGTGCTCAAGAACGCCGTTGCGAGTAATCCCACCAGCCAAACCGTGGTGATCCGAGCCGATCAAGCCGCCAGTTTTCAGCCCGTCGTGAACGTCATGGACGTCTGCAACCGAACCGGAGTCAGTGACTACTCCGTAACCACCAAAGACGGCCCCTCAGGGTAGTTTGTGGTGAATGGTTCGCTGCCGGGTCTCCGTCGAAGCGACTGCGACCCAGCCTACTCTTCACTCTTCACTCTTCACTCTTCACTCTTCACTCTTCACTCTTCACTCTTCACTCTTCAATCTTCACTCGCCACTCGCCACTCGCCACTAAAAACAACCCGTGCCCGCACCTAGCAACCCACTGTTGCCACCCGAAACGTTAGACGTCGAAGAAGCCGAAACGATGTGGCCTCTCGATGTCGGCATGGCTGCGTTGGGCGGGCTCGTGATCTACATGGTTTTCACGAACCTCGCGTTCGACGAACCGCGGCTGATGTACAACGCGTGGACCTACTTGATCTTGGTCCCTTTGATCACGGTCGGGTTGTCGGCGACGTTGCGATTGATCGCGTCGAAGTACGTCCAAAAATCGATCCAGCTCGGTTTTCTATTCAGCACGATCGTCCACTTGTTGCTTTTGATCCTGGCGCTGCGTTGGGTGATTTTCCCGCACTACTTCCCCGAAGCGTTCGCGGGGGTCAAGCCGGAACGCTCGCCGATCCGCAAAACCGTACCCGAATATCTCTTCCAAAAACCTGAAGAGACCAAGTCGGTGACGCCGGATTGGTCCCAGCCCGTCGACGCGGAAACGACTTCGCGAGTCATCCCGCGTGAAGAACGCCAGTTGCCTCCGGTGCAGCGATCGGCACCTCGGATCGAAGTCCCCCAGCCGAGCGAACCGCAACAGGACGCGCCACAAAAGTTCTTGATGAAACGCCCTGAGCCGCAAATGTCTCAGCCTAAGCCGGCTGACACGCCGTCGAAGCTGGCCCGGCGGCGGGTTCAGCGCGACGTGCCGAACATCTCGGCAGAATCGGCACCGGAAGCTCCGACGGTCGAGACCACCCCCGTTCCGGCGGCTGAAGTTGCTCGCGCCGAGAAGGCCACGACTCCGCGAGAACGCCCTGAGCAAAGGCGGAGCCCCTCATTGGCCACCGCCGCTGCCGCCGCTCCCGATGTCCCGCAAATCGACCCGACACCCTCGCCGACCCCGTCGATGCGGCTACTCGCCGATGCGATGCCCCAAGTCGGCACGTCGGGTGTTTCGCGAGATCGCAGCCAACGACTTCGGCCCGATCGAGCTTCGCCGGCCGGATCGGCGCCCGCCCCGCCGACGGTCGCGGTCGCGAAACTCGACGTCGGGGCCGAGCGGATGATCTCGCCGATCGACACGCCGATGCAGCGAAACAGCGAAGCCATCGGGGCACAGATTTCGGCGTTGCCTTCGGACGCTTCCAGCGCCAACCTCAGCACCACGCCGGACACGTCCACGGGAGACTTGCCGCAGCGCAGCGAATTAGCATCGATGGCCGGCATGCCCCAATTGAGTTCACAAGACTTCAGTCGACCGCGGGCGTCGCTGCGTCGCGGTCGCGGAACGCAAGGCGAAGCCGCCGGCCAGGCCCCCGACGTGGGTTCGATTTCCGAGATGTTGGCCCAGGCCGAAGCGGCCGCCGGTGATGCCGGCGACGAAGACGCCATGATGGCCGACTTGGCCCAACGCGACACCAAAGCCGAAGCCGATCGCGAGCGACCTGAGAAGGCATCCGGCTTACCAGACCTGTCTTCCTCCGCCGATCCGGTGTTCGATTTGGTTGCGCCCGAAGGACCGGTCGGATTGGCCAAACAGTTCGCCGAACAAGCCGGCATGGTGCCTTCGGACGAACCGGTCGAAATGGCATCGATGGACCTCACCCGCGCCCCGAGGGCTCGGCGTGAAGTCGGCGGCCCGGTCACGCCGGCAGGCATGGCGATCGCCGCCGTCGAACAATTCAGCCGACGAGTCCAACGAACCAACGGAGGCGCCGCTCCGGCTCCCGCAGGCATGGTCGGTCCCGCAACCGAAGAAGCCATCGAGTTGGGGCTCGCTTACTTAGCCTCGTTGCAAAATCAAGACGGCAGTTGGTCGCTGCAGGGTCACGGCGAAGACGTCTTGCTGCAAAGCGACACGGCGGCAACCGGCATGTGTTTGTTGGCTTTCCAGGGCGCCGGTTACACGCACCGCCAACATCAATACGCCGCGACGGTCGCCAAAGGACTCGATTTCCTCATCAAGAACCAAAAGACCAACGGCAATCTCTACCGCAGCGAAAACCCGCTGAGTGATTCCAACGTGGCGTTGTACTCGCACGGTATCGCGTCGTTGGCGTTGTGCGAAGCGTTCGGCATGACCCAAGACAGCGAACTGCGCGAGCCGGCACAGCTTTGTTTGAACTACATTGCCGCCACGCAACACACGCGCCGTGGCGGATGGCGTTACACGCCCCAAGTCAGCAGCGATACCAGCGTTACGGGTTGGATGATGATGGCGCTCAAGAGCGGCGATCTGTCCGGATTGAAAGTCAACCCTGACGTCTATAAAGGCATCGAACGTTGGCTGAGTTTGGCCAAGGTCAGCCCGACCCGCCGCGATCTTTACGTTTACAATCCGTTCGCGCCCAATACACCG
The DNA here is from genome assembly GCF_007859915.1 of Neorhodopirellula pilleata. Classification (GTDB taxonomy): domain Bacteria; phylum Planctomycetota; class Planctomycetia; order Pirellulales; family Pirellulaceae; genus Rhodopirellula; species Rhodopirellula pilleata. The sequence goes on from NZ_SJPM01000006.1 coordinate 31,110, forward strand.
CAACAAGCTCACGGACGCAAGCCGACGCCGACGATGACCGCCGTCGGGATCTTGATGCGGATGTACACAGGATGGAGCCGCGACAATCCTGACATGCAATCGGCCGCCGACTACATTCTCAAATACCCGCCGAGCGTCGGAACTCGCCGCGTCCCGGAACGGGATACCTATTATTGGTACTACGCGACGCAGGTCATGTTCCACATGGGCGGTGAGTACTGGGACCAATGGAACCGATATCTCAATCCGGTCTTAATCGACAGCCAAATCAAACGCGGTCCCGAAGCGGGCAGTTGGGATCCGGAGTACCCGGTGCCGGATCGTTGGAGTCCGCACGGCGGTCGGTTGTACGTTAGCGCGATGAACCTGCTCAATCTGGAAGTCTACTACCGGCACCTTCCCATCTACGAAGAAACCGCCGGCGATGAATAACGACCGTCGCGGCCGTGTCTTCAAGATGATCGGTTGGGTCGGCGGCATCGCGGTGACATGGTTGGTCATTTTGCCATGGCTGTCCGACCGCGATTCGACAAAAGCGTACTTGCAACGATTGCGTCAGCAGAAAATCGACCCGGCGGCGATGTACTACACTGAGTTGCCACCGGAAATATTCTTGGACCATCAAGACTTGGTGCGATAGTCCGGACTCAACGGATGAATCGCATTCCTCTTGAGCATCTCAAAGCTGCCTTTCTATGTCAGTTATCGCCGCATTCGTTTTTTTTAAGGCAATTAATACAAGCCCGACGCGCGACGGGCTGTTGATTGAGTCGTTTAACGGCAAGCCGCAGGCGACAGAGTTTGAAAACGCGGGCGCCTGTGGCTTGCCGTTAAACGAAAACGCCCATACGTGCACTCAACCAACACGCCGGCGAGCGAGGGAATCCACTCCAATCTTCGCAATACCCCAACCATCACAATGAAATTTGCCATGCCTTTCGCTCTCAGACACGCCCTCCCGATTGGCACAATCATCGTCGTGTTTTGTCTCGACTATGCCCTCTGTCCTCGGTCCGCCAATGGACAAGACGTCGACTCGGTTGAATCGGAAGCCGTCCTGAAGCGGCTTCGTTCCGGACAACCCGAGCTTGCACTTGAGGCGACTGGAAAGCTGGTTGACGAACCGTTGAGCCATTCCCTTCCGACTGACGATCGAACCAAGCAATCCTTGATTGGTGAAGAGGTGATCGCTAACAACGTGTTAGCAGTACGTCGGGAGGCGGCATCCATGACTGCAGAGCAACGCTACGAATTTCTTTGCCGTTGGATCTTGCCCAGCAAGCACCATGCGAACTTTCGCATGACGGGGAGCTATCTTCCTGCGAACATGCCGCCTCCGGTTCAAGAAGACCCCGCATTTCGATCGAGTGTGTCCGGAGTCGTTTCACCGGTCTTTGATCTACTCGAAACAGCGAAAGTTCTTTCGAAACTTTCTGATCTTCGCCGTCGTGTCGAGAGTGCCAAACCAGAGGATTCGGATGATCTGAACGCGTCGCACGCTCTTCTAGCTTTAATCGATTTCGAACTGAATCAGCCCGCCAACGCTGAAGCATCGATCAACCACTTGATCACGCTGCCAAGCATCGACGACGACTCGATTACACCGATTTGGCCGGCGTTGCTGGTGGTTCATCGCAGGGTCAATGAGCTCCCAGCGACGCAAGCCGTGTTCGATCTGATCGCAAGCCTTCATTCGACTTACGTTGCCGATGGTGATTCCCGACTTCCGTTGGCCTGTTTGCGCGACATTCAGTTTCTCAGTGCTTGCCTTCACGATCGACGGCGGGCGATGCCGGCCGATGACGACGACATCAGCACGCTCGATCAATGGCACTCCGTTTCTCCAGCAACGGCGTCAGTGAGGGGCGACGGTGCCGTGACCGCTCAATGGAAACGAGATCAATTAGAATCCGTTGCCCATCTGTGTGGCCCCGACGTGGACTATTTGACATTCGTGAGTCCTTTGCAAGGCAACTACCGCATTGCGGCGAAACTGTCGACCTATCAACTAGGCCAAGTCCTCAACGCGGGTCGATTCGTTGGACGAGATTATCAGCTTGATCACATTCAGACCGGCGAGTTGGGCGGTTCCCTCGAGCGAATCCCCGTAACCAAAACATTTGAGAAATCGGGGCCATGGGTCAATTACCGGGCCGAGATTTCCGAGTCCAATGAAAGAGTCTTTTTGAATGGCCGACTTGTTCACGAACGAACGCTAGACGCTGGTTCGGCTCCCTGGTTGGCGTTTCGTAGCTGGTACAAAAGTACTGCTCAATTTCGGGATGTGAAAATCGAAGGCACACCGAAAGTTTTAGAACAAGTTTCGTTGTCGTCTTCACCAGAACTGTCTGGTTGGAATGACTATTTCAGCGGCTCGCTTCAATCCAGTGATGACAGTTGGAAGTCATTCCAGGAAGCGAGCGGCGAAATCGGGATAATCGGTTCGGCACGTCCGGACCTTCCAGAATCCTATTACGAGCGTTTGGCCCGCTATTTTCGACCGCTTGTGGAAGATTCCAGCGTCGAATACGAGTTCTACTACGATTCCAATGTCGTCTGTGCTTCACCAGTTCTTGACCGTCTGGCCTTTGTGCTAACCCCACAAGGAGTTGCGGAACATTGGGTGACCGATGGTCGGTTTGATCGGACGCAGTTACGGCCCGACAACTTGCAACTGATCCACGAGAACCAACGTCATGATGGCGATCTTCCGCTTCGCGAATCGGCTTGGAATCAAGTTCGCGTTGAGGTTCAAGGCAATGAGCTTCGTTTGCGACTGAACGATCAATTGGTTTACGAACGCGAAATCAACGTCAACAACGATCGCACATTTGGTCTCTTTCATTTCGCCGATCAGGGAGAGATTCGGGTGCGTCGAATCATCCTCGAAGGCGACTGGCCAAAGAAGCTTCCCGACTTTCAGCAACTCGCCGATCCGCTTCCGTATCGACTTGACGAAAGCTTGGCTGAGCTCAAAACCGTTTTCACTCATGCCTTCGACGATGTCAACGAAACGGCTCGATACTTCAACGCCGAGACGCTTCGGCAGAATGGAGATACCATTCAAAGCAGCGAAGGACTTGCGATGTTCGCGACATCTCGTGGACCATGGAAACAGGTGGCGGCGACGCCGCAATTCGCGATTCGAGGTGACTTTGATGTGACTGCGTCGGTTTCCAACGTTCAACTGCCTGAATCAGCCGACATGGCACGGATCGCCTTGATGGTTTCCCTTGATGATGATTTCCAACGCAAATTGCTCACCGCATTCGCATCCACGTCCAAGCAGGGGACGCACGTGATGGGATCAATCAACCTGACGTATCCCGACGGAACGGCGGCTTTCATGACCGATCGGCAAACCGACGAATCGACGTCAGGTCGTCTGCGAGTGGCAAGACGTGGCGAGCAGGTTGCGTTTTTGTTTGCTCCAGGCGACACAAACCTTTGGCAGGTGATCCATCGGGAGACCGCCTCGACCGCCGATGTACCGGTGGGCGGCATTCAGCTTCTGTGTATTTCGAAAGGAGCGGGAACAACGTCGGCGGTATGGAAGGACATCACCATTCGGGCAGAAGAGATGATGGTGGCCTCACAGACCGAAGCAGTCTCCACCCTTTCCATTTTTCCCATCGACTTTCCGATCGGCGGATCCGAAATTCGTGAGTTGGCAGCGTCTTCCAAACAGATGCCCCATATCGGGTCACCGGCGTGGTCGCCTGTTGGCAATCGAATTGCGTACGATCAACATAGCGGAGGGACCACCACATCGAGGCTGATGGTCGTGGATCGTTCGGGAGGCGAACCGGTCGACATCGGGTTCGGATCGATGCCGACGTTCTCGCCCGACGGCATGCAGATCGCATTCTCGGCAGCCGGTGAAGGCGTCGGGATCGCCAACGTGGACGGCTCGAATCGTCGAATCCTAGATCGAAACGGTTGGGGTATCCAATGGTCACCGGTCGGGAATCGATTGGCCTACAGCAAAGGCGGTAACCTCTATCTTTGGGATCTGAAGCAATCAACCAGCACCGCTATCCTAGAAGGAGCGAACGCTTCACGGTACAGCTACATTTACTGGAACATGTGTTGGTCGCCAAGTGCTAGACAGATCGCACTCAAAGGAAGACGACGCGACGGCTCCGGGGATGAGATCGCCGTCGTGAGATTGTCCAACCCGGTTGACCTGAAAGTTCTGGTTCCTAACTTAAAATATGGAGGTGGCGACTTGGCCTGGTCACCCGATGGCCAGCGTTTGGTGGTTCCCACCCTTGGCGGTAATGCCAAAGAAAGCCAACTTTATGAAATCGATCTCAATACGGGCGGCCTCGTCTTGTTACCGAATCAGCCGAGTGACCGGACGATTTTGACAGCCGCCTGGTCGCCCGATGGCCGCTCGCTGGCCATCTGCGGCAAGAGTGCACCGAAACAGATTCCATGGGTTTCCAATGATCCTCTGTGACGCAGTTCGGTGGCATTGCAATGGGTTGCTAGTTAGAACCTTTGAACTCTCCTGGAGTGGACAGATCGCGGGACTGCGAAAACAATGCACGCGAGCCTACTTTTGTAGCCAATCCCGATTTGGATTGCGGACGTAGAAGCGATTGATCGTTCCGCACCGCGTGCAGACGTCGGCGAGTAGTGGCTCACTGCCCGTAAAGATGCCCCAACCTTTGTACTCAAGCCCCGTGCTTCCTGCTTCTGCGGTTTGCGAGACAGAAACGTTGGGGACGATAGCGACGGCATTGCAGTGAATGCACGGCGCTTTTATGAAATTGAACTTTTGCTTCTCTGTTTTTGATTTTTGCGGTGCTAGCTTCTCACGTACGGGGCGCGGTTCCGGACGGTACTGGTGAAGTCCGCGCGCATCCAAGATCAATCGCATCGCATAGATTTCTTCAAGCGACAGTTCCGATCGCTCCGCGTTGTCGACTTCAAGTTGCAGATCGTCTGTTTCGACCTCCTCCAAGCGAGCGCGATGCATTTGGATCATGTGATCATTGAGAGGTCGGGAAGGTTGGTCGCTCATGGTTATCGAAGACACGAAGGAAGAGATAGTTCAATGCAAACTGCTTGCATGCGAAACTGTAAAGCATGTGATCCAACTTTAATCGTTAGTTTTGTACGACTCGTTTGGCTTGACGCAGCAAAATGATTGCGACTAAAGCATCTTGGTAAGTCTTGTCGCTAAGATTCTCGACGACGGACTCGAGATTTGATAGGTGCTGCTTACGAGATCACTCCTGCCGAAACAATTGGGAAAAATGCAGGCGAGTGATAGCAACGTATAAACGAAGAGCAAAGCAATATGTACTGCGCGAGTGTAGCGTGAATGGTCGTCGAAGTTCGACTCCGCCGGGAAGGACCGAAAAACAAGTCCAGCAAACACGAAGTATGCTGCCCAGATGACAAACAAGACACCCGCTGGATAATTCGGTAACTCGGTTCGTTGAACCCTCTCTGGAAAGACATTGATGAACGCAAAGAAAATGAAAATCGCAGGAACCAAGATTCCGTAGATCACCAACGAAGGCATCTTCGTTGCCGCTTGCCCATCACGTCACCGGTGCGAGTCAGGCCGCTGTCGCCCTCGACTTTCTTGGCTAAGCCAAAGTCGGTGACCTTCGGTTCGCCGTTGCCATCGATCAAGACGTTAGCCGGTTTGAGGTCGCGGTGGATGACGTTCTTGGAGTGAGCGTACGCGACCGCTTCGGCGATTTTGCTACAGAGTCTTGCGGCTTCCTTCGCTCGCATCGGACCAGCAGCGAGTTTGCCTTGCAGGCTTTGGCCATCGATGAAGCCCATCGAAAAGTAATGCTGGCCTTCATGCTCGCCGATCTCATAATTCGGCACGATGCCGGGGTGATCCAAGTTCGCCGCCGATTCGGCTTCGCTATGGAATCGCTGAACCGCTTCGCTGCCGGCGAACTCGCCCGACAGGATCATCTTCAGAGCCACGATCCGGTTCAGCTTCACTTGCCGTGTTTTGTAGACGACGCCCATACCACCGCGAGCGATCTCGCTGAGCAGTTCGTACTCGCCGAAGTATTTGACTCGCTTTGTAGCTCTCGTAGCGGGACTCGCCAAGAGTTCCGGTCCATCCGCATCGCTATCGAGCGTGACGTCAAACCCACTGTCCGCTTTCACCGGCCCAGGCACCGTCCCTGAATCCAGCGTTTCGCCGAGCTTACCGCGATAGGTCAAATCCAGCGGCATCAACGCCTCCCGCAGCGCCGGCCGATACTCCTGATCGATCCGCTCCAAAAACTCCTCCACCTTCGGCACTTCGCCCGCCTGCCAAGCGGCTTCGAACTCATCGCAAATGCGGTCAATGTCTCGGGCTGTGCTCATATTCGATCGAACGTTTTCCAGTTAGTGTTCTTTGGTACTGTCTTGGTTTTGACCTGCTTGAAGCGTCATCGTTTGCATGGCAAAACGGACGGCAGGCCCGACAAGATTTACGCAAACAATGTAGCAATCCGCTCGATCCCCTGTGAATGCGCGGGTAGAATGCGTGTCGGTCAGTCGCTTGCCAGCGGTCGGTTAGCGCGGCGTGGAGCTGAACTGTTTTCAAATTGCACCTGCTATGGACGAATCACTCTCGCGTTACGCTCATCGGCTTAAAACGGCTGATCGCGAGCGTTTAAGCCAACTTCCACCCGAAACCGCGCAAGCGGAGGCTGAAGCGATCCTCAATGCGACGCATTGGACGGTGAAGGATGATTCTCAGTTAGCATGGCCGGGCGACCTAGCTGAGGACGACGCAGCATTGTGGTTTGGGAGCCAGGCTCTTGACGAGAAAGTCGACGATGGAGAGTGAATTCTCAATTGAGGACTTGCAGGCCATTTTTCGTCGTTTAGCAACCGAAAAATGGCGAGCGGTTATCGTCGGTGGCCAAGCTGTCAATTTATGGGCGATGCGGTTTGAGGATCTTCAATCGAGCCTTCGGTCGTATCGTCCCTACACCAGTTGCGACCTAGATTTCTATGGTGGCAGAGTTGAAGCAAAGCGACTGCTGGCGATTCTTGGCGGTCGCGGAAAGCTTAACGATGGCACCGATCCCAGTCCCAATGCAGCGGTTATAGAAGTTTTTGTTGAGGGTCATGGTGGGCTGGTCATCGATGTTTTGACCGGCGTCTTTGGTGTTAGCAGTTCCGAACTGAGCCGAACGGCGATTGCATGGACTCCGCGAGAGTCGGGCATCGACTGCGAACTCAATGTGATGCACCCCTTGCTGTTGCTCGAATCGAAATTGGCATGCCTACGAGGCCTGTCTCAACAGGGTCGCCAAGATCAAAAGCACTGCAAAATGATGCTGCTGGTCATTCATGCATGGCTAGCCAATCAATCGAGTCAGCCTCGCAGTGTCTTCAAAGCCGTAGAACGCATCGCCGCCCTGATGCAAACTCCCGACGGGCTTCATGCCTATGGTTTAGGCATTGACCTGTGGGGTTCGATGCCGCTTGAGCATTGGAAGTCCGACGGCAACTACGCCTTGTTCTTTGAAAAGCGTTTGCCGCAAATTCGCGAAGAGATCGAACAAAGCCGCACCAGCTATCGGGAATCGTTCTCTTGATGGTTACCCCATAATCTTACGCACCAGCCACGTACGATCTTTGCTTGGCGTTGGGCACCTATGAACAACAAATGGAAAGCGGGTGACGTGGCCAGTTCACCCTTGTCCCATTTTCTTCAACCCGCCTTATTCACCAAGCGCGCCTTTAGGGTAGAAACCATCGCGTGAAACGCTACGTTTATCGGTTCACTACAACCAACTCAAACGCAAAGCAGGATCACGCGATGGGTGAAGTACAACGTAACCTTTTTGAGCCGGAATTCAATCGCTCCGTCAAAGTCCAGGGGACCGACCAGCGGCTCACGTCCAACTCCGGCGTCGTCTTGCTCCGTGAAGCGGATCATCGACTCGAATTGATCGATTCGATCGCCCTGAAAGTCCAAGACCCAAGGCGACCGGATCGGATTCGCTACCAAATCAACGAACTCATCCGTGAACGCGTCTTTGCTATGGCCATCGGATGCTCGGCTCAAGACGATCTTGATCGGCTCGCTCATGACCCTGCCTTTCGTGCTGCGGTCTGGGATCGCAATGGCGATCAAGTGGTTCACGAGCGGTTGGCAAGCCAGCCAACTCAGTCTCGTTTGATCAGCATTCTCACACGCAGTGCGGCCAATTTGGAAGCCCTTCGAGACGGTTTGGCTCGCGGTGTTGAGAGTCATGTCATCGCCTCGGGAGGTCGCCGCGTGGCGCATGCGACGATCGACATCGATAGCTTCCCCATTGAAGTTCACGGCAAGCAACACGGAGCCGCTTACAACGGCTACTACAAGCAGACGGTTTATCATCCGTTGGTGGCGAGCTTGAGCGTCGGCGGCGACTACGACAGTGCCCAAAACGGCAAGCGACTTGGCAACGGATTCATCCATGCGACCTTGCGGCAAGGCCAAGTTCACACCGCCAATGGCATGCAACGATTCGTCGACAAGACGGACGCGAAAGCTCACACGATCGCGCAACACGTCGACTATCGGCTTGATGCCGGCTACACGATCCCCGCTGTGATGGATGCTTTGACATCGAAAAACAGGCGTTTTACGGGGCGATTGAAGACCAATCCAAAGCTCGATGCGTTGGCCGCCGAGCACATCGTTCGTCCGCCGGGGCGTCCACCGGCAGGCGGCTATGAGTACACCGTCGAGCTTGGTTCGTACCAGATCGACACTTGGCAACATGCACAGCGATTGATTTTGGTCGTTGTCGATCAACCGGACTCCAAGACCGGGCAGTTGAACTTGATGCCACGCTGGTTCTTCCTGGTCACGAACTGGCCGCAGGAATCCCGCAGTGCCGACGACTTGCTCGCTCATTATCGCAAGCGAGGTACGTTTGAAGATCGCCTGGGCGAGTTCAATGAATCGATCGGCGTTCACTTGTCTTCGCAGGCGTTCAAAGCCAACGAAGCGACGATGCTGCTTGCGATGTTGGCGTTCAACCTGAACACGATCTGCCGCAATGAACTCGAAGACAGCGTCGGTGGCGGCTGGGACATGCAGCGTTTTATTTTGTTCGTGTTGAAGGTTGGCGGCGAGATGATCAAACACTCGCGGCGTCTGGTGTTGCGGATTGCGGAGTCGGCCGAGCCTCTGTGGTCCAAGCTGATCGCCCGTCTGAAGGGCTGGCAATCCAGAGCGAGTCAGGGCGTCAAGGCGTCCGGCTTCATGCCCCCGCCGGACCACGCCCATTTGAGCGAAGTGCTTCGCAACTAAGCATCGCGTGAACAATAAGTGATGGATTCTTAACGTGGCGTCGACTTTCAGTCGACGTTTCAGGGTTTGGCGACTGAAAGTCGCCACCACTTAATGTTCACGCGATGCTAAGATCACCAATCTCACCGAAAAACGATTCTGGGGGAGGGGGGCGTTGTGCGCGGTCGGTCAAAATCAGACTCGCAATCCGCTTCGCTGCGTTTCGCAATGGCCAAACCTCAAAACGCAGAACCGATTTCGTCCTTGGTGAATAATGCGGGTTCAATCAACAGCACGCTAGCGGGCTGTTGATTTAGTGCACGATTGGGCGTTTTCGTTTAACGGCTAGCCGCAGGCGTCTGCGTTCTCAAACTCTGTCGCCTGCGGCTTGCCGTTAAACGATTAAACCGACAGCCCGCTAGCACGTTCCGGCTGGCTAAGCGAGCGATCATCTCAAGTTGGAACAGAGCGTTAGTTTAGGTTTAGGTTTAGGTTTAAGTTTAAGTTTAAGTTTAAGTTTAAGTTTGTTGGGCGATGGAGACTAAGCTTGGGATCAATTGCCGTAGGCCTCTTGAGCGGTGGCTGATCGCTCGCTTGACGGCGAGGTCGAGCTCGCCGAAGGTGCGATGATACTCGGGGATGATGAATAGCGGGTCGTATCCGAATCCCGCGATGCCGCTGCGTGAGAAAGCGATCCGGCCGCGGCAGATGCCGGAGGCTTGCAATCGGACGTTCCCCTCAGGATCGGACAAGCAGAGGTGGCAATTGAACTGGGCTCCCCGCCGATCGGTCGGCGTGTCGGCTAGTTCACGCAGTAGTTTCTCGTTGTTCGCTTCGTCGTCGCCGTGAGTTCCGGCGTAGCGGGCGGAATACACCCCCGGTTGTCCGTCCAACGCGTCGACGGACAATCCGCTGTCTTCGGCCAACACCCATCGCTTTAAATGAAGGGCTTGCTGGGTGGCTTTGATCGCCGCGTTTTCGGCGAACGTTTGGCCGGTTTCGTCGACATCGATCGCGGCGGGGATTTCGGCCAGTGAAGTGAGCGTGATGTGCTGGGACGGCAACATCATCCGCAGTTCGACGAGCTTCTTGGCGTTGTGGGTTCCCAGGACCAAATCCATCATGATTGCCACCAATTTCCGTTGTCTGTGACCGGGGTCGCTTCGCATCGCATCGAGTCCAGTCCCGACGCGATTTCGCCGATCGCCCAATCCAAATCATCGACTTCTAAACGGTACTCCGGCCATCGCCAACCCGACGGCCACATCCGATGCGGGGCCGGCCACCGTGTTGCTTCGGTGATCCGATCGATCCTGGCGATCAAGCGTGGCAGACGGCTTGCTTGAACCGCATCCATGGTCGCGGTGTATTCCATCGCGGGATCCTGAAGACACCGAGGCACGGTCGGCGAGATCCACGGCTCGTTCATGTTCGCTTCTTGGATGGTTACGGGATCGTTTTCGGCGAGCGATCTCGCATCGACGATTTGGATCGAATGTTCTTCGGCGAGCCGTCGGCAAATCGTCTGCCGGAGGTCTTCGTCGCCTCCGGTCAGCGCCATCGAAGGCGGCGATTGGTCGAGGTGATTGGCGAGTTGCCGCATGGTCCATCCGAATCGTGGGTCGCAAAAATCGGCCGCCACGTCACACGCGGGGACGACGACAAATTTGCGTGCCGTATAACGTGGATGCGGAACGACCAACGCACGAGCCGATCCGGCCGGCCCTCGGCCGCCGATCAGGCCCCGTCGACCGGCGGCCGACGCACCGAGCAGCCGTCCGTGCAAGACAACGTCCAGATCGATCGATCGGGCACTCCATCGGTCCTTGCGTTGTCGTCCGAGTTCGTGTTCGGTTTGCTGCAAGACGTCGAGCACCTCGGCCGCCGACGCGTGAGTGACAAACGCGGCCACGGCGTTGAGGAAGGGCGATTGTCCGCCGGGCCCACCGATCGGAGGTGTCTCGAACAAACGGCTCGTTCGCAAACCTTCCGATGCGAATCCGGGCAAGGCGTCGGGCATCGTGGAACATGGATGGCCGCGCGCGACCACGCCGGACTGATCGATCAACCGGGCCGCTTTCGCGACCACCGCGTCTCGATCGCCCAAATTCGATCCAAAGCTAATCAAACAGTGCGTCGGCATGTCGCCAAGTTACCGCGCCGATCCCTGATCGCTAAGGTGCGACGAAGAATTGATCTTGTTGCGGTTTGCCGACCGACGTCACAATCCCCGCCATGTTCTCCCCTCATCCCAACCACGAATTCGTCGATCCCAACGCATCGGGCGACCAAAGCGTATCTACCAATGCGACCGAATCGAGCCGCTGGGATGCCGACGCGCCCAACCTGTTTTCATTGGCACGGGACTCGTCGCAATCGGCACTGACCAAACGGATGTGGCGGGGAATCAAGACGATGTTGGCGGTGTTGTTGGTCACGTCGGCACTTCTGGGAAGTGTCTATCTCGGCAAACAGTGGCTCTTGCATCAGCTCGTGGCCGGTTTGGACGAACTCGACACGACCGGCAAACAAAACCGATTGATCCAAATTGCCAGTTTCGGGACCGCCGCGATCGAACCACTGGCCGAGCGGCTCGTCGACGAGCAAGACGAAATATCCGAGTCCGCCTTCGTGCTGTTGCAAAAGATGCAAAACGACTGGATTACCCTCGGTCCAGACGACGCGATCGCCGCCCACGAGCGATTGGTAACGGCGATCGCAAACGCCTATGGGATTCACGACGGTGAGCAACCGCTTGCCAGCAACCTGACTAGTCGACACATCGCCCGTGGACGCGAGTTGCTCAATCAAACGATCCTCGAATTCGCGAGCCTCGATCCTAACCAGAACGCGACGACGAACCGACTTTCCGGCCTCAACCAGACCGAATCAACCAAAGTCGGCCCCGTCGAACAAGCGACGCGTCTGCTCGACCGAATGCGGTTTTCAGACGCGTCCCGGTCGCCGGCATTTGTCACCACAGCATCGCGGCGAGTCCTTCCGGAGCGTGTTTCACGGTCGGACGGGCGATCGGGTTGGACCGATTGGCCGCCACCTCAACAGGATCGATCGGTCCGTTCGACGCCCGCACAGATCGTTCGGTCCGGCGGAAAACCCGATTCGCTCGACGAGCCAGGGCCACAAAGCGATCGGTTGCAACCGGTGCCTTCCGGTGTGACGGTCCCACTGAGTGAAATCGTCTCGCCCTCACGACCGACCAAGGTACTCGCCGCCCGGCAGCCACTGCCAACACAAATCGCGGATCGAACGCCGGCATCGACTCCGTCGGCCGTTCAAATGGCGACGCACTTAGCGGGAGCTTCGTTGGCACCCTCCCCACTGACGGTGCTCGATGACGAAACCGTGATTCGGCATTTGGCCAATCCCGATGCACTCGTCGCCGAACAGGCCAAGACTGAACTGGAATCACGCGGTTTCACGCCGGCGCAGATGGAGATGGCTCATGCGATCGCCGTCGCCGGACCACCCGACCGGATTCGGTTGGTCGATTCTCTGGTCCATTCGAGCCAAATCGATTCTGGCCCTTGGATGTCGATGATGCTGGACGATCCCGATCGCGGTGTCCGATTGCATGTGGTTTCGACGATGGCCGCGATGCTGGCCAATCGGCAAGACCCAGGATTGGAGCAACGCCTTCGCCGTCGTCTCGCCCGGGAGCAGGACGCCCACGTGGCCAAACGCATCCGCAACGTGCTCGATCTGCGATAGAGTTCGCACGGCGAGACTGGAGAATTAGCCGATTCGCTCTATAATCGAGGAATCTCAATCCTCTTATCTATTTCGGGCAGGCTTTGCCATGAGCGAAGAAACCAATGAAGTCACATTTGCCGGGGCATTCGGGCAATTAACCCCCACCGGTGGTGGCGATCCGATTCCATTGATCAAAGACCGTTTGCTGATCGGTCGTCGGCGACACTGCGATATTTGTTTGGACTTTCCCAACGTGTCCAGCCAACACTGCAAAATGAGTCTGGAACATGGCTATTGGTTCCTCCGTGACCTCAACAGCCGCAACGGGACGAAGGTCGACGGCCGTCCGATCATGCGAAAGCGAGCCGACCCGAATTGCCAGGTGACCATCGCCCGTCACAGCTATGTCTTGGAATACGACCCGCAGGTGCTCGGTGCGTATGGTCCGCCGCCGCCGGACGATGACTACATCGAAGAAGTGATGAAAAGTTCACTGATGGACCGAGCGGGCATCACCAAGCGTGACAACAAGAAAGGCTTCTTCAACCGCGACTCAGACGACTGACGCGACTCAGACGACTGAATCGTCAAAGTTTAGCTAATCGGCATTCTCCTCGTTGCCGATACTTTCGATAGCGTGTGGTGTTCGCCCGCGCTAGCGACGTGTTGATTTAATGAGCCGTACCGCGTTAGCGGCGGTTCTTCGACGTCCAACCGGGGCTAACGCCCATCGGCTAATCGTTGAAATACGGTATCCGAATAAATCAGCACGCCGCCAGTGGTCAGTCACCGTCAAAAGTTTCACGAGGTCGATCGATGTCGAGCGAGTTGCCGTCATTAGGCAAACCGAGGTTCGCTTCGACCGATCCGGGTTCCGAGCGGTCGTGGGCGGAGCGTTTGCCCGTCCCGATCCGGCGATGGGTGATGCAATGGGGCTCCGCCGTGGTCGACGGCATCGCCTCGGTCGGCGATCTGTCGTTCTTTTTTTGGCAGATGTTGGTGTGGATGTTCACGCGTTTGCCGCGTCGCGGAACGTTGATGGTGAACTTCTATCAAGTCGGCGTGCTCAGTCTTCCGGTGGTCGCGTTGACAGGCACGTTCATCGGCATGGTGTTGGCCGTGCAAAGCTATTATCAGTTCCAAGCGATCGGGTTAGAAAGTCGTCTCGGCGTCGTCATCAACACTTCGCTCGTCCGCGAGCTAGGGCCGGTTTTGGCGGCGACGATGCTGGCCGGTCGTGTCGGCGGAGCGATGGCGGCGGTCTTGGGCACGATGCGGGTGACCGAGCAGATCGACGCGTTGACGACGATGGGCGCCGATCCGATTCACTACCTCGTCGTGCCGCGATTCTTGGCGTGTCTGTTGCTAATTCCGGCACTAACGATCATGGCCGACTTCATGGGCATCGTCGGCGGGTATTTTTATAGCGTCATCATTTTGGGGATCGATCGCGCGGCGTACTTGCATCATTCGCGTGAAGGCGTTGTCGGGTTTGATTTGTTCAGCGGTATCTTCAAGAGTTTTTTCTTCGGCGGGATCATCGCCGTGGTCAGTTGCTATCGCGGGTTCAATTGCAAGCCTGGTGCCGAAGGCGTCGGCCAAGCGGCGACGGCGGCGTTCGTTTACTCGTTCGTGTTGATTCTCGCTGTCGATCTGTTTCTGAACATCGTTTTGGATTCGTTGTACTTCATGATCTATCCGGAAGGGACGGCGTTGTTCTAATGAACGTTCCTGAAAACAAACCTGTCGACGAATCGTTTGCCAAGCCGCTCGTTGATGTTGTTGACTTGGATATTTCCTTTGAGAACCAAACGGTTTTGTCGGGGATCACGCGTTCGATCAATCGTGGTCAAACCGTCGCGGTGATCGGCGAGAGCGGATGTGGCAAGACCGTATTCATGAAAACGTTGGTCGGGTTGATCAAGCCGACCGAAGGTCACGTCCGATTCGACGGGATCGATTTGAGCGAACTGGTGCCGTCAGAACTTGCTCAACTTCGACGACGCTTTGGGTTCGTGTTCCAGCACGCGGCATTGTTTGACAGCATGAACATCTTTGACAACGTGGCCTTCCCGATCCGCCAGAACGAACCGGACACGGACGAGGTGGAAGTCGAAGATCGCGTCCGCAGTCACCTGCACGAGGTCGGTTTGCCTGATGACGTTGCGAGAAAGTTCCCCGCCGAATTATCCGGTGGGATGCAAAAACGAGTTGGCTTGGCACGTGCGTTGGTTCTGAAGCCCGAGTTGATTGTTTACGACGAACCGACGACGGGGCTCGACCCGATCATGAGTGACGTGATCAATGAGTTGATCTTACACACCCGCCGATTGTATCCGGTCACCAGTGTCGTGGTCACGCATGATATGCACACGGCCCGCAAAGTCGCCGATCGCGTGATGATGCTTTATCCACGACGAATGCTTTCGGCCGGCGACTCACAAATTTTATTCGACGGTCCACCCAGCCAACTCGAACATTCCGAAGACCGACGTGTTCGGCAGTTCGTTCGCGGTGAAGCGGGCGACCGGATCCGAGAAATGTCCAAAATTTCCACGACAAGCGCATAATCTCATGGACGACAGCAAACTTCGATTCGGTGTGGGCGTACTCGTTATCGCCGCCATCGGCATTGGCGTGATTCTCACGTTCCTGTTCGGGGCGTTTCCCGCGATCCTCAGTCGCGAGTACACGTTAACAGTTTATTTTCCGTCCGCCCAAGGGATCAACACCAACACGCCGGTGCTCCGCGATGGCGTGAAGATCGGTCGCGTGTCAGACATTCAATTGCGTGACGAAGGCGGCGTGTTGTTGACGCTCGCCATGGATGCGAATCATACGATGTCGCATCACTACATCCCGCAGATCGGTATCGGTTCACTGATCACAGGCGATTCGAAATTGGAGTTTCGTAAGGCCGAACCGCGTGAGCTCAAGGCGATCTTTGAGTCGGACTTGGATATGATCGAACGTGTTTACAGCGATGGTGAGTACTTCGCCTACGGACAAAAGCTCGACGATCCGTTCTCGTTGATCTTCGGGATGGAAGACGAATTGAAGACAACATTCCAGAGCATCCGTGGCGCCGGCGATGCAGTCCAGGACATTGGCCAAAGTATTCAAACCCTTGTCAACGACGTTCGCGGCGTGATCGGCATCGAACCTGTGTCTTCGCCGCAGCCCTTTCCCGGACAAACCTCCACGCAGTCATGGTTACCGCATCAACGGATGGCGAAACATTCGATCATGCCGCCGGCTCCAGACTGGGTCATCCGTCCATCGATCCATCTCGCATCGAACGAACAAACCGGTTCGGATGCTCGGAACCTTGTCCAGACCGTGGCGTTTCAGAACCAGCCTCAATACGTACCGCCCGCCGGCGTTCTACCACAATCGGGAATGACACCGAGCGCCAACCGGTTGACGCTGTTGGATTTGCAAAACGAAGCCGTCGCGACGTTGCAAGAACTTCAAGGCGCGATCCGTGACGCACGTTCGATCTTGGGGAACGAACAAATCCGTCAAGGACTCACCGATTCGGTAACGCGGTTCCCTCAGGTACTCGACGAAGCGACGCAGACGCTGCAAACCACTCAAAAGACTTTCGAAAGTTTCGCCGAAGTCGGAATCCAGTTCGAACAAGTCGGCGACGTTGCCGAGCAAGCGTTGACGGAATTGAAAGATACCGCGAGCGATACGTTGCAAAGTTTCAGCGCCACGGCAAAGAACGTTGAAGCGATCACCGAGCCGCTTGGTCGCCGCAGCGAGGAGTTGATCGAAGCGGTCTTGCGAAGTCTCGCGAACATTGACAACGCGCTGGTTCAGATCGACACGTTTGGTGAAACCCTCAACAATAGTGATGGGACGATCAAACGTTTGCTCGAAGACGATGAGTTGTATTTTGAAGTCCGTCGCACGATCGAGAACATCGAAGCGGCGACGGCGAGGGTGCGTCCGATCCTGGACGACGTCCGCGTGTTCACCGACAAGATCGCCCGCGACCCACGACAACTGGGCGTTCGCGGTGCCTTGGGCAAACAACCGACCGGTGCGGGGCTGAAGTGAGCCCTAGCGTCGCAACAGGCCGTACTTGGCGATGCAGAACAACGCGGAGACGCCGTCTTTCCACGTGATTTTTTTGCCTTCGTCGTACCAGCGATGCTGGTAGCGAATCGGCCGTTCGGTGAATCGCAGTCCTAACCGAGCCCAGCGAGCGGTTAATTCGATTTCGATTCCGAATCGGTCTTCCCGCAGGTTCGGCAAGATCGCCTTAAAATGCTCGGCACCGGCCATCTTGTAACACGTCTCGACGTCGCTCAATCGGGGACCGATCGCAACGCTTGCGAGGATCGTGATCAACGAGTTGACGGCTTGGTGCCACCATGGTGAAAGTTGACGATCACAATGACCGTAGCGAGTTCCATAAACGACGTCGGCTGATTTTTCAATCAACGGTTGCAGTAAAGTTCGCAGGTCGGCGGGATCGTATTCGCTATCAGCGTCTTGAATCACGATCACGTCGCCGGTGGCAGCCTCGATGCCGGTGCGGATCGCCGCACCTTTGCCACGGTTATGATCGTGACGAAGCAAAGTCACGTCGTCGGCATCGGCCAGTGAACGCAGAATCTCTGATGATCCATCGTGGGAACCATCATCGATCACAATGATCTGCAGCGGCAGTCCCGTCATCCGGAGCCGCTTCAAGACATCCGCCACGGTCCCGCATTCGTTGTAAACCGGAACGATGACAGTTAGCCGGAACCCGTCGGGTAAGTCAAAGATTGCCAAACGCCGGCACGTATCGGGACCTAGCAAACCCATCATTTCAGCCACGTACTGTTTTTCAAACCATCGTACCGGTTCGTTTGACGTCGATCCTTGTGCGTCGATCTTCGAGTCGTCTGAGATGGTGCGATCGGCTGGCATGTTTGCTTGCAAGTGAGGCGATTTTCAAGACAACAAACAGTCTAGCTTTCTTGCGTGACGTGTTCACGCGACGGCGAACGATCCGGACGATTTTGAACAAAAAAATCTTCTCGCAAACTTGTCGGCTTTTTCTTGCTCAAACGACGTTTCGAAAATTTTCTGTCATCGAACTGGGCAGTTTGTTGTTGACACAGCATCGCGATGAAGGCAAATTCTTCGAGCCTTCAACGACACAGCAAATCCGGTCGCCGCAATCGACCGCGATAAGAGTTCCGTCACCTTCGCGGCGGTCTCTTGTGCTTGTCTTGCTTTTCAAAACGGAGTGTGATCGATGCGCCCAAAACGAGTAGCTTCCGCCGCATGCAAAGTTCACTCAAGTGGTTCGGTGTCTTTCGCCCAAGATCGTTCCGATCAACGTTCTCGTCCTCAAGATACTTCGTCGTTTCAGCGACAAAGTCTTTGGGCGTCGAGCCGCTAGATCGAATCCCAATACATCAAGCCGGCGCAGGACCGCGTCGTTTGCTGGTTCGTCACAATGATTGTGATCGATTCACGGGAGATGGTTACAGATGGACGCCACCACGGTAATTTTCGAATTACCGGGACACGGATCGTCACTCCCTTTCATTTTGTCGTCACTTACGGGGGAACGTTTTGCGTTCCCCATGGCAAACCCTTTCGCCACGTGAGCCTTGATGCCGCTGCGTCACATGGAAGTTGTCGCAGCGGATCGAATTTGAGGAGCCGACGAAGCGAGTTCAACGGATTAGGATTTGAAGTTGACTCGCTTTTTTCTTAACCTGCCATCCGCGTGATGCGATTGTGCGGTTGTGCCAACTCTTCGGCGGTGGGCTGATAACGAAACTGCATCAAGTATGCGTCTTCGGTCGCGTCATCGTAGAAGTCCCGAAGAACCGAGATCGCTTTGAAGCCCAACGTCTTGAAAAACAGTTGAGCTTCCAAGTTCGTTTCGCGGACTTCGAGCATGATCCGGTTGCGACGCTCTTGCGAGAGCTTTCCGAGCAACTTTTGCATCATCGTGTTGCCGATGCCGCGACGGCGGAACTCACTGTGGACGGCAAAGTTCAAAATGTGCAAACGATTCTTGTGGAGTTCATAGATCATGAACCCTACGACGCGGTCGTCGCATTCAGCGACCATGCCGATGCAGTTGCGCTGCCGCAGGCAACGGATGAAATCGTCTTCGGTCCACGAGAACTCGAAACAATCGTTTTCGATCCCCAAGACGTCCGGCATGTCGCGACGGATCATCCAGCGAATGTGCGCAGTTTTGGTGGCTTGTTTGATGTTTTCCACGTCGGATTCCCTTCCGGAGCTGTGAAGTTTCCATCGCCGATTGAGATGCCGTCCTGGCGTCGCAGCGACAAAACGGAAATTAGCAGAACGTCCCGGCCGCACCAAGACGGAAAACGAATTTAGAAATGCGGCCCGGGAGGTGCTAGCGGGCTGTTGATTTAATCGTAACCCGAAGCGTGAGCGAGGGATTAATCACCGTTAAGTCCTTTGTATGTATCCCTCGCTCACGCTTCGGGTTTCGATGAGGACTAAACCGACAGCCCGCTATCTGGGCATCGTAGCTGGACTCGCAAGAGTTCAGACTGATTTCCTTCGAATACCGAAGTCTTGCGCCTCCGGCTACTCAAACAGTGCCTTCGCGCCGGGGGCACGGTTGGTTAGCGTGGGAACTGTCGATGCGTCGTTCGCCCCAATTTGTAGGAAAGTTCGTTTGGTCAATACGCTGTTCTTGCCCGAACTTCGCGAGATGCTTGCCTATCAGCAAACGTCCGAATTGCAAGAATTTTGCGTGACTTTGAACCCCGGGCGAACGGCTGAGTTCATGGAAGGACTCGATAATCGTGAGGCTTGGCAGGTACTCCAGCACGCCGCACCGGATCGTCGAGCAGAAATTTTTGGCTATTTCGATGAAGCACGGCAATTGGCGATGCTCGCCACGGAGCCCGCTGAAGAAACGGCGAAACTAATCGAAGAGATCCCCGAAGACGATCGGGTGGACTTGATCCAGGGGCTGCCGGTCGAAACCGTCGATCAGATTCTGCCACTGCTCCCGGTCGTTGATCGTCGCAATATCGAACGGCTTCGATCTTACCGTGAGGGTACCGCCGGGGCGTTGATGACGACCGAGGTCGCTAAACTGGACGAGAAACTCACCGTCCGCGAGGCCCTCGACGAACTTGCCCGGCAAGCGAGTGACCTGGAGACGATCTACTATCTCTACGTCGTCGACGAGAACAACCTTCTGCGTGGAATCGTTTCAACAAGGCAATTGGTTTCCTCGCTGAAGAAACCGTCTCGAACGCTTGGTGAAATGATGGAGACTGACGTCGTCGTGGCGTTGGCCGGTGAAGACCAAGAAGCGGTCGCCGAGAAAGTGGAACGATTTAACTTGCTCGCCATCCCAGTCATTGATTCGGGCCGCCAAATGCTGGGCATCATCACGCACGATGATGTCATCGACGTCGTTCGTGAAGAACTGACTGAAGACGCCCAACGGATCGCGGCGGTCGCGCCGCTCGAAGACGATTTTTTGCGAATCGGTTTGGTCATGCTCGCGTACAAACGCGGCATTTGGTTGACGATCTTGTTTTTCGCTGCATTGCTGACCGCCTTTGCATTGCGACATTATGATGCGGAACTCGCCAATTACGCTTGGTTGGTGTGCTTCATCCCGCTGATCATCAGCGCGGGCGGGAACTCAGGCAGCCAATCGGCAACGCTGGTCATTACCGCAATGACCGGTGGTCAAGTTCAGCATCGCGATCTGCCGAAAGTCTTGATCCGGGAAGTGTTCGTTTCGTTGATGCTGGGTAGCTTCCTCTCGCTGATCGGTTTTCTCGTCGCTTTGTTTTTGGCTCCCCAGGTTTGGGATGCCTTGGTGATCCCGATCACGTTGCTCTCGGTAATCGTGTGCGGATGCTTGTGCGGCGTGGTTTTGCCGATGATGTTCAAACGACTCGGCTTGGACCCGGCCCTAATGAGTAACCCGTTCGTAGCCGGGATCGTCGACATTCTTGGGATTGTGATCTACATCAACGTCGCGCGTTTGATGCTCGCGTAGCACTCGCTGGGAAAAAATCGACCGGTAGCGTTATCAGCCGCAACGCGATAGAGCTTCGTCAAACCCTAAGATTAGGGTTAGTGAAGTGAGCCGACGGCGCTAGCCGCGGGCATTGCTCAACGCCCGACGCTAGCGGGCTGTTGATTTAATCGTTTAACGGCAAGCCGCAGGCGACAGAGCCTGAGAACGCAGACGCCTGCGGCTTGCCGTTAAACGAAAACGCCCAATCGTGCACTCAATCAACAGCCCGCTAGCACGTTCGGCTCACCCAAAAATTAGATTTTGACGAAGCACTATCGCGTTGCGGCGGATTGGGTCGGTGACCTTGGTCTGAAATCTCGCGACCAACTACGGGTTGGGCTTTTCGAATTCGTCGAACGTTTCCAGATCGATGTCTTCCAGCGATGAACGAATCGTCTCGGAGTCGCCAGGTTCAACGTCGATCGGCTTGACCAGCGTGTCCTCATGCGGCGGGCCGGTCGGACCGGGAGTTTCCGAGGGGCGGGCCATCCGCATTTCCTCCGTCGTCGCCGCACGCACGACCAAATCGTTGCCTTGAACTCGCAAGGTCCAAACGGTCGTGCCTTTTTCGATCGCGAGCCCGGTGCTGACCGCGTTGGCTTTGTGACCGTTGATCTTGATTTGCCCGTGAGGCATCAGAGGCGTGGTCACGACGCCGCAAACTCCGGTCAACTCTTCCAACCGCACGCCGTCGAGGGTTGACGGTGGCGGTCCGGCGGTAGGGATCTCCAACGCATCTCGATTGAGCATTTCACGTCCGATGCGGGTTTTCGGCCATAATTTCAAGACAACCGTCAAGACGATCGGAGTCGTCACCACGTACACCCCGAACAGGCTCAACGCGAACCCGGTACTATGCGTCAAGGCGATGATCAATGACGTGATCGCGACGACGGCCGCCGAGATCCCCAGTAACCCGGCACTGGGGATTAAGATCTCTGCGAACACGAGAGCATAAAAGGCGAACAGCAGGACCACGGCATAGAACGCAGGCATTATTCTTCGACCGCTTCGACCACGATGCGGTTGCCCAGCACCTGCAACACGCGGACCTCTTGCCCCGCCTCGACTGAAGAACCGTCGCTAATCACGGAGACGATTTCATCACCGAAGCGAGCCTTGCCCGACGGACGCAACCGCGTTGCCGCCACGCCGGTTTGGCCGATCAGATGATCGTAGTTGGCCACCCGCTCGAAGTCCTCCAAGGACGCCGACGGCACCTCCATCGCCAACCCCGCCGCCGTGGCCGCCTTGGGTAAGAAGGCGCGAACGGCAATGAACCCCAACACCAACCCGCCCATCCCGCCGAGCGCCATCCAGACTCCGCCGACCGCTTCGCTGGCTTGGTAAGCGTTGCGGGGAATGACAAACGTTTGGCTCATCAAGACCACGCCGAGCACGGTTAAGATCAAGCCGCCGATCCCGAAGACGCCGAATCCGGGCAACACGAAAATCTCGATGCCCAGACAAACCAACCCCAATCCGAAAGCGAGCAGTTCGGCCCACTCCGCAGTACCCGCCAGGAACTTGGTCCAAAAAAAGAAGGCGAAACACAACATCGAAAGGAAACCGGGCAAACCGAAGCCCGGTGCACTCGCTTCGGTCGACAACAACATGAATCCGACCAACAGCAATCCGAACGCGAGTTGGTCGTTGCGTCCCATGCGTTCGACCCAGCGGATCAAGCCGCGATCGGCCAACGGCGGTGGCACCGTCGTCATTCCCACCGCCGCCGCGGCGATCGGCAACGATTCGGCGATCCCGTCGGCCAACCCGAGTTCGATCGCCGTCGAAGCTGTAATGCCTTCAGATAATTCGATTCGTTCTTCCCGTTTCCAAACGGACGAGACGTCGGTGCCCTCATTCGCCGGATTGTCATTGTATTCTGCGGTGATTTCGCTTGGAACGGCGAAACGAACCCGACCGGTTTGACGATGAACGAAACGGTGAACGGCCAAGTCTCGATCGAGCAAGCCGCGGATCAACGTCTCGCTGCGGTTGGTTGCATCCGCAACGATGCGAATCAACTCGGCTTGCCGGGCAACATCCGCCGCAGTCATGGCGTCCGCACCGCTGCCGCCCAACGTCGCATCGGGATGGATGCTCAGAGGGCGGCAAGCCAACGCGATCAATGCCGCGTCGCCGCGTGCTTCGCGAGCAACAAAGCCGCCGACCGCACCGATGGTGGAGCCCGGATCGGCCATCACGGCGGCCAACGCGGCACTGCCGACCAAGTCCCCGCCCGGCGAATCGACTTCGATCAACCACGTATTGGTTTCTCCTTTTTCGATCGTCGCGGCCAAGTTGGTTTGCCAACGGCGGACCCGCTGCCGCGTGATGGTACCGTTGATGCGGACGTAAACACCGACGGCGTTCTCGATTCGCGTGGCCACCGGATCTCGCAACCGCGATAGTCCCAACCGATCGGCTACTTCGTTTTCATCCGAAACGATCGCCGTAGCCGCTCGCAATTGCCGCAGTTGATCGGCCGTCAGGGTCAGCGGTTCCCAAGGGGGCGACCAGATGGTCTCTTCGATGACCTTGCCGCTGACGCGGAGTTGTTCGAGTTCGTCACCGATTGCGAACCGCGTCGGTCCGTCGGCCATTCGCACGTTGGCGAGTTCTAAATCCGGGTCGATCAACGCGGAGACCACGGGGGCAGGCAACAATCCACGCCGTGCCGCGATGGATTGATAAATCAGTGCCGTTGTTTCATCCGCAGGAGGCCCACCGGACGTAACGCTGCCCAGCGATCCTTGGGGCGAAACCACGATCGCTTCACAAGCGAGCACCAACAACACTTCATTGCCGGTGACCGCCGAATCGATCCACGCGATGGTGCGGATTCGCTTCATATCCGGACCGGAGATCGCGCGTGCCAATCGTAGCGAATCTTCTAGCGTCGTTCCCGCAGCAGGCTGCGTTTCCGCAGTCGGCGATTGTGAATCCGATTCAGCTGCGAATCGCAACACCACCGTCACGCGATCCTGACGAGCGGCTTGGGCCAGACGGGACAATTGGGCGAGCACCTGCTCGATCTCTCGCGCCGACACGGGGCTCGCGATCGGAATCACGTGCCCGGTCGCCCCTTCCGCCTCGATCGCAACGGCAGGCTCCGCCGAGTCTTGGGCGCAAGCGAATTCTAGCCAGGTGCCCGACCAAGCGGACGCCAACAAGAAAAGAACGACAGGTGGCACGGGTAAACGTTTCATACCCCGATTATAGGCCAGTGGTCCAACTCGATGCACATTCATTTGGTATCTTACCGGTCTCACCCCACGCCCACCCATTAGGATTCAAACACGATGATTGGCTCCAACCGTCGCTCCAACCGTCGACAATTTCTGAAAACGACCGCTGTGGTTTCCGCCGTCTCCGTCGCCGCTCCCGCGATCATCACCGCCAAACGGACCGCCGCCCAAGACGTCATCGGCGGGGGAGATTTCCAGTACCGGTTTGATCACCAGTGGGCCAAGTTACCCGACAAGTATCACTGGCAAATCACGCACAACGTGGCCGTCGATCCGGACAACAATCTCTACGTGATCCATGAAGGCGATGCCGCTTTGGCCGATCACCCGTCGATCTTCGTGTTCGATTCCGAAGGAAAGTTCATTCGCGCCTTCGGCGAGCAATTCCAAGGCGGCGGACACGGCATCGAAGTCCACGTCGAAGACGGCACACCGTACCTCTATATCGCCGGCTACCAGCAAACCAAGACGCTCGCCAAACTTTCTCTCGACGGCGAACTCGTGTGGCAGCAATACGCGCCGATCGAATCAGGCGTTTATCCTCAAGACGAAGCGAGCAACCCGGCCAAGATTTGGGGCCGCGACCGCTTCATGCCGACCAACTTCGCATTCTTGGACGACGAGTTCTTGGTCGCCGACGGCTACGGAAGTTTCTTCATTCATCGCTACGACTACGACGGCAATTGGAAGTCCTGCTTCGGCGGCCCGGGCAAGGGGCAAGGAGCGTTTCAAACGCCGCACGGCATTTGGATTGACCGCCGACAGGCTGATCTCGGCCCGCAAATCGTCGTGTGTGACCGGGCCAACAACACGTTGCAAACCTTCGACCCGGCGGGCAACTATCAAAAGACAATCACCGGATTCGGCTTGCCCGCCAACGCGGACACGCACGAGGACTTGATGGTGATCCCCGAATTGGTGGCCCAAGTTTCGATTCTCGACCGCGACCATAACGTGGTGGCGACGCTCGGCAGCGACCAAGAACGCATTTTGGCGGACAAGAAAGCCAACAAAGGCTTTACGATTCGCACCGATGAATCGATGTGGCAACCCGGTAAGTTCATTCACCCACACGACGCCTGTTTCGACCATTCCGGCAACCTGTTCGTCGCCGAATGGGTCGCCACGGGCCGAATCACGCGATTGCAACGCGTGTGAGCACCCGATAGTTCATCGGCCCAGCAGCGACTATACTGCCGTCAATCCCTTGTAAGGGCCGTATCCGCCTTCAATCTTCCCCCCACCATCGACCAACTATGGACAATCGAAAAAAACTACTTACCGCAGGAATCCTGACTCTCATTGCCGCCGGCGTCGGCTTTGCGGTGCGTGGCGGATTGCTCGAAATCTGGTCCGCTGAATTCGGCTTCACGATGACCGAATTGGGCAAAATCACGGGCGGTGGTTTGGTCGGGTTTGGAGCGGTGATTTTGTTCGCCGGGTTTTTGATTGATACGGTCGGCTATAAAAGACTGTTACTGATTGCGTTGGTTTGTCACGTGGTATCAGCGGTCATGCTGTTCGCCGCCACACCGGTTTTTAATGCCAGTGGTAAGGAGGCCGTCTACGCACTTCTTTATTGGTCCATGTTTATCTTCGCGGTCGGAAATGGGATTTGCGAAGGTGTCATCAATCCGCTTACCGCAGACTTGTTCCCTGAACAAAAAACCCACTACTTGAATATTTTGCACGCCGGTTGGCCTGCCGGTTTGGTGATCGGCGGGTTGATCGTGTTTGCCAAAGGATTGGTTGCTTGGGAAATCCTCATGGCAACCTTCTTGGTTCCGGTGGCGATCTACGGTTTCATCACACTCTTCGAAACGTTTCCGAAGACGGCTGCCCAACAGGGAGCGACTTCTTATAGCGGTATGATTTCGAAACTGATCGGCCCGTTCTTCTTGATTCTCTTACTTGCTCACGCTTGCGTCGGCTACGTCGAACTCGGCACCGACAGTTGGATCAACAAAATTACGGGAAGCATCCTCAGCAGTGCCACGTTGGGTACCGCGTTGTTCATTTACACGTCGGTATTGATGACGATTTTGCGTTTCTTCGCCGGACCGATCGTTCACAAGATTTCGTCGCTGGGTTTGCTCTTGGTGAGTGCCATCATCGGAGCAGTCGGTTTGTACCTGATTAGCATCGGCACCAGCGTTCCGTTCATGTTCTTCGCCGCGACCGTCTATGCGGTTGGTAAGACATTCCTTTGGCCCACGATGCTGGGAGTGCTCGGCGAACGTTACCCACAGAGCGCCACGATCGGTATGGCCATCATGGGCTGCATCGGGATGCTCTCTGCGGGAGCTCTTGGCGGACCCGGCATCGGTTACAAACAAGATTATTTCGCGTCGAACCAGCTTCAGGATGTCGCGCCGTCTACTTTCCAGCGAGTCAAAGCCCCGAACGAGAACGCATTCCTGTTCTTTCCTCCGATCACCGGAATCGATGGTTCAGTCGCCGCTATGTTGGGCGACAGCGGCGGTGCGATCGAAAATGAGCGTGCCATCGCCGGCGACTCCTGGGAAGGCGAAAAGTTCGACGAACTTCGCAAACAATACGATTGGTGGCAAGTTAACAAGGCCTTCGCAGCCGAAGATGCCGCACCCGTCGCGGAAGCTAACTTATACGGAAGTCGCATGGCATTACGGGTGACCGCGTTGGTCCCAGTGACGATGGCGTTTCTCTACTTGATTTTGCTGCTTGGTTTCAAACAGACGCCGTCCACTCATCACGAACCCGCCCACGACGGGAGCACTTCCGATGAAACGCCTCAGTCCGCCGAACCAGCGTAGTTTCACCACGTGAGCTTCCTCGGATTCGTTTTTAAGAACCTCTCGCGGCGTCCGTTTCGAACGTTCTTGACGCTCGCCGCGCTGGCCACCGCGATCGGTTCGGTGATGGCGCTCGTCGGGGTCGCTGACGGTTTTCAAGAATCCTTTCGCGGTGTCTATGAATCGCACCGCGTCGATTTGGTCGTCTCACGACAAGGCACCGCCGATCGGCTCAGCAGTTCGCTCGAAGACGACTTCACCGCCGTCGTGGCGAATGTCGATCGCGTTGCCAAGGCCGCCGGTGTGTTGCTCGAAACGATGTCGATCGAAGACCAACAGATTTACGGCGTGCCGGCGATGGGTATCGAAACCGATTCGTGGATGTTCGATGATTATGGCATCACACCGACCGGTCAAACCGATGCGGTGTACCTGGGCCAAAATTTGGCCGAGCGGATGCAAGCGAAGGTCGGCGACGCGGTCGACCTGTTCGATGAGCCGTTCCGAGTCGGTGGTGTCTTTCAAAGCGGCAGCGTGTGGGAGAACGGCTCGATGATCTTGCCGATCAAGGCGTTGCAACGATTGACCGGCCGGGAAGGTCAACTGACTTACATCAACGTCATTCTCGACGAAGACGTGGGGCAATCGGAGCTCCCCGCCGTCATCGAGAAAATCGAATCGGTTGATCCGAAACTCTTGGCGTTGGCGACCGATGATTTTGTCAGCACCGATACGCGAATGAAGTTGGCCGGTTCGATGGCGTTCATGACCTCGGCGATCGCGTTGTTGGTCGGCGCGATCGGGACGCTCAATACGATGATGACCAGCGTTCTGGAACGTACCGGCGAGATCGGCATTTTGCGAGCGATCGGCTGGTCGACTCGTCGCGTCGCCGCGATCGTGTTCTTGGAATCGGTGTTCCTGGCCCTGACCGCGACGCTCGCCGGTGGTTTGGGTGCGGCGTTGCTGTTGACCGTCCTGTCGGCGACCGACTCGGCCGCCGGCGTGTTGCAACCGTCGATCGCTCCCTCGGTGTGGGTCCGAGGCCTGGTGATCGGGCTCGGGATCGGCCTGGTCGGTGCCCTGATCCCGGCCTACCGTGCCACCCGATTGCACCCCACCGAAGCCCTACGCAATCAGGGTTAGCATCGCCTGAACTTAACTGCCGCATTATCAAAGTGGCCAAGGCTTCCAGCCTTTTTATACCCCACATCTTTTTTGACCCCCACGAGCTCGTCTCGTGGGTGAATAAGGTTCGCAAGCTAGACAACGACGCCCTCCCAACGATCCGATTTTCACTTGTGCTCGCCGCTTCAAGCGGCGAGCACAAGTGAAAATCGGATCGTTGGGGGAATTGCGGCTCGTGTCTAGCTTGCCAACCTCGGCTTCCTGCCAGACGAGCTGGCAGGGGAGCAATACATGAGGACTTGCGGGGTATAAAAAGGCTGGAAGCCAATGCCACTTATTGTTCATGCGATGCTTAGTGTACGAGGAAAAGCAAACGTCATTGCCCACAACATTTCCCAAGTAGCTCAGCCAAAACGGATTAGAATGCCATTTCTTCCCCGATCATTCGCCGCCGTGAATATCGCATCGTTGACGTGTTCCCAAGAATCACCAACCGGAGCGAACCTTCCGAGACGATCGGGGGTTGGAACTCGGTAACCCCGTCGGCATTTTTTCTAGCGATTAACCTCCGTGACCGTCTCGACGACTCCACCCTCCCCATCATCACGCACGCGGACCACCCACTTGGTCGTCAATGGGGTCGTGTCGGTCGTTGTTTTGGCAGCTTGCTTTTACGCCTACACGATGCTCGGCGAGCGAAAACGACCGTCGCGTTCGAAACCGAACAAGCCCGCCGCGACCGTCGTTTTGACCGAACCCTTGCGGGTGCACGACGGACCGGTTTCCGTCCAAGCCAACGGGGTGGTGGTCCCGCTCCGAGAGATTCGACTCGCCACCGAGGTCGCCGGTCGTGTCGTCGAACAATCGTCCAACTTACGCAACGGGCGGATGGTCCAAGCCGGCGAAACCTTGATCCAACTCGATCGAACCGAGTTCGAGATCGAAGTCAAACGCCTCAATGCCCAACAAGGTCAGGAAGCCGCCGAGTTGGCGTCGATCGATGTCAGTATCGAAAACACACAACAAGTCATGGCCCTCGCCGAACAACAACTCGAGATCGCCCAAGGCGAACGGGAACGCGTCTCGAGTCTCGTCCAACGCCAAGCCGCATCGAGTTCGGAAGTCGATGTCGCCAAACGCAGCGAACTGTCGTCAAGGTCCGCGTTGGTCGAATTGCAAAACCGACGGCGTGAATTGATCGCCCAACGACAATTGGTGGTCGAGAAACAAGCATTGACACAAGTCGCCTTGGAAAGAGCCCAACTGGACCTCGATCGCACGACGATTCGATCACCACTTCGTGGCCGCGTGGTCGCCTCGTCGGTCGAAGAACAATCGTTCCTTCCCGTGGGGACCTCATTCGTGACGATCGAAGACACGTCCGCAGTCGAAGTGCGAGCCAACCTGACGGCCGAACAAATGGTCTGGGTTTGGAGTTCGCAAGCGTCCACCACGCAAGCCGAATCGGATCAAGCGATCGATGACCGGGTTCCCCCGTTGTCGGCGACGGTGGAGTATCAATTCGGTGCTCAAGCTCGTCGTTACGATGCCCGCTTGGAACGCATCGATGGAGCGGGAATCGACTTGGACACACGAACGTATCCATGCCTGTTTCGCGTCGAGTCGGGCACTGACCAAGACGACTCGACGGTAACTGATCCGTTGATGCGTGGCACGTTCGTTTCGGTGACCATTCATACCGTTCCGACGCGTCGCTTGCACGAGGTTCCTGAGTCGGCGATTCGTCCCGGCAATCGATTGTGGCTGAACGTCGGCGACCAATTGACCGTTCAAGAGATCACTATCGTTAGCCGTAGCGAGGATCAAGTGATCGTGGATCTGGGCTCAAGCCTCACTCCGCTCGCAAACCAACGGGCACCCGGTGTGATTGTGTCCCCGATCAGCGACCCCGTGCCGGGGATGGCCCTCGCCAACGGGGGCGTGCTCGTCAAAGACGCGGCCTTCGAAAATAAGACGATCAAGGACACGACTACGAAAGAGACAACCGCCACCGAGAAAGCGGCCGGATGAAGTCCATCATTGCGTGGTCGGTGAATAATTGGCAGGCGATGAACGTCGTGATGCTCGGCGTTTTGTTGTTGGGTGCGTACAGCCTTTCACAACTCCGCCGAGACTTTTGGCCCGACTTCGAACTGTACGTGTTGAACGTTTCGGTTGTGTATCCCGGTGCCAGTCCGGACGAAATCGAACAGGGTATCCTTGAGAAGATCGAAGAAGCGATCCGAACCGTCGATGGCATCGACGAGATGACGTCATCGGCCCGCGAGGGTGTCGGCAACGTGATGTTGGAACTCGATCCCGACGCGAAACAGGCCGACGCGCAGCGGGTGCTGACCGAAGTAACGACGTTGGTCGGTCAGATCCCCAGCTTTCCGGAGCTTGCCGAGAAGCCCGACATTCGAATGGAAACCAATTTCGTCACCGCGATCCGCGTCGCGGTGATGGGGCCTCCCGGATCCAACGCGATTTTGGATCTTCGCCGAATCGCCGAGCGGGTTCGAACGGAAGTGTTGGCCTTACCTTCGGTATCGGTCGCCGACTTGGTTGGAACGCCCGACTTTCAAATCGACATCGAGATCCCCGAACAGACGCTCCGCAAGTACAACCTGTCGCTGCAATCGGTTGCCGAGATCGTGCGGGCCAACAATGTGGAACTGCCCGGCGGAACGCTGCGTGGACAATCGCAAGAGATATTGCTTCGCGGCAGTGACAAGAGTTCGCTCGGTGAAGGCATCGCCAACATCCCGTTGGTCAGCCAGCCCGGCGGCGTTGTGCTCACGGTCGGTGATCTCGGGCAAGTTCGAGACGAGTTCTCCGTCGACGGAACGATCAACGAAGTCAACGGACGGCCCGCCATCTCGGTCTCGGTCGAAACGACCAGTGCCGATGATTTGATCCGAGTGTCTGAAGAAGTCACGCGGTATGTCGAAGAGCAGAAAGACAGTCTGCCGCCCGGTTACACGATGATCGCGATGCGAGATCGCAGCACCAGTGTGAAGAACCGGCTCGACTTGCTTGCCAAGAACGCCTGGATGGGATTGGTGCTCGTGTTCGTGGTGCTGGCGTTGTTCTTGGAGATGCGATTGGCTTGGTGGGTGATGCTGGGTATCCCGGTCTCGTTGTTGGGCGCGTGCATCTATATGCAGTACGGCGGACAGACGTTGAATATGACGTCGATGTTTGCGTTTCTGATCGCGCTGGGGATTGTCGTCGATGACGCGATCGTCGTGGGCGAGAATGTTTACGCGCACCGCGAGATGGGCAAGAGCTACCGGCAAGCGGCCATCGACGGAGCCTATGAAGTCATGCCGTCGGTGATCACCGCGATCTTAACCACGGTCATCGCGTTCGCGCCGATCATGTACATGGAAGGTCGCATCAAACGCTTGACCGTCGTCTTGCCGTTATGCGTCGGTGCGATGTTGATCATTTCCATGCTGGAAAGTTTGACGATCCTACCAGCACACTTGTCGCATCGACGCAGTCGCTTTTTGGATGTGGTGACGTATCTGTTGTTTCCGCTGCGTCCATTGGCTTGGCTATTGCAACAAGCCAACGGCGGGATGACACGCTTGTTGTCTTGGACGATCGACAAGGTTTACACACCGGTGCTGGGCTGGTCGCTTCGCAACCCGGCGATCGTGCTTTCGACCCTCGCGGGCATGTTGATCCTTTCGGTCGGCGTCGTGCGATCGGGACGCGTTCCGTTCTTGCTATTGCCCAAGATCGATTTCGGGTTCATCACGTGCCAAGTCGTGTATCCCGACGGAACTCCGGTTTCAGTCACCGATGAGGCGACCAAGCGAATTGAACAGGCCATCTGGACGATCAACCAACGTTCGATCGATGAAAAAATGACCGATGATCCACGAGGATTTGTGCAAGCGGTCCAACGCACCGTGGGATCGTCCGGCGATGAAATCGGCGTGACCCCGGCGAGCCATTTGGGCGGGCTGTTCGTGCAACTCAACGACATCGGCGAGCGAACCGTTTCAAGCGAAGACATCGTGCGCATGTGGCGGGAAGAGGCGGGGAGGTTCCCCGGCTCCGAAGCGATCGCGTACGGAGCGACGCCGCGTGGACCGGCATCTCTGCCGATCGAAATACGCCTGATGGCGACGGCGGAAAACTTGGACCAACTTGACGCGGCGATTCAGCGTTGCAAAGACAAGCTCGCCGAGTACCCGTACGTGTCGGACATCGCCACCGATACCCGGCAGGGCAAATGGGAATATCGGATCAAGGTCCGCGATGATGCCAAATCGATGGGGGTTTCGTTGGCCGATCTGGCCGGAACCGTCCGCGCGTCGTACTACGGCGAAGAGGTCATGCGTTTGCAGCGAGGTCGCCATGAAGTTCCGTTGCGGGTGAGGTATCCTCGCGAAGAACGCAACACCCTGATCACGTTCAACGACATCCGCATTCGCAACGGCGATGGAACCGAACGACCGCTCAGCGAAGTGGCAGACGTGAACGTGACCCGTGGCTATTCAGAAATCCGCCGGGTCAATCAAATGCGAAGCGTTGGCGTCGTCGCCGATGTCGATGAGAGCCAAGGCAACGCGTTCAATGTCGTTTCCGACATGCGGGCCAATTTTGTTCCCCGGCTGATCGAGGAGTTCCCAGGCGTTCAATTGGAATGGGCCGGCCAGCAAGAACAGACCGACGAAACCGTCAACAGTCTCCTGATCGGATTCTTTGTCGTGTTGGGCGCCATGTTTTTGTTGCTGACGATCCAGTTCAACTCCAGTTGGCAGGCGGTGTTGATTTTGGCCATCATTCCCTTCGGGTTCATCGGTGCGATCATCGGTCATATCGTGATGGACATCGACTTAACACTGTTCAGTATCTTCGGCATTGTCGCGTTGGCCGGCGTCGTCGTGAACGACTCGATCGTGCTGGTCGACTTTATCAATCGCCGGGTGGCCGACGGATTGCCGCTGCACGAAGCAATCATCGATGGTGGTCGGCGACGATTTCGTGCGGTATTGTTAACTTCGGTCACCACCGTAGCGGGGATGCTGCCGATCCTCTTGGAGCGTTCCAAAGAGGCTCAAGTGGTTTCGCCGATGGCCACGAGTTTGTCGTTCGGTTTGGCGTTGAGCACGATGGTTGTGTTGGTGCTCGCGCCGGTCTTGTATCTCGTTTTCGCCAAACTATCGCCCCCGATTCGCCCCGAATAGTTGAAGATTCTATGACAACCGCCACAAGAACCGCTGCGAGAACCACAGACGAGATTCTACGAGATGCCGCGATGAATCAGGCGCCGCTCGATGCCGAGAGCAAGCGCGACTTAGCGAGGTTCCCTCGAACTCGCCATGCGGAACTCGTGCGGTCGTTGTCGGTCGTCAATGGCTACCGCACGACGGCCTACTTAATGTTTCAATGGGCGGTCATCGTCGCGTCACTCGCCTCGGCGGCTTATTTGGATCATTGGTTCGTTTACCTACTCACGCTATTGATCCTAGCCAGTCGGATGCAGGCACTCGGGGTGATGCTACACGATGGGGCGCATTGGTTGCTCTATCGCAACCGCAAGATCAACGACGCGGTCTGTGATCTGTTCATCGCGTTTCCGTTAGGAATGAGCACCACGTTGTACCGGAAAACACACTTCCGCCATCACCGCTATACGAACACGAGCGAAGACCAAGATCTCGCCGCCCAGAAAGAAGAACACGAATGGTATGAGTGGCCCAAGTCAAGACGAGCTTGCGCTTGGGTGTTGTTTCGAAGTACGTTCGGGTTGAACACCCACCGGGCCTGGATCCTCTACAAACACTGGGCCCCGTGGAACAACTTCCGTTCTCCGGATTTCCCGAAACAAAGCCGTGTGCTGTATATCTTGTCGATGATCGGTGTGTATGGATTCTTCGCTTGGGCGTTTCAGGCGAACCCTCGCGTGACGTTGATCCTGATGGCTGTTTACATGACATCTGGATACACGATCTTGAATTTGATCAATCGTCTTCGCGCGACTGCGGAGCATTTAGGCACGCCGGGCACTCATGAATTGAACGACACTCGCACGGTTCTGCCGAGTCTCGTCGAGCGATTCTTCATCGCACCTTACGGTGTGAATTTTCATCTGGAACATCATCTGTTTCCGTCCGTCCCGGGCTATCGGCTTGGCCGGCTGCACCGGGAACTGATGAAAGACGATGAGTTCCGCCGCGAGGCGCACATCACCAAACGCTACACCGGCGTCATTCGCGAGCTGATGGCTCAACGGTAACCCGCGCCGCGACGGCGTTTTGATCGAAGTAGCCGTACCGCGTTAGTTGTCCAGGATTGTCGACGACCGTCAAAAACTTTTCAGATTCTTGCATCCGGTCCCGACTGGGTTGCGAATACTCACCTGACCCGGCCGGTCAGACGAAATCTCGCAACCCAATCAACTCTCCTGGACTTGAAGAAATGAAGATGCAATTCAAACGCGTAGCCGCCCTCACTCTGGCCGCCTTGGTGTCCACCTCCGCCATGGCAGCGGACATCGTCGATACCGCCGTCGGAGCCGGTAGTTTCAAAACGCTCGCCGCCGCACTCGGTGCGGCCGATTTGGTCGAAACACTCAAGAGCGAAGGGCCGTTCACTGTCTTCGCACCCACCGACGCCGCATTCGCCAAACTACCCGAAGGCACCGTCGAAACGCTCTTGAAGCCTGAAAACAAGGCAATGCTCGCCGGAATTCTGACCTATCACGTCGTGCCCGGCAAAGTCATGGCCGCCCAAGTCGTCGACCTGAAAGGGGCCAAAACGGTCAATGGTCAACGCGTTGATATCAAGGTCGATGGTTCGACCGTGATGGTCGACGGAGCGACCGTGACGACGACGGATATCGCTTGCGACAACGGCGTGATTCACGTGATCGATTCGGTGATTCTGCCGGCGGACAAAACGATCCCCGAGACCGCCGACGCCGCCGGACAATTCCAAACATTGCTCGCCGCCGCGAAAGCAGCCGGTTTGGCGGAGGTACTCGGTGGCGAAGGTCCGTTCACCGTCTTCGCTCCGACCGACGAGGCGTTTGCGAAGTTGCCAGAGGGAACCGTTGCTACGCTGCTGAAACCCGAAAATAAGCAAAAGTTGGTCGATATTTTGAAGTACCACGTCGTGTCAGGCCGGGTTTATTCCGAGGACGCCGTCGCCGCCAAATCTGCGAAGACTTTGCAGGGTTCGTCGATCGCCGTTCGGGTGACCGATGCCGGTGCGATGATTAACGACGCAAAACTCGTTGCCACCGACATCGACGCTTCCAATGGCGTGATTCACATCATCGATTCGGTGTTGATGCCGCCAGCCAAGAACGCCAACGCTCGTCAAGTCATTGAAAACGCGATCGCTCAAGGTGCCGCTTTGTACAATTCAGGACACCATGCGGCCTGTGCCCAGCTCTATCACGAAACATTGAATGGTTTGATGTCGACGCAAATTGACGCATCGCTTCAGCACCACATGACTTCCGTGATGACCTCGGCCAGCCATCAGCAATGCATGACTCAACGGGCATGGACGTTACGTCGAGGCATCGATCAAATGTATGCTCAATTGGGCAGCAACTAATCGCAGCCGTTGCGTAGAAAAGGCATCGGATGCCGTCGCTGATGCGGTTGGCATCCGGTTGCTTTTGCGGTCGATTGCGATCGGCAAACAGACTCTAAGGCCGAGAGCCAATGTTGATCGAACTACTCTCAAATGACGAAGCGGACATGACGCAGGAACGAAGCCTTATCCCTACCAAGATTCTGCCAAGAATTGCGGCGGGCGATCAAACCGCGGTGGAAGAGTGTTTGCATCAGTACGGCGGCTTGGTGTGGTCGTTGGCCAATCGTTTGCTCGGTAATGCGAGCGATGCGGAAGACGTCGTGCAGGAAATCTTTGTCGAGATTTGGAAGAAAGCCGAGGTGTTCGACGCGGCTAAGTCAAATGAAACGACGTTCATTACCTTGATCGCGCGACGCCGAATCATCGATCGTTTGCGACGCGGTACCTCAGGCGTGACGACCCAAAGTATGTCCGCGATCGAGTACGAGATTCCCGATCAGGTTGGCACCGAGCCGATCGAACTAGCCGATGAGGCCAGCAAAGCTCTTGAGTGCGTTCGAAAGCTGTCTTCGGACCAGCAACGCGTGATTCAGCTCTCCGTCCATCACGGCATTTCACACATGGACATTTCGAAACAACTTTCGATGCCGTTGGGAACGGTCAAATCGTTCGCGCGGCGGGCGATGTTGCAGTTGCGGGAGTGCATGAACCGGCCGATGTTGACGACCAGCGAAGGAGGTGCGTCATGAGTGATCCGAGCGGTCAATCGCGTCGTCGCGACGAATTGTTGGCGGGTCGCGTTCTCGGCGATCTGACCGAAGACGAACTCGCCGAATTGCAGGCCGAAGCATGGACGTCGCGCGATCAACAAACGCTTGACGAATTGGAGACGACGATGGCCCGCGTCCAAATCGCGTTGCAGCAACCGATTGATGAAATGCCGATCGAGTTGCGGACAAGAATCCTCCGTGATGCGGCGACGTTTTTTCAATCGAATCAAAGCAGTCTTGATGATCCTGACCACGAAGACGTCAACAACTCGCCACCTGTTACCGTTCCCACGCCACAACCATCACGGGCCGCGACCATCCGCGAAACTATCGCCTGGATCGCGTGCGCCGCATCGCTATTGTTGGCGCTGGGAATTTGGTACGCGAACATTCCGCCGGCTGAACGTTCGCTCGCTCAGCAGCGAGATCGTTTGATTTCCACCTCGCCCGACCTGATTCGTGTGCCGTGGTCCGAAGGCAAACATCCGTTCGATCAACCCGTTCAGGGAGACGTCGTTTGGAGTAACGATCAACAAATGGGCTACATGCGATTCGTTCATATGCCGGTCAACGAGCCCACCCAAGAACAGTATCAATTATGGATCATCGACCCGGCCCGCGATGACGAACCGATCGACGGCGGCGTTTTTGATATAAATGAATCGGGCGAAGTGATCATTCCGATCAATGCGAAGCTTCCGGTATTGGCCCCGGCGGCGTTCGCGATTACGGTTGAGAAGCCCGGCGGGGTGGTCGTTTCCACTCAGGAACGATTGCCGCTGCTCGCGGCGTTGCAATAACCCGGCACGAGGGTTCCACCGTCCGTGCCATGAACCCTCCTATGACAATCCTCCCCATGATGCTCGACTTATTGGCGCTACGCCATCTTTCACGATTTGATTGCCAACTATTGAATCTCGGTATCGTTTGCATCCTGGGGTTCGTGTCCGGCACCACGACCGCCGACGATCATAAGCCGGCGTATTGGGACCGGGCGATCGACTTTACCGGCGATCGCGAAATCCGCTCGAACCTTGCGGGTAATTTGAAGGGCGAGGTGGCGTTCATTCAGAACACACTGGTCGGCCCCAAGCGGGGTGATGAAAAGCGACCGCTGTTGGTGACCGATCGCGCGGCTTGTTTGGTTTTCTTTCCGGCCGCCCCGAATGCGAACCAAGACACTGAACAAGCCTCAGGCGTTTACCAAGTGTTGCTCCGTCAACAAAACGGCGAGGAACTGCGATTGCCGCTTCAGCCACCGTGGTACCAACCACGGAACGATTCAGGCAATTCCGATGGCCGGCCCCCGGTCGTCTACAGCAAGCGAGCTTGGACGGCGGTAGTGCCGTGGACGTTCATGCATTTCGGTTTGTCGGTGACGATCCGTAATGAACTTGGGGCCGAAGGACGGCTCGACGAAGATGAGTTCGAATTTGGGCCGCCGATCGAACTCGTGACACAACACATCGAACTGGGGATGCTGCTTCCGCCGTCGGATGTTCAAGTGAACCTGTGGTGCCGTCCCGATCAAAACCAGTCGCCCGAATTGGCGATCAACTATTTCCAAATGGTTCCCGTCGCCAAATTCATTGCGGCTCAGTACTTGCCGATTCATTTCCCAAAAGTCGTGATGCCCAACGGAAATGTGTACACCGAACGAAGCACGTTCGAAGGGGCCGGCGTCTACGATGGCGATATGCGACAAGACATCGCCAAAGGTATGGTCTCGACCGGAATCAACTACGCCAATATTGGCATCTCGTCGTCCGCCGGAGGCACCGAAAAACAACCAAGACCGTTTCGACAAACCACCGTGCACACGAGTGCCGGCGTTTATACCGAGCGTGACGAGAACGGAAACGCCCGATCAGTCACCGTCCGTCACGGACTCAGTGGCGGCGGCGGCCAATTGACGTTGATGAATACGACCGGAAACGAATTCTCACACGAGTATGGACACGACCACGGCTTGCCGCACTATCCCGGCGGAAAGGAACTCAGCGTTCACTCCCGAAACGGTGCTTGGGGTTACGATTTATTCAAGCACCGTTTGATCGGCAATCTTGCATGGAATGACACACCTCCCGAGACCGACTTCCCTTATGGTTTCGGCGCTGACGCGATGGCGGGCGGCAAACCGATGGGCAAAATCAGCGTCTTTACATTGCATACGCCCTATTCGTTAAACATGATCCAAGACAAGGTGGGCTCCGAATCCGGTGTCTTGGATCCCGATAGCCCCACTGGTTATCGCAAATGGGATGCGGCCGAACAAACCATGACGGTTTCCAACGTCGATTCACCCAAAGCGGACCTTATCGGCGTTCCGGTGGTGACGTTGTTGGGGCTGTACGATCCGATTCAACCCAGTGACATGCCCGCGTTTATCTATCCGGCGCTGTACGGCAATTGGGGCAATGTGTTTTCCCCCGAAACGATTCGGAACTCCGACCCGGCGCTGGCCCGATCACGATGCGTGTTGGAAGTCACCGACCAACGCGGTACCGTCTATTCATTCCCGCTCAAGGATGAACGTATTGATCCGAAAGTGATGAATCAGTTCCACGTTAACCTGCCCGCCTCCACCCGATTCGTGGAGGCAAAATTGGTCTTCCGAGCCGAACAACGGATCGAACTCGATACCCGCAAGATTGAAGCTCCTCATGGAACCCTGCCCGATCCCGTGATCGTCGGACGCAAGCACGGCTTCACCGCTGCGGCGCTGAGGCTGCGCGACATGGATGCCGTTTTGGTGCCCGGAGGATACCCGGATGCACAACAACTCCATCAAGCCATGGAGGACTACTACGGGCCGATCTTGGATCACCAACCGGGCATCGAGTTCCAAGTCGCGAGCGTCTATCGACATCGCGATGGAACCTATTACCAAGCGATACCGCCGCAGCCCGGTGAAACGAAAATCGGTTTCCGAAAGCTTGGCGATTCAGACCGTTTCTTGAGCAAGCAACGGATTAAGCTCGGTGACGAAAGCAAAGACTATGCAAAAGACGTGATGAATGGAGAGAGTGGCGTGTACTACTATGTGCCCGTCGATCACGTTCACGTGACACAGTCCGATGCGCCGAGTCCCGAGTCGGCAACGTGGTACGCAAAAGGGACTCATTCCAAAATGACCGTCAACGCGATCGCTCGGGATGGTCGGCAACAACCGATCGTGTTGCGTGGCCAAATCAATGGTTCGCACGTCATCAACCGTGGGGCTCCGATCACCGAATCAAGTCGGGTTCGATTCACGTTTCAGCAAGAGGACAACCCCAATGTCCCGGCGGGGAAGTATCGAATTCAGTTCTCCGCATACGCTCAAGGTTGGCACGCAAAACGCCTAATCGAATCATTTCAGGTCGTCGGCGTGGTAGATATCAGATCATGAGTCGAACTTCGCCGCGTTGGATGTCCCTGACTCTGTGCGCCGCCGCCGCTTACAACCTGATATGGGGAACCTGGGTCATCTTACGCCCCGGTGACCTTTTTGGGTGGACCGGGATGGAACCACCGCTTTATCCCGGCATTTGGCAGTGCGTGGGAATGATTGTCGGCGTGTACGGGATCGGCTATGGGATTGCCGCGACCGATCCGACCCGTCATTGGCCGATCGTGTTGGTGGGATTCTTGGGCAAGGTTCTGGGCCCGATCGGCATGGTTCATAACGTGTTGACGATCCCCCCGGGGACACCGGGGCGTTTGCCCGCATCTTGGTTATGGTTGAACGTGAGCAACGATTTGATCTGGTGGTTGCCCTTCGGTGCGATCTTGTACTTGACGTTCAAACAATGGAACTTGCCGACGTCCGAGGTAATGATGACGATCGCGGATGCCAATCGCAAAGCGGTCACTCAAAGCGGTGAAGACCTGTCGACGCTCAGTCAACGAAGCAATCTGTTGGTCGTCTTCCTGCGACACAGCGGATGCACGTTCTGCCGCGAAGCATTGGCCGATCTCGCGAAGAATCGGAATCAAATCGAGGCAAAGGCGACCGTGGTCTTGGTCCACATGGACGACGAAGACGAGTCAACGGCGCGGTACTTTGCCGGCTATGGTCTCGGCGACGTGGCCCGAGTCAGTGATCCGCAGTGTGTGTTGTATCGGGCCTACCAACTTCAACGAGGATCGTTCGGGCAATTGTTCGGTCCGAGCGTTTGGTGGAAAGGTTTTCAAGCGGCCATCTTATCAAGGCACGCGGTCGGTAAACTCGGAGGCGACGGGTTTCAACTCGGTGGAAGCTTCCTCGTTCGGAACGATCAAATTGTTCGAGCTTACCGAAACACCACCGCCGCTGATCGACCGGACTACTGTGAACTAGCTTCGGTCTAAAGCGGCGGGCGGACACAACGTGAACAAAATTATCTTCACTCCCACCGGGTCGGTATTGATAGAATAGGAGATTGCTCTTAGCCCACCGACGGGAATTTCCGCTTGATTCACAAATTAACCTTCGACGATATCGACTCCGCCGAGACGATGACGATCCGATCGGTGAACGTTCGCCGCTGCTTGTTCTTCGGCGTTTTGTCCTTTTTCGCTTGGTCAATCTCGCTCGTTGTAAGCTCAGGAACTCTTGCCGCAGACGATTCGACGCCGAATCAGTCGGACGCAGGTCTCCAGTTTTTTGAATCCAAAGTCCGCCCGGTCTTGGTGGAACACTGCTATCCGTGCCACTCCGCCGAAGCTGGTGCGGCCGAGGGAAACCTGAGGCTCGATACACAAGCCGGCATGCGCACCGGTGGTGATCGTGGCCCGGTTCTGATTGCCGGTGATCCGTCCAACAGTTGGCTTATTCGATCGATCGGGCATCACGACCCCGATTTGAAGATGCCTCCCAAACAAGAGCGGCTTCCCGATTCCGTCATCGCGGAATTAAAGAAATGGATTGAGATCGGTGCCCCTGATCCACGCATCGGTGAGCCTTCTGAACAATCAGCTTGGGAGCGATCCGATGACGACTTTTGGGCATATCAAAAACCTCGCCCGGTCGGTGCTCCAAACATCCACGCGAACGATTGGCCGAAACAACCGCTCGATTGTTTCGTTTTGGCTCGATTAGAAACGCACGACCAATCACCCTCACCTGATGCCCCACCGCATGAGTTGCTAAGACGTCTGTATTTCGATCTCGTCGGTCTGCCGCCCTCGCCCGAGCGATTGTTGGCTTTCACCGAGAGCGTCAAAAAAAACGGATTGGATCGGGCACTCGCTCGTGAAGTCGACCGGTTGCTCGCGACGCCACAATTCGGCGAACGATGGGGACGCCATTGGCTCGACGTCGCTCGGTTTGCCGAATCCAGTGGCACGGAAGCGAATATCTCGTTCCCGTACGCGTGGCGTTATCGCGATTACGTGATCGATTGTTTTAATGAGGATGTTCCTTTTGATCGGTTCATCACCGAGCAATTGGCCGGCGATCAGCTCCCTTTTGATAACGCGGCCGAGCGGGCGAGACTGTTAATCGCGACCGGCTTCTTGGCGGTGGGGCCGAAGAACTTGGATGCGACAGACGAGGAACAGTTTCGCGCCGACGTGGTGGACGAACAAATCGACACGGTCACGCGTGCCTTGCTCGGAAACTCAGTGGCATGTGCCC
This sequence comes from Neorhodopirellula pilleata, assembly GCF_007859915.1. Classification (GTDB taxonomy): domain Bacteria; phylum Planctomycetota; class Planctomycetia; order Pirellulales; family Pirellulaceae; genus Rhodopirellula; species Rhodopirellula pilleata. Next base: position 73,215 of record NZ_SJPM01000006.1, read on the forward strand.
GTTGTCATGATCACAAGTTTGATCCCTTCACGATGAAGGATTACTACGCCTTGGCCGGTATCTTCGCGAGTACCCAGACGTTCTTCGGAACCGCCGTTTCCCCGGCCAACCGGATCGGCGGAGATCCGCTACGACTTCCCGATGTGATCGGTCAAACCATCCTGCACGATTCAATCCCACCCGAGCGTGTCGAAACGTTGACTCGGCAACTTGCGGCGTTGCGCGCCGAGAAAGCCGACATGGACGCGGCCCAAAAAGCCATGTTCAGCGGCAAGCAGCCCGAAAAGATGTTCACCCTACGAGACGCGTTGAGAGTGTTTTGGCAGAGCGGTGGGATCGAAGGACAGCTTGAGAAAGTATCCGACAGCGGTGAGGCCTTGCCACTCGCGATGGGAGTCTTGGACGCGGAAACCGCGGCGGATGCGCCATTGCATGAGCGTGGCGATGTCAAACGTTTGGGGCCGACCATCCCTCGCGCCGTGCCGCAAGTTCTGCAATCACACACGCAAACCTATGCGATTCCGCATGACCAAAGTGGCCGTTTGCAAATGGCTCGTTGGCTAGCCGATCCCGATCATCCGTTGGTTAGTCGTGTAATCGTCAACCGCGTTTGGAAACACTTGTTTGGGACCGGCCTCGTCGCGACGGTGGATAACTTTGGTGTCACGGGCGAACCGCCCAGCCATCCGGAATTGCTCGACACGCTTTCGGTGCAGTTCGTTGAAAACGGCTGGTCGATTAAACAGCTGGTCCGGGGCTTGGTTCTGTCGCGAACCTACCGTCAATCGTCGACTTTCCGCGAAGCCGCGTTTGAACAAGATCCCGAGAATCGAAGTTTGTGGCGTATGCCCAAACGTCGATTGGAAGCCGAGTACATTCGCGACGCGATGTTGGCGGTCTCCGGTGAACTCGATCCCACTCGGCCCGACGGTTCACTCGTCGGGCGCGTCATCGGCGACAAACCGATCTCATTGATCGGATTGGACAAACGGCTTCCCGCCGATCTCGATGGCAGCCTGCAGAGGTCGGTTTATCTGCCAGTGATCCGCGATCGATTACCCGATGTTCTCGACCTATTCGACTTTGCTGAACCAAGTTTGGTGACAGGCAACCGGGAAACCACGAACGTTCCGATCCAAGCTTTGTACCTGCTCAATAGTCCCTTCCTTGAGCAACGTTCCGAAGGTTTCGCCAAACGGCTCTTTTCCGAACCAGGGTCGGTGAAACAGCGGATCGAAAAGGCATTTCAACTTTGCTTCAGCCGCGCCCCCACGCCGGATGAAACCGAACGCTCGATCGCGTATTTGCAATCAGACGAATCCAACACCAACGACGCCGACGAGATTGTTCCGGATAAATGGCGAACCTTTTGTCAGGCATTGTTGTGCACTGGGGAGTTTCGCAACCTTGATTGAAGTTTTCATACAAGCCCGATCCCTCGCTTGCCGGCGTGTTGATTTAATCGTAACCCGATGCGTAAGCGAGGGATAATTGATATTGAGTCATCCCTCGCTCACGCTTCGGGTTTCGATGAGAACTCAATCAACACGCCGTTGCACGTCGGGCTTGTAGGGGTGGAAGTTCGTGTTTTTTGGGCGATGTTCTTTTTGGATTTTGAGACAATATCATGTGGAAAGCGACTCACTTCGATCACGCCGTTGGCCTTTCGCGTCGAACGATGCTGAAATCGGCGGCTTCGGGATTTGGTTATCTCGCTTTCGCGAGTCTGGCCCATCAGGCGGCCGCCCAGCAATCCGCAACCGGCGATTCAGCCGGACGCGTTTCGGCCTTGGCCGCGAGGCCGACCCATTTTCCGCCGAGGGCGAAACGGGTCATTTTCTTGTGCATGAACGGCGGGCCCTCCCAACTGGATCTGTTCGCGTACAAACCCAAGCTGACCAAGGACGCCGGCGATGGGAAACATGCCAATCTGATGGCTTCCCCGTTTCGCTTTGCTCGGCACGGTGAATCGGGTGCCTGGGTCTCCGACGCGATGCCGAAGTTGGCTGAGAAAGTCGATGACATTTGTTTTATCCACAGCATGCACACGGACCTGCCCAATCACTCGCAGGCCTTCATGCAGATGCACACCGGCAGTTTTCAGTTCACCCGTCCCTCGATCGGCGCGTGGACGTTGTATGGACTCGGAACCGAGAACACGAATCTGCCAGGTTTCGTGACGATCAATCCGCCCGCCGACAACGGCGGTGCTCGGAACTACGGTAGTTCGTTCCTGCCCGCGATCTTTCAAGGTACCAAGATCGGGACAAATCAAATTCCCGGTTTCTATGCCGCGCTGTTGGGCATCGATCAAGAACCCGGCCCACCCCTGAAGAACATCGCTAACTCGCGTTTGTCGGCGACCGAGCAACGCAGCCAACTCGATTTCATCCGCGATCTGAACCATCAAAAACTTCATCGAGAGGTCCATCAACCCGAGATCGAAGGGGCCATCGAATCGTTTGAACTGGCCTTTCGTATGCAGGATGAAATCCCCGAGTTACTCGACCTGAGGGCGGAGTCTCAATCGACGCTGGGCCAGTACGGGATCGGGGCCGGTTTGGCGACGGATCGTTTCGGTCGACAATGTTTGCTGGCGCGGCGGTTGGCCGAAGCCGGCGTTCGCTTCATCGAAATCACCTCCCCGATCGGTTGGGACCACCACTTCATGCTTCAGGACAAACTCAAGGAAAGCTGTCTAGCGACGGACCAACCCGTCGCGGCTTTGCTCACGGATTTGAAACAACGCGGCCTGCTCGAGGATACCCTGGTCGTTTGGGCCGGCGAGTTCGGGCGGACGGCGTATGCTCAAAGTGGAACGGGCCGAGATCACAACCACCAAGGCTACACGATTTGGATGGCGGGCGGCGGCGTTCAAGCAGGCTTATCCTACGGTACCACCGATGAATACGGCCAGAAGGCGATCGAGAATCCCGTCCACATTCATGATTGGCATGCGACGATGCTGCATCTACTCGGCCTCGATCATGAACGACTGACCTTCAACTACGCCGGTCGTGATTTTCGGCTGACGGATGTTTATGGACGCGTCGTTGATGGTGTGATGTCATGAAATGAACAGTTCAAAATCTTTGGTTGCGTCGTTGTTGCTCTGTGCAAGTATCGATCACCTCACACGGCGCTGGAGGCTGCAGGTCTAGTAGGCTGTTTGGGCGTTCGATCCGGTTTGGGTCTACTGACCTTCGGCGATCGTTTGGTGGGAAGATTCTCGGGGATTCCGACCATAGAGTCCGGTTTCGGGCCAGGCCACAGGATGCGGGGGGAGGTGACGTCCAAGGCATCGTTGCCTACACTGCGCGTATGGAAACGACGATCGAAACTCAGACGCTTATTTTCCCGACGATTTGGCGGCATCGTCATCTTTTGGATCTGGAGCGGTTGGCGGCGGTGGAGTTGATGGCAGTCTTAAGGACGGCTCAACAACTCAAGGAAATGACCAACGGGTGCCGTTCGAAACTGCCGTTGTTGTCTGGAAAAACGTGTGCCAATTTGTTTTTTGAGAACAGCACAAGGACCCGCAACAGCTTTTCTTTGGCGGCGAAACGGTTAGGCGCCGATACGGTCGAATTCAGCAGCGCCGGCAGCAGCGTGGCCAAAGGTGAAACGTTCGTCGATACGGCCAAGACGATCGAGGCGATGGGCGTCGATTGGGTGGTGACGCGGCACTACACGCCGGGCACGCCACACCTGCTCGCCCGCGAGCTAGGTTGTTCGGTGCTCAACGCTGGCGATGGCCCGCACGAACATCCGACCCAGGGCTTGCTGGACATCCTGACAATCTTGCAACATCGCGGCCGTCGTGATTGGCGGAGCGAATCGTTGGACCCCGAAACCGTACTGTCGGGAAAAACGGTAGCGCTCGTCGGAGATATCGCCCACAGCCGCACCGCCCGCAGCAACCTGTGGGGGCTCCGCAAACTGGGGGCGCACGTGATCATCTGTGGACCGCCGACCCTGGTGAGTGCCCGCTGGGAAGAACTCGGATTTGAGGTCGCCCACCGGCTTGATGACATTGTCGAACGTTGCGATGTGCTGAACCTTTTGCGGATCCAGTTCGAGCGGCAATACACCCGACCGTTCCCGAGTGTTCGCGAGTACGCAGCGTTATACGCGATGAACGGGGACCGCATGCGTCGGGCCAAATCGGAAATCTTGATCATGGCCCCCGGTCCGATCAATCGCGGCGTGGAGATCACTCCGGAAGTCGCCGACGGGCCGCATTCGGTGATTTTGGAACAGGTCACCAACGGCATCGCGGTGCGGATGGCCGCTTTGTGGTTGCTCGCCGGTGCGAGTGACGCCGAGATTGCAAGCACCGGACATCGATCTGGTTTAGATATCGGCTCGACCCCCGAAAACGGACATTGGACTTAATTTGAATCATTTCACCACCGCGATCGCTCAACAGCCTTCTATGTATGGGACGCCCTCGCCGCTTGTGATCGACCGAGGCCATGTGATCGACCCGGTCAATTCGATCGACCGTGTAGCTCGATTGTTGATCGTTGACGGTCGCATCAAGGCATTGGACCCGGCCGACGGCGACGTCCCGCATGATGCACAGTGGATTGATGCCGCAGACAAGATCGTCGCCCCAGGTTTGGTGGACTTGGGAGCCGAACTGCGTCAGCCCGGACGTGAAGAAGACGAAACGATTCAATCGGGCAGCAACGCGGCGCTGGCAGGCGGATACACCTCGGTCCTGTGCTGCAGCAATACCAATCCCGTGATCGACAGCGCAGCGGCGGTCGAGTTGGTGATTCAAATGTCGCAACGGGTCGGCGGCGTTCGCGTTTTTCCGATCGCATGTTTGAGCAAAGGACGCGAAGCCGAACAGATGGCCGAGTTGGCGATCTTGCACGAGGCCGGAGCGATCGGATTCAGTGATTCGCCCCGTCCGATGCCCAACGACGCGTTGCTGAAGCGTGCCTTGGATTATTGCCGAATGCTGGACCTGCCGATTTTCGATCGCCCGGAAGTTCCCGGACTCGCCGAGGGCGGCGTGATGCACGACGGGTGCGTTTCCTTGTCCTTGGGTCTGAAAGGGTTACCGAGCGAAGCGGAAGATTTGGCGATCGCCCGCGACGTGCGATTGGCCGAAGCGACCAAAGGACGTTTGCACGTCGGCCCGGTCAGCACAATGGGCGCGATCGACATGATCAGCCGGGTGAAGGCCCGCGATATCGTGATCTCCGCTTCGGTGTGCCCGCAGAATCTTCACGGCAGTGATGAACTGCTGCGAAGTTTCGATGCCCGCTTTAAAGTTCACCCGCCTTTGCGTAGCCCGCGGCACGTCGAGACGTTGCAAAACGCGGTCGCCGATGGAACGATCGACGCCATCCAGTCCGGCCACATGCCAAGAGCGAGGGAAAAGAAAGGCAATGACCTGGATTCCGCCCCCTTCGGAACCGCCGCATTGGAAACGACCCTTTCAGCAACGATCACCGACATGGTTCGGACCGGTATCTTGAGTTGGACGCGGGCGATCGAATGCTTATCAACAAACCCAGCAAAGATCGCCAAGCTGAACGCGGGAACGTTGAGCGTCGGAGCGCCCGCCGACGTCGTCGTGATCGACCCGGACACCACTTGGACGGTCCGTCCCGAGAATTTTGAATCGAAATGCCAAAGCAGCCCGATGGAAGGGCGCACTCTGCACGGACAGGTGATCGCCACGATCGTCGGCGGGCGGATCGTGTTCTCGCCGATCGAAGCGTTGATGGCGGGCAGCGTTGGATAATTGTTTCCCCAAAGAACTCCGCGTCGTTCGTGGCGATGATTTCACGAGGGTCCTGCGGGCGGGCGGTTGCGCAGCGGACGGCACGATCGTGGTCTTTGCGTTGCCACGGACCAATTTCAGTCCGGACCAATCACACGAAAGCCTACCGACTCGCTTGGGGGTCACGATTCCCAAGAAAACCGGTAAGGCGGTCGTTCGAAATCAATGGAAGCGTTGGATTCGCGAATCATTCCGAACCCAGCGTACCAAAATCCCAGTGGGTTATGACTTAATCGTTCGCCCCAAGAAGGACGCCGTGCCCGACGGCTCACTGATCCGAAAGAATCTGCCTCGACTAGCGGTCAAGGCGATCAACCGGATCCGCTGAATCGCGGCCAAACGACGAGGCATTCCCCGAAAGCATAGCCTACAGCCCATCGATTGCGCCCGAATCGTAACCCGCAGCGTAAGCGAGGGATTATTGATATTGACTCATCCCTCTCATTCGCAGCGGGTTACGAAAAACCAATACCAAAGGCAAAAGCCAAACTTCAAAGCTGACGCTTCGGTTCACGATGCCGACTCAATGAACACGCCGGTGAGCACGGGATACCTGCAGAAGATTGAATGATGCTTGATCCTAAGCCGTCGCCAATCTTGCGAAATCACGCACGTCGTTTTCGATGGCCAGGATACGATCGCCCAATCGGACATCGGCGGAATCAAGGTTTTGAGATTCGCTAGCTTCGAGACGCGTGAAGATATAAAACTTGACCTTCGGTTCAGTGCCGCTGGGACGCACGGCGACGTAGTTGCCGTCCTGCTGCATGTCCATGATGATCAGGTTTCCGACGGGACCTTCGAGCGGCGCGGTCGTGTTCGTTTCGCCCAGTGTCGTAATCGTTTGTCCTTGGTAGTCGCGGACCTGCTTGACCGGCATGCCGCCGAGTTCTTTCGGCGGGTCATTGCGGAACGCTTTCATGAGCGCCTGCATCGCGGCCATGCCTTCGCTGCCTTCCATGAACACATTGATCAAATTTTCGCGGTGGTAACCGTGCTGTTGATAGAGTGCGCCGAGATACTCGTGCATCGATTGGTTCTTCGATTTCAAGTCCGCCGCCAACTCACTCATCATCATGCACGCGACCGCGCCATCCTTATCCCGTGCATACGAACCGACTAAATACCCGTGTGATTCTTCGCAGCCGTACAAAAAGTCATCGGGTCCTTCGCGGTCCATCGCTTCGGCGATGTATTTGTAACCGACCAAAAGGTTGCCGACACATCGAACCGAGTGTGAGGTCGCGATCCGGCGCACCAATTCGGTCGTGACCAATGTCTTGATGACATATGAATTCTCGTTCAGACGAGCGACCGGCGTCTTATCAAGAACGTAGTTGGCAAGCAGAGCGGCGATTTGGTTACCGGTAAAAGTGCCCCATGGTCCCGACGTGTCGGTCGTCAAGGGCGCGGCCACGCCGAGACGATCACAGTCGGGATCGGTAGCCAAGACAAGATCGAATCCTTCGGCGCGGGCTTGTTCGATCGGTTTGGTGAACACGGCGGTGTTTTCTGGATTGGAAACATGGCCGGGAACATTCGGGAAATCGCCGCTCGGTTCGCGATGAGGTTCGTAAACGGTGACGTGCTCGAATCCGTCTCGTTGCAAGAGCGGAACAACGGCTGCTTCACCGACCCCATGCAGCGGCGAATATAGAATCTTAACTTCGCGTGGTCCGGCGAACGCGCACTTCGAAGCGGCCTCAAGATAAGCGACGTCAATTTGTTCGGTGACGATCTCGATCATTCCATCTTCAAGCGCCTGTTGAAAATTCGCTCGTTTGATTTCTTGGCAATTCATCACGCCTTCGATGATCGCTTTGTCGTGTGGTGGCAAAACCTGAGCACCACTGGACCAGTACACTTTGACCGCATTGTCGCTCGGTGGGTTGTGGCTGGCCGTGACCATGATGCCGCAATCGCAACCGAGATGCCGAACGGCGTAGGACAACTGAGGAGTGGCGCGATAGTCGTCGAGCAAATAGACTTTGATTCCGGCGGCAACCATGACTTCGGCACACAGTTCGGTGAAATGACGTGAACGGTGCCGTGTGTCGTAAGCGATCGCACAAGATAGTGATTTCGAGCCTTGGTGATATTGCACGACGTAGTCAGCGAGCCCTTGAGCGCTTTCACCGATCGTTCGATCGTTAATCGCGTTGGAACCGATCTCGTACATCCGGCCGCGACGACCACCGGTGCCGAACGGGATGATGGTCCAAAAAACATCGTCCAGTTTTTGCCACTGTTGGTCATCGATGTGCGCCAAGACTTGATCGCGGTAGTCGCTATAGCGATTTTCGGTCAACCACGAACGAATGTTCTCGACCGCACCGGCGGTCAATAACTTCGATTCGGCGGCCAGGGCGAGCTGTTTCAGGGCGTCTTGGACTCGGGGGGAGACGGGTTCTTCGAGTGAGGACATGCTGGCAGGCCGATCGATGGAAAACGTAGTGGAGAGAACACGAGACAGCCTCTACTTTAGAAAATACCCTGACCGGGCACCACCGGCGGTGCCGGCCAAAGTCTACGACACCAGCCCTTGCGTAACGGTCATGAAGACATCCTCGAGAGTGGGGTCACGGTCGTTAAACGATCGCATTTTGACGCCTTGGGCGATCAAATAGCCCAACAATTGGGCCAAGCCTGCGTCGTCGGTTTCCAGTTCGGCGATCACGCGGTCGGGTCGAATTTCTAGGTCGCGCAGGGCTGGGCTGCTGCGGAGGATCGAAATTCCCGCGTCGCCGTTTTCGGTGAAGGCAATTTCCACGAATCGGTTCCGTCGAATTTGGCGATAGACCTGATCGATCGGGCCGTGCATGAGCAATTGGCCACGTTCGATGATCCCGATTGAGGTGCAACAATCGGCCAGTTCCGTCAAAATATGGCTGCTGATCAGGATCGTTTTTCCCATCTTACGAAGTTCTTTGAGCAAAGCTTTGACCTCGACGCGAGCCCGCGGGTCCAAGCCACTGGCGGGTTCGTCCAAGATGAGAACGGGCGGATCATGAACGAGGGTCTTGGCCAAACACAAGCGTTGTTTCATTCCGCGAGACAAGCCGTTGACGAAGTCGTCGCGTTTGTGCCCCAAGTCGAGCAGTTCCAATACGTTGTCGATGATCGAAGCGCGGGCGGTGCGGTTGATCCCATAGGCGACGGCAAAGAAGTCCAAGAATTCCCATACCCGCATACCGTCGTAAACGCCGAAATTATCCGGCATGTACCCGATCGAACGCCGCACACCCATCGGGTCGCCCATGACATCGCATCCGGCAACTTCACCCCGCCCGCGCGACGCCTTCAGTAGCGTAGCGAGAAAACGGATCGTCGTGCTCTTGCCCGCCCCATTGGGCCCGATGAATCCGAAAGTTTCCCCCGCTTCGATCTTCAGATCCATGTTCTCGACGGCGGTGAAATCGCCGTAGTCTTTTCCGAAACCTTCGAGTTGAATCATGTGGATTTCATTGGTGTTGAACTTGAAGAACCTACGGAGGATACGCCGCAATCATACAAGCTGGCGAGTAACCGCTTGCTGATCAAGTCGCGATTCATCGTTCTGGCTTCCCGCTATCATAACCGGGGCTGACGACACGATGTCCACCGCACGCCTAAATCAACGAACCATCGGGCATCGGGATGTTTTAAGATTCCAAACCCCATTCGGGCTTGCACAACAATCACGGATGTAGCTGGACTTTCGGCACTGGCCGACTTCCGTGGTCATGGAAAATTTTCAGCCCGTTAATAATTCCCAAGATACACTCACGAACGACCATAGGAACGCTAGGATGATTGGTGAGACGAGAAGTAAAGCGAACCATATTCCACCGGTCGCAAAAGCCTTCGACCATGACATCGAATCTTCTGCGTCCAATTTTGGCGGTTCCGAAAGTTCTGGCGGATCGTAAGGATTCAATTCGTTGATGCTAAGATTTCCAAAATTGTCAATTTCCGATCGGCAATTCCGCACTCCATCGCTGGTGTCTTACCGATTGTAGAGTGCTTCCGGCAGAAGGTGTACCAGCAAAAGAAAATGTTCTGCATCGCAATGTGGTGATCCAGCGACTTTGAGTGAGCGGCGGTCAACCGCGTGAACCGTCGGAAGTGCATTCGAATCTTTTGGTTGAGCGATTCAATGTGGCTGGTGCAAATCTTGTCTTCCTCAGGACGGCCGAACATTGGCACTTTCTCCGCGGCTATTATCGTCGCCGGGCTGTAGCGAGTTTCGCTCTGGCTCGCAGCGTACCTTTTGATCAGCATTCCGAAGTCGATGTTCGATCCCATCGCGAAGGGAACGCGATATTGGTAGCCGTTCCAACCATCGGTGGAGACGTGAATGCGATTCGAACGATCGACGTTGTCAGCGAGTTTCCGCAAGAAAAGGTCGGTGTGCAGACCGTCTCGTTGACCGACGTGGTACGCGAGAATCATCTTCGTGTTGCGATCAACGGCAACGTAGGTTCAACTATCCCCGACGTCGGGGCCTGCCTTGTGGGCGTTTGCATGCTTCTGCTTCATTCCGCATAACGACCAGATTTCGTCGATCTGAATTTCTTCGGTTTGCACGTTGGCGACGTGGTCTTCGAAGAACCGTTCGCAGCGTTCGCCAGTGACGATAATCAGATCGCAGATGGTGTCACGAGCGAGCCCAGTAAGCCGTTCGGTGGCGCGAATGGACATTCCCTCAAGCATCAGGGAAAGAGCCATTGCGGCACGGTCTAGATCGATCTTCATCGACCCAAGGGGTTTTCTTCGGTGAATCGGGCTCCGCAGTCTTTGCACTTGAAACGCTGGTTGCCTGAATTGGTCTTTCCAGCCTTCACGCGGGCCGTGTGTTCGCAGGGGGCGAATGCAATCATCGTGAGATTCCGCTTTCAATTTGCGGCTCTCACGGAGTAGGATTCACGTGCTACGCGGAATCTACAGGTGAAAGCCTAGGTTTCGTTGCCCGACCCAGTTGACGCTGGGTCGGGAGTTTTATTTCATACGACCTATTTATTGTGGCTACAACTATTGGCACGTTTGGTCACTTATGGGAAAAGAATTAGAGAAGCGAGGAAGACCGAAACTTCCAAAATCCGTGAAACGAGACTACACATTGCGTGTACGTCTTTCGCAAAAAGAACAAGCAGAACTAGAAAAAGCTGCAAACGGGAAAACATCTACCTGGGCGCGTGACGTTCTGCTAGAAGCAGCTAGACTAAGAGCGGAAGGCGAGGGAATTGAACCCACCGCGTAAGCGGACCCTCAGCCGGTGTATAAAGCCGGTGCCCTGACCAAAGAGCGGGATCGCCTTCCGAGTGAGGCCAGCGAGGCGTTAGCGCGTCTCGCTGGCCAACCGTTAACTACGAATGGCCCTACGGGCCGAACGCTTGCTATTTGGCTCGTTTTCGACGACGATAGCGATCGATGAAAACAGTCTTTAGTCCACGACCGTATGAGCCCCATGGGCGACGGACGTGTGGTCGGACTTCTTCAAAACCTGGGAAAAGCAACTGATACACAGCTACACAAACCTCGGCTAAAAGGAATGGAAGAGCCATTCGAAGCCAAGTAAGTCGCAACGTGCAAAGGTTAGGCGAAATGCTTAGCCCACCCTCTGGCTGGCTCACAGCTCAAGGGTGAAACGAAAGGGGCGGCCCGGTGATGTCCCTGCAAAAGTCACCGCCGGGTCGCTTCATTCTTTGGCCGCCCTTAACGGCCAAACGTTATTGGCATCAGCGGCCCTCGTGCTCTAGTTTCAAACGATAAAGGGACTGACCACGACGGCCCTTTCGATCCGAGCGCTCAAAGAAATCTTTGTGCTTGATGTAGATAACGTGCTGAACTGTACCTAGTGGCCGCCCTATCTCTGTCGCAATATCGTGAGTGGTAGTGAATTCATTTTGATTTTTAGTGAAAAACTCGCAGATCTCCTCAATGGTTGACTCTCGTTCTTTGTTCTCTTGCCGAGGGCCGAACTTGCGAACTTTGCCGATTGAGTGTGTTTCTGGGCTTCGTCCGATATAACGAAATAAACTCTGTTTGTTCGGTCCTTTCTTGGAATGGACTTCGAAATGCTCTCGCTCTTTCGTGTAGATCGCGGTCCGAATTGACTCCATATTCTTCCCAGTTCCCTTCATAGCATCGCTTAAAGTGAACAAGTCGATTGACTGGTCTTCGACCCATGCGACCAACGCATTGAATGTGGAGAGCTTTTGATAAGCCTCAGGAACGTCAACTTCTTCTTTGTGATCCGCAATGGAAAACACGGTGACCCCGTCAGATGCATCACGTGACAATTCGCCACTTTGCGCAGCACGCGAAACGAGCGTTCGAACAACTGAGGTAAAGTCGGGAGCGTCTGAATTGGCTTTGTCCTTTATCGCGTCAGCTATCTCTGCTGCCGTGCCCGACCCATGTTCTCGCAACCAATTGAACACAAGACCGGTAGTTGTCACTCGCTCTTCTGGAAACTCACAGGTGCTTGATCCCACAACGCTTACTTGCCCAGGCTTGCCGTTCGCCCAAACTCGCCCCCGCACCGATCCGTTGGGATCTGGTTTGCTAGTGAACCGCCCGCCCTTCTTTTTTACGTGCAACTGAGCACCAATGGACGCAGATGAAATACCTGTTGCCTGCGCTATCTCCTTTGCAGTCTTCCAAGGGTTCTCTTTTAAAAACGCCTGGATGCGTTCGATGTTAGATAGCGAGTCACTTTGCCACTTAGGTGGGTTAGATCGGTTCTCGCTGGTAATCGGCGGAGAATCATCGGCCTCACTTGTGCTAGATCCAACACTATCAACAACCGATGGTTCACTGGCGGTTGGATCGTCCGGAAGTCGCTTTAGAAAGTCGCTCCAGATCTGGGGATATTTAGATGCGACGATCTCCGCGAAGGCAAGAAATTCGCGGAGTCTTTCGTGTATATCGAAACTATCGAACGGGGGCACTAGATTTACCAAGCAAAAAACGGTAAACTGGGCCTTGAAACGCGTGGTTGCTACACCTAACGCTTCATCTAAGCCAGTCATCGCTGCAAACGATGGCTGGTATTTTTTTGCGCTCAAGACCTAGTCGATATGCCGAGTTTGGCAGACTCCGCACAACAACGCAAGCACCCCGTATAACAAATTGTTGTTTCGCCCTGTTTTTTTTGACAAGACCCAGCTCCCGCTTAAACAACTAAATCTCCTTGAGGCCATTGCTCGCTTCAGATTCCGCACTGCTAGTTGCGGCTCGGATTCTAGAACGTAGCCTCGCTCAGTCATCGTGACCATGTTCTCGACCGCCTTCATTGGCTTGCCAGCTTCCCGCAAAACTTGCTCGGCCCAGGCGGCCAGCTGTCGAACGGCGTCAGCATCAAAATCGGGAAGGCAATACCCGAGTTTCCGATCGGCCTGCGGGGCGTTCACCTTTTTGAGAGTGCCCTCCTTCACCAGTCGGTGAAGCGTTGCGCGCACCGTTTGGATGTTGGGCGAGCGATCGGGATCGTTCGCGGCAATGAGCCCCTGAATGTCGTCAACCGTCACAATGCGGTCGTTAGGGATCACAGGGCCACCAGATCGACCAGCTTTTCTTCCCGCTTGTCTTTGGGCCGGATCGCGATCGGTTTGCCGATCAAGTTAGATTCCGTCGCAGCAATAACGGCGATGGCTTGGCTGTACTCGGATCGGATGTCAGCTAGCTTTTTGTCGCGTGATTCTGCAACTAGTGGTCTGTCACAGCTAAAAGTTAGGGTAGTGGATCTTGTTAAAGATCCTGTAGCGGTCGGATCTATAACAAGATCCACTACAGCGAACCCTAATGTTTAGCTGTGACAGACCACTAGCCTTCGCAGGTCATCGAACAGTTGTTTGCTCATTCCGGTAGTGAAACGGAACGGCTAAACTTGGTTCAAGTGGCCGAATGTCTATCGCCACGAACGTCGGCCAGTGCCCGACTTTCCTTGTCGAGCTACATGATGCGGACCGATCGCGTTCAAGCGTACGACCGCTACCGTTTCGTCTTCGGATGCGTCGCTTCGGTTGCCACGACCGGCGAGTCTCCGGACGAAGAGATCCCCTCGTCGATCATGCCCCAGCTAGTCGCTTCGAAGCCGACCGTTGGCTGCGGTGCCGAGGGGTCGAAGCCGCCGTTGGAGACCGGGCAAGGTACGTCGACCGCTTCGGGATGATGGCGGGGCTCGAGGAAGCGTCCCAGTTCATACGCGTCTCGTTCTGCGCCGGGGCACCACTGGCCTTCGGCGAGATTGACCTGAGCGTAGGCCAACAACGATCCTTTCTGTCGATGGAAATCTCGGATCGCCAAATTGTAGTTGCTGATCGATCGATAGAACTCAGCTTCGCTTGTGACGACTTGCCGTTGTGCTTGCAACAAGAAGTTGATGTTGTCGGTTCCGTCTCGATAACGACGACGCAACACATCGACTTGCTTCAAGTCCGCCAAATAACGGTTGTAGTTGGTTTCGACCAATTGATAGGTTAGCTCGATGGCCCGCGCGGCGTCGGACAAGTCGTGGCTGATTCTCAGTTCGGTTTCATTGAGTAGGGCTCGCTCCCGATTCAAGTTGAGTTTGGCGTGCGCGACGGCGCTACTGGCCGCTCGCAAGCCGACGGGCGCGTTGATCTCGACGCCTGCTCGCCATTCTTGATAGTCGCCGTCGGAAATTGAATCAGCGAGGTTGTCGAATTCGCCGTTATCGCCATCGCCGATCAAATGATCACCGAGTCCCCGCCAACGGTACTGGCCGACCAAGTCGATTTGCGGACGGCGGTTCAAGCGTGCTGCGGTCAGTTCGAGTTCGCGTCGTTTGACGTTGTACTTTTGGCGACGGACTTCGACGCGTCGATCGAGCGCTTGCCCGAGCGCGCTGCTCCAATCAAAGACTACTTTGGCGTCGATCGGTGAGGTCGCTGGTTTGAGTAGTGTGCCGTCAGTCGCGGGCATCCCGATCAGGTATCGCAGTCGCTGTTCAGTAGCGTAAAGGCTATTGGGGCCGGCGAGCGCCGATTGAACTTGAGCCTCGAACGCGTAGTACTGAGAGCGTGCCTGGGCCTCTTCGTCACGTCGACCGGTGCCGACTTCCAGTCGCACTTGCTGATACTGAAATGTCTGGAGTGCGGCTTCGCGGCCTTTGACGGTCGCTTCCAAAACGCGATAGGCGGCCGTCAAATCCCAGTAAGCTTGTTCGACATCGGCGATCAATGAAATCACAGCGGCTTCGAAGTCGGCCAGAGCCACATCTTCGTTGACGCGAGCGATCAAAACTCCATTGTATTGACCGATCTGTCCGGCCGCACCGGCCGATCCGGCGATGCGATTGAACGTGGTTCCCGCACCCCGCATTAACGGCTGGCGAATCTCCGCTTCCATGAAACCAGCGAATGCGCTGGGGAACAACTGGCTGGCCGCACTGGGGTCTTGCGTACGTGTGTAACCGATGTTGTTTCGTAGGGCGAATGACGTACCCGTCGCCGTTCGCTTGCGAAGCTCAGAGTTGAACGTCCCCAGCGTTTGTTGTGAGAACGCGGGGAAAATCGCACCCACGCCACCACCTCCACCGCCACCACCTAGCACAGCCGTATTGAAGTTTCGCGGTTGATCAATCTTATCGAAGAACAACGACTGAGTGTATTGGGCATCGAACGCCGCCAAAGCCGCCTCAACCCCGAGTTGCGGATTGGCGTGGGCCAGAGCGGGATCGAACGTCGTGCTGACCGCTTGCGGCGTGGTGACGACGGCACCCCCGATCGATCGCAAGACAGGGCTGCTGCGAAGCGCCTGAGCGATGGCATCGGGTAGAGTGATCTCGAATGCAGGAATCGAGGCCGGATCTTGCAACGCGTGAGGCGCCACGGCTGAGGCTGCCGCCGCCGCGACGGGCGAAGCGCACTCTTGGACTTGTGGGTATTCGATCCGCAACGCCGAGTGATCGTGATAAGACGTTCGCGTATCATGCGGCCCGTCAGGAATTTTTTGGGTCAATCCACATCCGATCGTGGAGACGCTCGCGACCAATCCACATACCAGCGCGGCAAGCCGACGCCGTTTGGAGAGCCCATCGCGTTTGTACGGCGACTTGGCGTTTGATAATGCTCGGCTGCGATTGCAGCGGGAGTGCCGATCCATGGCAGACTCGATGGGTGCGTTGGTGTTGCCGGTTTCTCGAACGACATCCATGTCAGTTTCCTTGAGAATCAGCGAAGTGTTAAATACGAATTGGAAACCCGTTGCGTTCTAAGGAAACGCGATGAATCCGCCCGCGATCGAGGCCGCTTCGACCATCACGGCTCGCCGTTCCAATGGCGGACGTTGATACATTCGCGGGGCGGGTGACCCGGCGCGGTAGTAGCCTTTGCTGTAGACGATGTCACAAGGTTCTTGGATCGTCGTCAGGTACGGCAGCATCGGTACCGTGACAAAGAACCTTGCTCCCGATGCGATTGGTTGCAAACACCCCCAACGCTCATGTCCGTGCCGTTCGAGCATGCGGTCTTCGAAGTACAACGGATGCGAGAACGTATTCGGAGCCGCCCACGGACGAATCAAAGACGGCCAAGCGTTCGAATCCGTCAACAAACTTCTAGCGTAACCATCCTCGGGAAGCGGGGCGAGCGTCAACTCTTCACCGGCTTCAAGCGATTCGGGCACTTTACCATTGCCGATGGGTGCCTGATCAATCGATACGGCTCGCAACGGAGGCAGAATGAATCGTCCCCCCGCCACTTCCGGCAACCGTTCTTCAATGAATGGTTCGGCAAAGAGGTCTTTCTCATCGCCTTGAGCCTGCATCGGTTCAGACGGGACAGGTGTTGGTTGGTCCTTGGCTTCTCTGTTCGGTTGTGGATCGCCTTCCATCCCGCCATTAAGCAGATCCTTGAGGCGTTGCCGCCGTCGTGCGTCCTCGTCGCCACTCGCTTGATCGCTTTCAAGTAGATCGTCCAAGCGATCTTGGCGATCTTGAGATTCGGAATTTTTCGGTACGGAGTTTTGAGTCCCTTGGGCAACCAACATCGAAGCCGAGTCCGGCGATGCCCACCCGAATGAAACCGGGGCGACGACGACTTTCGGTTCAGGCGAATCTGCTCGGGTGTTGTCACAAACCAAAACACCCTGGCTTCCCAAGACAGCCAAACTGAGTAACCATCGACGAAGACGTACTGAACGTAGCCAACGTTTGGGCCACACTGCAATGGCTTGCGGTGAGATAACCCGACGTGCGAGCGGTCCGTCGCCGAACCACCAATCCCAGTTTGAATTTGACATCGCGGAGCGTCTTCCTTGACGTGTCGTGCGAATCGAAAGCGATCGCCGGAAGTTCCGGCTACCCTAGAATCGTCCACGTCGCTGCAAACGTTCAAGACACCGGCTCCGAAAGCAACACAACGCCTCATCGACTGGGGTATATCTCGGATAAACGTTACAAGTTCCGACGCCTCTTGAATCCCCGAGTATCCTCGAAGTTCCGTGCACTACACGATCACCGACCCACAGGACCCTCGTCTTGAACCTTATCGATCGGTTCGCCATCGCGATCCGCAATCCGGATTCATTGCTGAAGGTTCGCTCGTCGTTGGTCGCCTGTTACAAAGCGATTATCCAGTACAATCGCTACTGATTCACATCGGGCAAGAGCGCCGCTATCTCGATCAAGTTCCGGTCGATGTTCCCGTCTATCTCGTTTCGCCCGAGCTAGGGCAACAGATCGCCGGTTATGATTTTCATCGCGGCGTTTTGGCTCACGGCGAATGCCGAGCGATGCGATCGATCGATGAACTGCCCACCAGTTTGGCTCCGGCAAGCCATGATCGGACAACGGTCGGAAACGTCGCGTTGGGTTTAATCGGGATCAGCGACCCCGAGAACGTCGGCAGTCTGTTGCGGTCCGCCGCAGCAATGGGAGTCCACGAGATCGTGCTCGGTCCCGGCACGATCTCTCCCTATGTTCGGCGGGTGATTCGTGTCAGCATGGCGTCCGTGTTCTTGCATCGTTTTTATCAATTACCCTCACCGGCCGAGCAGATCACACGGTTGCAATACCAAGGCATCGATTTCGCCGCCACCACTTTAAGAACCGGGGCGATCGACATCCGCGAATTCCATCGCGAGCGGGACGATCGTCCACTTGTGCTGTTGGTCGGTAACGAGGCGACCGGGCTCGACGAAGAGGTTCAAGACCGCTGCCGTTTTCGCGTGACGTTGCCGATGGCCAGTGGCACCGATAGCTTGAATGTCGGCGTCGCCGGCGCGATCTTTCTTCACGAACTCACGTCAGCCCGATGACCACAGACGCCGAAACGAACGATCGTCATCTGCTTGACGCGATGCTGCGTCACGCCCGCCACCGCAGCGACTCGGTCGCGATCCGAGACGCCAGCGGCCGAGCACTGAATTGGGGTGAGCTGGCGGTTCGGGTTTTCATGCAATCGGAATCGCTTTCGAATGACACCCCTCGATCCGTCACCAATTCCGATCGCATCACCAACGAGGTCCGCAACACGATCGATGACGTTGTCTTGGCACTCGCTTGCTTGGCCGCCGGAGTAATCGAGATCGCGATCGACGCTCGATTTCCTGAATCGGTGCGGCATGAACTGATCCGCCGTTCGGCGGGAACGATCGTTCCATCGCTCAAGCGGATTCCGCCCGATCAGGCTTGCGATCCGAGTTCCGTTCGAGCCTCCATTGATGTGTTAACCAAATGTGCAGATTCCATCGCCATCGACGCTCCAAGTTTGGTGTTATGGACCAGTGGCACGACGGCGAAACCTCGCGGCGTGACGTTGTCGCCCCGAAACCTATTCACCAACGCGGTGGCCAAACTTCGAGCGGTCCCGCAATCGACCGACGATCATCGCTTGAGCGTTCTGCCTATTTCGCACGCGTACGCCCGGACGTGCGACATGGGAACCTGGTTGCTTTCCGGTGGCACCTGGACGATCGACTCGGGGACCCAGGCATTGGACCGGATCAACGACTCGGATCCACCAACCCATATCAATGGCGTTCCCTCGATCGCCCGAACGATTTGCGAGCGTCTGCACGCCGGCGATGAAAAATTGTCTCGTCTCCGCGTCCTCGGATGCGGCGGAGCAGCCTTGGACCACGCAACGTTCGAGCGAATTCAACGACGAGGCGTCATGGTGATTCAAGGATACGGATGCACCGAAACGTCACCCGTGATCTTCAGCGCCCGCGCGACGTCCGCCGATGATCAGCGACCTGGATGTGTCGGTGAACTCGTTGACGGTTGGGAGATCCGAGTTCAAGAAAGCCGACTATTTGTGCGTGGTCCCGGTGTCATGCTGGGGTACCTCGACGAACCCAAAGCGACGGCACAGAAAATCGACCAAGACGGATGGTTGGATACAGGCGATCTTGTCGAGCAGATCGACGGGGGCAAGTTCCGAATCTTGGGTCGAGCCGACGACGTCATCGTGCTTGATAACGGATTCAAAATCCATCCACAAATGATCGAACCGATGATAAACGCATTGCCCGACGTCCGGCACGCGATCATTCTCACACAACCTCAAGAGCTCATCGTTGCGATCGAACCACAAGCAAGCGGAAAGTCTTGGGATCGATCGGCGGTGGAGTCGGTCTTGGCTGACTACCTACCACCGGGGACGAAACGACGCATCGAGCTGATCGATCCCCCGCTGTCCCATGAACGTCAAGAGTTGACGGCGAAAGGCACCCCCAAGCGAAACGCGGTGGCGGCGCGACTAAAATTGAAAGTAGACGAACGGCCGAAACCCTTTGGGGGCGTATAACAGCAAGGACCAAATCATGATCGCCGTGACGACGGGGCTGTACCATGCATCCCATGGTAACCTCATGCAACGGCGCCACCGCGTCGTCCAAACGGTGTGATCGGCCAACATCAATCCGATCGCAAGCAAAGTCAATGGCGGCAGCCATATGATCGATGGTCCTTGATCGGTTCCGGCAAACGGTAACCACAAACGTTCATAAACCGCCATCGCGGAACTAAAGTCGGGACTGCGAAAAAGCACCCATCCCATCAAGACGACCAGCATCGTCATCGACCAAGCCAACCATTTGGGAAACGCGACGGCCTTGAATCGTCCGACGATCAAAGCGAATCCGTGCCAGATGCCCCACAGCAAAAACGTCAACGACGCGCCATGCCAAAGCCCGCCCAACGACATCGTGATCATCAAGTTGGCATTCGTCCGGACGGATGATCGGCGGGAACCACCCAGCGGAATGTAGAGGTAGTCACGCAGCCACGTCGACAAAGTGATATGCCACCGTCGCCAAAAGTCGCTCATCGACGTCGCCAAATACGGGTGGCGGAAGTTCACCGGAAACCGATAGCCCAGCATTTTGGCGACGCCGATGGCCATATCGCTGTAGCCTGAAAAGTCATAGTAGATTTGACCGGCATAGGCGACGACCGCGATCCAAACCGTGACACTGGCGTACAAATCAACGCCGCCGAAAACCACGTCCACCGTTTCGCCCAAACGATCGGCGATCAGGACTTTCTTCACCGCTCCTCGCAATAGTTGTTGAAAACCTCCGTAGAAACGTCGGCGGCTCAACGACGGCAGTTCGGCCAACTGGGGCAGCAGGTTCGACGCCCGCACGATCGGTCCGGCTACCAATTGCGGAAAGAAAGCAACGTACAACGCGAAATCCAACCAACGTTCGGTCGGACGAAGTTTTCCGCGATAAACATCGATCGTGTAACTGAGCGTTTGGAAGGTGAAAAACGAGATTCCGACCGGCAGGATGATATCGAGCGTCGTCGCGTTCATCCCCAGGCTCTCGATGATCGGCCGGGCCGAATCGATGAAGAAATTGAAGTACTTGAAGAACCCCAACATGCCCAAGTTCACCGCGAGGCTCACCCACAACCAGGCTCGACGTTGGATCGGCGACGAACTCCCGGCGATCTTGCGGGCGACCACAAAGTCGACCAACGTTGAAATCAACAACAAGCCGCAGAATCGGTAGTCCCAATAGGCGTAAAAATAGTAACTCGCTAGGAGCAACCATCCGTTGCGCCCGAGTTGCCCGCGAAGCGACCAAGCGACCGCGATCACAAACGCGACAAACACGACAAACTCGGCTTGCGTGAACGTCAACGGATCGATTCCTGTGCGATCATTGCTTCGGCGGAGGTTGTTTCGGCGATCAAGCGATTGCCGACTTCGTTCAAATGTCCCCATCCGAATCGGCCGTTATGAAACCCGTGTGGGAATTCACCACGCGCTGCCGATTGGCGGAACGCGTCTCGGCAATCAACGACCGCGATGTCACGCCTATGAAGGTGAGGCTGCAATCGGCGGAAATCATCGGCATCGAAGTCTTCGTCGATGACGGCGTCGCTCCAAATGACCGGTAGCTTGGGGGCGTAGATTACAGTTATCGGTAACGAGGTGGATTCGGCGAGCCGCGCCGCGACCTCCGCCCAAAAGGCATCACCACGAGACTGCGAAACCGATTCATCGATGTCGGCTTGGAACGCTTCGGCCGTCGGCCCTATCGAAAAACGAAAATGACGAGGCTGATTTTCAGAATCAAGCAGTAATCCCCGACCGGCTTCGACGACAAAATCAGGCACGTAGTCCAACCAAGGGGACTGCTTCGCGGATAAATTCTCCGGGGAAGCGGTTGGTGATTTAAGAACGGCCAAGTCTTGCAATTCGCAAACCAAGATCCAGTGCTCGGCAATTTGAAGTTTGTCTTCGACATGTTGAATTCCGCGAACCCAGTCGGACGCATCGTCACCGCTTTGAGCCAACGGAAGGAATTGCTTATCGGGGTGAATGCCTTGCAATACTGCCCACAGCTTGGCGTCGTCGGGCAGCGTCACGCCTTCGGCTTGGGAGTCGCCCCAAAGAGCGATTCGCGGATGGTCATCGCTGGGCAGTTCGGCTCGGCCGACAATGCCATGGGGGCCGATGTGGCTGGCCGCGTAACCTTCGGCCCGCCAACGATATGTCAGGTGTTCCGGATAGACGTATTGTTGGCGCACGGGGTCCCATGTCCGCGACGCATACGTTCGCACGAACCACGGGGATGTGACGGCGATCAAGAGCGTGCCAACGATCAAACCGATCAACCAACGTCCCGCGGTCCCAACGGCCGTCCGCCCGAAAACGACCGACGGCACCTCATCCGGGACCAACGACTTCATGGGTTGTCGGAGTTTTGCAACGGGTCTTTCGATTCTCGGTTTGCCGCCGACGTCGAATCGACCCCGCGATAGGATAACGCGATGGAACGCAACGGCGAACCGAACGCGTAATAACAGAACACGACGGGAAGCGCGACCCAGTGCAACAGGAACAAACCGACCAACGCGAAAAGGGCTTGACCGATCTGATGCGGGGCCCGGCGACCGCGGACCAGTTGCGCGAACACGTGGGGGTACTGATAACGCGAAACCATCAAGAACGCGAGGATCAACGCCAATACAGGAATCGCGTAATGCGAGATATCCAACATCCATTGGCTCACGTCATTGACCCATCCCGGATATCGCTCGGGGTTGGCGAAATCGGCCAAGTCGGGGATTGCGATCGCAAACGCCGCCAAGGTTCCCGCCGCCGCAGGGCTGGGTAAGCCTTCGAACCCTTCGTGATCGTCGTCTTCGGGGGTCTCGACGTTAAAGCGTGCCAATCGGATCAGCACACACAACGCGAACAGAACCCCGATCGCCCAAGTCAAACGTTGGTAGAGGACGTCACTGATCCGCCAAACGATGATCGCCGGAGCAACCCCGAACGTGACCGCATCACACAGACTATCCAGCTCCGCACCGAACCGGCTGGCTTGACCGGTCAGTCGTGCTGCCGATCCATCGAGGGCGTCGAACAACATACCGCCGAAGATCAACAAGCCGGCGGCGAACAATTTCGTTTCGAGCGACCAGTCCAACGTCTCGGTGCTGACTGCGATCGCGATCGCCGCCAAACCGCAGACTCCGTTGCCCAGCGTCAGCAGCGTTGGCAAAACGGCTAGGGTGAGTCGGCGTTTTTTACGTTTATGTCGGCGTTTGCCGTTTGGTCCGACGAAATCCGGTTCGATCGAGCCGGTTTCCGACTCGGCATCCGTATCGTCCCACTGCGATTCCGGTAGTCTGGGTTTGAGTTCGCTCATGGGGATGGTTCGGTTTTCGTCCAAAATTCGCCGCAGCGAGAATAGGAAGTTGGATGATTCGATCGTTCAAGCATTGGGTTCGTAACGAGCCATCACTGTCGTGCCTGCGGCGACCCGATCGCCGACCTCGGTTTGAACTCGCAGGGAAGCATCGCGGGGCACGACCAATTCGGTACGCGAGCCCAGTTTAATCATTCCATACATCTCACCACGCTCAAAAACATCGTCAACCCGTGCCCAGCAGACGATTCTACGTGCAAATCGACCGCTGATCTGCCGAATTCGGATAATCCGACCGCTGATTTCTGGGCTGGCCAATTCGATATCGAGATGCTCGTTCTGGGGTTCGGATACTGGTTTGGCGGCGTTCGGGGTGCGGCGGGGCCGATATCGGACCGATACGACTCGCCCAGGCAGCGACGCCCGATAGGCATGTACGTTCCAAATCGAAAGAGAAATTTCGAATCGAATGGCCGGGCCGATGACCGGATCGTTTACCTCGACGATTCGCACGACTTTGCCGTCGGAGGGAGAAACGACCGTGGCAAGGCCCGTGGGAATAACTCGCCGCGGGTCACGAAAAAGCCAACCGAGCAGCCCGATCCCGACCAGCGGGGGAAACGATAGTGGCCACCAAAACCAACCCAAAACGGCGGCGAGAACCAGCAACGCGCCGCCGATGATGATCAATTCCGCCAATCCCGCTCTCAAAAAAGGCAGCGAATCTCGCCACATGAACGCGTCGTCAGCATCCGCCCACCAATAACTGCCTTGATTGCGATAATACTTCATATCTCGGGAATCGACCGGATCGAAGGGCAGTCCGGCGGGCAAGCCTTGGCGTCGGTCGGCCATCCGGGTGACATAGCGAGGCCGGATTTTTCGCAAATACGCCCGCCGCAGCCGCCCCCACGCTAGCTCCAGCGACATCGCCACCCCGCCACCGGGCTGGATGGTCTTGATCGCCGGATCCATCGCGGGGATCGACGCATCGGTAGCGACGTCCGGGGTCGTCGGCGCGGACGTGGAAGCGGGCGTCGTGTCTGGCACGGAGCGGGTAAGACCAGAAAGAGATGATTGGGGAAGACCGGGCAACTTTCGAAACAACCCGGCGGCGGTAGGGTCGAGGGTGACCAGCCTAGCGACTAATATGTTAATTTGTCGAGAACACGTCCCGATGGATCGGCCGCAAGATCGATGCCAATCGTGATGTTCCCGCCTATGTCCATGTCGATGTCCATTTCATGATCACACCCCGCTACCTGATTCCTTTTGATTCGCGTCGAGCGATCCACCGGTTCACGGACGTATTGATCATCGGCGGCGGGCTGGCGGGCTTGCGGGCGGCCAACGCGATCGAACCCAATTTATCGGTATTGGTCGTCACCAAGGACGAACTGCGTGAATCCAATAGCAATTATGCCCAAGGTGGCATCGCCGGCGTGCTCGATCCGGAGGATTGTTTCGAAGATCACGTTCGCGACACCATGGTCGCCGGGGCGAACTTATGCGACCGCGACGTCGTCGAACGGGTCGTCCAGGAAGGACCCCGGCGGATCGAAGAACTCGTCCGTTGGGGTACGCAGTTCGACAAAAATGAGGGCACCTTGGCGCTCGGTCGCGAAGGCGGACATTCTCATGAACGAATCGTCCACGCCCTCGGCGACGCGACCGGACGTGAAGTCATGCGGGCGGTCATCGACCGCAGTCGCGAGGCCGCCAACATTGATATTTGGGAAAACGCTTTCACGGTCGATCTGCTGACTTCCGAAGGCCGTTGCCGCGGCGCGATCGTCGTCGGCAAGAACGACCGACCGACGATGGTCTGGGCCAAAGAAACCATCCTATGCACCGGAGGCGTCGGGCAGATTTTTCGCGAATCGACCAACCCCGCCGTGGCCACCGGGGATGGCACGTCGCTGGCCTATCGGGCCGGCGTCGAATTGCGAGACATGGAGTTCGTCCAGTTCCATCCCACCGTGCTGTACATCGCCGGATCTTCGCGATCGCTGATTACCGAAGCGGTGCGAGGCGAAGGGGCCTATTTGGTGGATTCACGCGGCGAACGTTTCATGCCGCATTACGACGACCGCGGTGAGTTGGCGCCACGTGATATCGTCAGCCAATCGATCGTCAGCCAGATGAATGAAACGGCTCACCCTTGCGTCTATTTGGATCTCTCTCATTTGGATGCCGAACGCGTTCGGGCTCGTTTCCCAGGCATCGCCGAAACGTGCCACAAGTTCGGCTTGGATATCACGACCGATCGAATTCCGGTCCGCCCGGGTGCGCACTACATGATCGGCGGGGTGACCGTCGACAGCCAAGGACGCACGAGTTTGCCCGGCCTCTGGGCGGCCGGGGAAGTCACCAGCACGGGACTGCACGGTGCCAACCGATTGGCAAGCAATAGTTTGCTCGAAGGACTTGTTTACGGAGCCTACGCCGGCGAAGCGGCCAGTCGCGCGGCCGCCGAAGGGCCGCACAAAATGGTGGCTTATCGGATCCAACACGCCGCCCGCGAACAGACCGAATCGTTCGATATCGCCGACGTCCGTGTCTCGCTCAAAAGTTTGATGGGACGCCTCGTCGGCGTGAAACGCGACGGGGACGGCCTCGCCGCCGCGAACGAACAAATCCGATCACTCGCCGCGTACGTCATGCGACATCAATTCGCCGATGACGAAGGATGGGAAATGCAAAACCTCCTGCTGACCGCATCGGCCATGACTGCCGCAGCATTAACTCGAAAAGAATCGCGAGGCGTCCATTTCCGCAGCGACTTCCCTGAAGTGGACAACGAAACGTGGCGATGCCATCAAACGCAACAAATCGACGTCGATGGCGGCTATCCACAACGCGGCGAATTGATCACCCTACCAACCGCCGACCACGTCAGCAGCGGTTAGAAAATGGCGATTGGCATTTGGCGGTTAACGGTTAGCTGCCGGGTCTTCGCCGAAGCGGCTGCGACCCAGCCTACATTTCACTCTTCATTCTTCACACTTCACCAATGCCTACTCCCCGAGTCCTTGTTCTCCGCGCTCCTGGTACGAATTGCGATGTCGAAACCGCTCACGCGTTCGACGTCGCCGGGGGCCAGTCCGAACGCGTTCACGTCGGTCGGTTGATCGAAAACCCGGCTCTGCACAAACGGTATCAGATCCTGTGCGTGCCGGGCGGGTTCAGCTACGGGGACGATATCGCGGCCGGCCGGATTTTGGCGACCCGCATGCGACGGCATCTCGACGAGATGATCCATCATTTCGTCGACAGCGGAGACAACCTCGTGCTGGGCATTTGCAACGGGATGCAAGTGCTGATGCGTTTGGGCGTGTTGACCGCCGGCGTCCGATCGGCTCAACCCGTAATGGCGGGTGGAGATGATCCCGAACCAACTCACGAGATCCCGCCGGCGACCTTGACGTGGAACAATCACGGTCGGTTCGAAGACCGATGGGTACAATTGGCGGTCGACGAAACCCCGTGCGTGTTCTTGAAAGGGATCGAGAAGATGTACTTGCCGATGGCCCATGCCGAAGGCAAGTTTGTCGCCCGCGACGCCGACGCGCTCGACGAACTTCGCAAGGCAGGTCGATTGGCGATTCGTTATTGCGACGAGTCCGGTGAAGTGACTGATGAAACGTTGCCGTTTCCCGTCAATCCCAACGGCGGTGACGCTAATGTTGCCGGTGTGTGCGACGCGTCGGGTCGCGTGTTCGGCTTGATGCCTCACCCCGAACGTCATATCGACGCGGTGCAACATCCGTATTGGACACGCCGTCAAGTTCAACCCGAACACGGCGACGGTTTGGCTGTGTTTCGTAACGCCGTCGAATGGTTCGCCTAGCGTGAATGAAGCTCGATTCGAGTTCGGGAAAAATTGGTCGTCGTTTTTGCAAACGCTCGACGAAGAACGCGTTGATCAAGCGATCGATTCTCTTCGCAAGCTGTTACAACTCGATGACACCGATCAACCCTTGCTTGGAAAACGGTTTCTCGACATCGGTTCAGGTAGTGGTTTGTTTTCGTTAGCCGCGATCCGGCTCGGTGCTCGGGTGGTGTCGATCGACATCGACGCGGACAGCTATGCTTGCACGTGTGACTTAAAACAACGTTTCCAGACGGCGGTATCGCCATCCGCCACTGCGGATGTGACTCCCGATTGGTCCGTGCATCACGCCTCCGTTCTCGATAATGCGTTCATGGACGGACTCGGTGCGTTCGACATCGTCTACAGTTGGGGCGTACTGCATCACACCGGTCAGATGACGCGAGCGATCCAAGCGGCGGCTTCCCGTGTGGCCATTGACGGATGGTTAGCGATCGCGATCTATCACGACCAAGGCGGGCCGAGTCGGCGGTGGCACGCGATCAAACGTGGCTACCATCGGCTGCCCCGTTTCCTTCGTCCGGTCTACGTGACCGCCGTCGCCGGGTTATACGAATGCAAGTTCGCGGTCGCCCGTTTGGCAGCGGGACGCAACCCGTTGCCGATGGCCGATTGGCGAGCGAAAAAACAAGACCGCGGGATGAGTGCCTGGCACGATTGGGTCGACTGGATCGGCGGGCTTCCCTTTGAAGTCGCCAAACCCGAAGCGATCATCCTGCCGCTTCGCAATCAAGGTTTTGTCTTGCAGAACCTCAAAACCGTCGGGTCAGGTTGGGGATGCAACGAGTACGTCTTTCGTCGGCTGGACGAAAAGACAGCCGGTTGATTCGAAGAAAACTGCGTTGGGGTAATCAAGATTTAGGGTGAGGCGGGGCCTGTTTTCGGGTCACAAGGTAACCCGTGACTCTTACTCGTTGAGGGGTTACTCGTCGTTAGTCATCGATTCCTGTGCCGCTTGATTCAATCGGTTGTATTCGTCGATTGCGTTCTGGTCGGCGTTTTCGGTCACGTTGACCGCTTCCGGTTTCCCGCACCCGACGATGGACGTAATCACGCAAACTAGAATCGAAAGCCTTAGGAGCTTCATAAAGTTGAAGTGGTGCATGTTTCGCAAGGAAATGAGTTAAAAGGAAAGGAATCGTTTGTGACTAAAAGTGGTGGTTCGATACGAATAAACCACGTCGCTCGCGACCGATTCAAGCCCGCAAATACAACCATGGCTCAGCCTGAATCGTGGAACTTTCCAACAGGCAACCACGGGTGATCGGACACGAAACGCTGAGATTGGTCGGCGGACGATGTAACGGTCAAAATTCTTGATCGATCACCTCTCTGGAGGAACGGGTCCCGAGCGCCCCCCACAATCCGTAAGGACTCTCCGCTCCTGGTTGAACCGTCCGGCGAATCATTGCGGCTTTGGAATTTCCAGCCTCAATCGAGTCGGTGATGAACTTCACCGCCCCATCACCCATCAACACATGAGCGCCGCCTTGGTGGCGACTAGAAGGCGGCGCAACCAGTTTCGTTCCTGGGGCATTGTAAGGGCCACAAAGTTCTCGATTGGGCGGAAGAATTGTAGTGACACCGGTGTAAATCGGTTGTGAATCGGCCCATTTATAGCCACGTCCTTGCGTGACATTCACGTCTGGACACCAGGCGGGATCCCAAAACTGGGGCCGGTCGGGCAGAATTTTTCCTTCGCACGCAGTCGGATTATTTTGAATCGCCCCCACCGCGGGATTTTGACGGCCATTGTCCCGCCAATTGACTGTTCGTTTATCAAAGTCTCCGATGTCCGTCGTAATTTCGCCGGCGGCGATTGTGTTGGATAAGCCGTCCAAGCAATCGCGAAAGAACGAATCATCATATGGCCGAAAGAAACCGCGATGTGCAGCACGGGCATCTTCCTGGTTGTTCTGGTTCGTTCGATACGCATTCCATGGACCAAATTCAAGTTCGACAATGGAATCCCCCACGCAAGCGGCGTAATTGGTTCGCCCTAACGAAGGAAGTCCAAGTCCTGGATCACTTGGACAACGGAAGCCTGGAATGTTGGTAGCCCAAGGCGAGTAAGCCAAGATATCTGGCGTCGGCCCCATCGCTGGGTAACCCCCTGTCGCCTGCGGATTCGAGATTGCCTCCCAGAGTGCTTGCTGCTCGATAAACGGCGTGATGCCAACCAACATACTCAATCGAACACGATTGCCCTTGTTCGAACTCCGCCAATAATCCCACGGTCCATTGGCTGTATCGTTTGCACCCACCAAAGGATTTGTGCCGGTCCCGTGCGTTGGTAATTGATTGTAAGCCGAATGGTAGTTGTGGATGGCCAAACCAATCTGCTTAAAATTGTTGCTGCAACTCATTCTTCTTGCCGCTTCACGGGCAGCTTGAACCGCCGGCAAGAGCAGACCGACTAATACACCGATGATTGCAATCACAACAAGTAGCTCGACAAGCGTAAAGCCACGTCTGGCGTCAAATTGATTCATCTTAGTACCTTGAAGGATAGGAAATAGAAAATTCCAAATCGATTGACTGATTCGATCCAGCGTGACGCTGGCGCGTAACGTTTCACCAATCGGATAAGACTTTTATCAGAACCGACCGAGGAGGGGCCTCAACCACGAATCGATCAGAGCAAAAAAACGCTCGTTCCCGTTCTCGGATACTGCGACCGTTCGACTACGTTTTGGCATGACCTCATTGTGAGTGTCGCCTCCCCCCACAAGCAAGTCAAGCATTTTGAAAGCATGGCAGCGGCCACCGTCGGTCGGTCAAAACAAAATGAAGTCACTCCGCAATGACAGATACGGGATTCGGAGTTGGCGTGGTGTGGTTTCTAGAGAATATTGTTGATTCTTGTCAAACGGCCGCCCGCGACTTTGAGGTAGCCGATGTCCTGCCCTCAAAGGACCACCGAAGTTTGTCGCAGAAGCCATGACACCGGCGGGTGACGCGAACGCAGTGCGACTGAAAAGCTCGATATCCGGGAGCGAGGGTTCTTGAAACGGATGCTCTCGCTTGCATCTCACAGCACTGAGGCCATGACAGTGTTTTTCTCTTACACCGTTTCGGTGAACGAGTTAGATTGATAGTGAATCTTAAAAGAAACGAAACTAAAACATGAACATCGGTCGCCTTACTGGATTTGCGTTGGCTAGAACCTTCGCTGTCATCTTCCTCACCACACTCTCGTCGTCGGACAAACTTTATTCGCAGGAACTTGAGCCACCACGAGTTTTATTGGAAGCCGCGATCGCTGAGGGCGAGATGGCGGGGGCGGTCGTGATGATGGCTCACCGAGGTGAGACGGTGTATGCGGTGGCGGTCGGCGATGCTCAAGTCCAACCGACACGTCGATCGATGCAGCTCGACACGGTCTTTGATTTGGCCTCGTTAACAAAACCGATCGGGACCGCGACGTCGATCATGGTGCTGGTCGATCAAGGCCGTGTAGACGTCAACACATCGGTTTCAAACTACTGGCCGGCTTTCGGTTCCGCTGGCAAAGACGCCATCACCATCGCCGATTTGTTACTGCATCGTGGGGGACTGATCGCGGACAACGCGTTGTCGGACTACACCGATGATCAGCAAGAAAACTGGAAACGAATCTCCGCCTTGCGTCCGATCGCACCGCCGGGCGAACGTTTTGTTTATTCGGACGTCGGATTCATCGTTTTGGGCAAAGTCGTCGAGGAAGTCAGCGGCTTGCCACTGAACGTCTTCGCCCGCCAACACATCTTTGAGCCGCTGGGAATGACGGAAACAGGATACCTTCCCACCGATGCCTTGAAGTTGCGCTGTGCCGCGAGCGAACAACGTGACGCAGAGTGGTTGGTCGGTGAGGTTCACGATCCGCGTGCGGCGCGGTTGGATGGGGTTGCCGGGCATGCGGGGTTGTTCTCAACGGCGTCGGACTTGATTCGCTTTGGCAACGCTCTCGCGACGATCACCGCGAACTCGCCTTCGAACGACTTGTTTTCTGTGGCAACGCGAAATCAGATGATCGCGCCACATGATGTGCCTCGCGGAGAGCGTGCCTTCGGATGGGATATCCGTTCACCTTACTCATCGAACCGGCCAACCCAGTTTTCGTCCACCGCGTTTGGTCACGGAGGCTTCACCGGCACGGTCCTGTGGATCGATCCTGAGCAGGAACTGGTTTTTGTGTTCTTGAGCAATCGGCTGCACCCCGATGGTCAAGGCAATGTCAATCGATTGGCTGCGAAGGTGGCTGATGCGATCATCGACGAGATGAAGATCCTTCAACCAATCCTAGAGTGCCATAAGATCAGTATCCCTGCGAAGAAGTTTTCAAAGATGTCTTTGAACGCGAACCCGATCGCGACCGATCCGAGCCCCAAGACCGTGAGTGCTTTGGAAGGTGTCATACCCGGAAACGCCACCACCTCCGCCGCGGACGATAGATCGACAACCGAATCGACTTCGACATTAAGGTCTTCGAACCAACCGGATGCTTGATAAATCCGTTGCAGTCTCGCCTTGATCGCGTCATCCTCGACGACATCGTTTACGGTGATGGTTTGCGTTGGGCCGTCGGATTCGTGGACGGTCTCGTTCGTGTCGCTCGGTGCCGCATCGGTCTCTTGAGCCATCAACGACAACGGTTGGTAAACCGCGATCCAGAACAACAAGAGAATCGTTCGGCCGGTTGTCCAATCCACTCGATGCCGACGGAGATTCGTCCACGACGGGTGACGTGTTCCCCGCTATGGGTCCGAATCCTTCTCGCAGCTTAAATGATCACAATAGTTTTGGCAGATATGAGCCATTCTTGACCAATATCCCGACGTTGCGTTGCCCGAGCGATCCAGGGTCTGGTTTGCCTGGTCACGGACGAACCAATTACGGCGCCTGCCTGGGCGATACGTCCTTTGGCAGCGACAGCGGGCATCAACCCGGAAACGGCAATCAACAAAGTAGTGGTCAAGCACAGAATCAACGAGCCTCCTGCCGAGGAGTGTTTGTGCCTTGCAAAGATTCAAAATTTCGAGACATTCTCGACGGCCTTGCCAACACCATCGCAGCCGGAGAACTCGCCACCGATTTAGGTGATCGCGACAAACGCACGCATTTCGCGAGAATCAACATACACGCAAGCCCGATTCCTGGTGGTACGAACGCCTGGGCGGCGGGCGGTGCCACTTTCTGTGAGCAATGGGTCGACGCACAACGTCCACAATTTTGGCAAGTCGGCGGCGGCATTCAACTGCACGGTGGTGCCGAAGACCGTCGAGGAATGAAGTGGGCATTCGGGCGTCCCAACTATTCCGGCGTGCTTACCATTCTTCCCCCCAACCGCGAACTGTGCGGTCGATCTCATGTCCATCTCGAAAGCATTGCACCACCCAGCAGTCGTCACCAAGGTGGTTGCCACGTGCTCATGGCCGACGGTGCGGTGAAGTTTGTAACCGACTCGATCGAAGCGGGTAACAGTGACAGCCCGATGGTGACGCGTCACGGAGCGACCCTCGAGCCAGGCGTGATCAGCCCGTTCGGGCTTTGGGGAGCATTAGGCACTCGCGCCTCGAAAGAAACCATCGAGGAAGAATTATAAGTCGGTTGATCGCCAGTTCGGATCGTCGATCGGCCTCGTTTCGGTTCGGATGAAATCGGTGTTTCAAGGTTAAACCGCGTACGACAGCTTCCCCCGTCGTACGCGGACCACGATCATGTGCACCGGCGTATGCTGCATTTCTTGATTCAGTCGTTTGCTTGAAAGGTCGATCAGTGAACTTCGTGCCGACGTGTTTGCGGAATCTCTTCATTCCGTTGTTTTTCGCGATCAATGGATGTATTGGGACGAGTTATCGTGTTGAGTTGGTTCCAGATAAGGAGACCATGGCACGTCGCCTTCTCATCGATAGCACGACCAAGCACCCCGACACGGGCGAGCCCAAAATTACCGATGAGGAAAGGAATCGCATCGAGGAGATTTATCAGGGGAAACTGAAGCTCAATGATGATAAAGAGTTCGAAATCAAAGGAACCTTTGTTTCGGATATGCCCAGTGATGTCGGTGGTTCCGGATCACATCTTTATTTGGAATCGCCGATGGGCAGCGTGAGTTATTACAGCGAACGATTTCGTGGCGACTTGAATTTGGCGGGAACGATTCGCGAGCGGAAGCGTGATCTCGACGAGGTCGTCGACTTGCTGATTCAGTGGGCGGACACGGCCTTGGGGAATAGCGAGGAGGGCCAACAATTAAGGGCGTGGATCGACGGGAAGTTGCGGCGCGACCTAGAAAACTTGATGCTGCTTGCTTGGAGTCATCGGGTTGCCGTCGATATGGGGAAGGAGGCTGATTCGGCTTCATTTCTCGCAAATGCAGTGCAATACCTCGTCGAACATGATTATTTGAAGCTGCGTGATGTTCCGAAGCTATCTCGGCAATTGCGAAACGGCAAGACCGAGGAATTGGTCTCTTGGATAACGGAAACGGTCATGCGTCAAGCCGGCATCGTTACAGACGTCGGTGATGATGATCCTCAAAGATCGATCCTGCGGGATCCGAATGAGCTATTGCTCTCCTTGCGTACTTTCCTCCGCAACACCGATCTGTATCAAGAATTACGAAAGTCTCGAGAAGACAATTCCACCGATCCGCTTTGGGTGCTCACCAAACCCGTTTGGCCGGAGTTTTTTTTCACCGTCGTCAAATCGTTACCAGCTAATTTAAAGGTGAATCTTCAGACAAGCGCCAAGCCGTTCGAGACCAACGGACAATACGAGCCCGCATCTGGGCAGACCCGTTGGCAGACGAGCCTTTACGGGCGTTGCATTCCGATGATCGTTTTCGCCGCATGGGCGGAACCAGACGAAGCTTACCAAGTCGACAAGCTCGGCAAGGTGTTACTGAAAGATGCCAAACTTGCGGAGTACGTCGTGTGGTACCACGGGCTAGAAATCGCTGAGCGGCAGAAATGGGATTCGTTGTTTGCGACCGAGGAAAGTCCCGAAGCAAGAAAGAAAAGTATCGCCGACTTCAAGTTTGAAGGAGAGCAAGGGCTAGCACAAGTTGCGAAGGACTTGATCCGACAATAAGAACCTATCCGAAAAGGGGTCTGACCCTCTCCGGCGATACCATCAAACAAACGAATAGCGACTCGCCTCCAAAGGGTCAGACCCCTTTTCGGATAGGTTCTAAACGCGTTGAATTCGCCCGGTGACTAGAATTTCGCACCGACTGGGGCCAAAATAATAACGGTCCGTCATTCCTTTCAATCGAGATCAAGTCGTGCTTCGCGTCGATAAGGCACTTTTTTCCAACGTCGTCACGGCGGTGCAGCGGACGGCTAACCTGCCCGGAGGGGCGGTTCGTAATTTGCCCGGTGGTGCGTCGCTCGAAGGCATGAAGGGGGTCGAGTCGTTCTCCGCCGAAGTGGCCGATGCCAAGAAGGAGTTTGAACTCGGTCGCGTGCATAATTCGCTTGCTCGCATTCGTCAGATCGAAATGCAATTCAATTCGATCGCCGGCCGATGGAATGCGCAGGCCGGGGGCATTTTGGCATCGGCCCGTCAGGGGAAGCAAGCCGTGCCGGCGCAGAAGCTGAACGAAGTGAAGAACGCGCAAGCCAAAATGCGCCAGCTCACCGCGCCGGCAACCAAATCGTTTCGCGACTTGATCACGGCGCTCGAGCACGCGGTCGCTTCACGCAACGACGCCGAGGAAGCATCCGACCAAGCATCCGAGCAACGGACTTCGTCGACCGATCTTGTGTCAACCTCAGCCATCGCTTCAGGATCGCCGACGGGTCCGGCCGTTTCGAATGAGAAACCATTGGACGACGAAGAGGAGTCCGTTGCCTCGCGATCCTTCGATTCGGAACCTCGGAAAGAAGTTCCCGACTTGGCCGTGTTAGGAAAGTTTGCCGAGAAGTATCGGTTCGGACCGAAGCTCGAAGTGAAGATCAGCGAGAGCCGGAAACGGCATATTTCGCCCAAACTCGAAGAGGGGCGTTTTTACTTCGTGCAAGGCATGCAACCGCCGACGGTCGTTCGGGTTCGCGAGATCCGCTCCTCCGCGGTGCTCGTTTACGATGCTCTGCACGGAAACGAAACGCTGCTCGATTCGTTTCGCTTGCGGACCTTAATCGGACGAGGCATCTGGTTGTTGACGCCCTCACGCATCGGGGCGTGATAGGTACGAGATCTACGAGTCAGCATAGGTCGGACGAGGGTCGAAACCCATCGCCCGTGATGCAGGCAATGGAGTTTTCTTACCAAGCGGCGGCGTTGGAGTCGTCTTCGACACCGAGTCGCGTTTTGAGTTGTTGGAAGCGATCATAGAGTCGTTCACTGCTGCTGTGAACATGTTCGGCTTCGGTGATGAATCGAATCGAATCGTCCGGATAGACGTCTTGAGCGATGAGAGTTTCGCGAAAACCGTCCAGTGGGTTGCCGTAGGCGATCAAGAGTTTGTGTTCGTCGAGCTGAACTTCTTGATGTTGAGCCGGGTTGATGATCGCGATGCCGGTGCAACCGTCATTCATCAGCACGTCTTCGAATTCCATAAGGATGCTCTTGAGGACCGGAGCATCGATGTGCTCTCGGTACAGGTCCTCGTGGTGGGAGTGGCTGTGATGGCTCGTTTCCAACACGACGTCGACGACGTTGCCGAGGTGATCGATCAGATCGAGGAATGTGTCCATTAAGATCGGGCGGGAGGCCGCCGCCATGATGACCGGCGTCGTCGCACCGCTCGATTCATCGACGTATTTGTCGTAACGGAATCCTTGGCGCGGTGAAACCTGCACATCGTAAGAGGGGCGGATCGCGTCGGTCAATTCGAACGCACCGTAGGTCTTGATGCCCATGTGGATTTGAAGTTCTTCGTCGCTGAGGCGTTCGAAACTTCCAGGGGCGACCGGTTGGATGGCGGCGTCTTGGCTGTTGGGACGGAGGATGCGTTTGAGGAAGCCCATCTTGCGGATCAATTCAGGTAGAACAGTGGCATTGCGAAGGGCGAATGTGCCTGCCGCTTCGAACGGTTCACCGGTTGGTCAGGTGAACGCTCAACGTTAGGTCAAAACGAAGGACATGCGAATTTAGGCTGGTCCTCGACGGGCGAACCTGCACAATAGAACTTCCCGACCACCTCCCTCTCGGAA
Source organism: Neorhodopirellula pilleata (assembly GCF_007859915.1). GTDB lineage: Bacteria > Planctomycetota > Planctomycetia > Pirellulales > Pirellulaceae > Rhodopirellula > Rhodopirellula pilleata. Next base: position 109,165 of record NZ_SJPM01000006.1, read on the forward strand.
AAATAATTACAAGCCGCATAAAACCTACCGGCGAAGTGGGGCTGTGTTCACTTGCAAGAACGACGATGTTGATTTCGCGAAACATCGGTGTTCAGAAAGAGAACAAAATCGCGTTGGAGCAACGTGATCGGGCCTGTGATGAGGGGCCGCCGACCCCAAAGACCAACAGATCGACTCGAATTCCCACGGGCGACGCGTTCATTTCAAGCAAGAATAAAATTACGACGGATCGGATAATGCGAATGATGCGGATCATAATGACCAACTGGCGACCGGCCGGCCGATCTCGTCGGATACCTCAATGGATCGTCGGAATCCCTTTTCTGTATGGGTTGATGGGGTGCGACCTGCCCGACCGACACGACATCGGCGTGTTGCGTCGACCCGCAGCGTGGGAAGTTGATTCGGATACTTCAGCCGAGTTATCATCGACGGCGCAACTGTCTAGCCTGTCCATTTCGGCGGTCAACCGTTCTGCAACCAGCGTTTCGGGCGATGACGTTTTGCCGCCGCCTTGGGAGCAGTGGTACCTGCATTACCTCGATTCACCCCGTGTCGGGCCAACCGTCATTGGAGGGGTTGCGATGAAGTCCGAGACCTCAAAAGACGCCGTCGCGGGGGATGAGGACAGGTTGAAGGTCACTTTAAGCGAGCGCATGCTGACGCCGCTTTATCCGGTTCTGCCGGCGAGGTTGCTTCAGAAGAGCTTACCGGCGGCGACTCGGGTCGATCGTGCCTTTTGCATGACGACCAAAGAACAAACGTTTTGGCATTCCGCCGATGGGCAGCTCCAACGTGTTATTTGTTCGACGCGGCGGGGTCCCCTCGAGACGACCAAGACGATCGCGGTTGCAAACGAATCTGCTTCGATCGAAGCCATGGGACCAACGGGGATTGTCAACAAGAAACTTTCATTTGAAGGCAGTTTGGGCGGGCCCCTGTTGGTTTATCAATCGCTGCGTGGAAACCCGATCGGACCAAACGAAGTTCGCACCGCAACGGTGTTGTTGCCGGCGCATGATATCACCGCGAAATTGCAATTGAGAGGCAATCCTCCCGTCTTGGCGAAACGATTCAAAGACGACGGAATCGGTTTGGGGCTGCTTAATGAGGCCATCGGTCTGATCACGACCGGAGAGACCCACCACCGGGAGCGTTGTTATTGGTACGACGACGAAGGTGTCATCCAAACGACCAACATCGTGGGCGAACCGGACTTCGCGTTTCGTTGCAATCAAGAACAATTTGAACGCTTGGGACGACCGATTCTCGACCAGTCCCATTGCCTGGGTGTGAAAGTCTCCGGTAAGCGAATTCCCACCGGGCAGGCATTCGATAAGGTCAGCCACCTCGCGTTGGATGTTGAGTGCTTGCATCCCAATCCGCCGCAGTCGCTTGTCGATGGGCTGGTGATGCGGCCGGCCGTTCGGCAATACATTCAGCGATTAGATGAGCAACGTCAACGAATCGTTCTCGCCCGCGAGGTCGTTTCCGATGACAAGTTAAGTGACCGGTATCAGACCTATCAATCTCCATCGACGGAAGTCGATTTGGCAGCCACCGCGCTGATCGATTTTCGCTCCGGTGCGATGCAAGGGGTGCTCGCGACGGTCGCGTCGTTGCGTAATCTCGACAAGCACGAGTTGGCGTTGGAAATCAATCGAACTGTCCATTCGTTACTCACCTACCGCAGCCTCGGTCGAGGGTTTCAACCGGCCAGTCGGATCGCGACATCCACGACGGCCGATAGCACCGAACACGCGATCATGTTGATCGCGATGTTGAGAGCCAACGGCATTCCGGCTCGAATGGCGATGGGTTTACGCTTTGACCCTGCGATCGAGAAGTCAGTCTCCGAGGAGTCACCTTCAGAGCCCCAAGCCAATCTGTTCGGTTACCACGCTTGGGTAATCGCCGAAGTCGACCAGAGATGGATTTCGCTCGACCCGACGACGGGCCAAACCACGACGGTCGATCGGATCGCGTTGGAAGTCACCGATTTAGCCGACGGGAATCCCGATCCGTTGATCGACCGAATGCTGGGGCAATTGCGATGGTACGATTTCAAAGTTCACAAGATCATTGCGGCACGTTGACATCTTTTGATGTGATTGATTCGTGCTTGAACTGCGACGGCGGGGCGACAACATGGGGTGCGTCAAAACAAAAAAACGCCCCAGGAGAAGTTGCCTTCCTCTGGGGCGTTGTTGTGGTCACGTCTGTTTGACTCAGAGCAGCGTTCGAACGTTAGCGAACAAGTTCACTAGCGAACGTAGCTGGCACTGGCCTGAATGACGCGACGAGTGCGGGAGATGCTGGCACTTGGATCAACGATCGGTGCTGGGGGCATCGGGGCCGATTCTTGGTAAACAGGAGCTTCGACGGGAGCGGCCACTGGGGCAGCCATCGGGGCTCCGCATCCGCAACCGGTGCTGCAGGTGTCACAGCCCATGTCACAGCACGAGCTTTTCTTCTTCATGCAGTTACCGAACAACTTGGTCAACAAGCCACCCTTCTTGCTCGATCCGCATCCGCTATCGCAGCAGGTCGGTTCGCAGCAAGCGGTTTCACAACCACAGGCTGGTTCGCAGCAAGCAGTTTCGCAACCACAGGCTGGTTCGCAGCAAGCGGGAGCTTCACAGCAAGAAGGAGCTTCGCAGCAGCTGTTGGATTTCTTGCCGAACAACTTGCTGAGCAAGCCACCCGAGCAAATACCGGCCGATTTGCTGTCGCAGCAGGCTGGTTCGCAGCAAGCTGGTTCGCAGCCACAGGCTGGTTCGCAAGCTGATTCGCAGCAGGTCGACTCGCAACCACAAGCTGGTTCGCAAGCTGGATCACAGCAAGTCGATTCACAACCACAAGCTGGTTCGCAGCATGTCGATTCACAACCACAGGCTGGTTCGCAAGCTGATTCACAGCAAGTCGGTTCGCAGCAAGTGGACTCACATCCGCAAGCAGGTTCGCAAGCGGTTTCGCAGCAGGTTGACTCACAACCGCAGGCTGGTTCGCAGCAAGCCGGTGCTTCGCAGCACGAGCTTGAGCTTCCGCAGCCCTTCATACCGAGCATTCGGTCGAGCAAGTCGAATCCATAACCTTGGCTACAGATCGAACTCGCCACTACCATCGTCAATGTTAAGATTGTCCGCGTCATCGGAGATCTATCTCCCTCTCTAGATTGTTGCGGGATTGAAACGACAACAGCAGTTGGAGTGAATTCATCGCGATCGTCCGCTCGGAAACCGGGGGACGCGGTCGTTGGACGAAGTCGCCGACGATCATTTCCCGAGGTCTTATCCGCGAACACAACCGGCCCAGGTGCGGGCACCCGGTCCGTTGACTTCGTTCAGTTCACTTGTCCGAGCATCTTCAAAGACGAACTTTGAAAACCCGGACCAACGCTTTGCTTCGCTCTTTCCGTGTTGTCAGGCATCGACATCCGCTGTCGATGCATCTGGGTCTGTGTCCGGGGAAAACGCCCATCTCGCCAAGCTGATAACTTAGGCGAGATGAATTTGCATCCCCAGGACACACCAAGGTATCGGCGACCGGCGGTTACGAATGGAGTCCAAGAATCGATTTTCCGGTGGTTGTTAAGGAATGCCGGATGTGCCGAATTGCCTCATTTTTACGGTGTTTCGCGATGTTCCGGACAATCGCCACGCGCAATACGGACAATCGGTGTAAACTACCAAAAACCGGCAGCAAACGTGCTGACATGCCCCCCGACGAGTCCGAACGAGTTTCATGGTGTCCGCTCAAATCATTGATCTGACCGCGATCCCTCCTGTGGATTGCCCGTGCGGCCAAGCCCGTCGTGCGTTGGCGGATTATTCACCGTTCCCCGGGACCGTTCACCTGACCGAGATTTCCCGCTCGGCGGTCGCTCACCACCATCGCGATCATACGGAAATTTACGTCGTTCTCGAATGTGAACCCGATGCCGCCATTGAATTGGACGGCCAGACCCATCCCGTGCGGCCACTGACCCTGATCGCCATTCCCCCCGGTGTCGTGCATCGGGCGATCGGGGAAATGAAGGTTTTGATCGTTTGCCATCCGGAATTCGACCCCGCCGACGAGCACACCGTCACATCCCGCACAAAAATCCCAATACGGACGTACACAAGCGAACAAGAAGATCATTCGCTACAATGATCACTTGCCGCATCTCTTGGCTGACTGCCAAAGTACTGTTGGATAGTTAAAATGCGACTCCCGCCTACTTTTCCTGCCCTTCCTGATCCTCCCACACTGGTTCGATTGATGCCTTCGACGACCCCCATCGTTTCAAGCACCGTCTTCTTTTTCCGCTTCGTTGGTGTTGGAGCTATTGGTTCCTTGGCCTTGTTGTTCGGGATGAACTCGGTTCAGGCGGAGGAGTCCGGTTCGGCAAACACCGGCACGGCCGCCGCCGATTGGACGTACTGGCGCGGCCCGCAATTCAACGGTCTTGCGGATGCGGAAAACCTGGTCGACGACTGGGATCCCGAAGGCGGTGAAGGCAGCAATCTGTTGTGGAAGCGTGAGGACTTCGGTGCCCGTAACACCCCGGTGGCAATGAACGGGCGTTTATATGTCACCATGAGAGCCGACGAAGGCACGCCGACCGAAGGCGAAAAAGTCGTTTGTCTGGACGCAAAGACAGGCGAAACCCTCTGGGAAAATCGTTTCAACGTTTGGATGTCCGACGTCCCCGATACCCGAGTGGGTTGGGCCAGCCTCGTGGCCGATCCGGAGTCCGGCAATGTTTACGCCCTCGGAGTCTGCGACCTGTTTTTGTGCATCAATGGCAAGACCGGCGAGACGATTTGGAGTAAACCGCTGCACGAACAATTCGGAATGTTGAGTACCTACGGCGGGCGGACAAACTTCCCGGTCGTTCACGAAGATCTCGTGATCATCAGTGGCATTGTCATTAATTGGGGCGAAGCGGCCAAACCGAATCACCGCTTGATCGCAATGGACAAACTGACCGGCGAGATCGTGTGGTTCAGTGGAACGCGTGATCTTCCCGACGATACGACTTATTCCGCACCGACTCTGGCCACCATCGACGGACAACGTCAATTCATTTTGGGCACCGGTGACGGAGCGGTCTGGGGATTCCAGCCTCGCACCGGCAAACCGCTGTGGCATTACGACCTATCACGACGCGGCATTTTCGCGACGCCGTTAGTCGACGGAAACCGGGTCTATTGCAGCCACAGTGAAGAGAACGTCTCCGGCAGCGCGATGGGCGCGATCGCCGCGTTGGAAATTTCGGGGACCGGTGAGAACACGACGGTCAAAGAGCTATGGAAACTTGACGAGTTGGTAGTCGGCCGAAGTGCCCCGATCGTTGTCGATGGACGTTTGTACGTGATCGACGATCGATGCAAGTTGTGGGTGATCGACGCGGACACCGGCAACATGATTGTCGAACGATTCGCCATCGGCGACCGCAAGCAATGGCCCAGCCTTCTGTACGCCGACAAAAAAATCTACGTCCTGACGGAAAACGGCCGCTGGTCGATCCTCGAGATTACCGAAGACGGCGTCGAGGAAATCAGCAAGGGTCGTATTCGAGACGAAGCGTTCTACGCTTCACCGATTTTGGCCGGCGGAAGACTGTATTTCCAAGGTACCTCCAACCTTTACTGCGTCGGTACCGACGCGGCCACGCAAACACCCGTCAACCTTGCCGAACAACTCATCGGTGAAACGCCCACCGAAGAAAACCCCGCCGCCGATCAACTGTTGATCGTCCCCGGCGAATTGTTGCTTCAGCCCGGTGAATCGGCCGAACTTTCCGTTCGGATATTCAACGCGTTGGGGCAACCACTCTCTGCGCCGGAACCCGGCAAGGTCACTTGGTCCGTCGAAGGCCCCGGCACGATCGAGGGTTCGACTTTCACGGCCGACGCCAACGCCGACCACCAAGCCGCAACGATCATCGCCACCCTCGGCGAGGTTTCGGGAAGCACTCGAGTTCGCATCGTTCCCCCGTTGCCTTGGAAGTTCACGTTTGATGACTTGAAGGAACCGCCGGTGACCTGGGTCGGGGCTCGTTATCGCCACCAAATCCGACCCGTCGATGGATCGCCCGCGCTGGTCAAAGTCAACACGATCCCCAAGGGCGCTCGCAGCCGCGCTTGGATGGGACCGAGCACCCTGAAGAACTACACGATCGCTGCCGACGTGCGGGGCGATCGAACGAACGACCAGATGCCCGACATCGGTTTGACCGCTCACGGCTACGTTTTGGACTTAATGGGTAATAGCCAACAGGTGCAAATCCGTACTTGGTCGCCACAGCTGCGCATGGCCCAGACGGTCGACTTCTCGTGGCAACCCGACACGTGGTACCGCATGAAATTGCAAGCCCAGATCGAAGGCAGCGGCGACAACGCCGTCGCGGTCTTGAAAGGTAAGGTTTGGCCACGTGACCAGAACGAGCCGGAAGAATGGACCGTTACTGCTCGTGATGAGTCCCCTGTCATGACCGCCAGTCCCGGATTGTTCGGCAACGCCAAAGTCGCCGAATTAGCCATCGACAATTTAGAAGTCACGCCGAACTAGCGAACGGCTTTTTAGTACCGCTCGAACCGACGCCATTCCAGACGCCTCACTCTCAACTCTTTACTCTTAACTTCATACTCACCATGCCACGCACCGAATTGAACGCTTGGTTACTCATGCTCGGCTCCGCCATCGCGGGGGCGATCACCACCGTCCTGATCACCGGTTGTCACACCTCGGTCGCTCTGGCCGTCGCACCGGATGTCGCCGGGGCCGAATCGAGCGATTCGGTGAAAGAGTTCGTCAAGCCCGAAGAAATCCTCAGCTCCGGCGAAGAATGGCCACAATGGGGAGGCACCCGTGTCCGCAACAACGTTCCCAACGTCAGCAACCTGCCCGACACCTGGAACATCGGCAAGTTCGATCGCCGCACCGGCGAATGGGACGGATCAAAAGCCGAAAACATCCGCTGGTTCGCCGACCTGGGTAGCCAAACGTACGGCAACCCGGTCGTCGCCGGCGGCAAGGTCTTTGTCGGCACCAACAATGGTGCCGGTTACCTGAAACGTTATCCCTCGCAAGTCGATCTCGGCTGCCTGCTCGCTTTCGATCAATCCAATGGGGATTTCCTGTGGCAACACAGCAGCGAAAAATTGATCACCGGTCGCGTACACGATTGGCCGCTGCAGGGCATTTGCTGTGCACCGTTGGTCGAAGGCGAACGTTTGTGGTTCGTGACCAGTCGCGGCGAAGTCCGTTGTCTTGATACCGAAGGATTTCATGACGGCGAAGACGACGGCACGGTTAAAAACGAACCCGCCCGCATCGGTGATCTGATGAATACCGGTGAAGGCAGCACTTATGAAGATTCGTTGACTTCACTCAACCGTGGAGAGTTTTCCGATGCGTTACTCGGCGTGCTCAAGGAAGGCGGCAGCGAAGCGGGCGACGACGTTCAAATCACCACCCTCGCGGAAAACAAATCCTGGAAAGCGATCGGCACCTTCGACGGGGTCAAACGAGAACTTTCGATCAAGCAAATGGGCCCCCGAATCGCGATTTTCAAGTCTCTCGGTGTCGAAGATAAAAAAGAAGCCGACGTGATTTGGATCTTCAACATGATGGACGAACTCGGCGTCAGTCAGCACAACATGTGCTCGTGTTCGGTCACGTCGTACGGCGATTTGTTGTTCGTCAACACCTCCAACGGATTGGACGAATCGCACATCAATTTACCTGCACCGGAAGCTCCCAGCTTCATCTGCATGGACAAGAACACCGGCGAGGTCTTGTGGACCGACCAATCGCCGGGCACCAACATCCTGCACGGCCAATGGTCGAGCCCGTCGATCGAAGTTCTCGGCGGCGTGCCACAGGTTTTGTTCTGTGGCGGCGACGGGATCCTGTACAGCTTCAAAGCTGACCGCGGCCAAAACGGCAACCCCGAGCTGTTATGGCAGTTCGATTGCAATCCGAAAACATCCAAGTGGGTACTCGGTGGCGAAGGCACACGCAACAACCTGATCGCTACGCCAGTCGCTTACGAGGGGCGTGTCTACATCGCCGTCGGACAAGACCCCGAACACGGCGAAGGCGAAGGCCATCTATGGTGCATCGATCCGACCAAACGCGGTGACGTGTCCCCACAATTGGCCGTCAAACTCGAAGGCGACAAGCGATCACCGATCCCGCACAAGCGGATTCAAGCCGTTGAACCGGAGAAAGGCGAAGCCGCCGTCGATAACCCGAACTCCGCCGTGATTTGGCACTACACGTTAGCCGATCAGAACGACGACGGTGAAATCGATTTCGAAGAAGAGATGCACCGTAGCTGTGGTACCGTCGCGATCAAGGATGACGTGCTGTACGTCGCCGACTTCTCGGGCTTGGTTCACTGTCTCGACGCCAAGGGGACTCCCGACGGAATGCCGATCGTGCATTTCACCTACGACATGTTCGCGCAAAGTTGGGGCAGCCCTCTGATCGCCGACGGCAAGGTCTATATCGGTGACGAAGACGGCGACGTGAGCGTGTTCGAGTTCGGTGCGGAAAACAACGAACCGCTCGAAGAAATCAACATGGGCAGCAGCGTTTACAGCACACCTGTCGCCGCCGATGAAACAATTTTCATCAGCACGAAAGACAAACTGTTCGCGATCGGTTTGCCTTGATATTGTGCGAGTAAGGATTGGCGACTTTTTTGGTCGCCAATGCTAATGCCTTCGTCCGCCCGGTGAACAAGCTCATTTTGCTTTAACCGCGCGGGCGTATTGGATCGGCAATATTTCGGATGCTTCTTCCACACCAAGTGCGACCGCCGCATGATAGGGCCAGTAGGGATCGCGTAGCATTTCCCGAGCAAGTACGACCATATCGGTATGCTGATCTTGAATCGCATCGTTGGCTTGGTGCGGATCCGTAATCATCCAACCTGCTGCCGTTGGAATGCCGGTTTCCTGACGAATACGGCTGGTGATCGGGATCATGAATCCCGGCCCCCACGGAACCTGAGAGATGTCCGGCGTTACAAAACCGTGGCTTACATCCAACAGGTCAAGTCCGGCATCTTTCAGACGGCGAACCAGTTCAATTGATTCTTCAACCGTGACGCCGCCCTCGATCCAGTCCGTTACTGAAAGGCGAGCAGTCAGTGGCAAGCGGTCTGGCCAAACATTGCGAACAGCCGTAAACGTCTCCATGATGAATCGAATGCGGTTTTCGAAGCTGCCTCCGTAACGATCGGTTCTCTTGTTGGCAAGCGGCGAGTAAAACTCGTGAGCCAGATAACCGTGAGCGAAGTGCAGCTCTAGCCATTCGAATCCAGCGGCCAAAGATCGTTGGGCGGCGGCCACGAATGCGTTTTGAATTCCTGCGATATCATCGACGGTCATTTCCATCGGAGTCTTGTTGAGATTGCCTCCGAACGGGATCGCCGAAGGCGCTATTGTGTCCCAGCCTCCTTTACCCGTTTCGATATGATCGTCACCTTCCCATGGTTTGTTGGCACTCGCTTTTCGACCGGCATGAGCGATTTGAATCCCAGGCACCGCGCCGTATTGCTTCATGAATCGGGCAATGCGAGCGAAAGGCTCGACGTGTTCATCAAGATAGATGCCACTGTCGGCAGGACTGATTCGACCTTCTGGTGAAACGGCGGTCGCCTCCACGATCACCAGACCCGCGCCGCCTACGGCGCGAGAACCCAGGTGGACGAAATGCCAATCGTTTGGAAAGCCGTCTTCGGAGGAATACTGGCACATCGGCGAGACCCCGACGCGGTTCTTAAGGCGTACGTCTTTCAGTTGAAACTCTTGAAATAGACTCGGCATATGTGTTCTCTCTTATGTTTGGTGTTGAATTGGGTGGACTGGAAAGGTCGCAAACTGGGTGCGGTCAAGGAACCGCAGTCAAGGAACCATCATGCACATCATTCGGATTTCGGAGCGGCAAGTTTGGCGTCGAGACTCAACTGGCCTGCCCCATTGGCCATCAAGAAAACCATCGTCCCCATCAGCGAAAGGTTCTTCATGAACTGAATCATCTGCGTCTGTTGCTCCTGACCCTCGAACGTCCAAAAGTCGTGGAAGAAGTAAGTCGCCAAGGCCAGAAACACCAGCAACAACGCCGCCCCGATACGAATTTTGAAACCAGCGATCACCGACAGACTGCCAGCGATCAGGAAGACGATCGCTCCAACAAGGGCAACCTGTGGCATTGGAACACCTTCGGCCGCCATGTACTCGGTAACCGAATCAAACTTGGGGATCTTATTGCCAACGGCACTCATCAAGAAGATCGTGGCGATCATGATTCGTGCCAATAGTGATGAGGCGGCTTGCATGTTGTTGTCCTGTGAGGTGAAGGTTTTAGGGAAAGAATTGAAGGTGATTCGGGCTATGCTAAATCGAAGAGCATGATTTCGGCGTCGGTGTTGGCATGGATGGTCAACGACTTTTCATCGCTCACCGCCGCGCCGTCGCTTGTGCCAAGATCGGTTCGGTTGAGTGAAACGGATCCACTGAGAACTTGCAGCCACGCATGTCGATGCTCCATCAGTTCATGCTTGACTTCTTCTCCGGCGTCGATCTTGGACAAGAAAACTTGAGCGTCTTGGTGAATCAGCAACGAACCGTGTTCGGCATTTCGGGACGCAACCAGTCGCAATTGGTTGTGCCGCTCATGATCAGGAAATCGCTTCTGTTCGTAGCTCGGCTCGAGTCCCTTGCGTTCGGGAAGCAACCAGATTTGGTACAAATGAACCGGTTCGCTCCCGGACGGATTGAACTCACTATGTGTGATCCCTGTGCCTGCGGTCATGCGTTGAAACTCTCCGGGACGCAGGACTTCTCCGTTGCCCATCGAATCTCGATGTTCCAAGGCTCCTTCAAGGACGTACGTGACGATCTCCATATCGTTGTGGGGATGGGTTCCAAATCCTTGCCCCGGAGCAACGATATCTTCATTCATCACTCGCAGCGACCGAAACCGCATGTGTTTGGGGTCTTGGTAGCTTGAGAATGAAAATGTGTGATACGTATTGAGCCAGCCGTGGTCTGCGTGACCTCGATCATTGGCTTTGCGAACTTGAATCATGATCAAACCTCTCAATTGGGTTGCGTGTGAATAGTTTACATGTGATGCATATGCTCAAAAAAACTCTAGGGTAGTTTGCTCTGAACGCTCAGACGTGCTTTTTCCAACAAACGACTTAGTTGCTTCATTTCGGCGGTTGTGAGATGTCCGATCAATTGCTTGTGGAGTTCACTCACGGGCGCGTCCATTCGCTGAAGCAGTTTTTTTGCCGAGTCGGTCAATTCGATGTAGACGACTCGGCGATCCTCGGTGCATCGTTCCCTCCGGATGTGCCCCTGGGCTTCCAGGCGATCCAGCAGTCCCGTCATGGCGGGGACGACTTGAATCATCCGTTCGCCAATCTCCTGGCAAGGCATCGGTTTGCCCTCGCCCCGAAGAATCCGTAACACGTTGTATTGCGAAGGCGTGAGACCAAACTCGCGGAAGAGACGCCCGAAACGATTCTGAAATTGGTCGTTGGTACGCAGGATATTCAGGATCGACTCCTGCTCCGGCGAATCGAACGGCCGTCTCTTCTTTAGTTCATTTTGCAGTTGGTTTTTCGTCATAGGTGTTTCCCTTATGACAGATACCTTATGTATCAACTATCGTCGAGTCAAGTGTTGTGCGTGAGGATTTTTTCTCGTGGTCGTCATTCGCGGCAACGCTGGTGCGAGTCCGGCTGTTCTTCGACGAACCGGACAGTTGGTTTCACTCTCGACGAACGAATCACCAATTCGCGAAGATGTCGTCGAGGGGGCTGGAGCTACCCGAAGAAGATGCCGTCGTCGTATTGACGGATGATTTGCGTGCCATGAAAGCGTTCACGGGAATTGAGGCGGCTCGGTAACCGCGTTCGGTGAAGTGATGGCCGTCGAGCTGTTGCGAAGGGGCGACAGCGATTCCCGAGATTCGGTTCGTGGCGACCGTTGCCGCAGAGGTTGCCGGAGAGATTGCGATTCCATCGTGGAAAGCGGCGGGTTGGTCTTGCGAGACCGCATAGGTTCCCGCAGCGAGGTTGTCGAACTCGTATCGACCGGTCGCATCGGTGATCGTTTGCCGAGAAACCGTTTCGCCTTTGCGATCCGTTCCGGTTAAGCGAATCGTGATTCCGGCGATCGGCATTTCATGGGCTTCCTTGGTACGACTGCCATCGGTGTCGGCCCAAACAAACCCAGAGATCGTGGCATCACGCGGGTCGTCGGTCACCGAGACGGTATGGTCGGTCCCGCCGACGCTCACGCCATTGTTGTTACCGACCGATTGCAAACCAAGAACAATCGTCTCGGTTGGTTCGGCGGTTCCTTCGTCGTTCAACACGATACGAACGACTTGCGATGATCCGTTGGAACTTCCGGCGGGAAAAGTCACTCGCATCGTTGAAATGGTGAAGTCACCGCTACCCGCAGAACTCGATGACCTAACGATGACATCGACCGACAACGGTTCCTCCAAGATCGCTCCGCCGGTGGTCGTCAACACGACACTGACTTCATGAGTCCCGTCGGTCTCGGCCACCGTGCTCGCAGAGTTGGCGAACGATACCGTGATCGAATCATCGTCCGCAATGGTCGTCGTAATCGGTTGGTCGGCGACCGTGATCGATGTCGCGAGGCCAGAGGAAACGTTGGATAGTTCGCCCAATCGAACCGTGAACGACTCGTCGTTTTCGATGCTCGAATCACCGCGTACATCGACCGTGAACGTTCGTTGTAAGCTTCCCGATTCGTCGAACGTCAAGACACCTGATGCAGCCGTGTAATCACGCGCCGAAGCAACGCTTGTGGCGGTCCCATCGCTGGTCGTGTAGGCAATGCTGACACCGCCCTGCACCGGAGCGGAGAGGCTGACCGTGTAGGTCAACGAAGTCGTCGATCCAGGACCACCAGGTTCGCTCGCTCCCGTCGGGCCTTGAATCGAAAGAGTCGCTGAGTCGTCGTTCTGGATCTCGCCGGTCGCAACGGATCGTTCGATGTCAATGAAATCGGCGAGGCCTGCTGGTAAGCCGGTTAAGTCTCCCAGCGTCATTCCGACGACCTCGTTGGGTTCCACCATCGCATCGCCAAGCACCGGCACACGGATGGTTTGCGTTGCCGTGGAATTGGCGGCAAAGGTTAATTGGCCGGACGTGGAGACGTAATCGGATCCGGCGGTCGCCGAGGAGCTGGCGCCGGTGTCGTTGGTTGCGAATGCGAGGCTGAACGCGTTGTCGACGGGAGCTGACAAACTCACCGCGAACACCAATTCGTTGGATGCGTTGGCACCGCCTTCGTTCACGGCGGCCGCGTCTTGAATCGACAACGTCGCCCGGTCGTCCGCCAAGATCGTGATGTCGATCGGAGCGACGGGGCGTGTGATCGAACCGGCGATCGTCGTGGACAGTCCGGTCAACTCACCCAATGCGACCGCGAATGTTTCATTCGTCTCGAGTCTGGAGTCGCCGTTGACGACGACGCTGAATGTTTGTGTCTCGTCTGATTGGCCGGTAAACGTGAGCGAACCGTTGGCCGCGATGTAATCAGCGTCCCCGACCGTCGCGGTGCCGTCGGTTGTCGCGTATCCGATTTGGAAACCCGAATCCACGTCTCCCTCTAGCGTAGCGGTAAACGTGATCGTCGAAGTGGTCCCGGCGGTTCCTTCGGTGACCGTCGTTTCGGATGCGACCAAACGGATCGAGGCCGTGTCATCATTTGCGATCGTAGCCGAAATTTCCGGCGTCGGCACAACGACTTGAAGGTCTTGGGCTAAGCCCGTGATCGATCCCAAGCGAACTACGAATGTTTCGTCGTTTTCCACGACGTCATCACCGGAAATGACGACGTCGATCGTTCGCGTTTCCTCGGCCGCACCCGAGAAGTTCAAGATCGAACTGACTGCGGTGTAATCGCTGGCAGCATTTGCGGTTCCATTGACGGTCGTGATCGGGATGGAAAAGCCATCCGCATCGTCGACGGCGTCCGTCAATTCGACTTCGAACCGAAATGTCCGCGAACCACCCGCGTCACCCTCGGTGTTGTTCGTCGTGATATTTCGCAAGATCAAACGGGGAGCGTCGTCGTTAAGGATCGTCAGCGGCGCGGGCGAGTTAACGATCGTGATCGCATTTCGAATCACGTCGTCGGTTGCCATCAAATTGCTAAGCGTGAGATTGAAACTTTCGTCCGGTTCGGGCGTTTCGTCTCCGATGATGGAAACCGAAATCGTTCGCGTGAGCGGATCGTTCCCGCCCAAAGATAACGTTTCATTGGAAGCGACATAGTCGTTGCCAGCAATCGTTGCCGAGTCGTCAGTCGTTGCGAACTCAACCGTCACGCCACCTTGAACGGCGGCCGACAAACTCACCGTCGAGGTGATGGACGATTGGCCGTTTGTGTCGCCTTCGAAGACCGCTGCCCCGGCAGCCAGGGTGATCGTTGCGGTGTCGTCGTTGAGAATCCGGGCGGTCGCGTCGATGCTTGGAAGCGACACATCGGTTAGTTCGACCCCGTTTCCGTTCGCGACCAAGTTGGTAACCCGAAGCGATACGCCTTCGTTCGATTCCACAATCTCATCAGCGACGATCGGCACACTGATCGTCATCGTTTCGCCGTCGACTCCATTGAACGTTGCGGTTCCACTGGTCGGGTTGAAATCGGTACCCGGCGTCGCTGGCACGCCCGATGTCGCCGCGATTGCGGAGTAATTTAGTGATAGCCCTGACTCGACCGCACCATTCAAGCGGATCGTGAATTGCAACACCGAGGTGCCGCCAGGGTTGCCTTCGACAACGTCCGTCCCCGTCACAACGATGGCGGCGGTATCGACGTTGGTGTTGGTCACCGAAACGGGAGCCACATCGAGATTATTAAAATCCGCATCGGTGCTCGTCGTGGGGCCGAGCTGTACTTGCGAAACCACATCGGCGTCGACACGGGCATCGGCGAGTCCCGTGACGGTGATCGTTTGCGGAACGTTCCAGTTCGATGGTGTGAAGACCAACGGTGTGTTCACGTCGATCGAAAGTTCGGTGGCGTCGCTAACGGAGATCGGGACCGAAACATTCTCGGTTGGTTGTTTAGCAAGGGAAACTTCGAACGTCACCGCGGTGCCCGATTCGCTCGTCGTTAAATCATCGGCGGCGATCACGCGGACGTTGCCGACGTCATCATTGAGTGTGCGGACTCGCACCGGATCGATCGAGATTGCGTTGTAAGCGGTGTCCGCACTGGTCGCCGATATTACGATGCTGGACAACACATCTTCGTCGACAAGTTGATCGTCCACGCCGGTGACGGTGAAGGATTGTGGTTGGTCGAAATTGGCGGCTGTGAAAGTCACCGTCGCGGGTGAAACCAATGCTTCGGAAGTATCTTGCGAGATCGCGGTGATCGTCACCGGTTGAGTCGGCGGAGTCGCGAGGGTGATCGTGAAAGTGCCCGTTGTGCCGGTTTCCGAAACCACGATCGGATCGGCGGCGGCGACGTTGACCGCAGGGACATCATTGTCAACGTTCGTCACGACGAGAGGATCAACCGACAGGTTCGCGTAACCCGCGTCGGCACTCTGTGAAAGATTGAAAGTGATATTCGCGGTCCGGTTCCCGTCAACGACCAAGCCGTCGTCGACGCCGGTGAGCGTGACGGTTTGGTTTTGATTCCAATTCGCCGGCGTAAAATTGAGCGTCGTCGGGCCGACCGTGACTTCGTTCGTGTTGGAACTAGCCAATGCAATCGTCACGTTACCGAGCGGTTGTTTTTGCAATCGAACGGAGAAACTATCCGTCGATCCAGATTCATCTGTTCGAAGATCCGCGATGCCGGTTAGTTCCAATGCGGCGACATCATCGTTGGTGTTCGTCAACGAGACCATTCGAGCCAAGGCCGGAGAGTTGTAGCCCGCGTCGGTCGTTGAAGACGGCGTGAGAGTGATTTGATAGGAAACGTTGCCATCGACCCGTTCGTCGTTCACACCGGTGATCGTGATGAATTGGTTTTGGTTCCAATTGGTCGCGTTGAAGGTCAACGGGCTTCCGCTGACGATGCCTTCGCCGGTGTTGTTGCTTACCGCCGTGACTTGGACGGTCCCCATCGGTTGGGTTTGCAAGCGAACCGCAATTTGACTCGTTCCGCCCGCTTCGGTGGTGTTGCCTGGATTGGCCGCGCCGACGACCAAGGACGGAACGTCGTCGTCGAGGTTGGTTAACATCACGGTCGTCGGATTCAAACCACGGTAGGCGACGTCGCTCGCTTGGGTCGTCGTCAGGGTGACTTGATAAGCCTGGTTTCCGTCGGTCGTATCGTCGTTGACACCCGTTACGGTGACCGTTTGCGGTTGATCGAAGTTCTGCGGCGTGAACGTTAACTGCGCAGTGTCGGGTGTGCCTTCGCCGGTATCCGACGAAACTACTGTTACGAAAACATTGGTTGTCGGTTGCCGGGTCAGCCGCACGCTAAACGTGTCGGATTGATCATTTCCGGGTGCCTCGCTGGTGATCAATCCGGTCAGCGGTTGTACGAGCAAACGGGCTTGATCGCCTTGATTGGTGACGGTCAATGGCGACCGAACAAAGTCGCGGTAGGCGTTGTCAGGACTGGTCGAAAAGTCGAACGTGATGTTCGCGGTTTGATCGCCGTCGATCGTGTTGTCGTTGACACCGGATAAAGTGACCGTCTGAGCGTTATTCCAGTTCGCCGGCGTGAAAGTCAGGCTTGTCGGAGCGACGGTGACTTCGTTCGTGTTGCTACTCGCCAAACGGACGATCACATTGGCGGTCGGCTGCGCCGATAGAGCGATCGTGAACGAATCCGTGCCTCCGTTTTCGTTGGTGATCAGCGAGTCGATCCCGGTGAACGTGAGACCAGGGACGTCGTCGTCTTGATTGTTGAGCGAAATTGATCGGGAGAGATTGTTGTACGCCGGATCGCTGTTCGAAACGCTATTCAGGTTGACGTTATAGTTAACCGAACCATCGATGGTGGAATCATTGGCTCCGGTCACCGTGATCGTTTGTGGCTGATTCCAATTGGTCGAAGTGAAAGTCAGTTGAGCCGGCGATATTGTGCCTTCGGTCGTATCGGACGACACGACGTTCACAGTGACGGTGCCTGTCGGCGGCGTTTGCAAGCGAGTCGTGAAGGTCGCCGTTCCACCGCCTTCGGTCGTGAAAGTACGATTGGGTGCCGAAACAATCAGGTTCGCTACATCGTCGTCCTGGTTGGTGACCATCACCGACTTGGCGGGAAGCGATCGGTAAGCCGGATCGCTGCTCGAGTTGGGCGTGACCGTGATTTGGTAGGCGACCGGGCCATCGACCATCTGATCATCGACGCCGTTGACGGTCACGGTTTGGGTTTGATTCCAATTGTTTGGCGTGAACGTCAGTGTTGAAACCGACGGGGTGCCTTCGGTTGCGTCCGAGGTCGCGATATTAAAAACAACATTCGAATTCGGACGAGATCGCAAACGTACGTTAAACGTATCGCTACCGCCGGCGGTGATCGATTCACCGGTGATCAAACCGGCGTTGGGTTCGACCAGGAAGTCAATCACGTCATTATCGTTATTGAGAATGGACAGTGTCGGAACGGCCACGTTGTTGTACTGCGTGTCCGTCGTCACGATCGAACCGATGATCGCGTAGCTTTGCTGGCCGTCGACGTCGTCGTCGTTCACGCCGGTAATCGTCAACGTGCGCGGTTGGTTCCAGTTGCTCGGGGTGAAGATAAGTTGATTCGGAGAAACGATCCCTTCGGTGATGTCGGTCGACGTGAAGTTGACCGTCACGTTGGCGGTGGGCTGGGTATCAAGAGTGACTTGGGTTGTCGCGGTGCCCAGGTCTTCGTTGGTGACGAAACCGAATGACGGGTTGAAAGTGATTCCTGCGAAGTCATCGTCGGTCACGGTGACGTTGATGTCGTCGACCGACACGCCGTTGAAGGCGGTATCGGAACTTTGCAAATTCGATGTCACCAACGTGACCGTCGTCATGCCACGATCCACTAGGTCATCGACCGCAGTGATTTGCACCGTTTGTGGCGTATTCCAATTGGCAGGCGTGAACGACAGCGACGTTCGCGACAGCGAGACTCGCCCGGAAGTTTGCGGAGTGATATTGAAACTGACCGGTTGGGATGGTTGCCGATTGAGTGCTACTTGGAACGTGGCCCCCGCGCCGCCCTCGGCGACTTGAAGGTTGCCAGCGCCGGTCAACACGACACCACTGCCGACGATTTGAATTTGGTCGCCGGTGACGTCGAACTCAGAGACTTCACCGAGCGGGAAATAGTATTCGGCCCGGAGGTTGGGTTCGGTGGCGTTAACGACATCCAAGTCGACCGAACCGGGGGCCAACGCGGTGACGTTGATTTCGAAGAACAGGATTTCTTCGGCCCGAGCCGCACCGGTCGGTTCGACTCGATCGCGACCATTGAGATTGTCCAAACGTCCCGGGGTGATTTCGCCGCTATTGGGCCGACCGGGGACGGTTTGAAATTCACTGCCCAGCGTAATCGGACCGGTGAATTGCAACAGCGACGAATCGAAAGGGATGTCAAAGACTGCTTGACGGATCCCCGAAGGAGTGTTGGCTCCTGCGGCGGGACGTTGGTCTTGGACGAATGTCCGCATCACGTAGCTTTCGCCGGCGCGAAGTGAGTCCACTTCGGAGCCACCGGTTGTCGGAAAGAACGCCAGTCGCACTCCGAACCCATCGAGCATTTGGCGGGATTCGAGGGCCTGGAATTGCAAGTCCGCTCGCTTTCGCGAGACGCCGGATTGCTTGCGTCCATCGCGGCGGGGGCTCGAACGGCGACGGGCCAGAAAGCGGCGAGAAAAGACCATCAATGGGGACTCAGGCGGAGGACCGAAAAGAAACGGCGGCGGAATGATCCGCCGCCGCTGGTGCTCGTTCGAGTTTAGTCACAAGTCGGTGGCGGGCCAGTTTTTTGAAACTTAGACGCACCGACTGGCAAAAAATTCCGTCGGACCGATCACGTTATGACAACGAGATCAATTGAGGTGATCGGTGAACCCTTCCAACTTCACGTTGGTCATCACCGACGACAGGTTTCGACGATCGAGTGTGTCGCCCGAATCGCCACCGCCTTCGATGTGGGCACGTGGTCCGAAGTCGATGTTATCGATCAGATCGACGCGGTCTTCATCGTTGCCCAGGTCGATGAAGGTGCCTGCTGTCACGATCACGTCTTCCAAGGTAACGCGGTCATCGCCCGCACCCAGGTCGCCATCATCGGCACCAGCAATTCCTAAATCGGCGAACAATTGGTCAACAAACGCCGGACGGATGGCATCGGTATTACCGATATTGAGGGCACCGTTGACGACCACGTCCATCATGTTGACGGTGTCATCGCCACCGCTCAGACCGATATCGACTAGTCCACGCAGGTCGGTGTTGATCACGCTGATCCGTTCGTTTCCATCGCCGTTGGCGAATTGAATGACACTCGGGGCGAGCGTATTGCCGCCGATGATCGTTCGTTCGGCAGGCAACGCCACGTCGCCGGCTTTGCCGATGATGATCGTGTTGGTGTCGTGGTCGTTCCCGTTGTTGACGATGATTCCGCTTGGCAAGCTGGACTCTTCGATCGTCAAACGGTCATCGCCGTCGGCGTTCACGACATTCAAACGACCACCGGCAAGCAAATCGGAGCCGATCACGCTGCCGTTATGGATCATGATTGCTGATCCGTGCAAGACGTTGCCGTCGCCGTTTTGGATATCGGAGTTGCCCCAAATGTTGATTGCCGAGAAGGTCACTTCATCGAAGCCGGCTCCGTTGACGATCTCCACATCTCCACGGATTCGACTCGGATCGGTCGCATTGTCGCGTTCGAGAGTGGTGCGGCTTTCGCCGTCGCCGTTATGGATTTCCAACACGTTTCGGGGGGCCATCACCAGCAATTCGCCGATGTCGGTGTTGGTGATTTTGATGATGTCCGCAGCACCGGTCGCGTTGGCAACGTGATCAGGATTGACCGGATCGGTGAAGTCTACCAAGCCGTCGTTGCTAATCGACAAACCGCCTTTGAGATCGCTATCAACGATCGTAATCATGCTTCCGCCACCACCGGATTCGATGTGAGCGGAGTAGAACGTGCGTGCACCATCGGCGGCGAAGTCCTTGCCGTTGACGACCACGTTGGACAGCATGGTAGTGCCCATGTCGTCGTCGTCTTGGTGGCTGACGAGCAACGTTTCGACTTCCAGATTCTCCAAATCAACGACGGCTTCTCCGTTGGTTTCGATTTGCAACATGCCATCGAGTTGTGAGCTGGCAGTCGCCGACTCATTCAACCCGACGATGGTGACCGAATCGGCCCCACCTTGTTTGAAGTCGATCATGATGTTGTGGATCGCGATGTTGATCGGGCTGACGAAGCTATCGCCGATCACGTCACCGTCTTCGTCGACGAACATGGTCTCCGAACCGGGTTTGGCACGCACGGTAAAGCTTTCCGAAGGCGAAAAGCCACGACGTGAATCTTGGAAAATTTCAACATGGTTGGCGTTGGTGTCTCCGGACATTCGGATTTCGTCGCCGACAACATCAATCATCACAAAGTTAGCCGCCAGAACGCGGCGGTTTTCGAGCGATTCGAAACGCATCCGGCGACGTCCGCCGTCACGCTTAGAATGCCGAGGGGTTCGAGAATTCTTGCTGAACATTTTCATGAGCTTCGTCTGAGAAGTGTGGAGAGAGTATGACCGTCCTGATGCATCCGGTCACGACAAGCCCTCGACGCGACACCCCATTGTTGGGACTCTCCATTTCTATTTACGACCCCTCGGATAAGCAAGTGTTGATTCTTCAAAGCGGCCGGATAATCGATAAATTGCTAGCAACCGGCCCTCTTGAATCATTTAATTGAACCATTCTCATCATTCCCCCCATTTTGTTTTGCGATTGGGAACTAGGGGGCGATTGCTCTCATCGTAACCCGACGCGTAACGGCGTATTGATTTATTGCACGTTTGGGCGTTTTCGTTTAACGGCAAGCCGCAGGCGGCTGCGTTTTCAAACTCTGGCGCCTGCGGCTTGCCGTTAAATGATTAAACCAATAGGCCGTCACGAATAACCCGGGCGAAAGACTCGCCCGTAACGTTGTCGCGGTAAAGTTTCGCCAGTTTGGCTGACCGGTTTTTCGGAATAGCAAGTTAGGATGAATTTGAATTGACTTTCAAAACGATTGGCTACTTTTATCTGGGCCGTGTTTAAGATGAGTTGCGAGACAGTTTCAATGAATTCGCAGCCGCGATGCGAATGAACCCTTATAAGAATGCTCGGATTTTGAAACGAGATACGCCTTTACGAATTGAATCGCTCGAGTCCCGCCGTTTAATGGCGAGTGACTTGTTGCTTGCTGGAATCGACGCGCCATCGTCGAGTCTCGCCAATCACGGCACCGTTTCGGTAATTGATTTGCGAGACAACGAGGTTTCGCCGATCCGACCTACTTCGTTCATTCAATCGACCGCGGGCGACGCCGGAACCATCTTCGGCGATGAAGTGTCCGGTCCGACCGAAGGTGTTACCGGGATGGCCAGTTTGAAGGACGGACGGGTCGCCCGAACGGTGAGTTTGTCGTCCAACCGAACCACGACGGGGCCTTCCGAATTGGTCGTTCAGAGTTCAGTCGCGGGCTCAGTCGTGGTGCGAGCGGATGTCCGACTGAACGGGCAAGCCGTTTCCGTTGCCGACTTAACTCATGATGTGGATCAACGACACTTGGTCGGAATCACGGCGGCGGACCCGAGTTCCCCACAAACGGCCCGGTTGATTCGGATCGATCCCGACACGGGCCTTGCCGAGGACATCGGTGACACCGGATTATCGGGCCAGGTTTCGATCGCCATGGCTGGCGATGGAACCCTTTACGCCGTTTCTCAGCAAAACGGATTCACGCCGTTGATGTTGCATCGATTGAATGTCCAAGATGGTAGCGTCTTGGATTCGCGCGCGGTGGTAGACGTTTCACCGTTTGGTTTCACGACGGGATTGGCCGTGCAACCAGACACAGGATTGCTGTTTGCCTCAGAGTCTCACCTGGGCCGTTTCTTTACGATCGACCCGACCTCCACCGGAACACTTACTCGGGATTTCTTATCGATCCAACCGCCACTGCGTGGTGTCAGTGGAGACGTTTCGTTCGTCACCCGACAAGATTCCACCGAGGTGGAACAACTCTTTCACGCCGATTTTAACGCCAATGCCGATGGGTTTGAGATCGACAATTCCGGTGGCGAAGTCGCCGGCATGTGGCATCGGTCGCTCGGGCGTCGCGAGGACGGCCAATTGAACCATTCGCTCAGTGGTTCGTTTTATTACGGTTTATTCGAAGGCCCCGAAGGCGGCGGCAATACGATTCGCGATCGGCACCACCGGGGTGTGATTGTTTCACCCGAGGTCGACTTGCCGGCCGATGGCACGTCGATCTTGAGCTTTAGCTACCTGCTCGACACACGGCCGGAATTGAACCGAGATTTCGTGACCGTCTCGATCAATGACGGGACCAACGTCACAACGATTTTATCTCGTGCGGACGGGACACTTCCCGAAACCCGAGGCGATTGGTTAACGGCAACCCACGACCTTTCGGCATTCGCCGGGCAAACGATCCGAGTTGAGTTCGAATACGATTCCGGCGATCCCGTCCTCGTCGATCCCGAGGGGTGGTATGTCGATGACGTGATCATCGTTCATTTGGCCGACCCGCCGCCGTTGCAAGTTGATTTGACCGCAACGAAAACAGCCGACTTCGACGAGGTCGCGCCGGGAGACACGTTGGTTTACACGATCACGGTGACTAACCAAACGATGTCGGAAACCGATGGCACGATGGTCACGGTTGCGGACACGTTGCCACCCGAAGTGACGCTTGATCCCTCCGGTACAACGGAAGGTTACCGGGTTGAAGCGGACGGACGGATTTTGTGGGAACTCGACGAATTGCCGGTCGGTGAAACCGAGACGTTCCTGTTAGCCGTCCGCGTCAATGATTCCGATGTCGGCGGTGAGGTAGTCGTCATGACCAACTCGGTGACCGTGACCGCCGCGCAACCTGACCCAAATCCAGACGATAATACCGCCGAAAAAGACGTGGACCGGGTCACTCCAGTGCGAATCGATCTGGCGGTGACGAAAGCTGTTGATCAGGCCGTCGCCGCGCCGAACGAAACGCTCGTGTATACGATCACGGTTACCAATACGGACAAATCCAACGCGACCGCAACCGCTTTTACGGTCACCGACACGTTGCCTGAAGGCGTTACTTTGGTCGAATCAGGAACGACACCTGGGTTTGCCATTCTGCCGGACAACCGAATTCAATGGACCGCCCAATCGCTCGCGATCGGACAATCGCCGCTGCAATACATCATCACTGCGACGATCAACAATATGGATGTTGGGGATGTGTCGAGATTCTTGACGAACACGGTTGCGGTCGAGGATACCGTCACCGACGACGACAATGATCAAGCCGAAGCAACGACCGAAGTGCCGCCGGCACCGATGGCGGATTTGTCGATCAACAAAACTGTCGACAACGCCAACCCGGTGATCGGCGAAGCGATTACGTTCACGATCATGGTTACCAATTCGGGGACGTCACGTAGCGACGCGACCGGCGTGATGGTGACGGATGTCGTTCCAGCTGGACTGACGATTACCGATATCGTCACGACGGCGGGAACCTATGATCCGGGAACCGGGGTCTGGGAAGGTTTCGGTCTTAGTCGTGGCAGTACTGAAACACTTACGATCGTTTCCACCGTCGAAGCAATCACGGGCGGACGGGTGCTCGTCAACACCGCTTCGGCTGCCGCCAATCAAGAGGATCCCGATGACACCAACGACAGCGATTCGGTCACGATCATCCCGACGCAAACGGTCCAGTTCATCACACCGCTGAGCGTGTTTCGTCAGGCCCCGGCGGACAATGCGATTCCTGATCTGAATCCCGACTTGGGTGAGATCACCGTGTCCGGCGACGAAGCCGCGATCATCGGATTCGCTTGGGCTGACATTGATTTGGATGGCCAATGGGATAGCAACGAGCAACCGCGTGCGGGTTATTCGTTTTTTCTTGATCTGAATCGCGACACCATCTTTGATCCTCAAACGGAGCCGCAGTCGCTCAGCGATTCCAATGGCCGCTACGTGTTTACCGGTCTGACCGCCGGGGAGTACTTGATACGAGAAACGGATTTTGAAAGTGGTGTGAATTTTCTTTCGACATTCCCGGTATCCGGTTCTCATTTGGTTAATGTGTCGGCCGGCGAGATCGTCTCGGGAGCATCCGGTCAGGCGCAGACGCCCAACTTCGGAGGATTCGAGTTTGCAACCCTCGTTCGGCCCGCGGACCAGTTCACGAAGTTTGTCACCGATCCCGATTATCCATTGCTGTTGCCTTCGCTCGTTCCTTGGCAAGCGATCACGGTGACCAATCCGACCGACGCGGTCATTCGGATCGAGTCGCTAGATGATTCAAGACTGAGCGAACGCAGTCGCGAGTTGATTCAGATGCGATCCCTGAGCGACGACGATACATTCGTCGAGTCCAGTGCAATCACTTTCCCGATCGAAGTGCCCGTCGGTGGGAAAGCTCGATTCCTGCTGCTGTACGATCCGGCGATTCGAGACGAGAGCACCAATCGCGTCGAATCGCAATTTCCCGACTGGCTGAATCCGGAAGATCGATTGAGTTTTCACACCTTTGGTGCCGACGAGCGGATTGAATTGGTGACGGATACCGGCTTGCGTTTTCCGGTCCATCTAGCCGGCGGATCGACATTCGATAGTGATGTCAGTCATGACGGAACCGTCGACGTGCTCGATTTCAACCTGCTCGACGACTTGTTGTTGCCCCAACCCGTCATCGTCAAGGGCGTGTCGGAACGTTTCGATCCGACTGCGGACGTCAACGCTCGCTGCCCAAATGGAGCCGACACGGTCACGGGAACGTGCACCTTTCCGGTCGGTCCGACGCCGCAGCGTGAGATCGGGCTGGGGGATTTTGGTCCGTTGAACGTGGAGTTCGTGACCCCCGCATCGAGTCGGTCGTCCGTGGAGCTGGTCGACGCGGCTTTGAAGCAGATCTTCGGTTGAGAAATTCGTCTTGACGCCGGGGGCGTTCTATCTCGACACTCCACCCCCGCAACAACCACGATCCAGAATCTGCCATGGATGGCAAAGGGACCGCGATGAAACGTTTTTTCCCAGGGACGGGAAGGGCTCGCCCACGATCCACCCGACTGCGCCGACCAACGGGCCGACGACCGGGCCAGTCGCTTCAATTCCAGTCACTTGAAAGTCGTCGGTTGCTCGCCGTTGCTGCGTTCGAAACCGAACTGCTGCAAGACAACAACGGCGTTCCCGGCGAAGTCATCGCCGACAATACGGTCATCGCCGGCGAAACGTTCTTCCTGAGAATCACCGCTCAAGAGTTCGACACCTTCCGATCCGGTATCCGAGCGGCGGCGGTGAACGTGGATTGGGATAGCGGATTGCTGAATGTCGTCGAGGAGGATTTTGACCTTCGAGAGGTCCTCACGGAGGATTTTCCTCTCTTTCAATACGCCGAACTGAAGAATGAAACGGGTTCACTTCACGACCTTAGCGGCGGAGCCATGTTGTCGTGGCAAGCAGGCCGAGCCATCGGTGACGAGGCACCAGAAACCTTTGCGATCATCAGAATGCAAGCCGGTCCCCAATCCGGAACGGCTTCGATCGAACTGAGCAAAAGTCGTGTGAAGACGACTCTGGTTCCGACGGTGGTGCTGGCGGAACGGCATATTCGGTTCGACAGCGAAACGATCACGATCGTCCCGGCGGCTCAGGCGGTGGTTGCGCAACCGACACCGACGAACGATGCGATCCCCGAAATATCGGAAGCTCCCGAAGTTCCGGAATCTCCCGTCGTTCCGGAAGTTCCTTCTCAGGTTGTTCCTGTGGTCGAATC
Organism: Neorhodopirellula pilleata; assembly: GCF_007859915.1. Taxonomy (GTDB): domain Bacteria; phylum Planctomycetota; class Planctomycetia; order Pirellulales; family Pirellulaceae; genus Rhodopirellula; species Rhodopirellula pilleata. The sequence goes on from NZ_SJPM01000006.1 coordinate 135,195, forward strand.
GGCCGCGGCCGTCGATCAAGTCATGTCCTTCGACATGAACCAAGACGGCGTGTTTGATCTGGGTGACTTTGGTTTACTCAATTCGGTCGACTCGGCGGCTCGTCCGGTCGAACGGACCGAAGCCGAACCGGTCTCCGCTGTGGCGATTGAGTCGGAGTCGGATTCAACGAATCCAGCATCGCCCACTGCTGTGGCGATGCCCGCCTTGTTGCATACATGCCTGGCGTTCCCCGAAGGGGCCGATGACGCCGCGACGGAAGCTTGGCTGGATGCGTTTGCGACGGCTTGGATCGCCGATGCCGAGGCCCGTCAAAGACGTCGCGAACAAGCGGGTTTGTTTTAGAAATCTGTTCCACAAAAGGAACGGTTCGGAAACAATATCCACATCGGCATCGGGCAGGAGATTACCAACCCGACGCGTGAGTTTTGAAGTGGTGCCAACAACGTGTCGAGCGTACTCGTGCTCAATGAAATGGTGCTCGTACATGTTCTTCAAGCACACTGTCGTGTTCGAGCACCGCCGAGGGCCGAGCACGAGTACGAGTACGTGAGCCGGTTTCAATGCGCGTTCGCGGGCCCTTGGTTTGACATGCGCAACTTCAACGGCGAATTAGCGAAGGATGCGCCGTTGAACGGAATCCCTCGCTCACGCGGCGGGTTACGATCCGATCAACAGGCCGCCGGAGCCACGACGGCTTTGAGCGTGCATCTTACGATTGAGCTTTCGCAAGCCAATCTTCACTCAATTCTTTGGCTTCTTTTGATTCGGTTGTCCGATGCGGTTGTGTGCCGGGATCGGACTTTCGAATCCTTGGTAGGCTTCCGGGCGGATGCCGCGGGCGTGGGTTTGATTGCCGAAGGTGTTCGGGCGAAACGGACCGACCAGTGAGACATCCAGATCGGCGGTGATCGCGTCTTCGAGCCCGACCGACCACAGAATTCCGTTGATCATTAAACGACGATAACCTTCGTTGGTTAAGTCTTCAGGTGTTCCGTACAGGGACGTGAAAACTCGCCCTTGTTTGCCGGACTCGGATTGATAGGTGCGGGTCCATTCCGAAGGCATCGGAGGTTGAGTCGGCGAGGCGGGAGAATCGGGCGTCATGCCATCGAGCGGTTGGGCCATCGTCAAGATCTCGCCATCGGTCGGCTTGCCGACATAACCGCCCGCTTGAACCCACACGTCTTTCACCCCTCGCAAGATCGGATGATCTCGCATCGCATCGACGATCGTGATCCGGGTGCTTTGAACATGGTTCCTGCCGTAGTGGCCCACCCAGGTTTGACCGAGCACTTGATGGCCGAATCCGAGTTCGTAGGTCGGGTCGTCGGATTTGAAAGAGTACTTTGAATAAGTTTTGCCGCCGGGGATTTGAAAGGCATGGGTGGCTGTTCTCATGCCCACGACGGGACCGCCGCGTCGGAGGTACTCGTCGAGCGGTTTCATTTGGTCGTCCGGCAGGTTTTGAAACCGCAGGAACACGACGGCCAAATCGGCGGAATCCAGTGCTTCGGTTCCCGGCATGTTCGACGGTGTTCCGGCGACGATCTCTCCGGATTCCGGATCAATGTTGAACAGCACGCTGCAGCGAAATCCGTGGTGTTTGGCGAGGATTCTTGCCAGCGCAGGCAAGGATTCTTCGGACCGGTACTCATGATCACCGGCCAGGAAGACAATGTGTTTGCCAGCGCCGATCCCGTCACCTCCCTGATACACGAGCGTTTCGGCATGGGAAGAATTCAACGAGATGGCGATGAGCAGACACAAATAGGTTGCGATTTTCATAGGGCGTCAGGGGAAGTGGGGTAAATGGGGGGTGTTGGAAGATGTTCAAGTTTAACGACTTGATCGTCTGATCGGTGTGCGGTGCCAAGATTTTTTCCCAAAAGGAAAAGGGATCAAGGGCATGGGCCGCTTACCTCAAGCGCGCTCATCAAACCAGCCGGCCCTAGCCGCGCACCATAGCGGCGCGCTCGTCGCCATGGCTGTGACACGACCGCACGGATCACGTGGGTCTATCCATGCAAATTGAGAATCCCTAACGGATGCGCCGAACGTATGTTTACCGTGAACATCATCGTGTTTTCCAACGCGTTCGAACGATGATTCGAATGAGCAATGCCATGGGAAAGAGTCCTATCAACCTCGATCCAGAAGGCGGCGGAAAAGAATCGCCACGAGGGCGGTTTGGGATGACTCAATAAGGAAATGCGAAATGACAAAAACATACAAACGTTGGCTGTCCGTCGCGGCGGTCGCTTGCGGATTGACGTTCGGCTCGATGGCTCCCGTGAACGCGGGTTGCTTCAGCGACCTGTTCGCTTCGAACGCCTGCGACGATGCCTGCTGTGACTTGGGGATCAGCGACTTGAATTGCTGTGAACCCGATTGCGGTTGTGAGACCGGTTGTTGCGAACCCCAATGCGGTTGTGAAACCCAATGTGGTTGTGATACGTCGTGTGGTGATTGCGACCTGTTGTGCTGTGACTCGGCTACCTGTTGCGACTCCGGTTGTGACGCGGCGGGTGGGTTCGGTTGCTGCTCGGCGCTGGACAGCTTCGCGAGCAAGTTGACCGGATTGGGGTGCATCCAACCGAGCGACAAGTGCTTTGACGATTTCATCAGCCCGATGATCGACTTTGTGCATTTCGAAGACCCGCGTAACTTGACCGAGTTGCGACCGATCTTCGTCCATCACCGATTCCCCAACGAACTCGGCCCACTGAATGTTCCCGCCGGTGGCTCGCTGCAGTTGTTCGCATTGCAGTTCCGAATCGCGTTAACCGATCGGTTGAGTTTGATCGCGGTCAAAGACGGCTACGCGATCGACAACAGTGAGGGAGACCTGGACACAGCGTTGCTCAATTCCGGTTGGGCGGACGTGACGGCCGGTTTGAAATACAACCTTGTTCGAAACGTCAAGACCGGCACGTTGCTGTCGGCCGGATTCACCTACGAGATTCCGCTCGGTTCGAAAGGCACGTTGCAAGCGGTCGGTGACGGACAATTTCACTTCTTCGCCACCGGTGGCCAGCGACTGCTCGACGGACGCGCCCACGTGCTCAGTTCGTTTGGCTGGCAACTGCCGGTCGATCAATCGGTCCAAAGCACGACCGTTCACTGGAACAACCACTTGGACGTGAAGGTGACCGACCGCATCTACCTGTTCACCGAGAATTCTTGGTGGCACTGGGTTGATGACGCGAATGTCGGCAATGCGTTCGGCGTTTCGGGATTGGATTTGCTGAACCTCGGGGACACCGCCGTCGAAGGCAACGATGTGGTCACGCACAACGTGGGTGCCAAGTTCAAGCCCAAACGCAATATCGAAGCCGGGATGGCTTATGAATTCCCACTGACGGATTTCGAAGACATCATCCGGGATCGTTGGACGTTCGATTTCATCGTTCGTTATTAGGGCATGGTTGATTCAGGTGGGTTTGCACGGTTGAAAACGTAGGGACAATGGAATGGTACATTCCGGGGCGACCCTACGTTTTCAATCGTCATTCTTATCCGTCGAATCAATGCACTCACCGAAATCCCGTCCGCCCCTGGCCGTTTTCTCCGTTATGGCTTGGGTCTTGTTTTCTTCGACGGGGTGCCGTGAGGCTCCGCCGCAGTTCCAACCCAATCGGGTCCGGGCGATGTCCCTGGAAAAATCCCGCAGCCTCCCGACGGAGGCCGCGTTGGCCGACGTGTCCGCCGTCGTCGACCAGCTTTTCGGAACCCCGGCTCAGCCGCGTTGGCCGGCCGATCGGATGAGCAACGACGCTCAGGGTGGACTCGTTTCACTCGACCGGCTCGGCCAAGCCGCCGGGGGCGTCACGAGCGACCAAGCCGACTCGCATACGGGGCTGTATCAAGAGCACTGCGTGATTTGTCACGGCATCGCGGGCAGCGGTGCCGGTCCCGCGTCTCGATTCCAGGTGCCTTATCCACGTGATTTTCGGGCGGGCGTTTTCAAGTGGAAATCGACACCTCGCAACGACAAACCAACACGCGACGACTTGAGCCGGCTGCTCGTACACGGCGTTCCTGGAGCCCCCATGCCCAGTTTCGCGATTGTGCCGCCGAGCCAACGTGAAGCCTTGATCGACTACGTGATTTACTTGTCCGTGCGAGGCGAAGTCGAACGGGAATTGCTCGCACGGGCGGTCGATGAACTGGACTACGACGAGACACCCCCGGACGAGGAATTACGGTTGACGCTCGTTGGTCGCGCTGAAGTGGCAGCAGCAGAAGAGGAGGAAGCGATCCGCGAAGGCGAACAGGTCATCAACGAAGTGATTGAGCAAACGGTCCAAGCGTGGGTTGACGCGGAGCCATCGCTCGTGCCGCCCAAGCCTGAATCGGCTGCTGCCGATCTGGCCGAATCGATCCAGCGGGGTCGCGAGATTTTTCACGGCAAAGTTGCCAATTGCGTCGGCTGTCACGGACCCGAAGGACGTGGCGGGTTGCCGACGCTCGACTATGACGACTGGACCAAAGACTTCACGACACGGATCGGGATCACTCCGGCCGATTCGGCGGCGACGAAACCGTTTCGCAAAGCCGGCGCTTTACCACCTCGCACGATCGACCCGCGCGTGTTGGCCGGCGGGGTCTTGCGGGGCGGCCATGATCCGGAAACGATCTACCGCCGGATTCAACATGGAATCGCCGGCACGCCAATGCCTGGCGTGGAAGTCGGTGACGAGATCGATCCCCAAATGGGACTGACACCTGCGAGTGCTTGGGATCTTGTTGCGTATGTGCGATCTTTATTGCACCAATAATCGACGCGGATCCGAGCTTCCTTCCATCTCATTGAAAATGACACGAGTGCTATGAAACGAGAAACCTTCCGCACGATCGGAGCCATTACCGGATTGGTGGCCGGATTAGTGGTCATGTACCTGCTGGGCATGGGGGGGCTGGTTCCTGCTGCCGTGTTCGGTGCCGGCGGATGCGTGTTGGGCGGGATCAGCGGCGAGCAGATTCATGACCGGAGTGGCTCATGAGTTCGCCTTACGACCCGACGGGCGAGGAGGTTTCGCCGGTATGGCCGCGTCGATTGGCGCGGACGTTGGTTGTTTTGGTCTGGCCATTGATTTGGGTCGGCGGTTTGGTAACGACTTACGACGCCGGAATGTCGGTGCCCGATTGGCCGGGAACCTACGGGTACAACTTGCTGTTGTATCCCCTGTCGACTTGGTTGCTCGGGCCGTTCGATCTTTTCATCGAGCACGGCCACCGGCTTTTGGGGGCGTTGGTCGGATTCGTCGCGATCGGTTTCCTGGTGGCGACCTGGCGAAGTGAGCCGCGTCGTTGGGTGACGGTTTTGGCGGTCGTGGTGTTGTTGGCGGTGATCGGTCAGGGCGTTTTGGGCGGTTTGCGAGTCACGATGAGTGCTCGCGTCCTAGCGATGGTACACGGTTGCACGGGTCCGTTGTTCTTTGCCCTGTGCGTGATCGCCGCGTGTGTGACCGGGCCTCGCTGGTCGCGTGAAAGGGTTTTGGCGGCGGCGACGGATTCGGATGCGTCGGTGAACAAGACGGGTGACGAGGAGCCCGGGACGACGAGTGTTCCGCCTTCACCGAGGCGTTTTTGGCCGTTTGTGTTGTTCGGACTGGCGTACGTTCAGCTCATACTCGGGGCGATTCTTCGTCACGCGTTGCCTTCGGCGAGCCCCACCGGGTTCGCTCATACGGTCACGACGCACGTGAGCGTCGCGTTCTTGCTGTGGGTGTTGACGGTCGTAGTTTACTGGCGAATGAGGAGGTGCGGCGATTTGACGCTATCGCGTCCTGCCGCAGGATTGATATGCTTTGTGGGCATTCAGATTCTTTTGGGGATCGGAACTTGGATCGTCAATTACGGCTATCCCACTTTCCTACAATCTTTTCCCGGTAGTGATTCGTACTTATTGCGATCCAAGGGTCTGATCGACGCATGGATCGTGACCGGGCATGTGGCCACCGGTTCGTTGATTTTGGCCGTTTCCACTTTGTTGGCGGTGCGGTTATGGCGGCGTCACGCGGTATTGAATCACCCTAATTCCCTCATCAAATAAACGGACTCGGCGATGGCGACTGACCTTAGTGAACCGTCGACACTCCTGATGGAACCCAACTACGTGTCGATGTTCGAGTCATCGCGAGGTGCCGAACCGACGGTTCCATCGGATCAATCGATCGAGCCGGAGGCCGAGATGTCGCCGGAGGCTGTCCGACCCGCCGAGGTATCGGTAGCGCCGTCGTTGTTTCGAGATTGTGTCGAACTGACCAAACCGCGAATCGTCACGATGATCTTGGTCACCACGCTGGCGTCGGCGTGGATCGCGATGGCCTCCAACTCATTGGTGTCATTGTCGGCGATGCAGTGGATCATGCTGTTGATCGGCACGGGATTGGTTGCCGGGAGTGCGGGGGCCGCCAATCAAGTCTGGGAACGAGTCATTGATACCTTGATGCCCCGCACCGCTGCTCGTCCGATCGCTTCGGGGCGGATGGCGTTATGGATGGGAGTGGCGTTCACCGCGACCACAGGTTTGATCGGCACCGCTTTGTTGGTTGGGGCATTCGGGGCGACGCCCGCGTTGTTCGGCGGAGCGACTTGGGTGTTGTATGTTTTGGTTTACACGCCGATGAAAACTCGCACGGCCTGGAACACCACGGTCGGCGCGATCGCTGGTGCATTGCCCGTGTTCATCGGTTACACCGCCGCAGGTGGAACGATGAGCGACTTGGCCGGTTGGATGCTGTTCGGCGTTTTGGCGGCGTGGCAGTACCCGCACTTCATGGCGATCGCGTGGTTGTATCGGCGGCAATATGGCGAAGCCGGTTTTCAAATGACGACGACGGTGGAACCTACCGGACGTGACGCGGCTTGGCAGAGCATCTTGGGAACGATCGCGTTGGCCGCGTGCGGCGTCACCTTGTGCCTGGCGCCGACGGGACAATGGTGGCTGTCCGTCGCGGGAATCGTCACCTCGGTCATGGTCTTGATCGCCTGTGCCCCGTTGATGAAGGCATCATTGCGATTTCAATCGCAACCCGACGATGTCCGCGCCCGCAAGATGTTGCGTTGGTCGTTGGTCGTTTTGCCAGCGGTGTTGTTGGTGATGACGCTGCGGATGATCGGCTTGTAGTCCGGTGGCGGAAGGCTTCCCCTCTTCGTGCTTAGTCGAGAACCTATCGCACGCCTACGGTGAGAAAACGGCGGTTGATTCGCTGAGTTTGAGCGTGCAAGGAGGTGAAATCGTTGCCGTCTTGGGCAAGAACGGCAGCGGCAAGACGACTCTGTTTCGTGTGCTCAGTACCTTGCTACCGGTCCAGCGAGGTACCGTCTTGATCGACGGTGTCAACGTCGGCACCGATCCGATGTCCGCACGGCGACATTTGGGCATCATCTTTCAATCGCCGAGCCTTGATATCAAGCTGACGGTGATGGAGAACATGAAATGCCAGGGAGTGTTGTATGGGCTCGGCGGCATCGAACTGAACCGTCGCTGCGATGAGTTACTCGCCCAATTTTCGCTTTCGGATCGCCGGAATGAATTGTGTCAAACGCTTTCGGGCGGCTTGAAACGACGGGTCGAGTTGGCCAAAGGATTGTTGCACCGTCCGTCGGTGATGTTGCTCGATGAACCCAGCACGGGCTTGGACCCTTCGGCCCGTTTGTCGCTTTGGCATTCCCTTGAATCGCTTGCGGCCGAGGGAACGACCGTGATCCTGACAACGCACTTGATGGACGAAGCCGCCAAGGCGACTCGCGTGATCTTGATCGACGAGGGCAAGAAGGTGGCCGACGCGGCCCCTTCGGAATTGCAACGCGAGGTCGGCGACCGCGTCTTGACGGTGGTTGCCGACGATATGGATGCGGCCGAGCGAATGCTGCGTGGCGAATTGTCGCTGGCTTGCCAGCGTGTCAACAAGACGCTGCGGGTCAACGTAGACGGATCGGTCACCGACGTCGCCGACTTGGTCGGCACGGTCGCGCGGAAACTTGGCCAGAACGCACATAGCGTGGCGATCGGCCGAGCTAGCCTGGAAGATGTTTTTGTGGCAAAGACCGGCAAGGCATTCATCGAATAACGTCTGCCCGATGCCGTTTGTAGAATCCAAGCGGCATTCTTGGTAAACTTCCCGCCGTACTACCACCAATCCCCTTCCCCATGATTTTGAGATCCTAAATGAAATACGGCATGAACCTGTTGTTGTGGTCCGGTGAAGTCACCGACGAATTAATGCCGGTGTGCGAACAACTCAAGGAAGCCGGCTTCGATGGCGTCGAAGTGCCGATGTTCAACCTCGATTTGGACTACGCCAATCTCGGTAAACAACTCGACGACTTAGGTCTCGCTCGCACCGCCGTGACGATCCGCAACGAAGACGACAATCCGATCTCTTGCGACCCGGCCATCCGAGCACGGGGTGTCGAGTTGAACAAGAAAACACTCGATTGTTGTGCCGCCGCAGGCGTTGAAACGTTGGTCGGTCCCTATCATTCGGCGATCGGCCTCTTCAGCGGCAATGGCCCGACGTCCGACGAATGGAAGTGGGGCGTCGAGAGCATGAGAGCCACGGCGGAATACGCCGGAACCGTCGGTGTCAAACTCGGCGTCGAAGCACTCAATCGGTTCGAGTGTTATTTCCTCAACGCCCACGGCGATTCGGCCCGTTTCGTCCGCGAAGTCGACCATCCGGCATGTGGCATGATGTACGACACCTTCCATAGCAACATCGAAGAGAAAAGCATCACCGAAGCAATCCACGCCGGTGGCGACAAATTGATCCACATTCACATCAGTGAAAACGATCGCAGCACGCCGGGCAAAGGCGGCGTCAATTGGCAAGAAAACTTCGACGCGATCAAGAGCAGTGGTTATGATGGGTGGCTGGTCATCGAAGCGTTCGGATTGGCGTTGCCGGAGATTGCCGCTGCTACAAAAATCTGGCGTAAAATGTTCGATGACGAATTGACACTCAGCCGCGAAGGCTTGGCGTTCATGAAATCGGAGATCGAGAAGCGATCCTAGCCCGAACGATTCATAACCCGACGCGTAAGTTTTGAAGTTGCGGTTATGATCAGTCCGTCATGTAGCCCGTCCAGGTTTTTCACCCTCCAAAGCATCCTCTCATGGCTCTTCCTCCTTGGACCGTTGAACTGCTTCGTCGGGGCGTTCAAGACTTGGCGCGGCAGGCGACTGATCCGGAAACGGCAGCGACGATCAAAGACCAGGCTGCTAAACTCGTCGATGAGTTACCACGCGTTGCACGAGAGAAGGTTCAGACGTTATTGAAGCAGGCCGAATCGACGGCCGGGCCCCTCAAGGATGCTTGGAATCGCGGCGATTGGTCCGTCGCCTCGCTGTGGACCCACGCCGGTCAACCGAATGCCCCGATCCGATTGATCAACGGTTCGGGGACTTTGTTGAGTCCTGTAGGTAGCGGTGTCGCGTACTCCTCGGCGGTGCAATCGGCCGCCATTCCGTTCTTGAGTGGTGACGCTGGTCTGGCGTCTGGGTTCGATGAGACGCTGCGGCAACAGTTAGCCACCTCGTTGCAGATGGGTGATTCTCGACCGGTCTCTGCTTTCGTTGCCGGTTCGTTGGACCGTGCTTTGGCGATGATCGGATCATTGACTCAGCCCGGCTGCGCGGTGTACGTGCCCCGGCGATGTGCCGTCGCCATGCCTGGTGTTGGCGGCGAAGGTTTTCTGGTCGACCGATTGCAGTCCCATGTTCGCGGTCCGGTCCGGGAGTTCGGAGGCATCGACCCAGAGGCTCCATTGGACATTCATGCAATCGCGGCGGAACACACGACCAGATCCCCGTCATCGGAGCGGCGTCTCGTCGTGGTCTCCTTGGCGGGGACGCCGATCAACTACGAGGGCTTGCCTGAGAATGCCAGCCGCGTCGTCGTAATTCCCGCCGGAACCTTTTTCACCGACGGTGGGCCGGTCGCCTCGATCGCAAGCGTTGAATCGGAACTGGCTTCCGGGGCCGATGTCGTCGTTTTGGCCGGTGGCGTTTTGACCGACACGCCTTCGGTCGGGATCATTGTGGGCAATCCGGATCATGTCCGCCGCATGACGGATCACCGCCGGGCGAACTTTCTGGCCGCACCGGTCATGCAAATCGCGATGGTGGCGGCTGCGGTCGCGCAGCAGCGAGCGGATTCTTCACCGGTGAAGAAACTCGCGAGCGTTTCCGAGGACAATCTTCGCGACCGTGCCGAGCGATTGGCAACCCAACTCGCCGCCGCCGCATCAGTCCGCTCCGTTCGCGTCACCGATCAGCCGGCCCAACTAGGTGGTGTCGCGACAGCGTCCCTTCCGTCACGGCAAGTCGTCCTGACGAGCGATCAGTCCCCCGAAACGCTCGCTGCCGAACTACTCGCTGGACCGGTCGGATTGTTAACGACCGTCGTCGAAAACGACCTGGCGATCGATTTAAGATGGATCACACCGGAACAACAGGCAAAAATCGGGCAACGGTTCCGATAATCGCGACTATCGGGATCAGCGAGTCTGGGCAACAATGAAAGTTCACTAGTCCGAAGGCGGAACTCCCCCAACCCGAAAAATCACGTGTCTCAACTCACTTCCGCTGGCGAACAACTCGTCCAACAACTCAGCCAACGTCATGGCGTCTCGACCGACGCGATCACTCATATGCTCATCGCCGTCCAAAACGGTAACGGCTCGATGGCCCAATTCAATCACCCCGAGTTTGGCGGGTGTGGGCAATGGATGCAGGGCGGCATGACGATGGTCAGCGATCTGTTTAACAACGCCTTGAAATCCCGCGTGGACAATGTTTGCTCTGACATCGCCAATCATCTGGCTCAGCATCAAACAACGCCCTACGTCGGATCGTTTCAGTCGCAAAGCCAAGGCGGCAATCACAACCAAACCCAAGCCTCGGGCGCAATGGGTGGTAACGATCTGTTCGCGCCCGACCCGAACCAGAATTGGTGGCCACAGGATCTCGGCGGTCCGAGCGCCACCGGTTCGCAGAACGACGTGGCTTACGCCTACTTTTCCGGGTCATGTCGATTGGCCGTGAAGACCGGTGGCGATGTGTGGGTCTACGACACGATGGACCATCAAATCGGCGGTTTCGGTCAACAGCAAGGTGTCGGCGGAACGATCACCTTTTCCAGCCAATACGGAACCGTGAACCTGTCGACGTTGCCGGTCGTTTCGATCAATGGCACCGCGCCCGCACCGGTTTCTCCAACAACACCCTCTCCCGAGTCTTCTGGCAGCGCCACGCCGCCGATCGAGCACCTCGCGGGCGGCAACGCACCGACCACTGATGAGGATGATGTGATCGCCAAGTTGGAACGTCTTGGCCAACTCAAAGATAAGGGTTACCTCAGCGATGAAGAGTTCGCGTCCAAGAAGAGCGAGTTGCTCGCTCGGCTGTAAACGCCACCGAGAATGATTTCACCACGTCCGACCACGACCGTTCATTTGGATTCATCGCATCGCAAAATCATGCGATGCGACGAAGGCACGATGCGGACGATCGATGATCAAGTCGCCGTCGAATTGCCGCTGGAAATTCGCTTGGTTCATCATGATGACTCGGGCGAATTCGAAACGCCGATTTCGGTCACGATGCGAACACCGGGACACGACGGAGAACTGGCGACCGGTTTTCTTCTGACCGAGGGCGTCATCGACGCGCCCGATCAAATCGAACGAATTCGGATGTGCGGCGGCGGTAACGTCATCATCGTCCATTTGAAGCCGACGGTGATCGTCGATACCGACAAGTTAACACGGCATTTTTATACGTCGAGCAGTTGCGGGGTCTGTGGCAAGTCGGCAATCGAGGCGGTCAACTTGTCGATCACCGGCAAACTCGAACCGAACGCGCCGAGGGTGAAAGCCGCCGTGATTTCCTCGTTACCGCAGGCCTTGCGATCGGCGCAGAGCGTATTCGATCGGACGGGCGGTTTGCATGCGAGCGGATTGTTCGACACCGATGGAAGTTTGATTCGTTTGCACGAAGACGTCGGACGGCACAACGCATTGGATAAACTGATCGGTGCGCAGTGGTATGATGACGAGTCCGTTTTGGCCGAGTCGATTGTGTTAGTCAGTGGCCGCGTCAGTTTCGAGTTGGTGCAAAAATCTCTCGTCGCGGGCATTGCGATCTTGGTCGCCGTCGGAGCCCCATCGAGTCTCGCGGTTGATCTGGCATCGCATCACAATATGACGTTGGTCGGATTCAACCGTGGCCAGCGGTTTAACCTTTACAGCGGTTTTCAACGAGTCGAGTCGAGTTGACATGTCCACTACCTTACCCTCTCAGCAAGCCGAAGCATTCTCCGACGTGATCGACACGGACGAATCGTTTCCATTGGACAACGGCCATGCCCCCGTCCACTTGATCCCGACGGAAAAGGACGGCCAACTCAAGCAAACGCCCGTCAAGACCAAAGGCACCGGCTTGTCCGCCGTCGTGAGCAGTTTCAAGTATGCGATCGGAGAGGCCGGCTTGATGCGTGGCACGTTGCCGATGTTGCAAGTCAATCAGAAGGACGGATTCGATTGTCCCGGATGCGCTTGGCCCGATCCCGACGGACATCGCTCGGCGTTTGAGTTTTGTGAGAACGGGGCCAAGGCGATCGCTCACGAATCGGATCGGCGACGAGTCACACGTGATTTCTTTGAGCGTTATTCGGTCAGCGAAATGTCGCGACACTCCGACTATTGGCTCGAACAACAGGGACGTCTCACCGAACCGATGGTGCTGCGTGAAGGGGCGACGCACTACACACCGATTTCATGGGACGACGCCTATGCATTGATCGCCGACGAACTCGGTAAACTCGATTCGCCTGACGAAGCCTGCTTTTACACGTCCGGCAAAGCCACCAACGAGGCGGCTTTTGTCTTTCAAACCATGGTCCGCGCTTTCGGTACGAACAATCTTCCGGATTGCTCGAACATGTGCCACGAATCGAGTGGCCGCGCGATGACGCGAATGTTTGGCAACGGCAAAGGCACGGTGCTGTTGGAGGATTTCAAAGAAGCGGAATTGGTTTTTGTCGTCGGACAAAACCCCGGCACCAACCATCCGCGTCAATTGTCGGCATTGCAACAATCCAAACGTGCCGGTGCGAAGATCATCACCGTCAATCCCTTGCCCGAAGCCGGCCTGATGGGATTCATGAACCCGCAAGAAGTCGGCGGCATGTTGGGCATCGCGACGCAACTGACCGACGTGTTCTTGCAAGTCAAAATCAACGGCGACATTGCCTTGTTCAAAGGCATCATGAAGCAATTAGTCGAGTGGGACGATGCCGAGGGTGGCGGGATCATCGATCGCGAATTCGTGCAACAGCATACCGTCGAACTCGAACCGCTGCTTGAGTCCTTGCGAGCGGCGTCGTGGGATGAAATCGCACGACGTAGTGGGATCAGCCGCGACCAAATTTCCGAGACCGCAACGTTGGTTCGCGAACGAGAGAAGATCGTCATCTGTTGGTGTCTCGGCGTGACGCAGCATCTCAACGGAACCCAGAACGTTCAGGAGTTCCTTAACTTGTTGTTGCTCCGAGGCGCGATCGGAAAACCGGGTGCGGGTGCCTGTTGCGTTCGCGGACACTCCAACGTCCAAGGCGACCGAACGATGGGCGTTTGGGAGCAACCCAAGAGAGAGTTCCTGGACCGGATGCAAGCCGCCTTCGGGTTCGATCCACCGCGCCATCATGGGTATGATTCCCAACGAGCGGCGATCGCGATGCATGAGGGCAAGTTGAAAGTGTTCGTTTCGCTGGGCGGTAATTTTTTGATGGCGATGCCCGACACCCGCTACGGTGGCGAAGGGTTACAACAAACCGAGTTGACCGTACGCATCGGCACAAAACTCAATCGAGCCGATTTGGTGACCGGCAAACAATCCTTGATTTTGCCTTGTTTGGGACGAACGGAATCGGACGTGCGCATCGATGCGGATGGCACCAAGCGAGAGCAAATCTCCAGTACCGAGAATTCGATGGGCGTGGTGCAGCGTTCGACGGGGCGGTTCGCACCGGCGTCGAAGGACCTGCTCAACGAGACCGAGATTTTGTGCCGGATCGCTCACGCGATCGTCGGCGACAGGGTCGGAATCGATTGGTTGGCGTGGGCGAATGATTACGATCGGATCCGTGACGCCATCGCCAAGGTGATTCCGGGTTTTGAAGACTACAACCGGAAGGTACGCCAAGACGGCGGCTTTTATCTGCCCAACGGGCCGCGACAACGTCAATTCCCGACTCCGCAGGGCAAAGCGGTCTTTACCGTGAACCCGATTCCTCGCGAAGAAGTCGGGCCGGGCGAATTTGCGATGACGACCGTTCGCAGTCATGATCAATTCAATACCACGATCTACGGACCACATGATCGCTATCGCGGGATCTACAACGCGAGGCAGGTTGTCATGATGAACGAAGCCGACATGGTCGAACTCGGTCTTAAGCCTCAGCAACCGGTTCACGTGACAAGTTGTTTCGAAGGCAATATTCGACGGGTTTGCGGCTTCAAAGTCGTGCCTTACCCGATCCCGCGTCAGTGTTTGGCGATGTACTATCCCGAAGCCAATCCATTGATTCCGATGGAGCGAACGGACGAGTTCAGCAATTGCCCTTCGTTCAAATTGACCGTCGTGACGGTCGAGGCCGCTGACAAGCGTTCGGATGGACATCGTTGACGTGCTGGCCTGTGGCCTTCGGCGAAGCGGATGCAACCGTGTCTGGTGAATTGGAGTACAATCAAGGCCTGACTTGTTTGGGTCCACTCCGCTTTTTTTTAAGATTCACTCGTTGATTTCAGATTTTCCCATGCGAATTTTTCTTCTCAGTCTTCTTTTAGTTCCGTTGTCTCTCATCGCCCTCGTATCGTCTCCTCTATCGGCGACTGACTTGCCAGCGACGCCCGCGCGCGAAGGTGTTCAGCCTCGCAGCGTAGTGTTTATTTTGACCGATGATCATCGCTACGACGCGATGGGGTGCGCCGGGCATCCTTTTTTGGAAACGCCGCACATGGACTCGATCGCCAAAAATGGCGTTCATGTCAAGAACGCATTCGTGACAACAAGTTTGTGTTCCCCGAGTCGAGCGTCGATCTTGACGGGCTTGTACACGCACAAGCACGGCGTGATCGATAACAACCGCCAAGTTCCCGAGGGCACGTTGTTCTTTCCGCAGTACCTTCAGCGAGCCGGTTACGACACCGCGTTCATCGGCAAGTGGCACATGGGAGGACACCACGACGACCCGCGTCCCGGGTTTGATCATTGGATCAGTTTCAAAGGCCAAGGAAACTATCTTCCGCCGGGTCCGAACTACACACTCAACGTCAACGGCCAACGTGTCAAGCAGAAGGGTTACATCACCGACGAATTGACCGATTACGCGATCGATTGGCTGAAAGATCGACCGGCTGATAAACCGTTTTTTCTGTATTTGTCACACAAGGCGGTTCATTCGAATTTCACGCCCGCCGAGCGACACGAGGGGCGTTACGCTGACGCGGATCTCAGTTTCCTGCCCACCGGCGAGGGTTTGTCGGCGGAAAAGAATACGCCCCGTTGGGTCCGCGATCAACGCAACAGTTGGCACGGGATCGATTTCTCTTATCACAGTGATAAGGGATTGGAATATCTCTATCAACGCTATTGTGAATCGGTGTTGGCGGTCGACGACAGCGTCGGTCGCGTCTTGCAAAAACTCAAAGACATGGGCATTCACGATGAGACCTTGGTCATCTACATGGGCGACAACGGGTTCATGTGGGGCGAGCATGGCTTGATCGACAAACGGGTTTCATACGAGGAATCGATTCGCGTTCCGATGCTCGTCCAGTGCCCAGATTTGTTCGAAGGTGGCCGGCCGATCGAGAACGTTGTCGGCAACATCGACGTCGCTCCGACCATCCTGCATGCGGCCGGTCTGCAAACACCTGAGTACATGGACGGACAAAGTTTCTTGGATCTGCCCAATGATCGTGACCAGAAATGGCGTGACTATTTTCTCTATGTCTACTACTGGGAAAAGAACTTCCCCCAGTCGCCGACTCAGTTCGCTTTGCGCGGCGATCGATTCAAATACATTACCTATTACGGTTTGTGGGATACCGATGAGCTTTATGATCTGACTACGGATCCAGGCGAAACAAACAACCTGATTCACGATCCCGCCTACAAGTCGGTTGCCAAGAAAATGGAAGATCGGCTTTATGAAATGCTCGATGAGCAAGGAGGCATGAAGATTCCGATGAATCAACCCCAAGGTGGTTCCCAAAACAAGCGTTGGGACGACCGAGGTGGCGAGCAGGCAGCCGATTTTCCCGCCGCGATGGTGGTGGACGAACCGTTGAACACGCAGGCGAACTGAACGTCGTTACCCTATTAGCCGGCTGTTGATTTAATCGTAACCCGACGCGTCAGCGAGGGATGAGTCAATATCAATTATCCCTCGCTCACGCTTCGGGTTACGATGCAGGCTGAACCGACAGCCCGCTACCCGCAGTTCTACCGGATCAATTCGGCGGCTCGCAGTCCGCTGTTCATCGCCCCCTGAATGCTTGGCGTTTCCTGGTGGTCGCCGATCACGTAGACCCCACGGGCATCGCCGAGTTGGATTTCCTTGTGGATCGGATCGAGGTTCGTTTGCGGCAATGCGTAAGGCACTCGATAAACACGCAGGCATTTCCAGCGTTGCGCCACGTCTCCGAACCATTGTGTTAATTGCTGACGCACTCGGTCGATCAACGACTCGTCATCGGTTCCGTCGACCGGTTCGTCGCTTGAGTCCACACTGACCGACAGCAATGATTTTCCCGCCGGCGCGTAAGTGGGTGCGACATCACTCATCACCACGGCGGTTTGAATCGGGCCGGTCTCATCGCCTCGCAGCATCAGAAGCTTTCCAGAATCGAACTTTTCATCGTTGGCGAAATACAATGTAGTGGTGCCGGACCACCGGGTTTGCATTTGCGGCCGATCGAGCAACCGGGCGGCCGCGTCGCTCGGTGTGGCGATGACCAAGTGATCGGTCGATATCGTTCCGTCGTGGGTCACCACTTGGTGCGCCGAATCATTGGCTAACAGGATTGACTTCACAGTCGTTTGAAAACGCAACGTCCCACGCGGTAACCCGTCGGCGAGTTGACGTGGGATGGCGGCCATGCCGTCGGACGGGATCGCGATGTCGCCTTCGGCAAACATCCGAAAGACGAACTCCAGCATGCGACTGGATGTCGACAGGGATTCGTCCAGAAACACGCCACCGAGAAACGGACGAAAGAACTCGTCGATCATTTTTTCACTGAAGCCGTCGCCACGCAAACGCTCGATCGTGTTTTGGGGCGAGCGGGCGTAAAGATCGTCAAGGCTGCCACTTCGGCTGGCCCGCCGCAACGACGCAATTCGTATTTTATCACGCAGCGAACCGACCGGGTTGGTGGCGGTCGCGAGAGCCTTCGAGGGCCGACGCCAAGGATCACTCAAGACATGAAAACGGCCACCTTGGCGAATGTTGGCCCCGGGTTCGAACGACCGTAAACGCAGTGCCCCGTAGTCCAGAAGTTCGCGACAAGCAGGATAGGCGGTTAGCAGTACCTGAAACCCGTGATCGAGTGTGAAGCCGTCGACATGATCGGTGCGAACGCGACCGCCTACCCGGTCGGTCGCCTCCAAGACGACGCACTCGATCCCCCGATCGGACAAACGTTTTGCGCACGAAAGTCCGGCCAATCCCGCACCGACGATGACAACTGGCTTCATGGCTGCGTTACCTGGTAACCTTTCTCTTGCAGTTTTTGTGCAAGTGCTCTTTTAGGGCCGTACTCTCCATGCACGAGTCGGATTTCACCTGGGGGACTCGCCATCTCGTCGACCAAGCGAATCAGGTCAGCTTGGTCGCCGTGGGCCGAGTAGCCGCTTAACTGATGGACGCCCGCCTTGATGTCGTATTTTCGTCCGTCCAATCGAACCCAATCACTTCCCCGGGAAATGTAGTTTCCCGGCGTGCCGGAGGCTTGGTAACCTGCAAAGACGATATCGGTTCGCTCGTCTCCGATGAATCGTTTGAGGTAGTTCATGACGCGACCGCCGGTACACATGCCGCTGCCCGCGATCACGACGGCGGGCAACTCATGCTTGTCGACGTAGTTGAGTAATTCTTTGTGTTCGGTATGAGTGTCAACGGTTGTCAAGTTCTCAAAAACAAGCGGTTGGTCATCGGTTTGCATGAATGCTTGGGCTTCTTCGCCCCAATGTTCTTTCATGTCTTGGTAGATCGACGTGAACCGAGACGCCAACGGCGAATCGACGATCACGTCGACTCGTTTCATCAATGTCTCGGCTTGACTGGTCTGCACCCGTTCGAAGATCCCGTTGAGTTCGTACAACAACGCTTGGGTACGCCCCAAGGAAAATGCCGGGATGATCGTGACGCCGCCGTCGTCGAGCGTCCTGCGAATGATGCGTTCGAGTTCCGCTTGTCGATCGATCTTGGTCGGATGCAATCGATCGCCATAAGTACTTTCTAGAATCAATAAGTCAGCCCGCTCGGGACTGACCGGTGGATTGAGCAACGGGTTGGTTCCCGCCCCGACGTCGCCGCTGAACACGACGCGGCGTTCGTCGGGCAGTTCCACTTCAAAGATCGTTGATCCGAGCACATGTCCGGCCGGTAGCAAGCGAACTTTCGCGTCGCCGGGGATCGAATGCCATTGGTGGTAAGCAATCGGTTTGAGCAGACTTTTGATCTTGCGATTGAACTGATCGATCAACCGTTTCGATCGGGTGAAACCGATCTTCAGAGCGTCCTCCATCACCATCGGAAGAAGCTTCGCGGTCGGTTCGCTGCAAAAAATGGGGCCTTCAAATCCGGCGGCAAGCAGATACGGCAATCGCCCGGCGTGATCGATGTGCACGTGAGTCAACAACAGGCAATCGATATTTTTCAGTGAGAACTCGATTTCAGGATTAGGGTGTTTCTTGGCATCATCGCCTTGAAACGTACCGCAATCGACGAGCAAGCCGCTGGGCGTCTTACCGGACCGTTCCCACGAGAGTTGATGACACGACCCAGTCACGCCGTCGCCGGCACCGTGGTGAATCACTTGCATAATAGTTCCGGGTCCAATTTTCCAAGTTTGACGATAGGTGGCCAGAGCATATCAGATTGGCCATCGCGGCGGTCGACACGGTGGTGTTTCTGCCGTGACCAAACGTGTCCGGGCCCCGTCCGATGCTATGGGTGTCGCCGGGAAGAACGCCTTCCCGAAGTTCGAAAAAAACGTTTTGGGATTCAGTCAAGATGGCTAAGTACTATGTTCAATCAGGCAATTTTCGTCGTGTCGTTTCGGCCGATAATTCTCGCAAGGCTGCGATCTGGGCCGTGCACGAAGTCATGCAACAAATCCTACCTTCCGACGAAACGGAATCATCGAGCGCGAGTATGCGGTTGGTCGGCGAACACGAACCACGATCGGTCACCGTTTTGTCGGCAAAAGTCCGAGTGAACGAACGGGGATTTGATCGGGACGACGCTCGCGAAATGTCAACGATGGAGATCGTCGCCGAGTGGAACCAAATGGTGATGACGCTGGATCGACTGCAGCGAATGTTCGGTAGCGTCACCGACGCCGAGGCGTCTGTCGTGAAGCCTAGCGAAACTCGATTCTTTGGCGACGGAATGGCCGCATGAAACCGGCGTTTCACGCTCGGACAATCGTGACGAAACAAATAACGCGTCTTACCCAACCGGCCCGCCCTTCAGCGACACATTCGTTTCTGTCGATATAAACGGGGAGTCAACATCGACTGGCGGGGTGGATGTTCTGGCTGAGCTTATCGGGTGCAAACCCACTCAAAAGGGCTGTTATGTCTTGGTGGAATTGCAACCTCTTCTCGATCGCGTGCATCTTATGCATTGCCGTCGGAGGCTCGTCGGCGTTGGTGATGGCACAAGAGCCATCCCTCAACGAACCGATTCCGATCGTCGAGTTTGGTTTATCGGAACCGACGATTGACCTTCACAGTAATGCCCTGCCGATGGCAACAAATTTCCATCGCAGCGAGCCCGAATATCAATGGGAATTTCTTCCCGATGGTTTGTTGTGGGAGCCTTACCTGGCCGCCCCCCACGAGCCTCGGATGTCGATGATTTTGCACCAACGCATCGACGAAGGGTACTTTTGGGACTCGACCCTCGGCGGACGCGTCGGTTTGTTGCGTTATGGAACGAGCCAATCACGCGGAGCGGAAGGGTTTCAATGGGACCTCGAGGGCGCGGTGATTACCCGCTTGAACCTAGAAGAATCCGAAGACGTCGAGTCCATGGACTATCGTTTCGGAACGTTGCTCACGATGGCTCGCGGTTTATGGTCGGCTAAGTTCGGCTACTTTCACGTCAGTTCGCATGTCGGCGACGAATACTTGGAGCGAAACCCCACATTCGAACGTGTGAATTATGTGACCGAGTCTTTAATCGCTGCGGCCAGCTTCCAGCAATCAGACAGCCTGCGGCTTTATGGTGAAGCGGCCTTGGCATTGAAGGCATCGGGAGGTGCGAAAGCATGGCAGTTTCAAACCGGTGCCGAGTTCATCGCGCCGGTCCAACCGGGAAAGAAGGGCGGCCCGTTTACGGCATTGAATATCGACATTCGCGAAGCGGTCGGGTTCGAGCCCACATTCACCTTGCAAACCGGTTGGCAATGGCGCGGCCCACGTTCAGGCCGACGTTTCCGAACCGGCTTTCAATATCACAATGGCCACACATCCCAATTCACGTTCTTCCGAGACGAGGAAGAACATATCGGGGTCGGCATTTGGTTTGATTACTAGCGAATGCCCGGATTGGCATCGTTGACTGCTTGAGCCATGACTTCGATGGCCGCATCGGTGTAGCGTTCGTATTCATTGAAGAAGTGGTTCATGGCAGCTTCGTCGGCGAAGAAGAACATGCGTTGATGGATCGGGTCACGCATCCCGAAGCGTCGTTTGCCTTGCACAATCTGACGTTCCTCGAAGAAGCGAACGACATCGATTTCGTTGAGTACGGGTGTGTAGGGCGTAGGATCGGCAAGGAACGAGTCCATTTTCTCGGCTGACGCGAATAGATAGAGTTTGCCTAGATGCACAACACCGAACTTCGGATTGCCTTCGACCCATTTGTCCTCGTCGATCACGGTCACCGCACAAAAGCCTTCCATCGCGAGTTTCGGCGGCGACGTTGTGGTTTTATTTTGGTTGATACTGGATTCGCTAGGGGGCGTTTTAGCGGAGATCGCCGCATCGGTCGCGATTTGCTGAGTCGCTTCCATGGCCGGTTCGTCCATGATTTGTTCGGGCATCCCTAAAGACATTCCGTCGGTACGGGCTCCGGCGAGACGAGTTGAGGCACCACCAGGAAGCGTTTCGCCGGTCGAAACACCTGCGGGAAGGGCAAAACCGGATTGGCCATAAGGATTCGGTACGGGTTGTCCAGGATTTGGATTGATTGCAGCGCCCGACGTTTGTTTGGGCATCGTCGTATGAGAGGCGGCGGCAAGGCGTTCGGTAGCCGGCGCCATCGGGCTTCCCGGCATCGGGCTTCCCGGCATCGGAGTTCCCGGCATCTGGGTTCCCGGCATCTGGGTTCCCGAAGCAGGGCCGCCTGGTATCGTGTTGGCGGGCATGGATGGCATTTCGCTGCCCGCTTGAGCGAGCATGGCCACGTATCGGCTCGGTTCTTGTGGGCTGACCCCATGGGCGAGGGTTTGTCCGGCGGGCGTCACGACGACGTCGGTCGGGAACTTGGTGACCTTGAACATCTTCGCCAATTCGGGCGATTTGCCAGCATGGATCTTGATCGGGACAAAGCCGTTGGCTATCGCCTCACCGACTTCGCCTGAACGGAAGGCACCAGCTTCGAGTCGATCGCACCAAATGCAGTTATCGCTGTAAAAATGCAACAAGAGCGGCTTGTTCTGGGCCTTCGCTTCCGCGTGAGCCGACGTGAGGTCACTTCGCCAAGGGATCTGCGCCTCCCCGGGGCTTGCCAAAAATGCAAAAGAACCAGCCAAAATCAGGCCGGAGAGAACGGTCGGTTGAATTCGTCGGGGCCATGCGAGTCGCATTGGACAAAGTCCTTTTTGTCTGTTTGCAGAATTGCGGTTGCCCAACGGAATCGGGGCACGTCTGTGTACTAATCGGTTGGGTTGACTTTAACGCTTGAGGGGAATCTAGCAATTTCCTAAGTTGTACCGCTAGATCGTCCCACAGAAGGCCGTTGACAAAATTCCGGTTGACAAAATTCCGCGTCACGGGCGCGAACACCTTTCCTCGACTGATGCGTATGAATTTACCGCCACCGCTTACCGAGTTTCCCACATCGGGCCGAATCGCTTCGGTCGATTACGGGACGGTTCGGATCGGGATTGCGATCTGTGATCCGGATTGGATTTTGGCCAGTCCCTTGCAGGTTCATGCGGTGACCCAACCCGATGCAGGCGGTTATGAGATGGACGAAGAGTATTTCCGCCATCTCGCCAGAGAAGAACGCGTCGCCGCGTGGGTGGTTGGTTTGCCGATCCACTGTGACGGCGGCGAAAGCGACAAAAGTGTTGACGCCCGAAAGTTTGCCAATTGGCTCAGTCACACAACCCACTTGCCCGCCCGCTTGTTTGACGAGCGATTCACGACCGTCGCGGCAAACCAGCGCATCCGCCAAAGCAAAACAACTCGAAAGAAAACCAAGCAACGCGTCGATGCGATCGCCGCCCAGGTGTTACTCGAATCGTTCATCGAGGCGTGCCGGTATCGAGGCGAATTAGCCGGACACGCTCTCGACGAAACAATCTCAGGCGAATCGTTGGCGGACGAAAGCTAAGCATCGTGGTTTCAATAAGTGGCATAGGCTTCCAGCCTGTGTTTTGTTTCCACAGGCTGGAAGCCTGGTATGTACCTCACATCTTTTTTGACCCCCACGAGCTCGTCTCGTGGGTGAAAAAGGTTCGCAAGCTAGACAACGACGCCCTCCCAACCTTCCGATTTTCACTTGTGCTCGCCGCTTCAAGCGGCGAGCACAAGTGAAAATCGGAAGGTTGGGGGGAATTGCGGCTCGTGTCTAGCTTGCCAACCTCGGCTTCCTGCCAGACGAGCTGGCAGGGGAGCAATACATGAGGACTTGTGGGGTATAAAGAGGCTGGAAGCCTATGCCACTTATTGAAACCAAGACGCTAAAAAATCACAAATCGATATGGACGACCATGATGCACCACACTTCACTGTTCTTGACTGCGTTGGCGATCATCGCCTTCAACCTAACAGGGTGGAGGCCAGTTCGTGGGGAAGCACACGATGTGGATGCCCACGACGTGATTGTGGTCTGCCATGAAGCCTTGCGAGAGTCACTTCAACCGTGGACAGATCATCGGATCGAGGAGGGTTTGACGATCGGCTTTTGCGAGCCTCAAAGTGATGCGAAGTCAACTGCGGAGGACATTCGAACTCTCGCCGGGCCTTCAACGCGATACGTGTTGATCGTCGGTGACGCCCCTCCGGTCCATCAATCCAATGTGTCCATCACCTCAAACCCGTTATGGATACCGACCTTCTACCAGCCTTCTCCGGTCACTCGCAAGTATGGCTCCACGGAGTCCTATCCGACCGACTTGCCCTACGTTGACTTTGACGCCGATGGAACCAGTGATGCTTCCATTGGGAGGTTACCGGTCACTACACCGGAGCAACTCGCGGGAATCGTTCAGCGAATTCTGGCTTTTGAAACGTCCGATGATTTTGGCCCGTGGCGTCAGTGTTTGCAGTTGACGGCGGGCGTGGGTGGTTTTGGTGGTTTGATCGACGGGGCGATCGAAGCCGTCACGAGGACCGTTTTGACCAGTGCCTTGCCCGCCGATGTCAAACCGCAGATCGCCTACGCGAGTCCCGGTCACGCATTTTGTCCGACCGACTCGCCATTTCAAGAGTGTGTGATGCAACGTTATCGAGAAGGTGCGAGGTTTTGGATCTACGCCGGTCATGGCAGCGTGGATCGCTTGGACCTGCTCAAACGCGCCCCCGATGATGCCGACGGTATACGTCAGGAGAGCACTGCGACGCCATGGGAAGTGGAGTCGTTGCTGAAGGCCGATTCAGTTTCGTTGTTGAAATCTGAACCAACGCGACCGACGATCGGTTTGTTGCTCGCCTGTTACGCTGGTGCGTTCGACGCGGCGGTGCCCTGTTTGGCCGAACGCATGTTGCTAACGCCTGGTGGACCGATCGCGATGATTTCGGCGAGTCGCTTGACCATGCCTTACGGCAACGCCAAGTTCGGGCTCAGTCTCCTCGAATCCGTCTATGATTTGCCCGCCACCGGATCGGCAGGTCCGGTTCAACCACCCACTGTAAGACGTATCGGTGATGCGATGCTGGCTGCTCAGCGAACCTTGCAATCGGAACAAGCCGGATCCACGACTCAGGTGATGCTTGACGGAGTCGCAACGTTGATCTCGCCCGCCGGGAACGACCTGAAACAAGAACGCCGTGAGCATGCCGGGCTTTATCAATTGCTCGGGGACCCCACATTGCATTTGCATCGGTCACTCCCGGTCTCGATCAAAGCGAAAGTATCGAGCACGGCGAAAGAAGACGCGACGAAGACCGTCAACGTTGAGTTCAGTTCGCCTTTGTCGGGCACGATCACGCTCTCGATCGACCGCCCATTGGGAGGATCGTCACAACAGGCCGGAGTGGCGGGGCTGCACGATCCACACGGTAGCACCGTTGTTCAAAAGAAGCTGTCCGTTCGCGAGGACGAAAACGTAACCACCGAGATCTCCCTTCCGATCGATTTCAACGGACCGGTCATCGTCCGCGGCTTCGTCGAATCCGAGTCCGGATGGGCGACCGGATCCGCCAAGGCGTACATCCGTCCGTAGTGTTTCAGTTGGATTTGTGGCACGACGGAGTTGATTGGGTTAGGATGTTGTCCGACATAACTTTGAACGTTTCTCCACACGATCGTCGCTTCATGAATCCTTTCATTTCTTCCCGTTCTCAATGGTCCTTCTTTGCCTTGCTCTTGAATTTGGCATGGCTGTTTCTGTCTGCCGGTTCGGTCGCTTCGGGAGCCGAATCGGCTCCCAACGTGATCGTGATCATGGCGGACGATTTGGGTTATGGGGACGTGGGATGTTACGGATCGGCGCAGCTCGACACACCCAATATCGATCGATTGGCAAGCGAGGGTTTGCGTTTCACCAACGGATACTGTTCGGCGTCGACTTGTACACCGACTCGCTATTCGTTTCTGACGGGGACGTACGCATTTCGGAAAGCCAATACGGGAATCGCACCCCCGAACAGTCCCGCGTTGATCGCGGCCGGGACACCAACGATTGCATCACTGATGAAGCAAGCCGGATATGCCACTGCTGTCATCGGCAAATGGCATTTGGGTTTGGGAGAACCTGGGCAAGGACCACAGTGGAATGACGAATTGAAACCCGGACCGCTCGAGATCGGATTCGATCACTGTTTCTTGCTACCGACAACGAACGACCGGGTGCCTCAGGTGTACGTTCAAGATCATCGCGTTTTAAACTTGGATCCGAACGACCCGTTGTGGGTGGGTGACAAGAAACCGAGCCCGGACCATCCCACTGGTATTTCGCACCGTGACGAATTGAAAATGGACTGGTCGCATGGGCATAACGCGACCATTCACAACGGCATCAGCCGAATCGGATTTTATACGGGCGGTCACGCGGCGAGATTCCGCGACGAAGACTTGGCGGATCGTTGGGTATCGGAATCGAAACGCTGGATCAGTGACCATCAAGAACAACCCTTCTTTTTGTTTTTCGCAGCTCACGACATTCACGTGCCCCGCATCGTTCATGAACGATTCCAAGGCAAGTCCGGGCTGGGACCCCGTGGCGATGCGATCGTCGAATTGGATTGGTGCGTCGGCGAGTTGATGCAAACGGTCAAGAATCACAACATGGAAAAGAACACCATGATCGTCTTTTGCAGCGATAACGGCCCGGTGCTCGATGACGGATATCAAGACGACGCGATCGAAAAGCTCGGTGACCATGATCCCAACGGTCCATACACCGGTGGCAAGTACAGCGTCTTCGAGGGTGGGACTCGAACACCTTTCATTACGTGGTGGCCTGGAACGATTCAACCGGGAGTGTCCGATAAGTTGGTTTGCACGATCGATTTAGCGGCAAGCTGTGCCGCGATGGTTTCGGTCGAACTGCCCGACGATGCGGTTCTCGATAGTGTCAATGTTTCCGATGCGCTGCTCGGATCGCCTGCCGCTACGGGCCGCCAATCGCTCGTGCAACAAGACAACGGTCGATCGGGCAATTACGGTTACCGTCGCGGGAAGTGGAAGCTGCTGCGAAGTGAACGTGGCAAACAGAAGAACGTCCGATTGCGTTTAGTGGACGACCAAGTACCGAAGTACCAATTGTTTGATTTGAGTGTCGATCCCGGTGAAACGAACAACGTGATCGCCGAGTATCCTCAAATCGCCGATGAATTGAAACGAGAGTTAGCTGAAGAGATCGGCACGGCAGAAACTCGCTGAAGTCGTGTCTATGTTCCGTGGCTTATCAGGAACTTCGGATTGTAAGCATCTCGGGTTACGATTAGATCAACAGCCCGTTAACGGCCAAACTCCAGACATGTTTAGTCGCCGCCACGTTGAATGAAACCGATGTCGAACGACCGCTCAGGCGAAAAGCCGCTCTTGTCGAATATAGGCTTCCACCGGGTGCGGCACTTGAAAACGAATCGACTTGCCTGCACGGACGTTGTCTCGAATCTGTCGGCTGCTGATTTCGATTAACGGCATTCGAATCTCGTTTGTTTGACACTCTGAGATTTTGTCGGTCGTGGTGAACGGTTTCAGCACGTCGTAGTCGAGCGTCGCGTGTCCACCGCGGGCGACGACGCACAATGTGCAGAGTTCTAGAATCCGAGCGGGTTGTTTCCAGCGGTCAAAGCTCGCCAATGAGTCGCCGCCGACGATCAAATACAACGCTCGGCCCGGAAATGTCACTTTTAAATATTCCAGAGTATCGACGGTATAGCTGACCGCATCGCGTTCCAGCTCCCACGGATCGATTTCATGACCGGTTTGTCCCGATAACGCGAGGCGAAGCATCTGCCAACGCTGCGTATTCGTGGCCACGGGCCCATCGGGTTTTAGCGGGCTCGTTGCCGCCGGGAACCATCGCACGTGTTCGATCGGCAGTTGTTCCCGTGCCGCTTCGCCCATCCACAAGTGGCCCAAATGAACAGGATCAAACGAGCCGCCCATGATCCCGATCCCGTTTGGTTGCCCAGTAACCTTGTTTGGTTGATTGCCGAGTTCGGCGTCAGTCGCGTTGTTAGCCATGATCGCCTGCCTTCATTTGTTCCAAGATGTCGCAATGAATCTGTTCTAGCGCGCGTAGCTCTTCTTGGCGTCGGCCAGCGGCAGCGGAATCGCCTAGCATCGTTTCGACTTGTGCTAATAATGCCATGACCTCCGGCCATACCGGTGCGGCTTGGTGAGCCGCCAAGAGTTGTTCCCTGGCGGTTTTGAGTCGAGCGGCGTCTGGTGTTTCGACGGACCTTCGAACATGAAGATAGCCGAGATAGTAATGGGCAGCCGTCCGCGTTTTATCGTCTGCGAATGCGTCCCGGAAGTATTGTTCGGCTTCGTCCCAGCGTGCGAACCGCAGGCACAACTTCGCAATCTCTAACGCGAGTTCAGGGTGACCTCCCAGAACTTCCCTCGCGGCGAAGTAGGATGTGATCGCAACGTCGAGATCATCGATTTGACACGCCAGCAAACCGATCGCCGCATGTAACAACCCGGTCTTAGGATTTTGCAGATTGTCTAGCAGTTCCTGATGATTCGCGACAAGCCCTGCGAGTGATTCCCGGTTCACGGACATACCTCGCGCCGAATGGCGACAAGCCAAACGCAATGGATCGTCGCGATCATCGTGGCGATCAGAGCGGATGGGTTGGTCGGGATTCGCTTGAGCGTTCGCAAACCGATGTGCGAGTCGTTCCGCAATCACGGCATGACGATGAGGCGTGTATCCACTGTGGACCGATCGCGACACAGTCACTTCATCGAAGCTAAGATTTAAATTCATCAACAAGTCAGCCGTCGCCTCGACGGGGGAACCGATCTCTTCACTCGGCAACTCAACGAAATAATCGATATCGATGTCCACCAACGCATCGGATTCAATCTCCAGAAACGGCAATGATTCGCTGCGACAAATCAGGATCTCGAGTCCGTAAAGTTTGGCTTCGATCCAGCTTGCCATGTTGGACGACGCCGAAACGAGCCTCAGCGACTTTAGATCGTTCGCCGTGATCGCGTCGCTTTGTTGCAGCTGCGCGATGGCGGTTTGAGGATCCAAGATCGGCACGTGAGGCGGAGCTACCCAAATCAAACGGCGAATGATCCCGAGGTAGGAAGCCGCATAAAGAAAGTCTTCGATCCCATAGCTGTACTGCCGACCCAGCCTGACGCATTCATCGGGCCACAAATGGTGGGGTTTCATGAACGAGGCGACTTCGTCGGCGTTTTGACAATCGCGAAGCCTGTCTAGTCTGACGTGCGAGATCACTTGGAGATCCAAATGGGCGTCCAGACAAATCAGAGTTCTGTCGCTCGCGCGACGACGAACCCAATGAGCCAAGACGGAAGCGTGTTCCTCGAAGATGGGGCAGGCGATCTGCCGCCTCACGGGACCACATCGCCCGCTTGTTCTGAGTTCGGGTCCGGCTGCGTATCGGATGTTTCCGGCGACTGTTGATCGCTGAAGGTGAACGTCAAAAACTCGTTCTGAATTGCCACGATCATTTGGTTGCGATGGGAGATCAACCGCACATCGGTTTCAATTTGTGGATTGGTCGTTCCGACTTGCTTTCCGATGCGTTCGATCAACGTCTCACCGGTCCTGACGTCCAATCCCCAAATGTCCAGTTCTCGGCGACTCGATGCGGTGCTTCTGTTGTACAGTTTGCCCCGGACCAAGATCAGCATCGGTGTGAGGAAGGGCTGGTGCACGGTAACGCCTCGCGGTTCGTCAAAGGCTTGGCTCCACGCGACCTTCGCCTTTGGCGAATCGGCCGCATCGGGATCTGTTTCGATCATCTCGATGCAGTGAACGCTTGTGGTGCCTTGGACCGACATGCCGCCGGCGACGGTGACGCCGCTGACGGACCGCAATGTCGACTCGTTGATCTTGCACTGCGGAAAGACGAGGAATCGGTTTTCCAAACGGATAATAGACAAATCGAACAGGTTCTCGCGAATCGGTATCTTCGTGTCGATCAGTTGCTCGCCCCGCAACACGTCCCACAGCGTTAAACGCCCGGCGTTGTCCAAGAGCGAAAAATAGCGACCTTCAATCAGTTTTCCGTAACCTGACGATCTCGCTTGGTCGGTCTGATTGATCGGTGAAGCGATTCGGCTTTGAACGCGTTTCATCGCGATCGGGTCAAAGATCTCGACGATCTGCGGATCATACAGATCAACACCGTTGTCAAAATCCTTGTCCGATTCGTCGTACGAGGAAACGATCAAGGCGTGATGGCCGGTCGTTGTCATCAATTGACCGAGTCGCAAAGGTTGCGTTTCGATCAACCGACCGTCGTACCAATCCAAGGTAATCACCTGATCGCTCTGTTCGCTGATCACGGCGACGCGTCCGTCGCGGGCGACGACGCCGCTACCGGGAAATCCGATGTCCGTTCGCCACAATGTCTGGCCGTTGACGGCGTCAAAGCAAATCAGATCGTTGCCTTGCAACAGAAACAATCGATCGCCCAAGATCGGTCCCAGTCGCAGTTGGGCCTCGTCTGCATTGGCGGTCCGCGTGTTGGTGAGATAACGATAGATATCATCGCCGAACTTGGATTTTTCACTACGGAGTTTTGCTACCGCTTGCCCGTCCGGGCTGAGGCTGCGTCGCCAGCGAACGGTTTCATCCGGTTGATTTGCAAGGAATCGAAACAGATCGATCGCGATCAATTCCGACGGCGTTAAGACGAGCATCAGGCCACCGCTGAAGGTAATTTCCTTATCGCTCGAATTTCTCGCGGTCAATCCTTCGATGGCGATCGGTCGGGGAATGCCTTCGTCGTTCAACAATGCCAAGGGATTGTTGTCACTGACCGCTTGCCACCCCTGAGTTGTCCGGCCCATCAAGTGCGTTGTTTTGGCGTAACGTCGATTGGTCGTCAGCGCATGTGCCGGATTGATTCGACTGGATTGCCACTCCAAACTGACGTTCGCTGGCCATTGTTTGTCGGACCGTCGAGGACCTCGAAGCTTGTACTGGTCGAGTATTTGTTCGGCGGCTTGTTTCTGCTCGGTCGATAGTTTGCGCGATCGAATCACTCGTTCGATCAAAGCACGATCTTCGTACCAGCTCGTTTCGCTGTACGTTTTGGCGAGATGCAACAGCGTCTCAAGGGAAAGACCGGCGACATCGTGATCGGTCGGCATTTTCGTCGACCAAGCCATTCGCTCGCTCGCCAACCAATCGCCGCGGCGGAACGTTTGTTCGAACGCCTGTTCGTAAACCGAAGCCATCCGATCAGACAAGGGTAGGAAATGATCGAGCATTCGTTCGCCAGCCACTTCTCCGCCACGCCGGGTGTTCTCCAGATAATTACTGAGCGATTGGATGACCGAATCGAGCGTCTCCGGATCGGCATTGGCGGCAATTTGGGCGACTCGCGCGCTCACCCATGCGGTCAAGCTGAACGAGCGTCCGTGGGCGGGCAGGATTTGTGATTGCTGGTTGGCAATCGCAGGACGCTCGACCAGCAATTCCGACAACTCAAGAATCCGGTCGAAGGCATCCTTCCATTTCGCCGCGTCGGTTAATCGGCTGATCTGCAAGACCAACAGCTCGGCACGTTGTTCGGGCCGTTCGATCAATTGCTTTAGCGTTTCGATGTCTTCGTTGGAAAGTGTTTCTTGCTCCCGCAATGCGCCCAACATCGCTTCGACGGACAATAGAATGACTTCGTCGTTCTGCGGATCCATCTGGCGAGCCTTGCCTAGCATATCCAGGGCTGAGTCTCGTTGATCCTGTTCGAGCAAAAGTTCGGCCTTGCGAACAGTAGCGAAGAAGTCATCAGGGTCTTCCAACAGGGTTCCGTTGACGGTCGGTTCAAGGGATTGTTGCCCGTAAGCTACCGCAAGGGTTGTGGTCGCCTGCGAGATGATTTCGCCGCCAACGGCGATCAAATTTCCCAACGGAAACCGAAGCTGACGTCGCGCAAGGACCCGACCGTCTTCGGTTGAGATTTCGATCAACTCGTTGTTACTGGTTGGTAAAAAGTAACTTGATTTGCCAAACACGCCGCGTCCGCTCACCCGTTGGCCGGAGTTCATCAAGTCGTCCGGCGTCGACCAGATCTCGGCGCCCGATTCCAAGTCGTAACCGATCACACGATCGGCCCGAACGATGACGTATTGACCGTCCCGGATTCCGGCCAAGTACATGTTCTTGATTCTCGGTTGAGGCCGAAAGCGTTCCTGGCCCGTTAGCGGATCGACGACGATCAAACGATCCGATTCGGCCGGCGTCAAGGCAACATGATTGCCCTTGGCGACGGCAACCGAGGTGGCCCAACGCTGACTCAGTCGCGTCATCGAGACTTCCGGCGGCGGGCGGAAAACGTGTTGAGCCGGTTCGTCGGTTCGTTGGTACATCTGTACCCATCGAAATGTACGGTCGATCAAGTCCAATGCGACGGTCACTCCGGCCCCGGTCGGACAGATCAATAATCCGTTGTGATACGTCGGCATCGCCCCGGCGACGCGTCGCACTGGGTCGGTGGTGATGCCTGTCGATTCGACGGAGACCAGCACCTGTCGCCACAGTTCCGCCCCATCAACGGGGTTTAAACACACCAACAAAATTTCTCCGGCGAGTTCGGCCATCACGTACAAACGACCACGAACCGGTAGCGGTGGTCCCAAGAAAAAGGCATCGGCCAGGGACGTCGGTTCGTTCTCATCGACCCCCAAACGCCATACCAACTTGCCCTCGGTGGCTAGGTCGAGTGCGACGAGCGTGTTTTTGCTCGATTGCAAGGATCGCGTCGCCCGCATTCCGAACGGATTGATCCGTTCACTCTCGACCAGATTTAGATTGTCGATCATGTAGACCCGTTGTCCGTCGCTGGAAAGTTGGCCGTATGGCACGTCGTTCCAAACCCGTTGGGCCAAGATATCGTTCGGGTCTTCTTCGACTCTCAGGTCATTGGGGTCGTCGGGGTCCTCCTCGGGAATCGATTCCGGCGCCGAGAACCATGGGTACTGCCAAACCCGTTTGCCGGTTCGATGATCCACGCCGACGAGACGCTGGGTCGTTCGCATCAGCAACTGATCGCCCACCCGCAGCGGCATCCACGAGGGCGGGGGCAATAATCCGGTAGCGGCGAGTTGTTCGGTTTCCGTTTCGATCGTTTTTTCTTGCCGCGGGCTACCTGATGTTTCCAGCATCCAACGTGGATTGCTCAGCGGCATCTGGCCCTCGGACAGATCATTGCGTCCTAGACGCGCGCCCAACAAAGCGTAGTCGTTGACAACCGGTTCGGCCTTGTTCGGATCGAGCGTGAAACGTTCTCGCACGGCGGTTTCCCACCGGGTAACCGCCTCGGTCGGTTGAGTTCGAAATAGCTGAGCGAGTTCCTCGGGCGCATCGGATGGTAAAATTTTCGGGAACCCAAGCGAACGTTCGCCCAATAGCGTGGCCCCGGCGTGCAACCAGATGATCTCGTCGCCGAGTTGATCGACCGCATGGGAGTGGCCGACTAAATCCTCAAGTAACATGACCACGGCCAGCGGATTGCCCAGATACCATTCTCGAACGGCCAGAAGATAGGATGCCTGATAGCCCGCCTCGGTGTGAAAGAATTCACGGCGAACCTGTTCGACGGCGTGCCAATCTTGAGTCGTTGTTACCCCTGGCTGAACCGGGGCATTGGATTCGCCGCGGGCTTCTTGTAATCGTTTTGCCCCCAAGGGGCCGTATCGCAGTTCATAGATTTCTAGCCCGGCTTGAGGGAGGTTGCCGATTCGTTGACGAACTAACCTCATGATCGTATTGGCGTCTTGGGATCGTCCAATCGTCTCGGGCCGGGCCTCTTCGAACTCGCGTTCGATCATTGACTCCTGGAACCCATCGATTCCCTCGCCCATAGGAGCATCAATGAAATAATCCTGAGCGGTCTCGGGTAGGGTCTCGACCGCGGTACGACGCAGCAGATCGCCCAGTCGGACGACGGCATCGCTGTAACGTTCCTGAGCGATGGCTTCGTCGGCTTCGCGAATTTGTTGACGCACGTTTCGCGGCGGAGGCAACAACTCAGCGGCATTGCTGGCGGCGGAAAGGTTGAACCCCCGCTGAGCCCGGGCGGTTTGGGGCAGCAACCACACGGCCGCAATCAAGGTGACAAGACGAGTCGTTTGGGAAAAACGTTTCACTTCAAACTCTTTGGAAACTATGGAAATCAGACATCGCCATTGTAACGAAAGTCGTCAAGACGGACCGGTGATATCGGATAGGCTCTAAAACAAACTCGCCGGATCGGCTCGCAACAGTTTGCGAAGCGCCAACAGCCCGCTGGTCAAGCACATCGCCGTGGTCAATCCCAATACATTGCCCATCCGTTCGAACGTAAGCAACATGGGCAAACCCGAGTATCGCTCGAGCAGCCAGAACAACCCTTGAGTCACCAAGACGGCAGGAACAAAACCGAAAAACGACAAAAAGACCGACTGGCGAATGACCAGTCCCACGAAAAACCGATTCGGATAACCCATCGCTCGCAGGGTAGCGAATTCCGGCATCGCGTCTTGCAGGCTCGTGAACAGGATTTGATAGCAGATAATCACGCCGACGACGAATCCCATCACGGTTCCGATGGCAAAGATTTTGCCAACAGGCGTTTGTTCTCGCCAGAATTGAGTCTCTTGGTGTTTGAGTTCTAGGGGGCTGAGTACCTTCCAGCGGCCGGGTGCGAGCGACGTCAAACGTTCGGCGACGGCGGCGGTCTGAACCGGCGATCGGGCGACGTCTTCGTTCAATCGAATCATTCCGACGTCGACGACCTCGAGCGGCTGGCCGTTGCCCCGGATGGGGAAGTAATCGGCGAAAGCCGTTTCGCGAATCAGAAGCGTACCCTCGTTTGCGAAGTCGGTTCCCACGACGACCGAGCCGACCAGGGAAATTTGTTTACCCGCCAGTTCGACCGTCTGCGGTAAGGGCTGTTCCCACTGGTCGAACTGGAACCCGTACTCCGTTCGCGTTTTGCGATCAATGAGCGCCGTACCGGACGCGTTCAAGAGAGAGCGAGATTTCGTTAGACCTTCGATTTCCAGCCAGCCTGGCGACCGTGGAACGGACAACACCCGAATCGGCCGGGCGGGAAGCCCCGCCACGCGAACGCGTGCGAGCAATCGCTCGATCAACAACGGTTCGACGGACTCAACCGCCGGGTCCGACATCGCTCGTCGCAGAAGATCTCTGGGAAACCGTTGGTTGACCGGCAACATATAGCGGGCCGGACTGACCGCTACCAAATCGCAACGCATTTTTTCGATCAACGCGACCGGGCTGTCCAACAAAGCGTTACGAAACCCGTTTTGAGTGAACATCAATACGGCGGCGAAGCCGACTCCCGCCGTCGCCATCAACAAACGTCGTGGATCATTGACCAGATTTTTCCACGCCAACGCAGTTCGCCGTCTCACGGCGAAGTGGATCGCGAAGAACGTTTTGCGGGTTTCGGTTTTTTCTCCGATTGGCTTTTTTTCTCTGATTGGCCTGAGGCGGATGATTTTGCGTCCGCCTTGGTGCGGCCTTTTTTCTTGGCACTGCCGATTCTTAGGTTGGCAGAGGCTCCCTTTTTGTCGGTTGGATTGGATTGGTCTTCGAGGCCCGAAATGATCCGCAGAAAATCTTCGGCGTCCTCGAACTCGCGGTAGACACTTGCGAAACGGATGTAAGCCACCTCGTCGACGCCCGCTAAGAATCGCATCACGACTTCGCCGATCTTGGAGGCCGGTATTTCAAAATCGAACTCGGAATAGATCGCCGCTTCGATTTGTTGCACCTTCGACTCGATCACCTCGCTCGGTACGGACCGTTTAGAGCAAGCCCTCTCGATCCCACGACGAATTTTTTCGCGATCGAACGGCTCGCGGGTTTCGTCACTTTTGACGACGCGAACGTTGAGTTCTTCGATCTGTTCCATCGTAACAAAACGGCGGCCACATTCTTGGCAAAAACGCTTCCGACGGACTTGATAACCCGCCTGCGCCGACCGTGAATCCAACACTTTGTCGTTATCGGAATGACAAAACGGACAACGCATAAAACAACAAAAGCACGAGGGGAAAGAATTCAGGATACTCACAGCCCGGCATCCGCTGTGATATATTTGACCTCAGGTAATCATTCGGGGCAGCGCCCCAATCTATCAGGGAATGGACCTGAACTCGATGACCGTTTCCATTTCCCGTTCCAAATCCAACGCGATCAACCCGACGCGATCAATCCCAGCGCCATGACGAATCCATCTGAAGCGACCCCCGACGAACCGAACCCCTCGAATTCGTCGCCGAACTCACCGTCGAGCCGGCCGTCTGATTCTGCGTCGACTCCGTCTGCATCGTCACCGTCTACATCGTCTCCGGAACAGGGTTCGGCAGGTTTGTCGGCGACAACCGGTTCGCCTCGCGATCGGTTCGAGCAACAGGTCGCCGCGAAACGAGGTTCGCTTGACGATCATGATCCGGAGGAAACCCTGTGGAGCGGCGGGTACAGTCCCAAGGCCATGGTGGGTTGGTGGGTCACGTTGGCGATCATTTCGATCGGACTGATCGTGATTGCGTTGCTGCGATCCGAGTTACCATTCGGTGTCGCCTTGATCATCATCGCGGTGTTGTGGGTGTTGGTCCTGGCGAACTACGCACGCATGAGACTTGGGTTTCACTACGAGTTAACGAGCCAGCGGTTCATTCACAAGACGGGCATTTTGACACGTCGATCCGACCGCATCGAAGTGATCGACATCGACGACGTGAGTTACGAACAAGGACCGATTCAGCGTATTTTTGGCGTCGGCAAAATCAACATCACCAGCTCCGATCGCAGCGATCCGGAACTGCACTTGCTGGGCATCGACAAGGTCAGCGAAGTCGCTGGTTTGATCGACGATGTCCGACGCTCAGAACGACGCCGTCGAAGTTTGCACATCGAATCCATCTGATCCAATGGCCGAGTGGTTTGTTCAACAGCCGGATGTCGATCTCGGCCCGCTTCGTCCGGCCGAGTTGCTGCAATTGGTGCGTAACGGAACTGTCGAGCCTCAGACCAAGGTTCGCAAAGACGATTCGGCATGGTTCGATGCCAGTGAGGTGGGCGGGTTGTTTGAAGCAGCTCGCCGTCCCACGATTGAACATTATTGCCCGCGATGCAGCACTCGTGTGCCCGCTCCGCCTTGCACCTGTCCGAAGTGTGAGATCTTGTTGGATAAAACCCGCAAGCGGATCATCGAACACTCGATCGGCACCAAGCCTGCGGCCAATCCGACCGCTTCAAACGGCCCGGCCGAATCGGCTAGGCGATGGTTGCAGCGGAAGATCAAACGCGACGAGAATTAGAACTGCAACGTCGCCCCGAAGCTGAAGCCGACGAATACGACATCGTCCCCGTTGTCCACGCCTCGACTGCCAACTCGGGCGCCGACCAAGCCGGGCAATTGCCGTTCGGCCGTCGCCACTTCGGTTAGGTACCAGAATTCCGAACCGCCATGAATCGAAAGAGCTTCTCCGAGCCGGTAGTGCAGCCCGCTGCTGATCTCGAACATTGCGGCCAACGTTCCATCTTCATCCGAAAATCCTGACAATCGCTCGCCTTGATCGGTAACCACGGCCGAGCCTTCGCTCATGTTCCAGTATCCACCGGCCTTCGCTCGCAGAGTGCTGGAAAGGTTTTGAACGAACACAGGGGTGAAGATGTCCAGGCCGACTTGCAAGCCGATCAGATTGTTCGTCGTGTTGCTGGCGATGGCTCCGTTGAGGTTGGGCGTCGCACCATTGCCGTTTTGGGCAATGTAGGAATATTCTTCTTCGAAGCTGATGAATCGTCCGCCGAATGAGAACTTGGCAATGTCCCAAGCCATCATCGTTTGACTCGTCTCAGCGGACCAATACGTCGACTCATAGCGTTGTCGTTGGATGTCGACGGCATCAAGTGGGCTGTCGTTGAACGCCACGATATCCCCATTGACATCGAGCGTCACATCTTCGGGATCATAAAGAAGCGTGAAGCCAATCGTTTGTTCGGGAATCGGCGAACCGATGGTCACGCCTGGGATCAGCTCGCTGAGCAAGGTTTGCCCGGTCGCATTGGCGATGCTGTTACTCATGTCCCA
Organism: Neorhodopirellula pilleata; assembly: GCF_007859915.1. GTDB lineage: Bacteria > Planctomycetota > Planctomycetia > Pirellulales > Pirellulaceae > Rhodopirellula > Rhodopirellula pilleata. The sequence goes on from NZ_SJPM01000006.1 coordinate 172,661, forward strand.
GTTCAGCGGACCGACGAAGCTGACCTCCGTTCCGTTGACGCAGTCGGGAACACTGCCGATGGTCACGCGAGGTGCCCATTCGAAATCGTACTCGTCCAACGCGAAGTTCTGCGAGCGAGTGAAGTTGGAAAGTCCTTCACGTCGCATGTAGACCGCTTCCACACGAGCGTATCGGTAAGGAACGCAGGTCGGGCAGGCATTGCACGCTCCGCCATAGCAATTCCCGCCCGTTGAACAGGCTCCTGAACAATTGCCCGAGCACGCGCCGTTGGAGCATGTTCCGCTCGAGCAGGCTCCGCTCGAGCTTCTTCGGTTCCCCATCAGGTTGCCGAAGAGCCTACCACCTGCTCCGCTGCCCGTGGAGTCGCACGCACCCTCGTCACAATCGCCCATCAGCCCGTGGCCGACCAATTGAATCGGGAACTCACCGGGTGGAGTGACCAGATGATTTGATGCTTGAATCGTCGGACCCTGAGTCGGTGAACCCGGTTTCGAAGTTGCCGGTGGCGACATCATTGATAACGCTTCGGATGCCTGGACGACGGTGAAGGATTGACCATCGTGTTGAAGGCTTTGGCGTTGTTGTCCAAAAGCTTCGCCGCCATAGGGCAGGAAAGCCGATGAAGCGATCGCGGTGCCGAGCGCCATCGCTCGCATAGCCGTGGCGGAGTGCCAGGGATTTGTCGTACGGGGAAACCAATTCATGTTCATGATCGAACCTCGAAACTATGGATGCGGTCACTTAACCGGCAAGTGGCGAACAAGGGGAATGGGACGTCAGCGACTTCAGCGGATTTGCATCTTGTCGTCGACGGGAATGAGGTGCTTACTGCGGATTAAACGAATAATCTCGGTGGCTTCCTCGCGGTCAGCACACATGCCATGCACCAATAACCTGCCTTTGATTTTGGTCATCGTGATCTGTGATGACGGATAGATCTCGTGGATCTCGGCAACCAGCGGGTCGACCGGGGCGGCAGACTTGACGGTCCGCTCTGATTGCTGTTTGAGCGGTTTCGGCGTCGAATCGATTGCTTCTGATCCTGAACTTGCCGGTTCAAATGTGGCCAATTGAGCCGGAACAATCGGAGCGGCGACGACGGTCACTGGATTCGCTGCGTCCTTCGACGAAGCCAACGCATCGTCTTCCGGTTCGAACGAGATCATCGGTGGCGGATCGACTTGCACATGAGCACGTCGACGGTCGGGATATCGGGCAAACGGATTCAAAACCGCTTGGTTCACGACGGCCGGTTTGGACTCGGTTTTCGGTTCCGAGTTCGAGGCTACCCACTCAGGGTTGGGTGCCGGCAACAGCGGCAACGATTGCAGTGGGTCATTTGAAGGCTCTGGAATGACAAGTTCAATCATTTCATTGCCAACCAATTCATCTTCCACCGATTCATTACCCGCCGGGGCGACTTCCACTGATGCCTCTTCCTCCAACAACTCTTCAGCCTTCTCTGGAGCTGCGATCGGTTCAGGGATAGCAACTTCCATGGTGGCAAGAGACGGTTCATCCCAATCCGACATCGAAAATTCGATCGGTTCCGCTTTCTCAGGCGGGGCGATGATTGGCGACGGGCTCACCAAGTCCGTTTCAATCGTCGATTCAACCAATCCGATGACGGGTTGATCGATTAGATCGACCGAGTCATTGGCTAATGGGTTGACTTGAATTCGCGATTCGGACGGCTGAGAAACTTCCAAGATCGTTTGGGCGGGCCGAGGTCGTCCGATCGGCACCAATCCGACGGCCGTCCCGATCGACTTGAGTCGCATTTCAGAATGCTGTAGATCCGATGTCCGCAGAATTGATCCGCCGGCGGAACGAACTCCCGCGTCGACATTGGTCGACGTTGCCGAAGGCAGCACAAACGGATTGTTTCGAACTTCCGTGCGGGATGAGATCGTCGGCGAAGGTTCAGTCGCGAAGCTGCGGTCCTCGGTCGCGCCGACCGATAGACCAGTGGCACCCACACACAATATTTTGGCAAGCCAAATTCGTTTGCGAGTCGCCCGATGCTTTCGCCCCGACGCTGCTGGTTTGACTCTGTACATAGCGGATCCTTACGCTCATGATCGATGGATCATGTACCCCCCCGGCACACTTTCCGCTCCGACGCTTACCGGTTTGCACCCTCGGCCAGAATTTCACTGACCGACCGTCGGACAACATCTCTATCGTCGACTGGTTGTGTCGGCATTAACGATTCTTCCGTTTAGTTCGGTGGTTCTGGACGAATCGGTCTTGTCGGAACTGCCGGTTGTTCGTTAGGGGCCTGCTCAGCGACGTCTTTAAAGGCGATCGCGAGTCAAGTGATCGCTGCCGAACGACTGGCGGGAGTTCAATGATCGCTGCCGAACGGCTTCGTAGGCGACGATCGCCGCCGAAACCGAAACGTTCAAACTGTCGACCTGTCCGGCCATTGGCAGTTTCACGGCATCCACCAATCGCGGCTCGTTTGGCGGTCCCCATGTCATCCAACGTTCCCCCAATCCGTCGGCTTCGCTTCCTAAAATCACCGCGACCTGATCGCATCGGAAATCAAACTCGAACAGCGAACCGGCACCCTCGACCCGCATCGCGGCCACGCGACTAACATGCTGCGTTAGATATTCGTTGACCTCGACCTGAGTCCCTGAAGCCGACGGGACGGAGAAAACCGCACCGAGTGATCCGCGAATGGCATTGGAGTTGAATCGGTCGCTCGGGCAATCACACAACAAAACCGCCGCGACCCCCGCCGCATCGGCCGAACGAAAAACCGCTCCTAGATTGCCGGGTTTTTCCACCCGGTCGAGCACCAGGATCAGCCCAGGTTGAAGCGGCGGCAAATCCGCGAGCCGATCCCCGGGGGCATCGAATTCCGCCACGCAGCGCTGCATCGCCTCTCCGTAGCACATCTTGGCGAACACTTCGCGGATGACCCCGCGATGCTTCCCTAATTCGATCGCACGTCGGCGGGCGTCCGTTAATCCGTCAACCTCGACGGAAAACTCTCCTGAATCGTCCACCGGCTCATAAAACCCGCGCAGGTTCAAACCCGATTCCATCGCCCGCAGCGTTTCCCTCGCCCCGTCGACCAAAACGACGCCTGCCGCACGGCGGCGGCGATGATTTCGCAAGCCGATCAGGCGGCGGACCGCGGCATTCTGGGGGCTGCGAAGTATTTCCAAGACAGTCCGCCGGCAATCAAGAAGGGGGCCAAGACACGCGACATCGGTTCGCGACGGCAAGACTATAAATGACGCCCCCGTTGGATCAATGGGCCGAATCGATTTGATTTGTTATCCTCACGAGACGGCATTTCCACCTCGCCGCTCGTTCTGTCCGCTTTTCCCACTCGATTCGGAACCATTTCCTGCTATGTCGGAGGTCATCTGCCGCAAGGTCGAAAGTCGTCGCGATCAAAAAGCGTTTTTGGAACTTGAACGCCGTCTGTACCGCAACGACGACAATTGGGTTCCCCCGTTGTGGGACGAGCGAAAGAAACTCGTCGGCTTCAAACCGCACCCCTTCTACCTCGACGCCGACGGCCAAACGTTTCTCGTCTCTCGCGGCGATAGGGTCGTCGGGCGTGTGCTCGCGATCGTCAATCACGCTCACAATCGCACGCACGACGAAACCACCGGGTTCTTCGGATTCTTTGAATGTGAGGACGACGTCGAAGCGGCCAAGTGTTTACTGCAAACAGCAGGCGATTGGTTGCGCGAACGCGGCATGACCGTCGCCCGTGGTCCCGTCCATCCGAGTTTGAACTATGAGGTCGGTCTACTCGTCGATGGCTTTGACACGCCGCCGACGTTCTTGATCCCCTACAACAAGGACTACTACGAAGCACTCATCCGAGCCGCCGGGTTTGACAAATCACAAGACCTCTACAGTTACGAAGTCTCCATCGAACTGCTCAACCACGTCGACCCAAAATTGATGTTCATCGTCGAGGAATCGACGCGTCGTTTCGGTGCGACGACCCGTCCGATTCGTCGTTCACATTTTAACGAAGACGTCCGCATCTTTTTGAACATCTACAATCGATCGCTTCAGCAAACCTGGGGCTATGTTCCGATGAGCGAAGCCGAGGTCGACGAACAAAGCAAAGGTTTGAAACAACTCCTGATCCCCGAATTGACTAGCATCGCGGAAATCGATGGCAAACCCGTCGGTGCCGGCTTCGGGCTGCTTGATTACAACCCGATCATCCGTCGCATCGGCGGCAAGCTGTTGCCATTGGGATGGTTTCACCTGCTTTTCGGTCGCAAAGGGATCAAACGTCTTCGTTTGGTCAGCGCCAACGTACTGCCCGAATACCAAAAATGGGGCCTCGGACTGGTCACGCTGTACCCGATCCTTCCCGTCGCCATCGATCGCGGGATCGAGGTCGGCGAGTTTTCCTGGGTGCTCGAAAGCAATCAGTTGTCCCGAGGAACGATCCAGCGTGGCGGCGCCGTTTGCACCAAGACTCACCGGATCTTTGACCGGCCGCTCACTCAACCGACCGACGGAGAGACCTCCGCGTGACATCCGGCGTGAACCCTAGCGATTCCGACAACACCGTGCCGCCCTTGGACGTCGATGCGATCTTGGGGCCGGGTGGTTCGATCAGCCGGCGGCTCGCCAACTACGAGCCACGCTCCCAACAAATCGCGATGGCCCGCGAAGTCGCCGCCGCGATCGCCGCCAAAGAACATTTGATCGTCGAAGCGGGAACCGGAACCGGCAAGAGTTTCGCCTATCTCGTCCCCGCGATTCTGCACGCGACCGCCGATCAAGCCGAAGTCGGTCAATCCAACGACGGAGCGACCGCCAACCTAGATGACGATGAACTTGACGATCGCGTTCCACTGACCAAGGTGAAACAGGCCCCAGGAAAACCATCCGTCAAAGAAGACTTCGCCGACACCGGGAAGCCCGCCGAGAAGCCACCCAAAAAACGCCGCGTCTTGATCTCGACGCATACGATCAGCCTGCAAGAGCAACTCATCGGCAAGGACATGCCGCTGCTCAACGCCGTCGTGCCGCGTGAATTCTCCGCCGTTCTCGTCAAGGGACGAGGCAACTACCTGTCCATTCGCCGGATGCAGCGGGCGATCGCGAAGTCCGCCTCGCTGATGGCGAACGATTTCCAAATGCAACAACTCCGCGACATCAAGTCGTGGTCCAAAGACACCGCCGATGGCTCGCTCGCGACGCTGCCGATCAAGCCCGACGCCGCCGTATGGGATGAAGCCCGCAGCGACACCGGGAACTGCTTGCGGTCGAAGTGCCCCCATTTCAAAGAGTGTTTCTATTTCCGCGCACGCCGCCGTGCTCAAAACGCGCAAGTCTTGATCGTCAATCACGCGATGCTATTCACCGACATGGCGATGCGACGGCAAGGGTTTTCACTCTTACCCGACTACGACGTGGTCATCCTCGACGAATGCCACACGATCGAAGCCGTCGCGGGCGATCATTTGGGCATCCGTCTGACGTCCGGCCAGTTCGATTATCTTTTTGATCGACTATACAACGACCGACAACAAAAAGGTTTGTTGGTCGCTCACAAACTCGAAGGGTTGCAGCGTGAAGTCGACCGCTGCCGTCACGCGGCGAGCATTGTGTTCGCCGACGTGTTGGATTGGTTCGAACAATCCAAATCACGCAACGGTCGTGTGCACCACAAGCACCTGGTCGAGAACGGGCTCAGCGGCCCGATGGAACAACTCGCTCGGCGTTTGAAGATGCAAGCCGATGCACAGGAGAATGATTCCGATCGTCAGGACTTTCAATCCGCCCACGACCGCTTGTTGGCGCTCGCCGGTGGCCTTCGCGAGTGGCTCGACCAATCGATTAAACAAGAATGCGTGTATTGGGTCGAAAAGACAGGCAACAAACGCGGTATGGACCGCGTGTCCTTGTCCGCTTCGCCGATCGATATCGGCCAAACCCTCCGCGAGGAACTGTTCCAAAACGATGACATCGATTCGGTCATCATGACCAGTGCAACGCTCGCCAGCGGTGATGGAGACAAGTTCCCGTTCTTCCGCAGTCGGATCGGACTGACCAGCGGCCGTAACTTGCAAGTCGGTAGTCCATTCGATTATCAGAAACAGGCCAAACTGATCGTGGTCAACGGACTGCCCGACCCGTCGGCCCAACGGGAAGAGTTCGAGCGCGCGATCCCCTATCAAATCAAACGCTTCGCCGGGCATACCGACGGACACACGTTCGTGCTCTTTACCAGCTACTCGCTATTGCGCCGATGTGCCGAAGCCATCACGCCTTGGCTGATCGAGCAAAACCTGGAACTGTACAGCCAAGCGGGTGAACGCAATCGAACGCAACTGCTCGATGCGTTTCGCGAGAACCCGCGAGGCGTTCTGTTGGGCACCGACAGTTTTTGGCAGGGCGTCGACGTGCCCGGCGACGCGTTGACCAACGTGATCATCACCAAGCTGCCTTTCGCCGTGCCCGATCATCCGCTCCTGGAAGCTCGACTCGAAGCGATCAAGGCGAACGGAGGCAACCCCTTCAGTGATTATCAACTCCCCGAGGCGGTCATTAAATTCCGGCAAGGCTTCGGGCGTTTGATCCGCACCCGAAGCGACGAAGGCATGGTCGTGGTGCTCGATCCGCGTTTGAAAACGAAACCGTACGGCCGCCGTTTCCTCAGCTCGCTTCCGGACATGAAAGTGCATCAAGTCAACCCGACCCCACGCGTCCCACGTTCCTAGTGCTTCGTCAATATTAAAAACAAGGGTTGGCTAAAAACGTGGCACGGTGGTCCCCACCGTGATTCTCGACGGAGGACCGTCGAGCCACGTTGCTGAAACCCTAAAGTCAAGTGTGGTTGTATCGCTAGACGCGTTGATTGAGTCGTATAGGCTCGCCGCTGCGCTGATTGTCACATCGAATGCGAAAAACGCAGTCGTTGCAATTCAATGCCAACCGAATTCTCCGCAATCTTGCGAGTTCGCAGGGTAATCCCTTGCAACGACGTGCACCGAACGCGATGAAAAATGGATGGCACCAATCGCAGTTGATCATTCATGGCTGAAGTCGGAACGCAGAGTTCGCCGAGACGCAGAGGGCCGCAGAACATCCTGTTTGACCTATGACATCGAGGTCTGCGATCCTCTGCGTCTCAGCGTGTTCTGCGTTTGACGGAAATGCTGATCGGGGCCACACAGCCCGCGCGGTCCTGGACTAGTTCGATCTAGGCTTTGATCAGACCAACGCGGAAGACGCTTCGCTTGGGGGCAATCCCAGGGGTAGCTCACTGTCGAATCGAACTTTGGATAATCATCACGGCATTTGATCGGCGCACCCGATACGATGGCGCATAATGACTGGCAACGCTCGATCCTACCTCACCCATCGTCGTAATTGCCATGCTTTACCGATCCTTACAAACCACATCGACGATTGATCGCCGCCTTACGTGTCTGGCATTGGCTCTCTGGCTGATGGTTGTGCCTTCATCGGCAGCGGACGAGCCTGATTCCATTGCGGACTGGGAGCGATTGGCGAATGCGGCACTCCAGGACGGGGACTTCGCGACGTCGAGATCGCTAACGCAGCGAGGGTTGGATCTTGCCTTGGACGACGGCCCCAATTTTTCAAGGTGGGTCGTCGGAGTCTATTTCGTACTCGATTTGGAGATGAGCCGCGGCCGCTTTCAGGAATCTTCCGAGTTTTTGACGAGGCAACGGACCATGCTTGATCAGTTCGATAGCGTGCCGGTTTGGGTGCGAACCACCATGGACGAAACGGCCCGGGAGTTGGCCAAGATTGAGTCGGCGGACGAATCGGATCGAAAAAAATGGATCGAACTTGAAACGGCGTTGGCGGAGGCCGTCGGCGATGAAGCGGTCGCAATTGTCGACCAATTGATTGCCGTTGAAAGCAAGTGGTTCGGCGACGACTCGGTGGGAGTTGCCCTCAATCGATCACGAATCGCCAACATTTATTTGGATGACGTGGATCGTACCGACGAGCAAGTGGCGCGAGTCGGCATGGAGGTTTCGCAAATGGAACGCACGTTCCGCGATACCTATGGAGAAGAGTTCGCAACCAAGCACGTCGATGGCCCGCTTCCTTTGTTAATTCGCGGTCGTTGGCACCTAGCAAGAGGTGAGCAGGATTTAGCTGTCCAGGCATTCGAAGAATGCATGAGGGCGAAGGAATCTTTGGGAGATCAACTGGGCGTGGCCGACATGGTCGATTGGCAGGCCCTGGCATATTCCGAGAAGGAAGATTGGGAGAACGCCGAGAAGGCTCTTCAAAAGGTGATCTCTGGTTATGTCAAGACCGACGGTCGAGATCTTCTACCTGACTCCCGCACGCGACGTGCGATCGCGCTGAATCAACTTGGGCGTCATGATGAGGCGATTGCTGAACTGATGGAGGTCCCCACTGACGCGCAGACTCATATGATTTCTTGGCTGACCCCGTTGACCGATCAGATCATGGGCAACGCCCAGTGGGGGAAAGAACAGTATGATCTTGCTGCCAAGCACTATCTGCGTTCCGCCGTTGGATACTTCGATCAAGACCAGGTCGAAGAATCGCTCTATCGACTCATCGACGCCGGCGATTGTTACTCCATGTTGGATGATCCGATCACGGCGACCATGCTGTACGAACAGGTTATCTCGCAAGCGGTCTTGCAGGTGCCCGACATGGACCTGGCAGTTTGTCGCGAATCCCTCAAAGAACAAAAACGATTGGCTGAGGAATTGTCTGAGGGTGATGCGGACGATTACCGAAACGTCTACTTGATCGAGGACGAAGACGAAACCATGGTCGTCACCTCTCCGACTCGCCTGCAATCGGGATCCGATGTGCTTGCCGATCTCAAGACCGGTGATCGCGTGTTTCGAATCGGGCAACAAGACGACTGGATACACGTTCGATACCAAGGCAAGAATGGTTTTGTTAGGTCGGGATCTCTTGCTAGTCTTTGGGACCAAAAAGAACAAGAAGCTTATGATCGAGTTGACCGCTTGTTGGCCGAAGATTCGCGACGAAAAGACCGCTTCGAACAATGGGAAAACCAATGCGATGCGTATATACAACGTTACGATCAGGGTGACGTCGATGGTGCCCTCTTAGACGCTCGGCAAACACTGCAATTACTCGAATCGATCGTCGGAAAAGATCACTTCCTAACCGCAATTAACCGCAGCGACATTCTGTCGATGGTCAGGGAAATCGGTGGCGATTTAGTTGATGAGAAAGAGCACGCCCTTCGGACGATGACTCAGTACATCCGCGAGTTTGGCCCCGACACGATCGAAACCGCCTTCGCCGTTACGGACGTTGCCGACGTCTTCGCCCAAGAAGGAAACGATATTGACGCGTTGAAGTATCACAACCAAGCCTTGAGTATCTATGCAAGCGTTTTTGGTCCGGATCATCAGCGGACACTGTTCATCGCCAATGACATAGCTTTGAACGAGTACTTTTTAGGATTGCTTGACGAAGCACGCGAGCGGTTGTCTCACACGATCGAAGCCGAAACCTCTCAGGGCAACGGTCTTTCGATTCTGGTGAGTGACGCGCACCTCTACCTGTCCTACATCGAACTGGAGGATGACAATTTCGCGCAAGCCTACGCGGAGGCGTATCAATCTCTATCGATCTTGCATCGCAATGGGCTTCGTGGCGCAGATCTTGTTCGCCGGGTGGAATCAGCGCTGGCGGCAATCGAAGTTTGGCGTGGTGACTCCGCGGGCGGCATGCAGCGATTGAAAGATCTTCAGATCGCACGACTGGAGGTGGAAGCTGAGGCCGACAGTATGATGGACTATCAAACCGCGCTGGCATTGATGATCGCGAATCCGGTGACTGCGGACCCTTGGATTGCACGATATCGAGATGAGGTCCTCGATAGCCACGGCGACGATCACATCCAGGCCAACGACATCGACCTGATGGCCTCCATGAATCAACTTCAGCAGGGGAACATGTCCCTCACCCTGACTGGTTTAGATCGCATACGTCGCCGCGTGCACAAGTACTTGCAGGCAGTCTTGTCCGATCTGCCGATCAGCCAACAGATCGCGTTCTTGAAGATGAATGATCAACCCAACTTGCATCAATCACTTTCCCTAGCGTACCTTCAAGATTCACAAGAAGTATTGCAAAAGCAAGTTCAGTGGCTGATTAACGGCAAGGCGATGAGCGACCAAATCAATGGTCAACAAATCGGGTTTCTCAAACAACTGAAAACACCCGAACAGTTCCAAGCTTTCTCGGAGTGGCGATTGATCCGGCGGCAGGCCGCCCTGTCCGGTAATCCTCGAACAAGGCTCGATCAAGTACTCGCCTATCGAAAGGAGCTCGATGGGCTGCAAGAACAGAAGCTTCAAACCCTGGGAGATGACATGGCCCGACGTCTTCAGGATGCTGATCAACCTTGGGTCGATTTCGATGCGTTTGGTCAAACGCTGGACGACGACGAGATCTATATCGACTTCATCAAACTGACTCCACTCCAATCGCTATTGGAAGGGAAAGCTCGCTTGGAATCGCTCGAGTTCGCCGAGCCGGTCTATGCCGCATGGTCGGTACGAAACAATGGCGAGGTGCGTTTTTATGACCTGGGTCCGGCGGAACGGATTGAACGCACCATCGCCGAGGTTCGCCGCGTGATCGGCGATTCGGTCGTCGACATCACCATGACGGGGGAGCAAGCCGCCGAACAGAAACTAAGCCCGGTCTTGGCGGAATTGAGTTCGCAACTTTGGGAACCCTTTGCATCAAGTGTGCAACCCGAAGAACGTTTAGTCATTAGTCCAGACGCGGGGCTTTGGTTGGTGCCGTGGGCGGCGCTGACGATTTCGAACGCTGAAGATTCGATTGGTGATTCACCCCGGTATCTTGTGGAAGAACACGCTATTGAATTGATCGTGTCCGGGCGTGACCGTTTGCGAAAATATGAAACATTTCCGAAAACGCCACCCGTGATCGTTGCGGATCCCGCTTTCGATGCGGAAATCGGTGCCTTGCAGCCACAGTCGCCCGAGCCCGCCGCATCGAGGTCGCTTGTCGCTGACCTCGCCTTTGAACGCGTCTCTCGGTTGCCGGCAACACGCTTAGAAGCAGTCTCGATCAAACCGCGACTAGACAAGATCTCGGGTCAGCCCGCCATTCTGAAGTTGGGAGAGGACGCCGTGGAAGGTTTCGTGAAGTCGATCCATTCGCCGCATACCCTCGTCATCAGCACCCATGGATTCTTTTTGCCTAGCGACTCGTCCAGCCCGATCCTGGATCGCTTTAGCCGACAATTGCTTCAGCTCCGTTCCGTTGCCCCAAAGGCATCCCCCGCGTTAACGAGCACCCCGTCGAGTACTGATACGGAGACCCCCTCAAAACCTCTGTTCGCACTCTTTCGCTGTGGGCTGCTGATGGCGGGATGCAATGATGCACAAAACGCGACGACTGCCGTCGACGATGGGATCCTGACCGGTTTCGAGATTTTGGGCTTGGACCTTCGCGGCACAGAACTCGTGGTACTCAGCGCTTGCGATACCGGTTTGGGTGACATTGCCGAAGGGGAAGGAGTCTCAGGTTTGCGGATGGCATTCCAACTCGCGGGCGCAAACACCGTGCTTTCCAGCCTTTGGAGCGTCGACGACTTGCAAACCGCCAAGTTAATGACGCTCTTCTTTCAAGCCTACGAGCCGTCCCAGTCGGCTCCCGACGCACTCAAGAATGCGCAGCGTCAGGTCATCGCCGATCGTCGTGCGCGCAGCCAAGCCGCCCACCCGCTGCTCTGGGCGGCTTTTTCCATCACCGCACGTGGTTCCCAAAACGAAAATTAATCGTATTGGCCCACGGTCGCTTGCGAAAGTGTCGAGCCGGCCATTATCGAACCGTTTTCCGCTTTTTGACGTTTCGACTGGGAAAGGATGACCGGGAACCGTAAAATTCCGCATCCCTTTCCAACCCTTTCCAAAGCGGCTCCATGAAATTTCGTTTTCCTATTCTGATCATCGACGAAGACTTTCGCAGCGAAAATACGTCGGGGTTGGGTATCCGCGCATTGGCCGAGGCGATCGAAGGTGAAGGTGCCGAGGTGATCGGTGCGACCAGCTACGGCGACCTTTCTCAATTTGCACAGCAACAATCTCGTGCGTCGGCGTTTATCCTCTCGATCGATGACGAGGAATTGGTCAGCGACAGCGAAGACGACGGCCCCGCGATCGTCAAACTGCGATCTTTCATCCAAGAGATTCGCTTCAAGAACAATGACATTCCGATTTTCTTGTACGGCGAAACCCGAACGAGCAGTCATATTCCCAACGACATTCTGCGGGAGCTGCACGGCTTCATTCACATGTTTGAAGACACGCCGGAGTTCGTTGCCCGGCATATTCTTCGCGAAGCCCGCTCGTACACCGATTCGCTGGCGCCGCCGTTCTTTCGCGCTTTGCTTGAATACGCCGGCGACGGGTCTTATTCGTGGCACTGCCCCGGCCACTCAGGTGGCGTCGCGTTTTTAAAGAGTCCCGTCGGCCAAATGTTTCATCAATTTTTTGGTGAGAACATGCTCCGCGCCGACGTTTGCAATGCCGTTGAGGAACTCGGGCAACTGCTCGACCATACCGGTCCGATCGCCGCCTCCGAACGCAATGCAGCCCGCATCTTCAGCGCCGACCATTGCTTTTTCGTGACCAACGGAACCTCCACGTCCAACAAAATGGTTTGGCATTCGACGGTCGCATCGGGCGACATCGTCGTCGTTGACCGAAACTGCCACAAATCCATCCTTCACGCGATCATCATGACCGGCGCGGTCCCGGTGTTCCTGACACCCAAACGAAACCATTTGGGTCTGATCGGACCGATCCCGCTCGAAGAGTTTCACCCCGATAACATCCAAAAGAAGATCCAGGCCAACTCGTTTGCTCGACAAGCTCAAGAAGCCCATCCAGGACGTAAACCGCGAATCTTAACGATCACCCAGAGCACTTACGACGGTATCGTCTACAACGTCGAAATGCTCAAAGAACTGCTCGACGGCCAAATCGACACGTTGCACTTCGATGAAGCTTGGTTGCCGCACGCTACGTTCCATGAATTCTATCGCAACATGCACGCAATCGGACGCGACCAACCGACCTGCGAAGACTCGATGATCTTCGCCACACACTCGACACACAAATTACTCGCCGGAATCTCACAAGCGTCGCAGATCCTGGTCAAAGAATCGAAGAAACACAAACTCGATCGGCATATCTTCAACGAAGCCTACCTGATGCACACATCCACCTCCCCGCAATACGCCATCATCGCGTCGTGCGATGTGGCGGCGGCGATGATGGAACCACCCGGCGGCACAGCGTTGGTCGAAGAATCGATTCTCGAAGCGATGAACTTCCGCCGCGCGATGCGCAAGGTCGATGCCGAATGGGGCGATGATTGGTGGTTCCAAGTTTGGGGCCCCGACGCCATTCCCGAAAACGAAATCGGTACTCAAGAGGATTGGATGCTCAAGGCCGAAGACGATTGGCACGGATTCGGAAAAATCGCGCCCGGTTTCAACATGCTCGATCCGATCAAAGCGACCGTGGTGACACCCGGGTTGACCATCCAAGGCAAATTCGCCGAAACCGGGATCCCCGCTTCGATCGTGACTCGATACCTGGCCGAACACGGCGTTATTGTCGAAAAAGCGGGCCTCTATTCGTTCTTCATCATGTTCACGATCGGGATTACCAAAGGTCGATGGAACACGCTCGTCTCGGCGCTTCAGCAATTCAAAGACGACTACGATCGTGATCTACCGGTTTGGAAAATCTTGCCTGAGTTCGCGCAGCAGTATCCGCAATACGAAGGGATCGGTCTAAAGAAACTCTGTCAGACCATCCATAACACGTACAAAGAAAACGACATCGCGCGAGTGACGACCGAGATGTATTTGTCCGACATGGATCCTGCGATGAAACCATCGGACGCTTACGACATGATGACGCACCGAGAGATCGATCGCGTGGAAATCGATGACCTGGTTGGTCGTGTGACCGCCGTCTTGCTGACTCCCTACCCGCCCGGCATTCCACTACTGATCCCGGGTGAATGTTTCAATCGAACGATCGTTGAATACTTACAATTCGCAAGGCGGTTCAATGAAAAGTTCCCCGGTTTTGATACCGACATTCACGGGTTGGTCGAAGAGACCGTCGATGGGGTACGCAAATACTACGTCGATTGCATTCGAATGCCGTCGATCCAACCACGAGCTTACCAATCCGAATCGAAGGAACTCGAACCCCGTTTGGATACGATCCACGCGTAGATAAGGAGGCACGTTCAATGCCCTCAGGCGACGCTCAAAGGGCTTGGTTTCCTGAAATGCTCGTGGAACTGCGTGAGTACTGGCGAGATGAAGTGGACTGGTTCCGACTGGTCATGTAGCTCGTTGCAATCGATCTGCGATGCTACCTGGCTACCTGGCTCGCTATTACGCAACTGCTCTCGACTCAGTGTTCTCAAGCCGGTACAAAAGTTGTTCGGGTGAATCCATCTCGACAGGTGCATTGTGTTGAACCGACTTCTTTCCATTCTGCTGATTCCGTTGTTTGTGTTGGGGCAAGCGTTGCCTCATTCACATGCGGGTAGCGGTATGGTCGAACCGGAAGACCACGCGAATCTCCCGCATTTGCATTTGTCCTCGGGACATTCGCACGGCCACCACCACGGTGATGGTCATCGACACGGGCACGACGACGGCCATGGTGACCATGGGCACGCTCATCCAAGCGACACGCCAACCGGTCAATCACCACAGGCCGGTCAGTCACCTAAGGCCGGTGAATCACCACAGGCTACGTTCATGTCGACGCCCGTCGATCATGACTCCGACGCTGTCTATGTTGCTCAGTCGAACAATACTTTGGGGCGAGCCTCTCACGTTTTGCAAGCGAGTTTCGCAAGCGTTGGCGTGTTTGTTGAATTCCCCGCTGATCGTCACGATCGACAGTGGTTGCATCGCTCGAATCAGATGCCGGATCGGTCAACGGGGCTTCCGATCTATCTTCTTGTCGCTTCGCTACGGCTATAGCGCGCTCGCATCACCGAATCTGTGCGTCTTGAACGCCAGACTTCTTCTTCGGTGATTTCGCCAACTTTTTGATCGAAACAGCTTCTTTGAGTGCGCGTGCGCGCTTGGAAAGTCGCTCGGTTCGGTACTACTCCCTGCACTTTTGACGAGATTGTTTGATGAACCGATTCGTTAGGATAGCGAAGTCGCTGGCCGGTCCCGCGATGATCGTCACCGTATTGTTCGCCGGATGGACGTTCCGCAGGCAGTTATTCCCGCAACAGGAAACGGCTGCCGCATCCGAAGACAAGCCGTCAGCGGAAACCACTGAGAAGCAGACCGTTTTGGAGATCAGCGAGCAGGCCCGTAAGAACCTGTCGTTGACATCCAAGCCTGCCCGGCCTCAGTCGTATTGGCGAACCGTTGTGATTCCTGGCGAAGTCGCCGATCGGCCGGGGTTATCTGACCGGGGCGTCACATCACCGGCGGTAGGCGTTGTCACCGCAATTCATGCGTTTCCCGGAGACACCATGCGACCCGGCCAACCGTTGTTCACACTACGGCTTTTTAGCGAATACCTGCAAGCGACCCAGACCCAGTTATTCAAAGCACGGCAAGAAACCTCGATCGTACAAGCCGAGATCGAGCGACTATCGGGAGCCGTCAGTACCGGAGCGGTTTCGCGGTCGAAGATGATCGAATTGGAAAGTGAAATCAGTCGCCAAAACACATTGATCCAGGCGGCTCGCCAGGAACTACTCACTCGCGGGTTGACGCCCGATCAAGTCCAGCAAATCGAATCGGGCACGTTTGTCTCGACCGTCGACGTCGTTGCTCCGCCGGTTCGTGACTTGTCCTCCATCACGAAGCGATTGCCGACGCCGACGATTCAACAAGTTACCTACATCAATCAATCGGCAGACGGCCAAGAGATCGCCTACGAGGTACAAGAACTTACCGTCGAGCTTGGTCAACAGGTTCAGGCGGGGCAGTTGCTCGCCAGCTTGTCCAACCATCAAATGCTTTATGTCGTCGGTCACGCGTTCAAACGCGAAGCAGCGTTCCTAGAACAGGCAGCTCAGGAAAATCGACCGATCGAGATTGAGTTCGCCGAGGATCAAGAAGGCCGC
Source organism: Neorhodopirellula pilleata (assembly GCF_007859915.1). Taxonomy (GTDB): domain Bacteria; phylum Planctomycetota; class Planctomycetia; order Pirellulales; family Pirellulaceae; genus Rhodopirellula; species Rhodopirellula pilleata. The sequence continues at coordinate 188,826 of NZ_SJPM01000006.1, forward strand.
TGGCCTGAGCTGGAACAAACTTTTTATATCCGCCATCTATCTAATTCGATCGACACGAACAGTCGTACGTTTGACTTCTTTGTCCCGCTAACGAATCAGTCGCGATTGTATGGCGAGCCGACACGAGCGTTCCTCGTTTGGCGTTTTCGACCGGGTCAACGCGCACGGATCCACGTCCCGGTTGAAAAATTTGATGACGTGTTTGTCGTGCCGTCCGAAGCGGTTGTTCGAGAAGGTCCCGAAGCCTACGTGTTCCGGCAAAACGGCGATCTATTCAAGCAGATTCCGGTTCACGTGTTACACGAAGATCGAAGATCGGTCGTGATCGCCAACGACGGCAACATCACGTCAGGATCGTTCTTAGCACAAGGCTCGGCCGCATCACTCAACCGCGTATTGAAGTCACAATCGGCCAGCGGCCAGCAACCAGGCGTCCACGTTCATGCCGACGGAACCGTGCATGCTGCTCATTGATTGAAGATTGAAGATTGAAGATTGAAGATTGAAGATTGAAGATTGAAGATTGAAGATTGAAGATTGAAGATTGAAGATTGAAGATTGAAGACTGAAGACTGAACATGGAGACGTTAGGGATGAACGAGTTGGAACTGAAGAAGCGGACGAAACAGTTTGCGTTGCGGGTGATGAAGCTTGTCGCTGCGTTGCCACAGAACGCTGTCGGACGTCCGATCGGAAATCAATTGATTCGTTGTGCGACGTCGGTGGGAGCGAACTATCGAGCGGCCTGCCGCGGACGATCGAAGGCGGAGTTTGTGTCGAAGCTCAGCATCGTCATCGAGGAGGCTGACGAAAGTTGCTATTGGCTCGAATTGATTATTGAAGGCGATCTTTTGCCAAAGGAGAAAGTCGACGACTTGCTTGATGAAGCGAATCAGATCACTGCCATCATGGTTGCATCTCGAAAAACAGCAAAAAGCGAATAAGCACTTCAATCTTCAATCTTCAATCGACAATCTTCAATCGAAAATAACAATCTCCCATGCTCGACTCATTCATCAAGTTTTCCCTTCGCTATCGCATGCTGGTCGTCTTTGTCAGCCTGTTTGTGCTGATCTACGGATCGTACTTGGCGGCTCAGATGTCGATTGACGTGTTTCCTGATCTCGATCGACCTCGTGTCGTCATCATCACGGAGGCTCCCGGGCTGGCGACGGAAGAGGTCGAAACACTGGTGACGCAACCGATCGAAATCGCTTTGATGGGTGCCAACGGAGTCCAAGCCGTTCGCAGCCAATCGACCGCCGGATTGAACGTCATTTACATTGAGTTTGATTGGTCCACCGAAATTCGTGCGGCACGACAAACCGTGCAAGAGCGACTATCGACACTCGAAGGCATTTTGCCCGACGACATTCGCCCACAGATGACGCCACCCTCGTCGATCATGGGGCAGATCATCGTCGCGGGCATCTATCGCCAGAACGGTCCCCAGGGAGGAAGGCTCGCGCAGGTCGGCACGACGCAAATGATGGCAGAAATGGTGGTCGGCCCAAGCGGCGACTTTCAGATCGGTGTTTGGCAACCTGGTGATCGTCATGATTTTTCGACTTGGACGAAGATCGATCCCAAGGAGATTCAGTGGCAGGGCGACCTCCGTACGCAATCCGAGAGCGCTCCCGTCGGCACTGCCGTTATCCAGATCGATGGAAAGTCTTACGACGCAGACTTTTATACAGTTGAAAAACAACAGCTCGAGCTCCGTACCGTCGCCGATTGGATTATCCGCCCACGATTGTTGAAGGTCACCGGCGTCGCCGAAGTCTTCATGCTCGGCGGCGATCGTAAGCAGTATCAAATCCTGATTGATCCGACGGCGTTGCTCGAATACGGAATCACCGTTCAAGACGTCGAAAAAGCATTGCGGGCCAGCAATATCAACACAAGCGGCGGGTTCGCCGTAACGGGCGAAACCGAGCGACCGATTCGTGTTCTTGGTCGGCTGGGGCCGGCGTCACGAGTGGTCATTGTGGATCTGAAGAAAGTCCCCGTTGGCAATCACACCCAACGTGCGGTTCTGCTGGAGCAAGTCGCTCGCGTGACCGAAGGTCCACAGTTCAAACGTGGTGACGGCAGTGTCAACGGCCGACCGGGGATTGTCTTCACGACGGTCAAGCAACCTCATGTGGACACTCGCGAACTCAGCGACGCGGTGGCGGAGGCATTTGCCGAGGTCGAAGCGTCTCTGCCCGCGGACATCATCGTCAACTCCGAATTGTTTCGATTACGAAACTTCATCGATCGTGGCATCTTCAATGTTGCCGAAGCGTTGGTCATTGGCGCGGTGCTTGTCATCATCGTCTTGTTTCTGTTCCTGCTGAATTTTCGCACGACGTTCATCACGCTCACGGCCATTCCGCTTTCGTTGGTGCTGACAACGCTCACATTTCGGATCATGGGATGGATCAGCGGTACCGAGTTATCCATCAATGTCATGACGTTAGGCGGAATCGCCGTCGCCATGGGGGAACTCGTCGACGATGCGATCGTGGATGTCGAAAACATTTTCCGGCGTCTGAAACAGAACAACCTGCTGCCGACCGAACAGCAAAAACCTGCCATCGTTATCACGTTTGAAGCGAGCAAAGAGATCCGCAGTTCCATCGTGTTTGGAACGGCAGTCGTGATTCTATCCTTCTTGCCCTTGTTCGCATTGTCGGGCGTGGAGGGACGTCTGTTTACGCCATTGGGCATTGCGTACATCGTTTCCATCCTTTCGTCATTCGTCGTCTCAATGACCGTGACGCCGGTGCTGTCCTATTACCTGCTTCCGAACTCGCGAGCAACTCACCACGAAGGCGATGGATTCCTGCTGCACGGACTGAAAAAAGCCGTGACCTATTTGATTCGGCTCAGTATGGCGATACCACGAACGTTATTGTTCTTGACGTGGATCGCGGTCGCCCTCGCCGCATGGCAGATGTCCACCTTGGGTCGAAACTTCTTGCCACCGTTCGATGAAGGTAGCGTTCAAGTGAATGTCACATTGCCACCCGGTTCATCCCTCGATGCGTCCAATCAGGTGTCCCGGGCGATTGACTCCGTGTTCCTTTCCATGCAAAAGAGCGACGAAAACCCGAGCGGTGAAATTGTGCACTTTGTTCGGCGAACCGGGCGTGCGGAGATGGACGAGCACGCCTCGCCGGTCAATTTTGGCGAATACATCCTGAGCATGAATCCGGAATCGTCAACCGAACGAGAACAAATACTTGCACTATTGCGAGAACGAATCAGCAATGAGGCTCCCGGCGTTGATATCGAAGTCGAACAACCGCTCGCCCACTTAATCAGCCACATGATCTCCGGCGTGTACGCTCAGATCGCTATCAAGATTCACGGCGATGATCTCGACACGTTGCAGCGAGTCGCCGAACAGGTGAAAGCGACGATTCAAGACGTGCCTGGAATCACTCCGCCGGTGGTCGAGCCCGTCCAAGAAACGGCCGAACTGCATATCGAACTTCGAGCGGAAGACTTGGCGTTGTATGGTTTGACTCGCGAATATGTTGCCGACGTTTTGCAAACGGCATTGCAAGGCGAAGTCGTGTCGCAGGTCCTCGAGGGACAAAGACGCTTCGATCTGCTCGTGCGTTTGGAAGAGGAATACCGCACCGATTATGCCAATCTCGATCGGCTTCGCATTGACCTGCCCGATCGCGAGGGACAACCCGATCGAGGGCAGATCGAACTTCGAGAAGTCGCCGACGTCGGCCACGGAACCGGGCCGAACTCGATTCTTCGTGAAAACGCGCGGCGCCGGATTGTGATTCGCTGCAATACCGAAGGTCGCGACCTCGCCGGTGCGGTAGGCGAGATTAAGCAGCGGATTACCGATCAAGTTGAAATGCCGGTTGGGTATTTCATCGAATTCGGCGGACAGTTCGAAAGCCAACAGCGGGCGACCCAGCTCATCATCGTGCTGGCAGGAGTATCGGTGGTTGGAATGTTTGTGGTGTTGCTGGTCCTGTTCCCGTCGATCCGTATTGTTCTGCAAATTCTGAACGCTTTGCCGACCGCGTTCATTGGCGGCGTGTTGGCACTGGTCGTTACGCAGCAAAGTTTGACCGTTGCGAGTCTGGTCGGATTCATCTCGCTCGGCGGAATCGCTGTCCGCAATGGAATTCTACTGGTTACGCACTATTTTCATCTCATGAAGGAAGAAGGTGAGGACTTCACTCAAGCGATGGTGCTGCGTGGCAGCCTTGAGCGACTCGCCCCCGTTTTGATGACGGCCCTCACCGCAGGTATCGGATTGATCCCGCTCGTTTTAGGTGGGCAAGAGCCTGGTCGAGAAATCCTTTATCCCGTTGCGACAGTCATCCTTGGTGGATTGACGACATCGACGTTTTGCGAATTTCTCATTCACCCGGGACTGTTCTGGCAGTTCAGCGGAAAGGACGCGGCTCGACTCGCAAAACTCGAAACAGTGGAGGACGAATTCGCAATGACTTAGTTCAAACAATCAAAAAACAACGGGATGATCGGGGTCCCGAACAATACTCGAACCACCCAAAATGAATTCAACACTTCTACAGGAAACGATTATGAAACTCTCAACTTCGATGTTCACTCTCTTTGTCGCCGCCAACGTACTCACTTTTTGCGGCTGCCAAGAAAAAGCAATGACACCTCCCTCCACTCCCGACGCGCCCGCCCATTCCGACGACGCCCATTCCGAAGACGCCCATGTGCACGCCGATGGTAGCGAACATGCCGCCCACGGAGCCCACGGCGCAGGCCCGCATGACGGAACCGTCGCCGACTGGGGCGGTGGCAAGTATCACGTCGAATTTACCGTCGACCATGACAAGCAAGAAGGCACTGTCTATGTCCTTGGTGCCGACGAAAAGTCGCCCGTTCCGATCGACGCGGAATCCATCGACCTGAGCATCAGCGATCCGGTGATGCAGGTTACCCTAACGGCAGCTCCCCAGGACAGCGACCCGGAAGGCAAGTCATCACGGTTTGTCGGCACTCATGAGAAACTCGGGGTTGTTCAGGAGTACGCCGGTACGATCGTCGGCGTCATTGACGGAACTCCCTACTCAGGCGATTTCAAGGAAGAATCGCACGGCGATCATGATCACTGATCACGTTAGCTTCGCGTGTGTTTGCCACTCATGAACTGCACCCAAGGGCCTTCATCGGACTGAAATTCACTCGAGAAGAGCCAGTGGTCGGGGTCGACGATTTCGATGGTGTCACGATAAAGGCATGTACCCTTTCCATCGAACGCAGGCCCTTCGGAATTGAGTGGCAAACGTTTTCCAGTTGCGTCAAGAACACCATGGTACGGCCAGATATTGGTCATCATTGAGCCAATGAATGTTCCGACAAACTGGTTTTGGGTGACATCAAAACCGAGCGTCATGATCGAGGACCAGGAATCTCCGTCTGGCGACTCGCCGGTGCTTTCACAGATCAGCCACATGCCTCCGAGCGACCGACAGGTCATGCTACCCTCAGTGATCGACTTGCCGAACTCGGGCGTTTGGCACTCATGCACGAGTTTCCACTGGCCCAAAAGCTGGTCCAGCCACTGATGTTCTGATTGGGGTTTCGCGAACATTTTTCGATTCTCCTTTTAAGATTTGTTAGATCGAAGGCATAAAACATGGCCGATTCTAAATTGGTCGATCTGGAAACGGCGATCTCGACACCGCCCGCAAAAAAAACCTGACTGACAAAAAGCGTGATCGAAAACCGAAAGTTAGGCAATGCGATTGTCCGCGTTGTTGTCTACTTCCGGGCTGTGGCCGAGTGAATACAGCACATGGAAGATGCCGTTGCACACAAGAACGGCCAAGATGGCTACCAAAAACGTCGTGCCGCTGACCTGCTCATGAATGAGGGTCCATACAAACTGCAAAATGCAAAGTGCGGAAACGATGAGCAACGTTGGCTTACGTGCGATCAGTTCCACAACGACCGCCCCCAGCGGAGCGCCGATCGCGACGACGGGTGCCGCAGCGAGCCAGTTTGCAAAGACCTCAGGATCGACCTTGTAGACGTCCGGACGGATCGTTGAAAGCAGCACATTGGCGACGATCCCGATCACCGATGTGAATGCCATCAAACAGACCGAAGTCGGAATCGAGATCTTCAAGTCCGCCCGATAGAGAAGTACAAGCGTCGCGTAGATGATCATGTCGATGCCTACTCCGGTAATCGACGCTACGATGCCACCGATGATTCCAACGCCCAGACCGATCGGCCAGTCAAACCGACGCCAATGCTGCGTGATCCCTTCGGCACCGACCAATTCCTTGAGCTTGACCAAGTGCATGATGCCGAAGCTTGCCCAAACAACGCCGAACAACAACTTGACCCACAAGTCGGGAATGAAAGGCGCGACGAAGGCGGCACCGAACGGTGTGCCGATGAGAGAACCGAGCATGCCGGCCCCCAGCAATCGCCAGTGCAATGGGCGGCGGGCGTTTAGAATGTAGATGCTAGCGGAAACCATACCGATCGATTGAACCGCCAAGCCGAAGTTGCGACCCAACGATCCAGGCATGTCAAAGATCAAAACCAGCACAGGAAAACCAACGGTCCCGCCACCCATCGGGGTCGAGCCGGCGATGTACGATCCGAATGACATCGCCAACGCGATCGGCCAATGTGAGACGACGGTGTCCCAGTGTCCGCCTAGGACGACGATCAGCAGCCAAGCAAGATAAAAGCATGCTAGCCAAATCAAGAATAGCTTGATTCGCCCTAGAGAAATCAACAGTCGTTGAGCAACTGTTAAGCCGTGAGCATTGGCGGCGGCACTCACGATAGCCATCCCTCGCTGACGTCTTGATGGGGCCGTCTTGCGATCCTTAGCAAATCAATCAGTTGGACTTTTTCTCGCTTCTTCAGATGCCCTACGTGTCGTTGATGCATTCGAATGATCGTACGTCTTCCAAAGAAGCAAAAAGACCTTTTGCGAAAGTGAATCGAGCGGTGCGGCACTCGCGTGCTCGGTTTTGGTGGTCTTGTTCATTCCAAAAATTCTGTTCAAGAAACAAAGTCTCGTCAAGACGACATTTGTTCGAACAAATTCAGGGGCGTGACGTTTGCTTTTGCCGCCCCCGGGATGCTCGTGCGACGCCGCTGGTCCAATGGCATTTGCAGACACCAGTGTCCGCGAACCCGCCATTAGTGGGCTGTTGATTTAATCGTAACCCGAAGCGTAAGCGACGGATAATTGATATTGATTCATCCCTCGCTTACGCAGCGAGTTACGAAAAACCAATGCCACAGGCAAAATCGCAACTTCAAAACTCGCGCGTCGGGTTTCGATTCGGACTAAACCAACAGGCCGCTCGCGGTGCTTCTTTCACTAGACCTACGATCGAACCCGATCTTTCGAAAGATCGATCGACCGTCCTTGACCGATTCTCAAACAATCTACTGACTCATCTCGGCGATTCAACTCGGACAGTCGTGCGATATTGATGAGTATTGTAGAATTCCCCGCGATGCGGATCATGGCGACCTTCTGTCGCGAAGCAGTCTGTTTCAGTGGCTATAATTCCTTCACGAGGAAGTCGCTCTTGCCTGCACCAACATGTCAATTCGACGGTGGCCCGCCATGGAAATCGTCGAGACGAAACCAATGTTTCCGATACTTCCTGAAGCAATCGAGAATGGGCCTATTCGATGACCAATGAATTTGTGTGGGTTCGCAATAAGGCGTTTGTGATCGCGCTCGTCTGTACGTTGCCGCTGATCGGCTGTTCGCGGCCGGCTAACGAATTCGTCGCACCGCCGCCGCCGAGTGTGACGGTGATGTTGCCGATCCAACAGACGATCACTCGCTACGTCGAACAAAACGGCGAAACCGAAGCCGTCGGAAGAGCTCAAGTACGGGCTCGCGTTCGCGGATTTATCGAAGCGATCGAGTTCGAAGCGGGGCAAAAGGTAGACGTCGACACGCTGCTGTATCTAATCGAAGACGACGAGTATCAAGCAACCGTCAATTCGATGACGGCGGAAGTCGCCGCAGCCGAAGCTTCGATCAGCGTCGCCGAATCCCAGGTGCTGACCGCTCAAGCCGAAGCCGATCGCGCTTCACGCGATGTTGATCGCCAAAAACTCTTGCGTGAAAAACAAGCGTCGTCGCAAGCCGAGTATGACCAAGCCTTCGCCGCCGACGCAGCAGCCAAAGCCTCAGTGACTGCGGCGCGATCAGCCGTCGATTCTGCCAAAGCGGTGCTGAAGCAGACTCTCGCGAATCTGGAGAAGGCGAAACTTACTCTCGGCTACACCCGTGTCACCGCGCCGATCGCGGGGCAGGTGACCAAGACGGACCTCAAGCTCGGCAACTTGGTCGACAACGGTACCGAGTTGGCCACGGTCGTCGATGACAGCCGCATCTACGCAAACTTTAGCATCAGTGACCGGCAATTGCTCGAATTAAGAAAGGCCCGTGGCTTGAAGGGGCAAGGTCGCTCGTCGCAAGAAGAATGGTCTAACGTTCCCGTGTTCCTTCGTCGCGAAACCGATGACGGGTTCCCGTTCGAAGGTCGCTTGAATTACGTCGACCAGGAGGGCGTCCAAGCAACCACGGGCACGGCCAGCCTGCGAGCGATTTTTGAAAATCCCAGCGGCCAATTGTTTCCTGGTTTATTCGTCCGCGTCCGCATGCCCATCGCCAAACAACCTGACGCGTTGATCGTCCCCGCCCGCGCCGTGTTGCAAGACCGCGTCGGCGCGTTTGTTTTCGTGGTGGGACCAGACAACTTGGTGCAGCGGCGTGACGTGAAGGTGGGCGAGCAAGACGGAGCTTGGACGGTCGTTGAGGACGGCTTGTCTGGTGACGATCGCGTGATCATCGAAGGTTTACAGCGTGCAAGACCCGATGCTCAGGTGCAAACTGTGGTGAAGAACGCAGACCTTTCCGAACTACCGGCGTCGTTCCGCACCTCGTTGACGGACGCAACCGAAGTGGACGCAACCGAAGTGGACGCAACCGAGGCGGACACAACCGAAGCGGACACAACCGAAGCGGACGCAAAGGATGTGGCCGAGTAATGTCACGATTCTTCATCCATCGCCCGATCTTTGCCACCGTCATTTCGATCGTCATCGTGATCGCAGGGTTGGTCTCCTTCGGCGGTTTGCCGGTCGCCAAGTTTCCGGAGATCGCTCCTCCTACGGTCAAGGTCACGGCTTATTATCCCGGCGCCAATGCGTCGACGATCGCCGAAACGGTCGCAACGCCACTTGAGCAGGAGATCAACGGCGTCGAAGGGATGCTGTATATGTCCTCGAATAGCTCCAACGATGGCAGCTACTCACTAACGATCACGTTCGCGTTGGGAACGGATTTGGACATGGCCGCCGTGCTGGTTCAAAACCGCGTTGCGATCGCGGAATCGAGATTGCCTCAGGAGGTTCGCCAACAGGGCGTTACCACGCGCAAGCAATCCACTCAGATTCTGCAGTTCATCTCGCTCTATTCGCCCGACGGCGGGTTGAGTGATCTGTTCCTGAGCAATTACGGATTGACGGTCAAAGATCAGCTCAGCCGCATCGATGGAGTGGGCGAGGTCCAGGTTTTCGGTGCGGGTGACTACAGCATGCGGGTGTGGCTCGACCCGCGATTGCTCAAGCGTCACGGCATCACAACGGCCGAAGTCGTAGCCGCAATTCGCGAGCAAAACGTTCAAGTGGCCGCAGGGCAGATCGGCGCATCACCGGCACCCGACGGAACTCCGTTTCAACTTTCGATCAATACCGCCGGTCGCTTGGTCACTCAAGAGCAGTTCGGAAACATTATCTTACGGACGGGAAGCAGCGGCAGCACGCTCTACGTTCGCGACGTTGCTCGCGTGGAGTTGGGCGCAAAAGATTACAACTATCGTTCGACCTTCAACGGCCAACCGTCGGCGGCGGTGGCTGTGTATCAGTTACCGGGCGCCAACGCACTGACCACCGCATCGCTGATACAAGCTAAGCTCGCGGAACTGGCCGCGTCGAACGATTGGCCCGAGGGAATGCGGTACGCGGTTCCGTTCGACACGACGAAGTTTGTGGAGGCTTCGATCAGCGAAGTCTACTCGACGCTGTTTGTGGCCGTCGTGTTGGTGGTGCTGGTGATCTACGTCTTCTTGCAAGATTGGCGTGCCACGATCGTGCCCGTCTTGGCGATCCCTGTTTCGTTGATCGGAACGTTTGCGGCGATGAGTGCGATCGGATTCTCGCTCAACATGCTGTCGCTATTCGGCGTCGTGCTGGCGATCGGTATCGTCGTCGATGACGCGATCGTGGTCGTTGAAAACGCCTCGCGTCACCTAGCCGACGGACTGAGTCCCAAGGACGCGGCGGTCAAAGCGATGAGCGAGATCACTGGTCCGGTGATCGCGACGACGCTCGTGCTGCTGGCGGTCTTTGTGCCCACCGCGTTCATGCCTGGAATCACGGGGCAATTGTTCCAGCAATTCGCACTGACGATTTCGGCGGCGGTGATTATCAGCACGATCAACGCGCTGACGCTCAGCCCCGCGATGTGCGGTATCGTGCTGCGTGCCCCAAAAGAAACGTCTTTCGTTGGATTTCGATGGTTCAACGCCGTGTTCGACAAAGTGTCGGAAATCTATGGCAGCGTGGTCGCGCGGTTGGTGCGAATGTTGTCGCTGGTAATGATCGCTTATGTGGTTTTGGTGGCGTTGACGGGATGGTCGCTGATGCGCCTCCCGACGGGGTTTGTGCCCGAGGAAGACCAGGGTTATTTGTTCGTCAATGTGCAATTACCCGATGCCGCGTCGCAACAACGCACCGCAGTGGTGATGGATCGGCTCGATCGGTTCTACCAGACCGTGCCCGGTGTGGCGGATACCGTCACGATTTCAGGATTTTCGCTGCTCGGCGGATTCGCGGGATCGAACCAAGGCATGACGGTTTTGGTGCTTGAGCCCTGGGACCAACGTCAAACGCGAGAAAAGAGTTTGCAAGGGATCCGGCAAATCCTGCAAGCCGAGTATGCGACGCTGCAAGAAGCCGTTGCGTTCGCGTTCACTCCGCCCGCGATCGACGGGCTCGGCGCGGCGGGTGGGTTTCAGATGGAGGTGCTGGACCGAGGCGTCAACGGTTACGCCGAGTTGCAGCGAACGGCCGAAAGCCTCGCCGAATCCGCCCGCGGCCAAACGGGATTGGCATCGGTCAGCAGTACCTTCCGAGCAAACGTGCCACAACTGTTTGCCGACGTGGACCGCGACAAGGTGAAGTCGATGAACATTCCGCTGTCGTCTGTCTTCGAGACACTGAGTGCTTATTTGGGATCGGCTTACGTTAACGACTTCACTTTCCAGAATCGCTCGTATCAAGTTCGTGCCCAAGCCGAGCCGGAGTTTCGTAGTCGCGTCGAGGATATCCGCAATCTCGATGTGCGCGGTCCCGATGGAACGATGATCCCTCTTTCATCGATTGTGGATGTTCGCAATACCGTCGGTCCCACCGTGGTCAGGCGGTACAACCTGTCGCCCGCCGCCGCGATCAACGGATCGGCTGCTGTCGGTTTCAGCTCCGGAGAAGCACTCAGCCTGATGGAGCAAACCGCGAGAGAAGAGTTGCCGGCAGGATTCGGTTATGAGTGGACAGGGATGTCGTATCAAGAAAAGATCGCATCGGGTGGCCAAGCTTTGATCTTGGGTTTGGCGGTGTTGTTCGTGTTCTTGGTGCTCGCGGCGCAGTATGAAAGTTGGACGAGTCCCGCATCGGTGATCGCCGTGGTGCCGCTTGCGGCGCTGGGTGTCGTACTCGCGTTATTGGTGCGTGGGGCCGACAACAACACTTACACTCAGATCGGCATCGTGCTGTTGGTAGCTTTGGCGAGTAAGAATGCGATCTTGATCGTGGAGTTCGCGAGCGAGCAACGTCGATCAGGGATGAGCGTGGTTGAAGCCGCCGTGTCCGCAGCGAAACTTCGCTTTCGGGCGATCTTGATGACGGCGTTCTCGTCGATTCTCGGATTCTTGCCCTTGTTGTTTGCCAGTGGCGCGGGTGCGGCGAGTCGTCAAGCCGTCGGCAACGCAGTCGTCGGCGGAATGATCGCGGCAACCGTTTTCGCGTTGTTATTCGTGCCGCCGTGCTTTGTCTTGTTTCGCACGATTTCCGAACGGACGGCTAATCGCAAGCTAGATTTCGGGAAGCTTCGATAGGTTTCTTCGTTTTGGATCAAAGACTTGAGTTGGTTTGTACTGGCATCGCTGCTCGGATGTGTGATCGGCTATCCCGTGATTGCCGAATTCATTGCCCGTCGTGAAGATATCGCATGGGGAAGTTCGGACCGCGACGAACTGACGCGTGCTTCCAAGCCTCATGATCGGTCCGACCGGTTCAAACCGAATTTGGCTCAGATCGATCCGATCGACTTTCGTTGGAAGGGATGGCGAACGATGGAAGTCGTCGGGCTTGATGACGAGTCGCCTGATTGCCGGTCATTCCGGTTTCGCCCGCTCGACGGTTTGGGGCTACCCACTTTTCTCGGCGGTCAGTTCATTACCGTGCGTGTTCAAGATCCGGTAACCGGCAGACGGACCAGTCGTTGCTACAGCTTATCCAGCAGCCCGGGTGAGCCTCATTTTCGCATCACCGTCAAACGTGTGCCTGGTGGTTTGGTCAGCAATATCCTGCATGACCGAATCCAACTCGGCGACCTCATCGACGTACAAGCTCCGGCCGGACGATTTCACCTCGGCACCGAGCGTCACGATCGCCCGCTCGTGTTGATCGCGGCGGGGATCGGCATCACACCCATGCTATCGATGTTGATGCACAGCCTTGAAATCGCACCGGCAAGGCCGATCCGTCTTTTCTATCAGCTCCGCGATTCCGACAATGCTCCGTTTCTCGGGCTACTTCGTCGCATCCACGCCAAGCTCGCTGATGCGAAAAAGAATTCGTTCGGCCTGCATGTATGGTTCAGTCAAGCGAATTCGACGTGCGAATCGTCGCACGATCGGCCCGGCCGGATCGATGCTGCTCAACTACTTGATCAACTCAAAACCCTTGATGCGGATTTTCGAATTTGCGGTCCTGACGCTTTTATGTCCGGCATCGCCGAAGGTTTAGTCGAATGCGGTGTGGAACCATCCCGGGTGCAGTACGAATCGTTCGGTGGTTCGTCCAAAGGAGTTGGTGCCATACGAATCAACTCGGATGAAACAGACCGACAAACAAAATCACTGGTAACGCACCAAGTCACTTTCCAGTCGAGCGGTAAAGAATCAACGTGGAATGGAACCCAAGAATCGCTCCTTGATTTTGCCGAGCAAGAGGGAGTTGAGATCGAATCGTCCTGTCGCTCAGGAAGTTGCGGTTCGTGCGTTCGCGGATTACTCAAAGGTAAAGTGCGATACGATCAGGAACCATCGTGCGAAATCGAAGCCGACGAGGTCGTCATGTGCATTGCCCAACCTGAAAGCGATGTTAGCATCGACGCTTAGTCGTTGCGGCTGATTGAGTGACCTGAATCTCCACCGATGGCATTGGAAAAGGTATAAAGGGGGCGCAAGCATTTTCTCATGCTCGCCTCCTTCCTCAAATCACTGCGGCATCCATGGACGCTCGACGAATGAAAACCTCTAAGATCTTCAGCATTGCATTGGCGATCTCGACAATTGCATTTGGCAACAATGCGTCTGCGAAGCCGCTGAAAGTGTTCATCCTGGTCGGCCAGTCCAACATGCAGGGCCACGCTCACGTTCGAACGTTCGAACACATTGGCATGGACCCGCAGACCGCGCCGCTTCTCGAGCGAATACAAAATAACGACGGAACACCGCGAGTTTGCGAAAACGTTTGGATTTCATCACTGTCCACTAACGGCGAAAAAACTGGTCGCCTAACAGTCGGATTTGGTGCGGACGAGAATAAGATCGGTCCCGAGTTGATGTTCGGCATCACCGTGCAGAAGAAACTGAACGAGCCCATTCTGATTATCAAAACGGCGTGGGGCGGCAAGAGTCTCCACACCGATTTCCGTCCACCGAGCGCAGGTCCCTATCAATTCAATAATGCACAGCTTGAACAGATTGAGAAGAAGGGAAGCGATCTTGCTACGATTCGAGCAGAGAAAGACAAGGCTACCGGCCACTACTATCGACTCACGATGAACCATGTCGAGAAGGTGCTGGCGGATATCAAACGTGTCTATCCTGCTTATGACGCAAGCCAAGGCTATCAACTCGGTGGCATGGTTTGGTTTCAAGGTTGGAACGACATGGTCGATCAAAGCGTCTATCCGAATCGTGATCAACAGGGAGGGTACCAAGCCTACAGCGATTTGCTCGCACATTTCATTCGTGACGTCAGGAAGGACCTCGGATCACCTGATCTTCCGTTTGTCATCGGCGTGATGGGGGTCAACGGTCCCATTGAAACCTATGCACCGGAACAGAAACGTTACCAATCGACGCACCAAAACTTCCGTGACGCGATGGCGGCACCCGCCAAGCTCGATGATTTTCAAGGCAACGTATCGGCGGTGCTGACCGAGAATTACTGGGACACGGAATTGTCAAGTCTCCGCGCCCGCGAAGGGAGTATTCGACAAGCGATCAAGCAACGTGTGGCCGCCGAAAAGCCTTCCAATCAACAGTTGCGAGAGATCCAAGACGACGCCATCTCAAAAGAATTGACGCCGCACGAACTCAAGGTCCTGCAAGTCGGCGTCTCCAACGCCGAGTATCACTATCTCGGCTCGGCCAAGATTATGGCGCAAATCGGTCAAGGATTCGCCGATGCCGTCCTGAAACTTCTCGACCAATAGGAAACGCGGTCGGCGATGTCACGATTGAAGTGACTCGATTCTTTTTCTCAGGAAGCGCTGTTCGGGCTGCTGTTGGGCCAATGACAGGGCGTGCTCGAACGCTTTTCTTGCTTCCCGCGGCTTTCCCAGTCGTCGCAGGAACTCGCCACGGGCCGAATGGGCCAAGTAGTAATCTCGCAGGTCGCCTCGTTGCAAGATGGCGTCAATGATGGTCAAGCCTGATTTCACATCATCTCGCATCGCAACCGCGACGGCTCGATTGAGCTCAACAACCGGAGAAGGATCAGCCAATAGCAAAATGTCGTACAGTGCAACGATCTGTGCCCAATCGGTTTCGGTGGCGACTCTTGCTTCGGCATGGACAGCCGAGATGGCAGCTTGGATCGTGTAGACTCCGAATCTTCCCGAACGTAATGAGTGTTCGACCAAACCTTTTCCTTCGGCAATCAAATCATGGTTCCACAAATCACGATTCTGTTCATCCAGCAGAACAATGTCTCCGTCTTTCGTCAGCCTTGCGTCGCGGCGTGATTCGTGAAGCAACATGAGCGCCAGCAATCCCATGACTTCCGGGTCGGGCAATAACTCGACTAACAAACGAGCTAAGCGAATGGCCTCGCTTGTTAGCTCAACTCGCGTCAATCGATCGCCGCTCGATGCGGAGTAGCCCTCGTTAAAGATCAGGTAAATGACCGACAAAACCGGATCAAGGCGACTCGGCAGATCGTTCAATGATGGGACGATGTAGGGAATGCCAGCGTCGCGGATCTTGGCTTTCCCACGCACGATGCGTTGTGCCATGGTCGCCGACGTCATGAGAAACGCACGTGCAATCTCATCCGTCGTCAGACCGCATACCTCACGAAGGGTTAGTGGAACCCGGACTTTCGGATCGATCGCGGGGTGACAGCACGTAAAGATCAGACGCAATCGGTCGTCGACGATGTCTTGTCCCGCTATCGCCAAGTTGGCCGATTCGATTTCAGCAAGGCGCCGAGCCAAATCCTGCTGCAGATCGTGAAAGCGTGCTCGGCGACGCATCATATCGACCGCCTTGAATCGTCCGGTCGAAACCAGCCATGAGACCGGATTGTCCGGCACGCCTTGCTCGGGCCACTGCCGCATCGCAGCGGCAAAAGCATCATGGGTCGCCTCTTCGGCAAGATCAAAGTCGCCTAACAGCCGTATCAGCGTTGCGAATACTTTTCGCGAATCGTTACGGTAGAGTTGCTCGATGTATTCGGATTCCATCGCGACCCTACGGCATCCCGGGCAGCTCGATGATCGAACGTATCTCGGTCGTCCCACGCGTTGTACCGGGGATCTGCGACGCGACTTCAATGGCTTCATCGAGACCAGCCACGTCGATCAAAAAATAGCCCGCTAGCTGTTCCTTCGTTTCAGCGTACGGCCCGTCTGAAACAGCGAGGTTGCCATCACGAACCCGAACACAAGTCGCAGTGTTTGCCGCTTCCAGCGGTGCCGCCCCGAGATACTGCCCTTGATCGTTTAGTTTGTGACACACACCCACGGACTCATCGCGAGCGACAGCCAATTCATCAGGCGGCCAAACTCCCTCTTCGGAATAGATCAACAGAATGTATTTCACCAGGTGTCCTTTTCTAAAATTTCAATCGCGCCCATCATACGCACATTGCAACGCCGCAATGTCCAATTTTTTCATTTGCCAAAGTGCCTCGAACATTCGCTGTAGTGCGACCGGATCGTCGGCTTCAAACCAATCCTGCAGTTTCGTGGGCCAGACCTGCCAGCACATTCCGAACTTGTCTTTGAGCCAACCGCACGCCAATTCGGATCCTCCGTCGGCGATCAGATTATCCCAGAGCGTATCCAGTTCGTCCTGTGTATCGCGCTGGATCGCTAGCGAAAACGCTTCGGTGAATTGCCAATCTTGTCCTGCATTGAGTGAAGTGAACTTCATGCCAGCCAATTCGAACTCGACCGTGAGGACGGCTTGATTACCTGGGTTTCGGACTTTGCGGATGATCTTGGAATCAGGAATGACCGACACGTAGAACTCGGCGGCCTGTTCGGCCTGATCCGCGTATGAAAAGAATGGCGTAATTCGTTGTTTGATTTGCATGAGATCGACCTATTGCAACGAGTGAAGACCGACCATGTTTCCTTCGGTGTCCGATACCAGGGCGATGAATCCGTATTGACCGATCGCCATTTTCGGTTTGCAGATTTTTCCGCCTGCGGCTTCGACGCGGGATGCCTCGGTCGCACAATCCTCGCACGAGAAATACACGAGCGTTCCCATTCCACCCGAAGGGCAGCCTTCCATTCTCGCCAACGCACCGGAGGCCCCACCGGCTTCCATGTCCATCGGAAACGCCTGCATTTCCAATTCGGGATCGGGCGATGCAAGCTCGGTCAATTCGACGGCAAGAACGGTTTCGTAAAATGCTTTCGCACGCTTCATGTCTTGGACATAGATTTCAAACCAACCGACAGGATTGCGATTCATGATTTCGTTTCCTCAAAAGTATTGATTGAATTTGCGGGGGTAGTGGATCTTGTTAAAGATCCTGAATCGTTGGGATCTTTAACAAGATCCACTACGGCTAGGCTCGGGCAGTTCCGGTAACGGAAACAGGGGGCGGATTTCGACGGTGCCTTTCTTCGCCGGTGGCAAGCGTGCGGCGATCTCGATCGCTTCGTCTAGGTTGTCCACATCGATGATGTAGTAGCCGCCAAGCTGCTCAGTCGTTTCGGCGAAAGGACCGTCCATGATTTGCTTTTTGTCATCACGAACGCGAACGCTTGTCGCCGTTGTGACCGAATGCAATGGCGACGATGCGACCCACTTACCTTGTTTTTCAAGCTCGTCGCAGATGCGCATCGATTCGATCATGCAAGCTTTACGTTCGTCCTCGGTCCAGCAACTCTCGGCGGCGTAAATCAGTAGCATGTATTTCATTCTAGGTTCTCTCCCGGAACCATGACCATCCAACCTAGACCAAATTTGTCGGTCACCATTCCATAACACGGCGACCAGAATGTTTTTGTAAGAGGCATGTCGACTTTACCGCCTTCGGCAAGCGAGTTGAACGTGGAGTCGGCAACCGTTTCGGACGCAACGGAAAGCGCCAAACGAAAGCCATCGAAGTTGGATTGATCGTCGCAACCGTCTGAGGCCATGATGGTCATTTTTCCGACGGTAAACGATGCGTGCATGATTTTGTTTTCGAAACCGGCCTGCAGCATGCCATCAGGCACCGCGTCCGGACTTTCGTTGAACCGCATCTTCATTAGAACCTTCGCTCCGATAGCCCGTTCGTAGAACGCCAAAGCTTCCTCGCATCGCCCGGCGAAAAACAAATAGGGTTGAACGACGCTGTCGTGTATCGCAATCTTGTCACGCAGTGATTCTTCCTGCATTGCGATTTGACCGTCTGGATCATTCGCCGCAAAATCTTGCATTTCATAGAACGGACGAATCTCAATCTCCGAATCTTCAGGCATCGGATTGGGACAGCGTTTGACCCAGTCGATCGCTTCCTGCATCGAATCGACTTCCCATATCCAGTAACCGGCGATCAGTTCCTTGGTCTCCGCGAACGGTCCATCAAGCACGGTACGATCGGTGTCGCTGAATTGAACTCGCACGCCGGCGCTGCTTGGTTTCAAACCGTCGCCGTCTTTCATGATTCCGGCTTGAACGAGTTCCTCGTTGAATTTTCCCATTGCGGCCAGCAACGACTCACTGGGAAGCTGGCCCGCCTCCGAGCTATTGGTCGCTTTCACGATCACCATGACTCTCATGTTTTGTCCTTGGTTAGTTGCGTAATATCCGATGTTCCCTGCCGAACGATTCACTGATCCTGTGGAATGGTGTGCTCAACGAGCTGTGCTAATTGCAATAGTGATTCTTGCCATCCGAGATAGCACGCGTCGGTCGGGATCGGATCAGGGATTCCCTCTTGTACGATTGTCAACTCGGTGCCACATGACACGGTTTGGAGCGAGATGGTCACTAGCATCTCTCCAGGTAGGTTTGGATCGTCAAACTGATCAACGTGTCGGATTCGTTGGTAGGGTGTTAGTTCGATGTATTTGGCCGAAAAGGAATGGGATTGACCGGATTCGAAATTCGTGAACGACATGCGGTATCCGCCTCCGACACGGGCATCCATTTCATGGACTTCGCCGATAAATCCGTAGGGTGGCAGCCATCGAGCCATCGCGTCGGCGTCAATGAATGCTTGGTAAACACGCTGGGCGGGCGCACGAAACACCCGGTGTAGCCGAACCGAGTTTCCTACGCTGCTAGGTTTCGGCCCGTGATTTTTCAAGAACGTTTCGTGTCGAGCGGCGATCACTTGATTCATCTCCTCATCGGCGGGCCTAATTTCAAACGGGCCCATTTTCACGCCCGGATGCTGCGACATTAACGCAATGGCGTGATTGAGATCGCGTGCTTCGAGCAGAAGAATTCCGCCGAGGATTTCTTTTGTCTCGACATAGGGCCCGTCGGTAATATCGACCGAACCATTCTTCATTCGCAGTGTGACCGCGTTGGTCGCCGACTGCAGTGCTTCCCCACCGAGAAAGTGGCCTCCCAGACGCAGCTCATCGTCATAAGCCAAGCAGGCTTCCATCATTCGCTGTCCCTCTTCGTCGGACATCGATTGGTAGTTGGTCTCGTCATAAAACCCCATGCAAATGAACTTCATCGCTTCATCTCCCGACCTGGATGCCTGATTTGTTGTGCGGATTCTTGTCGCTTTCATATTGATCGAACAGCCGTCGCCGTGATCGACATCTTTTTAGAAAAGAAGTTGAGAATGCCAGATCGTCTCGAAGACTCGATCCGTTTCCCGCAGATGAGCAGCAGTCCTTCGCACGCGGTTAGCGATTCGCGATATCGCTACTGACAATGCCTTGACGGTTTCAGAAAACTCAAAAAGGCTCGGCGACGGCGAGGATTTCGAACGATATCGCGTCGTTTTGGGAAGCACCGTCAATCGCTAAGCGTTCTACCATCGACATCAACGAATGCACTTCGCGGAGCGTCGTGGTACCGAGCCGCGTTGGTAGGATAACAGGACTTACGATTCTAACGAGAGTTTGCCCGTGCTATCGCCGAATTTTGGCCTAGGGGTGCCCATTCGTTCAAGCAGTTCCAAGTGCAAGTTTGCCATCGGGGTTGCTTCAGAAAGCTTTTGGTGCAAGCCGTTTCGGATGCCTTGTGCTCCGCCACCGGCGAAGATTACCGGCAAGTCATCATGATTGTGACGGTCGCCGTCACAGATACCGCTGCCATACACCAGTAAAGTATTGTCCAACAGAGTCGACCCCGAATCCAACCGATGTGATTTCATCGCACCCAACAAGTAGGCCAATTGTTCGCAATAGAACGCGTCGATGCGGGCGATCTTTTCGAGTCGCTCTTCGTCTTTTTTGTGGTGCGAAAGATCGTGATGACCGTCACCGATTTCGATTTCCTTGAACGATCGATTGCTGCCATCGTGGGCCAGCATCAATGTGGACACTCGCGTGGTATCGGTAGCCAAAGCAAGCGACATGACGTCGATCATCAATCGCATGTGTTCGGCGTAACTTTCTGGAATGCCTGACGGAGTTGGCACATCGGGATCGACGGGTAAGCCGAATCGTTCGGATTTCTCGATGCGGTTTTCGATCGCCCTTATACCGGTAAGGTACTCATCGATTTTGCGACGATCTTCGGTCCCGATCTGTCGTGCCACGAAGTTGGCTTCTTCACGTAAAAAGTCGATGACCGATTCTTGCCTTTGCTGACGTCGTTGATAGTTCGCGTGACGCTCGCCGTGCGACCCGTCACCGAACAAACGCTCAAATACCAAGCGAGGATTGGATTCCGGCGGTACCGGAGTCCGTTCATCCGCCCAGGCGATGTTGTATTGATAGGCGCACGAGTACCCCGAGTCGCAATTGCCACTGTTTCGAACGCCGTCGCAGGATAGCTCCAGCGATGGCAAGCGAGTGAGACGGCCGATCTTTTGCGCAACGACTTGGTCCGCCGAAACACCCAGATGAATATCGGATCCGGCGGTCTTGTGCGGGCGAGCGGCGGTAAGGAATGTCGCGCCGGCGCGAGCGTGGTCACCCGCTCCGTCGCGGTGAATATAGGCTTCGCGATGTTCCAGCCCGGTGATGAAACGCAGCGAGTCACGAAACGGCTCAAGCGATCGGGTTGAACGATTGAACTTGAAATCGGCACCTTCGCCTTCCGGTCGCCAATGTTTCATGTTCACGCCGTTGGGCACATAGACGTAACACAGCCTCATCGGCTCGGTGGCGTCCGCCGAAGATGCGAACGCCTTTGGGATCGATCGGTTTGTCCGGTTCGGGGTCGCGTCCTCGCCAACCTGGCATACCCCATTCCATTTCTCGGTACTGCCCGATCGCATTGTAGTGTTCCAGCGCTAGTCCCAACGGGTCCATCCGAGCATGGCACGACGCACACGCGGGATCGCGGCGGTGTTGTTCCAATACTTGGCGTAGCGATGCGTTTTTCATATCGCCCGACTGCGATTCCTCCAGCGATGGGACGTTCGGCGGCGCGGGCGGGGCGGGTGTACCAAGTAGGTTTTCAAGAATGAATAAGCCTCGTTTGACCGGACTCGTTCGTGTCGGATTGCTCGTTACCAGTAACACCGAACCGTGGGTTAAGATACCGCGACGGTGACTGTCCGGCGGCAAATCCACTTTTCGAATCTTATCGCCTTGGACGCCCGCGATGCCGTAAAACTTAGCCAAGCTTTCGTTCATGAACGAGTAGTCCGCATTGAGCAATTCGTGAATCGGGCGATTCTCTTCGATCAGGTACCGGAACATTGTTTCGGTTTCCTGCTTCATCGCCTCGCGGACTTGCCAGGGGAACATCTTGTCATCACCGCGAAAGGCCAGCACGCGTCGGACATCGACCGGAATCGAATGTACGTCGCGGGTCTTGAGCCATTGACCGACAAAATTCCCCACGCCGACTCGCAGTCGCCATTCTTGGTCGATCATTCGATCGATCTGTTGGTCGAGGTTTTCTCGCAGCTTGCCGTCTTGGGCGACCGACAACAAATCGTCGTCCGGCGGGCCGCCCCACAAGAAATAGCTAATTCGGGTCGCCAACGATAAATCGTCGATCGGTTCGCCTAATGCTGATGTAGGTAGGTGACTCGGCATGGCGGCGAGTTGTGCTGCCGGCATCTCCTTTTCAATTCGAAACAAAAATCTTGGCGAAGCGAGCACCAGCTTGATCGCCGCGGCAATCCCGTGTTCGTATCGGTTGCCCGGAATCTGGCGAGTTTCGCGTGCGATTTGGCAAAGCCGAGCCAACGTCGCATCGTCGATAGGTCGGCGAAATGCACGCGTTGCAAATCGACCGATCACTTCGCCGGTCATCGCGTCCAACGCCGCTTCGTCAGCGTCCGAAGGCGGTGGGCCGTTGAATAGGATCTTTTGCCCCCGATTATATTTGCGAACGTCACCATCGGTCGGACCAACGAAGTTGATGTACTCGACGCGAAACGAGTAGGGAGCGGGACCGGGATTGTCGAGCTGCTTGCTGGTCGTGTCCTTGGACGTCGGGTGAAACTTGACACTCAGGTGCATCGGTTGGTCGCCGACAGCCACCGACGCGGATAGCACGCCGCTGGTCTTTTCATTGAACCCAGCAAGATGTCGCGCGATCTCAGTCGGTTCGTCGTCATCGGACGGATACAACCACAGCGTTATCTCAGCCGCTTGATCGGTATTGGTCCACGCGCCATCGAGGCTCCATTTTACAGCTACGTCGTACTTCCCAGAGCGATCGATCTTCTTTTGAAAATGGAACTGACGCGTATCGTTAAACTTGACTTCGTGAGCTTTCGGTCCCTCCGGCGAATCCATCCTAAAATGATCTGACCAGAACCGCGTTTCGGGCCAACTCGGTCCACTCGTTTGGATCGCATCGCCGACGATTTTGTCTGCAGCTGACAAATACTTCTCGAACAACACGGGCGAGATGTGCAGGACTGCCCTACCCGGATCGATTTGGGTCGCGTCCAAACGAAAAACATCGGACTGAATCCAATCGACCCATTCCGACCGTGTCGTCACGCTGGGTCGGTCTTCGTCCGACGGAGGCATCGTTTCGGCGCGAATGTTTTGCCAAACCGCCTCCCATTTG
Source organism: Neorhodopirellula pilleata (assembly GCF_007859915.1). Classification (GTDB taxonomy): domain Bacteria; phylum Planctomycetota; class Planctomycetia; order Pirellulales; family Pirellulaceae; genus Rhodopirellula; species Rhodopirellula pilleata. Next base: position 211,781 of record NZ_SJPM01000006.1, read on the forward strand.
CGAATCGTTTGGTCACCGTAATCGCCGGCGGCGAGTTGTTCAAAGCTAAAGCCGCCTTCCTCGCCACCGTCGCCGTGACAACCAAAACAGTGATTTTCAAAACGGGCTCGCAAAACGTTCGTATCGAACGTAACACGATCGGTTTTTTCATCGCCCGATACCGGCAGAGGCGAAAACAACACCCAAGCAGACGCGCCTATCACCGCCAACAAGAAGGCAGAAATCAGTATCGAATCGACAGACCGAAAAACCTTCATTAGGTAGTAATTCACTCGGGGTTATCCGCTCTACGATCTGACATCAAGCAGTCTCAATCAGATCCATCAACGCGGGACGCCAACCGAGAATCGATTTCGAATTCACCCGGCAACGTACCACCAGGAGAACTTCGGGGTAATTGAAATTGACTGGGAAGCCAGCGATCCAACCATCTTGATGGAAATTCGTGATATCGAGAACGAGACTCGCATTTCGAAACAGATCCGACTGAGCGAACTACGGGCGAAAGGCTAGTGCTTCATCGAATATCAAATTCGGGGAAGCACTAATAAGGCAGTTCACGCAGATAGATATTCTTGAAGAACAACTCACTGCCATGGTGTTGCAACTCGATTTGATCGGTGCGTGGGATCGGCATCTTGCGGGTTTTATCCCAGTAGTTTTCTAGCTTCACGCGGTCAACGATCGGCTTGCCGTTGAGCCAAATGCTGACCTTTTCACCGACCATGCGAATGAAGAAGGAATTCCATTGGCCCGGTGGTTTATCCGCCAAGGTCGTCGGTGAATTGCGCCAACGTTGGTTGTTCCAGAGACCGCCCGATCCCAGATTGCGACCGTTCTTGTAGGCGGCGACCCAGTCCTCCGGCGTCTGCGGTGCATCGGCATCTGATTTGGTTCGTGCGTCCCACGGATCCCAAATTTGCACCTGTGGCGTCCCGCGAAGATAGATTCCCGAATCGGCTCCGGAGGGGATTTTCCAGTCGATATACATTTCAAAGTCGCCGTAGTCGCGGTCGGTACACAAGCTTTGACCTTGACCGTCGTAAGTCAGCACGCCGTCACTAACGCTCCAGTGCGCGTTCATGATCTCATCGGCGATCGCTTGTGCTTGCTGCAAGGCTTCGCCGGTCAAGGCTCGTCGTTCGTTGGCGTTCTGGTGTGCTAAGCCTTTCCAGCCACTCAAGTCCTTGCCGTTGAAGAGAGCTTCAAACCCATCGGGCGGTGTATTGTCGACGCTTTCCTTAAGCAGAGGTTTCGGTGTCGCCAAGTCGGTAATTCTCAACCCACGAAACTCAACACGATCACTGTGACCGGCCAACGTCACATGGCCACTGCGGTTTGACATCGACGGGTGCTCATTCCCGTCGACCGGTCGAACGTCATCGAGAAACGCGTCGACGATCACGGCCCCGTTGAGGATCACCATGATGTGATCCTCGACAGCGATGATGGTTTCTTGGTTCCATTGTCCGACCGGTTGAAGATAGCCGGTTTTGGCGGGAACGATGCCATAAATTGAACCGTGGTATTGCCATGGTTTCAGCCAACTGAGTTTTCGTTTGCCACCGCCGAAGTCGGAGTCGCCTTGGTAGCGTGCGCCGTGATGATCGAGGATCTGAATCTCCATCCCGTCGCTTGCCGCGTGACCGCCCTTGGGAACACGAATTCCGATTCCGTTGTTACCGCTCTCCTCGAGTTTGAACTCGAACTGGAAGGCAAAATCCGAGTACTCCTTCTCGCTAACAAGATTCTTTCCGCCTTTTTGACAGACCAGAACCCCGTCCTGGGCGACGTAACCTTGGGTATCGCCGGTCCAGCCCGACAAGTCCGTTCCATTGAACATCTCTTGCCAGAGACCGAGTTGATTGAGAATTTCAAGCGGACGTTCGCCCGCAATCAAGTTTGGGTCAGGCTTGGGTTCGTTCGCTTTGCCGTTTTGCTGTGCTTGAGTACTGCTGGTAGTGGCCGCCGAGAACACCAAGGTGATCACAACGGAAAGCAGAAACAAGTCGGGGAAAATCAAACGCTTCATCAAATTTTCTCGCTAGTGGGTTCGGCATTCTTAACGTGGCGTCGACTTTCAGTCGACGTTGCTGGGGTTGGCGACTGAAAGTCGCCACTACGGAAAGTTCATTCGGTCGTATTGCGACAATCGCGATGCATCGCCAAGGCTTTAACTTGCATCGTTTTCAGTTGGCTCAGATTGCTCTGGCTTAGGTCGTGTTGTTCGTTGGGATCGACCGACAAATTGAACATGTATTCGGTTCCCGAAGGCTCCTGGACATACTTCCAATCACCCGACCGCACGGCGGTCCAATTGCCACGACCGAGTTCTTGGTGTTTTCCGGTTTCCCAGAAAAGCGTCCGTGTCGGAAGTGGCGAGCCATTGAGCACGTGCTCCGTCAGATCGATACCGTCTTGTGGTCCTGATGGCAGCTTGGCACCGGTGATACGACACAGCGTCGGCGATAAATCCAAGCTGCTTGTTACCGCATTGCTGACACGTCCTGTTTGAATCTTGCCCGGCCATCGCATCAGGCACGGGACCTTGATACCGCCCTCAAACAACGTGGCTTTCTTTCCTCGCAAGGGTTCGTTGTTGCCACCATAAACCGGATCACCACCATGATCGGTTAAGAAAACCACGAGCGTGTCGTTGCTCAGTCCCGTCGTTTCGAGTGTCCGCATAACTCGTCCCACACCGTCGTCTAACGATACGACCATCGCGGCGAATTCACGGCGGATCTTGTCGCTGATCTCGCCGGTTCGCTTGAGATCAGATGCTTGGGGCTGCATCAAATTGACTGTCGTCTGATCCGCCGGACTCCAACCTTTGCCGAAATGGGGCGCGTTGTAGGCCAAGTACAGAAAGAACGGTGATTCGGATTCGGCGTTCCTTTGCAGGTACGCGACCGCCTCGTCGGTGATCAATTCCGTCGCATAACCGACCTTGGATACGTGCCGGGTGTTCTCGTACCAGTCGGGAATGATCCCATAGGTCATTGTAAAATAATCGATGCAGCCGCCGGTGTGCCCTTTAAACAATTGGAAGCCGTGATGGACGGGCAAGAACTCTTCCGATCCGTGTCCCAAATGCCATTTGCCGATTAACGCGGTTTGATAACCAACGTCTTTCAACGAGGATACGAACGTCGCTTCTTGAGGTTGTAACCCTCGTGACTTGTCACTGTCGGACATGAACATCAGCGCCCCGAGAAGAGAATCGGCGGAGCGAGACGGGTTGCGACCCGTCAACAGGCCGTATCGCGAAGGAGTGCAGATGGAAGAAGCCGAATACCAGTTCGTCATCTTCAAGCCTTCGGCGGCGATCCGATCGATTGAAGGTGTTGGTATCTCACTGCCGTAGCAGCCGACATCACCGACGCCCTGGTCGTCGGTGAAAATCAACACGATGTTGGGGCGGGAATCTGCGGCGGCAGCATTGGATCGGCATAGGCACACCGCCGAGAATGATAGCAGCGACAACAGGAAGGCTGTTGTAATGCGTGAAAAAGTCATGGCGGGATAGGCGGGATCAGCGAGGCGGGAGTGAGCAAGCAGGCCGCCATTCTACACCGATCGGTGCCACTCAAGGTGGCCGGCTGGCAAAGAAATCAGGGCTTAAACGGAGGGGGCAAACCCATCACGATCGATCATGAACAGTCGATCGTCAGCCTTTCGCAATCGCCGGCTCACTTCACGTCCCAAGTTCATCATGATGATCGCATACTCTTCCGCGTTCTCTCGATAGAGCTTGCCCAGCGTCGATCGTGCCACCTCGATCGCTTCGCAATCTGTTCGTGCCACCACTGACGCCGATCGTGAACAAAAATCGATCAGCGACATTTCACCGAAGCAATCACCGACGCCCATCACCCCGAGCGTCACCGATTGGTCCCCTCGCATCCGGATCACCTCGGCGGCACCGGAAACCATGACGTAGAGCGACTCACCCGGATCACCTTCCCGAAAGAAGAATTCTCCTTGGGCGACCATTCGTTGCACCGATCGTTCTTGGATCCACTGCAAAGTTGCCGCCCTCAACCCACCGAAGGCGGGAATCTTTCGAAACCACTGGATCTGCGATTCGACCATCTGAATTGTCTCGACTCGTGAGAACACCGGGCCCCTTTCTCAAACAACATCCTAACATATTACGATCCTCTCCTACTTTCTTGCCAAATTGACCGCCCGAATCAGCGGGTATTTGGCGAACCGACGTGTCGAAAACACGTTGTTACGACAAGTGATCGCGAACGTGTTCGCGGTGATGGTTTTCATCATCGGCTTTTATATCGCCTTGCGAGTTTCCGGTTTGACACGGCTTGCCGTCACCCTGCTCGGTGGCACGGGCTTGGTGGGTCTCGCTCTTGGATTTGCTTTCCGTGATATCGCCGAAAACTACCTTTCGAGCATCTTGATTTCGATCAACCATCCGTTTCGCGTGGGAGACTTGATCGAAGTCGACGGTGCCAAGGGATTCGTTCGAAAGGTCACCACCCGCGGCACGGTATTGAACACACTCGAGGGCAATCAAATTCAAATCCCCAATAGCACCGTCTACAAGTCCAAAATTTTGAATTTCACCGCCACACCATTGCTGCGATTAACGTTCGCTGTAGGCATCGGGTTTGAAGACGCGATCTCCGATGCCCAAGAGCTCATCATGCAAACGTTGCTCAAACATGAGGCCGTAATCAAGGACCCCGCTCCGCTGGTCTTGGTCGATGCGTTGGGCGCGGCGACGGTGAACTTGAAAACTTATTACTGGATCGATCAGTCCACGCATTCGGGATTGAAAGTCAGCAGCAGTGTCATACGTCAGGTCAAGGAAACGCTAGCCGAAGCGGGAGTCAGCATGCCCGATGAAGCCCGAGAGTTGGTGTTCCCCCACGGCGTGCCGGCTCGGATGATCGAGGACTCAAACGCTCCGATCGCCAAACCCGAAGAGGTTTCGTCGCCGAAAGCTCAAGTCATTTCGAACCGATCCAAGGATAAAACAATGACTCAAGGCGAAGGCAACCTGAGCAACGAACAAGACGAAGTCATGCGAGTCACCGGAGGCGACGCCACGATCGCCGGTGGCGAGAATCTGATCGAGTAACTGAGCAGCCAATCGAACTGCTACTCTGCCGAGTGACAGAAGAAAAAGTACCCGATGCGGTAGAAAAACAATCGCCGCTCGCCTTCCCGAAAGGGAGAACTTGATCGGGTATACTGTGAGCATTTCAACAACTTCATTCCGAAACGTTTCTGAAGATCGGCCATGTCAGCCCTCGCACGCTATCAACCGCTTTACACCGTTAATGACTACATGCAGTGGAAGGGTGATTGGGAACTTTGGGCGGGCCACCCCGTGTCGATGAGCCCCAGCCCTTTCGGACGACATCAAGCGATCCTAACCAAGATCGCTAGTCTGCTAGTCAATGCCGTCGAGAACGCGAATTGCGCCGCAACAGTGATCGCCGAAATCGACTGGGTCGTCGACCCGACGACGGTTGTTCGGCCTGACGTCTTGGTGGTTTGTGGGGAATCTCCCGAACGTCACGTTGAGCAGGCTCCCGCACTGACGGTCGAAGTGATATCGGCAACCTCGATCGAACGCGATAGGATTTACAAACGAGAACTGTATCGAGACAAGGGCGTCGGAAACTACCTGATCGTTGATCATGAAAAACGAACGATCATACTTCATCGTCAATCCAACCGATGGGCCGAAGAAACGATCGAACAGATTTTGGATCTAACCATCTGCGAAGATTGTCGGTTGAGTATCGATCTCAGCAGAATATTCCAGTGAACAACGAGCGAGCGAGGTGCACGAGGTCTGGGTCAACACTCAAGTGCTCCACGCCCGGTCGAATTCGATTAGAATCGAGGCGTGGAAAATTTGTTTCGCCGGAAGTGGGATGATGCTCGAAGAATTTGAATTAACGTCGCTGATGTCGCGGCCGGATTTGCCTCGCATTGCCGCAACGATCAACGCAACGCTGGAGGCGGAACGACAGCGCCGACAACGTTTTCGGGCCGATCTGACGCCTAGCGTCAAGGCGGAATTCATCGCTGGCCAAATGGTAATGCATTCGCCAGCTAAGGCGAAGCATTTGCGGGTGACCGATAACTTGGTGAGTTTGCTTCGGCACTATGTCATTGCGAATCAAAGTGGCGAAGTTTTCACAGAAAAAGCGTTGATTTGTTTGACCCGCAACGATTACGAACCCGACGTGTGCTTTTTTAATGCGGAAAAGGCGGCCACGTTCGATGGAGATACGATGGAGTTCCCCGCGCCGGATTTCATCGTCGAGGTTCTATCGGATTCAACGGCCCATCGTGATCGAGGCGTCAAATTCGATGACTACGCTTTGCACGGCGTGAAGGAATACTGGATCATCGACTGCGATGCGGAATCGGTGGAACAGTACATCCTCCCCAACGGCCGAACGAACTATGACTTGGCTCACAAACTCACCGAGGGTCCGATCGAATCGATCGTCGTTTCCGGATTTCGAATCCCCGTAATCGCGTTGTTCGATACACAGGAAAACCAGCAGGCTTTGCGAAGTATTCTTGAAGCTTGACGTTTGAATATCCGAGCGAGCCACCAAGGTGCTTGGGGTCGATCAGAAAATCCGCGATGCGTCCTCGATCGCGTGAGAAAGGCGGGAGGTACTGGACCGCTGAGATGGCTCCCAAAACGGCGAAGACCAACAGCCAAGTCGCAGAAAACGCAGGCGATTGGATGGCTCCAAATCCCGCATAGACGCCCAAAGCGAGGAGTGTCGAACCGCCGACCAACTCCGCCCCCAGCACGCTGCCGATCAAAATTTTCAGGGCGACTTCCGACCGGCTCATCGCTCGCCGATTGCGTGCTAAGATCGCGCGAGGTGTGCGGTCAGGGTTTGCCTGAAATCGGTTCGTTCCCATCGTCTTGTTCTCATGTGTTCGATTCCCCAAGACTTCAGTATTCCGAGAGGAGGTGTCTTGGCGATCGCCTGATCATGCGAATACCGTGCCGTGGCACATTTGTAGGCTGGGTGAAGGAGGGCTTTGACGACGAACACCCGGCGAATGGATTGTGGCGATTGCTTTCGGCTTTTGGTTAGCGGCTGTTGATTTAATCGTAACCCGATGCGTCAGCGAGGGATTGAGCGCCATTAATTCTATTTGAAGTATCCCTCGCTCACGCGTCGGGTTTCGATGAGGATTGAATCAACAGCCCGCTAGCAGCCTGCCGGGTCTTCGCTATCGCTGCGACCCAGCCTACTTGGTTGGTTTCTTGGCTCGCTCGATCGTCTTTTGGTATTCCCAGCGGTCGCGCCATTGTGGGAACTTGGCTTGGTAGGCGGGTAGGTCGGTCCAAAAACGAGGACGTGGATGATCGGGGTCGACTTGGCCTTCAGGGTAATCCTCTCCCGCGACGCTCGCATCGACGGATTGATTGAATTGATCCAACCAAGCTCGCAGCCGCCGGGCTTGTTCTGGATGGCTCGAAACTTGGTTCCTTTGCTCGGCGATGTCTTCGTCGAGGTTGTACAGTTCGTCGCCTTTTTTTGTCCGAATCAGCTTCCATGGATTGTCGACCACGGCGCTTTCGGTTTTGTAGCGAAACCCGATCGGCGATGGACGGCTTTTCTCCGGTGCAGAATATGGTGAAACGAGCAGCTCTTTCAAACTGATCCCGTCGAGGGGTTTGGTCAACGAGTCGGTCGACACGCCGATCAGGTCGAGGACGGTCGGTGCGATGTCGATCGCGCAAGCCGGATATCGACTGACCCGCCCCGGTTCGATTCGATCGGGCCAGTGCAAAACACACGGCACTCTCAAGCCGCCTTCGTAGAGTTGGCCTTTGTGGCCACGCAACGGGGCGGTCGCCGACGGTCGGATGTCGCCCAGTCCGCCGTTGTCACTGCAAAACCAGATCAACGTCGAAGACAAGGCATCGATCTCTTGGAGCCCCCGGCGAAGCGTCCCCAAACTACGGTCCATCGCAACGAGTTCGCCGTATTGTTGAATCGATTGGGCATCCATCGATTCAACCAACTCCTTACGTCCGGGGGTATCGGCCAATGACGCGATGTCTTCGGCCGACGCTTTGAAAGGCGAATGGGGTGTTCCGTACCAAACCACCGCAAAGAAGGGTTGGTCACTGCGTTTGGATTGGCGAGCAAATTTCAAGGCTTCGTCGACGATGATTTCCGAGGAATCACCCTGGAAGCTTTCGAATTGCCCGCCTCGGCTGAGCAGCGGATCGCGATCGAAGAAATTCGTCACCGACAACCAGGTTTGGAATCCGAACTGTGCCGGTCCGTACGGGTCGTCGGCGAAGATCGGCACGCCGGGTCCGCGAAGCCCATCGAGATGCCATTTGCCGAAATGACCGGTCGCGTACCCGGCCTCGGCCATCGCGGTCGCGAGTGTGGATTCTTGACGACGCAGCGCGTAACCGTGTTCCATCACTCCGGTTCGTTCATGCGTCCGTCCGGTCAAGACGCTCGCTCGCGTCGGAGAACAAACCGGTCCGGCGGCGTAGTAACGATCCAACCTCAAGCCATTTTCGGCGAGTGCGTCGAGATTCGGCGTCCGCAATAGTGGGTGATTGTAGTAACCCGTTTGAGCGTACCCGAGATCATCGGCCATGACCAAGACGATATTCGGGCGGTCCTGACCGTGACCGATCGCAACGTCCCAGCAGGCGACGCAAGCGAGTAATGCGGTGAGGGCGACGAAAAAACCGGGCAGAACGGAGCGAAACATCTTGCAAGAATTCTCTTGAAGCTGGGGGGCGGCGAGTGTTTTTGGAAAGCTGGCATTGACACCCGGAATGGTGAATTCATAGGACCAACGCTTCCAACGAGAGTCAGATTGTACCGAATTATTCGATTGACCTGAATTTTCGGAAATAAACGGCCGATCAAATCAGATGGACGACAATCTGAGTACCCCAGGACGCAAGAACGATGCGCATCGAACTCACCAAACGCAATCTTTCCGCCGATCAACCTCGCCGCGCCTCACGTGCTCGGTGGGGAAAGCGTGCCCTGTTGGTCACTTGTTTGATCACTCCAATGCTTTCGACGGGCTGCCGTAGCGGCAAACCCGGTTGGAATTTGTTCGGCCGTCGAGGTGAACCGTCGGCAGAAATGCTTGCCGGTTCCGGCCCCACGCTGACTTATCCCGCTCCGCCATCTGCCAAGGCAACGCCTGAAGCCATCGCATCGATTGCTGGCGGAACGGCAACGCCGACACCCAGCACGCCGACGACGCCCAGCATGGGAGTTCCCGGTGTAACACCGCCAGGCGGTTCGAACCCCTATGCCTTGGCGGGGAACCAGACCGCACCGCCGGCCTACGCGATCCCCGGATCGACGCCGCCACCATCGACCGCCGCTTCGGCCAGTCCGACTCCCAGTTACGCTGCCGCAGCCGCCAACGGGTATGCCGCCGGAGGCACTCCGATTGCCTCGGGGACGACCCCGACCCAATCCACCGCTTCGGCCAACAATTCGACCGGCTCGGTCGCTTCCGCCCCGGCCACTCAAACCAAACTGCCCAGCGGTTATCAACTTGCCGGAGCCTCGCCGCCTGCGACGACTTCTGAAAAGACGAGCACCGACGCGGCACCCAAAGCGAACGCGTTCGCATTGCCGGCGATGAATTCGCTCACCCCGTCGCGTTTAGCCGGCGGTCAAACGGCTTCGGGTCAAACGCCTGCAAGTCCTTCAGCGACGAGCGCGTCGACCTACGCCAATGGCGGTGGGTTTACCTTGCCGTCGGGCATCGTGGCAGCTCCCTCAACGACGCCACCGACGGCCTCCGCGACTCAAGCGGACATTGGCACTGCGGTCGCCGCATTGGGCGCTTCTCCGACCAGCACATCGAAGCCAGCGGGAGCCTCATCCCCGCTATCGACGGACGCAAGTTCCAGCCCCGAATTCAAGTCCGCGACCGCAACGAAAAGCAGCTCGACGAACACTTCCGCTGGTTCGGTTCGTCCGGCTGGTTACATGCCCGGCAGTACCAGTGCGTCGAGCGGATATCCCATCCAGCGATAGGTGGAATCCCTCAAGGACGCCACGCCGCGTTGAGCGTCCTGTTTTCGTTTTGCAGCGTAGCCGCCTCACGGAAACGAGCCATTGTTCGCTACAATTGAACAGCAGCCACCTCGTTTTCGTACTTCATCGGTCTGCACCCGAAGCCTACCTGCCTCCCAAAGCCCACTATGCTGCGTCTTCCATCTCTGTCCCGGTTCGTTCGAACCGCGTCACTGTTCGTCATTGTCGTGTCGGCGATTGTTCCCTCCAAGTTGGCGTTCGCCTGCCCGTTTTGTAGCGCCGTCGCCCAAACCTTGCGTCAGGAAATGGAGGCGATGGATGCGGTCGTCATCGCGACGGCCACCCAAAGTGACGCCACCCGCAACGCCGACACCGGCGAAGTGGCCATGAAAGTCGAGTCCGTGCTCAAGGGAGCCGAGCATGTCGAAGTCGGCACGGAAGTCCGTGCGGTCTATTTTGGTGACGTTGCACACGGTCGCCGATTTTTACTTTCGGGCGTTGACCCCAATGACATGCAGTGGTCCTGTTTGCCGCTGACGCCGCGAGCGGAATCGTACGTCGCCAAAATTCCCGAATTGGCAAAACAAGACGATGCGACGCGACTTCGGTTCTACATGCAATACCTCGAAGACGAAGACTCGATGTTGTCGCGTGACGCATACGACGAGTTCGCAATCGCTCCGTATGCCGCCGTCCAAGAGCTGAAATCTGACATGGACCGTGGACAATTGATCGAGTGGATCGGTGATGAGGAAATGTCACCGGACCGCAAGCGATTGTACCTGACCATGCTCGGCGTCTGCGGGACGAAGGACGACGTGCCGATGTTGAAAGACATGCTAATGAGCACGCAAAAGACGGCTCGTACCGGATTGGATGCCTTGATCGCTTGTTACTTGACCCTTTCGGGCGAAGAAGGACTGGAGTTGATCGACAAAGAGTTCTTGGTGAACAAGAAAGCGTCCTACGCCGACACGTACGCGGCAATCATGGCGATCCGTTTTCACGGAACCGAAGGCGGTGTGATCGCTCGGAGTGCTTTGGTCGAATCGCTGCATCACATCCTTGATCGCGAGGACTTGGCCGACTTGGTCATTCCCGATTTAGCCCGTTGGCAAGATTGGAGCCAAGTCGAGAAGTTGAAAAACCTATTCTTGGCCGCCGACGCTAACAACAATTGGGTGCGTGTGCCGGTCATCAATTACCTGCGGGCGTGCCCCAAACCTGAAGCCGCCGAGGCGATGGAAGAACTCAAGAAAGTGGATCCTGAAAGCGTTCGGAGGGCCAACACGTTCTTCGCGATCCCCAAACCGGCCTCCGAAATCAAACCGAGCTTGCAGTAGCCGCATCCAAGCCGGTCGGCACGTCGATTAATCGTAACCCGCTGCGTAACGGCGTGTTGATTTAGTGAGCCGACGGTGGTAGCCGCGGGCTTTACGGCAAACAAGCCACCATTCGGAACCCGTGGCTAGCGGTCTGTTGATTTAGTCGTTTAACGGCAAGCCGCAGGCGATAGAGCTTGAGAACGCAGACGCCTGCGGCTTGCCGTTAAACGAAAACGCCCAATCGTGCACTAAATCAACAGCCCGCTAGCGCCATCGGCTCACAAAAACTGACGAACGCACTCAATCAACAGCCTGCAGTATTTCGGTTCATTCCTTTGGCCGGAAATCGTCTTTCAAATTCTCGTCCGGTTGAATCGCGGGACGATGTGGATAATCCAGGTGAACCACGACAACGGTCTGCGATCGCACTTGTTGGCAATCGGGTGAAATCGTCAAACCTCCCAGTGGTTGATCGATACGAGCGATGAGTTTGGCTGATCCCAGTTCGGTATTGGCGGGCGACATCAATCGTTCGATCACGTCGCTCATGCCCATCGGCAGATCTTGCGCGGCATTGATCGCCGGAACTTGATTAAGTTGATAAGACTTTTGGCCGTTGGAACTGAGTTCGCCGATCGACGCGAAACTCATCACGCCGTCCATGTCTCGCTCGACGAGATATCCGTCGAGTAGATTGAGATTGGATTGATTGAGGACCTTGCCGCTGTGCGGTAGACGTTCGCCATCGTTTCGATCGATCCGGATCGCCCCTTCGACATCAATAAATTGTTCGACGTGCAGGGCGCGGAACGAATTACTCCCCACCGCAATGCCTTGCATCGCGATGCCGGCTTCGTACCCAAATTTCAATTCCGGTTCACCGCTTGTAAACATGCCGTCGTTGCGTTGGCCGGATTTGGATTCGATCACGCTGATCGCCGCGTCGGGGCTATCGAAGTCAATGCGGTACTGGCTCGCGAGTGAGTTGTATAGACCGAGCACCCGGGTCAAATGACCACGCGAGTGATCGCGGGGAATCTCGAGCATCGCGATTTCGTTGCGACTGCGGGCGAACCCGACATCGAGCTGCGCGGCACGTGCGACGTACAATGCCCCCAAAACCGACAAAGGAACGACCGCCAGCCAAGCCCACTCCAAGCGACCGAGCAATCGGAAAACGATGTAGTTAATCGGAATCAAGACGATCAAGTAGATCAAAAGGCTGCGAAACACCAGTTTCGAATCCGGGATCGACATGCCGACTTCACCGACGAGGGTTTCTCGGCACCAAACAATCAACGGGCTGTCGTCTTTCCATCCACCCAAGCCGCTGACCGGATGCGTCCATAATTGCGGAGCGATCCATGCGGAGAGCGGCGAAGTCTTGTCCGTCGTCGGGGTTTCATCGGCGTCGACATCGTCTTCATTCGCATTGGGCTCGATTGTCTCAACATCGTCTATCGTTCGAACAAAGGTGCTATCGCGGGACGCGAATCGAACGTTCGTGTTGATCGCCGGGTGGACTTCTTCAGCGGAAACACCCACAAAGTATTGACGCAGCGGCGGAAGGCCATCTGCGTCAGCAGTTTTGGACGACTCTGAGTTTTCTGCGTTTGATAACCCTTGGGGAACCGGTTCATTCGCTTCGCGTTGTAGGTTCATCGCCTGTTGGTCGACGCGATATTGACGAGGCGGTCGGGCCAGGATTGCGGTATTGAAAAAACTGTCGTAGGACGTCCATGAAGTGATCCAATCGCTGAGCAAGTCGATGCGGCTTTGCACCACCCGTCCCCGCCCGACCCGACGTTCCCACAGGATTCCGCCGTTGCCGATCGGAGTCGCCGCGACGTGCGGGCTTCCCGCCAGAGTGATTTCGGGCGTTTCACCTTGAAGGCCTTCGACGATCTTGCCGATCGAAAGATCGGTCGGCACGCTGAGCGAACGCAAGAACTCGGCAGCGGGATCGGCGGCGAGTTCCTCGCTGCCATCGTTGACGATCGGTAGGTACGGTGCCCAAGCCTTGTCGCTCAACGCGTCGGCGGCGCGAACACCGTTGACAACGAGTGTTCCGCCGAAATGCAACCAATCGACAATAGCGGTCGATTGCGACCGGGTGAGTGCTCGCGTCGGCAGGTCATCCCAAAACAATACCGACGTGGAGGTCCAGTCCAACGCGGTCTCGGCGATCGGCAACACGCCTTCGGTGGGCGGGATGACGATACGATAGTTGTCCCGAGTTTGATAGAACGACAAGTCGTTTTGATAGGGTCGGACCCAATCGGCCGTTTGCAATCGCGTGAACCGTTCGGCTCGATCGGTCAAAACGACCATGAAGTAAGTCTGAGCCTGCAAGGCGGCGAACCGCGATGGTTCCAAGAACATCCGACTCGTTGAATCGGTCGCCACGAACTCGCCACCCATCGCGACCGCTTCGATCGCTTTCCTCGGTTCCATGGGGGCTAGCATGCGTGTGTCGAACCGTCGTAGTTGACCTTTGGGTAGCACGACGGGACGCTGTGTCACGATGGATTTCGCGAGAGCCGACCGGGGCGTGATCGAATCCGGCAGGTTGACCTCACCAGCCGGAATGATCGCATTGGCGTCAATGAATTCGCTCGAAGGCTTGAGGGCTTCGCCGGACGTCTGCACGAATCCACGACGGTCGTCGCGGTTACTGCGGAGGGCAAACCCGACCGTCGTCCAATGACCCGGTTTGATAAACCCGTCAGGCGAGCCACCCGTCCCCGCGTCCGCCCGGCTGATCGGATACGCCTGGGTAGGTCGAGAAGTGAACGCAGGGAGTTTGGTCGTTTCGTCGTCAGCAGTTTCGTCAGGTGACTGGGTCCAACGGCATCCGTCACAACCGGCCATCAACGGCATCACCATGACGATGATCGACAACCATTGCCGCCAAGTCGGCCGAGTCGAATTAGCGTCTTTGGAAACCAAGCTAATCGAACCCGCATTCTCCGAGTTCGCAGTATCCAACCCCGAGCGGGCCGGGTGACTCACCACCCCATCACCATGTTCGATTCGATCGCGCGGCGAGCTTGATCGACGTCGCATCCGGTTTCCATCCGGTACAAACGGATCGCGTTGACCTTGTCACCGGCCGACTTGCTCAAGCAATCCCGGGCGATCATGCAGGGGTCCAAAGTGCGATCGGTCAAACCCAGCGCTCCTTTACTGATGACCCAAGAATTTCTCGGTCGTTTGGTCATCCGCAAAAGCTCGTCTTCGGGGTAGGCTTCGTCGACCACTTCGCGGGCGGCGGCTTCATCGTCGGCCCAAGTGATGATGATGTGGGCGTCGGTTTCGATTTCGAAAAGAGGCATGACGGGACCAACTCAAGGGGAATCACGGGTGAAGCGAAAATGAAGATCGCGGGACAACGCCACCAGCATAGGCAGGACAAGGCCAGCGGGCAAACCGAGGTCCTAGTGCTTCGTCAAAATCTAATTTTAGGGTGAGCCGAACGCGTTAGCGTCGGGCGTTGAGCAATGCCTGCGGCTAGCGGGCTGTTGATTTAATCGTAACCCGAAGCGTCAGCGAGGGATTGAACGCTATTAAATCCTTTGTAGGTATCCCTCGCTCACGCTTCGGGTTGCGATGCAAACTAAATCAACAGCCCGCTAGCGTCGGCCCACTTCACTAACCCTAATTTTAGGGTTTGACAAAGCCCTAGCGAAGTTTCAGACCCAGACGCAGCATCTCCAGGACGGCCTCGGCGGCCTCGTGGCCTTTGTTTCCGACGGTTCCGCCACTCCGCTGGATCGCCTGTTCCAACGTATTGCAGGTTAGCAAACCGAATCCGACCGGGCGAGTGCTGGCAATGGATTGCCTCATCAACGAATCGCTGACGGCTCGGTTGATGTGTTCGTCGTGGGTCGTTTCGCCTCGGATCACGCAGCCCAACGTGATCGCGGCAAGCACGTCGGGATGTTGAAAAGTCTGTTCGACGGCCAAACATAATTCCCACGCCCCCGGCACACGAATGATCCACAAACGATCCTGAGCGATGCCAGCGGCAGTCAACGTTTCGATCGCGGCGGCCAACATCGAATCGCAAATCGATTCGTTGTAACGGCTAGCAATAATCGCGATTCGGCCCGTGGGGATCTCTCCGCTGGTTCCGTCGATGGATGGTGTCACGGCGTCGTTTCTAAGTGAGGGAATGGATTCTAAATCAACAGCCCATTAGCGGAACTATCCTTCCGGCGGAATGCTGAGCAACAACTCGGCGTTATTTTGAGTCGTTTTGACCTTCTTGACCAGCGTATCCATGGCATCGGCGGGGGAAAGCTCGGCGAGCGATCGTCGCAGCGATTCGATTCGCTTGTATTCTTCGGCGTCGAACAGGATCTCTTCCCGTCGGGTGCCGCTTTTGGAAATATCGATGGCCGGCCAAATGCGACGGTGGACGAGGTCGGCGTCGAGCACGATTTCCAGATTCCCCGTCCCTTTGAATTCTTCGAAAATTACATCGTCCATTCGGCTACCCGTGTTGACCAGCGCGGTGGCCAGAATCGTCAACGAGCCGCCTTCCTCGACCTTCCGAGCGGAGCCGAAGATGGCCTTGGGTTTTTGCATCGCGCCCGCGTCGAGGCCGCCGGAGAGCAATTTGCCGGTGGACGATTCAAGATCGCTATTGAACGCGCGAGCCAAGCGGGTGATCGAGTCCAAGAAAATCACCACGTCGGTCCCCGATTCGACCATCCGTTTGGCCTTTTCGATGACCATTTGAGCGACCTGGATGTGTCGCGCGGGAGGCTCGTCAAAGGTGCTGCTGATGACTTCGCATTGCGAACAACGAATCTCTCGTTCCATGTCGGTGACCTCTTCGGGCCGCTCGTCGATCAACAACACGAACACGTAGGCGGCCGGGTAGTTTTTCAGGACACCTTGGGCGAGATGTTGCATCAACAGCGTCTTGCCGGCCCGTGGCGGGCTGACGATCAAACCACGTTGGCCGAATCCGATCGGGGTGAGCATGTCGACAATTCGCGTGCTCAGTTCATCGGACTGGTGTTCCATGACGATCCGGGTTCGCGGATGCAGCGGGGTCAATTCGTCGAACGGAATTTGTTTCTGTCGACGTGAGGGTTCCTGATGATTGATCGCCTCGATCCGCAGCAGCGCGAAGTAGCGTTCGTTTTCTTTAGGCGGTCTGATTTGCCCGGCGACGTGGCTTCCGGTGTGCAGTCCGAAGCGGCGGATTTGACTCGGCGAGACGTAAATATCGTCGGGGCACGAGAGATAATGGTATTGAGCACTTCGCAGAAATCCAAAACCGTCGGGCAGGATTTCCAGCGTCCCTTCGCCGTACATCAACCCGTTGCCGCTCATTTTGGTCTTGAGCAAACGGAACACGAGTTCTTGTCGGGGCAATCCGGCAACGTCTTCGAGCCCATCCTGGCTGGCCATGGCCAACAACTCCGGGTGACTCAATTGCTGCAACTGGACCAGATTGAGCCCGGAATCTTGCTCATTGGGCGTGGGGATTCCGACTCGACCGCCAGCTTTGGTGACCTCGCTGACGATTTCTTCGGGCAGGGAAAGTGGATCTCGTTCGGCGTCGAGTTCGCGGACGCGTTGATCGACTTCCTTATCGGGATGGCGCATACGAGGTTGGCCGCGACGTTTGTCGCGTGCCGACCGTGGCGAGGAGGAGGGTTCCATGATGAGAAGAACCGGTCGGTGGTGGGAGAAAAGAGCGGGAGGAAAAGGCGACCGCGCGAAACACGACGATCAGTGGAACACCAACTAGAAAAGAAAGCGTTCGAGGATGGAGGGAGGGGGTGATCGGAGAGAAAAGCGTTCGATCTCCCCCCAGTTTAGCCAAACCGGCTCGAGGTGTCAGCATCGTTTTTCTGCGGCTTTTCCAAAGGCCAAAGCGATGCCCTTAATGTCGCCGGATCGGCCCACCGTTGGCATTTGGCAAAATAATCGGATTAGTCCGGACATTCGGCTTGTCAGGTTTTTGGCGGATTTGCGGTTTTGACCGATATTCCGGTTAAGCCTTCGGGACCCGATCGACCGATACTACCGTCACAGCCCGAACCGGATGACTCAATCGGAGGCTCCTGCGGGCGCCTGGGCGTGACGGCAACTCTAAGCATGACGGTGGAACAACGATGTCGGTACGGAAACTGACGGCTAAACTAACGATGCTCCTGGTTTTGATTACCGGCGATGCCCTCATCGGACATTCCCGCGTATCCGCACAGACCAGTCTGTTGCCATCGGCAGACCCCTTCGCCTTCGAGCCAGACTTTCAATGGTTCGAGCCGATTTACGAAGCGGACATCATGGACATGAAGCCCAAAAAACGGGCTCACTCGGGATGGTTCGCCACCTACGATAAACTAAACCTGTGGGGCAAACGCCCGGACTCGGTCCAGGATGACGGTGGGTTCGAGGACGACTATAAGCTCGACGAAGGCAGCGGTGATCGCTACGAAGTCGGTTACATGCATCCCGACGAAGATACCGGAATCCTGTTTTCCTACATGGATCTCAGCGTTGCGGCCCGTGACGGCAGCCGGGTCGATCGCATCAACCGACTCAACGAAGCGGATTTGGACGGCGAGCCACTCTTCGCTCTTGGTGGCAACCGATTCGGGTTGACGGTCTTTCCTGAAGACGGCAATGTGTTCGGCTTTTCCCGTCGATTCTACGACATCGGCCGTTCGCTCAACAATTTCGATATGAACAGCGTGGAGCTGAACAAGACCTGGCGATTGGAACCCTACCATTACGGCGGTATCCTCGAGCCGATGGTCGGTGTTCGTTACATCGACGGCGACGACCGCGGCTTCTTCCGAAACTACGCTCGCACCCGTGACGTCGATCTACCTCTAGTCGTCGGCTTGCCGCCCTACTTCACCGACCTCGGTGTTGACGACGAGGCGATCGAACGCTTGACCGAAGACATCTCCGATATCGAGAACGATATCTACACCATGCAAGCTGGATTTCGTTACTTCAAGTTCATGAATCGTTTCCGGTACTCGGCCGAATTCCGCACCTTCGCCGGTTTGAACCTGCAGTGCCTGAAGCAGTACACTCGGGTCACGACTACGCTTTACGATGGGTTCGACATTGGTGCGGAAGTTCAGCAAAACTTGACCACGACAACGCCAATCGAATACACCCGCAACGAAGAGTTCTTCATCGGTTACGACATCCGAGCCGAAGTGGGTTACCAACTCACGCAGATGGTCCATGTGCGAGGAGGATTCCAGCTCATCGACTTGGCACTCGGACTGTGGCGAAACGACCGGAGCTTCGGATCGCAAGACCAAGACGAACGAATCGACGACGGCGATAACCGGGAGCAAAGTTTCCTGGCAGTTGGGTACACCTTCGGCTTGGAACTGAATCGTTAGATAAGCTTGTCTGGTGAAGTGATTCGGTTGATTAGCCGATTTGACGCTAGCGGGCTGTTGATTTAATCGTAACCCGCTGCGTCAGCGAGGGATAATTGATATTGACTCATCCCTCGCTTACGCGTCGGGTTACGATAAACCAATGCCACAGGCAAAAGCGCAACTTCAAAAACTCACGCTTCGGGTTGCGATGCAAACTAAATCAACAGCCCGCTAACGCCCAAACGGCTAATTCAGTTAAGCGGAAAGACATCACCGGACGTGCTTATCGTTCCAGCGAGACGGCTTCGGCGTAAGCCAATTCTCCAGTCCAACCGTCGTAGTATTGAAACACGACTTGCGGATGCGGGTAGGCGACCAAGCGTTTGCCACCCAGCTTGGGTGGCATGTTGAAGACGTTGTTCAACTGTACGACGCAAAAATGCGGGTACAGTCGATCAAGTCTCGGAATATCCGCGAGCACGTAACTACTCCACCGGATATCGCACTGGCGCGGGCCGAATTGAAATAAACCCGTGGCCGGTCGGTTGCTTTCATCTAGCGAAGGGACGTGGTTGACGCTGTTGTGAGGGCCGCAACAGAACTCCCAAACGTTGTCGGTGACCTTGATCGCGAAACTATTGTGCAAGTCGCCGGTCATCACAAACACTTTCTTGCCCATCGCGTCCCAGGCATCGATCAACATCTCGCGTTCGTCGAGGAATCCGGTCCAAGCTTCCTCTTTGTTCTCCGCGTCGGCTTCGAAACCGCCCGCGCCGCTGTGCGGGATCATCATCGGAACCGATGAAATCACGAAATAGAAGTCCGCATCACTGGCCTTCATGCTATCGAGCAACCATTTCCGCTGAGTCTCGCCGATCATCGAAACGCCTTCTTTGTCACGCTGCGAAACATCGTGCATGTCACGATCGCCGCGAGTATCGAGCAAATAGAATTCGCAATTAGCAACACGGAACTTGCCGTAACTGCGCTGGCCGATGGAATAGCTCACCGTGTCGTCGCTCTTGGCGGGCATGTGTAATCGCAACGTGTGCTCGTCGACCACCTCGATGATGTCGTAAACGTACGAGTTCTTGTTTCCGTCATCGTTGTCGTACTTCATGTCGTTGATGCCCGCTTCGGCGGTCCCCCAATGGACATGCAGGTTCAACATCTGATCTAAGGGCAAGTCTCGGAAATTCGTTTCAGGATCGACGAGCAAGTCGCTGCCGGCGGACAAACGGGCCTTACCGAAATGCAGACGTTGATTGGATACCATCGGGTTGGCCCAACCGAGGTAATCGTTCCAAGCATAAGTTCCGATGTCGCGAAAGACCGTCCGGCGATGTCGCTTGCCCGCCTCCGACGCACCCCAAATGTCGTTGACCAATTCGTGATCATCGAACGTGAAATAGCTAGGCACGTTGCGATGCCATTTCGCGAGGTCCGACTGCCGCGATAAATAAAGCTTGTAGTTCTCCCAAACGCCCGCGAGCGTCGGCATGACCTTCAACGCATCGGGAACTTTTTCAACGCCGTTGGTCAACCGCCACGCCTCAACGGGATAGTCGCGAAGTTCTTCGTACAACCAATCTCCGTTCATGATGTGAAAGTCGACCTTGTCGGCCCACTGGGCGTTGAGATGCTCGTACGTGGGTGACGTGTGTCCGATCCCATGCATCGGGTTTTGATTCGCGCACGAGCCGATCTGAAATCGAAAATTGAACAACCCCTCGGGGTTGTGTTCCGATAGAGATGATTCCTTGGACGGTAGCGTCCGGAATGATCCGAAATCACCTTGAGGGTAGTCACCGACATAGACCCGATAGTAGTATCGCGTGGACGGTTCCAGATCCGTCAACATCACAACGCCCGTATTATCGTGCTCCAGTCGCGTTGTCGCCGGTGGGCTTTCAAGCTGTGACGCATCCCCGCCATGAGCGAGCGGAGCGACGGTGCCGTACCGAACGGTGAACTGGCCTGGATCCGACGTCCGTGCCCACACGGCGATGGACTCCGAGCCCGCCTGACCGAGCATCGGACCATGGGTCAAGCGAATCGGATCTCGCTGAGCATGAACGGACGGGACGAACGCGGCAAACAAAAGCGTGGTCGACATGACCATGAAGATCGATCGGATCATGGGCGGATTCATCAAAGGGGTAGCGACAAGAACAAGGAAAAAGTGGCATAGGCTTCCAGCCTTTTTATACCCCACATCTTTTTTGACCCCCACGAGCTCGTCTCGTGGGTGAATATGTCTAGCTTGCCAACCTCGGCTTCCTGCCAGACGAGCTGGCAGGGGAGCAATCCATGAGGACTTGTGGGGTATAAAAAGTACTGTCATATCCAGAATGAAAATTCGTGATGCGCGCGTACATCTAGCGGCACTACCTTTAGGGTAGTTTTTTTGATACTCCATGTCCACTGTTTGTCGGCCGGCCAGCACGGCTCGGTCAGCTGGGTTGGTTCATTCTCGCCACCCTGGTAGATATCCGAAGCTCTGAAAGCCCCACACTGTCTTATCCGGCGTTTGAACCGCTAACAGAGCATCACACTTTAGCACGGGCTTGTTCGGCTGAGGCAAGCTCAACCAGATATCCCTCGGCATGCGACGATGTTGTTAGTGTGCTTGGCAGCACGACAAATCAGTTCAAGACTCCAGAGCTTCGGACGATTGTGATTCTAGCGGATCTGCAGTTCCCACTCCAAGTCGAAGAAGCAGATTGATCAAAAGGTCACCGATCGGTTGAGGCCCACACCGCTTCTTGGCAGCGAGTTCTGCAAGCGGTTTGGCTTCGCTAGCGTAGGTCGATTTGGGCAGCCACAAAAACGCTTCATTCATGTCCGCGATCATCTGTTCCAGGTCACTGTGGTGGTCACGGTGGAACTCTCGAAGCTTTGAAAGGATCGCTTCCCGGTCGACGCCTTTGCCTCGCCAAATCTGACGACCACCGACAAGCTGATACACCATCCGATTAGCTCGGTTGGCGATTCGCACATGACGGTCACGAGGATCCACTTTTTGCTTCTCCCAGTAAGCCGATAAGCCGCGATAGTACGGATGACACTTGATCAAATTTTTGGCCACCATCATGCAGGCCGCTCGCAAACGGCGGTTGGCAACTCTCGCTAGACCGCCTTGGCAATCGACTTGGTCGCTTTGGTAACGTGAGGGATACAAACCGGCCCGACCGTTGATCGCTCGCGGTGACGCATAGTGTTCGATCGGTCCGGCCTCCCCCGCCAAACTGGCTGCCGAGACGACATTGATCCCGCGTACGCTCATCAAGAGCACATAGGGCGTTCTTACCAAAAACCCCGCCATTTCCCGTTCCGTTGAGCCGATTTGCTCAGTGAGCAATTCCCACAAAGCAATCAACTGTTGCCACTGGACGCTGAGCATCGCTTGAAGATCCGATGGCTCTGCGGCGATTTTTGACCAAGCGACAATTCGTTCGATGGTTGGTTGTTGAAAGCGAACTTTTTGCTTGCGGAGTGATTCAGCAATTTTGAAAGTTCCGGCTTTGGCGATGAAAGCCGCAGAGGGAAACGCTTTGGCGACGGGGATGGCGATCGACTTTTTAAAGAAGTGATGCTGGATAAATAAATCCGCAAAACCCGGCATCGTTTGATGAATCAAAATGCGGATCTGAACCTGCAGTTTGGCTCGCTGCTTGACCAAGTTCACGCGGTGTCGACTCAGTGCCTGAAGCGACTGATAAACCGGATCGACCGGTAGCAGCGAGAGGCCGTATCCGTTGATCGCGGCGTGGAAGATCGCTTCGAGATCGTTCTCGTCCGTTTTCAAGTTTGGATGCAAAGGTTTGCGATAGTGCTTCGATGCGAACGGATGAACGGTTCGGGTGTCGAAGCCTGCTTTGCGTAGGGCTGCTTGGACCGGACGGTGGTAGACGCCGGTCATTTCCACAGCAGCGATCGAGTCGGTAATGTTGAACTCTTTGAAAGCACCATGGATCTGCCCAATCATCGCGTCGAACGCTCCACGTTGGTGTTCGACGGGGGTGGGTTCAACGAGCACCTTACCGTAGTAGTCGCAGATCATCCACACCGATCTGGCCTTGGCGCAGTCGACCGAGATGACAGCAAAGTGCTGCGGCCCGGCTTCTCGAATTCTTGCCTGGATGACTCCTGCTGGCTTGCCGATGTAGCGGCTGGGGTTGGTCTTGGTTGGCTTGTTGGATTTCCGATTTCGCTTTTGAGTGGCGGTTGCCATGAGAGAATTCCTCGATTGAAGGGCGGAAGCTGATTCCTTCAATGAGAGCACTGAGACTGCCCCAGGGATAGATTTTGGCTATCTTAGGTACATACCAGGCTAGAAGCCTATGCCACTTATTGTTCACGCGATGCTAAGTTGAATCGCACCACGCCACCATCGCGAAGTGGAAATGTCTGGCAGACACAGCCAGCAGCACGTCAGCGCCTGCAACCCGGTAAACAACCCAATAAGGCTCAACAGGAGCAACCGCTGCTGATCCATCCAATTGATTGGCAAGGACGAACGGAATTGAGGACGATTGATGAAAACGAGATGATTAACGTATTCAGTCCGCTCAGGTTCGCCGGGGCGACCAGCAAACCAACGATCAACAATAGCAACAAATGCAAACACAGCGATGTCAACCAACCGACCGCAACGGGGGCGAGTCGGACGATCCGCTGAGACGTCGATCTGCGGCAAGTGACTTTCCGACGACATGATGGACTCCGCCGATTGGTTCGCGAGGCTATGTTTGAAGCACCCCAGACCGATCACGCCGTGTCAAACAATTCGCTATTTCAATCCTCCCAGCATCGTTCCGAAGCAGATCGACAATCAACCTCTCATAGTACGCAGTCGCGGTGGCTTCGATTTAACGAGAGGTTCTTGATTCGACCAATTGTCGGCGAGAGTCGATTTCGTCTTTGTTCATGCCGGCCTCGCCGAGGCGAGTCAACAACGCGGCTTCGGATGCGGCGATCGCGTCGGGGGTACGTGCGATGCGAACACGAATACCGTTCGGTTCACCGGAGACGTTTTGTGCGAGGGCAATGATTTCGTCGAGGGTTTTGGCTTCGCGTTGATCAAGATCGTCCGCATCGGTCGCGATCCAGTACTGGTTCCCGTCGATCAGAATGTCGACCACAGGTGGTGCGGCGGGTTTCGCCGGAACCAATTCCATTTCGGCAGGTGGTTCGTCCGTGAGGTTAGTTGCGGGGGCATCAATCGGGGGCATCGAGTCGATATCGGCAATCGCTTCCTCGACCGCCGCGAGCTCAGCGTCTTGGGCGGCATCACCTGGGCCACTTCCATCGCGGAAGCCCAAGCCAAAGTCAAGAAACTGGCTTGCAAGGATTAAAGCAACACCGCCACCCAAGACGATCGGAACTCGTTTACGCATGAAGATGGCTTTTGTTTAAATTGACAATGCAGTATCGCTCAAATGGCGGCGGTGAGTAATTCGTGTTCGGTCCATTGGTCGGCTTCACGAACTTCGATCAACCGGCCTTTGGAAAAAACCGCGATCGTGTCACACACGCCCATCAATTCTGGCAGGTAACTGCTCACCAGCACAATGGCTTTTCCTTGGGCGGCCAGTTCACCGATTTGGCGATAGATCGTTTCTTTGCTGCCGATGTCGATCCCGCGGGTCGGTTCGTCCAATAACAAGATGTCGCAATCATGGTGCAGCAGTCGGCCGAAGGCAATTTTTTGTTGATTGCCGCCGGATAATTCTCCGATCGCTTGCTCGGGCCCGGACGCTTTGACGTCGAGCTGTTTCATCCAATACCGCGTCGCCGATTCCATTTTTGCGGTTGAAACGAACCCTGCCCGTCCGTAATCGCCCGCTCGGGTGATCGTCAGGTTGTCACTCAGGCTGCGGGTTAGGAACAGCCCTTCGTTCTTGCGGTCTTCGGAAACGAGACCAATGGAATCGTCCATCCAGCTCGATCGAGGGGAACGCGTCGTCGCGGCGCGGCCATGGATGACGACCCGGCCGGATTTCAGCTTATCCAGCCCGAAGACCGCGCGAAGCGTTTCGGTGCGTCCGGCACCGATCAGACCGGCGATCCCAAAAATCTGCCCGTGACGCACTTTCAATGCGACCGATTCGGGAAGTTCGGGGCCGCTGACCCCGTCCAGTTCGATCGCCACGTCGCCCCGTTGATGTCTGAAATGGGGATAGAGTTCGGACACGTTACGACCGACCATCATGCGAATGATCTCGTCCATGGGCGTGATCGGCTCTGCCGACGCGTCGGTGCCCGCTTCGGATCGCTCGTTGTTTTGCGGGGAATCTTCACCGATTCGCCCCGTCCCCACGCTGCGACCGTCCCGCAAGACAGTGAACCGATCGGCGATTCGTTGGCACTCTTCAAGAAAATGGCTGATGTACAGAACGCTGACGCCCTCGCTCTTGAGTCGTTCGATCACGTTGAACAAGTGCTCTGTGTCGTTTTGCGTCAAGCTGCTCGTCGGTTCATCGAGGATCAATAGTTTCAACTTGGTGGCCGTTCCCGCAGAGGTCACGACGGCGCGAGCGATCTCGATCATTTGTTGTTGGGCGATCGACAGTTCCCGGATGGGGCGATCGAGCGGCAAGTCGGGGCAGTTGAGCTTTTGCAGTGCCGCGATCGCCAGCGTTCGCTGTGCCGCTCGGTCCACCCAACCGGTTTTTCGCCCCCAGCAACGACGATTCGGCTCGCTACCAAGGGTAATGTTTTCGACCACCGACAAATCGGGGGCGAGGTTGAGTTCTTGGTAAATCATCGCAATTCCGGCCGCCTGCGATTGCCGCGGATCGGCCAATGTCACGATTTCTCCGTCCAGTTCGATCGACCCCGAGTCCGGTCGGTGGGCACCGCTGAGAACCTTCATCAAGGTGCTTTTCCCGGCCCCATTCTCGCCAATGATCGCGTGAACTTCCCCCCGGCCGACCGCCAGATCGACGCCGGCCAAGGCGTGGGTGGCTCCGAAAGACTTGGTGATCGCGGTTAGCCGCAAACGGTCTGGATTTGATGGGGTGATCGACATGCTCGAATTGTAGGACAAAACGATCAGCGGCGTATGCACCCCTCTGCCAAAGAGAGAGGAAGTCCATCTTTCCGTGATTGCGAGGTTTCCCTATGCTCGCCGCGTGGTGAAACTTACCCGACACGGAAGTTAGGACGGAAGCCAAATTCAATGAACCAATCGCCTGGTCGTGATCTCTCGATCATTATCCCTCTTTACAACGAGCAAGATTGCGTCAAACCGCTCTTTGCTGCTTTGGGCGAGGCATTCGCGGACGTCGATCGCCTTTTGGAGATCATCCTCGTCGATGATGGCAGTCGTGACCAGACTTATCGCACCGCAGTCGCCGAAAGCGAAACGACCGATTTGCCCGTGAAAATCATTTCATTGCAGCGAAATTTTGGCCAAACGGCCGCCATGCAAGCGGGAATTGATGCCGCGACGGGGCGACTGATTGCGACGCTCGACGGTGATCTGCAGAACGACCCGGCTGACATCCCCGCGATGGTGCAGGCGTTGGAAGACCGTCAGCTTGATTTGTTGGTCGGCCGTCGTGCAAAACGGCAAGACGGGCTGGTTTTGAGATTGATCCCATCTTGGATCGCCAATCGTTTAATCGCCATGACGACCGGCGTTCGCATCAGCGATTACGGTTGCAGTTTGAAGATTTATCGTGGTGACGTCATCCGTCAAATCCGCTTGATCGGTGAGATGCACCGGTTCATTCCCGCTTGGGTTGCGGCGGTGACGGATCCGTCGCGCATTGGCGAGATGGATGTACGGCACCGAGCCCGTCAATTCGGCAGTTCCAAGTATGGAATCTCCCGAACGATTCGTGTGGTCATTGATCTGTTGTCGGTGCTTTTCTTTATGAGGTACCGCAATCGTCCCGGTCATTTCTTCGGCTCTTGTGGGATGCTCGTCGGTGGTTTGGGGATGTCATTGATGGCGATGCTGCTCGTGTCCAAGTTTTTGTACGGCCAAGACATTGGCACCCGACCGCTATTGTTGATCGCCGTTGTCGCCATTCTTTCATCCTTACAATTGATTTGTTTCGGCGTCATGGCCGAAATGTTGGCGAGAAATTCGAATACGGGGCCTGTATCGGACGTCGCATCCCAAAGACTCACATCTCACCAAGGCTCCTCTCACCGGGGTTCCTCGCACCGGGGTTATTGGGTGCGAGAGCAAACCATGAGTGCTTCGTATCCATCGGACAGTGACGAGCTGATGATTTCGCTTCCGTCAAATCGGTCCGTCATCACGCGGAAGGCCGGTTAGCGCTCTATGGCGGATTGGATTCTCAAGTATCGGAAGTTCAGCGCGGTCCTATTCGCGATGTACTTCGTGACACATATCGCGATTCGCGTTAGTGACGATCGGGGCTTGAGTTTTGACGAGTCCGAGCAGGTGTTTTTATCACAGTGGATGCGATGGGGTTACAACAGCCAGCCACCGTTATACACCTGGATTCAATCCTTGTTCTTTTCGATCTTTGGATATCGCGTCTTGGCACTTTCGTTGCTCAAGAACAGTCTGATCGGGTTGACTTATGTGGTGGTATTCCGTCTGGTGCACCGCACGACCGGAGATTCACGCAAGGCGATCGCCGGCTCATTGGGGATGTTGATGATTCCCCAAATCGCATGGGAAAGTCACCGCGATCTTTCGCACACGGTGTTGGTAACGTTTGCGACGGCATGGTTGATCGATCGGGTGATCGCCACGATGCAGTCCCGCACCACTTGGAATTATGCCGCGATCGGCATTGTCTCCGCATTGGGGATGATGAGCAAGTACAACTTTGCCGTTGTTGTTCTCGCCGTGATCGTATCGGCGATGACGATACCAAGATACCGTCAATGCTTACTGGACCGCCGTTTGGTGTTGAGTCTTGTCGTTGCGATCGCTCTATTTGCTCCGCATTTGGTATGGGTGATCCAACATCAACACTTGGCATCCGCCAAAACGATTGGCACGCTCACCGCAGACCAAACCCTCTTCTATTTTGATAATTTGGCCGTCGGGTCGAAGGCTCTTTTGGGGTCGATCACCTCATGCGTCCTCTTAGCCGTCGTCGTGTTCGCGATTGCCTATCGTGAGCGTTTCATTGGCCGGGCGAACGGTTCGGTGGCGGTTTCGCCGAGCGAAGGGCTTCACGACGCGACGACGCAACTGATTGGTCGCTTCTTGATGGCTTCATTTGTGATTCTCGCCCTGTTGGTATTGTCCGGAAATGGGTTGGAATTTAAGAATCGTTGGATCCAACCTTTTGTGTGTTTGTTGCCGACGTATTTCGTCCTCCGTTGGGGCGTTGCGGGCGGTCAAGTCCGTTCATTCGACGAACGACTTTCTTTGAACCGGATCGCCTTGATGGGCGTGTTGGCGATGGTTGCCGTCATCACCGGCGCCTTGATCCGGCACGCTCGCACGTCCGGTTCGCGCGTTGCGGAAATGACCGCCGAGCAACGAATGGATCGCACCATCGATGGCGTTATTTTGACACCGATCGTATCGCTTGCCGGCGATCTCAAGCTAAAGTATCCCGATCATATGGTACTCGCGAACGACCATCCGCATCTTGGCAGTCGATGGCGGCGTTCCCAAGATGAACCGGCAACACCAGCCGCCCGCTTTCCTGAAAAGCTGCATGCGGAAAAGCTGCCGAGCGTGTCGATGAGGCGTTAGTGTTCTGCGTTGGAAAGCGGTGTCAAGATTCTAAACTCCAGGTAGCGAAACTACCAAGAAATTCGGTCTAGACTACCGCTCGTTCGCCGAGTGGCTTGACGACTTTCGCTGCGCACCAACCATCTATTTTATGGTTTGCTAATTACTAAGCATCGCGTGAACAATAAGTGATGGATTCTTAACGTGGCGTCGACTTTCAGTCGACGTTTCAGGGTTTGGCGACTGAAAGTCGCCACCACTTAATGTTCACGCGATGCTAAGCGGCTCGGCGAGCTTGCGCAAGCGACCGGGGTTGGCGACATCGGCGCATAGCGGCCTTCCAGCACTTCGCCGCAGTGCGGGTGCCGTCAAGAATTCGGGCGTAGTCATCACCGAGCACATGATCGTAAGTGATTGCAGCGGTCAGCGAGTTATTCCGTCCTTCCACTTCCGCTGAAATACGCTTGCGATGACGCAACGCACGGAGTTTTTCTAGCCATGTCGTGAGCTTCCTGAATTTCGCGACGACGGCTGCTGGTGTATGGGTCGCTTCGACCAATTCCGCTTGAGTGCCCGTTTTCTCTGCGTGCTCATTAAGGATCACTTGCAGTTTTTGTGACGTCTCTTGGTCACTTGCGCGGGCCGAGGAGAGTATGAAGTGATACCACGCCCGATAGTCTGGGCTTTCGATCGCGATTGGCGAACGGCTGCGAATCGTTTCTAGGGTTGAGAAAAACGCGAGCGGCACCGACAATGCGTAACCCATGACATCTTGAGTCGGGTCTTGTCTGTTTTCCTCGCCAAATTGATGCCCCGGTTTGCTACGAGGATCTTTCGAATCGTAGCCATGATGGCCCCCACCGGTGCTGACCGGACTGTATCCGTTGATAGAGAAGGGATGTGGGGAGTGCAACGCATCAGCGTTGTTCAGAACCGCCTGGTAGCTCACGTAAATATCTGGGATACTGCTTCCGAAGCATTCCCCGTTTGGTCCGGTGATGCGATCCAAAAAGGTGCGGGCAATGCAACCGTGATAGATCGCCGGCTTAGGCCCCGCATCGCGGAGATCACAGCGCAAGAGGCGTCGCCACGATTCAATACAGTCCACTCGCTCAAGCGATCCATAAACTCGATCGCGTTGAAATTTAACGCTTCCAGTTCGGTTGCCGTATCCTTCGATCGGCCATCCGTAAGTGGGTCGATCCCAACTCAAGGCGTCTGGACGTCGTTCGTCTAATAGTCGCCGCAAGAATTGAAACTGCTGCGGCAAAATCGCATCGTCGTCGCCGATGAAGATAACATAATCGCCGGAACTGTTGTGCAATGAGAACTCAAAGTTCTGTCGCATGGAAACCCGTCGGCCGGTGTTGAGGTAACGAAGTCTTGAGTCAGAGGCAGCTTGAACGGTCTTGAATGTCTCATCTTCGCTCGCATTGTCGCTCACGATAATCTCGAGCTGCTTGTCGTCGATTTGCAGTGCGGACTGAAGGGTTTCGGCCAAGTAATGGCAGCGCTCGCGTGTCGGAATGATGAGGCTGATAAGCATGCTCTGACTCTATAAACATCTGTGGGTCGTGAACTCAAAACCTAAACAGCCTTTACCAGCCCCGCTTCGTCTCCGTCAATATGGATACTTCTTCCCGTCGCTCGGGTGTCGATTTGGTATTGATGATCGAACAACAGGATGCTAGCTTTGCACTGCTTCAAATGAATGAAGCGTGAAACGCAGTTCGTCTCACATGACTAAAGGAATGGTTCATGTCGATCGTATTACTGGCAGGTGGACTGGGCACACGGCTTCAGGAAGAAACCACTTCCCGCCCAAAACCGATGGTCGAGATCGGTGGACGACCCATTTTGTGGCACATCATGAAGCACTATGCGCATCATGGCCACGATGATTTCCACATCGCTTGCGGTTACATGGGCGATTTCATTAAGGGCTACTTCCTAGACCAGTACAACCTTTCAGGCGACTTGTCGATCGATTTCAGCCGGAACGTTGTTTCCCGCCAAGAGTCGGACGCGGAGAGTTGGCGTGTCAATCTAGTCGACACAGGAATCAACACCCAAACGGGTGGCCGACTCCTGCGGCTCAAGCCTCGTTTAGAATCCGGAACGTTTCTGCTCACCTATGGTGACGGGGTTAGTGACGTCGACATCAGCGCGTTGCTGGACTTTCATCGTTCCCACGGCCGACTCGCGACAGTCACGGCAGTGCGTCCACCGGCTCGCTTCGGCGGGCTGATTATGACCGGCGACTTTGTTGATCACTTTACCGAGAAGCCGGTCTCAGGCGAGGGTTGGATCAATGGCGGTTTTCTCGTCTTTGAACCAGGGATTTTTGACTATCTGTCATCCGACCTAGACAGCTTGGAAGCCGATGCGTTGGAACGAGTGGCCGCCGACGGGCAATTGGCCGCCTATCGCCATCACGGATTTTGGCAATGCATGGATACGCTTCGCGACAAGCAATACCTGCAACGGCTTTGGGAAGATGGTTCGGCACCTTGGCGGACCTGGGACCGCGACGAGAAGGAAACGCGATTGCGGATCCGTCCCCAAGTGGCCAAGGCTGCCTGAATCAGAATGCCGATTTCTCATTCGAGGCAAATGGTTCTCGGATGCGAACGCTTTGAATTCACATACTGTTTGAAGGAATGACTCATGAATCCGACCGCAGGTACCCCATCTCACAACATCGACTTCTGGCGTGACCGCCCCGTGCTGGTAACCGGCGCGACCGGGTTGGTAGGCGGATGGTTGGTGAAGTCGCTCTTGCAGGCTCAAGCCGATGTTGTTTGCTTGGTTCGAGACTGGACGCCCAACGCCGAGATAATGCGCAGTGGCGATCTCGATCGCGTGAACGTCGTGCGGGGTGACATTTGCGACCAGGATTGCCTGGAGCGCGTTCTCGGTGAGTTTGAAATATCGACGGTAATGCACCTAGCTGCCCAAACGATCGTTGGCATCGCCAATCGCAATCCCGTCTCCACTTTCGAGGCGAATATTGGCGGTACTTGGAAGCTAATGGAAGCTTGTCGCCGCAGCCCCAAGGTCGAGCAGATCGTCGTTGCTTCGTCTGACAAAGCTTATGGCGATGCAAAGGTTCTTCCGTACACCGAGGACACTCCGCTAGCAGGCATGCACCCGTATGACGTAAGCAAGTCGTGCGGCGATCTGATCGCCCAGACTTATGCGAACACTTACGGGCTGCCGGTATGCGTCACCCGTTGTGGGAACTTTTACGGCGGCGGGGACCTGAACTGGAACCGAATCATTCCCGGCACCATCCGTTCGGTAATCCGAGGCGAGTCGCCCGTTATTCGCTCGGATGGATCTTTTGTACGAGATTACTTTTATGTCGAGGACGGAGCGGCGGCTTACATGCATCTTGCCGAGCAGATGGCAGCGAGACCGGAGCTCAATGGCGAGGCCTTTAACCTGTCAACCGAAATTCAAGTTTCGGTGCTCGAGCTGGTTGATGCGATCTTGAGCGAGATGGGAACATCTTTGAAACCCGTCGTGCGGGGCGAAGCATCCCATGAAATCCAACATCAATACCTTGATGCCAGCAAGGCAAGAAATTGGTTGAATTGGCAACCCGCATTTTCATTGAAAAAAGGACTGACAAGGACAATTCAGTGGTACCACAATTACTTTCAAGCGAACCAGAATCCATGCAACACAACGCTTCCTGTCGGTCGTGCGGCGGCAGCCGCCTGAACGAAGTCATTTCCCTTGGTAAAACGCCGCTCGCGAACGCGTTGCTGAACGAGAGTCAGCTGAGCCAGCCCGAGCCACGCTGGATGCTTGACTTGGTTCGTTGCCTGGATTGCTCGTTGGTGCAAATTACCGAGACGGTTCCGCCGGAGAGCATGTTCAGTGATTACGCATACTTTTCATCGTTCTCAGATACGATGGTCAGTCACGCGCGAACGATCGCCGAGCGCCTTGTGGATCAGCGTGGCCTAGAAGCATCGAGCCAAGTGATCGAGATCGCCAGCAACGACGGCTATCTGCTGCAGTGGTACGCCAAACGCAATGTGCCGGTCTTAGGGATCGAGCCCGCTCGGAACATCGCCAAGGTTGCCATCGAACAACGAGCCATCCCCACGATCTCCGATTTCTTTGGGATAAAGCTCGCCCTCGCGCTGGCCGAGCAGGGGCTCGTCGCGGACGTGATTCATGCCAATAACGTTCTCGCACACGTACCGGATTTGAATGGTGTCGTCGAAGGATTGAAGGCTTTGCTGAAGCCGGGTGGTCGCGTTGTTGTCGAGGCACCTTATTTGGGTGATCTGATCGACCACGTCGAGTTCGACACCATTTATCATGAACATTTATGCTACTTTTCGTTGACGGCATTGGTCGCCCTCTTTGCTCGTCATGGGCTAGACATCGTGGATGTCGAACGTCTAGCCATCCACGGCGGATCGCTTCGGATTTTTGCCGCTCATGCCTCGACCGAATCGATTTCCTCTGCGGTTGGCAGCCTTCTTAAAAACGAATCCACTTGGGTCCACTGCGAGGAGCACCACCAACGTTTTGCATCACGTGTCGAAGACCTGCGACAATCGCTGATCGAGCGACTGCAGGATCTCAAGGCCGCCGGAAATCGGATAGCCGTCTATGGCGCCTCAGCGAAGGGTAGCACCCTGATGAATTACTTCGGCATCGATGCCAAACTCATCGACTACGTCGTTGATCGAAGCACGGTCAAACAGGGCAGGTACACACCGGGAACTCATTTGAAGATCTATGATCCGCAGCGACTACTCGACGATCAGCCCGATTATTGCCTCTTGTTGACGTGGAATTTCGCCGAAGAGATCATGTTGCAGCAGGCGTCCTATCGAGCCAACGGTGGGAAGTTCATCATCCCGGTCCCCGAAGTTCGAGTCGCTTAGGCGAATGAAATTTGAACCAACGAAGTTTGATGCTGCGTGGCTATTAAAAATAGAACCGCAGTCGGATAACCGCGGATTTTTTGCCAGGACGTGGTGCACCGAAGAGTTTCGAAAGCAGGGACTCGCCGATCACTTCGTTCAGTGCAACGTTTCTTTCAACCAACATGAAGGAACCGTCCGCGGAATGCATTTTCAGGTTGCTCCGTCAGAAGAGTGTAAAATCGTTCGATGTACTCACGGAGCGATCTTTGACGTGATTGTGGATTGCCGTTTAGATTCGCCGACCCTCGGTATGTGGGAAGGATTTTTCTTGAACGACGACAATCATGACTCGCTCTACATTCCAGAAGGTTTTGCACACGGGTTTCAGACACTGGCCGCCCGCACCGAAGTGCTCTATCAAATGAATGAATTCTATCACCCACAGTGTGCTCGAGGGTTTCATTACCTCGATCAAGACATCGGCATCAACTGGCCTAAGCCGATACTAGTGGTTTCAGAGAAAGACCGAAGATCCGGGCCTTTCTCGAGTTGCTTGGCAGATCTACGTGAACACTAGATCGCTACAAACACAGGTTACGTCCCCTTGACTGCTGACCTTGTCAAAGAGAGCTTAAACGCTCCAGTTTCTCACTTCGATCGTTCTATACCGCTAAGATTACCTAAGATTCCGATGAACGATTTGACAATCTGTCCGGTATGTCATTGTTCAGTAAATCACATCTTGATTGAACAACGATTCGCCATCCCGACACTTCAGAACACGACGCTACCAAACTCACAGACGGCGCGGGAATTTCCCACCGGTTCGCTACGCATGTTACGATGTTCCGAATGCAGTTTTGTTTGGAATGCCGACTTCGATTCAGATCGAATCGTTTACGATGGAAATTACAACAATGACGTTTCTACATCACGTTATTATGTTGAACACCTCGAAGCGATGGCGGAGCGAATCGTTCGGTCGATTCCAAGTGACCGACCAATCTATTATGTTGAGGTAGGATGTGGCGAAGCGGACTTCCTAAACCTAGTTGTTCGAAAATCAGGGGGTCGCTGCCTGTCGGCTATTGGATTCGACCCTTCTTTCACCGGCGAAGAAACGCTACTGCCTGGCGTCACCGTCCACAAAAGCTTCTTCGGCGCAGAGCAACTTGGGTTAGTTCCGAAGAACACGAACGTTATCTGTTCAAGACACACCATTGAACACGTTCCTGATGTCCGAGGATTCGTTAGTGCGGTCGCCGCAGCGATGGATTCTCCCGAGCGAAGATTGTTCTTCGAGACCCCCGACGCGAATTGGATTTTGCGCAACGTTGCGTTTCAAGATTTTTTTTATGAACATTGCTCGCTGTTTACTCCACATTCTGTGTTGCGGCTGCTGTCCGACCATGGCCTAGAGGGACAGGTTGATAGCGTTTACGACGGGCAATACATGTGGATCGAAGCGATGCGTTCATCGCAAGACCGACCAAACATAGAATCGTGCGAGCTTCCGGCAAAGTTGGCTGACGAGTACCGTACCAAACAGGCAGCGTTGATATCCCATTGGGCATCGTATGTACGAGATCGTCGGGAGCGAGGTCGAGTCGCCATTTGGGGAGGTGCCTCGAAAGGAGTCACTTTTGCGATTCTATTAATGCAGCAATTGCATTGCAGCCTTGAATGTGCCATCGATCTTAATCCAGCAAAGCAAGGGCGATTCTTACCATCGACAGCCTTGCCGGTACTCGCTCCTGACGAAGCGATGCGTTGTGGTGTTCAGACCGTCGTGATTATGAATCCTAATTATGAGAATGAAATTCGTGCTCTCGCTCAACAGATGGATTGGCATCCCGAGTTCGCGACTCTAAACTCCGTTGTCCCCGGAAACAACGAATGAATCTTTTAGTCACCGGCGCGACAGGCTTTGTAGGACAGCATTTCGTTGCTGAGCTGATCCGACGACGACACCGAGTTACCGTCCTCGTCCGTTCAGAGGATAGAGCCCAGGAAATGAACTGGCGGGGCGATGTTCGAATCATCTGCGGGGACCTCAGTTTAGAGGATTCGTTCGATTGGGGATTGATTCGTAGTCCGCACACTCTGGTGCATCTGGCCTGGCCAGGGCTGTCAGACTTCCGTGACTTGGCCCACTTCGAGGTTCACGCCGGGTCGGCCTATCGGTTCATTCGACGCGTTGTGGATCATGGATGCAAACGGGTGCTGGTGGCCGGGACGTGCTTGGAGTATGGAATGCGAGAAGGCAGCATGAACGAGTCCATGCCCGCCAGTCCTGAACTTCCTTACGCGTTGGGTAAAGATTTTTTACGTCGATCCCTGGAGTTGCTGCGCAAGACAACGCCTTTCGACTTTCTGTGGGCGAGGCTGTTTTACATGTATGGAAACGGGCAAAACCCTCGTAGTGTGCTTTCGCAACTCGACGCGGCGATTAATCGTGGTGAGTCGGTGTTCAATATGTCCGGTGGCGAACAACTTCGCGACTACTTGCCGGTCGAGGACGTCGCACGATACTTGGCGGTCTTGACGGAGACGCCGGCACATGTTGGTATTGTCAACATCTGCAGCGGCAATCCGGTCTC
The DNA here is from genome assembly GCF_007859915.1 of Neorhodopirellula pilleata. Lineage (GTDB taxonomy): Bacteria > Planctomycetota > Planctomycetia > Pirellulales > Pirellulaceae > Rhodopirellula > Rhodopirellula pilleata. The sequence goes on from NZ_SJPM01000006.1 coordinate 247,699, forward strand.
GGTCCGCAGGCTGGTTGAACAGCATATTGAAGAACGACAGGCGACGATTCGCCTTAACCTTGGGCATTACCCTTACCCCGATTACGAGCCGTTCGCTTTTTGGGGCGATAACCGCATTCTGAAATCTCTTGAGAAGTCCTTATGAGTACATCCGATCCGATTCAAGCATTCGAGCAAGAATGCGCCGACCGCGTGGCCCACTACCCCAGCTCGGCTATCGCCGAAGCCGGACATGCTTTCGTTCGCGAAAGTACCCAACCGAAGTACTCGTACAATTTCTCATGGCTGGGACGACCGATCATTCAGTACCCTCAGGATATTGTGGCGATGCAAGAGTTGGTCTGGCGTATCCAGCCTGATCTGATCATCGAAACCGGGATTGCCCACGGCGGATCCTTGATTTTGTCGGCTTCGCTGCTCGAACTCAATGCCGCTTGTGGGGGCGATCCGAATGCGCAAGTGCTAGGTGTCGACATCGACATCCGTGCGCATAATCGCGAAGCTATCCTTGCGCACCCTATGTCTAAACGCATCTCGATGATTCAAGGCTCGAGCATCGCGCCGGAAATCATCGAACAGGTTCACACGCACGCTCAAGATAAACAACGGATCTTGGTTTGTTTGGACAGCAATCACACACACGACCACGTGCTCGCGGAATTACAAGCATACGCGCCCCTGACGAGTGTCGGCAGCTACTGTGTCGTCTTCGACACCATTATCGAGGAACTACCAGGCGAGATGTACCCGGATCGCGAATGGGGACCTGGTAACAGTCCGCAGTCGGCTGTGATGGCATACCTCGAATCGCACTCTGAGTTCGAGATAGATCACTCGATCGATAGCAAATTGCTAATCAGCGTGGCGCCGAAGGGTTATCTTCAGCGAATACAATGACGACGGCTTTTCAAGCGGCGCGGCGGACCGCTTTCATGTGCCATCCGAACGTTGCCAGCTCACTGGAACGCCGTTTGTCCCGCGGGCCGTCGAGTGCGGCCATGATGCGGACGCTCATTCGGGCCGCCGTCAGGCACACGAAACTGATCGGATCGATGAACATCCCACCATAACGACGTCGCACTGATCCGACTCGCCCGATCTCTTGGTCCATCACGTCAAAGAAGCCGCCGTTGGGCTGCAACTCGACGATCTCGAACCCGTGGTTGGACATCTGCTCGTTGTAAAAATACTCCGAGAAACCGGTCGCGTAATGATAGGGTGCGAAATGCGTCCAACTGACAAACGGTGCGGTGATGATCAGCAACCCCTCGGGCTTGACCAAGCGAGTTAGTTTTTCGACAGCACGAACCGGATCGACCACATGCTCGAGAACCTCGGTGCACAGTACTGCGTCAAACAATTCGTCTTCAGGAATGTCGTAAAGGTCGCATACGAAATCGAGCTGTGTGCGATCGAAGTGCTGGGTTTGCAAACCTTTGCGATTCCCCTTGCCGTCGTACTGAGCGATGTCCTGAGATAGATAATTCAAGTGAGAACAGTATTGTTTGTATTGACACTCGCCGGCACCGACATCCAAGATTCGACTTCCCGCGGGAATACTCTCGAGCGTTTGTTGGACCCAGTTCTGCCGGGCTTTGAGGTTTTTGATTCGTGGCATTCTGCAAAATCTCTCGTTTTGAATGACCTAGGCGGCAGCCAAGCGGTGGTTGTCTGGGGTACAGGAGTCCGAACTCGATTTAAGTTCAAAAATGGAGTTGATTTCGTCTCGATAAATTTCGGTATAGCCCGCTTCCAAGATCGAATGCCGAACCCGCGTCGCCGAATCGACTAATTGTTCGTTGTCGGCGAAGTCCGGATGGACGTCGCACAACTCGACGATCAGCATCTTGGGCTTCCAGTGTGAAAGTTCAAAGCCTTTAAAAACGTTTTCCTCGTATCCCTCGACGTCGACGACCAGAAGTTCAAACCCGACCGGTGTTTTGGTTTCTTGAAGCAAGCTATCCAACCGGCACACACGCGTGGCTTGATGCTTAAGTTGTTTTTTGAGCTGTTTCTTTGCCCACGGAATGCGTCCATATTCATCGAATGTCCCTTCACACATGGTGCTGAGGGCTTCGGATTGCATCAGCATGACTTCGCCTTCTTCCTCTCCCGCGGCCAAGTTGAGCACTTGGGTATCGTTGAAAAGGTGCCGCAGTCGACACAACTGGCTGAATTGACGCGAGGGTTCGACATAAACACCCCGCCAACCGTTGTCGGCTAACCATGAGGTGTTAGAGAATCGTTCACCATCGTAGGCACCGACTTCGACGAAGTGGCCCGGGCGTTTCAGATCGAAACGACTGCCGATGATTTGATCAAGCTGTTTCACTTGACAACTTTTTGACGGCCGACGGCCGACCGTCATCGCAACCAATTTACTGCGAAACGCCAGCCCCAGCGAGTTTGCTTTCCGCCAGTTCGAGCGTACGAAATCAAGAATGGACAACATCGGCTTCCTAGCCCTTCAATGAAAGATTGCGAAAAAGTCACAAGAGGTTCAATACCGAATCTTCGTGGCATGTGGAAGAGCGAAATAGTCTTGCAAGACGGGCAGGTCACAAGGCTCGCGAGAGACGACTAAGCAGTACGGCCGACCGTCGAAGTGAGCCTCGTGGAAATGGACGTTCTCCCAGGTCAAATGACCGCCTTGGTGAAGCTGCTTGATGTCATCGACAAAGGGATGACAGCCGTAGTTTTCCATCAACACGACGTATCGCTGGGCTAACCGGAACATGTTCGATAATGCCACAAGGTGGCTGACGGCGGTCTTGATGTGCATGATGACAGCTTGGCTGTACACCAATTCGGCAGTTCGCCAGTGGCTGGAAAACGGCATCGTGATGTCCTGTTGCTGTACAAACTCAGCAATATCCGGATTCCGTTCCCGCAGAAACTCGATCTGACTGGTCGATCGGTCTCCGCCTTGAATCGTCATGTGAGGGTAAAGCCTCGACAAATTGTGCATGTGATCGCCACCTCCACAGCCGATCTCATAAACGCTCGCAGGTGCAAGCCGGCCGATGGTTTCATAGACGGTGTGGAAATTGGGATGCAGACGCAGCGTTCCCGTATTCAATCGCTTGGTCAGGGGATCAAAAGTGGCTCTCTCGTCGACACGAAGGTCATAGTCGCGATCAAGCATTACTTGTTGAGGACCATATTTATCGCGGGTATAGGTTTCCCAGTTGAAGTCATCATTGAAGAATCGCTTACGACCAGGGCCGGCCCATTGATGAAACCTTTTCTTGATCACTGTAATCATTTCGTTGTCCTGCTATAGAAAAAGAGGTATATGAATCGGCTAGGCTTTAAGCCGCCGCTTCGTAAATGGCGTTTTGGTGGACTTTTCGGATCCTTGTTTTGCAATGGAATTGTTTCTGTTCCAAAAAAGCATTCAGTTCATCAAACAGAACACCTCCTTCGTAAATCGGTTTGGTCGATAGTTCCGTTTCCAGGCACTGAATATTTTGAAGGATCTCAGTGGCACCTTGCAGCACCAACAGTTCGGCGCCTTGGACGTCGAGTACTAAACAGTTGACTTCCGACGGTTCGATTCCGGCATCTCGGACAATGCTGTCTAGTTTTCGAAATGGCAGTCGCAACACCTCTCCGGTCGCATGCAACCCAGGGATCATCTCTTTACATTGACTCGACAATTGAAAAATCGAGTCCGACGCCCCATGGTTGTTGAACCGTACGAACTCGGCTTCGCCCTGGTCTTTCGCGCCGGCTAAGGCATTGATGGCGATATGTTCGGTAGGTGGTAAGAAAAGCGCCTTTTGTAACGCGCTACGACGGTTCGGATCGCGGCGACTAAGCGTCTGCTGTAATTTCTCGTAGGTATCCGGGGCGGCTTCGACCCACAAGACTCGTCGTGCGCATACACTCTCGTACCGTTCGGCTTCCTGTGCCAGGTGGGCTCCGACGTGAACGACCGTCATGCCTCGGAGCGTCTTGAGTCGTAACATACGATGCCGTGCGATATTCATGATATTTGATTTTCCGTGGAAGAGTGGTAGGTCGTGACGCTCATGCGGACTTGAGGATTCGGGAGTTCAGTTTGTGGTAAAGACGCGTGACCTCTCGCTTAACGCGAGGTGCGAATCGCAACGGGCTAGGCGGTCGGATGATGGCGGCTTGTTGCAGGACCGATTCTTCGTCGCTCAGGTCCTGGAGCGCCGCCGCGATGCAGGCCGGGAACGAAAGTTCGCCAAGAACTCGAGCTCTCGTTTGGTTGATGATTTCTTGACGATCTTCAAACAATCGGCTATCGACGATCTCACGTACGCGAGCTGCGGCGGCGCGTGGATCCGCGATATCGATCTGGACGAGACTCCGCTCATCGAACCAATCCAGAACGTTCGGGCAGCCCGCGTAGAGCGGGAACGAGTAACCGAGATAGGAGTCCGCTAACTTCTCACTCCAATAGTTTCGCTCGATCGAATTCTCAAGAACGAGGTGATAACGAAATGGGTCGATCGCGCTGGCTTTATCGTCGACGTTTCGAATCCCGCGACCAAAGATTGCCAAACGATTCCCCATTTCTCCGCGTAAGTACTCCACAAAACGCAACCGCGTCCGATGTCCTTGGTGCATCACCTTGTTAGAGAGAACGACGGATAGCTCGGCGTTCTTTTCCGGCATCGGGCGACATCGAAGCTCCTCGTGCGTCAAGACGCGGTCGGTTTGCCGATTCCATCCATAGAACCATGGCAACCCAGGATGGGACTCCACCCATTGACCGTCAAAACCTGCGATGTTGTATGGCGAGAGCAGAATGCCAAACTGGTTTAGATATTCGGGCGACCAAACAACCATCGACGAGGGTTCCCCGACCACCAACACACGCCGCCGGCGAGGGATGTGGGTCGCCATCGGCATGGGTGCGGGGGCCGCAAAGACGAGCCAACCGGTCCCGTTCGGGTCACAGTCAAAAACGCAACCATGCCCTTGGAATGGGATCGACGGTGCGGTTCGACGATAGATATCGGCTGCCGCGTCGATGGAGCATAGGTGGACCCGTTTCATGGATGTCCTTATTTCACGGGATGAACAAATCTTTGAGGTCGTTCTCGAGCGTAGCAACGTCGCAAAGTCAACCGCAAGTTCAGTTGGGGCGATCCCCATCCCCCGACATCCGACGCTCGATCACCTGATTCATATCGAGGTTTGCAGGTGGAACGGAAATCGTCATGATGCGGGCTTGAAACCACTTCTGCATGACCACAAATCGCGTTAGGTCCTTCCAGCATGTCGAAACTACTCTCCACGGTCGTCGTCCTCCTGCTCGGGTTCGCTTTGGGGACGATTTTTTCGGGCCAACCGCCGGCCGCAGCGGTGGCTCAAAATCCTGTTCCGCTGAGCTCACCGCCCGCGACGATCGACTCGACAGTGACCGTGATCGAGGCTCGCGGGGGGAGGGATGTTGCCGGATCGGGGGATTTGATCGGTTTTTCACACGTTGACGACCAGGGAACTCAGGTAATTACCCTTGTAAACACTCAAAAACAATGGATGGCTGTGTATCATATAGGTTCTAGCGGTGAGATCCGTCTGGCGAGCAGCCGGGCGATCGACGCCGATTTTACTTTGCAACTCAACGCTACCTCGCCGACGCCGGAAGAAATCCGACGTCTCAACGGGCACCCTCGCGATCGCGACTGACTTATGGCCACCTACTTATCGCTTGAAGACGCCGCCAAACAACTCGGCATTCCCACGGAAAAATTGATCGATCTGCGAAGCCAAGGGCAAGTCCGCGGATTTCGAGACGGTTCAAGTTGGAAGTTCCCTGATTCCGAAATCGAAAGACTCAAGGACGAATTGCCCAACCTGTCCGGATTCGGATCGGGCATATTGGCCGCCGACGGTAGCGGTTCCAAACCGGGCACGATCATCGGTGGCGACGACAGTTCGCTGGCGATCGGCGACCCGATCCTTGATGATGACGGCAGCGGAAGCAGCAGTTTGGAACTCGGGATGGAGTTGCCGCGCAATGCGGGCGATAGCGACGTCAACTTGGTCGCCGGAGATTCGGGCATCGGATCGGACGTGCAGGTCGTTCGGGGTTCCTCAGCGGGCAGTGATGCTCCATTGGATTTGGACGAATTCAACATTTCGGGTCCGGCACTATCGCACGACAGCGGGGAGCTGGACTTGGGCGTGAGTGCCAATGACGACAGCGACGAATTCAACTTGGGCAGCTCGCTAGACTTGGCCGGTTCGGAGGAACTGTCGCTCGGCGATGATACACCTACGCCTGGTCCCAAACAGGCGAGTTTGAGCGGCTTGGATCTCGACTCCGACGAATCGAGCGACGCACTCGCCGATGATAGTGATGCCGACTTAGACCTCGGTTTGGTCAGTGGTGGCGACAACGCCGCTAGCAGTTTGGAGTTGATGAACGACCTGGACTTGCAGGACAGCGCCAGTTCGATCGGTTCGAAAAGTCACCTGAGCGGTGATGTGCTCAGCGAATTAGATTTGCTCGCCGGCGAGTCGGCAGGCAGCGGACTCCTTTCAGGCGATAGTGAAAATCTACTGGGCAGTTCTTTGCTCGGTGCCGAAGAAGGCGGATCCTCAGGAGTCGATGATGCCTTGGCCGATGATGATGATTTGATCATTGCCGACGACGACGGCGATCTTGTTGTCAGTAGCATGGGTAGCGACATTTCGATCGCCGGGGACAGCGGCATCAACTTGATGAGCCCTTCGGACAGCGGATTGTCGCTAGAAAGCGAGCCTCTGGATCTGGCTGGCAGTAGCATCTCGGCACTTGACCTCGGCGCGGAACTATCTGACGGCAGTGGTTCCGGAGGAGGCAGTAGCGACTACGGATCAGGTTTGATCCCCGGTGACTCCGGCGGGTCTGCGGTGGATTTTCAAGCCGACGAGGAATTCCAGTTGTCGCCATCGGGTATCCAACTCGAAGCATCTGACGAATCCGCGTCACAGGTCATCGATATCGAAGAATCCGAATCGGTCGAAGTCGACTCCGCATTCGACAGCGAAGCTGCTTTTGATGGCGACGTCGCATTCGACGAAGCGCCTGTGATGGACGGCGGGTTTGACGACGGAATGGGCGTCGCCGACGGCCAAGCCGACGCCGTCGGAATGGATGAAGAAGCGGGCGTCGTGGAAACCGCCGGTCGTCGCAGTGCCGCGCCGGGTTCGATCGGCATGCCGGCGTCCTATGAAATTCCCTTCACGCTGTTTCAAACGATTGGACTGTTGTTAATCTTGATCGTAATGAGTTTGGGTGGCATGTTGATGACCGACTTGATCCGCAATATGTGGAGTTACGCCGAACCGGCCGCACCGGTCAGCTCGCTGACTGACATGCTGATCGACATCGCCGGATGGGGTAAGTAACGGTTTAGGCGTCAAGCCAGCCTGGAACAGCTTGCCGCCTGTTGATCGAGTCTGAACGACAACCCGATATCGTGTTCAGGATCGAAAATAACGATCGTAACAGTTTTGCGATTTCGATTTTCTCCGCATTGCGATCACGCAGCAGGATCGTTGCCTAGTGGTCCGATCGAGCAACCTATATCTGGGTATGAGGTTGCATCCGTTTCCATCCGATCAAGTCAGCGTCGGCATCGATATCACTACCGATGCGTTGAGACTCGTTGCGCTGAACCTTACCCACCTGCAACCGGGTGATCAAAACACGGCGGTCGAGATCGATGTGCTCTCGACGTGGACACAAACGTGTGATTGGCCGGCCGAGGACCTCACGCAATGGGTCGCCAGCCTATGCGAGACGTTGGACGATCAACTTCCCGAGAGTACTTCCCCGAGTCGCACACGGGTCGCCCTGTCGGTTCCCACAACTTGGTTGCATTTTCATTCTCAACCCGCCCAGACAAACGAGAATTCGGCCGATCCCCAGCGACGTCCAGTTCAACGACGCCCAACAGTGTCGGTCGATGAAGACGCCTTATTTCAGATCGCGTCGGTACTGGACCGTCGAGGCTATCGCGTCGATTGGGTCGTCCCCGATGGAGTCGCCGTCGGACTGGCATCGCCCGAAGCCATAGGCTTCGACTCGCCATGTGTCGTGATGTTGCATCGTGATGGCGGAACCATCACGTTGTTTGATGACATGAATCCGGTATTGGTCCGCGCGTTACCGCCCGTCACTCGTCAGAGTCCAAGACCAGACCTTCGCCCAAGCCCGGCTCAATGGCGACAGTGGCGAGACAAAATCGCCGATGAGATAGACGCGACGTTGGAATACTACGGTCGGTTAACCAACGATCAAAAATTTGCCGATCGAATCTCTGAACAGTCACCCATCTTGTTTGGCGGGTCGCTCTTTGAAATACTCGGTGAGAGCGGCTTGAACTCCGTCGAACTGCTGGGCCAGTGGTCGGCTGGATTAAACCGTCCGGTCGCCCTTTGGAGATCGGAACTAGAGCCCGGACACGCGACCGCAACGTCACTCGCGATGTTGCCGTGCGTGGGAGGAACACAGAGGGCGGCGGTCCGCCGGACGCTTCAAACGGCCAACCTTTTGCCGGCCGCGTTTGAACTCAACCAACGTTTTGAAACCGTGCGATTGCGATGGTCGGCCGGCCTGATCATTGGCCTGATTATCACGGTCATGTTCGGCGTCGACGGTTATATCGTTCAACGTGAACGGCACGCCGATCAACGACGTCGCCAAGAAGTGATCGAGCCGATCCGAGATCATGTGCGGCAACTCCAAACCGTCGAGCGAGAATGCCTTCGCGATCTCGAACATCTGCAAACGATCGCGACGCATCGACCCAACGACGAGGCATTGCAAGCCTTGGCCGCGATTGCCGCAGCAATCCCTCATGGAAACATCGATCTGCATCACACGGAACTTGATTTTGTGAGTGGTCAGTGGTCTTTTGCCGGAGTGGCAAAAACCGAAGAGGCCTTGCTGGAGATGGCCCAACACCTTCGTCAATCAAACTGGATCGAAACGCCGAAGCAACATGAACAGATGCACTCGGTCATTGTCTCAACCGAAAGACCCTCCGACGATTCATCGCCCAAGAATCGTCGCGATGGATCAGAATGGTTCTATGAACTCGACGGACGCTTTCGCTGGGACACTCGGCTAACAGGGCCGCATGATCAGACGATCGACAGAGGAAACGACGAATGAGTGATGCCTGGTTGCGACGCATCGAACGGATTCATTGCATAGGAATGATTACAGCGGCTTGTTTGATCGGTACCGTTGCTTCGATGATGCTTTGGCCGGATGCTTTTTGGACGCGATTGATCCCCGTTCTCGAGACGACGCCGGTGGACCACCATTACAGTCTCGATGATGTTCGGCACTGGACAGAGGCCCGAGCGGTTATTCCGGTTCGTCAAGCCAAATTGAAACAACTTCGACAAGAGTTGACGCATCAAACCGCAGCGTTGGACGATTGGGTCTTGAAGGCCAGCACGGATGCCGCCGCTGATAAGAAACAACTGAGATCGGTTGCTGAATCGTTCCATGAACAAGCAACGCGTTTCGGAATGACCGTCGAACTGATCCGAATCAAAAAGAGCGAATCACGTTCGGAGAATCCGAGTCCGGATTCGGATGCGTCGATGGAACTACAGTGGTGTCCGATGACACTGCGAATGGAAGGCACCTACGCTCAAGCATGTCGGTTCCTTCACCATTCGGCAGAGCGTCTTCCCGCAATGTGTCGACGTCTAACGTGGACCCGGATTTCCGCCAACAGCGACCGGGATGCTCGACAACAAAATGTTCATCGTGAACCTCGTTTTCAGCTAGAACTGGAAATCGCGATTGCGATCATCCAGGACGAACCCGCCGCCCAAGTCGATTCCGCTCAAGACGATTCCGTTGAAGACAAATCGGATGAAGGAAATATGGCATGACCAAGAAAAACAAGCAGCTAATCTTGATCGCCGTGCTATCGTTGACCCTCTACGCGGTTTGGCCATCGGATCATTCGCGGCAACCTGAACGCGAAACGGATACATCGAATGTTCGTCCGGTCTCATTGCAATCGCGGGATCGTGAAGCGAAAGTTAAACCGAACGCGATGCCCGTGCTGAAGAAACGGAACACCGTGGCGATCGATCGAAGGCAACGTTGGTCGATCGACGAGATTCTGCGAAACAATCCTTTTCAAGGAACCGGCGTCACGGTGACGGAACCTTCCAAGGCGAACGGCGATGTCCAGGCGATCTATTTCTCGTCCCCCGTCGCTGGCATCTCGGCCGCATCGGCCGTTGTCGGCGGTCGCGTGGTTTCCCAGGGGCAACGTTTGTCCCCCGATCGAACCGTTCTGGAAATTCGGGAAACGGGAATCGCGGTGGGGCGTTAGCAGGGTCGGTAACCTTGGTGGGTGAGAACAGTCGCCATCGCCGGGGTGCCTAATCCCGAATTTTTCTGTTATGAAGTTCGGAACTTCCAAGCAACCCGTTCCCTTATTTGAGTGATCCGATCCATGGCCGGCTCGTCCCCCCATCAAGCCCTGATTGAGTTGATGGAGCGTGAAGCGCTCCAGCGAGGCACCTTCACGTTGGCCAGCGGCAAAACGGCGAGTTATTACCTGGATTGCCGACGCGTGACACTGCATCCCAAGGGTGCCGGACTGGTCGGCAACGCGATGCTCGACTTCATCTCGCGAAACGCGGCCGAGGCGGGGATCCCCGATGCGGTCGGCGGAATGGCGATCGGGGCGGACCCGATCACCGCGTCGATCGTGACCATCGCGGGAACCCAAGACATCGAATTGTCTGGATTCATGGTTCGCAAAGAAGCCAAAGAACACGGGATGGGCCGCCAAGTCGAAGGCCCGGTCGAACCCGGCCAAAATGTGGTGATCGTGGAAGACGTGATCACCAGCGGCGGCAGCGCGATTAAAGCGGTCGACGCGGCTCGCGAGTTCGGCTTGAACGTGCTCTACGTGCTCGCCATCATCGATCGATTGGCCGGTGGGGAAGCCGCGTTTGCCGAAAAGGGTCTGAAGCTTCATACCTTGACCACGATTCGCGACTTCGGAATCGAACCGGAGTGATGCAACTATTCCGGTTTCTCGACGCCGACTTGGCGGATCCGGATGCCAAACTTATCGCCGATTTTTACCGTTTCCCCGTTGGCGATGACGTGGCCGCCGACACTCAGTTCCAACGGATGGTCGCAATGTGTATCGAACGTCAACATCGAGCCGGGAACCAATGACAAGATATTGCGCAGCGTCTCTTTTTTTTCAGCTAAGACGACCGTCACGGGCGTCTTGATGGTCAATAACTTTTCGCGATACGGTGCGGGCGTACCGGTCGAGGCACCCGACAAGCTGGCGTAGTCCGTTTGAGGTTGTGTTTGATTCATCCGGTGATCCAATTCTCCTTCTCGTGGATCGTCCAAACGACGCGTTCGACTTGAACGATTCTGCGGATCACGTGGAATTACCTTCCGATAGCAGTGAGCGATTCATGACGACTGAAAATTCCTCTCCGACTTCTTCGAATCCCGAATCCGCCCGCAGTGGTGTGTTGTTTTTGTCGGGCGACCTGATCTTCGCTTCTCGCGTTCGCGCGGCGGCCTCCAATCATGGACGTTCCTTTGAGTTGTCGGGATCGATTCCCTCTCAAGCCTTGGACGTGGCATTTGTGATCGTGGATCTGTCCACTCGAGCCAAAGCTGTCGAAGGTTTGGTCGATGCGTGTGCACGGTGGTGTCCGGCCGCTCGCGTAATCGCTTATGGGCCGCACGTTCAAGTCGCCAAATTGAAGGCCGCTCGGGAAGCCGGCGTGCCGACCGTCCTCACGCGGGGCCAATTCGATGCGGCTTTGTCATCGGATTTGCTCGCCTAACCGCAAAAAAGCAGGGAATGTTTTTTCATTGTCTGGACTTCGGATGGGATAGGATGAGAAATGTTCCTAGATGGCATTGAAACTACGTGGGATTGAAACAATGAAATGGACCGCACTTGTTCTTGGTGTGTTGATCAGTCTTTCGGCCGCAAACGCGACATCTGCCTCAGCGGCCGACCTTGAGATGGTCGACGCGTTGGGGAATGTCACCGGCGTGATCGATGTCAGCGCCGCTGGCCTTTCCGTTTTTGAAAACTCCGGCGATCGGTTTTTCTACCAACGTGCCCCCCGATATGACCTTCCCGGCGGACGGTATCTCGGGTTCTACAACCTGGAACTGAACCGCATCATTCGTTTCCCTCGTGATGGCTATGGGCCGGTCGAACGAGCGGACTTGGACGCGAGAATTCCCCGATTCGTTCCCGCCACCGTGACGGTCCGTCCCATCGGAAGCGGTCGTGGGTTTGCACCTTACCTGAACGATTGGCTGGACCATGATTACATCGGTCACGGTCGCTTAGGCCAACCGATGTTGGGCAGCCACTTTGGCGGCGGGACGACTTATCTTGGAGGCTACCCGCCGATCGGTTATCCGCCCCTGTTTCCACAACTACAACTGGGAAGTGTCCCGTTGGCATCGGGACGTTTTCCGAGTTTTCAACCTCGGTCGATATTGCTGGAATCCAACACGGTTCCCAATCCTCCACTGCCGGCGGTGGAAGTCGAGTTCACCAATACGCATGACGAGATGCTGGTGGTCACGTTGACCGATGTTCAAAACCCTGGCAAGCAACCTCAGTACACCTTGAACCCAGGCGAAAGCCGACGCGTGAAATTGCCTCGCGACAATGGAGCGACGCGCGTCGATGTTTATCAAACCACCGATGTAACCGGCTTGCCGATCGAACAGGAAGTCCGCGTCAACGTGCCACCGGAAGTCCGCTACCAAGTCGTCGTGCATCGCATGAGAATTCAATCGATCGCGATCGACCGAACGGGTAAAAGTCCCAACCCGATTGAAGACGTTCACCGCCAAGGTGTCGGCGTGGGACGTTTCGAGCTTCCTCCAGGTGACCAACTCACGTCCGGACAGATCGACGTTTACGCGGCGGCCGTCAGTGCAAACAATCCCGGTTCCGTTGCCCCGATCATCACGCGACCTTGAGTCAAATCGTTCTACGACCGATAAGACTTCGAGCATCCTGAAAATGTTTTGTTCGTTCCACTTGAAATACCAATCCCATGACGGCGAAGCAGGTTCTCTCATCGCTACGGAAGGTGGCTCGCGAAGACAAGGCCGCTTTCTTCCCCGGCTTCTTTCAAGCGATGCCGGGCGGGTATGGCGAGGGCGATCGATTTCTCGGCTGCGTGGTGCCGGATCAACGAAACGTGGCGCTGCAATTTCGCGACTTGTCACGTGACGAGTTGGACAAGCTGTTTGCATCGCCTTGGCATGAGTGTCGGTTGACGGGCATGATGGTTTTGGTTGGTCAGTATGAAGCAGCAACGAAACCGAAGAATCCTCATCGTGTATGGGAGTGTCGCGAGATCGTCGAGTACTATCTGGCAAATCTCAACGCGGTGAACAATTGGGATCTTGTTGATTCGACGGCACCAAAGATTCTCGGGGCTTGGCTGGTCGACAACCCAAATGAAAGACACGTTCTCGATCGGCTCGCCGCGAGCGATGTGCTGTGGGAACGGCGCGTGGCGGTGTTGGCAACCTACCCGCTGATTAAGAACGACGAATTCGACGAAATCATCGACCTCGCCACGCGTTTGATGAACGACGGACACGACCTGATGAACAAGGCGATCGGATGGATGCTTCGCGAAATGGGTAAACGAGACTTAGCCCGGCTGGAAGGCTTCTTGAGCAAGTACGCGAAAACGATGCCACGAACGATGCTACGTTACTCGATTGAAAAATTGCCGAAGGATGAGCGGACGAAATGGATGCAAAGGTAGTCTGATTACTTGCTTGCCGCTTCGACCGGCTTCTGGAATCGCAACAAATAGTTTTCTTCAAACGCTTTGATTTCGATTTCATCGACGAATTCAAACCCCGCTTGGACAACTTCATCTTGAAAGACTTCTTTAGGCGCGCGAACGTGACCGATCAAAAACTCACGTGAAACGCCGGGGATGCGGTTGAAATCGATCAAGATCAATCTCCCACCCGGTTTGAGCGCCCGATAGATCGACGCGAGGGATTGTTGTGGACTTTCAAAGTGATGATAAGTGTCGCAGATGAAAACCATGTCCACCGATGCGGATGGCAATCGCGTTGACACGTCCGTCCCGAGCACCGGCGTCAGATTCTCAATTCCGTCGGTCGTGGCACGCGCGGCAATGTGCTGCAAAAACTTCGGGGCGATGTCGACGCTATAAACCCATCCATCCCATCCGGTTTGTTTGGCGAACAGACGGCTGTAAAAACCCGTCCCCGCTCCCACGTCGGCGATGCGATCGCCGGGCTTGATTTCGCAAGCCGCCAAAACCTCTTCTTGCGCCGCGAATACTTCACGGCTTTCCACCTCGAATCGTTCGATCCATTCATCCACATCGAGTTCGGGATTCTTAAAGTTGTCGTTGATGCCCTGTGGCAATTGACCCGTTGGCAATTGATTCGGTGAGACCGGGCGTGCCACCCCCGTCTCGGGTTTCGCAACGGCCTCTTGCGCCACCGAAAACCGGCCGACCGACAACCAAACCAGAAACAAACTGAAAAAGAGGCGACGGACAAACTTGTGATCATTCATGGTGCAAATCGTATTCATGGGGACTCCGCTATCGGCCACTGCGATGGCGGTAGGGGTTGAATAGAAGATAGTTCAAGTGGCGATACAAGTCGCTTGAATTGAGCAGGTCCGTGTGGCGGCCTTCGCCGACCAAGTTGGCTCCGTTGAGCAGCACGACGCGATCGCAGTGTCGCAATGTTTGTAAGCGATGCGGCAGCACCACCACGAGAGATCCGGAATCGGCCAGCTTCCGTAGCGATTTTAGACACGGGTCTTCGCTGAGGTGTTCCGTCGGCGCAGGGGGTTCGTTGGCCAACACAATTGCCGGACGATGCAATAACGCTCGGGCGATGCCGAGCATGTATCGCGAGTTCATCGAAAGCCCATCGCGAACTGCAGTATCGCTAATTGACGAACGATTCGTGTTCAAGCTCGATGCCGAACCGACGATCGTATCCAAACCATCGCTTAAACGAGTGATCATTTCGTACATGCCGAGACCTTCGAGAACGTCGACCATGTCGCGTTTGTCTACGTTGCGATCCAACCCGGCCATCAAGTTGTCCGTAATCGTTCCTTCCCATAGCGGGCCGTCGGGCGCAATCCACATCACCTGATTGGCAAGCGCTTTGGGATGAACGTCACGTAGCGCGATACCATCGATCTGCAAGATGCCATGGTGTGGCCGCCCGAAACCCATCAGCAATTCGACCAATGAACGCGTCGAAACTTCGTCGGTTCCCAACAAGCCCACCAATGATTTTGGTTGCAACGACAAGCTGAGGTTGTTCAAGATGGGTTTGCCGGAAGCGTCTTGCAAGGAAATGTCTTGCAAGTCGACCGATTCTCGCAAACCGGCCAAGCCCACTCGCTGCTCGCTCGGTGCGACATCGTCGTTGGATTCAAGGTAGAAATAAACCGCTTCGCACGCCCGACCACTGCGACGTAATTGGCGAGCCAGTTCGCTGATTCGCGCCGCTGAAAACGCCGCACCGGTCAACGCCAAGCCGAGCACCAACGAAGCCGGTAGACTGAGTCCTTGGTCGACCACCACGCCTGCATCGAGCGATTCGGCCGACACGTTTAATATGTTCGCGCCCAATCCCATCACCAACAACGCGATCGCGAAACTGCCCGCGAACATCAACAATGGCCACAAGCGACCGCGTCTCGCATCGTCACCGCAAACTCGCCGGTCCAACGATTCCAACTCGGCATCGAACGCTTGATCGGCCAAACCGCCGGCTTGCAGGCGAGCCATCATCGGGGCGTCGCCGATCAAACCTACCAATCGTTCTCGAATCACTGGAATTTCGAATCGCGAAAGTTCCAACCAATCCGGATTTCGCAGCCGCCCATACAGTCGCCACAGCGCCGCACCACTGATCACGGCCAAGATCGCCAACCAAACGTTGACCATGAGTGCCAAACCCACACAGCCGAACAACATCAACACGCTGCGCGGGATCACTCGATACCACAATGACAAGCCGATCCCGAGTTCGGGTAGGTCCTTGCCGATCAACTGCGCCGCCCGGGAACGCTGGGCGGCGGCGCCCTCGACTTCGGCGCGGCGCAGGCTTTGTTCCAAGACGCGTTTGTGCAGTGACTTGATGACGACGCGGGTGCGATGGTCCGCCGCGCGTCGATTCAACCACACGGCCAAACAAAAGATGCCCGAAAGCAACAACGCCAAGATCACCAACTCGGCCAATTGAGCGAACCCGTCTTGCAGTTCAAATCCCGACGGTAACGGGACCGCCAAGTTGGTACCTAAACGGACTGACGGCGGGGTCAACTCACGCTGATCGATCAATTCGGCCACGACGCCGAATAAAACGATCAAGAACGGGACGGTTAGCCCGGCGATCGTGGCCCACAGCCACAGCAATCCGGAACCATGCTCGGCGGCTTCTCGACGAGGTTGAGTCAGACTTGAAAAACGATTCACCGGCCAACGCCTCTTCTTTGTTTGTATGAAAAGGCGTCCAGCCTAGGAAGTCGCCTTCCTACAAGTTACGCCAAGTCGCGATCTTCGAATAATAGCATAGCCACCATCCAAACCGCGACCACGAAGACGAACAAATAGTTGAACGCACCGGCCAAGTAGATCAACGGCACGGCGTTGCCCGCATCGACCGCCGACTGCACATTGAAGGAGTTCAAGTTCGGCACCACTACGGCGATCAGCTTGCCGACAAAGCCGACAAGCTCGGGGTTCTGTTTCGCCGACACGACTAACGGACTGGTCAAGTTTCCGATCACATAGATCGCGAAACAGGTGATGAAGTTCGCCAACAACGGTAAACGAGTCGCCAACGCCACCGCGATCCCGCCGATCGCCATCGTTTCCATGAAATACAAACCCAATACCGGAAGCGTCGTCATGATTTCCTCATGTCCCTCTTGCCATTCGGGTGTCTGTTTTGAGGTCTCACGGGCGTCATAGATGGGCTTGTAAGACAACACGACCAACAACACCGCCGCCAAGATCACAAACAGCACCGATACGCTGAGCATGATGCCGCTGTATTTGCCCAAGATGAACGAACGGCGACTGACGGGCTTGGATAAAACCGTGAGTGCCGTCCGACCTTCGATTTCATCACTGACCGATGTTCCGGCACTCCACACGGCGAGCAACATGCCCAACACCATGATCAACGTCACACCGCTGTCTTTGAGCAACCGGATGTCATCGCCGAGCGTGTTGAAGGGGAAGATACCGAACAACAGGATTCCGAAGATGCCGATCGCGAGCAACAGCAGGTAAAGTGGTTGCGCCATCTCGTTTTTGGCCGTCGATAGAGCCAACGCCCAAACTCGCGGTGCGGCTTGACGCATCGCCATCAATCCCGTCATCGTCAAGAAAAAGATGATGGCGGTGAATACGATCGAAGACGCCTGTGGAATCTGCGGCAGGTTCTTGAATGTGAACGTAACCTGGGCCGGATCGATCTCTTGATTGTAGATATGCAGTTTGCTCGGATCGCCAGGAATCGGCGGTTGTTCGCGGTCCTCGTAACGGTACGTGATCGCTTCACTGCTGCCCGGGTTGATCGTAATCGGAGCCCGGCTGAATGCGGCCGGATCATCTGAATCTGACAAGAACACTTTCTTATCCGATTCGATCCGCAACTCGGCCACGTTACGGAAGTTGTACGTGATACCGGCTGGCAAAAATTCGGGTTCGTCTGAGGAAGCCGGCGCGATGGTGGCGACTTCGACTCGCGTTCCATCACCGACCAAGTTGACCGAAGAAATGCTATTGAGGATCTCGCTGGGCTCCTCCACAAACGGCGTCAACACTAAACCCAACGTCGCAAAGACGAGCAACGTGCCGAGCAGGTACGGCACGACGCCTTCGCCCAAGATCGAAAACCACTCGTCCCGAGTCCGATGCCACAATCCGTAAATGAGTCCGAACCCGAGTCCTACCCCGATGACGATCATCGGCAGAACCAGCAACTCCTTGTCCTCGCCGCCTTGGGGAACGTAAAGCACGCACAAAATCGCCGAAAAAATCGCACCGGCGATCAACGACAACGTCACGCCGCGTTTGGGCGAATCGGGCAAGTTACCCAGTCCCGGCACAAACGACAACGCAGCCAAGGCACCGTAGACGAGCAAAATCGCCAACGCGCCGATCACCAGACCCATCGAAAGGACCCACAACGGAGTCGAAAACACGGGCAACCATTTGCCCATCTGCCCGACGACCATCAGGGACGACAACAACGATTCGGCGGGCTGTGTGACATGGACACATTGGGCGAAATCGACGCAAAGGGGGTCAGCGATCATGCTTGACGACTCAGGACGGGGAATCAGGACAAGAAAAATGACGAAAAAGACATCGATTTGCCATCAAAATGACAAACCTTCCGCCCCGGCACGTCGAGGCAAGACCCTCGCTACGCAGCGAGTCGGTGTTTGGTTTGCCGATTGCCTATTTCTTGAACGTGTATTCCGGATTGGACGTCGAAAAGTCTTCGTCGCTCAATCCCACGTTCAATTCCAAGTCGAGGTATTGATAGGACTCGATCAAAGGCAGCTCGGCTGCTTCGTCCGCGGTCAAATCGGGACCGACCAAGCTCGGGACGGCCAGATTCGCATCCGCCAGATTCGCATCCGGCCAACCGAAACTTCGGAAACTGACGACCACGTTGCGTTGGCGATCGAGCACCAACTCGGCTCGCGAAAAATCCCCCTCTCGGCCGCTCGGCCGAGAACGGATGATTTCTAGTAACGTTAGCTCCCGCCCGTCGAACGGGTAACCTTCCGTCTTGAACACCCGGACGTCTTCGGAATCGCGGTCCTCTCCGCCTCGCTCAATCAACTTTTCGAGCAGCCGGGTCAATCCGATCTCGGTGATCGGGTACCGTTGGCCACGCATCGCCAAGAAACTGTCCGGTGCCAACGGGACCGTCATCATGCCGCCGATCATGCCGGCTTCCCGGACGAGCATCTTGCCATCGTTTTCGTTTTCGATCCAAATCACCTCGCGGCCCTTGACCGCGTCAGGTGAATCGAAACGCAGGTACACTTTCATCGGTGAATTCGGCTTGCCGCCTCGGTGGCGGGTCGAAACTTTGATCAACGATTCCGACGGTGGCTGCAAGACGCCGCTGCGATCCTGTTCGTGTTTGATCATTCGCGCGGTGTAGTCGTCCACGTTGGCGATTGTCGACGCCAGAGCCGCTTCGGCCAGGTCGAGCATCTCCGACATGGTGACCCGTTGGCGCTCGCCGGCCTCGAAGGTGTCCGTTTGAACCGGTCGGTGATCCGATCCGGATACGTGCGCCGGCTCATGGGATGATCCAACCGCAACCAGCGATACCAACATCGCGGCGGCGAGCGAAAATCCGATCGTGGGAATAAAAGCCGATTGCAAAACAAAAACCTGATCACTCGAACCGATAGATCGCCTGATCGGTACGAACGATCAATGCATTATCGATGACGGCAGGCGACGCCATGATTTGGCCGGATACCTGGTTCGTCTGAACGATCTCGGCATCTTCACCGGGTGTCATCACGATCACCTCTCCTTCATGATTGCCGAAATACAAATGCCCGCCGGCGAGAATCGGCGAAGCGGAAAACTTGCCGCCGAGTCGTTTTTTCCAAATCTCGGTTCCGTCCTGACAATCAAAACACGAGGCGACGCCGTTATCATCGACCACGTAGATCAATCCGTCGTGAATCAACGGAGAGGGTTTGGCGGGAATGCCTTTGGTGACGGTCCATCGCACATGGGTGCTCGTCACGTCGCCGCTGCCGTCGATCTTGACGGCCCACAGTTGCGGTTTGCCGAAACCGGTCGAGAAGAAAACCGTGTCATCCTGAACGACCGGCCGTGGAACGACCGAGAAGCCTTTGCCGTGATATAAACGCCAAAACTCCTCGCCGGTTTCGCTGTCGTAGGACACCATCCACTGCGAACCCATGCACAACAATTGGTCCCGGCCGTTGGAATCCGTCGCGATGATCGGCGTGCAGTACGCTTTCTTTTGGTCACCCGTAGGGGCTTCCATCGGCGGACGATCGGTCTCCCAAAGGGTCTCGCCGGTTTGCTTGTTCAAGGCCGTCACGTACTGCCTGTCCATGCCGTCTTGGATCAAGATCAATCGGTTGCCGTGCACGAGCGGCGAGCTTCCGGGACCCACCGCGTGTTGCAACGGCAACGTGCGTTGCCACAAGATCGTGCCGCTGATCCGATCCAACGCGAACGTTCCGAACGTCCCGAAGTGGCAATACAACGCGTCGCCGTCGATCACCGGGGTGGGCGACGCGTAGCTGTTGAGCGAGTGAATCGCATCAGGGTTTTCGACAGTGACCAAGTCGATCGTCTTGAGAACTTTGCCGTTGGCGAAGTCGATCGCGATGGCTTTAAGTTCGATCGCTTTGGCGATCGCCAATTGACCGAATTTCTTTTCGTCGTTGTCGGTTTTCTTGAGCAGTTCCAAACGCTCTTCGTCGGTGGGAGTCCGCTCGATCGCGGTCGTGACCCAAATCACACCGTCCTGCACGACGGGCGACGACCAAGCCTTGCCCGGCAGCGGCGTTTTCCAAGTGACGTTTTGGTCTTCGCCAAAAACGATCGGTGGTGTTTGCGAAACCACGATGCCGTCACCGCTGGGACCTCGGAACTGAGGCCAAGCGTCCAAGGCGTCGGCGGATGAACCGAGTGCCAATCCGACCGTCAGCGTCAGAACGAACGGATGGACAAATGAACTGAGCAGCGATATCAGCCGCAAGTGAATCGGGGAGGCGGGCATGTGCAGGAGGGAAATCGAGGGAGAGGCGGGTCTGTGGCTGCCTCCTAAGATAATCCATTTCGACTTGCCTGCGGTAGCAAAAGTAGGCTGGGTGAAGGAGGCTTTGCGACGAACACCCGGCTTTTGACTTTTTGGCGATTGTTGAAACGACCCAACCCCCAATGCTCCCAACCAATGCCGGGTCTGCGCCGAAGCGGCTCCGA
Source organism: Neorhodopirellula pilleata (assembly GCF_007859915.1). Lineage (GTDB taxonomy): Bacteria > Planctomycetota > Planctomycetia > Pirellulales > Pirellulaceae > Rhodopirellula > Rhodopirellula pilleata. The sequence continues at coordinate 268,753 of NZ_SJPM01000006.1, forward strand.
CCCAGCCTACGTCGATCGCTGCGTTTCGCCTGCTTGCCGCAAGCCCGAACGGTTGATGCTAAGCATCGCGTGAACAATAAGTGATGGATTCTTAACGTGGCGTCGACTTTCAGTCGACGTTTCAGGGTTTGGCGACTGAAAGTCGCCACCACTTAATGTTCACGCGATGCTTAGAATACTCCGTCTCAGCGGGTTTGCTGTTGCCAAGGAGGCGGCATTTCCGTCCAACGCGGGGCGGGCTGCTGGCTGGCCGGCTGCGGGCTCAGCGGGGCCGGATAATTGGCGTTGTAACCGGGCCCGCTACCGTATTGAGGCTGCTGGCCGTAGGGCTGTTGACCGTATTGAGGTTGTTGGCCGTACTGAGGTTGTTGTCCATAACCCGGCTGGTCACCGTATCCCGGCTGACCTCCATACGGTGTTTGGGCATAGGGTGCTTGGGGATTGTAGGGCGCTGGTCCGGCATATCCGGCTCCCTGAACGGTCCCTTGTGCAGGCCAATTACCCTGTGGCGGCCAGGTCGCCTGATCGGGTGCCGCACCGCCGGCTTGCTGTTGCCGGGCGAGACGTTCCTGCTCGCGCTTTTCAAGCAAATCGCGGCCTTTGTCGATCGCTTGTCGCGTATCGGCTCGGATCTCGTCCTTGTTGATTTCGATCAGCGTGCGACCGTCGTTGCGATCGATCGTGAACCAACCGGCCATGAAAGCCCCGCCGATAGCTAATCCCAATAGAAGCAAAGTTCGCATAGCTCATCCTTGAACGTGCGGTGGTCCGAGCGTTGATCCGTGAAACGTGAAACGGATCATAGAAAAATCGTCAGAAAACGAAAGATCAATTCACTCGGTAGTATCGGCATACTCGCCCGTGGGGATGAATGTGTCTAGCTTGCCAACCTAGGCTTCCTGCCAGACAAGCTGGCAGGGGAGCAATCCATGATGAATTGTGGGGTATAAAGAGGGCGGGAGTCTGGGAACGAGTGCACAAGCCATTGGTCAAGTCAAATCGAACGCCGATTTGGTTTTTCGTCGGGCGACGCCGGTTTCCATGGCGGCTTCGGAAACGGCTTTGGCTACCACCATGGCCACACGTCGATCGAAAACGCTTGGGATGATGTAATCGTCCAAGAGATCCGACTCTGGGATCACCGCCGCGATCGCTTCGGCGGCGGCCAACTTCATTTGGTTGTTGACCGTCGAGGCCCGAACGTTCAACACGCCTCGGAATAACCCAGGAAAACACAGCACGTTGTTGATCTGGTTGGGGAAATCGCTGCGTCCGGTCGCCATGATTCGCACATGTGAGTTCGCCAGTCGTGGGTCGATTTCCGGATCGGGGTTGGCCAATGCGAACACGACCGGATCTTCGGCCATCGACTTGATGTCGTCGAGCGTCAACACGTTGGCCGCCGAAACACCGATGAACACGTCGGCGTTCTTGATCGCCGTACTCAGCGGCCCAGAGATCTTTTCGGGGTTTGTATTTTGAGCCAACCATTGTTTGGTCCGGTCGGCTTCGGTCTCGCCCGCGTGCAGCGCCCCGGCACGGTCACAGGCGATGATGTTGGTGGCACCGGCGAGCATCAATAACTTGCAAATCGCCGTACCAGCGGCACCCGCTCCGTTGACGATAATCTTGACCTCGCTGAGTTCCTTGCCGATTCGTTTCATCGAGTTCCTCAGTCCCGCCAAAACGACGATCGCGGTGCCGTGTTGGTCGTCGTGAAATACGGGAATCTCCAATTCTTTATCGAGTCGCTCTTCGATCTCGATGCATCGTGGTGCCGAGATGTCTTCCAAATTGATACCGCCGAACGTGGGCGCGAGTTGCCGAACCGTTTCGATGATCTTTTCGGTGTCTTGGGTATCCAAGCAAATCGGGAACGCGTCGACGCCGGCGAATTCTTTAAACAACATCGCTTTGCCTTCCATCACCGGCATCGCCGCGCGGGGGCCAATGTTGCCCAATCCCAAGACGGCCGAACCGTCACTGACGACGGCAACCGTATTCTGCCGGATCGTCAGCGCGAACGAGGCGTCTGGGTCCTCGGCGATCGAACGACAGACCCGCGCGACGCCGGGAGTGTAGGCCATCGAAAGGTCGTCACGAGTTTTGATCGGCGTCTTGGGAATGACTTCGATCTTGCCGCCCAAGTGCATCAAGAACACCCGATCGGAGACGTGGACCACTTCCACGCCGTCAACCGAACGAAGTTTTTCGACGATCGCTTTGCCGTGCTCGACGTCTTTGGCGTTGACGGTGAAGTCACGCGAGATCGCTTGGCCGGTGATGTTGACTATGTCGACCGCCCCGATGGCCCCGTCGGCGTCGCCGATCGCGGTGGTGATTCGGCCCATCGCTCCGGGCGCATCGGGATAACGAAGGCGAATGGTGATGGCGTACGTGGGGCTGTGTTGAGACATAACGCGCTGCGTCAAAGTGGGGGGCCAAAGAAATTGAGCCACTGACCGGTAGAATCATTTCGACCGGTTGGTTTGGTGATGGTTTTTACCATGAACGAGGTTTTCGGACAGCAGGCATCCGGGTTTCGCAAGGGCGAACTCGTAGCGAAAGACGGCAAGACGGCAAGACGGCAAGACGGCATCGAACGCTGTGTAGACGAGGGGAACTCGCGTTAATGGGTTTTCCTGAGAAATCGCCTTGACGGCTTCACCCCGTCGCCATCGTTGACCTACGTTTAACCATGTTTTGGCTTGCGCTCGTTTTCACGCTCGCGATTTTGCCCTGGGCCTTTCCGGTTCTCTGGCAGGTTCGCCCGGTTCAGGCCGTTGCCAGTATCCTGTTGCTGGGGACGGTTCTAGGGCCCCCGTTTTTTGCCCTCGACGGTCCGATTCAATTGAGTCTGGATCGAATCGTGTGGCTCGGATTGATGACGGCGATGGTATTGCGAATGCTTCGTGGCGGCGAACGGATCGATTCGCTCGATCGGTTTGATGTGATCCTGGTCGGTTTTGTCGGCTGGGCGCTGCTGAGTTGCGTGCGTTTTGGCCTGACCACGCCCCCGCATCCGCCGATCTCGCGATGGCTTTTCATGCTCGCGATGCCGTGCACACTTTATTTTTGCATGCGACTGCGGCAAGGAAGCGACGATCAAAGTCTTCGCAAGATTGTCGACACCTTGTCAACCGCCGTGATCATCTTGAGTACGTACTTGGCGTTGACTGCGATCTTGGAAGTCATCAACGTCCGCGCCTTGGTGTTTCCGAAATTCATCAATGACGCCAAGATCTGGGAGTTCTATGGGCGGGGACGTGGTCCGTTGCTCAACCCGGCCGGCAACGGGATCGTGATGTCGATCGGTTTGGCCGCTTGCTTGGCACGTTGTTTTGCATCGGCGCGGGCCGGTCAATTGTTCTATGGCGTTTTGGCGTTGATTGCCTTAATGGGTTGTTATAGCACTTTGACGCGAAGTGTCTGGATGGGGGCCGCCGTCACGATCGGTTCGATCGGATTGCTCTACGCCCCGTTGAAACTGCGGATCATCGCCGTCGTGGGAATCGTGTTAGTCGGTGGCCTCGCAGTCAGCGGCTTGAAAGACTCGATTCTGGAAATCAAACGAGACAAGAATTTATCAGCTGCTGACGCGGCTAAGAGTGTCGAACTGCGTCCTCTACTCGCGGTAGTGGCGTGGGAGATGTTCAAAGACCGTCCTTTAGCCGGTCACGGATATGGGCAATACACGGTCGCGGCCGAGCCCTATCACACGGTCCGCACCCACGGTTTGCCACTCGAGTCGGTACGTCCCTACATCCAACACAACGTATTTCTTTCGACCGCCGTGGATCTTGGATTGATCGGCTTGACGATGCAAGTTCTTTTGCTCGGTTCACTCGGGTGCATCGTGTGGCAACTTTGTTGCCGTCACGCCACTGGTTCGCCGCAGCGGACGCTCGGGATGACCATGCTCGGGATGCTGAGCAGCTATCTTGTCAACGGAATGTTTCACGACGTCGCGATCATTTCGATGGTCAACATGTACCTGCTCGGCCTAGCTGGTTTGACAATCACCGTGGCGAGGTGTTCGCGGCAGCATCAACCGGTTGGCCTAAGCCACGAGCGGCGAGCTTCCGAACCCGGTTGGGCGACGGCTTGAAATCAGACTCATTATGATGCATGCCAATTTTCGGATTTCGGTACGGTTCATATTGAATCGACCAACTCATCCTACCGGCCGGCGGTACGTTGTCTTGACTTTGATCACTTAAAAACAGATCGCGAAGCGTTCCTTGATATACTCGGGACGTGAATTGTCGTCCGCCCCAGGCATTCGCGAAGATTTCTTGGAAATCGCCTTCGCCCCAGCCCTCGATCGCCTCGTTCAATTCCGACGGCGGATTCAATGAAGCCTCAACTCGCAGTTCCATGAGTGATTTCAACCGCAACAACGGCGCAAGTTCATCGCCCGTGGAAAGGCAGCCGACCAAAGACAAAGCTTGCAGTTGGTCGCAATAACTTAGCTGCCGAACTGTATCGACACCCACATGGCTGCGATCCAAATTCGCGAAGATCAAACCCTCCAACAAACCGAGCGATTGACAGTCTTCATCGCCTAATGGCCGTGGTTGCGACGAAACATCGACGATTCTCAGATCGGTCCAGTCGATCGCCATCAAGCGTTTCCATTTTGACAGATCGGACAAAAGGTTCGATGGAACTTGACATTGGGGCAACCGCAACGTTTGAAGATTACTTGCCCTCGATAATGCCTCGCATTGCTCCGCATTCAGAACCGAACGCCGTACACAAAACTCACGCAACCCAGGAATTCCTGATATTATCGCATTGGCGGGAAGTCGTTCGAATAATATTAGCGACGCGATTCCGGGGACGTTCTCGATCACGAGTTCATCGACTTTGCGACGCAGTTGGATCTTCGCATCAAGTCGAGGCAGATTGACCAAATGCACGGACGTCGCGTCGAGCGGCCGAGTACCAAACGCCGAACACAGTCGCGGCTGGTCAACGATTCGGATCTCCCGCACTGCCGTCCAATCCAAGTTCAAATCTTCCCAGCGTTGAGGACCAGCCAACAATTCTTCGACGGTTTCATCATCGACCCTTATATCGGAAGCGTGGATCTGCGTAAGTGAAGTGATCGAGGCGAGCTGTTTGATCTGCGACGGTTCCGTAACACATCGAACCAAACAAATTTTCTCCAGAAATTTCATCTTGCTCCATGTGGCGAAGTCCACCTGGCGCAGATCCAGTTGTTCGATCGAAATTTCATTGAGAGGCAGGGCGTTTTGAAGCCAACGCCAAACCGGCGCCAAATTTTCGTTGTTTGCCGTTGCCGTATCCCCGCCATACAAAACCCGCTCGAGACGATCCGCATTCAAGAGTGATGAACGACGCTGCGAAGGTTGTGACAACTCCAGTCGGTGCAGGTTGGGACAACCCTGGATATTCCAGTGGCGAGTGAAAACCGTTGTTAGTGAAAGCTCCATCAAACTGCTCGCGTTTTGGATGTCCAAACTCGTAAACCAAGGCGCATAATCCGCCGAGCTCATTTGGAGGTCACGCCGCGTTCTGAACGTAGTGCTGATCGATTTAAGCTTCGGCGCATTTTCGACTTGCAAATTAATAGGCCGAAAAACAGGCACCATCAAAGTTCGAAGTTCGGGCACGTGACGCACTTCAATCGCGACGTTCGATCTGGCCGAACGGGCTGCCGCAAGTTGCAAGGACCGCAACTTGGGAAGCCCAGACACCACGACAGGTACCCGGTTGTCTCCGGCGAACTCCAAGGACAACTGTTCAAGCTCGGGATGCGTTAATCCGTTCGCCACAAGTTCACTTTGATTGACTCCGCTGATCCAAAGTTCTTGCAAATGCGGAAGTGTCCGAAAATCAAGTTGAGCTTTAAAGGCCGGCTGCGATTCGCTCGCGTTGGCTTCCGCAGAACGCTGTTTACTCGCGGCGAACGACATCCGCAGCGAGATCAACCCCTGTGTCTTGTCGAGGAGATTCGCGACAGATTGGGAATCGGAAACACCTTCCCAGTGCAGCGTGTGCAGAAATTTCAACGAGCCCAACGTCTGTCGCATCGACTCGCCAAGTTTTCCCTCCAATGCGATGGCTTGAATGGCGGGATGGCGGGCGATGAGATCAACTAGCTCAAATTCTGAAGTGTCCGATGGAAACGTGCGGATGTACGGCAAAGCCTCAGGGTCAGATGGAGCGTGAAGTGGGTATTGGTCAAAACCGTAAAGGTGATTCCAAGGCTGACGTAGAGTTTTGGGCAACCACCGAAACGCCGCATGCGAAACGGTTTCGACTTGTGTGAGTTTGCCCAGACGAGCCAATCCAATCATGCGCGAGCTGGATTCCCAAAAAAGCCATCCCACGCCGCTGGCAAAGATGACCAACAACGCCGTCCAGACGATGAACATTGGCATGCGGTGACGGATCGGGACGTGGTAGTAATAAGCCAATACGGAACCTCCGCCAACTACCAGCAAGAACGCCAATGCATCCAGACACAATGCCAAACCACTAACAAAGTGGGTGCGAGTCGTTAGTGTTTCTTGAAAGTGGATCGCGTCAAACGGGAACCCGGCGACCGACCATGAAATCAATTCTTTGCGGGGCTCGATCGCCGTTGGTTCGAGATCCGCATGCGGCGGCGCTGTGGTTGTCGGACCGACACCCGATTGTCCGGTTACCGAATGACGCATGGATACCTGAACGGTGTTGATTTCGCTAGATTCCGATGGAAACCAATCCGCGAACGAATGCAGGACCATTCGGGGGGACGAAAGGTATAGAAAGATCGCAGTGAGCAAACATCCACACACGATCGTGCGGACGAGCTGACGTTGCTGATCGCTATGGTTCAATGAGGTGGCCTCTAGCAGGTGCGGCGAACAGGTGACGGCGAGCAGGTGACGGCGATAACGCAGGCCAACGCCTATGTCCGGTTTTGACCGGCCCTTCTTCAACGCCCGATGATCCGAAAAGTTTCGCTTCCGCAAAAGTTTGCTCGAAATTCCGCCGGGTTGGCAACGGGATCGACGCCAGTTCCGATGGTGCCCACAATAATTAAGTGGGCGTTCCCCGATCCCGTTGGAGGACTGCTTTCGACCCGTTTTTTTCACTCCCCTCGATCTTTAGAGCCGACCGGCCGAGTCCCCCCATGAATGTGACCGACTTTCTCGAAACCCATTTTCGCCACTTCAACGCCCGCGAACTTCGCGACGCGGCCCGAGCCTATGGGCAATTTGTCACCGACGGCGGGAAGATGATGATCACCCTTGCGGGTGCCATGAGTACCGGCGAATTGGGCCTTTCCTTAGCCGAAATGATCCGTCAAAACAAAGTCCACGCGATCACTTGCACCGCCGCAAATCTGGAGGAAGATCTGTTCAACTTGGTCGCTCATGACGAATACCGAACGATCCAGGATTGGCGTGCCCTGTCGGTCGACGACGAAGTCAAGCTTCGTGACGAAGGCTTCAACCGCGTGACCGACACCTGTATTCCCGAAACGGTGATGCGGCATTTGGAGCATCGTTTGACCAAACTTTGGGTTCAACAGGCGACCAAAAAGGAAGGCTGGATGCCTGCCCAGTTCATGTTCGCGCTCCTTGACGACCCCAGTTTTGCCGAACACTTTCAAGTGCCACGCGAAAACAGTTGGGTTGCGGCCGCCAAAGACGCGGGCATCCCGATTTTTACCCCCGGCATCGAAGACTCCACCTTGGGAAATATCTACGCCGCCCGCGTTTATGATGGAACCGTCCCCAATCATTCCGCCATCGTTTCGGGTACCGAACAGATGGAAACGTTGATCCGTTGGTACGAATCGACCAGCCAAGACGCACCGATCGGAATGTTCCAAATCGGCGGCGGCATCGCGGGCGACTTCCCGATCTGCGTCGTGCCGATCTTGAAACAAGACCTCGAAAAAGACACTCGGTTGTGGGGCTATTTCTGCCAGATCAGTGACGCCGTTACCAGCTATGGTGGCTACAGCGGAGCCGTCCCGAACGAAAAGATCACCTGGTACAAGCTCGATCCCGAATCGCCCAAGTTCATGATCCAAAGCGACGCATCGATCTGCGCCCCGTTGATTTTTGCCCACATCTTGGGGTGGTAATTCTTATTCGTTTTTAGCCTGACGAATCAAGAAATCGACCAGCGGCTGGCAATGAAAGAACCCTGGCCAGAAACTATGACCCTGGCCTTGGATCTCCAGCAACTCGATGCGATCTCCCTTTCCAAGTGACTGATACGTTGCTTGCATGGTTTTCACATTCGGTTCGATCGGCACCACCTTGTCGTCGTCCCCGTGGATGACGAAGACCGGGATGTTCGCTTCGGCGAGCGTGGCGACCCGCTTGATCGGATTGAGCTGGTCTTGGCTTTGAAGCAAGTCCTGTTCACTCACCCCGTAAGCTGCCGCCGCTTTGGATGCTCCGGGGTAAGTCGTGAAGTCATAAACCGGGTAGATGCCGCCGATCCCCGCGACTCGGTCGGGATGTTCGATCGCCCAACTGCTCACCCACAAACCCCCGCGACTACGTCCCAAAAGCGCCGGTCGGTCCGAGTAACCGTCGGCAACCATCTTGTCATACAGCGCATCAAAAAATGGAAACGCGTGTGGGCTCCCGTACGCTTCCCCGACGTCGATACCCGCCACCGCGACTCCCGCGTCCAAGAACTGCTGATGCATCCAACTTTCCGCTGCATCCGGATAGCTTGGCAACGTCGGAGCATAGAAAATCCAAGGCTTGGATTGATCCGAAACAAGAGGCTTGTTCGGTTTCATCAAAAAAGCGTGGCGACCGGCGATTTGCAATGTTTCTCCCCCGAGCAGAATTTGGTTGCGCCGGTTCGTGGCGGCTTCGCGGTTGGCGGGCACCGGTTGGATCTTGTGAGGATCTTTTCCGCTTGCTTTCGATCGCTCTTGATCGCCCAAGTCACTGGTGGCGAGTTCCAAGGATTTGGCATACTGCGCGTCCCAAGCGGCGACGAGTTCTTGCAGCTTGTCCGGTTGTACGATCGCCAAGTCGTTCGATTCGTTGCGATCGATCGCGAGGTTGTATAGTTCCCAAGGCTGATTCAGCGACGCGACCGCTTTGTAGTCGCCTACGCGAACCGCTTTGTGTCCGTCATGAAACCACCAGATCGACGGATGATCGGCCGAAGACTCTCCATTGAACTCATCGACCAAACTGACCCCGGGAAGTTCCGGTGCCGATTCCGGAATTTCCGCACCGGCTATCTCAAGTAGCGTCGGGACGACATCGATCACGTGACTGGGGCGACGGCGGATTTCACCCTTGGACGAAATGCCGCTCGGCCACGAAACGAGAAACGGTGTGGAGATGCCGCCTTCGTGCGTCCAAGTCTTGTGACGTCGAAAGGGCGTGTTGCTGACCGTGGACCACCCCGGACCGAGACAGAGATAGGTTTCCGCCGAACCCATCGGGGCGTTCGGATTGTGCCCATCGTCGCGGACCATAATCTCCGCGCTCGCGCCGTTATCGGACAAGAACATCACAAGAGTATTGTCCCACCGCCCCATGCTTTTGATTTGGTCGAACACGCGGCCGATTTCGATGTCCATCCTATGAACCATTGCGGCGTGGATGGCCATCTTGGTTGCCTGAAACTCCTGTTGCTCGGCCGTCAATTGATTCCAAGGTAATGGGCGATTGATTTCACCTCCACCGAGTTGTTCGATCGCATCGGGGAAATCGTACGGCGGTCCGAGCGTTCGTTCGGTGGCTGACGTCCGCATGACTGCGGTCGGATCGAGCAAACCGAGCGACTGTTGTCGCCGCCAACGTTGAGCCCGGATCACATCCCAGCCCGCCTGATACGTTTCGCGGTATTGTTCAATGTCCTCGGGCAACGCATGCAAGGGAAAGTGCGGCGCGGCAAACGCGAGGTAGTGAAAAAACGGGGCGTCGAGATGTTCGGCTGCGTGCCCGGCGAGCGTCGACGTGACGTGATCGGCTAGGGCGATCGTAGCGTAAAAATCCGTGTTCTTCTCGACTGCGGGTAATGGCACATCGTCGAGGTAGTGCCGCGTCGGGTTGAAGAATCGCCCTTGATCAGCGACGTAATACGAGCGATCGAATCCGTTTTGCAATGGCATCCCGTCGATGTGCCACTTGCCGGTGTGATAAGAACGATAACCGGCTGACTTCAAATAGCGCGGCAACAACTCGGCCCAAGCGGGACGTTTTCCTCGATTTCCTCCACCGGACGGAAGGCCCAATACGGTATCACGCCGGATCGACTGCGCGTAATGTCCGGTCAACAACGCCCCGCGAGTCGGCCAACACCGGGCGGTGTTATAAAACTGCGAGAACCGCAACCCGTTCTCGGCGATCGAATTCAAATTCGGCGTAGCGATTTCGCCGCCATAACAAGCCAGATCGGAAAAGCCGAGGTCATCGGCCATGATCAAGAGAATGTTCGGTCGCTGCGGCTGCTCCGCGTGCGCCGACAACGAGACGAAAAGGCAACAAAGGCAAATGAATCGAATGAACATCGCAAAACTTGGTGAGGAATCGAAGCAAGAGAATGGATGTCATTCTAATCGATTTGAATCGTCAATCGGGCGTCCGCGAATGGTTTTCCGTATCCGTTTTCGCATCACCATGTAACATGTCACATGAAAAACCGTGATCGCAAAAAAGTATTGCCGCGAAAAACCTGTCCGGTTTGCGGTCGTGATTTCACTTGGCGAAAAAAATGGGCCAAGGATTGGCCGAGCGTCAAGTTCTGCAGCGAGCGCTGTCGTCGACAGGCAAAGTCTGGGCAGAACAATCCGTGCATTTGATGCAGCGTATAGCCATTTGGCTTCAAGTCATTTCATGCTGGTCGGCGGTGGTACGGCTTCGCCAGGGTCAGGGGTACGGCTTCGCCAGGGTCAGACGCGGGATTCGGGATTGTCGGACGGTTTAAACCCGAATCCCGCGTCTGATCTTTGCTAAGCATCGCTTGCGATGCACCGCCAAACGCTTCGGGAAATCACAACGGCATACGTGAGCTGAACTTCACACCAAGTGCGGGCTTTCGTTTGAATGACGTCAATCTAGCACAAGTGCCTCGAAACGCACGCGAAAGAACTCTCGCATCGCCGTTTCGAGAGGTGTGACCCGATAGGCCAGCTGCTTGTCTGTTAAGATAACAGCCGCGACTTGGTTTTCATTTCTTGCCGTGTACCTAAAATTTGCCATGGATCGTCGTCAATTGATTGTAACCGCTTCGGGGATCATTGCCTCGGGACTCGCCACCGGTGGCGTGAAAGCGGAACCTCAACTACCCAGCGACGAAGCTCCGTTGAAAGTGGCCATCATCGGCAGTACGGGCCGCGGCGATTATGGTCACGGGCTTGATACGGTTTGGCAGCGACTCAAACAAACCACGATTGTGGCCGTCGCCGATGACAATTCGCGAGGTCTTTCGAGGGAACTCACCAAGTTAAACTTGCCATCAACGGCGGGGCACGTCGACTATCGCGAGATGCTCAGCCGAGTACGACCGGATATCGTTTCGGTCTGCCCGCGACATGTGGATCAACACCGTGACATGATCTTGGCGGCGATCGAGGCTGGTGCCCAAGGCGTCTATGTCGAAAAGCCGTTCGTCCGTTCACCCGCTGAAGCGGAACAAGTCTTGGCCGCTTGTCGAGAACACCGATCTCGCGTCGCCGTCGCGCACCGCAACCGATATCACCCCACGCTCAAAGTGATTGCCGACCTGTTGAGTCAAGGTCGGATCGGTCGCTTATTGGAGATTCGCGGTCGTGGCAAAGGTGATCGTCGCGGTGGTGGCGAAGACCTTTGGGTGTTGGGGTCACACGTTTTGAACATGATGACGTTCTTGGGTGGGCCACCCAAGTCCTGCTCGGCGGTGATGATGCAGGACGGTCGTCCGGTGGTTGCTTCTGACTTCCGCGAAGGCGCCGAAGGCCTCGGGCCGCTCGCGGGAAATCAACTGCACGCTCGGTTTGTGCTCGACGACGGCGTCATCGGTTACTTCGATTCGGTCGCCAACGACGGGACTCAAAACGAAGGATTCGGTTTGCGATTGATCGGAAGCGAGGGCACCATCGCCATCTACGCCGACCGAAACCCTCTGGCGTTTCTTCAACCCGGCAATCCATTCGCCGCCGCCGATCCGCCTCAGAAATGGTTACCGATCACGAGCGGCGGCGTCGATGTTCCTGAACCAGACCCGGACTTGATTCATCGCGTGATGCACCACGATGTAGCGGCGGCCGACTTGATCGACGCGATCAGGGAAAACCGCGAACCCCTATGCAATGCCACAGAAGCCGCTTTGACGGTGGAAATGATTTGCGGCGTCTTTGAATCTCACCGACAAGGCGGCAAATCGGTGGCGTTGGTTTCGCAGTTCAAATCCTAGCTGGACAGCGCCACTTTGGATGGGTTTTATCGTGATTCGAGAGATATTTGTACGCATCAGCCGTTTTGGCGTTAGCGGGCCGTTGATTTAATCGTTTAACGGCAAGCCAAAGGCGTCCGAGAAGCCACGAATCGACGCCTGCGGCTTGCCGTTAAACGATAAATGGTTGCGATACCACAAAAACAACAGAGCGTTAGCCACAGTTCCGACCGTAAAAACCGCGGCTAACGCCGTTCGGCTAATTCAAAGTGGCGCTGTCCAGCTAGATTGAGGATAGGGGAAATTCCCATTATCCGGTACGATGTCGCGGGAAGTCCTGCGGTGGCTGCGGCCATCTCGAAATGCTTGGGAGATGCACGAATGCTGCGATACGTACTTTCTAAATTGTTCTCAATCGGCGTTTTTGCGTCGTTGCTGGCGAATTTTGCAGTCGCAGCCGATACCACCGGCCTGGATTCCAAACTGCGCGATACCGAACCGCTCGATACCAAGCTAATTGTGTGGAACGATTTGACGCTTCGGGATCCGAGCGGCGAGGTCATCGAGCCCGGGATGGGAAATTGGACCGTTGTTTGTTTTCTTGGCACCGAGTGTCCGTTGGCGAAGCTTTATGGGGCGCGATTGCAGCGTTTGGCCGACGAATACGAATCGGCGGGAGTTTCGTTTATCGGTGTCAATAGCAACACCCAGGATTCACCGAGCGACATCGCTCGATACGCAAAAGACTACAAGGTGAAGTTCCCGATCGCCAAGGACGCCGACCAATCCATCGTTAAAGCCTTCGACGCAACGCGGATTACCGAGGTCTTCGTCGTCGACCCGGTGGGAGCGATTCGTTATCAAGGCCGGATCGATGATCAGTACCAACCCGGTATCGCGAAAGCGGAACCCTCGCAGCATGATTTGCGTGACGCGATCGAGGCGTTAGTTTCGGGGAAAAACGTTTCGCAACCGCTCACCGAAGCGGTCGGCTGTTTGATCACGCGCGTTCCGGACCGTAAGCCGACCATGGAGGAATCTCCGGGGCAAAGCTTGGTAACATTCAATCGCGACATCGCTCCGATCTTGAATGAACACTGCGTCGAGTGTCATCGTCCGGGAGAGATCGGGCCGTTTGAACTAAGCGATTACAACGAAATCGTAGGTTGGGGTGAGATGATGTTGGAAGTGATCGATCAAAAGCGGATGCCACCGTGGCACGCGGATCCAAACGTCGGTCATTTTGTCGGTGAGCGACGAATGCCGAGCGAGGCTCGTGACTTGATCGCACGCTGGATCGATGCCGGTATGCCCGAAGGCGACCCGGCGGATTTACCGCCTACGCCGGAGTGGAACGACGGTTGGCATTTGCCAACGAGTCCGGACGTCGAACTGGTGATGCGTGGTCGGCCTTTTGTCGTGCCCAGCGAAGGCGTGATCGAGTACCAGTATTACGTGGTGGACCCCGGTTGGGACGAAGACAAATGGATCTCGGCGGCACAAGTGGTTCCGGGCGATGCGGCGGTGGTTCACCATGGCATCGTGTTCGTTCGCCCGCCCGACGGAAGTGATTCCAACGGTATCGGATGGCTGGGAGCCTATGTGCCCGGTCAACGAACACTGCCCATGCCAACCGGACACGCACGGCGTATTCCTGCCGGATCGAAACTCGTTTTTCAAATGCACTACACCCCCAATGGGAAACAAACACCTGACACAACCAGCGTGGGTGTATGGTTCGCCGATCCAGAGGAAGTCACCCACGAGGTGTACACCAACTTGGCCGTGAACCACGAGTTTGAGATTCCGCCGAATGCCAAAGATCATGTCGTGCGGATGCAAGCGGACTCGTTTCCTCCCAACAGTCGATTGATGGGCGCGACGCCGCACATGCACTTGCGGGGACGGTCGTTCGAAATGACGGCGGTGCCCAAGGCCGGTGAACCGCGTGCATTACTACGAGTCCCGCACTACGATTTCAATTGGCAACATTGGTACGCATTTGCCGAGCCGATCGAACTGAACAAGATCGAATCGCTCGACATGTCGGTGATGTTCGACAATTCGGGCCGAAACCCGACCAACCCGAATCCTCAAGAATACGTCACGTGGGGCGATCAAACGTGGGAGGAAATGGCGATCGCGTTCTTCGACATCGCCATCCCGAGAGGCGGACCGCGAAGGTCCGTTAAAAAGAAGACACCGCCCTCCGCCGAAGAAGTTACGCAGAGAGAAAAGCAGATCGAGGCCGCAGTGGATAAGTTTCTCTCTGAAATGGATGCCGACGGAGACGGAATCGTCCAACGCGACGAAACGCCCGTGGTATTCCAACGGTTTGGTTTCAAGAAGATCGATCGAAACGGCGATTCCATTCTTGATCGCGACGAGATCCGGCGGTCGGCGATAGCCCGTTTATGATGAAGGTTCCAGGCAGCCTGACCGGCCGATTGTTTTTCTGGTGGGCCGATCATCCGTGGGCGCAATTCACGCTGTTGGTTTTGGTCACGGTGCTCGCGTTGATCGGTTATCGCAACCCGTCGATCGTGCGAGACCTTTTTGTTTCCGCTGCGACGTCCGACGATCCCGAACCCCGCCGTTCTCGACGTAACGACACCGCACGCAGCGCCGCCAATGCGGCGAACGTCGAGCCCTTTCAGATTGCCGGGGGTGATTGCGTTTTGGTCGTGGACGTGATGCCATCGGCAGCCGATGGCGACCAACCGGCCGACGGTCCCGACGATTTCTTTCGTGCCGCCGCCTTGTCAGCGATTCGTGATGTTGCCGCAGAACTCGAGTCGATGCCGCAAGTCGATAGTGTGTTGTGGCTGGACAATGTTCCTGGACTCAACTTGTTTGGTTTCGCGGGTACGTTGCTTCCGAGTTCGAATGCGTCGCCTCGCCAATTCGACAACGCTCGACAGACAGTTCTCGACAATCCGCTCGCCGTCGGACAATTGATTTCTCCCGATGGCTCGACCATTTTGATGCATCTGCGACTGGATTGGTTTTATGTGACGAGCGACGCGGCGGCCACGACGGAAATTCGCGAACGGGCTGAGCAAATTGCCGGACGCACTTCGGACGCGAACTTGCGTTTCCAAGTGACCGGTCCGGTGCCGCTACATTTGATGACGTCCGATAGTCACATGCACAACGCAGCCAAGTATCAGGCGATCGGTTATTCGATCATGTTGATCTCCGCCTTGGTCTTATTTCGTGGACTCTCGGCGGTCATCATCGTCGCCATCGCCCCGGCGGTGGGCGTGTTTTGGACGATGGGAATGTTGCGTTTCTTTGATCTGCAAGACAACCCATTCAATGACATCATTGTTCCGGTTTTGATCAGCTTGGTGGGGCTGACGGATTCGGTTCACTTGATGGTGGAGATCCGGAATCAGCGAGCATTGGGGCTCGATACCAAGAACGCCGCTCGCATCGGGATCGCGCGTGTTGGACTGGCGTGTGTGCTGACCAGTTTGACGACCGCGATCGGTTTTGTATCCCTGTCGTGGGCCCACCATGAAATCGTTCGCAATTTCGGATGGTGTTGTGTGCTGGGCGTGCTGATGACCTTGCTGAGCGTGCTGACGGTGATCCCGCTGGGGTGTCGCTCGCCGCTGGGCCGCAGCTTGCATGTCGGATTGGGGAAGAGCCTAATCGACGGGCAACTTCGCCGGATAGGCCCGATCGTTGGATGGGTACTGCGTCATGATCGAGCGATCGCCTGGATCGCGATCGCCTCCACCGCGTTGCTAGCGATCACTTGTTTGAAACTTCAGCCCGACGAAAAGCGTTACAGCGGGATGAGTGAAGCGGCCGAAGCGGCGCAAGCCCTGCGGCATCTCGACCAAAAACTCGGCGGTTTAGAATTTGGCTTCGTCGACGTTCAATGGGACGACACAACAAGCAACACCGAGTTGCTATCCGTGCTCGGTGCGGTGAGCAAGTTGCTTGGAAGCGAGCCGTTGATCGGCTATCCGTTGGGGCTGCATGAATTGCTTGAATCGCTGCCCGGGGAGGGCAGCTCCGAAGAACGAATGACGCTGTTGGAGCTCTTGCCGGCCGAACTGAAACGGGCGTTCTACAGTCCAGAGCGAAACTTCGCGTCGACGCAATTTCGTGTTCAAGACCTCGGAATCGCCGCCTACGGCCCGACGTTCGAACGTGTCGAGACCGGTATAGCGGTTTTGCAAGAGAATCATCCTCGCTTCGAACTTGCCTTGACCGGCGACGCGCCGTGGCGATGGCGAAACATCTACCGGATCGTCAATGACTTGGCGATGAGTTTGGGGACGGCGAGCGTGGTGATTTGGATCGTCTTGACCGTGGTTTATCGGTCGGTCCGAATCGGACTCATCTCGATCATCCCGAACCTCTTTCCGTTGGCGGCAACGGGGACGATGCTCGTCATCAGCGGGCAGAATCTCGAGATGGTCACCGTGTGCGTGTTCACGATTTGTGTCGGGATCGCGGTGGATGACACAATCCACTTCCTGACACGATATCAAGAAGAGCTGCAACACGGTGGCGACCACGCCGACGTCATCCGCCGCGCATTCACCGGAGTCGGCTCGGCGCTCTTGATGACCACGATCGTGCTGATCGCGGGAATGATGTCCGCCGTGGTAGGTGACGCCCGTGATGCACGACTGTTCGGCATCATGGGTAGCCTTACGTTGGGAACGGCCTTGTTCGCCGATGTGATTTTGTTGCCAGCGATGTTGAGCCGGTTTGCGCGGAAGCCGGCTCGATTGTAAACCGACGCATAACGGCGTGTTGATTTAATCGTAACCCGCCGCGTAAGCGAGGGATGAGTCAATATTAATTATCCCCCTCGCTAACGCAGCGGGTTACGAATCAGACTAAATAGCAAGCCGAGTAGCGAGGGGGCGCCGGAAAATCCCTCGTTCACGCTTCCGGTTACCAAAAGCACCCTGCTAAACAGGGGATTAACGCAAGTCCAATGACTCAACCGCCCTTTCAGGGATGGGCTTGATGGCGTGAGTGAGCGTCCTGAAGAGATTTTTCTTCAGAATGGTTTCGTTTTTGCAGGCCCTACTGGCTCCGGCTGAAAAACGTCTTGTGACGGCTTTCCCTTCCCACCCACTTTTGGAGACTTCCAGATGCGTATGTTTTCCCTCTCCCGCGTGATTGCTCTTTGTTTGATCGCATTCCCTTTGAGTTCGCTCACGGTAAATCGCGTGTCGGCGGAGGAGCACCAACACGAACACGTTGCGGCCGATGTGCCGACGTTCGGAGTCGCCTTATTGATGCCCACGAAAGACAGCAAGGTTCGAGGGATGCTGCGGCTGATGCAGAAAGAGGACGGCCTTCACATCATGGGGCGTGTCAACAACCTGACACCCGGTGAGCATGGTTTCCATATTCACGAATTTGGTGATCTGCGAAGTAGCGATGGCACCTCAGCGGGCGGTCACTTCAACCCCGAAGGCCACGATCACGGCGCGCCGGGTGCGAAGTCGCACGCGGGCGATTTGGGAAATATCACCGCAGGTGAAGACGGTGTGGCCAAAGTCGACATCGTGGCCACCGACGCGAAACTTCACGTCATTCTCGGTCGAGCGTTCGTCGTTCACGCGGGCAAAGATGATTTGTCCAGCCAACCATCCGGCGATGCCGGTGGACGAGTTGCCTTGGGCGTGATCGCGGTTGGTAACCCCGAGTTGAAGAAGTCCAAGTAGTTCGTTGCATCGCGTTTGCACCGAATGAACGTCTGCAAGATTGATTCGATGCGATTGCCAATATGAATCGCATCGTCGGTTGGCTGATGCCCTTGGGTCGGAAATCGAACAGCCTGGCGGGCAAACTGCCCATGGCTAGTCTGGCTCGTGTTCCGACTCAATGAAAAAAGATTTTTGAACGGATGTCTGGCGTTCTGGACAATACAACCACGGGTCGCCTGTTGGCCTGTCGCTCGGGCTGAACGACATTGCGATCATGGCTTAGCTGCCGCTTCGACGCCGCTCAACAATTTCGTATCAATCAACCAGTCGCACATTCGCTGCGGCCAATCGCCGGCGGCGGTCATGGTTCCGGGACGAAAGCCGAATCCGTGGCCGGCGTTGCTGTAGACGTGCATCTCGCAGGGAATGCCCGCTTGCTTGTATTGCAGATACACGTGGGCCATTCCGATCGAGATGTCGTCGCGGTCGTGAAAACCGAACGCGATGAACGCGGGGGGCATGCCGGGCTTGATTTCAAAGGTGCTTGATTTACCTGGATAAATGAGTCCTTGAAAATCAGGGCGGCTGCTGACTCGCTCGATCGGATCGTCGCTGCGAGGATCGCCCTCGATCGGTGACATGCCCGCGTAGGCGGCCAACTCACCACCGGCGGAAAACCCGACGATGCCGATTCGGTCGGGATTGATGTTCCATGTTTCCGCGTTCGCTCGCACCATCCGGATCGCGCGGCGCGTATCGTCCATCGCGTGTTCTTGTAGCGTGTACGGCGAATCGGGTTCGCGGCAGAGTCGATATCGTAGTACGAAGGCCGCAATGCCGTGTTCGGCAAACCATTGTGCCAACGAATCGCCTTCGTGCCCAAGGCACAACTTGCTGTGACCTCCGCCGGGTGCGATGACGACAGCGGTTCCGGTCGATTGATCGGCCGCAGGCAAGTAAGGGGTGATCGAGGGATGATGAACGTTCGTGACGTTGCTCCCCTCGACCACCTCTGGTTCGTTCATTCGATTGATTGAACCTGGCGCACCATCGGCCCACAAAGGAATCTTCGTGGGAACATCATCCGCCGCCACAGGAATGGCCAATGAAACGAACAGAAGTAGGAAGCTGCCTGACAGAGAATTTCGATTCATGATGGTGGGTCGGGTGGGGAGGAAAGAACCTATCGAGGATCGTGTAGACTAATCCAATCGCGTCCTCCTGCCTGCCCCTCCTGTCTTCTTTATCAACCGACGAGTCGCTTCTATGTCCTGCCGCCAACTTCGATCGTTTGTGAACATCCAGCCAATTCAGTTCGTCCCCATTTTGTTCTTGATGGTTGCCTTGTTAGCAACGGCCGGGCGAGTTTCCGCCGAAAGCGTGCGAGAATTTGGGGCGGTCGGCGACGGAGCGACGGACGATACCGCGTCGATCGAACGCGCGATCGCGGAAACGAAAACCGGTGAGATTCAATTCCCTCGCGGCGACTACCGAATCACGCGAACGATTGAGATCCCATTATCCCAAACCGGACGGATCGGTTTGGACGGTCATGGCGGAGTGGGACGCGTCACGATGGCAGGTTCCGGTCCGGCGTTCCGATTCGTGGGAACACATCAATCGACGGCCAGTCCCGAGGGATTCACCGATCTGACTTGGCAGCACGAACGGATGCCCCAAGTCAGCGGGCTCGAGATACTCGGTGATCATCCTGAAGCGGACGGCATCGAGTTTGTCCGCGTAATGCAGCCGACACTACATGGCGTATTGATTCGCGAAGTTCGCAATGGCGTCGTGATGTCGACTCGCAATCGGAATCTGTTGATCGATTCATGCCACATTTATAATTGTTCGGGCATCGGCGTGTTCTTTGACCGCGTGAACCTTCATCAAGCGATCGTTCACGGCAGCCACATCAGTTATTGCAAGGGTGGCGGAATCAAGATCGTCGATGGCGAAATCCGCAATTTCCAAATCACGGGAAACGACATTGAATACAACTTCGATCCCGATGCCGAACAATCCGCCGACATTTGGTTCGAGATTCCCAACGGTACCGTCGCCGAAGGCACGATCAGCGGTAACACGATCCAAGCCAAAGTCAGCCCAGGCGGTGCCAACATTCGTTTCGTCGGACCCGAATCGGCGAATCACCCGACGCCGATGTCGATGTGGACGATCAGTGGTAATGTCATCGGCAGTCAAACCGTCAACATGCATCTGGTCCGCTGCCGCGGGATGGCGATCACTGGAAACCACATCTATTCGGGCTTGGAACGCAACCTTGTTCTCGACGACTGTCGAAACATCGTTGTTGGCACGAACTCATTGGATCAAAGCCACAGTCTTGGACGTGGATTCAGCAACGGCATCACCGTTCGCGACTCGCGTGGTGTGTTGATCCATACATTGGTGCTCGACGATTGCGCCGCGGGAACCGAATCGGCCGGCGGCTCGGTGGAAGTTTTTGATAGTCGTGAAGTGACGATCAAGGATTGCCAGATCGCCAACCCGCATGCGCGTGGAATTTGGGCCAGCGGAACCCGGAACACGCAGATCGTCGGCAACACAATCGTTCAAGATACCGAGACACCCCGGATGATCGCCGCGATTGAAGTCCAACAGCCAACCGGAACCATGTTGATCCGCGATAACTTGGTTTCAAAAGGAACAAAGGGTGACGTCGTTGCCGATGATCCGAACGTTCATGTTCGTGGCAACGAGTCGGCGAACTAAGCGTCGCGTGATCAAGAAGTGATGGACTCTTAACGTGGCGTCGACTTTTAGTCGACGATTCTGGGTTCGGCGACTTCATCGGGTGCCCCACTGATCGGCGGTTGCAGGGCGATCACGCCGCGCGGGATCAATGTTACTCGAACGTCCGGAATCTCCTGCTGGACCTCGTCGATGAACCGTTCAACTTGTTGATTGTTCAAGCACAACCACGCCATCTCGCGTGGTCCCTCAAGAGATTCCGTCGAATGCAGGCTGACGTTGGAGGCCGAATGATTCCGTGCTGCTTGCAGCACATAATCACTTCGTCCGCGCGGAACTTCAACCGACATCAATCGCATTACGAACTTTCACAAGGAGGGTTGTGGTTGCCATGTGGGATGGATGATTCCCCAATTTGGGATCCAATTGGCGGCAACGCGATCGGCATCTTAGATGTTCTTGTTTTAACCGCAGATCCGTTTGGCAGCTTTCCGGTATCGCGTTATTCCGATCACCAGAACCAACGCTCCGACTCCCAAGAGCGAGAAACCGGTATAGAGCAAGTCCGTCGAGTCGCCGAAAAACTTGATCAACGTGCCTCCGGTT
Source organism: Neorhodopirellula pilleata (assembly GCF_007859915.1). GTDB lineage: Bacteria > Planctomycetota > Planctomycetia > Pirellulales > Pirellulaceae > Rhodopirellula > Rhodopirellula pilleata. The sequence goes on from NZ_SJPM01000006.1 coordinate 290,136, forward strand.
CCCGCCATCATCAGTGCTGTGCGGATATAAGCAAGTAACGTTCGCTCATTGGCCAAGTCGGTGCGGATCAGCGCGAGTTCATTGCGCCGATCCGCAATCGGCGGATCGGAAATCAATTCTTTCGATATCGATGTATTCGAATCGTTCACGTTGAGAGCCTATCCGAAAAGGGGTCTGACCCTCTCCGGCGATACCAAAAAAACACGATTGTCGACTCGCCTCCAAAGGGTCAGACCCCTTTTCGGATTGGCTCTTAAAACAAACGGTTGATTCCATTGAGTGCGGCGACGCGATAGGCTTCGGCCATCGTCGGATAGTTGAAAGTTGTTTCGATGAAGTACTCGATCGTATTTTGTTTTCCGGGTTGATTCATGATCGCTTGGCCGATGTGAACAATCTCCGACGCGTTGGCACCAAAGCAGTGTACGCCGAGGATTTCTTTCGTTTCTCGATGGAACAACAACTTCAACATGCCGGTCGTTTCACCGGTGATTTGTGCCCTGGCGAGGGACCGAAACTGCGCCTGGCCAACTTCGTAAGGAACGCACTTGTCAGTGAGTTCTCGTTCGGTTGCGCCGACACTGCTAATCTCTGGACTGGTGTAAATTCCCGTGGGGATGTCATGGAGCCGCAAATTACCGCTGGCTTGTCCGAGCATGTGCATTCCCGCCGAACGGCCCTGCGTGTACGCGGCGCTGGCGAGCGATGGAATTCCGATCACATCCCCCACCGCGTAAATGTGCGGAAGGCAGGTTTGGAAATGCTCATCGACAACAACTTGGCCGCGACTGTTGGCTTCGACGGGGATGTTTTCCAAGCCGAGGTCATCCGTGTTTCCTTGGCGTCCGTTGGCCCACAAGAACACATCGGTCTTGAGCACCTTGCCGCTCTTAAGATGCAAAATCACGCCATCGGGCCGGCCTTCGATCTTGTCCATTTGTTCGTTGTGACGAATGATGACGCCTTGATCGCGTAGGTGATACGACAGTGCGTCGATGATCTCGTCGTCGAGGAATTCGAGCAGTTTCTCGCGGGTGTTGATCAGGTTGACCTTGATGCCGAGGTTACGAAACATCGAGGCGTACTCGGTGCCGATCACGCCGGCACCATAAACGGTGATCGAGGTGGGTTTCTCTTGCATCGACAAGATCGTGTCGCTGTCGAAGATCCGTGGATGCGTGAAATCGACTCCCGCAGGACGATAGGGGCGAGATCCGGTCGAGATGACAAAATGAGCCGCCGTGATTGGTTCGCCATGATCGATCGTGACCGTGTGTTCGTCGAGGAACCGGCATTGCCCCCGATGGATCGGGACGCCGTTGCGATCATAAAACGATTGACGCATCGAAACTTGCCGACCGATGATCGTTTGGGTGCCCCGGTTGAGTTGTTCCATGGTCGGGGCCACGGAGAATCCGAGTTCTCTCATGACGGGATTCTTGAGCGACTTCATCGTGCTGGTCACCGCGTACCGCAGCGCTTTGCTGGGGATGGTCCCCCAGTGGGTGCATCCGCCGCCGATTTGGCGGTATCGTTCGGCGACACCGACTTTCATCCCGCCTTTGGCCGCCTGCATGGCCGCCCCTTCGCCGCCCGGGCCGGTACCGATGACGAACAGGTCGTAATCAAACTTGGGTGGCGGAGCGACCGGTTGGGGCGAGTTTTCGGGGTAATGAGCTTGCGGGTCACGGACGACTTCGTCGGTCACGGTTTCCGTTGCGGTATCAGTGTTAGTCACGTCGCTCTTTCCGGTTTGAATAGGCGGTTATCAAGTGGGACGCACCGTTGCGGCCTCGTTCATTTTTGCTCGAATGGTAACATTGACGATCGGCAGCCGCGCTTCTCCCTCTCTTTTGTCCCATGGTTTTACGATGTTGTTAGCCTGCGTCCAGACCGACATTCAAATTGCTGACGTTTCGGCGAACGTGAAGACGGTCGTGAAAACGATCGAATCGCTCGGCCAACGCAATGTCGATTTAGCGGTTTTCCCCGAGTGTATGTTGACCGGATATGCGTTCGACAACCGGGCCGATGCGCTCGAAGCATCCCTTCAAGAGGATTCTCCAGAAATTCAAATGATCGCGGAAGCAGCATGCCGATCCAATTTAGCGGTGACGATCGGTTTGTTGTTGCGAGAGGAAAACCGTTTATTCAACGCGGCGCTTTTGATCGACGGTAACCGATGTTTTGAGGGCCGATCAGCGCCCACAGTCGTGGGCCGTTATCACAAAGTTCATTTGCCGTATCTCGGAGTCGATCGTTTCGTCGATCGCGGGGAGATTCCCTACCAAGCCTGGCCGCTGACATGCCGGGACGGCCAGATTGCTCGGATCGGCATGGGGATTTGTTACGACAGTTCGTTTCCCGAGCCCATGCGGGCACTCGGTTTGGCCGGGGCGGACGTGATCGCATTGGGGACCAATTGGCCCGTTGCGGCGTCGCGAACCGCCGAGATCGTACCGCCGGCGCGTAGCATGGAAAATCATCTGTTCTTCGTTGCCGCGAACCGAGTCGGATCCGAACACGGGTTTGAATTTTGCGGCCTCAGTTCGATCTGCGGCCCCGATGGCGTTGAACTGGCTCGCGCGATCGGTAACGAAACCACCGTTTTGTTCGCCGACGTTGATTTGGCTCAAGCACGGAACAAACGAATCGAACGGACACCGGGCAAACACGTCATCGACCGGTTCGCCGACCGCCGACCCGAATTTTACGCGACGATCGTCGATCCGATCGCCGCCCCCGCCATCACGCCCCAGGAAAATGATTGAATGTCTCATCCACCCGCTTTAGAAGTTTCGGTAACCGAGGTCGACGCCATGCGCAAGGCGGGTGACGATTTCATTCTGTTGGATGTTCGCGAAAAGGACGAATACGATGCGACGCGAATCGAAGGATCTCGTTTGATTCCGATGAGCGTTCTGGGCCGAAGGCTCGACGAACTGCAATCGCATAAGGATGATCACATCGTCGTGCATTGCCACCACGGCGGACGCAGCCTTCAGGTGACCCACGCGCTGCGAGAGGCCGGATTCAGCAATGTGCAAAACATGGCCGGAGGGATCGACGCTTGGTCGCTTGAGATCGACCCGTCGGTGCCGAGGTATTGATGTGATTGACGAGTGGTCCCCGCCGTGAAACACGGCGGGGACCGCCGTGCCACGAAATGCCAACCCGAACTTAACGTTGGAACAAAGCACTAATTGTTCGCTTTGGATTTGAGCATCGACTTCACCCTCGCTTCCTCTTTCGCGAGTGCTTCGCCGGTGACCGGCATCGGCTCGAAGTACGGCTCGGGCGTGACGGCTTCGTCGGCGGGGATTTCACGCATCCGCAAGTTTCGGAACCAGACGTCTTGGCCGTGGTCTTGCAACCAAAATCGTCCGCCACGTCCGGTCAAATCACCACCGCGTGCGGCGAGTAAGTCGACGTGCCATCGCCACTTGGGGTTGTCGTAGTCGAACGACAACACCCGCTCGCCGTTAAGCCAATGTTCGATCACGGTTCCCTTGCATAGTATCCTCGCCGTGTTCCACTGGCCGACCGGAAGCGTGGCGTCCTTCGACGGAGCCATGCAGAAAAACAAGGACGCGGCCGCCTGACGAGCGTTCTCGCCGTAGGGGCTGCCGATGTTGTCGAGGACCTGATACTCGACTTGACCGGGTCGGTAGTACACACCGCTATTGCAGCCTTCGGAAACTTTCCAATCGAAACGCAACTCGAAATCGTCGGGGACCATCGTCGCCATGTACGTCAACGAACCACCACCCGACTTTCGATAAAACGCGCCGTCTTCGATCACCCAATTACCCGAATGCTCCCAGCCGTCGAAGGTCGTGCCATCCTGCAGTGGTGTGAAGGCCGATTCGGGTTTGGTCAGGCCAGCTAGCGGACGACTGATCAGAATCTTGAGTTTCGACTTCGGTCCGGAAACCTGACCTGCCAGAACATCTTGTTCGTTGAATCGAGCGAGTAAGATTTCACCGTCGGTGGCGCGGTTGCGATCATAAGAGATAAAGATCGTGCCGTCGGGAGCTTGGAAACCGTCGGGATACGAGATTCCCTTGCGTTCATCTAAGACGAGTCCACCTTGCCACGTTCCGCCGTCGTCATCAGATAGCCAAGCACTCAATTGCACGCGTCCTTGATGAGAGTCGATTCGGTCGCCGTGCTTGACCAACAGCAAACGGCCGGAAAGCAGTCGCCGAATATGAAAGCGAGCGTTCGGTTGGCGGATCCCGTCGGGCTGCGACGCCGCAGTCCATGTGCGTCCGCCATCGGTCGAGGTCGATTGCATGATTCCCTTGGCCGTTCGGGCCAACATCCACAACGATTCGTCGTTACGCTGCACGATCATGTGTTCATGCCAATCGGGATTGGGGAACGTCGCCATGCCGCGTCTCTGCCAAGTCGCTCCTTGATCGACGGAAACGAACACGTTGGCACCTCGCATCGGATCGAGTTCGGCGAAGCATCCTTTGAAAGGCCCAAACCCGCCGCGCTGATCCAATGAAATCGGCAACAGCCATTCGCCCGTCGAAAGGACCGTCGGTTTGTTGAGCGTCACGCCATGCCAAATACGCGTTGGTGCGGACCATGTCGGCACGTCGGCGTCGGGGTTTTCGCAAACGGTCGCCCAGACTCCGGCGCGGCCGTCGAACATGTCCATCGATTGATCGAAAATCAGCCAAAGCTTGCCAAGCGGATCGGTCCACAGGTTACCGACCAAGATGCTGCGCGGTCGCGGCAATTCGTCGGAATGCGAATCGAGTACCAGTCGCGGCTTGGACCAGGTTTGCCCGTCGTCGTCTGAGGTCGCCAAAACGAAGTAAGCCTCAGGACTGTCACCGCCGGCGACCCAGCACGCCCACAACCGCCCACCGGGCGTCCGTTCGATCCCGATCGTCATGCCGTAATCGAGCTTTTCGTAATCGTATTCGGGAAGCGGCGAAGTATTCAGCACCGGCGGGACGAGGGCATGTTCCGCGACCTGCTCCATCTCGGCGATCCGAGCCGATGATTGTTCGGCGGATTCTTGCTTGGCGGTCCGAGGCTCGGAAGCGAAGCCCGATGACATCGCGATCAAAGCGATGGAAAGAGAAACAACCGGGAAACATTGATTGGAAACAAGACTCGCTAACAGTGATCTCATGAACCATGACCTGTGGGGAAACAACGGGCGGACCCCATCATTGTAAGCAGGTTGACGGCTGATTTAATCAAGAATGCCGACCCAAGATTCGCCGGTTGGGCGCTAGCGGGCTGTTGATTTAGTTCGCACCGTAACCCGAAGCGTGAGCGAGGGATACATACAGAGGATTTAATAGCGTTGAATCCCTCGCTCACGCTTCGGGTTACGATTAAATCAACACGCCGCTAGCGCCAAAACGGCTAATTAAATCAGCAGTCTCATGCGTCGAGGGAGAGCTAACAGCCAACCGCTAACCGCCGACTTTTCCGTGCCCGCCTTCGAGCAGCGAATTCTCGCGACGATAGGAGCCGGGCGTTTGAGACGTCACTCGTTTAAAAACCGTGCTCAGCCGCTCTCGATGTCGGTATCCGGTCGCGGCGGCGATCTGTTCGAGCGTCATGCTTGTCTCACACAGTAATTGTTTGACCCGTGAAACTTGGGCTAACGTGATTTCATCATGCGGCGTTCGGCCGAGCGATTCCCGAAAACGACGTTCGAGCTGCCGGCGTGAAAGTGACGATGCGCGGGCCACGTGATTGACGTCGATGCCATCGCATGCGTGTTCGCGAATGAAACGACACGCCAACGCGATCTCACGATCTTCCACGGCATCGACCTGAGTCGACAATCGCTGAACGACGCCGACCGGTGGGACGTAGTGAGGCTCGAGCGATACGGATTGGTCCCGGATCATCGCGTCGAGTATTTCGGCGGCGCGATAACCGACCTGTTCCGCGTCCGGCTTGACACTCGAAAGCGACGGATCACTCAAAGGACAAATCGCGTCGTCGTCGTCGACCCCGATGACTGCAACGTCATCAGGGATCGGAATCTCGAGCGATCGACAGGCATTCAGGACCTGTTGCCCGCGAATGTCGTTGCAAACGAACATGCCCGTCGGCGGTTCAAGCTTACCGAGCCACTCCACCATCTTGTCGATGTCGGCATGCCCTTGCTCTTCGATTTGGGTCAACGTCAAGTTGGGCCGACTCGACGATTCGTAGACCGACAGCGTGCACCCGGCTTGTTCGACGCGTTCTCGAAAAAAGCGGAGTCGCGTCTGAGAATAATGGGCGGACCGGTAACCGCAGAAAGCGAACCTTCGAAAGCCACGTTCCCACAAGTGCTCGAACGCCAAGCCTGCCACCAAGTGGTCGTCCGTTTCGACCTGCGGAATTCCTGGGAATCTTTCATGGCAGCGGACGTCGACGATCGGAACTTGCATCGCTCGCAACGGATCGATATTGCGACGATCGAGTCTTGCGATCACGCCTCGCACCGACGATGTCGTCATCCAACCGGGCAGCGACGTGTCGATCGTCATCTCTTGATGCAGCAAAGCCCAATCGGTGCGGTTGCGGGCATAGGCAGCGATGCCGCGTAGCAAACTTCGTCCGTACGATCGTGAGGTCTCAACGATCAAAGCAACCTGTGGGCGTTTTCGAATCTTCACGCGGAGCTCCCGTGTCGCAAATTCACACTTCCTTGTCGCATATGATCCTCGACGCAGCAGGGTGTTCAAGGGAAAATGTCATGCAGGCGTCATAATTCCTGGGTTTTCGCATCTTCGCTAGGAAGTGCCTGAACTACGATCGAAATGACGCAATTCGACCTACCAGATTTATCTTCTATTGAGAGCCTATCCGAAATGATTGGCTCGATGGGTTATACTTGGAAGTTGGCGATGAGTTACCAACAAGCTCTAACGGAAAACGATGTGAGAAGATTCCATTTTGATTTGATCATTGTGTTTCTAACGATTTTATTGGGCCTCAGTTATGCTCAAGCGATCGCCGCTGAACCTTTGGCAACTGAACAGCCCGCGACGTCGGGGCAGCTCGAGTTTTTCGAACGCGAAGTGCGTCCGCTATTGGTGGAGCATTGCTATTCCTGTCACAGCGGAACGTCGGAGAAGCTTCAAGCGGGTTTGCGGGTCGACAGCCGCGCGGCATTGCTCGACGGCGGAGATTCGGGAACTGCGATCGTTTCGGGTGACGCCGACGCGAGCCTGTTCATCGAAGCGATTCGCTATGAATCGTACGAGATGCCGCCCAAAGGTAAACTTTCCGATGACGCGATCGAAACATTCGAACGTTGGGTCGAAATGGGGGCGCCCTGGCCGACGGGTGATTCACCGGTGGAGTCCAACGCCGCCCCCGAGTTCGATCTGACCAAACGCAAGGTGGAACACTGGGCGTGGCAACCAGTCTCTGCACCCGAGTTACCGGACGTCCGCGCACGAGCGTGGCCCCGCGCCGGGCTCGATCAGTTCATTCTCGCTCAATTGGAAGACGCCGGATTGCAGCCCGCCGCCGACGCGGATCGTTCGGCCTTAGTTCGCCGCATTTATTTCGACCTGATCGGTCTGCCGCCGACCCGCCAACAGCTTGCCGAAGCGATGGCGGATGAATCTTCCGGCTCGATGGCTCGGCTGGTCGATGACCTGCTCGACTCGCCCCATTTCGGCGAGCGTTGGGGGCGACATTGGTTGGACTTGGTGCGATACGCCGAATCCCGCGGCCACGAGTTCGACAACGACACGCCCAATGCGCATCAGTACCGCGACTACACCATTCGCGCACTCAACGCGGATGTTCCTTACGACCAACTTGTGCGAGAACACATCGCCGGCGATTTGCTTCCCGCGCCGCGACTGAACCCTGAACGAGGTTTCAATGAATCGATCCTGGGGACCGGTTTTTGGTTCCTGGGCGAGTGGGTGCATTCCCCGGTCGACATCCGCAAAGACGAATCGGACCGATTCGACAACATGATCGACGTGATGTCCAAGACGTTCTTAGGCGTGACCGTCGCGTGCGCCCGGTGTCACGACCACAAGTTCGACGCGATCTCGACAGCCGATTACTACTCATTGTCGGGATTCTTGCAGAGCAGCGATTATCGACAGGTTCGTTTCGAATCGATCGAAAAGAACCGCCAAGTGTCCGCGCAATTGGCCCAGCTCGATGCGAAGTATCAACGTCAATTGCGTGACTTGCTGGACGCCGAAGGGGTCGCATTCCCCCGGCAAATGAGTTACCTCGAAGACGAAGCGATTATCGTCGATTACGGCAACGTCCCGCAGTCGCAGTTCATGCAAGACGGATTTGCGTTCGGCCGATCGTCGCATCGACAGGGCGTCGCCTATTTTGATTTTGAGGAACCGAACTCCGTGCGAATCGCCTCACACGGGGCGGCCGTCAGTGATGCGTTTTGGAACGGATTACAATCGATTAACGAAGGCACGGTTCGAAACCAAAGCAAGGTCGCGGCACTACCCAAGAGCGGCCGGACATTGCGGACGCCCACGTTCGAACTACGTGGCGGCGACTTTCAGTCGCCGAATCTCGAAACGTCGACTGAAAGTCGACGCCACGGTGAAAGCTCGTTACACTCCGTTGGCAACGTCAGCATCCTGGTTCACGGAACCGGTCACGTCGTCGCTTGCGTCGATTCTCACCGATTGGTCGCCGGTCCGCTTCACGGTGAGACCATCCAGCCGATCGATGCCAAAGAAGAACGCTGGGTTACGTTGAACCTCAAGCGATACGTCGGTCATCGGCTGCACCTCGAGTTCGTTCCGGCACCGGATGCCCGGCTATCGGTCCGCATGGCGGTTCAAGGCCTCGACGGCGACGGACTCAAAGAGATCCAACAACGTCTCGCTGCGACGACGCGACCGTTCGAAAAGTACGCAGCCGAAGCCGAAGCGATACTCGGGAAAACTGGTAGCTATAAAGAACAGGTTTTCGCGGATTTCGAATCGGGAACCTACGACGGTTGGTCGGCGACCGGCGAAGCGTTCGGCGAAGGGCCTCAAACCCTAGAAACCATCGGCAGTTATCAAGGCAAGATCAACGGCGTCGGTAAGTATTTTGTGAACTCGCATAACATCCGTGGCGGCGGAGACGTCCAGCGGGGCGACAACCTAACCGGCACGCTGACATCGCGGCCGTTCGTCATTGACTTTGACAAGATCCAGTTTTGGGTCGGTGGCGGAGCCCATCGCGAGAAAACCTGCGTCAATTTGCTGGTCAACGGCGAACGTGTTCTCTCCACAACCGGCAGCAACAACAATCAGATGTCGCTCAAGTCATGGGATGTCCGCCAGTTTGCGGGCAAGGAAGCTCGCATCGAAGTCGTCGACAAACATACGTCCGGTTGGGGGAACATCGGAATCGATCACATCGTGTTCTTGAAACACCTCGACGGTTCGGATGCCAACGCCGGCGGGAATCCGGCGGCCCAGCGAATCGTCGACGCATGGCGGAAGGAACGAACCGAACTGACCGCTCAAGTTGTTCGCCAGTCACGACTCGCACCGGCGATGATGGATGGCACCGGCGAAGACGATCGCGTGTTGATCCGCGGCAATTCGTCCAAGCCAGGCGAATTGGAACCGCGACATTTCTTGACCGCGATCTCGGGCGACGAACCGATGCGGATCGGTGCGGGCAGCGGACGCCTTGAATTAGCCGAACACATCAACAATCCGTCCAACCCGCTGACCTCGCGGGTGATCGTCAACCGAATTTGGCATCATTTGATGGGACGCGGCATTGTGCCGACGACGGACGATTTTGGCGTGCTCGGACAACGCCCCTCGCATCCGGAATTGCTCGATCATTTGGCGACCGAGTTCGTTCGCGACGGCCAAAGTATCAAGCGGATGATCCGTCGGATCGTGTTGTCTCGCACCTATCAAATGTCCAGTCACGCGGACGCCCAAGCGATCCAAATCGATCCGAAGAACATGCTGTGGCACCATCGACCACCGAAGCGACTCGAGGGAGAAATCATCCGGGACACGATCCTAGCGTTATCAGGTCGACTGGATCCGAATCCCTTCGGCCCCCCGGTACCGATTCATTTAACCGCGTTCATGGACGGTCGTGGTCGGCCGGGGACGAGCGGTCCGCTCGACGGCGACGGACGACGATCGATTTACATTGCGGTGCGCCGGAATTTTTTATCGCCGTTCATGTTGACCTTCGACACACCGGTGCCGTTCAGCACGATGGGACGTCGTAATGTGTCCAACGTTCCGGCCCAGTCATTAATCTTGATGAACGATCCGTTTGTCGTCGAGCAGGCTCGCAAATGGGCCGAGCGGGTCGTGCAATCGGGTTCCAGCACGCAGGCCAACGTCATCGCGATGTACGAATCCGCGCTCGCTCGCGAGCCGACCGATGCAGAGCTTCAAATCGCGTTGCCATTCCTCGGCGAGTCAACGGTTGATTCGGTTGCGTCAGAAACTGTCATTGAGCGTTGGAGTCATTTCGCACACGCTCTGATCAATACCAAAGAGTTTATTTTTCTACGATGAGCGTTCAAAACACCCTCGTTCCCAGGCTCCGGCCCCCTTTATACCCCACATTTTTCTTTGACCCCCACGAGCTCGTCTCGTGGGTGAATAAGGTTCGCAAGCTAGACACAGACGCCCTCCCAGTCCACAGAGTTTCACTTGTGCTCGCCGCTTGAAGCGGCGAGCACAAGTGAAACTCTGTGGTTTGCGCAAAAGTGTCTAGCTTGCCAACCTCGGTTTCCTGCCAGACGAGCTGGCAGGGGAACGATACATGATGACTTGTGTAGAACAAAGAGGGCGGGAGCTTGGGAACCAGTGGCCAGCGGTTCCTGCGCATGCTCTGACTAAGACCAAAAAGGTTGTTTTCCTCCATGAATATTGCTAACCCATACCCCTGCCAACGTTATCAATCGCGGCCGGTTTCGCGACGTGAGATGTTGACGCGAAGTGCCAGCGGATTCGGCGCGATCGCGTTGGCTGCGCTGAGCCGTGACCCGGCGTTCGGGGCAACGTCGTTAAGTGACACGCCGCTGAAGCGGACCGCTCCGGGCGTCGCGGGACACGGCACGCATCACGCACCGCGCGCGAAGAATGTCATCTTCCTGTATATGGACGGCGGCCCCTCGCAAGTCGACACGTTCGATCCCAAACCGGCACTCGACAAACACAACGGCCAGGACCCCGGCAAGATGTTCAACGTCGAGCCGACACAGTTCAATAACAACGGCACGATCCTTGCCAGCCCGTGGAAGTTCAACCAGTACGGCGAATCGGGGATCCCGGTCAGCGAGTTGTTCCCCCACGTGGCGACCTGTGTCGATGAACTCGCGGTGATCCGGTCGATGGTCTCAGAGTTCCCCGAACATACATTTGCAAACTACTTCCTGCACACCGGCAGTGGACTGCAAGGCCGGCCGAGCATGGGTGCTTGGGTCAACTATGGTCTCGGCAGCGAGTGTCAAAACCTGCCCGGATTTGTCGTCATCAATGGCGGCCTGATCCCGCCGGGAGGCCTGGACTGTTTTGGCAGCGGGTTCTTGCCGGCCAGTTATCAAGGTTCGGTTTTCAAGCCGACCGGAAGCGGGGTGGCGAACATCGAACGAACCGAGTCGAGCGCCGAGCAACAGCGGGTGAAGTTGGATTTGATCCGCCAACTTGACGGTCTCGGGATGGAGCAGTTCGGGCATCACGACAGTCTCGAATCGGCGATCCGAAATTATGAACTCGCCTACGCAATGCAAATGGCCGTTCCCGATTTGATGTCGCTCAAGGACGAACCTGAATCGATCCGGGAAATGTATGGAATGAACGCGGAGTATGGTCCGACGCGAACGTACGCGGCGCAGTGTTGTTTGGCGCGGCGGATGATCGAGCAAGGCGTGCGATTTGTCGAGTTGACCTGCCCGCAAGTGGGCGGCGATCGTTGGGACCAGCACTCCAATTTGAAAGACGGTCACGAAAACAACGCCCGCGCGGTTGATCAACCGATAGCGGCGCTACTGAAAGACCTGCGGGCTCGCGGGCTGCTCGATGAAACGTTGGTCGTGTGGGCCGGTGAGTTCGGCCGGACGCCTTTCGCCCAAGGCCAGAACGGCCGCGATCACAACCCATTCGGCTTTACCGTTTGGATGGCTGGCGGCGGCGTGAAGCCGGGAACGGTTTACGGGGCGACGGACGAGTTCGGCTACAAGGCGATCGAGAACCGCACGGAAATTCATGACCTGCACGCGACCATGTTGCATCTTCTCGGCGTCGATCACACACGATCGACGTTCCGCTTCGGCGGTCGCGACATGCGATTGACGGACGTGAAAGGACACGTGGTGCATGACGTCATCGCTTAAGCTTCGCGTCGAAGACGCTTGGCTGCCCGCGTTGGATTGGCCGCGTGTTGATCAAAACTCCGTTTGGTTCTGCGGTGCCATTGATCCGAGTTCATCGGTCGAGGGGATCGGTGGCGTTCGCGTTCATTTGAGTACGATCGATATCGTGATGGCGGTTTGCTATTTGATCGGTATCGTCGCGATCGGTCTGTTTGCGGCTTGGCATCACAAGAAAAAACAAGGCGCGGCGGACGAGTATTTTTTGGCCGGCAACAGCCTCGGTTGGGCGAGCATCGGAATGGCGCTTTTCGCAACCAACATTTCGACGCTGCATCTGGTTAGCCTCGCGCAGAACGGCTTCGACACCGGATTGCTCAATGGCAACTTCGAGTGGATGGCAGGTTTCACATTGGTGCTGCTGGGGTTGTTCTTTGCGCCCTTTTACATCCGCGCGGGTGTGTCGACGTTGCCGGACTTTCTCGAGCGGCGTTACAACCGCGTTTGTCGCGACGTGCTCGCATTCGTCTCGATCATGACGGCAATCGTGATCCACATCGCGTTCGCGTTGTTGACCGGTGGGATCATCTTGGAAGAATTGCTCGAAATTCCGATGATGTACAGCATCATCGTGCTGTGTGTGCTGACGGGCATTTACACCATCGTCGGTGGGTTGCTCGCGGTGGTGGTGACCGAGTGCATTCAAACGGTCGTGTTGTTGCTCGGGGCCGCCTTGATTACGGGCGTTGCCTTTTGGCAATTAGGCGGCAGCTCCGGTGCACCGGGTGGTTGGGACGGGTGGCAGAATTTTCTGGCGATCCTGGAACGGGAGGACGCGGGCGAGAAACTGTCGATGTTGCGACCGCACGGCGACAAAGACGGCATGCCTTGGTATTCCGTTTTGCTCGGTTATCCGGTTCTCGGCATTTGGTACTGGTGCGCCGATCAAACGATCGTGCAGCGCGTCCTCGGGGCCAAGAGCGAATGGCACGCCCGGCAGGGACCTGTGTTCGCGGGCGTGTTGAAGATCTTGCCGGTGTTTTTGTTCGTTCTTCCCGGGTTGATGGCATACGCATTGTTCCGCGACGGGCGATTGGATCTTTCGTTGATTACCGTCGACGGTGTGGTTGAGTCCAAAGGGATCTATGCCAGCATGATCACGGAATTGCTCCCGCTCGGCTTCCGTGGTGTGCTCGTTGCCGCGTTGATGGCGGCGTTGATGAGCACGGTATCGGGAGCACTCAATTCGATTTCGACCTTGGTCAGCTATGACATTGTTCGGCGGATTCGTCCGTCGATCGACGACCTCGCGTTGGTGAGAGTGGGCCGGATCGCCGCCGGCGTGGCTTTGGTCATCGCGGTGGCGTTGGTCCCGGCACTGAATCTGTTCGAAAGCATTTTCAACGGCATGGCGAGTATCATCTCACATATCGCGCCGCCGATCACGTGCGTGTTGGTATTGGGCGTGTTTTGGCGTGGGGCCAGTTCGATCGCGGCGGCAACGACCTTGATCGGCGGCTCCTTGCTCGGGACCGCCGTGTTCGCAATCAACACACTGCATCCGACGGGGATGCTCAACCAGATCCCGGGCGGGTTCATGATGATGGCATTTACGTTGTTCGTGATCTGTGTGATCGCTCAAGTCGCGATCAGTTTGCTTTGGCCGGATACGGCTCGGACGTCGGTGGCCGGTCAACCGCGTGGTGCCGAATTGGCTTGGGAAACACCGTTGGCAGCGCTGAAGATCGTCTCCGGCAGCGGACTCAGCGACCCTCGGGTTTCGTCGGCGTGTCTGATCGCGGTGATGGTGGTTTTATATTGGTGGTTTCAATGATGATGCGTCGCATTTTGATCACCAGCTTTGAAGTTCTCGAATAGGAAAAAGGGTCAGTAGTGCAAACAAGGCGACTGGGACGAACCGATTTGGACGTCAGCGTGTTGTCGATCGGCGGGTTGTACACCTCGTCGCTCGCGGGCGGTGAATCCGAAACACGCCGGATCATGGGGCGAGCGATGGAGCTCGGGATTAACGCGATTGACACCGCACCGGCCTATGCGGACAGCGAAGCGACCGTCGGGCAAGCGATCCGAGGAATGGACGCACCGCTTGTCATGACGACCAAACTCGGCGGTCGTCCACAACCGTTCGATCCGCAAGATATCGATGCGTTGCGAAATTCCGTCGACGAAAGCCTTCGGTTGCTCGGTCGAGATTGCATCGAAGTTTTGATGATCCACGAGCCCGACCGACCGCAGCAATACCCATGGTGGACCGGTTACGATCCGCTCGAAGGCCCGGCACTGGACTTGATCGACGAGTTAAAACGTGAGGGAAAGATTCGCTATTGCGGGTTGGCGGGTACGACCGTGACGGAGATGACGTCGTTGGTCGAAAGCGGCCGATTTGATGTCGTGTTGACGGCGTTCAATTACAACGTCCTGTATCGCGAGGCGAAAGATTCGGTACTCGCCGCAGCGACTCGTCATGACATGGGAATCGTGCTCGGATCCGCACTTGGCCAAGGCTTCTTGGCCCGACGCGCCGACGAAGAAATTCGCCGCCGACCGATCTGGCTGTCCCAATCACGTCAGCGGCAGTTCGGGGAATATTATCGATTGCTCGATGAATCCGGGATCAGTGCAGTGGAAATGTGTTTGCGGTTCGCGATCTCTGATCCGAACGTCTCCACGATCCCGGTCGGATGCAAGACGGTCGAGCATCTCGAAGCGAGCGTCACGGCAGTCGAAAAAGGGCCGTTGCCGATCGATGTGCTATCGCGTTTGGATGAAATCGCCGCGATGGTTCCGACCCGTCCTTTTGAAGAACCCATGATCCTGCCATTTGGCAAGAGTTACTTCGGTCCCGGCATCGCGAACATGGGCGCTGCCGTTCAAGTCGGAAAGCTGTCGCTATCGGCGGTTGATTGATGCAAACCTCTTCGTTCATTAGGTCAGCGACCGATGCAAACCACAAAAATGGTCAACGACGACTCGTTCCGATTCATCAGCGTCTCGTTTTATTGTATCTCGCTCGTTCCCTCTCCCGCATTCCAGTCAGGGTTTCCGCGATTTTCAGAAAACAGTTCGTGGGCGGCCATCCGACCGAGTTTGATTCACACACAACAGGACATTCAACGATGAGTAAACACTGGGTTCTAGCGTTCTTCGCATTGGGCATCTTGACGCAAGTATCGCACGCACACGAGATCGCCCATCGGTTCCTTGCATGTGGAGCGAAGACGTACATCATGGAAACCGATGGAAAGGCATCATGGACCTATCCAAGTAGTACGCGGGACGGATACGTGCTCGACGACGGCCGCATCGTCTTAACGCTCAGCAAATCACGCTACTATCCCGGCGGAGCAGTCGTGGAAATCAGTGAGGATGGGAACGAGACGTTGATTTGGAAAGGAACCCAATCCGAAGTCAACAGCGCCCACCCGACCGGCGATGGGACGTATGTCATTACTGAGGCGGGACCGCGTCCACGACTCTTGGAGATCGATGCCAACGGAAACGTCCTCGTCGAATTTCCGCTTTCGTGCCAGAAATCAAATCACCACCTGCAAACCCGGATGGCCCGAAAGCTAGCCGATGGAACCTACTTGGTACCACATCTGTTGGACTTTGCGGTGAAGCAATACGACAAGCACGGGACCGTGTTGAGTGAACTCGACACAACCGTCGACGGCGACGAGAAACGTTCGATTCATTCTTGGCCGTTCACCGCGATCCGCCATGGTGACGGGCACACGTTGGTGTGTTGTACCAACGGAAACCGCGTCGTCGACTTTGACGCGTCGGGCAACGTGGTATGGGAATTGACCAACGACGACCTCCCGGGGTCGTGGTTGCAAGACCCGTGCGGAGGGCAAGTGCTGCCCAACGGCAACGTGGTGATCACCAACTACGCGGGCGGACGCAAAGACCCACACGCGCCCAAATTGATCGAAGTCAACCGCGACAAGAAAGTGATTTGGACGTACTCCGACGGCCAATCCGTCGGCATCCATCATTTCCAAATCCTTACGACGAACGACCAAAGGATCAAAAGCCCAGCGATGAAATGATGAATTCCTTCAGCCTGCGTTTCGACCGAAGACTCCAATGTTTTCCCGGTCCGGTGAGGTAGACCAATCGAACTGGGCCGTCAATTACTCGGAATAATCGCTTTAAACGAATCTAAAAGAGGGGTACATACGCGAATATGTTAGGTATGTATGTACACCCACCCGGTCTCATGCTGATGCATGAATTAGTTCGTCGAATCTCTCGGTTGCGTTATGGAAGTTTCAATCACGCCAGGATAGCACTGTGTTTGGCCAGAAAGGAAGTAGCGAAGTCGACGTGCGCCGGGCGATGACACGAATCATCAACCAGTCGTTCGACTTGATGAACCGAGTTCAGGGCGATGGTCCCGTCGCGAGCGAGAAGCGTGCCGATTCTCGGTCACAACGTGTCATGTCGGCTTTTGTGATGCCGTGCTCTGGCAAGCCTTTCGCCAGTGGTGAACTGATCCAAACGGTTTTGGTTGTCGACGTGTCAAGCTACGGCATGTCCGCTGTTTTTTTGGAGAGGGTCGCTGTTGACGATCAATTCATCTTTATGTTCGGACCGAACGATGCACGGCAATTCTTTCGGGGACGTTGCGTCCGAATCGAGCACATCGGATTGGGCGCATTTCGATGCGGGATCAGTTTGCTCGAGGTGCTTAAGAACGCAAACTATCAAGCGATCATTCAATACGCCGACGCGTTAGAAACAAGTATCGACGACGCTCTCGTATCGAGTCCGTGAAGATACGTCGAGCCGGATCGAAACTTCATTTGGCGTCGTATTGATCAATCTTTATCGCGAATGAACTCTGCACAACGGCCTATTTGCGACGTTTGGCTGCTGCGATCAACGCGTCGACTTCCAAGACATGTTCGTAGGGCAATCGACGGCGTTGATGCTTGTTCGCCACGAGTTCTCGTAAGGTTTCAAGATCCTCAAGTGAAATGGCGGGATCGTAGGTCCATTCGTCATCCGACTTGAGTTTCGACTGGATCTTCCATCCATTGCTCAATCGAGTGACACGGACCATTCGAATGTGGCCTTCGTCAGTCGTCTCTCGCCACTCGTGCTTCTTCATGATTCATGCTTTTGCTGTAATAGGTGCGTTCTTGATCAGAGTGGTAGATGAGAATGTTTTTATCAAGACTGGTTGTTTTTCAACGTCAAGATATTCCCAAAAGTTGTTCGAACAACCCACTTGGGTGGCGTGTCCCAAGTGCTTGATCACTCCCAGATTCCTTGGATACAGAGAAATAATAAGCCTATACGCGAGAAATACGAGGAAAACGCCAACCACATTTCGGATCGGCACTTAGCCATTGACTTTGGCTCGGGTCGCTACCATCATTGGCGGTGTGAGGAGCGAGCGTCTGTTATCCTTGGCGATTGTACGCTTTGACTGAATTGATCCGAATTTCGATCCGCGACGGTCGGCCGCGACGGGGCGTTTTGTGGCTATTGCTGCTGATGCTTGTCGTTGCGCTGACCGGATTCGTCGCCGTCCCGAGGTTTCCCTCCAAGCGGGGCGAAACGACCGAGCGGTTCCCTTGTGAGGGCTGTCCTTGCGGATGCTCCAGCGCCGAGTACTGCTGGGATCGATGCTGCTGCCACTCGGACCAAGAAAAACTGCAGTGGGCGCACCGCAATGCAGTGACCCCGCCGGAGTTTCTGGTGCAGCGAGTCGCTGCTGCGAGTGACCACTTCGCTTCGTCCCCGATCAGGAAATCTTGCTGCGGTGCGTGCACCGCATCCACCTCGACGGATGATTCCTGCGAAGATCGTTCTGCTTGCCATACCGCAGTTAGCGATTGCCAAGCCGAAGACGCACGTGACGATCAAGGCGGTAAGGATCATTCCTTGGACGATGGTTCGAAGTTAGTACTGATGTGGAAAGCGGCCGAGTGTCGCGGGCTGAAGTACTTCTGGTCGATGCTGGCAGCCACCTACGTTTCGTTGGCTACCGATGCGTTTGTTTTCGATTCACCTTGCTCGGGTTGGGTCGTCGTGTTTGATCAGCACGCATTCTCGCGTGCGATGTGCCCGGATCCTCCGGTCCCCTAGGTTTGGCTTCGCCTGGCAGCGTCTCGCTGCCATTTCTGATTGCGAATTGCCCACCGACGCGATGCGGTGCAACGGAATTTTCGTGTTTCCGGTGCAGCGACGCGCAATTATTAACGCTTCCATTGCCGGAGATCGGCGACGGCTCGTTCCTCACACCAACGTGGTTTTCGTCCCTTTGGCGTGGAAGCGACTTTTAACTGGCTATCTCGATGACAGCGCCATTGATGATGGCGTTATCGATGCGTGTTTCATCACCGCTCGAATGATCCCAAACCTAGACTCATTCTCTATCAAAACCATGAATACCAAACCCTCAACGCCAACAACGCGATTTGCGTTTACCTTGATTGAACTACTCGTCGTGATCGCCATCATAGGCATCTTGATCGGACTGTTGTTGCCCGCTGTTCAGGCCGCACGCGAAGCCGCACGACGAATGAGTTGCAGCAACAACTTCCGTCAAATCGGATTAGCGCTGCACAACTATGAATCGACTTACAAAGTGTTGCCACCTTCGGGACGACAGGACGCGGATTTCTCGGTCCAAGCACGGATCTTGCCTTACATCGAACAGTCCGGGTTGGACTCACAACTGCATTTCGATGTGCCGGCGTTTTCCGGAGGTTGGTCGGGCAAGGTGCCTCACCCCAGCAACGCGGACGCGTTCGCGACCGCCGTCGCGACCTATCTGTGCCCGAGCGATCCTGGAGCCTCGCGAACGATCGTTTCGGTCAGCGGAACCGACTATACCTATGGATGCCTCAATTACATGGCGAGCTACGGTAGCAACCGCGACCAAAATTATGACTTTCGTTGGAAAACCGACGGCATGTTTTTCGAGCCTCATGGGGTGAAGTTCAATCATGTTCTCGACGGGTTATCCAACACGGTCATGATGAGCGAAACGGTACGTAGCGAAGGCCCCGATCAAACGTTGCCGGCAGGGCAACTCCCTCGTCGTCCCTATCCGCTGACGCTTAATGGATCATCAGGGGTCGGTACCGCGCTAATGCCCGTTCAAGGGATGGAAGCGACCGGCGGGCCGTGGACCGCCTACGTCAACGCGGACGGCAACATCACGAACCCGGATGTGAGTTCGTTTTGGAATACGTTCACGAACTGGCGGGGCGGATCGAGCCCCGCGATCCGAGGCCGCGGCATGAGTTGGGCGTTCACCGGTGCGATTAATTCGATGACCAACGGATACCTGTCCCCGAACAGCCCCACCCCTGACATTGTCACGCACTGGACGGGGTATTTTGCGCCACGCAGCTATCACACCGGTGGTGCGAATCTGTTGTTTGCCGATGGGTCGATTCATTTCTTGACCGACAGCACCGACACCGAACTACATCGCGATCTACACAGTGCCAACGGCCGAGAAGTCATTGAAGGTTTCGATCCATGAATGAGTCGATCAGTGATCAGCGATCACCCGGACAAGATGGTTCACCGACAAGCCGACGCCGTTGGCCCGACTACATGACGGTCTGGCGGTGGCATTTTTATGCCGGCTTGTTTTGCATTCCGTTCGTGCTCGTCCTCTCGATTACGGGGACTATCTTCCTGTTTCGTCCTCAAATCGAAGCGTGGGAAGAACGCGAACTGGATCGACTCATCGGCGACCAACCCGCGATGTCGTATGCCGATCAAGTCCTCGCCGCTCAGCGTGAGACGAACGGATGGTTAGCGGCATTGGAAGTTGTCAGTGAACCGGCAACGAACCCCGGACACACTTCCGCAACGAGAGTCATCGTCGAAGCCGACGGGCAACGCTTACGGACTTACGTCGATCCGTTCACGGGTGAAGTACGGCGGGTGATCAACGAATCGGAAAGGTTCATCCGTTTCATTCGCCAAATCCACGGCGAATTAATGTTGGGCAAGCGAGGCTCATACCTCGTCGAGTTGGCGGCAAGTTGGACGATCATCATGGTCGTCACCGGTGCTGTGCTGTGGATGCCGCGGCGAGCCCGTTTGGCCGGCGTGGTTTACCCAAGAATCACGAGAAAAGGCAAAGTGTTCTGGAAGGACTTGCACAGCGTCGTCGGATTTTGGAGTGCCGGGCTGATCGTATTCTTGATCGCGACTGGTTTGCCCTGGTCGACCTTTTGGGGCGATTACTTCAAATCGATCCGAAAGTGGACGGGCACCTCCGTGGCACGTCAAAGCTGGGATGGCGGTCACGCCGAACACGACGCTGCGGACACGGAATCGGAACTCGTTCACAAAGGGAACGAAGAGCACAAAGGGCACAAAGGGCACGGCGAGCACAATGGACACGAAGCCCGACCGAAAGTCAAACCGAGTCGTCAACCTGCCTGGCGAGCTAGCGCAGTCGACCCTGATACCTACCAAGCTGAAGAGATTAATGCCGCCGCCGATTACGCCAAGACGTTGAATTGGCTTCCACCGGTCGAGATCAGTCCGCCTGCGGATGGATCGAGTGTTTGGACCATTCAATCCACCACCGCAAATCGTCCCCATCGACAATCGATGAAGTGGGACGCCCGAACAGGCTCCGTCGTCAGCCGAGAAACGTTTTCCGACAAACATTGGGTCGACCAAATGGTCGGGCAAGGGATCGCGCTGCATGAAGGACAGCGTTTCAGTGATCGATCCTTCGGTTGGATTAACCAGGCAGTCGCTCTATTTGCCACCACATCGTTGGTGATGCTCTCGTGCAGTGGAGTGGTACTCTGGTGGCGACGTCGACGCCAAGGTCACGTGAGCGAAAGTTCGTCGGGGTTGCATCCTCCGGGAGTGAAAACCACGTCCGATCCCGTCGTGCTATCTCGGGCACGGACACTTGCGGTGATTGGCGTCGCGATCGCGTTGGCGACCTATCTTCCGCTGTTCGGCCTGTCGCTTGTGATCGTCCTGGTCGCCGATCGAATGTTGACGCGTTTGTCACCCCGGGCAAGCCGCTGGCTCGGTCGCCATACTCCTTCGGCTGCGATGGGAGCCTAAAATGAAACGAATCACAATCGTGGTGTGGATGGTCGCGTTTGGGACGACCGTGTTGACAGGATGTTCCGACGAAGCCGTCCCGATCGTGGGCGGAACCTTGGGAACCATGACGAGCGACGGGAAGCCGATGAGCCAGATGGAGCTAACGTTCTATCCCGATTCGTTATCCACCGACTCACCGATCGCCTACGGTGCGGTGCAGTCGGACGGTTCGTTCGAGTTGGTCAACGCCGCTCGTAATGGAGCCATTAACCTTGAGGCAGGCCATTATCGAGTCACTGTGGAATCTCTCGGCGCGGACGTCGAGATCCCGCCGCACTATGCCGACCCGGGAAAAACCAAGTTACGCATCGAGCATGTTCCTCCCGCGCCGATCGCAATCGAAGCACCAGGCTTGTCCAAAGGAATGTGAGGTAGCAGAAACAGAACAGAATGTGTGCCACCGCGTCACATCTCAATGCGGGATGCCCCTCAATTCCTTAATTCTCGCTTGCTCGTAGTCATTCTGTGGACGATATGGATTCAGGGCAACTCGCATAACTCGGTCAGTGTCGAATCGTCTTACGAAGGGGGCATACTTCGAATCTCGTGACACTGACCGAGTATGCTTTTTGTCAGCGAACCACGTGGTCATCGGACCAGCATCTCTGCCGTCAGAGAGATTCGAACAAGTTCGGCAAGGCTTCGAACGCCGAGTTTTTTCATCAAGTTGGATCGATGCCGTTCGACCGTCTTGTCGCTGATATCAAGGCGTTTGGCGATCTCTTTATTCATCGCACCTGAAACCACCCAATCGAAAACCTCGCGTTCACGATCCGAAAGTAGTTCAAGCTTCGCGTTGGCGGCAGTCGCATTCTTGATCAATTCTTCAGAACGCTTTCGGTGAGTGATATCGATCGTCAGGCATCTCAACCCAAGAAAAGTTCCGACACTGTCAAAGATCGGACTGGACGAAGAGAGCAGCCAAACTTCGTATCCAAGACGATGTTTCAGTTTCGCTTCATGGACAAAAGCCATTTCCCGCCGATGCTCACCTAATTGATTCGCGGTGATCCTTGCCGCTTCAGCATCCATCAAGTCGAAGATACTCTTTCCGACCAAATCAGTAGCCGAATATCCGAGCATCCTGGCCGCCGACTCGTTCAGTTGCAGGTAACGACCGGCGGGGCTGATAAAAACAACGCCTTCGGCAGTCGACTCGACCATTTGCCGCAACTGCTGTTCGCGAACATGCAGCGACTTATTGGAAGCTTGCAGTTCCGAAGCCAACCTTTTCTCATTTGATATGTCCATCACCAACGTCGACAGCGTCCCAACCGACTCAACCGTCGAGGAGTCACGAGTGAAGCTCAAGCGTATCCAATGGCACCCCGATTCGGATGAAGCGAGCTGGTAGTCGTACTGCAGTCCCACATCATACTTCGCACTGAGTTGGCATACGTCAGCGAAGAAACGCTGTCGACAATCTTCCGCCAGCAACAGACCAAAGGATCGGCCGATAACCTCATTCGAAAGACGTCCAACCATTTGTTGGAACGAAGTATTCGCGTAGAGAATCCGATAGTCGGCACGGTCAAATGCAACGCCCCCCAATCCGAATCGACTGCAGTACTCGCCAATCGAAATGAAAGGATCTCCCCGAGGGTCAACTCGAATTGAGAGCGGATTCGAGGTGGGATTCATAGGCTCGCGCTTTACGTGTACTTCCCGATGGCAACGGCTGAGTAACCAGCTTAACCATATCCCTATGGGAATTCGAGCACCGCTGAGCCAATTTCATCGTCGTCCTCACTCCAAAACCGAGGCTGACGGCATCGAATCAGCCGGATTTCCTGTTCTTTCGATGACGTGCAACCGGTCGATGTCGGGATTTTCGACCGTCTGCTCGACGCCATCGGGCCAGGTGACGTGAATCTGCGAGACGACACCAACGTCCGACAGCCCGAAAGTGAGGGGCAATTCGACCTGGGATAAATAACTGCGAGTCGGCATGACTTGTTTACGTTGAACTTGGTCACCCGCATGGACTTCGACCCAGGCACCGATGGCGTCTCGATTGCAGTCAACGCCGTCGCCGACCAATCGAATTCGCAACCAATGATGGTCAAGCGTTTGATCGTTTCGCAACAACCGTGGTTGACGTCCGGTCGTGGTAATCAGAACGTCCAAGTCGCCATCGTTATCAATGTCCGCGTAAGAAGCCCCTCGTCCGACGATCGGTTTGATCAGATCGGAGCCGACCTGTGCAGCGGTCGTCGGAATGAACTCGGTCGCCTGATCCGCACCCGCGTTCCAGAAAATCTGGGGTGGTTGTTCGTAGTGTTGGCTTGCCTGAACGCGATTGATCTCGTCCTCTAAATGTCCATTGGCGCAGAAAAGGTCGTCTCGCCCATCCAGATCGTAGTCGAAGTAAAACAAGCCGAACGTGAGCAGTGAACGTGTCGACGGGCCCAACCCACTGGTGACGGCCTCGTCATAGAACTGCATGCGTCCCGGTTTGGTGACGTACAGCGCCGTCATCTCGTTCGAAAAGTTTCCGATCGCAACCGCCAGCGCGTTGCGATTGCGAATCGGGGTAACATCAATACCCATCGCACCTCGTGCGTTTCCGGTGGAGTCAAACGCGATACCGGAGAGCATCCCGATATCGACAAAATGGCCTTTTCCGTCATTGCTCAACAAAACATTTTGAACCGTGTCATTGGATACGACGACATCGAGAAAGCCGTTACCATCGAAATCACAAAAGGCGACTCCGAGCGATTTTGAACGCGGCACTCCGGTCGAATCGTTTCGAACTTGAATGCCTGAATCCGCCGAAACGTCGACAAACTTTCCTTCGCCTTCATTGCGATAGAGATAAGGAAACGTTCCTTCGAAATTTTGCGGCCGACCATACGCTCGACCGCCACCGACGAGCTGAAATCCTTGACCTTGGTCGTACTCGCGACTCCACTTCACGTAGTTGCAAACGAAAAGATCCAAGTCACCATCGTTGTCGTAATCAAACCAGCCCGCACTGGTGCTCCATTGATCGGCATCACCGGCGACACCAGCTAGATCCGTTACGTCGGCAAACTTGGCATCGCCTAGATTTCGCAAGAGAAGATTCCTGCCAACCGTCGTGATGAACACATCCACCAAACCATCGTTGTCATAGTCACCAACGGCTGCTCCCATCGCGTAGCGGGCAACGTCGAGCCCCGAATCCTTGGTCACGTCAACAAACTCGCCGTCATCGTTGCGGTATAGAACCGAAGTCGACGAGCGGTTGCTCGGTTCGTCCCATGGCCAGTCTTTCGAATTGACCAGCAACAAGTCTTGATCGCCGTCGTTATCAAAATCGAAAAACGCACAACCGCCACCCATCGTCTCGGGGAGCAGTTTATCGCCGCGAGCCCCGTTGTTGTGAACGAACGAAATTCCGGATGCCCCGGTGATGTCGGTAAAATTGACAACCGGGGGTGAGATCGTGGGAGCTTCACGAATCTCGACCGCGGCGAGTTCCGACTGTCGAATCGGCGGGGCGGGCGTGGGCCGCGACAGCAGAAAAGCGATGCCTCCGCCGGCGATTGCCAACACGACGATCGCCACCAATGAGACGCGTAGGGCGCGACTGATGACTGCGTCATCGCGTTCTTCTTCGAAATCCGCCTCCGAATCGGTTAGTTGATTATTCATTTGCGTTTTCCTTGGAAAGGGTGCGGTTGAGCGAATACTTCACGACCGCTTCGGCGGCATGATCGGCGGCGGGGTATTTTTCGCGTGCTAAACGCACGGCACGCCCCGCCGCGTTGTCATCGGGTTTGTATTTCAAGTGCAACTTTTGATGCTTCGAGGCGAGGTCCTCGTTCCCAACCGTTTCATACAAACGATGCAGGTTGAAGTGCGCCGTCACGTTTTCAGGATCGATCGTGAGCGTTTTCTGAAACTGCTTAATCGCAAGATCGAGGAATTCACTCGCTTCGTCTTGTCGGCCTTGTCGACTGCGCACGGTACCAAGGTCAAACAAGTTTCGACCTCGCAAGTTAATCACTTCGATGTCCAAACTGAAATCGAATCCGCGTCGGCGCATGTCTTCGGTGCTGTCCTCCAACACACTGCGAAAATTTTGCTCGGCTTCTTCGAGGCGTCCTTGTTGGGAATGGATCATTCCTGAAAGCCAGGCCCAGGTCCATCGCGGGAAACCGTCGACGTCACGATACTCGTCCGCTCGCCGAAGAGCCTCCACCGCTTCATCGACCCGGCCTTCCGTATTGAGAACGCGAGCGAGATTGAGGGGACCGTCATAGCGGTCCAGCTTTTCGACTTCCAAAAACGCTTCTTCGGCTTGGCGAAGCTCGGCCTTGCCTTTAAGTAACAGCCCGATCCCATAGTCGTTCCAACGCTGCCAAACCGGAAAGTCTGGAGTTGGGTTATCGACGGCGACGTCGGATCCGGCAATCGGAAAGATGACCGTGTCGGTCGCCATCGTGGTGATGGGAAGGTTGTTGATATAGTCTTCGCCCGGTTGGTGCCCACGAATCGTCGCGCCGAGTTTTTCGTTCTGTTTGGCAACGA
The DNA here is from genome assembly GCF_007859915.1 of Neorhodopirellula pilleata. GTDB lineage: Bacteria > Planctomycetota > Planctomycetia > Pirellulales > Pirellulaceae > Rhodopirellula > Rhodopirellula pilleata. The sequence continues at coordinate 316,102 of NZ_SJPM01000006.1, forward strand.
ACTTCATGTAGGTCGAATCGAATTTACGATACTGCAGTTTGACCTCCACCTTGACCGGATCGACGACGTCTTTCGGAATCGCAAGTTCGTAATGAACCGTTTGCCCGGCACCTGGGGGAATCTGGTGGTTGTAAAGGGGAGTGAAGATATCTTCCGCGTTACGCCGATCGATCCGATTACCGTCCTTATCGAGCATAAAAACGTTGATGAAATGCGACCAAGGATCGACCTCATTTTGTTTTGCTTCGTCGATCGCACCGCTGCGACCGATGACACGGTCGCCGCTCGTCACGGTCACGTCGAGCCAAATCTCGTTCGAGTCGACGGTGCCTTGAGAAAACAGGTGCCCCATCTTCAACGTGCGAACGACGGTCTCGAGCAAAATGGTTTTTCCCGGTTCGACCGCAGGTACGATCGGACGCAGTGGCGCGGTGAGCTTTCCGTCAATCTCTCCATCCTCACGGACTCCGAAGAGGTCGACCCGCATCACACCTTTGAGGAACTCCTGATGCGCCTCGATCACGGATTCTCGATCTCGTAACCACGCGATGCCAGTATTCGCCGATGGGAACATGTGGTCGTGAACGCTCAACGATTTGGCGTCACCAAACATCTGAGCACCAAAATCATCCGACGCTACAAGCGGCATGTGACATTGATTGCAGTTGTCCACTGCCTTGGGCGGATAATAGAAACTTCGTGCTCCGTGTCCTGACACACCGCTAAATAAATAGGGATCGTAGTGATTCTGACCTCGCAGGAATTCTTTGTAGTGATTGAGTTCTTTTGGCAGATGGACTTTGTGACAAGTCGAGCAGAACTCGGCTTCTTTGTGAAACGGTTTCAGGAACGTCTTTTTGTGGAACGTCGGCTTGGCTTTGACAAGCTGGTTATTAACCCACTGCAGGATCTCATTTTCGCTGTTGGCAAATGGGTAGTGCAGAGGTTCTTCGATCGTATAGTCGGCGTTGCCTTTAACGCTGTTGACGTTCGTGATCGCGTGACAAACGGTGCAAGTGATTCCTGCCTTCGCGGTGAAGTGCGATAGCATGTCAAAGTTCGGGTCATCAAACGCACCGGAAAAAAACGGCACGGGATCGTGACATCCCGCGCACCATCTCGACGCCTGAACGGAACCGTCTCGCGCGAGCGAAACTTCTCGGGTGTTACTAACGCTAGCGAGGTACGGCGGGTTATTGAACGAACTGAAGCGATGAACACTGTCTTCCCACTGCGCGTGAACATCGGCGTGGCATTTCAAACAATACTGATCGTTCATCATCGCATCGGCTGGAATGAAGTTCCCCGACGATGTCCGCGCCAAAGAGGGCTCGAAATACTTCACGCCTGAGTCGGGACCGACCGCATTCCATTGCCGTGGATCCTGTAATTGAAAGGCCACCATCACCGCGATCGATGTCGCCGCAACCATTGCGAACGTGCCGCCGACACGCCATTTGATCTTCGGTCCGGCAAGACGGTGCAGCCAATACAACCAAATGACCGCCACGGGACAGGCAACGTGTAACCAGTACACGGTGCTGCGCGCCAGTGGCTGTTTCAGGTCGAACCCACCGATACGAACCAACAAAATCCCGGTAACCAGAATCGCTAGGCTCGCAACAAACAAGGCGTAGCCGATACGAACGGCCCTGCGGTTTCGGCGATCCTTGGTGTTCCACATGTGAACAAAACCGAACACCACAACCGGAACAATGAGCAACAACCCCATGACGAGGTGTGCCAAGAACATGTACTGGTAGAAATAGTCTTGATAAGTCTCTCCGCGAGACCATTCCAGCAGCGTGATGAGGGCCAAGTAGCCTGAGTTAGCGAACAACAAGGCAACTAATACGAAAATGAAATACAGCAGTTTGCGAAGACGCGGGCCGACGGCGCGCACGTACTTACGCTTGGGGGCGACGCCGATCGGCGCTGCCCCGCTTACGGGAACGGATGACATGAGAAGGATACCTAGCTAACGATGAGCGATTGGAAGAGGACGTATCGCGTTGGCTTTAAACAACGCGAGTACATCTGTCCGTCGGCTTGATTTCGAACCGACCGACAGATTCGTTCACAATGCTCGTTCGGAAATAACCGACCTTGTCAGTAATCAGCTGCGACGCGATAGCAGGCTGTTGATTTAGTCGTGTGCCGATTTGCAACCATTAGCCGATGGGCGTTAGCCCCGGTTGGCGTTCGGTTAACCGCCGCTAACGCGGTACGGCTAATTCAATCGACACGCCGCTAGCGCCATCGGCTCACAAGATCAGGCATTGCGACTCAATCAACAGCTCACTAGCAGTTACGGCTGATAAGGTGGCTTCGTTTGCGAACGAGCGCTAGGCTTGCGGTGGCCGGTCAATCCGATACTCGATGCCACTGCTTAGAAGTAACCGAGCATCCTCGACGACGTCCCAATTGAACGGAGCGGTCCGATGATCGAAGGCCGTTAGGAAAGCCGTTTCGTAGTGTTGACGTTCCGAAACGGGCAAAATCGGGTCAGGAATCGCCCCCATCGGGGATTGCTTGCACAGAGGCCCGTGGCATCCCTGCGGGGCGATCGGTTGCTCGGGACCGTTGAATTCGACCTGCAAACGATCCACAAACGTTCCGTCGGCAGGGCCAGCCGGTGCAACGACTTCAAGCGGTTCTTGATGCGCCAACCAGTCGCCGCAACTCGCCCACGCCGACCGGGGCGAAAGAATCGCCACAGCGGAAAGAAAAGCGAGGAAGAAGAGACAGCGGAGCATCGCAGACGTCAATGGAAGAGAAGGAAGAGTCTCCAGTCTAAGGTCCAATACGCGGTTAATCAACCTTTATCGACCGATTAAGGGCAATCGCCTGACCTAGGAAACATCGTCATCGAAGTGTCCGGTGAGGGCGTCCGTTCTGCATCGATTGGTTAGGCAAGGATTGGCTAGGCAAGGATTGGTTAGGCAAGGATTGGTTAGGCAAGGAAGACGAGCGGAAGTCGGAATGACTAAGCCGCCGCCAAGTCTGTCGCAATGTCCGGGCATCGATGCCCTTCGTATTTCCAAAGAACTCTGATACTTCGAGACGAACCATGAAAACGCTCTTACGCACGATGTTTGTAATCGCAGCCACGATCTCCGCCGGCATCGGACTGGCCGTTGCCAAGTCTCCTGACGCCACTTTGGCACTACACACGCCGATCCATAACGCAATCGCCGCCGAGGACACTGAGGCCTTCATGGCATTGTGTGTGCCCGGTCTCGAGAATGAGATCGACCGTCCACTCTTGCTGACCTGGATGCAGGAACTGAATCGGGCGTGCGGTGCCAACCAACAACGCTTAGGCAATACCGTCGAATACGCAGTCAGGTTCACGCCCCAAACCCGACAAATCCACACCAAGGTCGATCTGCTCTACCAGAATGGCGTCGTGAGTTCCTCACTCGTCATCGAGAACGGGCTGATCGCAGGCTACTCGATCCAAAGTGATTCACTCGATAAAGGTTGGTTCCAAGGACCATCCGACGCCAGCCTTTACTTCGAGCGTTCGGAGAAACTATTGGTCGGGTTGTTGAACGAGAAATACACCGAACTGGAGCCGTTGATGCATCCGGCGCTCAACGAACTCGTGACTCTTGAAAAGCTGCAATCGATCCAATCAGCCGCCAGCGAAATGATCGGCGACATTGAGTCGGTCGTTCGCTTGGGCGGTGAGTTTGAAAGCAACGACACCCAAGACAAGATGACCTTGAAGTTCCGGATCACCGGGGATCAGGGCGAGGTGATCGCTGATGCTGTTACCATTTTTGACGGTATGAAAGGTTCCATTATAGAGTTCAACTACACGCCTGTCGTCGAGGTAACATCGGACGAAGAAAACGCAGTCGCTGTGAAATAGCTCCCGCGGCAACTCGATAAGACCGAGAGGCATCGCAAAGTCGGCATGGGGTACGCAAATCGCTCTGGGGAACATTGAGCGTATCTACAATCCCCTGCTACGAGGAATTACCCGTGTCGACTAGTATTTCAAAGAACACTTCCGTTTGTCTCGCTGCCTTGGCAGCGTTCACTCTGGCCGCCTTGGATACAAATATTCGAGCCGATGAGTCGATTCCGGGGTCGGATCCACACACGATCACAATGAAGAGCACCACGCCAGGCCAGCCGTCGGCGACGGCGATGGGAATCTATCGTCTCGAAGACGACAAATGGACGTTGTGTTACGCCTTGCCGGGCAATGAACGTCCCAAAAAATTCAAATCGACCGAGGAAGACCACACGATGCTGATGGTCATGCGGCGGCCGAAGTGAATTGCCAACCGTTCCATGGGAAGTAAACCAAACCGCGTCCCTTGCGTCGGTCTAGAACAGGTTGCCTTCCCCAAGGACGGAATCGACGGCTTGTTCTCGACGCATCCGTTCGTTGCCGGAAATATCAACCTGGGATGCGGCGGCGATCAAAGGCTCCGGTTCAGAACTCGGACTATTACTCACGCCGGTGAGGCGGTTGAGTTCATTGATAACTTGCAGTGCATCGAGGGAGCTGACCTGATGCAGTCCATTGACGGCGCCGGAAACATCCAAAAATCTTACTGATGCATAGAGTTGGTCCAGTGTCGTCGCTTGGGGAACACTGCCGTTGAGGTAATTGATCACCAACAGTGCGTCCAGCGGAGTCACTTGTCCATCCGAATTAACATCGAACCGATTGACGGGATTGGTCGCCTCGAGTGTGGGTAACGTCAGTGTCACGTCGGTAGCCAAGGGAAGCGGCCCAAACTCGAGCGCACGAATGGTTAATTCAGGCACCGAGCTGAAACCGGCGCTGAAGTCGCCGACCAAGGTGCGAGTTTCCGCATCAAACCGCATCCATGACGGAAGTTGCAATTGCGGGCGTCCGTTCTCATTGAGTACTTCCCGACCGTTCGAATCGAGCACCTTTTGTCCGACTCGAAACTCGAGGGCAGGGCGACTTAGACCGGGGTCAAAGGTCGGATCGGGATCGACCGCCAAATTTTCTGGCAATGTGATTTCAAAACCACTGCCTGATAGAACCGCGCTGGTGACGAGCGTTGGTATCAAGTCGACATTGAAATTCGGCGGCTCATTGACTTCATTGAGTTTGATGTTGATGGTCTTGGTATCAAAAATAATATTGCCAGCAGCATCTCGCAGTTCCACGATGATGTTCAATGGCGGTTGACCAGGTTCGTCCGCTTCGAATACGACTTCGCTCGTGACCTTCAATGCGAACGGGTCGTTGCTATCGAATTCAAAGAACGCCGCGGCCGTGCCACCAATCAAGAAGATCGTCAGATTATCGTTTTCAGGATCAAAGGCTCGCACGCGACCCACCACGTCACCCACCGATGGCGTCTCGGAAACAACAATCTCATCCGTCAAGATCGAGCCCGGCTCGTCTTGGTTCAAAACGGACACGGTGATCGTTTGGCGGATGGTGGCGATTTGCCCGGTACGATCAAAGATTTCAAATTCAAGATCGTGTGACGGAGCACTTTCAAAATCGAGTGATTGATTGGCAGCTACTTTCAAGACGCCGGTGATCGGATCGAACGTAAACAGATCCGAACTCGGTCCGGGTAGCAAGTCGAACGCGTAATCACTGTGCAGGCCTTCGGGATCTTGAAGTTCCAAGAAAATCTGGCCGTTGAAGTTCGTCGCAAATTCACTGAGTTCAAACGGAGCGCCACCTTCGCTGGGAAGTCGGATCGTTGCCGGTTCGTCGATGTTGTTGAGGTCGACAGTGATTCGATGCGTTGAAACTTTTGAAGGGCTACCGTTGTCGCTGACCACGACCCAGAACGTATTGGGGGCATCGATATCGGAATCCAATGTCCGTCCTGGTTTCAAGAACACGGTTCCATCACTACGAACACCGAACGCATTCGATGGTGATTCTTGTGGCGGATCAGTAACCGGAGGTGAGGTCAAGGCGAACGAGTGGAGTTGTCCCTCGTCCTCATCAAATACTTGCAATTGAAACAGATCGCCCGTCTGGTTTTCATTAACGGCGAAGGATGTAGTGACGATGGTAGGCGCGTCATTTTCGTCGCCTACTCGGACGATCTTATTGACGATCGACTCGTCTTGATCATCGCGGACACTGATCTGCAGATTCAACAGATTGACCGACTCGAAGTCAGGCGTTTGGATAAGACGAACCACGCCCGTGTTCTCATCAATTTCAAAGAACGACGCGCCGTCACCGCCCACGATCGCGTAGGTTAAGCCTTCGTTTGTTCCAGTGTCGGGATCGATCGCATTGATCACCCCGATCACCGGCTTTGTGGTTGCGGTCACAACGACATCTTCGGTGACCGACAACTCCTCATCATCGACTACCGGAAACTCATTAACGTCCCCAACATTGAGTGTAACGCGGGCCGTCACGCTGGAGAATTGATCACTGATCCTGACGGTCAACACGCGTGTCGGTTCGGCTTCATGATCGAGCTGAGTGCCTTCGCCGGCAATTAGTAAAGCGGTGCCATCGGGTTGCGGCTGAAGAATCAAACCGGTGCTGTCACCACCGACGAACTCATACGTCAGCGGGGTCAGGTCGGCGTCTGAACCGTCGATGATTCCCAAAGCGGTTCCGGGTTCTGGATTCTCGAAGACGTTGATGAAGACGTCCCCATTATCGGGAATCGACGGCGGAGTATTGGGTTGGAATTCGCTCTCAAAAAAGAAGTTCTCGTACCTGGCGACGAAGAACGTTTGTAGGTTCGGTGAAAGCAGATTCGCCGTTTCGATGCTTTGAAGTATGTTGATCGAGTACTGACCGGGGAACAAGCCGGATATTTCATAGATGCCGTTTTGATCCGTCACGGCGCTCGGTTCGAGTTGAGAGTACGAGAACGAATCAAAAACACCAAAGATTGTACTTTGGGAAAAGTTGCTATCGGCATAGGCCTCGATTCGAACGATCTCTTCACCCGGGGCGGAGATCGTGACGGTCCCCCGACGATTTCCGGTTACGGGCGCGCTTACGCTGGTTGCGACGAGGTCACCGTTGGCGTTGTATGCGTCCAAACGTCCGTAGACTGCAAGTGTAGAATTGCGATTAAGAACGTCAATGGATGCGGAACGAATCGGGTTGTGGAAATCGAATCGCAAGCGGCTTGAACTGGTGAACCAATCAAAAGGCCCACGCGAAAAAATCCGGTTCCCGGTCGCTCGTCCGGCAATCGATTGCCGGGTCGAGATAATGTCATCTTCGATAAACGCGCCACTGAGCGTATCGCTGGTGATGACTACGCCTGGAAACGCATTGGTCATCGAATAATCGGCGTTGAACGGTTGCGGGTTCAGGATATCGAACGGCGGAACGACATCTTCCGGATCGACTTCGAAAACAAGTTCATCACGAACACCGTTACCATTGGTATCGACGAAAACGGTCACCCCTTCGGCGGGCAGACGGATCGAAGCGGGGACTCCGTTGAGAATATCGCCGGCCGAGGGCAGAACGGTAATTCGCCCGCGGACGCCGCCGACAAAGTTACTGCTACCAACATGATCGAGCGGCCGATCTAAAAGTGCCGGATAAGAAATCTGTTCATCTTCGAACTCGAACAAGCCAGCCGGATCGGTCTCGAGGCCGAAGGCACTCGCGCCCACTAAATCGACAGTACCGGACACCCAATCGCTGTATTCGCTTCCGATCGAGTCGCCGATTCGTCCGACGTATCCTTGTCCTTCTGTGAAGACGAGAGTTTGACCACGGCCACTACGACGAATCTCGGGTTCGCCGAAGTTTTCGATGAACACGATCGGCGCAAGCGACTGATCGTCATAAATCGAAAATCCATGCATGGCAACGCCGTCATAAATGGACCACGTCCCGCCAACGCTGGTTGGATCAATCACACCATCGTTATTTGCGTCCAGCGGCGCTCCCACCACTGGCACAACGTCGGATTGAATCAAGAAATAGCTGGCGTTACTGAAGCCCGGATCGATCGCGCCCGTGCCATCTCCGCCTGTAAAAATACCACCTGGTAATCCAGAGAACCCACTCGAAGTGCTACGGATCTGCGTCGCACTGAAATCAACGTCGTAGGCTGATCCGGATTGCAACAACACCATGAATCCGTTGGCACCGAACACTTGATTACTTAAATCAAAAACGGCGTGGATTTGAGAATCTCGGTTGGGCGTTTCATCGACGACGACAAAATAGGAGCCAGCCGGAAGTGCCTGTCCTGGCATTCCGCGAAGTTCGATGTATTGATCGGCCTGTTCGTTAAAGTTGCTTGAGAAACGAGCCTCGACCAAAATTTCGTTGATCACCGGAACATTAAATTGCAAGTCGAGCGTCTCGGGTAAAACACGAACAGGCAGTTGTTGAGCGGGTACCGAACGCCACGCCAGGTCCGAGTTCAAAATGTCAATCGAAACCGTCAAGGAGTTCAGCGTCGGCTGCGATACCGGATTGTCGATGTCGGGCGAAATGGTGATTCGTCGCGGCTCAAGCCAATCTTGCGGAGTGAACGTCAACGTATCCACGTCGAGCACCGCGCCGGTATTGCCGTTAGAGCTGTTCGTTAAAGTGAGATTCAACACCACATCGGAAACCGGTTGGCGGTTGAGCGTCACTTCGATAAAGTCTTCACCGATCGCGCCCCCGACGACCGTGACACCTTCCTGGCTGAGCGAACCGGGACCGGATTCGGGGATCAACGTTGCCAAGCGGAAGCCGATCACATCATTGGTCAATCCGAAATCGATGCCCCCGCGAATCTCGACCGCTTCGACGGAAAGCTTACGAGCATTATTTCCGAGTGCCGAGCGAGTCAGTGCAGTAGGCTGAAGCGGCTCGGCCGAGTCCGCAGCATCAAAGATTTGCCCCGTGGCGACGTTGGCAACAAACGTTGCCGTACGATCATCGTCACCAGCATCGAACATCCTCACGAACAACGATCCAAACGGGCTCGAAGCCAATGCTTCAGGTGGCAAAGAGGACGCATCCGCGATCGCCAAACCTTCGACGTCGATCGCCCGGTCTGCGGTCGATATGATGCGACCACGACCCAGCGAGTCAAAGGCAAAAAACAAGTCGCTGGCATCATCGAATCCAACGACCTCTCGAGTGGTCGAATCGAAAGTCAAGTCGGAGACCTTCGCTAGTCCTGTCAAGCCGCCACCGATCAAATCGGTCCGACCCGTGTTCACATCGATCCGTGCCAAGATCCGGTTGGTCGCCGAGGACCCACCCCGCACCAACGTGTACACCGAATTGGAAACGCGGTCGTAGGCCAATCCACCGACGATGTCCAAATTCGATTGAGCGATTCGGGTTCGCTCACCGTTGAACGGATCGACACGAAAAACCTCATCGGTCCTTGAGTCGATCGCGATCAAGGTGCCGTCGGAAGTTCGGACGATTCCGTCCATCCGGCTGCGGGTGGGTTGACCGATCGCTTGGACCGTTCCGTCGGTATCGATCTGAATCAATTGCGCAGCACGAAAGAAGGTCCCATCAGAATCCTGCGCGACCGTATCATTCCAACCAAACGTCACCGCCGGAGCGGTCTGAACCAAGCCGGGTTCCGGATTGACCCGAATTTGATAATCGCCTGCGGGCAACAACGGGAACGAGTACACCCCGTCGGCATCCGTCTGCGTGGTGAGGGCCGCCGGTTCGTCGAAACGCCCGTTCGCGTTCTGATCGATGTAGACCTGAACGTCCGCAGCAGGAATTTCGCCCGCTTGTCGGATTCCATCGGCATTGGTGTCGAAGTAGACCTCACCGCTGACGGCGGCCAATAAATGCCGGGTTTCCAACGTTTCCATCTGGATACGGCGGCGGCGTGAGCGTGATGAAAGGCGTTTCATGGTGGGGAAATAGGTCCAAATGAATAGCGCGTGCGAAAGCTGAAAAACCCTCGCGAAGGGAATGATTCCATCGAACCACTGGCAAGAATCCGCGATCTTGGATGCTTCAGGGGTAAGGGAGTTCCCTCAATGGGAGCCGAAAAGTGACGAAGTTACCCCTGACGTGTCCCGTCAAGAGAACTGCGAACTTACTAGGATAAATATCATTGTAATCGGGAACAACAGAAAAGATCGGCAATTGCCGAACAATCGGACCGATGTTCGGCCTATCACTCAGGTCCGATTATTCGTTTTCTGTCAGTCAATTGTTGCCGTCAATCGCAGCCAAAGCTGGCCCGTCGGGTAGGTCGATGCGTAATATCAGTCGTCCAGACTCCGGTGGTGAGTCAGGGTCAAACTTGATGGGAAGGGTCTCGATGGCGGGCTGGAAACAAACTCAATGTCTTTGCATCTCTCCGTGGTCGGGGTTGATCGCGATCGCGTTTGGCACCGCGCTAAGCGTGATCGCGATCCAACCCGTCGCGGGCCAGGAAACCACTCCGTTGGGGGCTAGTCTCCCATCGAGCAGCCTTAGCACTCGGGCGCAGATCGACACTCAGCGAGAACGCCTGTTCAATGAACTCGCCGAAGAGTTCTCTCAGTTCGATCGTCTGGGCAACCTCGTTCGCCGCGTCTCGCAACTTGTCAAACCAAGTGTGATCCACATCGAAGCGCACAAAGTCCAGGGCAAAGGTGCGTCGGTCGAATCTTACGACGAAGCCGGCAGCGGCGTCGTGCTGGAGATCGCCGGCGATGCCTGGGTACTGACCAACCGCCACGTCATCCACGGCGCGGCGATCGATCAGATCGTCATGCGAACTTGTGACGGACGGAAATGGGTCCCCGAGCGGATTCTGAAGGATCCCAGCACCGACGTGGCCGTGATGAAACTCGCTCCATCGCCCGCCTCGACCCGCGAGCGGGGAATGCGACCGCTGCCATCACTACAACCGGTTTCATTGCCGCCGGCGGCCCGCTTGGCCGACAGCGACCAGGTGCAAATTGGCGATTTTGTGATCGCGATCGGAAGCCCGTTCGGACTCAGCCATTCGGTAACGTTCGGAATTATGAGCGCAAAGGGTCGGCGCGATCTTTCGCTCGGCGAAGAACGAATCGACCTGCAAGACTTCTTTCAAACCGATGCGGCGATCAACCCGGGCAACAGCGGCGGGCCGCTGTTGAATTTGCGTGGCGAAGTCATCGGACTCAACACCGCCATCGCTAGCAGCAGTGGCGGCAGTGAAGGCATCGGATTCGCCATCCCGATCAACATGGCCGCCCGTGTCGCCGAAGAATTGATCCTTCATGGCAAACTTCGTCGCGGGTATTTGGGCGTGACATTGGACCCTGAATTCGCCGCCGCCGAATTGACATCTTACCCGGGCCAATACGCGTCGATGAAAATGAGTGTCGACACGACGGATCTCGATACGGGTGACCTGAAGTTGGGTGGAGCGCGGGTGAAGAACGTTCGCGCCGGATCGCCCGCCGAAACGGCGCGGTTGCAAACCGGCGATATCGTCTTGCAATTCGACGGACACATGATCGAAGACGACGACCATCTCGTCGCCCGCGTCGGCATGGCGCCCACCGAACAACCGATCCCCATGGTGATCCTGCGCGACGGCAAACGCTATCGCACCGAAGTCACGCTATCGCAAATGCCCTAGTGCCGTAGGGCCTCGGCAGGCGACAGTTTCGAGGCGGCGAAGGCGGGTAGCAATCCGCCGAGAAATCCGACGACGATCGCGATCAGCATGCCTTGCATGACCACGCCAAATCGAATGTGGCCTTCGATCAATCCGTTGACCGCCGGCATGTGGGTTAAGAAATTCACCAACACGAATGCGATCGCGATGCCGATGAGCGCACCAAGAATGCTCAATAAAATCGACTCCAACAAAACCATCGACACGATTCGTTTCCGCGTCCAACCGATCGCGCGCAGCAACCCGATCTCGAGCGTTCGTTCTTGAATCGACATGAACATCGTGTTCAAGACCCCGACGCTTCCGATCACGGTGGCAACCGCGGACGTCAACCAAGCCATCGCGACGGCGAGCTGAATCTCCGATAACGATTCGACGTGCTCACGCGTAGGTCGTACTTTGACTTCCGATTCCATCGCTTCGACTTCGGCGGCGATCCGATCGAGCAACACTTCGTCGCTCGCGTCACGGGTCACAATGCTGAAGCCGGACACCTCGCCTTCGCGACCCATCAAACGTTGCAACTCACCTACGGATACGACGAGCGATCCGTTTTGCAAGACGTTGAAACTCTCAAAAATGCCGACGATCTCGTATTCCTCTTCCTCGACGATCTCGAGCATGTCACCGACTTTCTTGCCGAGCGTTTCGGCCAACGTGACGCCGACCATCACCGCCTGTCCGTCGGCTTTTAATAAACGCCGGCCTTCGATCGGCTCCATCGCTTCAAAGACCTGCGTCTCCGGTTTCAATCCGCTGACCGGAACGACGTACAAGCCGACGTCGGCAAACGAAACCACATCGGCCAGTCCGGGGATGACGTCGACGACGCCGTCGAGTTCCATGATCCGATCGCCGAGCGTTTCGTCGAGCGTGCTGGTTAAACGTCGCGCGCTTCCCGAGCGAACGACTAACAAATCCACCCCCGCGCCCTGATAGAAATCCATGAACGTGTCCTTGAACCCGTTGGCGATTCCGACGAGCGACACGACGGCGCACACGGCAAGCGCTACCGCGACAAGAGTCAGACCGCTGCGAAGCGGCCGACGCATCACGTTTCGAAACGTCATCGTGGCGAATTGCATGTTTCAATCCCTGAGAGGTGGTTCATCATCTGTGATTTCGGATTCGCCGTCTGGTATCGATTTACAGGGTAGTGGATCTTGTTAAAGATCCACTACGACTAACCGCAACGTCGCTTTGCCGATCGGCCTACGATTGACCGAGCTGCTCGACCATCGCTTCTTGAAGCTCCGGCGTGCCGCTGACACAAAACTTCGGTTTCCAATCATCGAACACTTCGCCATTGTATCCCGTTAAGGTCGCTCCCGCTTCGCGAACGATGACGGTGCCAGCGGCTGAATCCCACGGCGCAACGTTGGTCGCCCAGTAAGCATCCAGCCGTCCGTCGGCGACGTAGCACATGTTGAGCGCACACGATCCGAGTCGGCGCAGCGAACGACACCGTTCCAGGATCCGAACGAACCGGCCGACTTCCGGTGAATCCGCCGTTACACCGGCTCGGAAACTGCACGCGATCAGGCCTTGATCCAGGTCCGTGCAATCGCTGGCTTTGATCACTCGGTCATTGCATTTGGCACCCATTCCGTCGACGGCGGTAAACCATTCGTCGCGGGTGGGATCGTAAATCACGCCCAAACGCATCTTGCCTCGGGCGTACAAAGCGATCGAGACGGCGAAACTCTGCAGCCGGTGAACGTAGTTGACCGTTCCGTCGAGCGGATCGACGACCCAGCACGGCGGCGCGTCGTCATCGCCGGCAAGAACTGCGGGGGGCGGATCGTTCTCGCCCTCCTCCTCACCCACGAAAGCGTAATTCGGGTAAGACGATTCCAAAACGCGGCGGATGGCCGCTTGGGACGCGAGGTCCGCGTCGGTGACAAGATCTTTGGGGGCTTTCTCTTGAACGACCCGGTGGTCCCAACGTGCCATCAGTTCGTCCGCGCCGGCACGGGCCGCTTCGATCGCGACGCGAAGGTGTTCTTGATCCATCGCTTGATTTTCGTTCAGTCGTTCTCGAGGTGTCGCAGCTCTTCGAGCCACAATCGAATGTCGTTGTCGTACTCGGTCGACATATTACTGAGAATCAACTGCCGATGGAACGCCGCTGCGCCCTGCTCGACGTGTTCGGCTTCCTCGGCGCTAACGAATCGGCGGGTCGGGTCGGGCGCGATCAAGCCTCTCAAAAAATTCATCAGCAACTGATTGCACAACACCTCTTCAGGCAAGATGCGATCAAGCTGGCTGGGCAATTCCCACTTCGCCTTCAAAAAGTCTGCCAAACTCGAAAGACCCGAAAACGGATTCACTCCGGCGAGCAATTCGATCAAGACATAACCCAAACTGGCCAGATCGCTGCGCGGCGACGCCGGCCGGTTTTCCAGCACCTCAGGTGCGGCGTACAACGGTGTGCATTCCCGCTCATTGGGCGGATTGTGGTAGTCGATCGACGAACCCATGTCGATCAGTTTCGCGTGACCGCTGCGTTTGAGCATGATGTTGGCTGGCTTGACGTCGCCGTGGACGATGCCTTCACGGTGCAACGCCGCAAGCGCCGCCAAGCATTCCCGCACGATCGCGACAGCGACACCAGCCTTAAACCGCGATTGCTCGAACCCTTCGGTCATGATGACTTCGTTGATGTATCGCCATCGTTTGGGATGCACGTAGCCACGCAGCAGTTCAAGACACTTCGGCATCACCAATTGCCGAAGATCGTAGCCGTCGATCCACTCCATCATCATCACGCGGATGCGATCGCGTTCAAAGAAGTTTTGGACATCCAGCAGATTGTCGTGCTGGATCATCGCCACCCTGGCCGCAATCGACGCGACCCGCTGCATCGCTTCGTCGTAAGCCTTGGAGTCCTTAAATCGCTCCGGCGAGAAAATTTTGACCGCTACAGGAACGGTGAAATTGTCCGTGCCGCGATATTCCGTGAGGTATACCTCGCCCTGGCCGCCCCGGCCGAGCATCCGCAACAAACGATAATGTCCGGTCCACGAGACTTTGCGGTTGCGAGTCAGCTCGTCGTAACGGGCGACCAACTTGGGATCGCTCGTTTGCGAGGTCGAGCCGAGGTAGGTCACCGTCGGGGAAGGTTCGAATCGGGTGGTCGCTGGCATGAATTCAGACCGTTTGTGGCGGCTTCCTTGTCACCGTTTTTGCCCCGAAATCATTTCAGCATCGACGCGTCGATTTGGCAAGTTGGTACGACGAGTCACTTCGGGAGAAATGTGCGTGTGGATGAGTGTCTGTGCGATGAGGCACACGCGGAGAGCTTAGTATAACCGAACGGACAAAAAAAACGAACGAATGTTCATTCGGTTTCGCCAGAACGATTCAATAAATCAATCACACGCCGTAAATCGTCGGGTAAAGGTGCGTGAAAGGTCATTTCGGCATTCGTTTGCGGATTAACGATCGTCAGCTCCGCCGCGTGCAGCGCCTGGCGGTCCAAAATCACTTCGCCGAGTTGCCCGGTCGTCCAAACCCCACGATGGGTGGCGTCCAAGCCGGCGGCGCGGATCAATTCGCCCCGAGTCAGCGTCGCGTGGCCTGCGTAAAGTCGGTCGCACAGGATCGGGCATCCGATGTGTGCCATGTGGACACGGATTTGGTGCGTGCGGCCCGTCTTGGGCGCCACGTCGACGCGGGTCACCCGACCATACCGCTCTTGAACCTCGTAGAAAGTTGAGGCGGGTTTGCTCGATTCGTGGTTCTCGCGGACGGCCTGTTTGTCTCGCTGATAGGGGTGCCTTCCCAACGGCACGTTGATCCAATCCCGGTCGCGGTCGAGACGACCGGCGGTAATCGCGATATACTTTTTGGCGACTTCGCGGTCGTGCCACTGGGCCGCCAAATGCAGGTGAACGGCGTTGTTCTTGGCAACGACGATCACGCCGCTGGTGTCCCGATCGAGCCGGTGGACGATGCCCGGTCGTGTCGGACCGTTGACGTCCGAGAGCGATTGAAATCGAAACGCGAGGGCGCTCGTCAGCGTCCCCGACCAATTCCCTCGAGCGGGGTGAACGACCATCCCGGCCGGCTTATTGACTACGACCAAGCCGTCGTCTTCGTAAAGAATGTCCAGTGGGATGTTCTCGGGAATCGTGTCATCGCTCGACGGTTCGGGCAACCGAAACCGGACGATTTGGCCCGAGCGGACCTTGAAACTCGGCCGAACGATCCGCCCGTCGACCTCCCCGCCGTCTTCTTGGACCGCCAAACGAATCTGGGAACGAGAATATCCGTCACAGCATTGGGTTAGGAACAGATCAATCCGTAACCCATCGGCCGAATCAGGAACGACGAACTGCCGGATCGGCTGGCCGTTGAACTCACCCGACGACTCAAGCGGATTAGCCGGCAGACGACCATACTTTCCAACAGCCACCGACTCACTTGAGTCCTCAGCGGCCCCTTGCTCGTGCCCGTGCTCGAATTCAGACGACGCGTTCAAGATCCCGACGGTTCAGCATCCGCAGTCGGAGTTTCGGTGCCCGGCGTCTCGGCTGCTGGAGTCTCCGTCTTGGGGGATTCCGCTGGAGACTCGGCCGGCTTGGCATCACCGGCTTTTTCGGTGACTTCCTTGACGGCTTCCTTGGGTTCTTCCTTCGATGGCGCGGCCTTCTCAGGTTCGCTAGGCTTCTCTGGCTCGCTAGATTTCTCAGGAGCCTTGTCGCCATCGGATTCCTTGGCGGGTTCGGATTCCTTGGCGGGCTCAGGCTCCTTGGCTGGCTCAGGTTCCTTCGCAGGTTCGTTGAGTTCCATTGCTGGCGCGGCCGGTTCGCTTCCAACCGGTTCGCTTCCAACGGGTTCTTCCTCCCCGTCGGCTTTTTGGGCAGCTTCCTCGGAAGTCATCTCTTTTCCAGTCGTCTCAGACTTTTCAGCGGTGTCCGTTTCCTCGACATCGGAGAAATCCAAATCGGGGAGATCAGGAAGCGTACCGGCACCGGGCAGCGACGGAGGCAACGCGGGATCGGCCGGTGAGAAATCTTGTTCGCCGAACCAAACCAGGAATTCCTGGGTTTTTGGTTGGGAGAGCGTTTCGATCCGCTGCTTGGCTTCCTCGACCATGGCACTGGATTCGCCGACGGTGATGGCGGCCTCGTAGTTCTCGATCGCCTCGTCAACGTTCCCCAGGGATTCGGCGATCCGGGCCAAACCGAAGTAGGCGCGAGACTGGATCACGCTGTCCTTGCTCATCTTTAACGCTTCGCTAAACGCCCCTCGGGCTTCGCCGAGCAATTCTTCGGCTTCGTCTCGGCTGGTGAACAAAGCGTTGATGCCAACGCCCATTTTCGAACTGCCCTGATAAAGCCGCGACCAAGCGGCTGCGGGGGTTTCGGAGTACTGAGCGGCCACGGTGGCGAGCGTTTCGCTGTCGTTGCTGATCGACGCGTCGATCAACTGCAACGTCGCATCACTGCGGCGATCCGATTGGGTGCCGCTGTAGAAACCCCAACCGAGCATCCCAACGAAGGCGACCGCGACCGCAACAGCGATGGGTTTGGAATACGGATCGATCGACTGGTTCACTTTGCCCAGGGCGGAGGCCAGTTCGTTGGACTCCAATTCGTGTCGTCGTTCGTTGCTCATCGGGAAATCGGTCCAAGCCGTTAGAGAATACAGTCCATCGTCGATCGAAGCCCAGGAGTATAGAAACGATTCGATCGGAGCGTCAAGGTATTCCTGATCGCATCGACTCGCATCCGTTACGCTAATCGCAGCCCGAAACGCCAAACGTGAGCCCCCCGAGCACTCGAAATCGTTCTCTGCTCGGCTGGACCGAGCCGTTTGAGAGGATTAACATGATCCGAAAACGGGGTTGTAGCTCAGTTGGGAGAGCGCTGCGTTCGCAATGCAGAGGTCGAGAGTTCAAGTCTCTTCAGCTCCACTCGGGAAAACGTTGCTTTTTCTGTCATCGTCGGGATCACTGAATCGTCAAATCAAATGATGGCCGAACCGGAAACGGCGGGAAGTGGTTTTCACGTCCGAGCAGTGGGCCACGCTCAAGGAACACGCCAGCGGTGCGATCATTCCACTGCTCGATATCCCGTGGGCAACCGGCTGCCGCCCCAAAGAAGCGAGGACGCTGGAAGCAAGGCATATTCATGACGACTTGGCTATCTTCCCGCCGAACGAATCCAATGGCGAAACCCACTCACGCGTGATTTTCATGACCTCGGCAGCGAAAGCTCTCGTGACTCGCTCGGTCTCTGAGCTGGCGGGTGGACCAACCGCTGCTATGGTAACCGTCTGAGTCGAAGTTCGGCCGCTCTATCAATCACGAGATACCCGGCGCAAGGACTTGTGGCGTCTGCCTAAATGAGACTTTTGCCGCGAGTAAGCCTATTTGTTTACTTTAGTGAGACTTCGACCCTTCCGATCTTTCCATCAAACTTGAATGGGCGCCGTTCGAAGTAATCTCGCGACACGGTCGAACCGAGATCGATACCGACGTCGAAACTTTCGCTGGCAGTGAACGCAGCGGGAACAGTCATCTTTGCTGTGGTTCGAGCGACTTCCTTGCCATCGACGCTGAGTACGATTTCGGCGGGCGCGCCGGGCTTCGGGGCCTTGAGTACGGTCTCAACGACGATCGTATGTGTACCGGGAGCGATCATTTCCACCGACTTCGCGATCGAGCGGTCGATGATCATGAGATTGTATTCAAACATCAGATGACCTTTGTCCAAGTAACAAGTGAGTCCGCCGCCGGAGCCGCCCATCGCGTAAAGCACGCCACTGGCCTCCGTCCCGCACTCGAGGTTGATGGTCACGGTGTTGTTATGGTTGCCCAACGCAGGCGCTGTGAACTCCGGCATGCGAGTGGTGGTGTCGTCAAAAATCCAACTTGTGTAGGGCGACTTAATCCGGTCTTCGGGATGAATGCGCAGCCAAATACCAGCTCCAATTGGGAAGACATTGTTTTCTTTCGCTTGTACCAAAAAGAGCTTCTTCATCTCCTCGACTTTTTCCGGATACTCTTTTGCGAGGTCGTGCATCTGTGAAAAGTCTTTCGTGAGATCGTAAAGTTCCCACACGGCCTTTGAGGAATCCCACTTGTCGAGTCCGGGCTGCGCATTCAGCCAGGGACTGAGCGGTCCGAAAGTGCAGGCGTACCAACCATCCTTGTAAATGCCGTCGCTGCCGTTGTTGTCGAAATACTGGACCTGCTTGTTCTCCGGCGCTTTCGGGTCGGAAAAGCTGGCGGCCATGCTGACGCCGTCGATGGGATCCTGTGGGAACCCGTTCACTTCCTGTGGGGCCTTGATGCCGATTACGTCGTACAGCGTCGGAACGATGTCGTTGACATGATAGAACTGGGAACGCGGTGTCTTGTCTGCCTTGATCTGCTTTGGCCAGGAAACGACAAGCGGGTTGCGTGTACCGCCGAAATGAGCGGCGACAAGCTTGGTAGAACGGAACGGCGTGCTACCAGCCCAAGCCCAGCTTGCGTGATAGATATTGTCGGTCAATGGGCCGCCCAACGCTTTCAGTCCGCCTAGCTCGTCAAGCGATTTGATTTGCTGGGCGATGGTATTGGGGATCTGGTTCTGTGCGAGGAGTTCGCTGATCGAGCCGTTCTGACCTTCGGCCGAAGAGCCGTTGTCGCCCCAGAGATAGAGGATGATCGTGTTGTCGCGCTGACCAGACGAATCGAGGAAGTCGACCAACTTACCGACTTGGGCATCGGTGTGTTCGCAGAATCCGGCATAGAGTTCCATCAGACGAATTTGGAAGTCACGTTCCGATTCAGGGATGTCTGACCAGGCGGGCATCGTCGCGTCGCGCGGCGTGAGTTCGGTGTTGGCGGGAATCCAGCCGAGCGTTTTCTGACGGGCGAAGACCTCCTCACGCAACTTGTCCCAGCCCTGATTGAACTTGCCCTTGTATTTGTCAGCCCAGGATGCGGTGATATGGTGTGGGCCGTGAACGCCGCCGGGTGCCCAGTACATCAGGAACGGTTTGTCAGGGGAGAAAGCACGATGCTTCTTTAGCCAAGTACTCCCTTGGTCCGCCATGTCTTCGGTAAGGTGATAGTTCTCATCGTGCGGCGGCTCGATGGCGGTCGTGTTTTCTATAAGTCGCGGTTCCCACTGCGATGTTTCACCGGCCAGGAAGCCGTAGAAATATTCGAAGCCGTATCCGGTGGGCCAGTAGGTGAACGGCCCCATCGCCGTGGTCTGGTCGGCTGGAGTATTGTGCCATTTGCCGAAGGCCGATGTCTTGTAACCGTAGTTCTTCAAAACCTCAGCCACCGTCGCGGCGGTCTTCGGCATGGTGCCGGTGTAGCCGTCCCAATCCACAGCACGCTCGGCGATGGCACCACTCCCTACTCGCTGGTGATTGCGCCCGGTGAGCAATGCGGCGCGGGTCGGGGAACAAATCGAAGTTGTATGGAAGCGGTTGTAACTAATTCCCTCGTTCGCGAGCCTCGAGAGCGTAGGCGTGTGAGCAAAGCCGCCGAAGGTGTCCGGCACGCCAAAGCCCGCATCGTCAATCAACACGATCAGCACGTTAGGCGCGCCTTTGGGCAAGCGGTCCGGCTCTACGCGACGTTTATGGACAGACTCCTGCAATGTTGGCCCAGCAATACTTGCCGACGGTGCAGCAGGAAAAGGAAGCACCGAACCATCGTCTTGCGCTGATGCGATGGTAGCGGTGGCAAAACAGCACAATGCGACGAGCAACGTAAGAATAGTTTTCATCAATGGTCTCTACTTCTTTAGATATTTGATATGCGTCGCACCGATCGTGCCGTTGAACTCAAATGGCGATAGATCGAAGTAGTCGAGCGAGACGGGAGAATCCAGATCCGTACCGATGTCAAAGGTCGCATTCGAGGTGAAGTGCAACGACATGGCGGCGGGTACCCGGCCTTGCGCGACCATATCGCCATTCACCTTGAGCATGACATCCATAGGCCCGCCGATTTTGCTTGCTAGTTTTGATTCGACGTCAATCTGTACTTTGCCAAGGGGCAGTTTGTCCTTGGACTTGAGCTTGGTACGTTGAATCTCGAAAAGGTTGAACTCGTAGCACAAGTAGCCGTCCTTCACGTAGCAAGTGATGCCGCCGGAAAAGCCGGCCAGCGCATAGAGCACACCGTTCGCTTTTTCGGGCACGTCGACTTCCATACTCACCAGACTGTCTTGCTTGCCGAGCTTGGGCGCAGCGGACTCCGGCATCCGAGTGATGGGAAAATCGAAGGTCCATTCTGTGAGAGCGGAGGCGGGCGCATCCTCGGGATGGAACATGGCGGTGGACCACAAGCCGCCACCGATCGGCAAATTCTTGTTCTTTGTGGATTCGAGCAAGAACAGAAGTTTCAGCTCTTCAAGTTTCTTGGGATTCGTGGCAGCAAGATCGTTTGCCTGGCTCCAGTCTTCGTCAAGGTTATACAGCTCCCACTTGTCTGTCAGCGGCGACCATTCCTTGATGCCCTTCGGTATTCCGCCCACCCACGGTTCACGCGGGCCGGGGGCGCTTGCGAACCAGCCGTCATGATAAATGCCGCGGCTGGCCATGATGTCGAAGAACTGGGTCTTGCGCGTTCCCGGGGCTTTGGCATCGCCCATCGCATAGACCATGCTGACCCCGTCGATCGAATCCTGCTCGAACCCGTTCACGACTTTCGGTAGCTTGATCTTCGTCAATTCGTAAATCGTCGGCACGATGTCGATGACGTGATGGAACTGCGGCCGCGCCGTCGGATCCGCCTTGATGCGTTGTGGCCATGAGACGGCCATCGGCTGGCGTGTGCCGCCAAAGTGGGCTCCGACAAGCTTGGTGGATTTGTAGGGCGTGCTGCCTGCCCATGCCCAGGCAGCGTGATACATATTGTCGGTCTTCGGTCCACCGAGTGCATCAAGCCCACCAAGTTCCTCCAGTGCATCGAGGTGTTGTGAGATCTTCGTTGGGATCCCGTTCTGCGCGAGTTGCTCGCTGATAGTGCCATACAGGCCTTCCGCTGAAGAGCCGTTGTCGCCCCAAATGTAGAAGATGAGGGTGTTATCCAGTTTGCCTTGGCGTTCGATCTCATCAATGACACGGCCCGCGTTGTAGTCCGCGTGCTCAGTAAAGCCAGCAAAGACTTCCATCAATCGACGCTGAAAGGGTTTTTCATTTTCAGGAATCGAATCCCACGAGGCCATCGAAACGGGACGCGGTGTAAGCTGTGCGGTCTGAGGAATCCAACCCTTGGCCTTCGCGTTGGCGAAGACCCGTTCTCGATACTTGTCCCAGCCGTCGTCGAACTTGCCCTTGTACTTGTCGGCCCACTCCTTCATCACCTGATGCGGACCGTGCGATGCGCCAGGTGCCCAATACATAAAAAACGGTTTGTCGGGGGCGTAGGCCTTCTGTTCGCGCAGCCAGGTGATCGCATCCTGCGCGATGTCATCCGTGAGGTGGTAGCCCTTAGGAAAATGCTCGGTGACAGGTAATGTGTTGCGGGTCAGCGTCGGTTCATACTGTGATGCCTCGCCCGCGAGGAAACCATAGAAATACTCAAAGCCATAGCCGGTGGGCCAATAGTCGAACGGTCCTTTGGACGTGATTTGCTCTTCCGGAGTGTTGTGCCATTTACCCCAGGCACCCGTGTTATAGCCATAGTTCTTAAGCACTTCGGCGACGGTTGCGGATGACTTTGGTATCACGCCACTAAACCCGTCGAAGTCGTTGGCGATCGCCGCGATCTGACCATTGCCGACACGAGTGTGATTGCGACCGGTCAGCAGTGCCGCTCGTGTGGGTGAGCACATGGCTGTGGAGTGGAAACGATTGAACGAGACACCCAACCCAGCGACACGACCGAGTGTCGGAGTATTGATTTCACCTCCATAGGTCGATGGCGTGGCTGGGCCAACATCGTCCATAAGAATGATGAGAATATTCGGCGAGCAATCGGCCAGTCGCTTCGGCTCGATTCGCTTCTTATAGGTCGAGTCTTGGATTGTCAGTCCAGGAGACGACGCGGATGGAGTCGGCGGAAACGGCAGGATTTCCTGTGCGACTACTACCGAAGCAAGCATTGTGCAAAACGAAAAAACGAAGATACTTATACGCGTGCTTAATTGCATTTGATCACTTACTGCCTGGGGCTGTGCCTCGCATGAGGGCTTCCATCGCTTGGTCAATTGTGAAGCTGGCTGGTTTCTGTCGAGGAGGGAAGTCTTTAAATGTCATCAGCGTTTTGCCTACGATGTTTTGGACTGGTACCGCGATGAACGCGCGACGGTACCACCAGTCTACATAGCCCATCCCTTCTTGCGCTCGTTCAAAAGGGTCCACTTCAAGGTCGAATAATATCGGTGCGAGTAAAGTGGTAGCCGTGCAGTTCTGTTGATCATAGTAGGACATGAACTGTCCGCCTTCACGGGCAAGGCGATCAATACTCGGCGTGTCATATCCCATCATGCCTTGGTGATAAGCACTGAGGTTATAGATACCGATGTCGTCGCCCATGATGACGAGGATGTTAGGCTTCCTGGCCAGCTGAGCCTGTGCGGTAGGGGGCAGCGGTGATGGCAGTTGCCACCATCAGCATGGATTGGAGAAGTCGCTGTGCTCGCATCTTGTTTTTGCTTATTGATGTTCAACTTAGTGGCGTCCATTTAGACTGAGCCAGTTGAGGACTCATGCTGAGAATAACCCTGAGTGTACACCAGTTTCGGAACTCAAGCGTCCCGCCGGCAAAACTGAGCTACCCACCAGTTCGTTGAGCTAAGCCAAAATTCCATCGATGTCTCAAACCGAAGCCATTTTCACGAATCTATTCGGTGCTCCGGTGGCCAAAAAGAATGGCACGTGGTCATTCCCTAAGTCCTGCCAGGATCGGACGTTTCGCTTCGTGGCGGTGAGACGTCGGTTTGAATGATTGGCTATTTGATCTCGACCAACAGGACCAGTACGCCCGGATCGTGCCGACCATCCTTGAAAACGCAAAGGATCCGAAGGCTGCAAAGTTCAAGGCGGAACAAGCTCGTCAAGTAGTTTTGGGCAAACAAGCGATACAGATGGGTTCGCATGCCCGCGCGGTGGATGGATGGACTTACCAAGCCGCGATATCGTTGATCGCAAAAATGCGGTTGAGAACTCGTTACTGCGACGTCTTCATATCTTCCTGGTCATGTTACGACAAATAGATCCGCAAAGTAATTCTTATCGTTTCAGCCGCCGAACGTAGATCGCGATACTCGCAAACATGACACCGAATGTGGCCCCTGCTAGGTGCGATTGAACCAATGGTTGGAAACCGTTGGCATCGACAAATAGGATCTCGCCGGTCGCACATTCAAACACCAACTTGCCGATCAAGATGGTCCCCGCTGCGATCCATAGAATTGCAAAGAGTCGATCTCGGCTCGCTCGACTTTGGCGGATCTGATCGACGATAAACCAAACACACAGTCCTGTGTCGATCCCACTCAACCCTCGGTACGCGGATACGTGGGAGCACGTTGCGAGGACGGTGGCCGAGATACCTAGCGACATGACGATGACCGAAACGCCAAACAACCGGGGATGTTGATGCTCGCAAACCGCACCCAACACCGCGAACATCAACAAATCCCAAAACAAGTGGTCGCCACCGTAGTGGGTCAGGTGCCCGGTGATCAGTCGCCACCACTGCCCCGACGCGACGGAAGCAAAATCAAGTTGCAACGTGGAGGTCAGACTGGGGGAGATGAACGCGGCCAAGGCAATCATCGACAAAAATAACGTCAAGGGAACGCGATGGAGTCCGGCGTTGCCCCAGAGGTTGATGACGCTGCGCCATCCTTCGTTGTCTGCCGATGGCAGTACTTCGGATGAGGGCACCGTCACCGTCGTTGCGTTGATACTCATTTCGAGTGCTCCGCCGCGCGGCGACCATTTCGACGTCGCATCATGGCCGCCACCGCAGCACCGAGGGAGCCCAAAGCGGTGAACGGGCCGATCGGACCGCCGCCACCGGAACCACCGGAGTAGTTTCCAGTTCCGGCAGTCGGACTCGGCGACGTTGACGACGGGCCGGCCGCGCCGGGCACAACAGGCGGTGCCATATCCGCTTGCGTTTGCGACGTAGCAGTCGGTGCGACCCTTGACGAACCCGCAGCCGAAGATGCTCGTCCGGCTGCATGCTCGGTCATTCCTTCAGGCATCAATACCGGGACCGATTGGGTCAGCAATGGACCTTGGGGTGCCTCGGTCAGTTCCTTTTCCACGGCGATGAACGAAGTGTACTGGGTCATCAGTTGATGCTTGAGCCCCAACTCGGTGATCTCTTGACGTCCTTGAGCGGTCTCTTGTCCGACGTCTCGATTCCAAATTTGGCGAATTCGTTGACGAGCCCAAACGGTGCCGATGGAATCGTGAGCGGATTCTTGCTCGGGAAGTTCCAGTTCCAGTCCCATCTGGACGCTTTGTCCTGAAACATTGCCTTTCAGGGTAACGGTCCCGGTAGCGGATTGTTGGTAACGTCCCAAGACGATCAGTGGTTTTCCCGCATAAAGATCCGGCAGTCGAGAAGGAATCTGATCTTTGATAACCAGTCCTCCCCAATCGATCTGTAAATCGGTCATGTAGGGTTGATTAGTCAGTTCATTGAAACGTCGAGCGATCTCGGGCGCGTTATCGTGGTTGGTGACTTGCATGGAGAATCCACGTCCCATTTCGGCGGCGCGGCTGATTAGATAATCATTGGGCGCCGCACCGAACGCGATCGGAAAGACGCGAGCGTCTTGGAACTCTGGCTTTTGTAGGTATCCAAGAATGGAATGATCGTTGCCCACCAGTGCGTCGGTCATCAAGATCAAATAACGTGGGTGAGCCGATTCACCGTTGCGAGCCGATTCACCACCGTCTTCGGGAAGTGCCAATCGGAGCGCCGAAAGCAACTCGGTTCCGCCGCCAGCACGCAGACCGCGAACGAACTGTTTGCCGGCAACGACGTTCGCGTCGTCGGCGATGATCGGCCCGGACCGAAACGCGGTCGGGCGATTGTTGAAGGAGATGATTCGGAACTCATCTTGTGGATTCAAGTGATCCAGCACGTGATCGGCGAACAAACGCAATTGGCTGATCGCCGAACCGTTCATCGAACCGCTTGTATCAAGAACCAAGACGACTTCTCGAGGGGTGATTTCGGTCGGCTCGATCGACCACTTCGGTTGCAGAGCCAACATCACGTAGCCGTCGGCCTCGGCCGTTCGGCGATGGACCAAAGACGCCAAAGTGCTCTCTTGACCTGCCAAGCGATACTCCACGATGAAGTCTTGGTCGGCGATCGTGGATTGGTTCTTTAGGGTGACGATCGCGTGCGTTTGGGACGGCTGTTGAATGTCCAGTTCATGAGTGACGGGAACGATTTGCTGGATCGGCATGGCGGCGTCGATCTTGACGGAGACGAACACGTCGTTGCCGTTTCGCATTCCTTCGGGAAGCATGGCGGGCGTGATCCGTGAAGCGTCGGGAACTTGGTCGGTATCGGTCGCCCATCCGCGGCCGACGTTCGGACGGGTGACGGGATTTCCAGGGATGTAGCGCGGCCCGACGACCATCGGAAAACGAAAAACGTAGCGGTCCTCGTCGATTTCGAGCGGTTGAACGTATTCGATGTTCACGGTCACCTCGCCGCTCGGTGGAATGTTGGCTACCGATTGCGAGAACACGTTGGCGCGTTCTTGTTCCAACAGAGCGGCTTTCCGGCCGGATTGTTTGGCGTGTTCGTATTCCTGGCGAGCTTCGTCTTTTCGTTTGACCTCACCGACGATCACGCGTTCGCCGATTTGGAAGGAATATCGATCGACGGCTGAGTTCTCCGGCAGCGGAAACACATACAAGGCTTCCAGACGCTCGGGGTAGGGATTGGCAAAAACTTGCGAAACGCGGACCCGAGCGATGACGCCCGAAATCTCGGTTTCCACCCGTGTTTCTTTCAGGGTGAAACAAGGGTTGGCTGCAGGCATCCGGGTCTGAATCGGCTCCAAGTCGTCTTCGTCGATCCGCATTTGACCTTGAGTCACCGGCAGTCCGCCGAGCACGGTGTAACCGGCCTGTGAAAAAGCGGAAAAGACGAAGATTGAAGCGACCGCGACGAGGGATGAGATCCGAGGAAACGTTCGCCAATGGCGACGAGGATCTGAATATTGAGCGATCATGAGAGTGGGCTCCGGGATAGGTACTGGGAAGTGGCTCTTTCAAAAGAGCCTGTACCTTTAATCGCAAAGCGCCGATTCGTTGTGTTATTCTGTGCTTGGTGAGAACCTGCATTCAGAGATCGAGTCGGTCACCATAACCTCTGAGTGATTAATGCATCGGAACCTTGTTTGACTTGAGATCAGCATGAATCGTTTCGTGACTTTGCCAATGCGATTTCAGCTTTTGCAAGGTAGCGCAGTCGTCTATAACGGACACTCAGGCATTGAGAGGCAAGATAGAAACCCGACCGTGGTGGATTCTGTGCGTCGAGTCAAGACATGTCACAACGCTGCAAGGTGACGCCGCTTCTTGCCCATCAGTGCGTTAGCATCGCGGGAACACTAAGTGGTGGCGACTTTCAGTCGCCAAACCCTGAAACGTCGACTGAAAGTCGACGCCACGTTAAGAATCCAGCACTTATTGTTCACGCGATGCTTAGCACTCGTTTTGCGGGCCGAACGACTTGGTTGCCGAATTGCCGCTGAGTTTCAAGGTCTAAACGCTGCATCGGATCATGCGGGTTTTCGTGTTCGAGAATACTCAGCATCAAACCCTTCCGCGTGGCCTCGTAGTAGACGCATTCTTGCAAAAATTGTTCGTCGAAACCGTAGTGCGGAAAAGCGATTCGCCGACGTCGCTCGCTCGCCATTGGCCAAGGGACTTTCCGGTTGATTCTGTCGGAATACGTTGAAATCGGATCACCTTGGTCGCTCCCGAAACTGGGCTCGCCCAAAAAATTACACCAGCGATCCTCACAAAGAACGCACAGAGTTGTGTAGCCGACCATCGCACGCTGCCATCCGCAATTGAAGATCGCGTGAGTGCGAATCGGGCGAACAGCGAACCTATTTCCGAGGATGAATGTGAACGTGCCTTCGTTGGTGGTTTGATGCACTTGTCGAGCAAGAGCGGATTTCGGATGCGATCGCAATTGTCGCCAACGCTGGTGTACCGCGCGTCGCATCCCGACATCCAGATCCTGCACGTAAACGTACTCGTACCGTTGATCATCCATCGCCAAGTATCTCCAACATGATCCAGGCGCGAAACCAACTGAAGGAGACTTCATGACATAGGCTTGAATCCCATTGGCACCTAAGGCCTTTCCGACATCACGCATGTTGCTGGGTAGACAAACGCGGATGTCAAAATGTTCGGGCGGTTGTTCCAAGAAGGGGCGAACGTAAGCCTCATAGATCGTTTGATTTCGTTTTCGCTTGGCCCCTCGCAACACATGAATTTTCCGTAAATCGGCAAAATCGAGTGGCCGCGTGTACTCGCTTTCTGGATACTGCTCCATCATCTGATAGTTAGACGGAGCATAGAAGAGCGACGAAGTGATCAGCCGACGTTTCTGAGGACTGGGACCGAATATTTCATCCACTTCGTAGAAGTTTCGAATCGACCATCGCTTACGTCCTGTCTTTGCAAGATGAGCGTCGGCAAGCACGACCAAATCGGCCATCCCATCAAGTAGGTTTTCAGGATACCATGCGCTTTGTGCAAAGATCGTACGCTCTTCTGTCAACTGAATCATCGGTCGACCTGCCATTGAATTGCCAACTTGACGGACACGGGGTAGACGTTCATGAACCGGGCTGCAAATACGAAACGGACGTTCGTCTTATTGCAATAGGATCTTAAACCGCCGTTCGTGTCCGTCAATCCACCCAGCATGGACCATGAATAGAATCATTCCTATTCACCGTTTTGCTACGATCGGTTTGCAACCTTTTCGCGCTAACCCGCACCGGCACAAATAGCGATCAATCCTAGGCCGATGAATATAACCAAGATGGCCACGAAAACCCAAACCACGACGGATGTCTTATACTGAATCTGCGGTGTGTTGGCGACGACTTGTCGGTACTCCGGCGAACACACGTACCGGCCTTTTTTGGAGAAGCAAAGGAACAGAATATACGCCGAGATCAGCGTACCGACGGGGATCCCAATGAGTCCGGGAATGGCGAAGACGCCGATGGCGATTCGAGCCCAATTCTCTAAACGACGGATTCCCCTGGCAACAAAGATCTGCCCGATCCCGATTGCCAAATAAACGAATAAAACGAAGACTGCAACGATCGGAAACCCCTGTTGTTGCATGCCGCCGAGCAGAAACCCGATCAGAGTTAAAAAACTAAGTGGGATGATAATCGCCGCACCCAAATAGGATAGCAATCCGATACCTTTGAGTGACGTCTCGTGGCTGAGAAAACGATTGCGTGTCACGATGTCATTTGAGGTCGCCGAACCTTCGAGATCGACGGGATGGGACAGCGTTGTCGCAGGCGATTCGTAGGGATTGACCGGGCTTTGGCTTGCAGCAACCGGTGACTTCCCGGAGATTCTCAACCGATTCGAACATTGCGAGCAGACAACGATCTCACCGGCGTCCGATTTCTCGACGAGCATAGTCTGGCCGCACGGGCACCGGATTTTCAAACGCTCGTCATTCACTTAGTCAGTAATCATCGAGTCGGGTGTTATTTGAATGTCTTGGATACCAGCCCGAGACGCAACAGCGGGTTGATTTAGTCGCTCAGGTTTCCTTTAAAATATGCGGTTGTGTTCCGCTGACAGACAAATCAGTGGCCTGTGACCTACCGCAGGCTTTTTCCGAATGAGGTTCGAAGCTTACCAAGATAGCTGTCGGCATCGCCGACTTCAGCGAGTACCTTTTGGCTCATCTCTTCGATCGATTGATCCGCTTTGGCGAGTAAGCCTTGGGCTTCGGTTTGTTGCTTGGACATAAACTCTCGAAGTTCAAGAAGCTGTTCACGATGAGTTTGCTCGACCTTCGCGGCCAGCTTGGCCTTGCTGACTTCGAGTTGTTTGGCGATTGCTCCGCTTGCCGCTTCGTTGAAAACACGTCCCAAGTTCGTGTTCAGTTGCAAGTCCATATCTCGCCAATCGCCAGCGAAGGCGGCGTCAACTTCGATCGTGTCGACACCGGCGAGGGATTGGTTCATCGTCATCACGAGCGCGGAGTTGCCCGCTTTACCGGCGATATCCAATCGCATGTTCACGCCGATCTGCTTACTGACCAAACGGCCTTGGACTTTTTCGCCCCGGCTGTCCAATTGCACCCACACTTCGCGCTGTCCGCCTGAGATTGCGACGGCCGCTTTGTCTCGGTCACCCAATCGCATGGAGTCGGCTTTCATTTGCGGCCAGTGCAACGTCAATCGATCGAGCGATTCTCCGTCACGGCGGTCACGCGAATAGTCGACTTGAACGGTCTCGGGTCCTTCAAGCAGTAACCGGGCACGGGTCGGATTGTCAAGCAACTCCGGTTGCGGTGTCATGTTTTCGACGACTCCGGTCAAGGTGTAGCTCTTTCCACTGGCGCGCATCAGGCCAGATACTTCGCATTCCCGGATCAGCATTTCCGGACGTCGGTTACGACCGAGGAAGTCATAATCTTCACCACGAATGCGTTCCACGTCCGGAGCGACGACGGTGTAATTAGCCAGCGTACGGCCGTTGTCGAGGTAGCTGCGAAGTTGTGCGAGTGACCGGCGGACTTCCGCCGTAATCAGGTCCACCCCGAAGTTTTTGGATTCAGCAAGATCGCCGGGAACATACTCATCCACCTTAGCCAAGTCGGCTTGTCGAGCTTGATCGAGCCGCTGCAAATCAGCTCGCATTTGGTCGGGCAATTGTTCCATCGCCTGGCGAACGACGATTAAGTCTTCACGTGCTTGGCGGGCTTCGGCTAGGGTACGTTCGAGTTGTGGCCAATCTCGCAATGGATTGTCGATGCCTTTGGCGGTGTCACGAATTTTTCGGACTCGGTCTTCTAAATCGCGTGCTCGTTGGACCAGTGTTTCGTATTCGGCTTTCCATTTGCGACGGATATCGTCACCGACCTGAACGGTCTCGAGGTTCTTTCCGATCGCTTCGGCGCGGTCGCTAAGTCCGTCGGCCGCATCGGCCAACAACTTGTCGATCATCGAATCGCCGGTCGATGTTTCGGATTCGTCGATCACGTCCTCATAGTGGCCCGATTCGGTTCGGCTGGTACCGATTTGCAACCCTGAGATCCGACCTTGGCTGATCACCCAGCGGCGACGCAACAGTGCGTCTCCGTCGATCACCAAATCGATCGAGTCGGCGACAAACGCATCGCGAAACTCTTTGCCATCACGCGGATCGGCGATCCGTATGTCGGAATAGTGAATTCGCGGCGGAAACAAATCGACGCGAGCTTTGCCGATTTCGGCCTTCGCGCCGGTGGAAGATTCCAAGCCGGCAATCGTGATGAAGCCGGCCATCGGGCCGAGGCCCCATCGCAGAAGCATCAAGACAGCGGCCAAGACAATCAACCGAGTTAAGATAAATCGCCAACGAATCATGCCGCATCCTTGTCTTTGGAACTACGCAATTGTCGAAGCAAATAGGACAAAGCTTCGTCGATTTTCTGTTGATCATCGACAGTCGAGTTGACCGCCGCGACCTGGTTTTGAGTTGGTTTTAATTGAACGGTCTCGATACTTCTCGCTTCGCCGTGTTTTGGATCCACGACAATCGCGACTCGGGTAGCCCGTGCCGGTGAGGTCGGCGCAGGCGAGTTTGGAGCGGGCGGCGATACCGGTTCACGGGGATCGATTCGTCGAACATCGTAGACACGACCGGATGTCGCCACGATCGGAGCATCGTTCGTGACCGATGCTTGTTTTATTGCCGACTCTGATCCCAGCAATGTTTCCGCCGAATCATTCTTAGTTGATACCGATCGAGTCGCTCCGCGAGCGGGCTTCAACGTCGAATGCGGTTGATCGACACGAGTCGTTTCCGTCACGGTAGAGCCTGAAAGTTCTTCCGGTTGCTCAAGTTGCAGATCATCGTCTAGCGTCAAGACGCTTTCCAATGAGAGCGACCATCGACGGAACACTGGGTATGTCAACATCACGATCGGTAATACCGCTGCCAGCCCGATCAGGAAACTCCCCATCACGACGGTGTTATTCAGATCCGTCCATGGCATCAGTGGCAATTGCCACGCTTTGATCATCGCTTCAGCGACTCGGGGTTGTTCAAAGAACCACTGTCCGACGGCGTGAAACTGAGGATCCAGTTTTGGTGCGACGAAGGTCAATCCGATTCCAACGAGCGCCACCATCGCGTGATTAACTTGGAGCGTCAGGATGACCAACACTAACGCAACCGTCAGCAGGTTTCCGTGCGGAATCAATCCCAACAAAACGCCCAAGGCCAGACCCCAGGCAAGCTGAGACGGATAGCGTCGACCCGCAATCGCTTTGCGGACGGTGCTGATCAGCTTGAGAATGAATAAGAACATGGAGCCGCTCCGTGGTGGACAGGACGTCCGTGCGGTGAATCAAGGCAGGATGGTCGTGATGCGAGGTCCCGCCCGTCGAGCGAAAACCTAAGTGCATCATCGGAATCATCGGCATTCTGTGGACGTAGATTGAATACAATCCGCAAAATCGTTACCGCTAGGCCAAACTACCACGTGGAACGCGAGTACGTGAAACAAGCGATCGGTAACACTCATCGGTGATCATCGCCTTGGGTGCTATTGAAACGTCATGGATACATGCCCGACGCGCATCGGCGTGTTGATTTAGTGAGCCGATGGCGCTAGCGGCGTGTTGATTTAATCGTAACCCGAAGCGTGAGCGAGGGATTGAGCGCCATTAAGTCCTTTGTAGGTATCCCTCGCTCACGCTTCGGGTTTCGATGAGGACTAAATCAACAGCCCGCTAGCGCCATCGGCTCACAAAAACTGACGAACGCACTCAATCAACACGCCGGCATGCAAGTGGTTGTTCGATCAATGATTCGTTGTTTAGCGAATCATCGAGCGAGAGGTCGCCGCCGACAACTTGCTGAATCTCGTCGGCAAGTAGCGACAAACGGATACTCGTCGCATCACAACCGGCTCGATTGACTAGCTCGCTTGCGTGATTGAGATGTTTCCAAGCGCGATCCATGTCGCCTCGACCGAACCAAATCCTTGCAACTCGCGACAGACGATCGGCCGCGAGTTGATACTGGCCCGCTTCGCTGTACGCGGCGGCGGCCAATTCCAACGCGCCGGAGATCACGCGATAATTTTTTGCCAATCGCGAATGCTTGGCTTCCTTGTCAAAATGCCAGGCCGCTTGGAGATACTCTTCTTTTGCTAGGTGGATCATTGCGGCGACATTCTGCAATTCCGCCTGCAGGTCTTCGCTGCAAACTTCCTTCGCGATCTCACACGCTTTGGCGTAGTGGCAAAGTGCCGTGGGGATGTCGCCTAGTTCAGCAGCGACGCGGGCTTTGGCTAAGTGGACCTGAGCCCGGAAGTCATCTTCGCACTCGGCGATCTCGTCTTTCTTACGAAACTTGTCTCCGACACAGGGGATCTGATAGACGCATCGATCGTCGCAAGCATCGTTGCCGTTGCAGCAGCAGCCTGAATCGTCCGAATCGCAAGGTGGCGGTGAGCAAGCCGCCCGATCGATCATTGAGAGAGCTTCGGTCCAATGACCAGCTTCTTGGGCGATCTTGGCCTGCAACAACCATGTGTAGGCAACTGACGAATTCGCTCGTGTCAATTCGGCGCGGGCATCAATGAGCCAATCCTGAGCCCGTTCGTCGTCACCGATGGTGATTAAACACGCGGCTAAGTTGTAAGCGTTCGTTCCGGCTTCGTAGGGATCATCCATCAACCAAGCCCGATGGATGGCATCACGATACTCTGCGATCGCGGCGTCGACGTCGCCTTCGGCGTAAGCAATTCGGCCGGCTTCGGAAGAGCGAGCGAGCGTGCTATCGAGTTTCGGCGGATCCGGCGAGCCGCTTTGACATCCCAAGCAGGACACGACCACGAATAGCAGGATCAAATTTGAAATGCGAATCACCGGACGGATCCTCCGCGAATCGCCGAGGGTGACACTTGAGGTGTTGCCGATGGTTGGCGACTGTAACGACGCAACAACCAGTGATCACGAATTTCGCCGACCAGGTTTTGTGTGTCGTCGACGGTATCGTTGATATCCCCAACCGTGCCCGGCAAATCGTTCGCTTCACCCTTGACGATTCGCACGACTTCGCGTGCTTCGACGGCGAGTTTTTCAAACTGTTCGGCCGCTTTCTGTAGCTGAGCCAGTGTCTCACTGATTTCGGTCGACGCCTTCTCCGACGTTTGATTCACGCTGTCCGCTGCGTCGCTGACGTCGTCGGTGGAATCACGAACTTTCACCAGCGTGTCCCGCATGTCCTCGTCGATGATCCGCTCGATCTTTTCGGAAAGTTGATTCACGCGTTCATCCAGATTTTGCGTCGTCATCTGCAGCTTGGAGAGCGTTAACAAAGCTTCCGGCCGGATTTCATCGTTGGTTTGTTTGAACGCATCGGCCGCAACTTGGGTGCTCTGCATCGCGGGAGCGACGGATTCATCGAAGGCCAACTCGATACGTTCGGATGCCGATTGGATCGACTCCATCGTCGGGTCGGATTTCTCTTGGACCAACCGAACCGATCGGCTGATCGATTCGACTTCTCGGGCGGTCGAATCGATTCGATCGTCTTCACCTTGGAAGTTTCGCAATTGCGATCCCGACGGAAGCGGGTAGGCCTCGTCGTCTCCCGATCCCCGCCGGATGATTAAGACGGGCGTGCCGAATCCGAACTTACGTTCGATCTTGACGATCGCATTGTTGAGAATCTTGACTTTCTTCTTGGGGTCCATCTTCAAATCGATTCGGATGGCATCACTTCCATCAACGTACCGAATGTCGTCGACTTCACCGACGCGTTCGCCGAGGATCATGACCTCGGCGTTCTTTTGCAGATTGTCGACATCTTCTTGAGTGACTTCCAACCAGTAACGATCCGACTCGCGAAAATAGCCTCCTGATAAAATCAGCAACAGCGAAAGCACGAACAACAATAAGATCAACAGAAAGGCACCAACAATCTGGTTGGTGTACCTTAAACGATACGGCTCATTCATCGCACGGGTCTCCGTTGACGTAAGACCATTGTCGACCTTGAACTTGAATGAGTACGTCGGGATCGAGCGTTTCGATCGGGGTATTCGTCATCCATAGCACGCACCCGCCCTCGCGACGTATTTCGTCGATCGCTTCGATCAGTTTCGGTAGCATCCGGGTTGAGACGAGCTGCATCGGACGTTCTAAAATCAACAGAGTCGGTCGATGAATCAAAGCACGAATCCATTGATAAATTTGCAACAAAGCGGGTTCGACGAACGCAGGGCGTTCACGTGATACATCTGCGATGTCGAATCGTTTGATCCAATCACGCATACGCGAACGGGTTTCTCCAGAACTCGCTCCATGGTGGCGACTGGCTAGCGTAACGTTCTCCATCATGTTGGCGTTTTGGATCCATGCGGGACCGTCAAACACACGTCCGATCCGACTTCGCATTTGAAAGTGCCTCGAATAATCAACGTCAGCCCAGGTTTGTTCGTTGAAGAGAACTTGGCCGCTTGTTGGCGGAACGAGCCCTTGAATCATTGAGGCGAACTCTCGAGTCCGATGCGAACGCTCGTGCTGGATAAAGATCAAACGTCCCGCCTCGGCGGTCAACTGAACTTCATGAACCGGCAAGCCGTGCGATGCCTTGCCACGTAGCGTTACCCGCTGCAGTCTGAGGACACACTGGGATTGCTGGGAATTGGATGTTTGGGTCAGATTCATCGCCGCACTCACCGGATGTCAAAGATGAGGAAACGATTGTAAATCAAAATCGACAGAACCGCGGAAACCGCGAACACGGCCGTTAACGCGCGGATACCGCTTCGCGCGGCCACGCGTGGCACGTCGGTCGAACTACCGCGAATGCTCAAACCGTCGATACAGCAAATCGCACCGGCGAACGCTCCCGCCACGATCGTTTTGGGAACGAAGAACAGGAGATCTTGGGCATCAAATTGCCGCAACACGTCGCTGGAAAAATCTCCTGCCGAGAAGCGGATCGTGCCCATCGACCAGCCGATCAAGTAGCCGGTCATCAACATGGAAGTTGCGACAATGATTGCCAAACAAAACACGCTGATGATCATGCTCAAGATGCGAGGCATCACCAAACAGGTCATCGGATCGATGCCTTGCGCGTCGAGGACTTCAATCTCACCGTGAACGTACATCAGCGAGAGTTCGGTGGAGATCGCAATCCCGCTTCGCCCGATGACGACCAAGCACGCCAGCAAAGGCGCGAGTTCGCGAATGATCGCTCGCCAAATCAACGGAACAATCCCTTCCGCGTCGGCGCCCATCGAATCGGACCACATCGCCGCTTGCGCGATGACCAAGACTCCACCGGCGGCGCCAAATCGCAACGCCACCGGCACCGCGTCAACCGCCGTGAATAGGAGCTGCCGAGCAAAGATCGTGCGCACCGGCGATGTCCAAGACGAGCGGCGCAGCGACAATCCGGCCGTCGCCCACAAGATCGCGAGAATGGAAACGAGGGTGTTGCACCGCGCCAAGAACTCTTTTCCCAAGAACTCCATCACTCGCCAAGGAAACACCCAGACGGCCGAACGCAAACGAATCGGGATTCGACGAGCTTCGGCCACGAGCGAGGATCCTTTCGCGAAAGTAATTGGATGGTCGGCGGCAATGTCCCCATGGAAATCGCCTCATCCGTTCGGATCGGCACAACCCGATCGACCCTGATAACGATTCTCACCGAATCGCCACTTATGGGGTCTCGGCATTCTTCCAATCCGGACGATCGTCAGAGTTTGCCAGTTGGTCGGCCTCCGAGTGTCTCGTCGTGCCGACTTTCCGTCGTCGACCCGGTAAGCGTTTTCGTTCGTCCGACTATTCGCTGTATTCGCTACAAAACCCCGTTCGAAAGCAGGTTGATCCACCCAAAACCCGGAAGTTGGACGAATCGGGGCGGCGTGCGACGTAGCTTTCCAGTGGACGGTTGTTGGCGGCTTGCATTGAGCGACCGCGTCGTCATCCGGTCCGACTTCCTTTCGTCCTTGGACTCCTTTGACCATGTCGCTCGGCCCAGAAGAATCGTTGCTTTCGGACATCGAATCGCTTGCCAATTCGCTCGGCGAGAAGTTCGAAGAAATCCGATTGATTCACGACCTCACATCGAAACTACAACTCGAAGATGACCCGACGGATACCTGTCAAGAGTTGTTGGAACAGCTCGATGTGTGCGTGCACTGTCGCACCCTGGTAATCCAACTCGATCCTGACGAAGACGACTTGTTCGGTGGTGGCGTCCAGGGCATCGGACAATCCATCAGTTTGGACGAACTCGAAGCGGTCATTGCGGCGTGCTGGAACCACCACGACGAAAGTGATTTCGCGGTCGATCACGATCGAGCCAACCAAGACGTCTTGATTGTGAATCATGGCACAGCACCGGAACTCATTGGTCGGCACGTCGCGTTGTTGCCGATCGCCCGTGGTGAGATCCATTTGGGACGACTGATCGCCATCCGTGATCATGGTCATGGTGAGTTCGGAACGGTCGAAGTCGATCTGATGCGATCGGTGTTGATGGTGTTGTCGTTGCATTTGATGAATCAACGGCAGTTCCATGAAATGCAATCGATGCTCGAGGGCACCGTGCGGTCGCTCGCGTCGGCGTTGGATGCCAAGGACACTTACACCCACGGCCACAGTTCTCGAGTCGCGGATCTCGCGGTACAACTCGCGATTCGCATGGGACTTGATCATCGCACCGCCGACTCACTGCAATTGGCGGGTATCTTGCATGACATCGGCAAGATCGGGATCGACGATTCGGTCCTGAAGAAACCAGGACGATTGACCGACGAAGAATTCGACCAGATCAAACAACACCCGGTACTCGGTTACGAGATTCTCAAAGACATCCGACCCTTTCGACACATCCTGCCTGCGGTACGACACCATCACGAATCGTGGGACGGAAAGGGGTATCCCGACGGACTCGCAGGAGAAGAGATTCCCCGCGATGCCCAAATCCTCGCCGTCGCCGACGCGTTCGATGCAATGATCAGCGATCGACCCTATCGAAAGGGCATGCCGCTGGCCAAAGTTCAGGAAATTTTTCGAAACGGACGAGGTCAACAGTGGGCTGCCGACGTAGTGGATGTCTTACTTGCTAGCGACGATTTGATGCTCGCCTACGCGAATCAACAAAGCGACGCGATTCCTAATCCGATCGGCTTGAACCGAGCTCACCCGCCGGCGGTGACAAATTTGGGTTCGGGTTGCCATAGGTAGAGGAACGTCGGCATCATTGATCGGTCTAAACCAGGAATACTGACCGGTAGCAGAGAGCTCATCGGCATGTTCGGCGTGATGTCGAATTCACTCATCGCTCGGTCATTGCTGCGACGCAACAACACGACCGGTGAATCAACGGGCAATGAAGCCAACCGTCCGGCGATGTCAATGGCGTCGTCAAGGTAACCATTGGAATCCACCAAACCGTGGGCAAGTGCTTGGCTTCCCGTCCAAACTCGACCG
The DNA here is from genome assembly GCF_007859915.1 of Neorhodopirellula pilleata. Lineage (GTDB taxonomy): Bacteria > Planctomycetota > Planctomycetia > Pirellulales > Pirellulaceae > Rhodopirellula > Rhodopirellula pilleata. Next base: position 354,362 of record NZ_SJPM01000006.1, read on the forward strand.
TCAAAGATCTCGTGGGGAGCGTCTTCTTCCTCGTCTGCAGTATTCTCATCTTCGTCTTTGAAACGCAGTTCATCCGCCGCGATCAAATCGGCTTGCGCCCGCATCGCGTCGGCGGGCAACTTCGAACCACGTGATCTTCTGACTTGTTCAATAAACCGTTCATGAAATTGATCTGCCATCGCCTGCAGGATGTCTCGTTCGTCGTCATCCATCGTCCGTTCCGGTGATCCCAAGTCGATCTTATCTCCGGCCTTAACCGGAACCGAAACGATGTTTTGTTGGGCAAGCGTGTCTTCCATGTTGTAACTGTTCAGGATCACGCCGATCCCGCCGACCACGGAAGTCGGGTGAGCGACGATGTGGTCGGCGTGGGTGGCGATGTAATAACCACCCCCGCAACCGGTCGTCATCAAGCACGCGACCACCGGAATGTCACGGCATTGTTTCAAGCGAGCGACGTCGTTGGCGATCATGTCCGACGCCGTGACACCGCCGCCGGGTGTGTTGATCCGAAGTACGACCGCGCTGATCGATCCGTCGCATTCGATTTGCCGCATTTTTTCGCGGAACAGCGCGACGGGATTCTCGCCCATCGAATTCAGTCCGCTGAACGTGCGATTGACGAGCAATCCGTCGACGTCGACGATCGCGATCCGGCCTCCGGCGTGTCGATTTCCATCGATCACCACGGCGCGAATCGGCGTGGCCGTGTTGTCACTGCGGGTCGTCGTGGCGACTTCACCGGTCATCCGGATATCGCCGTCGACACCCATTTTGCCGCCCAGGTCCATTTTGCCGCCCACAAGCGCCTTGATCGGGTGTTGGCATCCGACCAACGTCAACGTGATCACGCAAAACGCCATCGCCAAACCGCTTAGTAAAGCAGACATGAAACGTAAGCGAATCATTCGGGGGTTGCCAATCATGGCGAATCCGTTCTCTTGAAGCCGTCGGTGGCGTGAAGCATCCTATCGCTGTGGATCGACGCACCCCGCCATGGTGGACCAACCAAAAGCCAACGCCTCTTCAATCCCAATCAATCAACATGACCGATCCAGCCATCTCATCCGACGCGCCACTGCCACGCCGTGATGAGGACGACCGAACGACCATCAATGAACTCAAAGCCGTTGTTGCCCGATTTGTTGACGAGCGGAATTGGCATGAATTTCACAACCCCAAGAACTTGGTCATGTCGCTCGCCATCGAAACGGCCGAACTGATGGAACACTTTCAATGGCGAACGCCCGACGAATCGCTCGTCATCATGGACGACCCCGAACAGGCTCACGCGGTGGGCGAAGAAGTCGCCGATTGTTTGGCGTACTTGCTCGCGATCGCATCAAAGCTCGACATCGACTTGTCGACCACGTTGCGAGCTAAGATGGTGCGTAACGCGGTGAAGTATCCGGTGCCGCCAAAGTCGGAGCCAACAGAGCCGTGATCCACAATAACGTGATGATCGTCGGGAACGATTCTAAAATCGTGTCCTCCACCAACCCGGAGATCAGCACGAACGCCATCACTCCGCGGATCCAATCGTGACGGGAAGTCGCCCCAAAGATCAACGACCAAACCAACAAAACGACGATCAGAACCGCGGCCAACACGCCCGCCGAAAAGAACACATGTAAGACCAGGTTGTGAGTTCCGGTAGCACGTTTGCTCATCACCGTCGCGGCGCTATCGAGCCCCCATCCGGTTAGTGGTCGCTGGGCGATCAGCCCGATGGCTTCGCCCCAAATCGTCGTTCGCCCGGTTAGCGAGGTCAGTTCTTCGACGTCACCGCTCTTGGTCACCACGCCGACGGCGGATTTGGAAAACGGTCCTTCGCCGGTAATCAACGCGATGACCAAGATCAACGCGGACACTCCGGCAAGCGACGCCACCACCACCGCCAGACCGCCACGACCATAGAGCCGATCGATCAACATCACGCCCCCCGCCGCGATGCCGGCCAGGATCGCCGTACGGCTGAACGTGGCCAAACACGTCGCGGCGACGAGCACGACCACACCCATCAATACCAACCGCCACCAAGGCTGCTGCACGCCGATCGATCTTCCCAATAACAACGCCACCCCCATCAATCCACCCGCCACGGCGGTCTTGGCGATGTGGTTGGGGTGCCCGGTGCCGCCCATTCGAGTCACCGAGTCGGTCGCACTGGTGTACTCGGTAAATCGACCTTGCTCTGGGATCAAAACGAAAACGCCCCACGTCAAGAGAAGGTACAACGCGGTGCCGCCGACCAAACAGGCCACCACTCGTCGGCAACCGATCGTGGCCATCGCAGTGAGTAAAAAGAGCAGATACCCGAAATAGATCAGGCTCGAAGCGATGCTGATCGTTCGCACCTCCGGCGTCGCCACGAAACTCGTCAAAAAGAACACGACTCCGAGGGCCACTAACGCGGCACCGGGTACCGTGTTGATCAAGCGACGGGTCCGGGGACTGAACAACAATCCGAGCGCGCCCACCAGCGTCGCGACGGCGGCCACACCGAGTTTGGCAAGCGTCAGTAGGCTGGTCGAACTGGTGGCACGTTCGTAGTCGGTCCCGGCGGCAAAATCGAGCGGGTTGACGAAAGCGGCACTAACCAATACCAACCCGATCACCCAAGGGAGCAGTGTTCCAGGTTGTTCCTCTTGTCCCGTCATGAAAACAGGTCTCTATTACGGGTCGATGATCGGGCAGAGGCGTCGGGCATTGCCCCATTGTAATTCATTCGGAACAAAAATCAGATGACTTGGGACGACATTGATTTTGACGACGATTTCGAAGAGACCGATTCGCCCGATGATGACGAAAGCCCGTCCCATTCGGACGTCGATCCGGAAGCAAGCTACTTATGCGACCACTGCGGCGAAGAAATCGTCATCCCGATCGATTTGGCCGCCGGACAAGAGCAAACTTACGTGGAAGATTGCCCGGTATGTTGTTGTCCGAGCGTTATTCATGTCTGGGTCGATGAAGACCGCATCGACGTACGAGCCGAACCCGAACAGGACCATTACTGAAGATGAATGTTGAAGTCTGGTTGTCACCGGCCGCCGTGTCCCCCGCCGAACGTGATCACGCCCACGTCGCCGTCGTTATCGATGTGTTGAGAGCGACGACCGTGGCAACGACCGCGTTATCGGCCGGCGCGAAATCGATCCAAACCTGCCGAACGGTCGAGGAGGCATTGCAAATCAAACAAGCCGCACAGGGGCAACCCCCGTTGCTATGCGGCGAACGGGAATGCCGACCGATCGATGGCTTCGATTTCGGGAATTCGCCGAGCGAGTATTCACCCGCCGGAGTGGGCGACCGCGATCTGGTCATGACAACGACCAACGGCACCCGAGCGATCGACGAGGCGTCCGATTGCGACGTGATGATGTTGGCCTGTTTTGCCAACGTCAGCGCCGTCGCCCAACGCATCATCGCAGACATGCCCGACGACGGTTTGTTGCGATTGGTGTGCGCTGGAACCAACGGAGCGGTGACCGCCGAAGACGTCTTGATGGCGGGCGCGCTGTTGGCAGTATGTCACAAGAAACTCAGCGACACGACGCGGTTCTATGACGGGCCGCTGAACCTCATCAACGACTCCGGCGGGATCGCGTTGGCCGCGTGGCAACACTGCATCTCGCACGACAAAGTCGTCGACGCCGAAAGCTTGGCAGTGCGGTTGTCATTAACCCAAGGCGGCAAGAACTTGATCGCCGCCGGCTATGAAGGCGATCTGGTGGACTGCGGAAGCATCGACGTCTTCGACACTGTCCCCACGCGACGCGACGGCAATCGATTCGTCGCGGGGTGATGAACTGCTTCGACAAAAATCATCTATCCAAGCATTTAGCATCGCGTGAACAGCACGTAGTCAATGAAGCCTGTCCTCATTAGCCGAAGGGCGTTAGCCCCGGTTGCCAATCGGTTCACCGGGGCTAACGGTTTATTGATTGAATCTTATTGGCATTGTGAAGCGTCATGGGCTGTTGATTTAATTAGCCATACCGCTTTAGCGGCGGTTCCCCCGACCGCCAACCGGGGCTAACGCCCGTCGGCTGATCAGCTTAAGGTGCGTCGCGTCCTTTTCGATCTTGAATTTCGCCAGCGTATAGAATAACTGCTTCTAGGTCTTCCTCGTTATTGACGCACTTCCAGTCACCTCCGACCGACCAAATGGGACGATCAATGAAAATAGGCCAACCTTCTCGAAGTACTCGAGTGCAGTTCGCTTTAATCTGATTTCTCGCCTTCGCACCATTGTAACCTGACGCAGTGACCACAACATGAACGTGGTTGCTTCGCGGGTTGACCTTCCACAGTTTCCAACCGCGAAATTCGCAGAACCGATGAATCTCAACGTCGACTGCAGCACGCTGGTTTTCGTCAAGCAACAAAACATCGTGGTTGAGTCGATCGCGATGCCACTGCTCCAAAAATGGTTGTGGAGTTCGAACGCCTTCGTTACGCGATCGCCACCAACGGGCGTCTCCCTGCAGGAACGTACCGTACACGGTGAAGGTGATGAAGTACGCGAGTGGCTCGTCAAGGTTCATATTTCAAAATCCGGCTGATCCTGATCAGAGCCGAATGGCGTTCGTAGCGAATTCTTTTCTCCATTAGCCGAAGGGCGTTAGCCCCGGTTGCCGTGCTGGAAACCGGGGCTAACGCCCGTCGGCTAATCAGTATGGTCGTGTCCGTGGTGGGGAATTCAAAGTTGCTATTTTTAGTTCTCGGTGCCTACTTTGCGGTGATCCAGTACGACCACTGGATCGTTCGCTGATCGGCGACGGACTTCGGACGCAGGCGATGGAGTGACGCTTCCCCGTCTCGGATGTTCTCAAGCACGGCCGTTTCGTCACACTCCAGCCGCCAAGACTTTCGAGGTGCGTCTGGCGTTTTTCGTGTGGCGGCTTTGTAGGTCGTGCCCAACCAGAATCCTTCGATCGCGGCGATCGCGGCTTCGTCGAGTTCTTTGGACAAACGAACCGCCCAATCGAATCGAACCGCCGGTTTGCCCGCCGGGTCGGGATGGTTTTGTACGCTGACACTGAAATGACTCGTCCCGCAACATCCCACACCGAGCACCGTGGGTTTGCCGTCGATCGTTTCGGTCGACAATTGTTGGATCGCCGGTGAAGCGGGCCAGTCTTCGTCGTTGGAGCCGTTGACGCTGCGCAGCAACGATTCATTTTTGACGCCGCCGGCGGTCGCGATCACATGATCATATCGATCGTTTCGCCAATGAAACGAGATCAACCAACGACCGTCATCGGACGCCAATCGATGCGAAGGAGGAACGGCCGCGGCGGTCGGCGATGTCGATTCGGTGGGCGATGTTGATTCGGTCGGTGATGTCGATTCGGTCACCCGAGCGGTATCGGTTGGGGAAGGATCGAGAGTGGTCACAGGAGTTGGCTTGATTTCGGAAGAGGTCATGAATTCGCCGGAGCGGTGGAAGTCGCAGGATTGAGTGTGGTTCCCGTCATTAGCGTACCGGTGGCGAATCGTTCCACGAGCGACAATCCGGCCTGTTGGCTTTTCTCGGGGTGGAACTGGGTCGCGATCAGATTGCCACGACGGATCGCCGCGCAAAAACGGCCACCATAATCGCACGTCAACGCCACCACGCTCGGGTCGGTCGGACGGACATAAAAAGAATGGACGAAGTAATAGTACGTCCCCGGATCGATTCCCAGGTCTTCGCCCGCCGGTCCCGGTTCGACGGTGTTCCATCCCATGTGAGGGATCTTGAATTCGCCGGGCAGCTCGAATCGAACCACGTCACCGGCGATCACGCCGAGACCTTCGTGGGTGCCGTGCTCGAAACCCTGTTCGAATAGCATTTGCAGGCCCAAGCAAATGCCTAAGAACGGGCGATCGGCCGCGAGGTAGTCTCGGATCGGTGATTCCAAATCGCGGTGGCGGATTTCGGCGATCGCGTCTCCGAACGCGCCGACGCCGGGAAGGATGAGTTTTTCAGCCGCCGCAATCTTTTGCGGATCGCTCGTGATCTCGGCTTCCACACCTGCTTTTTCCACCGCCTTTTGGACGCTGCGGAGGTTTCCCATTTGGTAGTCGATGATGGTGATCATGATTTCGTTTTCGTCAGTGGCTCGGAGGTTCCCGTGATCGCCGATAGAACGAGATCGAACGGAACTTGGTCACAGACTCCATATCCAGGATGCTTGGAAAGTCGATGCCGACGAAACGACGTTGTCGAAACGCCGCACAAAAATTTTGCCTGGTCGATCGGGTCTGAGAACGTGTCAGGATAAGCATCGCGGACCGAATCGAGCACCCCTAATGCGGACCGTCCCAACGAATCGGGACGCTTCCAACGGGTCTCATACGGGGGGCCGGTCGGCGAGTCGCTCTCCAAACACGCCGTGCAGCGACCACAGGGCCGCGTCCGCCGGTGCCCGAAATGCCGGGCCAAACCGATCGCCAAACACTCGCGACACTCGAAATAACTCATCAGTTGATCGAGCCGCCCGAGGTTGTCTTGATAGTGGTCGTGCGTTCGACGGTACAGTTTTTGGACGATCGCTTTTTTGCGAGTGATACGCTGCACCCATTCGTATCCGTGCATCGTGTCACTCGTTTGAACATTCCATAAACCCGCGATGGCGGTCCGTTCGATCGCGGCGATGAGATCCTGTCTCGCGATTTGATGTTTCTGCGACGCGACGATCAGATTGACGCGAAAGCCCTTCTTACCTTTGGCCAACGACGACAATATCGCCTCGACAGCCTCGCGATCGGCTGGATCGGATCTCGCGACGATGACATCACGGTCCAACTTGGGTGTGATCCGATAGGTGTCGTATCGCGTCGGTAAGCAACGCAGATGCCCCAGCGATTGCAAGTGGATCATCACGTTGGCGATCGCTTCAGAGGACAGGTTGATTTCCCAACCGAGCTTTCCGAGCGAGAGATAAAAGCGATCCGGTTGGCCGACGAGACGTTCGACGAGGTTTTGCAGCGCGGTCATGCTTGGCAAATCACCGGCCGACAAATTGGCCAGCGTGACTTGGTCTTCGAGAACCAAGAGCGTTTCACATTGACAGGCTCGACCGTCGCGACCACCTCTGCCGATCTCTTGGCTGTAAGCTTCGATCGACTGCGACGGGTTGTAATGAATCACACGCCGGATGTCTGGTTTATCAACGCCCATCCCGAACGCGATCGTTCCGATGAGCACCGCATCGGTGGACTCCAAGAAACGCCGCTGGATGCTTTCCCGTTCCTCGGCGGGTACGCCGGCGTGATAGACCATCGCGTCGATGCCTTGATCGATTAACCACTGCCCGAGTTCTTCGGCGGTGTTACGACGCGTGACGTAGATCAACGTCGCACCACGAATCCGACCGCCGCGACGACCGCTCGATGAACGTTTCAAACCGAGTCGATGAAGCAATACTTCATCCCGCTGATCGGAAGCGACTGGCGTGCACTTAAGATGCAGGTTCGCCCGGTGGGTCGACAATCGCACGGTGTTTCCGGACTCGATCGCAAAACTCTTGCGGATGTCTTTCATGACTGCGGGTGGCGCCGTGGCGGTTAACGCGAGGACTTGGCAGACGTCGAGCTGTTTCGCCAGTTCGGGCAGTCGTAAGTAGTCGGGGCGAAAGCTGTGTCCCCATTGGCTCATGCAGTGAGCCTCGTCGATGGCGAGTAATGACACGGGGGTCGGACCAAGCTGCGCCGTGAATCGTTCGTTGAAGAACCGTTCGGGCGCGACATAAAGCAGCCGGGAGCGCCGATCACGGATCGATTGCCAAGCTTCCGCGAACGCCTCGGCGGAGATCGATTGGTCGATGCGAACGGCGGCAATGCCTCGACGCGTCAACGCATCGCACTGGTCCTTCATCAACGAGATCAACGGCGAAACCACGATCGTCAACCCCGGCAAGATTTGGCTGGGAAGTTGATAGCACAAACTCTTTCCGTGGCCGGTCGGCAACACCGCGAGCACGTTGTCACCACGAAGCACGCGATCGATCACCTTTCGTTGGGCCGGTAGTAATCGATCGTGGCCGAAGCGATCTCGAAGCAGCGATTCCGCTTCGGCCCAGCGGACGGCCAAGAGCGTTTCGTCGATCGGACCAGCGGGGGGCATCAGGCACTCATTTCGACGCGACAAACGGGTCGATGGGGAGACGGGGATCGGTCGTCGGAAACGCGGGCTACCCGAACGTTCACCGGGGCGACAACGAATTGACTTGCCGTTATGCTATCACATGAGTCGTCAACGGGCTCGGTCCTATCTCATCACGCATTCATTTAACAAACTCCCCCGTGGACGATTCGGAACTCGACGAAGAACAGACACCCGATGATCTGTTTCGTACCGCTGTGGTCGTCGAAGCCGGATTGGGATTGATGGCGTTGTTGCTTGGGTATTACCTGGGCCCAAGTGCCCGTGACCTCGTCCCGATGACGGAGCATTTGCCGGCGATCATCGGCGGCATCGGCTTGGGGATCGTTGCGACGATCCCATTGCTGTTATTGATGAGTCTGTTACGACGGATCAAGCACCCGGCGATCGAAAAGCTTGATGAGTTGAGCGACCATCCGATGATCGGTTTGATGTTGAAGATGGGGCCGTGGGAATTGCTGGCGATTAGTCTTTGTGCAGGCGTCGGCGAAGAGTTATTGTTTCGCGGTTGGATGATGCCGTTTCTGGCCGACGTCTTCAACGGCTACTACTTTGACGAAGTACCTCGTTTGTCTCTATTGGCCACCGACCCGACGGTGGAGCGTCCATGGTGGGGTTGGGGCGGATTGATGTCCGAGGTCGCGTCGGGAAGCCAAGACCGGGTGACAACATTCGATCAATGGGCGTCGTGGTGGTCGATACGCGTCGGATGGCCGATCACGATCGCGTGGATCATGTCATCGGTGTTGTTCGGGTTTGTCCATCCGATCACCAAACTGTACATCTTGATCACCGGTTTGATGGGGCTGTATTTCGGTGCGTTGTTGATCCTGACGGGGAACCTATTGATCCCGATCATCGCGCACTCACTTTACGACGCCGTTCAACTTTGGTCCGCCGCCGCTGAAGACCGCAAAACGCAAATTGTTGGTGAATAAATAGGTGGTCCAATCTGCATCCCAGGCCTCCCGCCTGGCAGGTCAGTGCGGAGCTTGGCGTCGGGAGGCAGGAGCCTCCAAGGCAGTGCGTTCCCAGGCGGGAGCCTGGGAACGAGGACAATGAAGCCGTCGGCGGGTGGCCGCGATGCTTAGTTGCGAACGGGTACCACGACGAACGGGTTTGATGAGGCTAAGTCGTTTGGCAACTCGGACACCTGATTTGCCGAGGTCGGGATGCCGATCAAACGAGCACGACGACCGGGCTGTATATTTCCCCAGACGTTTTCACGTCTCAATGCGATCGCACCGCCAAGGGTTGCGATTCGGAAAATGAGATGCGGATCTAAATCTTGGCGATGGTTCAATAAGAACTGCACTTCGCCCCAAAGACTCAGGTCCGGATTGCTCGCCCGTGAATCGGTTCCCAGCGCCACGTTGACCCCCGCGTTGATCAGTTCGCCGACTCGATGCGGCCGATGCCGAAAGAAATGATGCGTTCGAGGACAGTAGACGACGCTCAAGTGGCGATGCCGACACAGTTCATCGAGTTCATCGTCATGAAGATCGTTGGCATGAACGAGCAACGCCGTCGGGGCCTGGGCCAGCGTTCGGATCAGGTCGATCACCGGCGTCGGTGTCGACCAAGGGAACGTCTCGTCGATCGGCAATCCGATCGCACGCAAACTATCGGCAAAAGGGCCAGTACCGTGCATCAAGAGTTCACGCTCGGCCACCGATTCGGCCACGTGCATGGCAAGAATCGAATCGGTTCGGCGAGCCAATTCAACGCACCGCCGGATCAATTCCGGTGGTGTCGAATACGGAGCATGAGGGCTGATCCCGGCGTGCTCGCCCCAACGTTGGAGATGGGATTGAGCTAACGCGAATTTATCGTCGGCCCGATGGCTGGACAGCCCCAACGTTTCCGCCATCGCGATCACTTCGATCGAGTCAGTGTCGCCTTCCGTTTCGCCGCTGATGTCCAAGGCACCAAGCCAAGGCGTCGTCGCGATCTCCCCGACCAAGACCGTTCCCGATCGTTTGCATTGGTCGAGTCCCTTCGCGATCGTGTCGGCCGTGGAGATCGTCTGCCCGCGTTGGCGGATGACTTCGCCGATCCAATCGGCCAGTTCCATTCCCGGATTCCCAATCGGTTTTTCCAGTTCACTGAATTCCAAGTGAGTGTGGGCGTTGACCAGTCCCGGCATGACCGCAACGTCGCCCAAGTCGATCGACTTTCCTTCGATGTCATGGCCGAATTCCTGCTGTCGACCGACCTTCACGATTACGTCGCCACGGACCACAATGAAGCCGTTTTCGATCGGCGGCGATGAGATCGGAAGCACCCATTTCGCGCGGTAGGTCGTCACGTCGAAGGTTTGCGGCGGATCGGATCGAGAAACAGACAATGGAATTCCAGCAACCTGAGCGTCTTGATTGGAAGAAACTAACCGAGCGTTTTTTCGAACGTGGTCCCGAGATCGTCGCCCGAGAACTGTTGGGATGTCGCATCGTCCGGCGAATTCGCAATGACCGTCGATCGGTGTGGGTCGGCGGAATCATCGTCGAAACCGAAGCGTACCTCGGCGAGGACGATCCGGCGAGTCACAGTGCACGCGGCCGAGTCACCACGACCGGCAAACCGATGCGGCACGCAAGCATGTTTGGCCCGCCGGGACGATTCTATGTGTACGCGATCCACGCCAAGCATTGTTTGAACTGGGTGACGCAGGGCGAGGGCGTCGGTTCAGCCGTGTTGATCCGAGCGATGCAACCGGTGTGGTCGATCGACGTCATGAAACGATACCGCAGCGTCCAGGACGAACGTCGGTTAACGTCCGGTCCCGGAATGATTTGCCAATCGCTGGACATCGATCGCCGTTTCGACGGACTCGACGCTTTGTCATCGCCCGATTGGCGGACGGAGGCACCTTCAGATCCGCCGAAGTTCGAGATCAAGGCCACGCCGAGGGTTGGGATTACACGTGGTGAGACCCTACCGCTACGTTTCTTCGTCAGCGGAAATCGCTTCGTCAGTGGTCCGTTGAAACAGCACGATTAGAACATACCACTTTCCACTCGTTCCCAGGCTCCCGCCCCTTTTTATACCTCACATCTTTTTTGACCCCCACGAGCTCGTCTCGTGGGTGAATAAGGTTCGCAAGCTAGGCACCGACGCCTTCCCGGCCTTCCGAGTTTCACTTGTGCTCGCCGCTTCAAGCGGCGAGCACAAGTGAAACTCGGAAGGCCGGGAAGACTGCGGGTTGTGTCTAGCTTGACAACCTTGGCTTCCTGCCAGACAAGCTGGCAGGGGAGCCTTACACGAGGACTTTTGGGGTATCAAGAGGGCGGGAGCCTGGGAACCAGATTCGAAAGCGTTGAAATAATGCCAAAGAAGCGGACCCTTGACGAAACCGATCATCCGACGCGAAACTTCCGCCTCTATCATTCCACAATCCTCCCCCTTTTCACTCTCGAGTCGGAATCTCTCCCATGCTCGCTAAAGACATTAAGACCGGTACCGTTGTCGTTCACGAAGGCAACCCCGTGATGATTCAAGGCATTTCGGTCCAATCGCCGTCGGCACGTGGGGCGGCCACGCTCTACAAGTTTCGGGCACGAAATGTTGTCACTAAAAACAAGGTCGACATCACGCTCAAGGGCACCGACAACTTAGACGAAGCCGACTTTGCACGGCGGGATGTGCAAATGATGTACACCGACCCGACCAACCTTTATCTGATGGACAAAGAGGATTTCCAGCAATACGAGTTGCCGCTCGAAGACGTCGAAGATCAAATCGGTTTCATCACCGAAGGTCTCGATGGGATACGAGCGTTGATTTACAACGATCAATGCGTCGGATTGGATCTCCCCGCCAGCGTCGAGTTGCAAATCACGCAGTGCGATCCGGGCGTCAAAGGCAACTCGGCGACCTCACGCACCAAACCGGCGACATTGGAAACGGGTTTGGTCGTTCATGTGCCCGAGTACATTAAGGAAGGCGAACGATTGAGGATCGACACCCGAACGGGCGAGTTCCTGTCCCGCGCATAACCCGATCGGTCGCCAACAACAAGCCAAGGTAGGCTGGGTCGCAGCGATAGCGGAGACCCGGCAGTTTCGCAGTGCCGGGTGTTCGTCGCAAAGCCTCCTCCACCCAGCCTACTTCGAAAGCAATCGAGCTCTCAAGCGGTTTCCGTGGCCGTAGACCGGGTCATTGGTTTTGAGTCGCTCAATCGCCGCGTCGACGTTACCTTGGGCTTCTTCGGAACGGGCGGCATTGTAGATCGCCGAGTTCTCCCAGTACGAACGCTGTTCCTCGTCGAGAACCCGTTTGGCGAACCAATTGGTTGCCGTTTCATAGCGGCCATCGTCGTACTGAACCAGGGCAAGCCAATACGTCGCCGTTCGTTTGCCCAATCGCATGAAACCTTGGACCTGGGCGAGTTGCCGGTCGTATTCTTCGGGCTGCATCCCCAGTCCGCGACGGATGCCGTACTGTTTTTGCAACTCGACGTTGATCCGCAAGTCTTCGATTTCAAACTCGGGGGCACGCTGTTCCAAGTAGTGCGTCCGAGCGCCGTCTTGCCCTTCGGTCTCATCATCGGCGAACTGCCCATGCAAATGTCGCCAGCGTCCGTTGGCGAGATTGTTTCCCATCGATTCTTGGCTTTCGAGAACCGCGAACCGGGACCGATACCAAAACGAAAATAGCGGATCTCGTTCGGCCATCATGTCCATCGTCGCCGCGTAGACTTCCGCCAGCGTCGGGACCAACCATATCCGGACGCCCGCGATGCCCGGCACGTTATCGATTCGTTTGGCCCAATCAGCCGAATCAATCCATAACGTCATCCGGCGATCGCCCGTCAAGTTCGATTGCAATGCCTTCATCCGGGGCGAGATCGTTTCGGCTCGGACGTTTAACAACGCAATGCTTTGCTGGATGTCGGTTCGCGAAAGTGGAAAATCGAAGAAGCCCGCCACGTCCAAACGACGCATCACCGAGGCGTCTTTGCGGGCTTGTTCCAGGGTCGCTATGCCGACTTGTTCCGGCCCCGGAATGGGTAAACCGAGTTGGGGATGAAAGAGGTAAATTTGATCTCCGATGAGTGCCCCGACCGACCATGGCGTGCGTTGGCCGGTGTCTTCGGATTGCGTCGCCAATACCGCCGTCGGGATTCCCGCTTGCATGCATAACTGCGTGAACACGCCGGCCCGTTGCTGCCAATCGCCGATTCCCCGCCACAACGTTTGATAATCCGTTTGACGATAACCGGGGCCTTGCATTTCCATGCCCAGGGGCAAATTCGGGCGGGGCATGTTGGGCGGGAAGCCACCGGTATCGGGCTCCAATGCGATGTTCCGAACGGTCCAATCGAACAATCGCGTTGCCGTCTGCAAACGATCAACGTCCGCTTCGGATAGGTTGCCAGGCGGTGATTTCCGCATCTCGTTCAACCAATCGGTGAACAGGGGATCGTCGCGACCGGGAGCGTCGACCCAGCCGAGTAGGCGATTGAACAGATAAGCATCACGCAGCAACGGGACGTCGCTGGTCATGAACTCGGAACGATTGATCAACTCGTCCAATTGCTCGGCGGGGATCACATCGGTCAACGTCGACGCGATCTCGGGCATCTTGCCGCCGCCGTCTGTTTTCGTCGCACCGTCGGCTTTGCCCGTCGTCTGCTCGTTTTCCCATTGATTGAGGTGGTAGGTGATCTGTTGCCTAGCCTTCTGTTCGTTCAGTCCGACGTACTGTTGCAACAGCGAAACGACTTCGCCCAAATGATCTTGGCGGGTGGCCTGTTGCAGGGCGATCTGCCGTTGGCTTTGAATGCGCCGCAAAGTGGTCGACTCATCACGACATCCCATACTCAACGGCAACGAGATACCGAAAAGCACACTGAAGAGCCAAAACGGGGTCGTCATCCCGACGGTCAAGCGGGCGAACCGTCGCCCTCGTGTAATTTCAACCAGCACCAATCGCACCCAAATTTCGTTTAATCGTTGAGACTTTCGACCGTTTCACGCAGTCGCAACAGACGATCGATCATCGAAGCGAACCGGTCCAGTGGGATCATATTGGCCCCGTCGCTCGGGGAGGTCGCCGGGTCGGGATGAGTTTCGAAGAACAACGCGTCACAACCGATCGCTACGGCGGCGCGGGCCAATGGTTCGACCATTTCTCGATTTCCGCCCGTCGCACCGCCCAAACCGCCCGGCTGTTGGACGCTGTGGGTGGCGTCAAAGACGACCGGAACGCCCAATTGTCGCATCAAGGGGATCGATTGCATGTCATTGACTAGTCGCCCGTAGCCGAAAAAAGTCCCGCGTTCGCACACCATGACGTTGGACCGGCCCGGCCTCTTGGACGATTCCGGTTGGCTGCCTCGAACCTTGTCGACGACGTAACGCATGTCGCTCGGGGCCATGAACTGGCCCTTTTTCACGTTCACGGCTCGCCCGGTCGCCGATGCGGCGACGAGCAAGTCCGTTTGGCGGGCCAAGAAAGCCGGGATTTGGAGCAACTGACACACCTCGGCCACCGGTGCCGCTTGGTCGGGTAAATGAATGTCCGTCGTCACCGGCAGTCCGCTGTCCGCGGCAACGGCCTCGAGCAACCGCAATCCGGCTTCGATTCCGGGCCCACGTTTGGCCGCCAGACTGGTTCGGTTGGCTTTGTCGAACGACGCCTTGAACACGACCTGGATATCGGGCCGCTCGTTGATTTGGGCCAACGTTTCGCCGATCGCAAAAGCCAACTCACGAGTTTGCAAGACGCAAGGCCCGGCGATCAAGAGCAGCGGTTGGCCCTCGCCGCACAAGTAATCACCCACGGCGACGGGAAGAATCGAAGTCGACATAAAGTACCGTTGTTGGAAAAACATTCAGAAGAGAAAAACGGTCGAACAAAGCACCAAAACTCGATCGCATCGCCGGGCAATGTAGCCCTATCGCCGTCGCCGTCTCAAGATCCAACGCAACGTGTCGATCAGCCGCCACTGCACAATCAGCAACGCGACGGGAAGACCGAACAGCAGGAACTGGCTGAGTTTCTCGTTTTGGATCCACTCCGCACCGCCGGACGCGGCGACGGACAGCAACGCCATCACGATCGCGCCGTTGATGACCAAAAAACCACACGACAACACCGCCGCAAATGAGCTCACCAAGCACCCGCCGGCGATGTCGGTAATCTCGATCCGCTGTGCACCGATCGACTCGTCCGAACCGACGTGATCGCCCGCAATGCCACCACCCGTGTCCGTGGTGAGCGATAAATGCTTTTGAAGGGGCTGCGTGCGGGTCGCTTCGGACAAAGGGGCATCCGCGGAGGGGATCGGATTTCGGGTCATGGGTTCTCAGTCATCACACAATCTTCCGACGTTCCTAACAGAAGTCCCGCCTCATCCCGTTCGTAATTCGCTGCGGGGGGGATATACTATGGGATTGGAGTGCCTACAGCCTATCTCAAATCCTCCGGCTTCGTCGATGCCCGACCTTTCAACCGTTACCACTGGAACCGGTCCGAACTCCCCCGGTTCCCGATCGCTTTCCCGGTGGAACCTCATCGCCGCTGGTGTGTTTTTGTTGGCCTTGCCGCTGATGGGAGCCCCGGCATGGTTGGTCGCGATCGTGGCGGTTGCGGCGATCGTGCTAATGGCTCGTCGGTACAACGACCAACGTGAAGACCTGATCGATCAAATCCACCAAACCCAAGGCGAATCGAAACGTGAAGTCGCTCTGTGGCGGGCCGATTTGAAAAGCCTCGAGTCCCAATCTCGCCTGGGCGCGTCCGCCCTGTTGCAGTTGATCGATGGCGTCGTCGTGCTGTCGACCGATTTGTCGATCCTGTTGATCAATCCGTCGGCGATCAATTTGTTGGGAATGAAGGCAAAGGAGTCTTTGCCCGGTCGCCGTTTCGATGAGATGGTTCGCAACCCGCCGATGGTCAAACTGATCCGAGCCGCAATCAACGAACGTCATGCACAAGAAAGCGTGATCGAATTCCAATTCGGTAAGATCGTGCGACCGCTGCGGGTTCGTGCCGACGTGATCAACGATGAGGATTCCTTTAAGGTCCAATTGTCACTTCGTGATGAAACCGAAGCCCGACAAATCGAGGGAATGCGGCGTGAGTTTGTGGCGAACGTCTCGCATGAACTGAAGACACCCTTGGCCGCAATTAAAGGCTATGCCGAAACCGTCGAACTCGCCGCCGCCGATGACCCTGACATGGCGATTCATTTCATGAACCAAATCGTCACCCAGTGTCACCGTCTCGAACGCCTTATTAGCGACATGATGCAGCTCGCCCGCGCACAATCGGGCAAGGCATTGATGAAATTGTCCAGCGTCCCGATGCGTGACATTGTCGCCGAGTCGGTCCGTACGTATGAGCCGGTGGCCATCGCAAGCGGTTTGACGTTGACGTGGCACGAGATCGATGGCCCCGCCAAGGTGCTCGCCGATCCTGAAGCCGCCCTGACGATTTGCAACAACCTAATCGGCAACGCCATCCGCTACACGCCACGCGGCGGACGGATCGACGTGTCCTTGCAACCGGGGCACGGACACTGGACTCTGATCGTGCAAGACACCGGGGTGGGTATCCCCGAACAAGACCAAACGAAAATTTTTGAACGCTTTTACCGGGCTTCACGCAACGCCGAAATGACGAACTCCAGCACCGGGTTGGGGCTGGCGATCGTGAAGAACTTGACCGCGTCGCTCGATGGACACGTCAGCGTTCAAAGTGCCCCGGGCAAAGGTTCGACCTTTCGCGTCGAGCTTCCTGCCGTCGAGTTCAAGGCCCGGCCGTTGCCGATCGTTGAGACCGCCACGTCACCGGTTCAGGTCAACGTTTAAAATCCCATCTTCACTCCAGACTCGCGTTCTCGGCATTGCATCCTAAGATTTATTCGGCGAATCCATCCGCCATCGCCCGCGCCGCTGAGGCGTTGTTAAGCGGAGAATTGGTCGGGCTTCCCACCGAAACCGTCTACGGCTTGGCCGCTCGCGGCGACGATGCACGGGCGGTTGAAAGCATCTTTGTCGCCAAAGGCCGTCCGCGACAGAACCCGTTGATCTTGCACGTCGCCCACCCGGACGACGCACGCCGTCTTTTGGCAGACGATCTTTCGGCGATTCAATCGAGGCGGCTGCTATGTTTGCAGGCCTTCTGGCCGGGGCCGTTGACGTTGATTGCGCCCAAACATCCTGCGGTGTTGGACGCCGTGACCGCCGGCGGCGACACCGTCGCGGTTCGCGTTCCCGATCATCCGATCGCTCTGGCCGTCTTGCGGGAAATGGATCGGCAAAACGGCGGTCCCGTTCCTCTCGCCGCCCCGAGCGCCAACGTGTCCAATTATGTCAGCCCCACCACAGCCGAACACGTCGCCGACGGTCTCGGCGAACACGTCGCGATGATCCTCGATGGCGGCGACTGTCTCGTCGGAATCGAATCCACGATCGTGTATTTGGGAACCGATGAATTAGCTCCGCGAATCCTCCGGAGCGGTCGAATCAGCGAACTTGATCTTGTCGCACGTCTCGACGAACCTCTGGCAGCTCATCTCGAACCGCAACCACATCCTGCGCCGGAGAGATACGAAGAACCCATGATCGCTGCTCCAGGACAGTTCGCCAAACATTATTCGCCGCGTGCCGAAGTCATTCTATTACCAGCGCACGGGGGAAATGCCACGGGCCCCGTTCCGCATCACGATCCCACGACACTGCGAATCGGTTTTCATTCGATGGCAGATTCCGATGCCGCTGGCGTACCCTGTTCCGACGACCGAGTTTGGACGTTCGCCCCCGACGGTCGACTCGAAACCGCCGCTTCGAATCTTTATCGTGTCCTGCGATTGGCCGATCAACAGCATTTTCAGCGGATCGAAATCGTCGGCTGCGGCGAAGAGGGGATCGGTGTTGCCATCATGGACCGGCTCCGCCGCGCAGCCGGTCGCGACTAGAAAAAGAAATTTTCGAATTGGCTTCCGCGTTCATCTTCGGTTCAGGTTGACCTGCAACAATCGTTGGGATGCTGACAGCGGTCAGCTATTGCAGCCTTTTCCCACACCAAACCGAACCTTTGCCATGAATAAGCTAGTCATCGCCGCCGTGATCGCGATCGGTTTTTGTTCGATCACCGCTTACGCCGTTCACCAGGACCGCCGAGGACCACATCGCGACGGACCACATCGCGACGGACCACATCGCGACGGACCACGTCACGAAGGGCCGCGTCATGAAGGGCCGCGTCACGAAGGGCCGCGTCACGGTGGCCCCGGTTGCGGCGGGCCGAAAGGTCACTGCCATGCTCGGCCAGAACGGCCGCATGAGGACCGCCCGCATGAGGACCGGTTGCTTGGGGATCGGCATGATGAGCGGACTGAAACGCCTCGACATTCACCGCCAACTGAGACGGAGCCGGAATTGAATCAGATCGAACTGAATGAGGGTGACGTCTCGATCCGTAGCGGACATCGCACCGATCCCGGCGATGGAGGACGACCGGTCGCACTGATTGCGGCCGCTTTGGAAGTCGACGAACAGGTTTTTCGAGACGCATTCTCGAGAGTACAGCCGGCTGAAGGTGGACCGCCGAGTTCGTTTCGGGCTCGCGTGAATAAAAAGGTCTTGATGGATGCTCTTTCACCTCACGGCGTCACCAACGATCGACTCGATGAAGTTTCCGACTATTATCGCTATCGGCCCGAGTCGGGTGAGTTATGGACACATCGTCAAGCGGAGATTCAAGCGGTCATTGAGGACGGACAGTTGATCGGTTTAACGCTGGTCGACGGCGGGGCCGGTTACACCTGCCCACCTGAGGTGAGCGTGATTGGGTTTGAACAAGTGCAGATCGAATCGGAGATCGAGTTCACCGCCGACCTGTCGACCAATGGCCGGATCAAGTCGGTCCGGCTTGCCGAATTACCTCAAATATAAATGGGATAACGATGCGGGTGCTCGTCGTCGAAGATGATCCGGATTTGCGTTCGGGCTTGGTCTCCGCGCTGCGCGAGGAAGGCTATGCGGTCGACCAAGCTAGCGACGGATCGGATGGCTTCGCCCAAGCACGTGCGTGGGACTATGATGCGATTGTCTTGGACCGGATGTTACCCAAACTGTCCGGATTGGATCTACTGCGGCAACTCCGTCAATCTTCCGCCGTTCCGGTCTTACTCTTGACCGCTTGCGATACGGTGGAAGACCGCGTCACGGGGTTGGATGGTGGCGCTGACGATTACTTGGTCAAGCCGTTTGATCTATCCGAGTTGTTTGCCCGATTGCGCGCGATCATTCGGCGTCGTCACGAGGTGACCAGTACATCCGTTTGGTTCGGAAATGTGGAAATCAATTTCGCCTCACGCACGGTTGAAAAAGATGGCTGTGAAATCGAATTGACCGCTCGTGAGTACGCGCTTGTTGAGATCTTTGCGATGAGACGCGGTCAACTGGTGACCCGCACCTACCTGTACGACCATCTCTTTGACGATTGCCACGATTCGATGTCGAATTTGGTCGACGTCTATGTCTCACGGGTCCGGGCCAAACTGGGACGTGACTTCGTGCGGACTCGCCGTGGAGAGGGTTATCTTGTTTCCAACTAAATCACTTCGGTGGCGGATTCAGATCTGGCACGCGATCGCGCTGACTTGCGTTATCGCCGGATTCGCCGTGTTGACGTTCTTGGATCAACGGCAACATCGAATTCGCGAGACCGATCAAGAACTCTCCGCTGCGGCCGAGTTGTTGGCGGTTCAGATCGAAAGCAGTTCGGATGCGGACTCCACCGGAGATCAGCTTGACCAACCCCGGTGGGACTCGTTGTCGTTGCCGGAAACCTTCGAATTCCGCCGAATTCGTCATCGTTTTGAAAAACCGTATCTGATCGTTTGGTCCCCCGACGGCCAACAGGAAGCGAACACGACGAGCGACTTTGAGCGAAAACCTCGCACCGCGAACATCCTTCCCGCCGCAGCCGACGACACGATCCAATTTCGTGGACAAGACGGATGGAGGGAAGCTTACACCCGAACCGATAATGGTTTTATCGTGTTAGTCGGGCGATGGATCGTGAAAGATTTCGAGGCATTGAACCGGCTCGCCATGGTGCTCACGGCCATCGGACTGGCGTTGCTTGCGATCGGATTGTTCGGCGGATGGCTGATCGCAGGCCGAGCGGTCCAACAACTTCAAGCGATGGCAGAGGTCGCTAGCCGCATTTCAGCAAAGGATCTTTCCCAGCGAATTCAATCCGACCACCTTGATCAGGAGTTGGCCGGCTTGGCGATTACGTTGAACCAGACTTTCGAGCGTTTGGAAAATGCCTTCGAGCGTCAGTCTCAGTTCACCGCCGATGCTTCGCATGAGCTACGCACTCCTCTGGCCGTTTTGCGAATGCACCAACAAATGGCGCTCTCGAAACCGCGTGACCCGGCGGAATACCGCGACGCGTTGCGGGTTTGTCAACGCGCGACCGATCGAATGACATCATTGGTCGAGTCACTCTTGGTATTGGCGAGGGAAGACCAATCCAAAACGAATGCTGCCGACCTAGTCGACTTGAGCGAAATAGTGCAAGAAACCATCGATCGATTAAGGCCACTGGCAAGTGCTCGCGGATCTCACGTGTACATGAACTCAAAGGAAGTCTCCGTCGTGCGCGG
Organism: Neorhodopirellula pilleata; assembly: GCF_007859915.1. Classification (GTDB taxonomy): domain Bacteria; phylum Planctomycetota; class Planctomycetia; order Pirellulales; family Pirellulaceae; genus Rhodopirellula; species Rhodopirellula pilleata. The sequence continues at coordinate 375,145 of NZ_SJPM01000006.1, forward strand.
TGATCCCGATCGACTCACACGCGTCGTTGAGAACCTACTGACCAATGCGATCTCGCACGGCGGGGGAAGCGATATCGAAGTTGACGTCGAGAAGTCCGAAAACACGGTGCAGTTGATGGTTACCGACCGAGGTCCAGGAATCCCTCTCGAAGATCGGCCAAAAATCTTTGACCGGTTTTACCGAGGCGATCAAGCCCGCGATAGAGAGCAAGGAAAGGGCAATGGCTTGGGGCTCGCGATTTGCCGAACGATCGTCGAGAGCCACGGCGGGACGATCCATTTGGAAAGTCCGTCTGGACAAGGCTGTCGATTCGTCGTGTCGCTGCCGACCGGTGAGTGAGGGACCGGATTGTTTGCCTTTCTAACCACGTAACCGCTGCTCCGCGATGATCGCATCGGCGACAAGGACCAGTTTTTGATTTTCGTCCATCGCCCGTTTACGCAGCGTCCGATAGGCTTCGTCTTCGCCAATGCCTTGTTGTCGCATTAAGATCGCTTTGGCTTGGTCGATGCGTTTGCGGCCATTGAGTTCACGGCGATAGCCGTCCGCTTCGACTCGCACCTTGCGATACGCTTCGAACGTCGCCATCGCCAACGAGATCGCCGGTTGGATGCTGCCGCGATCGACTCCGTCGACCATGTATGCACAGACTCCCGACTGAACCGCCGCGTGGACGGTCTGTGCGTTTTGGTCTTGGGCGAACATCAATACGGGCGTCGGTTGACGATCGCGAATCCGCCGCACCTGCTCAAGCGTATCCCGGTTCGGGCTGTCCAGTTCGATCAGCACCACGTCCGGTTGAATCCGCGTGACCAATTCAAACACGTCGTGAAGCCCCGAGGTCGAGAAGACGTTCAGGTAGCCGTTGTCCCGGAGAATTTTCTCCAGGATTTCGCGGCGGCGGGTCGATTGGTCGACCAACATCAACTTGAGCGTCGCGGGTGATTCCACGGCAAAAACCCAGTACCAGGCTTTAGAACTTTTTGTACGGCAAGAATTTACCGCTGAAGGTGATCTTCACGCGATCACCCTTGGGGTCGGGTTCTCGCTCGACGTCGATCGAAAAGTCGATCGCACTCATGATCCCGTCGCCGAACTCCTCTTGAGTGACTTGCTTCATCGCGATCCCGTACACCTGCATGATCTCGTAGAAACGATATACGAACGGGTCGCTGGGGATCGCTTGCGGCAGTGACCCACGATAGGGATATCCCTGTAAGACCTTGCATTCCATTTCGGTCAGTTCCAAGTCGTCGGCGATCGCGGCGCAGTCTTCCGCCGACATCGAACATTGTCCGGTCAACGCCGCCGCGACCCACACCGGGGCTTGTCCGATCTTGCCGGCCAACTCGGCCCAACTGAGCCCTTTGGCTATTTTGATCGATTCGATCTTCGTGACGATTTGTTCGAGCGAAGGTACCGATTCAGTCATCGTGGTCATAGTTTTTCTCCGAGAGGTTGAAAGGAAATCTGGTTTTGAGCAATTCAATCTGGGCTGGAGGCCACGTCGCCATCTTGGGTGTCGTAGGCCTGAATCACGTGCATCGTGTCGTCGTATTGGGACGGTCGTCGGTTGTGATCGATCAAGAACCGCAAGATACGGGCACGTAGTCGCATGTACGCTTCCGATTCGATCAACTGCTCGCGGGTTCGCGGTCGAGGGATATCGACCTCGATGATCTCGGCAACCCGCGCGTTGGGGCCGTTGGTCATCAACGCGATCCGGTCACTCAACAAGATCGCTTCGTCGACGTCATGGGTTACCATGCAAACGGTCGCGCCGGCTTTGTCCCACATTCGGACCAGTTCGTCTTGAATCGAACCCCGAGTGAGTGCATCGATTTGGGCGAACGGTTCGTCGAGCATCAACGCTTTCGGTTGGACCGCAAAGGCGCGTGCGAGCCCGACGCGTTGTCGCATCCCGCCGGACAGGTGCGCGGGCATCTTCTTACCGATGTCACCGAGTCCCATTAGTTGCAGATACCGACTCGTGTGAGCGGCGACTTGCGATTTATCCCAGGACGGGAACGCCGATCGGACCGCCACCCGCACGTTGTCAAACGCGGACATCCACGGCATCAACGCGAACGATTGGAACACGACCATGCGATCGAGTCCGGGACCCTTGATCGGTTTTCCGTCGACCAAAACCTCGCCCGTCGTGGGCGTGTCAAACCCGGCCAAGATATTCAGCAGGGTCGATTTCCCGCATCCGCTGTGTCCGATGATCGACATGAACTCGCCGTTGGCGATCTCCAACGAGACGTCTTCGAACACACACACTTCGCCCTCGCCGCTCAACGATGCGAATACTTTCGATGCGTTGCGGATCGACAACTGCCCCTGGCTGGATTGATCCGACATCACATCGTCGGCTTTGTTTTCCGACTGGGGTTCGATGGTTGCTTCAAGTTGCATAGCTGGCCGCCTTGGAAAGTTTGGAGAACATCGCATCCATGACGAAGCCGACCACGCCGACGACCAGGATCGCGAACAACACACCGGCGATGTCAAGGTTGTTCCACTCGATCCACGTCAAGTAGCCCACACCGAGTTCACCCAACAGCATTTCGGCGGGGACGACCGCGACGAGCGCCGAACCAAAACTGATTCGTAAACCCGCAACAATCGCCGGCGCGGCCGCAGGCAACACGACCGTGAACAGTCGCCGGAACCAGCCGAACTCGAGCATCTTGGACACTCGCAAATAATCTTTGTCGATCGACGACAATCCGAACGCCGTGTTGGCGATCGTCGGCCAAAGGGAGGCCATGAACACGACCAACACCGCCGTTATCGTCGGCTTCTGGACCGTGTAGAGCAAAAGTGGCATCCAAGCCAAGGGAGAGATCGGCTTGAGCACTTGCAGAAACGGATTGACGGCCGCAAAGATCAACGGATTCAAGCCGACAATCACGCCAATCACGATCGCGACGATACTCGCCAGCACAAACCCGACGCTGAACCGTGCCACCGTGTACATCACCAAGTGACCGATGCCGTGGTCGTTCGTGCCGTTCTTGTGAAACGGATGCGATAGTTCTTCGACGACCTTCGCGCCGACCGCCAACGGCCCGGGTAGACCGGTCGCTTTGTCGGCATTGAAAGCGTATTCACCGGCTTCATTGCGAACGATGTCGCCGTTGAATTCCATCAACATCAGTTCGTCTTCGGTCATACCGGTCGAGTCAAACGCCGGTTTGGAAACCGCAAACTGCCAAGCCGCCAACAGCACGATCAAAATCATCACGCTGAGACCCTTAGCTTGCCACCACTTCGGATCGCGGGGCAGCCGCCATGTCATTGGATTCATCGTTTGAATTAGCCTGCTTGAAGATTGTTGATTGGGAAACTCGCCAAGTACTCATCTGGCTTTTCCGGATCAAACTCCTTGCCCATGATGATGTGCTTCTTGTAAGTATTGGCTCGATTTTCGTAGCCCATCTCCGTCGCCAATTCATTGCACTTGGTTGCCAAATAGACCTCTTCGGCGATTTGCTTGTAATCGAATTCGGTGTCGACGTGCTTCCAACGTTTCATTTGCGTCAAAATCCAAATCGCCATCGAATGCCAAGGCATCGGATCGAAATCGATGCGGTCGGGATCGTTGCTGATGCCGCCCATGCCGTTGGCGTAGCGACCTGTTAGCACCTGCTCGAGCACGGTGACGGGTTGGTTCAAGTAGTTCCGCGGCGCGATCGCGCTGGCGATTTCTTTGCGGTTCTTGCTGTCCGATGCGTACGCGGTCGCGTCGACGATCGAGCGGAACAGGGCCAAGAACGTGTTGGGATAGTTGCCCGCGAACTCCTGGGAGATCGCGAAGGCACAGCACGGGTGACCTTCCCAAATTTCTTTGGACAATTTGAAAATGAAACCGGCGTTCTCGTAGACCGCTCGTTGATTGAACGGATCTGGCGCGAGGTAACCATCGACGTTGCCCGCTTTCAAGTTGGCAACCATTTCCGGTGGCGGCACGACGCGGATTTGAACGTCTTTGTCGGGATGCAATCCGCCTTCGGCCAAGTAATAACGCAACAAGTAGTTGTGCATCGAGTATTCAAACGGCACGCAGAACCGGAAGCCTTTCATGTCTTTGGCTTCTTTGACGCCTTTGTGTTTGTTCGCCAGCGTGATCGCTTGGCCGTTGATGTTCTCTACCGCCGGCATGTAAAACGGCACCTTGGGCGATCCCGCCCCGAGTGTGATCGAAAGCGGCATGGGTGAGAGCATGTGAGCCGCATCGACTTCTTTCGTGATCGCCCAATCTCGGACCATCGCCCAACCGCTGGCACGGCGGACTTTCGCGTTGAGCCCATGCTTTTCATAAAAGCCCATCGGCTCGGCCATGATGATCGGCGTGGCGCAGGTGATCGGGATGAAGCCGATCGAAAGGTCCGGCTTTTCGATCGTGCCGATTTCCATCGCCATCGCTTTGGCCGTGTCCATCGGGAACAGGTCATGAACAATCTGCGAAACCAATCCGGCTCCTGCTGCGGTGAGCACGGCGCGGCGGGACACGTCGCTTTGTCCGAAGACAGCCTTGACGACCGCCGTTTCGATCGCGCGGCTCATCGCGTCTTCGTGATTGGCGATCGACGAGTCCGGAGACGAGCTTTCACCGTTGCCGGCATGATCGATCGCCGACGGACAGCCCGGATCATGCGAGCTGCCGTGGCAGCAAGTGCCGCTGTGCTGATGTTCTAACTTCGCGTTCGCATCGAACGGATTTTGATCCAAGATACCCATAGCCAATCAATCCCGGTGGAAGGTGAACGTCGAACGTGACTTAAAGAGAAAGACAACGTTTGAATCGACGCAAGGAAAACGCGTAGAGAGGCTGGAACGATCAAGACCGCATCCGCCCGCAGAAGTGGCTCAAAACTTGGCGTTAACGGACGCCACGCTTTGCACGGTTTTGCTTTCAAAGCAACCATCGTGCCATCGAGGACGCAGGCAACCTCCTTACATCAGCGTCTTGGGTGCGGTCGCTCGGGAAAACACGGTAATAATACACATTGATATTTTTAGGTTTTCCATTGTTGATTTGAATTCTTGATAGACTCGTTGCTTGCGTCGCAGGCGTTCGCTTAAAACCTGGGCGGCGATTGCCTGAAGACGTTGCACCCTTTTTTTCTTTTCTAGACGCACCTATGAAATCCGTCACCATATTGAATCACCCTCTCGCAGCCGATCACCTCGCGAGACTACGCGACCAATCGACCAATCCTCATGAGTTTCGAACGACGGTGGCCCGGATGGCTATGTTGTTGGGCGTGTACGCGACCGAGGACTTGCCGCAACGAGACGTCCTCGTCCAAACGCCGTTGGCCGAAACCACGTGTCAAACGCTGGCTGCGGCCGTTAGCATCGTGCCGGTGCTGCGAGCCGGTTTGGGGATGGTCGAACCCTTGTTGCAATTGATCCCCAACGCGTCGGTATGGCATCTGGGTTTGTATCGCAACGAGGAAACCGCCGAGCCGGTCGAGTACTATGACAAATTGCCGCTCGAGGGAGCTTCGGATGTCGCATTGGTGCTCGACCCGATGTTGGCTACCGGAGGTTCGATCGATTTGGTCGTCCGTCGATTACAACGTTGGGGCGTCGCCGATATTCGCGTGCTCAGTATCATCGCGGCTCAACCGGGGATCGACCGCGTCGTTCGGGACTTCCCGGAGGTGAAAGTGTATGTAGCGGCGGTTGATCCGACGCTCAACGAACAATCATTCATCGTCCCCGGACTGGGCGACGCGGGCGACCGCATCTTTGATACACCGAGTCACGGTTAAACATGTCTCCCCCCGATCTCGACGAACACGAACAGAAACTCGCCAACGTGTTGGCCGAGATGACCGACCGAATCTGCGGCGGTGAAATGGCGGACTTGGAAACGGCGTGCCGGGAACATCCCGATCTCGCCGCCGACCTGCGACATTTGTGGGGCGCCGTTTTGGTCACCGACACGGCCGGCGCGGTTCGCGATGAAACGCCGGGCAAACGTGTTCCGATGCCATCGCTGACGGGCACGCAACCGAGCGAAACGACGGACGGATTGAACTTGAAAAACGGAGAGGATTCGTGGACGCAGTGGCGGAGTCTGCGACTTCCCACCACGATCGGTGATTACGATTTGCTCGAGGAGGTCGGCCGCGGCGGCATGGGCGTCGTATTCCGCGCCCGGCAACGGTCTCTCGGACGCGAAGTCGCCGTCAAGATGATTTTGCGGGGACGACTCGCCAGCGACGCGGACATGCAACGCTTCCTCGCCGAAGCCGCCGCGACGGCGTCGCTCGAACACCCGGGAATCGTCCCGGTTTATGAAGTCGGCGATATCGACGGTCGGCCGTTTTTTAGTATGAAATACATCGACGGCGAAACGTTAGCGCAGCGGGTCGGTACGTCGGGGCCGTTGAACGCGCGGGAGGCCTCCCAGATGATCGTCGATGTCGCCGAAGCGGTGGGCATCGCGCACGCGGCGGGCATCCTGCATCGCGATATCAAGCCCAGCAACATCCTGATCAACCGACACGGTCAACCGATGCTCACGGATTTTGGTTTGGCCAAACAAGTCGGCGCGAAAACGGATCTGACGCGCAGCGGTATGCTCGTCGGCACGCCGGCGTACATGTCACCCGAACAAGCCAGTGGCCGGCGCAAGGACATCGACATCCCCAGCGACGTGTATTCGCTCGGCTGTGTCTTGTACTACGCGTTGACGGGTCGGGCGCCGTTCGTCGCTGATGGTCCGATGGAATTGGTGATGATGGTTATCGAACAGGATCCGACACCACCACGGCGTTTGCGTCCGAGTTTGGACCGTGATCTCGAAATGATCGTCACACGTTGTTTGCAAAAACCCGCTGACCTTCGCTACGCCAACACGGGAGCATTGATCGCGGATCTGAAAGCTTACTTGGCCGACGAACGTGTCTCAGCCCGATCGGGACATTTCAATCAAGTCGTCGCAAGAGTTTTTCGCGAAACGCACCACGCCGCCGTACTTGAAAAGTGGGGACTGCTGTGGATGTGGCACTCGCTCGTGCTACTTGTTGCGAGTTTGTTTACCTGGCAAATGGCGGTGCTCGGCGTCGAGCGGCGTTCGCTCTACATTTGCGTCTGGGTGGTGGGATTGAGCGCATGGGCCGCCGTGTTCTGGAAGATGCGACAACGGATGGGACCGGTCACATTTATCGAACGCCAAGTCGCCCATGTCTGGGGTGCCAGTATGATCGCGATCGCGATGCTGTTTCCACTGGAATGGTGGTTGGATTTAGAAGTGCTGTCGTTGGCCCCGCTGCTCGGCGTAATCAGCGCGATGGTCTTCATCGTCAAAGCAGGCATGCTCAGCGGAGCGTTCTACTTTCAATCGATCGCTTTGCTGGTCGCGTCGATCGGGATGGCGGTGTTTCCACGCCACGCGCATCTGATTTTTGGATTCGTGGCTGCGGCATGTTTCTTCCTGCCCGGACTCAAGTACGAACGCCAACGTCGAACCATGCTCTAGGTGCCATCTAAGTTCTGATGAAAGCGACAACCGCTGACGTTCCGTCGCGCTGAAGCCGATTGCGAAACCAGCGTGAATGGTCAAGCACAACCGGCTACACTAAGCATCGCGTGAACATTAAGTGGTGGCGACTTTCAGTCGCCAAACCCTGAAACGTCGACTGAAAGTCGACGCCACGTTAAGAATCCATCACTTATTGTTCACGCGATGCTAAGACGGTCGGCGACGTTTCCTTGACGCGAATACGCCGCGAGCAAGCTGCGTTCAAACCTCCTGGCTTAGAGCCCACCCCCACATCCATTCCGAAGGAGAAAACTGCATGAACATTCCGTTTTCAAGCGTCTTATTGCCTCTTGTCTTATTGGCTGGCTTACTCGCGAGTTGGGCTCAGGCAGACGATCGGCCGAACATCGTTTTCATTTTCACCGACGACCACTGCCAACAAGCGCTGAGTGCCTACGATGACTCTCGCATTGTCACGCCGAACATGGATCGCATCGCCAACGAGGGCATGCGATTCAACCAATGCTACTGCACCAATGGAATCTGCGGACCAAGTCGTGCTGTCATTCAAACAGGAAAATACAGCCATCTGAACGGCTTCATCCGTAATGGAAATCGATTCAATGGTGACCAGCAAACCTTCCCTAAGCTACTCCGCGCTCATGGATACCAAACTGCGGTGATCGGAAAATGGCATCTCGCGTCGACGCCACAGGGTTATGACTACTATGACGTACTCAATGGCCAGGGGCCCTACTACAATCCACCCATGATCACGGCAGGAAAAGATGGGAAACCGGTCACCAAACCACATAACGGATACACGACGGACATCATCACCCGCAAAACTTTGGATTGGCTGAAAGACGGCCGGGATACATCCAAACCATTTATGGTGATGTATCAACACAAAGCACCACATCGCAATTGGCAGCCCGCTCCCAAGTATCTTCATTGGCTTGATGATGTGACCATCAAAGAGCCTGAAACACTTTGGGATAACTACGCCGGTCGCACCGTCTCGGCCGCTCGTCAAACCATGACGATTGCTCACCACCTCAATGCTAGCGATTTAAAATTAACCCCGCCGCGAAACCTCACACCAGAGCAACGCGAAGTCTGGGATGCCGCCTACGGCCCCAAGAACGCAGCCTTCGAGGCGGCCAAAGCGACAATGACCGAAAAGGAAATCGTTCAGTGGAAATACCAGAGATACGTCAAAGACTACTTGCGTTGCGTGAAGAGTGTTGACGACGGGATTGGCGAGGTTCTTGACTATCTCGATGAGGCTGGTTTAGCCAATAATACCGTCGTGGTTTATTCTTCCGATCAAGGATGGTACTTGGGCGAACACGGTTGGTTTGACAAGCGATGGATGTACGAAGAATCGTTAAAATGTCCACTCTTGGTACGTTGGCCGGAAGTCGTCCGAGCGGGTACCGTGAATGATACGGAGATCGTTTCGAATCTGGATTTTGCCGAAACCTTCTTGGATATTGCTGGCGTTGATGTCCCGAATGACATGCAAGGAAAAAGTATCGTTCCGCTGTTGAAGGGCCGCGTGCCGGCAGATTGGCGAAAGACCTTTTATTACCACTACTATGAGAATCCAGGAGCTCACAACGTGGCTCGCCATTACGGTGTCACCGATGGGCAGTACAAGCTCATTCGCTTTTACGCACTCGAAGGCAAACGGATCGACGATTGGGAATTATTCGATCTGAAGAAAGATCCGAACGAACTGGTCAATGCGTATGGAAGCACCGAACTCGTCGCGGTCCAAGATCGCTTGAGCTCGGAACTAGCAAGACTTCAAACTCAGTATCAAGTCCCTGAAGACGATGAGATCGGAACCGCCAAACCTGCGAGGAATCAGCGAGGCAATCGGTCTTCCGATACCACAAAAGCGGGCAAGGGGCAGTAAGCATCGCGTGAACAATAAGAACCTATCCGAATACCACCGGCGAGACATGTGACTAGCGCCATCGGCTCACAAAAATTGTCTGATGCAATCAATCAACAGGCGATTCGTGCCGTAAGCTCACGGCTTTCGGATAGGTTCTTAATGTGTGGTGGAAGCGTTAACGCCGAAGCTGCTGATCAGGTGATTCTTTGGTTTGGAATCGATTGGGGTTTAGGTTTAGGTTTAGGTTTAGGTTTAAGTTTAAGTTTAAGTTTAAGTTTAAGTTTAGGTTTAAGTTTAGGTTTAAGTTTACTGGGGATAGAGAGGGTGAAACGGCTGGGTGGATTGAGCCGATGGAGGTTATCGTTTACCGGTGGCGCTGTTCCAGTAGCGATTCATTTCTTCGACCGTGGGAACCTCGAGCGGTCGAACGATTCGAAATCCTAACCAGGGTGCATCGGTGTGATACCAAATGCTTCGAGGTAACTGCGGATCTTGACTCTTCCAATCTTTTTCACTTCCCCGTCGGTATGCCGAACGAAGTTGTTCGGGGTCGTCGAACCATGATCCGCCGCGAACCGAGCGCGGGTAAATTTGGTCGGGAACCAGCCATGGATTCCACACCGGTTTGCCTTCCGAAGCCGTTTCGATCAAGTCAAAATAGTTCTCTTCGAATCGATCAGCGGTCCATTCGAGCACGTTGCCGTGCATGTCATGCAATCCCCACGGGTTCGGTTTCTTTTGGCCCACCGGTTGGTACTGATCATCGCTATTGTCGTAAAACCACGCGTAATCTTCGATCGGTTCATCGCCGAATGAAAAGGCGGTTTGAGTTCCGGCCCGACAGGCGTACTCCCATTCGGCCTCGGTCGGTAATCGGTAGAAGTGACCGGTTTGGGCACTGAGCCATTGGCAGTACTTATTGGCGGCGTGCTGAGTCATGCAGATCGCCGGATAGCCTTGCTGTCCCATTCCAAAGCTCATTTCTGTGTAGGGCGGCGTCGGTTGGCTGACCCCATCGACCAGGTCATGAACCGCCGGATCGAACTCCTTCCATCCGCCGTGCTTTTCGCGGTCGCGTTGCGTGATCATGAAAGGTTCGTACTCGTCCCAGGTCACTTCACACTTGCCCATCCAAAACGGGGAAACACTCACCTCGGTGACTGGGCCTTCGTTGTCTTGACGATCCGCTTCGTCGGCGGGACTGCCCATGGCGAACGTGCCACCTGGGATCGGAATCATCTCGAACTCGACACCCGTCTTGGGAATCACCGCTTGATAGGACTTCATCGATTCGGCGTCGATATTCGATGATTCCTGAACGATCGTTTGACGGATCCTTGTCAACAAGTCGAGATCGTCGAGCGATGTATTCGCATCGACGGTTTTCTTGGTCACGCCCGGTGATTCCGAATTACCAACGACCGGGCAAATGACCAGACAAATGAACCACAACGGACCAGCTAAAACCAAACGAGCGCGACGTAAAATAGACATATCATCAGGGAGAATAAAAAGTAGGAAATAACAGTCGAACCGAAGCAATAAGCTTCCCTGACATTGTACACACGATGGCTCGGTTTCGGGATGAACTTGCCTATGCCGGTAAACTTCCGCATGTCTGAAATATTGCAAACAACGCCTCGCGGTCTGTATTGCCCCGCGGGAGGTTTTTACATCGACCCGACGCAGAGCGTCGATCGTGCGGTGATCACCCATGGCCACAGCGATCACGCACGGTGGGGGTGCCGGCACTACTTGGCCGCCCGTCCCGGCGAAACGATCCTGCGAATGCGACTGACAAAAGAAGCGGCAGGTTCCCGCGCCGACACGACCGAGGCCGGACACACGGCGACAAGTTTGTCGGATGATCCGGAATTCGAATTCCTCGACTACGGTGAAACACGAACCGTCGGCGGCGTCAAGATTTCGCTGCATCCGGCCGGTCATATGCTCGGTTCGGCTCAGGTCCGATTGGAATACCGGGGCCGCGTGGCGGTGGTGTCGGGCGACTACAAACTGCAATCCGATTCAACGTGCCAGCACTTTGAAAGTGTCTCGTGTGATTTGTTTGTCACCGAATCGACGTTCGGATTGCCGATCTACCGCTGGAACGAAGATCACGAAATCTTTGCCGAAATCAATGCGTGGTGGCGACAATCCTCCGAAGCGGGCAAGTGTTGTTTGCTGTACGCCTACGCGGTCGGCAAGTCACAACGATTGCTCGCCGGTCTGGATCCGACGATCGGCCCGATCTATACCCACGGGGCGGTCGAGAAGGGCGTCCAAGCTTACCGGACCGCAGGCGTGGAACTGCCCGAGACGACCTATGTCGGAGATCAACCCAAGGGGCATGACTGGGCCGGAGCGATGGTGATCGCCGTCCCATCTGCCCACGGAACGCCATGGATGCGGAAGTTCGGAAATGTGAGCACCGCGATGGCGAGCGGCTGGATGGCCATCCGTGGCGCGAGAAGACGGCGAGCCGTCGATCGTGGATTTGTCCTAAGCGACCACGTCGATTGGCCAGGCCTGATGTCGGCGGTCAAGCAAAGCCGAGCCAAAGAAGTCTGGGTCACCCACGGCAGTACCGCCGTCGTTGCCCGCTATTTGAATGAACAAGGCATCGATGCCCGACCCATCGACGGTCACTGGCAACACCGCGTGGAAGAGGACGACTAACACGAATTGATATGCCGACCGATAATGTGGCTTCGATTCACGGAGTCTCTTTGGTTTCCTGAGTCTCTTTCACAATCCGCCAGCATCGGTGGATGCGGCGGTTGCGATAGTCTTCAGGAACCGTTTGCGCGGAGATCTCGCGGATCGTCGTGCCTTCGAGGGCTTCGGTATCAAACTTAAAACGACGAAAATTGTTCGAAAAGTAAATCACTCCGCCGGGCCGAACGAGCTTGAGCACGTTGATCAATAACGGCACCGCATCGGTTTGCACGTTCCAGTCCTCGTCAGTCCGTTTGCTGTTCGAAAACGTCGGCGGATCGCATACGACCAAATCATAAACCTCACCCGGCTTGTGACGACGGATGAACTCGCCGATGTGCATCGGGACGAACTGGTGCTGTGGCCCTTGCAGATCATTCGCGCGGAGGTTTTCTTCGGCCCACTGCATGTAGTTGGATGATAGATCCACGCTCGTCGTCGAGGCGGCTCCACCGGCGGCGGCGTAAACGGTAAACGATCCGGTATATGCGAATAGATTCAGGAAATGCTTTCCCGTCGCTTCGGCTCGCACCATCGAACGCGTCACCCGATGATCCAAGAAAAGTCCCGTATCGACATAGTCGGCCAGATTGACCAAGAACGTCAAACCGCCTTCCTGGACCGGGATGCGCTGTTCGGTTTGATCAACCTTTTGATGTTGCGTGTTGCCGCGTTGCCGGATCCGTTTTTTCAAATAGACATTCTGCTTCGGGATGTCGAGCGTTTCGCCGGCGGTCTGTGCCATCAGATCGAGCCAATTGGCATGTTGCGCGGGATCGCGATCATGGGGCCGTTCGAATTCGCTCAGATGCAGATGGTTTTCATAGCGATCGACGACCAAGGGGATCTCCGGAATGTCACGTTCGTAAAGACGGAAACACGTGATCCCGCGTTTGGTCGGCCATCGGCGCAGGTGCTTGGCTCGTTTACGCAACCGGGACGCGAACAACTCGGCTTGGTGCTGGGCTTTTTCCGGTAGACTGCCGAAGGCCGCTTCGCCAACCGCGTGAACGTAGCGTTGACTTTTAGTCGACGTTTGAGAGACCGGCGACTGAAAGTCGCCACCACTCATTTTTTCCGTGATGCTTGGTTCGGCGTTAGCAATCGAGCGTGCCTTGGCCGCTTCCCATGGCGAACGAACGACGGGTTCGCTTTCGGCCGGCGTTTGCGGATCGTCCGTTTCGGGCGAATCGATCTCAGGTTCGGGCGAATCGATCTCAGGCGTGGTCGGATCCTCATCGGTTGTCGTCGCGGGCGTTTCCGGGGTCGCCTCGTCGATCGTGCCGGAGCCCACGACCGGCTTGGGGCCTTGGAATTGATAGTAGGTGCATTCGATCCGGCCGTTGTAGAGTTTTCGGCGACGATCGGCTTGGCGACCGACCGCGTTCTCAAAATTTTCAAACGCGGTCAAAAAATAAAACGACCAGGTCGGCAGATGACGCAACACGTTCGGGATCGCCGCGTAGAGTTCTTCGACCTCCCAATCTCGGCCGAGACGCATGCCATAGGGCGGGTTGGTGACCAAACATCCGAACCGGCGTTTGCTTTGCAAATCACGTACGTCGCCCGGTTCGAAATGGACGTCCGCGGTCACGCCCGCGCGTTCGGCATTGTCCCGCGCTACTTTCAAGATACGCGGATTGATATCGGTGCCGAGCAAACGTTGCGGCAAAGGTTCCAAGACGCCCTGCAAAGCTTCTTCGCGGAGTTTCAAGATCGGCTCACGTTGAACGCCCGGCCAGGTCTCGAAAGCGAACGAACGATGTTGGCCGGGGGCCATGTTGCGACCGATCATGGCGGCTTCGATCGGAATCGTGCCACTGCCGCAAAACGGATCGATCAGCGGTCGATCACGTCGCCAATAGGTCAGTTGAATCAATGCCGCCGCGAGTGTTTCTTTTAGCGGGGCGCTGGTGACATCGGCCCGGTATCCGCGGCGATGCAAGCCGCGTCCGGTCGTGTCGAGGGTCAATGTGGCGGTGTCTTTGAGGATCGCGATGTCGACCTTGAACTCGGCCCCCGTTTCGGGAAGTTCGTTCGTCGCGTGATCGCGTTGCAAGGCTTCGACGATGGCTTTCTTGACCGCCCGTTGGCACGCCGGGACACTGGTCAACGTCGACTTAACGCTGCGACCGGTGACGGGGAACGAACCATCGACGGGAATCCAACGGTCCCACCGGATCGCTTTGGTGGTTTCGAACAATGCATCAAAATCGGCGGCGGGAAACTCGGCGACACGGATCGAAACGCGATCGGCGCATCGCAACCACAAATTCGTTTGCGCGATCGTATCGAACGTGCCGCGGAAGTGAACGCGACCGGACTCACCGATGAGGGCATCAATGCCTAGTGCGGCGAGTTCACGTTTGACGATCGCCTCGAGCCCGAACGCGCAAATCGCGATCAGGTCCAAGGTGGGGTCGGTCGGTGGTTGGGTCATTAGCGTCAGGAAGTTTGACCGTTCGTGTTGCGGCGTATTGGAAAAACTCAGGCGTGCAGTCGCCCCCACCGGCAAATGAGACTGCTGATTTTATTAGCCGACGGGCGTTAGCCCCGGTTCTGTGGTGCCGAAACCGGGGCTAACGCCCACCGGCTAATTTTGAATGGGGGTTTCAGTTCGTTTACAAACTCAAAATTCGCACATTGCGATACCAGGCTTCCGCCGGCGGGCCGCTGTGGATTTGCAAACCGATCACACCGCTGCGAGCGATCTCGGGATCCGTTTCGGTGTAACGGATGGTTCGTTGACCGCCCAGATAAATTTCGATCTGATCGTCGACACACACGATCCGCAGGGTGATCCAATCGGTTTCGGGGACCGCCGAAGATGCGGATTCTGGCCCTTGGGGTGTCTTCCACTGGACATCAAAACGGGGGTCCGGAACAACCAGCATCTTCTTGCGACGGGATTCGTCATAGAGGGCACCCCAAATCGACTCGCCTCCACCTTCGCCCATGTCCGCTTGGTATCCGATCACTTCGTTAGGCGGGATACCATTGTCGGATGCATTGGGGCGACGGGAACGAAACTGAACGCCGGCGTTGCGGCCGGTTCCCCGCATCCGGACTTCCATCCGCAAGTCAAAATTATCGAACGTGTCGGTCGTACACAGAAACTGATTCTCCGGGATTTTTTCTTCCAGACGACCCGCCACGACGGCGGTCCCTTCGGTGTGGAACCAATACGCGTTGCCCTCCCACCGGGTCAAAATTGTGCCGTCAAACAACCATCGGCAGCGGTTCTCGAATTCCTCGTCCGAGACCGTGCTCAGCGGCTTGATTGCTTCGGTTTGGGCTGGGGGTGACTGCGTCGGATCGTCGGCAAAAACCGTCGTCGGCGGCACGATTGCCGCGAAAATGACCATCAAAAACCAGTTGTTTACGAATCGTCGAATCATTTTTTTTCCTCATCTTTGTTGATTGGGGTCGACCGATCATACTCTGTGCCCCGTCGCGGCTCTGATCGTACCCGCTCATTTCCCCCCGAAAGTCCAATTCAACCGATGACCGACATGACCACCGCCGATTCTGACTCGAACATTCTGAACAAATACAGCCGTCACATCACCCAGCCGAAGAGCCAGGGTGCGTCCCAGGCGATGTTGTACGCAACCGGGATGACGTCCGACGACATGAACAAACCGCAAGTCGGGATCGGCAGCATGTGGTACGAAGGCAATAGCTGCAATATGCATCTGCTCGATCTCGCCGCCGAAGTCCGCAAGGGCGTCGTCGAGGCGGGCATGGTCGGCATGCGTTTCAACACGATCGGCGTCTCCGACGGGATCTCCATGGGGACCGACGGAATGAGTTTCTCGCTGCAGAGCCGCGACCTGATCGCCGATTCGATCGAAACCATCATGGGTGCCCAGTGGTACGACGCGTTGATCGCGCTGCCCGGTTGCGACAAGAACATGCCGGGTTGTTTGATCGCGATGGGACGTTTGAACCGTCCGGCAATCATGGTGTACGGCGGCACGATCAAGCCCGGCTCGTACAACGGCGAGAAGTTGGACATCGTAAGCGCATTTCAATGTTTCGGCCAATTCATCTCTGGACAAATCAGTGAAGAGGAACGTGGCGAAATCGTCAAGCGAAGTTGTCCTGGAGCCGGCGCCTGCGGCGGGATGTACACGGCCAACACGATGGCGACCGCGATCGAGGCACTCGGCATGTCATTACCTTACTCGGCGAGTGTCCCAGCCGAAAACGACGAAAAGAAACAAGAATGCCACCGGGCCGGCAAGGCGATCTTGCACTTGCTTGAAAAGGACATCAAACCTCGCGACATCATGACCCGCGCCGCGTTCGAAGACGCGATGGTAACGTTGATGGCACTCGGAGGCAGCACCAACGCGGTGTTGCACTTGATCGCGATGGCCCGTTCGGTTGATGTACCGTTGACGATCGATGACTTCCAATCCGTCGCCGATCGCACGCCGTACCTAGCCGACTTGAAACCGAGCGGCAAGTTCGTCCAAGAAGATCTGCACAGCGTCGGGGGCACGCCGGCGGTGATGAAATATCTGCTCGAAAAAGGTTTCATCAAAGGCGAGCACATGACCGTCACCGGCAAAACGCTCGCCGAGAATCTCGACGAGTTGCCGGGCCTGAAGGAAGGCCAACGGATCGTCGCGACGGTCGAAGCCCCGATCAAACAATCCGGTCACATTCGCATCCTCAGGGGTTCGCTCTCTCCCGAGGGTGCCGTCGCCAAAATTACCGGCAAGGAAGGATTGCAATTCAGCGGCCCGGCCCGTTGTTATGACAGCGAAGAAGACATGCTCGCGGCTTTGCAGCGTAACGAAATCCAAAAAGGCGACGTCGTGGTGATCCGGTACGAAGGCCCCAAGGGCGGACCCGGAATGCCAGAGATGCTGACCCCCACCAGCGCGATCATGGGTGCCGGTTTGGGGTCCGATGTGGCGTTGTTGACCGACGGTCGTTTCAGCGGCGGTAGTCACGGCTTCATCGTCGGCCACATCACCCCGGAAGCGCAAGAAGGCGGACCGTTGGCGCTCGTCCAAGACGGCGACACGATCACGATCGACGCCGAAACCAATTCGCTCGACGTCGATGTCGACGAAACCGAAATGGCCCGCCGACGCGAAGCCTGGACCGCCCCTCCGCTCAAGGCCACCCGGGGCACGTTGTACAAGTACATCAAATGCGTCAAAAGCGCCAGCGAAGGCTGCGTCACCGACGAGTGAGACTCGACCTAGGCCGATGCCAGGCCAGGTCTTGGAATACGATCGGGCCGTTGGCCCGATCACGTCTTCGGGCCAACGGCCCATACGTTTGCCTAGCCGAGCCCGAAAGGGCTGGGGAATCTATGCACGTTACCATGAAGGACCAACGGTCCGGCCGATTGTCATCACCAACGTGTTGTCGTTTTGGTAACAACTGCCTGTACCGTCTCACCGTTCGCTGATCACGAAGTACGTCCAAGACGCTGCAAAATCAGCGGAATACAGTTCGGCGTCTTGAGACGTTACCCACGACTCCTAAGTTCGCTCTCATCTTCGCCGCCGGTAAAAAGTCCGACAACCACAACGAAGGGTTCGTCGATACGGAAATACAAGACGGCGGTAAATCGCTTGAGTCGGCAAGGGCGGTAGCCGGTATGGTCTGCGGCGAATAACAGCGGATTCCCTTTAACCCGTTCGAGAGCAAGATAAAATTCGGCTTCGAATTTTTCGCCGAGACCCATCGAGATTCGATCAAACCAATCGATCCCACGCAGCAGATCAATTTCGGTGTGGGCCGTTAGCCGCGCCTTCATCGACCACGGGCCACACGGATTCGTTCGCGAAACTCTTCCTCGCTTAGGGCAGTCGATGGTTTTGCCTTATACTCGGCCCAGCGACGATCTAGTTCGGCACGCTGCGAATCCGTCAATTCAGTACCAATGCCGTCCGGCAATCGGTCCCAGATTGCTTGCACGATACGAAGTTGGTCGCTCGGTGGCAGGGCAGAAATATCAGTAATTGCTTGCTCAACGGTCATGCTCGATTCTCCGTAACCCCATTCTAGCATCGCTAGAAGACAGTGCAATTGCGATTGCTGGACAACGCCTGAATGCTATCCAGCCGGATCAATCGAGATCGTCACCCATGAAAACCGCCAGCCAGACGGTCGGTTCATTCGGCGTCGTCCACTCGACCCGGTGTTTTCGGTGGGCAGGAATCAGAACGTGATCGCCGGGCCGCATCGTGGCCGGCTCATCGTCGTCTTCGAATCGTAGCTTGGCTTCCCCTTTCAACACGACCACCCATTCGGCCTCATCTTGATCGTACCAGAAGCCCTCAGGTGAACCGTGACCGGTCGATACGATCCGCTCGATGCGGACGTGTTGGTTTTCGGCGAGGACCGTGACGAGTTCCTCGGGCAGCATGTTGGAAAGATCGTCAAAGAGATTTTTCATCCCTGATGCTCCCATTCGTAAGATTCCTGTTTACGGAATCCGGTCAGATGAATCGTTCCGGATGGTTCGATCTCCATCAGCGAGTAGCCGTTGTTTTCGATTCCTGAGCCTTCGACCATTGCAACGAGTGTACAGTAGTGAATACCGCCAATCTCCTTGAGATCGTTCTGATGGCTGTGCCCTTGGAAGACGGCCAATACCTTGTCAGATGCTTGCAGGATTTTTCGCACGTCGGCGTTGTTCTTGACGCCATGGTGGTTGCTCACGTCCAACCGCTGGTGCGCGAAGACGATGACCGGCTTATCACTAATTTCCAAGTCGGCTTCGAGCCATTCGAGTTCATGGGTCGGAATGTTGGCGTCGGTCCAATGGAAGTTCTTTCGTCCATACGGTTCACCATCGCCGCGGAAACAAGAGTCCATCACGACAAAATGGAAGCCGCCCCGTTCGAACGAGTAGTACGACTTCGCCTGTTCCACGCCGCCCAAGAACTCATCCTTGTTCAGCGTGTCCACGCAATGATTTCCCAACACGTAATGCCGGTCTTGGCAGATAGCCGAGAACGGCCGGTTGATCGTCTTGAGGTATCGCTGCTCGACTTCCACTGAGTCGGCAGCATCAATCAGGTCACCCAGTTCGACGAGAAACGAGGGCTTGTCTTGCTCGAACTTCCGGGCTGCTTCTTCAAGCTTGGCAAGCGTCTCTCGGTAGTGCCGGGTTCCGGCCGGTGCTTTTTCGGCATAGTGCAGATCCGTGACCAGTCCCACCTTCAGACGGGGAGCCTCATCGTCGGCAAGCAGTGTCGATGAACTGAGCGAAGCAACTCCCAGCACAAGCGTTCCATTTTCAAGGAAAGCCCGGCGTCCCAGACGGATATGGTTGTTGTCATTGGTCATCTCTGATCATCTTGCTCTGAGTTTGAAAATGGGAGGTCCGTCATCTCCTCGGGATCGCACCGTCTCTCAATGAGTGGCATAGGCGTCCAGCCTTTTTATACCTCACAAGTCTTCATGGATTGCTCCCCTGCCAGCTCGTCTGGCAGGAAGCCGAGGTTGGCAAGCTAGACACGAGCCGCAATTTCCCCAACCTTCCGATTTTCACTTGTGCTCGCCGCTTGAAGCGGCGAGCACAAGTGAAAATCGGAAGGTTGGGAGGGCGTCGTTGTCTAGCTTGCGAACCTTATTCACCCACGAGACGAGCTCGTGGGGGTCAAAAAGATGTGGGGTATAAAAAGTACTGTCATATCCAGAATGAAAATTCGTGATGCGCGCGTACATCTAGCGGCACTACCTTTAGGGTAGTTTTTTTGATACTCCATGTCCACTGTTTGTCGGCCGGCCAGCAC
>NZ_SJPM01000006.1:395142-457090 GCF_007859915.1 Neorhodopirellula pilleata
AGGTTACGTTGTACTTCACCCATCGCGTGATCCTGCTTTGCGTTTGAGTTGGTTGTAGTGAACCGATAAACGTAGCGTTTCACGCGATGGTTTCTACCCTAAAGGCGCGCTTGGTGAATAAGGCGGGCTAAAGACCGCTCCCAAACACGACGTTACTCGACTCTACCGGGTTGCTTCCGCCGCCGCAGATGCAGGAGATGGAAAACGAGCTTTACAGATCATCGAGGAACTGCAAAAAGCAAAAGGAGATCAGCCTTCGTTGAAATTCGATGTTCGAACTCCTCAAAGCTGGCTGGAAGCAGACGCTCTTGAGGACGTCGCCGTTTCCTTGTCGAGGATGGGCGAGTTGGATCAAGCATTGAGTCTGGTCGAACGAATCGAATCTCCTCAAAGCAGGGATGATGTCCGCTTGGAGATCGCTTACGAATTGATCGAGAAGGGATTGTTTGAAGAGGCGGCGGATGTTGGTGGTGCGGAAAAATTCGATAAAATGTCGGCTCGCATGAGGCGAGTGTTGGAATCTTCTTCCATCGAGCTTAACAAAGTGAGCCTCAACAAGGCGAGGGCGATGGCAATGGAAATTCCTGCTCAGTCCGAGCAAAGAGAAGTTTTTGTCGCAATCGCGAGATCATTTGCCTTGATGGGAGAACTCGACTTGGCAATGGAAACGGCATGCCAAGTCGGTGCCGAGGATATCTCACGATTTGAAATTGCGGTCGCATTCGCTACCGCACCAACGGAGCCCGAATACCCAGATAAACCAGTTCAGCGGCGTCTGAAGCAGTCATTCACCGAACCAGAGATTGCGCTCGTGAATCGCTTTGCTGAGATGATGCTAGCCAAGCCAACACGGCCAAGCTACTGGCCGACAACCCAACGCTGATGCGACTGCGAGAACTCGAAGTCCTCGAGAAGATCGCATCAGCGGGCAACATGAGCATCGTGCTCGGCGAGAAGGGTCTCGCCGACCGAGTCGTCAACTTGCTGTAAATCTTCAAACGCCTGCGGCGGAACCATCCACCGCAGGCGTTCTTTATTTCCAGTTTGCTCAAGGCATGGCATCCGTGAACGACCGACCGTCAATTTGATCGCTGCCTCAGAATGACCGAGGTCACCCTTGGTGTTGCGGTCGCGTTCCGAAACGACTCGGTCGAACAACGGGCTATTCTTCGATGCGATAGATGGCGTCAGCAGTTCGCATGATCAATGCGTTGCCATCGACGGCGGCGGATGCAAGTGTCCGCTCACCCAGATCGTTTTCCGCCAGCACTTCATATTGGCGGCCTGTGGCAATGACGGTCGTCACGCCCGACTCGTTGGTGTAGAAGATCTTGTTGTTGACCAAAATCGGAGATGCCGAGAAATTGCCGCCCACTCGTTTTTTGTAAACGATATCACCCGTAGATGCCTCCACACACATCGCGATTCCATCGTCGCTGACCGAATAGATGAGTTGTTCGTCCGCGAGCATGGACGGAGTGTGAGGCGCATTCTTGGCGATCGACCATTTCAGGTGTGTCTCCGTAACGTCACCTTCGCCCGTCGGGTCGATCGCGAGCATACTCGGCGTATCGTAGCTGGTTGACAAGAAAACCAGCCCGTCATGGTAGACGGGTTTGGGGATCACCGAGTATCCGGAATACAGTAATTGCCAAATCACGCTTCCGTCCGCAGGGTCGATCGCCAAAACGCAATCGCTTCCCGGTGCAATGACTTGTTTCTGACCACCGACGACGATCGATAACGGTGTGCAGAACGAAAACTTCTTTTTCGCGTCGATCGGGCGTTCGACCTCCCACGCGATCTTGCCTGTTTCGGCCTCCAATGCGACAACTTTGGGATCGTTCGCGCCATCGCATGTGAAGATCAATTTGCCATCGACTAACACGGGAGTGCCACCATTGCCGTGTACTGGTTTGAAAAATAATTCGCGATTCTTCCAAATTAGATTCCCGTCTCGATCAACGCATGCGGTCCCTTGATAGCCAAAATGAACGAACACACGATCACCCTCGACGATGGGTGTTGGGCTGGCATGTGAATTCTTCTTGTGGATTCGAAAACTCTTCTCTGCAGTCTGCTGCATCAGAGCCACTGTCTTTAAAATCTCGCCGCTCTTCGAATCCAAGATGATCAGCGTTAAGTCATATTGACTATCTTTCGCATCGGCTTCTTCGTTCTGGGCAATGGCGGTCGTGAGATAGATCCGGCCATCAGAAATGACAGGCGATGACCAGCCTTGTCCCGGCAAAGGGGTGCGAAAAGCGATGTTCTTGCTCGGTGACCATTCGGTAGGAACGTTTGAGTCCGCGTCGGCGATACCGTCGCCCCTGGGACCTCGAAAAACCGACCACTCGTCGGCAGAGGTCGGCTTAGTCGCCCAGCCAACGATGCCGGTGGAAGCCGACAATGCAAGCATGCAGATGGCAAAACAGCCCGAACGAGAGAAGTGGATCATAAGTTGAGTTGAGCAATGCACGATTTGGAAAACGATACGTCGGTCGGCAACACGATTCGTTCGCCGACTTTCGCACCTGGGGTGGTTGTTTATCATCATAGCCGAAATCAACACCGGTTGAACTCCGCATGCCAGCCTGAAACAACCCCTCCAGTCGCTCTATTGGACCGCATTCTGTTGTCACCGGCATTTCGATGAAACGAGAACGCTGTGGACCGGAGCGGTGGCAACACAAGTCTCCTCGAAGGCCGCTTCGCGTCCTGCCTCGTGATGGCGATCGTAGGCATCCTCCCTCTGCCACCTTCAGTAAGCCTTACTTCAAGAAGTCGTTTTGATACCGCGTTAGCAGCGCGGCCTCGTTGGCGGGAACCACATACATTTTACCGCGAATCGTTTTGGTTTCGCCCGGCTTCAGTCCGCCAATTCGAAAGTCGCTGTGCATGCACGTGATGACACCTTGGAAAACCTCCTGATACGGTTCCCAGGCAACGGCGAGAATCTGCTTTTCATTTGCCGAATAACAGCCGGTCAGCCCCGCGGATGGCGCCAGGGTGCTGAGCGGACGTGGATTCACGTCGTTTCGATCGATCGCGGCCGGCGCATACACTTGGCCGGGCATGTAACGCGCTTTCAATGCCCAGGGTTCGGTGGGAAGTCGCGTCAACTTTCCGTCCAAGATCAAGAAACATTTTTGAATGTAAGGCGGATAGGTCTCGCGAGAATCCCTGATGTCCGTGCCTGTGAAGCCATCGACTCGCATGCACGGCTGAGCCCAATGGGCCTGCGACTCGGTGTCGGTGGGATTGTGGGCGGTGACCGTGAAAGTAACATCGTCTCGACCGGCTGTGATGACATGATCAACCACGACACCGTCACTTAGACGATCCCGCAGTTCAAGGCGTTTGCCGTCATCTGTGACTAGCACGAGTTCACTTTCGTGAGGAATCACGGTTTCGTGCCAGTCGCGATCGGTTGAGCCGGGACGGCAGTAGGCTTCCACGTAATGCGTGCGAATCGGACCGCTGGAAATGGCGGCTCCTGTGACTTCGAGATAGTTCTTCTCCCACGAGATCGATAATCCCGCTGCAGTTTCCTCTGCGGGCTTTTGCGCCGCGTTGCTGTCCGCCAGCCCGACCTTTCGTCCGTCCATGTACTTGGGGAGATCGACACCTAGATGAGCCAGCCCGGTGGCCGCGACGTCGACCACATAGGTGGGCTCCTCGATGGTGCCTCTTGCACTTCCTTGACCGCTGACAAGAAGGAAGGTGGTCAGAATTTCGGGCACCTGATGGCCACCTCCGTGTCCATTGTCTTTGCCGCCATGGTCGGTCGACGCGATCACCAGCCAATTCTCGTTCGCGTAATTCGGACGCTGCATCATGGCGCGAACCACTTCTCCCACACGCTCATCAACCGTTTCAATCGCATTGACATATTCGGGCACATCCGGATCAAAACCGTGAGCGTGGCCGGTTTCGTCAACGGCCCCAAAGTAAACCATGGCGACATGGGGATCATCGGTCAACAGAAATCGACGCGCTTCGCGTGCTACCAGAATGTCACATTCCGCATAGTGACTGGCACCCTTCGCGGGAAACACGACTCGCACATCAGCCGCTTCGACGACATGAGTATCGATGGGTTCCCAGTCCACAAAAGAACCAGTCCGAGCTTCAGGCCAACGGTCTTTAATGAGACGAAAGAAGTGCGGAAAAGCCTTATAGTTCTTTCCCTGAAACGTGTTGTCATTGACGCCATGCTTGTCCGCCCAAACTCCCGTCAGAAAACTGGACCACCCTGGCCCGCTACTGGTATCGCTGCTGCGGTAACGGTCTCCGAGAATCTGCGTCTTGTCGGTAAACGCCCCAGCATGAATCAATGCATCCAGGTTTGGTGTGCTCGCCGCAGCCAATGCGTCAGGCCGACACCCATCGATGCCAATGACCAGCAAGCGGCTTGTCGGTGCATTGTCGGCAAACGCGGGAACGCTGAACACAAAAAAGAGCAGAATCAAATGTCGCATCTTGAGGACCTGTCGTCAGTAGAATCGAAGGTGGGAGTGAGCACATCGTCATGGGTAAGCTGAAAACATGTCAATGGATCAGAATCCAGAACATCTCGTCCAGCCTTGACCATCACCATCGAGGTGGGTGCCGCTTGCTCGCTCGCGTTCTGCCGACGGTATCTGGGGACCGCCTTCTCGAATTGATCGTGCCTCGGTGATGTACATCGCTCACTGGGCAAACCACGACGCGATTATCGGCTGCATTCTAGGAACTAAACGATGAATCCTGACCGCGATCAAATCGAAGCAAACCCTCGCCTGAATGTCGATCGATTGGCGGGATTGATCGGCGTACGCACTTTGCAGAAACCCACCGACACCCCCGAAACACTGGACTACCCCAGAATGACCGAGGTCGCCCCCGGCGTCGCCGCTGCGATGCGCAGACCGCTTGGTTAAACCGATCAATGACCCGATGTCCGGCGAGCCGGTCGCCCCAACAAGAAATCACTTCATACGATCAAAGCGGGGAATTGAGCTGCATCTGTGAGAATCCTTTTCCGACCGCACTAAGACACCCTGATTCACGACCCGCTGATTCACCGAACCGTCATGAAATGTCAATTCCTTCCATCACGGAACTGACGAGGTTTTGAATCGACGCTTTCGAGTAACAGTAGCTGACTACGCGGACGTCGAGGTCCACAGTCCGAAAAAGCCGACAGGCACGCTCAATCGAGGGGATGATCCAATCAGTACTGTTGCCGAATGCTCCGCCGCCGATTAGCGTTAAGAACAAAGTATTGTTGCCTGATCGAGCGGCTTGGATGGCTGCGGCGGCGAATGTGGCTTCGTAGGCCGCTTCGAGAACTAGCGTTGCAAGGCGTTCCCACAACTCATTTGAATGACCACTGTAGGCGACCGGCATCGCCGAGCAATAGACTTGCGAGACTAAATGCTGACAACCCGGAAGTGTGACTTGCGTGTTCCACTGGATGCCGACTCGCAATTGGGCACGCAGTTCATCAACGTCTGGCTCTGAGAAACGATTTAAGAGGACGTTAACTTCCTTCAGCCCAACGGACGTCGGCAAGGCGTAGCCGTTCCTCATCTTCCACAAACTCGCATCGGTATTGCCAAGAGCGTGGCCGATCTGGGCAAGGCAGTCGACTTGACGATCGGCAGACTGTCCGACTTGGTCTCCCAATGGAACAAAATAGTTTCGGAAGACGGTTCCGGCACCGCAGGCGATCGCGCAAGCCGGACCTTGAGTCGGGTCATGCTCGTAGATCCCGATCCCACGCTCTGGAGTCACGGCCGGAGAAACCATCTCCAGAAGGTTAAACTGCGAAGCAACTTGAAATATCGCACCCGCATTGGCCGGATCGGCATGCAGTTGCCTCGCGTCACCTATCGTCTCAGTGAGTTTCAAACGCGGTTCCCCCTTGGCGATCACTCCCACTCTTTGACGCAGTTCGCCAAGCGAGATGATCTCGAGGCGTCCTATTTGGTAGGATTTTTGATTAACCTGCGAGATCAATCGATCATCACGGACCACGAGGTGGCGTCGGACTTCGTCAGGATCGCGTTCAGAGAACCCAACCAACCTAGTAAACCAGTCGTCTTTGTCAGCCGGGGGAAACGAGTTAATCGACTCGCGACGAGTCGATGGTTCAGGCCAGTCCAAAACAAAATCGCGTTGGGTTTGGTTCTCGGGAGCTTCACGCCAGGATCGTTCGACGTCCGCCTCTCGCAAAGTCTGCAACAAGTCGAACACATTCTCGTTGGTCGCGATTCCATGACGCAACATCCAGCAACAGATCACGGTTCCCGTACGCCCGATGCCGCCGAAACAGTGAACGTAAACCGGACGCCCGCCCGCGATCGAGCCATCGATGGCGTCCAGGATTGCCGTCATCTGTTCGTTCGTCGTGATGTGCTGGTCGATGATGGGGAAACGCAGGCACTCGACGGTCTCGTTGGCATCCAAAGCGATCGAACGAAGCACATCCTCGTACGGCGCGAATGGTTGTCCCAAGTTGTTGACCTCGTCCTTTTCCATCAGATTCACAAACGTCCGCATGCCAGCTTGAAACAGCCCCTCCAGCCGCTTTCGATGGGCGTTCTCTTCAGGCTGCCCCGCATACGCCCCCGCCAACAACTTCCCATCCCAAACCCAATAGGTGCGTGGAAGTGGTGTCGGCAACTGGGGCATCTGAAACGGTGTCATGGTTGTGTCCGATTGGTTGGAAGCGATTCGTTTGGCGAACTTGAATGGGGGGCCAGTGTCTACTGGAATAACCTTGCGGTCGTGTATCCTCTGCTGAGGCGTCTGTCTTCCGAATCCTTTTATTGGACCGCATTTTGTTGTCGCCGGTATCCCGATCGAACGAGAAGGCTGTGGACCGGAGCGGCGGCGACACAAGTCACCTCGAAGGCCGCTTCGCGTCCGGCCTCGTGATGGCGATCGTCGGCACATTTCTTTTCGCGTCGAAGTCCATTGTTGCTAAGTTGGTCTATGGACTGGGTCTGGACGCTACCGGACTGTTGACCCTGCGAATGGTGTTCTCGTTCCCGGTTTATTGGCTCGTTTGGATCAAGCTCAAACGCCGCGTTGCATTGACAGGCTCAGCCAAGCCGATCCCCCGAAGGCTCATCGTGCGAGCCGTTTTGCTCGGCTTCTTCGGATATTACCTTGCCGCGTACCTCGATCTGTTGGGACTAGAGTACATCTCCGCACAGATGGAGCGTTTGACGCTTTTCAGTTACCCCGCGCTCATCGCCGTGCTGGCCTGGATGTTTTTGGGTGAACCTTTGGGTTGGAAGATCGTGCTTTCGATCGGGCTGTGTTACCTCGGCGTTTGGTTGATGTACAGCCAAGAAGGACAATACGCCACTGATTCCGACACGTTCACCGGCATTGCCTTAGTGTTGGGGGCTGCGATCAGTTATTCGATTTATGTCTTGTTCGCCAAACCCATCATGCAAGAGATCGGAAGCCGTGAGTTCACGTCGCTGGCGATGATGGGTTCGACGGTCTTTGTTGCCGTTCAATGCGTGGTCACGAATTCGTTCGACTCGATCATTCAAGCGAATCCATGGGTGTTTGCCTACGGTGCGGCGCTGGCGATTCTTTGCACCGTCGTTCCCAGCTTCTTGATCAACGAAGCCATCGTCCGCATCGGAGCCACCCGAACCTCCGTCATCGGGTCAGCAGGTCCGGTGTTGACCATGCTGCTCGCGATCTTGCTACTCAAAGAACCATCCACCCCCTATCATTTTGTCGGAATGCTCGTCGCGATCGTCGGCGTGGCACTCGTTGCCAAGAAGTAACCAAAGAGTCGACTTGACCGTCATTTCATTTGATTGCGTTCGTCCTCGGTAAACGAATTGTCGATCGTGTCGCCCTGGCTGCGGGCCCTTCGCATGCGGCTCACTTTGGCGAGTGTGGCCGACCATGCGTCGCCGACCTTGTCGGCGGCGAAGTCGGCGGTGCCTCCGGCGGCGATGCCGATGCCACCCGCTTCGGCGAAGGCGTCTTGGTTAGCACCCAAGAACGTGAACTGCCAATTAAAAACGTTCTGCTGGTGCTCGATCATCTCCTTGACTTGCGCCTTGGAAAACTCGCGACTGGAGTTTTCTTGTCCGTCCGTCATCACGACAACGATGACCAATCCAGGACGTTGCATCTCGGGAAGACTCGCCAAACGCGTCCCGGTCTCATTGATGGCCCGACCGACCGCATCCAGCAGCGCGGTTCCACCTCGCGGCTCGAGCTTATAGGGAGCCACGTCACTCAGCGGCACGCCGCGATACAGAAACTCGTATTCGGTGTCGAACTGAACCAGCGTCACCGCCACGTCACCCGGCGTTTCTTTTTGCCCGGCAAGGAACGCATTGATCCCGCCTTGGGCATCATCCTGAATCGATTGCATCGACCCACTCCGGTCGATCACCAACGTGATATCAGTCAAATCCGAACGCATCACAGTTCTCCAGAAAAGGAAATGACGATCAACCGAGGCGAAGCAGCGGCTGAACAGGAAATACGTAAAACTCAACAGCCAAACGCTCCCACGCCTCCAACCACTCGAAAGAATTCCCGCATCCATCAAGAGCAAACTTAAGGTCCCCAGGTTCGGGGTGGGGATGAGTTCCAGCCTCAAAGACTGGATTCTCAAGCAAGCCCGTCGGTTCGAGAGTTGTCACGAGAGGTTTAGTATTAGACATCGAATGCGAACCGCCTGCGGTAGCAAGATCTTAGCCGAGTCGCTTGACCGGTTTGCGTTCGAGGCGATCGAGACTGGCGAGTACTTAACGGATCACGGTTGGGTGAATCGGTCCGCGGAAGTGCAGGCAGCCGATGTTGCGAAACTGCCTGACAGACTGATTCAAACTCAGCGGCGAGCTGATCGATTTTCCGGAGAACTGACTTTCTGATACCCGAAAATGCTTGGTTTGAAGACAATCCGTCGGTGGCTGTACTTCGGTCGATCGACAGCATATCGTTAGTTCCACGGAGG
This sequence comes from Neorhodopirellula pilleata, assembly GCF_007859915.1. Taxonomy (GTDB): domain Bacteria; phylum Planctomycetota; class Planctomycetia; order Pirellulales; family Pirellulaceae; genus Rhodopirellula; species Rhodopirellula pilleata. The sequence goes on from NZ_SJPM01000006.1 coordinate 404,129, forward strand.
GGTGGATTGCGTGTGGTTACGAACGGCAAAGGTTGTTCGGCTGATTCGTTCAACATCGCCCAGCGAAGTCTTGGCACCCTTTTTTCGACTGAACCAACCCGACTTGGCAAGCATCCCTATCTCATTTGGCGAAGCGGTCATCACGAAGAGTACCAATTGATTCATGAACATCCTGCACCAGCTCTATCGTCCGTCGCTCGCGCTGCTCACGGACTTGTACCAATTGACGATGGCGTACGGATATTGGAAGCATGGACTCACCGAACGGGAGTCGGTCTTTCATCTCTTCTTTCGAAACAACCCGTTTCAAGGCGGATACTCGATCGCGTGCGGCTTGCAAACGGTAATGGAGTACCTGGAGAATTTCCGCTTCGACTCTGAGGACCTGACGTACTTGTCGTCGCTCAATGGTGCCGACGGCAAGCCACTTTTTGATGCTGGGTTCATCGATTATTTGGGCGAGATGAAGTTTTCATGCAACCTTGATGCGATCCCGGAAGGCACCGTCGTTTATCCCCATGAACCGTTAGTCCGTGTGACCGGTCCGATGTTGCAGTGCCAGCTTCTCGAAACGCCCCTCCTCAACATCATTAACTTCCAGACTTTGATCGCCACAAAAGCAGCCCGTGTTTGCCAGGCAGCCGCTGGTGACCGTGTGATCGAATTCGGGCTGCGTCGGGCCCAAGGTATCGATGGCGCATTGGCCGCATCGCGAGCCGCTTTCATTGGTGGTTGCTCGGGAACGTCCAATGTCCTTGCCGGTAAGTTGTTCGGCATGCCCGTCACCGGCACGCACGCCCATAGCTGGGTGATGACGTTTCCGTCGGAACGGGAAGCCTTTGATCTCTACGCGGCCGCAATGCCGAACAATTGCGTCTTCTTGGTCGACACTTACGATACCCTTGCCGGGGTCCGCAATGCCGTCGAAACCGCACGTTCCCTTCGAGCGATGGGCCATGAGATGCTCGGCATCCGGCTCGATTCGGGAGACCTAGCTTGGCTGAGCATCGAAGCGAGGAAAATTCTCGATGAGTCCGGGTTTCCAGCGGCTCGGATCGTCGCCAGTAACGATCTCGACGAACGGCTGATCGTCAGCCTCAAACAACAGGGCGCCAAGATCGATATATGGGGCGTGGGCACAAAGTTGGTCACCGCCTTCGACCAGCCCGCACTCGGTGGCGTTTACAAGCTCGGCGCGATCCGCGATGAACAGGGGCGGTGGCAGTACCGCATTAAACTTTCCGAGCAAACGATCAAGGTGAGCAATCCCGGCATCCTGCAAGTACGACGATTCCGAGACGCCACGGAACACCGTGGTGATATGATCTTCGATCAAGAATCACAACTTGATTCAGCCGGTGGTGCCACGATGGTTGATCCGGCCGACCCGAACCGTCGCAGAGACTTTACGTCCGAGACCGCTTCGAGCGATCTGTTGGTCCCCATCTTTCGACACGGGCAGAAGGTCTACGATCCACCAAACATTGAAGCGATTCGCCAACGGGTGCGCAACGAATTAGATTGGACGCCGGTTGCCGTGAAACGCTTTGACAACCCACACTTATACCCGGTTGGACTCGAAGAATCACTGCACCAATTCAAGACCTCGATGATCCAGTCGGCGAGGCAACAATGAGTAACATGATTGCTAAAATCCATATCGACAACATCCGAAAGCGGCTGCCATGAGCAGTGCGTTGATTCTCGTCGATCTACAGAACGACTTTTTGCCTGGCGGTGCGCTAGCCGTGCCGCACGGCAACGAAGTGATTTCGATTGCAAATCAGTTGCAGCCGTTTTTTCATTTGGTCGTTGCCACTCAAGATTGGCATCCCTCCGACCATGGTAGCTTCGCAAGCCAGCATCCCGGCCACCGGATCGGCGACATCATCAAACTCGGAGAGTTGCCGCAAGTGCTGTGGCCCGATCATTGTGTTCAAGGAAGCATGGGTTCCGAACTGAGTCCTTTGCTTCATACCAACTCAATCACCCAAGTGTTTCCCAAGGGAACCGAACGCCAACTCGATAGCTACAGTGGTTTCTTTGACAATGGAGGCGAACACGAAACCGGGCTCGGTCGCTACTTGATCTCGCGAAAGATCACGGATGTGTACGTTCTTGGTTTGGCAACCGACTATTGCGTGCGAGCCACCGCTCTGGATTCGTATCGTCTCGGTTTTCGCACTTGGTTGATCGAAGATGCGTGTCGCGGTGTGGAACTTCAATCGGGTGATTGCTCCGCAGCGATTGCAGAAATGAAACAGGCCGGTGTGCAGTGTGTGACAAGTGACCGTTGGCTGGCTGAGCAGCGAGATTCCGTCAATTTCCGAGAGCGAAAGAAACGCAGCGGCGGAAAGTTCATCAACATCATGCAGACGGGGCGATGGGAGTATGCCGAGCGTTCCAACGCGAAGGCGGTTGTCGTGATTGTCGCCTTGACCGAAGAAGATGAGATCGTATTCATCGAACAATACCGAGAGCCGATCGGGAAGCGATGCGTGGAGTTACCCGCTGGCCTAGTCGGTGATGGCGAAGAGGACGAAGGTGAAGATCTTAGCGAGGCAGTACGTCGCGAACTGAGAGAAGAGACCGGATACGCAGCCGATCGAGTGACTTTCTTAGCCGCATCGTCCTCGTCGGCCGGCTTAACGAACGAGGTGGCTCATGTTTACTTGGCCGAAGGTTTGCGTCGCGTGGAAACGGGTGGTGGCGTGGACGGAGAATTGATTCAAACTCATTTAGTCCGCCGCGATCAAGTGGACGACTGGCTAGCCCAACGACGCGACGAAGGTCTGGATATCGCGATGTCCTTGTATGCCGCGTTATGGTTAGCGCAAAGTTTATTGGCACAGCGTTGAAATTCAGATGCCGTTTGACCCGAAGTGAATCGTCTTGCTACTCCAGCCCCACTTTCGGCGTTTCACGAACGCTTCCGAAAATCTCCGCGAGTTTCGCTACCCGAAAGTACCCTGTGCTTAAACAATAGCAACTCATCCAAATTTGACTTTAGGCAATGTACTCGGCCAGAAGCGTACGATACTTCGCCTTCGACTCGGGAGAATTGTGGGGGCCGAGATAGAAATTGGTGCCGTTGAACGTGACGACGGCTTGGCCACTAACGTGGTAGCGATAGTCCGGGGCAACCTTCTTGGGACGTGACATTTCGTTGCAAAACTCCATCGAATCTGGGGTTTCTGATATGAAATATCAGAAACTCAATAGACTGACGGGTCGCACGCCACGATGGCGGTCACGCGGAGAAGCGTTTCGACCGGTAAATTACGGGAAACTAAACGTAGCAGAAAAATGGGCGATACAGAATTCGAATCTGTGACCTCTGCCGTGTGAACGACCTTCCAACCATAACGAAAAGCGGCCTTTTCCTTATAGCTATCTCGGCATAATAGCAACGCTTTCTTGAGTTGCAAGTCGTTGCAAGCGATAGCGATGAAACACGGGGAAAACGGACATACTGTCTTCCGACTGTCCAAAACTTTGGACAGGGTGTCCAAAACTCTTTAGAGGTTCGCAAGTGGCACTTGTGCCCCCCTGACCGATTGTCAGAAGTGGGAACCATGGTTCCCGTTCGATGGCATCGCTCGGAAGTGGAAACGTTTCCAAACTGACCGTCTTAGCGCAAACGCGACGAACGGACCCGTCCAACTTGGACACCCGTTGTGACCAAACGTGTCACGGCGATCGCTTGGGCGTCGTCCAGGTCTGCCACGGTGGCAGACCAGCAACCAGGGGCATCGCCCACGTTTTGAAACCGTGGCACCCGGTCGCTCGCTCTGGACTCAATCGGAAAGCGTCGCGATACTTACCCCATGCCAATCACAACGCCCAAAACCGACGCCTCGCACGTTCGCGGCGAAAATGAATCAGAACCCACGCTTGCTTGTTCCGTCGCACCGTTCGCCGATCAGGAAGGCGACATCGCAGCGTCTGAGCGTTCGCCAGACGCTAGCGGCTACCCTGGTGAGCTTGTAACTGTAAAGGCTTGTCGGTGCCCTCGTTGTCGCTGTGTGGTTCCTGCTGCTGCCTTCCGAGTGCATTGCAAACGAAAGAACGGTCGAGAGTATCGCTCGTGCTGTAATCGCTGCCATGCTGACGCTGAACGAGAACGTCGGGAGAAAATCAGTCGAACCAAACGGCTTGCGGTGATGCATAAGGCTTGGTCGGACATCTGCCGGGCCAAGAATCAACGAAGGGCAATTGCTTCGGTTGTCGGTCGCTTGTGGGTGACGTTTGGCGGTTCGTCGGGCATCGCCTCGGCATGGGTGGACGCGATGAAGGATGCCTCGGTAGCCCGTCGTGTTCGTGGTTTCGAATCAGTCGCCGTGATGGTCAAGTGGTTGGCAGAGAACCCCGAAGTCGTGACCAATGCCGGAACACTCACTGACGCGGAACTCGCGGCGGAAGCGACCAACGCGCGGGCGGGTGCCTTTGTCGAATTGCTTCAATCCGATCCGGCAACGGCTGCCGACCTTGCCCAGCGATGCGGGTTCGAGCTGTCCAGGTTGGACGGTTAGGTGCCTTCGACCTGAAGGCGCCATCCGAATGATCCTTTAAAATGGCCGTGCTGCAGCAGCTGCACGAAAAAGCAATATCGCTCAACACGCTCACGAGTCGAATAATTGCCTTGCACTTATCGCATCGATTGGCATCTGTTTCTTTTTTCTGTTCGGAGAGGCTATACCCGTCCCGATCGAAGCACTACCTGATGATTGACGGGTCAACGAGAATGGGGCTCATTCGGCAATAGTCGTGCTATACTGCTTCACGAAGATTAGGGCTTGATACCTTTGGTTCCCGTCCGACTGTCATTTTTGCGCTTGCCCATACAGACTCCAACATCGCGGCGAACCGAGCCGTGAACCGAAGGACGGCTTGCGCGGTTTTTGAGGTGGAAAAACAACCGTCCGTCCTCGGTGACGGCCACCGTTCTGCAGCAACGTAAATGTGAGACTCCAATTGCATGGATAAGAGATACCAAGTCTTCGTGAGCTCGACCTTCGCCGACCTCAAAGACGAACGGCAACGCGTCACTCAAACGCTTATGGAAATGGACTGCATTCCGGCAGGAATGGAACTGTTCCCGGCACTCGACGAAGAACAATGGGAATTCATCAAGCGCGTCATCGACGATTGCGACTACTACATTCTCATAATTGGAGGTCGTTATGGGTCGCTGACTGCCGATGGAATCAGTTACACCGAGAAGGAATATGACTATGCCATCTCGATTGGCCTCAAGGTGATGGCGTTCGTCCATGAGCGACCTGACGACATTCCTGTTGGCAAATCTGACATTAACGCCGACCTTCGCCAAAAGCTTGAGGACTTCCGTTCAAAGGTCACGTGCAATCGCCTTGTGAAGTTTTGGACGAAGGCCAACGAACTCCCCGGAATGGTTGCGCTCAGTCTCTCAAAGACAATCAAGACGTACCCCGCCATTGGCTGGGTACGCGCCGACAACATCGCGAACGAAGAGGTACTCTCGGACGTAAACGATTTGCGCAAGGAAAACGACCGCCTAAGAAGCAAGCTGCGTGAATTAGAGAACCAAGAGCCACCAGAATCTCTCAATTTGGCAGGACTCGACGAGCCATTTGAGTTTCAAGTCACTTGGTATCGCTCTGGGGAGTACGCAAGGAGGTACTACGAATCTCTAACGGCTACGTGGTCGGATATTTTCGCGGCACTTGCACCCAGCCTTGTTGAACATCCGAATGATGAAAAGGCCAATGGCACAATCGCCAGCGGCATGTACCGTCGCCTAAAAGAACAGGATAGTTCGCCAACAGGCATCAAGGTTGTAACCGACGACTTCGAGACTATGCGAGTTCAACTCACAACTCTTGGCCTCATTGACGTAAACTACAACCAAAGCACGCGGGGGAGTATGGCCCTGTTTTGGACCATCACTCGAAAAGGGCAGCAATTGTTGCTCAGCCTTCGTACGGTAAAGTCGAACAAATAAGAGGTGGACTCAAAGCAGTGAACCGGAGCACTCAATTCACGCGGCAACTGAAACCGAAGTCTTCCGTTCGCGCCCGGTTACGGCAGGCGTTCGTCGGTCGGCAACGCCCATCCCCGACTTGGCGCAACACCGATTCGCCACTGGTCACGCCGCATTGTATAAACTGCAGACTTGGCTGTGACATGTGGAGGAATCCATCGGACGCCGACTACTCCCGTTTCCAACGAGAGGTATCGCTCGCGGCAAATGAGAAGATGCGGCATAAAGCCAATTTGATGTTGCGTACCGTGATCCGCCTCGTGTGTGCTATTGTGATTGTCTTCGCTGCCGTTGCCGCAGTTCGCTACCGACCGTCATCGGGACGGATAACTATGCGATGAACGCGGAGTGGCCGACAGCGTGTTTTTGCAATGGTTGACTGGCTAGCGGCGGCACGGTCAACGCCCCCATTATCCGACTGAAATTGATGTTCCCAAAAATCCCGACTGACAACCTATACAAATTCGTCGCAATCTCAGGAATTGTCATAGCGATTTCCTCGGCGATTCTCTACTACTCGGCGGCCTATGAACTGCTCAATCGCGCGGCAGTCGCCAAGGGGCAGTTAGTTGCATTCACGGATGGTTTTTCACTTGGGCTCAATCGATTAGCGAAGTACGTAAACGAACAAAAAGCAAACCTCGGCGAAGAGGGTGAGCTTGCCAAGATGTACATCACCTTCCCTGATATGGAAGGGACATTAGAAATAGCTCGCCCGGGAGCCAAGCTTGATTGCTTGTGGCTCCCGTCATACCGTGAGTCGTATCGAAAAGGGTTGACTCAGTTTGACGAATTTCTAAGAAACACGGAACGCGATTTCTTTGTGTCCAGCCTGACTCAGGAATCAGAACAGCCAGAGTTTTTCTCTCCGGAAGAGGTTCGTTCGCTTCGATCTCAGTTGCGAAGCCACCATATCACCGTCGAGCAACTTTGGGTGTTCCAGGACAAAACGGATCACATTTATAGATTGACCAATTTCGCAATGTTCATGGGTTGCTGCATGACTCTTGTAGGATTTTGGTTATGGTATGTAAGAGTTCAGCGGCATCTGGACCGTATCCTCGAGGAGTCGGTTGGAAAAGAGGCTTCATAGGACATCCGAAGAACGGATAACCAATATGAAATTGACTTCGCGGCTATCCCGACGACGTCAAACTCGCGAGATTGCAGCAAAAGGCCAGAGCGGCGAACCGTGTTCTCTGGCAGAATGCCAAACGGATCGCGCCGTGGGATTGGTGGAATGGTCAGCGGATCCCGACCGCGTTGCCGGCCGAATTGGAATCAATCCGCGATACCGACACGCTGGTTTGGATCACTACCAGTGGTGAGAAGTATCACCGAAAGGACTGTCGGTTTATTGGGGATGGTTCGCGTGAAATACCGCTCACCCGAGCTTCGGCGTACCAGCCGTGCTAAGTTTGCCAGCCAGGAACGAGTCGTACAGAATAACCGTGGAATTAGGATCGTTGGTGGCCAAATATGTCACACTGGTCGCTTGCACATCTTTGAGGTGTGCCACCGTGGCATAGATGGTTGGTTCGATTCAATGACGCCTGATAATAAATCCCTTGGCTGATCGTGGTTGAATTGTCTCGGTAGTCATCAGAGAATTGGCGCAAGGCCCCGACCTCCCAAGGAATGAATCACCATGTCAACGACATCACCGGACATCGAGTTTCATCCGAACTCGCTTGTCGAAAAGCGTCTGTGCCCGCTTTGCTTGGTCACAAAACGCATCGAAGAGTTTCGCCCTCATCGTAAGCAGGCTGGGCGGTGCCATCGTGCCCGTCATTGCAATGCCTGCCACTGCAAGCGGGAGAAGGAGCGTTTGGCCGGTAAGAGGCGAGAGGCGGACGCTAAGACGCTCCACGCTGCCTGGGGAAGCCTTCCACGTCCTGAAACGAAGGGGATGTGCGTTGAGAAGTTTCTCTTGTCTTTGATGAAGCGAGTCGGCGGTCCTGAGGAACTAGCCAAACAGTGGCACCAGTGTTTCACAGAAGCCACGGCGATGAAGCGCGTACGAGCAGCGATGGCAATGCTCAATCTGCTAGAGCGATTCGAGCGGCATCGCGATCCCCTCAGCGCAATGACCACCGACGACCTGGAGATAGAAGCCCAAGCCGCTAGGATCGCTGCGATGGTTGAGTCTTTTCAAGACTCGCCTGATGTGGCTGCCTCGATCGCGAGTCAGTTTGGATATTCCCGCTCTAAGTCTTTCTGTAGTGAACGAGCCAAGGATGAATGACAACTTGAATCCCGGCGACTACCTGTACGTCAGGGCTCTTGAATGGGAAGGTACTTGGCCGAAAGATGTCGGATCCTGGGGCCGGACAATTAGTCGTATCCTGGTTGCCGAAGGTACCCCAACCGCCACAGACTTTGCGCTGGGAGAAAAGGTTGATGAGGATTTACCACCTGCGCCACGGTACCCAAGAGGACGACTAAAAACTGTCGGGGGCTTTATCGCGATCACTTCGACTTCGGAAGCTGTCTCAATCGTGGATTCGACGGAACAACCCGTTAGCGTAAGCATAGAACTAACTGACAGTTGGGCGGACCCCAGCGGCGAAATACAACGCCCGTTCGAGGGTCAAAGGGTCTTTGATCAGACTCATGCCGTGTCGCTCGATGGCTATGATGCTCTGCTCGATCGGTTTCGTTTTCACAATTGGTGGGCGAATTGGGGAGATGCTGAACAGAGAGGCTGGATGCCGTCAGCCTATCTGGATGCATATGCGTTTGAAGGATCTGCGATATTCTCTCCTAGTCAGTTGCAACTGCTGACTACTCAAACGTCGTCATTGAAAGGCATGCAAGAGGAGGTCTTTGTCTTCGATATTCCTCACTTTCCGCGTGTGTTTCTGTTTGAGATCCGCAACGAGCAAAGTGACAAAGTTGCGTGGTGCTATGTAAAAGACCTAGGGGGCCGAATGTTGATCTACGAGCTGTTTGTATTGCCAAGCTTTCGGCGGCAGGGACATGCATCCCGGCTGGTCGACATGATTCGCGGTTATGCCTTGGGGGCAAAGCTTGCAATCTCAGTCCCCTATTCCGACTCCAAGGAGTCAGCTCCGGAGACGTTTCCAGCGATAGCAAGGATTGCCGCTCAACTTGGTATTCAATTCGAAACACCACAGTCACGATATGACTGCTACTTCGGCATTCAGGGTGCAAAGGGCAGCGAGTCACCGGTCCACAACAACTTCGCTCCCACTAGGCCGAAGGTCGCGCTATGCGATGTCCAGTCATTTGCGGTGGAGTCACGATTGATCGACAGCACTTCTGAGCCTCCGGTGCGTTCTAACCTGGAGCAACTCAATCGTCGCAGGTTCGAACTCATCCAAAAAAAGAATCGTGCTGGTCTGACCCGAGACGAATTCCAGGAGTTCACCTCACTTCAGCTGGAGGTGTTTGACCGAATTCGAAGATCATCTCCGGATCTTCCATCTCCACAACTAGACGAAATTCAACGCTTGTTAGAAGAGAAGGCTGGATCAGACGACGAGACTAAGCGGGAGGGTGAGCAGTGACTTCGTCACCCATCATTGCGCATCGGCTCATTGGCAACCGTGCACACTACCCGCGAGGATACGAAGGGTACCAACGGTACAAGCAGTGGCTCCGCGACGAGTTTCAATTCACTTGTGTGTATTGCCTTCATCGTGAAACCTGGGATCACGCCGGGCACCGATCGTTCTCGGTTGAGCACAAGGAGCCACAATCGAAGAATGGTGAAAACACGCATGACTACATGAACTTGGTGTACGCATGCGTGTTTTGCAACTCATGTCGTCAAGACATTGAGATCCCGGATCCAGAATCTGAAGCGTTCTCCGATCATCTAACGCTGCTAAAGACAGGAAGGTTTCAGGCTAGAACAGCCAAGGGGCGAGATTTGATCGACACCTTGTATCTCAATGAATCGAGTCGGGTGCGGATGCGGAACATGATGCTTCAAGTGGTGGACAATTGGTCCGCAAGTATATCGGGCGTCAACGAAGGTTTCAAACGTTTCTTTGAATACCCAGATGACATGCCAGACCTTCGGGGAAAACGGCCGCCTGGCGGCAACGCTATTGCGGGAAGCGAAGACGACTGTCACTACGCTAGAAGGGAACGCGGAGAGCTGGCTCAGTGGTTCTAGTTGCAGTCGTTGGATCACCTTTGCCGAACCAGGGGAACGTACCCGAGATGATGTTCTGCTGACTCTCGTATCACACTCGCTGCAATCCCGGCTGATGATTCGCCAACCAAGATGCCATCGTGCAAGGGAAGGGCGAGAACGCCACTGAAATGGAGTGTCTCTAGAGCGGGACGCATCACTTGGCCTTCCAAACGGGAAAGATAGTGAGCGAACCCTGACGGCTGCGGGTGAATTCGATCAGTTTGCCGAACCCTGGTAGCTCGCCGGTCACTGCGGACCAGAGCGGTCTGGACTCAACCCGCCAATCTCTCGCAAACAGCATTTGTTTCTGAGCCTCGATCTTGATCGAATCAGGATCTTCGGAGCCATCGACGACACCGAAACCCGCAAGCCACTCGTACCACCGACCGGATTTGAGAATCTCGATCAATCGGTTTCGTTCTGTTCCCGGTGGCATCTGCCCGGCAAGGATCGAAAAGTAGCTGGAACGGCTGGAGGACGTCGACGCTCAGGTTCGCAGGGCCGTGCGAGGTTCTCCTCAGGTGGTCGGAGATGAAACGGATTGGCGAGTCGATGGACGTGGGGCTTGGCTTCATGCATTCGCCGGACTGACAACCGCACGGAAGTCGGAGTGTTGGTCCAATCACGAATCATGAGCGTAATGCAAAACGAGCAAGCAACGGCTGCCGATCTTGCGATGCGGTGCGGCTACCGACTGAATTTCGGTTCCGAAGCGTAACCTGACGGTTGCCGATGACTTTCGATTTAGGCATACCCTCGGAGCTGAGAATGGGTGCTTCCAGTCGGCTTCGAGCCAACCAGTTGAAACTGCGTCTCGACTGATTCATTCCTATCGATTTCCTTCCGAGGCAGCAGGTACCGGGACTCGATCAGATTTAACAGGGACTGTGATTTCACCGAGGCAAATTGGATCGAATGTGCCGACAAGCCTTGTCTTGATCGTGTAGCTTCCTGAAATATAGACATCGCGTGGCCACACCAGTACGACTTTGAAACGATCCGCGTCACCTGGGTAAAGAACGTGCGGTATCTGCCTATATCGAGTCGACGATTCTCCCGGTCCAAGATTTGGCACTTCAATAGCGTATTCAGCTGAAACTTGAAGGACACTTGTTCGCGTGATGCCTTTCGGGATCGTACCCTCCGCCGTGAATTCGCACTCAATTTGATTGATCGTTACTGTCTGTGCCGAATGATTGATGAGGCTAGTATTCCTCTGCAGTTCAATTTTCGGGTAGTGGATCTTGTTAAAGATCCTTTCAGCATGGGATCTTTAACAAGATCCACTACGGTCTACCCGAAAAACAAGGTGAGCTGGAATACTAGCCTCCAAGTCGACAAAATTCGTGTCCTCATTCACCGTTAATGCTTCACTGCTCGGTGGATAGAAGATTGAATCTGTCGAGACTCGGGGGGTCTGTGTGAATGCGACTATCGTTAACGCACCCGGTCCTTCGATTCTTCGTTGAACTACCGAAGCTACCTCATCTCCCTGAGTCACAACATCTCCCTGAGTCACAACCAGATAAAAGACCATCATCTAATAGACCATCATCTAGGTTGCATACCTCGTCCACTCAATCTCGCTTACCCTGCTCAGTTTTCTCTTTTTGCCAAGAGGTTCGCCTTTTGGATCGACTAAACCTGGTATCTGCGATGAATCTTTCATCAGTCATTCCGGATGTAGAATTCTACGTCACGTGAACTTCATGCTTGGAGCATGGCCAGGTGTCGCCTGTTTGAGCTGTACGTACTAATTATCTTAGGCGAAGTCCCGCAGAGAAAGGGGCGAGTCTCGTCAGAGAATTTTCGCCGATCCAACCCGTTTTTTGGATCCCGACAAACCAACCGCGAAGTCCGTACCGCCCCCTCCCTTGTCATCTGCCTGCGTTTGCTCATCTGAATGATTGAGCTGCGGGCCGTGACAAGTGAGGCTACTTGGTTGAGATTACGGGTTGTCGGTTCGGTCTTCCCTGACGCTACTCAGGGCACGATTTTTGTTCGTCTCGCAGATGACTTGCGGACCACGACGCGGGGCGGTGTGGATAGGATCAACTACCTACTCGTTGCGTGGAAAACTGCCGTAGCAGAATCGCTTTCAAAACTTCAATTCACCGCTTGTCATCGCGGTTACCCTCCCACGGTGCTTGTGGGGTTTCGCATCCTCGCGCCCTTGCAGGCGGATGCACGGTTCACCATTTTGCGTTCATCGACGCGGGGAATGTCACCGGATAGCCGACCCCATACCAAGTCTTCAACGCACCAAAGCTGAAGACGGGCTATGTGATGGTTGTCAGAAGTCGCGTAGATGCGATAATCATTTCTGTGCTTTCTAGTTGGTGGATCGACTGGGAAATTTGAAACCGCCGGGTGATGGCTTCCCCCGGCGGTTTTTTTGTTGGTTGTGGCTCAGACGGCTACGGTCTCGTTGGCGAATGGATCGCCTTCGATAAGCCGGTACGGTTGGCCGGCGGCATCATTGCCAACCTCTTCATCGAACATGTTCAACACCAAGCAAACTTGTTCGGCTGTGCCAAGTCGGTTGTGCTCGATGACCTCATTCGGACCGACGCGACGGGTCACGCGGTAGCGATCTGGATCCCGGGCAATGACAGTCCAGGACAAATGATCGTCGCTGCACTGGATGAAGCTATGGCCAGTGGGCGTCGCTTCCAAGGCTCGCCGAAATTCGTGGTCAACGTCGCCCGAAGTGTCCAAGTTGGACACCCGCTCATTCTCTTTGTCGCGATCTCGAACGTTAATTACCGTTTGGGGTGAACACCGCACACGGCGAGCGATCTCTCGTATCGAAAGATCTGGCCACTGTCTGGAGGCGACCCGTATAGCCCGCTGAACGTCCTCACGCGATCGCCGCAAACCATGTGAGGCGTTGGCGGAGACTGCGGCAAGAACCGCGTCCTCCTCGGTGCCCGGTCGCTCGTTGGCAAGGATCGTCGCGCGGCCCAGTCGCTTGGCGACCTCGAAACGGTGGAACCCATCGACGAGATAACCGCCCACCATATCCACGGGCGGGAACGGCCACGGCTTGCCCTCCTCGTCGGCTTCAATGGCAACCCGCTGGTATTCCTGCGCGGTCGCTTCATCGAGCGTCACGCGAGTTTGTAGCGACGGATCAACAAGAACTCGAGTTAATGGGATCTCGTTTGCCTGACGCAACGTCGATCCGATAACCTGAGCATCTGCTGTTTCCGCTTGCTCGCTGAAACTCGTTTGGCCTCGCCTCGGTTGCTGTCCGTTGGCGGGGCTTTTTTCGTTTAAGGCTCGGGCCTCTGCAACCTGTGTGTCCATTTCTGGTCCTTTCGATCGTAAATCGGGAAATCAAACATCGTCAAAACACGCAGAGAGGGGGAAGTCGTGTAGGGGCAAATCAGGTCTGCCACCGTGGCAGACCTGTCATTGGGATTCGCGGCGAAGACGCCTTAATTTCGACTGTAGTGCTCGGAGCTGTTCAAGCTCGGCTTGTTGATTGGCGGTCAACGGTGTTCCTTCAGGGATAAACCGGCGCTCGAACACTCGTCCGCCAAGTCCCTGGAGCCGATTGTCGATCAAGCCCTCAAGCGTTCGCTGCTTCTGCTCGGGCGATACGTCGGTTACACGCACACCGGTCAAAAAATTGATCAGAGAAGCTGGCCCCGGTAGCGGTGTTTCGCCAAGTCGTTTGCGGGTGTCGGTCAACTGTCTCGCTCGTGAGATCGCGACTGAGGCAGGGCTGTTCGCGGCTAATTGTTCCATCCAAAGTGGAAGCTGTACGGGCTGATCAGATCCGACGACGTTGGCGACTAAGCGTCCGACCCCTGGGTCCATGTCTTCAAGTCTCCTGCCGCTTCCGTCGGCGCCTCGTTGATGGAACGATCGGCCGGTAAGCATCTCCAACGGCCCTTTAAGGATCGGATTCATTCGGCTCAGTGCCTCCATTCCTGCCGTCTGTGGATCCAAACCAAAGCTCAGCGGGTCCTCGTGCATCAGGCCAAAGCCCGTGATGTAGCGATCGGTTCCAGTTGGTGCATTTCCAATCATGGCTTCCAAGACTGGATTGCCGCTGATTGGGATCGGGGCGGTGTCACGAACGTGATCCGGCGCCAAGTCATCATTCCCGGCGCTAGTTGACGCTCGGATCGTTTGCGACAAGCGACCACCGGGACGCTCCATCAGCTCTTGGGCAATGCGTTTGGCGGTTCGACTGGTGAACGAGTAGAACGGCGCTATCCGACGCATCACCTGCCGTTCGAACGGCGAGAAATACTTGTTGCTGTAAAGCACCTGTGCGGCACCGACTCGCTTGGCCGCTTCAGCAGGGTCAACGCCCTTTCGCAAGAGGTGCAAGAATGGAGCGATACGGTTGAGGCCCTCTACGTAGTGCCCAATTTCCTCACCAGCTGCCGCCGGACCGAACCCGCTCGCCTCACGATCACCAACGCCGCGAACATCCAGAGGGTTGAAGTTCGTGCCCTCAGCTCGTCCGGTGGCTTTTCGACCGATGCTGCCAGCTGAAACCTTCGAGCTGCCGGGTCGCAATAACTCGGCTGTCACGTCGGTAACTTGCCCGCCGATGGGCGCCGTTTCGCCTGCAAGTGCAGTAGCGTTGGATTCGAACTTGCCCAGCACCTCATGTTTGAATGCTAGCTCTCCGAGGATCTTGGTGGCTTCTTCATCGGTCAGCTTCGCGGCTTGTCCAGCACGTCGAGTCCACTCGGCTTGGACTGCCGGAATCCTCGCGGCCTCTTTGATAACGCGACCCTTCAAGATTGTGTGAGCATCCTTCACGCTCGATGGATCGAACATCCCTAAAGTGAGATTATGAACTTGGCCGGAAAGCAGGTTGCGAACATGAAACGCGGGCCAGACACCGGTCCACATGGCTTTCGATAGGTTGGTCACATCATCGAGAACCGCGACCATTTCATTGACCGGTTCGGGGCCGGAAACTGCTTTCATGAAGGATCGCAGGTCATCGGCGTGCTCTTGACGGATCTCCATGCTGGCAAGATCGTCGGCATCCGGCATGGCCTCACGAAGTCTGGCAAGGAAACCTGTTTGTTCATCACCAACGACGAGCCCAGCTTTTTCGGCGAAGTCCTTCACGGTCACGCCTTTACCCGCCGGAAGCGTACCAGCGGGCGCAAGGATGCCCGGCTCGACAATCGCGTCACGAATAGTTCGAGCTCCCTGAATGGCCTGATCGAAGCTCGATCGACGCGCGTGATAATCCATCAGAGGTGCATTGCCGAAGACACCTGACTTGCGAGTCGCTGGCGACAAACTAGCAAACCATTCCGCAAGCTCTTCGTGCCTCCCTTCGAGGAGATCTGACGCAGCGTCTCCGCCGCGAGCACGGTAAAGAGCGGGTACCTGAGGATAGGCTCGTTGGATGTATTCGGCGATCGTGCTGATGTTTGATCCGCGTTCGATCAGCATCTCAAGCCGCTCGTCTTGGGCGATCGCTGACAACTGGGACGTTCCACCGGGAAGGTCCGCAAGAAAGCCCTTTCGGCTCATATCCACGTCACGCGGCTCGATTCGATTCGTTGGCTTGCCGCGTCCACCGGGGCGCCGTCGATTTTCGGTAACACGCCTCGGGAAATAGCTAACTTCCGAATCCGCAAACGGATCAAGCTTGACGCCCCATTGCTCCGCAAGCTGGGGCATTTGGTCGACATTCGCTTTCAATCGCTCGGCGACTTCGCGTTCCTTGCCTTGGAGGAAGTCCATAGGCAGCACACCCTCAAGCGACTCTCGCATGGCTGTGTTGCTCGCCCAATCCGTTGCGCCTGCGTCATCAAGCTGGCTCGCCATCTCGGCTAACTCACCGCGTGCCTTGGCATCGACGGCCTGCTTGGATCGGGCATGCTGTTTGGCGATCGCTTGACCGAACGGCGTGCGAGTTTCGTTGAGCGTGACGTCGAACAATCTCGTCGCCGCGTTGATGGGCTGAAGGTCTGTTCCGGGAACCTTCGCAAAACGAACCGCTTTGCCGGCGGAATCCAATGCCCGTGCCGCTCGTTGGCTTCGCTCTCCAGTGCCCAGCACAAAGCTCGGATCTCGAAAGGGCAAACCGATTCCAACCAGCCCGCCTAGAGCCTCGTTTGGATCCGCACCGCGGCGGATCAAATCGTTTGCCACCTTCGATGACTCGCCGCTGGCGTTCGAAAAGTCCCTGAGAGTCGTACTAACTCGGGCCTCACGCGTGCCAACGCTGCCGATTGCGGTACCAGCCTTTCGGGCGGCAACTTTCGCTGCATCGTCCATAAGCCCCGCGTTCTTTGCTGCCTGCCCTGCTTTACCGAGGGCACTGCCGCCGAACGTTAGGTACGTGAGTGGATCCAGGGCAACCTCGGCGCCGAACCCGCCGATCGCGTTTCCCCAGGTGTCGCGACGTCTCGCCATCCCGTACTCGCGAGCAAGTGCTCGCCCGGTCGTGCGGTTTTCGCTGGACGTTGGGGAGAGGACTTGGTCGAATGGATTCCGGCCAGCAAGCGTGTCGCGGACCATCGAGCCGGGAAGGTCAAGGACGTTACCCGCTGCCGACAGAGTACCAATCGATTTGTCACGCAAGCTGCCGATGACATTGTTCTCTGTCTCGGGCGACATCAACCCACTTGGCCGCGCTGCTCGTTTGCGGCGGCGTCGCTCACGAGCGATGCCTGGATCGATCAACTCCTGTATGTAGCTTTCCATCATGAATCCTTATCAACCCACTCAAGAATCGATCTCTCGCAAGTCTGTTGGTTTTTGGAGCGGGTTTTTATTTGCATCAGTTTTTTGGATATCTCTGCTTGGAGTCATCTGCCTTGTTGTTTGCGTTGGGATTCTAGGTAGTGATCCGCGGCTATTCCTTGAAGAACCCCGTCAGCAATCTCTCGCTCAGTAGCCGATTCCTAACGCATCATTGAGACGGTAGAACGGCCCGTATTTTCGGCGGATGGAAAAATCCGTTTCACCTCCCAGGGCGCTGGGAATCCAGGATTGGATTCGATCGATTCCGCGTGCGATGGCGCCAGGGAAATTCTCGGAGTAGTATCTTTCCGCTTGGTCTCGGCTTACCCCTTGCTGCAGGAGCGCTGCCATCAGGCTGGGACCGGATAGGCCCTGACCGTTCGTGAGTTCGCTCATGAGCATGTCCATTTGCTCGGGAGGCAGCTCTCCGGTCATCTGGTCTGGTTGAGGCCTGAACGGCAAAGGTGATAGATCGGGCCGTTCATCGGCTGGCGATTGCATTCCTAACGCCTCAAACAAATCGGCGGCTTGCTGCTGAACTATTGGATTCGGTGATGCCATGCCGATCTCCATAAGGTCCATTTGCTGCTGTCGCATCCGGTTTTCGGGATCGGCGATCACTTGAGCCTCTGCCCGTTGCCGTTCCGCTTGGGCCTCCGCTGACATGTAGCTCGCATCCGCCGACCGCTGCTGTGCCTCGGCTTGCTGTGTCCGAAAGCCTGTTTCGGCTTCCAATGCCCGGTCGCGGTACGAATTGTCGGCGGTCTGTCCCTGCTGTTCCAGTTGCAAGCGGCCAGTTCCGAGAGCCTCCTGCAAACTCTGAGCACGCCCCTTGAGCCCTAGCTCTGCCAACGTGGCAGAGTTCTGGGACTGCAAACGCCCCCGACCTTGGAGGGCTTCATTCAGGTTATTGATCGCCCCCATGGCGAGCGTTGGGTCTCGCCGCATCGCCTGCATGGCAATCGGGTTCATGAACGGATTGATGACTGGCACCTGATTCTGCGCGTCGATCCGTGCCTGACGTTGCTCGGCGAGTTGCTGCTGTCGCATTCCCCTCGCCTCGGTTCGGCGGGCACCGCGTCGATCACGGTACTCCTCGAACTTGGAACGAGACCCGGCATCACCAGGGCTTGGAAACAATCGATCCAGGCTCATGCCCTGAGTGACTCGTGCGTCCTGCGGAACTGATGGCATGACATGGTTCGCGTTTCTGGCGGCGTAGGCGGCGTCGATCGCTCCACTTCCCGCGCTCATCTGGGGGCCTGCGTTGTAGACCCCGTTGCGGGCGGTGATGTTGTACTGGTCAGTGCTTCCGATTGACCCGGCGGCACTTCGCGGCCCGGTGACTTGCTGCATCGAAGCAGACGCCTCGCCGGGAACCGCCGGCGGTGCGTTGCCCAGCGTCGATAACGCGGTCATCCGGTTGCGAATATCGCCGAACTGATTCAGCAATTGCTCGCGTGACGCTTGTGCTGGCGTCGCTTGTCGTCGCATCGGATTCGCGGCGAGAACGTTGGCAAGTCCGCCGGCTGCCATGGCGCGGCGGCGGTCCATTTCGGTTGGCGAAGGTTGCGGTACCGTCGTCCCAGGCTGGTCCTTTTGCATTTGCTGAATCTGACCGTTGAGCGTCTCGTTTAACGCTCCGTTCTTGCGAATCGGTTGGTTGCGCTGCGTGTGTTGGCTTAGTAACGATTCCATTTGCTTAAACCTCGGTGTCAGGTGGAAACTGTGCTGGGAATTTGCCCGCTCGAATCTCCTCGAACAGGTCATCTATTTGTTGTCGCGCGACACTGTGTTCAGGCGAGACCTTTTGCTTCATCTCGCTCTTCAGCAAGTGCATGCTGTTTCCGAAACGATTAAACAACTCCATCAGTTCGAGGGCCTGGGGGTCATCGTTCACCGATGGCTCGTCACTCGAATAATCTGCGAAAGCAACCATGACTAAGCCCCCAACGATTCAAGTTGGCGGGACGCTCGCGACTGATCGCGTTGGCGTTTGGCAGGCGAACGACTCGCCTGGACACTCGCGGCGACGGGGCTTTCTTCCGTCTTGCGGCGGATGTAATCGAGCACGTCTTTCGGCGTAGTGCATCGGCGACCACCGACCAAATAAGTCTGCATCCCATCTCGCATCCAACGTTGTCCGGTCGTTCGATCGCGCTCCAGTCCGGTCGCTGCTCGAATAGCATCGGTCAACGCCATCATCGGTTCGGTCTGTGTCATGTTCTCACCTCAATTCAAGGACAAGTATTGATTGCTTGAATTGTGGTGTCGTGTTGCAGGCGAATGCAAGGAAGCTAGCGACTCGTGAACGCATTTGGACGAAAGTTTTTCACCTGAAAATCTGCCCCAGCTGTAGTGCACCCAGATTCTCAAGATCGTCGAGGAACCACACACTGAACCAGAGAGTCCGAGATACCCTTGAACGCTTGAACCGCTTAGTCGGTGACGCCTTATTGAGTGTCGCCTGCTTCAATCGCTGAGCGAAGGAACGATGAAACCGGATTCGTTAGCGATATCGAAAGTGGAACAAGTTCTATCCGGCGACCAAGCGTGTCACGCCGGTCGGTAGCCACACGTCACCGTGATTTGAGAGGTGACTTGAGTACGCCACCGTGGCAGAGTCGAGAGTTGGCGGGAGGTGCTTGCTCTCTATTGAGGCTCCCGAATCATCTCGCTCTTGCATCCTCGAAAGCCGTGGCGCCAGTACCAATCCAAAAGCTGCGATTCAGTCATGTCGCTATCGGAACCCGCTTCAACTTCTAGAAACACCGTAACGCGAAAGTCGTCAGCGATGCGGCAGATATCGCGTAGCAGGGCACTCGCCTGCCCCAATGATCGAGATCGTGGGTTGGTGCGAATATTCATCAAATAAAGCCAGCCGTTTGACGGACGAATAGCCGCTCTGCAATCGCCACGCTCTGACACGTAGCAATGCCCCTTGGATTCAAAGCCCAATTCACAAAGCGTTTCTATCGTTTCAACAACAGGGTCGACGTAGTCAATCTCGAATGATGTTTGCACTGCTCAATCTCCATTGCAAAAACCCACCTCGCAGTCAGGTAGGAAGCGTCAGGCGGGCGACGCCGGCACGAGTGCCACTGCCACGAGGTGGGTCGGTTTGGATCTTTTAATTGATCGCCAATCGGTTACGTTGCCCAACTTCGACAACCGAAAACCGGCCTCGGTCGACTTCCTACGTCCAACCGCGGCTATATGGTTATCTCACCAGTGTTGCGTTTGACGGTTTCACCACGGGAGCGGAGCCGAAGTTGCCGGAATGTGTCGCCAGATCCGACTGCGGTTTGTCACGCGGTCTCGGGGGCCAATGTTCCTTCACCTCCGCGATTCAGGGGGCTGAGCAGGGACCAGTACCACCCTCCGTTTCTGGTTCTGGTGATTACCGCGCCCCCGACGCTGACTTCGCCGTCAGGATTTGCAGAGGTCGCCCGCGATCGCCGGCCGAAGACGCGTTATTCAGCGATTGGCGATCGCGATGCCCCATCACCAGACGCGAATCCCAGCTGCCGGTGTCGCGCGATCGATCGTCAGCGGATTCAGCGGCGAAGTACTCTGCTCGCTAAGCCCTTTTCATCGATCCTCGCCCTGCTTCGTGCTCGCTCGCTTCTTCGGAGGCTTGTACGCGACCACAAGCTTTCCGCCTGACGCGTGAGCAAGTGAAGCGAGCATCCCTAGCGAGAGCTTCACCGATCCATTTAGGGAGTTACAGACGCTCGTCGCCGGCATATTCGCTTTCTGGCCAATCTCGGCATGGGAACCGCTTAGGTGAGGACGGATTTCCTCGAGAATCGCGTTAAAATCAATACCGTACTCAGTTACGTCAATACGACGCTGCACCCGTTTCGTCGGGACTTCTTTGGGCATCTTGCTTCCTGCGTTGTTGGGCTTTGCGGATTCACTCTGCCACCGTGGCAGAGTCGACAATTTACAACGTATCGGCAGGCTCAAAAGAAAACAACTAGAAGCTAGTTGATTTCTTGCAGCGACATGGCTAAAATGTCGATATCCCAAGTGGCTAGTAATCTCTTGGGGTAAACGACGACCGTCACCGTATTCGGTCGAATCAGTTTTCTCTCCAACAATTTCTAGTTACGACTTACGGCGTGTCAGCTCGCCTTCGCTGCAACCACCCAAGTGATGATCCGCAGAGGCGGGAAGCAAGGGCGTTGGCGGTGCGTTGGAGCATCGTTACTACAGCGATGGCGAGCTCACGCGTGAGGTATTCAAGATGTGTGTTTCAACAACCTGCTCGGCCGTTGCAGTCCCTCAAACGGCAACCAATTTAATGACAGCGGATCGCGCGAAGATGCTCCTGGAAGCGTTCACGCGAGACTCGCTTGAAGTTTTCTTTGACGTAACCAGTGAGATGCTCGGAGAGCCGGGCACCGACGAGGAGTACGCTTACGACCCTAACCAAGATCCAGACCGAAGCAAAAAAATGATGATGACGCCAGCCCGCGCGAGAGCGATTCTAGATCCGTTCTCTCGTGAGGTTTTGGAAACCTTTAATCACGTGATTCCCGGCATTCTGTCAAACCCGGATTTCGATGCTGCCGGAGACTGGGACGATTAGCAAACGTGAGGCGGTCGATGGCATAAACATCGATCTATCTCGAAAACGAACCGCCAACCTCGTCGTCCGAACGGACCGCGAGGTTTTTCATTCCATCGCATGGATGCAAATACGATGAAGGACCAAGCCAAGAAACCGAATAAGCCCTATCCGGACTTCCCATTGTTTCCCCATCCTTGTGGTAAATGGGCCAAGAAGATTAAGGGTAAGACTTGCTACTTCGGCCATTGGGACAATCCACAAGGAGCTCTTCAGGAGTTCTATTCACGCAATCACGACACAGCCCCTGTCCAGCCCGAAATGAGATCGGAGCCGGATGACGACGCAACGCCACGCTTCGAAGATGATGGCCTGCTACGCCTCCAAGAAGCCTGTGACCTTTTCTTGAGCGCGAAGTTCCAGAAGTGCCAGTCGCTTGAGATCACGCAGGTGACCTACAAGGAATACGTCAAAACTTGCGAGCGAATACTCCGATTCTGGGATAGTCGCCGAGTCGTTGAGTCCTTGAAGCCCTCTGATTTCCTCGCCTACAAAACTGACCGACTGAAGACCTGCAACGTCCAGACGGTCGGAAACGAGATCACGCGGGTGAAAACCCTGTTGAAATGGCTCTGGGACTCTGAGTTGACAATTAAGATCGCAGTCGGCCCAGACTTCCGAAAACCATCTAGGAAGGTCATCCGTCGTCTTCGCAGGATCGAAGGAACCAAACTTTTCACCGCCGACCAAATCCATGCACTGCTCGCCGAATCAGGATCGGTACTTCGGGCTCAAATCTTTCTTGGAATCAATTGTGCGTTCGGTAACACGGACTGTCAGTCCATGCCGCAAAGCGTCATCGACAATGCAATCAAGGCCGAGTGGATCGACTACGCGAGAGTTAAGACTGAAGTCGATCGATGGTGTCCACTCTGGCCTGAAACCATCGCAGCCCTCAAAGAAGCAACAAGCGTACGCGACGCGGTTCTAGCGAGAACCAATTCCCGCTTTGGCGAATTCGCATTCCTACTCGCAAACGGCAATCGACTCGGGCTAGACAGCGTTCGAATTACAGAACGCTTCGCCGCGGCTCGAAAGAATGCATTTATCCAAAGAGGCGGTTTTTATTGGCTTCGTCATACGTTCGCCACCATCGCGGGTGCCACCACAGATCAAGTAGCCGTCAACTCAATCATGGGACACGTCGATGCAACAATGGCAGCGAACTATCGGCACCACATCAGCAATGAACGGCTTCTCGCGGTCACAAACAAAGTTCGCGATTGGCTGTTCGAATAGGTGTTCGCCAGCAGGCTGATTGGAAGTTGAAAACACCCTAAATTACCACGATGTTTCTGACTTGGCGTTCCCGATGGGGAATGTAAATACACATCTGGCCGCGATGGGGACCACCCGGGGACCGGGGGTACCCCCTCTTTTTCTCTTGCTCTGCCACGGTGGCAGACTTAAAGCCAAAGCCTACGGACCATGCATGAAGGTCCGTAGGCTCAGGCAGTCGTGAGCTCGGCTCGCTAGTCTTCTTGGCAGTCCGCGTCGTGGTGTTCAGACTCCCTTAGTATGTCGCGAAAGCCGGCAGCCCGCCGTGAATCGCTGAACATCACCGATCGCGATGATGTGACTTGTGTTGTTTGCCCGCTGTCGCTCCCTGTGCGGCCCGCCTCTGCGGCTTCGTTGGCTTGTCCGTCTCGCTTGCCAGTTCGGCCAGAGCGCAACGCAGGCAGACGGCCGCGCCCCTGGATTCGCTATACGCTGCGGACGCATCGCGGCACAAGTCGCATGGTCGGCGCTCGATTGGTTTTTTTCTTGGTGCCATGGATCAACCTACTCGCCGTGCTGCGTCGATCGCTTTTCGCCGGTCGCGTTCGGCATAGACCAACGTCGTTCGCAGGTCACTATGCCCCAATAGAATCTGCACGGCTTCCGGTTCCTCCGTCTTCCATGCGTCTGTCGCAAACGTGTGCCTAAGTTGGTTCGGGTTCCATCGGTGCTCTGCCTGCCATTTGCGAAGCTGCTTGATCTGCGATGGATTCAATCGTTCCAGCCTTGCCCGATCCGATTCGCCTTCCAGCCTTCCTAGCGGCGATGGAGCGGGAAACGCCATATCACAAGCCCGATGAATGGCTCGGCGGTAGCTGGCCGTTGTGTAGTGCTGTCCTGGTCGAACCTTGGGCGCTCGCTTCCTGTTAGTTCCAGGACGATCCCCGCACGAAAGTGGAGTTTTCCGGGCGGCATGCTGTGCGTCCCGTCGTTCCTTCTCGGCATCGACCGGGCGGAAACAATGCTCATCCCCAAACCGCATCAGATAGGGGCTAAGGATCGCTTGCCCCTGTGGACCAATGAAAAGCGTCCGAGACTTTCCGTGATGGGCGGTTTTGTGCTCGATCAATGTTGCTTCCCAAACGTCGCCCGTGCGATCGATCATCGCGGGGGTGAGGTTACACAATTCGCCCGGTCTCGACCCCACGACCATCTGTAATCGAATCATGTCGCTGACCACACTGGACAGGTGCGGCAATGTTTTGAGCACGACATCGGCAGGCACGGGCGGGACCGGCTTGCGTTCTGGGGCGTTGGTTCGGCCTCGCTTCAGTCGCTCGATCATCCCTAGGCTTTGGGCTACCGATGGCTCGATCAAGTTGCGAGACGCACCCCAGCGAAACACTCGCACCAACCTGTCCATGTTGCCGTTGATGTAGTCTCGACCGACCCCATCGTTAAGCAGAGCGGTGCGGATAACTTCAAACTGCTGGTACCCAAACCGACTCGCCTCAAGATCGCCGTAAACCAGTCGTGTGCGTTTGACGATGCGTTTGATCTTGTCAAACTCGGTTGCCGACTTGCCGTAGTGCTTCCTTGCCCACACGAGGTAGCTTGCGAATAGCTCGGTTAGGCTCAAATCAGCCCTAGCGTCCTGCCGAACGATAACGCCATCGTTGGCGATGAACTCGGCCACAAGCCGTTTGTATTCGGCTCGGGATTCCTTCGAGCCGTAGACGCCGAGATAGTACGTGTGTCCGCCCAGACGAACGCGGGCTTGATCGCGGCTAGAATCCTTACCGGAACTATGCCGGGAATACTTGGGAACTCGCATCGGTAACAGTCTCCAATCGGACCGTTTTGGACAGTCTGTCCAAAATCGATCAAAGGAAAAAGCCGTTCCGAGATCCACTCTCAGGGCAGTTTGGTATCGTTATTTGTTGGGAAATCGAAAAATGGGCGATACAGAATTCGAATCTGTGACCTCTGCCGTGTGAAAGCAGCGCTCTAACCAACTGAGCTAATCGCCCGAGACTCATTCAGCACGGGATGACTGTTTGAGTTTTATTCGGAACCCACTTGAAAAATAGCTGTTCTGGTCGCGGTAGGCAAGTCTTCGAGCGAAGGGTAATTTCGCCAACAAGCAAAATCACGTGGTAAACATTACCGAACTGCCAATTGGGGCGACGTCACGATGTCTTCCTGTTCGCTAAGGTTAGCGTTTTGCTTGAGAACGCGTCGACGACTCAGGTTGATTCAGTAACGCTAAACTATGAAGTTGCCTATGCAGTTGTGCGAGTCGAGCGTGGGTGCTATTTCATTGAAGAGGATCGCGATTTACCGTCAATTTGCGAGCCTTCAATACCTGCGAGTCGGGTTTCTAGATGATGACGTACCGGCCTAGGCGGTCCACAATAATTGGATGCCGGTGGCTACCATCACAACGACTAGGAAAACGAAAACCAAACGGCCTCCTTTATTGATCGCTAGTTTTGCACCGACGATTCCGCCGGTGACATTGCCGACAGCCATCACAAGTCCGGGGATCCAATCGATCATCCCGTAGACCGCGAAAATACTTGCGGCGGCGAGCGTAACGAGAAAGCCGATGCTGTTCTTGATTGCATTGGATGCGACCATGTCTTGCCGACACAAAAATCCCATCGCCATCAAAAGCAAGATCCCCATGCCCGCTTGGATGAATCCGACATAAACCCCGATCGCCAAGAAAACGGGAAATTGCCAACGCGACGACAATGCCGGTTTGCTGCCCGCGTCGATAAAGCGTTTGGGGTTGGCCAGCAGCAATCCCGCCATCGCCAACAACAAAATCCCGAACGCACTTTGAAAGGCTTCGGGAGGCAAATAGATTGCCAGCGACCCGCCCAGCGGCACACCGAGCAACGTGGGAACCGCCAGCCGAATCGTCGCCCGGCGGTCCCAATGACCGTCACGATGAAACGTGTAAGTCGCCGACGCGGTGGAAAACAGAATCGCGATTCGGTTGGTGGCGTTGGCCGTTTGCGGATCGAGCCCGAACCACATCAGCGCCGGCAGGGTTAAGAAAGATCCTCCGCCGGCGATCGTGTTAATCACCCCGGCGAGAAAACCAGCCAGGACAAGTGAAGCGTAAAGCGAAAATTCCCAAATCGTCACGCGCTACTTATCAAACCACTTCTTGATCGCGTGCAAGGTGGTCGCTCGTCCGGCGCGGGCGATCGACGTCGTCAACGGAATCTCTTTCGGGCAAACGGCGACGCAGTTTTGTGCGTTGCCGCACGCGGCAATGCCTCCGGGGCCGGTCAAAGCGTCGAGTCGTTCACCGGCGAGCGACTTGCCAGTCGGATGGTTGTTGAACAACATCGCCTGCGAGATCGCGTGCGGTCCGACGAAGCCGGCATCAAATTCCGCCTTCTTGCGTTCTTCGAATGCTTCATTGCTTTCGCCGTCTTTTTGCTTCGGCTCGATCTTGTTGTATTGCGGGCAGGCTTCCAAGCAACAACCGCAGCTCATGCATTGGCTCAGCGGATAGTTGCGTTCTTGGTCGTCTCGCAAAATCCGTTCGCCGGGGCCCATGTTGTAATAGCTGTCAACGGGCACCCAAGCTTTGACTCGCTCGAGGGCTCGGAAGAGACGTTGACGGTCGACCACCAAGTCGCGGACGACGGGAAACTTGGTCATCGGTTCGAGCACGATCTCGTCGGGGTTGTCGGCGAGCAGTCGGTCGACCAACGCCGAGCAGCTTTGGCGCACGCGGCCGTTGATCACCATCGTGCATGATCCGCAGACCTCTTCCAAACAACCACAATCCCACGCGACCGGCGGGACGCGTTTGCCGTCGGTGTTGGTGGCCTGGGCGGCGATCCGTTGCAGAACGCTGATGACGTTCATCTCGGGTTCGTACTTGATCTTGTGAAGTTCCCAGTACGGTTTTTCACCGGGCGCGTTTTGCCGCCGAACGCGAACGTTGATGAACTCGGGACGATTCTTGATCGAAGGTTCGAGAGCGATCATGGGTCAGTTTGGGTTGAGAATGTTGGTGGGTGATTGTTCGGTGGCCGGGCCGAAACTCTTGGCGAGTTTCGCTACCCGACGTATTTTGCTGGACGGAACACTAAGCCGAGCCGACTAATTGTGATGGATCGGTTCGCCCTTCTTTCGCGTTGGCTCGCTCGTTCCAAACCTCTTCGATCGCTTCGGCACCGACGAGGCCGTAGAGCCTCGGCCGTGGCGGGATCAATGAGGTGTCGATGTCTTCGTACGTCAGCTCGACTTGGTTCGAAGCCGCGTTCCAGGTCGCGATCGTGCTCTTGAGGAACTTGCGATTATTTTCTTCGAACGCATCGCACCATTCTTCCGCTTGACGACGACGCTCGACGGGATCTTCGCTTGTCAGCGATGGTTTGGCGAAAGCCGGCTTGAAGTGGGCGCCTCGGCATTCGTCGCGTTGCAAGGCTCCTTTGAGCAAGGCTTTGGCGAGCGGGAACATGTCCTGAAGTGCTTTGGCGAAGACGACGTTTTGATTCGTCCAGGCTCCCGTGTCGGCGAGGCTGACCTTCATCGCGCGTTCGTGCAGTTCGTCCACCTTGGCAATCGCTTCGGTGAGCTGTTCGTTCTTTCGCACGACGGTCGCGACGCGGGTCATCAGATCACCCAACTCTTGGTGAATCAGGTACGGGTTCTCGTCGCTGTCGGGGTTGCCGTGCAAGAGTGCATCGTGCCGTTCCTGTTGCGCCTTGACGGCCGATTCGAGCACCTCGTTTGGCACATCCTTGCCGCCGGATTTTTGAGAAGCCGCGTAGTTGATGATCGACGAACCGGTGAACAGCCCCGAGAAGATACATGACAACAACGAGTTCGCACCCAAGCGGTTGGCCCCGTGATAGTGGTAATCGCATTCACCGATCGCGTACAAGCCTTCTATGCTCGTCATGTGGTTTTGGGGGGCACCGGCTTCGAGGCCGCCGTTGGCGCTCTTGACGTAATCGGCCCACAGACCACCCATCGAGTAGTGCACGGCGGGGAAGATCTTCATCGGCTCGTCACGCGGGTCGACGCCTTGGAACTTCTCGTAGATTTCCAAAATCCCGCCCAGCTTGCGATCGAGTTCCGCACGCGGGATATGCGTCAGGTCCAAGTAAACGCACATACGATCGTCTTCGACGCTGAGTCCTTCGTTGACGCAGATGTCAAAGATCTCTCGTGTGGCGATGTCACGTGGAACGAGGTTGCCGTATTCGGGATAGCGTTCTTCGAGGAAGTAGTACCGGTCCGCTTCGGGGATGTCCCGCGGTGCCCGAGGATCTTGCGGCGTGCGGGGAACCCAAACTCGCCCGCCTTCGCCGCGAGCCGATTCGCTCATCAGACGCAGCTTATCGGCACCTGGAATCGCGGTCGGGTGAACTTGGATGAACTCGGCGTTGCCGTATTTGGCGCCCGCTTGGAAACATCGGCTCGCCGCACTGCCGGTACAGAACACGCTCATCGTGCTGCGACCGTAGATCAAGCCGCATCCGCCGGTCGCGACGACGACCGCGTCGGCCGGGAAGGCACGGATTTCCATCGTCGTCATATTTTGAGCAACCGCGCCGCGGCAACGACCGGTTTCATCTTGGATCGGTCCCAAGAAATCCCAAAACTCGAACTTCTTTACCGACCCTTCGGCTTCGCGGCGACGGACTTGTTCGTCGAGCGCGTAGAGCAATTGTTGCCCCGTCGTCGCGCCGGCAAATGCGGTTCGTTTGTAAAGCGTGCCGCCGAACCGGCGACGGTCGATGAAGCCTTCCCCGGTGCGGTTGAACGGGACGCCCAAACGGTCCATCAATTCGATCACTTTAGGAGCCCAAAACGCCATTTCTTTGACGGGCGGTTGGTGGTTCAGGAAGTCGCCGCCGTAGACCGTATCGTCGAGGTGTTTCCATTCGGCATCACCGAGTTGCCGGGTCGCATCGTTGCAACTGTTGATGCCGCCTTGGGCACACACACTGTGCGAACGTTTGACCGGGGTGAGGCTGATCAGGTCAACGGTCGCGCCGAGTTCGGCCAATTTCATAGTCGAGGCCAAACCGGCCAAGCCACCGCCGATGACGACGACGTGAGCGGGTTGAGAAGAAGCTGCCATGAGTGTGAACCTTCGAGTTCCGATTAGGAATGGAGCAGTTGAGTTGTTGAGTTGATGGGATGCGGTCGCGTTTCGACGGGTCAATCAGCGGATACCGACTCGCCTTCAGCGGGGACCAATTCGTCGGAGTGACCGGAGGTCCGCTTCTCAGGCATGTCGTAAACCAATCCTGTTTTCAGAGCCGCTTCATACATTTCGTCTTCAAGCACGCGGGCGGCGGCGATCTCTTCCGGTCCGGGGCGAACGGCCGCCCACCAGGCGCTCGTTCCAATAACCGCCAAAACCACCCCGAACACCACACAGACTTTGGTCGCCCGTTGTTGAGCCGCCGGCGAAATCCATAAGCCCCAAGTGATTCCGGCGGTCCACAAACCGTTGGCGAGGTGATAGACCGTCGCCAGGACGCCGATCAGGTAGAACGCCGGCCAGAAACCCCAAATGAATCGGTCCATGGCCAAGGCCAATGATGACGCCGCATTGTACGGATAGAAATTGGCGAAACCGAGCGGCTTCATCACCGCGAGCCACGGGCCGACATGAAACCACCCGTGCAGGTGAAGCACGTGAACCATCAGGAAAACGAAGGCGATCAATCCGGTCCAACGTTGCCAGACATAACGTTTATTGCCGGTGAATTGGTAGTTGCCCAAATTCGAACGGCCGGTCTTGATGATCCAAACGCCCAAAATCGCGTGAAAAAGCAACGGGAAAAAGATTCCGCCCCATTCCACGATCGGTAGCGCCGCCCCGAGCGAGTGGATATAAAACACCGCGCGCTGAAACGTCGCCGTCCCACTGAGCAAACTGGCGTTGGTCGTCAGGTGAATGCACATATAAAGCCCCAGCGGGACGATGCCCAGGAGCGAATGCACGCGACGGATCGCAAATTCATGACGCAGAAAAAGAGATTGCGAGCGAGTGAGTTCAGACACGCTTGTCAAATGGGTCAGAGGAAGGAGAGTGCACGATTAACCGCCAACGGCATCGGAAATCAACCGATGTGAAGTCAGAGTGTACGACGCTGCGTGTTTTTCGCATAGTGATTAGAGTGAAGTGAGGCGCTAGCGGGCTGTTGATTTAGTCGTTTAACGGCAAGCCGCAGGCGACAGAGCTTGTGAACGCAGACGCCTGCGGCTTGCCGTTAAACGAAAACGCCCAATCGTGCACTCAATCAACAGCCCGCTAGCCGCGGGTATTGCCCGACGCTAGCGCGTTCGGCTCACTCTAAAATTAAGTTTTGACGAAACACTAGTGGTCTTCGCTCGGCTCTTCTTTTTCCGGCTGCAAAACGAAACGATAACCGGCATCACGAATCGTCAGCAAATGGATCGGTTCGGCGGGGGAAGGCTCGATCATTTTACGGAGTTTCGCAATGAATTGATCGACCGCGCGGGTTTGCAAATTACCGGACGTTTCCCATACGTTGACGAGCAGCTCGGCGCGGCTGATCACACGCTCGGGGTTTTCGACGAAGTACCGCAGCAACCGCAGCTCGCGAACGGTCATTTTGGTGGGCTTGCCGTCGACGCGGACTTGATGCGTCCGGAAGTCGACCGAGATATTGCCGAACTGGATCGATTCCACCGGAGCCGATGCCGCCGCCGAATTCGCCGGGCCGACGCTTTGGCCGCTGACCGAGCCGGCCGGTTGCGCGGAGCCGCCGGGTTGAAAGCTGGCGCCCTTGGGAAAGCCACTGACGCCCGGGTAGTTGCCGGCGGCTTGTGAAATTTGCAGTAAATTTTTGACCCGGCTGAGAAGCTCGTCCAGTTCAAACGGCTTGCTCATGTATTGGTTCGCCCCGACGTCGAATCCGCGGGTGCGGTCTTCGGGCAACGTGCGGGCCGACAACATTAACACCGGCAACGACAAGCCGGCCGTGCGGATTCGCTGGCAAACCGAATAGCCGCTCATCCCCGGCAGCATCAAATCTAAAATCACCAAATCGATGGACTGGGCCGAATGATCGATCAATTTGAGCGCCGAGGGACCGTCTTCGACCAGCGAAACGCGATAACCTTCCGCTTCGAGGTTGTACTTGATGCCCACGCCGAGGTGCTGTTCGTCCTCGACGACCAAAATATGCGCTCGCATGGATATTTTCTAATCAACTATTTTCTAATCAACCTGGTCGAACGGACCGTCTCGAATCGAACGATCCCAAGAATTGGCGACGCCAAATCATTCGCCATGGATAACCTACCGCATCGCATCGCCCAGAGAAACGCCTGCCGATCCGAGCAACGCCCTCGGTCACGTCGCGAGAAACGCTCTGAAGATCGAACCGTCGACGGCGAACACGCTCCATCTAATTGTCCGAGGGCCCTCTAATTGTCCGCCGGATGACACAGGGCTACACTGGCGAGAACCCCACGCAAGCCGATCGAACCGTCCTGAAAATCCAGGACCCACTTAAAACTTCAAGACCCATTGCCAACGCATCTCTCATGAAGCCCTCCGCTAGTTTGGAATTGCAAGAAGTCGACACCGTCCGCGTGCAAATCGGGGGTGAAACCTGTGAACTGCCCTTGGTCGAAGGCACCGAAGGCGAACGAGCCCTAGACATCAGCCGCCTTCGAGCCCAAACGGGAGCGATCACGTTGGACGAAGGATTTGTCAACACGGGCAGCACTCGCAGCGCGATCACATTCCTCGATGGCGAAAAAGGCGTCCTGCGATACCGCGGGTACCCGATCGAACAACTTGCCGCGAATTGCGATTTCATCGAAACCGCGTTCTTGCTGATGTACGGCGAATTGCCGTCGACCAAAGAGATCGAAACGTTCCGGGCCGGCATCCGTGAACACACGATGATCCACGAGGACATGAAGGCGTTCTACAACGGCTTCCCCCGCGACGCTCATCCGATGGCGATCCTCAGTAGCGTAGTCGGCGCACTTTCGACCTTCTATCAAGATTCGCTCGACCTGGACGACCAACGCCAAGTCGAAATTTCGATCTACCGGTTGCTCGCCAAATTGCCCACGATCGCGGCGTACAGCTACAAGAAGTCGATCGGCCAACCGTTCATGTATCCCAAGAACGAATTGAGCTATTGCGAAAACTTCTTGCACATGATGTTCGCCACGCCGGCGTCGGATTACTTCGTCGATCCGGACTTTGCCGAAGCGTTGAACTTGTTGCTGATCGTTCACGCCGACCACGAACAAAACTGCAGCACCTCGACGGTGCGAATGGTCGGCAGCAGCAACGCGAACTTGTTCGCATCCATCAGCGCCGGGATCAGCGCCCTGTGGGGACCGTTGCACGGTGGTGCCAACGAAGCGTGCGTGAACATGCTCGAACAGATCGCAATGGATGGCGGCAACGTCAAGAAGTATGTCGACATGGCCAAAGACAAAGAAAGCAACTTCCGCTTGATGGGCTTTGGTCACCGCGTCTACAAGAACTTCGATCCGCGGGCGACGATCATCCGGGCGTGTTGCGACAAACTGCTCGCCAAGTTGAATCTCGATGACCCGTTGTTTGTAGTCGCTCAGCAACTTGAAGAGGTGGCGCTGCGAGACGAGTACTTCATCGAACGCAAGTTGTATCCCAACGTCGACTTCTATTCCGGCGTGATCTACCGGGCGCTCGGCATTCCCGTGCAGATGTTCACGGTCTTGTTCGCGATCGGACGTCTACCCGGTTGGATCGCACACTGGCGTGAAATGCACGCCAACCCCGCGTTCCGAATCAACCGTCCGCGTCAAATCTACACCGGTTGCACCGAACGCGATGTGATTCCATTGGAATCACGGTAGTGCTTTGTCTAAATTCAACTTTAGGGTCGGCAACATTAGCCGGTTGGGCGCTAGCGGCGTGTTGATTTAATCGTAACCCGAAGCGTCAGCGAGGGATTGAACGCCATGAAATCCTTTGTAGGTATCCCTCGCTCACGCTTCGGGTTACGATGCAAACCAAATCAACAGCCCGCTAGCGCCAAAACGGCTAATCCTAAAATTAAAGTTGGACAAAGCAGTAGTTCTTTTCACAGAATGCTACCCGGTCGATAACTCGCCGCTGATGGGTTGGCCTGAACGAGCTTTTCGATCCGCTGATTGACCCGTTTAATCTGATCCACCGCGTTACCGATGAATTCGATCGGGGCTCCGATCGCGGCGTGGAGCTGTTCGGCGTTCATCGGAATTCGCTCGTCGGCGGCAAGACGTTCGAGCAAATCATTGTCATCGCGTCCGGTTTCTCGCATCGCCAGCGCCGCCGCAACGGCGTGTTCTTTGATGGCTTCGTGAGCCGCCTCGCGACCGACGCCTGACTTGACGGCCGCGACTAGGATCTTGGTTGTCGCCAAGAACGGCAGATAACGTCGTAGCTCTCGATCGATCACCGCCGGATAAACTCCGTAGTCGGCCAGTACGGTCAAGAACGTTTCCATCTGACCGTCGATCGCCAAGAACGCGTCCGGAACGGCGACTCGACGCACAACACTGCAACTGACGTCGCCCTCGTTCCACTGGTCGCCCAATAAACCACCGACCATCGACAAATAACCTCTCAAGATCACGGCGAACCCGTCGATCCGTTCGGCCGATCGGGCGTTCATTTTATGTGGCATCGCCGACGAACCGACTTGGCCCGGTTTGAATCCTTCGGTGGCCAATTCCGCCCCGGCCATCAAACGCAACGTCCGGGCAAAATTGGCCGGTGCCGACGAGAGCTGCACGAGTGCCGAAACGACATCAAAATCTAGCGAGCGGGCATAGACTTGACCGACCGAGTCCAACACCGAACAGAATCCCAAGCTTTCGGCGATGCGAGCGTCAAGTTGTTGCAGCTTGGACGCGTCGCTTTGAAACAAGTCGAACATATCTTGCTGCGTTCCAACGGGGCCCTTGATTCCACGCAGCGGGTAACGAGCGATCAATTCATCGATGCGTTGATGAGCGACCAACAACTCTTCGGCGACGTTGGCGAATCGTTTGCCCACCGTCGTGACCTGTGCCGGTACGTTGTGACTGCGTCCGGCGATTGCGAGTTCGGCAAATTCGGTGGCCCGTTCGGCGACCAACGCGAGTGCCGTCACGATTCGATCGCGGACCAACTCGAGAGCCAAGCGGATTTGCAACTGCTCGACGTTCTCGGTCAAGTCGCGGGACGTCATGCCTTTATGGATGTGTTCGTGACCGGCCAAGTCGTTGAACTCTTCGATGCGGGCTTTGACGTCGTGTTTGGTGATACGTTCGCGGCGGTCGATCGATGCCAAGTCGACCTGATCGACGACGGCTTCGTAAGCCTCGATCACGCCGTCTTGGATCGTCACACCGAGATCCTTTTGGGCTCGCATGACCGCGATCCAAAGCCGACGCTCTTGAACGACTTTGGCTTCGGGAGACCAAATCGCGACCATCGCGTCACTGGCGTATCGGGCGGCAAGAACGTTGGGGAGCGATTGGGACATGAATTCAAGGTCAGGGGAAGAGTTCAGGGCGGGCCGAACGAGACGCGGGCTAGATCAACGAGGCAAGCAATATAGCGGCCAAGCTTCGCGCCCCGTAGGGCAGAGCGAATGGGCATCGGGGCATCTCTTTCCTCCGCCCTACGAGACTCCCCACTGGGCGGCTAAACTAGCCGCATGACCCTTACCAGCCATGCGATCGTTCTGTTGGCGAAGATGTTCAGCGGTTTCACCGTGCGGTGGATCGATTGCCAACCGGACACCTGCCAACGCATCTACTTCGCCAACCACACCAGCCACCTCGACGCGGTGGTGTTGTGGTCGGCGTTGCCCAAGGAAATCCGCGCCTTGACCCGCCCGGTCGCCGCCAAGGACTATTGGAGTGGTGGTTGGTTCAAACCGCATATCGCCAAAAGTTTCAACGCGCTGTTGATCGACCGCAAAGAGATCAAAGTCCACAAAAGTCCGATCGACAGCATGATCCGCCAAATGGGCGACATTTATTCGTTGATCGTCTTTCCGGAGGGCAGTCGCAGCGCCGGCGAAGAAATGAGCGACTTCAAGAGCGGGCTGTATTACCTTGGAAAAAAACGCCCGGACCTGGAGTTGGTCCCCGTCTACATGGAGAATCTCAACCGCATTTTGCCTCGGGGCGAAGTCCTGCCGGTGCCTCTGTTATCTTGCATCACGATCGGGGCTCCTATTTTCTTGGAAGCCGGCGAGCCTAAGATTGAGTTCTTGCGTCGTGCCCGACAATCCGTCTTGCAGTTGAAGGACTGCTGACCCACCGTCCGTGTTCCTGACTCTTTCGCGAAATCAAAATGTCCCAACCGACCGATCCGAACCCCAACCGTGCGCCTTGGACTCAAGGGAATCCCTCTTCCGAGTTCGCAACCGCCGGGCCGCGGCCGTATGAACCAGGTGCCTCCAACGCACCCGGTGGTCCGGGCGGGCCGCCGCGAAAATCAGGACTCGGCTGCTGGTTCTGGGGGTGCTTGGGCACGCTCGTGGTGACCTTGTTGGCGATGATCGGGATCGGGTTTGGCACCTATTGGTTCTTGACCAGCCAAGTGGCCAAGTACACCGACACCCAACCGGCGGAAATTCCGGTGGTGGAAATGGAAGAGAAGGAATTGGAGGAACTGCAAGCTCGAATCGAAGCCTTCACCAGCCAAGTCAAAGGCGAGACGACACCCACCGACGAAACCGAAACGGGCTCGACCGTCGCCGACGAATCAACCGGTGACGACCAACCCACCGACAGTGAAGTGGCTGCCGAGCAACCGGGCGAGCAACCTGCTGCGGAACCGGGTACTCAGCCTGCGGGCGAAACCGCTGCCCCGGTTGCCGCCGAGCCGATGAAGGAACTCGTTTTGACGGCTGAAGAAATCAACGCACTGATCGCCACCGAAGAACAACTCCGCGGTCGCGTTTTCGTGCGAATTGAAGAAGGCCGCGTGTTCGGCGAAGTCAGCTTTCCGACGGACATGGTCCCCGGCGGAGGAGGCCGGTTTTTCAACGCCGATGCTGAATTCGATGTTTCGATGCAAGACGGCATTCTCGAAGTGCGGCTAACCGACGCGAGCGTCAAGGGCGAGCGCATTCCTGAAACGGTCTTGGAAGGTTTTTCGCAGGAGAATCTTGCCAAAGACGCGTACAAGGACCGCAAGAACGCCGAGATTCTGCGCAAGTTTGAAAGCATTGAAGTGGTCGACGATTCGATCGTTTTGAAGCTGAAAGAACCCGAGTAGGATTGGGGGTGCAGGCACACTAATCGGTGACTAGGTCATCGCAGGCAGCCTATCTTTCTTGGATTGTCGCGTGTAGTGGGTTCCTGGGCGAGCCGCAAAGTGGTCGGCAAGCTCGCTGCCGTCGCTGATTACGGCGGCTCGCAGATTGAAGAGTGAAGAGTGAAGAGTGAAGAGTGAAGAGTGAAGAGTGAAGAGTGAAGAGTGAAGAGTGAAGAGTGAAGAGTGAAGAGTGAAGAGTAGGCTGGGTCGTAGCCGCTTCGGCGAAGACCCGGCAGTCAACCGTCAACCGTCAACCGTCAACCGTCAACCGCCAACCGCCAACCGCCAACCGCCAACCGCCAACCGCTAACCGCTAACCGCCAACTGCTTCCCCATGCCGGGTCTCCGCTATCGCTGCGACCCAGCCTACCAAACGCCTACCAAACGCCTACCGAATGCCGTCTATGAAACACTTGGCGGAACGATGAGGCACGGAATGCGGGACCGTGATACGATACGCATCTGTGATTGCTTTTTCCGGCTTGAGGTTTTGCGAAAATTACCATGACGAATGACCCGAATGAATCGGCTCCCGTTCCGAGTCTGCCCGATGCGGCTGCCAACCCCGACGTTGCGGGCACGCTTGGTGCCGCCGGGTCGGGAACGACCATTGTCTTTTTACTCTCGGCGATGATGTTCCTGCAATTCTTTGCCTGGGGGGCGTGGTTCGCGACGTTATCCGCCGCGATGGACACGCACCTGCTCGGCGCCTTCATCGGCGGGGCATACGAGGCGGCTCCGATCGCGGCGATCTTCGCGCCTTTGTTCTTGGGTTTGATCGCCGACCGTTTCTTTGCCTCCGAAAAGGTCATGGGTGTGCTGATGCTTGTCGGCGGCGTGATCATGCTGTCATTGCCCGGCATCGCCGACCAAGCGTCCACGTTTGCGACCGAGTCCGCCGAATCGATGAAAGCCGCCGGGACTTATGAAGCGGCCGCGTTCTTGGAAATGCAAGCCAACCAAAACACCGCCGGTAAGACGCTCGTGTGGATGATTTTGGCCTATCTGTTGTGTTACATGCCGACCCTAGGCTTGGGCAACACGATCGCGTTCACCCATATTCCCCACCAGGATCAATTCCCTAAGATTCGTGTTTGGGGCACGATCGGTTGGATCGTCGCCGGCTTGACGCTCGGCATCTTCGGTTGGTCGGCCTCGTACAACATCTTTTGGTTGGGCGCGGGCAGTTCACTCGCCTTGGGCTTGTTGTGCTTTGCCCTGCCCCACACACCGCCGCCGTTGAAGGGGCAACCGATGGACGTGCGGTCGTTGTTCATGGTCGATGCCTTCAAGCTATTGGCCAATTGGAACTTCTTCGTCTTTGCCGTTTGTTCGACGTTGATCTGCATTCCGTTGGCATACTATTACGGGATGACGGCAACCTACTTGAATCAAACCGGGTTCGCCGAATCAGGCGCGACGATGACCATCGGTCAAATGTCTGAGATCTTCTTCATGCTTTTGATCCCATTCTTCTTCCGTCGGTTGGGCGTGAAGATGATGATCTTGATCGGAATGGCGTGTTGGTTCGTTCGCTATCTGCTCTTCGCGTTCGGAGCGGCCGACCAAACGACTTGGATGCTGTTGCTCGCCGTCGCCCTGCACGGGATCTGTTACGACTTCTTTTTCGTCACCGGGTTCATGTACACAGACCAGAAAGCCCCCAAAGCGATCCGCGGTCAAGCTCAAGGCTTGCTCGTCTTTTTGACGCAAGGCGTTGGGATGTTTTTCGGCTATCGGATCATGGCCGGCGGCAGTTTGTTCGGATCGATCCCGTTGAACCTGACGTTCGGCGACTACGGAAAACAAGTCACCGCGGCACCTCAATACGTCGAGGCATTAGGTGAAGCTCGCGGCTCGGCACCATCGGCATCGTTTTTGGAAACGTTCACCAAAATGTTCTCGCGAGATTTGCCGGCCTCGTTGGACCAGGGAATTCTGAACGAGACGATGGCCCAGTGGCGTGATTTTTGGATTTCACCGGCCATCATGGCCGCGATCATTTTCGTGATCTTTGCCCTCACCTTCTGGGACCGAACCAAAACCACCGACTAAGTTGCTTGTATCTCCTCACTCCTCACTCTTCACTCTTCACTCTTCACTCTTCACTCCATGTCCTTCCCCTTCCGTCTCGGATTCGAATCGCCCGGCTACCTAGTCTGGTTGCTCGTCTTGCCGCTGCTTTGGCTGTGGGGGTGGCAGCATCTAAGAGTGCTCGGGCCGGTTCGGCGTTGGATGGCGTTGGGTTTTCGCACGTTGGTGTGGATGATCGTCGTCGCCGCGTTGGCGGGCGTGCAATTGGTCTGGGTCAGTGACCGGATGACGGTCATGTACGTGCTCGATCAAAGCGAAAGCATCCCGTTGGAAAAACGCAACGCGATGTTGGACTATGTCATTGAGGCCGTTCGAAAACACCGCAACGAGGCCCGCAATGATCGGGCCGGGATGATCGTGTTTGGTCGCGACGCCACGATCGAGATCCCACCCTATGACGACGACGTGCCGCCGATGCGTCGGTTGGAAAGTTTATTGCAACGCACCGACGCGACCAACCTCGAAGCGGCTCTAAATTTGGCTCAAGCCTCGATGCCCGAAGACACTTCACGACGAATCGTGATCGTGACAGATGGAAACGAGAACGTCGGACGGGCACGCACGATGGCGGCTCGAGTGACGGCCGCCGGCATCGGCATCGATATTGTCCCGATCGTCACCGAAGCCTCTCAAGAGGTACTCGTTGAGAAAATTGATCTTCCGGCGAATATCCGCAAAGGCCAACCGTTCGAAGCCCGCATTGTGGTCGATCGCCAAGGCACACCGCGTCAAGCGGCACCCGCCGATCCGGCAACCACGGACGATGCTGGGGCAAACTCCAAGCCCGTGCGTGGACGGTTGCGGGTGAAGCAACAGGTCGGCGGCGAGGAATCCTTGTTGCTCGAACAGACCGTTGAACTGGAACCCGGCAAGAACGTCTTCCCGCTCAAACACACGATCGACCAACCGGCCGCCTACACGTACGAGGCCGAATTCATCGCCGACGACGAAGCCGATGATGTCTTGACGCAAAACAATTCGGCCACCGGTTACACCTACGTGCGCGGCAAAGGACGAGTATTGCTGATTCACAGTGTGGATGAACTCGGTGACTATCAATTGATGATTGATTCGTTGCGTGACGCCGACATCGAAGTCACCCCGATGGCGGCCGATCGGTTGTTCGGCAGCATCGCGGAGTTGCAGCCCTACGACGCGGTAATCTTGGCCGGCGTGCCACGCGTGTCCGGTGATTCGACGCAGACGATTACCAGTTTCACCGACGAGCAGATCGAGATGCTTGTCCGCAACACTCAACAACTCGGTGCGGGATTGTTAATGATCGGCGGACCCGATTCATTGGGTGCGGGCGGATGGACGGGGACGGAAATTGAAAAAGCGATGCCCGTCGATTTCAAAATCAAGAATACGAAAGTCCAAGCCGTCGGGGCACTCGCGCTGATCATGCACGCGAGCGAAATGGCGCAGGGTAACTACTGGCAAAAAGAGATCGCCAAGGCCGCCATCCGGCAACTCGGCGGTGCCGACTACTCCGGCGTACTGCACTGGACCATGCAGGGCGATCAATGGTTGTGGGGCGGCAGCAAAGGAATGCTCGAAGTCGGCCCGAATCGAAAAGCGATGATGGCTGCGGTCGGCAAAATGACCCCTGGGGATATGCCGGAATTTGATCCCGCGATGCGGATGGCCGTCGCCGGTTTGGCTCGCGTGAATGCCTCGATCAAACACTGCATCATCATCAGCGACGGTGATCCGAGCGATCCGTCCAACGCCGTGATCAACGCCTTCAAAGACAACAACATCACGATCAGTACCGTGGCCGTTGCGTCGCACGGTTTGACCGAGAGCAAACGGCTCAGTCAAATCGCGTCGCGGACGGGCGGCAAGTATTACGCCGTCAAATCAGGCCGTGCTTTGCCCGGGATCTTTCAACGTGAAGCCCGTCGCGTTGCCCGGCCGTTGATTTATGAACCGCCCGGTGGTGCTTCGCCGGAGATCATCTATCCGCACCCGGTCGTCGATGGAATCGATACCGTTTTGCCGCCGATCACCGGGTTTGTGATGACTCAAACGAAGACCAGTCCGCTCGCGCAGGTCGTCTTGCGTTCTCCGCTTCCCGACTCGCCCGAAAACGCCACAGTATTGGCGACATGGAACTACGGTCTCGGCCGTACGGCGGTCTTGTCCACCGACGCGGGGCAACGTTGGGCCAAGCAATGGGCGTCTTGGCCGGGTTACGAAAAGCTACATTCGCAATTGGTGCGATGGTTGATGCGTCCAACGGGCGACACCGGACAATTCTCGTTGGCCACTAAGGTCGACGACGGATTCGTCGATGTGATCGTGACGGCGCTCGGCGAAGACGATCGCTACTTGAATTTCTTGGAGGTCGCGGGGTCGGTATTGGATCCATCGCTGACCCCGGTTCCGTTGCGGATGGAACAAACCGCGCCGGGACGATACGCCGGCCGATTTCCCATCGATCGGGCCGGAACATATTTCGTCAACGTCTTGCCCGGCATGGGCAACGCGCCACTGAGCGCCGGCGTGACGGTGCCCTACAGCGAAGAGTTCCGTTATCGGGAAACCAATCAATCGCTTCTCGCACAACTCGCATCACTGCGTCCCGAAGGTGGCCAACCGGGCGTCGTCACGTCGCCCTTGGGGTCGGAAGTCGACGAAGCGGTTTTGGAAAACGACCCGTTCCGGGGTGGACTTCCCTTAGCCCGTCGGATTCGTGATGCGTGGCCGTGGTTTGTGCTGCTGGCATTGACGCTATTCTTCGTTGACATCCTGATCCGCCGGGTTGCGATCCGTTTCGGATTCATCAAACGTTGGACCGATGCTCTGATCGGGCGCGGAGAAATCGCCCCGGCTCAGGTGCAACGACTGGATCAACTGCGTCAACAAAAGCAAGCGACGCGTGAGTCGCTCGCCGGTCGAGCCGCCTCGACCCGGTTCGATCCGACTTCGGTGCCCACGTCGACACAAGGCGATGTTTTGGACGATGCTCTTGAGAATGCTCGTGATTCGAACGCCACCTCTGGGGCGAAACCCGGCACCAAAAATACCGAGCCTACTGGCAAAGGCACCACCGGCGATCAACCCAGCTACACCGAACGACTGCTCGAGGCCAAACGAAGAGCCAAAAAGTAAGCAGCGTATTGATGAGTGCTAGGCAGTTCATGTGAGCCGATGGCGCTAGCCACGGGCTTCGGATGGTGGCTTACTTCCCGTAAGGCCCGAAGCTAGCGGGCTGTTGATTTAGTGCACGATTGGGCGTTTTCGTTTAACGGCAAGCCGCAGGCGTCTGCGTTCTCAAGCTCTGTCGCCTGCGGCTTGCCGTTAAACGATTAAGTTAATACACCGCTAGCACGTCGGCTCACTAAACCAACGAGCCGTAAACCGCACGATTACTTCGCCCGTTCGGCCAGCACCGCTTCCGGCGTCGCCGTTCGCATCGGTAAGGCTCGGCGGCCGACTCCGGCGATCGCGATCAAGAAACCCATCAACATGCTCGAGATGCCGACTTCGTTGACCCATCGCAAGGATTGGTTGTCAAAGATCATGCCGATCGTCCATACCCAATTGGTGATCTGCCAACCTGAATAGCTATACGGTCGATAATCGTTGTAGTGCAAGCCGATCGAGTAGGGTACTAGCGACGATAAGACCGCCACCGCGATCAACGCGGCCAATCCGATCTCGACCCGCGGATGATTGTTGATCCGCAAGATCGCCACGATCCATCGGACCAGTACTAAGAACATGATCAAGTAACCGCAATAGGCTACCATCGCGTGTCGCAACAACGTCCATTCGCGCGCCCGAACCTGACTACCAAGGTCTTGAATCCGCTCGGTTCCCGCCATTGCCGCGATCAACAGCGTGCCAATGCCCAAGCAAGCAAAAACCAACCCTGTGGCCGGTCCGGGTGTGAAAAACACAAGCAACATTCGACTGAAAAAATTGCCCGGCAATTCGCGTTGGATCCGCGGGGTCAACGCGGCTGATTCCGCCGCCATCATCGCTCCGGCGAATGTCCAGAGCAGCCCCATGATCATGATTGAGGGCATGAAAACGGCTAACACCTGTTCGCGGGCTTCGGTGATCCATTCGATCGCAAACACGTTGATCGCGAATACTAAAACGGTCAGCATCAACAGCGACCAACGTATCCCGCTACTGCGGTTTTCGCTCTCAGGCGTCAACTGCGCCGCCGTGGTCGTTAGCAACAGATGACTGATCGCCGCAGCGAGCAATGTGGCAACGACAAGAATGAACACGGTCCATGAAACCGGCAACGGGTTGCCATACATGATCATCGAGATCATCGCCGCACCGATCAAATACTCCGCCAACAACAACGCACTGAGCACGACCAACAAAGTGCTGATCCGACCGGTCCGGCCGCGGGCCAACGGCGCGAACGACAACGCCAGCACCGTCAGCGTCAACGCCGAAACGATCAGGGTCGACATCATTAGCGCGAGCGTCGGCAAGTCGACGCCACGAAGCGTGTAGGCGTAAGCGACACAAGGAAACAACGCGACCAAGTACAGCATCATTTGCAACGAGGCGCTGGCGAGTTTCCCCAGCACAATTTGCCACGGACTCAGCGCCGTGATCGACAACAGTTCCAACGTGCCGTCGTCGATCTCCGCCTCGAGCGATCGATACGCCGCCAACGGAACGACCAGTAACATGGGTAACGCCAAGACCAAGTAGTATCCGATCAGCATCCGAGAAGCCGACGGCGTCGTGTAGATCAACGGCATCATCGACAAGCTGCCGGCGACGGTCCAACCGAACGCGGCGACCAACAACACCGAAAACGTCACGACAAATTGACGACTCTTGAGCGCCTGACGCGTTTCTTTGATCATGATCGGATTGACCCGATCACCAAGCCTTTCCGCCCAGCGATCGATCCGTACCAGCCAGGCCGGCGTTGTTGAATCGGCCGG
Source organism: Neorhodopirellula pilleata (assembly GCF_007859915.1). Taxonomy (GTDB): domain Bacteria; phylum Planctomycetota; class Planctomycetia; order Pirellulales; family Pirellulaceae; genus Rhodopirellula; species Rhodopirellula pilleata. The sequence goes on from NZ_SJPM01000006.1 coordinate 447,248, forward strand.
GGTACCATCACCCGACGGCAAGCGTTGCGAAAGCGATTCGTTCGGGAAAGCAGCCGTGCTCATCAGTCAAACACTTTCATCGAGGTAAATTTTCAGTTGCCGCTACTCTCAAGCGAGCGGGAATTCGTACTCGCCCGGTTGGGCGATGACGACTTCGGGAGCATCGCCAAATTCGTATGCGTTGGGGCGTAAGTCCATGGGACTGGTGGCCACTTGTTCGTACGACAATTCTTTGCCGCAGTAGGTGACCTCGCGGCCCATGATCGCCATCATCGTACTGCGACACATGTACGTGCCGTTGTTGATCCGTTCGCGTTGGCCGCGAATCGCTTTGTACAGTTCGTCTTGTTCGGCCTGATGCATCTGTACTTTTTGGTCGGTGAACTTCCACGGGGTCCGGCCGTCGATCTCGTGACGGATCAGTTGGGCGGAACCTTCGCTTCCGAAAACAAAATCTTCGGTCTGATTCATGCAGCCCTTGATTTGTCGTGTGTTCGCGAACGCGCGCGTTCCGTCGGCCCATTCATAAACGACGGCGAAGTGATCGTAGATGTTGCCCTGGTTCAGGTCGCTGCGACGTTGACGCCCGCCGAGTCCGTAGGCTTTCACCGGTGGTTCATCATGGTGTAACCACAACGCTTTATCGAGACTGTGGATGAATTGCTCGACGTAATGGTCGCCCGACAACCAGGTGAAGTAATACCAGTTACGGCATTGGTACTCCATCTCCGATTCACCTTCTTTGCGGTTGCGAATCCACACCGGACTGGTCAGGTAATCGAATTGGGAGCTGATGACGTTGCCGATCGCTCCGTCATGAACACGCTGCATCGTTTGTTTCAAACCTTCGTCGTAGCGCCAGCACAAACCACTGACGACGTTGAGTCCTTTTTCATCGGCGGCTCGGCAAGCCGCTTCGACGCGGCGGACGCCGGCCGGATCGGTCGCGACCGGTTTTTCACAAAAGATCTGCTTGCCCGCCGCGACGGCCGCTTCCATCTGATCAGGGCGATAGTGGGGAGGCGACGCCAACAAGACAACATCAATATCGGTTTCGAGTAATCGTTTGTAGTTGTCGAAGCCGGTGAAACAGTGGTCGTCTTCGACGGCGAATTGGTCTTTATATCGACCCTGCAACGATTTCCGGCAGTTCTCGATCGACGCGTCGAACAAGTCGGCCAACGCTACGATGCGAACGCCCTTGTCCGCGTTCATCGAATTCACCGCCGCTCCGGTACCACGGCCACCGCAACCAACCAATCCAACCTTGATGATGTCATCGACACTGTTGTGGACGGCCGGAATCGCCTCCGCCGCGGTCGAGCGATGCGTGTTGGCAAAGCTCGCCAATCCGGCCGTCGCAACGACAGCCGAAACGGTCTTGATCGCCGAACGGCGCGAAGGAAGGTTGTCGTGTTCGGTTGACGAAACGATCGTAGGATTGTCTGGATTCATGACGGTTGATTCTCGGTGGGATGAAAAGGAAGGCGGGACAAAACCGATCAAAGGCCAATTCCGGAGAAGGCGGCCTGGAAATCGAACAGTGATTGTAGCCGATTCCGGAGATGAAATCGTGTTCCAGCGCCCTGGAACATGGTAAAAAACCGCCCCTTCGGAAATCGGCTTTGTTGAAGAAGTTTGAACTACCTGAAAGTGCTTCCCCATTTGGGCCCTTTCGTAGCCAATCGCGTTAGTGATAACCATGGGCGACCGCCATGATGACGTAATACTGAATCACGTAGGCTTTCAACGGATGCCGTCCGAGTGTTTCCAATCCAGGAACGCCCAACCGGGGAAACTGTTCGGCGACCGCTAGCAACAGGCACGCGGGAAAGACGAACAGGAACAACAACGACGAGACACTGCCCGGTGTCGCCGATGCGGCCAACGGATAGAACAACGTCAACGCCGCTGCCGCAATGAGTGCGGCCTTTCGCCCGGCGGTCGCGTAAAGATTGCCTAATGCAACAAACGCCAAAACAATCGTTAGCGGAAAATCCATCGGTCCGGCCGTCGGCCAACCGTCGGTCGGATCGATCGGATAGGCCAATGCAACAACAACGAATATTGGGAACGCACGTCCGGCCAACCGTGCGATGATCGCGACGAGAAACAAACTACACAGAATGTCGACACAGCCATACATCGGATAGAAGACCAGGTTAACCAGCACCGCCGCCAAACCGATTTGCAACAGTCTCGAGCGGTGCAATCCTTCCTCGGGAATCCAAGCCGCGCCGGGACGCAAGAAGTACCCCATCAAGACCGCGAACAGAGGCATGCTCAGCCGCGCGGCGATCCGCACGGATGACTCCGAGATCGACCACCCTCCGATCAACCCGGCGGCGTGGTCGATCATCATCAAGAGGATTGCCAAGCCGCGGAGTGCGTCGATGGCGGAGTTACGCTTCCCCGCCGGTGGCTGGGTAGCGGTGGGACTGCGGCGTTTTGGGCGACGTCGGGGCAAAGTAAAGAGTGAAGAGTGAAGAGTGAAGAGTGAAGAGTGAAGAGTGAAGAGTGAAGAGTGAAGAGTGAAGAGTGAAGAGTGAAGAGTGAAGAGTGAAGAGTGAAGAGTGAAGAGTGAAGAGTGAAGAGCTTTGGCGAGTTTTTCTACATCAGTTATCGCCGCATTCGGTGTTTTTTTAGGCAATTGATACAAGCACGACTCGCGAGCGAGGGAATCCACTCCAAACTTCGCAATACCAGCGACTCCACTCGCTTGCGCGTCTGGCTTGTATTTATGTCTGCGGCGTAGCCGCCCTATGGCGGAAAGGGAGAATGGCGGGAATCCGGAATCACCTTCCGGCGACCGCCAAAATACCGGCGTCTGTCTGCGAAATAATTGAGTTTAGCGGGATTTGCGATTACGATGGAGGCGGAGCGTTCGCCATTCCTGGGTTAGCCTCGTTTTCCCGCCCCAAGCTTTTCACTTTTCTCAAAGACTTCACTGATGCGATTCACCTGCAACCGTATCCTGCCGTCGGTACGTTTTCGCGCCGCCTCGTCGATCCCTTTTCTGCTTGCAGCGGCACTTTTGCTGGGCATTGCCTCTTCGGCGTCGGCCAACAACGGTGGCGGCGGTGGGGGCAATGACGACGATACCCCTGTATTCGGCAACCCGATTGCTGGTGTGGATGTTGATGCCACCGGTGTCCTCAAGGTCCGCACGGTGGACCCGCGATTGGCTCAGCAGCGGCTCCGCGAAGCCCGTTTGAGGGCGGAAACGGACGATGTCATGCAGCGCAGCGAACTCCGCAAGGTCTCGCTCAATCGTCTCGAAAAGGTGATCGCCAAACAAATCGCGGCAGATCGACCATTGAGTGACGACGTGCTCGCGGTGGCTGGATTGACGACGATCCAGTACGTTTTCTTTTATCCCGACACCCAAGACATCGTCGTGGCTGGCCCCGCCGAGGGGTTCGTTGCTGACCCGACGCAACGATTCGTGGGCCTAAGCACAGGACGCCCGACCGTTTTGCTCGAAGACCTCGTCACGGCGCTGCGTGCCTATCCGCCGGGTGCCGAGCCGACCCGGGTCATTTCCGTTTCGATCGACCCCACGCCCGAAGGCTTGGCACGAATGCAACAATTTTTGCAGGCCGTTGGCGGTCGTGCCAATCGAGGTGACACGATGCGTTTGGTCCAAGGACTCAAGCAAAACCTTGGTCTGCAGACCGTTACGATTCAGGGCATCCCAGGCGACACGCACTTCGCACGCGTCCTCGTCGAAGCCGATTATCGCATGAAGTTGATCGGCATCGGTTTGGAGCAACTTCCCGTTCCGGTCCGCAGTTACGTCTCGCGGACAAGCCCACAAACCGTAGCCGCGAACGCGTTGGAACGCTGGTACTTCCAGCCAAACTACGACGGGGTATCGGTCAGCGACGATCGATTGGCGATGCGAATCAATGAACGTGGCGTGCAATTGGTCGGCGAAGGCGAACGGGTGCTCGGCGGAGGTCAACGTGTTCAAGCAGGACGTGGCAACCGGGCCAGTCAAGCGTTCACGCAAGAGTTCACTGAAAAGTACCCGTTGATCGCCAGCAAAGTGCGAGTCTATGCGGAGCTGCAACAGTTGATCGACATCGCCATCGCGGCTGCTTATATCCAAGAGCAAGACTTCTACTCGCAAGCGGAATGGTCGATGGAAGTACTCGGTGACGAGAAGCAAGTTCCCGTTCAAACCTACACGGTCCCCGAAAAGGTCGAGACCGCCGTCAACGCGATTTGGCGTGGCAATACGCTGATGACGCCGCTCGGTGGTGGAGTCAACATGCAACCGCGGGTAGCATTCAACAGTGACCGCATGGTCGTCGATCAAAGTGGCGATAATGTCGCTGTTAAGCAGTCTGCTGGGCCGTCCGACTTAGAGCCCGGTCAATGGTGGTGGGACTGACCTAAATAGCTTTTTAGCAATGAAGTCACTCGCTTGAATGCTCTTTGGGCTTGTGAAACGCTTCAACGCCTTTATCATCAATGAACTCCCTATCCCGACAAATCATTGAGGCCATCGACTGTGTTAACTGAAGCCACCGTAGAACGTATGTTTCGTGAGATCATTGCCTCGAACGAAAACTCAGATGATAAGTTCGACCAAGCCGAAGAACTTCTTGAAGCCGAGCTCCGTGACGAGAGCCCTTTGCGGCACCGTCTAAGCGTCGAGTTAGACGAACTGCGTTCACTCGCCGCGAAGTAGTCGGCATCGCGGTAAATCAGTGGTGGCGACGATCAGTCGCCGGTACCTGAAACGTCGACTAATGTCGACGCTACGAAAAGAACCTGAACCAGTCGGTTTGGTAACGATTTGAGGTTGCGCAAGTTGGGTGCCAGACCGCTCCGAAATGTGAGCGAAGGACGGTTCGGTTTTCGGGCCAACGTCCGTCTCATCGTCTTGTCCGGCAATGGTCTTGTCCAGACTAAGCCAAACCGAGAACGGCGGCTTCTTCGGTGAAGATGGTTTGGGATCGATCTGGTCCGACCGACAGCACGCCGACGGGGACGCCGACGAGTTCTTCGATCCGCTTGACATACGCGAGAGCAGCCGGTGGGAAATCATCCACCGAGCGGGCATGATCGACCGGTGTGTTCCAGCCAGAGATCGTTTCGAGAATAGGCTTGCATCGACGCAATTGATCCGCATGAGCGGGAACGCGGTGGATTTCTTTGCCGTCGAGTTCATACGCCACGCAGATTTGCAGCTCTTCGAAATGCGCTAAAACGTCCATCATCATCAGCGCCAAACGGGTCACACCCGATAAACGTGCGGTGTATCGCACCGCGACGGCGTCGAACCATCCGCATCGTCGCGGACGACCGGTCGTGGTGCCAAACTCATTGCCGAGCTTGCGAATCTTTTCGCCGGTCTCGTTATTCAGTTCGGTCGGAAACGGGCCGCCACCGACCCGCGTGCTGTAGGCTTTGCAGACTCCGAGAACGTGATCGATCCATTTCGGTGGCACGCCGGCACCGGCGCACACGCCGACACCGCTGCTATTGCTGCTCGTGACGAACGGGTACGTCCCGTGGTCGATGTCCAGTAGCGCTCCCTGAGCGCCTTCGAAGAGCATCCGTTGATTCGCTTCGGCGCTGTCGAGAATCATGTCGGTCGTGTCGGCGATCATCGGTGCCAATCGTTCTGCCCATGCCGCAGCGAGAGGCACCATTTTCTCTGGTGCTATGGTTTGCAAATCTTCGTCACTCGCTCCGAGTTGTCGCAACGTCGTGGTTTTCTGTTCGGCGACTTGGGCGATCCGCTCATCACGCGACGGTTCGATCAGGTCGATCATGCGGATCGCGTGGGTGCGTCCTACTTTGTCGCGGTAGCAGGGGCCGATTCCACGATTGGTCGTACCGATCGATTCACCGCGAACGGACGTCGCGTTGATCGTGGCGTCTTCGATCATGTGCCAAGGCATCACCAAATGAGCCCGCTCACTGACCTTTAGGTTATCAAGGACGTTGATGCCTCGGGCTAACAAGCCATCAATCTCATGCAGCATCGTGGTGGGATTGATCACGACGCCAGGCGTGATGAAATTTTGTACGTCGGCGTGCAAGATACCCGAGGGGATGTGGTGCAGCTTGTAAACTTCATCACCAGCGACCACGGTGTGACCGGCATTGGCGCCGCCTTGGTAGCGGATAACGCAATCAAATTGAGGAGCGAGCAGATCGACGAGTTTGCCTTTGGCCTCGTCGCCCCACTGAAGACCAATCACACAAGTACCGGACAATGGAATTTCCTTCGGGAGATAAGATGGTTGATGACCGATGCGACATTTCAAGAATCAAAACTGAAGGCCATCAAACAATGATGGCCTTCAAGATAACTGAATTGGGCACCTAACCGCGGTCGCAGTCTAGCGACCGGCCGCCTCGACGACCGAGGACGCGTTGATCTTGAAGAGTTCGTAGACTGCGTCGAAAGGACCGCTCGCTCCGAAACTGTGCATGCCAATGAACTTGCCGTGCGAACCGATCCAGCGATCCCACGACATTTGAATCCCGGCTTCGATGGCGACACGATTGGTCACCGAAGGCGGTAAGACTTCGTCGATGTAGGATTGATCTTGCATGGCAAACAAATCCAGGCAAGGCATGCTGACCACACGGACCTTCTTGCCATTGGCTGTTAGTTGGTCGGCGGCATCGACGGCCATGTAGAGTTCACTGCCGCTGCTCATCAGGATCACGTCCGGAGTGCCGTCGCAATCCGAGAGAATGTAGCCGCCCTTGAGGCAACCTTCGGCGGAGGCAAATTTGGTCCGATCCATTGTCGGCATGTTTTGGCGTGAAAGTACCATTGCGGCAGGATGGTTGCTGTCAAGCATCGCCGCTCGATAACACTCGGCGACTTCGTTGGCATCGCCGGGACGGTAAACGTTCAACCCAGGAATCGCACGGCAAGCCGTCAGGTGTTCGATAGGTTGGTGGGTGGGACCGTCTTCGCCGACGCCGATCGAATCGTGAGTCAAGATGTAAAGTGTCGGCAGGTGCATGATGCTCGACAATCGCATTCCACCACGCATGTAGTCGGTGAAGACAAAGAATGTTGCACAGTAACCGCGAAGACCGGACAGGCACAAACCGTTGGTGATTCCAGCCATCGCGTGTTCGCGAATGCCAAAGTGCAAGTTACGTCCGTCGTAAGAGGTCGCAAGGAACTCGCCCGCACCCTCGAACGTCAAGTTGGATTTGTTCGACGGGGCCAAGTCGGCACTTCCACCGATCATGAACGGGATGTTCTTGGCGATCGCATTGAGCACCTTGCCGCTGCTGTTTCGCGTCGCATCACCCTTCGCATCAGCTTCAAAGACCGGAATGTCCTTGTCCCAGCCTTCGGGTAACTTGCCGTCGAACATCGCCTGCAATTCAGCGGCTTTCGCTGGATAAGCCGCCTGATACTTGGTCCAAACGTCGTCCCAAGCGGCCGATGCGGCGGCTCCGCGTTTGCCGATGCCTTCGGCAAAATGCTCTTTGACGCCATCGGGGATATAGAATTTCTTGTCCTCGGGCAGGCCGTACGCCTTCTTCGCCAAGGCGACTTCGTCCCAACCAAGCGGAGCCCCGTGGGCACCATGGGTGTTTTGTTTATTCGGCGCGCCGTAGCCGATGATGCTTTTAACGACGATGATCGTGGGTTTGTCACCGCAAGCGTGGAATTTGGCGATCGCTTTGCCGAGTGCTTCGACGTCGTTGGCATCATCGACGTGCAACACGTTCCAGCCTAAACCCTCGAACTTTTTGCCGATGTCTTCACTAAAGGCAAGGTCCGTGTCGCCTTCGATCGTGATGTTGTTGTCGTCGTAGATCCAGCAGAGATTGTCCAGCTTGAGGTGACCGGCGACCGAAGCGGCTTCGGTCGCGATGCCTTCCATCAAGTCGCCGTCGCTGCAGATGACGTAAGTGTTGTAGTTAAACAGTGTCAGGTCGTCGGTGTTGTAATTGGCGGCCAACCATTTTTCGGCCATCGCCATGCCAACGCTGTTGCTCACACCAGCCCCCAGCGGTCCGGTGGTCGTTTCAATTCCAGCGGCTTCGGCGTATTCCGGGTGCCCAGCACAAACGCTGCCGATTTGACGGAAATTCTTGATATCCTCAAGTGTGATCGATTCACCGCCAGTCGGCTTACCGTGTTTGTCGGTCGCTTGGGTGCCGATCAAATGCAACGTGCTGTAAAGAAGCATCGAAGCATGGCCACATGACAGAACAAAACGATCCCGTCCGGGCCAATGAGGCTTAGCAGGATCGTATTTCATCGAGTTCTGAAAAACTTGATATGCGATCGGCGCCAAAGCCATCGGGGTGCCCGGGTGACCACTGTTGGCCGTTTGTACCGCGTCCATGCTGAGAGCACGAATCGTGTCGATCGCCAAAGTCTGAATATCGGTGGAGGTGGCTGTCATGGGCCGCGTCAGTGGGTATCAGGGTGAGAGAAATCAGTCAAAACGTACCTTTCGCCATCAATTCAGGCCTCGAAAGCCTAGCGAGGAGCGAACGATGGGGAAAGGGGTTTGACGGCGGCAAGACGGCCGAAGGCTGAAAAGAACAAGCTGACTCGGGTGGCCGGCGGGTGTCACGCAAGCCTACAATGATCGGACCGGTACGGTGGCCGCCTTCATTGCACTTGGAACTTCATGTCCGCATTCTTCCGACGTCGTGAACCTCCAAAGTCTTCTTCTTTGAAGACCTCTGTGGTCCAAGAGACCTCTCCGACATTTCGTTCCGGCGCCACGATTCGTCCTCGCGATCCCGAAAAACTAATCGGGCTGGCGCATTGGATCCGAGAAAACCGTCCCGACAAGGAAAAAATTCACCAAACCCAAAAGCAGATCCACGCGGAGATGCTGCGTCTGAGCCGAACGATCGATCGTCCTAATTTTCAACGGGTCGGTCGCGATGATTTGGTGCGGCTGATCCATCTGATGGACGACGCCTTTTTCCAGTCGCGGGTGCTGCCGATCGCCAAAGCCGAAGGCCTGTCCTTTAAGTTCTCCTCCCGGATGACCAGTGCGGCGGGTAAATTGGTCACCCACTATCCCAACGGGTCTCGCGACGCGCCGCGAAAATTCGATTTGATTCTGTCGTCGACGCTCTTGTTTCAAACGTTTGAAGACGTCGATCGGCCGGTGATGGTGACCGGCCGAAAATGCGTCGACCGGCTCGAAGCGATGCAGCGTGTCGCCGAGCACGAGATGACTCATTTGATCGAAATGTTGATTTGGAACGACGGGAACTGTTCGCAGTCTCGTTTCCAATCGATCGCACGATCGTTCTTTGCTCACACCGATTACCAGCACGATTTGATCACACAGCGAGAACGGGCGGCGACCAAGTTCAACATCCGAATCGGCGATCGAGTCTATTTTGAAACCGAAAGAGGACGAGTATTCGGCAAGGTCAATCGAATCACCCGTCGTGCAACGGTATTGGTCCAAGACCCAAAAGGGCAATTATTCAGCGACGGGGGACGGTACATTCGCTACTACGTACCGCTGGAACGTTTGAAACCTATGTAGTCGTTGCCCAGTAGATCGGCAGGGTCGTCTCAACACGCCATTCGTTGCCCAACCTAAACCTAAACTTAAACCTAAGCATCGCAAACGGGTTTAAGTTTACGTTTACGTTTTGATCAGTTGCGCTGATTGCATGTGATTCAGTACCTGAAATCCAGGGCTAAGCATCGGGTGAATAATAAGTGGCATAGGCTTCCAGCCTTTTATACCCCACATCTTTTTTGACCCCCACGAGCTCGTCTCGTGGGTGAATAAGGTTCGCAAGCTAGACAACAACGCCCTCCCAACCTTCCGATTTTCACTTGTGCTCGCCGCTTCAAGCGGCGAG
>NZ_SJPM01000007.1:0-77197 GCF_007859915.1 Neorhodopirellula pilleata
GGAAGTGGGAACAACTCAAGCCAGGAGTTCACACCGCCAGAAAAGAAGATCTCGGTATTAGCTCCGAGGAACTAAACTTGCGCAATCGCATTGCCGCCGCAACCCCAAACTTTTAGCAGGCCAGCGTAGTCCCCTAGTCCACTCTTGCCACGCCACGCTTTGGTTGGCAGTATCGGCGTGTGCGGGGAACCGAATGGAACGTAAAGAAAAAACGGCTGCCCCGGTTCGTCGGGCTTTTGACGTGCCAACTTTGCACGTTCATCAATGAACTCGACCGCTTTGCGAGTTAAGCGCGGCAGCATGTTGATTTCTTCGTCGTGCAAAATGACTTCGTCGTTTTCGATCACTCCCTTCATGTCTCGTGCATGATGAAAACCGTGGAAATAGTCGAAGCCTCGGTGGATGGGTCCGTCCGGGATTCGACTGCCGACCGGAGCGATTCCTTTGGAATTGGGTTTTCCTTTGCCTTGAACGTCGGCCTTTGACAACAACTCTCCGGTAGCCGGATCTTGATATTGAAAATCGAGGTGCCATTTGCCGATGATCGCGGTGTAGTAGCCTTGCGACCGCAAGAAGCTCGCGATGGTAGGGCGGTCGGGGGCGATCAGGCAGGGTGCGAAGCCTTCGACGACGCCTCGCTGCAATCGAGTCCGCCAACTGTATCGGCCGGTCAGCAAACCATAACGCGTTGGAGTACAAACCGATGAACCGGAGTGGGCGTCGGTAAAGATCATTCCATCGCGAGCAAGCCGATCAATCGCCTCGGTTGCAATCTTTCCACGCTCGAGATTCAGACAAGAGACATCGCCGTAACCCAGATCATCACAAAGTACCACGACGATATTCGGTGTCGCCGCGTGAACTGGGGCGTGCGGGTTTGTCATAGCGCCCACCGCCACGACGAACAAACACGTTGGGATGAAGGGCGGAATGGACATCGGGGGAACCAACGATCGAGGTTAGCCTAGCGAGATTGATAAGTGGCCCATTCTACACGGGGCGGCAGCTTTCCGTCTCGCTTTTAAGACTTGGCAACTGAAAGTCGCCACCACTGGTTCTTCCCGCGATGCTACGCAGAACTAGTTACCAATCTGAATCGACGTATGAGCAGTACGTGGTGATTCAATCAGCGGCGCACGCGAATCGGTCGCCCGGGTCGAGGCGATGGCCACGGACGAACTCGGACGCGTCCATGTCTTTCTTACCGGCCGGTTGCAATCGCTCGATCACGACGCGGCCGCGACCGCAACCGACGGCGACTTCGTGTTTGGATTCGGTCGCGAGTAGTCGTCCGACTTGATCGGCGGGCACGTTCGCGGTTTCGTCCGGCTTGACCCGTTTGATCGCGACGCGGATGGGCGGTTTGGACGGTTGTACGCCGACCATCGTAAAGGCGACCGGCCACGGTTGCATCCCGCGCACGAGCCGATCGATTTCGCCCGCCGACTTCGACCAATCGATTTCCGCTTCGGCTTTGGACAATCGCGGTGCCTTGGAAACGAGAGCCGGATCCTGCGGCTGGCCGATCAACGGTATTGGCTCGCCCCAAGCGTGATCGGCCAGATTCGATCCGATCGTATCGATCGCTTGCAAAGTGGCGTCGACTCCGATCGCCGAAAGGCGCTCTTCCAATTCACCGGATGTTTCGGTCGGCGTGATGGTTGTCTGAGCCATGGCGACTATCGGCCCGCCGTCGAGCCGCGGGGTCATGTGGATGACGCTGACGCCGGTGACTTCGTCACCACTCAATAGTGCCCGTTGCACCGGTGCGGCACCACGATAGGCGGGCAGCAACGAACCATGCAAATTGATGCCGCCCCACCGAGTCGTGGCCAAGGCGGCCGGCCGGAGGATCTGTCCGTAGTCGCAAACGACCATCAAGTCCGCTTTCCATTGGGCGAGCTTTTCGATTGAATCGTCGTCGTTGATGCTCGGTGGTGACCACACGGGCAGGCCGTTGTCGGTTGCCCAATCCCGAACCGGAGCCGGTGGCGGACCGCCACGACTTTTTACCGGCGGCATCGGTCGGGTGATCACGACGAGGATCGAATGCCCGGCCGTGCGGATGGCTTCGAACGACGGGACCGCGAACGGGCCGGTGCCCATCAAGATGATATTCATGTGTAGATTCGTTCCCACTGGGCGATTTGTTTGGCGATCGTGTCATCGTTGGGGATATTGCCGGTTCGCCGCATCGAATCAAACGTTGTTTGAAACTCGTACAATTGATCTTCAAGGTCCCGCCTGGCTTCTTCACTCATTCGATCAAAGAACATCACGCCGTCGAGGTGATCGACTTCGTGCTGCATCACACGAGAGAGGAACCCGGACAACTCCATGTTGATTTCGTTGCCTTGCAGATCATAGCCTTGCAAACGAATCGTCTTGGGGCGTTTGACCTGAGCGTAAATGCCGGGGACGCTGAGGCAACCTTCCTGGGATGCTTCGCTTCCTTTCGGGCGATCGATGACCGGGTTGATGACGACCCATTCCTGGCCTTCGCCGCGTCGGCCGGTTTCATTGGCGACAAACATACGAATCGGCAAGTCGACTTGGTTGGCCGCCAGACCCACCCCCTCGTTTTCGTACATTAAGTCCAGCATTTCTTGAGCAAGGTCTTTGAGCCGCTGGTCCACCCGGACGATCGGCTTGCTGCGGTGGCGTAGCGTCGGGTGCGGGTAATGAATAATCGACAGGGCCATGGCGTCGGTCAGAATGAGGTGATCGGTCAAGAATTCGTCAATATGATGAATCCATCGCCCGATGACGACCGGGGGCCCGAGCGTAACCTGACTGGCCCGGATCAAGATTCGTATTGCGGTTTCACGTCGGAAGTCTTTATAGGAAAGTTTGCAGCCTCACGTTGGCTTGCATGCTTTTCACCCATTCGACGATTTACTCTTGCTCACGATCGATCCATGAGACGCCGACCGAACCACCGGGCCTTGACTGCGTTAGTGCTCGTCGCCGCCGTTTGGGCATCGAATAACCCCGCCTGGGGGCAGGGGATGGCTTTGCCGCCCAGTTCGGTGTCACGCCCAGCCGCACCGTCGACCGAACCTCAAAATCCTAGTCCGTCCTCTGGTTTTACGCCGCGGGCCGACACGCCTCCGAGCCTGCAAAATGCACCGCCTCCGCGAAGTCAACCGTCCGCCCCTGGCGCGGCGACCGGGGGCGCGACCGGGCGGGTCACCTCCGGCGGACAACTGCCTCGCGGTGCCGGGCAGGAACACCGTGTTTACGACTTGCGGCCCTACACCGGATACCTGACCAAGCACGATCGCCCCCACCAGGCGGTCGTCGACTGGATCGTGCGGGAGACCGGAACCGATGTTTGGCACACCGAACCGTTCGGATTCATGACAGCCGATCGCGATGAGTTGTCGGTCTATCACACCAACGAAATGCACCAAGTCATCGCGGGCATCGTCGATCGATTCGTCGCAGGCGACAAAGATCCCCAGGTAATGAACTTGAAGGTCATGACGGTCGGCAATCCGAACTGGCGGAGCCGTGCCCATCCGTTGATGCAACACGTCCATGTGCAAACCCCAGGCATCCAGGCGTGGTTGTTGACCAAAGAGAACGCGGCGTTGGTCATGAGCCTGTTGCGGGCTCGCACCGACGTTCGGCAAGTCCAGGCGGTGGATTTGATCATGCACAACGGACAAACGGAAAAACTCGCCAGTTTGCGGGGACGCAATTACGTTCTCAATGTCAAGCCTTCCCCGGCCGGTTGGCCTCCTTACGAACCGGAGACCGGCGAAATCCAAGAAGGTTACCAGTTGGAACTCAGTCCGCTGCTGAGCGTCGATGGTCGGACGCTGGACTGCGTGATCAATGCGAACATCGACCAAGTCGATAAGTTCGTCGACGTGGATTTGGAGCTGCCGCTTCCCAACCAGCAAATTCATCGGACGAAGGTCGAAGTCCCTCAACTGGTTAGCTGGCGGTTGCACGAACGTTTTCGCTGGCCGTCGGACATGGTGCTGTTGCTTTCGTGCGGCGTCGTGGCCAGTCCAGATCGATCGCAATCCGCGATGCCGCTGCTGAATTTTAGCGCGATCACGGGCACGACCGCCGGCCGCGCCGACGCATTGATGTTCGTCGAGTTCCGCGGCAAAGCGTCTCAAAACCTCACACAAGCTCCGCTCGTGCCCCAGGTCAGCAGCCGCGTCTCGGCACCCAATCGCGGGCGTTACTAGAGTTTTTTTCCAATTGGTTGTCACGCGATCGAGGCTGGGTTCGACTTATGTTCAGAACCCAGTTTTGTTTCCCTGACGAACCGATTGAATCATGTCAACGTTTTCGAGCAAGCCAACTTCCACGACGGTGCGATCGGCTCTTGACGGCGACGCGGCCGCGTTTGGCGAACTCGTCCAAACGTACTCGGGGATGGTCACGGGGGTCGCTTATAGCGTTCTAGGAGACTTTGCCCGTAGCGAGGACGCGGGCCAGGAAGCGTTCTTGGAGGCGTGGAGAAAACGCGAAACGCTGCAAGATCCCTCCAAGTTTGCGAGTTGGGTTTGCTCGATCGCACGGTATCGCGCCCTCGATCTTGCCCGGCGACTCGGCCGGGCCGCCGACCGGTCCACCGCGACTGAATTGGACGATGTCATGGCACACGCTCCGACGGTCGAGGAACAAATGGCGACCGCCGAAGAAAAATCACTGGTTTGGGATTCGCTCGAGAGGCTGCCGCCGAAGTATCGCGAAGTGATGGTGTTGTACTATCGCGGTGCGGAATCAGTCTCGCAGGTCGCCGAATCGATCGGCGAAAACGAAGCAACCGTGCGTCAACGGTTGGTTCGTGGTCGCGAGATGCTCCGCAACGAAGTCCAGCGGATGATCCAGCGAACCTTGCACGACACCGCACCCAAAGCCGTTTTCACGATGGCGGTTTTGGGGAGTCTGCCCGGCAACGCTAATGCCGCCATTGCGGCTTCGTCGGCCGCCATGACGGCATCGGGTTCGCAAGCGGTCGCATCGACTTCGATCGGCAAAGTGGTCGCGACCGGAGCAACCGCCGGACTTTCCGGTGCAATCATTGGCACATTAGGCGGGCTCGCGGGAGCCGGACTGGGCGTTTGGATGACTTACCGCGACGCACCTTACATGCGACAACGACGGGCGGTCATCCGTTTTGCGATCTTGACGCTGGTCTCGGTCGTTCTGTTCACCGCCCTGATCGAAGGCTTGGTGTGGAAACAGCAATCGTCATCGCCTTTGGAACCATCCACTTACGTGATCGTATTGCTGACTTCGATCTTTGGTTTTCAAGGGATTCTGGGGATCTCATCGTTTTGGTTCATTCGGCGGTATCGAACCTTGGCCGTCGAAGCGAAGGCGGAGAATGATTCGATCATCCCGGAGGTGGCTGCCCGTCAGGCCGCCGCCGCCGCCGAGCGATCCAATGCCATCAAGAACTGGACCAGCCCACGATCGCTGTGGGGGCTTCCCTTGATGGACGTGCAGCACGGCCGTCGGGATACCGACGGGACCATCGCCGAACCCTTGACCGCTCGTGGTTGGATCGCGATCGGAGATCGGGCACATGGTGGCTTTCTCGCGATCGGTTCGCGAGCTTACGGCTTCATCGCGATCGGCGGATTCAGTATCGGGGTACTGGCGCTTGGCGGCTTTTCGGTCGGCGTTTTCGCGATCAGTGGTGTGTCCGCCGGTTTGATCGCGATCGGAGGGCTTTCGGTCGGAGGCGTTGCGTTGGGCGGCGCAGCAATCGGTGGGAAGTGTCTCGGAGGTTTTGCGGTCGGATGGGATGCGATCGGAGGTGCAGCGTTCGGCATCGATCGCGCCGTCGGCGGATTGGCGTGGTCCCCCGGAACGGCGTCAGGCGGTTTCGTTTTGGGAAAGGGCGGCGATCCATACGCCGGCACGGAGCGGGGTTCCAATCTGCTGTTGGATCTATCACCATGGAGTTTGTCGGGATACTGGTTCGACGTGATCGCGATCGTCGCTGCGCTCGCGTTGATCGTGGTCGTTGTAGCGGCCGTCTTCGCTCAACGTGTTTCCGCGCCACCGCAAAGCAGCGATCCCGCTCAAGCTGCTGCCTTAGAACGAAACGATCTCGGTGCGATCCTGGGTTCGATGACGGGATGCACTATGTGGATGGCCTCGATCGGGTACCAGAATCAACGTAGTGATCTGTCGATCGTCACTGGATTCGGTTTTCTGATCGCGATCGTGGCAACCTACCTCGCCTATCGTCGATGGCGAAATCGCGATCGAACCCAAACGATCCTTTGGTTCGGAATCGGCAGTCTCTACGTTGCCGCGATGTTCAGCGTGATGATGGCTTGGCTCAACGGGATCACGCAATTGGATCGACTGAACATCGTCACGGTCGCCGTCTTGCTGCAGATGTTTCTTGCCGGGCATTTGACCTTGGCAAGAATCCTTTGCGTTAGAACGGACGAATCAGCGGCCCGGTGACAATTCGATCCGGTTTTGAACTTCGGAGACGCCGGGTTCCAATCGCATCATCAAATGACTCATCCGGCGATCCGCTTCGGTGCGAACCTGACCAGTTAAGACCGCCGTTCGACCTTGCATCTGGATGGCCACACCGTTGTAACGTCCGCCGCTCACGCCACCATACACGCCCCCCGGTTGGAGCGTCGAGGATTGTCGCAGGCGACTCGTCGCCGTGACTCCGGAGATCGTTGGGTTGGTTCCGATCGATGGGGATAAATCCACCGCGGCGCGAAGGCGAGTCCGAATCGGAGGGGTGGAGTTGTTGCTCGATTGTGAGTTCGAATTGCCGAATAGGTTTCCAAAAGCGGCCCCGAGACCGCCACCACCACCCCCAAATCCCCCCAAGCCGCCACTGCGACCTGCGGTGGTGCCGCCTGTGGATTGAGCCGCAGCGGATGCGGCATTGGCTCCCACGGGTGTGGAAGTGGATTCGCCGACCGTTCCGGTCCGTTCGACCTGAAAGCCTTCGCTAATGCTTAGGTTTCCCATGCCGGTTCCAGTTCCGCCGGTCGCCGTGGAATCCGTTTGACGCGTATTGCCCGATTGGTTGTTGGCTTCGGCCGATCCTGCCAAAAGTGCGGCGGCAACGAAAACACTCAAGAATGGATACCAAGATCGTGAGAGTCGAAACGAATCAATCCGGTGCATCGGTCGGCCTATTGTGTCAGAATGCGAATGAGACGAAACACTTCGTCGATCTTCTTTCAACCAGCTTATCTTAATCAAACCCCATGATGATTGCTTCTCGCCGGTCCTGGTATTATTCGCTCCCATTGCTCGCATGGGTCACTGTTTTTCCGTTTTGCGCGAATGCGCGGGCAGACGAGGCGACGCAGACCGAATCGAAAACGCCGCCCGCGTCGCGTTTATTGCCCGCCGAAACGTTGGCTTATCTACGCATCCGAGATGTCGAGGACCTGCGTTATGGATTCGCCAACTCGACTCTCGGCAAGATGCTCGACGATCCGGCGATGCAGCCGTTCGTTTCGGACACTTACCAAACCATCAGCCAATGGTTCGATCAAGCCGCAAGCGAATTTGGCCTGCCGTTGGATCAACTCCTCGACATCCCGCAAGGGCAATTCGCGGCCGCTCTCGTTCAAGCCGTTCCGGTGGAAGAAGATTCGTCGGAGAGTTCATCCGAAGGTGACGCGGAGATGACCGACGAAGAAATCAAGCAGCGAATGCAGCGTCGCCAACGTCAGCAGAACGGTTTCGCGGGTGTGTTCATGATCGAAACAGGCGAAGACAACGAGTCCATGCGGACGATGCGGGAACTCCTCAAACAGGTCTCCGCGTTGGCTGAAAAGAACAAGTCGGTCAAGACAACTGAGACCATTGGTGACCACGAGTTAACGCGATGGGTGCGTTCGCGTGGTCAAAGTCCGGTGGTGGAATGGTTCGACCGCGATGGCATGTTCGTCGTCGGAATTGGCAATCAAACCGCCGCCGAAGTCCTGCGTCGTTGGAACGCGTTGGATGCGCCGAAAAATCGTAAGGCGGCCCAGGAACGAGCGAGCGGTGTTACCGAATCCACCGATTCCACCATCACGGTGGGTAACCTATCGGGCAATGCCGATTTCGCCGCGGTGATGACGCGAAGTATCGGTGCGGAGGCGGAGACACCACAAATCACATTCTTCGTCAACCCTTACGCGATCGCCCAGCGAATCATCCGGCGGAGTAGTTCGTCGTTCTTCATCTTGCCGGTCGTCGAAGATTTAGGATTGGCCAAATTGCGTGGCATCGGAGGCAGCATCTTTCGCGGCGGTGACATTGTCGAAAACGTGATTCATATCCACGTCGTCATCGATCCACCGCGAGACGGATTCTTGGGCGTGATTCGGCCTGAACCCGTCGCTCCGCAACCGCCCCAATGGGTTCCCGCCGACGTGGCTTCGTACCTGACATCGAATTGGGATGTTTCCACCGCGTTCGACAATCTGTCCAAAATCGTCGATCGGTTCGCCGGCGAAGGATCGTTCAATCGGTTCACCGAGGACCGGATTGAGGAGCGAGTCAGCGTGAGCGTTCGCGATGATTTGATCGCCAATCTGACCGGCCGCTATGTCGGGATTCAACGCTATCAACCGCCCGCCAATTGGAACTCCAACGCGCGTGCGGATGCACTGGAGGTGATCGATGTTGCCAAGGCCAAAGAGATGCTCGCGACCGTTCGCAGTAAACTTCCGCCCGGTGACTTGAACGCGGAAACGATCTCGGGGGTCGAGGTCCTATTCATTCGCGGACGCAATCGTGAAGATCGGCCGATGCCGCAAATGATTCGCGTGCCACAGCGAAGCGTGATGTTGCTGGACAACTACCTCGTCATTTCCGATAGCCGAGAAATTGTCGAGACGATCCTGAAAGCTCACAACGGATCGATCGATCGATTGTCCGACGATAGCGATTACGCGTTAATGGCATCGGAGATCGGCGTCAAACTCGGAAACGAGGACGCGTTCTTCCTTTCATTCAATCGAGATGCCGAAAGCTATCGCGTAATCTATGAGATGGCCGCTTCGCCAGATTCCCGCAACGCACTCCAGCGTGCCGGCGAAAACAACCCGACCGTCAAACAGTTCGGAGACCTGCTCGAGCGGCAACAGCTTCCAGCGTTTGACGAGCTGAGAAAATACTTCAACGTCAGCGGCGGGTTCGGTTATGACGAACCCGGCGGGCTGCACTTCGGGATCATCAATCTTCGACCGCTCGAATGATTTGTTGTCGTTTATCAGCCGTCGACGTTGGCCGAACCGGTGACTTTGTCGCTGTACATGGCGAGTTTGCCGAGGACTTGATCGATCGCGTGAGGCGTCACTTGGTGCGCTTCGAGGGCATCGGTCAAGTGCGAGACGAACTGGGTGAAGTGTTGGCGTGTGATCCCGCGACCGGCGTGGACTTTGGTTAGGTCCGCGCCGGTGTACGCGATATCGCCCGAGGTGATCGAGGCGATGAATTCCGTTTGCATACGGACCAATTTGTCCATCTCGACGCCCTCGAAGAAGGGCGCCAGTTCGTTGTCGGCGAGTACGCGGACGTACATTTCGTCGACGATTCTTCGCAGGCCATCGGTACCGCCGACTTGGTCGAGCAAATCGGGTTCGGCGTTGTCGGCATTCATGGTCGGTCGACCTACATCATCGGGGTGGGTTCGTACGGAATGTCTTCGATCAGGTCGGCTGGCAGAGGAGCTACGATCAGGCCGGCATCTTTGCAAATCCCGTCGATCGCTTCTTGAGCCTTTTGGACCAAGTACTCGCGAGTTTCGCCTTTGTACTGCATCGTCGATGCGGTGGGGCTGATCGGGCCGGAGAAGCTGGTCGAGTCAAGGTGCTTGACGACTTTGACGTGATTGAGCAAGCCGGTTTTAGTGGGAAGCACTCGATCGTGTGTTTTGGCCATGCTGGGATCGACACCCTCAGGTAGCGAACCAAGGCGTACGGCAACGATTTGGTCACCGGGGATTTCGCTGAGTTGGTCCATCGCGCCGTCACCGACGACCCAATCCCAGGTATCGATCATGTAGCCGACACTCGGCACGGCGTCGACGAGAGCGCGGAAGGTTTCGACGGTCGAGACGAACGGGAACTGTTTGCCTTCGGTGTGTTCTTTGCCGGCACGGAATCCGACGCCCAGTTTAATGTCCTTTTGGCCGAGTACCTCGGCGATTTGGGAAAGGCGGGTACGTTGAACGTCAAAGAATTCGTTGAAGGGCAAACGATTGGTGGCACCAGGAAGACGGATCAAGGCGCGGTCGACTTCCAACTGGCCGGCGATATCGCTGAGCGGATGCAGGGTCGCGACGGCCGCGGTGAAGGCATCGTCGTCGGCGTCCAGGTCGATCGAAAGTGTGAACGAACCGATGCGGATATCCGACGCTTTGAGATACTTCGATGCGTCTTCAAACGAGGAACGTTGCGATCGACGCAGCATGTCGTGCATGTCGATGTCCATTCCGCGAAACGCGTAGGTCAATGCGAGTTCGATCAGCTCACTTTGGCGACCATTGATACCGAGAGCTTGGGGGCAAAAATTCTTGAACACTGAGTGGGTTTCCTTCCGGATGGTAGTGGGTTGTTTGAGTTATTCGATTATCGACGACGTCCGCGTGAACCGTTGCCGGAGCCACCTTTGGCTCCGCCTCTTCCGCCGCCCTGTCCGCCGCCTTGACCGCCGCCTTGTGAACCGCCGTTACGAGGAGCACCGCCCCCGCCGCTACGACGATTGTTCAGGTTGTTGTCGACCATGATGTTGACGATCTCGTGCCAAGTCGGGAAATCCTGCTCGGCACGATCGCGGTTACGACCGTCCGAGTTTCCACGACCGCTACGGCGTGGGGCGTCCCGACCCGCATCGCCACGGTTTGAATCGTTCCGGACCGGTTCGTTCCGTTCGATTTCTTTTCGGGGTCGTTCGTCGCGTTCGTCATCGCGTGAACGGCCACGGCGTGGGACACGTGCTTCTTCGTCGGTGTCGTCGACTTCGTCTTCGAACGGATCGCCAAACGCCGAGCGGGGCAGATCGTCCGATTCGTCGCGTTTGGTTTCGATCTCCGTGCTTGGCGATCGTCGACCACGACCACGACCACGTCGACGTGAGCGACGTCCGGCACGCGGCCCGTCTTCTTCGTCAGCCGCGTCGCTCTTTGCCGAATCATTTTTCTTAGGCGAGCGGGACGGGGGAGCGATTTGTGCGGCAAGTTCGCCACCGAAAGTGTCGTCTTCGTCATGGACATCGTCGTCGAACAAATCGGCGGCGAATCCGACATCATCGTCATCGTCGTCGAATTCGTTTTCATCGCGACGGCCGTGGCTCGGGCCGGCCTTGGCGGATGCACGAACGTCGTCGCGTGCCGACCGGCGACTGACGTCGCGATCACCCGAGTCGGACCGACCAGCCGAGTCGGAGCGTCCACCGCGACGGCGACGCGAACGACCCGACGAGGAATCCGAGTCGTCCTTGGCAATGACTTTCGGTTCGTCAACGGTTTCGGTTTCGATTTCAGAACGGTCGCGTCCGGATGATCGTCGCGATCGGCGGCTCGACTCTCGGCTCGACTCGCGGTTGCGTGGCACGACCGGTTCGTCGTTTTCGACATCGTCATCGTCCGCATCCGAAACTCGGTCGTCGTTTCGCGAGACGACTTTTTCGACTTCGGATTCACTGATTCGTTGACGCTGGCCCCGACGTCCCCGTCGGCGTGGCGGGGCAGCATCGGTGTCGGCGGTGCGGGAGGTGACGCTGGACGTGACTTCGTCGTCTGACTCGTCGTCATCGACGAGTTCAGAATCCAACGACACGTCGGATGAGGTTTTTTCGGCGAATGCCGAACCTCCTCGGCGGGTTCGACCACCCCGTTCGTCTCGCCGACCACGGCCGGAGCTCAATTGAGATTCACGTTGGTTGATTTCAGTTTCGACCGAACCAAATCCGCTCTTGGCCGAACCAAAAGCGGGAGCAGGAGTTTCCGGTTCATCAAGAATTCCGAAACCGGGCAACTTGGGCGGGGGGGTCGCAGCGGTGAGTGCTTTGAGGACGTCGTCGTCGGAATCGTCACCGTGATCATCGAGCAAGTCGATCTCGTCGACCGGCTCGTCGTCTTCAACCGGGCTTCCTTTCGGAGCGGCGTCGGCGACCGGGGCTGGCTCGGGCTTAGGCTCCGGAGCGGCTTTTTCGACCGGTTCAGGCGGACGCGGCGTGCCTAAAAGGCTTGCCAGGATGTTCCAATTGTCGGGCATGAGGGTGGGAAATCCAAAAGGGATCGAGCCGTCAGCGACGCGATCTGGATGAAAGGGGACTGTTCTAGGCTAGGTATAACCTTTCCGCAGACATCTCCCAAGGGTGAATGAAGCCGAGAGGCCCAGAATCTGTCGTGATTCTGTCGTGACATTGTCCAGTCGCCCCCCGCCCGCCGTCGTGATTTTTTCTTCGAGGGATAGTGGCGGAGATTTCCGCATTGGAGACGTCGGCTCCCGCAAAACATCCGCAAATGAATTCATCCGCGTTTTCCGCAATCCCGGTTGCTAGCAAAATCGCCCCAAGGAAGCGATTGACAACGGCCCGCTCTGTGCCCACTCTGTTCCCGATCGAAATGAATCGAATGGTCGCCGTGTGGTGGCCGAAACGGTTCTCTCACCGCCGCCTCTTGAGTCGGCTGGGTCGGTCCAATCCGTCGGCAAACGTCGGATCGCCGGTACCGAGGTGATTTGTTTACTCGAGTGATAGGGAATGTATGAACCGAGCCGTGCTCGATTCGATTCGCAACGCCGCGCCTGGGATTTTGCCCAGCCTGTTGCAATGCGACTTTGGAAATCTTCAAACGGAAGTGGAGCGATTGGTCGCCGCCGGCACCGAGGTGCTGCACCTGGACGTGATGGATGGTCATTTCGTGCCCAACCTGACCTATGGGATGCCGATCGTGGAAGGTTTGCGACGTCATACGGACTTGCCGTTGGACGTGCATTTGATGATCAGCGATCCGCTCGCCTACGCCCAACCGATGGTCGATGCCGGTGCGGATTTATTGACGTTTCATATCGAAGCGGTCGACAGCGCCGAACATGCCGCCCGAGTCGCCCATTCGATCCGCGAAATGGGCGTGGGCGCTGGCGTTGCCATCAATCCAGAGACTTCCATGGACACCCTCGGCGATTGTTTGGACGAGGTGGATATGGTGTTGGTGATGTCGGTCCAAGCAGGTTTTGGTGGGCAATCGTTCAACCCCATCGCACTGGATCGGATCAGACAATTGCGTCAGCGATACCCAGAATTGTTGATCGAGATCGACGGCGGCATCAATCTTGAAACGATCGGCCGGGCGCGTCAGGCCGGTTGCGACCTTTTCGTGGTCGGTTCGGCCATTTTCGGACAAGACGACTACTCGGCGGCGATCGCGTCGCTCGGACGAGCGATGGTCGATGAGATGATTTCCGACTCCGTAGCGACGGATGAGTCAGGAGATTCGAGATGATTTTATTCAAAACGGCGGCCCGATCCACGGTCGTCTTGGTTCGTCCCGGCGCGACGGAGTTTGACCTGCAGGGTCGGATGAAGGGTTCCCTTGATATGCCATTGTGTGAGCAGGGGCGTCAGCAGGCTGAGAATCTATCGGAGGAACTCGCCGGTATACGGCTCGACGCGGTCTATCACGCACCCTGCGAATCGGCCGAACAAACGGCGGCCTGCCTAGTCGAGGGACGTTCGATTCGTCCTCGCATCGTCGAAGATTTCCGAAATATCGACCATGGTTTGTGGCACGGAAAATTAATCGAAGAGATCCGTCGCAACCAACCGAAACTTTACCGCAATGGATGCGATCGTCCTGAGACGGTCTGTCCGCCGGGCGGAGAGTCCGTTCATGCCGCTGCGGGTCGAGTGATGAAAGCGATTCACCGCGTGCTTAAGAAGAGTCGTCATCAAGTGATCGCGTTGGTGATCCCTGATCCACTGGCCAGCCTTGTTGCAGCTCAACTCAACGACGAAGCCATGCCGGACTTTTGGAAAGTGGAAACCGATGCCGGTAGTTGGCAATTGATCGAAGCGAGTTCATGAACATGCTTAGCGCCTATCCGAAAAGGGGTCTGACCCTCTCCGGCGATACCAAAGAGACAACGAAAATTGACGTGCCTCCAAAGGGTCAGACCCCTTTTCGGATAGGTTCGTAGAAAGGTCTGTTAATGGATTGGTTATTTGAACCTGCGAGAATGCAGTTTTGTGAAGCCACGTTGGACGGGCCGATCGCCCATCCGGCGGATACATGGACGAACATCGGGCCGATCATCGCTGGGTTGGTGATCCTGTTTTACGCCCGTGGCCCGTTGTCTCGGTTGCTCGGATCTGCATCGTTGTGGACGGGTTTGGCGTCGGGATATTTCCACGCGTCCAATACAATTCTCGGTGAGACCTTGGACCTCAGCGGGATGTTTTTGTTCATCCTCGCGATCGCGGCGATGCAGCAGCAACGTGCGCGGCCGAATTATCCGGGTAGCACCGTCTTGATCTGGATCGTGCTCGCGGTGTCGGTCGCCCTGACGGTTCTTTCGTCGATCTCGACTGCGTTCGCCAGTCCCTTGTTTGCGGCCATCGTCGTCGTCGTCGTGATCCGTGGGATCTACGATCAAAAGCTGACCAAGTGGGCCTACGCGATGGTGATTTCCTTTTTGGTCGCTTGGGGATTTTGGTGGCTGGATTTCCTGTTGATTGTGTGCAATCCCGACAACCATATTTTGACGTTGCACGGTTTGTGGCATTTGCTCAACGGGCTTGTGTTTTGGTTCGCGTTCAAGCATTACGACTTGACGATGCGCGGCCCCGTCGAGGACCCGGTGACTGCTTCACCGGCCCGCTGACACGACTTTCGTTAGCATCGCGGGATCAATCAGAGACGCATTGAGCAAGTGGCGGCGACTTTTCGTCGCCGTTTCAGGGCTTGGCGACTGAAAGTCGCCACCACTTATTGTTCACCAGACGCTTAGACGGCCGATTGCCCGATTGCCGATTGCAGGGTTGAGAACTTTCACCCTGTCGGCCGACCGGCGGATTTTGCTAACGTTCCGGGGCTTTAGCCTGTCCCACTCATTCCCATCACGGATCGATGGTCATGAACGCGTCGCCGCCACGAATTTTGCAAATACAGTCCGATTTGCGTTTAGAATCAAACGATCGATCTCCATTGGTCGGACTGGATGCCTTGCGGGCGTGGTCGGCGGTGGCCGTGGTTGTTTTGCATGCCAGTGTTCCCTACGCGCGTCCCGCGATGCCGGGTCTGGACTGGAGCGTCACGGACACGCCCAGTGACACGATCTCGATTTTGTTCTGGGCGATCGAAGTCGTCATCATGCCGATCTTCTTAGTCATCGCCGGCTTCCTCGCCGCCCGCAGCATGGCCCGCTCGGGAGCGATGGCAACGATGAAAAGCCGACTGCGGCGGTGGGGCATCCCATTGCTGTTGGCCACGGTCGTGTTGATTCCAGCCGAGCTTTACATTTGGTTGCTCGGATGGCTCGCCGAAGGGCACATCACCCCGAGGAAAATGCAGAGTCTTAAATTCGACGAACAACAAAGTGCGAACTTATGGGGCCTCAGTCATCTGTGGTTTTTGCAGTACATCATGACCTACGTCGTGTTGTTGTCGCTGGTATGGAACCGTTTAGCATCAATCTCGGTCGCTCGTTTGCAGTTCCGTGTGCTTCCGTTGGCGGTCGTCGCCGGGGTGGCGATGTTGACGGTTCACCCCGAAGTCGTCTGGGGATTCCAGCATTCGTTCTTGCCGGTGTTTTCGAAGTGGTTTTACAGCGCGCTCTTCTTTTTTGGCGGTGCGATTTGGTGGCGGTGTGATCCCCGGCTTGAGGCGTTGGCTCGTCAAGGAGATCGGATGCTTGCCGTCAGCGGTTTATTTTGGGTCGCCTCGGTCGGGTTCGGAATCTGGTTTCTTAGTCAACCATCGACCGACCTGATTGTGCGAGCATCGTTGGCGTTGGTCACGGTTGCTGCCGCGAGCGGGCTGACTTACGCCTTAATCGGAACAAGCTTGCACCACGTCGTCCGTCTCAGCCCGATCACGCAACGCCTCGCCTCGGCATCGCTGATGATTTACCTCGTCCACCACCCTGTGGTGGGCCTCGCACACATCACGGCCAAGTACGCCGCCGCCGATGTCCCCGTGTGGCTCAAAGTGGGCGTCGTTTCGGTGCTCGGCGTTGGGGTGGGCGTGGGCGTCGATCACTTAATCGTTAGCCATCGCGAGCGGCGTCGGGTCAAGAGCCAAACGGATGATCGCTCGGTGCTTCCCATCGGGCTGCCGACCCCTGTGCCCGCCGACACCCGGGGCATACGCGCCGCCTAGGCGCTGCGGTGGTTGTGACTCGCTAGAGTTCAACAATATTCCCTCAACGCAAGATTGTGCGGGCGTTTTCGTTTAACGGCAAGCCGCAGGCGACAGAGTTTGAAAACGCAGGCGCCTGCGGCTTGCCGTTAAACGAAAACGCCCAAACGTGCACTCAATCAACCCGCAATTACGCATCGGCTTTCGATGAGAACTAAATCAACAGCCCGCTAACCGCGGGCGACATGGTCAGGTATTGATCCACAATTTGCCGCCCGTTGCGAATACGATTGTCGGGCGAGTATCCTGGTAGGCATGTTAGGACCTGTCTTTAATCGCGAAGCGTCGGTCGTCCCCAAGCGGGCGGCGACTTATCTGACCCGTGGCATCTATTTGATGACCCTGTTTTTGCTGCTTTGTACTGGGTATCTGGTGCTCGACGGCTCTCGGTCGCTTGTCGCGAACTCGGATACGGCGAAATTCGGCGGTTGGATGTTTCGGTTGCTCGCACCGCTGCAACTGGTGATTTTGTCGGCGCTGGCGGCGGTGGGTTCGGCCAGCAACGTGGCCCAAGAAAAGGATCGTCGGACGCTGTTGCTTATGCTGATGACGCGGCTCTCCGGATTTGAGATTGTCGCGGGAAAGGCGACCGCGACGTTGTTATCGCCATTGACTTTGCTGGTCATTTCGCTGCCATTGTTCCTGACGCTGCCGTTGATGGGCGGCGTTTCACCGAATCAGGTTTTTGCTGTTTATTTGGTGACTTTGGTCAGCGTTCTGGTTTCCGCTGCGATGGGAACCGTTGTCGCGTTGTGGCGAGAAAAGACGTTTCAGTCGATCGCGTTGACTGTGTTGGCGTTGTTGCTGTTGGTCGCCGGAGGTGAGATCGTCGCCGCAATGGGCTCGCCTTACAGCCGATGGGCCACCGCGATTAGCGCACCGCGAGCCATGGTGGCGGCGACCAACTCGCACGCCGGCATCGCTTCGCTCATGCAAACCGGAGCGGGTTGGTTCGTGATCTTCGGCAGCGGCTTGGCGGCGACCGTGATTGCAATCGGCGTCAAGCAGGTTCGCGTCTGGAATCCGTCTCGTGAAGTGCGACTGAAAGCCCCCGAACCGGAGACGAGCGAAGAGTTTCAGCGTGACGCGGCAGTTGAGGCAGCCGTCCGCGTGGGCGAGAACAAACCGTTCGAAGGCCCGGCATCTTGGAAAGTTCGTCAGCCACGACACGTATGGGACAATCCGATCTTGTGGCGGGAAGTTCGCACGTGGGCATACGGACGGAAGATCCTATTGATCCGAGCAGTCTTTGTTTTGATCTTCGCGTTGATCGCATCGGCGGTGTGGTATCAGGTGCAAAGCGGCGTGGCGATGGAACCGTCCGGACGGATCGGACGAGCGTTTCCGGCGGTGACGATTCCGGTGGCGGCACTCGGCGTGATCAGTTTGGTGTTGGTCAACGCGCTCGCCGTGACGTCGATCACGGGCGAACGTGATGGATTGGCATTGGACTTACTGCTTGTGACTGATTTGCGTCCTCGCGAGTTTATCTTTGGGAAACTATTGGGTGTGATGTATGCCGCCAAAGAATTGATTTTGTTGCCGCTTGCGTTAATCGTTTATCTCGGTTTCGCCGGCGTGATGACCATGGAAAACATGCGTTACGCGATCTTGGCCGGAGTCGGGCTTTACGTTTTCGTCACCATGCTCGGCGTGCATTCGGGACTGAATTACGTGTCGGGTCGGACGGCGACGTTGGCAAGCTTGGGAACGGTATTCTTCCTGTGCGTCGGGATCGCCATCTGCATGACGATCATGGTCAGCTTTCGAGGCGCTTTCCAATTGCAGTTGGCTCCTTTCCTAGTCATGATCCTGGGTGGCGGAGCGGCTTTGTTCGCGGCCTTGGGTTGGCGAAACCCGTCGTCGGCGATCTTCACCGCGTCGTTCGCGTTACCGTTGATTACGTTTTACGCGATCACTCAGTTCCTGTTACAGACCGATCACCTGTATGTCGCGGCGGCTTTGTTGGTCGGTTATGGATTCACGACGGCGGCGATGATGATCCCGGCTCTGAGTGAGTTTGACGTGTCGTTGGAATCGGATCGAGGCGACGGGGTCAGTGGCGCGACCAAAGGCGGCCCGGCCGTGGTCGGTGCTGCCACGCCGGAGCCGACCGTTTGAGCGTCGTGGTGGTTTTCGGCGAAGTGACTCTGAGCGTTTCGGACGAGCTGACGCCGAGCTTCGCGAGCGGCTTGACGCAGCAATGGCCTTTCCTGCTGGCGATGTTTTTTCTGATCCTTGTCAGTGCATTGTTTAGCGGAAGCGAAGCGGCATTATTCTCGATGCGCGACCGCGACCGGAAACAGCTCAAGCGTTCCGGAGCAGCCGGCCGAATCATCATTCGCTTGCTCGGCCAACCCGATCGCCTCCTGGCTGCGATACTTTTTTGGAACTTGCTAATCAACATGACCTACTTCGCGATCGTTGCGATCGTCGCGAAACAGGTGTCTCAACCGGGAATCTTCACGTTCGCTTCGTTGGTTACGATTATCTTCTTCAGCGAGATGTTGCCCAAGAGCGTCGCGGTGATGACCCCCTTGAAAACCGGGCTGGCCGTTGGCGTTCCGATCTCGATCGCGTTGGCCATCGTTAGCCCGGTATTGCCGATCGTTCGTTGGGCCAACGAAGCGGCCGCCCGTCTGCTTTGGCCTTCGTTCGAGCCCGAACCGGAAATCAATTTGGCGGACATCGAACGGGCCATCGACCTCGGCACCGACGATGCGATGTTAATTCGCCGCGAGCGTGCGGCTCTGCAAGCGTTGGTCGCGATGGCCGAGACGCGTGCCGACGAGATGATGCGTCCACGGAGTCGTTTGTCCGTCGTCACGCCACCGCTCAGCGCCGCTTCGTTGACCTCCGGCTCACCACCGGGAGGTTATCTCTTGGTAGCCGACGGGAATGACGAAACCGGCGAGACACTCGTCGCATCGATCGCCGTGCGTTTGTTGCGTCCCCAGCAATTCGACGACCTCACCTCGGCGATGGAACCGGTGTTATACGTCCCCTGGTCAGCACGGGTCTCGAAAATTTACGACGATCTTGATCGCCAAGACCTGAACGTTGCCGTTGTCGTCAACGAGTTCGGTGAAGTCGTTGGTGCGCTCTCGATTGATGAAATTTTGCGAGGAGTGTTGGCTAACAAAGGACACCGCGATACGGCTGAAGAACAGATCAAACAGGTGGGCAGGGATCACTACCGGATGCCCGGCATGACGAGTCTGC
Source organism: Neorhodopirellula pilleata (assembly GCF_007859915.1). Lineage (GTDB taxonomy): Bacteria > Planctomycetota > Planctomycetia > Pirellulales > Pirellulaceae > Rhodopirellula > Rhodopirellula pilleata. The sequence continues at coordinate 19,601 of NZ_SJPM01000007.1, forward strand.
GATCGCTCGCCAAGATGCTTACCATCGAATTGCCCGAAGAACGCGCCGCGACCGTGGCGGGATATTTGCAGCGACACAATGAACGTGTCCCGCGTGTTGGTGATGTCGCCCCGTTGGCGCCTTACGAATTGGTGGTTACGGACGAGAACGACGACGACATTTGGATCGAAGCGTGGCTCGGACCGGATTCGACGGGAGAGGCGTCATGATTTTTGCGATCGTGTTATTCTCGATCGGATTGACGCTCAGTGCTTTCTTCAGCGGCAGCGAAACCGGTTTGTACCGGGTTTCCCGTACGCGGTTGGTGCTCGACGGATTGAGCGGATCGCTCGCCGGTCGTGGGTTGGTGTGGTTGCTCAACCATCCTGCTATCTTCGTCGCGACAACTTTGGTGGGCAACAACTTAGCGAATTACCTGATCAGTTTCGCGACCGTAATGTTTGTCGTGAATGCTTTCGGCGGGGGCCCGAGTCTCGAGTTGGGTTTGACCGTGATGATGACACCGGTCGTGTTCGTGTTTGGAGAATTGCTACCCAAACATCTGTTTTACCAAGCGCCCTATCGACTGCTCCGAGCGACACGTTGGTTGCTACTCGCCGCGACGGCGCTGTTTTCGCCTGTGTCGAGTCTATTGGCGTTGCTCGGCAATGCACTTCAAGCACTCACCGGGGAGACGCCGTTCAGGTTGCGGTTGACGATGGCCCGAGGGGATTTGGATCAAGTCTTGCGTGAAGGACACGCGGCGGGGATCCTTGCCGCCGGACAGCGCCGCTTGGCGCAAAATATCTTTGAGATCGGCAACCAGCCGGCCGTCCAATTCGGTGTTCGCCCGGACCGTTTGGCGGTGGTCAATTCGCCGGTCGATTTGGCGACGGCAAGGTACCAAGCCCGACGCTGTAATCATCCGATCATCTTGGTGCGACGTCGCGGCCGGATCGTCGGCTTTTACCGGTTTGCGGATTTGATCGGCAAAGAAAAAGTTCCTGAACCCTTGCCGGTCGTTCGCGGGACATTGCAAGATCGGCATCTCGGCGTGCTCTTGCGACTCTACGACGCCAACAGTGACGTGGCGGTGTTGTACGACACGACGGGAAACCTCGTCAGCGTTGTGACACGGCGGCAGTTGTTACAACCGTTGATGTAGTTCCCGAGATCGAACCGAATCAAGCCTAACCTTCTGCCGACAAGGCGATACACGGCGGATTGATCGACGTCGCAGTCCCTGCGGATTTTCGTATCCGGATTTGTTCTGTCGGCACGCAGGCGGTATAACCTCCACATGCTACCCCCCGAACTCTCTTCCGTTGATTCTATTGTCTTGCCCGGGACGCCGATTCTTTCGGTCGGTAGCCAATGGGTGATCGACGCGGGCGGTTGCGATCCAGAACGCTTGCGATCGATCTCGCGAATTAAATCGATTTGTGACGACGTGATTGAAAGCTTGGGTTTGCAAGTCATCGGGCAACCCGCCACGCATCAATTTGATGCGCCCTATGGCGTCACCGTGCTGTACCTACTCAGCGAATCCCATTTGGCTTGTCACACTTATCCTGAGCATTCGCTGGCGACGTTCAATTTCGTGTGTTGTCGCGACGAGGCGGATTGGCCTTGGCGCGAACAGCTTTCGCAACGACTCGGCGCGACATTCGTTTCGATTCGTGTCTTGCGTCGTGGCGTTTGGACCGACGCGGCCACAGGAGGTGCTTTGTGAAAGGGGCTCGCTCGCTGAAAAAGCACGGCGGCCCGTGTCCCAATTGTGCTGCGCCGGTGGAGTTTCGTTTCGGCGGAACGTTGGTGACCATTTGTGAGTTTTGCAACTCGGCCGTCGCCCGCGACGACCAAGACCTCAAGCTGATCGGCAAGGTCGCTCAACTGGTTCAAACGCAATCCCTCGTTCAAATCGGTTCGACGGGATCGTTCCGTGGCAAGCCGTTCGAGGTGATCGGCCGCGTTCAATATCAACACGCCGCCGGTGGCGTTTGGGACGAATGGTACTTGCGTTTTCCCGGCGACAAGATGGCTTGGTTGGCCGAGGCCCAAGGTCAGATCCACTTGACCTTCCCACGGCAGATTCGCAAACGCACGCCCGTTCCAGATTTCGAAGATCTGAGCGTCGGCCAACGGATTCAATACGGCGAGAACGACTTAACGGTCGTGGAAAAAGGCGTTGCCAAGGCGGGGTCGGCCCAAGGCGAGATTCCATGGGCGTTCCAACCCAACGCCGATCACATTTACGCCGACCTGATCGGTCATGGCGGATGGTTCGCCACGTTCGAGTACGAGCCCTCAGGCAATGAGATCGTCGCTCATCAGGCGTCGGTGGGTCGGATCGTCCAACCGGATGAACTGGGCATTGAATCGACCGGATGGGCCACGGCAGAACAATCCGATGTGGTGCAAGTTGCGATCTTGGCGTTGAATTGTCCCCACTGCGGCGGGCCGATCGACTTGCGTTTGCCCGACGAATCGCAGCGTGTCGGATGTCCGAACTGCGGCTCGTTGCTCGACGTCAACGACGGCAAGCTCAAAGTTCTGCTATCGAACGATCAACGTGACGTTCATCCGGTCATTCCGTTGGGTGCGGTCGGCAAACTGCGAGGCAAGGACTTCACCGTCATCGGATTCATGGAACGATACGCCCTCTACCAACGTGACGTTTTTCCGTGGACGGAATATCTGCTTTACAACCCGGACGACGGGTTCCGGTGGTTGGTTTGCAACGACAAGCATTGGTCGTTCGTGGAAAAGATTTCGCCACACGGATTGGAACCGAGCCTCGACCAAATCCGCTATGACGGAAAATCATTTCGCGTCTATGACCGCGGAACCGCTTACGTTCGATCAGTCCGCGGTGAGTTCTATTGGAAAGTCGTTCAGGGCGAGAAGGCCACGACGGCGGATTTCATTTGTCCGCCGCAGATGATCTCGTTCGAACGCAGCGGCGTGGGAAAGACGAGTGAGATCAACGTGTCGTTGGGTACGTACATGACGGTCGACGAGATTGAAAAGGCGTTCAATTTGTCCGATCTTCGTCGTCCGTGGGGCGTTGGCGTGATTCAACCGGCCATGAAGTTTCCCGTCGGCATCTTCTTGACTTGGGTTGTTTTCTTTGTGTTCATCGTATTCGTTCATGGCGTTGCCGGTTCGATGGTGGGGCCCGGGAAATGGCTGACCAAGGCTCCCGACGAAGGCATCTTGGTGTTGGCGGTTATCGGCATTTCGGTGGTGCCCGCATTGATGTTGCTATTGAAATACAACCACGAAGTCACTCGTTGGAAAGACAGTGACTACAGCCCGTACGCATCGGAGAGTTAACGATGGCGTTGAAGTTTCATTTGATCGTTTGTGTGTTCGTTTGCGTGCTGTTTTTAATCGCCACCGCCGCCGGCTGGCATCTGCCTGAAAGCAGCGGTGGCGGTTACGGTGGCGGCATCGGCCGGGGCTATGGCGGTTCGTGGGGTGGCGGCAAGTGAGAAGGTCTTGTCGCGGATAAAACTATTTTCCAATTTCAATCAAAAAGGATCGGCATGAAACTGCTGTCACAAATCCAAGATGCTGCGACCGAGACGGCGCAGCATGTCCTCGTGTCACCGGCTCGGGGCACGACGATCGATGTCTTGATCGAGCATTTGATCGCGGCGACGGTGTTTTCGGTCGTTGGAATCATCGTGTTCGTTTTCTGTCTGATCTTGGCCGAAAAGCTCACGCCGTTTTCGATCATTCATGAGATCGGCGAAGAACACAACATGGCCGTCTCGATCGTCGTCGCGGCGATCGTGCTGGGTGTGTCGATCATCATCGCCGCTGCGATCTTGGGTTAACCACGTTGATGAACCGAGCACCGTTGTGGTTGCTGTACCTGAACGTCCTCGTCATCGCGACGTGCGGCTTGGTCTACGAATTGGTCGCGGGTACCTTGGCGAGCTATCTGCTCGGCGACAGCGTCACGCAATTCTCACTCGTGATCGGAGTGTATCTATCGGCACTCGGTGCCGGAGCTTGGATCTCGCAGTACGTTCACACGCAATTGGCGAGGGTGTTCATCGAAGTCGAATTGGCATTGGCGTTGATCGGCGGGTTCTCGACGCCGCTGTTGTTCCTTGCCTTTCCGATGTTGGATTGGTTTCACGTGCTGCTCTTTGGCAGTGTGATCTTGATCGGCATCCTGGTCGGCTTGGAGCTTCCGTTGTTGATGCGGATCTTGAGGGAACATCTTGAATTTAGCGAATTGATTTCGCGGGTCTTGGCGTTCGACTATTTAGGCGCGTTGTTCGCCTCATTGTTATTCCCGATTTTACTCGTGCCCCGTCTTGGTTTGACACGCACCGCCTTATTGTTCGGACTACTCAATGCGGGGGTTGGTCTATGGGGGACGTATCTGTTGCGACCGTTGTTGTCGTCCAAGGGCATCGACGGACTTCGGGGGCGGGCGTTTTTGGTGATCGGGATGTTGGTCATCGGAATGATCAAGGCCGATGCATTGACGACGCTTTCGGAAGAAAACACGCTCGGCGGTGAGATTGTTTACGCGGACAGTTCGCCTTACCAGCGGATCGTGGTGACGCAAAGCGATCGTGGCTTTCAGCTATACCTCAACGGCCATTTGCAATTCAACAGCGTCGATGAATACCGTTATCACGAAGCGCTCGTTCATCCGTTGATGAGTGTTTGCCAAAACGCGAGTCGAGTCTTGGTGCTCGGCGGCGGTGACGGATTGGCAGTGCGAGAGATCTTGCGATACCCGAGCGTCGAATCGATCACGTTAGTGGACCTGGATCCCGCCATGACTCGCTTGGCCACACGGTTCGAACCGTTGGCACGGTTAAACCAAAACGCGTTGTCGAGCGCGAAGGTGGAAGTTGTCAACCAAGACGCGTTCGTATGGGTCAATGAAGCCGATGAACGACCGGCATACGACGCCGTCGTGATTGACTTTCCGGATCCGGGAAACTACTCCGTCGGCAAACTCTACACGACCTACTTTTACCAGCGATTAAGAAAACGTCTGACACCCGAAGCGGGGGTGGCGGTTCAGTGCACGTCGCCTTTGGTCGCGCCTCAATCCTATTGGTGCATCTTGCATACGTTGCGAGCGTCCGGTTATCAAGTCACCCCTTATCACGCGGCGGTGCCTACGTTTGGCGTATGGGGTTTTGCGTTGGCAAGGATCATTGATGAGGAAAGGATCGTCGATGAAACGCATTCGTCATCGGAGCGATGGAGTTTACCGCCGACGCTATCGGCCGACGTGGAAGGATTACGATTCTTAAACGAATCGACGATGCCGAGTTTGTTTGACCTACCGGCCGACCAACAACCGTTGGATGTGCCGCCCAACCGTTTGAATGACCAGAACCTGATTCGGCTTTACGATACCGAATGGGGCGGGCGGACTACTTAACCGGCAAGGTTTATCATGGGTCAAAAACGATTCGACAATTCTGAGGCAGTTCGATTCTCTGAGATGGTTCGGTTATGCCGACCAATAGCGAATAGCCGGCGCGGTCAACCGAGTGGAGGACCCGACGCCATGGCCGAAGAGGTCGAATCGTTGAATGCCGTGGTGTGGGATTGCGGCAATATTCATCGAAACGAAAGCTTCTCGCAGTTGATAGAAAAACGGCGGGGCGACGTTTGGGCACGTCGTACCCGCCGTTTTTTTTGGCATGCGAAATTTGCACGATGGATGAGGGTTGGAACCGTGTTGCTCGCCATCGTTTTCGGTTCGGACGTTTGGGCGGACAGTCCCGCGACGGTGGCTGCATCTAAAACCTTATCGCTGGCGGATTTGCCACCGATCCCGGACGATTTGAGCGACCTCATCGATCCGGATCGCTTCGAGTTTCTCATCGGTGGAACTCGTCCCTCCTTGAGCCATCCTGGCCGATCGACAGGCACGCCGGGACGACGATATGACGGTGAAACTCAATTTCGGTTGAACTACACGTTCAACAGCCGCTGCCAATGGAGCCTTGTTCGTGAGCCGGACAAGCCCGATACCGTTCAACGATTGGCGATCGAGGTGCGTTTTCACCAGATTCGACTCACGGTCCGTCACCAGATTTGGTTGCGAGAGGCTCCCGAACGATCGACGTTCTGGAACAACCCACTGGTCCGCCATGAATTCGATCATGTGCGAATTTCCAGCGATCCTCGAATCGCGACGTCATTCAACGAAGCGGTTCGTCGGCAGGAACGGATCGAACTGAACCAACGTGATAGCGAACCATTCATCGCGGTCGGATACCGAAAATTCAATGCGAATTTGCGTCGGGGAACCCTGCTTACGTATCTCTCGAGCGAGGACGCCAAACCATTCGTCAAGAACGCCGTGCAATCCGAATTCGACCGAATCGTCCAAATGCTTGAAATTCGCTATGCGGAATTGGACCGGCTTACCGACCACGGGCGGTTGCCGGTCCCCGAAACCGGCCCGGTCGTCGATTGGCTCACGCGTCCCTGAATGGATCAGCCTCAGTTGCATCCGATCGAAGCCTTGGGAACCAAGGCATCTCGTGGTAAGTTGTCCCCTGAACGATTCAATTTCTTCTTCAAAGTGACTCCATGTCGATCGATACCTACGCGATTTGCCCTTGCGGTAGCGGAAAGAAAATCAAGTTTTGCAAGTGCAAGGATTCCGTCCACGAACTCGATCGAGTGCTGAAGATGGTCGAAGGCGGCCAACTCGTGCCGGCACTGGACCGATTGTCAACGATTCTCAAAGATCATCCCGATGCGGCGTGGGCGTTGGCGATCCGCGGTCGTCTGCTCATGGATTTGCGTGAGTACCAATCGCTAACCGAGAACGCCGAACGTTTCACGCGTTTGCAGCCCTCCAACCCGTTGGCCCTGACGCAGAGTGCGGCGGCCGCGATGTTCAACCGGGATCTCGGGAAGGCGACTGAGTTGCTGCTCGAAGCATTGACCGAAAGCGGCCAAATGGTCGATTCGTTCGTGCTCGATGTCGCCTCAATGCTCTCGTATGGTTTGGCAGGCAATGGAATTCTGTTGACGGCGCGAATCTACGCCACACTAGCGTTTGTTTCCGACGGCTATGAAAACCAAAGCATGGCCGCGAATGTGTTGCAACAGATCAACCGTGATCCGAATGTCAACATGCTTGCCAAGATGATGCCGGACTTGATTCCACGGCCTGACGGCGTGGATTGGGCCGAACGTTACGACGAGGCGGCATTGCTGCTGGCGAATAACAAGATCGTCTTGGCGGAAAATAAGTTCGATTCTCTGCAACGATCCGCCCCGATGCAACCATCCGTGCTATCGGGCTTATTCACCTGTGCGATTTGGCGGGGCGATTTTGAACAACAGATTGAATTGCTCAAGAAGTTGTCGCAGTGCGAATCGCTTTCGCTGGACGATCGGGCTCGGTTCTTGGCGATGTCGTTTGTCGTCGGGCCCGAGTCAGGTCCCGTCGCGATCAAAAAGCTGTTGTTAACCGGCGAGATCGGATCGATCGACGAAACGATGATTTCGCTCTCGGCGAACTCGCGTTTCACGGATCTGCCGTCGGATGTTCTGCACCAACTCAAAGGGGACCAAGAGGTCGGACCGCGGGCGGCCTACCAAATGCTTGACCGCGATCCGCCCGAAAGCGAAGGCGTTCCGGCAAGTGACCTGATCCCCGAAACGATCGGCTTGGTGACCGTGTACGGTCGTGAAACGGATCGATCGGCGCGAGTGGAAGTTATCGGCGTCGATGCGTCGATGGAAACGAAGGTCCGGGAGCTACTTGCCGCCGCCGTACCGAACGTGGAATTCCAATCCGAAGTCGAGGGAACCGTGCCTCTGGCGACGATCGCCGCCCCACAGCCGGGTGGATTGAAGCTCAAGGACGCTCAGGAATTCGAAACCGTCCAAAAGTTGTTGTTCGACGATCGAGCGGTCGATAATCTCGCCAACGCCACCGTCGAGTTGCTCGACGGTGGTTCGCTCGCGAGCACCTCGGGTGATGAAACCAAGCAATTGCAACGCGCTGCGATCGTTCGATATCTCGAAGGCGAGGACAATCTAATCGCACGCGATGAATCGATCATTCATCGACTCAGCGATATCGCCAACGTCCCCGCTCCTGAGGTCATCACACCGACGGGAGACGATGTCGAAGAAATTCCAGCCTACAACCTGAACCGGGTCGATGCCACCGCGTTGGACATTGACAATCTCGTTTACCTGATCCAACGGGCGCAACAAATCTCGGCGACCAAGGTCGGCCGCGCCGCCGCTCAACGATTGACATCCATGGATGTTTCATCGGACGGTGAAATGGCCGGCGTCAAGTTGCTCGGCTACACATTCATGATGCAACACGCCAGCAGCGTGGATGAAGTTCTTGAAAACCTTGATTCCGCCAAGGCGTACGCCGCCGCGAACAACATGTCGACGGCCTCGCTGTTGTTGACCGAATTGCCGCTGCGATTGCGTCTGGGTCAACCGGAGAAGTTCCAAGAGTGCGTGCAGTCGATCATGAGCCAATACGGCAATAATCCCGAGGTCATGGGGCAATTGCAACAAATCCTGGTTCGATTCGGTTTGATCCGCCCGGACGGTTCGCCCGTTCAACGGCCTCAAGCGGCCCCTGCGGCAGTGGGTTCTGACGCCGGCGGCGGACTATGGACGCCCGATGGTGGATCGAAACCGGCCGCTCAAGGAGCCGAAGGCGGTAGTAAACTCTGGGTTCCAGGAATGGACTGAGGTCCCATGAGGCGAGCGGCAGATGAGAATCTGGTGTTTTGTTCCACCGTTTAGGTTGGCATATCGTGGCACGGCGGTCCCCGCCGTGTATCACGGTGGGGACCACCGTGCCACGATGATAGGCACCCGAAAATCTTGTTGGAACAAAGCACTAGCTTTTGCGATTTGCCCGCTTGAAGCTTTACGGGGATGTAACGAACTCTTTGGGGAGTTCGTACTTGCCTTTGGACGCTTCCCGGGTCGTGACCAAAATCTTCGTTTCGTCGCCTTGACCAACGACCACCCATACAAGCGCCTGTTTAGGATCGGCCGGGCCGGTGGCGGTTTTGTCTGGGTTCGCGCCGAGCACCAAGTCGGTCAAAACCGTTCGCAGCGGAACGTCGGTTTTGGAGAAGTTACGGACCTGCTGGTTTTGAGTGATTCCCATCAGTTGCAGATCGCCACCGATGATCTCCACCGGTGGCATCTTATTACCCTCGGGTAGTTCTTGGGAAAACTCGCTGATGATGGTATCGACCGCGAATTGCAACGACTCTTGGCCGAACGAAATCGACATCGGACGGTTGAGCATCTGTTCGATCGTCAACTTTTCGGTCGGTGCCGGCCCCGTTGCTGCTGCGCTCGTTGCAGTCGTGTTGGACGCGAGCAGCGTGGCCAAAGTGATCTGTGGCAATGCCATCGGCGGCAAATAAGTATTGAAAATCACGTCGCGTTCAAAGATCATCGAACGCGTTTGATCATCAGCGAACGCCCACATCGTCGGCAAGCGAGAGGCGAGCAAACGCCAAGACGGATCGATCTCGCGCGTTACCAAGAAATCGTCGGCGGACGTCGGCGCCCCATCGAGTCGTTCGGCGATCTTGGTCCGCAGAGCGACCGGATTGAGGCCCGGCGCGGTACTCAATCTCGCTTCCACATACGTGGCTTGGTCCTTCGAAAGGGCGACCCGCAATAAAATGCCGCCGCATTCGGGGATCAACGCACCGCGAATCCAGTCTAATAGCGGCGGGGCTAATCCCGACACCCAACCACGCGCGTCGGCAACTAAGAAGTTAGGTTGGGTCATCAACGCGATCGCGTCGCTCGGTTCGGCATGGTTCCACAATTCCTCCAGTTGACGAGGTAGTAGCACCCGAGAACCTTCGACTTCGGCGACTTCCGTGATTTGGTCGATCGTTCCGACCGCGAACGCCGTGACTTGACGTTCGCCACCGGCCTCCTCATCGACGGCGTTGGGGTAGTAGGCGAATCCATCGGGTTCTTCGCTGGCAAACAAGGTTACGCCGTCTTTGCCGCGAGCTTGGGATACTTTCCAGGCCTCGGTCAGTTCCTCGAGCGGTCGAGGTTCCTTCAAATGCACCGCCAACGCCACCTCCGGAATGCCATCGGTTCCCGGAAACCAAGCCATCGCGATCAGCCGAACCGAATCCAACGGGACAACGATCCGCTTTTGAAGAGCGTCGAGCAAAGGGGCAATTTCCGGATCAAACGTGTCTCGCAATCCTGTTGCGACCAAATTGGGGTAATCGATCGTCACGATCGCCGCAGGACCGGGAGGCAACAAGATCGTCGGCGGCAGTCGATTCGGATCGGTTGTTGCCGCATCAGCGAGGGCCGACGGAGGAGCCCACAGCATCGAGTCGTCTTGAAACACTTCGATCGAATCGGAAGCGGCATCCGTTGTCGTCGCAGCCTTCGGAGGCGTCGGTGGTACGCTCGATCGTGGCGTGGCGGGTCTTGGCGTGGCGTGGCGGGGCGTCGGCGATCCGGTGACTGATGGAATGACGGCGGGGATCGGCGGCCGAATCCGTTTGGCGACCGGACGCGGTGCATTGGGATCGTGCAGCGCATTGGCCACGATCAATAAGAAGATCGGGATCCACAGGCTGTGCAAGACGTACCAGGTCGTGCGCCGTCGACCCGAGCGGCGGCGGGGTGCCGGCTCAATCCATGGCGATGACTCGGAGGGGGTCGCCGGTTCCGCAGTTTTCGCAGCGGTTTGATGGGAGGGTGTTGGTGCCGTAACGCGGTCGGTCGCCGGGGTCCCTTCGTCTGGAGGCATCGTCACGGCTACCGGCACCGGACTCGGTTTGGTGGCAACCGGAGCGGTTGGTTCGGACGGCGTGGCGGGGACCGGAACGGAGGCCGGAGCAGGTTTGGGAGCGGGCTTAGGTTTGGGCTCGGCCTTCGGTTTCAAATCCGCTTTTGGTTCCGGCTTGGGATTTGGTTCGGGGTTCCGAGCGGGTTCGGGTTTAAGTTTGGGTTTAAGTTCGGGTTTAAGTTTTTCGGGAGCCGGGGTTGAAACTGGAGCTGGGGGCGGGGCGGTAGCTGATAACGCTGCGATGAATTGGTCGATCGTGGCAAATCGTTGGGAGGGGTCCTTGGCCATCGTGTAGGCGAGCACGCGGAACATGGGATCGCCGGCGGCGCCTTGAGCGACCGCGCTGGCCAACTCGGGTGGATCAAAATGGAGTTGGCGGGAGCGGATTTGATCCTCCTTGGCGGCCGCAAAGGCGTGCGAGCCGGTCCGCAATCGGTACGCGAGGCAACCCAGCGAGTACAGGACGCTGCGTTGATCGACGTCACCTGCTACGTCATCGGCGAGTCGTTCCGGAGGCGTGTATAGGAACCGCGACTCGGTCACGCGAATCGAATGGGGGAAATCAAAAACGCCTTGCGAGAGCAGGTCCACCGGGTCGATCCAAACCAACGGTTGATCCGGATTACCGATCCAAATTCGGTCTGCCGATGCGACCGGAAACACGCGGCCGGGTTGTTTGGCGAATTCCCAAGCGACGGGAGCGAGGCGACGAATCAACTCCACGATCCGCTCGATCGGCCACTTCGACGTTTTCTTCAGAGAATCAGCCAAGACCGGACCGCGAGGCAGGGGCGCAAACAGACCGATCGTATCGACAGATTCGCCGATCGGAATCGAAACCTTGCGGTGCCCCAAGGGTCCACCGGCCAGCCCCATCATTTCAAACGCGGGAAGCCCGGGGACCGACTGGGCCGCGAGACTCCTCAATCGATCGCCGTCTTGGGCGTTAAGTCGAGAAGGCACGATTTGCAAAACCAAACCGGGGATGGGTTCGGATGATGGGCCGGTTGCCCCTGGTTGACCGGCGTCACGGGTGACGGCCAACCAATGCGGAAACGGCTCGGGCGGCGTTTCGCCGGACTGAGTAAGCGGTGCGATCCGCATTTTCGGAAACCGAACCGAATTTTTTGGGTCGTCCGAGCCGACGATGTCCGGCGATCCATGGATCAGGCTGGATGCTTGAAAGGGTAGCAATCGTTTGGTTGCGATGCACCATTTTGCGAGCTTCAACGGATCCGACGGGGGCGTTCCCTGATGATCTTGGGCATATTGGGCCGCCCAAAGGCGCGGCGTAGCCGGATCGGCCAGTCCGCTGGTGATCAATCGTTTCCAGAAATCGACGAGGCTGACGGGCATGAAAAGCCAATTGAAACGAATACAAGGACCACAAAGGAACATCGGCGGCAAAATTCACGACCCAGTCTATTTCGTCGTGGCCGAATATCCCAACCTATCTTCTCTTAATCTATTGTGTGCTACGAGATGAAGGGACGCCCCTAAAATCATTTCATGAAACACACATTGCCTCGCGTTCCGAACCACACCTTGACTCGAACCGCAATCAGCTGAGTGAACCCTTGAATATCGTTTATCTGACTACCGAAGCGGTACCGTTTGCCAAGACGGGGGGGTTGGCCGATGTGTGCGGTACTCTGCCCAGTGTCGTGGCTGCCGCAGGGCACCGATGCGCGATCATCATGCCGGCGTTTGATTCGATCTATCGAACCGAAATTCCGATCGAGCCGACCGACGTGAGTTTCGCGATTCAAATGAGCAAGGACAAACTCGTCGGCGGCCGGTTGCTGCGCAGTCGTCTGCCGTGCGGGACCGTGCCAGTGTTCTTCGTCGACCAACCGCAGTATTTCGGTCGGCCAAACTTGTACGGCGACGCCTCGGGTGACTATCCCGATAATGCCGAACGATTCATTTTCTTTTGCCGGGCGGCGATCGAAATCATGAAACGCTTCAACGCTCCGATCGATTTGATTCAATGCAACGATTGGCAGACCGCGATCGTGCCGGCGCTGCTGCACGCGGGCAGCGACGAGGACGGAGTGATCCCACATCAAGCCGACGACCCACAATTCAAATTGATCGACTTCGCTCCCGAAGCGGCGAGCTTCACGTCGTCGGTGAAATCGTCCAATGATGCCCCCGGCCGCGCCAACCAAGGCCGCGCACCTCGCCTTTCGGGCGACACCCCGACGATCCTTTCGATTCATAATTTGGCCTACCAGGGCGGTTTCCCGGCGGACCAGTTTCCCTGGACCGGATTATCCTGGAGCCGCTTTCGCAGCGAATCGTTTGAGTTTTATGGCAGCCTCAACTTTCTCAAGACCGGCGTCGTGACGGCTGATCAAGTCTGCACGGTCAGCCCCACCTATGCAAAAGAAATCAAAACACCGTTACACGGTTGCGGGTTGGACCCGATCTTGAGAAGTCTTGGTGATCGCGTCAGTGGTATCATCAACGGGATCGATACGGTGGTGTGGAACCCCGAAACGGATCGGCATTTGGTCCGCAATTACAACGTCGAGACATGGGGCAACAGTAAGGTCGAAAACAAGCTCGCCTTGCAAGCCGAAGTCGGTCTCCCGCAAGATCCGGACATTCCTCTGATCGGTTTGGTGGGACGTTTGGCCGATCAAAAAGGTTGGGATTTGATTTTGCCGGTCTTACGGCAACACCTCGTTCAACACCGACCGACCCAGTGGGCGGTCTTGGGAAGCGGAAATCCCTCGATTGAGAATGAGTTGCGTTGGTTGGCCGATCAATATGATCACCAGCTCGCAGCGTACATCGGCTTCAGCGATGCGCTCGCCCACCGCATTGAGGCCGCCTCGGACCTGTTCTTGATGCCCAGTCGCTACGAACCGTGCGGATTGAATCAGCTGTACAGTTTGCGTTACGGTACCGTCTGCGTCGTGACCGCAACGGGAGGATTGGTCGACACGATCGTCGACACAAATCCCGACACGATTGCCGACGGAACCGCGACCGGATTCAAGATGAAATCGTACGATGCGTCGAGTTTGGACCGTTCGATCGGGGAAGCCCTCCGAATTCGATACCACGAACCGGAAATTTGGAAAAAAATTGTGACGACCGGGATGAAGTCCGACTGGTCCTGGCGGAAGAGTGCGAGCCAATACGTTGATCTCTACGCTCGAACGATTTCCCTTAAACGGCGCCACTAGACCAGCGGTTTGGAACACGATTCGTTTCGCTAGCAATTGCCCCTGTTCATTTCCCAAATTGCCGTATATTGGGGATTGCAGCTCACCGATCGGGGGTTGCGGAAACTCAACGCCATCACGTACATCGTCGGGAACGAATCATGGCAATCTCTCGCGTCGAACTTCGAGCAGACCGCTTAAGCCGACGTCGAGATAGTCGTTCGCTGCGTGTCAGTCGTCAAACGATCGAACCGGTGGACAACCCCGCCGATACCATCGCGGGGATCGTGATCGATACCGAACCCGCCCCTCCCCATGCCCCGTCCGCCGATCGTGGTGCCACTGCGGCGACCGCTTCAGGAACCAAGGGGTATCCGAAATACCAAACGTCCGATGCGAGTGGCGCGATGGATGAACGTTTACGTCGCGAAATGAATCTGACCCGCTCACTCAACGAAGAGAAAGATCGGGAACGGCATCAAGATCACCTGGCATCACCGCATACCAAAAAAACGATCGTCTCCTCGCCTGAAGCGACCCCGACACGACCGACTACGTCGGATAATGAGTTAGAACAACCCGTGGCGGTTGACCCGCTCATCGCGACTTCGGGTGTGTCTTTGAACGCGGAAGTTCTTTCCAGCCACGGTCCGATCGCGACGGACTCGATTCAAGCCGAAAAACGATCCGAATCATCGGTCCCCACGGCCGGACAATCGCGGATGGACTTGATCACCGGAGAATGGACGCTCTACGCGACAACCCGTTCGCAGCGTCCGGACCAATTCGCCAACATCGTAGTTAAACCACCGCTGGCAACCGATTGCCCATTTTGTTGTGGGCAAGAACATCGCACTCCCAATCCGGTCTGGTCGGCAAAGCTGGATGATGATGACGAAGAGTCGGGTGATTGGTCGGTCCGAGTGGTTCCCAACCTGTACCCCGCCGTCACGCACGACCAGGCGTCGGTCGAAAATGCCCGCGACCGCAACAAGACCGGCGATGAAGAATTGCCCAGTTCGGCACGTCGTCGTCGAACGATGGAAGCTGGGCGTCTTGATTCGGTGAGTTTTGGTGCTCACGCCGATGCGATCTTCAAGACATCGGTCGCCCCCCAAAGCCCTCTGCGAAAAACGGAATTGTTTCCGTGCGAACCGGCAACGGGCGGCCATGAGGTGATCATCGAATCGCCTCGACATACCGAATCCTTTAGCGAACTGAACACGGCCGAGATGGCCCTCGTCTTCGCCGCCTACGCCGAACGAATTCGACATTGGCAAACCGTCGCGGGCATCCATCACGTTAGCATCTTTAAGAATGTCGGTCGTGATGCGGGAGCGTCGTTGCAACACAGCCACAGTCAATTGATCGCGACGAGTCGTATCCCAACCGTCGTGCAGCAGGTAACCCGCCGCCTGCAGGCTCACTACGCCCGGACCGGATCGTGCCTGCAATGCGACCTTGTACGCGGCGAGATCCAAGACAAAACTCGCCTGGTCAGCCAGACCGATTCGTTCGTCGCTTATTGCCCTTACGCGAGTCGATTCCCCTTACAGGTTCGGCTGACGTCCAAGGAACATTTGGCGTGTTTCAGCGAACTGCGTCCGAATCAATTGTCGGAGGTTTCGCGGCTCGTTTTGCGAGTGGTGCGTTGGCTCGAAGCATTGCGTCCGGGAACGGCTTACAACGTGTTGTTGCACACCTGCCCGGTGAAATTCGACGGTGACCGCCAATCCCAACACTGGGCATTGGATATCTTCCCCCGACTCTCTCGCCTCGCCGGATTCGAACTCGCCACCGGAGCGATGATCAATCCGATGTATCCCGAAACCGCCGCCAAAGCGTTCCGCGAACAAGCGCGCCTGAGCGATCCACGCTACGTCTTGCGTTGAGTATACTGGGTCGCCTGTAGGCTGGGTCGCAGCGATAGCGAAGACCCGGCAAGATCAAAGCTACCCGCTCAACTTCTTAAGCTTAAACTTAAACGTAAACTTAAACTTAAACGTAAACGTAAACTTAAACCCTCTGCACTGCCGCCACTAATAGCGCGGCTCGAATGATCGTCGGCGTTTAGGTTTAAGTTTAAGTTTAAGTTTAAGTTTAAGTTTAAGTTCAAGCGACTCTGCCGGGTGTTCGTCGCAAAGCCTCCTCCACCCAGCCTACTTGTTGTTACAAACTTCCCCACGATCTGCGAAAAAAACGATGCCACATTCTTTGTACCGCTCCGCGCGGTTGGGCCTGATTGTCTTGTTGCTCATTGGCGGTTTCGGTCTGCATTTGTCCGCTAATGATTTGTTGGTTTTCGAGCCCGCCGAAAACAATACCAACGGCAAGCACATTGTCTTGATCTCCGGCGACGAAGAATATCGCAGTGAAGAATCATGCCCGATGTTGGCCAAGATTCTTTCTCAACATCACGGCTACCGGTGCACCGTCTTGTTTGCGATCGACAAAGCCACCGGCTACATCAATCCTTACCAGATCGACAACATTCCCGGCACGTCATCGTTGGCCACCGCCGACCTGTGTATCTTGGCGACGCGGTGGCGCACGCTTCCCGACGACCAGATGCAGCCGATCTTTGAATATTTGCAGGCGGGCAAGCCGTTCATCTCGCTGCGTACCGCGACCCACGCGTTCAAGAGCGGGCAATATGGTGGCTACGATTGGAAGAACTTCGGGCTGAACGTGATCGGCGAAAATTGGCATTCCCATCATGGCCAACACAAAGTCGAAGGCGGCCGAGGTGTCATTGTGGAAAAGAACGCCGATCATCCGATCCTGAATGACGTCAGTGACATTTACACGCCGTCGGATATTTATGGAATCGCCAACCTCGATCAAGAAGCCGCCACCGTCTTGTTGCGTGGTCAGGTGCTCAAACATCTGGATCCTGCGGCACCGCCGACCGCCGAAAAGAACGATCCGATGATGCCGTTGGCTTGGCTGAAAGACTACACCGCGCCTTCGGGGACGAAAGGGCAAGTGTTCGTCACCACAGCCGGTGCGGCGGTGGATTTTCGCAGCGAAGATTTGCGTCGTTTGATCGTCAACGCCAGTCTGTTTCTCACGGGCGAGGACGTTCCGTTGAGCGCCGAGGTTTCCTTCGTCGATCCGTTTGAGCCGTCGTTTTTTGGGTTCGTCACCGGGGAAGCCTATCTCGAGCGGCAACTCCGACCGAGTGATTTCGGTTTGGGCAAGGCGACCAGTGTGTATCCCCCGCAATAAAACAATCGGCGTGAAACTGGGGATTCACTCAAAACTTTCAAAAAGACTCAAGTTTTGCCCCATCCACTGTTCATTGGGGTTGTGATCAGCGAGGAACATCGGCGAACATCTCCGGTGCGACGCGCAACGAATGCGGTAGCGAAGCCACTCGGGAAAGGATTTCCTGGCATTCGCCTTATCTGCGTCGCACGAACCCACTCGATTCGTCCAAGGAGGGACGTAGCGTGCTTTTGAATTCTTGTTGGCACAGCCTATTCTGCTGCGGTTTGCGAATCGCGTTGACATTTCGAATCGCGGTGACATTGTTCATCGGCTCGTTCGCGATGGCCCAATCTGGCCCCTTGATGGCCGATGCGATCCTGATGGAGTTCAGCTCAGAACATTGCCCGCCGTGTCGAGCGATGCAGCCCGTTGTTTCGGAACTCATCGCTCGCGGTGTTCCCGTTCGACAAGTCGACGTGGCCGCAGAACCGCAACTGACGCGACGTTTTCAAATTCGCAGCACGCCGACGTATGTTGTCGTAAGGGACGGTCAAGAGGTCACCCGGCTACTCGGAACGCAGTCGATCGAGCAATTGCGAGACGCCTTGCAACAAAGTTCGTCCGGTCCGATTGTTCCTACCCGCAGCGAGTTTGCACCACTGAACAACCGCCGACCGTCGGAGATGCCCGAGCCGCAAACTCGTCTGGCACCGCTGGCCGGCGGTGCGGCCGCGCTGACTAGCGCACCGACTCGCTCGGTCCGCCGTGAACTCGATCAAACTTTCGCTCAACCGGCCAGTTCTCAAGCGAATTCGCTACCGGCGATGTCGGGTGAACCGATGCCAAATGCCGGATTGGCTGGCGCAGTGGAACGCGCCCAAGCGGCAACGGTCCGTTTGCGTGTTTATGACGGACGAGGTTATGGTGCCGGTACTGGGACGATCATCGATGTGCATGGCGAAGAAGCCTTGGTGCTGACATGCGGTCACTTGTTCCGCGATGGAGAAGGAAGCGACAAGATCGAAGTTGACGTGTTCGTTGGTGGACAGCCCAAAACAGTTGCCGGCCACCTTGTTGATTTTGATGCCGGCGATCGCGACATCGGTTTGGTCGCCATTCGGCCTGGGATTTCGGTCCAAGCGGTCGAAGTCATTCGAAAGGACGACGTCATTCGCGTCGGGCAGACCGCGTTCAGTTTCGGATGCGATCGAGGTGATGACCCATCACGTCGAGATACCCGAATCACGGGCGTGGACAAATACAATCAAAACATCGGTGCATCGAATTTGGAAATCTCCGGTGCACCGATCGATGGTCGCAGCGGCGGTGGTCTATTCGATGAACGTGGACGGTTGATCGGGGTTTGCAACGCAGCCGACTACAAGTCCGACATCGGGATCTATACAGGTCCTCGTTCAATCCAGTGGCAGCTCGATCGCGTTCAACTCAGTCACCTGTACGCTCCCGGTGCTGAAGGTTCGGTCGCCTCAGTGGTGAACGAAGTGACAGAACCAACGAACGACTTCGGACGTTCGTCAGCGCGTGAGACCGACGATGTATCGCTAGCCGGTGCTTTTTCCGACGGCGGCACCATCCATGAACCGACGAACGATTCAGCGACGGAGATGATCGTGATCCTACGCGACCGAAATGGGAACACGCGAGAGCAAGTCCTAACGCTCGATCGCCCCGACGCGAATCTAGTCGAACAAATCCGCCAAGCAGCCATTCGCCGCTAGCGGGCTGTTGATTTAGTGCACGATTGGGCGTTTTCGTTTAACGGCAAGCCGCAGGCGTCTGCGTTCTCAAGCTCTGTCGCCTGCGGCTTGCCGTTAAACGATTAAACCGACAGCCCGCTAGCGGCGTGTTGATTTAATCGTAACCCGAAGCGTTAGCGAGGGATTCATCGCTATTAAGTTCTTTGTATGTATCCCTCGCTCACGCTTCGGGTTTCGATGAGGACTAAATCAACAGCCCGCTAGCGGGCTGTTGACCAAACCCTCGTTCGAAAATGATCCATCGAATCAGCCGCAACGCGATAGCGTGCGGTTTTCGGAATAACCGAACGCTATCGAGAACGTCTCGCTTAACTCAGTTGTTTTTCCAAACACTGATCGTGAAATGTCACAGTTGGTTCCCAGGCTCGCGCCCTCTTGATACGCCACATCTTTTTTGACCCCCACGAGCTCGTCTCGTGGGTGAATAAGGTTTGCAAGCTAAACAACGAGGCCTCCCAACCTTCCGATTTTCACTTGTGCTCGCCGCTTCAAGCGGCGAGCACAAGTGAAAATCGGAAGGTTGGGCGAATTGCGGCTTGTGTCTAGCTTGCCAACCTCGGCTTCCTGCCAGACGAGCTGGCAGGGGAGCAATTCATGAGGACTTGTGGCCTATAAAAAGGGCTCACGCCTGGGAACGAGCCATCCTTGCCCGACCGCAAGGAATCCCTCGCTCACGCTTCGGGTTACGATGCAAACTAAATCAACAGCCCGCTAGCCCCGGTTGGCGGTCGGTTAACCGCCGCTGACGCGTTACGGCTAATTCAATCTACATGCCTTCACGCCATCGGATCACAAGACTTGCGTTCATCAGTATCGCCGAATGCCAGTTCGATGGCTCGATCGAATCGTGACCGCAACAACTCCATCTGATCCGCACTGAGGCTTTGTCCGGCGAGGCTTCCCAGGTGAAGGCCGATGATCGCAACGGTCCCGAGCGGGATGAGCAATAGCGCTGAAGGCGAATAACCGAGACTCCATTGCACGTAGCCGACGATCGCGGCGAGCGACATGAGAATCGCGACGACGAAGTAAAATGCGATGAACATCGTCCATATCTCCGGCCGCGGTGAAAATCTGGCGAACAATTGCGAGCCGTCGTCGGTTTCGCTGAACTGAGCCGACAAATGCGGCGACCAGAACCGGCGACTGGTTGATTCAATCTTGAAGTCGAATACCGTCCCGGCCGACTCGGCGAACCCACGCAACTCTTCGCTGGCGATCGCGTTTCGCAACCGGGAGATCGCCGTCTCTTTGTCGACTCGGACGTCGACCGTGAATGCCGGCTGCAGGACAAACAGCTTCATGTTGGGGACTCGGGTGATGGACGTTCGGCGATTGGTAGTCTCGGCCGAAACTCTTGGCGAGTTTCGCTACCCTCAAGCCGGTTTAGGATCGCCATTCATGATAGCATGGTGTGACTCGTCTGGAGATGGATTTGTTCGGTTTGCTTTTCATGATCGTGGTTGTCGCGTTGGCCGCCGCCTATCCGGCGATTGCGGGGATCGCGGCGATTTGGTTCGCACTGGCCACCTCGAGTTGGCTGCATCGTTTGGCAATGCTTTATGCGACCTGTTTAATCTTAGGATTAGGGATGGCCGTTGTCGGCCAAGCCGACGAACGCACCACAGCGTTTGTCTTCGGATGTCTGTTGTTGATCGCGGGATGGTCGCGCGACCCCGGAACTTGGCAAACGACGTTCATGTCCATCGGCGTCTTTCTGATGCTTGTCGCCACGTGGTTCGTTTTGGGACGAGAAGCCGATATGGGTTGGATCATTCGCGGCACTTGGATCGTTGGTTTGATTAGCACGGTCGCACTGGGATTTCGAATCCTCGGTTACCGCTTGCTGCCGTTGTCGCCACTTGATGCCGAATCCACGATGCTAGTGGGGACGGACAAGACTTGGAACGAGATTGTCGTGGAGCTTGATCGCACGATCGGACCGTCCGACACGCCCGAGCAAGTACATGAGGCGGTGACGAAACTGGGACTGGGTGGTTGGACGTCACAGATCGAAGGGGAGTACCTCCGGCTGAGCGGTCGGATCCCGATCGGCCGCACCTTTGATGGCCGCCCCGAACGGGTTGCCCGGCTGATGTTTCAAGAAAGGGACGGCGGTTGGAAGGCTCGGCCGGCGAGGATCGATGAAATCATCGCCGATGCCTGGGTGGGAAGCCGATTCTCGATTTCGCAGATGATGGTATGGTCGGCCGCCATCGCATCGTTCATGGCGTTTTCAAAATGGTTCCAAGCCGACTTTCCCTCTCCCGTCGACTGGAACTACGGGCCAGGAGTGGCGGTGACGCTGTGCTTAACCAGCCTGACAACGGCGTTAGGTGTCCTTTGCCTGCCTCCACGTCGAGCCGTGATCCTTCGTTGCGTGATCGTTGGGCTCGCGGCGATTATCGCGGCACCGTTTCTCTTGCAACTGCAAGGTTACCGATTCATGTTTCTGCAGGTGGTTACGTTCTACGGCGCGATCGTGGCGCTGTGGCAGTGTTTCGGATTCTCACTCATCGGCGAACGCGGCTATCGAATCGTGAGAATCCGCACCTAAAAAAGGCCGCCGAGTTGGTCGTCCATTCGCTCGTCGTCATCGGACGAATCCAGATCGCGAGTGCTCGGTTCACCGGCGGCGCTTGTGGATGCGTTGATTTGATTGATTACGACCAACGCATCGAGCGCCGTGATCGCGCCATCGTTGTTGGTATCCAACGTCATGACCGATGGCATGGCGGCTAAGTCGAGATCGTCGCGAGACATCGGGCCGTTGTTATTGAGAAAATTGATCACCATCAATGCATCAACGGCCGTCACGTCACCACTGCCGTTGGCGTCAAGTCGCCGGATGCGTTCACTAGGTTCATCGGGACGTTCGGTCGGCTGGATCAACAATCGGGTGCCTTCAAAGATCACCTGAGTGCCCATCAATTCTGAGTTCATGCCGAAAAGCGTGTAATCCAACTCGGTCCGTTCGACCTGATTGGGTTCCAGTTCGATTCGGCCGACTCGCAATGCCTCGACTTCAAACTTCGCCAACGTTTGTCGGACGCCGGGCACAGTACCGCCGTCAACCGGATCGCTGCCAGCTGAGAAAAGACTCATGACGGCGTATTCGTCGATCACGTAATCGGTGATTTCGGCTTCGCCGAGTTCGCTGAAGTCGTCGCCAACGGTTCGCTGACCGGTCAGACGGAGTTGGCCCTCGGGTAACGATAAATCGAAAGCTGCCGAAAAGATACCCGAGGCGGATCGCTCGCGAAGATCGGTGCCGATCACCTCCAAGAAGAACTTTTGTCCCGGTTGGGCACGCTCGATCGGCTGTCCGTCTTGATCGACAGCCCGAACGGTGATCTTCATCTTCGGTTCGCGATCGATGGGGGTTTCGTCACGAAGAATGCGATACCAAACGACGTCGCCATCCAAATTGGTCGCGTACTGCGCCGTTCCCACCGGCGAACGAAGCAAAAAGACGAGTTCTGCATCCGCACGAGTGAGTTCGCCGGTTACCGGCTCATTCGGCAATGGGTTCGGGATCGGATTCGGCAAACGTTGGGTGCGTTCGAAACGACGCTCCACGTTCACAATGACGACATTTTGAACGTTCGTTTCGAGCTCCGCAGCGGCCGCCGATCGAACCGATTCGCCGATTGCGTCGATTGTTTCTTCGTCAACTTGCCGAACGTGAATATGTACCGTTCCGATTGAAGGTGAATCTTCACTTCCGGTGACGTACCGAAGAGTCAACGTTTCATTGGATTCCACAATGGCCGCCGGAATTCGAATACGTCGATCGCCGACGATCTCAACGCCTTCGGGAGCGTCAAGCAATTCATCAATGGTCAGGCCATTGAAATGGGTGACCCACGGATAGACCATCGTATCGTTGGCAAGGACATCAAGAATGTGGTCGCGTCCGTCGTCGATGACTTGATAATAATCATCGACAGCGATGACTTGTTCGGTGACTTCGTACAGCGGCAGCGAAACGGGATCGTTCGGCGAGTCCCAATCGTAGCGGTAGACTCGGTTCGACGAGGTTACCAACAGATGCTCCGGAGTGAACAGCGAACTCCCCGAGGGAAGCTCGTCAATGAATCCGTCTCGAACAAACGTACCGCTATCGTCCAGCTTTCCGAACAAGAAACCCGATTCGGCGAACTCCGGCCAATACGGCATACCGATGGTTAGATCTGCGGTCAGCACTCCATCAAGTTCGATGGGTCGGACGGCGACGGGAGAATGACGCCAAGATCGAATTCCCAAAGCTCGCGTGTCGGCATCGATCAAGACTAGCTCGCCAAAGCTCGTTGAGTTTTCTTCGGTATCCAATACGTTTTCTGAAATCACTTCGGCCCGAGAGAGGGATATCGTTAAGAGGACCGTTTCCCAAGCGGTCACGACATTCTGAATGCGCCCTTCGGGGCGTTCGGTTTCGAGCACCTCAGTTTCGAGCACCTCGGTTTCGATCGTTCGAGACGCGCGGAACACCATGAGGTCACCGCCAACGTTCACCCCGGAGCCGATCTGCACGTTCTCGGGTAGTTCGACGCGGCGAACCCGATTTTGAGGAAGCACATTGACGAAACGCCCGGTATCCACAATCACCAATGAAAAGGATCCCGTGTTCGATTCTGTATTGAATTCATGATGCCCGAACACCGCGTATTGGGAGGTTAGCTCGATCAGATAGCTCGCGTTCTCATCGACATCGATGGAGCTAAAGAGCGATGGTGATTCGCCGGACAAGTCAAAAACATGAATGCGTGCGATGGTAAAATCATTCGCATCACGCTCGATCGCGATGGCGGATTGACCGTCATCGGCAAAGTGTACGAACGACTCGCCGGAATATCTCACCGCGTCGGATTTCACCATGACACCGTCGACGAGCGATACCCCAAACAACTGCGCTCCCGCATTCGTCGTCGTCGACACGAATGTTTTACCGTCAACGAAAGTGACTTCGGATCGACGCGGCAGCGTTTGAGAAGCGATTCGGTCGAACTCACCGGCGCTGACATCTACGAGCGTCAACAAAGGCTGCAGATCGGTGTTTTCGTGTGGTCGTTGAAGGTTGACTCGTTGCGCATCATCAATGAGTTCGTACGGGATTGGATCGACTGGCAAAACCGGATCGACCCACCATTGGTAATGTTCAGCGAGCGCCAGAGAAAGCTGTCCGTCAGTCAGATCCCACTGCGCGATCGCGCGGTCGAGCGTTTTGGTTGCGAGCGAATGCGTAATCGTTCCGTCGTCTCCTTCTTGAATCTGAATGAGTGCCAAGTCACTCGATGTCATCGGCGAAGGCAACCGATACCAGCCGTAATTGTCTTGATGGCTGCGGGCAACGATCGTATTGCCGTCCACCAAGAGGCTAGCCACTTGGAAATCGAGGTCGATCTCCAAGATCTCGGTCAATCCGTCCGTCTCGCCGTCTTGATCAACTGTTTTTTCGAACACAAACAAGCGGGACACCGGCAGCAACTCCGAGGGTCGACTCTCGGACGCCAACTGGGGATAGAACATCGGCGTGTTGCTCGCCACGATGACACGGTTGCCATGTTCGGCAATCACGTGATTCTCGGGAGGCACGAAATAATCAGCAATCAATAAGCCCGGCGGAACGACGTTCGGGGCCATTGGGCGATTAAGTCGATCCAACGCGTCCGTGTTCGTCGCGTCGCCGTCACTTGGAATCGACACGACCGCAGAAGGCCTTTCCACGTTCATCAGATGATTCGGTGTCCGCTCGGACAGCACTTCGGCTGCCAAAAGCTCCCGTTTTTCCAACGATTCTAAACGAATCGGACGTCGTTGACTCATCTTTCCGCCACTGAGATTCAAGGATCGAATTCAGGGGGAGCTCGTCCCCCTGAATGAGGATTCTATCTCAGATGCGTCCGGCGGTTGGGAAGTTCCGAAGATTTATTTCAGATACTCGATCGCTTTTTGCAGCACGGCGTCGTCGAGTTCGGTGGCCAATCGCCCGTTCTCATCCGGGCGAGCGGCGATGTAGGTCGGTGGTACGACGACATTCGGTTCGACACCGTTGAGGCTGATCGCTCGGCCGCTCGGTGAGTAGAACTTTGCCGTCGTCAAACACAATCCGAAGGTAGCCGATTGCATGCGAAAGATGCCTTGTACGCTGCCTTTGCCGTAGCTCGTCTCGCCGATCACGGCACCGCGTTGGCTGTCCCGGATCGCACCCGAGAAAATCTCGCTGGCACTCGCGCTGTTTCGGTCGATCAGGACGACCATGGGCACATCCCAGGTGTTGGAACGGTGAGCGGTGTAGTCGAAGTTCTCGCGAGCGTTACGACCACGCGTCGTGACGATGCGGCCGTCGGGGATGAACCGGTCGGCCACTTCGACGGCCGCGGATAACAATCCGCCGGGGTTGTCACGAAGGTCCATGATCAACGATCGCATGCCTTCGCGGTGCAGTTTCCACAACGCTTGCTCGACTTCGCGGGGCGTCGTCTTTTGAAAGTTGGTGAGACGAAAATAGCCGACCCCGTTGGAACTATCGATGATGTGGACGTTCTCGACACAGGGGACATCGACGCGTCGACGTACCACCGACAATTCACGAGACCGACCGTCGGCCGAAGCGACCGTCAAGTTGGTCGCGGTGCCTTCGGGGCCACGCAACAAATCTGCGATATAGTCCGGATCATGCTGGTCGGCTCGTTGGGCACCGACCGCCAAGATACGATCGCCTGCGACGATGCCAGCTTCGGCCGCTGGTCCACCTGGGATTACCGAAAGGATCAACAAGCTGTCTTCGCCCGCTTTCAACTCAACGCCCATGCCGACGAAGTTGCCTTCGATGGTCGAGAACATCTCGTCGAGTTGTCCCGGCGAAAGCAGACGGGTGTAGGGATCGAGTGTCGAGACCGCACCGCTGATGTATTCCAGTACCGTGGCGGTGCCAGCGATTCCGAGTTCCTCGTGGGCCAAAGTCGCGACCACGTTCACAGTCGACCGTAGGTCAAAACGACTCTGTGTCGATCGGTCGGCGATGCGATGATGGATCGCTTGGCGAAACGCTTCGATGCGGTCGGCTTCGTTACGGGTGACGACACGGTCGACAAATGTTTTTTCCGTCAAGGCAACTTCCAGAGCCGCGGTTCCGTGCAACAGCACTCGCGACCATTCGATCGTATCGACATAATGAGTTTGCAAGTTAGCAAGGATCTCGCTGTACAAATCGAGTGCTTGCGACGTCGATAGTTCGCGGATCGATTGCAGGTAGGTCTTGTCGTCGTAGCGCCGCTTGACATCGAAGTGCAATCGGCTGATCAGCAACCGCTGGTACAAGACACGATCATCGGGATACGCACGCGTCGCCGATTCGTAATGATCGATCGCGTCGCCCCACTGTTCGGCGCGTTCCAAGGCGAGGCCGTCGGCGAGCGATTGATCACGTGCGGATTGCGACGTCGTAGTCGACGCGATTCCGGAAGGGCTTGTCGCCGCGTCGGGCGTCTGGGCACGTGCGTCTTGTGAAACAACGTTCCAAGCGATTGCCGTCAAGACGGCCAACGAGAAACGCAGGATTCTGCGATGGCGACGGGCGGGACGAACGTGGGGCAACAATTCCATGCGACGATTCCATAGGGAGTGTCACTTGCGGGGCGGCGTGGGGAGAGTGGTCGGGCGAATCGGACGAACGCAATCATGGATGCTTTCGTTGGACTCGCCGAGACAACTTGCCGTGCGGCCACGTCGTCGACACTCCGGAAGACGCGGCTGACAAAACTTAGGTCACGATTGGTGCCCGGTCAAAAAACCGCTTCAGAAAAATTCCGGACTAATCATCCCATCCCGAATCATTCCACTTGGTAAGGTGCGATTGATCCGGTCGGTCCGATCAGACGGAGGCGATGTCGTTCACAAAGTCGGAACGATCCGCCCGCGAGGGAACTTGGCGCGCGTCCGATGCGCAGAAAAACCGGACGAGTCGGTTTCACGATGTTCTCGTGAAACACAAGGTTTCGATAACCTTCAGACGGCCCGATTGGCGTCACTTCATTGATAGACACTGTCCATCCCGAAGGCAAGGATCGCGTCTTTCTTCCTGCCAAAACTGCGGATGAGCATAACTTTATCAGAACAGTGTTCCCCGCCTCGGAAACGGCAGCCAAACACAGCGTCTCGGCAACTTAAACTCCACCCCGGCGCGAGCCTCCCAAACATCAAAGCAGTTGCCGGGCAACCTCCTCATCAACCATCCCGAAGGGATCCAAGCCATTAGCCACAGGTCGCGTAGCGCACCTGTGGAAAACCCCGTTCTGCCACGAAGTACTCCATCGTGCTCGTGCTCAGTGAAACGGTGCTCGTGCTCGTAATCGAAAAGCAGCTTTGATGAACAATCCAATCTTCGACCACGATCGACTTGGTGTTTACCGTCTCTCGATCGACTACGTTGCTGCTGCGTTTGAGATCTCCGCGTTACTCAACGGTTTACGCGACCAATGGGTTCGAGCGGCTCAATCGATTCCGTTGAACATCGCCGAGGGCAACGGCAAGCGAAGCTTAAACGAGTCGTTGCAATGTTGACGCGGATGGCGATCAAGTTTGACGGCGTCGGGGAGTCATCGGTAGACTACGCGGAGTTGATCGATTACGAGCACGAGCACCGCGATGCTGAGCACGAGCACGAACGAAAGCCAGAACCAGGGCGTGCACCTATGCACACCTGAACAATTGAGGCTGACCGAAGATGATTCCTGACCCCACCGACGAAATACGAGAAATTAAACACCGTCTCGGCGCAGAGATGGGCTTTGATGTCCACCGTATCGCGGACGATGTCCGTCGTCGCCAGCGTGAATCTGGCCGCAAATACGTTTCTCTGCCCCCACGCCGTCCTGCATCGATGACGGAGGATAGCCATCCGTTGCACCGGAGCCCTCGGTGGTCGATTCGATGCGAACGCCGCACGGTCATCGACGAATGTACCTTCGCCGCCGCGCCCGCGAATTGATGACGGCATAACCGCCGTTTTTCGATTCCTCTACCTGCGGTCGTTCTTCCGGCTTCGTTAATTACTCGGAACTTGGCGGTTCCAGCTTATCGACCCGCGCTGATCAATCCGATCAGATCCCCGACTGGCGGTTGTTCTGGCCGATATTCGCTGACTGAGCGAAGGCAACCGGCACACAAAAACTACAATAGTACCATCGGCTGGCTGTTCACATTCTGCAAAAGTAGTATGTGCCTCTGCCACAACGGACCAGCCAAGAAAAAGATTCGAACTAAAACCACGCCTCGCCGCGAAGTCAAATCCTTATTGGTTCGCCGCGATCTCTAACGGTAACCGAATCGTTTCAACGTAACGTCGAACCCCATCAGGCAATGAAGTCAACCGACGTCGATCTGTAGAATACTGGATGAACCACCATCCGTCATCTTGTTTCGCGTAGAGCAAGTACTCGGACACGTATGGGTCACCGATCTTTGTGTTCACGAAAGTACGCTCGAACGCCGATAGACCATCAAATTCCCGATGCGTGAAGTCCGCGTTGATTACATGAAATGGCTCTTTGAGAAATCGAACGTCGATCGCAGAGTTTGGTCGTCGACCCGGTGTAGTCCGAGGAATTGCCGAAAACCAAATGTGGTTGCCATCAGGATGCTGGCGATGCCTTTCCGACATCACCTTGTTTTCGACCCAGTTGGGCGGAAGCACCATTGAAACGCCAGTAAAGTTTGTATGCCGCCGAGACTCGTCGGGGGGGTCGGTGGGAAAGGCCCTACCAAGTGGGCCGTCCGGATGCCGAGTTGCCTGCGCTGCCGGGTATAGCAATGCCACCAATCCGCCGATGATTACGGCGACAACAGTCAATTCGGTTTTTGTCGGAAGATGTTTCAACAAAACGTTGTACTGACGATTTGATAAGTCACCAATGTCGGGCAACGAAATGCGTAACTGGGCTCGCGAGAAAGAGCCTCAACTTCAAAAACGGCGACTCGCGTGCTCGGGCTCACGCGATTGTTCGCCGCATTCTTCGAAGCGGCAACGTGTCCACCATTACGATCGACGCCAACGACATCTTATCAAACGCCTTAAGTGCGAGCAAATCGCGAATGACGAGCATCTAGCATGTTCGATGTCGGCGCTCACGTACCAGTAGAGCAATACCGACAACACAGGCAATTGCAGCAGGTATCTGTGTCATAAACTCCGATCCGGGAACGACGATCCCGCCTGCGACCATACCAACCGTGAAAAGGAGGATGCCAGGGATGTATGACCCATCGTGGGTTGCCGAGGATTTTTCGGCGTTGGTCTGGGCCGACTCTGTCGTAGGTCGATACGGATTGCCGGTTGTCATTCAATGCCTATTGGGAACCAATGCGATTAGGCGCTTTCTCCTCAGTGGTGGGCGTCAGTGTTGCAACCGAGTGGTGTGGTTTTCTTTCGGCGAACGACCCGCATCACGGGGCGGCGGGAGTTGGCGTTGATTGTAAAATTCGCTTGCCACCGCCGCTGCCGTGCATGCAATGGTTCGCCTCCTGGTGTTATTTATAGTTAAGTCGATTAGTCATATGAGAAGTTCGACTTGAACTTCCATGAGTCACCATCTTGATCGTACCAAAGCTCCGCCTTAGTCCAGCGGTCACCGTTTGACGCCATCAACGAATATAGTTTTTCAGCCAGTTGTGCGAGTAAAGGCGTAATCGTGGCAGTACCTTGCTCTTCGCGATGATTCTTAAGTGAGTAATCAATTTTTCGTCCGTCACAGGTAATGGTAAAGACGGCGTTCGTCCAATGTTCCGGGCAACATCCGAGCGATTCAGTTCCGATTTCGTCAAACACCGGTGCGAGTTGCTTGAAAGCATCGGGAACGTGTTCGGGATCAGAAACAGCGTCTGACTTGCGACCAAAGAGTTTCTCGAAGATGCTCACGGGTTTTCCTTTTGGCGAACACCACCGATCACGGAGCGGCCGGTGAAAAGTTGGAAGCTGTAAAAAGTCGTCTTGGCCGCTGCCGTGGATCGGATTGTTCGTCGTGTCCGATGGGATCACGCAATGCGGTTGACATTGCCGCAATCGTACCGATTCGCTCCGCCAACCTCAAGCAAATTTCAGGAAGTGCAATTCCGGACGCCGGAAATCACGAACGTTGAATTAGTGTGTGATTAGTGCAGATTAGCGTTCAGCGCAGCCTGTTTTTCGGGAACACTAATCCGCGCTAATCGAACACTAATCCAGCCCCCACGTCGCAACGGAGTCGTCGACACGACGGCGTCGGTCCTCATGGTCTCCAGCACCGACGAACGGCTAAAATCACGCGGTTGCGGCCAAGTGACTTTGCTATCAGGAAACACGCGATCCGCAACTCGCGTGCATTTTTTTGTTATGCAGATTCTATTGTTAATCTTAGGTGCTCGGGCAGTTGAAGCAATTGCCATTCCCGTTCAACGTCGAGAAACTTTTCGTGTCTGCGCGCTGAGCACTGCTTCGCAATGGCCTTGATGGCATAGGCCGCAGCATGTGGAGAATGTTTTGCAACGTGAGCAGTGGCTGCGGCATGTCCTGCGGCACGAGCTGCAAGGCATGCGGATTCATTATTTGTTTCTCTTGCGGCGGCATGAGACGCGAAAGCAATTGTGCGGGCATCGGTCATTTTGAGGTCACCGCGTGTCCATGCCCGTGCCGCTTCAATTGCCTTTCTTGGCCGTTCGTCGCCTGGAACAGCAGCTTCAAACAGAGGTAGAAGCCGCTCAGCGCAGGCAGCCGACCACAACGCAAGCAATTGATGATCGTTGAGTTCCATCATATTCATGCTCAGTTGCTGTCCTTCTGCATAACGCCACCGATCACGGAGCGGCCTAGTAAAAGTTTGAAGTTTCAAAATAGCGTCTTGGCCGCTGCCGTGGATCGGGATAGTTCGTCGTGTCCCAACGGCGACAGTTCGAACGAGTTTGGCCGCATGTCAGTGTATCGAACGTGGACGAACCAGTGTTCAACGAGCGTTGATTCAGTCCTGGATTCGGGTCGGGGGCGGGCGTTGCAGCACCGACGAACGATGGCCATCACCCGGCACGCGCGAGAAAGGCTTCCATTTCAAAACGGCCGATCGCGTGCTCGGCGTGCAGTACGCCCAACATGGGCGTGATCTTGTGGGGTGCAAGTCCCCTGTACTTAGTTCCGGTTTCTTTCACGACGAGGCAGTATACCAAATGTAACTCTTACGAAAGACAGTACGAGGCGAAGGCAACTGCGGAAGGGTGACCAACCGTGGGGAGGAAGCCTGCGAATGTGCTCGTGAAGCTGGAAAACGCCGAGAACAGTTCTGGTTCAACAATGACCGAATCAGGCGAGGTTTAACGCAAACCGTCCCAGCCACATTCACGCCAAGACCCGCCAGGTGACGAACAGAAACCCGATACGAGGCCGACGACTCGAGGTGAGTGGGCTGCTGACCACGAAACCAAACCGGAAGAACGGGCGCAGGTAGATCGGGCACTTGGGCGGGGACAGATCACGTGTCTCGGTGCGATCGCATCAATCCGCGACGTCCCTTATTTGGGGAGATCTCGATGCGTACCCGTGAGTAGGGCTTGCCCGAAAGGCGGGACGAGTGCGGCAACGCACCTCGTGCAAAGAGAAGTCAGCAGAGGGCATAGTATTCGACCCACGCGGTCGTCGAAGGCCCGAAGGGAACGAGCAAGTACGTGTCCGTTGTCATTCGCGAAAGAATCATCGCCGTACGGCGTTTTCTAAGCGGCATGACAACGGTCCCAATGGCTTGGGTCGTCATGGCAACATGGCGATTTAAAACTCGTGCTCAACCGCCGTATGCGGACCCGCATGTACGGTGGTGTGGGAGGGGTCCCGGGCAACCGGGCCCCTATCCCGATCGCAATTGTTCGGTATCGGCGGCCCCTGAAAACGCTCACCTCCGCCGTCGATGTTCAATCAATACTCCGCTTCCCATAAAGACAATCGTGAATGTAGAGAATGCAGCAAACGAGGCCCAGCGGAACTCCCGTTCCAGAAATGCCTCGTGCGGATTGTCTGGGTTGACGTAACAGGTGACCGTCTTTCCTTGCCGTCGGGCCGTTCCAAGTGCCGAAGTCAGCTTTCGCTTGTGTGTCTTGAAGATCTCGATGTTATTGAAAGGAGACACAGAAGTACATTTTACTTTCGTTCCCTCCCACTCGTATTCGTACTCTGCAAACAGCTTGGTCGACGAGGACGATCTGCCGCGAGGTCCAGTGCTCGATTGGGATCTGAGTTCAACGGAAACGACCGTGGCGTCAGTCGCATTCCATGAACGGGCGCGGAACCAGTTCCATACTGACCACGCATTCAGTCCTGCAGGAATGAGTCCCGCAACAATAAATGCGAAACCAATCCACGTGTTCTTGCGATTGAGTGCCATGAAGGTGAATAAGTCGAGGGTTTACCGTTGACCGAACGCCACCGATGACCGAGCGGTGGCAAGTAAAGTTCCCATCAGGAAGCGGCCGATCCACCGCTTCGGTCCATCGGATTGTTCGCGCATTCTCTACGGTGACCGTCGCGAAAGCCATGCCAACGCAGGAATCTTAGAATCGGAGTCGTCACTATTTCGTGGCAAGAGTATTTCCCGCAATACAGCACGGAGCCATGCCATCCGATCCGATTGCAACAAGGATCCAAACTTGACGCTTCTGTTTGCGGTTATCTCGATGTGTTTATTCGCTCCA
Source organism: Neorhodopirellula pilleata (assembly GCF_007859915.1). Classification (GTDB taxonomy): domain Bacteria; phylum Planctomycetota; class Planctomycetia; order Pirellulales; family Pirellulaceae; genus Rhodopirellula; species Rhodopirellula pilleata. Next base: position 52,285 of record NZ_SJPM01000007.1, read on the forward strand.
CCCTCGGATTGCCATGGTGTCGTACCAAACTCAACTGTCTTTACTGCTCTTGCATCGAATCGTTTCTTCCATCGAATGATCCCTATTCCCGTTGCAACATAGGAGTCGAACTCGTCGATGGCTACTTCGACTTTTCCGATAAGGTTCATGATGGCCGCACCGGCCATTCCAACTCCAATCGTTACGAATGGAATGAGGAATACACAGAGAAAAAGCGTCATTCCGAGATCCATTGGTCCGCCATTCATTTCAGGCTTTCCTTCTTTCAGTCCCGGGGCGGGAAACCAATTCGGGAGAGGGCCAACTAGATTAGAGTATAGTCCCGCAATGGCAACCAACACGAAAACCGAGACGATGCTGTTCCAAAAGAGGGCGAATCCAGCTGGAAACAAAAACCCGGCAAGCGATCGTAATGAGGCTGTAGCAAGTACTCGTTCACCGTCCGTAATGACGGAACATCCCGCAGGGGGATGAGCAAGAATCTCGGCAACAGAATCACCAGACACATTTAATTCGGACAGCCTCGATAGCTTGCCGCATTGAGGGCAAAGTGCGACGCCCTCTTTTATGTTGATAGCCTCGAACGAGATCAACTCATCGCAGTCGGGGCACCGTTGCGAACCGAATCCAATCGGTAGCAAGCGTTTCAAGATTCCCGGCATTTATCACCTGCATGCACGAACGCCACCGATCACGGAGCGGCCTAGTAAAAGTTTGAAGTTTCAAAACGGCGTCTTGGCCGCTGCCGTGGATCGGATTGTTCGTCGTGTCCGATGGGATCACGCTACGCGGTTGACATTGCCGCAATCGTACCGATTCGCTCCGCCAACCTCAAGCAAATTTCAGGCAGTGCGCTACCGGATGCCGGAAATCACGAACGTTGAATTAGTGTGTGATTAGTGCAGATTAGCGTTCAGCGCAGCCTGTTTATCCGGAACACTAATCCGCGCTAATCGAACACTAATCCAGCCACCACGTCGCAACGGAGTCGTCGACACGACGGCGTCGGTCTTCGCGGTCTCCAGCATCGACAAACGCCACCGATCACGGAGCGGCCGGTGCAAAGTTGGAAGTCGTAAAAAAGGCGTCTTGGCCGCTGCCGTGGATCGGATAGTTCGTCGTGTCCCAACGGCGACAGTTCGAACGAGTTTGGCCGCATGCCAGTGTATCGAACGTTGACGAACCATTGTTCAATGAGCGTCGATTCAGTCCTGGATTCGGCTCGGGGACGGGCGTTGCAGCACCGACGAACGGTACCGATCACCGGGCGGCGGCGAACGACTCTCCATTGCGAAAAACCCAACCACCGCCGCTCCGGTGCAGTACGCCCAACATGGGCGTGATCTTGTGGGGTGCAAGTCCCCTGTACGTAAGCGTTCTATCTCCCCATGTTGACAGGCGGTTTAGCGTGACAGGTTTGTTTCCACCTCCAGGAGAAAACCATGAACGCGTTTCCCAATCCCGAGCTCGCCAGGCAGTGGCGTGAGCGAATCGAGAGGTTACGTTGTACTTCACCCATCGCGTGATCCTGCTTTGCGTTTGAGTTGGTTGTAGTGAACCGATAAACGTAGCGTTTCACGCGATGGTTTCTACCCTAAAGGCGCGCTTGGTGAATAAGGCGGGCTTAAACGCGCACGTTCGACGGGCGTAGTCGATGATGGTCAGTGACGCTTTGAAAAGCGCCACCAGCGAATAACAACCGAGACTCCTCCATCACCGGTCCTTGCAACTGGATCCCGACCGGCAACCCTTGATCATCCAAACCGCCAGGCAGCGAGATCGCCGGAACGCCTGCCAAGTTGGCTCCGACGGTGAACAAGTCGCACAGATACATCGCGATCGGGTCGTCGACATTTTCACCCAACCGAAATGCGGGAGAGGGCGTGACCGGTCCGAGCAACAAGTCAGCTTGATCGAACGCCGCGTCGTAATCGCCGCGAATCAAACGACGTACTTTCAAGGCTTGGTTATAGTACGCGTCGTAATATCCGGCACTGAGCGCGTACGTTCCGACGATAATGCGTCGCTTCACTTCACTGCCGAAGCCGGCCGCGCGGCTGGTCCGATACATCGTTTCGAGCGGCCCCATCACGCCTTCGCCTTCGTCGACCGCATCGGCGGCTCGCATCGCACGATGTCCGTAGTGAGCCCCGTCGAACCGCGACAGGTTACTGCTCGCTTCGCATGGCGCGATCACATAGTACGTCGGTACCCAATAAGGGCTGTGCTGGAGTGATATTTCGACGATCTCCGCCCCGAGCTCTTGGAACACTCGTTCGGCGTCTTCGACGGATCGCCGGACCGCATCGCTGACCCCGTCTTGATTGATCGAATCCCGCAACACACCAATCTTCAGCCCTCTCAAGTCGGTCGATTGCAACACCGCTCGGTAATCGGGAACGGGATGATCGACCGAAGTGCTGTCGGCGGGATCGTAGCCGGCCATCGCTTGCAAGCCGATCGCCACGTCGTCGACCGACCAACCCATCGGACCGGCCTGATCCAAACTGCTCGCGAACGCCACCAATCCGTATCGGCTGCATCGGCCGTAGGTCGGCTTTAATCCGGTGATTCCGCAAAACGCGGCTGGTTGTCGGATCGAACCGCCGGTATCGGTGCCGATCGACAGGCTGACCGCTCCGCAAGCCACCGCGGCGGCGGCGCCACCGCTGGACCCGCCCGGAGTTCGGGCTTCGTCCCACGGATTTCGCGTCACTCCCATCGCGCTGGTCTCCGTACTCGCCCCCATGGCGAATTCGTCCATGTTCGTTTTGCCGATCACGATCGCGCCGGCGGCGGTCAACTTGGACACCACCGTCGCGTTGTAGGGTGGAACGAAACCTCGGAGCATCTCGGACGAACAGGTCGTCGGCATGTCCGACGTACACAAAACGTCCTTAATCGCGACCGGCAATCCCGCCAAGGGCCCGAGCGTTCTGCCGGCCTTTCGATCCGCATCAACCCGCTCCGCCGCCGCCATCGCCGAATCGCCCGCGACGTGGGTGAACGCATTAATGGTCGGCTGCGAGGCCTCGATTGCGGCGATCGTTTGCTGGACCAAATCCTGAGCGGTCACGTCGCCCGATTGCAGAGCGTTGAGAAGAGAAACGGTCGAATCCAACATGGGGAAAGCTTCTAGGCGGGCGCGAGTGAAGTGTCCGTCCAAGTATCATGGAAATGCCGAAATCGAACAATCCGGCAAATGCTTCGTCCAAATCTAATTTTTGGGATTAGCCGTTTTGACGCTGGCGGGCTGTTGATTTAGTCCTCATCGAAACCCGAAGCGTGAGCGAGGGATACATACAAAGGACTTATTGGCGTTTAATCCCTCGCTCATGCTTCGGGTTACGATTAAATCAACACGCCCGCTAGCGCCGAATGGCTAATGTTGCCAACCCTAACGTTGAATCTAGACAAAGCACTAGCTACGAAACGGTCCGCAGCCACCCATCCGTCAGATGCGTCGACGTTGTCCCTGTGCGGGACGCCGAACAGAAAAATGCCATGTTTTTCGTATCGCAGCGCAAACCGACGATCAGCTGCGGCCGCCTTGGATACCGCCACGGCAAACTGATCAAGCCATGTCGCTGCCATCTGAATTGGATCTGAGGGTAGATCGTCGTTGGTGGCAATGATCGTCACGGGATAATTGAACGATAGCTCTTTGATGCCGTCAAACTTGATCGCCATTCGGGTCAACATCGACACAATTCGTTTGAGCTTGAATTTCAAGTCGCGACTCGTTGAGTCGTTCATACCACCGGTCACGAGCATGGCGATGAAAACCGTTGACTGACTCGGAAACCTCAAACGTAGCGGCAACGTATTCGATCGAGAGACGGTAAACATCCAGACGATCGTGTTCGAAGATTGGATCGTTCATTAAAGCTGCTTTTCGATTACGAGCACGAGCACCGTTTCACTGAGCACGAGCACGATGGAGCACCTCGTGGCCAGAACGTTGGCGATCACGTCGCCGCGACGAGAGATCTTCCATTTCAAAACGCCCCATTTCGCGGCTGAGGTGCATCGCTTGGTTCGGTGCGATTCCATCTCCGTCATCTAATTACCAAGACGGTCTCGTGTTCTCCGACCATGATATAGAATCAGTGCAGTCTGCGATGGTGTGAATCCAAGATCTCGAAGTCCTCCGCTCCCAAACTCTTCTGCGGCGCTCGTCATGATGTTTGTAGAAGTCCGTACCGTTGCAAATGGGACACCAACGTGACCGAGCCCAAAGGCATGCCCCATCTCATGCGCTTCCGCGTTTTGAACATTATTGTTTAGCCGCTGCCAATCGAGCAAGACAAAAGGACGATTTGAGTTTCTTTTCCCATGCGACGTCATATCGGCAAAGCCTTCTTTTGGCGAGTAGCTGTCAACAACGTAAACATTAATGGCACCCCTGTCACGAACAGTTACATGGTTGGAGCGATTAAACGCTTCTGCAACAGTATCCGTATCGTAGGCCTCTTGTCGATCTCCAAATGCTAGAAGGTCGCTTTGCGTTTCTTTTGCCGCGTGATAGTCCGTGAAACCGGAAAACTTAAATACGGCTAATTGCATCCCCTCGGTGCTGCGGAAGGTCGAATTCAGTATCTCAACTTCACGTTCGCACTGTTGTTTCGTAGCAACGACATGGGATTCAGGATTTGCACTCAAAATACAAAAGTGCACTTTAAACTCACCTCGTTGGAAATCGATCTCTTCCTTTATCAAACCCTTTGACGTTGCGCGAGAAGCCCATTCATGCCAAGCCATCGCTTCATGGCTGTCGGGATACGCCTTTCGATAATCTTCTGCGGCACTGAGTGCGGCCTCAAACTGCATTGAATCAATCAGCATTTGGGCTCTCGCCGCGAGAAGATTTTCATCGCGAAGTCCTTGGGCGACAGCACTGTCAAAGAGTTTTAACCATCCGCTTGCAGAGAAAGGAAAGCGACCTTTGCTATAATTTGGAGACAAAAGGCGAGCATGAAGTGCAAAACGAGGAACGATCGCAAGACGCTGCCCTACCGCCAACTGACGGTTGGTGAGAACCGATTCATATGCTCGAATGCGATTAGTTCGCGGAAGTGACTCGATCTGGTCAATCGTGCCTTGTGCGTTCGCGAAACTGGCGAACATCATCAGCCCGATCGTTAGGAGGTAGTTGTGCATGTTTCTACTCTGGTTACCGAACGCCACCGATAGCCCAGCGGCGGCCAAAAAAGGTGATTTCAGGAAACGCCCGATCCGCCGCTGGGGTTCATCGGATTGTTCGTCGCCGGTGTGTGGAGCGATCGAGATCGACGGACCAAGTCGACGTATTCCCGTCGCTGCCTAAGTTCAGAGTCGTCATCGATCTTGTTCAACAGCATTCTGGCAAACTCAAATCTTTTTGATGTGAACACGTTTAGCTCGACCAGTATTACGCAGCACTCTGCCAGTTCGAAAATCTGTTGTTCCGATTTCTCCTCAACGTGAAAAAGTAATTCGTAGCGTTCTCGAAGTTGTGCGATTCCCTGTTGTTTCTTTCGGCATTCGGTGCATCGAACACAGTCGGACTCCAGTCCAAAACCCAGTTCTTCGTACCAATGTCTTTGCTCTTGGGCAAAGAAAATGAATTGTCGTTTGCAGTCTCGGCAACGCCTTTCGAGGTCAAAGTAATGCGTTACAGGTACGGTTGCACGTGTCTGTTTTGAAGGATCAGCGAGGATCGCGGTGTTAGGAATGCGCTTCGTGCCGGAGGTATATGTAGAAAAGTCACCATACGGCCATCGTTTGCCGAGAATCGATTCGTATTGGGCGACGATTTCTTTGTGCGTCGTCGTGTTCCAATGCAAACGTACATTCGCGTCCATCGAACTGGGATTCAAACCAGTAACGTTTGGACGTCGACCGTATCGAGGGTGATCGACAAACTCGCGGTATTTGTCTGTATTGCGTTCCATCATTTATCATCGACGAACGGCGGGCATAACCGAGACGCGGCAAACGACTCACCACTTCAAAAACGTCAACTCCGCGTCTTCAGTTCATGCGTACGCTCGACATGGGCGTGAACTTGTGGGGTGCCGCTTCTTTCGAGAAGCCAGTCCCCTGTGCGAAAACGGAACCTGAACGAAGGACAGCATACCAAAAGTAATCGATCAAGAAGAAGTACTAGGCGAAGGCAACTGTGGCGAGGCGACGGATCTTGGAGAGGAAGCCTGCGAATGTGGTCGGGAAGTCAGCAAAGAATCGTCGCTGGCACACGTTCTCGCTAAAACTGCGAGGTGACGAACAGAAACGTCGTGGAGGCAGGCGGATGTTGATGCGAGTAGCCCTGGGACCGCAAAGCCGTTTTCCGACAACTTCCGCTTGTAGGCGACGCACTTGCGCAGCGAAAGTTCACGTCCCTTATTCGGGGAGATCTGCAAGCGTACCCGTGAGTAAGGCTTGACCTGAAAAGCGGGGCGACCGGGGGTGACCCGGCCAACCTTGAATGTGCCTGGGAACGAGTCAAAGCCAATCGTGGCGCGCCCGGTCCAGACGGGATTACCATTGACCAGTTCCCTGATCGCTCAGCCCATGAAGCGATCCATCTCGTTCAGCAACACATCCGTGCGGGTTGGCGCGAAAGCACCTAATCAATCGACGCATTCGATCTCGCATAGGTACCACCATCCGCACCGGAGCGCCAAGCACGGAAGCAAAAACCATACTGGCGATAGGCCGCGTGGGAAATCCAACCGGGCTTCTTGAACAGAGGACTTGAGCTTCGGCTAGTGACACTGGCTTCGGGCAGCGACTTACCGACCAGCCGAGAAAAAAATTCGAACTCAAACCACGCCTCGCCGCGGAGTCAAATCCTTATTGGTTACCCACATCATGGCGGGCACAGTGATCACGAAAACTGATCATCAATTCCGGGAGGAGCCTTCAGCAATACAGGAATAGCGGCATTTGCGATCACAAGCAGCCCCAGGACGAGCGTGAAGACAAGTCCCTGTTTCCCATAGACGGCCGGAAGTGCCATTGCGGACATGGCAGCCCAGAAACCGTAAAACATTATGGAAAGCCATCGAGCGATATTGCTGCCAGCGAACAGGAAAAATGCGAGCAACGCAGTGAGGGCAAGTCTAACTACTTGAGTGACACCTGGTGAATTTCCAAACATCAAAAATTGCAGCAGCATCAAAACTAGAGACTGTGCAACCATGAAAATTGCGATTCCGACGATGATGCGACGCGCGGTTACGTGATTCGGCGTACTAATAGGGTGTGACGCACTACTCGAGTGATACGGGTTAGGCAATTCGCGGTACTCAGATGTTGTTGGAGTTGAAAATGGCGGAAGCGATCTGCATTGGGGAACGGTGGCGATCACCCAGTCGCCGTCAAAAAGCTATGATTCAAATTCGCCGCCGACCGGCGACTTGGGTGCATCGCTTTGTTCTGTCACGCTTTTCGGCGCGAAGTCATTGTCACGATTGATTCGCTTCGCAAATTGTAGGATCAATTCGCCGGTTCCGTAACCGCATCCGGAGTCGATGATGACGGGTTCCGACAGAGGGATTTGTTCGAGCGTTAAGGATCGAGCCTCATCTTCTTCGGTCGGGAAGAATGGTGCTCCGGGTTCGCTGTGCAGAAAAAAGTCACCGGAAATCACACCACAATTCGGACAATTATTGGCATAGTATTCTGCGCGAACCGTTTTTGAGAACGTAAGGCGGAAGGTTGGGCAACGGCGTTGGACAAACTCAACGACATGGATTGGAAGCGTTGCTGTCGAAGACAGGATGAACGAACCCATGTCAGGCTCTGCGGTGTTCTCGCAGAGTATCGCAACGACTTCCATCTGACTGCCGCATCGCCAGCAATCCCAGCCACCGGTCACCAAGTGCAGCGGCGAAGTTAGTTTTAGTTCGTCATCGCCCATGGTTGATTTTGTGCGTAAGTACCTTAGTGACAGAACGGCCGCGATAACCGCGTCGCAGGAGTTGATTTTCCATTGTCAAAAACGACGACTCCGCGACTTGGGTGCAGTACGCCCAACATGGGCGTGATCTTGTGGGGTGAAAGTCCCCTATACTAAGAACGTGTTTTAAAAAGGGGTCTGACCCTTTGGAGGCGAGTCGATTTCATTGGGTTTTTGGCCTCGCCGGAGAGGGTCAGACCCCTTTTTAAAACACGTTCTTAGTTCCGGTTTCTTTCACGACGAGGCAGTATACCAAATGTAACTCAGAAGAAAGACAGTACGAGGCGAGGGCAACTGCGGAAGGGTGACCAACCGTGGGAAGGAAGCCTGCGAAGGTGATCGGTAAGCCAGCAATGAAACGTCGCTGGGCATCTTCACGCCAAGACCCGCCAGGTTACGAACAGAAACTCGATATGAGGCCGATGACTCCAGGCGAGCGGGCTGCTGACCGCGAAGCCGAACCGAAAGGCGGGACGAGTGCGGCAACGCACCTCGTGCAAAGAGAAGTCAGCAGAGGGCATAGTATTCGACCCACGCGGTCGTCGAAGGCCCGAAGGGAACGAGCAAGTACGTGTCCGTTGTCATTCGCGACAGAATCATCGCCGTACGGCGTTTTCTAAGCGGCATGAGAAGGGCCCCAATGGCTTGAGTCGTCATGGCAACATGGCGATTTAAAACTCGTGCTCAACCGCCGTATGCGGACCCGCATGTACGGTGGTGTGGGAGGGGTCCCGGGCAACCGGGCCCCTATCCCGATTCGCATGGTTCGCCCGTTTGCTTGGGTTGCCTGTGACAGAGCGAGCAACACCACCACAAATACACGAAGCCAATATAGACGCATGATCGGATCAGCGTACCGATATGATGTGAGTATCGCATCGAATAGGTCACGTATCCGGATTCAATAAGCAACATGCCGATCAAGACAACCGTGGCAAATGTGCCCCACCCGTACGTGAAGCGATCGAAACGGGGAAACAGCTGAATCCGAGTGCACCGCCCAATACCGATGCCAATTAGGGCGACGGCGACGGGAAAGAAAAATCCGGTTGAAATCACCGATCCAGCAATTCCAACAGCGACCGAGTCAGTCGTCGTACCAAATCCTTCTTTGTCGGCGATTGTGTAGTAGAAATGTTTGTCTCGCCATGGGGTTGAGCAAAAGAGTGCGACACCGATCAACGCTAGCACCCATTTGTAGACCGACAATGCAACTGGCGATCGACTTTCGGTGTCAGACAGCGAGGCGTTTGGCTTCGCTGTTGAAGGTTCGTATGGGTTGTGCATGAACAGTTGGCAGTAAGTCGCTCAATTGGGCGAACGCTACGTCGTCACCTGGGACGGACGATTGAGTTTCCATTGGTAATACCTCGCAAGCCGTCCTTAGGTGCACGGCCTGGTTCTGGCTTTCGTTCGTGCTCGTGCTCAGCATCGCGGTGCTCGTGCTCGTAATCGATCACCGCCGCATAGTCTACCGCTGGTTCCCCGACCCCGTCAAACTTGATCGCGATCCGAGTCAACATCGAGACGACTCGTTTGAGCTTCAGCTTCATGTCACGGCTTGTCTCGATATCCAACCCACCGGACACAACGAGCACATCTTGGATCGCAGCGCATTCAAAGGCTGACCCGCGAGCGATGTCGAGAAAACTAGCACGACCCCTCACGCTTCGCTTGCCATTGCCCTCGGCGATGTTCAGAGGAATCGATTACGCCGCACAGAGCCATTGATCACGAGCGTGGCGATGCAAACCGTTCAGCGATTTTGAAATCTCGAAAGCCGCCGAATTATACTCGATGGACAGACGGTAAACATTCAGTCGATCGTGGTAGAAGATTGGATCGTTCATCAAAGCTGCTGTTCGACTACGAGCACGAGCACCGCTTCACTGAGCACGAGCACCATGGAGCACCTCATGGCCAGAACGTTGGCGTTTACCGGGCCACCGCCAATCAACTTTGACTTCAGAAAAAACGCGATCGGCGGTTCCGCATCCAACGCTTTGTTCATCGATTGTCAGTGTTGGATTCTGGGCTCCGGGGCGGACGTTAAGTACTCGACGGGAACACTGCTAACTATTGGACTTCCTTCATCCGTCGTTGTTCCAAACCAAACGCCGACATGATCGTCTGCCGCATTGACGCCGTCAGGTAGCATCCCAACGACACCGTCACCACTGCCATCAAGGTAGACGAACTGACCAAGCAAGAGTGATTTCATCAATAATCGATCCATTTGGTATCAAACGTCGATCTCGTAGTCATTGTCTGGTGTCGCGTCTCCGGTGATACAAGTGAAGCATCCGTACCCAGCTTCTGCGGAGCCGACAATCCATATCGCCGCACCGCAACTACATCGCCTATCATCTTCGTAAGCAGCAATCGCGGCGTCCAAACGCAAAGCGACATCACTGCGGTGTTCAGACGGGTTCGCCGTCAAAAAGCGTTCGATGTACTCATCTCTTGAGATTAGCGTAAAACTGGATTTTGTTCGTGCCATGTTATTGTCTCGATTGTGACTCCACGTCGAATGTCGACGAACGGTGGCGATCACCCAGTCGCCGTCAAAAAGCTATGATTCAAATTCGCCGCCGACCGGCGACTTGGGTGCATCGCTTTTTTCTGTCACGCTTTTCGGCGCGAAGTCATTGTCACGATTGATTCGCTTCGCAAATTGTAGGATCAATTCGCCGGTTCCGTAACCGCATCCGGAGTCGATGATGACGGGTTCCGACAGAGGGATTTGTTCGAGCGTTAAGGATCGAGCCTCATCTTCTTCGGTCGGGAAGAATGGTGCTCCGGGTTCGCTGTGCAGAAAAAAGTCACCGGAAATCACACCACAATTCGGACAATTATTGGCATAGTATTTTGCGCGAACCGTTTTTGAGAACGTAAGGCGGAAGGTTGGGCAACGGCGTTGGACAAACTCAACGACATGGATTGGAAGCGTTGCCGTCGAAGACAGGATGAACGAACCCATGTCAGGCTCTGCGGTGTTCTCGCAGAGTATCGCAACGACTTCCATCTGACTGCCGCATCGCCAGCAATCCCAGCCACCGGTCACCAAGTGCAGCGGCGAAGTTAGTTTTAGTCCGTCATCGCCCATGGTTGATTTTGTGCGTAAGTACCTTAGTGACAGAACGGTCGCGATAACCGAGTCGCGGGAGTTGATTCTCCATTGTCAAAAACGACGACTCCGCGACTGGGGTGCAGTACGCCCAACATGGGCGTGATCTTGTGGGGTGAAAGTCCCCTGTACTTAGTTCCGGTTTCTTTCACGACGAGGCAGTATACCAAATGTAACTCAGAAGAAAGACAGTACGAGGCGAGGGCAACTGCGGAAGGGTGACCAACCGTGGGAAGGAAGCCTGCGAAGATGATCGGTAAGCCAGCAAAGAAACGTCGCTGGACATCTTCACGCCAAGACCCGCCAGGTGACGAACAGAAACTCGATATGAGGCCGATGACTCCAGGCGAGCGGGCTGCTGACCGCGAAGCCGAACCGGAAGGCGGGACGAGTGCGGCAACGCACCTCGTGCAAAGAGAAGTCAGCAGAGGGCATAGTATTCGACCCACGCGGTCGTCGAAGGCCCGAAGGGAACGAGCAAGTACGTGTCCGTTGTCATTCGCGAAAGAATCATCGCCGTACGGCGTTTTCTAAGCGGCATGACAACGGTCCCAATGGCTTGGGTCGTCATGGCAACATGGCGATTTAAAACTCGTGCTCAACCGCCGTATGCGGACCCGCATGTACGGTAGTGTGGGAGGGGTCCCGGGCAACCGGGCCCCTATCCCGATTCGTCTTGTTCTCGCTACGACGGCCATGTCCGCGAGCGGTACAGTGGACATGTCACCGCAGGACGATCTCGGCGATCCACTCCACATCGCTTACCAGCCTACCGGATGCAACATACGTCTGCAACAATCCGTTGACAGCTCCCCGGTTGGCTCGTCCAACCGGAAGCGTAGATTCCCAGGCTAACTCGCACCGCTATCCACTCGTTGCTCCCCGGTCGGCTCGCCCGACCGGAAGCAAAGTTTCGTTAGCTACGGGAGGCTGCTTCACCGGCCGCACGAGGCGGCCGGGGTCGTGTAGAGGTTGGAGCTCGTGGTTAGCTGACGAAGCGTTGGCTCCGGTGGCACGAGGCCACCGGGGGCCTCAGCATGACGCGTGAATAGAATGTGGGTACTGCGAGCAAGAACGGTACCCGTCACCGAGGACGGACGGTTGAGATTCCATTCGAGTTAACGCGCAAGCCGTTCTTCGGTGCACGTGATGGTTCCCCGCTATGACTAGTCACGTAGGCGGTCAGCGTACGTTTCTAGCAGGGAGTCGGCCAGTTCCTTGAACCGCTTCGCGTTACCACCAGTGTAGCAATAGTCGTCGAGAGTATATCTCAGCTTTCCAGTCTCTAGCACCCTTACACGAATCGTTGCGGGGTCCATGCCAGCGAACCATGACAAAGCATAGTCACCATTGAAAGTCGGAGATTTTTCCTTAACCTCCTCAATCGGCTTGAGGCATCGCATCAGATCTCCAAACCGATCGTATTCATCCGGACCAAATCCCAGGCTTCTTCCGTCTGGAAACGAAATTCCTGCAGACTGCAACCGCGTGTTTGCATAGATGTCGATCGTTCGGTTCGTCATCGGTCTGCCGCCATCGCAGCCCGCGAACAGAATCGCAAATAGCGATAGAGTCGTGATTCGGATCAATGCTCGCCTTTCAGTCGGGGAACGGCAGACAGGTGAACTCAAATCCGAAATGCAATTTTTCGCAAAATGCACATTCACACAGCGACATTGGATGCGCGTAGGCATTCAAGAAATAGGGATTTGAAGGTCTCGTAGTCCTCAAGTTCTGCGAAAGTCACGGTGATCCGGGTCGGCCCCAGGTATACCGAATCGCAGCATACGAGAACCAGTTTTCCGTTTTCAAGTCGGCAGCTTATGCGCTGGTCAATAGTGCACGACGCGCTATGGTCATTGTAGGTCAACCGCGTGGCAGAAACCGTACCATCTGATACACCACGCGATTGGCCCGTCACACGGCGGACGCGTTTTCTAGCCGCCTCATGAAAAGAGAGTGTGAATGATGGTGCATTGCTCAACACGACATCAATGTATTCTTGGTCAGCGATTTCAGCGGAGACACTTGACGCAAAGACGTCGATTTCTCGCGGGGGCGGGCCGGGTCGCGGGTACGGTTCACCGCGTACGAACCGGTATTCGCATTCAGGGCAGGTGCAAACCTCGCCTGCGTCTTCAAAGCGATGCTTGCATCTTGGGCACCTGCGAGGATTGGGGAACGTGCGCATCATTCAGTCGGATAAAACGAAATGCGATCTATCCGATGGTCAGGCGTTAAAAAAGCTCAACTTGCTAGTTGAGCCGGCCGCCTGACTTTCGGATAGATCGTGCGTTGAGCTTTGTCGCCGCAAGGGGATTCAGCCGGGCGGAGCGTTATCTTGAGTCTATCAGATCGAACGCGACAAGGGGGTCGGGACGCCAAAAACCGGGCAGCCTCAACTGATCATTGCTCGATCGTTTCGGCTCCAGGGCCTTTGCACTTTCTAATGCGTTTCGCATGTCCCAGTCCTCGCAACCGATGCCATACTTATCCCACAGCATCCGGACAAAGTCCATTTGCTGAATCGCTCCGTACCAAGCCGGACACGCGTCGCTCTCGCGATCCAACAGTTCCGCCCACGTCGGCTTTGGCGTCTGCTCGATCAACTCCATTCGGTCACTGCCGTAGGCGGGGCACAACAGGTCCGCACAGTGATTGGTAAGATCGCCCGCTGTTTCCAACGGATCAATTGAGTCGTATGAGTGGTCTAATGCGCTGAACAGCTCCTCGCAGCGACTTCGATAGGCGGCTTGACGCTGGTTGCACCAACCGCCGAAGTACCGCGTTTTCGTAAGCTGGTTCGGCTGAACGTGAAGGCACCACTTTTGAATGAACTCTGTGGTGCTCAGCGTGATGGGGACCTGGCTCCGCTCCCCGCCAGTGCGCGCTCCTTCTCGAGCCATGAAGGTCACCTCTTTCGAATCAGCCGCCCTGATCCGACGGTCACTGATCGGACCGCCCGTTAAGTAACGGGTCAAGTAACGAACCACTTGATTGGCGCTGCTCGATTCGCTCGGCGGCGGTTGGATAAAGGCCACCCATTTTTTAGATTCCAGCTTCTCGATGAACGCGTCCCAGTCCGCATCGTTTCGAAGCGATTCAAACTTGCCGCCGAAGTTCAGCTTGCCCGAGCGACGCAGTCGCTGCAACTTCGCGATCGCGCGTCTGCGATACGCTTGCCGAAGGGGATCGACACGGACCAAGTGATACCCGTCGGAACTGGCCGAGTCGACGGGCGATAGGGCTCGTTTCCAAGTCGGTCCGCTGAGCGAAGGCCCTTCGCCGGGAACCAGCAGATGCACATGCCAGTGCGAGTCGAGCTTTTGGTTCCAAGTGTGCAGCACCGAGATCGCCGCCGGGTCGTAATCCTGTTCAGACTTGATCTGCTTGGACAGCGTCTTCCAGGCCGACCCCACCAGCAGGTCGGCCATCTCGTGACGGTTGGCCAATGCCAACTCCGACAGTTCGCTCGGCAGGGTGAACACGACCTGATAGTACGTGACCCCAGGCAGAATCAACTTGAACGCCTTGTCGTGGAAGTCTGTGCGTTTACCACCACTGCACTGAGTTTACGACTGCGAAGCGGGGGCAGTGCCGGTCTCCGCAGGAGTTGTACCGCGACGTGATCTCATCGCAGTCGCGGCACTGGAACTTTCGCCCGCCCATGACATGCGTGCGGCACAAGGATAAATCATCGTGGTCACGAAACTGGCGTGGCCGAGCTGCTTGCTGATCGTCAGCAAGTCCACGCCGGCCTCGAGCAGTCCGGTCGCGTACGAATGCCTGAGCACGTGAGGATAAACCCGCTTCTTGATTCCCGCCTTGATCGCGGCGACCTTGATCGCCTTTTGGATCGTCGTATCGGCATAGGTCTTGTTCTTCGACTTGCCCGGGAACAACAGGTCGGTCGGCCTGTACTGTTTCCAGTAGATCCTGAGCTCTTTCAAGAGCCTCGGTGAGAGCGGCACGAGCCGCTCCTTTCGTCCCTTCCCGCACGCGATCCGAATCATCATTCGATCCGAGTCGATATCAGCGATCCTGAGATTGGCTCCTTCGGAGAACCGGAGTCCGCCGGAGTACGGCGTCAAGGGTTCTTTCTCAGTGGAGAGTGTTCTGTCGGAACACGACGTGTGTCCGATCAGTTAGAAACCCATTGCAATTGCCGTTACAAAAATCGCAACCTCTTTAATCGCTTTAACCGTCAAACGGCCACAATAGTTTGCCGTAAGAATCGTCAGATTCGTTCGCCGGTTTTGGCTGATCCTGACCGGGCGGGGAGTCGCGTTAGCGAAAAGAAAAAAAAGAAAAACAGCGGCGTAGCCGAGCGTTTCAATGAGCGCATGGCTGGTATGGACGCCAGCCTTCCACCACGCAGGAAGCGTGCCAGTGCCGATGGGTCACTGCGTGCAAGCGGAACCTCCCAACCAGCGTTACCCCATCACCACGGCGTACACAGAGACCACGCCGTGCACCGGAGCAGTTCGATTAAGTTCAACGTTACCGATCACCGAGCGGCGACGGTTGATTCTCAACTGCCGAATCGCCGGACTTCGCCGCTTCGGTGCATCGGATGGTTCGTCGTGTCTTCAGAATGCGGCGTCCTGATGCCTGTTGGCGTTTTCGCAAAGCAGCACCAAGTCCCTCGATCGTCCCTCCTGCGTCGGCGAGCAGCCTCCGGCGTGTATTATGCAAGTCATCGAGAATCTGGTTGGTCGTCATCGTCATCATTCCCCAAGAATTCGGTCGGTGTACAGATTAGCAATTGCCCCAACCCCTCCGCATCAAGCAAATTGTAGATTCGTGGAAGCTCATGCGCATTAGCGATGTGTCGGCAGTTTAGCGTCAGTAAGTATTTTACACCGCCCAATGCCGCAGCGGCAACGTGAAACGCATCAGCCATGGCCTTTTCGGGCATTGTGTGGGCGTCGATTAGGCGATGTGCCAGTGCTTCGACATTTTGGTCAATGTCAACTAACGGCAGCCCATCAAGAAGTTTGAGGCGATCAGCCGCAGCCGACGGGTCGCCATCACCAGCCTCGTCGAGCGTAAGTTGTGACGTGACTAGCTCGAACGCATGCCGCTCATTCGCCCACCAATCACGGGCTTGCTGCTGGAGTCCAGCAATCGCGATGTCACGACTAGGCCACGCAGTCGCGTAACTGACGACTGAAGTTTCGATATAGAGTTTGTCCATGACGCTATTCTATCATCGACGAACGCGAGTCGTCACCTAGGGCAAACGATTGAGTTTCCATTTGTAAAACCGCGCAAGCCGTCCTTAGGTGCACGGCCTGGTTCTGGCTTTCGTTCGTGCTCGTGCTCAGCCTCGCGGTGCTCGTGCTCGTAATCGATCGCCACCAGATAGTTGTACGATGGCTCTTTGACCCCGTCAAACTTGATCGCCATCCGAGTCAACATCGAGACGACTCGTTTGAGCTTCAGCTTCATGTCACGGCTTGTCTTGTTATCCAATCCACCGGACACAGCGAGCACATCTTGGATCGCAGCGCATTCAAACGCTGACCCGCGAGCGATGTCGAGAAAACGAGCACGATCCTTCAAGCTTCGTTTGCCGTTGCCCTCGGCGATGTTGAGCGGAATGGATTGCGCCGCGCGAAGCCATTGGTCGCGGGCGTGGCGATGCAAGCCGCTCAGCGTTTTGGAAATCTCGAAAGCCGCGGAAACATACTCGATGGACAGGCGGTAAACGTCGAGTCGATTGTGGTCAAAGATTGGATCGTTCATCAATGCCCCTTTTCGATTACGAGCACGAGCACCGTTTCACTGAGCACGAGCACGATGGGCACTTTGTGCCAGAACGGTGGCCATCAGCGGGCCGTGCGTGACAACGCAACCCCTGCCGAGACAGCATCTCGCGGCTCCGTTGCAGTACGCCCAACATGGGCGTGATCTTGTGGGGTGAAAGTCCCCTGTACTTAGTTCCGGTTTCTTTCACGACGAGGCAGTATACCAAATGTAACTCAGAAGAAAGACAGTACGAGGCGAGGGCAACTGCGGAAGGGTGACCAACCGTGGGGAGGAAGCCTGCGAATGTGCTCGTGAAGCTGGAAAACGCCGAGAACAGCTCTGGTTCAACAATGACCGAATCAGGCGAGTTTTAACGCAAACCGTCCCAGCCACATTCACGCCAAGACCCGCCAGGTGACGAACAGAAACCCGATACGAGGCCGACGACTCGAGGTGAGTGGGCTGCTGACCACGAAACCAAACCGGAAGAACGGGCGCAGGTAGATCGGGCACTTGGGCGGGGACAGATCACGTGTCTCGGTGCGATCGCATCAATCCGCGACGTCCCTTATTTGGGGAGATCTCGATGCGTACCCGTGAGTAGGGCTTGCCCGAAAGGCGGGACGAGTGCGGCAACGCACCTCGTGCAAAGAGAAGTCAGCAGAGGGCATAGTATTCGACCCACGCGGTCGTCGAAGGCCCGAAGGGAACGAGCAAGTACGTGTCCGTTGTCATTCGCGAAAGAATCATCGCCGTACGGCGTTTTCTAAGCGGCATGACAACGGTCCCAATGGCTTGGGTCGTCATGGCAACATGGCGATTTAAAACTCGTGCTCAACCGCCGTATGCGGACCCGCATGTACGGTGGTGTGGGAGGGGTCCCGGGCAACCGGGCCCCTATCCCGATTTTTTTTGTTATGCCGCGATCATACATGAACGGTGTCGACGTATTGTGGCGGGTTCGTGCCGTGCGCTTTATGTCGGGTGAACAACATTCGGTCGCCACGATGCACGGATGTATGTTGTAAATCAAACGTAGGCGGATTCGTAGTCACAACTGCCGTGGTGTTTTGTGAAAATGTTCCTCGATCAGTTGCAACTAGGCAATGTATTGACAGGAACGGATTTTCCCGTTCTGGAATCGAAAAGGTGTTTAGCGCAGTATCCGTGTCCAAATAGAGAGTGATTTCTCCGTTGGAACGAGAAAGCACAGGATTCTGAAGAGTGATTGTATAAAGCGATTCTTCAATTGAGTATCGCACGTTCTTTAAGACATGTTCGCCGTGCAATGATACAAGCGGAGTCACCGGCCCAAACTGTTTCGTTTTCGCGTCTTGGATGAGCTTGAAGTCCACAATCGGAAAACACAAATCGGAATCACGATAGCCTCCGGATTTTTGAAACGATTGATACGATGCAGGAAAGAAACGGCGGAACACGTCACCAAGTGATTTATGCGTGGTCAAGTATCGTTCGATGGCGGCACTGTCAAAGTGGTCGGTCAGGATGTGCGCGACCAATCCGGTTAGAGTTCCATTGAGTCCAGTACTGGGCAGTGTCGAATAGAAGCCAAGAAATCCATCCGCGTTAAATCGTTCGACACGTTCTCGAATATTGATTTCATCCGTTGGTTTCACGGAACCGCCGGAATGAGCATAGTGCTTTGCGCTGACGAGCCACTTTATGTCGTGGGATTTGTTAATTCCACGTAACGACTCTTGAACGAGGATGTCCTTGCCGCCGTCCGCCCCGCGATCTGGCTGTTCGAGAATTGTGTATCCCATACCCTGCAAGAATTCACGAGCGAACAACTCGAATTGGTCTTGCTGTCCGTCCGATGAGTTAGCTGCCGGAATTTCTTTAAAGTCGACGATCATTAAGAGGCCATCCTTAGCGGCATAACGAGGTAATTATCCCCGGTTGTTCCAGAGATAAGGGCGCGAGAAGGGTGTTATCACTGGGTGTGCCTTCGGCTTCCTGGGTGACAGGTGGGGTGTTATCGCCGGTTGCATGAGGACTTATCTCCGGGTGGCCGGACTTATCGCCGGGTCGGTCGGAAGGCCAGTATCCGGCCTCCCCGATCGTGGGTCAAGCAATTTTTTTGAAATGCAATTTGGTGTTGGGTTGACCTTCTTCAGGGTGGCGCGAACAATCGACCCCGTAGCGCGGCGTTCCGTTAGCAGCACGGCTGAATCCTCGCCTCCCAGAGCCTTTGGCACTGTTTTCTCTGGAAGTGTGTTCGACGCGGTGAGGCGGGTCGCTGGAGAGGGCCGTGGTTGTCGTTGATGATCACGGATGACGGGATTGAGTCGATTCTGCACGGACGGTTCGGCGAATGCGTTTTGCCGAATCGGATCACAGCGGAGGGGCGTTCGATGACACGAACGGATCGTGCTGATGGGAGTTGGCACCAAGCTCAGGAAAAGTTGTCGAAGATTTGGTTTGCGAACCTGTGTCGTTTCCACGGTCGCAAGCCGCAACCGACGCGGGAGTTTACTCCCGATGATACGATCGCGTTCTTGCGAGTTCATCTGCGGCGTAAGTCGCCGGCTTGGAAACGACTCAGAATATTGACTCGTTGATGTACTACCGCCGCCAGGTGGAGGCTGGCTCAATTGATGATTTCAAGCTCATCCACACGAAGCTCGAAGCCTTGTCGAGAGAGACTTAAAAGAGATTTAATGGCGTGCAATCCCTCGCTGACGCATCGGGTTACGATTAAATCAACAGCCTGGTAGACAGGGGGTGCCCAAAAAAGCCAAACCCCGGGTTTTTCGGGGTTTGGCTTGGATTGTCTCGGGGTGTCGACCCCGGAAGTAGCGGCAGAGGGACTCGAACCCCCGACACGCGGATTATGATTCCGCTGCTCTAACCAGCTGAGCTATGCCGCCGTTTGGATGGTCCATTTTTGGACCGATGGAAAAGCCGACCGATTGGTTATCGGCCCTGCGATTTGGGAAACTTACGCAAAATTGCTTTCCTTGAAAAGCCGTCTGACCCAGATGGCTAGTATGTTGCGCTTTCGTGGTTTTGTCTATGATTTTGGCCGATCGCTGATTGAGAATGCGATTTTTCCCGTTTAACGATCAAAACCGGTTCCGAATCGATCGCAGGCTCAAGGCCGATGCCGCCTGCAAATATTTTCAGAACGGTTCTGAGTCATCCGATTTCGCCACGAAGGATTTTTCCGTTGCCCGTTGAACCTGATGCTGTCGTCACGGACACCCCCGTTGTTCCTTCGGCGGGTGAAACGCCTTCGGACGATCCTTCGATGATCACCCAATCGCCTGTCACCCGGCACGGTAGGTTGGGAAAAGTGTCGGGCGTGCGGATCGCTGGGACAGGATCGTATGTCCCCGACCGAGTCGTTTCCAACGAAGACATGGCGGCGCTGGGGTGCGACAGCGAATGGATCGTTCGCCGTACCGGAATCCGTGCCCGTCGCCACGCCGATCACAACCAAGCGACCAGCGACATGTGTTTCCATGCCGCGACGCGTTGTTTGGAAAATGCTCAATCGATTAATCCTAAGTTTTCGGCCGCCGACGTGGACTTGGTAATCGTTGCAACGATTACGCCGGATTATCCGACGCCGTCGACCGCATCGATCCTGCAGTCCCGCTTGAAACTCTCCGCCCCCGCGATGGACATGGGGGTCGCCTGTTCCGGGTTTACTTACGCGTTGGTGACGGCGTCCCAGTTCGTGGCGATGGGCAATGCGAAGAACGTGTTGGTCGTCGGCAGCGATTTGATGAGCCGCACGATCGATCCGGACGACAAAAAGATTTACCCTTTATTCGGCGACGCCGCAGGCGCGGTCATCTTAACTAGCACGGGGAGCGGCGAAGCGGCGAGCAGCGACAACCATGACGCCGCACCAGCGGACGGCTTGTTGGCTTACCAACTCGGCAGCGAGGGGGCCGGAGCGGGCTTATTGTGCATTCCCGCCGGGGGCAGTCGGCAGCTTTTGACGCCGGAGGCCCATGCGGCGAAACAACATTACATGGCGATGGACGGACGCAACGTCTTCAAATGGGCGGTGCGCGTGGTCGACGAAAGCATCCAGGACGTGCTTCGTGCCGCAGGCGTGACGGCTCAAGATCTGGACTTGTTGATCCTGCATCAAGCCAACCAGCGAATCATCGATTCGGCGGTCTCGGACCTGAACGTGGATCCAGCCAAGGTTTTTGTGAACCTGGATCAATACGGAAATACCTCGGCGGCAAGCATCCCGTTGGCACTCGACGAAGCCGCCCGGGCTGGACGATTGAAACGAGGCGATCTGGTCCTGATGAGCGGTTTCGGTGCGGGGTTGGCTTGGGGAACGGTTTTGCTGAGGTGGTAGCGTCCGTTGACGTCCAGCGATGTTGATTTAAGGAAACATTCGTGGTGTTTTTTTGACCGAAGGGGTTTTTCGACCTAGGAATAGGTAGCCTTCTTGCTATCAGTGCCTCGGAACATCCCATGCCCAACGACCCCCGCATCCTGCTCGTTGACGACGATTACCACCTCGCGGACTCTTTGGCCGATTGGCTGCAAGAGGTCGGTTTCGACGTGAACGTCGCCGCGAGCGTCAACCAAGCCAAACAGCGACTCGCCGAGCGTTCGTTTGAATTGATCATCACGGACTTGCGTTTGGGTGACGACGATGGTTTGGGCTTGGTTCGCTATGCCGCAAAGAACCACAGCGATACGGCGATATTGGTGATGACCGGTTACGCCACTCCCGACACGGCGGTCGAAGCCGTTCGGGCGGGGGCGTTTGACTTGCTGACCAAGCCCGTCATCGACGACGAGTTGTTGTTGGCGATCGATCGAGCGATCAATCATCATAAGATCGAACAAGAGAACGAGGTCCTGCGTCAACAACTCGACCGTCGGGCTGGGCTCGAAAACATCCTCAGCCATGACTATCGGATGTTGAAGATTTTCGACGTGATCGATTCGGTCGCCAACGCCAAGGCATCCATCTTGATCACCGGCGAAAACGGGACTGGCAAGAGCATGATCGCACGGGCGATTCATAATCGGAGTGCTCGTCGGAGTGGCCCGTTCGTCGAGGTGGCCTGTGGGGCGCTGCCGGACAACTTGCTCGAGAGCGAATTGTTCGGTCACGTCGCCGGTGCCTATACCGGGGCGAACTCGGATCGCAAAGGCAAGTTTGAACTGGCCGAAGGCGGCACGATATTCTTGGACGAGATCGGAACGGCCACGCCCGCGATGCAGGTCAAACTGTTGCGAGTGTTGCAGGAATTTCAATTCGAACCACTCGGCGGCATGGAAACGCGAAAGGTCGACACGCGTGTCATTCTCGCGACGAACGAACATCTTGAGTCGGCTGTCGCGGCGGGAACGTTTCGTCAGGATTTGTACTACCGAATCAACGTCGTCAACATCGTCTTGCCGTCGCTAAGAGAACGTCCAGGTGACATTCCCTTGCTTGTCGATCATTTTCTTCGCGAAGCCGCAGAGACGGCGGGCCGCCGCGTCGAATCGTTCAATCGTGAAGCGATCAACGCGTTGCAAGCTTACGCTTGGCCGGGCAACGTGCGGCAATTGGAAAACGTGATCGAAAGGGCGGTCCTCCTAAGCAGCAGCGTCGAGCTAGGGCTCGAGGATCTTCCGCCGGAAGTTCTGGGTGCGGACGCCCCATCGGACCGTGTGCAGCATTTTGGCATGGGATTGGGGCAATTCACATCGCGGGGAGGTGCCGCGTTGCCATCGGCCACGCCTTCGTTGAATTGGTCGGCGTCCGTGGCCGGCCAAAGTCTGAAAGACGCCCTGGAAGTTCCCGAGCGAGAAATCATCCTGCAGTCGCTTCGTCGCAATCAATGGAACCGGGTCGCGACGGCCGACGAGCTGGAAATCAACCGAACGACGCTGTACAAGAAAATGAAACGTTTGGGGTTGGATGACCCGCGTCTTCAGTACGCGTAGAGGATCGTCGAGCGAGCGATTCCGAGTCCGTGGAAGGCTCATTGCGTAAACCGGCTGATGGCCGACAATAGCGGCTTTCCACCCCACTTTCCTCGCATCATCTCTGAACCTATGAAGTCCATGGACGCCATTGTCTCGTTGTGCAAACGACGAGGTTTTTTGTTTCAATCCAGCGAAATCTACGGCGGCGTTCAAGGTTTTTGGGATTACGGTCCCCTGGGCGTCGAACTCAAACGCAACCTCAAGGACGCTTGGTGGCGGGACATGATCGCCGGCCACAACGAGCTCGTTTCGCCCGCCGGAGCCCCGTCTCCATTCGAGATGGTCGGCCTGGACTGCACGATCATCATGCACCCGCAGGTCTGGAAGAACAGCGGCCACTACGACCTGTTTCATGACTTCATGGTCGATTGCCGCGAATCCAAAAAACGCTATCGGCACGATCAAGTCCGCGGTCGGTTTGTCGAATATCAAGACACCAAGATCTTCGTCACCACGCTTGCCGAAGCCGAACAGGAAGCCGACGAGGTCCGCCGGCGTGGGATGAAGTACTTCAAACTGCGTCCTAAAAACGCCGATGAACTGACCGTCGGCGATGAGTCGATT
Source organism: Neorhodopirellula pilleata (assembly GCF_007859915.1). Lineage (GTDB taxonomy): Bacteria > Planctomycetota > Planctomycetia > Pirellulales > Pirellulaceae > Rhodopirellula > Rhodopirellula pilleata. The sequence goes on from NZ_SJPM01000007.1 coordinate 75,648, forward strand.
ACGCTGGATAAGCTCGATTCGCACGACAACGTCCTTGGTCCCGACGCGAAATCACTGGGCACGTTGACGGAACCTCGCGAGTTCAACTTGATGTTCAAGACGACTCTCGGTGCACTCGGTGGTGACGACGCGACCACGTTCCTTCGCCCCGAAACCGCGCAAGGAATTTTCGTTAATTTCAAGAACGTCTTGGATAGTTCGCGAGTGAAGATTCCGTTCGGGATCGGACAGGTCGGCAAGAGTTTCCGAAACGAAATCACGCCGCGAAACTTTACCTTCCGTTCGCGAGAATTCGAGCAGATGGAAATTGAGTTTTTCTGTCACCCTGATCAATCACAGGCTTGGTACGGTTATTGGCGTGACCGTCGTTTGGCGTGGTACAAATCGCTCGGCCTGTCCGATGAGTCGTTGATTATGCGAGAACACCACACCGAGGAGTTGGCTCACTACAGCGTCGGGACGGCTGATATCGAGTACGCGTTCCCGTTTTTGCCCGAAGGCGAATACGGCGAACTCGAAGGCATCGCCCACCGTGGCGACTTCGATCTTCGATCTCACATGGAAGGCAAGCTCGACCCGTCTACCAAGCCGATGACGGTGGAGCTGAACGAAGATGGAAAGCCTAAGTACCGCGGCAGTGGCAAGGATCTGACCTATCGTGATGAAGAGAGCAACGAGAAGTTCATCCCGCACGTGATCGAACCGTCCGCCGGAGCCGATCGTGGCGTCCTTGCGTTTTTGTGCGAAGCATTCAACGAAGACGAAGCCCCGGATGAGAACGGCAAGATGCAAACGCGAACGGTGATGAAGCTTCACCCACGTTTGGCGCCGATCAAGGCAGCCGTATTCCCGTTGGTCAAGAAAGATGGAATGCCGGAAGTTGCCCAAGAAATCTATGGCAGTTTGAAGGAGCATTTCAATGTTTTCTACGACGCCAAAGGTGCTGTCGGTCGTCGCTATCGCCGCCAAGACGAAGCGGGCACGCCTTATTGCATCACCGTCGATGGCGACTCCTTGACCGATCGAACCGTCACGATCCGCGACCGCGATACGCTCGAACAAACCCGCATCACGATTGACGAAGTCGTCGACGTCGTCCGCGACCGCATCAACGCATGAGTGGTCGGTCTCATCACCGTTTTGGCCTGACGCACTAGTGCAAGTCGGGGGAGCGTTTCAGGGCCAAAGGCTGGGCTGATTAGGTAGTGCTTCGTCCAACTTTAATTTTAGGATTAGCCGATTTGGCGTTAGCGGGCTGTTGATTTAATCCTCATCGAAACCCGAAGCGTGAGCGAGGGATATTTTAATGAGAATTAACGGCGTTCAATCCCTCGCTAACGCTTCGGGTTACGATTAAATCAACACGCCGCTAGCGCTGGGCTGCTAAAAGTTTGGTGTTGACACGGATTTTTGGTGTCTTCTTTTTCTTCCGTAGATGTTCTAATGGTGTGATCCATAGAGGTCTCCACGGAAGGTCAGCATGTCGAAAGAAATCTCCGAGTACAAGTCGCCACCTCACAAGATCATTGCCTTCCTCAAGGACGGCCGCG
>NZ_SJPM01000007.1:77297-315146 GCF_007859915.1 Neorhodopirellula pilleata
GATTCTTAGCGATGTCGCAGGCGGACTACTTGGAACTATTGGACTGGACGGCCCGTCAGGCGGCCCCAGGCAAACGTGGCAAGACACCCGCAAGTGTCCCGCCGCTTCTCCAGCGACTCGGTTTGGATCAAGCCTCTTGGTGTGAGTTGGTCAGCGACTTCGGCAAGCTGTTTTGCACCGTTGCTGGTAGCCCCGACAGTGTCGACTCCATGCGGAGTCACGGCACTCATCGACGTTATCATTTGCGTCGCCGGGCACGCGAGCTATTCGCGGTCACGGACTAAGGTCCGGGATCAGCATCTTATTTGCTTCAGCTCATCGGCCCAACAGGCCGATCGTGGATGAGGCATGCACTTTTCTGATCGCAAACGCCGCCAGACCCGGCAAAACCAAAGCCGTCGAGGCTTCGGTGCTGGCGACTCTTGTTGAATCAGGGATGTAGCTCCGTCAAGCTACATGCGGATGAGCTGGCAAAGTGCCGTGTCCCCAGGCACGGCTCCCGTAGCGAAAGTCGTCAAGACTTTCGGTTTTGAAAAGCGGACTTTTCCCCTATCGAAACTCTTGGCGGTTTGTCGATTTAATCAGCCGCAACGCGCCGGCGTCCGGTTCTCAGCCTATAACCGTGTGCTAATGCACTCCGGCTGATTGTTGAAATGCCAGAAACGACTAAATCGACAATCCGTTGGCGTGTTTCGCTACCAACCAAGAGCAATGCGTTGAATCAATACGAAGGCTACTACCATTACCTGCCCGTCAACGACACGGCCATGTCGTGGGGTGTGTATCTGACGGGACTGGGCAGTGGTAACGCGCCGGCTGGCGAAATCTATCCACCGAAAGGCCACCCAGGACTCTACAGTTTTCAATGGTCGCGAGGCCGTGTGCTGCCTGAGTTTCAGATGATTCTCATTAGCCAAGGGCATGGTGTCTTCGAGTCGGAGCCTACTGGCGAAATGTTTGTTGAACCAGGCTCAATCATCACTCTGTTTCCTGGTGTTTGGCATCGCTATCGCCCAGATTCCGACGTCGGCTGGACGGAGAGGTGGATTTCTTTTCATGGGTCGATGACGCACAGGTTGCTGGAATTGCGATTGTTTTTCCCGGAAATGGCCGTTCGGAAAGCGCGGCGTCCAACATCGCTGGCGAGAGCATTTGATCGCGTGCTTCATAGCGTTCGTGAGCATCCGACTCAGAATTCGATCCTGCTCTCTCTGCAAGCGATGGCGCTGATTGGTAGCGTGGTGGAAAGCATTACCGATGCGGATGAACTGCCTGGTGGCCATCGGACGGTCCGCAGAAAAGAGATCGTTGATCCGTTGATCGCGAAAGCCTTGGATCTGATTTGGACGCACAGCCATCAAGCGTTCACGGTACAGCGATTTGCCAATCAGTTGTCGGTCAGTCGGCGAGTGTTGGAACGTCGCTTTCGTGATGAAATCGGACACAGCGTCCTAACAGAGATCACGGCATGTCGACTCAACCGCGCGAAAAGACTACTCCGCGAAACAGACTTGGGTGTTAAGGCGGTGGCCTTCCTCGCAGGTTTTTCGAGTGAAGAGCGAATGCGAGTGACGTTTGTTGAAAACGTACATGTTTCGCCGTCGAGATATCGATCCGACTGGCTGGAGCAACGCAAGCCCAAACTGGGCCGGCCACCGAAGTCTTAGGGACCGTCCACAAATAAGTTGCCGAATCAGCCGGAACGCGTTAGCGTCCGGTTCCCGTGATAACCGTGTGCTAACGCACTTCGGATGATCTTAAATTGGGTAACTTATTTGTGGACGTTCCCTTAGCGGAATTCACAACTGCTTTCTTTGATCGGAGTGTCGGCTGCCGGTAGTTCGACGGCATTGGCGGCGTCACGAGAACCCCACTAAACACGATGACGGGTGCGGCGGATCGTCGCAAAACAAGGGGTGATTTTACTAGGTTTAGTGCGGGCAAACGCTATGATTGTTGGTTTAGCGGTTGACTCTCGACCGCTGCCTCGCCTTTTCCTTCACGGGTTCCTGCCATGATTCAAAGATTCCATCTCGCTGCCATCTTGTTTTTTCTGTGCTGTTGTCTCAACGGTTGCGGTGATTCTAACGGAGTCGTTGCCACTGAAGATGAGATGAAGGCGTACGTGGAAGTCAACGGCGACCAAGCGTTGGATCCGGCTGCCCAGACGGAGATCGCTGAGTAACGATCTCGTGTCACGGGAGTGCCAAGGCACCCCCCTGTCTTTTCTGTTTTTAGTTTAATATTGGAGTAAGAGCTATGCGTCAAACGTCACGAAGCCGAACGGGCTTCACCCTTGTAGAACTGCTGGTGGTCATTGCGATCATCGGTGTGTTGGTAGGGCTACTATTGCCTGCGGTTCAGGCCGCCCGAGAAGCAGCCCGCCGGATGAGCTGCAGTAACAATTTCAAGCAAATTGGCTTGGCAATTCACAACTATCATGCGGCCTACGATCAGTTGCCCGAGCAGGGTACCGGAACGGCGTCGAACACCGGTGGCCACCACACCAACCCGAGAGCCTCAGGCGGCGGCAACAGCTTCAACCGGCTCTCGTTCTTGGTCGGGATAACCCCGTTCATTGAACAACAAGCGTTGTGGGAACAGATCAGTAATCCGTATGTAACCACTACGGGTGTTTATCAGGCGATGGGGCCGTTGCCGAGTTGCTCGGTCGCGAATATGCAAGCCAACCCGTATATTCCATGGATGACCAACATTGCGGCTTACCGCTGCCCGAGTGATCCAGGGCAGGGACTGCCGAGTCTTGGCCGGAGTAATTACGCAGCTTGCATGGGTGATGCCACGCACTCTTGCTCGCGAGAAAATGACGCCTACGAGGATGCCAATGGGAACAGCAATTCGACCCGAGCAAGCTATTCCAATGCGGCCGCACGAGGTGCCTTCGTGTATCGTAAATCATTGAAGTTCCGCGACATCCTTGATGGACTCGCCAATACGATGATGTGCGGCGAGATCATCAGTGATCTGGGTGACAATGACAAACGTTCGCATATCTGGACGCGCGGCGGACGGACGGCCGCGCAGTGGAATACCGGGGGCGTGCTGCGATGCCGTGGCGCGATTGATGCTGCTCGTCCCAATTTCTGGAATCCAGCAGCAACCGGCGTCGGCAATCTTTTCGCTAGTTCCGAAGAGGTTCGCGGTAACAAATGGATGTGCGGGATCGTGCTGTACACCGGTTTCCATTCCATTCTCGCCCCCAACTCCGAATTGTGCATTCATGGCAATCAGCACGAAGAAGCGGTTGTTTCGACGAGCAGTCGGCACCAGGGTGGAACGCACGTGTTGATGGGCGATGGAGCCGTGAAATTTATTACCGATTCGATCGACGCGGGTAACTCCAATTCGGCTCAAGTGACGGTTCACAACTACTTGCCTGCGGGCTCCAAGAGTCCTTTCGGCCTCTGGGGTGAACTGGGCACCCGTGCCGCGAAGGAAGTGCTCAGCGGAGATTTCTAATAACCGTTCACGGGCTTCGCCCGCGAACGGTTATTTTCTGCTGGCAATTCCGAGAATACCCCGCAACTATCGGACGGAATTGCTAGTGTGCAGTAACGGGAGATTTTTTGTAACCGTTCACGGGCTTCGCCCGCGAACGGTTATTGTTTGCTGGTAATGAAGGAGCGTTTTGATACTATCCAGCGATGGACAGCAAAGACCGACACAGCAGAACCTTGGAGCAGAACCTTGGGCGCAGAACCTTGGGGACATAGCACCGCAGAGGCTATTGACTTGGCGCCCTGCAGAGGTAATCATGACGGGGTCGAGTTTGCTGAGTTGGTAGCCACTGAGGTGCGTGATGGCACGGATGAGTCGAGCGGAAGTTTTTGATCCGGGCGAAGTCGCGGTCGGACACGTGTTTAGCCGTACCGTCAGACGGTGCTTTCTCATGGGCGATGATCCTGTCTCTGGGAAGAACTTCGACCATCGCAAACGCTGGATCGAGGAATATTTGCAGCAATTCGCGGCGTATTTCGGGATCGATCTGCTTTGCTATAGTTTGCTTTCAAACCATTTTCATTTGATTCTTAGGTCTCGACCGGACGTCGTTGCGACTTGGAGCGATGAAGAAGTCGCCCGTCGTTGGATGATGCTGTGCCCCAACCATCGCAAGGCGGACGGGTCGCCGATGGAACCGACCCAACCGGAGATCAACTCCATCGCCGGTTGTCCGGTTAAGCGTGAAGAGATTCGCCGTCGTTTGAGTGATCTGAGTTGGTGGATGCGGTTGCTGTGCCAGCGTGTGGCAATGCGAGCCAACCGCGAGGACGAAGAACACGGTCGCTTTTTCCAGGATCGATATAAGGCGACTCGGCTCACCGATGAGGCGTCTGTATTGGCTTGTGCGGCTTATGTGGATCTCAATCCGATTCGGGCAGCGATGTGCGAGCGGATCGAAGACAGCGATTTCACCTCGGCTCAGCGGCGAATCCAAGCCGAGCATGAAGAAGTTCACGAAACGCCACCCGACGAAACGCCACCCGACGAAGCGACACGTCACCAAACGCCACCCGACGAAGCCACGGGCGAGCGATCCGAACCGATCGCGAAATTGCGGCATCGTCGCGATTCGTTTCTGTCGCCTGTTTCGATCGACGAGCTGCTTGATCCGATCGGCCCGTGTTGCAGTGACACGCCGGAGCGTTGCAGTGACAAGGGATTCTTAGCGATGTCGCTGGCGGACTACTTGGAACTATTGGACTGGACGGCCCGTCAGGCTGCCCCAGGCAAACGTGGCAAGACACCCGCAAGTGTCCCGCCCCTTCTCCAGCGACTCGGTTTGGATCAAGCGTCTTGGTGTGAGTTGGTCAGCGACTTCGGCAAGCTGTTTTGCACCGTTGCTGGTAGCCCCGACAGTGTCGACTCCATGCGGAGTCACGGGACTCATCGACGTTATCATTTGCGTCGCCGGGCACGCGAGCTATTCGCGGTCACGGACTAACGTCCGGGATCAGCATCTTATTTACTTCAGCTCATCGGCCCAACAGGCCGATCGTGGATGAGGCATGCGATTTTCTCATCGCAAACGCCGCCAGACCTGGCAAAACCAAAGCCTTCGAGGCTTCGGTGCAGGCGACTGTTGTTGAATCAGGGATGTAGCTCCGTTAAGCTAGATCCGGATGAGCTGGCAAAGTGTCGTGTCCCCAGGCTCTTCGAGAGGTGACACCTTCTATATCGTTTCAGATCCTGAAAAGCTAGGTAGGCAACGGGTTCCTGGACAACCAAATGGTTATTTCACGTGGCTTGAGTTCCAGTATCTGAAGAAGAAAGGCATCCAAGTCATCGAACTTCTGGATTAAGATCGCTATGTCAATGATTGATTTGAGTCTTCCTGGCGGCCGTAGTGTCAGCAGTACGTTCATTTTTGTAAGTGAGACCACTACATTTATTGATCTGCGTGCTGCCACAGAAGAGCTCGCTATCAAATCTTTGGTCGCACGCCTTTATCCCGGTGGACCAATACAAGTAGTCGGTGACCGGTTCGAACCGTACTTCACGCTAATAGGTTTCAATTCCTCTCCATTGGAGGAAGACTTAGGCTACGGTTCGCACCTTGCAGTTCTCTCCTTTGGTTCGGAATTTCCGGTCAATCTTCAACGTGAATTATTACAACTTGAAAGTCGTATCGATTGGGATCGATACGCAAGAGACTTTTATTTCGATTCAGGTCGAAAATAGGTGCTGCCACTCAATCCTCAACTTTAGGAAAAGCCAGGGGAAAGCCAGAGGGACAGAGTACTTTTCCACGAGTTGACTGTGCCGCTCGCAAGAAGAGCATTTTTAGAGAGATTTTCGATCCCGATTGGTCCCCCTATCTTGCTGCATCGCTGCCATGGTTCGTTTGGCCCGCCGTCTAATGATTGTTCCCGACACGGATTTCTCGCCCGTGCTTACCGGATCGATCTGCGCCCTGACGCTCGGAGACCGAACGCAAAACCCGACCCAAGCGGCGGACCATTGGTTCGCCCAGTTGGGCCGATCCGACTATCGGGAAAGCGAGAACAGCGACCAACCCGCCTCATCGGTCGACGCGAACGTGTCGTTGGAGTCGCAGGCTGAGTATCAAGCTGCTACTTCCCATAGCGTGTTCGTGCCGACGGATTCACCCGATCGTTGGAACGAGACTCAACCTCCGGTTGCCAGAATGCCCCGCTCGGTTCGGTTGCTGCCCGCGTTGATTGCCTTGATGCTGTGCATCGCCCTTGGCGTGTGGGGTTGGTGGAGCCAAACACGGCCAGCCGACGCGTTGGTGACGACCGGGGTGCGACAAGTGGAGGCGTCTTCACCTGCGGGGCTTCAGCCCAAACGGATTGAACAGATCGTGGTGGGCGATCATGTTTGGGCGCGTGATCCGGCGACGGGAGAACTTGCCTTGCGGCGGGTCGAAGCGGTTTTTCACCGCAGCAGCGACCACTTGCGGCATCTGACGTTCACCGATGCAACCGGCGGGTCACAAACCCTCTCGACCACCGACGAGCATCCGTTCTTCGTCGTTGACCCGTCCGGCAGCACGCCGGGCATCGAAGTCACCGCTGGTGAACTTGCAATCGGCGACGAAGTGCTCCAACTCGACGGCACCGCATCGATCGTGACTGAAACCCGTCACGAAGTGGTCCCCGGCGGCGTCCCGGTCTACAATTTCCGAGTCGCCGGATTCCACACCTACCACGTCAGCGCCTCCCCAAGAGGCCCGCCGCTGTGGGTGCATAATGCTGGCTGCGAAGGCGATCCTGAAGTCTTCAACATTACGCCACCCGCCCAGGGTAAGGGTCCGATCGTAGGGCTTGGCAAGTCTCGCCACATCGCCGAGCTTGGGGATGTTTCTATTGCAAAGAACCGAGGTTGGACGAAAGACGGGTTGACGAGTTGGGACTCAGACAGCATCGAGGAGTTCGAGGCTGCGTTTCGCGAGACGTTGGCAAATGCAAATGCAATTCACTTCAACCTAAATGGCGTAAGTATTAGGCGAGTATGGCTCGAAGCGGGAGAACTAGCCGGACCACTTTCGGCCAGAAGTAAGGGACTCGTTACGGAGTGGGAGCTTCGCCAGATCATTGACGACCGCAATCTCTTGGAAAAAACTACGTTCTTTATCAACGGCCGTTCTGTACGAGGTAACGACTACGACAATTTTTACGACCTGCTTTTGGAATTGAATAAGTAACATGGCACTGGAAGTTGAACTGATCGACGGCCGTCGTACGGCATACATTCGTGAGGAGTCTGACATTTTTGAAATACAAACGATTCAAGGAATCGAATCGCTCTGGGTTATGTCGGAGTGCCGGGGGTGGCTGCGTGAGCCGTTGAGATTACCTGAGCTGAAGGTTCTTTACGTTTCATCGAGCACTCTTCCAATCATTCAGCTTATCGATTCGGGGTGTATCGCCAGACTCGAATGGATTCTTATAGCCGCTTCTCCTGGATCGCTTACTGGTCTTTCATCGATCGACATACTCAAAAGTCTATCACGCCTTAAAGTAAGGCAACAGCGATTGGAGCAAGATGAGGTTACTTGGATACATCGGCAAACAGATATTAAATTCTTGTCACTTACGGATCTTCCCATTGACGATACCGTGCTTGCGGCGTTGAATTGCAAATCATCGTTGCGTCGTCTCGATGTTTATGGAACGAATGTTCGATTCGAATCGAATGCGATTGAAGCTTGTCGATTCGAGTATGTTCGTTCGTTGGACATCTCAAATACCCATGTTGGCTCAAGTGGTGCATCGCGAATCTGCACTGCTTTTCCGAATATTGAGCGATTGATTGCGACTGGAACTCGACTAACCAGTAGTGACGTTTCCGAGATACGCAGATTGCCAAAGCTTCGCGTTCTCGAAACTGGATACAAAGAGCTTGACTTCGACAATGTTAACGATGCTTTCTGGGATCTTTAGTGACTGACATCCGGTGAGAGGATGTCAACAGACGGTTTTCGTAGCATGCGTCGGCGAACAATGTTGACACAGCACTTTTCCGAGGGTCAACTTTGCCGTACGCACGGAGGATGTGTTTTCATCGATTTCAACTCAGATCTCTGCCTTTTGCTTGCTGCGGTGCTGCGATGGTTCACTTTGCCCGCCGTGTAATGGCTGTTCCAAGCGCGGACGACTCGCCCGTGCTGACCGGCTCGATCTGCGCCCCGACGGTCGGCCACGGAATACAAAACCCGACCCAAGCAGCGGACGATTGGTTCGCCCAGTTGGGTCGATCCGACAGTCGGGAAATCGAGGACAACCAACAACCTGTCTCATCGATCGACGCGAACGTGTCGTTGGAGCCGCAGGCTGAATGTCACGCTGCTACTTCCCATAGCGTGTGCGTGCCAACGGATTCACCCGATCATTGGAACGAGACTCAACAGTCGGTTGCCAAAACGCCCCGCTCGGCTCGGTTCATGCCGGCGTTGATTGCCTTGATGCTTTGCATCGCCTTTGGGGCGTGGGGTTGGTGGAGCCAAACGCCGTCCGCCGACGCGTTGGTGACGACCGAGGTGCGACAAGTGGAGGCGTCGTCGCCTGCGGGGCTTCAGCCCAAACGGATCGAACAGATCGAGGTGGGCGATCATGTTTGGGCGCGTGATCCGGTGACGGGAGAACTTGCCTTGCGGCGGGTCGAAGCGGTTTTTCACCGCAGCAGCGACCACTTGCGGCATCTGACGTTCACCGGCGCTGACGGCGGGGCGCAAGCGCTCTCGACCACCGATGAGCATCCGTTCTTCGTCGTTGACCCGTCCGGCAGCACGCCGGGGATCGAAGTCACCGCTGGTGAACTTGCAATCGGCGACGAGGTGCTCCAACTCGACGGCACCGCATCGGTCGTGACTGAAACGCGCCACGAAGTGGTCCCCGGCGGCGTCCCGGTCTACAATTTCCGCGTCGCCGGATTCCACACCTACCACGTCAGCGCCTCCCCAAGAGGACCGCCGCTGTGGGTGCATAATGCTGGCTGCGAAGGCGATCCTGAAGTCTTCAACATTACGCCATCGGCAACAAAGGCAGAAGTTTTTTATCGAGCGATGTCGAAACGAGAATACGATTCTCTTGTTGAAAACGGCGGACTGACGCTTAAGCAAGGAGGAGTGAACCGCGAATTGTTCGTTACACAGGACTTATCATATGCGCAACGCTTGGCTCACAAGCATCCTTCAAAGTACGAGGTAATTGTTCGCTTCAATGCAGAATCCGGAACAGTGGCTAAGCTACGAGCACACGGCGCAAGTAACAATGTACCCGGTTTTGCCGCGCTCTCGAATGGAAGCAAGAATGTTGTTCATGTAAAACTTGAACGCGGTGTTGAGAACTATGGGCTTCGTGAAGAGACCCTGTCAATTTTCAACAATAGCAATCTTATTTTCGGAGTAGTCGAATGAGCAACATACTGAAAGAGGTTGTTCAGAGTGAGGCGAACAAACTCAATAATTCGGCGTTTATTGAGGAGCAGAAGCAACTCGGCCGAAACCCTTATGGACTTGCGGACTTGGAATCACTTTGGAATAACCAAAGGTTTACTTTTGCAGACATTCTGCATGAGCTGACTGACGCGGCACGCAAACGGTTAATTGGAAGAATTAAAGTAATACTTCTGTTTTTAGTTTCTCGAGATTCTATTCCATCCGATTTCGTGCCGTTACTATGTGAATTGCTGGAATTGCGAGACGGCAATATTGCTAACGAAGACATAATCGAACTGCTTGGAGAGGCTGGTGATAAAAGAGCAATTCCATCGTTAGTAAATGTGGTTTGGGACGATGGGTTCCCAGGGATCGACGAGAACTATTGGGCTGCAAAAAAAGCTATCCAGTCACTTAGTGAGATTGGAGGTGTAGAGGGCAGAACTGCTCTGAGTAATGCAATCGAGCACAACTCCACTGAGATCAAGGAAGAGTGCAGGCAACTACTTCGCATGAGCGGTGATAGAAACGCTTCGCGTGGGATCTGATTCGGGTTTTGGGAACGGGACCTTGGGGAAACGCGACCTTGGGAAATGAATGGTGCCAGCCACCATTGACTGGGCAACGGCCGATGCGTAGGATGACGCGAATCAATGACTCGAACCTTGGAGTTTTCCGATGCCACGCCCGCCGCGAATTGAGCAGTTCTCAGCCGATGAAGTCTGTGTCGTCCACTGTGTGCAGCGATGTATACGTCGGGCCTGGCTGGCGGGGGTCGACCCGGTCTCGGGCGTGGACTACTCGTTCCGAAAGGAATGGATTCGCAGGCGGATGGAAGCGCTTGCGTCTGTGTTCGCTGTGGATGTGCTGTCCTATGCCATTATGAGCAACCATATCCACCAAATCTTGCGCAATCGCCCCGATGTTTGTGCCCACTGGTCCGACGAAGAAGTCGCGATCCGATGGCTGCGTGTCTTTCCAGGCCGGCGGATGGAGGAGCATCTGGCAGAACCCACCGAAAACGATGTGAAAACGCTGGCGCGAGACAAAGAACGCTTGGCGGAAGTCCGCCGGCGGTTGTCCGATGTGTCCTGGTTCATGCGAGCGCTTTCCGAACCGATCGCCCGGATGGCCAATAAACAAGACGAATGCACCGGCCATTTTTGGGAAGGACGCTTCAAGGCACAGCGAATCGTCGATGAAGCCGGGTTACTGGCGTGCAGCATGTACGTTGACCTGAACCCGGTGCGAGCGGCAATCACGGGTGGCCCTGAAGGATGCCAGTTCACCAGTGCTCACGACCGGGCCGAAGGGGAAAAGGGCGCGAAAGTGGATTCAGCCGCGTTCGATTTGAAGCCGATCCCGACGGAGGAGGCGGGGCGAAGGGTTCGCGAGACGCCCGTTGAAAAGCTTCGTGATGAACACAAAGCCAAGCGTCGAAATCCGACCGGGCGGCGAATCTTGCGTGACGCTTGGCTGAGCCCTTTGACGTTGAAACCAAACGTCTTGTCAGCCGACGCGGAGGTTCACGCCGAGGGCGTGCGCAGTAGCGACCGTGGTTTTTTGAACCTGTCGTGGAAGGACTATTGGTCGCTGCTTTGCTGGACCGCTGACCAGGCGATCGAGGTCGCCGAGGCGAAAGTCCCCGAGGCATTGGCAAAGCGATTGTCGCAACTCGGGATTGATGTTTCGATGTGGCGTGATTTGGTTTGGAATTGGCAGCCTTATTTTGGTAAGAGCGTGTGCGTGGGTCGACCGGAGTCGATGAAGCAACACGCCGAGCAGACGGGCCGCCACCATTACCGAGGCCAGGCCTCCGGTGCGGCCTGCTTCGCCTAGCCAGCCGGTCCGATTGCCAGCCATCAAATCGCCTGAGTTTACTGCTGCGCTGATTGCACAATCGGGCCCCCAAAACCGCATCCCGCCGCTTGAATCTTCAGCAAGACACTGCGTGAAAGCGTCCTCGAGGCCCTTCCCAGCCAAAATCGAGCATCCCACGCGGCAGCTAACTCCTCCATGGACCGTGTCTGGCACCATCTTTACGTTACGCTATGGAACGTGGCTGGCACCATCTTGACGCTGGCACCATCCTTATAGCTGTTGGTGTTCGGTGGGGAGGCGTGTGCCGGGCCGGGCTAGATTCTCCTGGAAGAAACTCGCGACGGCGTCAGGTTGGGTTCTTCGGTTTTTGCGAGTGAGTGAGTGATCGCACTGTCGAGACGAAGAAGGACACGAGTTCGATCAACAGAATCGAATGAACCTTAGGCCTGAAACCCGAAAACCAACCTGACTTGTAGCTCGTGAACCTGATTCACCAGACGGGGACAAGCCCGTCGGGGTCTGTTTGTCGTTGGTGGGAGGTTTCAAGGTGTTGGCTTCGTTCTAGCCGGTAACCTGTGGCTCCGATGGGGCAAGCCCATCGGTGGCCCGCCCCCAGTCGGCTCGCCCGACTGGAGCGATGAAGAAGTCGCCCGTCGTTGGATGATGCTGTGCCCGAACCATCGCAAGGCGGACGGTTCGCCGATGAAACCGACCCAGCCGGAGATCAACTCCATCGCCGGTTGTCCGATTAAGCGTGAAGAGATTCGGCGTCGTTTGAGTGATCTGAGTTGGTGGATGCGGTTGCTGTGCCCGCGTGTGGCAATGCGGGCCAACCGCGAGGACGAAGAACACGGTCGCTTTTTCCAAGATCGATACAAGGCGACTTGGTTTGGATCAGCTTCTTATTTGCTTCAGCTCATCGGCCCAACAGGCCGATCGTGGATGAGGCATGTACTTTTCTGATCGCAAACGCCGCCAGACCCGGCAAAACCAAAGCCGTCGAGGCTTCGGTGCAGGCGACTCTTGTTGAATCAGGGATTTAGCTCCGTTAAGCTACAAGCGGATGAGCTGGCAAAGTGTCGTGTCCCCAAGCTCCAGTCTCCTCAATTGAAGCACAGAGTCACAGAGAACACAGAGTCCCCGCGTGGACTTCTCTGTGAACTCTGTGCCTCTGTGATTGAAAAATCGGAGCGTTGCAGGATTGAGCCGGGAAGTAATTCTGAGTGAAGTCTAGCTTATTAAGCCGTCGATCATTCCGGTGCTGTCGGCGAACGATTTTGTAGGCACTCCAAGACGCTCGAGCATCGTCGCGTAGAGGTTTGAAAGCGGCAAGTCCTCACCCTTGGCTTCGTCTTGCCATGGTTCACGTTCACCCAACCACGGACCGCCTTGAAAGTTCAAACCGGCATGATTGAGGTACTGGCCCTGCTGGAATCCCATTTGTCGCCCGCCCGCCAAGATGATCGGGTAGTTCCGAGACAAATGAAACGCACTCGATGCCGAACCAAACAATAGCAAGGTGTTGTCCAACATCGTTCCGGTGCCGGCGGGTTCGGGCGTGGCCTTCAGTTTGCCGATCAAACGTCCGAACTCTTCATTCAGAAAACGGCAATAGATTCCAAAATTCTTCCAACCGTCGGGGTTCTTGGTTTCGTGCGAGAGTTGATGAGCAAGATTGAAACCGACCGCGCGAGCCAAATGATCGCTGCGTCCGACTCCGTTCTCACGCCCGATTTGGTAGGTCGCCACGCGAGTTGAATCGGTCTTGAACGCGAGGAAAATCAAGTCAAACATCGTTTGCAGGTATTCACGCGGCTCGTCGGTGGATAGTTCCAAATTCAACTGATCGCCGTCCACGCTCGGCAGTGGTGCGTCCAACCAACGTTTGGCCTTGGCGACTTTAACTTCAGCTTGGCGAACCGACTCGAGGTACTCCTCGAGACTGCGCTGATCGGCGGTCGACAACGATTGTCGCATGCGATTTGCGTCGTCGAGCATTTCGTCCAGTGCGCTGCGACTGAGTGCCAACCGTCGCGCCGAGTCGACGTCGCTTTTGACAAACAATCGGTCAAAGATTTGTTTGGGGCGATGTTCGGCGGGGATCGGTCGCCCACGATGATCAAAAGAAATCGTGTGCGTGCCCCGTGCCGTTCCGGTTCCGCCGTCGGTTGACATCACCAGCGATGCCAAGCGAGTTTGATCGCCGACATGTTTGGCGTACACCTGGTCTAAGGAGATTGTGTTTTCGTATTCGCGATCGCCTCCACCGGTCAACGCGGCGGTGAGAAATTGGTCCGCATTGTTGTGCCCGTGCACGCTTCGTGATTTTGGATGAGAGAATCCAGACAACACGGTTAGCTCGTTCTTGACCGGTTCGAGCGGTTCCATGCATTTCGAGAACGTGAAATCGCGGCCACTGCCGTGCGGGAACCAAGCCCAATCCTGATAAGCAGGATCCTCCGGCAAGGGCATCGGTACCCCGTCGGGAAAGTAAAAACAGGCGAGGCGTTTCGGGTTCGGTCGAGGTTGTTCACCGCGGGCAAGCGGGCTCACCAAGGAACCGAACAGTGGCACGGCCAATGCCGTGCCGGTACCTCGCAAAAATCGCCGACGATCGATCGTGTTTCGATTCCATGTCATTGTCAGACCCCTTTTCGGATAGGCTCTTGGATTGGTGTTGAACTTACAGAGACCGAAACAGGTCGCTTTGGCAGATGGTTTGAACGACTGTTCGCAACCCGTCGCCTTCTTGTCGAACTTGAGCGGTGATCGCATCGATGTCGGCTTGGTCGGCAAATCTGAGGGAGCGTCCTAACGCATAAGTGGCTAGCTTGGATACCATCGCTCGAACGAACTGATCTTGACGATGCTGCAGCAAAAACCGTTTCAAACCATCCATCCCATCGAGTGTTTGACGATTGAACAATTCGCTCGACGCATCGACCGGTTTGCCTCGGATTTCACTCCGCCACCTCCCTAACGCGTCGTAGTTTTCAAACGCGATACCCCATGGATCGATCTTCACGTGACACGACATGCAAGCGGCATGGTTGCGGTGATCCTCGATTCGTTCCTTCAGTGTCATCTTGGCAATCTCCGGATCGGCCAAGTCGATCTGCGGTACCGCCGGCGGCGGGGGAGGTGGCGGATCCGCCAGGATGCTTTCGAGTAACCAGATCGCGCGCTTGAGTGGGTGCGAGTCGGGCCAGTCCGAGTTCATCGCCAACGTTCCCGCCTGCGTGAGTAGCCCACCACGTCGATAGTCATTGCCGATCGTGACGCGTCGAAAGTGATTTCCTTTCACGTTCGGCCATCCATAGTGACGGGCGAGTCGTTCGTTGATGATGGTGTAGTCGCAATGGACGAAGTCAAGAACACTGGCGTTTGACTTCAGCACTTCGCTAAATAGGCCGACCGGTTCATATAGCATGGCCTCTTTCAACAGTGGATCAAACCCGGGTACGTTTTGCTTGAAATTCTGAAACTCGAGTAATTCCAAGTCCAACCATTGATGGACGAAGTGCTGAGAAAATCGTTCGCTGCGGGGATCGTCGAGCATGCGTTGAACCTGAGCGACCAACGCCTCTGAATCGGCGAGTTGTCCGGATTCGGCCAGGGCCAGCAATTCAGGATCGGGAACGCTGCACCACAGAAAAATCGATAGCCGGTTGGCTAACGCGTGGAGGTTCAATCGCGATTGATCGTCGCGGTTCGATTGGCTATCCGTTGTTTTAGAATCGAAACCAGTTGATGTAGCGGTGAGGTAAAGAAACTGAGGCGACGAGAGCACCGTCGCCAGGACTTCGATCACGGCTTCTTCGAACGTCTCGCACTGCGGTCGCATCGCGGCGAACAGTTTTAATTTCGCGTTGATTTCCTCGTCAGTGACCGGTCGTCGCCAAGCCCGCCTCATGAACTTCGCGATGATCTCACGAGCATAACTTGGCTCGTCATCGGAATCATCGCTTGAAACGAGAATGTTCCGATGCGACTCGGGCGGCCACTGGTCGTAGACCGGTGCCGCGACATGAACGTAGTCGATCTGGATCTCGGACGCTGATACGGAACTGTTGACCAACCGTATGTACTCCGATGGACTCGGTGTCGTGCCCATCAGCGATGTTTTGCGGACCGAATTGCGGGGATAGATCTCGCCGAGCGGGACGTCCCATTGGATCAGTTGAGGTTGGTTGGGGGACGCCGTGACGGGCGTGTCGTCGTCGCTGACCGGCAACAACGCACGGCCTTCGTTACTCGCTTGCCAACCGAATAACAACTGCATGCTAGGGATATCGTCCTCCGTCGTGTTGACTCGCGATGCGCGGACGGTCACTCGCATCGTGCCTTCATCGGGCAATCGATTGCCCAATTCAATGATCAGTCGCGGTCCGCGTCCGTTGGGCAGAATCGCCACGCAGTCGTCGACATCGGGAAACGACGTTGCCTGGTCCGTCGCCGCTTTCTCCGTCGGGGCGAATGCGTATCGAGCCCCCGGATAATCCCATTCCGCTTTAGCGGTTCGATCGGTAGATCGATCGTGGTAGTAGGCCGAGTTACGAGGGCTGGTGAAACTGTTTCGCAGTTTTTCCAATTCGATGGCCAACTTCGTCGGATCGTCTTTCAGCTCCTTTTCGAGCTTGCTAATTTGCTTGTCTTGTTTATCCCACTCGCGTTGAGCGGCGTCTCGGATCGGAATGTTCCAGTGGAGTGTTTCGGGGCGGTCGCCAATGACGATTGCGCGTCGCAATGCCTTGCGAGCGATGCGGTGATAGGTTTCGAATTGCGAAACCGACAGATGCAATAGCTCGGAACTGTTTTGGAAACCATCAGCGGAGTGAGCTTCGGGTGGCAGGTCACCGGCGAAATCCCACGGCAATCCGAGTAAATCTTGCAGCGCATAGTTGTGCTCATATCGTGTCATTCGTCGGAATGAAGAGCGGCCCGCAGTACGTCGACGGACGATCGAGGCGGTGTGCAACTCGGCCGACAACCAATCGACCAACTCTTGACGTTCCTCGTCCGCCAAATCGCCTTCATCCGGTGGCGGCATTTCGCCCTTGGTGATCACCGCGAAGATTTCCGCCCACCAATCGGTATCCTCACCGTTAACCAGATCAGGATTGAGTGTATCGATCCGAATGTTTCCTTCGGTCGTATCAGGGCCATGACAGTCGATGCAGTGACGCTGCAGGAGCGGCTTGACGGTGGTTTCAAACGCCGACAGATCGGCTTGACGGGACTCGGTCACCGACGAACTCAACTGCCCCGCATGGACCTCGTTCGAAGAAGCCTTGAACCTTGATCGTTGCATTCCGGTTGCTTTGAGCTCTGTCAAGCTCGGTAGTTCGGGAGTCGACACGGTTGTCGTCGTCTCACCCCTGAGTTCGCTGGCGAGCGTAGATAGCGTTAAGGTGGTCGCCCAAAGCAACGACAAGAACAATCGATAACGACTGGCTGTTTGTGATCTCATTCACATCGGTGGGGCGCATCGGGTGGGATGACCGGACGTTTCCAGTCAGATGAATGCAGGCGGGATCCAACAGGGGGGAGGTGTTGGGCCCCCAGCCGTGATCGTTGCGATCACATGCCGGTCACCGATTGGACGAGCCCATTATACCACAATGGCACGCAAAAGACAGGAACCCGTCGGTGCTGCACCGAAGGCGTTCGTCGCCGCCAGAGGATGCTTCTTCGGTGATAGTCAGTTTCTCAACTGGTTGTAGTTGTATTCATAATCGTGTTTGCCCAGTCGTACCCGGACGTTACTGGTGGCAGGGGGCGGCTTTCTGCTTCATACAGCTTGACCGTTTCTTCGACGATCTGGCAGAGTTCAGCAAAGACCGATTTTTCATCGTCCCCGTGGCATCCACCGTAAAATAGGCCAGGGCAACTTCCGACGAAGCACTGATCGTCGTCGGACCATTCAACGATCTTTACGTATCTAGCAGCAGCATTCATGATTTGGACTCCTCGATCGCTTTGATAACGGCTCGCTCTTGATATTTCTTCGCATCGTCGCCAGCTTTCCCTGAAATCGTAAGTGGTTTCGCAACTTTCGGATGAACAAAGTTTCGATGGCTACCCTTTCCTCCGCGATCCTCGAAGCCTGCTGCTTCCAAATCAGCAACGAGTTCGCGAATCTTCCTTGGCACAACAAGTTCCTTTCAAAAATCAGGTTCTCTCGCATCTTATCCTCTGCCCGATCGCGATTCCAGTCGCCCTGACGAACGCCGCCACATCGAAGGGAAAACCCGACGAGGCCATCGTCAATCGGCCGACACCGAGTGGCTTAACCACCGGGACACCGGCGGCATGATTCGGCAATTGGCTACCGTTAGAAATCTACTCCACTCTAGTGTATCTGTTGGTTTACTCATCAAAGAGACCTGACCCATTTGGCTGTGGTACTCATCAAAGAGACCTGACCCATTTGGCTGTGGCACATTTGGCTGTGGCATTGGTTTTTCGTAACCCGCTGCGTAAGCGAGGAATGAGTCAATGTCAATTATCCCTCGCTAATGCTTCGGGTTACGATGCAGACAAAATCAACAGCCCGCTAGCTATGTCCTCGCACAAATTGGCCGACGCGTTCGGCCACTTCTTCGGCGAGCAGATAGCGATGATCCATTAGCACGATCTGATCGGCCAACGTGGCCGCGTTGGCCAAACTCAAGGGCTTGTGAACCCGGCGTTGGCTCATCCGATGCGAACTGCGATAGCCTTCGCCTAAGGTGATACCGATGGCTGACATTTGATGTCGCAAGTCGGCGCGTTGAATCGGATCGGATACGGCCATAGCAAGTTTGTAGTACGACGTTCGCAGGTCTGTCCAGTTTTGCTGGACGATTCGCACGCCGATCGATTGCCAATCGAGTTGTATCAATCGCCGCACACTCTCGCGCCGGTGATCATCCATGGTTGCGAGCGTCGGCCACTGCGGAATCAATGCGGCACATTGCAGCGGCGAGAGCCCGAACGTGTCACTGGGCCGCTCGGCATAGGAACGGATTCGAGCCGCGATCCGATCGTCACGGGTCACAACGGCACCACCGCTTCCGCATGTCAACGGTTTGCTGCCGCCAAAACTAAGGGTTGCGACGTCGGAGTAAGTACCAACCGGTCGAAATGCGTCGCCTTCGATCCAACCCGCACCGGGAACCTGGCAGGCATCCTCGATCATCATCCAACCGCGATCCTGGCAGATCTGACGCAGGGATTGGACATCGGCGAGTTGGCCATAAAGGTGCGAGAACAACACCGCCTTGATTCCCGGTCGGTCGAGTTGCCTCAACGATGCCGGGCATATCGTCACGCCATTGCATTCGACATCGACCAACACGGGTGTGGCTTCCAACAATTCGATGCACCGGAGATTTCCGGGGTAGTCATAGGCCGCGACGACGACCTCATCGCCTCGTCCGACGCCGACGCCACGCAACGCCGATTCGACCGCCATCGTGCCGCTGCAACACAATCGCACGTGGCTCACGTCGTATCGGTCTTGGATGATCCGAGTCAGTTCGGCAGCCAGATCGCTGTGATACCGTCCCCACTGGCCCGACCTCCAAGCCTCTTGGATCGACCGCTCGATCGCCGGATCGCAGGGCGGCCAAACCGGCCATCGGGAAGGGTCGGCAGTGATTGGCATCAGCCCTCTAACCGCTCAATCCGCTGCTTTGATTCATGCCGAACATCACGTTCATGTTCTGCACCGCCGCGCCGCTGGCCCCCTTGGTCAGGTTGTCGATCGCACAAACGAGGATCGCTCGTCCGGGGCGGTTAGAGGTTCCTGAAACGCGGACGGTCATTTGCACGTGATTGGTCGTGGCGACGTGCTTGGTCGATGGAAGGTGATCGACGACGTGGATGAACGGTTCACCGAGATAGGTTTGGCGCAGCGTCGCCATCAGTTTTTCGGCGATGGCTTCGGGGGTGGAACCGGCGGCGTCGGTCGGGCGAACATAGATGGTCGATAAGATGCCTCGATCCATCGGCGTTAGATGCGGCGTGAAGAGGACTTCGACTTCGCTGCCGCTGATTCGTTGAATCAGGTCTTGCATTTCCGGGCCGTGGCGGTGCGAGGCGACCGAGTAGGCCGCGATCTGTTCGTTGGCTTCGCAGTACAGCGTGCCAAGTTTTGGCGAACGGCCGGCTCCGCTGACGCCGCTTTTGGAATCGACGATGATATCGGTCGTTTGAATCAATCCGGCCTTCACCAACGGGGCCAACGGCATGATCGCCGACGTCGGATAACAACCGGGATTGGCGACGACGTCGGCCGTCGCGATCTGATCGGCAAAGAATTCCGGCATCCCGTAGACGACGTTGCCGACCCGTTCGGGCCACGGGTGGGTGACACCGTACCAATGTTCGTAAAGTTCGACACTGGAGAGTCGAAAGTCGGCACTAAAGTCGATCACCCGCAATCCGGCGTCGGCCAATTCCTTGACGCTTTGCGCGGACGCGCCGTGCGGCAAACAACACATCGCCACGTCAGCTTGTTTGGCGATCGCATCGGGATCGAACGGTTGCAAAGCGATTTCGCAGCGTCCGGCCAACGACGGATGGATCTCCGACAGCGGTTTGCCTTCGTCGGCGCGGCTCGTCGCGACGGTTAGTTCCGCCTGCGGATGGACGAGCAGCAACCGGGCAACTTCCAGAGCGGTGTACCCGGTCGAACCGATCAAAGCAACGCGAAGTGTGTTGGATTTCATTTCACAAAAACTTAAACTTAAACTTAAACATGAACTTAAACTCAAACATGAGCCGAGAGCAATCACTGTTTGTTAAGCACGTTGGGTGATATTTTTCCGCTTAACTGAATTAGCCGTTTGGGCGCTAGCCCCGGTTAAGTGGGAACCGTGGCTAGCGGCGTGTTGATTTAATCGTAACCCGAAGCGTGAGCGAGGGATTCATCACCATTAAGTCCTTTGTATGTATCCCTCGCTCACGCTTCGGGTTTCGATGAGGACTAAATCAACAGCCCGCAAGCGCCAAATCGACTAACAAACCGAATCACTTCAACAGACATGCTGAATTGAAAACTATTCGACGTACGGCGTCACGCTTCGATTATCGGGAGGCAGAGCCTCCAAGACAGTGCGTTCCCAGGCGGGAGCCTGGGAACGAGTGCCGACCGTTAACCGGGGCTAACGCCCGTCGGCTGATAAACTCTCACAGATTCGGGGTCAATTCGAGCAGGCTGCTAATCAATGGTAACAATTGTTTCTTGCGGCTGACGACGTTATCGAGTTTATAAAGGTTGTCTTCAAGTTGGGGATAATTGATTTCTTCCCAACCTTCCGGCTCGCTACTCATCAATAACAAACTGCCGTTGCTCGAGATGTCCGTAATCAACAGGGCAGAGAACTCCAACTGCAGTTCTTGGCAGAGTCGTTCGAGCGCTTTGGATAGTTCCGTCTTGCGTTGCCAAAACAGGTCGAATCCGATCTCTTCGATTTGAGAGATGGAAAACCGTTTGCCGCCTTCTTCGAACTGCTTGCAATCTTCTCGGACGACCTTATCTGGGGTGCAGGTTCGCAGTGCCGAGCCGACTTGAAAGAAGTCCGTCGCGAACTGTTCGAGATCGACTTTGCAGTAACCTTGCAACCATTGCAAGATATCGCGGTCGACATCGGTCGTCGTCGGCGAGCGTAGGTACAACGTGTCGCTGATGATTCCCGAAGCCATGCACAACGCAATGCCTGGTTCGGGATCGATTTTGGCTTGCCTAAACAAACGTGCGACGAGGGTACAGGTCGAACCGACCGGGTCCATCATGAACCGCATCGGCCCGGTCGATTTTAGCGACCCGCCAAGCCGGTGGTGATCGAGCACTTCGATGATATCGGCCTCGTCGGCACCCTCGACGGCTTGCCCGAGTTCATTGTGATCGACCAGGACTAATTCGGGGCGCGGCGGGTGCACCAGGTCGCTTTTGCTGAGCACGCCGATCAGTTTGTTGTTGTCGGTGACCGGAAAGACAGCCTGGGTGGATCGATAGATCCGTTGCTTGGCCTCGGTCACGGGCATCTTAGCAGGCAAGGATTCGAAGTTCCGTTCGATCGCATCTTCGACGATTTGGGCGGCTTTGATCCGCATCGTCGTCGTTGCCGTGTCTAAGGGACTGGTGATCACGGCGACGCCTCGGTTGCGGGCCAGTTCGATCAGCCCGCTGGATAACTCGAATCCCCCGGTTACGACGAGAGCCCGGACACCCATCTCGAGGGCGGGTAATTGGATCGTTGGACGATCGCCGCTGACGACGAGCAATTGCTCGGGCGGGAATTCTTTCAAGCGATCGGTGAATCCGCCGGCACTCATGGCACCGACGGTGACGATCAAGTTTTCCTGCTCTTCGGCATCGATCTCATACTGAAATTTGCCGCCAAGAACCGAAACGATGCTCTTTAAACTCGATCGAACGCCACGCGACGAGGTGGGGTCGACGTTGCCCACGAAAACCAGTTCGAGCAGGTCCAAAAGCGTGAGCAATCCGAGCAGTCGGTCGTTGTCGTCGAGTACGGGGATCGAACGCAGTCCGTGGGCGTTCATGAGTTGGTAGACGTCATAGAACACGTCGGTGGGCCGAGCGAAAACGACCTCGCGGTTGCAGATGTCCTCGAGCTCAGGACGGACGTCCATGATGATCCGAGGCAACGCGACCTTGGCTTGCCGCAGCGCAAACTCGGTCCGTTCATTGGGGGCACCACAGCACGCGGCGATCGCATCCGGGCGAGTCGTGCGTTTGAGGAAATCGGCATAGGCCAGGGCACTGCAGATCGCATCGGTGTCGGGGTTTCGGTGTCCGAAAACGTGGACGGTCATGTTGTTCGATCAAAGTAAAGAATGAGCAGCCGACGGGCGGCGGGGAAATCCGTTTAGACGATTGCTCGAATCGCTTCGATAATCTTAGTCGGTTCGCTCATCCGTCCGACACCCTGGACACGGCAACTGAGCCATCCTTTTTCGGGGCCGATCATTTGACAACCGTCGTTGATTAAAGTCGTCACGTTTCGTTGCACGCTGGGTTGATGCCACATGGCGTAACTCATCGCCGGAGCGAGCAAAACCGGTGCCGTGTTTTGCAAATACATGGTCCCAAGCAAATCATCGGCCGAACCGTGGGCGAAACTCGACAACACCGAAGCGGTTGCCGGCGCGACGACGAACGCGGCAATGTCGCGAACCAGTTCGATGTGAGCCCCGAGCGGGAAACGCGGATCGAACGACCTCGTCGCGACAGGGCGGCCCGACAGAGCCGCCAAGGTGGACTGGCCGATGAACTCCATCGCCCCGTCGGTCATCACGACTTGAACTTGAAATCCGGCCTGGGCCAGCTTGCTGCACAAATCAGCGGCTTTGTACGCGGCAATTCCGCCGGCAATGCCCAGGACAATCTTGGTGGTCGATGATGACATGAAATCCAGACCGATTGTCTAATTGTCGGATGCTTGTGACACAGGTTGCATCGCATCAATGTCGACTTCGGCGGCGAGTAACATCTTGTAGAGATCGACTTCGTTGTCGATTTCCAGCTTTGTGAAAATGCTAGTGCGATGTTTCGAAGCCGTCTGGACGCTGATGTTGAGCACTTGAGCGATTCCCTTAAGCGGCATGCCGCTAGCAAGCAACCCGATCACTTCGTTCTCACGTGGGCTGACTGTCTTAAGAATTTCCCGAGCTTCCCGTCGAACGCTGTGACGAAATCGATCGCGTTGATTTTTTCGAATCGCTCGTTCGACCGACTCGATGAACTGGATGGAATCGAATCCCTTTTCGATGAAGTCAAAGACGCCTTGCTGGAAGGCCGCTCGACAGTTTTCGGCATCCCCATGACCGGTCACCAAGATGACCGGCATCATCAAATCGCGCCTCGCGATTTCAGCCTGCAGTTCCAAACCACTGATTTGTGGCATTCGCAGATCCGCCACAACACATCCGACCGTTTCGTGATCCAAACGACTCAACAAAACATTGGGGTCATCGAATACTTCCGCATTCAAGCCGGCACGCTGACACCAACGGTACATCAGATCCAATTCCACCTCATGGTCATCGATTAGAAACACGGTCGGTTCCAGATCCTTGTTGTCGGATTCATCGCAAATGCGAGCGAAAGGAACGGTGCTCATGAGACTAACCGATGTGAGAATGGAAGAAGTCGCCTTGAGCTAGAGACGACCGAGAACGACGCAGGCGTTATGACCGCCGAATCCAAAGCTGTTGCTCATCGCAAGATCAACTTGTTGCTCACGAGCGGTCAGGGGAACGTAGTCTAGGTCACATTCAGGATCAGGCGAATCCAAATTAATCGTTGGTGCGATGACACCGGTTTGGATCGTCTTGCACAGGATCACTGCTTCGATCCCGCCGCTCGCACCGAGGGAATGCCCCAAAGCACCCTTCGTGCTACTGATCGAAACCTTCGATGCGTTCTCGCCGAGAACCGCTTTGATCGCGCGGGTTTCGGCTTTGTCACCCAACGGCGTGCTCGTACCGTGTGCATTGATGTAATCGATCGTGTCGGCAGATCGCCCGGAATCGGCGATCGCCAAACGCATCGCTTCGGCCGCCCCGTTCCCATCGGGATCGGGTGCGGTGATGTGGCCGGCATCGCTGGTCGTTCCATAGCCGAGCACCTCGGCGTAGATCCTTGCACCGCGAGCCTGTGCCATTTCCAGTTCTTCGAAAACCAGCAACCCGGCCCCTTCGGCGAGCACGAAACCGTCTCGATCGAGATCAAACGGCCGGCTGGCACGGATCGGATCATCGTTACGGGTCGAAAGCGCTTTCATGTTTTGGAACGCAGCCAAGCCCATCCGAGTGATGGCCGCTTCGCTGCCACCGGTGATCACCAAATCCGTTTCACCGCTGCGGATGCTGCGAACGGCATCGCCCATCGCGTTGGTGGCGCTGGCGCACGCGGTGGCGACGGCGAAGTTGGGGCCTTTGAGGCCATAGCGGATCGAGATGTTGCCACCTGCCGCGTTGACCATCATCTTCGGAACCGTAAAAGGGCTGACCCGGTCGGGGCCCTTGTTAAGCATTCGCTCGATTTGTTCTTCGATCTCGTTCAAGCCGCCGATCCCCGAACCGAGGATCACGCCACATCGTCTCGGGTCAAGCGTCGAAAAGTCGATACCGCTGTCGGAAACCGCTTGGGCTCCGGCATGAACGGCGAATTGGGTGAACCGATCAAGCCGTTTGGCTTCCTTGGGCTCGACATGTTCGGTCACATCGAAATCGGGGATATCGCCACCGAAATGCACTTTGTAGCGGCTGGTGTCCATGATCCGCAGGTCATGAATTCCACTTTCACCGGCCGTTAGTCGTTTCCAAAAAAGCTCCACATCGCATGCCAACGACGTCACGACTCCGATGCCGGTTATCACGACACGTCGAGCCGCTCCTCCGCTAGGAGCCGCTGGTGTGGGGTCAGGAGAAACCGTCATGGGCGAGTCGATCTAAGTTCGCTGCTTGTGCGTGGATAGGAATAGTGAAAACAGTCAACGAGGGATCAAGATGATCCCTCGCTAACGTATTCGAACAATGATGGCTACAACACCGACTAGGCGTCGTCGCCTTTTTCTTTCTCGATGAAGTCAACCGCTTCGCCGACCTTTTGGATTTTTTCAGCGGCATCGTCGGGAATGCTGATGTCGAATTCTTCTTCGAGTTCCATCACCAATTCGACGGTATCGAGCGAGTCCGCCCCGAGGTCGTTAACGAACGAGGTTTCACGGGTAATTTTGTCTTTGTCGACTCCGAGTTGCTCGGAAACAATGTCGACCACGCGTTCTTCAATGGACGCCACGGGCGCTCTCCAGGAATTGGATGTAATGGGAATATCGACGATTCGATCCGTCGACGGGGGAAAGGACTTTCTTCAGTTTGCGACCGGGATGCGGTACCCGTTCTTCTGACGTGGAGAAGATAGGGGAAACGGTTAAAACCCGTCAATATCCCGTTGCGAGCCGATCGCTCGCAATTCCAATGTTTCGTCAGCCGATCATGCCGCCATCGACGACGATGGTTTGGCCGGAGATATAGCTCGCGTCCCCGCTGGCCAGAAACAACACCGCGGCCGCGACGTCTTCGGGCTGACCGACCCGTTTGGCCGGGATTCGTTTTTTCACTTCTTCCATCACGACTTCGCCGAGTTCGGCCGTCATCTCGCTGGCGATGAAACCGGGCGCGACGGCGTTGACGGTTACGCCACGGGAGACCAGTTCCTTGCTCATCGTGCGGGTCATCCCGATCATCCCCGCCTTGCTCGCCGAATAGTTCGCTTGACCGGGGTTGCCGATCAGACCCGAGATGCTGGCCATGTTGATGATCCGGCCGTACTTGTTGCGACGCATCAGGCCGGCGGCGGTGCGACAGCAAACGAAACAACTCGTCAAGTTGGTCGCGATGACGTCATCCCATTCTTCGTCGGACATGCCCCTCATCAACTTATCGCGGGTGATCCCCGCGTTGTTGACGAGGATATCCAGGCGGCCGTGTTTCTTGTTCGTTTCCTCGATCGCTTCGGCGGCCGCCTTGCGGTCGGTGATGTCGCAGGGCAAAGCTTCCCCGGTCCCGCCGGCCGCTTCGATTTCGGCAACCGTTTCGGCTAGTTTTTCCGCATTGCGGGCCACGCAAACGACATGAGCGCCGTTTTGTCCCAGCGCGACCGCGACGGCGCGTCCTAAGCCTTGACTAGCACCCGTGACGATCGCGACCTGACCTTGAAGATCAACAGAAAGAGAGAGTTTCATGAATGCAAAGTAAGAAGGTAAGGATTTCAAAAAAAGTAGGCTGGGTCGAAGCCGCCTCGGCGTAGACCCGGCAAATCACAAGCAGCTAATCGCCAAAAGCCGACCGCCAACCGCTAATCGCCAAACCCGTCGGTGTTCGCTTTTCGGTCGATTCGCTTGATCGTTCCACGCAGGACGCGGCCAGTGCCGGCTTCGAGGAAACCATCGATCCCGTCTTGGATCATCTGGCGAACGGACGCTTCCCAAAGCACCGGATTGACGACCTGTTTGGCGAGCAGTTCGCGAATTTCGTTGGGGTCTTGGTGCGGTTTCGCATCGACGTTGCTGTAAACCGGAATCCGCGTGGGTGTGATCTCGACGTCCGCGAGGGCTTGTGTCAACGCCGCAACGGCGTCTTGCATCAGCGGCGTGTGGAACGCGCCGGCAACGCTCAGCGGGATCACCTTCATCGCCCCGGCGGCGGTCGCATGAGGCTCCAAACGGTTGATCGCCGTCGTGTGACCCGAAACGGCGACGTTACCGGGGCACAGCAGATTGGCAGGCTGCAAGATCTCGCCTTCTTCGCGAGACTTTTCGCAGACCTCGTTGAGCTGGTCTAAGTCCAATCCCAACACGCTGGCCATGGACGACTCGACCGCGTCAGCGCAAGCCTGCATCGCTTCGCCGCGCTTTTGGACCAAACGCAAGCCATCTTCGAACGACATCCCCCCGGCAAAACAAACGGCCGTGTATTCACCAAGGCTCAGCCCTGCAGCGGCGGCGATTTTGTTCGCGTACTCAGGGTTCGTCTCTGAGTAAACCTGCGCGGCCGCCATGCCGACAACGAACAACGCCGGCTGGCTGTGGACGGTCTCGTTGAGCTTTTCGGCAGGGCCGTCGGCGCACAAACCCTTCAAGTCGTAACCTAGGATCTCGCCGGCACGGGCAAACAGGTCATCCGCCGATGGATAGTTTTGGCACAGCGAAATACCCATCCCAGGAGCCTGAGCACCTTGGCCGGGGAACATAATCGCAGGCTTGGAAACGTCGAAAGCCAACTCAGGCTTCTTCTTGCTCGACGACCGTGCGGCCTTGGTAGTAACCGCACTTCGGACAGATTACATGCGTCGGCACGGCGGTGCTGCACTGCGGGCAATAGGCCAATGAACGCTTCTTCAGACGATCGTGGGAGCGACGTTTGCCGGTGCGGCTGTTGGAATGCTTACGTTTAGGGACAGCCATGATGGAGGGGGTCCGGAGGAACTGTGGTGTTGTAGGTGGATTCGGCTGCGGCGTTCACGAAATCAGCGAAACGCTGTTCGCGACGCGCGGCCCGGAAGAATAAACAGACTCCCCCCGGATCGTCAACGTGTCCGGGCAATAAATCACTCCTGTTTCATCGCCCATTTCCATCCGTCGGCCAAGATCGATTGGTACTTGGGGTCGAGCATCGTTTCATTGTGATGCCCGATCGTCGTCCCGAAAACCCGCGTACCCTCGACTTGGTTGGTCCAAATCACCGGCTCGGCCTTGTTCGTTTCGTTCGAGAACGCCGTGGCCAGGACGGTCGCCCCCGGCCAGACTTGATTGATGATGTACAACTCGCCGTTGACCGTTTCCCAGTTTTCGCCACCAAGCGACGCCAAAACCGGGTGGGATTTTCCGGCCGCGGTGGGCTCGACCAACATGCTTTGCTTGGACTTTTCATGGCGAACGCTGGTCACGCCCAGGAAATTCCGCCAAGTATCGGCCGCCGATGAGTTGCGATACGAGTGCATCGAGCAGTGAATGACCATCGCGGGGATCTGGTTTTCGACGTGAGCGGCCACGATCCCTTTGACGAAATCCGGATCGGTGACGCCGCCGAAGCATTCGTTGTGAACGACCAGATCGAATCCTTTGATCCAGTCTTTGGATTGATAGACGTCGGCGTGGACCTCCCTCTCGCCGGCGTACTGGATGATCGTCCAGTCGATCGGGCCGACCGATTTCGAAAGGCCTTCGCTGATGATCTCTTTTTGGTTTTGGTAGTCGTGGCAACAGCCGCCGCAAATCAGTAGCGCCTTCACGGCGGTCGGCTCGCCCGATGCCGCCTCGGTTTTGGAGACGGGCGGGGAAAGTTCCACCTCGGCGGCGTGGGCGGCGGCTAGACACAACCATCCGATCAGGGCGAACGAGACGAAACGCGGGCGGGTCGAGACGGCAAATAGCATGGGGAAGCCATGGAGGTTGGAAAGGGGACTATGATTGTTCATCAAGAGCCACCGACAGATGGCGGCGAACCAAGTATGAACCAAAACATCCCGATATGCGAGCATCGCAAAAGCACCGCGATTAGGCACGTTGTCCCTCATTGATGCCACTGGTGCTTTTCAATATTTACAATGAGGGCTGGTTCAAAACGTGGCACGGCGGTCCCCGCCGTGATTCTCGACGGAGGACCGTCGAGCCACGTTGCTGACACCCTAAAGTCAAATGTGGATGAAACACTAGGTTTCAACCCCTAATCTCCAGGCCTTTCGAAGTGTTCGCTTTATTTCTCCGTATCGCCTTACGTAGCACGGCGATGATCGCTGTGGCGGTGAGCTTGGTTACCACCGCTGGCTTTGCCGAGCCGCCGACATTCATTTCAGATGGCTCTAGCAACGCAGGGGGCTCGAAACCGCCCGTCAACGTCGTCCTGATCGTCTCGGACGACCAAACCTACACCGACTTTGGGTTCATGGGCAACGAGCGAGTCCACACGCCCCACCTGGACGAACTGGCATCGCAATCGGCCCGTTTCACCCATGGCTACGTGCCCTCGAGCGTTTGCCGGCCGTCGCTGGTGACGATCTTGACGGGGCTTTATCCTCACGAGCACGGCGTGTTCTTCAATCACCCGCCGCCTGGATTTGCCAAGCTTTCCAAGTCGCCCGAAATCAGCCGCGAACGATTCGACGCCTATCGCGGCGAAGCGGAATCACTGATCCGGAACGTTCCGACCTTGCCTCGAATCTTAGCGGGGCAAGGTTTTCGCAGCCTGCAAACGGGCAAGTTCTGGGAAGGTCACCACCGCAACGCGGGATTCACCGACGGCATGACGACCGCGACACCCTCGGGAGGCAAGTACGGCGACTTGGTGCTGGCGTCGGGCGATGTGGTTGCCCATGGCAACGGAGATCACGGGCTGGCAATCGGCCGTGAAACCATGCGACCGATCGAAGCGTTTCTTGATGAGGTCGTGTCGGAGTCATCACCGAGCCCGTTTTTGATTTGGTACGCGCCGTTCCTGCCGCATGTGCCACACGATTCGCCGGAGCGGTTTGTGCGGCTGGCAAAGTCGCGGCCGAACGTGAAGCCTCACGAACTGCCGTACTTCGCCGCGATCGCTCAGTTTGACGAAACCATTGGGCAACTTCGGTCCGCGATCGAGAAACGAGGCTTGGCAAAACAAACGTTATTCGTTTTTGTCGTCGACAACGGATGGCAACCCGACGCGGGAAAGTTCCGCCAAACCAAAGGCGAGTGGGACCACACCGACAACAGCAAGCGAGCCCCTTTCGATGCGGGGCTTCGCACGCCGATCCTGTTTCACTTGCCCGGACGAACCGTCCCGGCGACCTACGAAGCGCCGGTCAGCAGTATCGATCTACTGCCCACGATCCTAGCCGCCACGGGAGTCGGCCCGCCGAATCGTTCACTGCCGAATCGTTCACTGCCGGGCGTGAACCTTTGGCCGGTTGCGACCGGCCAAGCCCCCGCCGACGGCGAGCGGGCGGTCTTTGGCGAACTGTATCCCGGCGATGCTCGAGAACTCGGAAAGCCTGAACAGGATATCGCGTATCGGTGGGTCCGCCGTGGACGATACAAGCTGATCGTCCCGCACGCTCACGCCGGCCATCCGCCTTGGGGAGGATACCTGACGCGTCCGGCCCTATTCGACATCTCCAGCGACCCCGGCGAAGCCCGTGACCTGTCCCGGCGGCCCGGATACCAAGCGGTTCGAGATGAACTCAACTCCTTACTCGATCAATGGTGGGCGCCCGGACCATAACTCGGCTGGCAATCACCCCCACCTCGCATACAAGCCCGACGCGCAAGCGCGGGATGAGTCTCGCATACAAGCCCGACGCGCAAGCGAGGGATGAGTCAATGACCCCCACGAGCTCGTCTCGTGGGTGAATAAGGTTTGCAAGCTAGGCACCGACACCCTCCCAACCTTCCGAGTTCAACTTGTGCTCGCCGCTTCCAGCGGCGAGCACAAGTTGAACTCGGAAGGTTGCGCAAATTGCGACTTGTGTCTAGCTTGCCAACCTCGGCTTCCTGCCAGACGAGCCGGCAGGGGAGCAATACATGAGGACTTGTGGGGTGCAAAAAGCGCTGAAGCCTTGGGTTACGATTAAATCATCACGCCGGCAAGCGAGTGGCCCCAATCGCCGTATCCCTCGCTCGCAGGCGTGTTGATTTAGTGCATGTTTGGGCGTCTTCGTTTAACGGCAAGCCGCAGGCGCCTGCGTGTTCAAACTCTGTCGCCTGCGGCTTGCCGTTAAACGATTAAATCAACAGCCCGTCGCGCGTCGGGCTGACATGCATTGCGAGGCCGACCGTTTAGGCAAAAAAAAAGAAAAAACCAAGAAAAATTCTTCGCGAAGAGCGGGAGAATTCTGATCCGCGAGAAAAAAATCCAGAATCCTTGGCATCCTTCCACTTGAGTAAAACGGGGACGGACTGCTATGATCCGCGATTCGCAGTCGCTGGCGTGTCGTCATTGGCACAGCACTTCTTGGCGAACGAGCGAGCCGTGTTGGGTCAACACCGGTTGATGACCGCCCAGGACGACCCGACACCTCCCCCCAATTCATTTACCTCACGCAGTTGCTCTCGGAGTCTTGCCATGCCCCGTTTGATGGGCGTTGACATCCCCAACGACAAACAGATTCAGTACTCACTCACCTATCTTTATGGGCTCGGATTGTTCCGCGCTCGTGAGGTGTGTGAAAAGCTGGGCATCGATCCCGCATCGTCGGCCAACGACATTTCCGACGAGGACGTCGGACGGATCGCGGCGCTGCTCGAGCGGGAGTATCTCGTCGAAGGTCCGCTGCGTCGACAAGTCACTCAAAACATCAGCCGTCTTCGCGAGATCAAAGCCTACCGTGGTATTCGCCACCGGATGAGCCTGCCCGTCCGCGGCCAACGCACCAAAACCAACGCACGCACCCGGAAGGGCCCTCGCAAGACGGTCGCCGGCAAGAAGGGCGTCAAGGATTTGCGTTAATCTCGCGATCCGTTTTACCATCCATCCACATTCACGTTTGTTCGAGACCCCCTGGTGGCAAAGACCAACAAAAAGAAACGCGTCCGTCGCAACGTCAGCAATGGCGTGGCCCACATTCACGCGACCTTCAACAACACGACCGTCACGATCACCGACACCAAAGGCGACACGCTTTGCTGGGCCAGTGCCGGCACGAGTGGATTCAAGGGCAGCCGCAAAAGCACCCCGTTCGCCGGTCAGTGTGCTGCTCAGCAGGCCGCCGAGAAGGCAACCAAGTTCGGCATGAGAGACGTCGAGGTCCGCGTCAAAGGCCCGGGCAGTGGACGTGAAAGTGCGATCACCGCTCTGCAGGCAGCCGGCCTGAATGTCAAATTGATCGAAGAGGTCACCCCGATTCCACACAACGGCTGCCGCCCTCGCAAGAAACGTCGCGTTTAATCGCTGTGTGCTAACGGAGTGTTGATCTGATTAGCCGCACCGCGTTAGCGGCGGTTCCCCAGTCGCAAACCGGGGCTAACGCCCGTCGGCTAATGTGTTTCAGAATCCGAAATAATCAACAAGTCGCTAGCCGCCACCACTGACTGCTTTCCTTCCCGCACATTTACGTTCGCAATCCCAAGGCTCCCAACATGTCGATGCATATCCGCTGGCGTGGTATGGAATTACCCAGCACGCTCGAAGTCGATCGCGACACCCTGACCCAAACCTACGGCAAGTTCTCCGCCGAGCCCTTCGAACGCGGCTTCGGTGCGAGCATTGGCAACAGTATGCGTCGCGTGCTACTGAGCAGCCTGATGGGCAGTGCCGTTACCCAGATCAAGATTCGCGGAGCTCAACACGAGTTCACGTCGATCCCCGGCGTTCTCGAAGACGTCACCGATATCGTCCTGAATGTCAAATCGTTGATCGTTCGCAACCAAAGTGACGCGACGCGTGTCATCACGGTCGAACGCAACACCGCCGGCGTGATCACCGGCGCAGACGTTGAGACCGATTCGGACGTCGAGATCATCAACAAAGATCACGTCATCGCGACGTTGACCGACGACAAGCCTTTCATGATGGAAATGGTCGTCGAGAACGGACGTGGTTACGTCCCGAGCACCGAACACAGCAGCGTCGATCACGAAATCGGAATCATCCCGATCGATGCCGTTTTCAGCCCGATCGTTCGTGTTCGATACGAAGTCGAAGCCACGCGGGTCGGTCAAAAGACCAACTACGATCGTTTGGTTTTGGAGATTTGGACCGACGGAACGATCAACCCCGAAATGGCGTTGACCGAAGCGGCCAAGATCTTCCGCAAACACCTCAACCCGTTTGTCCAGTACCGTGAACTCGGTCCGAGCATTTTCTCGGCTGCTCGCGGTGGTGCCGGATCACCGGAAGCTCAACTCGAAGCCAAGTTGAACATGACTCTTGCTGACCTGCGTTTGTCAGTCCGGGCCAACAACTGCCTCGAAAGCGAAAACATCATGACCGTGCGAGACCTCGTTCAACGAAACGAAGACTCGCTCTTGGAAGTTCGTAACTTCGGCGACACCACGCTCAACGAAGTTCGCGAGAAACTTTCACAGTACGGTCTGCACTTGGGCATGCGAGTTCCGAACCAACCGTTGTTCTAATCGCGTTCGCTCTTCATCCACCTCCAAAACTTTCCACCGCTCATTCATAGTTAACTGTCATGCGTCACCGTCGCAAAGGCCGCGTTCTTGGCCGATCTCCTGCTCACCGCCGTGCGTTACTTCGCAACATGTCGAGCGCCTTGTTCTTGACCGAACGGGACGCCAGCTTGGATGACAACGCGCCCAAGATTCCTGGTCGCATCGTGACGACGCTGGAAAAAGCCAAAGAGATTCGTCCTCTCGTCGAGAAGTGCATCACACTGGCCAAAAAGGGTCTCGTTGCGAAGAATGCCTCCGAGGAGTTCGGCACCGACGCCGAGCGTGGCACCGACGCGTACAAGCAATGGCGTAAGAGCGAGCAATGGCAAAAATGGGCCAACGCTCGGGCACCCTACGTCAACGCTCAACGCCGCGCCGTGCAATTGATGGGCGATCGTGAAGCCGTCGCCGTGCTTTTCGACACCGTGGCACCTCGCTTCATGGACCGCGCCGGTGGTTATACCCGGATCATGCGTTTGGCCAAGCCTCGCTTGGGCGATGCCGGCACACGTGCAATCTTGGAATTGGTCGGCAAGAACGACAAAGCCAAACGCGTTTCATCGAAGCCGTCATTCGATTCGGCACCTGAACCGACTTCCGAAGTCCAACAAGAAGAAACCGCGAACAGCTAAGCGTTCGCTTTGGTTCTAGAAAAGTGCTAACAAAACGCCCGGCAACAACCGGGCGTTTTTTTTGGGGTATGAAGCTGCACTGTGCTCAGTGGATTTCCGCCGGGCTTGCCCTGGGCTGTTCAAAATTTGGTATTGCGACATTTCCGTTCTCCGCAACTTCCTGTCACCTCTCCCAGCGAAGCTGGGGGAGGTCGGATTGAGCGAAGCAAGATCCGGGAGGGGGCATCCCCAGGGCAAACCAAGCCGATTCAATCAAATAACGCCCGTGCCCCCTCCCTCGCGGACTCCTGAACGTCGTCGCTCGACCTCCCCCAAACTGCGTTCGGGAGAGGTGACAGGTGGACAAGAAACTGCTGGGAGATAAAGGAAAAACAACGAGTCAACACCGAATTTTGAACAGCCCTGGCTTGCCCCGGCGGGATCACAGCTGGAAGCTACAACTCAAGGCCCTCAAAAGTCCCCTCCTCCCCGCCCGCGATTCGCCTTCGGCGAATCGCGGGCGGGGAGGAGGGGTAAGCTCATCGCAGGTGGAGTAGCCGCCAATTGTTGCTCCCGTCCGGGGCAAGCCCGGCGGAAGCATCGCGACGATCAGAGGAAGCGCGCTAGCGAAAAACCCAATTTTTGACAATCCAGCGTCAGCCCCGGTTGGCGGTCGGCGAACCGCTGCTAACTCGGTACAGCAAAGCAATTTAATACGCCGTGACGCGTCGGGTCAAGAAATCAAGAAGCTAACTACGGTCTCCGAACGCTTCCTTGGTGGTAGCGACTGCATCTCAGGCGTTTGTTGCTAGAATGATGGGCTCAACGCCTGCTCGCCTGATCCTTCCCGCCTCCCGCCTCTCCTTGGGAATCATTTTGAACCATCCACTTCGAATCCTAGTCACTGCGTTTCTTGCGGTTGCCTGCATGGCGACGATTCCACTCGGACAACACGTAGCAGTTGCAGCGGATGCCAACAAAGACGGAACCTCGCAACCGGATTTCACAAGAGGCGACGCAATCCCGGAAGGCTACGTTCACGATTGGAACTTAGGGCCGACTGGATTGCGAGGCTGGATCCACAGCGACCGTTTGGAGACGAGCGACGCAAGGCAAATCAAGATTACCCAAGTAGAGGCTGGTTCGCCTGCGGATGGCGTCTTGCGGGTGGACGATGTGATTCTTGGTGTCGGTGATAAGCCGTTTGGAAGCGATCCGCGGGTCGCGTTTGGCAAAGCAATCACGGCGGCCGAGACGCCGACACAAGACGGAAAACTCAATCTATTGCGGTGGCGAGCGGGCCAGACCGACGTTGTTACCGTGAAACTACCCGTACTCGGTCACTACAGCGAGACGGCACCGTGGGATTGTCCAAAATCGCAGCAGATTCTCGATCGGGGACTTACGGCCTTGGCCGAGCGAGTTGGCGACCCGTCGTACCGGAGTGTTCCGATTACTCGTTCCCTCAATGCACTCGCGCTGCTTGCCGGTGGCCGTGAGGATATGCTTGCGCAGGTCAAGAAGGAGGCGCAGTGGGCGGCGGACTTCACGACCGACGGGTTCAAGACTTGGCACTACGGTTATGTGATCACGTTCCTCGCCGAGTACGTCATGGCAACGGGCGATGACTCGGTGTTGCCAGGATTGAGGCGATTGGCTTTGGAATCCGCTCGCGGCCAGAGCACCGTTGGTTCTTGGGGCCACCGGTTTGTGGGCAGCGATGGACGTCTTGGCGGTTACGGAATGATGAACTCACCCGGATTACCGCTTACGATTTCGTTGGTCCTTGCACGTCGAGCCGGAGTTGATGATCCCGAGGTTAGCGAAGCGATCCAGAAGAGCTCGCGTCTGCTTCGATTCTATGCGGGCAAAGGCAGTATCCCGTATGGCGATCATCATCCCTGGATTCAAACCCACGATGATAACGGAAAGAATGGCATGGCGGCGGTCCTGTTTCGTTTGCTCGGCGAAGCGGAGACGGCCGAGTATTTTTCCAGGATGAGCGTTGCCTGTCATGGTGCGGAGCGAGATTGCGGTCATACCGGAAATTTCTTCAATATGGTTTGGGCCATGCCAGGCGTGGCTGAGTCCGGCCCATACGCCACTGGTTCCTGGATGAACGAATTTGGCGCGTGGTATTTTGATTTGGCGCGTCGGCGGGACGGGACTTTTCTTCACCAAGGACCGCCGCAGGCACGAAACGACAGCTACCGTGACTGGGATTGCACCGGAGCGTGGCTGCTGGCCTACGCGATTCCCAACGGCAACCTGCACCTAACCGGAAAAGGTGATTCATCGGTTCGAAAGATCGAGCGAGCCGAGGCCGAAAGCCTGCTCGACGACGGCCGTGGATGGTCGAACAATGATCGCGACCGTTTCTACGACTCGCTGGACACAGAACAACTGATGAGCAGGCTCTCGAGTTGGTCGCCGACGGTTCGCGAGCGGGCGGCGATCGCGTTAGGGCGACGCCAGGACAAGGTGAGCGATCGATTGATGGAGTTGCTGGAGTCCGGCGAACTTGATGCAAGGTACGGTGCTTGCCAAGCGATCAAATGGCAACGCGGACGCGCCGCAGCGGCGGTCCCCAAGCTCGTTGCGGCGTTCCAGTCGGATGATCTCTGGCTGCGGATCCTGGCCGCTGATGCACTCGCTGGAATCGGCGAGCCGGCGAAATCGGCTGTTCCCGATATGCTACGACGTCTCGCCAGCAACGACCTGTCCAATGATCCGCGGAACATGCAGCAACGATACCTCTCGT
Source organism: Neorhodopirellula pilleata (assembly GCF_007859915.1). Lineage (GTDB taxonomy): Bacteria > Planctomycetota > Planctomycetia > Pirellulales > Pirellulaceae > Rhodopirellula > Rhodopirellula pilleata. The sequence continues at coordinate 113,577 of NZ_SJPM01000007.1, forward strand.
TCGCTCTATTCAATCAACGCGACGGGTTGATCGGTCGATCGCTCGAAGGCATCGATCGGCAGTTGCTGATCCGGGCGGTGCGGGCGGGGCTGACCAACGAAGACGGTCGTGCTCGCAGCAGTTTCAGCTCGGTTTACACGAACCTGAGCTTCCAGGAGATCCAGCCGCTATTGCCCGCCATTCACCAAGCCATCATCGAGCCCGCTCCCAGCGGAATCATGTTTGCCGACGGAATCCAGAACAGCGGCCTCGAACTTCTTTCGAAACACCGTATCGATGAAGGGATTGAACTGCTCGCCGACTACGCCCGCACGCAAAAGCAACACGGAAGTCAAAAGCGAATCATCGTCGTCATGAAGATGTTAGAAAGCTACGGAGCTCACGCCCAACGCGTGATCCCTCAACTCGAGGCGACCGCAAATTACTTCGAACACGAGGAACAAGATTTCCCGAGGAACCTGAGTCGAGATAAGGCACGCATCGTGCGAGAAACGATCCAAAAGATCAAGCTTTCGACCGATCGGCCAGAACTCCGGTCGCTGAACCTCGCCCTTTAGCGGTCGCTTGCAGTTTCATTTCACGGTAGCGAAACTCGCCAAGAGTTTATCCATCACCGCGCTCAGAAAAGATTAAGGTGTCCGGTACCGACGCGGGAAAGAACCATACACTGCACTGGAATAAAACGTTGCCCAACAGGGTGCTGCAAGGTGTCCTTTCTTATTGGCGGACACGAAGTCCGCCGTCGCTTGCCGCACGAAGCCGCCCGGGCGTTGGATTCAAGGGGAGTCACAAGCGATGCGGCGACATACACGAAGTGCGTCGCGACTGTTAACCGCCACAGCCTCCGCAGCCTCCTCCGCAGCCGCTTCCGCATCCGGCGTCGGCACCTGAACTAAAGCTGGCGGTGTCGCCTGAATCGGATCCGAAATCCCAGGCTCCCCCCGTTGATGATGCTTCTCGCTGTCTTGCTCGGATCTCTTCTCCGAAGAGAACATCATGAACCACCATGTCAGCGGAGCGGTGCGTTAGCGATGCAATCGCGGCCGGCCCTAGAAATGCCAGATAAGGAAGCATCTCGTCACTATCGACGTTTTCGGCGGATGTCGAACGGACATGACTAGGCGGGTATTGTGCGCGTAATTGGTCGAGCAGACCTGCTCCCTTGGTCGTCAGGCGACCGTCGAGTCGGAACACCATTGCGAAGAGAACAATCGCCATGACCATCTCCAAGATCAGAAATCCGATCGGTCGATCGGTTGCGATTCCTTGATAGCAGCGAATGCCACCGATCCCCAATACGACAGCGGCGACCGACATCACCGAACTGCGATAGAAGAGGTTCTGATCAGACTGGCGAAGGTATCCGGATGCTTGCAGTTGCAATTCTCCACGAGTCGCGACCGAATTCGTTGCGACCGATAGCCGCTTGACCGATTGCGGCTTACCGGAGGCCCGGACGGTTTGGGTGATCGCCTGAAAGAGCGACCTGGCCAATTCCCCATCGTTGGGTAAAGGTTGGTAGCTTGCATCGTTGGCCAAAACAAAACCATTGCCGTCGCATCGTAAGTTTTCACGCCGAACCAGTTCCAACAAGGCAACTTGCAACAATCGTTTCCTTCCCCCAGCAAGCAGAGCCGTCAAACACCAGTCCATCCGACAGTCCGAGCCGATTTGAGCATTGTTCGAAGCGAGAAACCCGTTACCAACGTGGTACCAGACGAAGCAAAAGATGCAAGCAAGAGCAACGATGAGACCATACACGGCGAGGAACGTGGGTCCATCCAAATTGAACGGAAACATCGTCGCCAAGGGTATCGTCGCCAATCCCGCTAGCGAGTAGCGAGAACCTCCCGGCATTGTCAAAGAAAGATTGGGCTTCGGAATGATCCAGGCTTTGCGACGATCGACTCGCACCGACGCGATGGATTGGGCAAACCGTTCTTGGGTCGCGGGCCAAATCGTTTTGGGCGGTTTGCCGAAGAATCGTTCGTAAGATCGCAGAGTCTTTTCGTATTGATCCTGGAAATGAACCCTCTGTTGCGTTCCGCCTCGGGTCGGACCGTGGTGCAGCGGCGTGGGCAACACTTCGCCACACAAATCGACCCAGTAGTTTTCGGTGTAGACCAGATGCTGGTGCCAAACTTGGTCGACGGCATCGGACGGCGTCACCGAATGCCCAGCGCGAGCGGCGAGATACAAGAAACGCCGATACTCGTCGATACAATGCCGGGCGTGATCGAGCGACCAACCGTTTTCGCGTGCCAGCCGCATCGAAAAGGTAAGCCCACCGGGCGTCCCCGCCTGTTCCCAACTCGCGGATTCTCCGCCGATGGGAAAGTCGCTGAGCGTTTTCCACAGGACGTCATTCTCGGGTTGAGTGATTTCGGATTTGTTGACCAATGCGTTCATTTTCAATTCCTCCGAATCTCTAGGCCCCACGGCGGCCCGACCGGGGCGCGGAATTGGGAAGCGATCCGGGTTCGAAGTTCCATCAAATTCGCCCGGCCGATTGTTTGGTTTGACCGACTACCCCCTCACGGGTAAACTGGTCATACCTGTTTGCCTGCACGAAAGGTGTCGATTCGATGAGCATTGCGAGCATTGCTGAATTCCAAGTCCAGTCCCAATCCTTGGCCGCGCAGGTCGCCGATCACTTGGTGCGATTCATCCGCCAAGGTGCCAGCGACGATCCACAACAACTGCCCGCTGAACGCCAGTTGGCCGAGCAGATGGGAGTTAGTCGGCCGGTGGTTCGCGAAGCCATCAAACGACTCGAAATGCAGGGTCTGTTGGAAGTGCGGCATGGCAAGAGCGTCAAAGTGGTCGACCAGTTGCATCGTCCAGTTAGCGCATCGTTATCGCTGTTGATTCCCGACGTGACCGAACGCTTGCGGCAATTGCAAGAAACCCGGATCGTGATCGAACCCGAATCGGCTCGTTTGGCCGCCGAGCGTGGTAGCGCGCAAAGCATTCAACAGTTGCGGTCGCTGCAGGACTCGCTCGTGGCGGCCGAATCGATCGAAGAGGCGATCGAAATCGATCTGCAATTCCATCACGCTCTGGCCGAAGCGAGTGGCAATTTGATGTTCCGCCTGTTCCTCGACTCACTGGCCGACATCAGCCGCGAGAGTCGCCAGCGTACCATCGGTCGCGTCGGTAAACAGGCGGCGATCGATCATCACGAACAGATCGTCCGCGCGCTCGAACGACGCCGACCTCAGGCAGCCGCCAAAGCGATGCGGCATCACATCAAGATGGCATCGGAAGATCTCGGGCTATGAATCGCGGCATCAGCCTGAAAGTGGTGATTACCGACTTAATCGTCGAGCCGCTCGATATCGAACGCGAAGTGCTCGGCGATATCGCCGAAGTGATTGCGTTGGACGCGATGACGGAATCCGAGTTGGTGGGACGAATCGAAGACGCTGACGCGGTGATGGTTTACCACTATTTTCGTTTCACGCGATCGACGATCGAGCGACTGGAAAACTGCAAGGCTATCGTGCGACCCGGCGTCGGCTACGACGGCATCGATATCCAAGCCGCCGGCGAACATGGAATCCCGGTTTGCAACGTACCCGATTACGGGACCGAGGAAGTGGCCGATTCGGCAATGGCGATGGCCTTATCACTTTCGCGTGGCACGCATTTTCTCAACAGCCGATTGCGTCGCGGTGTGGGCGATTGGAACGTCGAACAAGCCGTCCCGATTCCACGCCTGCGGGGCCGCCAATTCGGGATCATCGGTTGCGGACGGATCGGGACGGCCACGGCACTGCGAGCAAAAGCGTTCGGGTTCGATGTCGCGTTTTACGATCCGTATGTTCCAGACGGAATCGACAAGGCGCTCGGCGTTCGCCGGGAACGATCGTTGTCGGGGCTACTGAGTTCGTCCCACATCGTCAGTCTGCATTGCCCGCTTACCGATGAAACGCGAGGCCTCATCGCCGGTGCAGAGATCGCAAGAATGCCGCAGGGTTCGTTCTTGATCAATACCTCACGGGGAGGCGTAGTGGACTCGCAAGCAGTCGTGGAGGCATTAGCGAATGGGCAATTGGCCGGTGCGGGTATCGATGTGCTCGAACAAGAACCGCCACAACCCAACAACCCGGTCGTCGCGGCGTGGCGCGATCCCGCGCATCCGGCCCACGACCGACTGTTGCTCAATCCTCACACCGCGTACTACTGCGACGAGGGCTGCGTCGAGTTCCGTCACAAAGGCGCATTGGAGACACGTCGCGCGTTGCTCGGCGAGCCGCTTCGCAACCAAGTCAATTCATTGAGCCCTCTGGAATCATGCAACACGGTAAGCGAAATATGAGTCGTTGTCTTTCAATCACGATCGTATGGTTCTTCGCATCGACTCTACCGATATCCGTGTCGGCTGATCCGATCGACTTCAAGACAACGATCGAACCGGTGCTGCGCAAACATTGTTGGGACTGCCACGGACCGGACGAAGCCAACGGCCGGTTTCGCGTCGACCAACTGGCGAGTCTGCTAAACGGCGGGGACTCGGGAGAGAAAGCGATTGTTCCCGGCGATCCAACAAGCAGTTTTCTAATCAAGGCGATCCGCCATCAAGAGTCAGGCTACGAAATGCCGCCCGACAGCGATCCGATTCCGGAGGCCGATATCGCCAACATCGAACAATGGATCACTCAGGGAGCGAAGGTTCCCGAGCACTACGGACCGGCTGAGCAATCGCGAGAGCTGACGCATTGGTCATTCCTGCCGATCAACAAACCGGTTCCACCCGAGTTTGGCGGGATGGATGGGCCCGGCGGGATCGACGGTTTCATTCAGCGGAAGCTCGCCGCGAGCGGACTGTCGATGTCACCCCAAGCTGATCGTCGGGTTTTGATCCGGCGACTGTTCCTGATCATGCACGGCCTCCCGCCATCGCCGCAGCGGGTCGAAGCGTTTCTCGCCGACGAGCGGCCTGACGCTTGGGAACGTTTGGTTGAGGAGGTGCTCGAAAGTCCGCATTACGGCGAGCGGTGGGCGACGCACTGGCTCGATCTGGTTCGTTTCGGTGAAACGCATGGTTTCGAGACCAATCGCGAACGACCCAACGCCTGGCCGTATCGAGATTGGGTGATCGAATCGTTCAATCAAGATAAGCCCTACGACGAGTTCGTTCGCGAACAACTCGCCGGTGACGCGTTGGGTGTCGACGTCGCCACCGGATATCTCGTCGCCGGTCCGTTCGATGCCGTCAAAGGACAAGACCCGAACCTGCGGATCATGCAGCGGATGAACGAACTGGACGACATGATCAACACGACCGGGACGGCGTTCCTGGGTTTGACGACGGGTTGCGCGCGTTGTCACAACCACAAGTTCGATCCGATTTCGCAAACCGATTATTACGCCATGCAAGCCATCTTCGCCGGCGTGCAACATGCCGATCGCAAGTTGCCGCTGCCCCAAGAAACGCAACAAGAGATCGAAGCCCTCGATGCCAAGATCGAACAACTTTCAGACAAGCTGGCAAATTTCTTGAATCCACCCGCCAAGGCGTTGATCGCAACCGATGCCGCGCGAGCGAGTGATCGCCCAGCGGTCCAGCCCAAGAGGAACGTCGAGAGATTGACTCCGGTCCAAGTTCGGTTCGTTCGCTTCACAATCGACGAAACCAACCGTGGCCAACCTTGCATCGACGAACTCGAGATTTTCTGCGGCAAGACCAATGTGGCTTTGGCGACGACCGGCGCGAAGGCGACCTCGTCGGGCGACTTTGTTCATCCACTCCATCGGCTCGAGCACATCAACGACGGGAAGTTTGGCAACGATCGAAGCTGGATCGCCAAGCAAACCCAGAACGCTTGGGTCCAAATCGAACTAGCCGAGACGACCACGATCGATCGCATCGCTTGGGGACGTGATCGCAAGGGGAAGTATGACGATCGATTGCCGATTCGCTATCGAATCGAGGTGGCATCGACTCCGGGACAGTGGCAGTTGGTCGCCAGTTCCGCAGACCGTTTGCCGGCCGGAGAATCGACGGCGGAGGAATATCATTTCGAGGCGTTTGACCAAGCCGAAGCGGACCAAGGACGCAAGTGGCTCGCCGAGCGAAAAGAGCTACAGCAGATCAAGACGGATCTATCGAATTCGAAACAGGTTTACGCCGGAACATTCCAACAACCCGGCCCCACCCATCGTCTGTATCGTGGCGAACCGGCGATGCCTCGCGAACAGGTCGATCCGGGCGCGATCGAAGTCTTCACGTCGCTTGAGTTACCCGGCGATGCACCTGAGCAAAAACGTCGATTGGCGCTCGCGGACTGGATCACCAATGACAACAACCCGCTAACGGCCCGCGTGTTGGTTAATCGACTTTGGCAATTTCATTTTGGCACCGGAATCGTCGACACGCCCAGTGACTTCGGTCGCAACGGTACGCCGCCGTCGCATCCCGAACTGCTCGACTGGCTGGCGTCCGAGTTTATCGAAAGCGGTTGGTCGATCAAGCATGTCCAGCGTTTAATCTTGCAGTCATCGACTTGGCAACAGAGCAACCGCCCCCGAGCGGACGCGATGAGGGTCGACGCAGCATCTCGGATGTTGTGGCGTTTTCCGCCTCGTCGGTTGGAAGCGGAAGGCATTCGCGATTCGATCTTGTCAGCCACCGGAGTGCTCGACCTTGACGCGATGGGCGGCCCCGGGTTTAGCGCTTTCGAAATCGAAGCCGAGAACGTCCGCCACTATCACGCCAAGGAAAAATACGGCCCTGAAGATTGGCGGCGGATGATTTACATGACCAAGGTTCGCCAGGAGCGAGACGTCGTGTTCGGTGCATTCGATTGTCCCGACGCCAGCCAAGCGGTTCCTCGACGGAGCCGTTCGACGACGCCGTTGCAAGCACTCAATCTGCTCAATAGTCGCTTCGTCTTACAACAGGCCGAACTGTTTGCGAGACGACTCGAAAGCGAAGCCGAAACGGCCACGGAACGAGTCCAATTGAGTTGGAGACTATGTTACCAACGCCCCGCCACACTCGAAGAAGTCGCGGACGCCGTCGATTTTATCGAGCAACAAGGATTGATTCAGTTCTGTCGCGCGATGCTGAACACCAACGAATTCGTGTTTGTTCCATGAGGCATAAAACTATCCTCGTTCCCAGGCTCCCGCCTGGGAACGCAATGCAACGCAGGCTCCCGCCTGCCGATCATGCTCGGGAGGCGGGAGCCTCTCAGACAGTGTGTTCCCAGGCGGGATCCCTTTTTATAGGCCGCAATTCCTCATGGATTGCTCCCCTGCCAGCTCGTCTGGCAGGAAGCCGAGGTTGGCAAGCTAGACACAAGCCGCGATTTGCGCAACCTTCCGATTTTCACTTGTGCTCGCCGCTTCAAGCGGCGAGCACAAGTGAAAATCGGAAGGTTGGGAGGGCGTCGGTGTCTAGCTTGCGAACCTAATTCACCCACGAGACGAGCTCGTGGGGGTCAAAAAAGATGTGGCCTATCAAGAGGGCTCCCGCCTGGGAACGCAATGCAACGCAGGCTCCCGCCTGCCGGTCATGCTCGGGAGGCGGGAGCCTCTAAGACAGTGTGTTCCCAGGCGGGAGCCTGGGAACAAGTATTCAAGATCAACCAACCGAATTCACCCAGCAACACCCCATGAACACCCTTCTCAACCGCCGGCGCTTCTTCGGAGACACCGCGATCGGTCTATCAGGAATCGCTCTTGCGAATTTGCTCGCCCAAGAGAAACTGCTTGCCGATGCGTCTCCCATTCGTCCGCAGATCGATCCGTCGCATCCTTTTGCCGCGCGCGCGACGCATCACGCGGCGGCGGCGAAACGGGTGCTCGTGATTTTCTGCGCCGGGGCGTGCAGCCAGATCGACACGTTCGACTACAAGCCCGAACTGATTCGGCGGCACGGCCAACCCATGCCGGGCGGTGATCAACTCGTCACCTTTCAAGGCGAGCAGGGTAACCTCACTCAAAGCCCGTGGAAGTTCAAACCGCGTGGACAGAGCGGGAAGATGGTTTCCGATTTGGTACCACACTTGGCGGAACTGGCCGATGATATGTGCTTCATTCATTCCATGACCGGCAAGACGAACACACACGGTCCGGGTGAGAACTTCATGTCGACCGGCTATACGCTCGACGGTTTTCCATCGATGGGAGCTTGGACGACTTGGGCACTCGGGACCGAAAACGAAAACCTGCCCGCTTATGTCGCGATCTCCGACCCGCGCGGCACGCCTCAATCGAGCGTCAACAACTGGGGCCCCGGTTTCCTACCGGCTGCTTTCCAGGGGACCGCATTCAATGCGCTCAAACCACTTGCCAACCTCGACATTCCGAGCGGCACGACCGAAAAGACCGACCGAGCGACGCGTGATTTTCTCAAACGGATTAATGAACGTCATCTCGAACAGTTTCCTGGCGACAGTGAGTTAGCCGCGCGAATCTCCAGTTACGAATTGGCCGCCCGGATGCAATTGAGTGTGCCGGAGGTGACCGACCTGTCCAGCGAACCGCAAAGCATCTTGCATGAATACGGCGCCGACGATGCAACCAATCCGCTCAAGGCTAGCTTCGCCAAAAACTGCATCCTCGCCCGCCGGTTGATCGAAGAAGGCGTGCGGTTTGTTCAGCTTTTCAACGGAGCGTACCAGACCGGCGGTGAAGGCGTCAGCAATTGGGACGGACACAAGAAGATCGAGGAACAATACAGTGTTCACGGGCCGGTGCTGGACCAACCGTGTGCAGCTTTGCTCAAAGACCTCAAACGCCGGGGGTTACTCGAGGACACACTTGTGGTGTGGACGACCGAGTTCGGCCGCATGCCGACTTTTCAAAAAGGTGCCAGCGGCCGCGATCACAACCCCGAGGGATTCACGACTTGGATGATGGGCGCGGGTGTCAAACCGGGATACAGCTACGGAGCCACGGACGAGTTCGGCTACCAAGCCGTCGAAGACGTCGCCACGGTTTACGACTTCCACGCTACGATCCTGCACTTGCTCGGACTCGATCACGAGCGACTGACCTACTACCACAACGGTTTCGAACGTCGGCTTACCGACGTGCACGGCCACGTCATCCACGATGTGCTGTCGCACGCATAGGTTACGTTAGCCAATAAAACACCTAATCCGCCGCAACACGCTAGCGGGCTTTTGATTTAGTGCACGATTGGGCGTTTTCGTTTAACGGCAAGCCGCAGGCGTCTGCGTTCTCAAGCTCTGTCGCCTGCGGCTTGCCGTTAAACGACTAAATCAACAGACCGCTAGCGTGCGGTTCTGATCAGCCGCAGTGCGCTAGCACGCGGTTACCGCGAAAACCGCACGCTAGCGCGTTGCGGCTGATCACTGATTTCAACAACTTGATTGGACATGAACACACAAGCCAGCCACCCTTTTCCGCGCTCGACCAGCTCGCTGATCGCGGCTGCGTCGCTCCGGACGCTTTTAGTGTGCTGTGTCTTGATCCCGCTGCGAGTAACCTCCTCCCAAGAATCTTCCGCCGCAGCACCCGAGCCAGTCAAGATTGCGATCGAGAACTACTGCGCCGATTGCCACAACGAGCAAATGATGGCGGGCGACCTTGATTTGGTCGCACTCGAGTTCACGCCCGACCATCCGACCAATCGCGAGCGTTGGGTGCGGATCTTTGATCGCGTCGAACAGGGCGAAATGCCGCCCACCGAAGGCGGGTACGATCTTGCCGAAGAAGAACGTCGCGAGTATGTCGCGGCTTTGGGTGAAGTCCTGCGACAAGCGGACCAAGCCGAGGTCGCTGAACACGGTCGCGGGCCGATGCGCCGGCTGACTCGTGACGAGTATCAGGATCAGTTACGTGATCTCTTGCAGCTTCCACAGCTCGATGTTCGCGACAAGCTCCCGCCCGATCGCGAATATCACGGCTTCACCAAAGTAACCAAGATGCTTGACGTCTCCCGCGTTCAGCTCGAAGGTTGGCTCGATGCCGCAGAGGCGGCGTTGGAAGTGGCCGTCGCATCAGGCACGACACCGCTACCGACGCAAACGCATCGCGCCAGCGGAACCGATCTGTTTCCCTCTTTCGACAGCTTCGGTGGACGGGAAGCAATGTTCTTCGCGCGCGACGGAGTGATGGTGCCGATCACGTCGAGCGACCACCAAAAGATGGCGCCTGAGCAACGTCGGGACGAGACGCTTGAGTTGGCGATCTTCCGTTCAGCGACTTGGCCCTACTACGGCTACCCGCGCGGATTCAAAGCGAAACACGACGGCACGTACCGTGTACGGTTCTCCGCCCGTGCCGTGCGTCAGCTCGCGGACTTTCGGCTTGTACCGGCGCACCAGCCTCAGCCCATGAGTTTCCGGGCACGCCAACCGTCTGGCCCAGACGTCTCGGGCGACGTGCGGGAAACGGGCGGCTGGATCGACCTGCTGCCCGAGCCCAATGTCTTCGAGACGAAGATCCGCTTGAAGGCAGGCGAGACGTTCGAGTATAGCCTGCTCGGTTTGCCCGTGCCTTTCATTCGCACCGATGGCGGGTTCTTTTATGACTTCCCGCCGATGCCGCCCGAAGGTCATCGGGGCGCGGCATTTCAGTGGCTCGAAGTCGAAGGACCGCTCGTTTCGGAAACGTGGCCACCGCCATCCCATCACGTGCTCTTTGGCGACCTGCCGATTGGCAAAGCACCGCCGGGTTCGCGTTTCGGTGTGGAAGTAAACAGCAGTGATCCGAAAGCCGATGCGGAGAGACTCTTTCGTTACTTCGCCCGTCGCGCCGCGCGAAAGCCGGTCCCGGAAGAGGCGATCGCGAAGTACCTGAACCTCATCGAAGCGAGGCTCAACGACGACGCGACGTTTGTGGAAGCGATGACGAATGGTTATCAAGCGTTCCTGTGCTCAGGACACGTTGTCTACCTAAATGAACCTTCGCCAAACGATCCTTTCGCGCTCGCTGCGCGGCTTTCGTATTTTCTCAACAACACCGCGCCGGACGAACAACTCCAGGAACACGCCGCTTCCGGACGACTCGGCAACCCCGAAGTGCTGCGTGCGGAAACCGAACGCCTCATCGCGGATGACCGCTTCGATCGTTTTGTGGAAGGGTTCACCGATCAATGGCTCGACCTCAGCAAACTGCGGCGCGACATCCCCGATGGACGGCTCTATCCTGAATTTCGCAAAGACGACTACCTCGTCGATTCGATGCAGCGGGAAACGCAATCGTTCTTCCGCGCGATGATCCGCGAGAACTTGCATGTGACGACACTCGTCGATGCCGACTTCACCTTCGTCAACGATCGCCTGGCGCAGCATTACGATCTTCCGCGCACGCCCGGTTCGGCGATGCGGAAAACGCAATTGCCTGACTGGAGTCCCTACGGTGGTCTTCTCACCCAAGCTTCGATCCTGAAGCTCACCGCCAACGGCACCACAACTTCACCGGTGCTGCGCGGCGTTTGGGTGATGGAAAAGATTCTCGGCGATCCGCCACCCCCGCCACCAAAGTCCGTTCCCGCGATCGAGCCGGATATCCGAGGCGCGGCCACGATTCGTGATATCCTCGCCAAACACACTGAGGTTGAATCCTGCGCCGCTTGCCACACCCACTTCGACCCGGTCGGCTTCGCACTGGAGAATTTCGACGTGATGGGTGCTTGGCGTGATCGTTACCGGGGACTGGAGAAAGGCGACAAGATCACCGGGATCGATCCCGCAGGTCACCCCTACACGTACTTCGTCGGCCCTGCGGTCGATGCCTCAGGCAAGCTGCGCGATGGCCGGACGTTTCATAACGTTCGCGAACTCAAAGCCCATCTCGTTTCCGATCCACGTTCCCTGGCGAGAAATCTAGTCGGGCAATTCACGCTTTATGCGACCGGCGTTCCCGTCCGTTTCTCCGATCGCCCGACTGTCGAGAGTATCCTGGATGCGTGCGAACGCGACGGCTATCGCATCGGCGATTTGATCCACGCGTTTGTAGTGAGTGAACTCTTTGGCGGTAAAGCCAACCCACAATAATCCATCATGAAAATCTCATCGTTCACCAACACCAGCCGCCGCCAGTTCTTGCGTGGTGTCGGCGTCGCGATCGGCTTGCCAACGCTCGCTCAGTTTGCATCGCCTGCCTTTGCCCGCTCAGTCGAGAAGCCGCCGCGAAGGATGCTCTTGATCTCGAACAACCTCGGCGTGTTGCCTTGGCACTTTTTCCCCAAGGAGAGCGGACGGGACTATGCGCTGTCGCCGTACCTCGAAGAGCTACGTGATTATCGAGAGCAGTTCACTGTCTTTAGCGGCCTGTCGCATCCGGCCGTGGTGGGCGGACACTCGACAGAAAACTGTTTCTTGACTGCGGCGAAGGATCCAACGGGAAGCGGTTTCCGCAACACCATTTCACTCGACCAGTTTGCGGTCGAACATCTCGGGCAACCAACGCGATTCACCACGCTCAACCTCGGTGTCAACATCGACAAGGCCAATCGCAGCCTCTCGTGGACGCGGGACGGGGTTCTGCTGCCGACCGAAGACAAACCGTCTGAACTCTTTCGACGCATGTTCGTCCAAGGGAGTCCGGACGAAGTGCGACGCCAACTCAAACGCCTTGAACAACACGGCAGCATTCTCGATACGGTCTCGGAGGACCTGCACAGTTTCCAAAGTCGTCTCGGTCGCGATGACCGTAACCGGCTCGACCAGTATTTCACCTCCGTGCGGGAACTGGAGGAGCGTTTGCATGTTGCCGGAGAATGGGAGCAGAAACCGAAACCAGCGACCGACCGGGACGCGCCGGAGGACATTCTCGACAAGGCGAAGTTCTTTGAGAAATTCGACCTCATGCTTCGAATGGCCCAACTCGCTTTCGAGAGCGATTCGACTCGGATCGTGACCTTGATGGTCGATGGATTTGCCACGCCGGTGTTCGAGATCAGCGAGGAGGAACGGTCCCTCAACGGCTATCATAACCTCAGTCATCACGGGCAAGCCAAAGACAAGATCGCGCAGCTCGAGCGAGTCGATCGCCGCCAGATGCAAGTGCTTCGCGACCTCTTCGGCCGGCTCTCTGAAAAGACCGAGGGTGAATCGAATCTGCTAGACCATACGATGATCCTGTTCGGCAGCAACCTGGGCGACGCCAACGTTCACAATTCGACCAACCTACCCATCCTCCTCGTCGGCGGAGGCTTGAAACACGGCCAGCACTTGGCGTTTGACCGCGACCACAACAAGCCTTTGTCGAACCTCTTCGTCACGTTATTGCAATCCGCAGGTATCGAAGCGGACGCCTTCGCATCGAGCGACGGAAACCTGAATGAGTTGCTAAAATGAAAAACCGACGTAGCCTGACATCGACTCGTTCCCAGGCTCCCGCCTGGGAACGCACTGTCTTGGAGGCTCCCGCCTCCCGATCACTCAACTAAGCAAGCGATAGCCTGCGATGCATTGGGTTCCCATGCGGGAGCCGGGAACCAAATTTGACTCTCGACGATCAATCCATGAACATCCATCTTGTCCTTATTCTCAGCTTCTTTTGTTCCACGTTTGCGTTGTGCGCCCAAGCCGAAACGACGCAGTGGTCCTTTGAGGCGAGCAACTCACCGGCGCTTTCATTGAGAGGCGATGCTAGTCCGGTTGTCGGCGTCCACGGCAACGCCCAATCGCTCAATGGCCGATCGCTGTTTGTCGTGCCGGATTCCACTGGCTACGCGGCGAATGATCCCGGTTTCACTTTGACGCTGTGGGTCAATCCTTACGATCCAGGCAACGAACAACAAATCCTCGCGGGCAAGAACAGCTATTCGCAAAACCAACGCGAGTGGGGCGTGATGATTGACCAGGACGGACGCTTCCGGCTTTACGTCTGGCAGGATGGCTGGAAAACGATCGCGGCGGAAAAGAAACCGCAGCCCGGTCACTGGCATCAAGTCGGCGTGGTGGTCCGCCCGGGCGAAGCTGAGTTATGGCTCGATGGAGAAATGGCCGGCCGCGAGGACTTGTCAAAACCGCTTCCACGCACCGCCGCGAAGCTGACCTTCGGCGGCATCGACGATGCAGGACGCATCCGTCAAACGTTCTTCGGAGCGATCGACGAAGCCCGTTACTTCGATCGTCCGTTGAACTCTCAAGAGATCATAGCCCGCTACCGCCCCCACGACGCCGTCTTGTTGATCCCCGATCCGCCGTCGCGGTTCCCGTTGTGGGATGAAAGAGAAACGCTCGACGTCGCGGCCGACTTAACTGAAGTCGCTGGCGTTGATTTTCACGTCATCAAAAAATGGGATCAACCGAACGACGGTTACACGTTTCTTCATGGCGTCGGTCTGGCTTGGCACCAAGACAAACTCTACGCTTCGTTCGGTCACAACAAAGGGGCGGAGAACACAGTCACCGAAGAAGCTCAATATCGGGTGAGCGATGACGGCGGCGAGACATGGGGGCCTTTGCAAGTGATCGACGCAGGCAATGAACACAACCTCGCGGTCAGTCATGGTGTTTTCCTGTCGCATGAAGGAAAGCTGTGGGCGTTTCATGGTGCTTACCACGGCTTTATGGAAAACATCCACACGCGTGCGTACTCGCTCAACGAAGAAACCAGCCAGTGGACCCCACATGGCGTCGTGATTGACAACGGATTCTGGCCGATGAACCAACCGGTGAAGATGGACGATGGGAATTGGATCATGGCTGGCGGTTCGTTTGGTGCGTATTCCAACAACAAAGTTTTTCCGGCGGCGGTCGCAATCAGTCACGGCGATGACTTGACGCGATGGGATTTTGTGAAAATCGAAACGCCTGAAGAAATTCAGCGGATGTGGGGCGAATCGTCGATCATCGTCGACGGCCCGAACATCACGAACGTAGCACGTTACGGCGGCGACGCTTTCGCGCTGGTGGCGACCAGCCCCGATTACGGTCGCACTTGGACGGAGAGTCAAATCAGTAATCTGCCGATGGCAACCTCCAAGCCGGCTGCGGGAATGCTCAGCACCGGCCAACGTTACGTTGTCTGCACCACCGCTCGCAACAACGGCGGCAAACGCGCACCTCTGACCATCGCCTTATCCCAACCGGGGCAGGTTAAACTGAGCCAAGTTCTCGTCATCCGTCGCAGCGAGCACAATGGTCCGGGCGAATCCTCTGAACGTCTCTCCCTTTCGTATCCGTGCGCGATCGAACACGAAGGGAGACTCTTTGTTGGCTTTTCGAACAACGGCGGACGCAAAGGAAATCTTAACAGCGCCGAACTGGCGATCATTCCGATCAAATCGCTGGGGCCCGCTCAATGACGACGACGTCTCGCTCATCGACACCCCTTAATGAAACTCAGCCACGGATTGGCACTAATGTTCGCCGCTGCCGTCCAAAGATCGAGCGATATCACGTTCCACAGCGACCGGATCACCACACCATGAAACTCGCCGTCACATACTTTACTGCTCTGCTGCTAACGCCCTTGATGGTGCTGCACGCTGCTGATGGATTCCTTGTCGAGCAAGGCCAATCACGTGGGGAAATCGTTGTCGCGGAAACGCCTCCCCGCGCGGTGAAGCTGGCGGCCGTCGAATTGCAGAGTTACCTCGAAAAGATCACCGGGAGTCGGCTTGAAATCGTCACATCGCCGACCGACGCGATGCCGGTGAAAATCTACGTTGGCGAAAGCGAATATGCCCGTCGGGCCGGAGTCAACGCAGAGGATTTGGGAAGAGACGCCTTTCGCCTGGTATCGGGGCCGGACTGGTTGGCGCTGGTAGGACGGGATTGGGATTTCACTCCTGTTGAACCTTGGGCCCGTAGCCACACCGACTGGTTGAACAACAAGCAGGCGGATTGGATGACGTTGGCCGGGCACCCGTGGCAGAACCCGGTCGCCGCGTCGCTCTACAAAAATTACAGCAAGCAGCTTGATATTTGGAACTTCGACCATCGTGGTTCACTCAATGCAGTCTACGCCTTTCTTGGTGACCTCGGCGTCCGCTGGTACATGCCGGGGGAACTGGGCGAGATTGTGCCGAAGTCGAATACGATCGCGCTGCCCGAAGTCAATCGCGTTGTTTCTCCGAAGTTCGAGGTGCGATCGGTCAGCCGCCCGCTGATCAGCTCATCCGAGGTCGACGATGCGCTCTGGTATCTGCGCCTTGGTGCAAACGAGCAATACGGCATCCTGCACCACGGCCAACGCAATCTCACGGAACATCCAGACCAGCGCGCCCGCCATCCGGAATACTACGTGCTGTTGCCCAACGGAAAACGCGATACCGAAAGCAAGAAGGCCAATGCCTGTCTTTCGTCGCCAGGGTTATTCCAGGAAACGGTCGCGTACGCTCGGCTGATGTTTGATCACTACGACATGCCGATCGTTTCGGTCATGCCTCACGATGGGTTCAACCACTGCCAGTGCAACGAATGCAAGGGACAGGCAACGATCGACCGCGGACCCTCGGGGCTGGCCTCGGATTATGTCTGGAAGTTTGTTGTCCGCGTGGCTAACGAACTTGCCAAATCCCACCCGGATCGAAAGGTGTTCTGCGGCGCCTACAGCACTTACCGATTGCCGCCGCTTTCGATCGACAGGCTACCCGACAATGTTTGGGTTCAAATCACGAACGGCCGTCCGATCCGTGAACTTGACAACGAAACCCACAACGACGCGGCCGAATTGCGTCGCAGTTGGCAGGCGAAAACTCGCAACCCTTTGTCGTTGACCCTGAACTACACACCGTTTACCAACCGCGGTGCTTATCGGCCGCAATACTGGCCGCACGTCATTGCCCGCGGATTGCGGGACACCTCCGGAAAGGTCTGGCGAGAAGACGTGTGGCTCTCCAGCGGCATGGGCGGCCTGCATCATCCGGGCATGAGCCATCTGAATCCGTACGTCATCTCCAGGCTGTGGTGGGACGCGGATCAGGACGTCGACGGCTTGCTGGATGAATACTATCACCTCTTCTACGGATCGGCCGCTGCGGAGATGAAGGCCTTCATCGAATACTGCGAAACGAACTACGCTCGGCTCGGCAGCGACGGCGGGGCGGTCGGCGAAGCGATCCGGCTTTTCGATCAGGCAAAAGCGGCGACGGCTCCCGAGTCGGTCTACGGCCGACGCATCGCGTTAGTGGAAGAATTCCTGATCACGCTGCGGAATCGCGCTTCGCAGATGTCTATCCCCCGTCCCGCCGGTCTCCCCCAATTTCGAGTGATCGACATGGGGAAGGACAAGTGGCGAGATGCTCGAGACACGCTGGTCATCGACGGCAAGATCGACGAACCATTCTGGAACGGCTACAGCTTGCGCGGAAATTTGAAGGACAGTGACACCGGCAAGAAGCCTCGGTATCCAACTCATTTCCGCGTCCGCTGGTGGAACGACAACCTCTACTTTGCAATCCATTGCACCGGAGAATTAGGAGTGCCTCCTAACATCGGCGGCAGTCGCGATGGCGATCCCGCCATCTGGAACGGCGAGCACCTTGAGCTGCTGATCGAGACCGACAAGCATTCGTATTACCAGATCGTCGTGAATCCTGATGGATCGATCACTTGTCTCGACCGGGGTGCCGACAAGAAGAACTGGTTCAACTGGTCGGCGCAGGCCGAAGTCGCCACGCACCACGGCGACGACTTTTGGTCCGTGGAACTGAAGCTTCCGGTTGCTTCCTCGGACGAGGATCCACTGCACCAGTTGGTGGGAAACATGCCGTTCAAGTCAAAAACCTCCTCGCTCGACTCGGGCAAAGGAACGAGCCTGCCGTGGTACTTCAATCTTTTCCGAAAACGCGTCGGTTCGGACGATGGCGAAACCACGGCATTCTCACCCATCGGCTCGGAAGCGAAGGCGATTGACGACACGCAGATGTTTGGGGAAATTTTTGTCCAATGAGCCAAATCATGTTCGGAGAGGTTCGCTACGCCACTGGTTACATCTCGTCACCAAGGCGTCGCGATGGCTTTGCCCGGGTCACACCCTTGATCTTCGACAAGATCGACTCAGGTAAACTGTTATGTCCTATTTTCCACTTCACAACGCAATCGTCCAACACGAACGCAAGCTAACCGAATCATGAATCGAATCTCAACCTTTTGTCTGCTTCTCATCTTCGGCACTTTCGTTGCTCGCGGTCAAGCTTCCGAGTCTCCTGCGACCGTGCTTGGCACTCCTGAACGGTTGATCGTCTCGAGTCCGTTTGATCAGGATCATCCTAAGACGCGGAAGAAACCTCTGCTCGATTGGCAAGCGGGGATCGGGGTGTGGTGGATCGCCGATGGGGCGTTGCACGGTGATGAAGTGGCCGAAGACAAACACGCATCGTCGTTGACTTACCATGTCGACGCGACGCATCTGGTGATTCGTGGCGAGTTTCGCCTTGGTAGCGCGACACACATTGCGTTTGGTTGTCGCGACGACATCAAGCCGCATCATCATCTTGCTCGCACCTTTATCAGTCGTGATGGCATTTGGATCACGCACATGAGCGGCATCGCCAAGACGACCAAGTCGATCAAGATTGCTGAACTGAAAACGCCGCTCGATCCCGATGCTTGGTACTCGATCATGATCGAAATCATCGGAGACCAATACCGCGTTCAGGTTGGCGAGCATGTTGTTGCAGCGAAGCACTCACGCTTTGCCGACGGCAAGGGAATTGTCGCCTTGATCACCAAAGGCCAAGGCGCGCAGTTGAAGAACGTCGCACTCTGGCATGCTCAACCGAACAATTGAAACGGTGAAACCATTTCTCAGACGGCGTGATCGCCAACGACGTGTGGAAGTCGCGTGTCGAATGGTGAATGAATGAGTTCCATTTTCGAGGCAAAAACGGATCTTCGAGGAATGCACCATGGAACGAATCCCAAAAACTTCCGCAATTGATTGATTCCCGTCGTCGTATTCGCTAAAAATAGAGGGCTCTCTAAATTTAGAAATTTGATTTAAGGTGGATGAAATGGCGTCATTGACGATTCGCGAGCGGGAAGTGCCTTTGAACGATGATTTGCCCGCTCCGACGGTGGCCAAGACGATGGCTGTGATTGAAGCGATCGGGCGGAAGGCCGAAGGATTGACCCAAGCGGAAGTCGTCAAGGAGACGGGGTGCTCGGCCAATCTCGTTTTGCGTGTACTGACGACGCTGGAGACACTCGGCTACATGAGTCGGCAGGATGAAAGCCGACGTTACGTGCTCACGAGTCGCTTGATGGAGAGCTACCAACCACGAGCTGTCGATAAGAGCCTGACGCAGTGTGCTCACGCCGCCATGCAATGCTTGCGAGATCGATCACGCGAAACGGTGCAGTTGATGATTCGGGTCGGCAGCAAGGGGTTGGTACTCGAACAAGTCTCGGGACTCGAACCGGTTCAGGTGATGGGACGAATCGGAATGCAGGTTCCGCTTTATTCTTGTGCACCGGGCAAGGCGATTCTGGCGGCGTTAGCGGAATCCGAACTGAATCAGTGGTTGGCGACGACCGAACTGAAACCGTTCACCGAGAATACCAAGGCTACCCGATCCGACTTGATGGACGATCTGCAGCGGTCCCGCCGAAGAGGTTACGCGGAAGATTGGGAAGAGGGCATCACCGGAATTCGTTGTGTCGCGGCACCGATTGTGGATGCCTATCATCGTCCCGTGGCAGCGATCACCGTCATGTCGCCGACCATGCGGCTGCCACGAAAGCGAATTCCCGAACTCGGACAGTGGTGTCTCGAAGCAGCCGCCCAGATTCGCAAGGAGCTTTTGTCATGACCCGGTTCATTTGCTCGAGCATTCGATTTTTTGTTCTCATCTTGCTCGCAGGACTTGGTTCGTTAACGAATGCGGCAGAGAAGCCGGAGCGGATCGAGTTTTTCGAAACACGCATTCGCCCCGTGCTCGCTCAGGACTGCTACGAATGTCACAACAGCAAGGGCGACGCCGACGGCGGGCTGGTTCTCGACCATCGAAAAGGTCTTCTCGAGGGGGGCGATCAGGGGCCGGCAATTGTGCCAGGGAATCCGGATCGAAGCCTGCTGATTCAAGCAATTCGACACGATCGCGACGACCTGGAAATGCCCAGCGCCGCACCTAAATTGGACGCCGCCATCATTCAGGATTTCGAGCATTGGGTCCGGATAGGAGCGCCGGACCCGCGTGATCATCCGCCGACCGATGATGAGCTTGCCGCCGATACCGACTGGTCGGCCGTGATGCAGCGGCGCAAGAGTTGGTGGAGCTTTCAGCCGATCAGCGATCACGATCCGCCGGCAATCGATGGCGTCAATCATCCGGTCGATCGCTTGATTCGAAACCGCCTCAACGAAGCCGGACTCAAACCCGCAGCGCAGGCGGAGCCTCAAGTGCTGCTCCGCCGATTGAGCTTTGCGTTGACGGGGCTGCCGCCGACCGAGCAACAAGTTGATCGATTCATGCAACTGCGTGACCCGACCGCTGCGGTCGACCAGCTCATCGATGAACTGCTCGATAGTCCTCACTTTGGTGAACGGTGGGCGCGACATTGGATGGACTGGCTCCGTTACGCCGAATCCCACGGCTCCGAAGGCGATCCGCGAATCGAGAACGCCCATCTTTATCGGGACTACCTGATCCGTGCACTCAATGAGGATGTGCCATACGACCAACTCGTCCGAGAGCACATCGCCGGCGATCTGCTTGCCGAGCCTCGGCTGAACCACGAACTCGCGATCAATGAATCGCTGATCGGCACCGCCCATTGGCGGATGGTGTTCCATGGTTTCGCGCCGACCGATGCGCTTGATGAAAAGGTCCGCTTCACCGACGACCAAATCAACGTCTTCACTAAAGCGTTCCTGGGTTTAACGGTATCTTGCGCTCGCTGTCACAACCACAAGTTTGACGCGATCAGCCAAGCCGATTATTACGCACTGTTTGGTATCCTCGGTTCGACCCGTCCGGGTCGCAAGGCCGTCGATTTGATCAACCAACAAACGACGAATTTGCGTGAACTAACCGAGTTAAAAACGGTGATCCGAAGTGCCGTCGCCGATGTTTGGCTGAACGCGACGGACGACGTGGCAAACCGTCTCGCGCATGACCGCGAGCTAATGAAGAACGCCGGTCAACCGTCTTCGCCATTACATCTCTTGCATGTGATCAAGCGTGACGCACCGGATCGACAAGCCTTCGCCGGCGCGTGGCAAGAACAAGTCCAGCAATGGGATACTTATCAGGAATCGGTCGCGGCCTATCATCAAACCGAATACCCGTTTGAGGCAGATTTCTCGACTTGGTATCGCGAAGGGATCGGCTTAACTGAAACGCGTTCGTCGCCCGGTGAGTTTTCCATCGACCCCGCCGGTGAACGTGCCCTACTGGGCATCTATCCCGGCGGTGTTTACTCGCACCTGATCTCTCAAAAACATTCGGCGCGTTTAACGTCGCCGGACTTTCAGCTTCAGGGCAAGAACACCTTGTGGCTGCGTGTCACCGGTGGTGGCAATGCGATGGCTCGCTATGTCGTCCAGAATTATCCGCGGCGTGGGACCGTGTATCCCGTCAAGGAATTCAAAAGCGACGACGTCAATTCCGATTGGCAATGGCTACGCTACGATGTCGGTTACTGGGCGGGCGACCAAATTCACATCGAAATGACGGCCGCGCGCGACGCACCGCTGCTCACGCAACCGTCCGACCGCTCGTGGTTTGGAATTCACGACGCGGTATTGATCCCTGAGGACGGAACGCCGCCGGTCGAACCTCGCGACTTCCTCGAACCGATCTTCGCTGCCGCAAAAGAATCGCCGCCGGAATCGTTCGCCGACCTCGTTGCCATCTACATGCAAGCCTTGACGGACAGTGTCCAAGCATGGAAGCAAGGCGAAGTCGATGACGCAGTGGCGAGCTTCCTCAACGGTTGCCTCAAAGACGGGCTACTGCCCAACGACCTGCAAGAACTCGGACCGGCAACATCACTGATCAATCGCTATCGCGAATTGGAAAATGAGATTCCCGTTCCGACCCGCGTTCCCACGCTAGCGGAATGGCAGGCACACGATCAACCGCTCTATGAGCGCGGCGATCACAAACAGCCGCTTGCCCCCGTTTCCCGCCGCTTCCTCGAAGCCATCGATTCTCAACCTTATGACACCCATCTCAGCGGTCGGTTGGAACTCGCCGAGGATCTACTCCGCGACGACAATCCGTTCACCCGCCGTGTGATCGTCAATCGCGTTTGGCACCATCTGTTTGGTCGCGGGATCGTCCCCAGCGTCGACAACTTCGGCCGCATGGGCGAGAAGCCGTCGCATCCGGAATTGCTTGATTACCTCGCCACCCGTTTTGTTGAAGATGGATGGTCGCTTAAGAAATTGATCCGCCTGATCGTCACCAGCGAAACTTGGCAACAGGATAGCAAGCCATCACCAACGGCCCTCCAGACCGATCCGGAGAATCAACTTCTGTCTCACTTCAACGTACAGCGACTCGATGCCGAGTCGATCCGGGATTCGCTGCTGGTGGCGGCCGGCACGCTGGATCGCCAACTCTACGGTCCACCCGTGAATGGCCGCGCGGATCGTCGATCCGTTTACGTTCAAGTCGTTCGCAACCAGCTCGATCCTTTCCTCGGCACTTTCGACGCGCCGGTTCCGTTCGCGACCAAGGGCCGCCGCGACGTAACGACCGTACCGGCCCAATCGCTGGCATTGTTCAATGATCCGTTCGTGCTCGCCCTGGCCAATCGTGTTGCCGTGTCAAATGACGACGAGGGCAAGTTCGTTCATACAACTTGGCGTCGGTTGCTCGGTCGTGATCCGAGCCCGCAGGAACAAACACAAGCCGCCGAGTTGGTTGCCGATCTTCGAAACAAGTATGCCGAACTCAGCCGCCAACGAACGAGACTGGAATCACAGATCGCTGACCGGCGAACCGAAGTGAGCGACATCGAAGAGCGAGTTCGTGTTCAACTAGCCCGCGTTCACGGCATTCAAGAAGATGAAAAACCATCCAATTTGAAACCAATGGCTCACTGGGATTTTGAGGGCAACCTACGGGATGCGATCGGGACACTGCACGGCGAACCCCAGGGCGATGCCCGAGTCGAAAACGGCGTTCTCGTAGTCGATGGTAAAGGCTGGGTCAGCACGCCGCCGCTACCAAAAACTCTGAAAGCCAAAACGCTTCAAGCGCGTGTAATGCTGGATAACTTTGATCAACGCGGCGGTGGTGTCATCACCGTCCAGACGCTCGGCGGCGAGCAATTCGATTCGATCGTCTTCGCCGAGAGTCACCCTCAGCATTGGTTGGCCGGAAGCGATCACCACCGTCGGACTCGATCTTTTGACGGAACCGACGAACCGAAAGCGTTCGATCAACCGGTCGTCTTCACGATTGTTTATCAATCAGACGGGACGATCATCGGTTATCGAAATGGCAAACCTTATGGCAAACCCTACAAGACCGACGTTCAGGTTTTTGAACAGGACAAGGCCCACGTTGTGTTCGGCCTACGCCACGGAACTAATCTTGCGGGCAATCGAATGCTACAAGGCAAGATTCTTGACGCAGCTCTTTACGACCGTGCTTTGACGCCGGACGAAGTAACCGCTTCAGCAACCGGCGATCACCTTTTCATCTCTGCCGCACAGATCTGGGACGCGATGGCACCCTTGCAAAAGCAACGTGTCGACGAGCTGAACCAAGCGATCCAATCGTTGGAATCCGATCTCAACTCATTGGGGCAACCGGTCGCCGCCAACCAAGCTTACGCCGATCTCGCGTTGGCTATCTTCAACATGAAGGAATTCATTTATGTTCGCTGACGATCGATGTTCGCGGCGAGAATCGCTCAGACGCAGTTCGAGCGGATTTGGTTTACTCGCCCTCGCCGGTTTGAACGCCCGCAACGCGTCGGCTGCTGCTCCGCCGGCCAAAGTGAAAACCGTCATCCTGTGTTACATGTCCGGTGGTGTATCGCATGTGGATTCGTTCGATCCGAAACCCAAGCTACGGGAACTGCACGGCAAACCGATGCCGGTGGAAGTCCAACGCACCCAGTTCAACAACAACGGCAACGTGTTCGCATCACCGTTCGAGTTCAAGAAATGTGGTCAAAGCGGAATCGAGATCAGCAGTATTTTTCCCGGCTTGCGGGAAGTGGCCGACGAACTCTCCGTTATTCGCTCGATGACCACGCCAGTGAACGAACATGCCCAGGGCAACTTCGCGATGCATTCCGGGTTTCCCTTCTTGGGCTATCCCAGCGCGGGTGCCTGGCTCAGCTATGGACTGGGATCCGCGAATGAAAATCTGCCCAGTTATGTGGTTCTGCAAAGCGGCGATGCGGTTGCCCCGCACGGCGGTGTCGGACTCTTCAGCAGCGGATTCCTGCCCGCTCAGCACCAGGCTTCGATCCTGAAGGCGGACAAGCAACCCGCGATCTCCAATATCAAGCCAGCCCAAGCTGACAAGATTCAGACGCATTGGCTGGACTTCGTGCATCGCCAGGACACCGGATTCAACATCGAGTTAGGCGGCAACCAAAACGTCGAAGCGGCCATCGAGAACTACGAGACCGCCTTTCGAATGCAGTCCGCCGTGCCGGATGTTTGTGATATTTCCGGTGAAAGCCAAGCGACCAGGAAACGTTATGGCCTCGACGATTCCGACCCTGAGAAGGCCGCGTACGCGCGACAAGCGTTGTTGGCACGCCGCTTGACTGAAAAGGGCGTTCGCTTCATCGAACTCTCTTGCCTGACCAAACGCATCGGTGCCGGCGGCGCAGCCAATCCATGGGATCAGCACGGTGATCTTGAGCAGGGGCACCGGGCCATGGCCTACCAAGTCGATCAACCCATCGCCGCGTTAATCAAGGATCTGAGGGAGCGCGGATTGCTCGACCAAACGCTGATCGTTTTCACCGGTGAGTTCGGACGCACGCCGTTCACGCAAGGCTCCAACGGTCGCGATCACAACCCCTTCGGATTCAGTGTCTGGCTCGCCGGCGGTGGCGTCAAAGGTGGAACGACTTACGGTGCCACTGATGATCTCGGCTACCACGCGGTGGAGAACCCGGCATCGATTTACGACCTGTGGGCAACCGTATTGCATCAAGTCGGCATCGATCACAAAGCCTTAACCTATCGCTACGCCGGCCGCGACGTGCGACTGACCGACGTGCATGGAGAAGTCTTGCGAGACATTCTCGCGTGATCGCATCCCAACGGAGGCTCCTGGGCAAAGGTGCTAGAATTTGACCTACAGAATCAACCCAGACAAACTGGTCAAACCTGTTTGTGTCGTCAGAACTTGGCAAGAATCCAAACGACCAACATGATTCGACGGCGGAACGTTGGCAAAAAGTTCTCGGTGAGCTGAACGCCGGTGAGATGCCGCCTGAGGATGAAACGCAACCGGGCGACGACCATGCGGCGGCTCAATCGGCGCGAATACATCAACACGATGCAAAGCTTGCTGGGCGTCCGCGTCAACTCGAGCGAACTACCCGACGCTCGTCACCGGAGGCGGTGCAGGCATCCAACTCGGTCAGCACGTCGTGTTGCCAAACGAAAAGACACCCCTGTGCAACTTGTGGCTAACGCTGCTACGAGGCGTCGGCCTTAACGTCGATCGGCACGGAGACAGTACCGGAGTACTCGGGGAACTGCTGGCCTAGCTTCACGGAAGATGTCCAGGAAGTAAAATCCGATGCCGCTTGAACAAGATTAACTCTTGAGTGACAAGTCCGTGTGTTGTTTGCGGGCGTAGCCGGCCGCACCCAGATAGCCCGCGTCGGAACCCAGCGTGGCGAACGTTAACTCGGTTCCTTGGTAGACGTTGGGGAAGGTTCGAATGCGAAACTCTTCGCGAACGCCGTTGAGGAACCGTCGGCCGATCGGGCACTCGGCACCACCGAAGTTCATCGCTCCCGCCAACACGACGCTGCCCGGATCGATCACGTGGATGATCGTCGTCACTCCGACGCCGAGCCAACGCGCGGTATCGTCGACCATCGCCAAGGCGAACGCGTCCCCGGCGAGTGCCGCTTCGTAAACACATTTACTTGTCATTTTATTTTCGGGCTCCGAAAGCAGCGGGTATAAACTGCTTTCGGGGTGCTCGATCAATCGTCGCCGCGTCCGCAAGGCCACACCGGACGCGGAAGCGTAAGCTTCCAAGTGACCGCGGCCGCCGCCCCAGCGACAGATTTGGGCGTCAGATCCCGGATCGACGAGGATGTGACCGCATTCGCTTCCGAAGCTGTTCACACCGTTGACCAATTCGTTCTCGATGACCACGCCGCCACCGACGCCGGTTCCCAGAGTCAACAAAACCATCGAGCTATTTCGGGCACCGCTGCCGAGCCAGAATTCGCCGTAGGCGGCCGCGTTGGCGTCGTTGAGGAAGGAGACTTCGCGACCGGTGATTTTGGTGAGTTCGCCGCAGATGGGGAAATCCCACCACGAGGGGAGTTGCGGCGGTGCGACGAGGTATCCGCGTGGCAGGTCCATCGGCCCCGGGGCTCCCATGCCGATCCGCGGCACTTTGCCGACGACGCCGCAGCGGGTTTCGGTCTGGGCGATCACTTCGGCGATGCGTTTGACGCCGGCGATCGGGCCTTCGCTTTCGAGCGTGGGGACTTGTTCAAACGCGATCGTTTGACCGGCCGAATCGACGAGCCCGCACTTAATGCTCGTCCCGCCGACGTCGATGCCCCAGTAGTAAGGGGCGGTCGAGTTTTCTGGTGCAGTGGTGGTGGTCATCCGTTTCAACCTTTCTGTGCTTTTTCAATCTCATCGAGTAACCGCCCGGGGCTGCCCATCGCGTGGTAACCGCCGTCGACGTGCAGGATCTCACCGGAGACGCCGTTACTGTCGTCCGAAAGTAAGAATGCGCCGGTCCGCCCGACTTCTTCGTGAGTGATGTTTCGCCCCAACGGGGACATGTGTTCGTACATTTTCAACATCCGTTCCACCCCGGCGGCTCGTCCGGCGAGCGTTTGCACGGGTCCGGCCGACAGAGCATTGACTCGCACATTCCGCGCGCCCATATCGAAGGCCAAATAACGCATCGCGGCGTCCAGTGCGGCTTTACAGACGCCCATCACGTTATAGCCGGGAACGCATTTTTCGCCACCGTAATAGGTCATCGTCAGGATCGCGCCGCCCGGATTCATCACCGGTTCGGCGGCGGCGGTGATCGCCATTAATGAAAAAACACTCGATTCCATCGCAAGTTTGAAGCCTGAACGGGAAGTATGCATGGTTTCCCGGCCGAGATCGTCGCGGTCGGCGAAGGCGATCGAATGCAAAAGAAAGTCGATTTTTCCAAAAACTTTGGCGGTGTGCTCAAAAGTGGTGCGGATGTCGTCGTCGTTGTTCGCGTCCATAGGTAACAGGAATTCGGCGTTGTCGTGCGGATCAGTTAGCTTCGACACACGACGGCGATTCTTCTGTTTTTCATCGTCAGGACGATCGGGAAGGTGGGTGAAACCGCATTTCCCCCCCTGATTCATGATCTGCTGGGCGATCGCCCAGGCGATGGAGCGGTCATTGGCCACTCCGATGATCAAGCCTTTCTTACCTTCAAATTGCATCTGTTCCCTTTCCTACAAACTATCTCTTGTTCCAACGTTCCGACGACGCCGTGCATCATCGTCACGGAGAGTCATGGCAACAAGGCATCCTTGACACACAGCTGGATTTTCGCGTGATCGGAAATACCCCTTCGCATTCATCGCCCTCGACCCCCTTACGCCGCAAGGCTCACTTCATGGACGAAGCTTCCCCGCCGGACGGCCAACTGTCCGATAAAGAAATCATCCGCGAGAAAATGCCGCTTTTGTTGGGGCTTCTCACCGGCGGTCATCACTTTGGGTCATCTTCCGGTAACCTTAAAAACGACTCAAATGCGACCGACGCGAGCGAAAAAGGCATCCGCTGCGGCGTGGTCAGCCAAGTCAACGGTCGGTGGGAGACCGTTTATTGGACGGGTACTGACGTTTCGGTCGCACAAGAACGGGCCGCTCATGAATTGGCAAGCGAGGCGTTGGAAAACGGAGAAATCACCCAAAAAGGTGAATTTTCCGCCATCGGTTGTTCGGCCAAAAATCTGCTCGCGGGCATGCCGCCGGCGGGTTCTCACGACTCTTCATCAGCTCGGGATCATGATGCCAAGGTCATGCCGGGGGCTCCTCACTGTGCGATGCTGTTGTCCATCGGTGGTCGTCCCGCACCGGCGGCCGTCCTGCAAACGCTCACCGTCACGTTGTCGCGTTTCCTCGCGTTGAACCGTGACCGCCAAGAAGACAAACGCCGTCTGTGGCAGACCACGTGCATGTTGCACAACGCCGCCGCTTGGCAGCAACTCGATGACGACGCCGCGTTGTTGCAATCGGTTGCTCAGTGTGCTTGCGAAGTGCTTGGCTGCGATCGGGCAACCATTTTTTTATGGGATAGGGCTCGTCATCGTTTGGTCGGACGACCAGCGATCGGTGTTGAAGGCGGTGTGCTCGAGGTCGAAGACGACGCAGGCATCGTCGGCGAGGTGCTCAGGGAAGGATCGCCTCAATGGTGGTCCGCCGGCGGCATCGATGGCGAACGGGTTAACCGCCGGGTCGACCAATCGCAGAATTTTCAAACGAAATCATTACTCGCTGTTCCAATGTTCAACGCTCGAGATCAGATCATTGGGGTGTTTGAAGCAATCAACGCGAAAAGCGATGATCACCGAGGCGGCAAGTTCGACGCCGCCGACGTGCGGACGTTGTCGGAGTTGGCCGTGCATGCGGCCGTTGCGATCGACACACAGCGAACCCGCGCCAACCTGACGCGGACCCGCGACCGACTTGTTTCTCAAGCCGCCGATTCGAATCGATTAATCGGTGAACATGACTCGATTCGTGACGTCCGCACCAACGCAACGAAAGTCGCCCCGACAGACTTGAGCGTTCTGATCCTCGGAAAGAACGGCACCGGCAAAGAAGTCTTGGCTCAACACATTCACTATCAAAGCGAACGACGCAACGGCCCCTTCGTGGCGGTCAACTGCGCCGCGCTGGTGGAAAGCTTGCTCGAAAGCGAATTGTTTGGACATGAAAGAGGCGCCTTCACCGATGCCTCGAGCACCCGTCAAGGTAAGTTCGAACTGGCCCACGGCGGAACGCTGTTTCTGGACGAGGTCGGGGACATGAGTCCAGGCGGGCAAGCGAAGTTATTGCGAGTTCTCGAGGAGCGTGTCGTCGTCCGTGTCGGCGGTTCTCAACCGATCCCCGTGGATGTGCGGGTGATCGCGGCGACCAACCAACCTCTGCAAGAATTGATCGCGAGCAAGCGGTTCCGCGAGGACTTGTTCTTTCGCTTGAATGTCGTCTCGTTGACGTTACCGCCACTTTGTAAACGAGGCCGAGATGTGCTGCTGTTGGCCGAACATTTCTTAAGTCACTTCTGCGAAAAGATCGGTCGCGTGGTTCCAAGACTGGATCTCTCGGCTCAACAAGCCATTCTCTCCCATCCTTGGCCGGGGAATGTTCGTGAACTTCGCAACACGATCGAACGATTGTGTTACTTGACCAGTGGCCCAGATGTCAGCGCGAATGATCTGATGTTGCAAGACACCGGCGGCACATCGAATGAACCCAACCCAGCCTGGATGGAGGTCCTCGATCCCAATTTGAACGAAGCGACTCGCTTGTTTCAAATCGATCACATCGAAAAGGTGATCGCGTCACAAAACGGCAACATGACCGAGGCGGCCGCGACATTGGGCGTCCATCGTTCCAATCTTTACCGCAAGATGCGGCAGCTTGGCATGCCAACGTCTGAAACTTCAGAACGCGTTGGAAACCCGGATTGAGGACGATCCATCGCGTGAAAAAGAAGTGGTGGCGACTTTCAGTCGCCAGGACCTGAATTGGCGACTAAAAGTCGCCACCACTTGAAGAATGAATCCCGCGATGCCAAGCATTCGTATTGACGATTCGTGAACGAGACAACCAAGATGAAACGAATCACCCACGACGAAATTGACCGGTTGACTGCAGGTGATTCCTCAACCGATTGCGACACCGCATCGCAAAGTCAGCGACCTCGTCGGTTCGATAATCAGGATAGGTCCAGCGATGATGAACCCATCGCCCTTTCATGTAGTTCAATGTCACTTCGGCAAAGATGCCATCGCGCAGATAGATGCGGTGATCTCGGTCCTTGATCGTCGCCAAAACTAATTTCGCCTGCGACACGTAACCGGGGTCCAAATTCACCGGGCGAGAGTCGCTGTGGTCCGATACGGCCGCGTATTCGGCCTCCCAAGCATTGGTCGACGTTTTCCAATCGGCCAGTTCGCCGGGATCGGACAATGGTTCCATCGCGACGAGAACTTTAGTCAGTCCGTCACCCATCGTCTCTTGATAGAAACTCGCGGGAAAAATCGACGGCGCGGTGGATTCGACGATCGGCCCCCAGGTCCGAGCCAATCGCTCGATCGCCCAACGGTGCGCACCGGCGTGCCGCGAGATAATCGCGCACGTTCGTACGACGGGTTCGACTAATCGAAGTTCCGACATCAGGGCGACAACCGCTCGATGGTCCACGCATCGTTTTCGTTTCGATAGACGATGCGATCGTGGAGACGGCTTGTCCTTCCTTGCCAAAATTCGATCCAAGAAGGTACCACCGCATAGCCGCCCCAATTTTCAGGCAACGGGATTTCAGTCTCGCCTGGGTATCGGCGTCGCAACTCGTCCATCCGTTGTTCGAGCACTTCACGCGATGCGATTACCGACGATTGAGTACTCGCGTGAGCCCCCAATTGGCTGTCACGCGGCCGCGACCGAAAGTATTCCAACGAACGCTCACGATCAATCTTGGCGGCGCCCCCTTGGACCAACACTTGTCGCTGTAAATGGGGCCAATAAAAACACAGGGCGACATGTGCGTTGGCGGAAATTTGGGACGCTTTGTGGGACGCATAATTGGAATAAAACACAAATGCGTTCCGCTCGACTCCTTTGAGCAACACGATACGGCTGGAAACCGTGCCGTCCGGATCGGACGTGGATAGGGTCATCGCATTGGGTTCAAGCCACGGCGGAATCCCCGAGGCCGATCCGGGTTCCGTCGCCTCCGCAAACCAGTTCCCAAACTGAACCATCGGGTCCGAATCGACGTCTTGTTCAGAGAGCCCACCGAGTGTGTAATTCTGTCGCATTTGGTCGATGCGTGATAAGGACATCAAATTTCTCTCATCAATAAAATGGTCCGGCTCTCGGACAAACCGGTCAAATGGGGAAAATGAAAAGTTCCCGGCCGAAAAAAGGAACTTTGGCGCGCCGCTTGCCTCCATTACCTAACTCAGCGGCAGCCATGCCAAGGTGGCATGGCCGTTTTTTCTACTGTCGGATTGAATATGCGAAATTCTCAAGTGGGTGATTTATTGGTCGCCTCGACGATCGTGGAGGGGACTATCTTGGATCAGAGCGTGTGTTTGCTCGTCCATGAAGACGAAGATAACGCGATCGGCCTATTACTCAACCGTCCATTGCAAAGTGTTCAGGTAGGCGGAACCGCCGCAAACCCTGCCCCGCTCGATGCGAAAACGTCGAGTTCGGCCAACCGTCTTCCCAAACCATCGCCCACGACCAAGCATCACAAGCTTATCCAAACGCCTCCTCAGCCCATGATCATGATCGTCGGTCCCAAAGACGATCCGGCGGCAGGTCAAATGCTAACCGGTAAGTCACTGCATTTCGGGGGGCCATTATCCGGTCCTGTTGTGGCGGTACACGGCTCGCCGGAATTGGGTGAAGCGGAGGCCGGTGAAGGGATTTTCGTCGCTGCCCAGCGTGACCATTTGGAAATGCTGCTGCAAGCCGAACAGAAACTGCCATATCGACTGATCATCGGGCATCTCGGTTGGACCCAAACCCAACTGAACCATGAAATCGAAACGGGCGTGTGGCATCGAATGCCAGCCACATCGGACATTTTATCGACCGAAGATGGGTTGTTGTGGCCCGCCCTGATCCGTCGAGCGACTTCACACAGTTTATCCCGATGGTTGGGCACGGAACATGTTGCCGATGCCGCGATGCTGAATTAAGCTCCAGGGCCATTCATCAGCAGGCACCTTCGCCGTTTTCTCCTTGGATATTTGACAACGTGGCCGACCGTCCTCTTTCCGCTTTCTCCCGCAACGACGGTCGCGACGACGACGAAAAGGAAAAGCCCTTCCGCATCCAGAAGAAGCGTTTGGGCGAAATCAAGTTCATGCAGGAGAACGGCGAGTTCGGTTTCATCCGCGCTGAAGACTTCCGCGAAGACGTCTTCTTTCACAAGATGGCTTGGGAGTCCGACAAAAACTGGATCCCTCAGGTGGAGATGTTCGTCGAATTTGAACTCGATGACGATCACTTCGAAATCAACAAGAAACTCCGGGCAAAAGTCGTTCGCCCGACCGACCGACCGACCGGACGCAAGCTCAAAGCCAGCGACGCCACATTCGAGTTCACCTTCCACCACCCCAAAGCAAGACGCAAACGCCCAACCTGGCGTGATAAATCCTAGTGAAGCGACCAGTAGCTGGGTGGACCAGTAGGCTGGGTGGAGGAGTAGGCTGGGTGGAGGAGTGGGCTGGGTGGAGGAGTAGGCTGGGTGGAGGAGAGCTCTGGCGACGAACACCCGGCAGGTAGTAGCTAGCCGTCAGCGTTTAAGTTTAAGTTTAAGTTTAAGTTTAAACCTAAGCTTCCCCTAGGAGCACCGCTCGCGAGTCATTCTCAAAGACCGAAGGGGGGTTCAGATGCGGTTAAATTCACTCGTGCCGGGTCTTCGCTATTGCTGCGACCCAGCCTACATCTATATCCGATTGTTGCCTCACGCGTAGAGTTGGTACAACATCACATAGACCAACACACCGGTGACGGACACATACATCCAAATCGGGAAAGCGAATCGGACGAGTTTCTTGTGGGCAACGATGCGGCCGTTTTTGGCCAAATAAATTGCACGCAATGCCAAGAACGGAACGCTGATCGCCAGCAAAATGTGAGGGATCAAGATCGACAAATACGTGATCCGCGCCGACGACGAGGCGTCTTCAGGAAACTTTTTGTTCCACTGCCCCGTCGACTGATAGAGGGCGAACTTGTGTAGCAAGTAACACAACAAGAACGCGGCACTGACCAGGAAAGCGTTGATCATCAGCTTTTTGTGTTTCTTGGCCCGGCCGTTTTTGATGTTCCACAAACCCATCGCCAACAAGACGGTCGCGATCGTATTCAAAGCAGCGTTGAGATGCGGCAAGTTCGCCGCAAGCATATCCCACATAAAATCAATTCTTTCAATGAGAGCCTATCCGAAAAGGGGTCTGACCCTTTGGAGGCGAGGCGACAATCGTTGTTTTTTGGGTATCGCCGGAGAGGGTCAGACCCCTTTTCGGATCGGCTCTACGTAGGCTGGGTGAAGGAGGCTTTGCGACGCACACCCGGCATTTTGTCCTGACGAAAGGGAACCAGCCTACGAGCGAGCCTACGAGGCAAGCGGCGTGTTGATTTAATCGTAACCCGAAGCGTGAGCGAGGGATTCATCACCATTAAGTCCTTTGTATGTATCCCTCGCTCACGCTTCGGGTTTCGATGAGGACTAAATCAACAGCCCGCAAGCATCGACTGGATGCTTTCTTTAAGCTTCTCGAATTGCTTCGGCTCCGGCCAGTTGTAAAATCCTTCGATTTTGCCTTGCGGATCGACCAATCCGAATCGTTCGGTATGGAACTGTTTGTTAACCGGTTGGCGAAAGATTTCGGAACCGACCCGGCGAATGTAATTCAAATCGCCCGTTAGAAACAGCCACTGGTCTTCGTCCGCACCAAAACGGGCTGCGTACTCTTGCAGCACTTCCGGGGTGTCTGTTTCCGGGTCGACGCTGATGGCGACAAACCGAACGCCTTGACCTTCGAACTCCTTTTGAAGTTCCTGGAGCTTTTGATTTTGTTGAACACAAATGCTCGGGCAGGTGCTGAAGAAAAAACTGACGACGTAAGGCACACCTTTGAGGTCTTCGCTTGAGACGGTTTCGCCGCTGCGTTCGGTCAACTCAAATCGGCTGAGCCACTCTTCGTCCTCGGGCGGTTTGGTCGGCATCGCATTCTCGATGTCCGACGCCCGAACGGTTTCATTGTCAACGACCGCATTGTCATTGGTAAAGACGACGTCGCCGGACGCGGGGCCGACAGCGGGTGGGGTCGGTTGTCGCAGGGCACGAACACCCAACCCTAACAAAACACCGGTGACAAGGATCAGGACAAGATTGAAAGCGGTTTTCATGGAGATGAACTAGCTGGAAAAAACGGCATCGTGTTGGTATCGGGGCTAAACAATCGTATCAACCCGGCGACTGCCTCGCATCAGTATCCATGCAATCGACAACGTTGCGATCGTGGCGATTACGGTAACGATCCAGCATGTCATCGGAGACGGGGCGAACCCCGCGGTAGAAAGATCCACCGATGGATTGATCAATCGTCGTAGTTCGACCATCGAATAGCTCAGCGGGTTGGCTCTCATGATACCGGCCAAAACCCATCCGCCCCAGCCGGTGTTTCCGTGGGACGCGTCGGCGCCAGGCCCCGCGATGTCCCACTCGGGGATTGGAAAAAAAGTCCCTGCCAATAGCCACATCGGCATCAGTCCCAACATCATGATCGCGTGGAAGCCCTGCGTGCTTTCCATCGGCCAAGCGACGATCATGCCCAACGCGCACATCGCGACCGCGATCAACGCGAGCAGCACCAACAGCATCGGAAACGTCGCTGAAATGGATGCGGCGCCGACGACGTAAACCAACGTCAGGAAAACCAACGCTTGCACCCAAGCGATCGCTGCCCCGCCGAGTACCTTACCAAGAAGCACGGGAAACCGGCCGACCGGCGAAACGAGTACCGATTGCATGAACCCCTCTCGCCGGTCCTCGATGACGGAGATCGTGGCAAAAATGGCCGTGAACAAAACGATCAACGCGACCGTTCCGGGTAAAAAGAACTGAGAAAAGTTCTCGCCACCGGCGGATTCAAATGATCCGCTCAGGCCCGTTCCAAACAACAACCAAAACAGTATCGGTTGCAAGATCGCGGCGGTGACGCGATTGCGCTGGCGAAAAAATCGCGTCCATTCGCGTCGCGCCAGCATCCACGCGGCGCGAAATCGGCTGGACAGAGAGATTGGGTTCATATCAAACAGCCCGAAGCCGGTAGAGGTGGCAATGGCGATAAGCACCGCGTGAACATGAACTACCGCATTGTAAAAGTGGCACAGGCTTCCAGCCGTTTTATACCCCACAAGTCCTCATGTATTGCTCCCCTGCCAGCTCGTCTGGCAGGAAGCCGAGGTTGGCAAGCTTGCGAACCTTATTCACCCACGAGACGAGCTCGTGGGGGTCAAAAAAAAATGTGGGGTATAAAAAGGCTGGAAGCCAATGCCACCAAAATGTAAAGATTCGGCGATCGGGAGGCAACCGAACCGGATAAAGCTAGAACTCTTGGTCGATCACTTCGTTCGAAGCCCGCGTTCCCAACGCCCCCCACAATCCATAAGGACTCGGCGAACCGGCGGCGAGGAC
The DNA here is from genome assembly GCF_007859915.1 of Neorhodopirellula pilleata. Taxonomy (GTDB): domain Bacteria; phylum Planctomycetota; class Planctomycetia; order Pirellulales; family Pirellulaceae; genus Rhodopirellula; species Rhodopirellula pilleata. Next base: position 149,088 of record NZ_SJPM01000007.1, read on the forward strand.
ACTGTTGGTCCCGCTTGTCGTTGCGTCGCAATACACACAAGGGCTGCGCCGATTGCCGGCGTTGATTGAATCGGTAATGAACTTCACCGCCCCGTCGGCCATTAAGATATGAACGCCGCCTTGGTGATGGCTGCTGCTTGGTAATACGCCGTATCGTTCACTCGTGTTGACGGTACAAATTTCCGAATTGGGGGGCAATATCGTGTTGAACTGAGTATGGATGGGGTGATAGTCGGCCCATTGGAATCCACGTTGGGTGACCGCAGAGGTCGTCGCGGTATCCGTCCAAAATCGCGGTCGCGCCGGGTCTAGGTAGCCGTTCGCCATGGCGACGTCTTCACAAAGTTTGGGGTTATTGAGCATGTTCACTGTGGTGTTGCCCCCTTTGGAATTATCAAAGCCGACGGCGCGAATGTCGTTGTCTTGCAAGCCTGTGATGACTTCTCCAACCGCAATGGTGTTGGACAGTCCGTCGGTGAGGTCACGAAACTTCATCGACTTTCGGGTAACAAAGGCGCCTCGTAGCCCGCACCGGGAACGCGTCATCGCTTGGGAATCGGATTCATATAGCCATCTTCCGTTTGAAACGGACCCCTGCCATACGGTGACCCCTTCCATTGCATAGTAGAACCCGTCACCACTGCAAGCTGTGTAGTTGGTACGACCGAGCCCGGGTAAGCCGTATCCTGGATCGCTCGGGCACCGAAAGGTCGGGATGTTCGTGGCCCAAGGCGGGTAGTCTCCCTGACGCGGACGTGGGCCGAATGCCGGCCAACGATCACCGTCACTCTCGACCATCGGGTTGCTGATTTGCTCCCAAAGCGACTGCTGTTCTACGAAAGGCAATAAACCGACCAGAAAAGAAAGCTCCAACCGCGTGAATCCGGTTCCATTACTGGCATCGCCGGCGGTGGCCGAATTGACCATCTCATTGGTCGCGCCGGTCCCTTCAATCGGCAACTGATTGTAAGCGGCATGATAGTTGTGAAGGCCCAGGCCGATCTGTTTCACATTGTTGCTGCAGCTCATTCGCCGCGATGCCTCGCGGGCCGCCTGAACCGCCGGCAAAAGAAGCCCGACCAACACGCCGATGATCGCGATCACCACGAGTAGTTCGACTAACGTGAATCCGGTTCTATCGCGACGCGGGCAATCGTTCATGGCACTCGGTCCGAGTAGAAGTTTGAGATATTTATTCTTCCGCCGCCTGATCGCTCGCTGCCTCTTCGGCGTTAATTTGCGCCAGCACATCTTCGTAGCGGTAGGCATCGGTTTCCTCGACGATCGAGTTTTGAGGTTTTCCGCACCCGACAAGTAACACGGCGGCAAAGAAAGTCAAAATGCCCAACCAAGCGAATGAATCGGGACAAAAACGAATTGCAGGGTGGCGTGGTCGCATCTCAAATTCCTCCCCACAAGAATCAGGCGGCCTTGGGACAATACTCCTATGTTTTATGAGTCGGGTGTTTCCAAGACAAGTTAATTTTCGATGAGGACGCCCACTTTGCCCGTCATCCCTTTGTAAGGGTCCGCTGGCCGCTCGTAGTGGTTGTCGCAAAAACGTGGGATCTCGGGCGACGATGTGCGGGACTTGTTCGGTAGGATAGACTGATTATCCAATCTGCCGACTCCCACATCGCTAACATTCAATATGCCCATCCTTCCGAGTCGTCAGCGATTCGACGACTACCGAAGCACGGTTCGCGAACGTCACCGCCGTTCGAACTCGCAGCCGCCACCTCGTTCGCCGCATTCGGACGATGATCGCAGTCGCAAAAAGATTGGTGACCGTGAGCGGTCTTTTTTCGAATTGTTTGGTGAATTTTGGAAGTTGATCGCCGGACATCGCGGAACGATCATCGCCGCTTTGTTCTTTTTGACGATCAGCATCGCGTTGCGTTTGATTCCGCCGCTGGGCACTAAACTCGCCATCGACTCGGTATTGACTCGGCCGCCCCAACCATTGCCCGAAGCGATGGCGGACTTGCCGGGCGTGTTTGCGATTCTCGGCGATCCGATCGACACGCCCATGCGGACGCTGCTGGGGATCGGGTTGTTCGTGACGGTGATTACTCTGATCGGGACGGCGATCAATCTGATCGGACGATGGCTGGCCACCAAAGCGGTCAACAAGTCCCAAGTTTCGATCCGACGACACGTCTTTGACCACGCCGTTCGCTTGCCGCTGCATCATGTCTATTCAATGAAAAGCGGCGGCGTGGCGAGTTTGATCCGCGAAGACGCCGGTGGAGTTTCGGAACTCATCTTCAGCATGCTTTACAACCCCTGGCGGGCGATCGTTCAGTTCACGGGGTCGCTGGTGATTCTTATGTTCGTCGATTGGAAGCTGATGATCGGTGGCATGACGTTGCTGCCCATCGTATGGATCACTCACCGAACGTACATCAATCGTATCCGGCCCTTGTTTCGCGATGTTCGCAAACAACGCCAACGCATCGACAGTGGCGCGACCGAAACCTTCGGCGGCATTCGCGTCGTGCGAACGTTTTCGAGAGCCCGCAGCGAATCATCACGCTACGTCCGCGAAGGCGATTTTCTGGTCCGGCAACAACTCTTCACGTGGTGGTGGATGCGGATCATCGAAACGATCTGGGAAGTCGTCATTCCACTTGCCTCGACGGGCCTGTTGCTCTATGGCGGTTATCAAATCATCGAAGGCGAACTGACGCTCGGTGACCTGATGATGTTTCTGGTTTATTTGACGATGTTGTTGGACCCGCTCGCCACCCTCGCCGGCAGCGCCGTCACGTTCCAAAATAACCTCGCCGGCTTGGATCGCATCTTGGACGTCCTTGACGTGGACGAAGAACTACCCAGCCGCGAAGGTGCCGCCCGTTTGCCCGCCGACGTGCGGGGCGGAGCGATCGAAATGCGGAACGTATCGTTCTCATATCCCGGAACCCAAACGCGGGTCCTGCGGAACATCAACATCGACGTGCGATCCGGGCAAACGGTCGCGTTGGTCGGACGCAGCGGTGCGGGAAAAACAACGCTGACTAATTTGATCTCTCGGTTTTACGATCCGACCGAGGGCGAGGTGATCTACAACGGCGTCGACTTGCGTGACATCCAACTCTCGAGCTACCGCTCGCTGCTCGGGATCGTCGAACAGGACGTGTTTTTGTTCGACGGAACGATCCACGAAAACATCGCATACGCCCATCCCAAAGCCGACCGGGGCGAAGTGGTTCGTGCGGCGTCCGCTGCGGCGGCACACGAGTTCATCGTTAGGTTTGAGCGTGGATACGACACCGTCATCGGAGAACGAGGCGTCAAGCTCTCGGGCGGTCAACGACAACGACTCGCCATCGCCCGCGCGATCCTGGCCGACCCTCAAATCTTGATTCTCGACGAGGCAACCAGCAACCTCGACAGTGAGAGCGAACGTTTGATCCAAGAGAGCTTGACGGAGCTTCTCGAAGACCGAACCGCATTCGTGATCGCACACCGATTGAGCACGATCATGGGTGCGGATCAAATCATCGTGCTCGAAGACGGTGAGGTGATCGAAACCGGCACGCACGCCGAATTGCTTGCTCGAGGTGGACGCTACCAAGACATGATTCATTTGCAAATGAACCAAGCTCCGGTCGCTTAGCATCGTGTGAACATTAGGGGCCGCATGATAAAAGTGGCATAGGCTTCCAGCCTTTGTATACCCCACAAGTCCTCATGTATTGCTCCCCTGCCAGCTCGTCTGGCAGGAAGCCGAGGTTGTCTAGCTTGCGAACCTTCTTCACCCACGAGGCGAGCTCGTGGGGGTCAAAAAAGATGTGGGGGTATGAAAAGGCCGGAGGCCAATGCCACGATCCCGGCCTTTGCCACGATCCCGGCCTTTGCCAGCCGGCTAGGCCGCATCCGCGTAGTCGCTGTGGCATAGATTGCGATAAAAGCTATTCGTCGCGAGTAAATGTTGATGCTTGCCGATTGCGGCGACTTGACCGTGATCGAGTACCGCGACGCGATCGGCCATCGCCAACGTGCTCGCCCTGTGGGTCACCATGATTCCCGTGCGACCGACCAAGAACTTTTCGAGCGCTTCGTGGATCAATCGCTCGCTCTCGATGTCGATTTGGCTGGTCGCTTCGTCCAAGATCAAAATATCCGGATCTCGCAAGAACGCGCGAGCTAGTGCGATTCGCTGCATCTGCCCGCCGGACAAACGTACGCCGCCGTTACCTAAAAATGACTGGTATCCGTTGGGCGTTTTTCGCAAGATGAAATCATCCGCGAAGGCCAACTTTGCCGCCCGCACCACGTCATGTGAGTCCGCACTCGGGCTTCCGTAGCGAATGTTGTTCTCGATCGTATCATCAAACAAGACCGTTCGTTGAGTCACCAAGGCGATCCTCCGTCGCAGATTCCGCGTCGACAGATCAGCGATCGACGTCCCGTCAAAACAAACGCGTCCTTGATGCGGGTCATCGAAACGGCACAACAAACTAATCAACGTGCTCTTGCCGCAACCATTCGGTCCGACCAAAGCGATCGTTTCACCGTGGGCGATCTCCAGGTCAATCCCGCGCAGTACCAGAGGCCCCGATGGATACTGGAAATGCACGTTTTCAAACCGGATCTTTTCATGGGGCCGCGTTAGCGCCACCGGCGATACAGGCTCTTCAACCCGGACGGGTGCGTCAATGATTTCGTAAACCCGTGACGACGCCGCGATGCCGCGTTGCAAGGCACTCCATACGTCCGACAGCTTTCTTGCCGGATCGGAAGCGCCGATCAAGAACGCAAAGAACAACAACACCATCCCATCATCAAGAGGACGGTCGGTCATCCGGATGCCCAACAAGTGGGTTTGTTGATTGATGGTCAGATAACCGCCCGCGATGATCGCCAATCCCACCACCGTCAGTCCTAGCAACTCACTGACACCTCGGGCGGCGGTATTGTAGAACGCAACCTTCATCGAACGGGCGAAGTAACCTGCGGCATGCTGACGAAATCGAGCCCGTTCGTGAGATTGCGTGTTGGATGACTTCACGACCCGGATGCCGTTGAACGCATCGTTGAGCATCCCGTACAGACTGCTCATTTCTTCCATTACCCGGCGACTGGCGCGACGGATCGATTTGCTCAACCGCTGCATCACCACCGCAACGATGGGCGAAACCACCAACACGAGCAGTAACAACCGCGGGCACACCAACGCCGCACCGAGCAAACACACAAACATCTTCAGCGGTTCGCGAATCAATCGTCCGATCAACGTGCTCAAGCCGACGCCGATGTGCGAAACGTCATTGGTCAGTCGACTCGTCAAGTTCGCCGAACCGTTTTCGCCGAAATGATCGAGGTCCAGATGCAGCGATTTGCGAAAGAACTTTTCTCGCAGATCCATCACCGTTCCCTCGGAAATGTACTGAACCAACATCAAGTTGATCGTCAGCGCGACCAGTTTGATCGCCGTCCCCGCGACTAAAAAGCCGACGACGAGCAACAACGTATTGAACGGTCCCGTCGGTGCCCATCGGTTGACCGTCGGTGCAATCCGGTGCAACCACTGCGACGAGTACTCCGCCGCAGTCTGTTCAAATTCCAACTTCGATCGCAGCGAGGTGTCGTCCGGTGGCGTTTGAGACAACGCTTCCTGAACCTTGGCGAGTTCCTGGTCGGCTTGTTCGACCCGGACTTGCAGGTAGGACTTCAGGTCGTGGCCTTCGAACACGACCTCAACCATCGGATACAACGTTCCGATATTGCCGCCCCACATCCCAGCGATCACGAGGGATGTCAACAGGACGCCCAACAGCGACCAGCGTCGATGAGCGGCGAGACGCAAAACCCGGCGAAATGACTTCATGGCGGGAAAAACAGGGCGAAACGTGGAGTCGGGCGGAAAACCACGCTTGTATCAGCAGTCGCGAAACCACTGCCAGACGGATTTATCCGCCGAATCACCCACCGCCGCGCCCTGCGTGCTAGGTTTTACCGCCTCATAGTTACCGCGACCCCTCTTCGAGCCGCTACCGAACCGGCCGAACTATCAATCATCTCAGAATTATCGCGATGACCACACTGCCGAACCAGCGGGGCCCGGCATCCACCTCCTTCCCAAGAACCGAAAATGAGCAAAAGTCGAAGTTTCCGCGATGACCAGCGGTTGCGAACCCTTATCCGGGGTAGCCTCCTGGGCTCGCTCGGACTGATTTTCCTGGCCAGCGTCTTTGGCCTGGTTTTTTGGATCTACGCGTTCTGCCGGATCGAAGTCCCCAGCGGCCATATCGCCGTTCTGATCAAAAAGACAGGAGCGGAGATCGATAACGCGACCGAGATCGTCCGCAGCGATGAGTTCGGTAAATACAAAGGCTTGCAAGAAAAAGTCCTGACCGAAGGTCGTTACTTCTACAACCCCTGGAACTGGGAATGGGACATCGTCGAGCAAGTCGAAATCCCCGAAAACCGACTCGGGGTCCGCATTCGACTCTACGGGGAGGACCTCGGGTACGGCAATCTGATCGCCGATTCCGCCGGGCAAAAAGGCATCTCGTCGGAAGTCCTCCGCCCGGGCCGCTATCCGCTTAACGCGATCGTCTACCAAGCCGACTCCAAGCCGATCATCAATCGCGACAACTACTCCGAGTTGGTCGAACTGCACCAACCCGTCGTCGTCCCGGCCGGCTTCAAAGGTGTCGTGACATTGCTGTCCGCACCGATGGCCGACGACCCCAACGCCTTGATCGTTCAAACCGGAAACCGAGGCGTTCAACAAGAAACACTCAATCCCGGCGTCTATTACATCAACCCCTATGTCCAACGAATCAACCTAGTCGATTGCCGTAGCCAACGCTTCAATCTTTCTACCGGCGGCGAAATGGGCTTTCCCAGCCGTGACGGCTTTTGGGTCCGTCTGGATGGACGAATCGAATTCCGCGTTGATCCCGAACGAGCCGCGGAAGTCTTCGTGACTTACAACGATGCCGACAACGACAACGGCCTCGATGCCAGGGTCGAAGAAGAAATCATCGCTAAGATCATCCTCCCCAACGCACGTTCGTTTTGCCGTTTGAGAGGCAGTGACAACTCGGGTCGCGATTTCATCTTGGGCGAGAAGCGATTGCAGTTCCAAAAAGACTTCCAAGCGACGCTCGAGGAAACATGCAAGTCCCAAGGTATCGAGATCGTCCAAGCGCTCATCACACGAATCTCGCCGCCGCAACAAATCGCCGGCCCCGTGCGTGATCGCCAAATCGCAACGCAACAGGCCCAGCAATACATCAAACAAATCGAACAGCAAACCAGCGAACAGCAATTACGAATCGAACAAGAACTCGTCAAGCAAAAAGAGGCGCTTGTCGAAGTCGAACGCGAGGTCGTGAAGTTGACCACCCAAGCACAACGCGAACAAGAAGTCGCCGTCATCGAAGCCGAACAACAACGCAAGGTCGCCGAAGTCGAACTCGAAGCCGCGATCGATCAAGCAGGAGCGATCACCGCCAAGGGTGAAGCCGACGCCGAAGTCATCAAGTTCGGCAACGAAGCCGACGCGGCCGGATGGGCCAAAGCCGTCGAGGCCTATGAAGGCGACGGCGATCAATACGCACGCTGGGTCATGCTCAAGAAAATGGCACCGAGCTTCCGGCAAATGATGGTCAATACCGCCGACAGCCCGCTGATGGACATCTTCAACGAATTCAACCAATCCGACGCCAAACCGTCCGGTCAGTCCGCTCCATCGGATGCGGCCGTCTCTGAAAAACCCGTCACCGAACCCACCAAGTAGGAATCATCATGAGCCTTCGTCGCTATCAATCGTGGGCCGGATTGGCCTTCAGCGCCCTGTGGATCGTCATCGGGTTGTACTTCATGTTCTTGTGGTTCGTATGCCGCATTTATGTCCCCGAAGGACATAGTTTGCAGTTGCGTTACAAGGGGCCACTCGTGCTGCCCGCCACCGAAGCACCCCCGAACCGGCTCGCCAACGAAAATGAGATCGGTGTGCGTGACCAAATGCGCGGTCCCGGTCGTCACTTCTACAATCCGATCTATTGGCAACGAAAGATCGTTCCCGACGTCGTCATCGTGCCCGGACAAATCGGCGTCGTTACGTGCAAGGTCGGCGACGAATTGCCCCAGGGCGAATTCCTCGTCGACGGCGATTTGCAAGGTGAAAACCAAGCCCGACAAAAAGGCATCCTGCGCAAAGTGTTCGGTCCCGGTCGCTATCGTGCTAACCCTTATGCGTTTGAATTCAAAATCGTCGAGCTCGAACGACGTCGTGTCGGCAACCAAGAAAAAACCAGCGGCTGGGTCGAAATCCCGACCGGCTACGTCGGTGTGGTAACCATGCAAACGGACAACAAGGCGACCGGCTTGACAGCCGGCATCCAATCGAAGGTGTTGCAACCAGGACTCTATCCGGTCAATCCGAACGAACAGGAAATCGACATCATCAACGTCGGTTACTCCGAATCGAGTATCCTTAGCAGCAAGCAAACCGATCAACAAGGCAATACGCTGTTCGACGACCAAGGCGAACCGCTCGCGATTGCCGGTTCGGGAATCAACTTCCCGAGTAACGACGGATTCGACATCCAACTCGACTTCACCGCGATCTGGGGATTGATGCCCGACGATGCACCGGAGATCGTGCGTTTGTTCGGCAATCTCGACGCCGTTGAACTCAAAGTCATCGAACCGCAAAGCGAAAGCATCTGCCGAAACAACGGCTCCAAGATGGGAGCGATCGAATTGCTCGTCGGCGAAACTCGCGAGCAATTTCAAACCGACGTCAGCACCGAGTTTCAAACGGTGCTCTCGCAAAAGCGGATCTCGATGCTGTACGGTTTGGTCCGTCATATTTACATCCCGCAAGACGTTCGACTGCCGATCCAGCTCGGATACGTCAGCGACGAGTTACGTTTGACGAGGGATGAAGAAACCAAAACGGCTCGGATCGAAGCGGACCTTCGCGAAGCCGAACGCCGCGTCGAATTGGAAGCCGAACGGGTGGTCGTCGAAACCGAACGGAAACGCGCCGGTGAAATGGCCGAAGGCGAAAAACTTGCCAAAGAAATCGCCGCCGAAACCGAACGACTCGTCGCCGCGATCGATCGACAAACCGCCGATTTGGTCGCCAAGAAAACGGTGCTGATCGGAAAAGCCACCGCCGGTGCCAAACAAATGCAGGAGGAAGCCGATGCGGACAAATTCCGTTTGGCCGTCCAAGCATTCGGCTCTCCCGCCGCGTTCAACAAATGGGAGTTCGCCGAACAATTACCCGCCGACTTGGACTTGAAATTGTTCTATGCCGGCGAAGGCACCCTATGGACCGACCTAAAAACCGTCCAGCCCACGATCCCCCTCACCAAACCCTAACGCCGAACCCGGCCACAATCCTCGTAGGCTGGGTCGGAGCCGCTTCGGCGCAGACCCGGCACAAGCGGGTTACAATACCCGGCATGTTTGCATCACGTTGGCTATCGTTCGCGTGCGCGGTCTGCACGGCCGCGTCGCCTGTCCTTGCCGGTGTCACCGGCGAGAACGTTGCTGTCGTCGTCAATGCGGCGTCCATCGATTCGATCACCGTCGCCAACCATTACGTCTCGCTTCGGCATGTCCCCGCCAACAACGTGATCTGGCTCGACGACGTCCCCGAAGGAAATTCAGTATCACTGAACGACTTTCGCGATCGAATCCTGAAACCGCTTTTGGAAAAAATCAACGCAAAACAAATCGCCGCCCAAATCCAAGTCGTTGCCTACTCGGCCGGTTTCCCCACGGCGGTTCAGATCGGCGAGCACACCAAGCGTCTGACTGATCCGAACCAAAAGAAGTATCAAACTCCGACGGCGTCGATCAACTCACTCACCTATTTTTATCGGTTCGTGCTATCGGATTCATCGGACTACCTGGGGTGGGCGAGTAACCAGTACGCACGCGGGAGATTTGCACGTCACTTCGTCAATCCCTTCGCCGGCGAGAAACGCAAACAGTTCACCGCCGCCGAATCCGCCGCTCGCGATGGAGACCACACCCGGGCCGCCGAATCGTTTGAGGCACTCGCCGATGAGTACCCGACGCTATCGCCGTTACATATCCTTGCCGCCGAGCATTGGTTGGCTGCTGATGAGGAACTCAAGGCGTTGCAACAACTCGACAAGGCGGTCGCGAGCGGCTGGGCGGATCGACGCCATCTGACCGAATCGGACACCTTTCGAGACGTTTTCAACGCCGAAGATCCAGATAGCCTATCGCCGCGCAAGCAGCGTCTACTCGACGCGATGGAAGATGTGCCGGTCGTCAACCAAGGTCCGATGCCTTTCGCCGCCGCATTGGAATGGACGGCGAGTGGCCATCCTGTCCCACCGAAATCCGGTGCGATCCCGTATCTCTTATCGTGTGTGCTCGCGGTCGTTCACCCCAACGGCAATACGCTTGACGAAGCGATCGCGGTTTTACAACTCGCCGCCAAAGCGGATCATACATTCCCCAATGGCGTCTTCGGATTCGCCAAGACGGCCGACGTCCGCGTGACCACCCGCGAACCGCTCTACGGCGATGCGATCGCGTGGTTGTTGTCACGCAAACAAGACGTCGAAATCTTCCCATCCTCGCTGCCTGATTCGGACAAAACCTATGTTGGCATGATGTTGGGTTCCGCCGGCTTGTCGCTGGAGAGTCGGAAGTGGTCATTCGCCCCCGGAGCGCTCGCGGAGAACCTGACCAGCCTGGGAGGTGCCTTCGAAACCAAGTCGCAAACCAAACTAACCGAACTACTCAGCGCCGGCGCCGCGATCAGCAGCGGTGCGGTTGCTGAACCGTACGCCTTGGTCCCTAAGTTCCCGACCCCGATGATCTATCCGTATTACTGCGAAGGCGTCACCGCGATCGAGGCGTTTTATTTATCTGTCACCTCGCCTTATCAGTTATTGATCGTCGGTGATCCGATTTGCCAACCGTTCGCCCGTCCACCCAACGATCTGATTCGGATCGAAACGGCACCTCAGGTCGGAACTCAAGGAGAACCAAAGACGGCTCCCCAACCCAGCGCGATCGAGGTTCACTGGCAAGCTTTACCGGACTCTCCCGTGAGCAGTCCGGTAGCCGAATTCCAACTCTACGTGCTCGGCAAACTCTTTGCCACCGCGCCGCCGGTCCCCAACATGAAGATCAACTTGCCTGATGAGCTCGCGGGAATGGTCGATTGCCGTGTCGTGATGACCGGTCGGCACCCCACACGTCCCGCGATCGCCACGCGAGCGCAACTTAAAGTCGGCGGCGATCGGATCCTGCCGAAAATTCAACGCTTGCGAAAACAAGACCAATCACGATGGACGGTGTTCGTCGATTGCCCCGGTGCCGATCGTATGGAAGTCATGCATTTGGGCCGAACCATCGCCGAGTTTGACGGCGATGCGTCCAGGCTGACATTCACTCCCGAGAAAATCGGCAACGGCCCGGTGCGATTGCAAGCCATCGCGTATCAAGGCGAACAAACCATCTTCGGTGACGTCTTCCAATCGCCATAGCGAAAGTCGCCAGGACTTTCGGTCACGCCAACAACCGCTCATACAACCCACGATAATCATCAACCATTCTCTGCACTGAAAATTCAGATTGCATCCGTTCCCGGTTTTTCATTCCAACCCGGTCCGCCGATTCTTCGTCCGTCAAAAAACGATTCAATCGGTCCGACATCGCTGGACCGTCGTCGGGCGGAAATCCTTGCTCCGAATCGTCGCCGATCAATTCTGCACTCCCTTCGACGCGGCTGCAGACGACGGGTTTTCCCGCCGCCATCGCTTCCATCACTACGTTAGGCATGCCCTCGTAACGACTGGGCAAAACGAGGACGCGACACGCCTTCATCCATGGTGCCACATCGGACTGCCACGGCAATAAGCGAACACGATCTCCCGGCACCGATTCCGCCCAAGCCTTTAAGCGATCCTCAAGGGGGCCCTTGCCCATCAGGACTAACTTGCGGTCGCTATCGAGCGGTGCAAACTGGTCGAGCTGTTGCTGCAGAAGTTCAAGGTTCTTTTGCGGATGCAGTCGTCCCACGAACAAAGCGACCTTCACGTCGGACCACCAACCCAACCGCCCCCAATCGATCGCCGTTACGTCCTCGAATCGGCTCACCTCGACGCTGTTGCCGATCACACTGGTTCGATCCGCCGGGACGCCAAGCTGATCATGGGCAAAGGCTTCCACCGCCGCACTGACACAGACGACGTGTCGCTTGTTCCGCAGCGCCCGGCGTTCGATCCAAAGTCGCCTGGGGTTCGGATCGGCGACACGAATCCCTGCGACGTCGATTCCTTGATGTAGTTTCGGTAACGTCCATGACGCAAAACTCGACATCACGTTGGCATGAAACAGAAAACTTTGACGGACCGCGTTGGGGCGTCGGTGGACCCATTTCATTAGCGTGCGCGCCACCCTCGCTGCTTCCCAACTACTGTTCGCCTCACCCGAGGACAAATCGACGCCGGCGTCCACAAGATCCTTGACCAACGAATCACGACCATCACGTTTCGTTGAATCGGGAAGTCGACCCATCACGAAAACACGGACGTCGTCACCCGCTCGATGCAACGACGTTGCCAATCGCGTCATCGTCCGTTCGGCCCCGCCTACGTCGAGTTCGGTGATGATTAAGTCAATTTGCATGACACGAGCGTTCCTCCCGATAGTTCTCCCTCCGAATCTCGACCCGGGTCTTCGTGACATCTTAGCAGCCAGCATTAGGTTGGACATGCCTCATGACGAGGTTGGCTTGCGGAAACCGCCTCTGGCCGCCTACGCTAATAGGATGAATGCCTACCAAAAATCCGCCGGTTCGTATCCTTCACGACCGCGCATTGAAACCATCGGTTCTCTTCGCTGCATCGTCGTCGATGGTTCGGCCGAACCTCGAATCCCCGTTATCCTATGCCATGGCTATGGTGCCCCCGGCGATGATTTGGCTTCGTTGACGCCGCACCTGATCGAATGGATCGGCCGGGACGCGGCGGCGCTGCGGTTTGTTTATCCCGAGGCCCCCCATGATCTGAGCGACTTGGGAATGCCTCAAGGGCGTGCTTGGTGGCCGTTGAACATGGCGGCGATGCAGGAACTATTGCAAACCAACCGGTTCTCCGAACTTCACGACGCCGAGCCGCCCGAGATCGACGTCGCCCGTGGCGCGCTGCAAGAGACCGTCGAAGCGGTCCTCGCGAACATGCCGGGATCGCCCGCCCCGGAAACGATTCCGTATTGCTTGGGTGGGTTTTCCCAAGGTGCCATGCTGACGATGGACTTGTCACTGCGTGGCACGATGCCGCCGCCGAAAACGTTGGTTCAGTTTTCCGGCACGTTGGTGTGTGCGAACCAGTGGAAAGCGTCGCTGTCGCGGCTGAGCCGAACGAAGGTGTTGCAATCGCACGGCCGGATCGATCCGATCCTGCCTTTCAGTAGTGCCGAGGCGCTGAGGGATCTGCTCCGCGAAGGCGACGTCGACGTGGACTTTGTCGCTTTCCAGGGGCCGCACACGATTGAAACCGATGCGCTGTTTCGCGTCGTCGAGCGGTTGCGATTACAAGCCGCCGAGACGGCATGAGTTTTCTCAACGCGACGCTGTTGGCGGGTATGTTGGCGGCGAGCGTGCCGGTCATCTTGCATCTGCTCGCTCGACAAAAACCCCAGCGAGTCGTGTTCCCCGGCGTGACTTTTTTGACGTCGCGATTGACCCACCAAAAAAGTCGATTGAAGATCCGCCGCTGGTGGCTGTTGGCGTTGCGGATTTTGGCTGTGGTGGTGTTCGCGTTGGTGCTGGCACGACCTCACATCGACGTTTCCAGTGCGTCTTCATGGACCACGATCGCGGTGCTCGGATTCGTCGCGTTTGGTTTAATCGCGTTGGCTTCGGTATCGTTCTCGCGAAATCTTTCACGCGGTTTGTCATGGTCGTTGTTGATCGCGGCGATGGTCGCTCTGTCGGCGTTTGGTGTCGGTGCGATCGCGGTTTTCGCCAGCGGCAAAGTTTCCGAGTTGCGAAACGAACAGCCCGCCGCCGTCGTGATCTTGATCGACAACTCTCCTGGTTCGGCTTGGACCACCGGCGATGCCGATTCCCCCTCTCGGCTCGCCGTCGCCAACCAGCGGGCCAATGAATTGTTGCAGCGGTTGCCGGCCGGCAGCCGGGTCGGCGTCATCGACCGCTCGGCCGCGCCGGTCAGTTTTGCCCTCGACCTCGCCGCCGCCCGATCACGACTCAATCAATTCGAACCGCTCGCCGTCGTCGCTCCGATCGATCAACGGATCGAAGCGGCGATCGAACTCGTCCGAACGAGCGAATTGACCAACCGCCACGTGATCGTGATCACCGACTTGGCCGAACCGACATGGAACCGTGACGTTCCCAAGAACGTGCAGTCCTCGCGGCTGAGCGCGGCCGCTCGAGCGGACGTGCGTGTCAGTCTGCTCGACATTCTCGACGACGACGCCACCGTTGCTTTCAATCGATCGCTTTCGATACCGCGTTTCGTCGACACGGTGCCATCGGCGGGTGCCGCCATCCCGATCAGTGTCGACGTGGATCTGAGTGTCCGATCGAACGAACAGGATTCAACCGTGCAGTCCGCAACCGCGCAGTCCGCAACCGTGCAATCCGCAACCGTGCAATTGTTGCTTTACGAAAACGATTCGTCATTGCCGGTCGTTCGCGACGGCGAAACCGTATTGCCTCGATTGCGGGCGGTCGATCGCGTATCGGTCGACATCCATTCCGACCGGACGACCGAAGTGGTGCTGTCGTTGCCGCCTCTGCCCCGAGGAACCTATCACGCGGTGATCGAACTGGTCGGCGATGATTCGTTCGCATGGGACAATCGGCGGTATTTGACGATCGACTTACCCGAAGCGGCATCCGCGTTGATCGTGGGTGATCAACCCGACGAAGCCCAGGTGATCGCCGCCGCTCTGGTCGCGCCCCACAACCTCGACGATCCCTCGGCTCCTTACCGCATTGAAACGGTCAACTACCGCGACTTGACGGCGATCGATTGGAAGCCTTTTGATTTGGTCGTCATGATCGATCCCCCGGTGCATTATGACTCCACCGCAAACAGCTGGGTCGGTTCGCCGGACGGACTCAGTACCGCGATGTTGGAACAACTGACTGATCGGGTCGCTGCGGGTGCGGGCTTGTTGATTTCGTTGGGGCCGTCAACGCAGCTCGTCAATTCATCGAGGGTGGCTTCGGACACCGGCACCGCCTCGCTGTTGCCGAAGCTTGTTCGCGTTTGGCGGGTTCCCGAACCCGGGACGTTTTTTCAGGTTTCATCGCCGCCGCATCCGATGATGGAGCCGTTGACCCGTCCCTCGACGAGACCCAACTGGAGCGATTTCCGGGTTCGCCGATTTTGGCAAACCGAGCCCCTTTGGCAACCCGAGCTACAATCCGATCCCGCCGGCGATTGGAACGTCGTCGCCACGTTGGCCCAGCGTTCCGAAACCTCGACGGATGATGCGGACGAAGGGAATCCGAGGGCCGCCATCCTGACGCGATCATTCGAGCAAGGACGCATCGCCGTGACGACGACCCCCTTGCCAGCGCTCGGTCCGGTAACGCGAACCTGGAACGATCTATTCACCAGCAGTGACGCATGGCCGGCGTTCGTGACCGTGCGAAATGCGTCGTCCTGGTTGGTCGGTTCGCAGTCCGATCCGAAAACCCTCTTGGTCGGTCAAACGGCCTTGCTTAGGGTCGATACCGCGCCGAGTGAAGCCAAGCCGATCGACGCCATCGAACCTGGGCAGTGGCAAGTCTTTCCCTCGGGTCGACTTCCATTCAAACCGCAACTTCAGTCCGTCGCCGAATCCGAGGTCCTATCGATCCGTGATCTGTCGACGCCCGGAACTTATTTCCTGCGGAGGTTTGACATCTCGACAACCAAGACCACTGGCGGTGGAGTTTCGGCAAACTTACCGGTTTCTTGGTCAAGCTCGCATCGGGTTGAAATCGAAGATCTGGAAAAATGGTTCGACGTTGCCTCTGATCAAGAGACCGGCGATCAACGAGAGAGTCGCTGGGCGATCACCGATGACGTCGACGAGATTTCGCTGGTCAGCGATGGTAGTGGTAGCGGTGCCTTGGCTCTGCACGGACCGCTGATGTTGTTGGCGGTGTTTGTGTTTGTGGGCGAGCAGTTGTTGTCCAATCATTTCTACGGCAACGATCGAAGGCTTGCCAAACCCGACCGTGCTTTCGTCGGGGCGGGCGGATGAGCCTGAGCTGGGATCCGGTTTACGATTCACAGAGCGTCGCGGTCCTGTTGGCGATCGCGATCGTCGCGTTGTTGCTGTGGGTGACGCCTTCGGGGACAACGCCGTATCGTCGTCGCATCTTATTGCTACTGCGTGGTCTCGCCGCGATCGCTCTGGTGCTGACACTGGTGCGCCCGGCTTTGGTGCAAACCGACAATCGTCCCACCGTGGCGACCTTAGTCATCGCGGCGGATTCGTCACGCAGCATGACGTTGGCGTCCGGCGAACTCAGTTCCGATTCAGGATCGCAGACACGCTGGGAACAACAACGCATGTTGCTCGAATCGTTAGCGAGGCAACTCGGCTTGAACGACGAGCGATTGAACGTCGCGTTGTTCCAATACGACCAAACCACTTCGTCGATCGGCGGTGGCCCGGTCAAGGACCTCGGCGAATGGATCGAGCCTTTGTCGCAAATCGATCCGGCGGGCAATTTGACGGATTTAGCTGGTCCATTGCAGACCGCCACCGATGCGGCCCGAACGACGCCGTTGGCCGGCGTGGTGTTGTTCGGTGACGGGACACAAACCTTCACACCGGGGGCATCCGGCGAAGATGACCTGGGGTCGGTCAATATCGGCCCGATGGACGCGGCCAAACTGATCGGCGCGATGGGCGTGCCGCTGTGGACGGTCGCGCTCGGCCCCGATTCGCAAGCCGGTGCGGTCCGCGATGTGGCCGTCGTTTCGTTACCGGAAACCTACCGGATGTTTTCAGGGAACGAAACCGAAATCGCGTTCGAAGTCGCCGTTCAGGGTTATCCCGGGCGAACGATTCCGATCACGCTGACCTGGGTCAATCAGAACAACCAATCCACCATTGCGGCGTCTCGCACGCTCCCCGCGAGTGGAAACCGAGACACCGTTCCCCTGCGAGTGCCCTTGATTGCCCCCGAGGCGGGGACGTACCGATTGATCGTCCAGGCCGAATCGCCGGCGGGCGAAACCGATACGTCCAACGATCGCCAATTGGCGTTCGTCGACGTCCGCTCCGGTGGAGGAAGGGTGCTGTATTTAGAAGGCACGCCGAGGTTGGAACAGATGTTTCTCCGCCGCGCCGTTCGTCGTTTCCCCGACTTAGAACTAGCGTACCGATGGATACCACGAGATACGTCGTCCCGCTGGCCGATCGATCTTTCCGATGATTTGCAACCGGGACGCTACGACATCGTGATCCTCGGTGATTTGCATTCGGCCGCCTTGGGCGAGAAACAACTTCGAACACTTGCCGAGATGGTCAACGAAGGCACGGCCTTGTTGACATTGGGAGGCGAGCACGCTTACGGTCCCGGCGGGTATGCCGATTCGCCGTTGGCCCAAGTCTTGCCTGTCGAAATGGATGCGAGCGTGCGGCAATCTCCCGGGCCGATTGCGAGTGAAGCGGGTGCCGCATCGGATGCCACGCCGGGACAAATCAAAAAGCCTTTTCGATTGAACGTCCGACGCCCGCACCCGATCACGACGATCGTGACCGGCGATTCATCTTGGACGTCACTTCCCGAAATGCCAGGAGCCAATCGGTGGACGGGAGTCCGAGTGGCTCCCGGCGTCCAAGTCTTGTTGGATGCCGGCAAGCAACTGAACATCAACACCGCCGACGATCAGGTACAGCCGATGATGGTCATCGGTGAATACGGTCAAGGCCGCGTCGCCTCGGTCGCTTTCGATTCGACATGGACATGGTGGCGTGGCGGTGCCAACGAGTTTCATCGGCGGTATTGGCGTCAGTTGATGTTGTGGCTTTTGTCTCGTGAGGAAACCGACGAGGACCAAATCCGAATTGAAATGTCCCCGCGCCGATTCATCGCATCAGAAGGCAGCGCCTTCACCGCATCGGTCACGCGAGCGGGCGCGACGCCGACGAACGCGGACGCCGTGTCCAACCGGGTCGCTGAAATTCAATTGGAAGATGGAACCACACAGAACGTTCCGGCCCAGACGACGGTCCAGCAAAACGATCAATCGCAACTCGTTCGCATTTCCGGTTCCGTCCCGACCGGACTTCCCCCAGGCATTCATTCGTTGAAGGTTAGCATTGAGGGAACCAATCCCATGTCGTCTACCATGCCATTTCAAGTCATCGACGACACCCGAGAGTTTATCGCCGACGCCCCCAACCACGCGTTATTGGGACGACTCGCCTCCGCCACCTCCGCTGCGGGTGGCGAGTCATTCCGCGCCGATCAAATCGAACAACTCGCCGAGCGGATCACCGATCAACGTCGACGGGCTCAACGAGTCGTCATCGAGAAAAAACGCCTGGGCGATGATCCGATCACCGGTTGGATGCTGTTCGTATTGTTCGCCGGTTCCCTGTCGATCGAATGGTACCTACGACGACAATGGGGACTGGCGTGATGGCTAGGTAGTGAAATGGTTACCGGAAGTTAACTATGCATGACACAGCCACCGTCGACATTGATGGTTTGACCGGTGACTTCTTTGGCGCGGTCGGATGAAAGGAAGACGATCATCGACGCCACGTCTTCGCAAGTCTGCCAACGTCCCAACGGAACGATGTTCTTGATTTTTCGATCGGCCCAATCCTCATAGCTGAGTTGATGTTTGGGTTCGGTCCGATCGAACCAGGATTGCCAAACCGAACGATTTAGCGGCGTTTTTACCATTCCGGGGCTGACCGAGTTTACCCTTATGTTGTGCGGCGCAAGATCTTTAGCCATGCACTGCGCGAAGTTGATATTGGCCGCTTTGCTCGCGCTGTAAGGCGGATCGGTTTGAGAACCGATCTGCCCAGCGATCGAGGCTAGAAAGACGAAGGTACCTGAACGCCGTTGGACCATCGTCGGTGTCAAGGCTGCCGCGATATGGGCCATTCCAAGAATATTGACTTCCAAGGTTCGCGTCCAATCTTGGGGAGCGACATGCGTGAAGGGAAATCCATACTTCCCCGATCCGATTGCCGCACAGTGCACCACATGGTTAATGCGTCGGTGAACTGCCAAGCAGTCCGTGGTCGCCCGCATAACTTGATCTCCATCGATAACGTCGACCATCCGCGTGCTGACCGATACTCCTATTGCCCGCAGTTCGTCGGCAACCTCGTTCAAGCTCGGCGAGATGTCCCACAGTTCGAGCGAGCAACCTTCCTCGGCAAACAGCCGTGCGGTTGCCAAACCAATACCGCTCGCACCGCCGGTAATGACAGCCAAGTTGCCGGTTAGTTTTAAATCCATGTTTGTTCTCGTTGCTTGGTGGTAAAGACACCGACGGTTGATCGGCACGAGCGATTGGACGAGATTAATCTCATATAGTAACGCTCGGAATTGACGAGCTACTTGACAGGAAAGATACTCGTTTCGAAGTCAGTCCAACGCACGATCGTTCCAATCAAAGGAATTCAACATGATCCGATTCCTGACACAGTCGCTTCTTTCCCCGCGAGTTTTCAGCGGCAGCCTAGAATCCGCCGGACACCGACTACGCAAGATAGCGAATTTTGTCCTCACGGTTGGCATCGCGGTATTATCGGGCAGTTCTTTCGCGCCGCGAAGCAAAGCCGAGTCGCCCGATCGCCCGAACATTGTGTTCATCATGACTGACGATCAAGGTTATTGGGACACCGGTGCGACGGGGAATCCGCATATCGACACGCCGTTCATGGATCAGATCGCGCAACAGGGCGTGCAACTGGACCGATACTATGCCGCACCTGTGTGTGCTCCGACTCGGGCCGGATTGATGACCGGCCGGTACTATTTGCGGACCGAACTCTACAACACTCGCTTCGGCGGCGACTCATTAGGGCTCGATGAAATCACCGTCGCGGAGTTGCTTCGCGAATCAGGCTATCGGACTGGTATGTTTGGGAAGTGGCACTTGGGCAAGTACCCGGGTTATCAACCACATCAACGTGGTTTTGATGAATTCTTTGGGCACTATCACGGACACATCGAGCGTTATCAATTTCCTGACCAAATTTATCACAACGGCGTTCAGGTCGAAGCTCGCGGTTACGTTACCGATGTCTTCACCGACGCATCGATCGATTTCATCGAAGCTGCCACAAAACAAAAACAGACGCCGTTTTTCTGTGCGTTGACTTACAACGCACCGCATTCCCCGTTCTTGTTGGATACGTCTCACTTCGATCAGGCCAACGGCGACGAATTGATCGAAAAGTACCTCAAGCGGGGGCTGCCGATCCGGGAGGCACGCATCTACGGATTGATCGAACGCGTTGATGTGAACGTCGGTCGTTTGCTGGCGAAGCTAGAAGAGTTGGGAATCGCGGAAAACACGTTGGTCGTTTTCACCAGCGACAATGGCGGCGTGAGCAAGTTCTTCAAGGCCGGCATGAATGGGAACAAGTCCAGTGCCTACGAAGGAGGCGTCCGCGCACCGTGCTTTGTCCGTTGGCCCGGAACCATTCCGGCAGGAAAAGTGATCAACGCTCAAACCTCACACGTCGATTGGATGCCGACGTTTTGCGAATTGGCCGGCATTGCCGTTCCACAGGACCGCGCGATCGACGGAAAAAGCTTGGTCGGGTTGCTCAAATTGGGCCATGCTGATTCGCACCATCGTTATGTCTATCACACCTGGGACCGTTATTTCCCCAGCAAAGACCGGAGGTGGAGCATCAGTGACGACCGATGGAAGCTGCTGTGCCAGATCGGCGAGGACGTGAAGCCAGAGCGAAAGCATTGGCGACTGTTTGATCTTCAGGACGATCCGGGTGAGCAAAAAAACCTCGCCACGACGCATCCCGAGATCGTTGGTCGTTTAAGAGCGGAGTTCGTACGTTGGTTCGACGAGGTAACCGAAGGCATCCACTACGCCCCGATCCGAATCCCAGTGGCTGCAGAACCGGTGGAGATCTCCCCCAGTTGGGCGACATGGAAAGGTGAGCACATTGAGTATGTTTTTGATGGGTACGATTGGGACACGATTCAGGGTTGGAAAATGCCCGGTGAGAAGGCGGTTTGGCGTTTGGATGTCAAAACGCCCGGGATGTATCGGGTCGTCTTGACTTACGGTTGCCGACCGGTCGATCGAGGCGGGGTGATCGAGCTACGCAGCGGAGATCATGAGCCGGTCCGGCACACCGTTGATCCCACCGCCACGGCCGACCAATTCGAATCCGTCGAGGTCGGGGTGATCGAGCTGTCCGCTGGCGAACAAGAGCTCTCCGCAACCGTGGTGGATTGTCCGGGACAAGAGTTGATGCGGCTCAATCGGATCGAACTGATCCGTCGACTTCCGTGAGCTACCCCGCCCAGTTTGCCAGGCTGCTCATTTGCTGCCCTGCTTGTGCGACACAATGTCGCGTTCAGCCCGGTGGCCTTGTCGCCGTCGGCACTTACGCGTGATAATCCCTGGCCGCGATCGGTTCAACGTGACTTTTTTTGCGAGAAATGCTTTAGCATCGTCGTGGAAAAGACGCTTTGAACTGGACAGCGGACCAGCTTTGCACTCTCTTTCTCTTCTCGCTGGCGCGGTCCCTTGTTCCCGTTGGCTTCATGACGAAGTGACGGTTTCATTGTTTAGTCGCGAATCCAATTTGCTGATGAGTTATTTAGGTCGATCATGAAACGATTTTTGTTTCCCCGCTGGATCAATCCCTTCCTGGGCGTCCTCGGTTTGGCTGCCGTTGGCGGAGGCGTTTACGCTGCCGCGATGGGCGGTTTGGTAACCGATCCGAAGACCCTCAACGTCGGTTACATGCCGTCTCAGCCGGTCCCGTTCAGTCACGCGTTGCACGCGGGGCAATTGAAAATGGACTGCCGTTATTGCCACAACACGGTTTTCGAGGCGGCTCACGCGGCAATTCCGCCGACCGCCACTTGCATCAACTGTCACTCGCCCGCCGGCGAAGGCGGCCAGTCCGCACTCGGGGCCGTCCGCACCGATAGCCTCAAGCTGCAGCCGATCCATGAGAGCTGGAAGACCGGTCGCTCGATGGCTTGGAAGCGAATCCACAACCTCCCCGAGTTCGTGTACTTCAACCACGCCGCCCACGTGAATTCAGGCGTCAGTTGCAAGTCGTGTCACGGTCGGATCGATCAGATGGAAGTGGTTTACCAAGCCGAAGAACTATCCATGGCGTGGTGTATCACTTGTCACCGCAACCCCGACCCGCACCTGCGTCCTCAAGAGTTCGTTACGAAGCTGGATTGGAAGCCGAGCGAAGACGAATGGAACGACGCCAAAATTGCTGAGCATAAAGAAAAGTACAACATCAACCCGCAGGTTCACTGTGCCGTTTGCCACCGGTAGCGGATTGCCGCCGGTAAAGAAGTGCCCGACCGGACGGGCGAGTTTTTCGAATCCAATCCAAAAGCATCTCGCTAACTGTTCATAAAGATGACCCAGACTTCGCAAAAGAGTGAATCGACTTCGAAACAATCCGGGCCCCGAAAGGGCGCTGGGTTGGATCAATGCCCCAGCAGTGTGGGCCGGGTCGAAGACAACGCAAACGCAGTCAAGGCCAAGCCCGCTTATTGGCGAAGCTTGTCGGAGCTGAATCAAAGCGAAGATTTCGCAACGAACTACCTCAACCGCGAGTTCCCCAAAGCGGCTTCTGAATTTCCCGAGGGCGTTTCGCGCCGTCGTTGGATGCAGTTGATGAGTGCTTCGCTGGCGATGGCGGGCGCGGCGGGTTGTCGTTATCCCGAAGAGTTGATCGCCCCGTTCGTGATTCGTCCTGAGGGCCGAATCCCCGGCGAGTCGTACTTGCGTGCGACTAATTTCGAACTCGCCGGCGATGTCTACCATTTGCTCGTCAGTTGTGTCGACGGTCGTCCGATCAAGATCGAGCCCAACAACGAGCACCCAGCCGGTGGCGTCGCCGGGCATTACGCGCAGGCATGTGTGATCGGTCTGTACGATCCCGATCGGGCTCGCGGGGAAACCGGTGTTCCGATTCGTCGCGAAGACAAACGCCGTTTGGAATCGGATTGGGAGTCGTTTGCGAATTACGGCCAAGCCCTCCTTCGCTCGGTGGGCCAAGGTGACGGTGTGGCAGTCCTGATGCCCCCGACGACTTCGCCGACGACGTTGCGAATGATCGCCAAATTGCAAGAGAAATTGCCGGCCTCGCAGGTTTGTGTTTACAACGCGATCGACGGCGGGGTGATGGAAGCGGCGACCGCCAAAGCGTTCGGTAAATCGGCCCGCCAAACGTTCGACTTCTCGGACGCCGAAGTGATCGTTTCGCTGCAGTCGGATTTTCTCGGCAACGCGACCAGTTCACTCAACAACGCCAAGTCGTTCGCCCAAAACCGCGACCCTGTTCACGGCAAGATGAGCCGTTTGTACGTCGCCGAAGGTGGATACACGACGACCGGCGCAGCGGCCGATGCTCGGCTGGCGATTCGCCCGAGTCAAATGGCGGCAATGTTGGCCGAATTGGGCCGGCGGGTCGAGAAGGCCAAGTCAGGCAAGCTGGATGCCGCCGAGATGGCGTTGGAAACGGTGGCCGAACCGGACCAAGCCTACAGCGAAATCTCGCCCGAAGAACGGATGAACCGATTCCTTGATTCGGCCGCCGCCGACCTCGCCGCGGCGGGTGACAAGGGCGTTGTGATCGTCGGCGAACCGCTCGGTGCCGACTTGGTCGCCGCCGGTATCGACATGAACTCGAAGCTGGGTTCGCTCGGCAAAATTCAGAAGTTTGTTGCGACACAGGACGGCAAGCTGAAGAATCGAATCGATTTGAAAGAGCTGACCAAGAAAATGAGTGACGGCGTGGTTAACACGGTGTTGATTTTCGACGCCAACGCCGTACACACCGCTCCCGGCGATGTAGATTTTGCGACCGCGTTGGAACGGGTCGAGCATTCGATCTACTTGGGGATCTACGACGATGAGACCGCCGAGTTGTGCGATTGGTCGCTGCCGATGGTTCATCCGCTCGAAAGTTGGGGCGATTGCATCGGCAAAGACGGCCATTATGGGGTTTGCCAACCGCAGATCCTGCCGTTGCTCGGTGGTCAAACCTCCGCCGAAGTGTTGGCGTTGATGCTCGACGAGCCGACCACGGATATCCAACAAATTGTTCGTCGCACCGCCGACGAAGTGACCGGTGCCGCGATCAGCGATCGGCAATGGCGGAAGCTGCTTCACGACGGCTATTCGGAAGAACTTGTTGTCGAGTCCGAGCCGATGACCGCAGCGAGTGTCACGGTGGAGTTGCCTTCGGAAGGTCCCGAAGCGATCGTCGATATCGAAGATCCGACGTTCAAAGATCAGTTCGAAGTCATCTTCACGCCGAGCGAAGGTCTGTATGACGGTCGTTTCGCAAACATCGGTTGGCTGCAAGAAATGCCGCAATCGATTACCAAGTTGACCTGGGACAACGCGGCCATCATGAGCCCCAAGTCCGCGCGGGCGCTGGGGACCAAACATGGCCTGATGGTCACCATTCGAAGAGACGAAGACACGGTTAGTTTGCCCGTCTTTGAAATTCCCGGATGCGCTCCCGGCGTGATCACGGTTGCCATCGGTTACGGACGAAATCGAGTTGGCATGGTTGGCGGTTTGGCCGGCGAAGACATCCCGACCGTCGGCGTGGACGTTTCGCCGATCCGCACGACCGAATCGATGGCGTTGGCCTATCCCGTTGAGGCCCGTCCTCGCTTGAATGAATACGAGTTGTGCACGACCCAAGACCACTGGGCGATCGACGAACTCGGACGCGATGAAGCCGAGTTCCGCAGCTTCACACTCGTTCGCGAAGGCACGACGGCGCTGTTGAAAAAGCTGCCCGAGTTCACCGAAGCCAAAGGCCCGCACGTTCCCAAGGTCGGTGTCGCCGGCTCGTTATGGCTTGAACCGATCAATGAGATCGAACGCAGCGAAAGACGAGAAGATCAGATTCCCCAATGGGGCATGTCGATCGACTTGACCAAGTGCATCGGTTGCAACGGTTGCGTAATCGCCTGCCAAGCAGAAAACAACGTGCCGATCGTTGGCAAAGAACAAGTCGGTAAGAGCCGTGAGATGCACTGGTTGCGGATCGACCGGTACTTCCAAGGCGATGAAGACAACGCCGACATCGTTCAAGAACCGGTCGCTTGCATGCACTGCGAAACGGCTCCGTGTGAACAAGTTTGCCCGGTCGCGGCAACCGTTCACACCAACGACGGAATCAATGCGATGGCTTACAACCGATGTATCGGCACTCGCTATTGTGCGAACAACTGCCCATACAAAGTTCGTCGATTCAATTACTTCAATTACAACAAAGACGTCGGCGTCGGGTACGGCATCGACGCTTACCCCGGTTCGATCGAGTCGGCCAGTCGCAAATTGCAATCGTTGGTGCTGAACCCTGAGGTCACCGTTCGTGGCCGCGGAGTGATGGAAAAATGCACCTACTGCGTCCAACGCGTCGAAAAGGCCAAGATCGAAGCTCGCAAGGACGGTGGTCGTCCGATTGCTGACGGCGACGTGGTCACCGCTTGCCAAGCGGCCTGTGCCACCGGTGCGATCGAGTTCGGCAACATCGCTGACGAAACCTCACGTGTCAGCAAAGCGAAGTCGGATATTCGCAGCTACGGCATGTTGACGCAGCTCAACGTTAAGCCGCGAACGACTTATCTGTCACGGATTCGCAACACGCCGGTCGCCTTGATGACCCGTCCTCAAATCAACGACCTGCTGTTCCTCGAAGCCCCCCATCATGGCGAACATGGTGAAGGCGAGCATGGTGACCACGGTCACGATGCCCATGGACATGACGACAAAGGACATGACGACGACGCTCACGGCGACGAGAAAAAGCACTCACGTCGGATGGTCGGCAAGTTCCAGCTTCCGATCGTTTAGTACCGAATTGATTTCAAACTTCCAACTTCTCATTTCAAACTTCATCCATGTCTCTCGCAGTTCCCAACGGTCTGGATAATACGATCGAACGTCCCGGACAGCGTGCTCCGCTTGTTCTGGGCGATACGAATTATCATTCGATCACCGAAGCGGTTTGCAAGATCGCCGAAAACCCGCCGACCAAGGCTTGGATCATTGGTTTCCTGGTGGCCGTCCACTTGGCCACGATGCTGGGTTTGTGCATCGCCTACCTGATCTACACCGGTGTCGGCGTGTGGGGCAACCGGGCTCCGATCTTCTGGGGTTGGCCGATCGTCAACTTCGTGTTCTGGGTCGGTATCGGCCACGCGGGAACGTTGATTAGCGCGATTCTGTACTTGTTTCGCCAAGAGTGGCGGACGAGTATCAACCGCACCGCCGAGGCGATGACGATTTTCGCGGTGGTATGTGCGGGGACGTTCCCCGGTATCCACGTCGGTCGGGCTTGGCTGGCGTTTTGGTTGGCACCCTACCCGAGTTTGAACTTGTGGATGTGGCCGCAGTTCCGTTCGCCGCTGCTTTGGGACGTTTTCGCGGTTTCGACTTACGCAACCGTCTCGTTGCTATTTTGGTACATGGGCATGGTTCCCGACTTGGCGACGTTCCGTGACCGCAGCAAGAACCCATTCCGCCGCGCAATTTACGGTGTTTTGGCGCTCGGTTGGAGCGGTTCGTCGCGACACTGGATGCGTTATGAAAAGGCTTACGCGTTGCTGGCCGCTTTCGCCGCCCCGCTGGTTCTTTCGGTGCACACGATCGTTTCGTTCGACTTCGCGGTTTCGCAGGTGCCCGGTTGGCACACGACGATCTTCCCACCGTACTTCGTCGCCGGGGCGATTTTCTCAGGGTTCGCGATGGTGATCACGTTGATGGTGCCCGCCCGCTCGATCTTCAAAATTGAAAAGCTAATCACGATCCGGCACCTGGAGAACATGTGCAAGATCATCCTGACGACGGGCCTGATCGTGGGCCTGGCTTACGGAACGGAATTCTTCATCGCGTGGTACGGTCAAGTTCAAGAAGAAAAGTTCGCGTTCATCAACCGTGCGTTCGGCCCGTATTGGTGGGCATACTGGACGATGGTTACCTGCAACGTGATATCGCCAAATATCTTCTGGTTCAAGAAAGCCCGCACGACGCCTTGGATCATGTTCGTCGTTTCGATCTTTGTGAACATCGGAATGTGGTTCGAACGATTTGTGATCACGATCACCAGTTTGTCCCGCGACTACTTGCCGAGTGCCTGGGCCTACTTCCGTCCGACGTGGGTCGACTGGGCGATGTTGATCGGCTCGTTCGGGTTGTTCTTTACGCTGTTCTTGTTGTTCTGTCGCTTGATGCCGATCATCAACATGGCGGAGACCAAGGCCACGTTGGCGAAAGAACTGCACGCCGCCCACAAAGACCACACCGCGACGCATAGTTAGCATTACTTGATAGAGTTGTTCGAAGTCCTGTTTTCCAGACGATAGTCCGTCGGTCAGCAATCCCGACCGTTTGTTCAAACGCTTTTTGAAATCATCCTGATGGCTACCACCCTCACCCAACCGAAAACCACTCCCGCGTCGACATCGACGTCCGGCGAAGCAAAGAAAGTCCACGGCGTCGTTGCCGAGTTTTCGGATGTCGATTCGTTGTTGGCCGCCTGCCGTCGCGTGCGAGATGCGGGTTACACCAAGGCGGACGCATTCACACCGTTCCCCGTTCACGGGATCGACACGGCACTGGGGATCAAGCCAACGGTATTGCCTTGGATCGCTCTGGCCGCCGGTTTGACGGGGACCTGTATCGCGTTGACGATGCAAATCTGGATGAACGGGATCGATTACCCCTACATCATCTCAGGCAAACCCTATATCTCGTTGCCGGCGTTCATTCCGGTGACGTTCGAGCTGACCATTCTGTTGGCATCCTTCGGGACGTTTTTTGGCATGTGGGCGCTCAACGGGTTGCCCAAGTTCAGCAATCCGATGTTCACCAGTCCACGGTTCGATCGTGCGACCGACGACACATTTTTCCTTTTCCTCGATGCCAAAGACAGTCGATTTGACGAAGCCGGGGCCAAGAATCTGTTGTCCGATTTGGGCGGTGAGTTCATCGAGACGGTCGTCGAGGACGACACTCCCAAGACGATTCCCAAGGTGTTGCTGGTAGGTTTGGCGACGTTGATCGCGTTGTCGATGATCCCGGCTTTGGTGGTCGCGCGGATGCGAGTGACCAAGAGCGAATCGCCACGTTTCCATATCTTCCCAGACATGGACTTCTCGCCCGCCAAGGACGCTCAACAAACATCGACCTTGTTCGCCGACGGACGTGCCAACCGACCCGACGTACCCGGAACGGTCAGCCGCGGAGCTCTGGATTGGGACCTGGATTTCCAAACCGGGATCAACATGGAAGAACTCGCCCGCATCGATGCCCCTCGCGCTCAGCGTCTCGTTGCGATGATGCAATCGGACGAGCCGACCGGGGACGATGAAGTTGTGGAGGTAGTCGAGGAAACGACCAAGCCGGAGCCTGCCGAAGAAAAGAAGCCTGAACCGAAAAAGGAAGAGGCAGACAAGCCCGAGCCGAAGAAAGAAGAACCCAAGAAAGCTGACGCTGAGAAAGCTGGCGATGAGAAAGCAAAGGCTGACGAAGCGAAGGCCGAAGACGCTAAGTCCGAAGAAGTTAAATCTGAGGAACCGAAGTCGGATGAACCTGAGATGAAGTCGGAATCGAAGCCCGAGGCGGAAAAGTCCGAAGAGCCCAAGGCTGAAGAGAAGAAGCCTGAAGAGCCGAAGGCAGAAGAGAAGAAGGCTGAAGAGAAGAAATCCGAGGAAATGAAACCCGAGGACAAGAAGCCCGAGGACAAGAAGCCGGAAGAAGAAAAGCCAGAACCGAGCAAACCGGAACCGATGCCTGAGCCGAAGTCTGAATCGACACCGGATTCGAAACCGGCGGAGAAACCCGCGATGCCGGAGTCACTCCAGCCCGCGACCGGAGACACATCGGCAGCCGCCGCCCCCGCCGCTGTCGACAACACGCCTTGGCTGAAGCAAAACCCACTCGTATTGAGCGAAGCCGTTCTTCAACAGGGACAACAGCAATTCAATATTTATTGCTCGGTCTGCCACGGCATGAACGGGGCCGGAAATGGTTTGGTCAATCAGCGTGCCCAACAAATCCTGGCAACCACTTGGACGCCGCCATCGAACATGCACGACGTGACGCTGCACCAAGACGCCTATCCCGACGGCAAGCTATTCAGCACGATCACCAACGGCATCCGCAAGATGCCCGGTTATGCGTCGCAAATCAAAGCCCATGATCGTTGGGCGATCGTCGCTTACGTTCGCGCTCTGCAAGCGAGCCGATCGGCGTCGCTCGATGACGTGCCCGCGTCTCAGCGGGAGTCGGTGAAGCAACTTCAAGAGAAGATTCAAGCTGATTTGAAAAAGGCCGCCGAAGCCGAAGCCGCCAAGGCTGCTGCGACCTAAACCCTTATTAGAGACCCTGACGCTTCATCGGAAAGTTATCACGACTTTCGCCAACACGAACGAAACGCTCACCCCGTTTCACCACCAACACACCTCCCACGTCCTTCGATTTCAACGCTCCCATGTCACACCATGCCGTCCCTCTAAAACCCGCGGATGATCCGGCGTTTCAATTGCCGGCTAAGCTTTCGGGGTTGTCGTTTCCGTTGTGCATCGTCGGCCTGATTGCGTTGGTCGGCGGTTCGTTTCTCGGGACCGCCTCGCTCGGCGGACGCTTCGGAATGTCGTCTTACTTGACGGCATACATGTACGCGTTGACGCTTGCGTTGGGCTCGATGTTCTTTGTCCTGATCCAGCATCTCGCTCGGGCGGGATGGAGCGTTGTGGTCCGCCGGATCGCCGAGCTAATGATGATCATGATCATCCCCTTGGCGATTTTGTTTATCCCGATCGTTTGGTCCGCCTACGCCGGTTCGCTGTACTCGTGGAGTGACCCAGGCTATCAAGCCGAGCACGGTGTTCCCGCCTTGGTATGGGCCGAGAAACTGCGTTGGCTCAATCCCGGCTGGTTTGCGTTTCGGGCCGTGTTGTATTTGACGATTTGGTGCGGCATCGCGTGGTGGTATTTTTCCAAGAGCCAACTCCAAGACCAAACCGGTGAAATCACACTGACCGAACGGATGCAAGCTCGCAGCGGTCCGTGCGTGATCCTTTTCGCATTCTGCACCTCGTTCGCGGCGTTTGATTGGGTGATGAGTTTGGCCCCGATGTGGTTTTCGACCATGTTCGGCGTTTACATCTTCACCGGCAGCATCCTGTCGGCCCACTGCGCGATCGCATTGCTCAGTTTCATTCTCCAGAAACAAGGTGCGATGCGAGACGAAGTGACCGTGGAACACTACCACGATTTGGGCAAATTGATCTTCGGGTTCATTTGCTTTTGGGGCTACATCTCGTTCAGCCAATACATGCTGATATGGTACGGCAACATTCCTGAGGAAACGCACTGGTACGCCACCCGCTACCCGGGCTTCTCGGAAACCTGGGGGCCGATCTCGATCGCATTGATGGTGCTGCACTGGGGGCTTCCGTTTGCGGGCATCATGAGCCGTCACGTGCGTCGTCGACCCTGGGCGGTCGCGTTTTGGAGTGCTTACATCTTGGTTCTGCACTTCGTCGACCTGTACTGGGCGATCGTTCCCGAAGCCGGCATCGGAGCGGGCGGGGCGGTCGGTGTTGCCTCGACGTTGTTGTGTGTGGTGGGCATGATCGCACTGATGCTCGGACTCGTTCTGATCGTGGCCGGAAATTCCAAATTGTTGCCCGTGCGTGACCCCCGTTTGGGCGAGTCATTGGCGTTTGAAAACTTTTAATCTCCCTATTCTGTAGAAACAAAATGGCTGCCTACGACGACTTAAACGGCAAGCGAATTGCAACAATTAGCGTGATCTCCATCGTGGTGACTGCGGTTACCGTCTTAGCGGTTCAGGTGCTGTATTTCGCGATGGCCGGCTACGTGGACGATCAAAAAGTTCAGTCGTCCAGCTATCTCCGACAGAATCGGGTTTTGGCCGACCAAGCGGAGGAAATTTCGAAGTACGGTGTCGATCCCGAAACCGGAAAAATCACCGTGCCGATCGGCGAAGTGATGAAGAAAATGGCCGCCCAGGCATCCGACGAACCCACCAGCGACGAAGCTTAATAGCGATTCAATTCACCCACATGCTGTCTTTCACCAACTCTTACCGACTTGATTCGACCTCGGGCGTTCGCCTGGCGGTGGGGTTATGTCTGTTGGCTTGGTTCAGCCAAACCGCCGTCGCCCAGCCCAACACGGGGCCGATGCAGGAAGGTGCCGACGTCATTCTGAACGACCGCATCGATCGCGAAGTTCGCGACGTGACGGTGGAGCAGAAACTCGGTGCTCAAGTCTCGAAAGATTTGCCGCTGATCAATTCTCTCGGCCAAAAGAAGCGGCTCGGCGATTATCTCGACGGCAAGCGACCTTTGATCTTAACGCTCAATTACAGCAACTGCCCGATGCTGTGCAACGTGCAGCTGAACCAGCTCGCCCAATCACTCGAGAAAGCTGAGTTGCAAATTGGTGACGACTATCAATTACTCAGCGTGAGTATCGATCCCAAGGATACCGACCAACGACTCCGCGAGACGAAGGCCAAATACATCGAACAGGTCCCCTCGCACAAGAACGCGTCGAGCGGATGGGAATTCACCCGCACGACCGCAGCGGTGGTCAAGAAGTTGGCGGACGAAGTCGGGTTTTCCTACAAATACAATTCGACGACAAAGGAATACGCACACCCGGCGATGCTCGCGTTTCTCTCACCCGATGGCGTGATCACGCGTTACTCCCTGGGCGTGGCTTTTCCACCCGACCAGATGAAGCTCGCGTTGGTGGAAGCCGGACAAGGTGAAGTCGGCGGCATCGTCGATCAATTCGTATTGTGGTGCTACAGCTACGATCCGGCGGAAAACAGCTACGTGGCTCAGTCGTGGAAGATCATGCGACTCGGCGGCGCGGTCACAATCTTCATGATGTTCTTGGTCCTACTGCCCTACTGGGTCGGGGACAAAGGCAACCCGAACACACCAAAGAGTCGCCCCGAAGCAAACCCAACTCCCTAGCGGACCCAACGATCAACACGTCGAAGTTCTTGGCGAATTTCACGACCTATATCCCATACAACGATACGTTCCTTTGACAACCGATTTGGTTGAACGACCATGATTGCGGCAATTGAAAACCTGATGCAAGTTCCTTTCCATTCAGGAAGCCTTGGCTTCCTCGCCGACATCGAAGATAGCTTTTGGTTCCCCAAGCAAGCTTCTTCCTTCGCCGCTGAAGTGGATTGGGTCTATGACATGATCCTGTACGTTTGCCTGGTGTTCTTCATCCCGATGATGGCGTTCATGGTGTGGACGATGATCAAGTACACCAAGGCAAAGGGCACCAAGGCCGAGAGCCAACTGTCCCACCACACCGCCCTTGAACTCACCTGGTCGGTCGGGCCTTCGATCCTGTTGGTTTGGATGTTCGTTCAAGGTTCGATCTCGTACCTCGATATGCGAACGCCTCCCGAAGGTTCCTACGACGTCGGTGTCCAAGCCTTCAAGTGGGGTTGGACGATGGATTACGGTGCGGGCACGTTCCATCCGGAACTGCACATCGTCAAAGACGAACCGACCAAGCTATCGATGCGCAGCACCGACGTGATTCATAGTCTGTTCGTGCCGGCGTTCCGGGCGAAGAAGGACATCGTACCGGGCCGATACAACTACATGTGGTTCAAGCCGACCGTCGCCAGCGAGAAGGTTTCCGACGACGTCTTGGCCAAGGCAACCGAACAGAATAAGGGCGTACCATGGGACTACGACAAGCACCAGTTTACTCCCGAGGGATATACGTTCTTTGACCTGTACTGCACCGAATACTGTGGTACCAACCACTCTGAAATGCAAACCGCTGTCGTGGTCCACGAAACGCAAGAGGAACTCGATGCGTGGATCAAAGCAAACAGCGTCAAACCTCCGGATATGCCCCCGGCTACTTGGGGAAATCTAATGTACAATCGACGAGGATGTTCAGGCTGCCACTCGATCGACGGTACGAAGTTAGTTGGCCCGTCGTTCAAGGATTTGTACGGGTCGCGGCACGGGCTCACCTCCGGTGACGAAGTCGTCGTCGACGACAATTACATCCGCGAGTCGATCTTGATGCCCAAGGCCAAAGTGGTCGCTGGATACCAACCGGTCATGCCCAGCTACAAGGGGCAACTCAGCGACGATGACATTGCGTCGATCATCGAATACCTCAAAGAGCTCAGCTCGACCCAGCCCGCACCCGCCGAACCGGCGATGACGGCAAATTAGACTTTTTAAAAACTCCGAACGGCCGCCCCGTTCGATCAACCATCCAATCCAATCACAACGAACTTCGACGAAGAGGTGACTTCATGGCCACGACCACAGTGCCCTCGGGCAGCCGTGATCCCGGCTACCCAACCGACCGCGAGAACTATCTGACCAATTCATCAGGAATCTTGAGTTGGATGTTCACGCTCGATCACAAACGCATCGGACTGATGTATTTGATCGGGGTCATGACGGCGTTCGCCATCGGTGGTTTGCTCGCTCTCGGAATTCGTTTGCATTTGCTCGATCCGGAAGGCTGGATGTTCACCGGTGCCGAGGCGAACAACATCTACAACCAAGTATTCACCCTTCACGGGGCGATCATGGTTTTCTTGTTCATCATCCCCAGCATCCCGGCGGCACTGGGAAACTTCCTCGTGCCGGTGATGCTCGGAGCCAAGGACGTTGCGTTCCCTCGGTTGAACCTGAGCAGTTTTTACCTGTGGGTTTTTGGTGCGATCTTCTTCGTCTCCGCTCTGATGAGCAGCGGCCTTGATACCGGCTGGACGTTCTACACGCCTTACTCGACGACCACGGACACGTCTGTGATTTTGGCGACGTTGGGTGCGTTCATCCTCGGGTTCAGTTCGATTTTCACGGGACTGAACTTCATCGTCACGATCAACACGATGCGTCCACCGGGAATGACCTGGTTCAAGATGCCGTTGTTCCTGTGGGCGACCTACGCGACGAGCATCATTCAAGTTTTGGCAACCCCGGTTCTGGGTATCACGTTGTTGCTGTTGATCGCCGAGCGAACGATGCACATCGGGATCTTTGATCCGGAGTTCAATGGCGACCCGGTGACCTACCAACACTTCTTTTGGTTCTACAGCCACCCGGCCGTTTACATCATGATTTTGCCGGCGTTCGGCATCATCAGCGAATTGATCAGCGTTCACAGCCACAAGCACATCTTCGGATACCGCTTCATCGCTTACTCCTCGATCGCGATCGCGTTGCTCGGATTCTTGGTCTGGGGACACCACATGTTCACTTCGGGTATGAGCTCGCTGACCACGATCATTTTCTCGGCGTTGACGTTCACCGTTTCGGTGCCCTCGGCGATCAAGGTGTTCAACTGGCTCGCGACGATGTACAAGGGGTCGATCAGCCTGACGACGCCGATGTGTTATGCGATCTCGTTCATCTTCCTGTTCACGATCGGCGGTTTGACGGGCTTGTTCCTGGGAACGCTCGCGACGGACTTGCACCTGCACGACACGTACTTCGTGGTCGCTCACTTTCACTACGTGATGGTCGGCGGCACGTTGATCGCCTTCCTCGGTGGTGTGTTCCATTGGTGGCCCAAGATGGTCGGAAAGCTTTACAATGAAACGCACGGCCGGATTGCCTCGTTGCTCGTGTTCCTCGGTTTCAACCTGACGTTCCTGCCCCAATTCGTTTTGGGTAGCCGCGGAATGCCTCGTCGTTATGCGACATACGATCCCGAGTTCGCGTTCTTGCACCAAATGAGCACCTACGGTGCCTTGTTGCTCGGCGTCGGTTTGCTTTACGCCTTCGTCGTGTTGATGATGTCGCTGGCTAAAGGCAAGCGTGCTCCCGCCAACCCTTGGGGTGGTGCAACGTTGGAATGGCACTGCACGAGCCCGCCGCCGTTCTACAACTTCGAACGTCCACCGGTGGTAGGCGACCCGTACGACTTCCACAACATCGAGTGGGATGCGGCTGAAGAGAAGTACATCTCGACGGAACCGGAACGCAAACTGGTTCCCGAAGAGAAGCCCAATGAAGTGCCTGCCCACGCAGGCGGACAGAAATAGATAAGTAACTCGCCGTATGCGGCGAAATGTCTCGCTGATCGTCTCGTGCATCCATGGGACGATCGGCTATAACTTGCGTCGGCGTTCGGAATGACGTCGGCTTCCATTTTAGCTCATCCATGCAGTCGTCCCGATAATGGCAACCATCGATTCCCCGGCACCTGAATCCGAAACTCACGATTCGCACGGCCACGACCACGATCATGATCATCCGGCGTGGCTCGCCCACCATTTCGATACACCCGAACAACAGTTCGACAGCGGCAAGCTGGGGATTTGGTTGTTCCTGGTCACCGAAGTGTTGTTCTTCAGTGGGATGTTCTGCGCGTACGCCATCTTCCGCATGTTGCGGCCGGAGGTGTTCGAAGGCTGCAGCCAGTTCTTGAATACGAAACTCGGCGCGATCAACACCGGTGTTCTGCTATTTAGTTCGCTCACGATGGCTTGGGCCGTTCGTTGTGCCCAAACCGAAGAACATAAAAAATTGGTCGTTCTGATAGCGAGCACGCTGTCCTGTGCGATGGTCTTTCTCGGCGTCAAGTCGATCGAATACTCGCACAAATGGGGCATGGGTTTGCTGCCACCGGGTAGTTATTTCTACAGCGAGGCGAACCCGCACCCGACGATGGAACAGATGGTGCAGCAACACGGGTTCTCCGAAAGTGCGGCTTACTTTCTGCACAACAGTTTGTACTTCCTGTGTGCTCCGTTCTTCTTGCTGCTGGTCGGCACCGTCATTTGGGCGATTCTTGCGTTTGTGCAGAAGAAACATTTTCAGTTTGAATGTGCCAAGCCGTTGGTGGTTGTCTGCTTAAGTTTCTTCCTCGGCGTTGGACTGGGGATGATTCTGGAAAGCGGCAGTAGCGAAGGTCACGGGGCCGATCACGCCGTCGCTCATGTGGATGGCGATCATTCTGAGTACGCGCATGACGACGCCGATCACTCGCACGACGCCGCTAGCGGAGTGATTGCGGACTATGCCGAAACGAGCGACGATACCGCCGTTGAAATGCTTGCCGCCCAAGACATCAATACGGGTGCGAAGGACCTCCTGAACGCGCGACGTACCCAGGCCGAACTAGCCAGCGGTCAGGTCTTGCCTTCCGATGCGGACGCTGACATGGGCATTGAGTCAATCGAACAGGACGTGCTGACCAAACGACAAGCGGGTGTGTTCTTCGGTATCTATTACTGCATGACCGGTGTTCACGCGATCCACATTCTCGCGGGTATCGGCGTTTTGGTCTGGTTGCTTATCCGTGCGATTCGTCAAGACTTCAACAAGCAGTACTTTGGCCCGGTGGACTATGTCGGTTTGTACTGGCACTTGGTCGACTTAATTTGGATCTACCTGTTCCCGCTGCTTTACCTGATTCGTTAAAGCCTTCACCGGCTTGCCCTCGCGACTGATTCCTTTCACCTCATTTCGAACGATCCCATCCGATGTCGGCAACATCCCCTGATCACGGTCACTCCGCAGACGGCCACCACGACGAACATGATTTCGCGCACCCGATGCCGCTGCCGGTTTTGTTCGCCGTGTTCTTCGCATTGGTCATCCTGACGATCATCACGGTCGCGCAAGCGAGTTTTGACTTAGGTAGTTTTGACATCGCCGTGGTAATGGGAATCGCGACGATCAAAGCGTTGTTAGTCGGATTGTTCTTCATGCACTTGATCGCCGACAAAGCGTTCAATGTGATCGTGTTCTTGTCGTCGTTCGTGTTCGTCGGCCTGTTCGTGATCTTCACGCTCAGTGACAGCAAGATGACGTCCGACTCGTTCGAGCCCATCCGCGACGAGCCCGTCGCTGTTGGTGACTTCTAAGCTTTGTTTTTCGCCGCGATCGAGCCATCGGACGACGGTTTCACCGCTGTGGTTCGCCTGACAAAGTGGCTCAGGCTCGTCGTAAGCCTGGCGGTCTGTTGATTTAATCGTAACCCGAAGCGTAAGCGAGGGATAATTGATGTTGACTCATCCCTCGCTCACGCTTCGGGTTACGATTCAATCAACGGCTCGCTGGCCGTCGTCTGGCGAAAGTTCAAAGACCCAGCGAGTTGTTCATTTGCGTTAGAATAATTTGTCACGGACAAGGCCGGAGGATCAACCTACCGGCTGTGTACGCGGGCACCGAGACCATATGAATCGTCTCGGTCGACTGATTTTTGGAGAATCTTCAAATCGGTTAGACAAATTCTTCTCGCGTGCGCATCTGGAGATTGATGAGCGAATTTGAACCACCGCCGCAATCCCCACAAGCCCGATCGCCAATGGCGGCGAATCCGGCTAGATCGGAATTCCAGAACGCGGTCGCCATTCGCGCCGAGAATTTGGCTCGATTGGGCGAGGACGCGATCTGCGGTTTGATCGATCTAACGTCGCAACGACTCGTTCGCTTCGCGACCACGATCACCCGCAATCAACACGATGCCGAAGACGCAGTGCAAACGACATTGATTCAGGTCGCTCGCCAACCCAAGTTACTGGCCGGCTGCGACGACCCGTGGGCGTATTTACTACGAATGGTTCGGAACGAGTCGCTACTGATTGGTCGACGCAAACCACGATGGCGATTGATCGACGGATTGTGCGATTTGTTAACGCATCGCCGCGTCGACGAGATCGAACTCGAAGAACGATACCGCGAAGTCTGGTTGGCGTTACGGAAGCTGCCGATGCAACAAAGCGAAGTGGTCGTGTTGAAGATTTGGGAAGACATGACGTTCGCGGACATCGCCAACGTGCTGGAGATCACACCGTCGACGGCCGCCAGTCGCTATCGTTACGCGAAACAGAAGCTGGCACAACTCTTGGCGTCGCACGAAACCGAAAGCTCGGGAGTGGGTCATCATGAATGAACCATTCTTCGATGACACGGTGCCGCTCGATGACTTACTTCGCAATGCGGGCAATTACATCCGTCCTCGAGACGAATTGCGAGCCAGTATCTTGGAATGTGTTCGTGACGGGGTCGATCGGAAACACCGGCGGCGGCGATGGTTTTTTTCGTTCAGTGCCGCCAGTGGCGTGATGGCCATGACGTTGGTCGTCGGCGGACTGGGATTGTCGTTGGTTCCTCGCGGCCGAACCGCCGACGAACTGTTTTCGCAAGCGACCCGCCGGGCACACGTGGCGCGTCAAACCAATACGATCGGAGTGTCCGAATCGGGCACGTCGTGGCAGTGGGCACTCAGCGAAGTATTTGCGGATTGGCGTCGGGTGCAGCGATGAGTTCCGATCCAACGAGTCAATCGTCCCCGAATCCGAAACGAACGCTTCCGACGTGTCCGTTTCCGACGAGGCAACAGCACGCGGAGTTCCACGCGATCTTGCGGGCGGCCCGACTCACCGGGGTGCCGATGGACTTGGGCGGCCGATCGATCGACGAGCTGGAAATGCGGACATCGTGGACCGACGAGATGCCTGAAACGTACATGGCATCCCTGGTCGCTTTCGTGACGACCGGACGGAGTGACTTAGCGTTAGAACGATTGCAACTGAGTAATGACATCGACGCCGCGTTGACGACCGTCACTCGATCGGTGTGGCTGTATCTCTCGTTGATGTTGATCGTCGCCGCGATCGGCATGGTGGTGTTCGCGAAGTTCTCGACGCCGACTATCGAGGCGATGCGAGCGGACATGGCTTTGCTCCCCAAGGCTTCGGTCGGTATCGGCCCGACCTCGCTCAATCGAGGAATCTCGGCAACATACTTATACGCGGCGGCCTTGGTTTGCGCGTTCGGATCACTTGCCATTGTCGTCTTGATCGGAACGACCCGGTTCGCCGCCGAATCGGTCGCTTGGATCGGGGGCAACCGCTACCGATCGACGCGGAACGCCGCGTTTGCGGAAAAAATGCTGCGGTCCCGGTTGAACGATCGTTCGACGTCTGGACTTTCGCACGAGTACTTGCAAAGTCTCGCGGCTTCGCGGTTGATACGCTTGCGGGTGCTCGCGCCCATGATCCTCATCATCTTGTTGGGTGGGGGCGGAGCCATGGCTTATGGATGGCTGCTGTTCTCGCCGCTGGTTTCCTTGATTTACGACTTGTCCGAATCCGTCATTTGGTCAACTCAATGAACACCAACCAACCCTCCCCGACACCACTTTCATCGGCCGAGATGATCCGGCATCGCGACCAAGTCGTCTCGTCGCTGGCCGCAACGGCGGATTCGCTCAGTGGATCGCTTCGTCGTCGTTTGATGCGATTGGCGGATTACCTCGCATTTTGCGATCGCATCGAATCAGTTCTCGGCCAGCCGATGTTGCTCGAGATCTACCTCGGGCTGCGTGAGAAGAACGATCCGACGCAACGCGATATCGACGAAGTCGTGCAGCGGGCTGTAACGCGTGCATGGCAACAACGTTTCACCGGCACACCATGGTGGTCGTCCTTGTTGTATCCGGCGATGATTTTGGGAATCAGTGGTCTGGTGTTGATCGGAG
This sequence comes from Neorhodopirellula pilleata, assembly GCF_007859915.1. Taxonomy (GTDB): domain Bacteria; phylum Planctomycetota; class Planctomycetia; order Pirellulales; family Pirellulaceae; genus Rhodopirellula; species Rhodopirellula pilleata. The sequence goes on from NZ_SJPM01000007.1 coordinate 188,840, forward strand.
CCTGCTGGCTGGTTGTCCCCGTGTTCGAAAGGATGTTCGACGAGTTTGGTTTGCTATTGCCGTTGCCGACGGTGGCGATCATCGGGCTCTCACATTGGATCTTGAGTCCATGGTTGTATCTCGCCGGATTGCTGTTGGCGGCGTGTGTGTTCGCTTTCGTATGGATGATTAGCGGTAACGAGCGTCGTGCCGATACGCCGCCAAAGTGGCTTGGGAGTGCGTTCGACTCGACCCGAAAAGTTTGGGCCGATTGGGCTTGGCATCTCTCGTTGTTATTGCAAAGCGGTCAGCCCGAATCCACCGCGATCGCCATCGCCGGATCGGCAACCGGTCGACGTTGGCTGCGAAGCGGCAGTGCGGCGTGGGCCGATCGCGTCCATCGCGGTGAGCAACCCTTTGCCGGTATCACGCATTTTCGTGGCCAATCATGTCACTTGCTTTCGTCGGCATTTGATTTGGATGCATCAACGGACGACAAAGCAGCAATGCTGCGAGGGGTCGCTGAGGTTTATTGGGATCGCGATCGTTTGCGATCGCGGTGGCAATTGGGATGGTTGTCACCGTTGATGGTCGTTTCAGTCGGGTTCATCGTTTGGTTTATTTTGATCGCTTTGTTCATGCCGTTGATTAATCTCATCTCGGGGTTGTCATGATCACGCATTACCTGCTCACCATCTCCAAACCGCAAGAGCGAGCCTTGATTCGGGTTCTGTTGATGGCGATCGAAATGGATCCCGGCGGCAAACTAGGCGCGGAAGATCCTCGGAACATGACCAAGCTGGTCGAAAACCTGGCTCATGAGTTTTCCGGGCGAAAGGCTCGCTCGATTCGACAAGTCGCCGGTTTGCTTTCCGAGGGAATGTCGATGGTCGACGCCCTCGAACAAACGCCGGGGGCATTGGACCCGTCGGCGGTCTTGGCATTGCGTCTTGCCAGTGAAACGGGAACGGTCCGGGAAACGCTGGCTTCATTGCTCCGCCAGGACGACTCGAGGGATAGAGCCGAGTTGGATGGTTCTACGGTGCAGCGTTTTGATTTCAGCCGAGGCGTTGATGGTCGTTTGTTTCAGATCGGATTCGGCTTTGTCGTGACGTGGTTAATCGTCTCGTTCTTGATGCTGTTCATTATTCCCACGTTCGAGAAGATGTTTGACGAATTCGAGATCGCATTGCCGACATCGATGCTGTGGCTGATTGCCATTTCACGTTATGACGCATTGATCTTTTGGTCGTTAATTTTGTTTTTGGTTTCGTTGTTTGTGATCCAACGTCGGCTCAAGGGCAAGTCGTTTTGGCGACGCGGAAAACGGCGATCACTGTCTGAACAGACCGCTCATCTATTGGCACTCTTCGCGATGATTGTTCGTCAAGGTCGTCCGCTGGCAGCAGGGATCGGGACATTGGCCCAATACCATCCCACGCCTCAATTGCGTGCCCGGTTGTCGGCAGCTTCGACAGCGATTGCCCGAGGAACTGAACCTTGGCAATCCTTGCAAGAACAGAAATTCTTGACCCATCAAGAAGCGTCGGGGCTGGTCCTGGCGGAGACCCCAGCTTCGGCCGACGGATCAACTAACGGAACGGACCAAGCCGATCGATGGGACGTTCCCGAGCACGCCCGGCGCACGCAAGCTTGGTTGTTGATGCATTTGGCGACTCGCCACCGAGACCGACGCCAGCATCGAAATGCTTGGCTGCTTCAAACGCTTTCGTTGGTCGGTTTGATCTCGCTCACGGCGGTCGTGATGTTTACCGCGATCGCCGTTTTCAGTTCCGTTTATCGTCTCGTCGAGGTGTTGGCATGAAACGCCCGGGAACCACCGTCATCGAGTGCGTCGTGGCCGCGTCCGTATTGATGGTCGCGATGGGGACCGTCACTACGATGGCGTTTCGCGCCTCGCGAATGTGGTCCGAGGTGGGACACCAACGGATCGCCATGAACGAGCTGGCCAATCAGATCGAGCGGATCACTGATGCCGCCCCTGATGAAATCGATCAGTTGATTTCGAACCTACAGCCGTCGCAAATGGCTCAAGAAAACCTTGATCAACCCACGATCACCGCGACGCGGGTTCGCGATTCGTTGGGTGACCGTGTGGACATGGAACTCACGTGGCGCTCTGCTTACCCGGTGGCTCCGGTGCGATTGACCGGATGGGTTACCGCCCCGACGCGGGAGGTTTCTCCATGACCATGATCGTGTCCGCTTTGGATCGCCGAACCGGAAAATATCGTCGCGGAACTTCGCTGGTCGAGACCATCATCATGATGACGATCGCATCGAGTTTGTTTTTGATGGCGACGGTCTGGATCCATCAATCGTTTACGCTGTCGTCCAAGATGCGTGAGAACTCGCGACATCATGACCAGTTGATGCGATTGTCACGGCAGTTTCGCGATGACGTGCATCGAACGACCTCGGTCGAATCCAAGTCCGATACAGAGTTGATCTTGGTGTCCGACGATCTTCGAATCGAGTACGGGATCGACGGTTCGGACGTGACTCGTCTTGAGCCCGGAGTGGAAGGCGATTCCCTACCGTCTCGAGAACGTTTTCGTTTCAAGGACGGTTCGGAATGGAATTGGTCCGTTGATGATCGTTCGTGGATCACGTTATCGGTAAAGCGACCGATGGCGCAGCCCGACCTCGGGTTTCCGCGTCCCTCGGACCTTGACGTCCGGGCAAGGCTCGGGCGTCTCGATCCGCTATCAGCCAATGGAAGGTGATTTCAATGCGGCTTAGCTGCCTTAGGAAAGGAGACGTCATGACTCACTCGCGTCGGTTTCGTTCTCTCCGCCCGGAGCGCCGACATCATCGCGGGATGGTGTTGATTTGCGTTTTGGTAGCGATGGGTGTCGCGATCACACTGACCGGCTTGATGATCCGGTCGAGTTTGCGTGCCCGACATCAAATGCGTAACGAATGGCAACTCGAACAAACGCGCTGGCTGCTCGATCGTGGCATCCGTTCAGTGTTGATGGAATCGCCCGAATCGGACCGAACGATCGACTTGACGGAGGCGTTGCCCCGCTACGCCAGCGGAACATTGACGATCCGGCGAGGTTCCGAATCGTCTTCTGAGTCCGACTCCTCGTCGGATGGATCGGTGACCTATCGAGTCACTGCGGTGATTGAAAGCCGTGATGGTGTGCCTGTAGTGACTCGGCGTTCTCGCGACGTTCGAGTTTCGGACGAGGCGGAGAGAGAGTGACCGCGAGGTGATGATCGGGATGCCGGGTCGTCGCGATCGCTGCGACCCAGCCTACGAGTTGTATCTATTTTGGAACGGTAACTGATTCAATGGGGAATGAACCGATGAATGATTTTGTACGCGCCCGTAGCCCGCATGATGAGAAGCGGTCACGCGGATTTACGTTGGTGGAGCTGTTGGTGGTGATCGCCATCATCGGCGTCTTGGTGGGGTTGCTGTTGCCGGCGGTCCAGGCCGCTCGCGAAGCGGCCCGGCGTTGTTCCTGCTCGAACAACCTGATGCAGATTAACTTGGCCTGCCATAACTTTGAGTTCTCACATGAGCACCTGCCCAGCGGCTCGATCAGTGAGAGCGGTCCGATCGTCAACGAACCAGTCGGGCAGCACGTCAGTTTCCTCGTGCAGTTGCTGCCCTACATCGAACAGCGGGGGGTGGCAGATCAATTCGACATCGAGCTGGGCACCTACGATCCGGCCAATGCACCGGCTCGGGCCGTGGCGATTCCCGCGTTTTTGTGCCCTTCCTTTCCTTACGCCAGAACCTCCGACGATTCATCCGGACTGAGCAACTATGCCGGATGCCATCATCATGTGGAGGCCCCCATCGACGAGGACAATTCCGGATTGTTGTTTTTAAATAGCGATGTTCGTTACAGCGACATCTACGACGGAAGTTCGCATACAATCTTAGTCGGTGAGATGTTGCCGAATCTAGATGGATTGGGTTGGGCGTCGGGAACGCGGGCGTCACTTCGAAATACGTCGGCGATCACTGGCATGAGCGTTTGGAATAGCGAGAGAGAGATTCCCGATGACGAGATCGACAAGTCGTTCGTCGGTGGATTCGGCAGCGCTCACACCGGTGGTGCCCAATTCGGATTCGCCGATGGTTCCGTGCGGTTCTTGTCAGAGAGCATTGATCCGGTGGTCTACTCGAATCTAGGCAATCGGTCCGACGGGGCGATGATGGGCGATGATTACTAGCTAAACGCGAAACTATGATGAAACCAACTCAACCGCACACCGGCTTCACCTTATTGGAATTGCTTATCGTCGTCGGTGTGATCGGGATTCTTGTCGGGCTGTTATTGCCCGCCGTTCAGGCGGCTCGCGAAGCAGCACGGCGGATGAGTTGCAGCAATAACTTGAAGCAGGTTTCGTTGGGCGTCAGTCAGTACCACGATGCGTTCGAGCACCTTCCACCTCACGCAACGGGCACCTTTAGCAACGCCAATGATCCTGCGAACACGAATCAGTTTCGCTTGAGCTTCTTGGTCTCGATCACGCCCTTTGTCGGTCAATCGCCGATGTGGGATCGGGTCGCCGAATCGCACATGGGGCCGACACCTGAGACGATGGTGGATGACGATGACCTTGGGTTCGCATCGATGGATTACATGGGCGAACCTAATCAAGATTTTCGATACCCGGCGATGGGGCCGTCACCGTCGGTGTCCGCTTATGAGCCATGGTCGACCGAGGTATCCACGTATCGATGTCCGTCCGATCCGGGATTGGGTTTCCCATCGATGGGACGAACGAATTACACGGCTTGTCTGGGCGACGCGGTCGAAGGCTTGGACGACGGACTCTGGCGTCACGACGGCATGACATGGTCACCCAGCGGCGAATCGCTGATGCGAGTGACCGGCCGCGGAATGTTCGTACCGCGAATGATCACGAGCTTGGATGATTGCACCGACGGATTGTCCGCTACAATTCTTTTGGGCGAAATTGCTACCGACTTAGGTGACATGGATACACGAACCTCGCCCTCGCTTCAAAACGGATGGAGTGGCGGGGTACTTGATGACATTACCATTTGCCGAGATCAAATTGATCCAACGCGTCCGATGTTTTGGACCGGCGGAGCGAACATGACGCTGCCGCCAAATTTCGCCGGACGCGGCTTCCGGTGGGCTGACGCGACGCCGTTGATGACGGGATGCAACACGACCCTGCCGCCCAACCGGGAACTTTGTTTTGGTGGTGATGAAGCCACCGTCGGGACCCTCACCATCAGCAGCCGACATCAAGGCGGCGCTCATGTCGGCATGGCCGATGGTTCGATTCGGTTCATAACGGATTCGATCGAGGCCGGTGGCTATGAACTCGGTACGGTCGTCGAAAACGGAGAAGGACCTCGAGCCCCCGGCAGCGAAAGCCCGTTCGGATTGTGGGGGGCTTTGGGAACTCGCGGGCAAGGTGAATTGATCGGTTCCGAGATATGATCAGTCGACGTGATTTCGCGATCCAAAGTGCTGCGGCGTTGTCGCTATCGCTCGCCGGTTTGGATCGTTTTGCCATTGCCGAAGAGCCCGGCCTGTCGCAGAAACGCTTGATCGATTTAGGGCTCAATGCGTTAGCCCGTGCACCGGAGCGAAACTATTTTGCCGACGGCCATCGTGGCGCGTCGATGATCTCGGCTCATTTGATGTGCGTCGATAACGGGCTCGACGACCCAACTGCCAACCGGATCATTGAGTTGTTCGATCTCAATTGGGCCAGCGGTACGTTATGCGAACCCTTTGCGGCAGCCGACCCGGTCGAAGACGCGGCGGAACAGATCGGTCGGGCGTTCGCCGATGGAAGTGGCGTGTTACGGCAGGTCGGTCATGACGCGATCTTTGCGATGCACGCGATCAAAGGTTTCCGGATGCTGCCTGAATCGGCGACTCCCGAACGAGTGGAAGGCGTTTGCAATTTGATCAAAGCATTCCAGCCTTGGCGGGACGTGGCTCCGGACGATGACATCGATCCACCGCCTTTTGACAGCACCCAAGAAATCTCGCGTTACATCTTGAAGGAAGCGTCCGATGCGATGGACCGTTTCGTCGATTACGGCCAAGGCTTTACCGGGCACTTGCTCACGTTCGGGCAATCGCTTGTCGAACTCGCGGCGATGGGCGACGTCGAATGGGCCGAAAGCGGTCGAGTGGCGTTTCGGAAATACCTAACGGTTGTCCGCCAAGGTCCTCAATCGGGAGACCGAAAGATCAAGCCGCATGCCCCGAGCCCGCTACGGCCCGACGATTTGGCGTACTGGCAAAAACGTGGCGACAAAACACTCGGCTTGGGACATGTTTTCAAATATCCCTATGCCTACTACGACCTGATCGACCGCGCCGACGATCCTCAATTAACCGCCGATCTGAATGCTAAGGCGTGGCGTTTGTTTTGACCCGAGGGAACGCTTGGCGAAGAAGTTCGAGGCTTTTGGGAATCGCAGTTCGATAGTCTTCCATGCCTTCGAACTCCAAGGAAATGAAACCACGGTAATCGTGCTTCTGTAGGATCTGACCAATCCGTTGATAATCCAGGTCCAATGAATACCACTGGCCGCCACCGTAATAAGTCTTCGCTTGAACCAAGATCGACCGGGCAGCGATCTTATCGAGCCGTTCGTAGGGATCTTCCAGAAAGTTGCCCGTATCAGCCGTGATCTGCAACCAAGGCGAATCGACGGCGTCGATGATTCGCAAAATCCCTTCGGGTGTCAAACCGAGACCCCAATGGTTCTCCAGTCCCAGCACGATGCCACATTTTTCGGCGACGGCAACGCATTGCTCCAGGGCGTCGATGACCCACGGAAAACCATCTTCGTCCGTGTAACCATCCAGCGGCGGTTCGACACCTCGATTGGCCATCAAGGCATCGAAATCTTTCGATGTCCCCCAGCGTCCGGTGTTGACTCGCATGGTCGGGATCCCGAGTTGATAGGCGAGTTCGATTTGGCCGATCGTTCGGTCGATGTTTTGTTTGCGAAGCTCTGGGTCGGGCGTCACGAATCCCTGATGCGTCGACATACCGATCAGCGGCAAGCCGAGCGACAGGGCGCGGCGTTTGTAAGACATCAACTTGGAATGGCTGAGTAGCTCGTTCTGGTCCAGTTGATAGAGTAACAGTTCAACGCCATCGAATCCCATTTCATCGGCGACGTCGAGGCATCGATCAAAGTCACGGAACTCCTCATTGCGAAATCGCCAAAGTGAGTAAGTCGACAGGATGATGGGATGCGTCTTTCGTGGCCCTAAGTTTTCCGTCGCGAGCGGCGACCTCGAGTCGGACTCGGCACCGACCGCCTGTGCCAGCGGGATCAAAGGCAAGGTGGACGCGAGTCCCAAGAAGCCTCGGCGTGAATTGATCATGATTGCCTTTGTGTCAAAATGAAGTGGTAGCTGAACTCGCGAGGATTCCGGGAACTTGGTAAGCATCGCGTGAACCCTATCCCAGGATTTCTTGAACGACTCGGCTATCTTCAACGCCGGTCAGTTTTTGTTCGAGACCTTGGAATGGGTATGAGAACCGTTCGTGATCGATTCCGAGTTGATGCAAGATTGTGGCGTTCAGGTCCCGGATATGAACGGGGTCTTTCACAATGTTGTAGCTGAACTCGTCCGTTTCGCCGAAGACGGTTCCCGGCTTGATCCCCGCTCCGGCCAACCACACCGTAAAGCACTTGGGATGGTGATCGCGTCCGTAATTGGTTTTCGTCAGTGTGCCTTGGCAATAAACCGTTCGTCCAAACTCGCCCCCCCAAACGACCAACGTATCGTCGAGCAGACCCCGTTGTTTTAAGTCGGTTAACAAACCCGCCGAAGGTTGGTCGACGTCGCGGCATTGATTGGGAAGGTCAGTGGGAAGCTGGCCATGTTGATCCCAACCGCGATGGAAAATTTGAGTGAACCGCACACCACGCTCGGCCATCCGACGAGCCATCAAGCAGCAGTTCGCGTAGGTGCCCGGTTTGAGCACCTCGGGGCCGTAGAGATCCAACACGTGTTGTGGCTCGTCGCTGAGGTCAGCCAATTCGGGCACGCTCGTTTGCATCCGAAACGCCATTTCGTACTGGGCGATTCGGGCTTCCGTTTCCGGATCACCGATCCGTTGCAGCGTTTGTTGATTGAGTTCGGCGAGCGAATCGAGCATCCGACGCCGGACGGTTGCGTCGATGCCCTCGGGGTTGGACAAATACAATACCGGGTCTCCCGTACTTCGCAGCGCCACACCTTGGTACTTGCTCGGCAAAAAACCGCTGCCCCATAAGCGGTTGAATAGCGCTTGGGCTTGTTTGCGTCCCGTCCACGATGCCGTCATCACGACGAACGCGGGCAGGTCTGCGTTCTCGGTTCCCAAGCCATAGCTCAACCACGAACCCAGCGACGCTTTGCCGGGCAATTGATTTCCGGTGCAGATATAGGTAATCGCCGGATCGTGGTTGATCGCTTCGGTCCACATCGATTTGACCAACGCGATCTCGTCGACTTTGCCCGCCATGTGCGGGATCAACTCGCTCGCCATCGTTCCGTTTTGCCCGTGCGGTGTGAACGAATAGATGCTCGGCGCGATCGGGAACCGGGCTTGGCCGCTCGTCATGGTTGTCAAGCGTTGACCTTGGCGTATCGATTCGGGCAGGTCTTTGTCGAACCAATCCGCCATGACCGGCTTGTGATCCCACATATCCATTTGGCTCGGCGCCCCAGACATGAACAAATAGATCGCCCGCTTGGCGGCCGGTTCATGGTGCGGCAAGCCAGGCAGCCCCGATGGTTTTGATGCGAAGTCCGCCGTGGAAGTTGGAACGGATTCGGCAGCAAGCAGGGAACAAGGTGTGTCGAGCGATGCCAACGCCGCCGCACCGAGCCCTAAGCATGATCTCGAGAACAGCGAACGACGCGAAAGCTGAGCCAAGCGAGTCTGAGCCTCGGACGCATTGAGCCAATCCGAAGCGAGCGTGGGTTGAGTCGGATTCATTTGCAGACCACTTCGTCGAGATTCAAGAGCGTATTAGAAAGTACCGTCCAGGCCGCCAGTTCGGCATCACTGATCCCGACCAACGATTGGGCTTGGTCGAGATCGTTGGCGTAGTAGTGACCCAAATCCGTCGCCAGACGCGACAACGTTTTGACTTCCTCCGGTTCGGGCGTTCGCAACACGACATGATGGAACAACCGAACCAAACGTGCCGACGGAACATCCATTTCACCGGAGACCGATAAGTCATTCCACGACAGGGCTTGTTTGGCCAATTCTTGGGACGCTTTCAACGTTTGCGGTTCGTTGAGCAATAGCAGTGCTTGCAGCGGTGTGTTGGTTCGCTCACGCCGGGCCGTGCAAGATTCACGACTCGGTGCGTCGAACGTCGTCATCACGGCCGGGGCGCTAGTGCGTTTCCAAAACGTGTAAACACTGCGTCGGTAAATTCGATCACCTTCATCGGCGACAAACACGGCCGTGTCGCTGTCGGTGTACCCGACGGCGGCCCACAACCCGGCGGGTTGTGGCGGCTTCACACTCGGGCCGCCTTGTTGGTCGACAAGCAAACCTGAGATCGCCAATGTTTGATCCCGCAACATCTCCGCATCGAGCCGGAATCGAGGACCGCGAGCAAGCAAGCGATTCGTCGGATCGACGGCCAGCAACGTCAGAGATGTTTTCGCACCGCGTTGATACGCCTGGGTCATCACCAAACGTTTCATGAACGCTTTCACGTTCCATCCACTCTCTTGAAATTCGATCGCAAGTTGATCGAGCAATTCCGGGTGCGACGGCGGGTTGCCTTGGTTGCCAAAATCCTCACTCGTCTTGACCAAGCCGATTCCAAAAACTTGTTGCCAAAACCGATTAACCGCGACACGCGCGGTCAGCGGGTGATTTTCATGAACCAACCACTGCGCCAAGCCCAGTCGATCCGAGGGAGCATCCTTCGGCATCGGCGGCAAGAATTCGGGAGTACGTCGTTCAACTTTCTCACCGGGTGAATCGTATTGCCCGCGTTGTAGGACGAAGGCGTCACGAGGTTGGGCGGTTTCTTTCCAGACCAACGTCGTCGGAATTTGTTTCTGAACCTCATCCTTCATCTTCAATAGGCCGCTCCGCATGTCTTGAAGAGCCAACCATTGCGGGTGACTGCAATACGACGATCGATAGAACGAACGAAGTGCTTTGATTTGGTGAGAGTCTTGTTGATCCGCAGGAACCGATGCCAAGGCGTCTAGGCGTTTCGCCAAACGTTTTGGGATCTCCACCTCCGACGATGGGAACGCGAACGCGAGTCGGCCTTGATCTTGGCCTGGTTGCGACACGCTGCGAATGAACAGATGGTTGGTACCCTTCTTGAGTTTCAACGAAACCGTTTTTCGCAGCGGCTGAAATTTGGCCGGTCCACGCTGCTCGTCGATCTTCGCTCCGTTGAGAAACACGACGTGACCGCCATCATTGCCGATGGTCATTTCGATGGTTTGCTCTTTTTCCGATTCGATCGTCTGATGCAACACGGTCGCACTATCATGATCGGACGACTTGGGAACGAAGTTCGTCAAAACTGGAAGCACGTCGGCCCGGTGTTGCCATCGATAAGTTCGATCGCCTGATGTGATCGCCGCGTCCGCATCAAACGCATCTAGGTTCTCACCGGCGACGACGTCCGCGTATCCCGCATTGGAATCCTGACGCTCGATCGGTCCGATCACATGAACATCGCCCAGGCGGATCGAGGGGGTGACGGACTCCTGGATCGCCGATTCCAATAGCTGGAACTCGACGGCGCGAAACATGTGCTGTGCGTATCGCGATTGATAGCTCATCCGCACCCGCAATTCAGGTCCTGCGTCCGGGTTGTCAGCCGATGCGGTGACCTCGAGCGGATCGGTCAATTCAAATTGAGCTGACCTAGGCCCGGTTTTGTCGTGACCGGCGACGGCCCAACCGGTGTCCAGGTCGATGACGCCGTCGAAGGCTTTTTCGATGGCATATCCGTTGTCGTCTTGTTGGATGTTCGCGTGACCTGTGGCGATTTTAATCTGTTGCCAACCCGTATCGGCTCGTCCGTTATCGCGGTAGTCGAGCGTGATCTCACTGAGCACGACGTTGCCGTTGGACGACAATCCCACCCGGGGATGTTTCTCGTCGGTCAGGGCCTCCAAGTGGAACGTACGCCACGTGCCCGGCGGAATTGGCAAGACGATCTCGACATGATCGGTTGCTTTGGGTTGATCCAAGACAATGCTGCGTTCGACCACTGTCACGGTCGTGCCGGCCTCACTGGAGGCGGCGGACGGCACCAATTCCGCTTTGACGATTTCGGATCGATCGGTCAGCGAACGTTGCCAGGCCAATTGGGCGGCATCCACCTCGTCGAGCGGACCTTTGAGTTGCTCGTCGAGATGGGCCAACTCGCGTTCGACTTCATCGAGCCGCTCGGTTTGCTCTTGCGAAGGGATCTTGATCACCGGCGGGTGGTCTTTTTTGTTGCCATCGAGCGCGCTTCCGTCGAGCGAGTTGAAGAACGCCGAAAGCGAGTAGTAGTCTTTTTGAGTGATCGGATCAAACTTGTGATCGTGGCAGACGGCGCAGCCGGTGGTTAACCCCAAGAAGATGGTGCCGAAGGCGTCGGTTCGATCGATCACATTACGGGCGAACACTTCGTCGTAGATCGACCCGCCTTCGCTCGTCGTGACGTTCAAACGGTTAAAACCGCTGGCGACTTGTTGATCGACGGTTGGTTCGGGAAGCAAATCGCCGGCGAGTTGTTCGGTGATGAAAACGTCAAACGGTTTGTTGCTGTTGAACGCATTGATCACCCAATCACGGTAATGCCACATCTCGCGGTAGTTGTCCAAGTGCAAGCCGTGGGTATCACCATAGCGAACCAGGTCCAACCAATAACGCCCCATGTGTTCGCCGAATGCGGGTGACTGAAGTAAGCGATCGACGTATGTTTCGTAGGCCAGCGGTGACGGGTCGTTAACCAATCCTTGCACCTGATCCCAAGTCGGCGGCAAGCCGGTCAAGTCAAACGCAACTCGACGGGCGAGTGTGGTCCGGTCGGCGGGACCGTTGGGCGTGAGGCCCCGTTCGCTCAGTTTGAGGTCGAGCCACTCGTCGATGGTTCGATCGGGTGTCTCAATTCGTTTGGGCGGAATGAACGACCAATGGTCTTCGAACTTGGCACCGCCGGCGATCCAAGCTTCGAGTAGTCGCTTGGACTGCTTATCGAGGGGTTTGTGATGCCCGGGCGGCGGCATGATCAGGTCCGGATCATCCGTCCGCAACCGTTCCACGATCAGACTTTCTTCCCAAGCGTCGGCGTCGACGACCTCGGCGATCCCGTCGGCGGTGTCGAGCCGCACGCCTGCTTGACGCTCTTGTTCGTCGGGACCATGGCAGGCAAAACAGTGATCCGACAACAAAGGTCGAATCTCGCTCGCAAAGTTGGGAAGGGGGGTTTCCGCAACAACAGACGATCCCAGACCGAGCAATCCGACTGCCACGCACATCCGAATGCCTGAGACGAATGTCGCAGCGTTTCGGTCCCTCATCACTCCAGCCTTCCAGCGGCCCATAACATACCTCGGACAAGCGTCTCTAAGTAAACTTCGTCTTCGAACGTTTCCCGCGAGTGGCCATAAGTGGTGCCAAAGACGCGGGCGTTACCATATTGATTGGTCCAAATCACCGGATTGGTTTTTCCCGTCTTTTGACTATCCGACGTTGCCAAGACGGTCGTATTGGGCCACACCTTTTCGATGATATAAAGTTCGTCCATCGCCGACGTGTGGGCTTCCGGATAATCCCGCATGATCGGATGGTCGGCCGCCGCGATCTTGATGGGGTAGCGGGCTTGATGCTCGTGGTGGCGACTGGTCACGCCGAGGAATTCACGCCAATCATCGATATCGGCATCTCGGTAGGTGTGCATGGCACAGTGAATCACAACGGCCGGAACGCCAGCCTTGTGGACCCGCGTGATGCTGCGGATGTAGTCCGGGTTGGTCGTTGCGGCAAAGCATTCGTTGTGGACCACGACGTCGAATCCCTTGGACCACTCGTCGTTGCCGTAAAAGTCGATCTCCGCTTCGGTGCCCTTGCCGCCTTCGTTGACCACCGTCCAAACCGCCGCAACGCCGGCTTTCTCGGTCGCCAATTGCAACGCCTTGGCTTGGAAATCGTAATCATGACAGCAACCGCTGGTGATCAACAGCACGTTGAGAGGGGCAGTGTCGTCTCCACGGGACGCGACTGTCGCGACGGTCGAAACAAACATGCCGAACAAACAGACAAACAAGCGGGATAACATGGTGGGCTCGGAGGGGGGAGTCAGGGAGGAAATACCTTGCGGGTCAAGCGTACTCGTCCTCAATGAAATGGTACTCGTGCTCAAACTCGAAACACACCGTCGAGCACGAAGTACGAGTACCGCCGAGGGCTGAGTACGAGCACGAGAGCCCGGTTGAATGCGAGTTCCCGCCTCTTTGGTTTGCATTACGCGACTTCAAAATGCGTAAGCAAGGAATGAGTCAATATCAATGATCCCTCGCTTACGCAGCGGGTTACGATGAGGACTCAATCAACAGCCTGCCAGCGCCGTCGGCTCGCCAGATCAACCGCACGTCGCGAGTTGGGCTACCGATCACCGAAAGTCTTGGCGACTTTCGCTGCGTCGTAAACCTCAAGCTCAACTCGGATGAATCGCTAGTTGTTCTCGTGAAGTTCGACCGTGTCCATCGTTTTGGTGTTGCGTTCAACAGCGATGACGGTGGTCCGTTGGCGCAGTCCGTCTCGGGTTTCGGCCGTCACGGGCAGCACTTGACGTTTGTCTGGCAACTCCATTCGAACCGTGAACGCACCGTCGCTTTGCAATTTCACCGGGTGTCCGGAAACCATGACCGAGGCGGTCGGATCGGTTTTTCCGAAGATAATCAACTCCGCGTCGACGTCCAGTCGGAGTTTCATCTGACGCAGCAACGATGGGTCGCCCGTCATGCTGCCCGATTCGTTGACTTGTGGCATGCGTCGCTGCAACTTTTCTTCGAAGGCTTCACGAAGTTCGCCGCTGCTGGACTCCAGGCCACCACTGAGGGCATAGATGCGCTCGTAGTCTTCGGCGATATCTTCCCAGTGTTCGTCGAGCCGCTCGCAATCCCCGGGAACCGGAGTTTCGACGATGTTGCTACGACAGAGGCAGTGAAACTCGCCGTTGGCGGCCAAGTAACCGATCGCGACCCGATAACGCGAAGGCGGGTCCTGGACGTCGATATACCAATTGCTCACGCCACCGTGGATGGAAATATCGCGAGAGACGGTTTCGGCCCGGTTACTCGCCACGTCACCCACGGCAAGCAAACGCAACGTCGGAACGGCGGTGTGCCATCGTTCGGCCAGGGCCGACTGAGCCCTTTGGACGCTTTGTTGAGTAATTTCCCAGCTCGCTTGTAACCAATAGGAATCACGCACCAGCAACACGATTCGATCGCGGTGCGGTGTTTCGACACGTTGGCGGTTGACTCCGGCGGCGACCGCAGATCCAGCGACCAGCGTGCTCGTCGATAGATCCTTGTGCTTCTGCATCAGCTCGCGGCGGCGTCGCATTTCGGCACGAATTTGCAAGGTCTTCGCAGAAATTTTTGGTTCGGAAAGTTCCGGCAAGGGGGCATCGTTGCGGGAAGGGGTTCGTCGATTTCGAGCACGCGAAGCCGAATGCCGAGAAGAAGCCGGCCTCGACGAAGGACTTCGCTTGGCTGCGGGACTGGACGCAATGGTGGAACTCGAAGCGGCCGAAAGACGGGGGTTGGTTGAGGTTTTATCCGGTTGGGAAGTGGTCGACTTTGGTTTGGCCGATTCTTCCTTTTTCTTCGCGACTAATTCTTTCTGCTTTGATTCAGTCGCCGCCTTGCGACGCAAGCGACGCTGGACCTTCCGAATCTCGCTGACCAAGTCGTCTTTCTTCATGGCGTGCCAACCGGCGACGCCATAGTTCTTGGCCAATTCGGCCAGCTCTTTACGTGTCTGTAAGTTCAGGTTGGCATTGGTAATCATGATGGGCTCCACGTAAAAACGACGTCACGGCGTGTGAGAATCGGTTGCGTCTGTTCAATGGTGCTTGAAACACCCAAAATCGGGGGCAAAATTTGGGGTTGTCCCGAAAAAATCGATTAAAGGGGGAATTCGCAGCCAAGTCATTATGACAAGGGACCCCTCTTCGTTCTAGGGCCGGGTTGACAATTTGACCAACTTCGGCATGAAAACACGACACACGCTGGCCTTTTTCGCTACGTTCGTCGCGTCTTACCTAGTCCAGCGATTTTCTCAATCATTCCAAACGGAATCCTTTTGATGACCTCCCCACAGAACGATCCCAACCCCTCCCCCCCTGATACCGACGGCCCAAACGACTTCAAAAGCCCGAGAGGCTCAAAGCCCCGCGAAGAAGGCAAGAAGTGGGAGGGTGGTCAGGATTCCTTCCAACAGCGGCGTTTAATGATGCGACTGGCATCGGCCGGGTTTGAATTAGCGAGTTTCTCGTTGATTTTGGGCGGGTTAGGTTATGCCATTGACCAGTGGGCTGGCAATCAAACCCCCTACATCGCCATTGTGGGGCTGCTTTTGGGGTTCTCGCTCGGCTTTTACCGGCTGATCATCTTGGCCAATCAGCTCTCGTGAATCGACAATCTTTCCGAATCGAGTAAGCTATTGACAACTCGTCTGGGCTGCTCGTCTCGAATCCGCCCCGATCTCGCAGCTCAATACCTTTTCTCCAGTCACACGATCCATGTCTCACGGCAAACCCGCTAAAGCAGCTTCTTCCGCGCCGGGCCGAGATATGTCGGCCGATGCGGTCGCGGCCCGACTCAAGAGTTCACTTCTGCAAGAGAAGAAGGAACTCGAAGTCGACAAGATTTTTCGTGCCCTGGTGAAACTGGAGGGTTCGGACCTTCACATGAAAGTCGGGCAACCGCCGATGGTGCGGGTTCGCGGTGAACTCAAACCTCTCAATCGCGGCCCGATCGATGCCGAAGAGATGGTCCGATTGCTGTTGCCGATGATGGACGAGCGAAACCTGATCATTTTCGAGGAAGAGGGCGGGGCCGACTTTTCGTACGCCTGTGACGTCGACGGGACCCGCTGGCGTTTCCGGATCAACATGCTCAAGTCGCTGGGCAATATCGGTCTGGTCGCCCGCCGGATCAGCAACTTCATTCCCGACTTTCGCGGCCTGTTCTTGCCCGAATCGATCGAACAGCTGTGCCACTACGAACAGGGCATGGTGCTGCTCGCCGGCGTGACGGGTTCGGGCAAGAGTACGACGATCGGTTCGATGCTCAATTACATCAACAGCATCTATCGCAAGCACATCCTGACCCTCGAAGACCCGATCGAGTTCATCTTCACCGAAGACAAATCACTGATCAATCAGCGTGAGATCGGCCAGGACGTCGCGAACTTTTCGATCGGGATGAAACACGCCGTGCGGGAAGACCCCGACATCATTCTCGTCGGCGAGCTTCGTGATGAAGAAACGTTCATGACGGCGATTCACGCCGCCGAAACCGGGCACCTCGTGTTCGGTACGATTCACGCCGCGAGCGCGTCGACGTGCATCGGACGGATCTTGGACTTGTTCCCCGAAGAGATGCACCGTGCGATCCGCAGCGCGATCGCGTTCAACATGAAGGGCATCGTCGCGCAGAAATTGCTCAAGAGCATTCGTCCGGGCGTTTCACGCGTGCCGACGTGCGAAGTGATGACGTTCAGTCCGATGATCCGCAAGTTGGTCCTGGAGGGTCATGACAACAAGCTACCCGACGCGATCCGCATCGGTGCCGAAGACGGGATGCAAGACTTTACGATGAGCTTGCAAAAACTGATTGATGACGACTTGATCGATCGCCCGACCGCTTTCGCCGTCGCACCCAACAAAGACGCATTGAAGATGGCCCTGAAGGGCATCGACGTGAAAGCTCCCGGCATTATCTAAGATTGTTTCGAAAAGGGGTCTGACCCTTTGGGCGAGTCGGTCTCATTGAATTTTTGTCTCGCCGGAGAGGGTCAGACCCCTTTTCGAAACAGTCTCTATTCCGACAACCCGAAACACCTCATGGCTGAAGCACCCGCTGAAATTCAATTGTGGCAAACCGTCGCGCCCGTCGAGTACGTTCCCAAGATTAAGGAACGCTCCGAGGCGCAGGCGCTGTTGATCAGTACCCGGCAGGGACCAGGATACTTGATCGCCGGTGGCCAACTCGCTCACGCGATCCAATCGCGGGCGACGCACATCTTGATGGACTTTTCGCAAAACGCCTGTGCGATTCGATATCAGATCGACGGAAACTGGGAGCAATTGCCGCCGCTCGATCGCGAAACCGGCGATGCGATGTTATACGCGCTTAAACAACTCTCATTGATGAACCCCGCCGATCGACGCGGCGCGCAAAAGGGCGTGCTTGGGTTCAAAATCAAAAAAGACAAATTTGATCTCTCGATTCAATCCCAGGGCGTTCCCACCGGCGAACGCGTGATCTGTCGAATCGAAGCCGAGAAGCTGCCATTCGGTAATCTGTCCGACCTCGGGATGCGGGACAAGATGATCGAGCAATTCAAAGAACAGCTCAACGGCGAAGGCAACGTCGTCTTGATCACGGCCAAAAAAGGCGAAGGCGTCACAACCCTATGGAACGTCGCGATCAACGCGGCTGATCGTTTGGTGCGAGACTTTCAATCGTTCGAACCGGCCGAGTCGCCTGAACCCGAGATCATCAACATCTCACCCAACCTCTACGGCGGCGACACCGGCAAGACCGAACTCGAAGTCGTCAACCGCATGGTGCTCCGCGAGCCCGACGTGTTGATGTTCCCGAACCCACCTGAAGCCGAATCCCTGAAAGTTTGTTTGGAAAAGGTGATCGAAGAAGACCGCCAGGTCATCCACCGCATGGCGGCGGACAGCCCCATCGCGGCATTCTTGTCGTTCGCCCAACGTTATCCGGATTGTCGAAAAATGATCATCGACAAGACCACCGCGGTGATCCATCAACGCTTAGTACGTCGGTTGTGTGAAAATTGCAAAGTCGGTTTCGAACCGCCTCCGCAATTGCTTGCCCAGTTGGGCATTCCTGCCGGCCGCGTGCCGGTGCTGTTCGCGCCCTTCATCCCACCACCAATCGAACAACAAGTCGACGAACAAGGCCGCCCGGCACCGATCACGCCGTGTCATGTCTGTGGCGGTCGAGGTTACTTTGGGCGCATCGGCGTGTTCGAATTGCTACGACCGGGGCCGCAGTTCAAAGCAGCCATGGCGAAGACGAGCGACGCCAGCCAGCTATTCTCGATCGCCAAAGCCGAAGGCCACCGCAGCATCCAAGCCGAAGCGGTTCTGTCGGTCGCCCGAGGCCTGACGAGTCTCGACGAACTCAAACGCGTGTTCTCCAAAGGCTCTTAGTTAGCCCGAACGCGACTGTTTTGAAGTTACACTTTTGCCTGTGGTATTGGTTTTTCGTAACCCGCTGCGTAAGCAAGGGATGAGCCAATATCAATGATCCCTCGCTTACGCAGCGGGTTACGATTCAATCAACAGCCCGATAGCGTCCGGTTTTTGCTGGTAATCGCGAGCTTTCGCTCTGTGGCTAACGCCAAGCCAACTTCCCGCTCGGTGGCGTAACTTTTGGTGTCGTTTCGGGCACGTCCACGCGAACGGGCCCGGCGACGGCTCGTAAACGGCAATGCGACCAATCCAGTGTGACCAAGCTGCCGTCACCACATCCCGCGACAAGCCGGTCGTGATCGGTGTCGATCAACAGGCTGTCGATACTTTCGCCGATCATCGGAAACACCGCCATCTTCGGTTCGATGTCAGACAAGCAAGCTACCCAGACTTCGTTCCCGACGCCTGCGGCGAGCCAATCGCCATCGCTTGAGAACGCAAGGCAGCGAACCGGAGATCCGACGTTGTTCGATTCGTCGGTCATCGAAAGGGGCTTCGTCGACGCGGCACGCAGTGGAAAGGTCACCCCGGCGGATCGATCCGCATCACGTCGCTCGATCACGTGCACGGCAACCGCACCTTGCTCGGTACCACTGGCCAACATCAACGAGTCGGCACCTTTCCAGATCGATGTCATCGTGGTGATCCCGTGTTGGAGCGAATCGTCATCGACAAAAACACGCTCGACTTGTGGCTCGTCTCCGAACACCTGATGAACCGAAACGATCCCGCTGTCATTGCCCTCGCAAAACAAGTTCGCCGACATGGATGAACCACTCGGAAGCACCGGAGGCACTTCGATGACCCAAGACCTCGCGATTCCCGTATGGGTCGCCTTGGCGCTGGATTGGTCGCGGCGGTTCGATTCGAATTCGTCCCAATCGTAGACCACGACATCACCGCCCTCTTGGCGGACCACCAAATGATCTCCCGATCCGACAAAACGAATCTCCGCCGCCACGTCTAACAAGTCCGTCGACGCGATGATGGCTTCGGACGAAACGGTTTTCGCGGTGTCGACGACGATGGCCGCTTTATCGTCGAGCGAAACAACGATCCGGTCGGATCGTTCGGGATGGGCGGTGAGTGTCAAGACTTCTGCGTCGAAAGACCAACTTGCCGCATGAGGCACGGGGAACGCATCGAACCCGGTTGATTTCAACGGGCTTAATTCCCAAATCGAAACCCGATCGCGAGCTCCGACGATCAAGCTCCTTTTGTTGCCCGACAATAGCACGCTTTGAGGAAAGGCAATGTTGTTGTCCGCCTTGGCGATCACGGTCGAGCGAAGCGTCATGGCGGTAGATGAAATGCCAGCTATCGTTTGGGCTGGTTCAGTTCCATCGGCCGCCCACGTCCACCATCGAACGTCCGAGTCATAACCGGTCGTCAGATATCCCATCGGTGATCCGATCGGCTTTAGCCATTCGATTTCGCCGCCGTGTTGGTCGAGTGATAGTTCGGGTTGAACGGTCAACCATTTTGGATCGGCTTTTGTGGCCTCACGAAACAGTCCGATCGCTTGTAGCCGTTGCTCTGGGGTCAGTGAATCGGCGGCGATCAGCGACTTCGATTGTTCGAAGGGGTTTGTTTCCCCGGTCCCGGAATCGACTTCACCGATGTCGGGTATCGTCCCTGGAGTATCGGGTTGCTGCTGCGAATTGCCGCCGAGGAAAGGCAACGTCAATGCCAAGATTGCCAGCCCCGCGATCCCGCCGCCCACCCACCATCCTGGCTTTCGCCATGTTGTTGGCCGGGGCGCTTGATCGGTCGGTTTCTTTGCCAATTCCACGGCATCCGAACCGAGCGATTCGGGAAGCAATCCGTACGATTGCGATTGCGGTTTGGCGGCCGCTTGGGCGGCGTCGAGTTGGGATCCGAAGTTGAATGTGTCGTCGACGTCGCCGCTAGGTCCGCGATGATTGGGGCGGCCCAAAAACTCAGTGGCAACTTGCCCCGGCATTTGATCGTCGGTCTTGGCGATCGAGGAACTGGTGATGATCGGCGAGCCACCTTTGGACTGTTGCACAAACGCGTCGGTCAGGTCTTCACTGTCGAGCGTGTCCAAGCCGATCGGGCCCGAACCATCGGATTGTCGCTTCGGCTTGACCGCAACGCCACCGTAAGCCGGCCCCGCGCCCTCTCCCACCGTGTTCAAACCTTGCTCGGTCAGGGCAACGCGGATCGCGTCGACGAAGGCCGAGTTGCTGGGGTAACGTTCCCGCCAATCTTTATGCGTGGCACGTTCCAATATCTCTCGCTCAATCACTGGCACGCGACTGAAGTTCAACGTACCCGAAAGGTGCGTTTGCAATACTTTGTGAACACTTCCGTCCTCCAACGGCAAGCGACCGGTTCGCAGGTGGTAGTACGTCACCGCGAGTGAGTATTGATCGCTATTGCAAGACGGTTTGCCGTTGATCGCCTCGGGCGACATGTAGGCGGGCGTTCCGGCAGCGGCGGTCATGGTCGCTTCGCTGCGTTTGAGCACGCGCGCCAATCCGAAGTCACAGATTACCGCGGAGTCGCCGATCAACACGATGTTGGCCGGCTTGATATCGCAGTGTTGCAACGAGACCAAACCGGAACCGAAATCGTGTTTGGGTGCGTTGAGGAAATCCAAACCGCGGGCGGTGCCTTCCATGTATCGCAACAAGTCACCCGGCGCGACGGGTGCGGGCGGGTTGGGATCGTTTCGTTTGGGAACATACTTTTCCAAACTCACGTCACCGAGCAACATTCCGACGACCAGCAACGACGCCTTCGGGCCGGGATTGGTCACGAATCCCGAATGGGCATCGATCGAATCCAGATCGAGGTTGGTGAGAGTTTCCTCTAACTCGTCGGGCGGTTCGGGAAGTACGACACCTTCGTAATCCAATTGCCAGATGCCGGTGATCTGCATCAGGTTGGCTTGCCGGATCGACTTGATGCGTTTGATCGCTGTGTATTCTTTTTGCCCTGAACTGTCCTCGAGGTTGATGAACTTCGCCGCGAGCGTCACGCCGCCCGGCCCGGACGCTCGCCAAACTTCACCGAACTGGCCCTTGCCGATGTACTCTTGTAACCGATAGCCGGGGGCGAATTCAAAACCTCGGCGAAGGATCATGGCGATTGACAAAATGAGGGGAGGCGGTTGACCCCCGCATTCTAAACGATTTCCGTTCCGACGCGGTACTACCAGCCTCGTGTTTTTAGGGTAGTGGATCTTGTCAAAGATCCACTAAGCATCGCGTGAACGTTAAGTGATGGATTCTTAACGTGGCGTCGACTTTCAGTCGACGTTTCAGGGTTTGGCGACTGAAAGTCGCCACCACTTAATGTTCACGCGATGCTAAGTTCGATTAAAACAGTCAATGATGCAGCGTCTCTTTGATCTTGGCGATCAGCTTCGGTTCGCCGTCGGTCTTGTAAGCCCCTTCGCCGCCTTGTCGTCTTCCTTGCGTGTATTGCAACCAAACCTTGGAATGACCGGCGAGTCCTTCGTAATCCAATCCCCAAGTGCCTTCGCCGAACTGGCCGCAACCATTCGCCTCCCGGGGGCGTCCTCGAGAAAATAGTGGGATCGGCAATTGTGGGATCTTTGAAAACGCCGCGCCGCCACCGACGAACCAAGCCGTGTAGTTCCCACAAAACGTGTTCGGGCGTCCGCAAATCGCCCACGGCGCGACTTCATCGGCATGCCCCGCCCGCTTGTCTTGATCCATGCGGTATCGCACCGGCGGGCAATCGCCACGGTCGCGATCCCCCGGCATCGTCCGGCACGGTTTCTTGGGGTGACCCGGGTCACGATCGACACCATAACAGTGCTCACACTCGCCACATTCGTTGCAATGGCCGTTGTCGCAATGGCCGTCACCGCACCACGCCGCGTCGCACTCGGAATGAATTGCGGTATGAGATTCGGCCTGCAATGTCGCCGCCGTCAGTGCAGCGAACACCAAACCCATCCACAACATCCGTGAGCGAAAGTGATGTGTTGATTGTGGCATGAGTCTTACCGAAAATGCGGGGCGGGAAAAAACGAAACAATCCGTTGTCCCTCAACATCGCCCTCCGGCGACCCCGATATCCAATTCAACCCGACCAAGCCGCACGTATCGCCGTCTTACCTGAACCGTCAAAACCGGCAAACTTTGCCACGCGATTCAGGACCGAGAGTTCACCGCCGTTAAGGACCGAACAGGTCGGCCAAATCCAGAGGAACGTTGCAAGGTTCAAGCGGCGAGAGGGACTCACCGGCTTTTGCCACACTGCGGTCGTTGAATCGACCGTTCTCGGGCTTGCGAAAAACATGGACGCACTGTCCCTGGAGGTCGACGACCCAGCACTCGACGATCATTGCTTTGGCGTATAAGTCGACCTTCTCGATCAAGTCGGCCTTCAACGAACTGTCCGCGATCTCGATCACCAACTTCACGTCGGCGGCCGACGGATGGCGTTCACGATAACGCGCCGCTCGGACCCAATAGACATCGGGCTCGGGGCGACTGTCGAATTCCGGCAGACCGAGGCCGATTTGCACAGCGACTTGAATCGAGCGTTGGGCCGTTGTTGTGAACGACCAATTTGTCAGATAGAGAATGAAGTCATCATGAATCGGGCCTGCAGGATTCATGCAGCGGATCTCCCCTCGGATCAGTTCAATCTTTCCGTGCAGGTGATCAAACGCACCTTTCTGAACCATTTCGCCATATTCGTCGGCGGTCAATC
Source organism: Neorhodopirellula pilleata (assembly GCF_007859915.1). Classification (GTDB taxonomy): domain Bacteria; phylum Planctomycetota; class Planctomycetia; order Pirellulales; family Pirellulaceae; genus Rhodopirellula; species Rhodopirellula pilleata. Next base: position 212,022 of record NZ_SJPM01000007.1, read on the forward strand.
GTAGTGATTGGCTCATGCGGATTTTCTTGTCTTGCCACTGATTCTGTTCGTTCGACCGTTCGCTTTTCATTGTAGCGGCTTCCCAACGAGGCGGCGAGATTTTGCTCGACAGCCCGCCTGACGTTTCGCTCATGACCGTCGAGAATCCAAATTTGAGGCCAGCTAAGGGGAATTGGGCTGGGTTTCGGCGGCGTGGGCGTTCCGACGCTTGCTTTTGGTGGTCCGTCAGACTTTACTCGGGGGGATCAATTGCCCGACCATTACTGCCGTTATTGTTGAATCTTTTCGATTCACTCACCCAGGACGTCTCGATGCCCCTCCGTCCCCCGTTTTGTCGACCGATTCTTTCCAATAACGTCCTTGAGCCTGGTCGCCGATCCACGCGAAAGCGTTCGGATCGCCCACGCCGATCGGGCGAGAAGAGACGCTTAAAGCTCGAGTCGCTCGAAAGTCGGCGGTTGTTGGCCACCGATGTGATGATCGGACTGAATGGGGACCCGGGTTCCTACTCTGAAGATGTCTCGGGACTGACCGTCACCTTTCGCCCGACGACCGCTGGCGTTGATAACGTCCTTGGCACCCCTGACGATCTACCCCAAATGTCGGTCAGCGTCAGCGACATAACAGGGTTGCTCGAATCCGGTTTCAACGTGGTAATTGAAACCGACGAACCCGGTTCGACTAATACGGGTGACATCTTGTTTCAGCAGATCATCAATCCGAACGGATCTGACCGAGTCAGCTTGCGCTTCAACGCCGCCGGCAGCATCATTGTCGACACGGGCGGTTTGGATGTCGTCAGCGGTCAAGTCGACCTGACCTTCAACGCTGATCGCGACGGAACCGGTGGAGGCAACATCGAGATATTCTCAGGAGTCGCCATCGACACAAACAGCGGCGACGTGGTGTTCGGCGGAGGAGCAGATCCGTTGTCGACGCCCGCCCGCGGAACGTTGAACCGTTTGGCGGGGGTGAGTATCGGTGGTTCGATCGATACCGGCGGCGGCAGTGTGTCCATTCGAGGTGCTGGTGATGCGGCGGGAGGCGGCGACGGGGTCGTCATCAGCTCAAACGCTTCGATCAATTCCCTTGACGGATCGATCAGTATGACCGGAACCGCAACCGCCGGCATCAACGGTAGCGGCGTCGGGGTTTTAGTAAACGCGGCATCGATCAACACGTTGAATGGTCCCATCACTGTCGTGGGAACGGGAGCAGGAACGGGAATTGATCATGACGGCATTCGCATGATCTCCGGTGCCACCATCGCGAGCGGTGGTGACGGCAACATTCTTCTGACAGGGACAAGTGGCGTCGGGATCAATTCGAATTCCGGTATCGTCTTGGAAGACAATTTAACCTCGATAACCGCTCTGAATGGCAACATCTCGTTGGTTGGAACCGGGCGCGGCAGTGGCCAGAACAACAACGGCATCTCGGTTCGATCCCGACCAATGATCAACGCGATCGGTACCGGTTCGATTTCGCTCACCGGCATCAACGAATCAGGGACCTCGTTCAATTATGGCGTTGCTACATCCGGTTTTGGCAACGTGATTCGCTCGGCCGGCGGTGGCGTCACCGTGTCCGGAACCAGCAACGGTACAACGACGTTCAATCATGGCGTGTCGTTATTCGACACGACGCTGGAAGACACCTCAACTGGATTGGTGTCCATCACCGGAATCAGCGGCCTCGGTACCGACGACAATCGCGGTGTCGCGATCGAGGAATCTTTGGCAACAGTACAATCCTCCGGTGGTGGTGTTTTGATCGAGGGAACCGGTCGTGGCAGCGGCAACAACAACCACGGAGTTGCCGTTATCAATTCGGCGGTTCGTGAATTGTCAACCGGCACGATCACGATCAACGGCACTTCTCAAGCAGGCGGAGCGAACAACGACGGATTGATCATCGACTTCAGTACCGTCGCTGCCGCCGATGGCAACATCAGCCTCACCGGTGCGGGCAGTGGTACAGGTGACTCCAACGACGGCGTATTGGTCAACTTTGGTTCCAGCATTGGCAACAGCGGCAACGGTAGCATCACATTGACCGGCCAAAGTGGTCAGGGCGTTTCCAACAATCGCGGCGTCGTGCTCCAATTTGATGCGAGACTATCTTCAACCGGAAGCGGCAACATCTCGCTCAACGGAACGACCAGCGACCCCGCCGGTACGGCCATTGCGATGCTAACCGAACGGCCAAGCGGATTCATCGCGACCGGCGGCGACTTCATCGCGTCAGCCACGAACGGCCAACTCAGCACGCCCGCGTTGGATGCTCCCGTCAGCGACCTTGTATCGGCCAGCAACATCCGTCTGGGCGGGACGACAGACATTGGTGGCCAGATCAATGGAGTCGCTGCGTCCGGCTTCTTTCCCATTTCGGGTGATCTGCAACTCGGCGGTGCCGATACGTTGAGTATCAACGTCGATGGTTTGAGTGCCGGATCCGATCACGATCAGCTTCTCGTGACCGGTGGGGTAAACCTCGGCAATGCAGCATTGAATCTAACGGGGAACATTGCGTCCAATCTTGGGCAATCGGTCACGATCATCGCCAACAATGGGATCGCGCCGGTCAATGGTGTCTTCGCCGGACTACCCGAGGGAGCCAGTGCTCTGATCAACGGTTTGATCTTCAACATCAGCTACGTCGGTGGTGACGGCAACGACGTGACGCTGACGCAATCCGACACCTTGACGATCCTCGGCGACGGTGCGGACGAACAAATCGAATTGATCGCCGGCCCGACTGGATTGGGCGTCGTCCGAAACGGAAATGCGTTTGGGACCGTGTTGAATTCGAGCTTCCAAGAGATCGCCGTTGATCTTAGTGGCGGCAACGACGTGTTAACCATCGACTTCACCGGAGGCAATCCCATCCCAGCCCGCGGCATCGCTTTCAATGGCGGCGTTGGTGGCAACGATTCGATGGAATTCGTCGGTGGCAATGCGACGACCGTTAGGCACTCGTTCCTCAATGCCAACGACGGCACCGTGGATATCGATTCTCGCTTGATCAGCTACGTGGGCTTGGAACCGATCATCGATAACCTGAGCGCGGCCGACCGAACCTTTGAATTCTTGGGTGGAGCTGAAACGATCACGTTGGGTGACGATGCCAACGCAATCGGTCGTAGTCTGATCGACTCATCTCTCGGTGAATCGGTTTCATTCGCCAATCCGGCTTTCTCGCTAACGATTCTTGCCGGTGACGGCGACGACACGATTACCGTCAACACACTCGACGCGGGCAACACCGCCGGGCTGATCATCGATGGAGGTGACGGAGCGGCGGATCAATTGATCATGAACAACGTCGACATCGACACGAATCAAAACAACCGCGGCTTGCGGATCACGGAGATGGAGACCGTCGGCATTACCGGCGGCACGATCGCGGACAACCAATCGCCTCGGGGCGGTGGTATTTATATAACCAACTCCACGTCCGGCACGACCACGACCGCGACGATCGATTCGGTCACGATTGTCGACAACCGGGTCACCACCATCACCTCAGGCGGCGGTGTCTACAATGAAGGTGCCGATCTCACGGTCACCAATAGCACCATCTCAAACAACGCCACACCGGGACGCGGCGGTGGCATCTACAACTTTCAAGGCACGCTGATCGTTTCCAATACGACCATCAGCGGTAACCAAGCCGGATCGAGTGGCGGTGGGATCGAGAACGACAACGGCAACGTTACGCTCAATAACGTGACCCTCGGCGGGATCGCTCCGGCGGACGGCAACACGACGCCGATCAATGGCGGCGGCTTGCACGCCACGGGTGCTTCAAGCCAAACGACGATCAACGGCGGTTTCATTCAAAATAATATGGCTGGCGAGGAAGGCGGTGGTTTGTGGAACGGCGATGGCATCATGACCATTGACGGTACTAGAGTTGTTGAAAACAGGGCGAATGCGGCGAACAACTTTGGCAACGATCAGGGCGGCGGTGGCATTTTCAACATCGGCGGTAGCCTCCAATTGACCGATGCGTTCTTGAACCAAAATAGCGCCAACGCCGCTGGCGGTTCCGGTGGTGGATTGCTCAGCGACGGTGGCGTGGTCAGTATTTCGGGTACGGAGGTAATGAACAACAACCGGTATGGTTTGGCGTTGATCAATGGAGTCGACGCGACGATTCTTTCCAACACGTTTTCCGGCAACGTCGACGCGGACGTCTCCCAGTTGGGCACCACGGGCGACGATGTTTTTGACGTGACGGCGACGTTGATTTCCGATGGCGTTTCTTCCACGACGATCGACAACACAGTCGGTACATTTCGACTCGCGACGCTTGACGGTCTTGACACTGTCAATGTCTCGGGAGGCTTGAACGCTCAATTTCAGATCGATGGTGGTGATCCGATCAATTCCCCTGCGGACATCCTCAATCTGAATACGCAGAACAATCCTCTGACGATCAGTCCAACGTCGTTCTCGATCGCCGGTATGGCGGCATTCACACCGACCAATTTCGAGACGGTAAATTTCGTGAACGTGTTCGACGTGACAATCGAAGCTGACGCGAATGCGAACGACATCGGTCTGTTCGTCAATGGCCCCAACACGGAAGTGGTCATTGATGGCCAAACCGTTTTTTCGCAGTTCACCGGAGTACTGGCTTTTATGGTCATCAACGGCACCGACGGAGATGACGTCTTGACGATTGATTACACGAACGGCAATCCATTGCCGGCGGGCAGTTTGACGTTCAATGGAGGCGTCGGTGGCAACGACTCGATGGTGATCACCGGCGGCAGTGCGACAACCGTCACGCACTCTTTCCTCAATGCCAACGACGGTTCGGTCGATATCGACGGCGGGCTGATCAGCTACGTCGGCTTGGAACCCATCGTCGACAGCCTCGACGTGGTCGATCGAGAGTTCAACTTTTTGGGAGGCGATGAAACGATCACGCTGAGCGACGAAGTTTTCGCCGCTGGTAGCAATCGCATCGACTCAACACTTGGTGAGTCGGTATCATTCCTCAACCCGACCGGCTCGCTGAGAATCAATTCGCTCTTCGGTGACGATGTGATCGACTTCGACTCGCTCGATGTCAACTTTGGGGCGTCGATCGATATCAATACCAGCGAGGACACCGTCGTATTCGATGCCAACCTTCGCCTCGGTCAGTCGTTGAGTTCCTCCGGCGACCTGACGATCAATGCCGGTGTGATCGATATCCAACAAAACGCACGAATCGACACCTCATTGGCGACTGGGATCGGTCAAACCGGGAATGTGACGCTGCAAGCCAGCCGAAACATCTCGCTCAACAGTGCGATCATCGTGACTCAGGACGGAACCGTCATGATCAACGGCGGCTCCGGTGCCAACGCCTCGGACAACTTCACCGGCATCTCAATTGATAGCAGCTCCATCGAAACGATGGGCACCGGAGATATCAACTTGACCGCGAACGGCTCCAGCGATGGAACGACGTCAGGCCAGATTGGCTTGCTTGTCAATGAGACCTCCATCGGCGCGAGTGGTGGTGGTTTCGTCCAGTTAGGAGGGGTTGCGGGCGCAGGGTTGGACGGAAACGTCGGCGTGCATATCCGTGGTAATTCTGACGTGTTTTCGAATGGCGGTGGCGTCACGGTCAGCGGGACTGGAGCGGGTACCGGCTTGAGTAATTTTGGCGTTCGAATTGCTCCGGGGCAAATTCGCGACACCAGCGATGGCAACGTTACCGTGGATGGTGTGGGTGGCGACGGCACCGATTTCAACCACGGTGTGAGGTTAGAGTCAGACGCAGGTGGACTGACTCGAATCAATGCCAACCTGGGAAGCATTCTCGTCAGCGGGTTCAGTAGTGGTACCGGCACTGCAAATGATGGTATCTCGGTCACCGGTGACGTGGACATCGTCAATCAGTCAACCGGTTCGATTGATTTGATCGGAACCGCCGGAGCGGGTGGGTTTGCGATGAGCTTGGACGCCCCTGCTTTGAATGTGGTGGCCTCCAATGGCGTCATCAATGTCACCGCTAACGCGGGACGTATCGGCACCTCGAACTCCCAGTTCGCGCAAACTCTGCTCAGTGGCGACGGAGTCAACGTCACCGGCGAGCTAACGATCGGGGAATATACCGGCAGCCTTGACCCAGATTTCGGTGTCTTGACGATCTCTGAAAACCTAAGCTTCGACCCATCGAGCACGCTGACGATGCAAGTCAACGGAACCGCGGTAGGAACCAACCAAGACCAGTTGATCAAACTAGGCGGCGGCCAACTCGAACTCAATGACGCCACGTTGAATCTCAGTGGCATGATCGCCTCGAGTCCCAACCAATCATTGACATTGATTCAAAACGACGCACCCGATGCGATTGTCGGCACGTTCGCCGGACTTCCCGAGGGTGCGTTGATTGCAATCAATGGATTGAACTTCGCGATCAGTTACGTCGGTGGCGATGGCAACGACGTTGTGCTGACCGAAGTGATCTCCATTCCCGCGACAATTCTTGTGACCACCGCGACGGACGAGAACGACGGGACATTCGATCCCGGAACCGGTACGGGCACGTCGCTGCGAGAGGCTATCATCGCGGCCAACTCCGATCCGGGGCTCAACATTATCACGTTCGCCCCCTCACTCAACGGAGTGCCGATTGTTCTAACGATCGGCGGAACGGGCGAAGACGCTGCGGCAACAGGCGACTTAGACATCACAACCGAGATAGTGATCCAGGGTAACGGACCGACCAACACCATCATCGACGGTGGGGTACGGTTTGACATCAACGGGAACATTACCACCCCCGGTTTCGGCGATCGGGTATTGGACGTGCTCGGTGGTGGCAGTCTGAGCCTGAGCCAACTCATGGTGACCGGTGGCCAGACGGTGAACACCTTTGCGGACGGTCAAGGCGGCGGGATTAACTCGGACTTTGGAAGCACTCTCGCGATTACGGGTTCGACCATTTTAGGAAACATGGCATCCACAAATGGAGGCGGCATCTTCGTGTCCGGCGGATCGTTATCGATCCAGGATTCCACGATTAGTGGGAACGCGGCGGGTGAAAGCGGAGGCGGTGTGTATGCGGATGGAGCGGCGTTGATCCTTTTCAATTCGACCATTTCATCGAACGTGGCCAACGGTAGCGATAGCGGAGGCGGAGGCGTTTATTTACTTGGCGGTGGCGCTGGCAGTCCAGCCTTCTCGATCACCGACACCGACTTTACCGGCAATACCGCCAACTCCGGCGGCGGTGGATTGGAGATCGTCGACAACGCTGGCTCGATCAGTGGGGGTGAGTACGCGAACAATACGGTCGGTGGTGGCGTGTTATCGGCCGAAGGTGGCGGTGCGATCGTGATCACTGCGGTGGACTCGACTAGCTCACCGGCGATTACGATCGACGGAGTCGAAATCCGTAATAATAACGCACCGGCGGGCGGTGGGATTGCCTTGGTGAATCCGAATCTGACGATCTCGAATTCATTGATCGAACTCAATCGCGCAGACCTCATCGCAGGCCAAGGTGGACTCGGTGGCGGGATCGCCGCGACCGGCGACAGCAACGGGGGAAGTCTCTCGATCCTCAGCAGCGATGTACGGAACAACGTCGCCGAATCGAGCGGCGGTGGCATCGTGGCCGGTGGCATTGATCTGAGCGTGACGGACACGAACATCTCCTTCAATGAAGCCAACGGCCTCGCTGGCGGCATCGGTTTGCAAGGAACGACCTTCGCCCCCTCGTTGACGCTTAACCGCGTGACCGTCAACAACAACATCGCCGGGGCCGATGGAGGTGGCATCGGAGCGATCGACGCCAACATCGATTTCACCAACGTCACGGTCACCGACAACGAGTCACTCGGCGGAAGCGGGGGCGGTCTCTTCTACCAAAACTTCGGCTCGTTCGCGGCCAACAGCCGCATCGCGTTCTCAACCTTCGCCAGCAATGTCGATCCATCATTCAATTCGAACATCGATGCGGAAGGCAATTCCATCGACATGTTCGCGACGTTGTTCGCCGACGGGATCGGAGTCTTCCGCGGCGGATTCACGTTCAATTCGCTCGGCTACAACGTCAACAACTCGACCCCGCCCGGACTCGATGATCCGACAGACATCGTCTCGTTCGACACAACCCTGTTGCCGCTCGCGGACAACGGCGGTCCTGTTCGCACTCGCGCTTATGTGCTTACCGATGAGGTAATCGACCGAGTTCCTGTATTCAATGTTTCGACGGACGCCCGCAACGTTCCACGCGTCGGTATCGGTTCACCCAACGCGGATGTGGGAGCCCTCGAGGTCGCCGAATACGTCCTCCCATTTGCATCGGCAAACGAGGGCGACGGGACGGTAACGTTTGGTTTGGGGTTAGACAGGATCGTCCCCGAACCGTACGCCTTGCAAGTTCAATTCACTGATTCGTTGATCGGCAGCAACTTGAATCCGGCTACGCGAGGTGTGGACTACAACGCAACGGATACGACGCTGAACTTTTCCGCCGGGACGGACCAACTTCAGTTTGTGACTGTCAGTCTTTTGGAAGATCAGCTTGTTGAAGGCGATGAGTTCATTTTTTACTTGGTATCTCCGGCATCGCCCATTACGACTTACGCTTACAATGACGTCGTCCGAATCACCGATAATGACACCGCACTGGGCATTGGCGGAAACATCTTCGTCGACAATGCTGGTGAAGTACTAGCCGATATCGCAAGCCAAAATAACGGAATCCGAGACAGCGGTGAATTGAATTTCTCCGTCGGCAACAACCCGATTGTTTTCTCGTTGTATCGCGTGGCAGACCCCGCGATCGGATTCCAGGGAGCAAGCGTCGATACCCTGATCGCTTCGACGAGTAGCTCCACCGGTAGCTACCTATTCGACCAGGACGACCAGGGGAATCCGCTCGCCTCGGGTTCTTATGTCGTTGTGGTGGATGAAAATCAACTCAATACGAATGGGCCTCTGTTCGGCTTCATCAGTAGTTCGATTCAGGCTAGCAATCCGGATCTTCCTGATCAAAACGATGCCTCGCTCGTTCCCGGCATCGGATTAGTCAGTTCCGTGATCGACTTGAGTCCCGGCGGCGAACCGGACGTGAGCGTTGACGGAACCGACACGAATATCAACAGTACCGTCGACTTCGGCGTATTACCAACCAACGACCTGCGAATCGACACAAGTCTGGTGGTCGGGGCGTCGGATCTCACTCCCGGCGGAAATGCGAGAACGACGCTGATCGTTGAGAACCTTGGTCCGCTAACAGCGACGAACGTGGTGGTGACACAAATCATTCCGCCCGGCTTGACGCTTAATCAAATCACTCAAGCGGGATCTCCGATTTCAACGATGGCCACAACGGTTACCTTGCCCAGTGGTGAGGTGCGGCCCGCTGCGACGTTTACCATTGATACGTTGGACGCAGGAGCGTTGTCCAATTACGAGGTGCACTTCGATATCGGCATTGATGTCTCGAGTTCTGTTAGCAGCCAAGTGAACGTCCGTGGTTTTGAAGTCGAAGTAAGCAGTGACCCGACCAATCCAAGCCAAGATCCGTTCCTCAATAACTTGGCGACAGCTTCAATCGACCTAGTTCCTCGTTTTGTAACTTTAACGACCGGTTCGGGCGACGGCGACCTCACGATTGAATTGGACGGGTTCGGTAACTTCGGCAGTCTATCGGGACTTTTTGAACAGTTTGATCCGATTGGTTCCGCCGGTAATCGCTCCGTCATTTTTGAATCCACCATCGGGCTCCGGATCGGAACCTCGGGAAATCGTGTTTTGTTCAATGATTCGGCGAGCCAAAGTCAAGTCACTATGTTCACAGCGACTTCGAATGTCGCAATAAGTCGTTTAAGCGTCGAAGGATTGGATATCGAATTGACGCAGGAAGTCCTTCCCACCACTGCGGTCAGTGGAGAACGATCTGGGTCGCTCTTGAATCAGACCTATCGGGTATCCAATCCGACATCTTCGCCGATTACCGTCGATCTCGTCAGGCTTCTTCATGCCGACACAGCCGATGGCGTCTTCGCAGACGGAGGTGGTTTTACTCGTGACTCTAATGACAATTTAACTTTGTTTGTTAAGGATCGAGGCGGGCCTGAATTGGACTCTCAGACCTTCGTCGGGATCAACGATGACGGCGGAACCACGTTTGAGCAAGATCGATTTACCGTAGACGAGTTTGGAATCGTCCGCCCCATCGTGCAAAGCGGCGACCCGCTCAACAATGCTGTTCGCAACGATTCCAATCAAGATGGATTCGTCGATCGGGGATCGGAGTACGATGTCGTCAACGCGATGCGGAGGGTACTAACCATTCCCGCCGGTGGATTCGCCGACTACTCCACAACAACCACATTTGGTGGTTCGCCGTCTGACGCCAGTTTGTCTGGTCAAGTGTTCTGCGATGCCAACCAGAATGGCCAAGACGATCAGGGCGAGGGAGTGGGACTGGCAACGGTCTTCGTTGACATCAACCGAAACGGTCTGCTTGACGACGATGAACCGCGAACTTCTACCGATTCATCGGGCAACTACGCTTTCGATCAGTTGTCCTCCGGCGACGCACGTGTAGTGTTGATGATCCCGCAAAGCTGCGGATTGCCCGGTGAGTTGGTGGATGTGCCGACGTCGATCAGCTTGGGCGATTTGGTTCGCGACATCATCGTCGTCGACCTCGATCGGGACGGGATCGATGATTTGCTCGCGGTGAATGACCGCGGCGAAGAGTTGCTCGTTTATCCTTCGACGTCAGGCGGTGTCGATGGTGTCCCTCAACGCGTTTCGCTAACCGGACGGCCTCACGCGATCGATGCTTGGACCGCACCCTCGGATCCTAGCAATGCTACCTCGATTCCTCAAACTCATCTCGCCGTCGCCACGGTGGGCGGTGGGACGATCCTCGTCGACAACGGGAGCAGCGGAAGCAATAGCGGAAGCAGTGTGCGTCCAGGATTCGGAGCGGTGTTCGGTTTCGACGGATTGATCCCATTCGAAATCCCGAATATGGGTGACGGACCGATCGACGTGTTGGTCAACGACTTTGACGGCGACAACGAACCGGACTATGTCTCGGCGGCATTCCGTTCCGACGAGTTCTGGATCAAACTCAGCAGTCAGCCGGAATCTCAATTGCTCGCCACGGGTGAAGACCCCGTCCAAGTCGAAACGGGCTATTTCAATGATGACTTGTTCCTCGATCTGGCGCTCGGCAGCCGAGGCTATGGGAACGCGCCGGGCACGGTGCAAATCTTCTTCGGAAAAGACCCGACCACGATTGACATCGTTGCATCGTCATCGGTTGATCTTGCCGCGAGGTTCGATCGCGGTCCGGTCTTCTCGGTCGCCGGAAAACTCTCCAGCCTCGCCAGCGGCAATTTGTTGAGCGGTGATTTCGTCGGAAGTGGCGTGTCTGGTTCCGTCTCACGCGACGAGTTGATTGTTCTGGATCAGAGCGGTCGCTTGCTTGTGGTTGGCAACGACGGCGGATCGCTAGGAATCTTGGAATCCGTTCAGCTCCAGCCAGGCACGAGCCGGGTTCATGTGGGTGACTTCGACGGCGATTTCAATGATGACGTTGTCGTCGTGCGTTCTGAAAACGTCGTTTACGACCGTGACCAAACCCCAGTCCAGGCAACCCTCAAGCCTGGGGAAATTGATGTGTTGCTTGGCGACGGTAGCGGTTCGCTTCCGAGTGGACATTCGAACTATTTGGCCGGTTCGGTCGTCGACGTAGCGTTCGGGGATCTTGAAGGATCGGGCAACGAAGGGCTGGTCCTCGCCAATCGCTCCGGAACCAGCGGAAGTAACGCGGGTGGCACGACGTTGATTCGATTGGGATTAGACAAGCGAGACGTCTTCATTGACCCCAGCGTTACGGCGGAAGCCCGATTCTCGCCTTCAGCGATGTTGACCCGGATGGATGTAAACGGGGATCGTGTCATCACGGCGGTCGATGCCTTGAACATTATCAACGAGTTGAATGCACAAGAAGCGAGTCAGCCCGCTGCCGGTCAATCCGAACCGCTCGGGGGAACCACCTTGGTGTTGGATCTGGGAATCGCGACGGACGTTAGTGGAGATGGTCAAACCACGCCGCTCGATGCGTTGATCGTCATCAACCATCTCAACGCCGAAAACGCGATTCTGGATGTCGCGGCGGAACCCTTGTCGATGTTCGTTGCCGAAGCGAACGCCAACTCGGAAGAAGACAGCTTTGATGACGATGTCATTGACGCGATCATGGCCGAAGTGGGAGGGCTGTTTTAGCGTTTGCGATAATCGGTCGGCGTGGTGCCGGTTTCGCGTTTGAAGGCCGCCGTCATGTACTCGACGTATTCGAAACCGGTGCGTTCGGCGATTTGATGGATTGTCAGTTCGGTTTCTTGCAATAACTCTTTGATGCGGTTGATGCGGACACGCTGAATTTCCTCGTGCGGCGTCCGCGAAAGCCACTTCTTGAAACGGTGTTCCAACGCCCGACGAGACAACGAAACGTTTCGCAACACGTCCGCGACGCGGATGTTGGCCGTCGCATGACGCCGGATGTATTGCAAGGCCTTGGCGATTTCCGGATCATCAATCGCCAGGATATCGGTCGACTCTCGAACACGAATGCCCAATGGTTGGGTTAGCAGCGGTTGCTCGGTTGAAACACGTTCGCCCGACATCATTCGGTTGAGCAGGTCGGCCGCCTCGTAGCCAGTGCGACAAGTATCGGGAATCACACTCGATAGAGTTGGTTCGCATAACTCACAGATCAATCGATCATCGTCAACTCCCAGTACCGCAACTTCGGCGGGCACGGCGATGTCCAATTGACGGCAAACGTCGAGGATCTGCTGCGCTTTGAAATCATAACAACCCATGATGGCGATCGGTCGCGGGAGTATTCGGATCCAATCGATCAGTTCGCGACGTTCTCTCGCCAAGTCATAGGTTTCGTCGTAACGACCGATCGAATCGAGTCGAAACGTTTCGCATCCCGCCGACTCGGCCAAGCCGCAGAAATGATCTCCGCGCTTGCGCGACCAAGCAAAGCCGGCATCGCCACAAAACGCGAGCCGACGATAACCTCGCTCGACGAAATGGTCGACCGCGAGTTGCGAGATCGCACGGTCCTCCGTGTCGGCCCATGGCACGCCTTTGACGTGACGGGCAGCACTGAGGTCCACGATCGGAACTTGAAACTCGCGAAGTTGGCGACCGATGTCGTCGGTTTCAATTCGGGCGATGATCCCGTCGCCTGCCCAATTTTTTAGCCACGGCGGAGGCGGCGCACCGCGTTCCTGTTCGGTCAGATGAACCGACCAATTTCCGCATTCTTTGGTGTAAGCGATCACGCCTTCGAGCAGCCCGCGACAGTAGCCGTTGGATGTCTCGATCAACAGGGCGACGGACTTGCGTTGCATGGTACCGGAGAATGGGTATGTGAAATATCTCCGATCAGTATGCGCGATATCTACTGGAATTTCGAGATTGACTCGGGATAATCACCGAAAATAACTCCGTTTGCCCCATTCCCCACGTGAGATCCATGACTGCTTTTCCCGAAGTTTCCAAGATCCGTTACGAAGGCCCGCAATCGAACAACCCGCTGGCGTTCCGTTGGTACAACCCGGACGAAGTCGTCGCGGGCAAAACGATGAAGGATCAACTGCGTTTCGCCGTGACGTATTGGCATACGTTCCGTGGAACAGGAGCCGATCCGTTCGGCGGCGGGACGATGCATCGCCCGTGGGACGATGGTACGGAATCAGTCGAGAACGCCTGCAACCGTGCTCGCGCCGCGTTCGAGTTCTTTGAAAAACTCGACGTGCCCTACTACGCATTTCACGATCGCGATGTGGCCCCCGAAGGAGGAAGTCTTTCTGAAACCAACGCGAACCTCGACGCGGTCGCGGCCGTGCTCAAGGAAGAGCAACAACGAACCGGCGTCAAGCTGCTTTGGGGCACCGCCAACATGTTCAGCAACCCACGTTTCATGCACGGCGCGGCAACGACCTGCAACGTCGAAGTGTTCGCCTACGCGGCCGCTCAGGTCAAGAAAGCGATGGAAGTAACGAAAGAACTCGGTGGCGAGAATTATGTCTTCTGGGGAGGTCGTGAAGGCTATCAGTGTCTTTACAACACCGACATGAAACGTGAACTCGATCACCTTGGGCGGTTCTTCCACATGGCGGTCGACTACGCCAAAGAAATCGGATTCACCGGCCAATTCCTGATCGAGCCGAAACCGAAAGAGCCGACCAAGCATCAATACGATTCCGACGCGGCGGCCTGTTTGAACTTCTTGCGGTCGTACGATCTGACCGATCACTTCAAGCTGAACATCGAAACCAATCACGCGACCCTTGCCGGTCACGAGATGATGCACGAACTCGAATACGCTGGCATGCAAGGAGCCCTCGGGTCGATCGACGCCAACACGGGTGACCTGTTGCTCGGTTGGGACACCGACCAGTTCGCGACCAATTATTACTTGACGACGCAAACGATGTTGGTGCTGCTCAAGTACGGACTCGGAACCGGAGGCGTGAACTTCGACGCCAAGGTCCGCCGAGAAAGCTTTGAACCGATCGATCTATTTTACGCCCACATCGGTAGCATGGACGCATTCGCCCGCGGCTTGAAGATCGCCGCAAAGATCATCGAGGACGGTGCGTTGCAGCAAATCGTCGACAATCGCTACGGAAGTTGGAACAGCGACTTGGGCAAGAAAATCGAAAGCGGCAATGCGAGCTTCGCTGATCTCGAATCGTTGATGCTCGACAAAGGCGACGCCAAGCCGAACACGAGCGGTCGACAAGAGCTACTCGAGAACATCGTCAACCGTTATTTCGATATCGCGTAAACGATTCGAATCATCCCACCGACGTGGGATCATCAGCTAGAATGTCGCGGCAAAGCTTCGACTTACTTACCTAGCGATGAACGAGACTCATGAAACGCAACTTTTTCCTGCTTTCGCTGTGCTGTTGGATTTTTGTCAGTTCGTCAACGTCGGCCCAATCACCGCGTCCGAACATCGTCTTCATTCTTGTTGACGACCTTGGCTATGGTGACCTCGGTTGCTATGGCCAAGAACTGATCCAAACGCCGAGGCTCGATCAAATGGCGGCCGAAGGCATCCGGTTCACCGATTTCTACGCGGGCAACACCGTGTGCGCGCCCTCACGCAGCGTCTTGATGACGGGTCAACACATGGGGCACACTCATGTGCGTGGTAATGCGGGCGGACCGGATATGTCCGCTCAATCCTTACGCGACGAAGACGTCACCGTCGCCGAAGTTTTGAAATCGGCCGGCTATCAAACCGGCTTATGCGGCAAGTGGGGATTGGGCGACGAAGCCCCCGGTGGCCGCGAGGGGTTGCCGCGTCGACAAGGGTTCGATTTCTTCTACGGTTACCTCAACCAAGTTCACGCTCACAACTACTACCCGGAATTCTTGTGGCGAAACGAACAACGGGCGGAACTGGGCAATGTTGTTCAGCGGGTAGACGGCTCCTATGGCGGCTTCTCCGGCGGCTGGGCGACCCAGAAAATCGCCTACAGTCATGATCTGATCGCGACGGAGGCATTGGAATTCATCCAAACCAATGCGTCGACGGAGCCCGACCGGAAGCCGTTCTTCTTGTACCTTTCGCTAACGATTCCTCACGCTAACAACGAGGCCACGAAAGGCGTCGGTGATGGTCAGGAAGTGCCCGACTACGGCATCTACGCCGACAAGGAATGGCCCAACCAGGATAAAGGCCAAGCCGCGATGATCTCACGCATGGACGCCGATGTCGGACGCATTTTGGATTTACTGAGTGAACTCGGCGTCGAGAAAGACACCGTCGTGATGTTTTCGAGCGACAACGGTCCTCACAACGAAGGCGGACACAACCCCGAACGATTCGATCCCAACGGACCGTTGCGGGGCATGAAGCGTGATCTTTCCGAAGGCGGCATTCGCGTGCCGTTGATCGTCCGTTGGCCCGGCACAACGCCGGCCGGCACCACGTCCGATCATGTCGGTTACTTCGGGGATTTGATGGCCACGGCTGCGGAACTTGCCGGTGCGACGCCGCCCGCGAACATCGACTCGATCAGTTTTGTCCCAACGATCTCCGGCCGGCCCGAACGCCAGCAAACACACGACTACCTTTACTGGGAGTTCTATGAACAGGGCGGTAAGCAAGCGGTCCGCAGCGGCAATTGGAAAGCGATCCGCATGCCGTGGATGACGGGCAAGACTCAATTATTCGATCTGAGCCAAGACATCGGGGAAGCCCACGATGTAGCGAACGAACATCCCGGCGTCGTCGAAGCAATGGAAGCGAGGATGGCCGAGGCGCACCAACCTCATCCCAATTGGGAACCGCGTGGTAAATCACCACGATCGTGACGCATGTTGCAAGTCGCCACCAATTCTTCCAGGCTCGGTGATACTTGCGGTCTGGTCATTTAGTCGTATACCGAATGACAAGAATTAGCCGATGGGCGTTAGCCCCGGTTGGCGTCCGATTAACCGCCGCTAACGCGGTACGGCTAATTGAATCAACAGCCCGCTTGCGCCGGTTCCTCCAATGCCGATGACAGTCATGAAACAAATCTTATTTTTTGTTCTAGCGATTTCCACGTTCACGTCAGTCGTCAACGCAGAAGATTTTAAGCGTCCCAACGTTCTGTTCATCGCGATGGACGACCTGAACGACTGGATCGGATGCTTGGGCGGACACCCACAAACAATCACGCCAAACCTCGATCGCTTGGCCGCCAGCGGTGTGTTGTTCACCAATGCTCATTGTCCGGCACCGGCTTGCAATCCTTGCCGATCGGCCGTCTTCACCGGACGGGCACCCAATCTTTCAGGGCTGTACGACAATCGCCAAAAGATGCGTGAGGTGATGCCGAGCGACGTCATCCTGCCTGCTTACTTTCGTGAGCACGGCTACCACGCCTCCGGTTCGGGCAAGTTGTTGCATTACTTCATCGATGCGGGCTCATGGGACGAATACTTTCCCAAAGCCGAATCCGAGAACCCGTTTCCGCAAACGTTCTATCCGGCCGAGCGTCCGGTCAACCTCAAACGGGGCGGCCCGTGGCAGTACGTCGAAACCGATTGGGCGGCGCTCGATGTGACCGACGAAGAGTTCGGCGGCGATTGGTCGGTAAGTCGTTGGATCGGCGAGCAATTGAGCCAAGAGCATGACAAGCCGTTCTTTCTCGGCTGTGGCCTTTATCGACCGCACGAGCCGTGGTTTGTTCCCAAGAAATACTTCGAGCCGTTTCCGCTTGAAAGCATCCAACTTCCGCCCGGTTATCGCGAAGATGATTTGGACGATGTGCCTGACCCCGGTCAGCGTGCCGCCCGCAATCGCTATTTCGCCCACATCCAAGATCAGGGCCAGTGGAAACGCGGCATTCAAGGTTATCTCGCCTCGATTCATTTCGCCGACGCGATGCTCGGTCGCGTCCTCGACGCATTGGAATCCGGACCCAACGCGGACAACACGATCGTCGTGTTGTGGTCCGACCACGGGTGGCAACTCGGCGAAAAAGAACACTGGCAAAAGTACACGCCGTGGCGGGCTGTGACGCGGGTTCCGTTGATGATTCGCGTCCCGACGTCAATCAGTTCCGCATTGCCCAGCGGCACTATTGCAAATAGCATTTGTGACGCGCCGGTGAATCTGCTGAGCCTGTTTCCTACGTTGTTGGAATTGTGTGACTTACCCAAAAAGGAAAACAATGATGGCCCGAGCCTTCTGCCGTTGTTAGTTGACCCGGCAACGGAAAATTGGCAACACAACTCGGTGACATTCCTTTCGACGCCGGGCAGCTACGCGATCAGCGGCCGGACACATCGCTACATTCATTACGCGGGCGGCAGCGAAGAACTTTACGACATCCAAGCGGACCCGTTCGAGTGGACCAACTTGGCGGCCAAGCCCGAATCATTGAGTCGCCCATCGCAAGATCAACTGGCGGCGTTTCGCACTGGTGCGCCGCAAACATTCGCGTCACCAATCGAGCCATCAGTCGAATCACTCGCCAAATTAACATGGCACACCGCATCGTCGGAATCAGTTCCCGCATCCAAACCGGATGGCAATCCGTTTCCAGTCCATTTTATCAATCGCCAGCGCGGCGCGGTTCAATTGCATTGGTCCGACCGTGATGGCAACGCCCAACCCTATGGCACGATCGAACCGTTACAAACCAAAACGCAATCGACACGTCCGGGTGCGGTTTGGTCGATCACGGATTCCGAATCAAAAGTCACGCTCGGCCATTTCGTGATCGGCGATCGAACCGCGCAAGCGGTCATCCCAGCGACGAAGCCGAATGTGATCGTGATCTTGACCGACGATCAAGGTTGGGCGGATTTGGGATGCCAAGGCCAAGTCGATGACATTCGAACACCGCACATCGATGCGCTCGCCGGTCGTGGGGTTCGCTGCACGGCCGCCTACGTGACGTCGCCGCAGTGCAGCCCATCGCGCGCCGGTCTGATGACCGGTCGATATCAACAACGATTCGGCGTCGATACGATTCCCGATATGCCGCTGGCCACCGAAGCGGTGACCATTGCCGAGCGTTTGCGACCCCTGAGTTATCGAACTGGTTTTGTCGGCAAGTGGCATCTGGAGCCGAACATCCTATGCGTCGATTGGATGCGTCGCGAACTTCCAACGATGGTCGACCAGCCTCGCGGTCAACGACGCATTCCTTGGGATAAGATCCAGCCATACTCTCCGGCCGCTCAAGGGTTCGATGAATACTTTTGGGGTGAACTGCAGAACTATCGCGTCAACTACGAGCTTCCTCGTCCCGGCAACCCGCCTGAAGGTCAAGACAAGCTAACTACCGAATCGTTATTGCTTCCGTCCATGAAGGTGATCCGAAACGATGACTTCCGTATCGATGTGCAAACCGAGGCGGCGGTATCGTTTATCGATCGAAACGATGAGACGCCGTTCTATTTGCAACTGAACTATTACGGTCCTCATACGCCATTGGAAGCGACCGAAAAGTATTTGCAACGCTTCCCTGACGACATGCCGACGCGACGACGATACGCCTTGGCGATGATCGCGGCGATCGATGACGGCGTCGGCCGAATAGTCGAGCGATTGAAACATCACGGGTTGCTTGACAACACGCTGATCGTCATGACCAGCGACAACGGGGCGCCGCTGAAGTTGACCAAGCCCGATACGCCGATCGATGGTGACATGGGCGGCTGGGACGGATCGCTGAACGAACCTTGGGTCGGCGAGAAAGGAATGCTGTCCGAAGGCGGGATCCGCGTCCCCATGATCTGGAGCTTGCCCAGTCAATTGCCCAGCGGAACGACATACGATTGGCCCGTCAGCACGCTGGACATCGCACCGAGCGTGCTGAAGTTAGCGGGCGGGGACCCGACCACCGTCGACAACGAACTCGACGGATTGGATTTGATTCCCCGAGTGAACGACATTCAAAATCCCTCCACCCGAACGTTGTATTTTCGTTTTTGGGATCAAGCCGCCATTCGTCGTGGCAAGTGGAAATACCTCTTTGTCGGCGACGGACGACGTTTTCTATTTGATTTGGAAAGCGATCAACACGAGCACCGCAACCTGATCGAAGACCACCAAGAACTCGCCGGCAAACTTCACCAAGATTTACAAACGTGGTGCACCGAACTGCGGCCCGCTGGCTTACCCGACGGCAAGAAAATGCGGGAACGCAATTGGTATGAGTTTTACTTCGATGCGAAGCCGCTCGGCGAGTAACGGGATCGGTAGGCGAGGCAAGTCGAAACACGCAGAGTATTGGCACCGTCGTCTTGCAAATCCGAAACCACATCCTGCCGTCGCTCCGCGACTCCCGAACCGTTTCATACTCATCGTCCCCATGCTCACGCATGGGGCTAACTGCTACCGTCGCTCCGCGACTCCCCGGCCGTTTCATGCACATCATCCTCCAGCGGCGGAGCCGCGACAGCAATTAGCCCCATGCGTCAGCATGGGGACACCGGAACAAAACGAATCACCAAGCCGCGGAGCGGCGACACATCCTGCCGATGCTTCACCTAGTCTCAGTCAAACGATACTCGCAGATCGCGTTGCCCGCGAAAACGGCCGCTTGCTCTTGTCCGCTGAAGATTGTATTGAAGGTTTTCGCGGGCCCCATTCAGCCCAGCAGCAACGGCATTCCTGTTCGATTTGTGCATCTTCTTTGATTTCGATGTTTATGCGATGGTTCACGTCGTTGTACTATTCCACGATCATATCGCGATGAACAAAGCCGTCGACTGAATTGGCCATCGTATCTTCCACTCTATGTGAGTCTTAATCCATGAACATCTCGCCCGGTGACGTTTCGATGCGTCGGTTTTATGAAGCGATGGTGGCGGTGATTACGCCGCGGCCGATCGCTTGGGTGTCGACGGTCGATGCGGCGGGGACGTGTAACTTAGCCCCGTACAGCTTTTTCAACGGTGTCGGGGTCAATCCGCCGACCTTGATGTTCTGTCCCGCCAACCGGGCCGACGGTGGGCCCAAAGACACGCTGGCCAACATCCGCGCCGTTGGGGAGTTTGTTGTCAATATCGTCACCGAACCGTTCGCCGATGCGATGAAAAAATCGGCCGACGAAACCGGACCCGACGAAGACGAATTCGTGTTGACCGGTACCGACAAATATCCGTCAACTCGCGTCAAGCCGCCGCGTGTACGATATGCTGCTGCGGCGATCGAATGTGAATTATTGACCGCGATGCAACTCGGCGTCGGACCAGGTGGAGCAAACCTCGTCGTCGGGCGGATCGTTTCAATTTACTTGAACGATTCGATTCTCGATGCCGAAGGCAACCCGGTTCCCGAAAAGGTCAATACGATCGGCCGAATGGGCGGCCCGACCTACACCAAAACCAACGAGCGGTTCTCATAAGTCCGATCGCGAAACTTTTGAGTGCCGCGAAACCGCTGGCATGACTAGTGGTCTGTCCAACTTTAATTTTAGGATTAGCCGTTTTGGCGCTAGCCACGGTTCCGTCGCAAGAACCGGGGCTAGCGGGCTGTTGATTTAGTTTGCATCGTAACCCGAAGCGTGAGCGAGGGATACCTACAAAGGATTTAATGGTGTTCAATCCCTCGCTGACGCTTCGGGTTACGATTAAATCAACACGCTGCTAGCGCCCAAACGGCTAATGTTGCCAACCCTAAAGTTGAATCTAGACAAAGCGCTAGCTGAGTGGAGCCTCATTCACTCAGCGCGGTCACGGCGATCTGGCGAAATCGGTTTCGATCGATCGGGCTTAGTGGCGGCAAGTGCTGGCGTCGGCGACTCTCGAGCAGTATCTCGTACAACCCGGCCACGCTGCGAGGACGCATGACTTGGCTAATCATCCCGGCTCGCAGTGAGACGTCTTGCCAACGAGATCGACCGACGTATTCCAAATCCAAGACGCGACGAGTCGTCGAATCGATATCCAAGTCGCCATAAAGCAGTTCTTTTTCAACCACCCCTTCGATGTTTTCGATGCCGCCGATGATGCCGTATTTGTCCGGAACGGTGGCGGCCTCGTCAGCGGCGGCTTGGGCTTCTTCCGCATTGAGTTCTTCGACGACTTCTTCGGGCTCCGGCGAGGCAAGTTGTGGCGGCGGATCGTTGTAGAACAGCAATGGAACATCGCGGGTCATTCGAATCCGTCGGACAAGATCTGTCAGTTCGACCGCCGCGACGTCTTTCGGTTCGGCCTTGGAGATAATCATCCGAACGTCATCGCCGATCGACGCGATCGCTTCCAATTGGCGAGCGGTGGAAACGAAAACCGGTTCCAGACCCGCCTGATTCATCAACCGTTCCCAAGCCGCAACGACTTCCGGACGGTTCTCAAGAATGATCGCCGATCCACGATTTCCCAAACGGCTCATTTGCATCCAACGTTCCTGAACCCGCGTCGACCCGGCATAACGCATCGTGGGGTTCAATCCGGCGATCGCGGCTGCGGCTTCGTAACGAACGGTCGAGTTGGGATGATCGACCACGGCAACCAAGGCGGACACCTCGCGACCCGAGCCGGCGAGCCAGTTCTGGACCGAGTCGCGATCGTTGTTAACCAAACGGATCAGCCCCAATGCGGCGGGATCATTGTTGGTTGAAACGGCACGCCGCAATGCGGGCAGGATCAAGTCGGCGGGCGAATCGATCGGGGACGGCTCGCCATCAGAAACAAGAGCCGGCTGGATGTACTGTTGGTAGAACGATTCCACTTGATTGGGCCCACCCCAGTCTGGATTGTTGGCAACCTCGTATGCGATCACAGCAACAACTTGGTCGGTGACACTGCCGGGACGATCGTCGCCGATCGCCGCGAGCCGAGCAGCCGCATCGGCCGCGTCGCGAAACGACAATGTCCAAGCGGGCAATCGTTGACGCTTCACTGCCTCCCGATCTTTCGTCACCACCCACGCTTCGGTTCGACCGATGTCGCGAACCGAATGCACAGCGATCCGCATGGATTCTTCGAGTTGCCGGCGAAACTCGGCGACCACGGCGGTGCGAGTGGGGATCGACTCGCCTTGCTTCTCGATCGCCTCGGCAACCATCCGGGCCGCGTCGGAATCGGTGTCGCCGCGGCGATGCAGCGCCAAGATCATTTCCGTCGGATACTTGTTTGGATCCAAACGAATCAACGCCGCGATCGCGCCTGATCTTGCTGAGGGGGTTCCGTATAATGCCAAACGACGGATCGCTTCGACACCGGCCTCGGCATCGATGCGCAACATGGCCCGCAACCACACGTCGCGTCGGTTCGCGTCGGTCGTGCCCACGATCGCTCGAACGAGCGCCGCGGTCGATGCCTCGCCGCCTTGAAACAAAATTCGGATCGCCGGGAGAGCTTGGTCGGGATCGGAAGAAAGCAACCCCTCAATGGCTTTGCCGAGCCGATCGGGTGATTGCAACTGCTTAGCCCGCAATTCAAACAACTCGTCGAGTGTCTTGATCGATGTCCCCGAGACTTGCGGATGATTGACGATTCGCAGTCGCTCGCTGGAACTGATTTCGGCGGCAACCTGATTCTTTTGAGCTTCGTTGAAGCCGCGTTGCTGGATTGAACCGAGGAGCTGTTCGACGTTCTCGAACTCGCCCATTCGCGTCAAAGCTGAGATCGCTTGCCCCAAATCCGCCGGCCCGCGTTGGGCACGCAACATCGTCTGCTCGACGGCCGGGTCACTGTCTTCCAACAGGCTCCGCTGAGCGAACCCGTCCGTTGACAGACAGGCGACTAGCAAGATGAACGCGAACGAAGGTCGAAAGAAATACGAGAACATAAAGCGATGATACGTTGAGAACCGGTCAGAAGGTTTCGAAGTCCTCTCACATTTTAGCCGGACTCAAGATGATTGCCGAATCAATTCTGAGACGATTCCGACGTCATGATCGCTAGAATCGACAAAATGAACCCGCTGCCCACGATCACGAGGGTCCCCACCACGATCACCAGTAACGGATGCATGTCGCTCGGCGGAATCGCGAAATCCTCCGGCCACAGGCCGCTCGAAGACAGCACCATCCACGCAATCACCGCCGATCCGAACGCCACCGAGGCGATCGCGATGCGACTGCCGGCGGCCCGCACCAAGACTCCGAGCAAGAACAACGCGATGATGCCGCTGCCCAAGACGCCCGAGAGGGGCCACCAAATATCCAAGGCACTTTCGGTCACTCGAACCAAAAACAACGCCATCCCCGTTCCCAAGCAACCCCACGCGATGGTGGCCGCATGGAGCACTTTCATGAGTTGTCGATCGTCGGCGTTTCGTGATATCAAACGTTGATAGAAATCGCTCATCACCAACGTGGCCGACGAGTTGAGCGAAGTCGAGACGGTGCTCATCGCGGCGGCGAAGATCGCCGCAACGAGCAAACCCGAAACACCGGCTGGAAGATGCGCGGCGATGAAATGCGGGAACACCCGATCGCCGATGTCTTTGCGTGTTAACGCCGCCGCCGTTTGCGACAGTTGGGCTTCGTAAGCAGGTGAAAACGTCAATGACTCCTCGTCGTCGCGGCCGACAAACTCCGGTTCAACGCCTTGTTGCATTAGCTTTTGTTTGGCAACCACCCGACGGACCGCCTCGGTGTCCATCGGATAGGCCTCGTGCCAAGCATACAACGACGTGCCGATGAAAAAAAACAGAGCACTGACGGGAACGTACAAACCCGCGCTCAGCCATAAACTCTTGGCCGCATCGCGTTCGCTTTTCGAGGCGATGTAGCGTTGAATGTAACTTTGATCGATGCCGAAATTCTTTAGGTTTTCAAACAGCCCATACGCGAGCAACACCCAAACGGTCGCTTCGGACAATTGAAAAAACTCCCAATCGCCGAGCGAAAACTTGTTCGCTTGCCGGCCGGTATCGATCACCTGTTCCATTCCCGATGCGAGTCCGATCGCTCCCTCATGGCCGCTCGGGTCCGGAAGACCGGTCAAGATCACGTACAACGCCACGATCGCTCCGGCTAATAAAACGATCGCCTGGATCGCATCGGCCCAGATCACCGCAACGATGCCACCGACGAAGGAATACGCCGTCACAAGAATACCCGTAATCACGATCACGTAGCGAATATCCCATCCAAAGATGACCGCCATCGGCAGTGCCATTAGATACATCACCACGCCGATTCGAGCGACTTGAAACAGCAAGTAAAAACCGCTCGCGTACAACCGTGCCCACACGCCGAAACGCTTTTCCAAAAGTGCGTAAGCGGACACTTCTCCCGCATCGCGGTACAGCGGCATGAAATACCGAATCGCAATAATCGCCGCGACCGGAATCGACAGCGAGAACACAAACGGATTCCAATTGTCGACGAACGATTTGCCGGGCAACGCCAAATAACTGATGCTGCTCAAGAACGTCGCGAAAATGGAAAGGCCGCACAGCCAGCCCGGCAACGATCGCCCGCCGGCGGTGAACTCCTCGCTCGAACCGCTGCGTTTCCAAAAGAACAGTCCCAACCCCATGACGCCGACGAAGTAGGCGATCAGGACGATCCAGTCGAGTGCAAAGAATTGAGCCCGCATCAGACCGGGGCATCCGCCGGAACGATCGGCAAGACCGTGATCTGACGCAAGATCTCAGCTACTTTTTCACGCTCCGGTGCATGGAATGGATGAAACGGGTCGGCGGGCAGGTCGCCGCAGATACCGGCAAGCGACAACGCGCATTTGGTCGCTTTGATGTGTCGTGATGCGTACTTGCCGACGTCGTAAATCTTCTGGAACCGTTCGATCTTCTCTTGAGCAGCATCAGCCTTCGCTTGATCTCCCTCAACAAGGGCGTCGTAACGATCGACGAACAACCGAGGTAACACATTCGCCCCGCCCGCGACCGCCCCATCGCCGCCCCGGGCCATGGCTTCGCCCAATCTCGCTTCCGGACCGATCATGATCGACCAGTCCGGTCGAATCGATTTGAGTCCGCATAGTTCGGCGAAGTATTCCAGATCCCCGCTGCTGTCTTTGACCCCGATGATCGATTCGATGTCGGTGAGACGTTCCAACGTATCGATTTCAAACCACACCTTGGTCAGTTGTGGCATGTTGTAGAGCACCAACGGAAGTGGCAACTCGGGCGCGATGTTGCGGATATAGCTTTCAAGTTCCGTTTGCCCGGCCGGAAAGTAATAAGGCGTCGTCAAGACCACCGCATCGGCGCCGCAGTCGGCGGCGTGTTTGGCCAAGTCGACCGATTCGACGAACGCGGTGTCGGTCACACCGACGAGTACCTGAATCCGATTGGCGACCCGGTCGGTGACTTCGCTGATCAATTGACGACGCAGTCGGTAGCTCAAGCTCGGTGCTTCGCCGGTCGTGCCAAGGATGAAGACTCCCGATACACCGCCATCGATCAAATGCTCGATCAACCGATTCAATCCCTCTGAATCGAGTTCGTCACGCCGAGACAGCGGCGTGACAAGCGGCGGGATGATGCCGCGAAGGGCCAACGTTGAAGAGGAATTCATTAAGAAAGACTTTCAAATAGATGCTAGGACAGCCCGCCGTCGCCGTTGATGGCGTATTGCAAATCGCCCCAAATCGAACGGCATTCAAATCGCTTCGCCCGCGCTAAGCATCGCGTGAACAATAATTGGCATAGGCTTCCAGCCTGTGTTTCTGTTTCCACAGGCTGGAAGCCGATGCCACTTTTATAATGCGGCAGTGAATGATCACGCGATGCCAAGCAGAAGTGTATAGACTATTCGAGTCACAGGTAGTTGGCAACGGCGGTGGGCTGTCCGGTACGCGTCGCCGTCGCCTTGACCTTGATGAAGCTGCAAAATGGAATGGCAAAGCTTCGACGGTCAAACAAGGGGTCGGACTAGAGCTTGCGGTAGCAGATCAAATCATAGCCTTGAACGTTGACCGAGCTAACGAAGAACGCTCCTTTCCAATCTTGGTCATGATAGTTGTCGGCTTGCTTGGTGATGATCCAAATCTCGCCTCCGGTGCGGACGTACCGGATGGCGGTGTTAACAAAATGTTTGGCGATCGAAAACTCGCCATAGTAGGGCGGGTTGAGCAGTGCGATATCGCAGGGCATCACAACGCCATCGAGTTGACCATCATGATTAAGGATCGCAGTGACATGTGTGAGTTGATGCCGATCCGCAGCGCGGCGGACGCAGTCCACCGATCGAGCATTGCAATCAACCGCGTACACGTTTCCCGATGACGAGCGAGCGGCCGCAGCCAACGCGACGGCTCCGTTGCCGCAGCCGAGTTCCAAAACGTTCTGACCGTCCGTGATGGGCACTTCACGAATCATGATTCGCGCAGCCGTGTCGATGCTGCGGTGCGAGAACACCGAGGGTCTTGAATACGTCGTCAGCACACGATCATCAACACGAAACTCAATCGCGGCCTCGAAGCTACGAACCTTTTTGAGCTCCACTTTCTTGACGCCTTCGTAAACGCAGCCGTCTTCGGTGCGAGTGCATTTCACTTTTGCAAACAAACCTTGCATCTGAGCTTGCAACCAGTGATCAGCAGCAGAGTTGACGGCCGTGATCAAGGTCCCGCCGATTCGCAACCTTGCAACTGCTTGCTGCATCAAGTCGCGATTCATTTCCGCTTCACCGGTCTTGAGCACGGGCAGCACGGCGAGATCAATCGCTTGCTCGGGCAAATCCATCTCACAAACGATCAACGGATGATGTCCGGCTTGACCGGCAGCGAGCTCGGCCTGGGCGGCGCGATGCGAATCGATGAACCAACTTGTCACGTTCGCTTCGGGCCAAATCGTTTCAGCTAACCAAGCCGCTTGCCCGCGACCTGGCGACATCACCAACACGTCGCTGAGGGCGCGAACGGCGAGTTTTTGCAGCGCGTCCATCGCTAGCCGCTCACTCGGCAGCGGCGGAAGTTCGAGGGGAAAGTTTTCAGGAAGATCAGCGTTCATGGCAGGAGTGAATCACCCTAACGACTCGTCGTCCTCTTCCAAGACGGTTCGCAAGCGGCGGACGGCGCGCAGGTAGCGCATGCTCGCGGCGGGCGGATTGAGATTCAGGACTTCGGCGATTTCCAGATTCGATAGGTGTTCGTAGTGCCGCATCAAGATGACTTCACGGTCGGCATCGTCGAGTTTTTCAATCGCGGCTTCGACTTTCGACGCGATCTCACGCTGGGTTGCTACCGCGGCGGGTGTCATGGCGGGGTCGCAGAGCTGGATCGCGAGGTCGACCGACGATTCGTCGATCTGGTCGCCACCGACGTTGAGCGGCTGTTCCCGGTCCATGTTGCGTTTGGCACTGACGCGGTGGCGACGGTAAGTGTCAATGATGTGATCCCACGCGATTTGGCGAAGCCAGAGGTGGAACGCCATTACGGGATCGTCGAGGTACTTGTCCAAGCGGCCGCTGGCTTCCACCAAAACCTCTTGAACGACGTCACTGACGTCAACGCGTCGTTGGACTTTACGGTCCAGACGCATCTCCACCAAGCGACGAATGCCGCCGCGGTGCCGGTCGAGTAGTTGGTTGATCGCGTCGGGGTCGCCCTGACGTGCGGCATTGAGCAACACGTCGGTCTTATCACCCTTCGGCCAGATAGATTTGCTCATCAAAATTCCTGTGCTCCGCTTCATCATAGCGGCTTGGAAATGGGGGGCACGCGGAAAACCGACGAAAGCGTCTCCACTCCATTGGTCCGGAAAAGCGAAAACCAGATAAACACACCCGACAAAACTTCAAACAAGCTGAATACGGGCTCAATAGCCACCTTCGGTTTTGGCGGTTTGAATCTCGCGGGCGAGGATATCGGCCATGTCGACGCGGTCGAACTTTTGATCGGTGATCTCCGCCCGATCAGCTAACCGTTTTGCCCGGACGATCACCTCGTCGACATCTTGGCGAGTGAGTTTGGTTTTCAGGGACCGACCGATAGGGGTTTCGTCTATCACCGCGACCGGTTCGAGCACATCAACGATGTCGAACACCGTCGCCTGGTTCATTTCGACGGCCCTGCGAACCCGTGAAAGTTGTTTGACTGCCTGTTGTTGCTCGTCGCCTTCCAGTTCTTTCCGCACGAACGATTCGACCGCGTCGAGTTCACCCCAATGCGGGATCGGCAATCGAACGATCCGTTGCATAATCGCGGCTGCCTGAGCGGGATCGTAGTTCGGATCACGCATTTGATTGATCAACGTCTCGAGCTGCTCGATCACGCGAGCTTTGTCGTCGGGCTCAAGCAAACTTTGTTCAATGTTGGGGATGAACCCCTGTAAGGATCGGCTCGCGATCTCGGTGCGTTTTTGAAAAAGGATCCAGGTCGTCACGCCGCATAACACGAACGCCACGATCAGCATCAACAGTGTTCCGGCCACCACTGCGGGAAGGCAACCCGGCGAATCTTCTCCGGTCGGATGGTCGGTCGGCTGGCTATTTTCTTGGGGGGAATCGTCGGGCGTATCGGTCATGGGTCGGGATGGACGTGGAAGTTGAGTTCGCAATGGACGCCGATCCGCGTGCCGGTCGCCGTTGTTATCCTAGCGATCCGGCACGGATTTGCAGACCGGATCATTTTGCGCGTCGTTGATTGTGCCGGATCGGCCAATATCCGGTAAGCTATCGGCATGTCGAATTCCTCCATTCCTACCGAAGTTAGCAACACGACCGCGCCTGCGGCGGAATCCGGCCCATTGCTTTCGCCCGCAATGTTGCAACGGCTCGAACGATTGGAGTTGATTTCTCGCAAAATCTTTCGCGGTCGGATGAAAGGGGAACGGATCAGCCGACGGAAAGGCCAAAGCGTCGAGTTTGCCGACTTTCGAAACTACGTCCCCGGAGACGATCTGCGATTGATCGACTGGAATCTATACGCTCGACTGGACCAGTTGTTCCTGAAACTGTTTCAAGAGGAAGAAGACCTGCATTTCTACGCGTTGATCGACTCGAGCGCGTCGATGAACTTCGGCACGCCCAATAAACTTCGCGTGGCAAAACAGTTGGCTGCGGCACTGGGGTACATCGGATTGTGTCGCGGAGATCGGGTCAGTGTTCAAGAACTCGGCCCCCGTGGACGCAATGCGCCGGTCGTGCGGTCGCGGGGTTCGTTGTGGAAGATGCTCAAGTATTTGGAAACGGTTCAATCCCCGCGTGCCGTCGTGAGTTCCGAAGATCGCTCCGTCAACGACACCGGTGGTTCAAACGTCTCCTTGCACGACGGGGTCAAAGACTTCGTCACCCGAGGCGTGACCAGCGGCGTGGTGGTCTTGATTACCGATTTGATGGACAAGACTGGGTACGAGTCAGCCCTGCGAATGTTAATCGGACGCCAGATGGATGTTTTCGTCTTGCAGGTGCTCTCTCAAGAAGAACTCAAACCGCCGCTGCGGGGCGACCGTCGATTGATCGACGTCGAAGACGGCGACGCGGCGGAAATCACCGTGAACCAATTCGTCTTGGACCGTTACGAAGAAACCCTCAAAGCGTTCTTGCAACAGGCCCGACATTACTGTGCCAAACGTTCGATCGTGCACGTGCTTGTACCCACCGATACGCCGATCGAAACGGTGATGACGAAGTATCTGCGTTCACGCGGAATCGTGCGATGAGGAATGACAAGCGATGAACTTCACGCCCGCACTGAGCGGATTTTGGCCTTGGGTTGTCTTGGCGGCGGTACCCGTGGGGATCGTCCTGTTGTACTTCTTGAAGTTGCGCCGCGAACCGGTGCAAGTGCCCAGCACTTACTTGTGGTCGCGAACGATCGAGGATTTGCATGTCAACAGTTTATTGCAACGGTTACGAAACAGCATCCTGTTGTTCTTGCAATTGTTGGCAGTGCTGCTGGCCGGCCTAGCCTTGTTTCGTCCGGGAGTGCGTGACCAAACCGATTCGCTCGGTCGACTTGTCTTCCTACTCGACGCGTCGGCTAGTATGCAAGGTCCGGCGACGGACGCATCCGATCAATCCGCCGTGCCGAGTCGCTTTGAACTCGCCAAGCGACAAATCGGCGAACGCATTGATGCGATGACGGACAGCGAGACCGCGATGCTGATCCAATTCAGTGATCGCGCCGAAGTCATGCAGGCCTTCACGTCCGACCGTAATCGCTTGCGGGATGCCCTGACCCGCTGCGCCGTCACCAACCGACCGACGGACATTTTGGGTGCGCTCAAAGCGGCCGACGGTTTGGCCAATCCGCGTCGCACCAGCCAAATCGGTGACGTCGGTGACGTTCAAGTCGCTGACGCGATGCCGGCGGAAATGCTGCTCTTTAGCGATGGCGGGTTTGAGCAGGTAACCGAGTTCAATCTTGGGAATTTAAAACCCCAGTACCGCGCCGTCGGCTCCACTCAGACTAAGAACCTCGCCATCGTTTCGTTCTCGGCCAACCGTGATTTGAACAATCCGACCCGCGTCGAAGCTTTCGCAACAATCGTCAATACCGGCCAGACTGCGCTCAGTGGAGAGGCAAGCTTGTTGCTCGAAGGTCGCCTGATCGATGCCGCGTCGGTGTCACTCGAACCAGGCGAACAATCGGGATTGTCATTCGAAGTCGAAGCCCAAGACGCGGTGAGGTTGCGGCTGAATTTGGACATCAACGATGATTTAGATTTGGACGACACCGCTTACGCATCGTTGACCCCATCGGGTTTGGTTTCGGTCTTGGTGGTCACCGAAGGAAATCAACCGCTTGAGTTAGGGTTGACGACGGAAAAGATTGCTCGCGTAGCGACGTGCGAATTTGTTTCACCGGAATACATGAAGTCCGAAGCTTACGCCAAGCGTGCCGTCGCGGGACAAGATGATTTGATCATCTTCGATCGTTGCCATCCCGACAAACTGCCTGCGACCAATACGTTCACGATCGGTGATCTTCCCGGCGACGGTTGGTCGTTCGAATCCGAACCCACGAGTTTGACATTGATCGACGTCGATCGCACGCATCCGGTCATGCGTTACTTGGAACTCTACTCGTTGCTGATCTTTTCCGGCCGTGCCGTCTCCGGACCCGAGGGCACCTTGGATCTAGTGGAATCCGATGCGGGGACGGTCATGGCGATCGCGCCCCGAGGAAGCTACCGCGACCTGGTGATGGGGTTTGCTTTGGTCAGTGAGGATGACGACGGCAACGTCCAAGCCAACACGAATTGGTACGCCGAGCGATCATGGCCGGTGTTTCTTTTCAATGTGTTGCGGCAATTGGCGGGTGCGTCGGCTTCCACGGCGGCCCCGTCTTATCGCCCTGGTGAAATGGTCGTTGCTCGATTGGAGAGTGCCGTCCGCAACGTCACACTCGTCCGAACCGGTGAACAGGACACCGACGTGTCGTTGGGATCGCTTAGCGTTAGCGACGGCGGCAATGTCGAGATCGTGCAAACGCAAACGCCAGGGAACTATCAGCTCGTCCGAGGTGACGAAGTCAAAAACCCGATCCCAAGCCAAGACGTGGTGGATCGGTTTGCGATTAATCTTTTCGATCTGAGCGAAAGCCAGCTAGCGACCAAGCAAGACGTTGAACTCGGCTACGAAACGATCGCCGCCGTCGACGCGGGCATGGAAACCCGGCGTGAGTATTGGCGAATCTTGTTGGTGATCGTATTGATCGTCCTCGTCGTCGAGTGGTGGTTGTACACCCGAAGATTGGCTTAAGGCGGCTACGCCGCAAAGATACAAGCCCGTCGCGCAAGCAAGGGATCCATACAAGCCCGTCGAGTAAGTTTTGAAGTTGCACTTTTTTCGTCACCCGCTGCGTAAGCGAGGGTTCTGGATCGAGGTGCTCCATCGTGCTCGTGCTCAGTGAAACGGTGCTCGTGCTCGTAATCGAAAAGCAGCTTTGATGAACGATCCAAGATGTGCTCGTTGTGTCCGGTGGATTGGATATCAAGACAAGCCTTAATATGAAGCTGACGCTCAAATGAGTCATCTCGATGTTGACTCGGATGGCGATCAAGTTTGATGGGGTCGGGGAATCATCGGTAGACAACGCGGCGGTGATCGATTGCGAGCACGAGCACCGCGATGCTGAGCACGAGCACGAACGAAATCCAAAACCAGTCCGTGCACCTGAGGACGGCTTGCGAGGTTTTGCGAATCGAAACTCAATCGTCCGTCCTAGGCCTCAATCAAGCGAAGCTTGATTTGCGATTTATTTAGAAAACTCGAAAACCCTCGGCGTTTTACGCGTGTATTGCAGGTTACTAAGACTTCAATCCACGCACGCAAACGAGGGTTTCGAGTG
The DNA here is from genome assembly GCF_007859915.1 of Neorhodopirellula pilleata. Taxonomy (GTDB): domain Bacteria; phylum Planctomycetota; class Planctomycetia; order Pirellulales; family Pirellulaceae; genus Rhodopirellula; species Rhodopirellula pilleata. The sequence goes on from NZ_SJPM01000007.1 coordinate 244,754, forward strand.
AACGCAACGGTCCCAATGGCTTGGGTCGTCATGGCAACATGGCGATTTAAAACTCGTGCTCAACCGCCGTATGCGGACCCGCATGTACGGTGGTGTGGGAGGGGTCCCGGGCAACCGGGCCCCTATCCCGATCGGGATGGTTACCCGTCGTTCTGCGCGACGAACTAAACGATTACGTTACCAACGCGCATACGGCAAAGCAAGGTAGAACTGGAACGAGGCGATCCCAAGACTAACAGTAAGGAAACGGAGACACCGTTTACGATGTGAGGCGAAGTAATATGCCAACGTCGCTAGTGTCACTGGACCAAAGAGCAACATCATGAAGAGCGGAACAAACACCACAGAGTTGACAGCGTTTTCAATGGATTGCACCAAGTCCGAGGAAAATCGCCCTGAAGGACGAAGCCATACGTACAGCGCGTAGAACCCGCCAACAACGTGAATCGCAAACACGGTGTTCGCGAAAAGTAACGGCCAGTTCCGAGGGCGCCGCGAGTAACTTGTCGTGCAAGTTGGCGAGTATGGATTGGAATGGTCCATCTACGTCAGCTTTGATTGAAGCCAATCGGGTAACAATAGATTCAACCCTACTCAGTAGGGTCATATACGGCGAGACGGGGTTAGTCAGTAGGGTGATATACCGTGATACGGGGTAAGTCACTAGGGTCATTTGACCAAAATCACTCAACTCGATATTCCGCTGAGTGATATTACCTAATTCGCTCAGCAGGGGCAACCTTGGCAGTTTGAAAGGTCAATCTGATGACGCTTGCTAAGCATGAGTTGGTCGTAGTCTCGGCAGAAGACATTGGGGAGAGCGATCGAATTTGGTTTGTGAGCGAATTATAAAAAAGGATGGGGCTTCGTGACACGGTAGAAGCAGGCTAAGCACGCGGGTGAAACTGCGCATGAACTTTCCGCAGTCGCGAGTGTTCGACGTGAGTGTAGATTTGGGTTGTTTGGATACTGGCGTGACCGAGCATCTCTTGGACTTGTCGTAAGTCCGCTCCGCCGGCAAGAAGATGCGTTGCAAAACTATGCCGCAGCGAGTGCGGGCTGACGTCGGACAGGATGCCCGCTCGCTGAGCGTAGCGTTTGACTAATCGCCAAAGTTGGATGCGATCGAGCGGTCGGCCGCCTCGCGACAGGAACAACTCATCGCACAGCGTCGGGCCGCGGGTCGCCAGGATGCCGCGTGCCTGTTGCAGGTACAGTTCGATTGCCGCGATCGCTCGACCGCCGATCGGGACCATCCGTTGTTTGTCCCCTTTGCCGTGGCATCGCAAATGTTTTTCCGAAAGCGACAGGTCGCACAACCGCAACGAACAGACCTCCGAAGCTCGACATCCCGTCGCATAAAGCACCTCGAGCAACGCTCGGTCGCGTTCCCAAAACGAGTCGCTTTTCTTGACGGATTTCAAAAACGCCTCGACCTGCGAGGGCGACATCACGCCGGGCATCCGCTGCCAGGCCTTTTGGGTAGCGAGCAGTTCGGCTGGATTCTCCGTCGCGAGTCCTTCGAGTTGCAAGTACTTGTAAAACGTCCGAACCGCGACGACGTTGCGGGAGATCGACGCGGGGGCGAGTCCCTTGTCGTGCAAATGGCCGATGAAGGCGGACAGGTCGGAAACCTTCATCGCGGCCGGTTTGCGGCCATCGAGCCACTGAACAAACTGCTTCATGTCGCGACCGTAGGCGGCAACCGTGTTGGCGGCCAAATGGCATTCACGCTTGAGGTAGGTCAAAAAATCGGAGCAGATCGAATCACCTGCGTCGACTTTTTTGGGTGCGGCGGCACCATTTTGCAGTTTTTGAAGTTTGGTCAGTCGTGGGGCCATGGTGATTCTCCCTCAGGGCTGTCCTGTCCTCGAGCCGACGAATTCGCTATTAATACGGTCTATCGACGTTTGAACTAGCAAGGGTTAATTGGATGAATGTTTTGGTGGTCGGTGGGGCCGGGTATATCGGGTCTCATGCGGTAGCAATGTTGCACGCGGCGGGACACAAAGTCGTCGTATATGACAATCTGAGTCGCGGCCACGCGGCGGCCGTGCCGGATGCAACGCTCGTCCGAGGCGACCTGAAAGATCAAGATTTGGTGGAGCGGACACTCACGGATCACGGAATCGAGGTCGTGATGCACTTTGCCGCGTTCGCCGAGGTCGGTGAATCGGTTCGTGATCCGGCGGTGTACTACCAAAACAACGTCGTCGCCGCGTTGTCGCTGCTCGAAGCGATGCGAAAAACGGATGTGAAGAAATTCATCTTCAGCAGCACGACGGCCACCTACGGGGCTCCCGAAACCATCCCGATCGCCGAAACGACGCCGCAAAACCCGATCAATCCATACGGTTTCACCAAATTGGTGATCGAGCGGGCACTCGCCGATTACGCCAATGCCTACGGATTTGCTTACGCCGCGTTAAGGTATTTCAACGCGGCCGGGGCCAGCCCGAGCGGCAAGATCGGCGAACACCACGATCCCGAATCGCACCTGATTCCGATCGTCTTGCAAGTCGCCTTGGGCCAGCGGGAACACATCACCGTTTTCGGTAAGGATTACCCGACCGCCGACGGTACCTGCATTCGCGACTACATCCACGTCGACGATTTAGCGTCCGCCCACATGGCAGCGGTCGAAAAACTGCAGCCCGGCAAAGGCATCCAGGTGAACCTCGGGACCGGTCGAGGAACGAGTGTTCGCGAGATCATCGACGCCTGTCGCGAGGTCACCGGCCATCCGATTCCGACGGTGATCGGAGAACGACGCCCCGGTGATCCACCCGAACTCGTCGCCGATGCTCGTTTGGCCAAAGAATTGCTCGGCTGGGAAGCCCGCTACACGGATTTTCGTGACATCGTCTCGACGGCCTGGAAATGGCACCAATCGCACCCCCATGGATATGATTCGTAACGATCGATGAGCCGTACAGGAACGAAGAAATCGAAGGACGCCAAAGGCCCCTGGTACCAATCCGGGTTGGCGTTCGAGTGTACCCAATGCGGAGCATGCTGCAGCGGCGAGCCCGGTTACGTGTTCGTCAATCCGGACGAAATCGACGCCATGGCGGCGGCGATGGAGATGGATGTCGACGCGTTCGAACACAAGTTCACCCGCCGGGTCGGAAATCGGATCAGTTTGGTCGAGTACCCCGACGGAGATTGCATCTTTTTGCATCCCGAATCGCGGCATTGCCTCGTCTACCAGGCACGGCCGATCCAATGTCGGACGTGGCCGTTCTGGGACTCGACGCTGCAGACGAAGGCCGATTGGAAGGAAACGTGCGAGGTCTGCCCCGGCGCGGGAACCGGACGTTTGTACAGTTTTGAAGAAATCGAAATTCGCCGCACGGAAAAGTCGGTTTGATTGAAGTTTAACGATTAGGTCGACCGATACTGATCACACGGGGATTCCCTTTCGGTAGGGAGTCCGGGTGAATCCGGTTTTCCGGCTTACGCCACCTTGACACCCACCCCCCACCGCTTCTACAGTGATCGTTCATAAGTCGAGCAGCATGAACGGTTTACGCCGTTTTTCTTGCGAAACATAGCGAGTCAACGGCTGGGAGCAGAACGGGGTGACCAAAAAAGAAATCGTGCGAGTCATCTCCGAAGAACTCGGATTGACGCAGCAGCAGACGAAAGAGGTAGTGCAAAGGACATTCGATTCGATTGTCGAAACGCTGGTCCGAGAAGGACGAATCGAGTTGCGAAATTTTGGTGTCTTCGAGGTTAAACCTCGGGCCGCCCGCATCGCGAGGAATCCCAAGACCGGCAAGGAAGTTCATGTTCCTGAGAAATTCGTAGTTAGCTTCAAACCCGGCAAGGTGATGGAGCAGCGGGTCCAGGATCTGAGTGAACAACCGAGCCGCCCGGCTTGGCTCGACGCCGAATTGAACGAAATGCACGCCGCCGAAGCCGCCGCATCGAGATCGAAAGCAGCCAACTCGAAACCCAACCCATCAGCCGAAGATCCCGACGCTCCGATCCGTCCCACCGGAAATTGGAGCTAAACGGAACCAACGCGTTTGCCAGTTCATGGAGGAACTCAGCATGAAAGTTTCCAATTCGATGACGGAACCTTCGTCGCAAACCATTCGATCACAGACAAAGCGTCGTTCGACCACGTCGATCGCCTGTCAAATGGTCTTGGGGCTGGCGTTGATGCTCACCGTGACGACGAGCGTCGGATGTTTCTTGCCGATCTATTCGGCTCGCCCCGAACGGCGCGTTCAGCAGTTGCTCTTCACGTCGGACAACCTGCGTCAGATCGTTGACGATTGGGAGCGTTTTTGGCAATTGGATTCGCCCAGCCACATGTCGCCGATCCGAACCCACGGCGGGATTCTCTAGGCGTTAATGTTGATGTGATTGCGGGTCGCGGTCGTGGTGCTTTTGGTTGATGTGGATGTGCAACTCAGGATGGTTGCGAAACACCCACTCCCATCCCGCATCGGTGACGGCAGAATCGTCCAGGTACAACGATTCCAAATGGGGTAGTTCGGCCAAAACCTTGACTCCGTCATCGGTCACCGGAACACCAATCAAATGCAGGCCGCGGAGTTTAGTCAACTCAGCGATCGCGCGGCAGCAATCGTTGGTCAAGTTTTTTGATCCCAGGCGAAGCTGTTTGAGTTTCGGAATTTCCGCCAGCGAGCGAATCCCTTCATTGGTCAGTTCGCTGTGGGGAAGATTGATCAACCACAGTTCACGGCACTGCAACAACGGCTTTAGGTTTTCGTCGGTGATCGGTGACAACCTTAACCGCACGTGTTCCAAATCGGGCAGCTCGGCGATTCTTGCCAGTCCCTCGCCGGTGACGATGCCCTGATCGATCAAGACGGTGTCGACCTTCGGATAATCCTGCCAGGCCGGCGGGTCAAAGTTGATTCGTTTGCCAGCTTCGTCGTAGATCGGATCTTTCGCTTGATCCTGATCTTGGTCATTTGCGGGCGGTGGATCGTCTTTCGCTGCAAGCGCTTCTTGTTTGGCTTTCCGAAGGGTTTCGATCGGCAGCGATGACAACATCGCGTCGTCGACGACGTAATCGGCAACATACAGCCGCGTTTGCTTGCCACCGAGGATATCTTGAATCTCTTGACCGAACCGAACCGAAGCTGAAAGCGCCAGCGGTTTGGGGGCGACCAAGGGACTGGGCGACGTCCACCGCCATGCGGCGAAACCAAGCAAGAAAATCAGACCGGCCAACACGAACCATTTCGCTTTGCCGATTGATTTAAGTCGAACTGCCAGAGACCGCCGGACGGGTGCGTCGGGAGAATCTCCCATGTCATCGCTCGATACATCCACCTCTGAATGGGGTGCTGAATCGTCCGGATCGGCGTCGGATGGTGTGTCGGTCATGTGCGGTACGTATTTCTAAGCATCGGGGTGCCGCAAGGCGAACACCCCGATGCTCAGTGGGTTTTGTTGAGAAACTACTCTGCCGAGACGATTGACCCAGTAACCTTCGCGGCAGGATCGTCGTTTCCGACGCGTGTGAGCCATTCGGCGAACACGACGTATGAGAAGCCATTCCCGCAAACGGCAACCCAACAACAAAAACCTTTTGAGTTCGAGTGTGGGTTATCAATTGCGATAAGCGGGTGTCAACGTGGTTTCGACAGTTTTTGAAATCTTTGAAGTTGTTCGTGTAGGTGCCATTGGCTAGGGTCGTCCAAAAGGCAGCCTTTTTCAATCATCCAGGCTTCTTCGGGGCGATCCGATCGGGCCAATATTTCGGCCAGTGTATCACGGTAAATCGCACTGTCAGGCTCTAACGCGACGGCTCGACGTGCTAATTCAAGTGCTCGTTCAAGGGAATGGTGGTTCATCGCGGATGCCCACGCGACGTTGTTGGCGATCATCGCATCAGCTGGAAAGAGCTGCAAATGTTCTTCGGCCGCTTCGAGAATGTTGTTAACGAATTGATCGGCGACCTCGTCAAGAGAGGCTTGTCGCAGTAACGGTAAGATCGACTCTGCCGTGGTGATGTCCATCCGATCAAGACGTTGCAGATGTTTCACTTGTTTCACGAGGCGGTCGTCGGAAATGCGTGTGACACCGTCAGGACCATTTAAACGTTCGGCCAAATCAATCTCCAATCGTTCACGCGAGATCAAACGCGGATAGATCAAATAGATCTGCGGGCGATACTCGAACGTGGTCAACATGCCTGCGAAAGCGATATCAAACCAATCGACGGCCGCGCGGCGAAGTTCTTGATCGCCAGGCGGCAATGAAGTTGGCCGCTGATCAGGCTCGAGGCGTACCGCCGATTCCGTTCGATCGATCGCGCGTTTGGTCGCCTTGATCGTGAAACCCTGAAAGCTACGAGCGAGGTCGATCAATGTTTGCGATGGTTCCGATGAGATTGCGGTCATCAATAGCAACGTCTGGTAGATCGACTTGGCTTGTTCGAATTGCCCCAACTCCGCGAGCGTGTCGGCGATGTGCTGTCGCACGTTTGTCGATGGCGTGCAAGCCATTGCATTGAGATCCAAAATCAACTGATTGGCGGATTGTTGATCGCCCCGGTCCATGGCCAAACGAACTTGACCTGCGATCGCATCAATGCCCGTCACCACCTTATCGCGAAAACGCGAGTCCTCATCGCTTTGTGGCGTTGCCACGATGTCCCATATCTTTTCAAACGATTGATTGAGCGCTTCGTCTGAAACCGACGACGCGAAGCGATACTCTTGAGCGAGCCGATACATCGCGTCGAGGTCACCCGTCGACGCACGACGTCGTAACAACGGTTCGGCCAAATCAGGACGACCGTAGGCCACAAACAAGTCGCTCCACACTCGGTTGTGAGGCTGAAAGAATGCGTCGAGCTGAGCGTCTTGATTGACCCGCCGACGCAACGAACCGTCGCGGAGACTTTGAGCGAGAATTGGAATCCAATCGGCATGTTCTTGCCGATCGGATTGGTCGCCTCGTGCGATCTCGCATGCGGTTCGAAACGCATCTTGTGGCGTCAAATGCGGCGCATGGGATCGAACCAAGTCCGAGAGAATCATGAGGACTTGATAATCATCAATGATCGAGATCCGAGCGATGAGACTTTGGCTAACCAACGACGGTTCCGTTTCCCAATCGCGAAACCCCAGCCGAATGATCCAGTCGGTCCGATTGGTCATCATCAACGACAACAGCACGTAGTCACGAACCAAGTACGTGCTCGAGCTCGTGCCACGTCGGCACGAGAGGCCTTCGATCGATAAACGGTCGGCGATCCGCCAAGCCGCATCATCACGTCCGACGGACAAAAAGAATCGCATCAAGGCAAATAACGATTCGACTTCGGGAGCTAGGCCGGTGGAGGAACGCGCCAATGCATTACGAACCGTGTTCGGGTCGATCGAACCGTTGTCCTCAAACAATTGACGCTGCGCTTCGATGGCGGCGTCGATGCGTTCTGCTAAACCGGTGTCGGTTTGCCGCATCTCAAAATCGAGCAGCTCAATCGCTCGTTGGGATTTCGAAGCGGAAGATGCGATCATCGCCGCATCGCCGGGGTCATCGATCTGCACCCACCGGATCGCTTCCTCGAGATAGCCGTGAATCAACAACGTCCGCCAAGCCAACGCGCGGGTTTCGGCGGCCAAATCGATTGGTTCGATGTCTTCAGTTGCTTCGGGCCGTGACGATCGATCGGGTGAAGGAGTCCTGGGCTCCGGAAGCGACAACCCCTCCACCGCTTGCCGTTCCAACTGCACGTCGTCACACCGGCTGGCGGCGATCAATGCGTCTGACCAATGCTCGATCGCTTCGGTCCATGTTTCAATCGTCTTGGGTTTTTGTTCGAACTCGCGAGCCGCGTGGGCGGAATCTTCGGCCAATTCTTTCCATTGCGAGCCGATCATGCGGACGATGCGTGTGAGCGACATTGATTTCGCCGCATCTTCTCGCGTTTGCGCCGGTTGTCTTTCATCTAAAGCCGGCTCGGATCGCATCCGAGCGTCGGCTTCTTCAGCGATCTGCAATGCCGTGTCCGCATCGCCGTCAAGCATCGCCAATAGGCATCGAGTCGGTTCCGACCGGGAGTGTGGCCACGATTGCATCCGCTCTTGGAAGGCTTGTTCATGGGCTTCCGCGCCGATTAGGTTCGCCCAATCCCGTCGACAGACCGCGAGTTCTTTCGTCGTGGCCGCCACGTTTAAGAACTCAAACAAATCGTGTTCGCGACCCGATCGCAGCGCTCGCCGCGCATAAACAGGAAATCGAACGTCGAGAGTGATTGCCACGCGAGTCGTGATCGTTTCAAAATCCAACGTGCCGATGGACTCACTCATCGCGATGGTTGCCGAAGCGAAGTCGGCCGTTTCCAGCAGTAGCTCGATCGCTTCGACGGGTTCCAACTGTGCCAGACGTTGAATCATCTCGGGTGAGGTTTCGGCAAAGATCCCCCGTCGCCAACGATCCTGCACCCAACGGGCGCGTTCGGCGGTTTCCAAATCATCGCTACGGATTGCTTCGAGCACGGCGTCGCGATAACGATCACGATCTTGCCAAAGTTCCACGGTCGATCGCCGACGGATCGAGAAATCCGTATTGCTCAGGGCGGTCGGCTCCCATGAGGTGGGCATGTCCGCTGATGCGGGAGCCCCACCACTGGACTGGTCTTCCTCTGCGGCGGAAGACTGCCCCACGCTTCCCAACCACGAGACGATCATCAGGATGATCGTGCCGATCCAAAGCCGTCTTTTGGGCTGGGGTTGCGGGTTATTCATATTCTGTCTGTTGATGATTGCTGGGAAATCAAAATCTTCACGCCCTCATCATAACCCAATCCGGCCGTCCCAGCGCCTTGGCGATGCAGCACCTTGGCGATGCCGTGCATTGGCGATGCCGTGCCTTGACGATCGTTCAGCTATCGATGCAAGTTTCCAGGAACCTTGCCAAACGATGGAAGTCGGAGTTTTGTTCGATAAAGCGAACTTTCGTGACGAGCGTTTGAGGATCGACGAGTTCTTCGAACGGAACGAAGTGAAGATCGAATTGTCCTGAGACGGATACCATCACGCCGTTGAGTTTCTCTTCGACGAGCGCCCGATAGGCACCGACACCCAATTGTGAACCCAACATCACATCGTAGGCTTGGGGCGGGGCGCAACGGGCTTCGTAGCCGAGTTGCAGTCCGTTGACCTTGCGATTTTTCCCCGTCCGTTCGGTGTAGCGTGCGGCGAGTAATCCGGACACCAAAGCCGATAGGTTGATCGAAGAAATATTGATGTGTCCGTGGTCATCGCGGTCGATGCCTTCGAGATACTTCGCCGGCAAGAACTCCGCCATACCTTCGGCGATCACGATCGTGCCGTAGGGACGACCTTCGCGTTCACGTGCGAGCATCATGTCGACCATGCGATCGATGACACGTTCGAGCGCCATCACTTTACGTGTTTCACCGGTTTCTCGGTTGACAACCTCTTCTTCGGCCAACGCGCCAGTAATGTCTTCGACGCTGAGCACCATGCTCGCTTCGCCGGCGATCGCGGCACCGTACGCCAACCAACCGGCACTGCGTCCCATCGCTTCGCAGAGGAAATAAGCTCGTCCGGCGGCCGCGTCGAAGTTGAGATTGCGGATTTCCTCGGCCAGTGTTTCGACGGCCGTAAAGAAACCGAACGTGAAGTCGATTCCGGAATAATCGTTGTCGATCGTCTTGGGCAAATGAATGACCGGGAAACGTCGTGCGTCGCCGGGCAGATTGTCTTGAAACATCTTGAGTTTGTTGGCGGTCTTGAGCGTGTCGTCACCGCCGATGGAAATCAACGCATCGATTTCCAGTGAACATAAACCTTCGTAGACGCGGCGGAGCGGTGCAACCAGTTCGGGGTCCTTGAGATGTTCGGGGCTGCTGACGTGTTTGCCCGGGTTGGTGCGGGCGGTGCCGATCATGATCCCCCGACTGCTGCGGGCGTGAGTGAGTGTATCATGCGTGAACCGCATGTAGTCGTCGCCTTCACGGAGCGGGCCGGCGGCGGTGTATTCCGCCAAGCGGCTGTAACCGTGCTTGATCCCGAACACCTGAGCGCCTTCTTCGAGGAACGAAAAAGCCGCCGTGCTGATGACCGCGTTGGCCGCCGGGGCCGGGCCGCCGGCAAACAGGATCGCGACGCGTTTGATGTCCAAATTATGATGAGCCAACTCAGCCACGGTGACACTTTAGTTGAAGGGAAAACGAGCGGGACCGTCGAGGCGTTTGTCGAGGTGCTTCCCCGACCCAAGTGTCCCCGGACGAGCGGTTATTCTAAGCAATTCGCACCGCCCGCCAAGGTAGCTCGTTCGACAAGGTTCTTTCATAGGCTTTTGAGATACTGGACGCTTTGGGCTAGCTCCCCGATCGCGTTGTCTTCGGGCATATCCGCTCGCCCCACGACGAACGGGCCTCGATAGGGTATGTCCTCGAGTTGACCGATCAACGAGGGAAAATCGGCGGTGCCCTGTCCGACGGGGACGGCGATCCCACGACCGGCCGACAAATCCAACACTCCATCGACGGCATTGACGATCCGAATCCGGTCGCCTAACGCCCTGACGGCGGCCGGAACGCTGAACCGATTGATGATCAATTGGCCGGGATTGAGGGCGACCGCGACATAGGACTCGGCACTCGTGTCGACCAGTTCGGCCAGGTACTCGCCCGGTTCGGTACCCGTTTCGGCCGCGAAGAACGCGCCGACCTTTGCCCCATAGCGGCCCAAATCTTCCAGCACCGCTCGCATCGTGTTCCAGCGTGGATCGACCGGTTCGTCGTTTTTCGGCGACGCGCCCGACGGGGTGCGACCACCGGACTGGATCGACGCTGCCCAAGCGGCGGCCTGCTCGACACTGAGCCCCTCCGGCGGCATCTGACCGGAGATCATCGAACCAGAGATTCGAGGCGAACTAGCCGAGGATTCTTTCCGTTGGGGCGGTCGGGGCACCGGACCGATCTGGTTGACCACCAGGGGAGCACCGAGCCGATAAGCCGTCCGCATCGCCATCTTGGTCGCGTCGACTCGCCGATCCAGATCTTCGATTCGATCAAAGCCGTGCCGGGTCGGAAAGCGGATCGATACGATTTGCAAATTCAAATCGTCCAGGATTTTCCGCAAGGTTCGCACGCCGGTGTCCGATAACTCCGATACGTCGATGAGTCTGCGCCCGCATAGTTCCACGCCGCTGGCACCCATGGAGGCGACCAGGGTGAGTGCCTTTCGCAACGAAACGGCATTGGCTCGGACTCCGTGAATCGAATCGAGTCGGACGGCAATTTTCAGTTCAGCCATTTTATTTTCCAAATAGAACGAAGGCGTCGACGTCCACCGAACAACTCGGCAAGTCCATCACACGTTTTCTCTCGTTCGAGCTATCATGTTTCCGACTTTGTCCGGACCGAACAAGTGGCCTGGGGCTTTCCGACAAGGCCCCCGAGTTGATCGACCAATCGTTCGCGTCGTATTCCTTTCGCTGATCGGGTGGTCTTGGTTCGGATGGTCGCCCACCGGATGGTCGATCAAGACCGGGCCGCTGCAGGCTTCAGCTCAGCGGACGCAAAGTGCAGGAACGACGAGCACTTCCCCATTAAACTCGAACGTTCGACCAGAGCGTCGACCTGAAGAGGGGCGGGACAGCGAGGTCACGTCCGGCACCTCCCCCCGGCAACCGCTCCCGACGCCAATCATCCCGATCCCCTCGACGGTTCTGGAACTGACCGGTCCGGCGGGGTTAAGGACGTATCGCTGGGATTTCTCTCGCGTTGCCGATCGGGACTTTGATCGCTGGCCCGACGACTTCGAGCGACGCAAAGCGACCGGGTTCCCTGAATACGTCGCCGTCGACATTCGGCCACGAGACCCTCAATTCGAAGCCGAGATCCTAAAATTCGATACTTCGTTGGTGTTGCAATGGCCGGCGATTCGCGACCTATTTAAGTCGGTTGCGGTGGTTCCCGATCTGCCGTCGTTGCCGCCATCGCTGGCTGACTACATGATCGATCGCTGTTTGGAAGTGCGACTGGACGGTGGTCAAGCGGCCGTCATCACTCCGCCGCTTCCGACCAGTTCGACCTATCAATACCGGTTCAGTGTCGACATCAAGACTGAACGCCTTGTGCATGATCGGGTCTTTGCCGAAGTACACTTTACGGATGCCTACGGCAGGTCGTTGCGGTCGGCCCGAACCCCCATGATCACTCAAACTAGAGGTTGGCAAACCGTTTCGATCGAGAAGTTGCTTCCACCTGTCGGCGCGGTGAGCATGAAGGTCCAGTTAAACGTCTTCGGTAGTGAGGATGGACTCGAAGACATTCGTGGTACGATCGCGTTTGACAACATACTCTTCGAGCAATTCCCGCAGATGAAAGTGGCAACCGATCGCCCATTCGGTTTGTATCGGAAGGGTGACACTGTCTCTACGATCACGTACTTGCTCGGACTTCCGGAGGAAACTGCCGACGTACGTCTGCGACTTCTCGATCACGACGGCAAGGAAATCCGAACAACCCGAAAGCAACTCGTTCCGATGTCACCTCCGGAGAGCTCGGTCTCGTTTGATTGGGAACTCAACGGTCTTCCACCGGGGTTCTACCGCCTCACCGCAGCGATGGAGAATGAAGACGGTGTTTCGCTCGCCAACGAAACCTCATTTGCCATCATCGACCGCCTGACAAACGACCCGCGCGAGTGGTCGCCAAAGAGTCAGCCAGAGGAGACGTTGGTCGGAGGTTTGCCGCTGAACTCGTCCAATTCGATAGCCGAGTTGCCGAACGAAATGCTGCCTTTCGGTTGGTCGTTGCCGGCCAGTTTGATACGAAAGCACGAAGACGGCGAAGTTTCCGAGAAAACAATCGCGGGCTGGCTGCGAGACATCGGCATTGGTTATGCGAAAATGCCCGTGTGGTACGCCCCCGAAGCGACCGATTCAGCCGACAAGGTCGCTAGTTTGGCTTTACGATTGCAAGACAGCGGGATCGAACCGATCGGTGTTCTCGATGAACCACCCGCCGAAAACATCGAGCACTATCGATTGCGAGAACGCGGCGAAACCGGTGCGGCTGCTTACCTTCATGATCCGACGATCTGGAAAAGCCAACTCGAAACGATCATGAATCGCATGACATTTCGCATCAAGAAATGGCAACTCGGCGGCGATGACGACTACAGTTTTCAAGGCCGCGCTGACCTGGCCACCAAGATCAGCGAGATCGGCGGCGAGCTGCAGGGATTTGGCCAACCGCTTGAGATGGCGATCGCGTGGCCTTGGATGGATTTCCCACCGGAGGTCTCCGGCGATGCATGGAAAAGCGTGCATCGAGAAATCAGTGAACCGCTCACCGCCGACGAACTCGATGCGATGCTCGATCAAGAAGCTCAGCGACAACCTCGCCGATCGGGTGAGCGTTGGATGTCACTCAACCCATTACCCAAAGATCGTTACGAGCGAGATGATCGGATCATCGACCTGATTCTGCGAATGGCCACCATCCGCGGACACGATGTCGATGCGGCATTCGCCACCAAACCGCTCGATACGAAATATTCACTCGTATCGGCCGACGGACATCCCGAAGAGCTCCTCTTGCCGTGGCGAACAGCGAGTCTTCTCCTTGGAAGGACTCGTAATATCGGCTCGCTTCAGCTGCGGCGTGAATCGATGAACATTGTTTTTCGGGGACCACACTTCTCGATGCTCTTGATCTGGGCCAACACTCCTCGAACCGAGCGTTTGTTTCTTGGCGACGACGCCTATCAAATCGACGTTTGGGGTCGACGAACAGATATTCCTACCGAGCAGATCGACAACCGCTTGGTTCATCGTATCGAAGTCGAGCCGGTGCCAAAGTTCATCGTCGGCATCGATCCGGCGCTGGCCGAGTTTCGGATGTCAGTGACCGTCGACCAGCAACGCATCGATGCTCTCTTGGGCCGCGAGCAGCCCGTGACGGTTCGATACGCTAACCCGATCGGCCAGATCCTCAATGGAACGATCAATCTGGAGACACCTCCCCAATGGCGAGTCGCACCGGCGAGCCAAACGTGGGATTTGAACGCCAATCAGGCCTCCGCGAGCAATTTCACGGTAACGCTCAGCAATGACGCGACGATCGGTCACTTCGAACTTCCGATCGACTTCACCTTCGCGACCAACCCGCCTACGACAATCCGCGTCTACCGTAAAATCGATGTCGGGCCGGAAGGTTTCGAATTGAACGTCACAACACGGTTGATCAATGACCGATTGCTAGTCAAAATTCAGATGATCAACAAAACTAACCGCCCCGCCAATTTTGATTGCCTGTTGTTTGCCGGAGCGAGTCGTCAATATGAACGTCGAATCATGGTTTTGCCGCCCGGTGGTACGATTGATCGCAACATCGAATGGAACAATGGTTCCGAACTGATAGGGAAACAAATGCTGTTGCGGGCGATCGAACAAGATGGTGATCGAGTCATCAATCACACTTTCGAAGTCACGCCGTGAAGGTCGTCCTCGCCGAGAAACCGTCTGTCGCTCGCGATTTGGCTGCGTTCCTCAAGGCCCGAACGCGAAATGATGGCTATCTCGAAGGACAAGGTTACCAGATCACTTGGGCATTCGGTCATTTGGTCGAATTGCAGGAACCGGGTGATTATGATCCGACCCTGAAACGATGGACGCTCGAATCACTGCCTTTCATTCCCGATGAATTTCGCCTGCGACTGCGCGGCGACGACGGAGCGAAAAAGCAGTTTGCGATCGTCAAACGCCTTTTCAAAGCGGCCGATTCCATCATCTGTGCGACCGACGCCGGGCGTGAAGGCGAACTGATCTTTCGGTACATCCTTTCGTTATCCGGTTGCACCGGCAAATCAGTTCAACGCTTATGGCTCAGTTCGTTGACGCCCTCCGCGATCGCCTCCGCCTTCGCATCGATGCGCCCGATTTCGCAGTACGATCATCTTTTCGCCGCCGCCCAGTGCCGCAGCCAAGCTGATTGGATCGTCGGACTCAACGCGACACGCCATTACACTCTTTGCTATCGAATCAACAACCGTGGCCGAGACGATACCTCGCCAAGTTCGAGATCGAAGGGGCGGGGCGGGACGGGACTGTTGTGGAGCCTAGGTCGGGTGCAGACACCCGTGCTCGCCATGATCGTCCGACGTGACGACGAGATCCGCACGTTCGTACCGCAATCATTTTGGGAATTAAAGACGGTTTACCGCGATGTTACCTTTCTTTACACCGGAGACCGATTCGATCAAGCCGGTGAAGCGGAGCAACTCGCACGCAAAGCCGCCGAACATTGGATCGTTATCCAGAAGATCCAGAGTCACAACGAAAAGTCTCAACCGCCTCAGCTATACGATTTGACCGAACTCCAACGGGACATCAACCGGCGATTCGGGTTTTCCGCCGCCGATACATTGGCCGCCGCTCAGTCGCTTTACGAGGCCAAGTTAATCACCTACCCACGAACCGACTCGCGGTATCTGACGAAGGACATGCGAAAGGAAGTGCCCAAGACGTTCGAACAACTTCGGACATTGCGTCCCAAGGAGATTGGAAAACTCAAGTTGAATGCCTTGCCGTTCTCGAGCCGAATCGTTAACGACGCCAAGATCACCGATCACCACGCTATTATCCCCACCGGCAATTCTCCCGGCGGGCTGAGCGATCGGCAACAAAAGGTCTATGACGCGATCCTGACCCGATTCATTGCGGCGTTCTATCCTGAATGCCAAAAGGAAATCACGACCGTCGATGCGGTCGCCGGCGAGATTCCGTTCCGTGCCCGAGGCGTGCGTGTCGTGGTCGCCGGATGGACCGAACTGTACCCTCCAACGGCGAAAGCACGCCCAAAGGCGACGGACCTCCGAAAGCCGACGGCGGGCGATGACGGCGAGTCGCAATCACTTCCCGAATTCAAGTCGAACGAGACCGGTCCGCATCAACCACACGTCAAGTCCGGGCAGACCACCCCGCCGAAACACTTCACCGAGAACACGCTGCTCGGAGCGATGGACACCGCTGGTAAATTGATCGGCAAACGGGACGACGAAGCCGAACTGCGCGAAGCACTCCGCGATAAAGGCTTGGGCACGCCTGCGACGCGCGCCGCGACGATCGAAACTCTGTTGCAACGACAATATATCCGCCGCGAGAAGAAGAACATCGTGGCCAGCGATCTGGGACGCTACCTGATCGCGATCGTTCGTGACCGCAACCTGACATCGCCGGAACTCACCGGACAATGGGAAGCCAAACTAAAGCAGGTCGAGGCGGGAAAACATTCGGCCAAGGTCTTCATGCAAGAGATCGCTCAGTACACTCGCGAGATTGTAAACTCACACGAGAACGATCGACTAGATCATGAAACGTACGGCCCTTGTCCACGATGTGGTAAACGAGTCGTCAAAGGCAATCGAGCGTTCGGCTGTTCAGCTTGGAGAGACGGCTGTTCGTTTGTGTTGGAGCCGGACTATCGTGGCTACCATCTCTCCACCGAACAACTGCGGCAACTTCTGCAATGGGGCGCGATCAACGTGCCGATCCGACTCGACGGCGGCGATCCCTGCTTGTTGAGTCTGTCGCCCACCGGGGCGGTCGTCGAAATCCCACTTCCCAAAGGCGACGAACAAAATCGCACCGAATCAGGTGTTAAAGATCAAAAATCTGGGACCCATTCCGGCTCGAGAAATTCTTCTCAGTCGAAGCTATCGCCTCCCGCAAACTCATCGCCTCGCGCAAAGCCATCGCCTCGCGCAAAACCATCGCCCCCGAAAACCGAACTCGCCGTGTCCGACGCGGGCGAGTTTGGCCTTTGCCCGTTGTGTCGCAGCTCTGTGATCGAAACCGCGAAAGCGTTCAGCTGTAGCCGGTGGCGTGAAGGCTGTGGCTTGACGATTTGGAAAACGATCTCCGGCAAGAAAATCAGCCCCGCGACAGCCAGGAAGTTACTTCAAACCGGACAGACCGCCAAACTGAAAGGTTTCAAGTCAAAGTCTGGAAAGAAGTTCGACGCAAAACTGAAACTGGTTGACGGGAAGGTGGAGTTCGAGTTCTAACACGGACAAGATCGTTGTCCCCTACACAAACCTTGTTGAATTGCTTTGGATCAAATCGTTTTCTACGACCGCTACGCCGATCGAACCTGTGTCGAAAAAGTCTATGGTGACAAGGCTCTGCGATGGACTTACGGAACACTTGCCGGTCGAGTCTCGTTGAACACGGTCGTCAAGCGAGCGTTGTTCTCGCATTGGTATGGTTGGAAGATGGATCGCCCGAGCACGCGAACAAAGATCGCCCCATTCATCAGCGACTACGATCTTGATCCGAGCGAGTTCCAACGCGAGGTCGACGAGTTTGCTAACTTCAATGAGTTTTTCTATCGCAAGCTCAAGCCCGAAGCACGCCCGGTTGATTCTGATCCTGCGTCGATCGTCTTTCCCGCCGATGGACGTCATTTATGTGTTCCTGACTTATCGGCTTGCGATGGCTTGTTCGTCAAAGGCGAGATGTTTGACTTAGCAACGTTGGTTGACGATCCGGCGCTTACCGAACAGTTTGCCGGAGGCAGTCTTCTGCTATCGCGGTTGTGTCCGGTTGATTATCACCGCTTTCATTTTCCCATCGCGGGTGTCCCCGGCTCAACTCGTCTGATCAATGGCCCACTCTTTTCAGTCAACCCGATCGCGCTGTGCCAAAACATCCATATTTTGTCGACCAATAAACGATGTCTTACCGAAGTTCAAACGGAGTCGCTCGGGATGGTGCTCGTGATGGAAATCGGCGCGACCTGTGTGGGCGGGATTTGCCAGACCTTTGCTGAAAATCATCCGGTCGAAAAAGGAAGTGAGAAAGGCTACTTTCGCTTCGGTGGTTCCTCGACGATCACGATCTTTCAACGAGGCCGAGTTCGGTTCGATCAAGATCTAGTCGACAACTCATCGATCCACCGCGAACTCTACGCACGCGTCGGAGACCGCATGGGTGCTCAAATGATCTGACTGATGTCGTGACCAAAGGTCGGAAAGGCGAACAGTGTTGATCGGACATCCGACGCCGTCAAACCATGCCGGATCGCCATGGCAAACAGGTTAATCGTTTCCTCCGCGACCGGTCCGAGCAGATGGGCGCCCAAGATTAGATCAGTCTGCGGATCGATCAGTATCTTGTAGGCGGCAAATGAGGGTCGGTCATCTTGTTGCAGTGTGAAGGTCACCTTCCTGGGATACCACCACGACTTTGCCTCGATCAACACCGGACTCCACTCGTCGGTGGGCTTCGGCCAATCGTGACATCGGGAACCGGCTGTCAATCGTAATCGTCAATTGATCGCGTTGATAAAGGGATACGAGTTCGCGTAGATCGTCGGCTGAAGATTGTGCCAACATCACCGTTCCGGATTTTGATAACGGCCACGTTAAGACCGTCATCAACATGCCTTTCACATCGGGTTCGGTTGAAACGTAACGACCGTGCGGCAGCAACACGTCTTTTGCGTCCCAGTAGCCCGACTTACCGGCGGCGTCGAAGATGACATTCCATCGTTCATCGGATTGAATGAAATCCACTTTCTCGTAATCGTAAAAATGGTCCGCGCCGAGTGACCGGCAAAACGATTCATTGTCGCCACTGGCAACCGCGTCAACGTGACACCCGTAAGCCTTGGCGATCTGGACCGCGAACATGCCAACGCCGCCACTGGCACCGTTGATCAAAACTCGGTCACCGCGTTTCATTCGCCCGTGATCCCGGAGCGACTGAAGGGCGGTTGACCCTGCCAGCGGGACGGCGGCGGCTTCTTAGAAAGACATCTCGTTGGGAATTTTCGCGGTGGCATCTATCGCGCTTACCGCGAAGTCGGCCGATGCGCCACCACGACTGGAGTCCAAGAACGCCATCACTCGCTCGCTCACGGAGAATGGTGAATCTGCGGCGGCATCGGCGATGATCCCAGCCACGTCATAACCGGGAACTCTCGGGAAGCCACCCGGCAACAGTCCTTTCATCTCTCCATTTCGCAATCGATAGTCGATCGGATTGACGCTCGTCGCCTGGACATCGATTAAGACTTAACCAGGCAATCTGCGGGGAATCGGGACGCTGGCTTGGTGGATGACGTCGGCACTGCCGTAGTCGTCGAATACCATCGCATTCATGGTGGTCGAAGCAGTTCGGGACGATTGGGCTGGGGATTGAGTATTCATGATAGTGGCCCATGCAACTTGCAAGCCAATCGAGCATCATCCAGAAACGTTGGCATATCATCTGCGTCGGTTCAAGCGCGAACCCGCTGATTCGCCTTCGTTTATACGCCGCCCCATGATTTATCTCGTCGCTTATCTTTCGATGCTCATAGGCGCGATCTCGACGGTGATCGCGATTACCGCGATGCGGCGACGTGAAAAGCACAATATCGGGAAGTTCGGTTGGTTGGTGCTCGTCCTACTCACGCCCCCAGTCGGGCTGATTCTGTTCGCGTTGTTCGGCGGACGGAAAATCTCTGCCGAACACAAGCGTCGACAAACCGTTCAAGTCCCTGCTGGCCTTGGCAATTCGAAAGGGAATGAGAAGCGACACCGGCAACCCGACGGGGGCGATGGGGAGATCGCCGTCAAACGTGGAATACGAGCCCCCAGCACGAACAACACGCTGCGGTTCGTGACGACTCCCGAGACGATGTACCGCAGCCTGATTGACGTGATCAAGTCGGCACAAGAACGATTATTTGTGCAATCCTTCATTTTTGTCGACGATTCCCTAGGACGATTATCACGATTCGCGTATTCCAATTTTCGCAATCACCGCACGTTGGTAGTCGCCGACGGGAATCGAGCGATGCTCGGCGGGGCCAACTTTGTCGAATACGAAATGACCGAAACGCCCGCCCCTGAAACTTGGGTCGACTACCTGCTCGAGGTTCGCGGCGACGCGGCCCGCCAAGCCGAAGGCATGTTTTTATCGGATTGGGATTTTGTCACCGATGAGGGACTCGAGGCTTCCGACACCGAGATCCCGAGAATTGATCCTGACGACCCGCACCATGCCAAGTTGCAACTATTGCCGGTCGGGGCAGACGGACCAGACGAATTACTCGACGACGTTTGGCTGACCGCGATCAACCGGGCTCGCGAGCGGGTTTGGATCGCGACCCCGTACTTTGTTCCACCGCCGATGGCGATGAGATCGCTTGCCATGGCCGTGCGACGTGGCGTCGACGTGCGAGTTTTGTATCCCGACGAGTCGGATCTCGCCCCGGCTGATTTTGCTCGGTTTGATTACGTTCGTGATCTTCATCATTTGGGTGGCCGGATGTTTCGGCTGCCGGAAAAAATGATTCACGCAAAGTTGTTGCTCGTCGACGACCGGGAGGCTTACGTTGGGTCGGCCAACTTCGACATGCGAAGCTTTTTCTTGAATTACGAAATGGTCCTTGGCGTTTTTACTCAACCCCGTATCGACGAGCTCGCGGATTGGTTCGAAGACTTGTCCGGAAAATGCATCGAAGGTTGCGTCCAAGAGACCGTCAAATGGCGGGTGCTCGGTGTCTTGATGCGAGTTTTTGGTGAAGAGCTCTGATCAGATCCTCTTCTCATCAAACCGGCCGCGCATCGCTCAGCTTGGCTTGCAATCGACCACCTCTGCGGTCTGTCTGTAAACGGTTTGCTGCTAGTGCTTTGTCAAGATTCAATTCTAGGGTGAGCCGAACGCGCTAGCGGTTTGTTGATTTAGTCGCATACCGAACGACAACAATTAGCCGATGGGCGTTAGCCCCGGTTGGCGTCCAGTTAACCGCCGCTAACGCGGTACGGCTAATTAAATCAACAGCCCGCTAGCGTCGGGCGTCGAGCAATGCCCGCGGCTAGCGGGCTGTTGATTTAGTCCTCATCGAAACCCGAAGCGTGAGCGAGGGATACATACAAAGGACTTAATGGTGATGAATCCCTCGCTCACGCTTCGGGTTACGATTAAATCAACACGCCGCTAGCGCCGTCGGCTCACTTCACTGACCCTAATTTTATATTTTGACAAAGCACTAGCCGCAGGAGAGGTGGGTGGCCATGCAATGAGCCAATCACTGAACCAGCGTAGCTGAGTTAACAAACCTCTCTTCCTTATTGTTTTCCCATTGGCGCATTCTTTGCGTCAGTACTTGCCTGGTTCTCATCGACATGGACTCGAACGCCGTGTACGTATTCCATTTTTTCTAGAAAAGCAAATCATCGTGGGACAGAAGTTTCAAGTCAATCAATACGTGAAATGGAACTACGGCAATGGAACGGCCGAGGGGCAAATCAAAGAATCCTTCAAGCATAAAGTCACGAAGGAAATTAAAGGCAACGAGGTTACTCGCAATGCCACCGACGATGATCCAGCCTATCTGATCGAACAAAGCGATGGCGACTTGGTTCTCAAAAGTGAGACCGAGCTACGCGACGCCTGATGTCAAGAAAAGAACGAGAAGCAAACCTCGTTTATCACCCACTCAACCTACCTGCTTCTTTGGAGAACACCTTATGGCAACCGCCACTCAGTCTCAGTTCAAACGTGAAATCCTTGAAAACGGAGCCAACGAGAAGGTCACCGCAATTCTGCAAAAGAATTTGACCAATTTCGTCGACTTGGCTTTGCTTCTCAAGCAAGCCCATTGGAATGTTATCGGGCAAAATTTCCGCAGTGTTCATTTGCAACTTGATGTGATCATCGCCACCGTTCGAGACGCCAGCGACGAGATCGCCGAACGGATGTCGGCATTGGGAATCTCTCCCGATGGCCGATCCTCCACGGTTGCGGAGTCGAGCGACCTGGCACCCTACCCGCACGATTTCCTTAAAGTTCCTGAGACGATCACCCGGGTTGCCGACGCGATGAAAATCGCCATTGATCAATTACGATCGGCCATTGAGAAGACCGGCGACTTGGATCCGGTGACCGAAGACCTGTTGATTGGCATCTCAGGTCCCATGGAAAAGCACCTGTGGATGGTCCAGGCTCAAGAAGAGTAGTCCATTTCAACACGTCCTGCTATCAGCGAAAGACAACTAATGAATACCGAAGAAAAACTGATCGATCTCGTTCATGATTTCGATACCGCGATGTTGGTTACAAAAACGGATGATGGATTGCACGCGCGTCCGATGGCGGTGGCCCAAGCGACTGACGACGGGGAACTGTGGTTTGTCACCGACCGCCACTCGGGAAAGATTGCGGACCTGATGCTTGACCGTGATGTCGCCATCACCATGCAAAGTTCGCGGAAGTTTGTCGCATTATCAGGCGAGTGCCGAGTGGTCGATGACCGCGCGAAGGTTAAGGAATTATGGCAGGAAGGTTGGAAGGTCTGGTTTCCCAACGGCCCCACCGATCCTTCGATTACACTCTTAAAGGTCGAGCCCAGCCGAGGTGAGTACTGGGACAATAGTGGCGTCGAGGGGCTGAAGTACTTGGTGAAAGCCGGTATGGCGTATCTTCAAGGGGATCGGGCCAGTACGGATGCATCCATTAACGCATCGGTATCGCTGTAGCCTTCAAGCTCCGATCGTTTCGCCGATCAACTCGTCTTCTTGAATCGGCTCGCAATCATCGCCGGGGCGACAAGGGTCTTCGCCCAAGACAACCGCAATCGGGTAAGTGGCGTCAAAACAAGCGAACACTTCCCGTTGAACGATTAGCAGTGGCACGGCGAGAAAGACACCCGGCAGACCCCATAAAAATCCCCAGAAAGCGACCGCAACCAAGACGACCACCGGTCCTACTTTAAGCGTCTTGCCCAAGATCGAAGGTGTGACGAATTGACCTTCGACTGCCGTCGTCAACCAAAAGGCGAGTGCGGTCAGGACGGATCGGCCTAAACCTTCGAAAACACTAGCGGCGGCCAGGAAGACGATCGCCGTTCCGGCAAGCGGTCCGACGTACGGAATGAAATTGAACAGCGTCGCGATGACGCCCCACAAAACTGGCGTGGGCATGCCGACGGCCCACATTACGGACGTCACCACGATTCCGAGCCCAATGTTGATCAGCGTGATCTGGCTGAGATATTTACCGACGGAGTCTTGCACTTTTCCGGTCGCCCCAAGAACTTCCGCCCGTTTTTGCTCCGACGACAAGACGCCGAGAACACGGTTGAGAAAATCATCACCCGTCGACAGCATAAAGAAAGTCAACACGGCGACTGCGGCAATGAAGGCCAGCAATTGCCCAGTTTTGTTGATCAAAACGGTTTGGTCGACCATGCTCGGCTTTTCGATCGACACTTCGATCGGTATCTCGTCTTCGGCCGCCGCCCCCTCGAGTCGCTCGTTGGCGCGATCCAGGACCGTCAACGGTTCGGCCACATCGGAGAGCTTCGCCCTCATTCTTGCAACGCTTTGGGGAGCCTTGATTAGCCATCGCTGCGTTGGCGTATAAAGCAACGTGGCCACGACGGCCACGATCGCAAATCCTGCGAGAATCAGAATGCCGCTCGCAAGGGACTGCGGGATTCCGTGTTGACACATCCGAGCCACCAAAGGACGCAGTGTGAGATAAGCCAACGCCGCGATGACAACGGGGATCAACAGGCTGCTGGCCACATAAAGAGTTCCGCATACCATCAGAACGGCGATCGTATGGATCGCGATCGAGATCGACGTGGGTTCCTCGACGACCGCTACATCGGGCGTCTTGCGTTGAAAGCGACCGCTGACCAGTTTCCGCGTCGGTGGAGGGGGCATCGCTGGCGATTGCAAGTCATCCAATCGACTCTTGGAGTAGTGCTCACGGGAATTCGATTGAGATTCGTCCATGCAGCATGGTCCGTCGTATAAAAATGATCGACCATAAGCAGTCGTACGGAGCGGTCGTTCAGGGTTGGTTGCTTCCAAGCCGATTGATTTCAGCTCTTCGATGCCGAGCACGCAAACCTTGTTCCAACCACTGCCGAGCGAACGTCGGAATAAGGTTTGCAAGCTGATCGGCTATCTATCACCAAGTTCTCAAGGAACGGGCCATGCTGGCGATCTTCAATTACGCAATCTACGTACTCTTTGCAGTGTTGGTAACGGGCTCTTTGTTACCTATTAGCTCCCATCCGCATTGGTTTATTCGTGGCTGGGATTACCCGAGAGTCCAGATCCTTGTGTTGACCTGGATTGCTGCGGGTGTCTTCATGGCGACCAATGTGACTGCTGGCCTTTCAGCACGGTGGGGATTCTATTGCATTGTCGGATTATCAATCATTTTGACGCTTTGGCATTTGATTCGAATCATTCCCTACACGCCCCTCACTTCACCACAAGTGAAGTCATGGGACTCGGCCAACTCCGTATCGGAAATCAACTCCATGTCGGAAACCAAGTCCGTGTCGGAAACCAAGTCGCCAACTTCGGCCGAAGATCCAGAACCTTCGGCCGAAGACTCGAAACGACTTCGCGTCATGATCAGCAATGTTCAGGAAGAGAATGATCAATTTGATACCTGGCGCGATGTTGTCTTGGATGTTGGTGCGGATGTCGTCATCGTTGCTGAAGTCGATGATCGCTGGGCGAAGGTGATCGACGGATTGAAAGACGTTTATCCAGAGCAAGTCGTTCAGCCCCAAGACAACTGGTACGGGATCGCGTTGATCTCGCGCTATCCCGTTGTCGAGGCTGAGATCCGATTCCTCGTTCAGGAAGACATTCCATCCATCGACGCACTGGTGGAGCTGCCCAACGGCGATCAAGTTCGGATCATCGGCGTTCATCCCCGACCGCCTGAACCGATCCGTGACAACGACGCAACCGCCCGCGATGCGGAACTCGTATTGTGGGGCAAGGAGCTCGCCGACGACGATCGACCGATCGTTATCGGGGGTGATTTGAATGATGTGGCGTGGTCTCAATCAACGCGTTTGTTCTTAAGATTGAGTGGTCTGCTTGATCCCCGGCGTGGTCGTGGGTTCTTTAACTCGTTTCACGCAGATCGATTCTGGATGCGTTTTCCATTGGACCATGTTTTTCATTCGACTCACTTTGCATTGCGGGAATTGCGGCGTCTACCTCATGTCGGATCGGATCACTTTCCGATATACATCGATCTGCAACTTGAACGCGTGATGAAAGACCTTCATGAACCACTCGAACAACAAGTAGACGATCAAGAGGAAGCCGAAGAGCGTCTCGATCGCGCTGAAGAAGAACTTGGTCTCGAAGCGGAAACGGTGGATGAAGTCGACGGCCATCCGGCCACGCCATGAGCGTCCCAACCGATTCGGAAACTCGCTGGTCAGCCTACGGGGTGCATGTTCTCACCGCGTCGGGGATCATCCCGGCGGCCTTCGCGATGCGCGAAATCGCTTCGCCCGATTGCGACCCTAGGGTGGTTTTCGGGTTGCTCTTGTTGACCACGTTCATCGACGCGATTGATGGTCCGCTCGCTCGACGATATCACGTCAAGACGCGTGCCGCCGCCATCGACGGGCGGACCATTGACGATTTGCTGGACTACCTGACATTCGCATTCATTCCGTTGATGTTAGTTTGGCAGATGCAATGGCTACCCGAAGGCACCGGCTGGACCGTCACGATCGCCATGGGCGCGAGTTTGTTCGGGTTCGCGCATCGAGATGCCAAGGACGAAGACGCCGGTTTCTTTCGCGGATTTCCTTCGTACTGGAACGTGTTTGCGTTCTATGCCGGAATTTTATTTTCAACGGTTGGTCCCTGGGCGATCGTCATCTTGTTGTGGACGCTGACGCTGCTGACCATTCTTCCCGTACGATTCATCTATCCGAATCTGGCACCGGGATCATGGCGGAAACCTTTGCTCGGTGGCGCGTTGGTTTGGTCGCTGCTGATGCTCGCAATGCTTTTCGATTACCCTAGTCCGTCGGATTGGTTAACGAATTTGTCATTGGTTTATCCGGTGATTTACACTCTCGCGAGTTTTTGGATGCAACTCAAACGGCCTAGACCCCGACGTTAATCGCATCGGCCAATTCGATCAGTTGTCGCGTCGCTCGGGTTTGTTCCTTTTCCAGGTAGGCTCGGCCGAACTTCACGTTGACGTGATCCCAGGGCAGTTTTGCCATCAATTCATATTTTTGATGGATTTGGGATTCGATATCCAAATCTGCGTCCGCGATCGCTTGCCACCATCGCTCCGGATCGAGGTGCTCGGTCCAGCCGTCCATTCGTGCGCCGCGTTCCCAGGCCAATCGGATCGCCTTGCCGGTGCGGCGATCGCCGCGGCTGATCACGCCTTCGAGCAGACTCGTTTCGATGTCGTGGCACTTGATGCTAACGCTGCGAATCGTGCGTCGTTTGTACAGATATTGGTGCGCCCATTGAAAATACTCTCGCGACTGCATGCCGTTCCATTGGTACGGCGTGTGGGCCTTGGGGACGAAGTTGGACACGCTCGCGGTCACTCGGGCATACCGGCCCATGATTTCTTTGCCGACCGTCGCGATCGCTTCAGCCAACTCGACGATGCCGTCCAAATCGACCGGCCGTTCACCCGGCAATCCGCACATGAAATACAGCTTCACGCTGTCGAAACCGTTGGCGAATGCCGCGCGGCATCCGTCGATCAAGTCGCTGTTTTTGATCTTCTTGCGGATCTGTTCTCGCATGTCATCGCGAGCCACCTCGGGGGCGAGAGTCAACGAACGACGGCGGTCGCTGCCGATCAGTTCGGGCAGACTCTTGAGTTGATCGTTGACGCGCAGGCTCGGGACGGTGATGTTCACGTCCAACGGCCGGAAAACTTCATGCAATCGTTTGACGAGTGTTTCGAAGTGCGGGTAATCGCTGCTCGAAAGCGACAGCACGCTGATTTCGTTGTAGCCCGTGTTGCGATAACTCTCCAATGCCGCCGCGACGATCGTTTCGACTTCGCGAATCCGCAGCGGTCGCTTGATCACCGTGCTTTGACAAAACCGGCACAGGTGCGGGCAACCGCGCATGATCTCGATCGCGATCCGGTCGTGAACGCATTTGACGTACGGCACGATCGGCGCGGTGGGCAACGGAATTCCGTCCAAGTCCGAAATCACACTCGGCGCGATCGTCGGCGGCACGTCGTCGCGAGTCCGCGTGATCGAAGCGATCCGCCCTTGCGAATAGTCGGGCTCATAAAACCGCGGCACGTAAGCGAACTCTAATTCACGGGCGATCGTCGCCAGAGCCTCTGCGCGTTGCCTGCGTCCATCCGAACCGGTCGCGAATGTACCGTCATCCAAACGCGCCGATTCGCGAAGATCCAACCATGCGTCACAAATCGTCGGCAACGCCGGTTCGCCGTCGCCGGTAATCATTACGTCAAAATAGTCGGCCATCGGTTCGGGATTTTGACAACATGGGCCGCCGGCGACGAGCAGCGGGGCCGCCATTGTGCGGTCGACCGACTCCAGGGCGATCCCGCCGAGATCGATCATCGTCAGCACGTTCGGTGAACTGATCTCGTACTGCAGCGATAACCCGATCACGTCAAACTCATTTAGCGGCGTGAACGTTTCGAGCGTGTACAGCGGCAAGTCGTGCTCGCGAAGTTTCGCCTCCATGTCCGGCCACGGCGTGAACACTCGTTCGGCGCACCAGTCTTCGCGGCGGTTCATTAGCGAGTACAGCACTTGGAGCCCGTGATGGCTCATGCCGATCGTGTAAGCATCGGGGAACCCGATCGCCAACTTGCCGCGAACTTGCCGGTGGTCTTTGACGATGATGTTGCGTTCGCCGCCGACGTACTGAGCGGGGGTCTGCACGTAGGGCCAAACTCGTGATTCGAGCTTCCGTTTGAGCGGTAAGTTGATCATCGGTTTACCATGGAATGAGTGGTCGGCTGGGTGGTCACGTTTGGGTATGTTATAGTGGTGACTTCACGCAACGCGAACCGCAAACCTGCGGCAAACCCGCCGTGAGTGCTTGCTTGCAAAGAAACCACCTAATCAGCCGCAACTCGCCAATACTTTTGGTAACCCGAAACGCAACGGGCTGTTGATCTAGACTGCTTCGTAACCCGCAGTGTTACGGCGTGTTGATTTAGTGAGCCGACGGCGCTAGCGGCGTGTTGATTTAATCGTAACCCGAAGCGTGAGCGAGGGATTCATCACCATTAAGTCCTTTGTATGTATCCCTCGCTCACGCTTCGGGTTTCGATGAGGACTAAATCAACAACCCGCTAGCCGCGGGCTTTACGGCAAATAAGCCACCATTCGGAACCCGCTAGCATGCGGTTCCCTCGATGCTCAACCCCATTTTCCTTCCGCGAACCGACAACCAGCGACGATGAGTGAATACGAAAACGTAGGCAATGTCACTGATTTCGACGACAACGTCGGACGAGCCGTTCCGGTCGACGGGCGAATGGTTGCGGTGTTTCGCAAAGGGGATCAGTGGTACGCGATCGACGATCTTTGCCCACACATGGGGGCTTCGCTCGCCGAAGGCCACGTCGAGAATGAAACCGTGACGTGCCCTTGGCACGCATGGCGGTTTTGCATCAAGGACGGTACTTGGGAAGACAACCCCAGGACCAAGGTCGATTGTTTCGACATCAAAGTCGAGGACGGCGCGGTGTGGGTCCGCGAGAAGTCTGCCGCCGAGTAACCTCCCATTCGCCGCATCTTGCCAAGTGTCGCCTTCACCTGCGCGAAGTTCAGATCAACGGATTATGAAAAATCCGATTTGTGACAAGTTTTCCACGGCGCAAACGGCATCGATCGGGCGATTTGTAACTCACCCCTGACAGAACACTTAGGTTGCAAAAGGTGACAGCCGTCTCCCGTGCGCGGTGAGGTGGGTTCGGCCGCAAAGGTTTCCCTGTGCGTGACTTACAGCATCGAAAATTTCTTCGTTGACACATCCTCACGAATCCCTAACATTCTCGCAGTCGTCCACATGTAGTGCCTCGAAGGCATGGAAGCCACTACCGGTAGTGACAGCAAAACGCTTTGTACCGTTTTTGCCGCCTCACGCACCGGGAACCACCCGGACCGGGTTTTTTGGGCTTGCCTGTTTCTTCGCGGACCAGACGTGTCCATCACGCGCCGGATGATTCACCGAATCGTATTTCCTTTTCGCCGCCACCTCGATTCTGTTTGGTGGGCGACGGCCGCTTCGCGAGGACCGCGAAGTCAGCGTCCGTTGTTCACCCAGGGATGAACCACACTTTAGGAGTCAGTGACTTAACCATGTCCACCGCCTTTCCCGCTCAAACCAAGACCTCCCGCCCGTCCGATGATCCGAACACCGACTCGGATAACCACAACGACCAATTCGGTGCGGGCCTGTCGGAGGCCGAACTCTGCGACCCGGCACCCGCCCAGAACGATCCCGCCCTTGAGAAGGTCGATTCGGAACACGGCGTTGCGTACGCGAAAAAGAAGTTCAGTGCCGACGCTCGAGGCAAACGCGACGGACTGAGAATCGAAGCGACCTTCTGTCCCGAAGACGGACGCACACCCTTCGCGACGACCCAGTGGGACCTGCGAAGCGCGGCGATCAAGGATGAGACCGGGAAGGTCTTGTTCGAACAAACCGACTGCGAAGTGCCGGCGTCGTGGAGCCAATTGGCGACCAACGTGGTCGTTTCCAAATACTTCTATGGCGATCCGACGACCAAGGGGGAACGGGAACGCAGCGTTCGGCAATTGATCCACCGCGTCACGCGAACGATCACCGACTGGGGTTTGGCGGACGGATATTTCGACACGCCCGAAGACGGCGATCGCTTCTATCGTGATTTGACGTGGTTGTGTTTGCACCAACACGGTGCCTTCAACAGCCCCGTGTGGTTCAACGTCGGCTTGCATGCGCAGTACGGCGTCGAAGGCGACATGTGCAATTGGCACTGGGACAAAACGACCAACTCGACCGGTCAGCCGGACAACCCGTACGAGTTCCCACAAGGCTCGGCATGTTTCATCCAAAGTGTCGATGACAACATGGAAGACATCATGCGATTGGCGTGCAGCGAAGCGATGTTGTTCAAATTCGGCAGCGGCACGGGCACCGACCTTTCGACGATCCGCAGCCAGCGCGAAAAGCTTTCCGGCGGCGGAACGCCTTCGGGACCGTTGTCGTTCATGCGGGTTTACGATTCGATCGCCGGCGTGGTCAAGAGCGGTGGCAAAACCCGCCGCGCCGCGAAGATGCAATCACTGAAAGTTTGGCACCCAGACATTCTCGAGTTCATCGAGTGCAAATGGGCCGAAGAAAAGAAAGCTCACGCGTTGATCCGCGAAGGCTATGAGTCGAACTTCAACGGCGAAGCCTACAGCAGCGTTTGTTTCCAGAACGCGAACCTGTCGGTGCGTTTGACCGACGACTTCATGGAAACCGTCCGCAAGTCCGGCAAATGGCAAACCCGCTGGGTCACGAATAAGCCGACTACCGACGCACCGGTCTACGACGCCAAGGAACTGCTCAACAAGATGGCCGAGTGCGCATGGCACTGCGGCGACCCCGGCGTGCAATACGACACAACGATCAACAAATGGCACACCTGTCCCAACAGCGGCGCGATCAACGCATCGAACCCGTGCGTCACCGGCGACACCCTGGTCAGCACCTCAACGGGTTATCGACGCATCATCGACCTAGTTGGAAAGACGGCAGAGATCATCAACGGAAACGGAAAGATTGTTTCGATCGATCGCATTTTCAAAACAGGAACCAAACCTGTCTACAAGTTGGTGACCCGAAGTGGTTATAGCCTGAAATTGACGGCCGATCACCAAGTGCACACAGAAAATCGAGGCGATGTTCCTGCGTGCGAACTGACGCGTGATGACATCATTCGATTGGAGAAGGTTGGTTTTGGTGACGATTTTGTTCCGAGCGCTTTTGGAGAATTGCTCGGCGCGGCACTTGGCGACGGCTGCATCACGACCGGGGCCAACGATCAAGACTTTCTTTTCGTTTCGCTAGGCAGCCATGAACGCAGTATTGCGGCCCGCCTCCAAGAAGGTGTCTCATCAATCAAACAGTGGCTTGCCATCGAGGACGGTCGCTCTAACCGTCCTTCAACGATCACGGAAACATCTACCGGAATCCGCGTCGGAACTTCTGTTTCTGCGATACTCGAAAAGCTGAAGCAGTATGCAGTCCTTGATGCTGGCTCCGCCGAGAAGGCGTTTTCCGATGCCGTTTTCAATTTGGATCGTCCCAGTCAAGTTTCGATCCTTCAAGGATTGTTTTCGGCCGATGGAACAGTCGCCGATTATGGGCAAAAGAGCCAGTATGTTGCGTTGGACAGCACCAGTGAAAAAATGCTGGAGCAAGTTCAGCTTCTGTTGCTTGGTTTCGGAATCAAGTCGAAAATATACCGCAACCGTCGTGCTTTGACTCAAACGACGGCGTTGATGCCTGATGGCAATGGCGGAGAAAAAGAGTATTCAGTTGCGCAGATGCACAGCTTGCGGATTTCTAGGGCTTCGCGAGTTGCGTTTGCGGACCAGATTGGTTTCTTGCCAGAGTCAGAAAAACAGACCAAGTTACTTGCTTTGAACGAACGAGTAAGCGCCTATGCGGATCCTATGGTCGATCGAGTTGATCGATTGGAGGCGTGTGGTGTCGAAGACGTTTATGATTTGACCGAGCCACAGTCCAATCATTTCGTTGCCAACGGAATGGTGATTCACAATTGCAGCGAGTACATGTTCCTCGATGACACTGCCTGCAACTTGGCCAGTATCAACCTGATGAAGTTTGTGCAGAAGGACGGCAGCTTCAACGTCGATCGCTTCCGCGCGGCGGCTCGAACGTTCTTCATCGCTCAAGAAATTTTGGTCGATCATGCAAGCTATCCGACCGAACCGATCGCCCGCAACAGTCACCTTTATCGTCCGCTCGGTTTGGGATATTCGAACCTGGGCAGCGTGATCATGACATCGGGCTTGGCGTACGACAGTGACGCTGCTCGCGGTGTTTGCGGATCGTTGACGGCGTTGTTGCACGGTGAAGCCAACCGGACCAGCGCCGAAATGGCGGCGGTTGTGGGACCGTTCGAAGGCTTCGCGGGCAACGAAGAACCGATGCACCGCGTCATGCAAATGCACCGGGACGCGTGCGAGCAAATTCATGACGGCGGTCCGCCGGAATTGAAGGAAGCGGCGATCAAGTTGTGGGACGAAGTCACCGAGATCGGCAAAAAGTACGGATTCCGCAATGCTCAAGCGACCGTGTTGGCCCCCACCGGCACGATCAGCTTCATGATGGATTGCGACACAACCGGGATCGAACCCGACATCGCATTGGTCAAGTACAAACAACTCGCCGGCGGCGGCATGTTGAAGATCGTCAATCAAACCGTCAAACTCGGTCTGAAGACGCTCGGATACGATCAAGACGCCATCGACGCAATCCTAAAGTTCGTCGACGAGAACGACACGATCGAAGGGGCTCCGGGCCTCAAGGACGAACATCTGTCGGTGTTCGATTGTGCGTTCAAACCGGCCAACGGCGTTCGCAGCATTCCTTGGCGTGCTCACGTGACGATGATGGCGGCCGCCCAGCCGTTCTTGTCCGGAGCGATTTCAAAAACCGTCAACATGCCCACCGATGTGACTCCCGAAGACATCGCCGATGCGTATTTCTGGGGTTGGGAACTCGGACTCAAGGCGATCGCGATTTATCGCGACGGCAGCAAGCAGTCCCAGCCGCTCAATACCAAGCAAGACGATAAGCAAGGCTTTGGCTCGGGCGCGACCCAAGTAGTTACCAAGACGGTCGAGAAGATCGTCTACAAACCGCGTCGCGAACGTTTACCGGACACCCGTCAAAGCTTGACGCACAAGTTCACGATCGCCGGTCACGAAGGGTATCTGTGCGTGGGCTTGTACCCCGACGGACGTCCTGGTGAGATCTTCATCACGATGGCGAAGGAAGGTTCGACGATCGGCGGTATCATGGACAGCTTCGGCACCGCGTTGTCGATCGCGCTGCAGTACGGAGTGCCGTTGGACGTGATCGTCAACAAGTTCAGCCACACCCGATTCGAACCGATGGGGCACACGTCCAACAAGGATATCCGCATCGCCAAGAGCGTGGTCGATTACATCGCCCGCTGGTTGGGCATCACGTTCATGTCCGGCCATGACCACGGAATGCAATCGAGTCCAGGAAATGGCCCTGAACTGGCCAGCGGCAACGAAGTTCTCGGCGGCATCTCGACGACAACAGGGGTGATGATCGAAAACGGCGTCGTCGCTGCGGGAGCACCCGCCGCGAAACAAAGCTCCGTAATGACGAGTCTGAAGAATGATGCTGGGGCTGCTGTCGCGATCGCCGAACGGGCGATCATGATGGCAACGCTCGGCGTCACCAACGGTATCTCGATCGATGGCGGCGAAGCCAATGGAAGCCATCAAGGTAACGGTGAAGCACAGTTGGTCGGTCAAGCCGATCAATTCTCAAGGTTCCAAACGGACGCGCCGAGTTGTGATAACTGCGGTAGCATCACTGTTCGTAATGGCAATTGTTACCTCTGTCACAATTGCGGCAACTCGATGGGCTGCAGCTAAGGCTCTCCCACATCAACGATCGCAATGCTGTTAATCGTAGGCGTCATTGAAAGGTTACGTTAACAGCAAGCCCGAACCTCGAGCGGAACCGAACGACCTCTCCAACAAGTTTTTGTGTCGTTCGGTTCCGCTTCCATTGGCCAACCTCGCGACTGCAAATAACTCGTCAACTAGGTCATCCGGAATTTCTGAGCCAACCAAGTCGACGGGAGGATCAGGGCAAAGACCGCAATCGCAGGTTTGGCCCCGAGACCTAACATGGTCATCGCAGCCGCAATCGGGATGATCGCCATCAAAGCCGATCGGATCGTCGATTGGATGGCGATGGGTGATGGGGACATGACCGCTTTGCGTCCGTTCATGATCGTCGTCGCCACCATCAAAAAGATCGCCGCTGGAAAGACCCAAACCGGATCGACACTCCATGCTTTGGTCCACTGAAAATCGGGTTGGGGACCGAAGCCCGCCAAGCGAGGCGCGAACGCAACTAACGCGGCCCCGATCATCATCAGCGCCAACCCGATCGGCAGATGGATGGTGCGGTCGCCAATCGCTTCACGACGGCCGAACGTCGTGATGCCGGCGATGTACGTGCCCATTCCCAACGCGAACGTGAGCGTGACGCGCCGGATGTCGGCGATGATCGGATCGCCCAACGTGATGCCGGCAAAGTCAGAAGACCCGGATGATCCGAGCGCCACTGCGGCGGCGGTTGCTCCCAACAGGAAACTCAAAATTCGGCACCCGCCCATCACGATCGGTGCGACTGGCGTTCGTTTCAATGGTCCGTCATACAAATAGATGCACGCCACCAATAACAATGCAATCAGGGCTGGTTTCCAAACCGACGGTTCTGTCGGCGCGGCATCGCCGTTCGTGGCGTCAGCTAGCGAGATCCATCCAATGCCACCGGCGAACACAATGCCGAGCACCAGCAAACCCCAAGCGACCGTTCGCGCCGTCGACACGGAAATGCTGCGGTCGGCCAATGGACGACCTCGGCGAGCACGAAGGTCTTTTCGGACGTCAAAAACATCATTGAGAACCATCCCGCCCCAATACAAACAAACCCCCGAAAGAATCACCAACACCAGAGTGATTCCGATCCGAGTGTCCTCGTCCGCATCGCCCGCCCGCCATCCGTAACCGCCCAAGACCACACAAAAGGCGGCCGTAACGTCAGCGATGATCGTGAACACGTTTGGAAGCCGGACCAGGCTCGCCCAATGAATCCAAGGCGAGGTCGTTGGTTTGGGGGAAGCTTCCATGGTGATTCTGATTCGCTTGAAAGTGGACCCGAGCAGTGCCACTGGCTTGTTGATTTAGTCGTGTGCCGACGCGTCCCGGCGTGTTGATGTAATCGTAACCCGAAGCGTGAGCGAGGGATAATTGAGATTGACTCATCCCTCGCTCACGCAGCGGGTTACGATAAACCAATGCCACAGGCAAAAGTGCAATTTCAAAACTCACGCGTCGGATAATGACGCAGACTCAATCAACATGCCGTTAGGCAACCGGTTTGATTTCGTAACCAGCCCGGTATTCACGCTTGATGAACGGATTGGCCAGCTCGGCGTGCTCCCCGACAAATCGTTCGGTCGTCGGGTCGTGAGTCAACATCGGACTGGATTTCAGGTCCTCGACCGACGCGCCATGGTTACTCAGCGGAGCGAGCATGTCGTCGAGCATCGACGACCACTGCGACAGTTCGACGCCGCTGGTGAGTTGTTCGCGATCGAACGCCCCGCCGGCGCGGAACGCGACGTTGGCGAGGTTGCACCAACCGGTACTGTGGTGACCGTTTTCGATCGGGGCGTTGAGCATGTCGGCGTTACGGGTCTGCACCGCGACGGCAAAATTTTCCATGTGGGCAGGCACGGTATTGACGTTCGCTTTGAATTTCTTGATCGACTTGCCGGCGGTATCGACCGCGTGTCCGCTGCCACGTTGGCCCAAGTAATAGCCGCCTTCGCAGACGACCGCGTAACCACTGCCCGGCGCGGTGACCGCCTTGTCGCCTTTGGCGGGCCAGTTGCCTTTCTTGCCTGGATGTGCGGGCAAATTGCTCAGCGCGATCAACGTCGGAAACGATTCTGTTTCAAACAGGGCGAAGTGCAAGTTCGGCGTTTGTCCGGCGTCGTTCCAACCGATCCGACCACCGCCGGCGATCATCCGCGTGGGGGTGGAGACTTTATCTTGGTAGGCCACGTTGCGAACGTCGTCGAGAATGTGAACTCCCCAGTTCCCCATTTCGCCGCTGCCGGTATTCCAATCCCAGTGCCAATCGTAATGGAAGCTATTGCGATAGATCGGTTCATCGGCCGCGGGGCCGAGCCACAAGTCGTAATTGACTTCCTTGGGAATCGGAAGCGGCGTATCACGTTTGCCGATCGAACCGCGAGTACCCAATCGGTTCGCTTGTACATAGAGGACTTCGCCGAGAGCCTTTTCGTTGTGAAGAAAATCTCGTGCTTGCATTTGAATCGGATCGCTGCGTTGTTGCGTGCCCAACTGAACGATCCGTCCCGCTTTCTTTGCCGCGAGGACAACTTGGCGACCTTCCCATTGGGAATGCGAAAGTGGTTTCTCCACATAAACATCCTTGCCCGCTTCGATCGCCCAAATCGCGGCGAGGCAGTGCCAATGATTGCACGTCGTGATCACGACGGCATCGACGTCGGGCGAATCGAGGGCTTCCCGCAGGTCTGTAACGGCCGTCGCTTGGTATTTTGACGCGAGCGATTGAGTACGGCCTTGATCCGGATCGGCGACCATGACCAACTTGGTTTGCTTGACTTGGTTGATCGCGTTAGCCAACTCGCCACCGCGCCCGCCGGCACCCAGGATGGCGATTCGGACTTGTTCGTTGGGCGAGGCGGCGCGAACGATCGAAGGCATTGCGACCGAGCCGATTCCGGCAGCGGCGATGGCGAGAAATTGACGACGATCGGCTGATTGTTTTGGACGGACAGGCATTGACTTCAGAGCTGTGGGAAAGGTTGAGGGAAAACAGGAAAACACGCGTTATGATAACCTGAACGACACTCGACGTGCGGGGGAGGGTCGAATTGATTCGGATGAACTGGGGTTTTTACGGCAATACACCTGAAAATAGACTTGATCCGATCCTCACCAACGTCGCGCCTTCGGCAATCGCCGCGGGGTAGTCGCCGCTCATCCCCATTGAAAGTTCGGGCAAGGGAATTCCGACCGCCGTTTGCAACTGATCTCGCAAACCGCGAAGTTTTGCGAACTGCCGTTGAGCTTGATCCGGCGTCGTGCCCCAACCCGCCATCGCCATCAAGCCGATGATGCGGGCCCCCGGC
This sequence comes from Neorhodopirellula pilleata, assembly GCF_007859915.1. Taxonomy (GTDB): domain Bacteria; phylum Planctomycetota; class Planctomycetia; order Pirellulales; family Pirellulaceae; genus Rhodopirellula; species Rhodopirellula pilleata. Next base: position 281,546 of record NZ_SJPM01000007.1, read on the forward strand.
TCACCGGATTGCGAATCCCGTGATTCGACGAGTTGCCGCAAGACCGCTTCGGCTTGCTCGATCGGCAATCCCGTCTTGGCGTCCTCGTCGCTCACATTCACCTCGATCAACACATCGACGCTTCGGGCTTGTTGACTCGCTTCGCAATGAATTTCGTCCAGCAACCGCTGACTGTCAACGGAATGGATGACCGGCTCGGCCGAGAGCAATCGCCGAACTTTGTTTCGTTGCAAATGTCCGATCTGATGCCAGCGGATCGGACCATCAAGGACCCCAGATTTCTCAATCAGCGATTGAGGACGGTTCTCTCCTAATTCAACGCAACCCGCATCGACCAACCATTGCGTGATCGTGGCGTCGACGTACTTGGCAACGCCGACGATCCGAACCGAATCAGCATCGCGACCGGCCGCCCGCGCGGCGTCCGCGACGCTCGCTCGCACCTCATGCCAATTCTCCGCAATGCGGCTCTTGGCTTCTTCAATGCCGCATCGCATTTGTTCAGAACTGATCGGCTGAGCAGCCATGGAAAGAATCTTTGACAAGTCGGAAAACAAGTACCAACTTCGCATTTTCACGGAGCGGGACATATCAGGCAAGGCGGCTACGCCTCAAACATACAAGCCCGACGCGCAAGCGAGTGGGTTCGCTGGCATTGAGAGGTTTGGAACGAACTCCCTCGCTCGCGCGTTTTGAAGTTGCACTTTTGCCTGTGGCATTGGTTTATCGTAACCCGACGCGTAAGCGAGGGATGAGTCAATATCAATTATCCCTCGCTTACGCAGCGGGTTACGAAAAAATCGCAACTTCAAAACTCGCGCGTCGGGCTTGTATCCAATGCGGTCAAAAAACACAAAAAGCGGCGATAACTGATGTAGACGCACTCGAACCGACTCCGCTGAATCGACACCGCTGAATCGACACCGCTGAGCCGATCCAACGGGCTGACCAATTTCACGTCGGGCCGGTTCAATGCGTGCAAAATTCCATCCAAATTTTAAGATCGGCGACCACGCCTTCGGGCATCGGCACGAACCGACTCTTGTCCCCCTTCGAAGTGTGCACCTCGATCACTCGGCGATCGAAATCGAGATCCTTCATTCGCAGCCGCAGAGCCTCGCTGATTCGCATACCACTGCCGTAGAGCAACTTGCCGATCACCAAGTGAACGCCCTTGAGTTGCGAGAAAATGCGTTCGATCTCCAGTTCGCTCAATACCGTCGGGATCTGCTTGCCTTTCCCCTTGGCACATCTGCTTGATTTTTTCCGCCCTCGCCAACGCTTCTAGCTTCGTGTGGATGAACCGTCCGTACACAATCGACTCCATCCCGTCATCCGTGATCATCAACGACAACCACGTCCCTCTCCAGCGACCCGCTTCACCGCGTCGAACGCACTATCAAACACACTTCCAGAGACTTCCATCTCAAAGGCTCTAGGAAGCGAGGTTTCTGCCGTGTTTCCGACGGATCACCGCACTACGGGGTCGATTCTTCGCACGACCCTGAAGAAGGCCAACCCAACACCAAATTGTCTTTCAAAAAATTGCTTGACCCACCATCGGGGAGGCCACATATTGGCGTCCCGACCGACCCGGCGATAATTCCGGCCACCGGGAGATAAGTCCTCATGCAACCGGCGATAACACCCCATCTGTCATCCAGGAAGCCGAAGGCACACCCAGTGATAACACCCTTCCCGCGCCCTTATCTCCGGAACAACCGGGGATGATTACCTCGTTCTGGCACAAAGTGCCCATCGTGCTCGTGCTCAGTGAAACGGTGCTCGTGCTCGTAATCGAAAAGGGGCTTTGATTAACGATCCAATCTTTGACCACGATCGACTCGACGTTTACCGTCTGTCCATCGAGTATGTTTCCGCGGCTTTCGAGATTTCCAAAACGCTGAGCGGCTTGCATCGCCACGCCCGCGACCAATGGCTTCGCGCGGCGCAATCCATTCCGCTCAACATCGCCGAGGGCAACGGCAAACGAAGCTTGAAGGATCGTGCTCGTTTTCTCGACATCGCTCGCGGGTCAGCGTTTGAATGCGCTGCGATCCAAGATGTGCTCGCTGTGTCCTGTGGATTGGATAACAAGACAAGCCGTGACATGAAGCTGAAGCTCAAACGAGTCGTCTCGATGTTGACTCGGATGGCGATCAAGTTTGACGGGGTCAAAGAGCCATCGTACAACTATCTGGTGGCGATCGATTACGAGCACGAGCACCGCGGTGCTGAGCACGAGCACGAACGAAAGCCAGAACCAGGCCGTGCACCTAAGGACGGCTTGCGCGGTTTTACAAATGGAAACTCAATCGTCCGCCCTAGGTGGCGGCTCGCGTTCCCTGACTGAAATGGATTCCCAAATCGATCCGTACACACCACCATCGGAGACCGAAGCGACTACGCATTCGGCAGCTGGTCGCTCATACCGATGGCTGGCAATCTCCGTGGCTCTCGTACCGACAATCGCACTTGTCGCTGCCGGTCTCGTTGCTCGACCGCGATTCGTTCCGGGGCTCTTGGATATGTTGTATCAACTTTTCACGTCATGGCTTTTCGTATTCCCTGTATCGCTTCCACTCGCGGGTTGGCTTGCATGGCTCTCCCTCCGAGCGGGCTTGGGTTCACCGTCATTTGACTGGGACCGGCTTCATTGGCTTGCCATTCCGGCGGTAACGCCTTTCTTCTGCCTCGCATGGGGCGTTGTGTTTCGCCACAGTCGTCGATCCGTGTATCCCGGCTGGCAAGACGACGTTATCCTATACACCCTACTTCTATGCTTTGCTTCTGCGGTGGCAGCAGTGATTGCAAATCGAAGACACCGCTGGATTACGATTGCGGCAGGATTAAACTGCTTCCTGCTTTGCTTCGGTTCAGCGTTCTTGGCTGGCATGTCCGTATCCGGTGACTGGCTATGACGGCAGGGAACCATCCCGTGCACCGAAAGACGGCTTGCGAGGATTCACAATGGAAAATCAATCGTCCGTCCTCGGTGACGCGTAACGTTATCGCGTTAGAGTGCCTCCTATGCTGAACACGATTTGGAAATGGTTCTTCCGCTTCGTAATCGGCGCTGGACTGCTGTACGTCGCGTTCATTCTTCTGCTCACCATTAACATGACACGCCCGAGCGTAGACGAATCAGATGGTTTCGTTGATACAACTGCGCAAGCGATCGGATACACAATATCGCACACGCTACCCGATTCGGCGACTAGAATAAGATTTCTCCGAGCATCTGTCGGCATGGGCGGTCGGCTTCGAATGTATCGATTTGAAGCCCCAGTTGTCGATCTGCACGCTCATGCCATTTCTGAATTCGATGCTCGTTGGGATCGTCCCGGATACAAGGCAACGGCAAATGTCCGATCTCCATTCGACGAACACGATGTAAAACGCAATTCTGAGTTCTACAATGGAAACGCTGACTGGATGCTGCCTCCACCCAATGCTGTTGGTACACTATACGAACCCGCGGACGGGAATTGGTCTCATCGCCCAATGATCTTTGTTGATGAGACCAACGCAGTCCTCTATTTCCAAATGACCGATTGACATTTGCGATAGCCATTCCGTGCACCGGATCGGCTTCCGCGCGTTTCCTGATGGTTAGTTTTACTCTCGCCGCCCGGTGACGGCGGTCGTTACATGAACATGCCAACTATCCGTTACACCAAACAATATACATGTTAAAGAACATTCTACTGCTTTGCACTTCGGTAGCGCTGTGTTCGCCAATAGTCTCCATTGCACAAGACGCAGCATTCGAAAGCCGCACTTGGACCAGTGCCGACGGGTCATTCTCCGTCGACGCCGAGTTCATTGAATTGAAGGGACGTGTTCTATGTCTCCGCAAGGCGAATGGCGAGATCATCACCGTCGCTTTGACCAAGATTTCCAAGTCTGACCTTGCGTACGTTCAGGAGCGCCAGAGCGAGCTTCGCAAGTCTCAAATTAAAAAGGATCGTTCGTCTACTCCAATGTCATTGCTACGGCGCGCGAACGTGACGTCATTGAATGACATGCTTGAAACCGTCCGACGTAAACACCAAATCCCAGGAATGGCTGTGGCCGTCGTTCAGGGCAATCAGTTGGTCGCTGCTGGAGCTGTCGGTTTGCGTGAACTGAATTCTAATGCAGCCGTCACATTGGACGACAAGTTTCATCACGGATCTATCTCCAAACCGATGACGTCCATGCTAATTGGCATGCTCGTTGATCGCGGAAAACTACGTTGGGATACGTCAGTATCGCAAGCGTTTCCTGATTTGCTCGAGAAGATTCGACCTGAGTATGCAGACGCAACGATCGAACACTTGCTTTTGCATAGGTCTGGTTTGCCCAGCGACCGAAGTCAAAGTTCTGAACTTAATTCAGCCATTAGCGCACTGAAGGGTGATATTAAAGACCAACGCGAACAGATGGTTACAATAGTTCTACAGCAACCGCCCGTCGCTCCACTTGGAGGCAAATACGTTTATGCAAATTTCGGGTTTTGCGTAGCTGCAGCCATGGCGGAGGCTGCGACAGGCGAATCGTGGGAGGACATGATGACGGAATTGATTTTTCAACCACTGGCAATGCAATCGGCTGGGTTTGGACCACCATCTAGTACCACTGAAATTGATCAACCTCGTGGGCACATCGGGCTCGGTCCAGAAATGAAGCCTGCGCGAGCAACTGCAGATAACGCGCCATGCATGGGCCCTTCCAGCCGTGTACATTGCAATGTGACTGACCTTGCAACGTTCGGACACTTGCACCTGCGTTATCGCCCGCCGGTCTCACAACTTTTATCACATGCAACATTTGTTAGATTGCATACAGATCAATTGAAGCATAACTATGGCTTGGGATGGGAGATTTCCAGCCCCGACTGGGCTCAAGGCGAACTCCATTCTCACACCGGAACTAACGGTATGTATTACTCGGCACTCTACGTTGTTCCTGGACGGAACTTGGTCGTCGCGATAGCATTGAACGCCAAGTCAAGTGATGCATGCACGGAAGTTCGAGACTTGATTCTCAGGCGTTGAATCAATTGATGAATCATGTAACCACGCCGTGCACACGGAGCACGGCTTGCAAGGTTTCACAAATGGAAAGCTTTCTCTCCGTGCCCGGTGACGGATTCGTTCTGCCATTGAATCGCATCTGTGCTCGCGGCACTCAAATTTGAATCCCAATGAAGAATGACATCGACAAGATTGACGACGCGGTGTTGGCGCTCCTCGCATTGACCCTTCACGACGAAAACGAATACGGTGCTCGTGCATGGAAGGGGCACGATTGGGACGCACTCGGCAGACTTCACGACAAGGGGATGATTCATGATCCGGTGGGTATGGCGAAATCTGTCGTGCTGACGCCGGAAGGTTTGGCCAAATGTCGTGAACTGTTTGATACTCTGTTCACTCGCGAATCGTAGTTCACTGCGATGGTGCTGCTGCGTGCCCGATACTGCAAGACATGCCGTCGATACACTCTCCATTCTAAGCCGAATATTTCGGTCACCGTTGGTGCAATACTGACTCTCGTCACTGGCGGCGTGTTTCTGTTTTTCTGGATCATTCACAACATATTCGTCTTGCCTCTACGTCCGTTCAAATGTCCGAGATGCGGGCGTGGACGCTTGGATTGATTTTCGTGGTCATGCGGATTTACAATGCCGACGTAAACCTGTCCCAAGAAAGGCAGAACCATGACATGCACGTGCGGACTGGAAATAGTTCGAAGACGAGCGGGTGGGACTCCCGCCTGGGTAACTGCTAGCCACTGGCCCAGTATAGAGTGTTGCAGCTTGCGTGTAAGGCGTATCGCCGAAGTCGCCGGTTGAAGCGTACACAGAAAGGTAGTGAGGATGAAAGGTAAAGGGGTTGCGCCCCGCCCTGAACGGTATTTAGCTCCGAGAACATGGTTTCTGTTGGATCCTGCCCAAGGTCTTTGCATGCTGGAAGGCAATACTTCGGTTCACGCTAACGGTGATTGAATCGAGGAAACCCGGAGTCGAAGGCCCATTCGCGTTACACATAACGTCGTCGAGGTAACCAGTGAGGCCCTGAGGTTCTTTCCTGAAGATGAAGACCAATCATGAGCAGGCGAGTATGCCCGAGAATCCGCAGAGGAGACGGAGGCAAATGGCACTCAGGGAGTCCGAAGGATGCATAGTACCGTTGAAGCTGGAAGACCAATCGAGTGAATCGAAGCCGGGTAATGCCGGTGCAGGGAAGGCGGCCGAGCCAACACGCGGTCCATCGGGAGACCCTCCGAACTCAGTGTCGGATGATGGATCACTCTCATCGGATTCGCAGCATGCCTTGGCATGTTGGTGTTGGTGGGGAGCCGGATGCGTTAACGGCGCAAGTCCGGTTCTGGGAGGGACCGCGGGTCAATTGGCTATGGATCAAATATTGTGACACCACAGAATCGGAAACGAGTGGCAAACAGGGAACACAAAGCGTATCCTACATCCGAAAAACCTCGGTCTACTCGCGCGAAGCGGCGAAGTCGAGCGGTGTTGCAATTGAGAATCTTTCGTCGCCGCTCGGTTACTGCCGTCGTTCGTCGACATCTGATGCTTGCACTCTTTTGGTTAGATGATTACACCGTATCGAATTTCTGGACCGTGTCGATGCTGCGCCTCGAATGTGCATTCACCCTGATCGCTTTCGCGGCCAACACTGGCTGCTCTCATGGGCATGATGCTCGCCCTGCTCAGACCGACGTGTTGCTTCGCGTGTGCCAGGAAGCGTCGCTGGATTTCGATCGTGAACGCGGTGAGTCCCCACAGACCCTACGCGACCTCCAGGAGTTCGTTTCGCAAACGAATTGGGAAAGACCAGATTGGCTCACACCACATACATATGAATACGGCACTCGAATGTTACGCTCCGGTCTTGATGCATGGGAGCATCCTATTGCTGTGAGACAGCTAGACAGCCCTGGTCGAACGATGGCCTGGGTGAGCGCCGGTGAGGATGGGACATTCGGTTCTGATGACGATCGTGAGTACGAGATGATGTGGACCTGTATCAGCGACAGTGACGACTGACCCGACGCCGTGTGGTACGATAAGAAGCGACGCCAGCCCGCCGTTTGACGTAGTAGCGACGAACCATGCGTTGGACCGAAGCAACGCATCGGGCGTTTTGGAATGGAAACCACAATGGCGTTGCTCGGTCAACGCGGCCGTTATCGCACAGGGGGCTCGCGGTATTGAGACATGAAAGTACTTGCAAAATACCTCTCCAGCGATTTGCTTGCCTTCGCTCTGGCGTCTGTCAGCTCGCTCCTTCTTTTATGGTGCATGACATAGTAGACCTCAATGGTGCCACCCAACAGTGGCACCGCCATCGTCGCTAGATTTTGGTGCGGGAGGCTCATGCCGGGGTATGGACTCACTTCGAATTCGGCTTGGAGTTCGGTCCATACCCCGCCTGCTGTGCGTTGCATTCCCCGGTGCGATTTTCCACCGGGTTAATGGAGCAAATTGACGAACACCGATCCTTCACCACCGTGGCCAATATGAGTGCATCACCGGTTGGAGGGATCGGCTCTTAGGTTACCTTTGATGTCATATCGCTTCCCACGATGTTCATTTGATTCATGTGGCGCTGAAAAAGTCTGAGAGCGGGGCTCGCATAGCGGTGACGCGATCATGGGACTTGCGGATCTTGCCCGAGATGATCTGAACCTTCGCGGCTGGTGCTTCCGGAGCGTCTGCAACTTCGCTCGCTTCTGACCGGCCTTGCGCGATCATTTCGTCGGCCGACATCAGACCGTCGACCACGTCATTGCGAATCTCCGAGGCCGCCGGTTTTCCCGTTTTCGATTCACTTCCGGCGTTCACCTCAATAGCGGCTTCCAACTCGCCACGCAGGACGCGGACATCGCGGGGGGCGTCGATGCCGATGCGGATTTGGTTGTTACGAAGCTTGATAATGGTGATCGTGATGTCGTCGCCGATCTTGATTTGTTCGTCGATTTTTCGGGTTAGAACCAACATGGCATTCTCCTTTGGGGTCCCAGTTGCCGATCCGTTGAGGACAGGAACGAGGTCTTGCTTGCGAATAGGGTGACTAGGCGGGGGTTGCCATCGTTGGCAACGAAAGATACCTATCGCAACGAGAGTGCCAAACAATCGGGGCCTCATCAAAAATAAAATGCAAGTCGTTTCTAGGCAAGGAGTTGTGATTTTCGCGATAGTTTCGGCGGCCCTCCGAGTTGCCGCGATTTCGGAAAAAACTACAAGGTTTTTTACCTTCCTACATCGACTGGAGCCAATCTTCGATGGCTCGATAAACCTGATCGCGTTCGGATTCGACGAGCAAGGAATGACGCAGACCGGCGAACTCGATGTGCCGACACCCTGATCCGGCTTTTTCGACAAACTGTTCCGTCGATTCGGTGTCGCACAGTTCATCGTCACTGCCGGTCAAGACGAGCAGATCGATGTTCAATTTGTCAGCATGGTCGATCAACCATAGTCCTTGGTTGATCAGTTGGCTGCCGATGCCGACGGCTAACTTTTCATGCATCAAGTCGTCGTCGGCGAGCTCACGCAGCATTTCTGGATCTTGCGTCAATTGGGTCGGCTCGATCGAAGCGGAAAAACGCAACCTCGGGATCAATTTTCCGGTCAACCAAGCCGCGAAGGCTTGGGGCCTCGTGGGCGGGTCGGGTGGCAAGATCATCGGATTGGTCACGACCGCCCGGCGAACGTATTCATGGTCGCGATCGAGCAAGTGATTCAGCACCAGGTTGCCGCCCATGCTGTGCCCCAACAAGACGATCTCAGCTTGCGCGAAATGCTTGGCTGCGAACTCCAGTGCGACGGCGATGTCATTGACCAGCGTTTCAAAATCGGGTGCGTCGCCGCGTCGACCGGGACTTTGCCCATGTCCGTGTTGATCGTAAATCAATACGCCGCGTCCCCGCGCCGTCATGCGCTCGATAAAATCGTCGTAGCAGCCGGAGTGTTCACCCAAGCCGTGGACGACGACGAACGCCAATGCCGCCGAAGGGTCGCCTTCGCAGCGAAGGAACAGGGAACGACCGTCGGGCGTTTCGAGTGTTTGGTCCTGGGTCGTCATCAGCGATCAATCCCGTGAACCCGGCGTGATGGAAAGTTTGACTTTCTCGGAACCTCGATCGACTACGATCGAGACCTCTTCACCGATCTTGAGTGCTTCGATCGCGTAAGTGTAATCGTAGATATCCTCGATCTTGCGACCGGCCAATTCCACGATCACGTCGCCACCTTGAACACCGGCCTGAGCGGCGGGACCGTCGGCAGCCACGCCGCTGAGCTTCAGACCTTTGACTTCGCCAGCGGCGTAGTCGGGGATCGTTCCCAAATAGGCGGTCAATCGCGCTCGTGGAACTTCTTGTTGAGATTGGCCTTCGTCGAGTTCGAACGGTGGTGGTTGGTCGGCCGTCAAGAAACCACGCGTCAGCAACCCGAACAAACGGGCGATCTTGGCGGCGGCGGGATAGTTCAACTTATCCGGCGTGTCCCGAGGCGTGTGGTAGTCTTCGTGGGCACCCGTGAACGCCGACAGGATCGGTACGTTGCGAGCAACGAACGCGGACGCATCGGTCGGCAAACGTGTGCTGGTCTTGTCCAATTGAATCGGCAAACCGACCGGCACATTGCGACGTCCGACTTCGCCGGCGAACCCCGGCGATGACCCGATGCCTTGGACGATGAGCTTGTCTTGCAAACGCCCGACCATGTCGAGGTTCAAGTAAACCGCGATCGCATCTCCGAGCGAAGCCGCGTCGGGGGTCATTCCGTGCGCGTGAGCCATCGCGACGGCGTCCTCGTCCACGGGCGTGACCGGTGCGTCCGGGTAAAGAGTCGTGAACTCGTCCACGTAGGCTTGCGATCCGAACAAGCCTAACTCCTCACCGCTCCAGCCCGCGACGATCAAATCACGTTTCATCTTGAGTTTGCCCGAACGACGATCGGCGGCGATTGCTTGGGCGATCTCGAGCATCGCCGCCACGCCGCTGGCGTTGTCGTCGGCCCCGACGTGGACTTGTCCCTCCTCTTCGTTGCGAGCTAACGAGTTGCTGCCGCCGCGTCCGAGGTGGTCGATGTGCGCGCCGACCATCACGGCGGGATATCCAGGCGTGTCACCGGCGGGCAAACGTGCGACCACGTTGCGACCGGTTCCTTGATTGCGGATGATTTCGATGTTGGCACCGATCTTGACCGCATCGATGGCAATGCCCATCGCGAGCGAACCGTCGTCGAGACCTTTTTGGATTTCGCCCAAGTCCTCTCCCTTGGTGGCCATGATTCGGCCCGCCACTTCGTTGCTGATCGACACGGCGGCGATGCTAACTTGAGCTTGCGAACCGTCGGAATCGAATCGCACCAATTCCCGAGACACCTGACTGGTCGGTCCGGCGACAAACAGAATCCCGCGAGCCCCCTGGTCTCTAGCGATCGTCGCTTTGCGACGTGGGGAACCGTAGCGGGCCATCCGTTGTCGCTGTTCCGGAGTGATGTCCTGTGGCAGATCTCGGAAAACCATCACCCACTTATCCGAAACGTCCAAGTGTACGTAGCTGTCGTACTCGTCCACCTCGTCGTCGCCGGGAACTTGCAAGCCGTAACCGGCGAACACGACTTCGCTCGATTCAATCTCGCCGGTTTGCGAAAACGACAATGGGGTCCAGTCCTTTCCCAATTCGGGCGAAATGGTTTTCTCGCCGCTCAAGGCAACTTGAAATTCGTTCTTCGCACCCAACGTGGAGCCGGCCGGAAATTCGAATTCGTGGAAAAACGTTCCATCGGCACCGGCCGGTTCGAAACCGAGCGATTCCAAGTATGCCGCCACGTAAGCGGTCGCCCGTTTCTCGCCATCGGTGCCGGTCATCCGGCCGCCCAGTTCGGGACGGGTCAGGTAATCGACGTGTCGCATCACGTCGCGATCGCGGTACTCCGGTGCAGTCGCTTGTACCGACTCGAGCGCGATGGCCGCGTCTTGGGTGGTATCGCTGCTTGTTTGATCGAGCCCCAGCAATTCTCTCGCTTTGGCGTCATTAAAATCGGCTAGGTAAATCTGTGACGTGCCTTTCTTCGGTTCGTCGTTCTCCATGGCGATCGTGCCATCGGCGGCTAGCACGCGGGTGCTGGTCCAGGAGAGTTGTTCGCCACCGGGCAAGAACACCGGCAAGCCATCGAACCCCGGCGTCGTCGTCACGCGAACCGGCTCACCGGTGCCGTCGGCGCGGACGAGATAAAGTTCAAAATTGGCGAACCCGTGTCGGTTGGTCGTGAAGATCAAATAGTCGCCGCTGGGATGAAAGAACGGAGCCCAACTCATCGCGGACAAACTCGTCAGACGCTGCACGTTCGAACCGTCAACGTTCATCGTGAAAATTTCTGCCGTCGCGCCGTCGGGGGCGAACCGACGCCAACAGATCTTTTGTCCGTCGGGTGAAAAGAACGGGCCGCCGTCGTATCCCGGCTCATTCGTTAAACGGCGAACGTTGGTGCCGTCGGCGTCCATGATGTACAGATCGATCATGAACGCCGGATCGATCTCGAATTGCTCGCGTTCCTTTTCCGAAAGCTCGCGTGAGTAGGCTTCGCGGTTGGACGCGAACACGATCTGTTTACCGTCGGGGCTGTAACTGGCTTCGGCGTCGTAGCCCTCCGCCTCGGTCAGTCGCGTCAGACCGGCCGTCGATTCACCGGTGACTTCGTCCAAATCGGCCGAGTAGATTTCGTAGTTCGGGTCATAGTCCCAACTGTATCGTCGTTGCTTACCGGTGGCCCGTAGTTCGAGTTCCTCGTCCTGTTTCGCTTTGGCTTGTTCGTCCTCATGGGTGCTCGCGAACAACGCCAACTCGCCGCTCGGATGAATCCAACCACACGTTGTCTTGCCGTAACCGGGGCTGATTTTTTGCAAATCGCCGGTTTCCAGATCCATCAGATAGATCTGGTAGAACGGATTCGCCGGATCGCGTTCGCTTTGAAAAATCATCCGCGAACCGTCTTGGCTGAAATAGCCTTCGCCGGCTCGTTTTCCCTCGAACGTCAGCAAGCGGGTGTTGGACAACAACTCACCCTCGCGGGCCGGATCGACCTCGGCGGCGGTCGCGGTCGCGAGTGGATCACTCGGCTTTTCTTGAGCGACACCTGACAGCGGAGCGGTGCCGGCCAAAGCCGTCAGCAGGATCAAGAAACGTGTCATACCTAAGTTCGTCATGATGGTCAGGTGGATGGTGGTTGGAAAGGTATAAAGGGCATGAACCTGTGCGAGGGTTAGCCGCGGTTGAGATGGTTTGAACCGGGGCTAACGCTCATCGGCTAAACAGTCTACGAACTAACGAGCCCCTTGGCTCCCCGCAAGCAAATTAATCCGTCGCTCCATTGTAGAAACAGGGCCTTTCGCTCGTGTTCATCGGTGAATACACGGACGTTGCTTTGATTGTGACGGTAATCCTCGCGGACCAAACCGAACAGTTGTCGGTATTCCGGTTCGGGCGTCGGGGCGTTGTCGGGAACTTGCGGATCGACCCGGGCGGTGACCTCGAATCGGTAAAGTTGCAGCCATCCGGGGCGTTGCACGGCGACCAAACGCACGGCTTGAAACTTGGCCGACGAGCCGAAATAGCCGTTTTGGGTGAGATGTTTTCGGATCGAGTTTTCCATCTCGTGATCGCCACACCAATCGTCCCATTTTTGGCGGAGGGTTCGGATCCAGTTCATTCCAGTCAACTTTGTTCAAGTCCAAGTCATTCAAGGTGCGTTTCTTCGACCTGTGGGAGGTCTTCGAGCGATTCCAGCCCCAATAAAACCAGCAGTCGCTCGGCCGGGTAGTATCGCGAAACCAGTTTGGGTTTGGGTTTCGCTTTCTTTCGATCCGGATTCGCGTCCGAATCTCCGTCGTCGGCCGTGTTTCGTTCGGGCGGGTCGCGTTGTTCGGGTTCTCGTTTCATTTCGATTAACCGTCGCCGAACCATTTGATTCAACAACGAACCACTATCGCGACCCCGCAAGTCCGTGCATTGTTGGGCGGTGATCCCGGGTTGATAGGCGACCAACGACAACACCTCGATCGAACTTTGATTCAGTCGTGTTTCGCGGACCTTTCCGGTAAAGACGTGCCGCATCGATTCCGCCTCGGGGGCCACGATCATGCGAAAACCCACGTCATCTTGGGCGATCCGGATTCCCTGTCGCAACTCGCGGTAGGAGGCGTTGAGCCGTTGGATGATCTCGGTCACTTCGTCGGGTGTCATGTCTCTCATGATCGATGCCAACCGGGTGGCCGAGACCGGTTCACCAGAGGGCTGTCCGACGAACAGTGCCGCTTCGATGATCGCTTCGGGCGTGGCGGTTTCTTCAACGGATCGCGAATCGGCGGCCAGCCCGTCGGCGTCCCAATCAATGTCCTCATCATCGCCTTCGTGTTCAGTTTCCGCCTCAGCCGCGAGCGCGTCGGCGTCCGCTTTGGCCTTGGCTTGCGCCGCCAGGAGCTGTTCGCGTTGCAAGACTTCACCGGTCGAGATCGCGGGCCCGCCGTCGTCGGATTCGGACTGGGCGACGATGTGTTGGTAAGCGGCCCCGAGTTCTTCGAGCGAAAAGGCATCCTCGTCGTCTTCGAAGTTCTCGTCTTGGACGAGCTCACCTTCGAGTTCCTCGTCTTGGATCTCGACGTCTGTTTGCCGATCTTCTTCTGGCAGTTCGTCCTGTGGCTTTTCATCCATGCTCGATCATTCTCCTGATTACAAATCGGTATCCGTCGTGGCCGAGGGAGGGTTCCCCGGCATGCGAAAGCCTTTTCGGGTGCTGGCTTGGTTCATGTCCGCCCGCAATTGTTTCATGCCTCGATGCAGCAATCCGGCGACTGCGCCGGTGGTTTTGCCTAACGCCTCGGCCACCTCGGCCAATTTCATGCCTTCGAGATAATGCAGCTCGATCGCCACGCGTTGGGCGTCGGGCAAACGCTCGACGGCCTCGACGAGCGTTGAGAGATTCTCGCCGACGACGGCCACTTGGCTGGGCGTGGCCTGATCGGCGGCGAGCAAGCCTTCCAATCGCATCGACGACTGGGTGAGTTTTTGTTCCATCGATTGTTCGCGGCGGACGTCGCGTTTGTCGCGGTGCATGTCGCGGTCGAGGTGACAGATTTGCCGAACGAGAATTTGCCGCAACCACCCTCGCAGTTCGGCTTCGGTGCCGCCGCGAAATTGATCGATCGCCCCGATGGCCTGCATCATGGCTTGTTGAACGATGTCCGAAGCGCCCAGCTTGGCTTGGTAGGCGGTCCGCATGTGGGTCCGGGCGAGCATCCGCAAGTACGGTTCATATCGGGTGATCACGTCCGCTTCGGTCAAGTCGACCGGCGGCGATGGGGTCTCGGACGGGTTCGGGGCGTTCATGTTCGAGTTGGGGGTGTTATCGATGCGGATGCGGCAATCAATGAAATCACGGGACGAAATCACGGGAGGGGGGGACGACAGATTGAACTACGCTCAGCCGGTTTGAAAGGTTACAGTAGCGATTCGAGCGGTCTGGCGAGAGGCAGACGAAAGGGAGTTTGGCAAAAACGGGGCGGTTTACGAAATCAGCGGACGGTTTGAGAATTCAACATGGCACGAGAAGCAATTTACCAGCAATCGAAACCCGATATGGGGGTGGAGATGAATCAAAATCCCGGCGACCCGCCCGATAACGGGGACGACGGATTTCCCAGCAGCGACGCGACCAAGCCACGCCCCGACGCCGACGGGAGATTGCGTCCCCGGCGGATGGATGAAATGGTCGGGCAACGCGACGTGATCGAGCGTCTGAAGATTGCGATCGACGCCGCCACCTCGCGAGGCGAACCGCTCGGACACATCCTATTCGACGGGCCGCCCGGTCTGGGCAAAACCACGTTCGCCACCGTGATCCCTGCCGAAATGAACACAACCGTTCAAATGGCCAACGGGGCCGGGCTGCGTGCGCCGAAGGATTTATTGCCCTACCTGACCAACGTTTCCGAAGGGTCGGTGCTGTTCATCGACGAAATCCACCGGGTTCCCAAAGCGGTCGAGGAGTACCTTTACACGGCGATGGAGGATTTTCGCATCGACGTGGTTTTGGGCGACGGGGTCAACGCCCGCACATTGAACTTGGAACTTCGGCCGTTCACGTTGATCGGTGCGACCACTCGGGCGGGGATGCTCAGCGCTCCGCTCCGCGATCGATTTCAAATCCGTGAACATCTGGGTTGGTACACCCGCGCCGAGCTGGCCGAAATTGTCCGGCGAAACGCGGTCAAGTTGTCGATCAAGGTTGACGATGGGACGGCGGATTTGATCGCCGACCGCAGTCGCAGCACTCCGCGTTTAGCCAACAATCGGCTGTTGTGGGTGAGGGATTATGCCCAAAGCAAAGCTGACGGAAATTTTGATCGCAACATCACCCGCGCGGCCTTGGACATGATCGGGATCGACGAACTTGGTTTAGATAAACAAGATCGCAACTATCTCGACACACTGATGCGAGTGTTCCTCGGCGGGCCCGCCGGGCTCGACGCGATCGCCCACACGATGAACGTCAGCGGCGACACGCTCGAAGACGAAGTCGAACCGTTTTTACTACGTAGCGAGTTGCTCGTCCGCACCCGACGCGGTCGATTGGCCACGCCGAAAGCCTACGAACACATGAAACGCCCGATGCCGGACTGAGGCCGGGCGATTCGATCGTTGGGTTTCGGCATTTACGTTCTCGGTAACTTTCCGTTTAGGAGCACCGCCGATTTCCGTGGCGAGCCGGGTCTTCGCATTCGCTACGACCCGGCATGCATGACAAACGATGGAACGGTTACTCGCTTTGCTGGGCGTTGCCGGAGGCTAACACATAGGCGAGTAGGTCGAGGATCTGTTCTTTATCCAACGTGTTCAGCAATCCCTGGGGCATGATCGAAACCGCCGACGGGGTGCGAGAGAGAATCAATTTCTTGTCGAGCTTTTTGGCTCCACCTTGATTCATACCGGATTGGATCGTGACGGACTCATCGTCTTCGGCGACGATGTTGCCACTGATATAGACGTCGTCTTCGAACTCGAACAACACGGTCTTGTACTTCTCTTCGATTTGTTGCGATGGTTCGATGATCGACAACAGAATCTTCTTCACGTCGCCTTGGTACTTCGTCACCGTTTCGCTGATCGGCGGACCGACGGCCAAACAGGGGCCAAGTTCGTTCGGGTTGAGCTGGTGGCACTGGGCACACGCCAACGTCGTGAAGAGCAGTTTGCCGCGATTCAGATCTCGCCCGGTTGCCACTCGGCTGAGGTCCGCTTCCAGATCAGGAACGGTCCACTGCGTCATCGGTGCGGTCGCTTCGGGCATCGACGCTTTGAGTTTTTCGAGATCATTGGTGACGTACATCATTCCACGCATCAGCATGTGGTGACCGGGGAAGGAACAAATATATGGGTAAGCGCCTTCGGTGGTCGGTGCGGTGAACTCGATGGTCTCTTCTTGTCCATGATCGACGAGCTTGCTGGCCCAAATGATCTCGTCACTTTGCGGAACATAATCGACGGAAAAGCCACCCGCACCGAGTTCAATGGCTTTGAGTCCGACCTCGTCCGCTTTACCTGGATTGACCAACAGGATGTTGTGAGGCATGAAGTCGGGATTGGCGAACGTGAGTTGAATCTTCTTACCTGGCGTGACGACCAACTCGTCGACGTCGTAACGCATCCGTTCACGAATCGTTGCGATTCGGATCGTGGTCAGTTCGGGAGTGTCGGTGAGGATCCCGGATGGCATCGCGACAGCTTCCGCAGCATCGGCGATGACGCCACCACGCATGTTCTTTTCGACGACGGTCCATAAATGCTTCACCGTGTTCGCGGCGACTCGCACGTGCAGGTCGGGTGATTGCAAGAGCTGGTTGAGCAAGTCGAAGTTCTTGGCGTTGTGTTGTTGGTGTAACCACAAGGCTTCTAACAAATGGTGTGAATCATCAAGATTGTTCGGATCGAACGACTTCATCCATTTGGCGGCGGCGGCGAGAACCGCGACTGAATCACGTTCGCTCAGTTCGACCCGCGTGCGGTGCCGGACGCCGTCGACGGGCGACTCGAGATTCTTCAACAACGCTTCGATCGGTTGACCGTCGATGGCGACGGGTTCTTGAAGTGGACGACCGACGGCGGTCATACGATAGATGCGTCCGTGTTGATGATCGCGATTGGGGTCACGGACGTTGTGCTGCATGTGTCCGATGATCGCGTTGTGCCAATCGCTGATGTAGAGAGATCCGTCGGGCGCGAAGATCGCGTCGGTGGGGCGGAAGTTCTTATCGCCGCTCATCATCAATCCTCGTGAGCGGTCTTGGGAACGGCTTCCGTCGGCATTGATGATTTCGACGGTCAGGTCATCGCCGGCGGGTTCGCCCCAAACGGTTCCACCGTCGGCGTTTCGTGCGAGATCATAGTGCTTGATTCCCAAAAATCCGATCACGTTGCAAATCAAGAAATCGTTTTGCATCGATTCGGGGAAATGAGTGCTGCTGACGACTTCGCTCGCGGCGACCGGCCGGACTTCTTTTTTGAGTAGTTCGTGCATCTTGAAGCCATCATCAGACGGACGAACCTGGTAGGCTCGTCCTCCGGTACCGTCGGTGGCGTAGTGATATCCCCAACGATCAAAGGCGATCCCGTGAGGGTTGGGCGAGTTGGTCGCGTGCAGCGAGATTGTGTGTCGTCGTGGATCGAAACGATACATTCCCGAGGTACCGGTTTGCAGCGACGGTCCCCAGGGGTGTTCGTGGTTGTGCGATAAGAAAATACCACTTTGCCAATAGATCGCCCCGTCGGGACCATAGATCAGGTTATTCGCGGCGTGGTGCGTGTCGGAGTCGTCGAGACCCTGTAACAGTATGATTTTTTGATCAGCGACATCGTCCCCGTCGGTGTCCTTGAGAAACAACAGTTCGGGAGCGCATGTGACGATCACACCTCCGTTCCAAAACTCGAACCCGAGCGGGTTTTGGACGCGGGCGAATTCCGTCGTTCGGTCGGCTTTGCCGTCGTTGTCGTCGTCGTGAACGATCAACAAGGCGTCATTCATTTCCTTGAGCGGCTCCCACTTCGGATAGGTCGGCCAGGCGGCAACCCACAAACGTCCCTTCGTGTCGAATTGCATTTGAACGGGGTTGACCAGTTCGGGGAACTGCGATTCGTCGGCGAACAGGTTGACTTCGAATCCGTCGGCGACGGCCATGTGCTCGATGGCTTGCTCACCGCTGATGTATTCGAGACGTCCTTCTTTACCGGCGTTGGAACTCTTGCTGCCGCCGCCGACGTTGGAGATGACTTCGACGGGCGGAGGCACGTTGCTGTCGTCGACCGTTCGATCACTACCTTGAGCGACCGCCCAGATTTTTTCGTCACGGTTGGCGGTCATGACGTCGAGCATCGTTTGCTCGTGTTGCAAGACGACAGCGTTGGATTGATTGTTGACGAACGTCAGCGTCGAACGCGAACCCCACACGTCGTTGCCGTCGCGGGAGCGATAGCGGTTTTGCCAGTGATCGTTTTTGTCCAAGACGGCTTGTCGGAGCGGTTCCCATGAGGCAGTCGCGCGAACGGGTTGGCCCAGCAGTTCGGCGGCGATGATTTCGGCCAATTGTCGGTTGCCTTCGCTGGTCAAGTGAACGCCGTTGATCGTCAACGGCTCGCTGGACCGTTCAAACATTTGCAGCGAAGGATGAAACAGATCGACGAAACCAACGCCCGCTTGTTCGGCGGCCGCGCGGGTGGCGTCGGTGTAGGCTTCCAATTGAAAATTGTGTTGACGACCGTTGGGGAAGTTACGGTTGCCGGTGGATTCGTGGGCGATCGGGCTGAACAAGACGATGCGCGGAAACGATTCTCCGTTGGCTCGAGAACCGCGTGTTTTCTCGACGAACTCAATCAATCGTTGTTGATGTTTTGCGGCGTTCTTGATGCCTTCGAAGGACTCGTTGTAACCGAAGAACGCGAACACGGCGTCGGCTTGGACGTGTCGCAAGTAATCGGTGATCGACGTCGCGCCTTGACTGCGTGGGAACGAGTCGGGTCGATCGCCGCTGACGCTCATGTTCCGGAATCGGACATTCTTTCCGGTGAGTTGGCTTTGCAGCAGCGTTTCCATCCAACCATCGTGTTGCATCCGATCGGAAAGACCATTGCCGAGAATCGCGATTACATCGTTGTTTTCGAACGTGAACTTGGGTGGATCGCGGTAGTCCGACGGTACATCGAACAATTCAGGTTCGTTGGATGCTGGCCCAGATTTCTTGGGCTTGCTCTTTGCCGCCGGTTCGCCGGGTTTCCCGTCGAAGGTGAAGTAGTTCGGTTTGCCGCCGTTACTTACGTCAATCGCCATGACCTGAGGTGCCGCGATCTTGGTTGATTCCAATACGACTTTGCGATCCGCGTCGAGCAGTTGAACGGTGAACTGATCCAGCCGGCTCTCAAATCCCTCGCGGTTCCAGATACCGATCCGGTCGATCTTGACCGGGGAGCCGAGATCCAATTCCCACCAAGGGTTGGTGGTTCCACCGTTCTCGGTATGGGTTTGCCCGTTCTTGCTGTAATCGGCGTCCTTATTTCCGTCGATGGCGCGCGCGGCAACCCCGCCGTGGCTGGTGCTGGACTGAGTCGCCGTGCCGGCGCGGGCGACGTTCTTGCCGCCGCTAATGACCTCGACTTCGGCGAGCGTCAAAATGCGTTGCTTGCCGGGCAGCTCGATACGGACGAAACGAGCGGGTTGGATCGGTTGGCTGGTTGCCTTGGCTGCTTTGGCGGCGTCGGCGGCTTGGGGCGAGTGGGGCAACCAAACGTACTGGCCGACGACCAGCGACAAAACGACAGCGGTGGCGAGCACTCGGCGAGTGGCGGGTTTGGGTAGGTGATTCATGTATCGAAATGATTGGGCGGGAGAGACGACGAAATCTGGCTTCGCCGTGGTAGGAGAGAGAAGTTTACTCGCTTCGGCGACGCTGTGGGGTGGTGACGCCAAGCCTGATAAAAAATTTCAGCCTCGCGAGCGTCGGCGGGCAAACAATCGGACGTCACTCCGGTTACGCCGGGCGGTTTGTCGCCTAAAATCACCGATGCGGCGGATTGGATGCGTCGCAACGCTTCTCAAAACGAAAATGATCGAATATGAAACGCTGGTTTGTGCTGCTCGCTCTCGTCATCTTGCTACCGCCGACCATTTTTTGGTGGATGGCCGAGCGTGCCGATCAGCGCGGTGGCGGGAGCGATGGTTCGACAAGATCGCCCTTGGAGCAACGGCTCGCCGTCCATCGCGTCGCATTGGCGGCGATGGACAACTTAAAGGTGTCCGAGGCTCGACCCGCTTGGGATGTGTTGTTCGAAACGACTCCGGATGATACGTCGGTGGCACTCAATCGAGCCTTGAACCTAGTCTTATTCGTAGATGAACTTGCGACGACAGCAGGTGACGCATCGGCAAAGCCGGAAGAGAAGACCGAAGCCCGGCGTCAATTGCCCGACTTGATTGCGGCGGCGCGTCAAGCGATCCAAGATTACCAGAACGCCCATGGCGACTCATTCCTGGCGACTTGGATGGCGACCCGAATCGACCTTCGCGAGGCCTCGCTATTGCCCGCGTCGATGACGAAATCGATTCGACGTGATGTCTTCCAGCGATTGGTTCAACAAATCGACGCGTTGACGCGGGATACAGGTCGCGGAGATCGGTTGATCTTGTTGGCCGGACCGATGACCACCTTGATCGACGTCTTGGAAGATCCGATCAAGGGGTTCCCGAAAGAGTTGCTTGATCCCGCCGCCACCGCGATGGTCAAGCTTTCCGATTTGCGGCCGAACAATCTCTATCTAGCGTTGCGGGCGGCGCAGTTATCGCTCGCGAATCGATCCGAGCAAGCGATCGAATCAATCCGTCGAACGGCCTCCTTGGCCAAGGCGATCGAACCGACGCTGGCTCGTCAAACCGCCGCGATCGGCAAGACTCCCCAAACGTTGATCGATGAAATCGTCGCGTCCGTTGAGGGCGGCGAATTCGAAGCCGCTGAAAACCAAATGCTCCTATGGTTCAATCTGCTCAATTCGACCGAACTGATTAAGGCCGACCGCCGTCGGGCTTCACCGCATCCGCTGGACTTGGTCAGCTTTGAATCTTTGTCGAGAATCGCGGGGGAGCTTTCCAACGCGTCGCCGATCGACGATGCCTTGCAACCGATCGTTTTAGATACCCAATCGATCAGCGGCGCAGATCTCAATAATGAGATCGTCGCGATGACCGCCATCGACGCGGATCTGGATTTCGACGAAGACTTGGTGTGTTTGAGTCAAGGTCCCGAAAACCAATCATTGCTTCAACTCTTTCTGTGGGACGCGACCTCGAAGCAATTCGAAGCCTCCGCGTCGTTGCAACTTGATGGAGTTTGGAACTCGATGATGACGGCTGATTTGTTCGTGGTCGACTCGAGTTCGGCCGGGCGGATTCGTCAGTCAACGGCGTCGAACCAACACAACACGATCCAGAGTTTGATCGTCTACGGGGACGGCGGAGTGAAACTAATTGCCGTCGACCCGCGCAGTTCTGCAAATGCCGATGACAAGCCCGCCGACACTTCGGATTCAATGACGTTGTCGGTCATTACCGAAGAAACCGGTTTGGAGTCCCTTTCGAACGTCACCGCCATGACGGCGGGTGATTTGGAAGGCGACGGCGACTTGGATTTAATCGTGGCCACCCAAACCGGGCTGGCGATGATGGTCAATCGCGGCAACCGAACGTTCTTTGCCCTTGCACCGGAGGTGTTGCAAGCGACAAGCTGGGAGGCGGACGATCCACCCGTCGATTTGGCGATCGCGGATTTGGATCGGGATTTGGACTTGGATGTTGTGACGGTGCATTCGCGATCAGGCAAGACCGGTTTGATCGAAAACTTGTTGCATCTGCAGTTCCGATTCAAATACCTCGATGAGATCCCCACAATCGCCGGAGCCGATTCGATCGCCGTCGAAGATCTCGACGGAAACGTCTCGTGGGATTTGGTCGTCAGTTCACCCGAGCAAGCCAAGATCGTGCAGACTAAAACCGTCGACGTCGGACAATGGAAAGTCGTCCGGACCAAGTCGCTCGAATGGAAGAAAGCGATCCCCAAAAAAGCATCCTCAACCCAATCGGATGTTCCACTGGCTGCCCACACGATCGTCGCGGACTTGGACAACGATGGATTTTTTGAAGCGATCCGTCGAGTACCTGGGGGTCTAGCTTGTTTCTCACTCGATGTGGTCTTGAATGGGTTTGATAAAGTCGTCCCGCAAGCGATACAGATCGACGATGTGATCACGCCATGGCTTGTTGCCGACTTCGACGACGACCGCGTGCTCGATCTTGCCGGGGTCGGTGGTACCGCCTCGGCGTCTCGCACGGCGCACGCGGCGATGAACCGAACGCCCGACGTGGGCCAAGCGATCGAGATCCGATTCAAAGGAATCGACGACAACAACGCCAATAGCGGCCGTGTCAATCACTATGCCGTCGGATCTGTCCTCGAGTTGCGGTTCGGTCCGTACTACCGATCGCGAATCATCACCGAGCCGAGCACCCATATCGGAATTGACGGGATCACGGCCGATCCCAACCTACGTGTGATCTTTCCCAACGGATTGACGCAAACAGTCGCCGACGTCTCGCCAGGTGTCCTTTTGGAAGAAGAGCAAACGCTCAAAGGATCATGCCCTTATCTCTACGCGTTCAACGGCGAGCGTTTTGAATTCGTGACCGATTGCCTATGGGCGGCACCGTTGGGTTTGCAAGTCAGTCCCGGCGTCGTGGTTCCCGATCGACCGTGGGAACATTTGAAGATCGACGGCGATTATCTTTCTCCGCACGATGGAGCCTATGATCTGCGCATCACCGAAGAGCTTTGGGAGGTCGCGTATTTCGACGAATTGAAACTGACGGCGGTCGACCATCCCGTTGACATTGAAATCCACACCAATGAAAAGGTAGGGCCGGCGTCCATCGCGTCGCCAAAGATTCACGCGTTCAAAATCGATGAATTGACCGCGGTCGCATCGATCGATACGTCGGGTCGCGACGTGACCGAAACCCTTCGCGAAATCGATGGGGAACATGTTCAAGGTTTCGATCGTCGATATCGACAAGGCTTGTGTCCTCCACACTGGATCGAATTGGATTTGTCGGATCGAATTGCGTCTCACGTTGCGAACGGAAAGTTAGCCGATGATGTCGAGATCAAATTGGTTCTGACCGGTTGGATCCTGCCGACGGACACGTCGTTGAATATCCAGATCGACCAGAATCCCGAGTTACCATCGCCTGAACCGCCGTCTCTGCTCGTCCCGGATGAAGCTGGTCGATGGCGGGTGGCCGATCCGTTCATCGGTTTTCCAGGTGGCAAGAACAAGACGATCGTCGTGGACATCACGCCTCACGTAAACGTCGACGACGGACGGGTACGCGTGCGAACGACGAACCAAATTTATTGGGACGCCGCCCGCGTGAGCGTGAGGACGAAAGCCGAAGCTAGCGAGGTCGATTCGACCGTCCGGAACACACCGTTACCGCTGTTGTCCGCCGAAGTCGCCTGGCACGGGTTTTCTCGCCGAATCCACCCCGGTGATCGGCAAGCCGAAAGCTACGACTACGAATCTGCCGATGACCAACCACGTTGGCCGCCGCTAACCGGAGCATTGACCACCGTCGGTCCGGTCGAGTCATTGCTTGAAGAGTGGGACGATCGGATGGTCGTGATTAGCGGCGGCGACGAAATCCGATTGCGGTTCGAGGCCGTCCAAGATGATGAACCCGAACGCGACTCGGTGCGTCGTGACTTCATACTCTATGGCGTGGGTTGGGACAAAGACGCCGATCTGAATACGTTGGCCGGACAGAGCACGATGCCATTGCCGGCTCGCGAAATGGCATCGTATCCTCCCACCGCGACGGACTGGAAAGCGTCGGACGATGTGCGACGTTCCAATGGCTCTCATCTTCGGCGTCGCCAACCGTTCCGCTCATTTTGGAAGCCGA
Organism: Neorhodopirellula pilleata; assembly: GCF_007859915.1. Classification (GTDB taxonomy): domain Bacteria; phylum Planctomycetota; class Planctomycetia; order Pirellulales; family Pirellulaceae; genus Rhodopirellula; species Rhodopirellula pilleata. The sequence continues at coordinate 305,616 of NZ_SJPM01000007.1, forward strand.
TCGGCTATTGATCGATGATGTTAACCAAGAATCACCGCCGATGGATCGGGGCGTCCTTTTGGTCGATCTTGATCTTGGTCGCCACCGTTTGGATGTTGCGGCATCGGTCGATGGCGACGATCTTGAAGGAATCGATCACGTTGCGGCCGGTGGAGATCGCCATGATCGATCCGACCGGTCGGGTTCGGCTCAATGACGTTGTGTTTGGTCAATATGAACATGGCAATCAGCAAGCACATGATCAGCGATCGCCGCACGATTGGCGGGAGATCGGTTTTGTTTCTCGAGTTGATCGGTCCGGCGAGGGCGATCCGAACAAGAGTCCTGTATCCCATGAAATTGTCGTGACGTTATTCGAACGCCCACATTGGGATTCACAAGCTCAGTTTCGTGTTCACCACAGTTCGGGAAGCATCGACGAAATCATGGCCACGCTTCTTCCCCCCGATCGACGGGAGGCATTGCAGGAGCGATTGTCCGAGGCGATGGATGCCCATCTCGCCGAGGTTACCGACGCGGTATTGCCGTTGGTCTTGCAATCTTTGCAAGAGAGCGTTCCCGTGATCGAACAGGGCATCGTCGAATCGGTCGAGCGGCATCGTGATGAATTGGAATCGTTGGCGGCCCGCTACCGGGCGGATTTGGTGCAAGATCAACTTGTGCCGTTGGTTCGCGCCGAAGTGATCCCTATCGTCCGGCGTCATGGACAGGTTCCCGCTGAGGAAATCGGACGCGAAATATGGAACAAAGCCTCATTGTGGCGATTCGGATGGCGAGCGATCTACGACAAATCGCCGCTTCCCGAGCGGGAGTTGGTCCAAGAAGAATGGCGACGGTTTGTCGATCAGGAAGTCGTGCCGACGGTGGAAGATCACCTTGATGAGATCGCCACGGCGGTGGAGTTGATCATGCGAGATATCCTCGCCAACGAGCGCGTGCGGGACGAAATGATGGAGCTGGCGGGGGTGATTGCCAATGACGAAGAGGCCCGTGAATTGTTTCGCGTGATCCTTAGCGAAGCCGTCATCGACAACGCCGCGCTGCGACAGGTATGGACGAACGTCTGGTCGACGCCCGAGGCGAAACATCGTTTGCAGATCGCGGGCAAACGGATCGAACCGATCCTACGGCAAATCGGAGACGAGATCATGGGCACCCGCGAGGGTGGGATCGAGCCTGGGTTCGCCCGCGTGCTCCGTAATCAAATTTTGGGGAAAGACCGAACATGGATCACGATCGGGTCGGACGACGGTGCCTCGTCGGATAGAATGAAGGCTCCCGCGAACGAGTCGAAAATTCCGCGTCTGACGCGGGCGGATACCTTCATGCCGTATCCCGTCGTTCACCTAGCCAATCCAAAATCGGCCAACCCAAAATCGGCCAACCCCGAATCAGCCAACCCGGAATCTTGATGGCGTTTACCTTTCATGGCGCTTAGTAAACTCGGACCGCTCGCGCTGGAATCGCCGCTCGGCAGTAACCCGACAAGTAAGGATGCGCGGGTTTGGCGGGCCGTTCACGTTAGCTTGCGCAGGTCCGTTGCCGTTCGTGTTTTTCATATCGCGTTCGCCGGAACGATCGAATCACGAACCAAGTTTGCCGCCGAGTGGGAACGCCTCAAGACGATCGAACACCCGGCCATCGTGAAGTGTTACGGAGGCGGTTTTGAAAACTCCTACGCCTATTTGGCTCATGAGTTGATCGAAGGTCCCACGATTGCCGACGAAATCTCCCGTCGCGGTCGTTTGCCTTGGGAAACGGTGCTTGATTGGGCCGAGCCGATCATCGATGCGATCGGCTACTTGCACGCCAACGGGATCGTCCATGGCCGAATCGCTCCGGACAAAATCATCATCGCCGGACTCAGCCCGGTGCTGATCGATGTTCGCGATGAAAACGGAAGCTCGCCTTTTCGCAGCGGGCCCTACCACATCCAGCGACCACGGTTACCGATCGAACTGGCTCGACGTCCGCCCGAATCGCCGGGAATGAACGATGAAGTCTCCAATCGTGGCGACTTGTATCAGTTCGGCGCGGTCATGTACGAAGCCCTAACCGGGACGCCGCCGATCAGTGGCAAGACGGTTCAAGAAGTCACCGCCAACCTGCAATACCAAACGCCCATGAAGGTTGCTTCGACGGCGATGGAAACGCCCGTCTGGATCGACACGCTGATCTCGCAGTTACTGTCCAAGGACCCCAACATGCGTCCGGTTTCCGCCGAAGCAGTCAAACTGCAGTTGGCCGAAGTGCGACGGCGATCGATGTCCCGCGGAGGTGTGGCCGAACACGCCTCGTCCGGCTTCACGGCGTTGGTCAAGACCGACCAGTCCACGCGAGCCGAAGCGAGATCGGTGCTCGGTCGCGACGAGACGGTCGTATCCAAGTCGACTCGTTCGGAATCGATCGACGCCACGCCCTGGCACGATCAAGCCTTGATTCTCTTGCCCGTCTTGGGCTTGTTGCTCGCGATGCTCGTTTGGGTCGCGTGGCCGATGAGTGAATCCAAAATGCGCGTCCGCGCCGAAGCGTTGCTCGCCGAAGGTACCCGCTCGTCGATGTCGCAAGCGCGGATCAGTTACCTTGAACCGATGGTCGGCCAGTTCCCCGATGGGGAACACAGCCAATGGGCATCGGAACAAATCGATCGCGTTCGCATGATCGAGGCCGAACACGCATTGACGGTGAAATTGAATCGAAATCTGCCGTTGAAGAACGAAGCCGAACGTTTGTTTGCCGAAGCGATGGAATTTGAAAAGTTTGGTGACCAAGTCACCGCGATCGACAAATATCAATCCATGATCACGTTGTTGGGCGATGAGAAAGGCCTGACAAAGGAAGAACTTGACGACTATCGGCCTCTCGTGAATTTGGCGCGTAGCAAAGTAGCGGAAATCTCCGCATCGACCGACCAAAGTGAAGCGGCCCGAATCTTGACATCGAAACTCGACGAAGCGGACCAGTTGTTTGCCCAGGGTAGCACGATCGCGGCAAAGAAAATTTGGTATTCCATTGTGGAACTGTATGCCAACAATGCCGCCGTCGAGCCGCTCGTACGAATCGCCCAAGACCGCCTCGCCGAAACGTCAGCCGGCAATTCCATGGACCCGACGCCATGAGTTCGATCGAACCCACGGAATCCATCGAGACGCAAGAAACAACCGAAACATCGGGGCCGATCAGGACGTTAGTGATCGCCCCTGGCCGAATACCACCTAAGTATCTAACCGAATCCGATTCCATTGCCGTCGGAACAGGTATCAGCCATTCCAAATGGGCGACCTTGGTCGTTTTGTTCTTCGTGACTGCTGCGTTGGGCATTCCGATGTTGTGGCGAAACGAACGATTCAGTTTGGCCGAACGGCTTTTGTGGTCGTTGGTCGTGATGATTTATACGATCGCGATCGTGGCTCTGATGATTGTGTGGATCCGTTCCACGGTAAGTGGTATTCGATAAATGTTCTGGCAAAGCTGGTACGAATATCGGATCGATTATCTCTTATTCACGGTCGTGGTGATCGGAGGCTACGCCGGCGCGGTCCGCCGAGTGATGCGTCATTTCGGTGAGATACCCGAGCAGGACAATCGCCCGAGGGTTTCATCCGATCCCGTGATCGCCCCGTTTCGTGCGAAGTTGGCTTTCATTGTTTTGATCGTTCTCTTGGTGGCCGGTTTTTATGTCACCGAATCGGTCGACGCGTTGCAGCGATCAGCGTTGCGAGACCAGTTGATCGGGATCGCACCGACCTACGCGATCGAACTCCAAGAAATGGGTCACGAGTCGATCGGAATCGACACATCTCCGGACAACCCAACCTATCTGAAAATGATCGAGGCTCAAACGCGGTGGCTCTCGGTCAACCCGCAAGTTGCCGATGTCTACACGTTGCGGCGTGCGAATGTGTCGTCGAATGATTCTAACGGATCCTCGCACGTGCCGAGTGGTCATCCTAAAACGATCTACCAACTGATCGTCGACTCGGAAACCGACTACAACGGCGACGGGATCATCTCGGGAGCTCGTGAATCGCGAACTCCGATCGGTGAACGTTACGAAGACAGCAACTCGGCACAGATCGAACGAGCCTTCGCGGGCGAAGTCGTATTCGCCGATCGCCCGTTACGTGATCGATGGGGATATTGGGTCTCCGCCCATGCACCGCTGCGGAACGACCGGGGTGAAGTCGAAGCACTCGTCGGCGTCGATTTTCCAGCAATGAAGTTCATTCAATCAATCGTGATCGCTCGGTTGGCGACGATGAGTTTCTTGGGAACGATCATCACGTTGTACTTGGGCGCGGTCACGTTGATCGGCGTCCTGAAAGCGCGGCTGGCCGAACAAACTCATTATCGGCAACGCTTCAAAGAGCAACGAGACTTGGCCACTCAGGCGGCCGCCGAAGCTCGTAAAGCGAACGAAGCCAAAAGCGAGTTTTTGGCAACGATGAGCCATGAAATTCGCACGCCAATGAATGGCATTTTGGGAATGGCGGAGTTGTTGCTTGCTAGCCCGTTGCAACGCAAGCAGCAGGAGTTTCTGCAGATGATGAAAGGGGCTGCCGACGGGTTGCTCGCCGTGCTCAACGACATCTTGGATTTTTCCAAGATCGAAGCGGGACGAATCGAACTCGAGGCGATCCCCTTCGGATTGCACGAACTGGTCGACCAAACCATCAAGGCCGTCGCGGGCGGGCGCCGACTTCAAGTTGAGTTGAAGGTTCGAATCGCACCGGGCACGCCGAATCACGTCGTCGGAGACCCCACACGTGTCCGACAAGTGTTGGTCAATCTTATCGGCAATGCGTTGAAGTTCACGCAGCGAGGATCGGTAACCGTCGAACTCCGCGAAAGCCAAGACCAAACCCGCATTGACCTCCATCATCACGACAAACGTCATCCGAACGCAAGCAAAGCTTCGGCCATCGAGCACACCCGAGTGATGATCGCGGTAATCGATACGGGGATCGGCATGACACCCGAAGAAAAACGCCGAATCTTCGAAGCGTTTACGCAGGCCGATTCATCGACGACCCGGCAATTCGGTGGAACCGGCTTGGGACTGGCCATCAGTTCCCGATTGGTCGAGCGAATGGGCGGTCGTCTTAGTGTCGAGAGTCTTCCGGGCAAAGGCAGCCGCTTCGAGTTTGACCTACCCCTGAAAGTCGATCGCGACGCTGACGCCGGTTCTTCGTCATCGATCGACCATCAACCGATGCGGGTGCTGGTCGTCGACGATGAGCAAATCAATCGTGTGATTTTGAACGAGATGTTGATCGATGCCGGATACCAAGTCGATTGCCTCGGCGATCCTCATCAGGTCGTCGAACAACTCAAGCAGGCTGCGGAAGATGGAAGTCCCTACCATGTTGTTTTGCTCGATCACGCAATGCCGGGTCACGATGGTTCCGAAGTTGCTCGCCAAATTCGCCACCGCCAAGCGATTCGATCGACTCCGATTGTTTGGCTCACTTCGGGCAATGATCCGATCGATGCCGAATCGATCACGCAATGGCAGATCAACGACACGCTTGAGAAACCGGTTTCGCCTTCACGACTATTTGCGATTCTTGACGCAATCCCAATCACCCAGGAAACTTCCGTCGTCTTGGAGGATGATCATCGGTCCGACCCGCCTTCCCACCGGTCGTTTGGTCGATGTCAACGACCGCGTCGAATTTTGTTGGTCGAAGACGGCGCCGTCAACCGCGTCGTTGCCGAGAACATGCTGGTCGCACGCGGGCACTCGGTCGAGAGTGTTGCCGACGGGCTCGAAGCGATCAAACGATTGCACCACCAGCGTTACGATGCCGTCTTGATGGACATTCAAATGCCAGGTATCGATGGGTTGGAAGCGACCCGGCAAATTCGATGCGACGAACTGACACTCCAGCCCGAGGTGCCAATCATCGCGATGACCGCTCACGCGATGAGCGGAGATCGCCTGCGATGTCTTGACGCTGGAATGACGGACTATCTTTCCAAACCTTACACTCCGGAGCAATTGTTCGCCAAAGTGGAAGCTGACGGAATCAGCTCTTCGGTCATCTCGTCAAACTCGGAAGTGCCGGCTGAGATAGCATTGGATGAAAGCTTGACGGACATGGACGACGATCTCGGTGTTGCGATCGGGACAATCTCATCTCGCCGAGGAAGTCTGACGATCGACGAAACCACCGCTGGTGAGATCGACTTTCACCGCGATCCCCATGAATCATCGCTCTTGGACTCGTCTAACGAAACCATCGACCGTCGAGTCCTGTTGCAAAATACCGGTGGAAGCGAGTCGATGATCGCGCTATTGTCCGCAACTTTCCGCGAACAATGGGACATCCAGTGGTCGGCTTGTCGTGACGCGGTGCGTGATGGATCGGCCCATGACGTCGCATTGGCCGCCCATCAAATCAAGGGAAGTGCTTCGGCCGTCGGCGCAATGCGATTGCACCAGATGGCCGCAAGTCTTGAACGCGAGGCAGAACAATGCACCGACGACGATCATGTCCGACAATTCGCGGAATCATGGTTGAAAACTTGCGAGGCAATGCGAACCGAAGGTGCCCGAGTCGCCAGCGAGATTCGTTAGGTTCCGTCCCATGCCGACGGACGGCCCCGAAATATGTCAAAGAAAAAGTACGCACAATCGCATAGGCACTGAGTTTTGTTGGTGAACAATTGAAGATGCTGCTAAAAACATCAGCGGATTTGCCCTTCGCCGCTTGCTGGTCCAATCACAACCCGACGAGTGACGGCGTGTTGACTAATCGTAACCCGATGCGTGAGCGAGGGATCAATGATATTGACTCATCCCTCGCTTACGCAGCGGGTTACGATGCAATATTGACTCATCCCTCGCTTACGCAGCGGGTTATGATGCGGATGAAATCAACACGCCGGTGACGGCGTAGTGGTTCAGCGGTAATCATCGCCGCCACTTGCACAATGCGTTTCCAACTAATCCCGCGATCTGCCGCCGAAACGACGGAATCGATTTCGATTCCGAACAATTGATTCTCCTTGATTCAGGTTCCATGATGCCCAATGTTCGTCGTTTTTCACTGTTAATTTGCTTCGCCGCACTCTTTGCCGTCGGTCGAGTCGCATCCGCCGATTCGAATCCGATGAATGTTCTGTTGATCCTGGTTGACGATCTCAAACCGGCAATCGGATGTTACGGCGATCAGCATGCCAAGACGCCCAATATCGACGCGTTTGCCGCTCGCGGAATGCGATTCGATCGGGCCTATTGCAATCAGGCCGTTTGCGCGCCATCTCGTTTCACGCTGATGCTCGGCTCCCACTCGACATCAACCGGTTTGTACGGTCTGGGCAGCAAGCTCCGAGAGTCAATCCCCGACGCAGTCACGCTGCCTCAACATTTTGCAAAGCATGGTGGATACCGCACCGAATCGTTGGGTAAAGTCTTCCACATCGGCCACGGAAACGAAGGCGATCCGGAGTCGTTCAGTGTACCGCACTTCAAAGAAAAAGTGATCGAGTATGTCGACCCCGAGAGCACGCCGGGGGGCAAACTGACTCGCGAGGAAGCGTTCTTTACCAACCAACAACTTGGCGCAATCAATTCGTTGCCGCGTGGTGCCGCGTATGAATCTCCCGACGTTGCCGACGAAAGCTACGCCGACGGGCGAGTCGCTCGAGAAACCGTGGAGCGATTACGAGCCGCGAAAAAACGACGCGACTCCGACGGAACGCCGTTCTTGATCGCCGCCGGTTTCGCCCGACCGCATCTACCATTCAGTGCACCGAAAAAGTACTGGGACTTGTATGACCCATCGACGTTACCGATGCCGGAGTTCGAAGAATTACCAGCCGGATCGCCCGCTGTCGCGGGCAAACGCGGTGGCGAAATTCGCAATTATTTCCCCGTTCCTGACAAAAGCGATTCAGATCAGATCGACGACGACTTAAAGCGAACTCTGATTCATGGGTACTACGCAAGCACCAGTTTCGTCGACGCTCAAATCGGCAAGGTGATCGCCGGTCTCGATGAACTCGCACTCACCGACAACACCATCGTCGTTCTGTGGGGTGACCACGGATTCCACTTGGGCGATCTTGGAATCTGGACCAAGCACACCAACTACGAGCAAGCCAATCGCATTCCGATTTTGATTTCCGCACCGGGTGTCACCAAGCCGGGCTCATCAACTCAACAACTCGCCGAAAGCGTCGACATTTACCCGACCTTGGCGGAACTCGCTGGCCTGCCGATGCCGACCGGCCCCCAACCGATCGATGGCGTTTCGCTCGTGCCGGTGCTGAAGAACCCTGATGCTCGCGTGCGAGATCATGCTTATCACGCTTATCCAAAGAACAAACTTGGTCGCGCTATCCGGACCGAACGATACCGACTCGTCGAGTGGGCCGGTGATGACCCGGAAGGCTCTATTGAGTACGAACTGTACGACTACGAAACCGATCCGTTGGAGACTCGCAACCACGCCGACGCCGAGCCCAAAATTGTCGAACAACTAAAAAAGACATTGGCGAACTACCCTCAGCCGATCGGCCGCAATGGCAAGCGGCGAGCTAACGCGATCTCGTCCGCCAAGATCGAGACACCAGAGATCGAGACGCCAGAGATCGCGAATCGACCACTGACGATTTCCGGTCGCGTCCGCGTTCAGTCCGATACGGGCGTCATCGTCGCGCAGGGCGGCAAAGAACACGGTTATGCGGTTCACCTGATCGAAGGTCGGCTCGCGTTCGATGTTCGAGTCAACCAAAACGTGCGTCGAATTTTGTCGGAAGAGAAAGTCCCCCAACGGTTTGACTTTGTCGCGACTTTGACGGCCGATCAATTGCAATTGGACGTTGACAAAAAGACTGTCGCCAGGGGGCAGTCCGTGGGATTGATCCCCGTCCAACCCGCCGATGGATTGTCCGTTGGCCAAGACGATCGCACGGCGGCGGGAGACTACGAAGCTCCGAACACCTTCGTCGGAACCGTGACCAACATCGAGGTAATAACCGGCAAGGTGATGCCGCTGGCCAAGAACACCAAACCATTCCAGTCCGAACTGATCACCCCGTGGGGCGAAAAGGTCACCGCCGAGAACGCATGGACACAATACCCACGTCCGCAAATGCGTCGTGAGCAATGGGCGAACTTGAACGGACATTGGGACTACGCCGTGACGCCGATCCAACAAGTTGACATGCCGACTCAGTGGACGGGCCAAATCCTTGTCCCTTTTTGTCTGGAGTCCAAGCTCGGAGGAGTCCAGCGTTTGTTGGATGCCGATGAAGCACTCTGGTATCGCCGAACGTTTTCGGTAACACCGTCGGATCACAGGATGTCACTGAACTTTGAAGCCGTGGATTATCGTTGTGAGGTTTTCGTCAACGGAAAGAGCGTCGGTGAGCACGTCGGCGGCAACACGCCGTTCACCCCGCCTTATTCACCAAGCGCGCCTTTAGGGTAGAAACCATCGCGTGAAACGCTACGTTTATCGGTTCACTACAACCAACTCAAACGCAAAGCAGGATCACGCGATGGGTGAAGTACAACGTAAC
>NZ_SJPM01000007.1:315246-372414 GCF_007859915.1 Neorhodopirellula pilleata
CCGGATGTGTTGCTGAACGAGATGGATCGCTTCATGGGCTGAGCGATAGGGCCGAAAGCCGAAACTTGACTCCGAAAAGTTCGGGTCGAAGATCGGCGTGAGGACTAACAAGATGGCTTGTTGGATTACGCGATCGATCACGTTTGGAATGCCGAGATCGCGAGTGCCACCGCCATTGGGTTTTGGAATCGACTTCCGGCGTACGGGGCCGGGCTGATAAGTCCCCTCCAAGAGTTGTTGACGCAGGTTCGGCCAGAGGTCTCGGAAGTGGTCGGGGAACTCGTCGATGGTAATCCCGTCTGGTCCGGGCGCGCCACGATTGGCTTTGACTCGTTCCCAGGCACATTCAACATTGGCCGGGTCAACAATTTGTTCCATGAGGTTCATGGCCACGGTGTCCAAGGCTGGCTTCTCCATGATCGCCGAGTCGATGTGACCTGTGAGGGACTCCGAAGAGCACGGGCCGTTTGCTTCCTCCGCTCCTTTGTGGTTGTCGGAGGTCGGTTCTGTGTGTTTCGGATCGACTGAGTTCATGGATGGTTCTTCCTTGTCAAGAAACGTTCGGTCCTTCCCGTCTCCGCTGGCTGCGAAGAAGTGCGGTACTACGACCTCTGCTGACTTCTGCTCGCACGATTCGGGTCACCCCGGTCGCCCCGCCTTTCAGGTCAAGCCTTACTCACGGGTACGCTTGCAGATCTCCCCGAATAAGGGACGTGAACTTTCGTTGCGCAAGTGCGTCGCCTACAAACGGACGTTGTCGGAAAACGGCTTTGTGGTCCCAGGGCCACTCGCCTCAACATCCGCCTGCCTCCACGACGTTTCTGTTCGTCACCTCGCAGCTTTGGCGAGAACGTGTGCCAGCGACGATTCTTTGCTGGCTTACCGGCCACATTCGCAGGCTTCCTCTCCACGGTCTGTCGCCTCGCCGCAGTTGCCTTCGCCTAGTACTTCTTCTTGATCGATCACATTTGGTATGCTGTCCTTCGTTCAAGTTCCGTTTTCGTACAGGGGACTGGCTTCCCGAAGGAAGCGGCACCCCACAAGTTCACGCCCATGTCGGGCGTACCCACGGTGCGTGATTGGAAAACGCTTGTCGGGCTGCAAACTCGCACCAAAGAAGACTTCACGCCTCCCAAGCCACATCCGATCGCCGACCACGCGATCCTGGGTATCTGGAAGTATGGCCCCCACACGCGCGAGTTCAAGGTTGACGGCACATGTACGCTCCGCTCCAACGGCGTGGAGCAATGGACCAAGACCTTTATCGCTGATTCTGCGACACAGGTGACTATCGAAGGTTCCTACGGTCACCAGATTCGGGAAGACGGCCAACTAAATATCGAAGGTCGGTACATTGCAACCAAAGTGAAGTAAGTTGCGCCGGTGAGAAACACGCAGTTAGACGAAGTTCACAGGTGAAGCCGTCGTTCTGCCCCGTGGGGTCAAAATATTGAAACGAGCATTTCGGCCGGCGAAATCCAAGGTTGCGTGGGTGAATGGAGCGCCCTGCGCAAAAACTGCGCTGCTACGATGTTAGGTTCGGGATAGATCATTTTCCATCGTCGCGCCGCCACAGTCGATTGATGAATTAGACGCGTAAAGTCTTGTTAAATCCGAAGGTTGAGTTTGGCGCTTCGATGCGCGCAGATGTTGATCGCTGCCATGCCTTTGGCACCGCGTTGAAACGATGCTCTCGCGCGACTGTATTAAGCGGCTTTTCGCGAGTAGCTTTTCAGCAGTCCGCCGAGTCGTTCGTGGCAGCGGATATCGAATCCAACGTCTGATCGTTCCCGGATGCACGATGGTTGCCAGCTCTTTCAGCGCCGATCCGAGGTTTTTGGCAAACCGCACCAACCGGTTCTTCTCTTGCTGAGTTAAACTGATTCTGGCCGGAAGCCAGCTCCGTAGGATCCGGTTCTCTGCTTTGAGGTAGCTCACTTGCCGGGCCAGGTCCTTGTCCGTCGACTTGGCAATGACGAGCATCAGCGAGGTGTAGATATTACGAAAGTTGGCCATCGAAGAATCCGCGCAATTGCCTGACGAAACAAGGGCGGAGCGCACTATTTGCACCCCGCAGCCAAGTCCTCAGAGTAGTCTGCGGTAGCTGCCATTCAATCTCGATCCGCCATCGCGTTTCGCGGACCACTGTTAACTGAGCTAACAAAAAGTTCGATGCCGGTCACCCCCGTTAACACAAATCGTCCCTCCGAGAGAGACATCGAGAGCCACCCGGCAAACCGAGCTAGGCGAGCCAGTTCGCCGACCTCGCTAGCGGGCCATTCGGCGATTATCGTTGTCTGGCCTCCGCCAATCAAATCGGCGAATCGGACCAGACCGAGTTCAAGTCGCCGGATGACCCGTCATCAAGCGAGCAAGAATGAACCAGCAACCCCAACCCAACAACCCGATGCACGGCGTCACGCTCAAAGCGATTCTGGAATCGCTTGGTCGCCGAGTACGGCTGGGAGCGGTTGGGCGAGCGGATCAACATCCATTGCTGCAACTACGAACCGACCATCAACAGCAGCCTGAAATTCCTTCGCAAGACCGCGATTCATGGCACGAACTGCTGTGCTGGAGCTTCCTTGAATAGATTCGCCAAGTCTTCTGCGGTGAGGGCTTTCTCGAAGATCGCAAGTTCGTCGATACGACCTTGCCAGAACCCTGGATTGCGTAGGTCGGGCGTCTGCCCGTCTGGACTTAGTTTCGCAGCGATGCCGAGTCGATCGGGACCGTCAACTGCGACGCCATCGCAGGGCTTCGACGCAACCGGTTCGCCGTTACGATACAGGGTGAGTGTTTTTCCATTGGCCACAAACGCAACATGCTGCCATTCATGCAGAATGAGTGGCTCGCTATCTCGAAGCTCAACGATCATGCCGTTGCGGTCACGAACCTGGACTTCGAGTTCCCCTTCGTCTTCATGCAATCCGAAATGAAATTGGCCGCCTAAACCGGTGTTGGCTGGACCACCTCTGACAAGTTCGACGGCCCAGTGTTTGGCGATCGCGGCCCAGCGTGGTCGACTTTCCGCCCGGACCCAAGCACAGACTGAAAGTTGTCCCGTCTTTGACTTCGGGTAATCGTCAATCCAGGCATAAGCTCGGCGTTGTGGTCCGCCAAACCGCAGTGATCCCCCCACTTTTCCAGGAGCATAGGGCGGCTGTTCCATGGTTCCACTGTCGATGGTTCCCGTAGAGCGTTTGCTTCCTAATCCGTTGATCGTCTTGCCATCTTCTACGAACTCCATACGCAGATAGACTGTGGGGAGGAGGGACGAAATCAATCTCGCATAGGTCCGATCCCGATCATTCGGATCGTCGAGTTCGCGAATGAAACGCTCATGGTCGATGTTGATACCTTGTGGGATCACACCGGTCACATCGACACGTGTCGCGTGATTCGTGCGAAGCTTGACAACTGCTGTGTTGGGCGGCGCGTGAATCGGTTTGACGTCCACTTCTCCCTCAAACACGTGCACCTCACTGCTCTTGTCCGCAAACACTTCGACACCGAATTCTGTACCAAAATCGACGACGCTCATCGAGGGCGTATCGACGACGAACCCTTCGCCGGCGGGTGACACTTGTGCCGTCACGCTTCCCTCGTGCAGAACCATTCGCATCTCGCTCTCGATTTCAAAACGTGCAGGTGCTTCGAGGATGACGTCGACTCCACTTTTGAACCGCAGTTCCACGATTCCGCGTTCCAATTCGTACGCCCCCGTCCGAGCAACATCACCCTGGGAAAGAAACCGATTCGCGTCTGCGACGGAGAGTGTTGCCCCGAAACTCTGAGCAATCATTCCGACCGAATCACGCCGCTCCCATGCGATCCCCGACTTTGGTAGGAAGGCCTCTTCCTTCGCAACCGTTTTCGGTTTCGGACCAAAATCAACGAGTTTCTCAGTAGCGGTCCAAAGGAGTGAACACACCGCCAATAGACTTGCGGAGATGGCAATCCCTCGCCAATGCCGCATGCTCTGTGCACTTTCGGCATTTCGAGCTTCACGCGAAGTGCTCATCATGTCATCAGCAAACTTGAGTTCTGGCAGAGACCCGTGCTCCCATGCCAACATGGAGTGCAGCTGACATTGTTCGGCATAGTATGCCTGCGCCTCAATATCGCCACGAAGAATGGCCTCCAATCGTTCGCGGTCGACTTTGTCCGCCGACTTGTCAATCATCAACTCGATCAATTCGACCAGCTCTTTGCGAATCAAGTCGTTCATGATGCCATCTCCTCTTCCAGACCCTGATTGATACAGCGAGCCAACGCATTTCGCGCGCGAAAGAGCAGTTGCTTGACCGCATTGACTGTCATCTCAGTCTCATTTGCGATGGAATCGAGTGATGCGCCAGAATCGTAACGACGATGGATCACCTCTCGCTGTCGTTGATTGAGTTTTTGTAGGCACTGCCGCATCAATCGTTGGCGGGACTCGAACGTCTCTCCCGCGTCACTGGCGACCTTGGCGATCTCGGCTATCAATTCATTATTGAACGACAACCTTTCACGCTGCGACTGTTTTCGGTGAGCCAGGACCTGATAGTAGGCGATTCGGAACGACCAGGCGATAAAATTGGTACCCAACTCAAAGTCGTCTTCCTTCTCCCAGAGAATCGCGTTGGTTTGCTGCAGCACATCGCTCGCTTGGTCGGCATCGTACAACAGCGACAATATGTACCCGTACAGCCGACTCTGGCTGCTGGTAAGTAGTTGTATGAACTCTGGCGTGCGTTTCATTTTGAATGCGGGCAAATGAGACGAACTCGCGTTACTCTCCCGCGGGCAGGGTGGCAGTTTAACTTTACCCACCCTGCGGGAGATTGAAACCAATTGTCCGCGTTCTCGAGACTTTAAAGCTGCCCGACCCTCAGGAAGAAAAGGATTTGTAAGCATTTGCATGAGCGAATAGCAGTGTAGGACGTTCGGTTACGCGTGATTTAACGAAATGCACCTTGGGCAGATGTTTTCAACGAAAAACACGCGTTGCGAAGTGTCAAACCGTAACCGATTGAGAATTCCGCTATAAGAAACTCGATGTTCAACTCTCTTTTTTAAGGCGGAAGATCCGGTATGCGACAGATTATCTTGTTTTGGCTCTTCACATCTGTCCTTCTCGTTGGGGCAAACCCCGTTTTGCATGCCGATACTCGTCCCAACATCATCTTCATCTTGACCGACGACCAGAGTTGGGACTCGGTGGGCTTCCTGGATGGCCAAGTCCACACCCCGCGTTTGGATAGCATGGCCCGCGATGGGATGTACCTGAGCAACTTTAATGTCACCACGACAGTTTGCTCGCCGTCACGTTACAGCTTTCTGACTGGGCGATATGCGGGCCGCTGCGAAGGCGACCGATTCCTGCGTGAGCATCCTCCCGGTGACCAAACACAGGTCGAGAATATCGGTGAGCTCGAATCGCATCGTTGGAACGTGGCCAAAATATTGCAGGCCAACGGCTACACAACGGGTTTTGTGGGTAAATCTCATGTCGTGCGACATGATCTGATCCATAAGCTTGGTTGGAGCCTGGACGCGGACCCGACCGATCCCGTGATCAATGAACAGATGCGGGCCAATCATCGTCGTTGGTGCGAAGAAGTCCGCAAGCATGGATTTGACTACGCTGACGGTGTTTACGCAGCCAACTTGAAGGAACTGCACTGCGATGCCCTGAACGTCCACAATCTCGATTGGACGATTGACAAAGCGATCCAATTCTTGGAGTCTCCCAAAGACCAGCCTTTTTTCTTGTGCGTCTCCACCACCCTTCATCACGGACCAGCGCCCTGGGTAAATCGTTTTTCGCTTGAAGCAGACCCGCGAATGACCGGTGAAGGTTTCGTGCCGGAAGGATTCGATGTGTTGCCGCGACGCGATGATGTTCTGGGGCGTAACCGCGAGGCGGGTTTCAAGGATGCTGCTGCTTACGCGCTATGGTTGGATGACGGTGTCGGTGCAATCTTGGACAAAGTGAGCGAGCTTGGCATCGAAAAAGATACGATGATCGTTTTTGTTTCCGATCATGGCTCTTATCGGCATGGCAAAACAACCTTGCACGAGTACGGAATGCGCGTGCCGATGTTGTGCGTTTGGCCGGGCAGAATCAAGCCTGGCTCTGTCTATGACGGGATCGTTGCTAACATCGACTTTGCACCAACCGTCCTCGATATTTGTGGAATCAAGCCGCCCAACGACTATCTCTGTGATGGAATCAGTTTCAAACCCGTCCTGTTGGGTTCTCAAGAGCCACTTCGCGAAGTGCTGTTTGGAGAGATGGGGCACTCCCGCTGTGTAAAGACCAAGAATTGGAAATATATCGCGATTCGGTACCCGGCAGAGGTGCAGGATAAGATCGATCAGGGTCACAAGTTCGATGCCTTCGGTGACCACCCCAAGCTGGATCTTCCGTACCTGACGCGAAACACACACCTGGGCCATTACGCATCCCAGGTCAATCCACACTACTTCGAGGCTGACCAGCTCTACGACCTCGACAAAGATATCGAGGAAAACAGCAACGTCATCGAAAACTATCCCGAAATCACGTTTTGGTTGAAGGAAGAACTCTCCAAGCAGCTGTTGCAGTTTGAGGGAAGGCCGTTCGGCGAGTTCACTACGGGCTTTCAATCATTCTCAGGCTCCGAGAACCAGACGCAATAGCGTCCGAGAGAGACCTCTCGCGATTGAACTGGATCGCATGACCGGATACTGCACGCCTAAAAAGATAAGCGAGACTCGCACTGATAAATCACCCGAAATCCTGGCCAGATTTCGAGCAAAACCCGCGAAAAGCGGTGAGCAAGGGCGATCAGAATCTGTTTTTTTCGAAAATTCAACCGTAACTGCGGCTTCTGAGCCGCTATCTACCCCATAAGACACTGTTCGATCAGCTTTCCTCAAAAGGGAAATGCGACCCAGCCTAGCGGGACTGGCAAGTGAAATCGAACGGGGCGAAGTCACTTTGACAAGCGACTGGAGTGTTCCAGACGCGTATTTTCGTTTTCAATACTGAGGATAGGGATTTTATGAAAGGTTTTACACACAACCGGCGAGCATTCACACTGGTCGAGTTGTTGGTCGTCATTGCGATCATCGGAGTTTTGGTCGGTCTCTTGCTACCGGCCGTTCAGGCTGCTCGCGAAGCGGCCCGTCGCATGAGTTGCAGCAATAATTTCAAGCAACTCGGGTTATCCATCCATAATTACCATTCGGCCTACAATCAGTTGCCCAAGCACATGGGAGGCACGTTTGGACCGGGGGGCCCGGCGTCGAACGATCCGGTCACCGGGACCAATCAGAACAGCCTTAGCATGCTTGTCGGTCTCCTGCCGTTTTTCGAGCAGCAGGCATTGTGGGAGCAAATCAGCAATCCGCTGCAGGATCCTCTTGGGGGTGGCTTGTTTGCACCAATGGGGCCGCGTCCTGAGAAAAGTCTGGGCCAACATGCTGCGAGCCGCTACACACCCTGGCTTACCAATATCCCGGCACTTCGTTGTCCAAGCGACCCGGGGGTGGGTTTGCCTGCTCACGGTCGAACCAACTACGCGGCCTGCCTGGGCGATTCTGCTCATCGCAACAATTTCGGTGGCTGGGAAACGAATGTGGGCTCTGACCCGACGCCGGCGGATACCAGCTCTGAACAGGAAGCGAGAGCTTCATGCCGCGGATTCTTTGTACCTCGCTACATCGTCCGTTTTCGCGACGTCCTTGATGGTTTGGCCAACACCATCGCGATGGGCGAAATCCCGACGGACCTCGGTGACCTGGATCGCCGAACCCATACCGTGGTATTCGCTGGCGGCGCTCTTTGGGCTGCAGGCAACTCAAATGCTTGCGAAAGCTATGCTGATCCACAACGGCCGCAATTCCTCGATGCGACTCTAGACGGAGTGAGCTTCAAATCCGGCGCTGCTGAGCTACGCCGCGGGTATCGATGGGCCTGCGGCACACCAATGAATAATATCGTGACCACCATTCTCCCCCCAAACGCTGGATACTGTGCCAATGGAGCAATACCCGCTGGCTTCGGCGACACTCTAGAAGCGGTCGCACCTCCAGGAAGTCGGCATCAGGGAGGCTGTCACGTTTTGATGGGAGACGGCGCCGTCAAGTTCATCACCGACTCGATTGAAGCTGGTAATCAGGAAAGCGCCCAGGTACGCTTCGGTGCCGGTTTCGTGCCTCCTGGATCAGCTAGCCCGTTCGGTTTGTGGGGAGCTCTCGGCACGCGGGGCGCCAAGGAAGTGCTTGGCAAAGAGTTTTAGGCAAGACTCGGTCAATGCGTACTGTACGGGTTGGAGACGCTGATGGTCTCCAGTCCGAGCAGTTATTTATTCCTGCAGGTTTCTAATCCAACTCGTTTCATTTCTATCGAAAACATCCTATGAATCTAACCAAGCTAGTTATCAGCCTATTCATCTTAACGCTACCCGTATTTGGATGCGGTGGAGGTGGGTCGCAACCGCAAGCAGTCGAGCAGGATGAACTCACAAAGTATTTGGAGGAAAATCCGGACGTGCTCAGGGATTCCGCGGGGTACGGAGATGGTTCCGAATAGTTTTTTGCCAATAGGCACCGGCGACTGAAGGCTTGCGCCGTCTGTGCGCACCAAGCTCCCTCTCCAGTAAAAACCTAGGTTGATCTCTGATGAGTATTCGAGACATGTTGAAGCCCAGTCGCCTGATGTCAAAGCTTCGCCTCGGGCACGTTCTTGCTGCCCTTTTCTGCTCGGCGATCACGCCACTGACCGCCTCCGACGTGGTGGTCAGCTTCGCCAACGTTGGATCCGGCTTTGGAGATCCCACGGATCCACGCTCCGTCCCTTGGGTTCCATCGGGGGCGCCGGGGCACACCTTGACTCTGGAATTCGCCATCGGCGAGACCGGAGTGGTGTCGCTCGCTGCTTCGACCGACAGCACCGAACCGCTGTTCCAGTCGATGGTGGCCCAATGGGGCAACGCGTCGGCGGGCGCGGTGACAGACCCTTCCATGCGGGGTCAATCTTTCACCCTGGTCGGGAGTTGTCGCGGCGGGACGGGCGGCCTGACGATCACGGAGAATGACGGAGGGGGCATCGGAATTCAAGGCGAGAATTCGAACCGAATCGATGGCTCGAACTATGGATCGGATGACGCGAACTCGACCCCGGAAACGCTGAGGTGGACCCTCCGTGCACCGGCGGGTTTGGCCTTGAATTTCGTTGATTGGTCTCACGCAGACGGCGAAGCTGGGGATGTTCAGGTCTCTGATGGAACCAATAAAATTGACTTCGCGAACCTTTCAGGTACGACGGGAACGAGCTCATTGTATGGAATCTCGCTCACCAACGGCGATTCCCTGACCTTTCGGGAAATCCCTGACTTGCGTTTGACGACCGGGGCTGCGATTGCAGGCTTCACCTTTTCGATGATAGCCAAGGTTCCCACGGGACCCGGCTCCGACAGTGGAGGAGGTGACAATCCTCGGACGACACTGGCCAACTGGAACCCGGACGCACTCCCGGTCGCGTCGAAGGATGCCATCATCAACGGTCACGATGTGACCATCGATCATGCCGTGGCCAACTCCCCCGCCGCACTCCAGATCGTCGACGGCTCCTTGACCCTCCGGGACAGCGGTCGTCTGACCGTCGATTCCATGAGTATCGGCGAGAAGCTGGAATCCAGCGTTTGTCTGATGCTCAAAGGATCGACCGCGTCGCTCAGCCACTCGGGCACGGGGACCTTCACGGTCGGAAGCTCCTGCACGGTGCAAACGATTCCCGATCCCGGAGGCAGCAGCCCACTCGAACTCGACGATGGGGAGTTGGTTCTCGAAATTGGATACGAGTGGATCTTGGATGGTTCCGATTACACCGGATCCTTCACCCTCGGTGACCGGTTCTTTCTTGCCAATTTTGGAAACCTCACTGGTAGCACCGACGGAATTCGGACGCGAAACTTTGACCTCCCTGCCGACCGTCGGCTCGAACTGAAGGCCACTTCGACCTCGCTCTACTACGAGGTCGTCGCCCAGACCGCTGCCATCGGCCCGAACATCATCATCATCAACGTCGATGATATGGCTGGCGGCCAACACTTCCATTTTGAGGGCCGCGACTGCCTGACGCCGACTCTCGACAAGTTGGTTTCCAGCGGTCTGCGTTTTACCTCAGCCTTCGCTGCCGCGTCCGTCTGCGGTCCGTCGCGGTACTCGCTCATGACCAGCCGTTGGCCGTCGCGCAACACCAGCGAGCAATTCATTGCCCGTTACCCGCTCGGCACGCTCGGACGTTTCGGCGTATCAGATACCGAGCTCGAGCCCGATGACCAAAACCTAGCTGCTTGGCTACAGCAGGCAGGTTACCGAACCGGCCTCGTCGGCAAGGGCCACCTCACCGACGACGACCTGAACCAGACCGCCAACTGGCCATCCAAAGGCCTGATGACCTATCCCTCGAACGCCGATCCGGCAACCGACGCCACGACCAACGCAAAGATGAGGCACAATCACCGAGTGCTCTGCCAGCGGATGCGAGCCTTCGGCTTCGATTACGTCTCCAGCTACTACAAAGCGAACCTCGCCGAATTGCGCAACCAATCCCTTAACGTCCACAACCAGGAATGGATTACCAAGGGTGCGCTTGACTTCATCGAAGAGAACCGCAACGAGCGTTTCTTCCTCTACATGGCGCCGACGATCAATCACGGTCCGGTGCGCGACGACCTCAGCAAGACGCTCGGAGCCGACAAGGGCTACACCAGTGCCGGTTATCTCCCGAATGAGGACTACTCCTTCATGCCCGAGCGGCAGTCCATCATCGACGAGGTCACTGATGCCGGCAAGGAGCTGATCTCCGCCCGCGAGACCTGGCTCGACTACTCTATCCAGGCGCTTGTCAACAAGCTAGCCGCGCTCGGCATCCGGGATGACACGCTGATCCTCTTCACTTCCGACCATGGCGAAAAGGATCTGAATTCCTCGCGGCCGGGACAGGGCCCGTTGATCTTTGGTAAGTCCTCACTGTACGACCTCGGCATGAGGGTGCCACTCATCATTAACTGGCCCAACGGTATCGACTCGCCAGGGCACATCTACGATGAACTCGTCAGCCACGTTGACATTGCGCCAACTCTGCTCGCGTTAGCGGGAGCTTCGAGCCTGCCGACCCGTCCGGTCGATGGGGTCAGTCTCTTACCCGTCCTCAACGGCAGCCGCACCGCGGTGCGAGATGATTTATTTGCTGAGATCGGCTATGCCCGCGCCGTTCGAACCAAAAATCGGAAATACATCGCCGTGCGGTACACTCCCGACATCGATGACCTGATCGACAGCGGCCACCTGTGGGAACGGGTGGAGGGCAACACGGCGACCGGCGAGTTCACCGAACCGCGTCCCTATTACGTCGACAACCGGCAACTCGGCTCTCTAGCCGCCAACAGCAACCCTACCTACTTCGACGATGATCAGCTCTACAATCTCGATTCCGACCCGGACGAGGACACCAACATCTACTTCCAAGAGCCTGCAACCGCGTCTGAGCTTAAGAAGCGACTTTTCGAATACATCGGCGACATCCCTGACCGACCTTTCCGGGGATTCAGTGACGACTAGACGGAGTTCTGAACTGCAGCGTCCAGCCCCGCGGCGCCAAAGTGTTGGAACGAACACTTCGGCCGGTGAAATCCGCAGTTGCGTAGGTAGATCGGATCCAATTCTCGGTCGAGATTGAGCACATCCAGAACACCGCTGGCAAAAATGCAATCGAATACGGCGGCACCGCAAAGCAGATATCACACCGATGTTTTGAGGTCCGAGTAGTGCAGAGCGAGCAAAATAAATGGCAAAATAAATGGTGCCACCCACCATTGACAGGGGGCCCGGCGGCGTGTATGATTCGGGAAATTACTCAAACCGGGAGATTGCCATGCCTCGTCCACACCGCTCCCAACAGTTCTCGCCAGAAGAGATTTGCTATGTTCACTGCATACAGCGATGTGTTCGGAGAGCATGGCTGGCTGGGGTCGATCCGGTCTCGGGAGTCGATTATTCGTTCCGGAAAGAATGGATTCGCAGGAGAATGGAGGCTCTTGCCTCAGTGTTCGCGATCGATGTGCTTTCCTATGCGATTATGAGCAATCATATCCACCAGATCCTGCGAAATCGGCCCGATGTCTGTGCGCAGTGGTCCGACGAAGAGGTCGCGATTCGCTGGTTACGGGTCTTTCCTGGTCGACGGATGGAAGAACATTTGGCTGAACCGACCGAGAATGATGTCAAAACACTCGTCCGGGATAAGAAACGTTTGGCGGAGGTGCGGCGGCGACTCTGCGATGTGTCCTGGTTCATGAGGGCACTTTCCGAACCGATCGCGCGGATGGCTAATTTTCAAGATCAGTGCACGGGTCGATTCTGGGAAGGTAGGTTCAAGGCTCAAAGAATTATCGATGACGCAGGGTTGCTTGCCTGCAGCATGTACGTGGATTTGAACCCGGTTCGGGCGGCAATCGCGGGAGGTCCGGAAGGATGTCAGTTCACGAGTGCATATGATCGCGCAGAGGCACAAAAGGGAGAACAAGTCGACTCCGCCGCGTTCGACCTGAAGCCGATTCCGACGGAGGAAGCTGGCCGCAAGATCCGCGAAACACCGGTCGATGACCTGCGGAAAGAACGCAAAGTGAAACGAAGGAATCCGACCGGCCGTCGGATCTTACGTGACGCTTGGTTGAGCCCTTTGACGATGAAGCCGGATAATCTTTCGGGCGAAGCCGAGGTTCACACCGGTGGGGTTCGCAGTAGTGATCGTGGGTTCTTGAATCTGGCTTGGGAGGACTACTGGGAACTGCTTTGCTGGACGGCCAAGCAGAGTGTCCAGGGCGTCAAAGCGGAGGTGCCTGCGCGGCTGGCGAAGCGTTTAGCGGCGTTGGGCATTGATGTGTCGATGTGGCGAGATTTGGTTTGGAACTGGCAACGTTACTTTGGCAAGAGCGCGTGTGTGGGTCGTCCTGAGTCCATGAAGCAGCACGCCGAGCAAACGGGACGCCACCACTACCGAGGCCAAGGCAGTGGCGCGGTTTGCTTCGCGTAGTCGGCCTGCTTCCAAACGTCGTCCGTTCAATTTGGCAGCTGAACACTCAGCTAGGCTTGCCGCTGCGCTGATTGTCACGCCGAACGCGGAAAACGCAGTCATGGCAGTTCAATGCCAACCAATTTCTCGGCAATCCCGCAAGCTGGCAGGGTGCATGCATGCGCCGCAGTGGGCGAGTCAAACAAGGGCAAGGTGCAGTTTCGCAATTCGCAACTATAGTCCGCTATCCCTGGTTGGCACCATTTGTGTTCGCCATTTGTATTCGCCTGCCCGAGATTTGGGACGCTTGACCTGCTACAATCAAGACCCCTCAACTTCTTTGGAGACCCACGAATGGTGCGCGCGTCAGACCTCGCCGATCTACCTGTCAACGACAAACTTCAGCTTGTAACGGAACTTTGGGATCAAATCGCTTCCCGGCGGGATTCGCCGATTCTCCCGGAGTGGGTACGGGATGAATCGAATAGACGATTCGAAGCGATGGATCGTGATCCAGAGGCGTGTTTGACAGAGGAGCAAATGTGGCGGCAGGTAGATGGAGCGCGTTGAACGATTCAGTCCAGAATTTCCTTCCGACGTCTTGGACGCACTTTCATACTACGATGCGATCGCAATTGACCTAGGCGATCGCTTTCGCGACGCATTAAAGTCAACCCTTGACGATATTCGCGTCCGACCAGAATCGTTTGGCTACACCGACCCGCCTACATGCGGAAGCAATGCTTTCCAGATTTCCGTACATCGTGGTGTTCCGTGTTACCGAAAGCCAACTACTATTCGGAGGCGTCTTTCATTCTGCATCTGAGCCGACTCGTTGGCACAAACGCATGGGGACGAGCTGATGAATAGGCTGATCAGTTGCTCGTTCGTATTGACCTAATCGACTGCCCATTCACAGACGAATCCTCGAGCGACGTTTTCGATGTAGGAATTAGGCACGTCGTGCCAGTCTCCACCTTCCACGATGGACAACATTCCGTAGTCCTCGCCATTGAAGTCGTTCGGCTCTGAATGTCCGTTACCCCATCGATGCCATTTGCTGAACGACGGTTTTGAGCCATCGACCCACACCCATTCACCCTCTTTTTGCCTGTCGGTAATTCCGATCCAAACGCGATCAAGATTCACTTCTTTGCCGAGTCGGGTCACGAAGTCGTTTTCATCGGGAGAATTGATTACAACCATTCGTCCTTTGATCTGTTGACAGTACAAGGCCGCCTGTTCCCAGGAAACGTCGGCCTGAAGTACCTTGTAATAATTGCTTCCAAACAACTTCGCGTCGGTGCAGCGGAAAAAGGTCTTCGATTCTCGCTGGACCGATGCGGCCATCGTGTCATTGTCGGCGCGGGTGTAATCTTGAACCGCTTTTTCAAACTCGCGAGCCATTGCCGAGATTGCTCTTGATACTCGCGATTTGAGAGTGCGAAGAGCAATGTCTGGAATCAGCCCACTCGATTCGAACTCGGCACGCACCAAGACGAGCTCATCGAGAGCGGCTTTGTCGCCGCGGGCTCGCAACTGACTTTCTCGTTTTTCAAGAAACTTCGCAACTAAATCGTGACACTCCGCGATCTCGGCGTGATACTTGTCTTTCGCTTCGTCCAGGGCGTCTGCGATCAAATCACCGTAGCTGCACGGGCCATGGAGCCCGAGTGCGAAAGTCATGGTCAACCAAAAACAGACTTTGGGAATTCGCATTGGGAAATCAGCCTTTTCGCCAGAAGTGCACTGCCCATCCTTGGTTTGACAAATTACAGATAGTTTAAAACGCCGAACGGAAGACTGCAACTTGGGAGAGAACGCGGTAGAATCAAAAGACTTCGTACATCGTAGGGCGTGCAGTCTGCTCAGTAGCAAGTAACTTCAGGCCGCTGACAGTCTTCGAGAGCTGAACAATCGATTTATTTCCACATCCGGAGACTGTATCCTTTTCCAGACGCGACTCCAAATCCCGCTTCGACAAGCCGCTCTTAAGTCGATGATCGTCTGCATCGTGTCTCGTTTCCATCGCATCCCTGATTGCTTCAGACGTTGGTTGAAAATCTCCTTGCAGCCTGCCTCCGTGATGCCGCTGCCCTCATCGTCATACCAAACGTGAAAATCGCAATCATTGCAATTCAATGCCAACCGAATTGCCGCGATGACTGAACCAGCGATTGGCTCGATTAGCTCGATTTCTATCGTCTTTCGAGCGATTACGAGCACCGCGACGCTGAGAACGTGTTTTAAAAAGGGGTCTGACCCTCTCCGGCGAGGCCAAAAACCCAATGAAATCGATTCGCCTCCAAAGGGTCAGACCCCTTTTTAAAACACGTTCTGAGCACGAGCACGAACGAAGGTTGAAACCAGGCCTTGCACCGAATACGAAGAAACGTGGAGGGCACCGTCTGGCTTGATCAGTTTGCAGCTGAAATGAAAATGATCCAACCGAAACAGTCGCTTTGATCAGTGAACGGTTTCGTTCACTCGTAATCCCATTTCATGATCCAAGGATCGTCGTACTTTCGCTGAGCCGATTTGAGTTTAGCTTGGTACTTTTCCAAGATGTCCGCATGACCGGGACTGGTCGCTAGGTTGGTGGATTCGTGAGGATCGGCGGCGATGTTGAAGAGTTCGAACTCGGGACGTTGCACGTACCGACCGACCGTCATTTGGCCGTACGGTGCGTCGTTGCCTTTGGCCAATTGAGCCTGCCAACTGCTCGCCGCCCACAGGTCACTCGCGAACGGGTACGGCAATGGGTGGGCAATGTTCCAGATTAATTTGTATTGGTCGTCGCGAACCACTCGCATCGGGTAATACATCTGGATTTCGTGGAACGTGTGCGAAGCGAAGATCTCGTCGTGATGCGGCAATTCGGGATCGGCCAACACCGGTAGCCAGCTTCGCCCATGGTACTGATCAAACGGTTTGTGCCCGTCATGGTTGTCCATGTTCGATAGTTTTTGTTCATCACGAAACTTCTTGATGTTGAGCATGTCCTTAGGGGCGTTGGCTTCGTTATCCAGTCCGCCTGCGAAATCGAGCAGAGTCGGCGTGATGTCGATGTGGCTGATCATGGCGTCGGTCTGGACACCACGCTTTTCCTGGTACGGGTCGCGAACGACCATCGGAACCCGCAATCCACCCTCGTAGACGGTCGTCTTGCCGCCCGCGAACGCCATCCCGTGATCGCTCGTGAACAGGATCATCGTTTTGTCGTACAGGTCGGCCTCTCTGAGAATCTCGACCAAACGAGCGACTCCCTGATCGACGCGAGCACATGATTGATAATACTGTGCCAGTTCCGAGCGGGTCTCCGGCGTATCGGGTAGGAATGCGGGAACGATCACATCGGCCGGATCAAAGAAGACTTCCTCCACGCCAGCGTGAGAGCCTTTTTCTTTCTTGTTGCCGAACAAGTCCGGCTTCATTTCCAACGGTGAGGTCTGATCGATACCGCCGCCGCGATGCGGGTCGGACGTGGCAAAATACAGGAAGAACGGTCGATCATCGGTCGTGTCGGTCAGGAACGCTTTAGCTTTGTCGGCCATTGCGACTGCGTTGCGACCGTTGCCGTCTTTCAAATAAGTCTCGTAGTGATAAACCGATTCGGGGGCCACGTGATACTTCCCGATGTGCCCGGTGCGATAACCGGCTCGTGTCATGACGCGTGGCAAGGCGAGTTTGGCAACGTCATTAAAGGAGCTAAACTTATGATAGTGATGTTGATGACCGAATTGCCCGTTACGATGGTTGTGCAATCCGCTCATCACGACGCTACGGCTAGCACTGCACGAGGCCGTCGTGGCGAACGCGTTGCGGAACACGACGCCGTCGGCGGCGACCGCGTCGATCGCCGGCGTGACCGCGGCCGTGTCGCCATAACAACCCAACGTCGGACTTTCATCGTCGGTGATAATGAACAAAACGTTCCGTTCCGCCGCCGATGCGAATGAAGCGGCAACCAAACTAGCGACCAACGGCAAGGCCATGGTTCGCATCAACCATTGGAACCTACTGACAAAAAACTGCGGGAATCGAAGCATGGAACTCAGCAATCAAATAGGTGGGATGGGGGCAAGGGGGGAAGGGACGTCCATTTTAACCGAAATGAATTCTCGAGGGATCCTCGTCGTCGTGTTTTGGATCTTGTGGCTGAATCCACGGATGGTGGATGCCGTCGATCGCACCAAGTGCATCCTGCCGCAGGCCGTGTCGCAGGTCATTCTTGCCGACCGGGGAGATCAAGATTGGAAGCAAAAGATCGTTGAAAAATCCTTACCGAACAGACCGATCACCCGAGCCGGAGTCTTGCCCACCGATGCGCTCGGCATCGGTGACCGGTCAACCGGAGGCGACCTGGATTGGCACCGATACATGGCGGTATGGCAGGCCGACCACAACGACCTCGCCGTGCGACGCTGGCTGGGATTGCCGGTTCAAGACGAGGTTCAAGTAGCCACCCGACGTGGGCGAGTGTCGCCTCGGTTCTTGCCTTGGATGCCGGGTTCGTTTGTTGTATTGCAAACGCCGCACTTTGAAATCCTTTCCCGAGCCGATGCTGAATCTTCACAGCGAATCGCACGTGACGTCGAACGTTTGTACTGGGTCTGGACCCAAATGTATTTCCCGATGTGGGCCGGACGGGATCAGGTGGCCGTGGTGATGGACGATTGGGATCCGTCGCAACTGAGCGTCGCCGAACACCTGTCGCGACAAGCGAACCAGCGTCTGTCATCGCAGACACGTCACCGCATCGTTTTGTTGCCGGATGCGAAAACTTACCAATTGACGGTTTCCAATCCGCAAATCGCCGCAGGAGCGTCCGCCAACGTCGCCGCATCGGAAGGCTTTTACAGCGACACGTTGGCGACGTCGTTTTTCTATCCACAAGAGAACCTTTCGAGTCTCGCCCACGAGATCGCTCATCAACTCTTTGAAGAAGCCACCGACCGACCGCGACGCACACGGACGGCGGGCACGACGAAGGACTTTTGGTTGATCGAAGGCATTGCGGGACACTTCGAATCGTTTCATGCGGGTTTTTCGTTGGCCAGCGTCGGTGGGTGGCAGAGTGACCGGCTGCAATACGTTCGCTATCAGACTCTCATCGCGCAACAACTGATTGCACCGATTGAAGAACTGGTTGGAAATCGGGCGGCGATTCAAACGCACGGTGATCTTTCGCGTTGGTACTCGCAATCGATCTTGCAAACTCATTACGCGATGGACACGTTCGCCGCCTCACCAGACCAAGGGGCTCCGCCGAAATCTCTGCATCGGCCCAGTCTTCTCAAGCGGCTCGCCGACATCTATCGCGTCGACGTGTCCGATTTCCCAACCTTGCAGTCGGCGGATCCGACATGGACCGCCGATCGGATCGATCGCTTTCTGTTGGTGGATGATGCCGTCATCGAATCCAATCCAGCTTACGACGATGCGACTTCGTTATGTCTAGCCGGATGCGATGTCACCGATGCCGGTTGGGCATTGATCCCGCCCATGCCACGGGTGCGCTGGTTTGATGCGTCGCGAACACCGATCTCGAGTCGACAAACACGGCGAATTCTTGACGGTGCCGATCGGATCGAACAGTTGAGCTTGGAAGCGACCCAAATCGATAACAACGTGATCGAGATCGTCGCTCGGCAGAAAAGGCTTCGGGAGCTCGACGTCAGTTGGACACCGATCGATGACACGTTCGCCGCCGGATTGGCTGCATGTCCGTCGATCGAAACGGTTTGGTTGACCGGTACCAAAGTCAGCGACGCGACGCTGAGCGTCCTTGCCAAGTTGCCCGATTTAAAGACAGTGGACGTTCAACGAACCGCTGTCAGTGATTCGGGAATCACAACATTGAGGCAATCGCATCCGGATTGGGAGATCAATCCGTTGAACCTTGCACCTTAAGAACTACATCAACACTTCTTCGCGAAGCGCCGCTAGATACTGCAACAGCGGCCGTGGCTTACCGCTGTGATCGATCACCCCGGCGTGAGGCGTCAGGTGGGGATGTTGATCCGACCATCCATCCCAAACCACTGCGTGAACGATCTGTTTAGCCAGCAACGTTTGGATCAACGGGCGTGCGAACTCATGCTGAACTTTCGCCCACGCTTCGGCTTCGTCTTGAGGTGACGACGCGTCGACCGCTTGCGGCGAAAGGGCGACCGGACGCAAGCTCATTTTGGCGGCGGCGTCTTGCCCCGGCGCGGCAGGCACGGAAAGCTGTACGAGCAGCGGTGCGTTCAGCGTCGCCCAACGATCGATCAATTGGGCAAACTCCACCGAGGATCGCGGGTGGGTGTCGCCATGGGAATAACCAAAACGGAAGTTAAGCCCGATTCCCGCTAACCCCAAACCACTGCGAAGCAACGCGTCGGCAAAATGCAAGGGTGAGATGCCGTTGGCGTGCTTGGCGAGGTATTCACCGCACGGTTGGTCGATCGACATGATCACGGGCGTATTAGGGTCGCATCGGCGGATCGTTTGCAACACGCCGATCGAAAATCGCATCACCTGTTCGTCGTCGAGCGAGAGCGGACCGGCGATATTCAAACCCGATGCCGCATTCCACAAGTGAACGCGACCGCGAAATTCATTGACGGTGGCTTCGACAAATTGCGTCATCGCCGACATGAGTTTTTCGAAATCATCACCGAGCAGCGTCAACCAATCCGGTAGCAAGCCGTCGCGATGGTCGATGATCGGGCCACCGATTACCCGCATGCCTGCTTGGCCACAAGCGTCGAGAACTCGATTGACGCGACTGAAATCATTCGTTCCCGAATCCGTTTCAATGTCACCCCAACTGATCCGGACTGCGGCGGCGTTGAACGCTTGCGATATTCCTTTTTCGCCGAATTCGGGGACTTCGTCGGCATGGTCAGGTGTATCGAGCGAGACCGTTTCGTGAGCCCTGGCAGGTTTTGAAACGCTTGCGGTTTGGTCACTCGAAAGTGAACTCGACGCAGAGTTTCCGGTCCCGGAACTCGTCGCGGAGTAGTGATCGGGTGCAAACGAGCAAACACTCACCGCCATCATCGTGCTCAAGCGAGGTTCGCGCGTCCGGCGAAACGACATCGATTGCGTAGAAAAAAGATCGCCCAATGTCGATGCCGCCTGCTCGAGCAAACTGATCGCTTGGATTGCGGCGAGCGTGGAACGCGTTTCGCCGTCAGGTTGCTTGCCGGCTTTTCCATTGCGATCCGGACAGAGTGGTTGAATCGCATCCAAGAACGCCTGAGTTCCCCGTTCGAGCAAGTCATTGAAATGATCGTTCAGGACCAAACCACCGCGTTGCCAAGTGTCCGCTTGCATCCGCACCCGATGGCAACTGCCGCGAGCCAACTCCGTCAAAAGTTCATGCGGCAGATCAAGGCATCGCAACGAACATGTTGTCAAAACGCGATAGCCGATTCCCTCGACCGGGCAGGTCAAAAACAATTTGGCCGACGTATCAACGCTGCGATTGAGCGTGAAGATCCCGCCTCCCCGGACGTCCGATCCAGACGGCTCGTGATTTCCGAGCACCGACGAATCGCTTGCTGGACGAAAAACACTCCGCGTTTGCCAAGGAACGCCTTCGATTCCGCACAGGTACGCATCCTGCCAACGACTGGCGTGAAAAAATTCGGATGCCGCCTCAGGGACATGAAAGTGCATTTGCCCCATGGGTTCAATTGGCTCGGGAACGTGTGCGGAAGGATGATAAAAGAACACTGACGCAGCCGACGGCTGGTCCCACCATCCTAGTCATTCGTCGTGGGCTCTGCGAGATGTGCGGCAAAAACAACCGATGTTTGAAAAAAACGCTCTCGCAGCCCTACGGACTGGTCAATTCGGCTCGGTTGTGCCAAATTTCCCGCATGAACGCACAATCTCCCGATCGAACCGATGACCATTCGGATTCCCCGTATGTTTACGATGCCGCCGGCGCGCTGCTGCAGACCCATCTGCCGCTCCCCCGACGCCAAGGAAAAGTTCGTGACGTGTACGATCTGGGCGATGAACTCTTGATCGTCAGTACCGACCGAATCAGTGCGTTTGATTACATCTTGCCGTCTGGAATTCCAGGCAAAGGCGAATTGTTGACGGCGATGAGTCGGTTTTGGTTCGAACAGATCGACGCCGGGCAAATCGGCAGCGGTCGATCGTTGCGTCATCATTTGATTAGCACCGAAGTGCCCGAGTCCGTCGCCGCCGTTGTCGATCCCGAGCCGCTGCGGGGCCGGATCATGGTCACCCGCAAGGCGAACGTGGTTCCGTTCGAATGCGTCGTCCGTGGATACCTCGAAGGTAGCGGTTGGAAAGCTTACCAAGAGACACGATCGATCTGCGGCGTCGAATTGCCCGAGGGTCTGAGTCAATGCGACCGGTTGCCCGAACCGATTTTCACGCCGGCAACCAAAGCCGAATCCGGGCACGATGAGAATGTCTCGTTCGAAGTGATGGCCGGAGCGATCGGTCAATCCTTGGCCGACGAATTACGTGGACTGAGCCTTGCCATCTATGGCGATGCGTCAAAGATCGCCGCCGACCGAGGAATCCTGATTGCCGATACCAAGTTCGAATTTGGCACGGTCGCCGACCCGGTATCGGGTCAACCTGGTTTGATCTTAATCGACGAAGTCCTCACGCCGGACAGTTCGAGATTTTGGGCCGCCGACGAATTTGAGCCGGGGCGATCACAACGTTCGTTCGACAAGCAGTTCGTGCGAGAATGGTTGTCGGCGTCCGACTGGGATCGCAACAGCGACCCGCCGGTATTGCCCGCCGAAATCATCGAAAAAACCGCCGCCCGATACCGCGAAGGATTTGATCGTTTGACGAAGTGATTGTGATTCGGCCTTTCGTCTTGCGAAACTATTGGCGAATTTCGTTGCATGAAGGAACTGTTCGGAAATAACTTCGACATTTGCAACGAGCAAGAGAATCGTAACCCAACGCGTCAGTTTTGAAGTTGCACTTTTTTCGTAACCCGCTGCATAACGGCGTGTTGATTTAGTGCACGATTGGGCGTTTTCGTTTAACGGCAAGCCGCAGGCGCCTGCGTTTTCAAACTCTGTCGCCTGCGGCTTGCCGTTAAACGATTCAATCAACAGACCGTCACGCAGGCTGTTGATTTAATTAGCCGTACCGCGTTAGCGGCGGTTAACCGGACGCCAACCGGGGCTAACGCCCATCGGCTAATTGTGTCATTCGGGTTACGATTAAATCAACACGCCGTCACGCGTCGGGTTAGGAAATTAGGAAGTTATTTCCAAACAGTTCCTAAGATTGAATCTTGACCAACGACGATTGGTCCGTCATCCAAACCTCACCGATGCCGCCGATGCTGCGGTCGCCTCGGGACACCGACCAAGTTTGCTCTCGATCGATACCGATCAATTCGGCGAACGGGGTGGTTAATTCGATCGGTTCGGTGAATCGGGCGCTAGGCAATTCGATCGGTCGATGCAGAATCAACGTCCCGCGTCGCATGCCGTATGCGACCTGGGCTCCGACCGAACCGCCGACGCGGATCGTGCCGGCGACTTGCCACGACGCCACGCCGTCACCGACGTTGCCCGAAATGACTAGTTGGCCGCGTCGCATGCGGTGCCCGGCCAGATCACCCGCGTTGCCATTGATTCGCAAAACACCGCCATTCATTCCCACGCCCCGGGTACCCACCGTCGATCCGGCGGCGTCACCTGCGTCGCCGTGAACTTCGATCAAGCCGCCCGTCATGCAGGCACCGCAATGCCGACCAATATTTCCCTCGACGATAATCCGACCACGACGATGTTGATGTCCCAATCCATCGACGCGTGAGCAATCTCCTCGCATCAACAACACCGGCGATTCGTCGTGGCTAAGCGACTCGACCGAAACCGTCCATACGTCGCCGACGGAGATCTCGCGTTCAACACTTGGTAAACGCCACCGGCTGATTTCGTCCGCCGTTCGGGCCAACCAGTCTTCCAACTTGACGCCGATAAAGTCCATCGGTGGGACGCCGGATTGCTTGGCATCCAAGATGATCTTTTTCATTCCCGGGCACCTTTGATCACGTCATGAAGTCGAAAGTGGTGCCGGCCGAGCTTACCGCCGTAATTGCCCGCCGTCACACCCACCAGGCCTTCCGAACCGACAGCCTCGCAAGCCGCCTCAATTCCCAAACGCATCGCCGTCGCAATCGCTTGCGGCGTCATGCCGTCCAAGACGACTTCTAGTACTGCGGTGGTACCGGCGGGCAGTTGCGTATCGACAAGATTTCGTAGCGTCGGGCTGAACGCTTCGTTAGTCGACGCGAACAGGGCGGGATACTTCGAGCCGACCTTCGAACCGCTCCGCGTCGCACCGCCGGGAAACGGAGCGATCACACCGGGCAGTGGAGCGATCGCGGCCACGGCCGCGCGGCAGGCGACCGTCACGGCATCCATCGAACGCCCGAGCAGTAAGAAGTTTCCGCCGCCGATTCCGTCGATCCGACCGACGTCGTGTTCGCAAACGAACTCACCGTCCATCACCGGGATTCGCCAATAACGAACCGCTTGATCGATCCCGTCGCGGGTTTGGCGGATCACTTTGCTGATTTGTTTCCCGTCACCGAAATACCGCAACGACTTGCCGATCGGCACCCGCTTTTCATGCACGCGTCGGCCGCCGTAGATGCCCGCATAAAGCGCCGTGGTCGGACACGTCAACACGCACTGCCCGGCCCGCCGGGGAATTTGTTTTTCCAGTTCCGTGCCCGACACGGCGAAGGCAAGGATCGCCACGCCAGGACGCCCGTCGGGCGTTTCCTCAGGACTGAGTTTCCGTTCGACCGCGATTTCAACCCCGCAAGCGATCACGCTGGTTCCGAACCCGCACATCGCGGCGGCGGCTTCGTCGCACCATTGTCGATCAGCGGCGGTCAATACCAACCGGGTCGCTTTCATGTCGAACGCTTCGGCGAACGTGTCCATGATTGGCACTTCGGCGATCCTCATTGCCGCATTAATCGTCGTCTTATCGGTCATGATGATCGGCCTCCGTCGCTCGTCCCTGCGGGTTCGGTTCGCAAGCCGCAAGCGAGCAACCGACTGCCGATGACTTCAGGCATTTCATCCGCGTCGATTCGCAATCGCAGCAAGTCAAACGTGGACGTGCGGGAGTATCGATTTCGAAAATCGGCGAGCATCCGCCCGTCGATGTCGGTTTGCGTCAAATCCAGATCGACGGCTAAGGTTGCGTCGGTCTTGGCTGAGGAAGCATCGTCGACGGGCTTCCCGTTTCGGCGAATCAATCGTCCGGATTTGAAAACGAATCGAGGTTGCATGAACATCTTTTCGATATCGTTTTGAATCGGATAGATCACGACATCGGCGACGTTGCCTGGCGTCAACGATCCACGATCATGCAAACCCAGGATCTTTGCCGGCGCTGCACGAGTCATCATGGCAATGTCCTCGAGCGTGTATTGCCGATCGATGCCCGCCAACGAACTGCTCGCCGCCGCGTCGGGGTGGATTTCCGCTAGTGCCGTCTCTCGCATCGTGCGATCGGCCAACAATCCCAGCAGGTGCGGGTACGCGGTAAAAGGGCCGCCGTTGGGATGATCGGTGGTTAAGAACACGCGGGAGGGATCGTCGATCATCAGGAATAATTCCAAACCGATCGCCCATTGCAGCGAGTTCACAAACTCTGTTCGGCGATATCGAAACGGCACCACACCGCAACCGGCTTCGCATTCGATATCGAGCAAAACCGATTTGCGTGGTTTGGCGTGGTGGCTGTTTTCATACTGGTGCATCGAGTCGGCACTGATCGTGACGGTTTGCCCGAACATGATTTGGCCGACGTCGATCGTGACGTTGCGATTGATTCGCATCGCGTCGACCAATTGCGAGGCGGCGGATGAAAACTTGTACGGCCCCTCGGTACCGTAACAGTGGAACTGGGCATGGGTTAGATGGATCGGGTAACCGTCGGCGGCGTCGATCGTCGCGAGCGTCGAGGCAATGTTGCCCGGTACGCCGAGGTTGCTGCAGTGGACGTGTAAGGGATGAGCCAGACCAATTTCATAAACGGCGCGGCACAGCGTGCGGATGATCTTGGCGGGTGTGATGTTGTATTTCGGATGCGGTGTGTCGACGTCGAGTCGCCGTTGGTTGAACTTGAACGCGCTGATGCCGCCTGGATTGACGACTTTGACGGCAAGGCACCGCGTCGCCGTCACCATCCAGGCGACGTAGGCGTTGATGATCTCTTGCGGGGCGTCCTCGGAGATCATTTGCAACAGCACGTCATCGTTGCCCAGCAAACAATAACCGCCGGTGTCGATACCACGAACATCGGCCATCTCGGCGTGTGCCGAGCGGGCATTGCAGGGGATCACAGCGGGCTCGAGGCAAGTCGTGTAACCCATGTCGAGATACCGCGACGCAGTCACTCCCGCCGATGGCAGAAAACGCGAATCGGCGGGCAAGTCCCCCACGTCACTGCCGGCTTCTCGCCATGGCGGCATTTGGTCACGGAGCAGCATTCGCGCCAGCGTGATTTTTCCACCGCCGATGTGCGTGTGCAAATCAATGCCGCCCGCCATCGCGATGCAACCACTCGCGTCAAACTCCACGTCGGCCGAGAGAGCCTCGCCGGAAACGCTTGGCCGTTCGATCAGCCGGTCGTCGCGAATCCAAACGTCGCCGATCCCCCCATCACTGGCACGCGAATCAATCGCCAGGGGATCAATGGATCGAGCACCATGAATGCGAGTCAGCATTAGCCCAAAGAGAAGGAAACGGAATTCGGTCGACCGTCGGTCGTGGCAGCCGCGGGTTCGCCTGCGCTGGAGAGTATCCCATATTTGCCAAGCCAAGCGTAGACCACCCCGAGCGTATCGCATCGCAGTAAACGTAGTCGGCTTGTCAAATGCAACGAGATGGTTGAACCTGTCCGTTTTCCCGATAAATGACAGCCGATTCGGGTTGGTGTGCGTTCCCACAGGTATTTTGATGAGCGAATTGATTATCAGCGTCAGTGGTCTGCGAGGCATTGTCGGCGAGACGTTGACGCCGGACGTCGCGGTCCGGTTCGTGGCCAGTTTTGCCGCGTCCATGCCGCCGGGAAAAATGGTCGTCGGCCGCGACGGACGGACGACCGGCCCGATGCTGCGAAACGCGATCATCGCCGGACTCAATGCTTGCGGTCGTGATTGCATCGACGCGGACGTCGCCGCCACACCCACGATTGGAGTCTTGGTGCGCGAACTGAGGGCCGCCGGCGGGGTCCAGATCTCCGCCAGCCACAACCCACCACCTTACAACGGGATCAAGCTATTCGGTGGCGATGGTCGGGTGCTCGACGCGGTCTCGGGTGGCAAAATTCGGGACGGATTTTTGGGCGGAAATACCGCTTGGTGCGACTTCGATTCGATCGGACAAATCGAACGACCGGCCGATCCGCACGCCGCCCACTTGGCCAAAGTTTTGCAGACGGTGGACGTCGATGCGATTAAAAAACAAAAATACAAAGTATTGCTCGACAGCAATCACGGAGCCGGCGGCCTGTTGGGCGTTCGTTTGCTCGAGGCCCTCGGGTGCCAGGTCACCGCGATGGGGGCGGAGCCGACCGGGCGGTTCGCGCATGTCCCCGAACCGACCGCCGAAAACCTCACGGGCGTCGCCTCGATGCTCGGTACCAGTGGGTGCGCCGTGGGGTTTTGCCAAGACCCTGACGCGGATCGATTGGCATTGATCGATGAAACGGGACGGTACATCGGCGAGGAAGCCACACTGGCGTTGTGCGTCCGACGAGCGATGGAGGTCGGACGCACCGACGGACCGATCGTGATCAACGGCGCGACCAGTTCGATGAGTGCTTTGGTGGCCAAGTCGCACGGCGTGGAAACATTCCGAAGCGCCGTCGGGGAAGCCAACGTGGCCGATATGATGATCGCCAAGTCGGCTGCCTACGGTGGCGAAGGCAACGGCGGTCCGATCGACCCGCTCGTCGGTTATGTCCGCGACAGCTTTGTCGGCATGGCTCAAGTGCTGGACTTGATGACGCGAACCGGACTGAAACTCAGCGAACTGGCCGATGAATTACCCGTTCAGCACATTCACAAGGACAAGGCCAGCGTTTCGGCAGACCGTTTGCCAGCGTTATTTGAAAAAATGAAGTCGCATTTTGCCGACGCGACCGCCGAATCAGGGGACGGGTTACGACTACAATGGGACGACGCCTGGTTGCTCGTCCGCGGCAGCAACACCGAGCCGATCATTCGCTTGATCGCCGAAGCCGAATCAGCCGATCAGGCCAAATCGTTGTGCGATCAAGCGAGAGCTTTGTTGTAGCTCGGACTGCCGTTGAACCTCATTGTCCCCGGATCGTTCTTCATGCCCGCTCGAAACTTCGCTGTCGTTTTCACGCTGTTCCTCTTGAACCTTGGCGGGATCAGTTCGGCCGCAGAGGCCAAGTCTTCGTCCCGATCAAGCGGTCCGCTCAACGTGGTGTTCATCCTCGCGGACGATTTGGGTTGGAGCGACACGACGCTCTACGGCACAACCAAGTTCTATCGCACGCCCAACTTGGAACGACTCGCCGCCCGGGGCGTTACGTTCAACCGTGCGTATGCGAACAGCCCGTTGTGTTCGCCGACGCGGGCGAGCATCCTGACCGGGCAAACGCCCGCCCGCCATGGATCGACGGCGCCGCAACACCACACCGGCGAAGTAAGACTCAAGGCGAGCGTCGGCCCAGGCGCACCGGCTGGTAACAAGGCAATCGAGACGCAGTCGGTCACTCGGCTCGACACGCAACTGCCCACGCTCGGCAAGTTGATCCACACAGCCGGTTACAAAACGGGACATTTCGGCAAGTGGCACTTGGGACCCGAACCGTACAGCCCGATTCAACAGGGATTCGACGTGGACGTGCCGCATCATCCCGGCCCAGGGCCGGCGGGAAGTTTTGTAGCCCCATGGAAGTTCGCCAATTTCAACGCCAACTATCCCGGCGAACACCTCGAAGACCGCATGGCCGAGGAAGCCACCTCGTGGATGAAAAGCGTCGCCGACGAACCGTTCTTCATGAACTATTGGCAGTTCTCCGTTCATGCCCCTTTTGATGCCAAGGCAAGCTTGATCGAACGGTATCGCGGACTCGTCGACCCCAATGATCCGCAACGCAGCCCCACGTACGCGGCGATGGTTCATTCGTTTGACGATGCGATCGGCACGCTGCTCGACGCGATCGATAACGCAGGAATCGCCGATCAAACCGTGATCATCTTGACGAGTGACAATGGCGGCAACATGTACAACGAAGTCGATGGCACGACACCGACGAGCAACTCGCCGCTGCGTGGCGGCAAGGCGAGTATGTTCGAAGGCGGCATTCGTGTTCCCTGTGTGGTGGTTTGGCCGGGTCTGACAACCGCCGGAACTCGAAGCGACGAAATCATCCAGACATCGGACTTCTATCCGACCCTTTTGAATCAACTCGGCATCGCGATTCCCGATGATCACCCCGTCGACGGAACCGACATAACGGCCGCGCTTCAAGGCGGTAAGCTCGACCGCGAAGCGATCTTCACGTTCTTTCCTCACTCGCCGCCGGTCCCGGACTGGCTGCCGCCGTCGATGTCGGTTCATCAGGGTGACTACAAGTTGATTCGCCAGTTTTACCAAGGCGAGAACGGACAGCACGACTACTTGCTCTTCAACTTGGCCGAAGACATCGGCGAGACGAACAATCTCGCCGAACAAATGCCCGAGAAAGTCAAGCAACTCGACACGCTCATCGACCAACACATCGCCGAAACCAACGCGGTGATCCCCGTTCCCAACCCTCAGTTTGATCCGACCAAGTATCGCCCCGAGCAAATCGGTGTGGGCAAGATCCGCAACGAATCGGCCGCCCCAAAACCTCGGAAATTGGGAAAACCTGTCGCGGGATGGCAAGCGGGAGGCACGAACAAAGTGCAGCAAGCCGATAAAGCTTTGGTGATCCGCAGCACCGGCAATGATCCCTACATCATCGCTCATCACCCCGGAACGTTCACAGGCGGACCGTTCACCATACGATTGAAAATGAAGTCGGACTCATCCGGATATGGGCAAGTGTTCTACAATCAACCCTTTTCCGCCGAGCAGTCGATTCAATTCGAAGTCGATCACGACGGACAGTGGCATGAGTACGCGTTAAAGGTTCCCGTCGAAACGATCAACGCCTTGCGACTCGACCCGACTCGAGAAACGGGGACGATCGAGGTGCAAAGCATCCGCGTCGAGAACGCCCGATCCGACATCTTGCGATCATGGGATTTTGCCAAAGATTGAGCGTGGCCCGTTCGAACCGAATTGCGTCATGCGCCTCGATCCTGAACTGTCAAAACGTTGGTGTTGCGGCGATTCACGATAGCGGAGGTTTTAATCTCCGATATCCTGGCTCCCCTCGCCACGCTTCGGGAGACTGCTAAATTAATTAGCCGTTTTGGGGTTAGCGGCGTGTTGATTTAATCGTAAACCGAAGCGTCAGCGAGGGATGAGTCAATATCAATGATCCCTCGCTCACGCGTTTTGAAGTTGCGATTTTGCCTGTGGCATTGGTTTTTCGTAACCCGAAGCGTCAGCGAGGGATGAGTCAATATCGATGATCCCTCGCTGACGCTTCGGGTTACGATTAAACCGACAACCCGCTAACGCCCAAACGGCTGATCTTCAATCGGTGTTCTTGATTAAATCAACAGTCTCTTCGGAGCGGGCTGGGGGAGAGCGGCATCTGCTGCTGAAAACAAAGCAAGTTAACAGCATGTTCGGCCCCCTCACCCCGTCCCGACGTCCGGTTCGGAAGACGGCTTAGAAGTTACCTTCTTGCATCTTCTTTTGTTGGGCTTGGCGATAGGCTGCACCGATCGCTCGCAACATGCCGTCGCGAATCACGATACGAGTGCTTTGGCCGTTATCGATCGCGGAGCTGAGCACTCGCAGGGTGCCTGCGTCGCTGGCCCGTGATAACGAATCGATCATCGTCAAGATCGCGTCATTGGACTCGATCGATTGAGCGAACTGCAGGATCGGCATCATGTTCAACTCGAACTGAGCCAAATGTTTCGCCGTCGGCTGGTTATCACCTGCGGCCGAGTCGATCATTTCCATCATCAGCGGAACACTGGCGTCGCCGAGAGCCGCGTATAACGATTTTTCACCGGTACCGAGGTGCACTCGCACGGTCTCGCCAAAGACCTTACGTAGTTCATCGGCATCGGCGGGAATGTCGGCTTCGATCAAGTGCAACACGACGCCCTTGTAAGTATCGCGATCGAATTCAAAACGTGGTGCGTCGCCGCGACCTTCGAGCTTGTTGGCAATGTCCTTGACGATCGAGGCCGCTTCGGCACCGTCGGCGACGTAGGTTCCCAAGGCGAATTGCATGACGTTCGCATCGGTCAATAAAACGGCTCCCATGTCCACCTTGCCGTCCTCGTAGGACTTGAGCGTTAGATCGGTGATCCGTTTGATCATGTCGGTCGCGTCTTCGACGTCCGCTTCG
Source organism: Neorhodopirellula pilleata (assembly GCF_007859915.1). GTDB lineage: Bacteria > Planctomycetota > Planctomycetia > Pirellulales > Pirellulaceae > Rhodopirellula > Rhodopirellula pilleata. Next base: position 345,827 of record NZ_SJPM01000007.1, read on the forward strand.
CTCAGTTCGTCGATTTGTCCAAGAGCGGAACCTGCCATCTTGAGTGCGTTTTCGATTCCCGCCTTGGCTTGCTTGAGCGTTTCGGGACTGATCGAGCTGGCCGCGTGCAAATAACCGGCCGCGTCATCGCGGATGACCATCGAATAAGACGATGGGATCGGCTTTTGGCCTTGGTAGACCGTCGCCAGTTCGGTGCCGGGGACGGCCGTGAACGAAGCGTCCAGCACGATTTCACGATTGGACCCGTCGATGTTCAATCCGATCATCAGATCGTCAGTTTGGCTGACGACCTGTTCGAGTTGATCCATCGACTGCTCGGCCATCTGGCGAGCTTGATCGGCATCGGGACCACCTTGTTGTTGCATCGCTTGGTTGAAACCTTGGCGAAGCTGTCCGATCAGGGCGTCACGAACTTGAGCGGGAATCTGTTGCAAGTCCAAACGGATTGCCAGATCGTAATCGGTTCCCATCGCCGAGATGATCGCCGTCGGATCGGCCGGAGCTTGGTCGAGGACGTTGCGATTGCGAGCCACGATCGCCCAATTGCCGACTTGGCGGATGAAGACGACGTTGGCACCGACGTTGATCACCAACGTGCCATCATCGAGTTCATCGACGGGGCCGGTTTGGGCTTCGAGTTGTTTGAGAACCTGCTTGACGTCGCTGGTCGGCAGCATCGCGATCGGCTCGGGAGCCCCATCGACCAACGGCACAAGGACGCCGACGGGCAAGTCACGGTCGATGCCGCGGGCGAACATTCCCGACATGATCTCGAACGTGCCCCCGAACTGAGGAACGCCGAAGGCGTCGGTGATGTAGTTGATGTCTTGGGTCAGTTGGTTGAGGCTGCCCAAAGTCACGATCACGACCGGCTCGGTCGTTTGATCCGCAGGTTGCGAATCGCTCGGAACCGGCGCTAATTTCTCTTGGGCATGGCCGACGGCACCGCCGAGGGATGTCAGCGTCAAGGTCGCCGCGAGCGTGAACATCGTAAAGCGGCGCAAAGGGGTAATATGGGTAAGCAAACGTCTCACAGGAAACTTCCTTCGTTGAGTGGACAGGTGGTGGAACAGGCGGGCAATATAGGACTTACCCGTGACAGGGCAATTTGGTTTCAAAAAAATGGCAGGCTCGATGAAATCGCTCGCACGCAGGCATGTTGATTTAGTCCTTGGCATGTTGATTTAGTCCTTGGCATGTTGATTTAGTCCTTATTGAAACCCGATGCGTCAGCGAGGGATAACTATAAAGAGAGTTAATAGCGTTCAATCCCTCGCTCACGCATCGGGTTACGATTAAATCAGTGTCGGGTTACGATCAAATCAATAGCCCGCTAAAGCCAAAACGGCCAACCCGATGCGTTGATCATTCAGGTTCGTTTTCGTGACCAACCTCCCCGCTTTCGACCGTTTCGGCAATTTCGCGCTCCAAACGGGCGATCATCAATCGAATCAGCCTTGCTTCACGCTGCGTCGCGGTCAACTCCACTCGCAATCGAGCCAAACGTTTTTCGGGGGTGGTGTGAATCAACCGTGCCGACACGTCCAGCAAAACGAGTGCCCGAAATGCTTTGAGCACCGTGCCCCGCAGGCGATAGGCGCGAGCCAGCTTGGTTAATTGTGGGATCTTGGCTAGTTTTGCCAAACGCGAGCCGCGAACCGCTTGCATCGAACGCAGGAACGAGAAAAAAGGCAAGGCGATGATCGCCAAATCGACCCAGTTCTTGCGAAGGTAATCGAGCTTCTTTTCGGCGATCGAAGCCATCAGGATGAACTCGGCGGCGAACGCGAACCAGATCACGCCGGTGCCGACGTGAAGCGCCAATCGCAGCGACGCATATTTGGCGACTTGGTCCTTCAGCAAGAACTCGACCAACAATACCGGTAGGATCAACAACGCGATCCCGATCATCGGGATGCTGAAATGTTGCTCCAAACGTCGTCGCAATCGCCGGTCCGGCCGCCGCCACGACATTCCAGGCAACCACAATCGCCCGTTCATCTCAACACTCCGAGCACACATGCGCAGCGACGGAGACAGGCAAAAAAGTACGCCGAAGAAATGAAACCAACGCATCGCCCAAGTTTTGGGCCGGATGATCCAGTGGTATGCGGTTTCGGCAATCACGATCGGCCAGATCACGAACATCGTCGCCAAGGCGAACCGTTCGAGTGTTCGTTCTCCGGACGTGCTCGGCCCCATCACGAGGACTTCGCCACCACTGGCCGTGACGGCTGTCAAAGGCCGATCGCTCAACTCGGATTCTTGAGCGACTGTGTCGGCGACTTCCATCGTTTTTTCGCGAAGCGAAGGGACATCGACCCACAAAACGATCAAAACGGCTTGGCAAACCAAAAAAATAACCGACAGGGCGAACAGTACCGGCGCGGTCAACCGGGCGATTCGAACGTGAATCGATTCGCGATCCGGTTTTTCCGAATCGATCCCGCCCTTGGTCTGGACGCTCCGGTTTGCTGTACTATCGGCCATGAAAACTCATCTTCACTTTGAATGCCTCAGCGGCATTAGCGGCGACATGACCCTGGCGGCTCTGATTGATCTCGGGGTCGACGCGGATTTCATTCAATCGGGCTTGGATTCGCTTAATGTCCCCGATTTGAAGTTGGTCGTCGATGACGTCAAGAAATGCGGGTTCCGGTCGAAGTTCATCGTGGTCAAGCATCCCGAACAAAAAGCCCACCGGCATTTGCATCATATCGACGCGATGATCGACGCCGCCGACGCGATCACCGACACGGCTAAACGGCTCGCCAAAGCGATTTTCTTGTGCATCGGCGAGGCGGAAGCGAAAGTGCATGGGTGCGATTTGAAAAAAGTGCATTTTCATGAAGTCGGCGCTTTGGACTCGATCGCCGACATCGTCGGGGTGGCCATCGCGATCGATTCGCTCGGCGTCGACAGCGTCACGTCGTCTTGGATTCCCACCGGAACAGGCTCGATCACGATCGACCACGGGCGCGTCGCCGTCCCCGCCCCCGCGACGGCCGAGATTCTAATCGGTGTTCCGGTCGCCGATTGCTCGATCGAATCGGAACTGACCACACCGACCGGTGCTGCGATCATCAAAACGCTCGCCCGATCGTTCGGCCCCGCCCCGGCGATGATCCCACACCGCGTCGGCTATGGTGCCGGTTCGAGGGATCTGCCAGGACAAGCGAACGTGTTGCGGGTCGTAATGGGTGAACTGCTGTCGACCGATGGTGGTCACGGATCATCGCACCAACGGATCGAATCCGATCGCGTCGTTTTGTTGGAAACGAACATCGACGATGCGACCGCCGAACAACTCGCCGAAGTCGCCGAACGTTTAATCAATGCCGGTGCGCTCGACGTTTGGCAAACGCCGTGTGTGATGAAGAAAGGGCGTTTGGCATCGGTCGTGTCGGTGTTGTGCAACGATTCGCAAACCTCGACGTTGCAAAATCTATTGTTCACTCACACATCGACGATCGGCATCCGACACCATTCGCTCGACCGCGTTAAATTGATCCGTCGCCACGTCGAGGTCACCACCCCACACGGTGTCGCCCGTGGGAAAGTCGTCACGCTACCTGATGGTTCGCAGCGGTTTGCGATCGAAGACGACGAAGCGAAACGTTTGGCCACGTCGGCCGGCGTGACGTCGACGCAGATCCGCGAGCAAGCCGTGCAGGCGTGGCGGGCGAAGTAGTGGTGGAAGCGCCCGTCAAAAGTCCAAATGAGTTAAATTCGGATTCAATAGTAACCCGCAGCGTGAGCAAGGGATGACCATGAATCCCTCGCTCACGCTGCGGGTTAGCATCGCGGGAACATTAAGTGGTGGCGACTTTCAGTCGCCAAACCCTGAAACGTCGACTGAAAGTCGACGCCACGTTAAGAATCCAGCACTTATTGTTCACGCGATGCTTACTATTGTCGGTACCGTCATGGCGCAAAGAATGCACCAACAATAACTCAACCCAACTACCGTAGCCAAAGTCGCCAAGACTTTCGATCTCCCCTCAACCCGGGCCTCAACATGCCGAGCTTTCCACGACTCCGCCGTGTCTCAATCTGTGTCTTGACCGCTTTCCTCACCTGCTGGGTTCATCCATTGCCGACGTTCACCCATGCCGATGAAGGCATGTATCTGTTTAACGAACTGCCCACCGCGTTACTGCAACAACGCTATCAATTCACGCCAACGCAGTCCTGGGCCGATGAGTTGCGACTCGCTTCGGTACGATTCAACTCAGGAGGTTCCGGCTCGTTCGTTTCTTCCAACGGCTTGGTGCTAACGAACCATCACGTGGCCAGCGATACGCTGCAGAAACTCAGCACGCCGGAACGGAACCTGATCGATGACGGCTTCCTCGCCCGCTCGTTCGATGAAGAACTCAAGGCACCGGATTTGGAACTGAATGTTTTGATTTCGATCGAAGATGTCACTGAGCGTGTTCAAGTGGCGGTGACCGTGACCGACCCGGAATCGGCGGGCAAACAACGACAAGCCGCCATCACCCGCATTGAAAAAGAATCCACTGACGCGACCGGCCTGCGCTCCGACGTGGTGACGTTGTTCGGCGGTGCCCGATATCACCTTTATCGTTACAAAAAGTACACCGACGTGCGACTGGTGTGGGCACCGGAGACCGCGTCCGCATTTTTTGGAGGCGATGCCGATAACTTTGAATACCCGCGATACAACCTCGACGCGACACTCATGCGGGTTTATGAGAACGATCAACCGGCGACGCTGCCGAACTTCTTAAAGTGGAGCGAGACGCCAGCCACCGCCGGCGACTTGGTATTCGTTAGCGGTCACCCGGGTCGAACGCAGCGAATCTTCACCGTCGAGGCGTTGGAGTACTTACGAGACGTGCGGTTGCCGTTCGTGCTGGATTACTTGCGACGCAAAGAAATCTTGTATCAACAGTATCGCCTCGAAGGCAACGAGGCGGCACGTCGTGGTCGAGACGAATTATTCGGAATTCAAAACGCACGAAAAGCTTACACGGGTATGCTCGCCGGCTTGCAAGATCCTCAAACGATCGCCGCCAAACGCGGCCGTCAAGATCGTTTGAAGGCGGCCGTTGCTCGGTCGCCCGAACTGGCACCCTACGCGTCCGCATTCAACGAGATCGCTCAAATTCAAAAAGAGAAGGCAGCCCTTTTGGGCGACTCGGTAAAGCTCCGCAGTGATCTGTTTGAACTTTCATTGGCCATCCTGCTGATGACCCAAGAAGACCAAAAACCGAATCTGCAACGTTTACCCGAGTACACCGAATCGGGGCGGGACTCGTTGCTCGCCCGGTTGCTCAGCCCCGCGCCGTTGTACGACGATTTGCAGTTGACCAAGTTAACCGATGAGATCGCGTTGTTGGCCGAACGTCGCGGTGCCGACCACCCGCTCGTCAGTGAAATTTTAGCCGGCCGTTCCCCGCGAGAAGTCGCCGCCGAACTGGTCGACAAGACGGACATGGACGTCGTCGAATTTCGCAAACGCTTGATCGACGGCGGATATAGCGCCGTGTTGGCAAGTGATGATCCGATGATCCAGTTGGCACGAACCATCGAGCCTACCTACCGCGAAATTCGCAAGATCGAAGACCGATTGGACGAACGCGAGAAACAAGCGTACGCCAAGATCGCCAAGATCATCACCGCCGTCGAAGGCACGACGGGTTATCCCGATGCAACGTTCACGTTGCGTTTGGCATTCGGAACCGTCCAAGGGTATGAAGAGAACGGTCGATTCGTCGACCCCACCACCACGTTCGGCGGTGCGTTCGAACATGCCGCTTTGCATGCCGGCCAGGCAGATTTTGATTTGCCCGAATCTTGGATGAACGCGAAGGATCAACTCGATCTTTCGACGCAGCTCAACTTCGTCTCGACGGCCGATATCATCGGTGGCAACAGTGGCTCGCCGGTGGTCGACCGAACGGGCAAGTTAGTCGGATTGATCTTCGATGGTAACATCCAAAGCCTCACAAGCGACTACCTTTACAGTGACCAACAAAGCCGCGCTGTCAGCGTCGCGGGCGTGGCTATCCGTGAAGCGATCAAAACGATTTACAACGCGCCCGAATTGGCCAGCCAGCTAGGAAAGTAATCACGACGCCTTCGTCACCAAGTCAACGATTGCGAGAGGTCTGACACCTCCAAGGTGCCCGACCTCATCGATCCAATCTTTGTCGCAACTGCTTTGTTAAGGAAGTAACCGTTTCCGGTTGTTGTTCGGCGACGTTCCGGGTCTCGCCTTGTTCCGTCCGATGATCATATAGTTCGACGAATCCGTTCGGGTGAACAACCATACGATGCGAATCGCTGCGAATCGTTTGTGCCTTGGCGTAAGAGACGGCGGTCTGCCCGGAAACGTCGGCGCTCGATGGCGACTGGATGATCTCGGTCAAGGGTTCCCCATCAACAAAGCCGGGCATTGGCAAATCGGCGAGGGCACACAAGGTCGGAAACAGATCAATCGTTTCGACAATCGCATCGCTCTTCCCACCAGGGTGTGCCATGCCCGGGTAATGAATAATCAAGGGTGAATGCAGCGATTCATCGAACAAAGCATGCTTGCCCCAAATAGCGTGTTCGCCGAGATGCCAGCCGTGGTCACCCCACAACGCCACGATCGTGCGTTCACGTTGACCCAGCGCATTCAGCTGTTCCAAAATCTTGCCGACCTGCGCGTCGGCGTAGCTAACGCAGGCGGCGTAGTGCTTGCGAACTTCGATAGCAAACGCCTCATCCTTGTTCGGATCTTTGCCCCATCGATTGTATTTCATGAACTCACCCGACCCGTGCCACGTCGTCTGCCCGGACGGCTTTTGAGGGTGCGGGATGGGTGGCAATTCGACGTCGCGGTAAGGCCCCATGTATTTCTCCGGGGCACCGAATGGTAAATGCGGGCGGATCAATCCAACCGCAAGAAAGAACGGACTATCGGACGAGTCGTCGGCGAGTTGCCGCATCTGCCGCTGGGCCTCTTCGGTGATCAAGCCGTCGGGATAGATGCTGTCCTCTCCTTCGGCAGATTGAAAGACATCCATGGCTTTGGTGTTTTCGCGGATCTCACCGTGGGCCAGCCCGTGCATGGCACCACGCGGGTGTCGCCAAGGACCGGCCGGCAATAAATGCCGATCCCAAGAATCAGGCATCTCGGGTTGGCTGTCTTGATCCCAATCGGCACCGCCCCGTCCGCCGGGGTGATGCGAAACTTTGCCGACCGAAACGGTCGTATAGCCGTTCTTACGAAACCAAGCTGGCATGCTCGGCGGGACATCGGCGGGATCTTTTCGTAGTGTGTCGGCACGTTGAAACAATGCCATGTTGCCGCTCGGTCCGTACCGACCGGTTAGCAACGCATAACGCGACGCACCACAGGTGGGAGCCTGTACGAAGTGACGGGTGAACCGAAATCCTCGGCCCGCGAGCGCATCAATGTTGGGCGAGACGATGTAGTCCTTGCCAAAACAGTTGAGCTCCGGCCGCAAATCGTCGACGCAAATCAGTAACACGTTGAGACGGTCCGCCGCGAAACAACACGGCATTGCCAGCAAGCAAATCCACCCAGTTATCAACAACCGCGACACAATATCCACCTCTTAGAAATCGAGCTCATGATGACAAATCAATGAGAGATTGTACCATGAACGACAGACGTGATTTGGCTGCAGCCCGTGGTGGCGACTTTCAGTCGCCAAAGCGGTCGAGGAAACTGGCGACTGAAAGTCACCACCACGAAAAACGCCTAACCGGTGTGCGTGATCTCACAGAGCAAACGCATCATCGCACGGATGTTAGACAAACGGGCGGTTTCGGTTTGGGTGTGGTAGGAACACGTCGGTAATTGCAATGTCGTGCCTGAGATCGCTCCGTCGGTCGCGGTGATCAATCGCCCCAACTCGGTGCGTCCGATCGACATGGGCTTTTCGCGAGTGCGGTTGAGTTCTTCGATATAGACGTCCTTGTAGCGATAGGTCACGCCGAGAAGATCACACGTGGATTGGACTTCCGCCGTTAGAGTTTTATCGAATTCGGCGTTGGAATCGCGATGACGTAGAACCACGTCTTGCAACGAAAGGTCTGCCACTAACGGGAACGGGCTAGTGTCCAAGACGATGAATCGATTCGTCGTCAAGTTGTGCCGTTGAAACCACTCGGCCGCGAAACGCCAGCTTCGTCCGGCTTCTTCACCGGCGGTGAACATCGCGGTGCCGCGATAGCCCATCCGGATCAATTCGATTAGCATCGCGACAGAAATCACGTTATCGAGCTGCGCCGAAATCAAATCATCTTTTTCTTTGAGTCGATCCAAGAACGACACCGGCGTTCCTGGTTGCAAAAAATCCAATCCGGATAACTCAAAAATCAGGTTCTTGCGACGCGGGCAAATGTAACTTTCTGTGATCGTCCCCTGCCCGAGGTAAGAACCGGCATAGGGCGTGTGCGCTTGCACACGTTGTCCCCGAAAGCGGCCGGCGATCAGTTCCATGAACTGTTCGGAAATCGAGTCGCCGTTGAGTTCGCCGCGGTTGCCCGCAATGAAGGCCGCGTATTGGAATTCGTTGGGGCCGGTACACATCAGTCCATGGCGATCGATGTGGGCGGACAAGAACGAACTTTCCGGATCATCGCCTTGGGCGACCAACAGCCCGTGATAGCGGGACACAGTGACGTTGAATTCTTCAAGCTCGCGGCGAAGGACGCGAAAGAACGCGTCTTCCATCCCCACGACCGATGGCTCACGAACGAGCGCTCGCAACAAATGCAGGAAATCATCCATCGTTTCGTCGTCAAACATGCTGGGTGGCTATTGGCTATTGGCGGTTGGCGGTTGGCGGTTGGCGGTTGGCGGTTGGCGGTTGGCCTGGGAACTGCCGGGTCTGCGCCGAAGCGGCTTCGACCCAGCCTACTCTTCACTCTTCACTCTTCACTCTTCACTCTTCACTCTTCACTCTTCACTCTTCACTCTTCACTCTCTCATTAGACGTGGATGTCGGTAAGGTCATCAGGTTGGGAAAAGGCAGTTTGGAAAAGGGAAAGATTTCGTCGGGATAGGAAAGCGGCCGAAGCGGCGATCGCCAGGACCGGATTGGCGGGGGCCCGCATCCGTGGGTTGCTCCAGTAGACCGCATGCACGCCGCTGAGTGTGATGAACAACGCGATGGCCGGCCAAACCATCATCATTCGTCGTAAACCTCCGGCAAACAAGTCCGAAGCGTGCTGAATCGAGGCAATCACGATCAATGCATACACAAGCACATAAAACGATCCGACCGCGACAATCGACGCCGTCGACCGGCCGGACGTCGCGTGGGGAAAAGGTTGCCAAAGCCGGACAAAACGGACCCAACACGAATAAACGAACATGTCGGGTTGTTGGTTGATCGTCGTCCGTGCCAACTGATACGCGGTTTCGTCGTCAGCGACTTCATCCCCGCTGGCTTTCCGGTTGGCATAGTCTTCGAAGAACGGCTCGGCGTCCCACGCCGGACTATTCCAAGGCCAAGTCGATCGTTGGTCGCGCAGGTAACCGTAAAATGATTCGTTGTTGCCAAGCAACAAGGTGTAACCGCCGTGGGAAGTCGCCCAAATCGGATGCCCCATGACGGCGACATTGCGGGCAGTCCAAGCGGCCATCACGACGGCGACGATCGCGAAGCTAACCACCGCGATCACGCCACGACGTACGCTGCAAGCCGGCCCGGCGAACATCACCATGGGGATGACCAATATCGCCCAAACCAAGAACGTAGGCCGACACAAAAACGCCAGACTCAACAACACACCGAGACCGGCCGCCGTCACCGATGCATTCGGAACGCCCGACACCTCGCATGAGTTCGATGTCCGATCGCGTCCGTGTTGGAATCGGATCACCCACCACCAAAAAACGGCGATCGTCAAGAACGTTGCCAACGTTTCGGTCATGACGAGCGTGGATTGCCACATGAGAATCGGATCAAGCGTAACGATCACGGTCGCCACAACCGCAGCGGTCCGACCGAGCAACCGCCGGGCGATGTCCCACGTCAACAACACCGTGAGGGTTCCCAGGATCGCGTGCAGAATCGCGACCGGAAAGTTAATCAAACGCCCATCGCTGTCCGTCAAGAACGAGAGCACCCAAGGATACAGCGGCGGTCGAAACGCGGTCGGCTTGACACCCTCGTCACCAACTGGCAAACCAAACACTCCGGTGCGGGCAAGCGTTTCAGCGATCACCCGATACGCATCGGGATCGTCACTCAGACCATCGACACGGGTCAAAAGCAATCCGCCGCGAACGATCAACACCAACAGCACAATCGCCAACAAACCAATGGTTTTCGACATAGAAGGTGGGTTCGATGGCGAGTGAAGAGTGAAGAGTGAAGAGTGAAGAGTGAAGAGTAGGCTGGGTCGAAGCCGCTTCGGCGCAGACCCGGCAGTCCCCAAGCCAACCGCCAAAAGCCAACCGCTGCCCCCATCACGCCGGGTCATACGCCAAATTCGGGGACAACCAACGTTCCACTTTGGAGATCGCCCATCCTTTTCGTTTGGCGTACGATTCGACTTGGTCTCGCGTGATCCGGTCGACTGAAAAATATCTCGCTTCGGGGTGGGCGAAGTACAACCCACTGACGCTGGCGCCCGGTGACATCGCGAAACTTTCGGTCAACGTGATGCCGGTCGTCTTTTCGGCTTCGAGCAGATCGAACAGCGTTCGTTTTTCGGTGTGGTCAGGACACGCCGGGTAACCCGCCGCAGGGCGAATGCCGCGGTATTTTTCGTCAATCAAATCTTCCGTCGAAAGCTGCTCCTGGGCACCATAGCCCCAGTCCATCCGGGCTTGGCGGTGAAGGCATTCGGCGAACGCCTCGGCGCAACGATCGGCGACCGCCTGGACGATGATCGAACTTTCGTCGTCGAGGTCTTTCTTGAATTGGTTTGCCAGTTTATCCGCACCAATGCCTGCGGTAACCGCAAAGCCACCGACATAATCCTCGCGGCCTGAATCGACCGGGGCGATGTAATCGGCTAGAGATCGGTAATCGGTTTGTCCTTTGCGTTCCCATTGCTGGCGTAGGCAATGGAAACGAGTGCGTTCTTCGCTTCGCGATTCGTCGGTATAAACGATGATGTCGTCGCCATCGGAAGCCGCCGGCCAGAACCCATAGACCGCTTTGGCTTGGATCAAGTTTTCCGCGATGATCTTGTCGAGCATCGTGTTGGCTTTTTCGAAAACCTCCTTGGCGACTTCGCCGACGGTCTCGTCCTGGAAGATCTTGGGGTACTTACCTTTGAGTTCCCAAGTCATGAAGTACGGCGACCAATCGATGAACTCACGCAGCGTGGCCAGCGGGAAGTTGTCAAGAATCTTGGTACCGGTAAACGAGGGCTTGTCGATCCGGACGCTGTCCCAATCAGTGGCAAATCGCTGAGCGAGCGCGTCCGCATACGGAGTCAGCTTTTGCTTGCGTTCTTGAAAGCTCTTCACCAAGTTGGCTTGCTCGATCGTGTTGGACTTCAAGTAAGCGTCACGCGTATCGTCATTGAGCAGCTTTTCGACCACGCCGACACTGCGGCTCGCGTCGAGGACATGCACGACCGGGCCGTCGTACGCCGGCGCGATCCGGACGGCGGTGTGCTTGGCACTCGTCGTCGCACCACCGACGAGCAACGGAATCGTCATTCCGGCACGCTTCATTTCGCGGGCGACATGCACCATTTCGTCGAGACTTGGTGTGATCAAGCCGGACAAACCGATCATGTCGGCACCGTGTTTGACGGCCTCTTCCAAAATCTTTTCGCACGAAACCATCACGCCGAGATCGATGACCTCGTAGTTGTTGCACTGCAAGACGACTCCGACGATGTTCTTGCCGATGTCGTGGACGTCGCCCTTGACCGTCGCGATCAAGAACTTGCCGCGAGCGTCATCTTGTTCGATTCCGGCGAGACGTTTTTCCTCTTCCATGAAGGGCTCGAGGTAAGCGACCGCCTTCTTCATCACGCGAGCCGACTTTACCACTTGCGGTAAGAACATTTTGCCCTGGCCGAACAGGTCCCCGACAACGCTCATGCCGTCCATCAACGGGCCTTCGATGACTTGCAGACACTTGTCGTAATGTTGGCGGGCTTCCTCGGCGTCTTCGACGATGTACTTGTCGATGCCTTTGATCAACGCATGCTTCATCCGTTCTTGGACCGGTTGAGTTCGCCAGGCGAGGTCTTCACCTGATTTTTTCTTGCCGGTGCCTTTGACCGTTTCGGCGAACTCGAGCATCCGGTCGGTCGCGTCGTCGCGGCGATTCCACAACACATCCTCGACGTGTTCGAGCAAGTCCTTGGGGATCTCTTCGTAGACTTCGAGTTGACCGGCGTTGACGATGCCCATGTCCAACCCGGCCTTGATCGCGCGGTATAGGAATGCGCTGTGGATGGCCTCGCGAACCGGGTCGTTGCCCCGGAAGCTGAAGCTGATGTTACTGACGCCGCCGCTGGTCTTCGCACCGGGGCATTCCTTCTTGATCCGCTCGACCGCGTTGACGAAATCGACCGCGTAGTTGTTGTGTTCGTCCATGCCCGTGGCGACGGTCAAGATGTTCGGGTCGAAGATGATGTCTTCGGGTGGGAAGTGGACTTCGTTGACCAGCAAATCGTAAGCGCGTTTGCAGATACGGACTTTGTTGTCTTCGTCGGCCGCTTGCCCCTCTTCGTCGAACGCCATCACGACCGCGGCGGCTCCGTATTGACGCACCAAACGGGCTCGTCGCAAAAACTCGGCTTCGCCGTCCTTGAGCGAAATCGAATTGACGATCGCTTTGCCTTGCACGTTTTGTAAACCGGCTTCGATGACTTCCCATCGCGAGCTATCGATCATCACCGGTACGGCCGCGACGACCGCATCGCCGGCGATCAAACGTAAGAACCGGGTCATCGCTTCGACGCCGTCGAGCAACGCGTCGTCGAAGTTCACGTCGATGATCGTCGCACCGTTTTCGACTTGCTCTCGCGCCACGTCGACGGCTTCGTCGTACTTCTCGTCGCGGATCAGGCGAGCGAACATGCGGCTGCCGGTGACGTTGGTCCGTTCCCCAACCATCGTGAAAGGAATCTCCGGACGCATCACCATCGGCAATTGGCCCGACAAGCGAGTCCACACCGGACCGGGCTGATTGTCTTGTTTCGGCTTGCGTCCTTCGATGCGTTTGGCGAACGCGGCGATGTGGTCGGGTGTCGTTCCGCAACAACCGCCCAAGATATTGACCCAGCCGTTATCGGCGTACTCGCCGACCTTTTCGGCCATGTCTTTCGGACCGAGATCGAACTGTCCCATCTCGTTGGGCAAACCCGCGTTGGGGTGGCAACTGATCGGAATACCGGCGACCTTGGAAAGCTCTTCGATGTGCGGACGCATCACGTCCGGACCGAGGGCACAGTTCATCCCGATCGAAAACAAGGGGAAGTGGCTGATCGCCGTCCAGAACGCTTCGACACTTTGGGCACTCACGAACGTGCGTCCGCCGTCACCGAACGTGCCGCTGGCCATCACCGGGACCCGTCGTCCGCCGCCGTCGAAGTATTCTTGGATCGCGAACAAACACGCTTTCAAGTTGAGCGTGTCGATCGCCGTCTCGGGGAGCAACAGGTCCACACCGGCTTCGCACAACGATTTGACTTGGGCAAAGTAGCTGTCTTTAAGTTCGCCGAACGTCGATCCCCGATGGGCCGGATCGTCTTCGGTACTGATCGCGAGCTGTTTGGTCGTTGGTCCGATCGAACCGGCGATAAAACGGGGTTTATCGGGCGTGCGGTCGGTCCACTCGTCGGCTGCTTTGCGGGCGCAAGCGACGGCGGCGTGATTGATCTCGTCGACCAGTTCGAGCGGCAAATCAAACTCGACCATCCCCACGGGGCTGGCTCCGAACGAGTTCGTCTCGACGATGTCGCTGCCCGCCTCGTAGTACTTCCAATGGATGTCGAAAATCTTGTCGGGATGGGTCAGGCACAAGATGTCCGAAAAGTTCTTCAAGTCTTTATGATGATCGGCGAATCGATCGCCCCGCACGGCGGCCTCGTCGAGTTTCAATCGCTGAATCATCGTGCCCATCGCACCGTCGAGCAGCAAGATGCGTTCGCGGACGAGTTCGGCGAGTTGTTGGTCGGTTGAGGAAGCTTGAAGCATGGAAAAGATTGGGGTCTTGGAAGGAAAGACGGCAAGATTGAAGCGTATCGTTCGAACCGCTATCTTCGTTTCCTACCAACCTTTGAACAACCCGACCGCCCGATTTCCCGAGTAAAACTTTGCTGATCGACGCCCACCACCACCTTTGGAAGTTTGATCCGGTTCAATACGGTTGGATCGACGACACCAAAGCGGTCCTGCAGCGAGACTTCCTGGCACCGCAACTTCGCGAGATCGCGACGGAAAACTCGATCGATGGTTTCGTTTCGGTCCAGGCCAGGCAGAGCATCCAGGAAACTCGCGATTTGCTGGCAATCGCGGAGCGGGAGCCTTTGATCCAGGGCGTGGTCGGTTGGTTGCCATTGGCAGGACCGGGCTTGGCGGAGGCTATCGAAGAATTTGCGGGCCGAGCCAAACTGGTCGGGCTCCGCCACGTGGTCCAAGACGAACCGGACGACCGGTTCCTCGACGGAGCGGAGTTCAACGAGGGCGTGGCGAGTTTAGCCGCGAGGAATTTGGTTTATGACCTGTTGGTTTACCCGCACCAACTTCCCGCCGCGATCGATTTCGCCGACCGGCATCAAGATGTCCGCATGGTGCTCGATCACATCGCCAAACCGGTGGTGTCAACTCAACGGTTTGACGAAACGTGGAAGCGAGACTTCACCGAGTTGGCCCGCCGCGACAACGTGACATGCAAGTTCTCCGGAGTCGCGACCGAAGTCCGCGATCCGTCATGGGACATCGAAACGGTTCGACCGTATTGGGACGTGGCGATGGAAGTGTTCGGTCCGGAACGTTTGATGTTCGGCAGCGATTGGCCGGTGTGCTTGTTGGCGACGGAGTATTCCCGTTGGCTCGCGACGGTGCGTGAGTTAGCGTCGACGTTGAGCGACCAAGAACAGGCGGCGGTTTTCGCGGGCAACGCGATTCGCGAGTATCGGCTGAATTCACCGAGGACGCGAGGTGGAAATTGATTTGGAGAAAAACGGCACCACGTCCTTCGGTGCAATTCTTGGTTCTGGCTTCCGGTCTTCATCGTACTTGTACTCGTACTCAGCCTCGCGGTACCCGTACTCGCGGTACTCGTATTCGACTCCAGCATTGTACTCCCCTGGTAGTTCGGCCACGGATTCTGATCGGGCGATTAAACGGGTCAGCATCGAGACGATCCGGTGAAGCATCCGTTTCAGCTCATCGTGAGTGCGATCGTCAAGTCGATCGTGGTCGAAGATGGGTTCGGTCATCGGTGCCCCGATTCGAGTAGGAGCACTAGTAGGAGTACGAGTAGGATGTCACTTCGTGGCAGAACGATTGCGTTAGCATGGGATTCGTGCGGGCCTAGGTCGCGGGGAAGATGACCTTGAACATCAAGTACGCCATTGCGAACGTCAGTGCCAAGTTCAGCGATTGACCGACGACGTAGAGCACCAAGGGTTTGCCACCTCGTAAGTGTTTTCTCAATTCGGCGAAGTTGGTTTCCAAACCGATGCTGACGAACGCGAGACAGAACAACCAACCACGAATCGACTTGGTAAAGCCGATCGATTCGCTCGTCCACATTTCGCCGTCGGGCATCCCGCCGTGGATCGCGGAGAACACCAACGACGCGCCGATAAACCCGAGGATGAACTTGGGAAAACGCAGCCAGATTTCCGACCAACCGACGTTGGGCGATTCACTGTCACGATCCATATAGGTCGTCCAAAACACGGCGATCCCGAAGGCGATCACGCCGATCAAAATGTTTTGAATCATCTTGATGGTTGCCGCCACTTCGAGGGCTCGCGGCCCGACCAACTCTCCGGCCGCCGCGACGGCACCCGTCGCGTCGATCGTTCCGCCCATCCAAGCTCCGGCGAGCGTTTCGTCCATGTCGACCAACTTGATGAAGGCGGGCATCAAAACCATCATCAACACGGTGAACGAGAGCGACAGTCCGATCGCGAACGACAATTCATCTTTCTTGGCCTTGCAAGCTGCCGCCGATGCGATCGCCGCCGAGACGCCGCACACGGACATGTCCGCCGAGATCACCATGTTCAACGTCGGTGAATGAATCTTCAATACCTTTTGGCCGAACCAAAATGTCGAGATCAATACGATCGGTGTGACGATCCAAGCGACGCAAATTCCCGGCACGCCAAGCGCCAACAGACGGCTCATCAAGATTTCACTGCCCAGCAACACCAAGCCCGTCTTGATATAGAACTCAGTCCGCGCCGCACCGCGCAACCAATTCGGAGTTCCGATCGTGTTGCTGATTAACAATCCCAGCCCGAGTGCCCACAACGCGTATTCCAAGTTGTAAGCCGACACGATCGCTTGGCCGGCGAGCACATATGCCGAAACGCCAAGAGCGAAGACGACCGGAAAGCCGACGGCAAACGAAGACGCGCGACCACGCGTGATCAACAATACCAACCAGAACACGATACCGATGATAACACCGGCACCGAGCGTACCGGAAAGCCGACTCAGCTCGGGAGCGAACGCCGGCGTTGTCGTGGTCTCACCACCGGGGCCCGTCGTTTCGATCGGATCGATCTCTTTGCGAAACGCATCGACGGGATTGCTGTACCAACCCTTAGGATTGCCGACGTAATCGGCAAGCAGGTGGTCGGCGGTGGTCACACCGACGGTGTCTTGTTCGGCGATGACCGTCGTCGTGAAACGCACGCATCCGAGCGAAACGATCAGGATCGTCCAACCGATTAGAATCGCAAGGAGGTCTTCGGTCCAAAAGGAAGGACGTGGGGAGTCGTTCATGGATGTTACTCTTCACCCTCCCTAAGGAGACTGCTGATTCAATTAAAAACACCGACTGAAGATCAGCCGTTTGGGCGTTAGCCCCGGTTCTGCGATGCCGAAACCGTGGCTAACGCTGAGCTGTTCAAAATTCGGTGTTGATTCGTTGTTCTTCCTTTTTCTCCGAGGAATTTCTTGTCCACCTGTCACCTCTCCCGAACGCAGTTTGGGGGAGGTCGAGCGACGACGTTCAGGAGTCCGCGAGGGAGGGGGCACGGGCGTTGTTTGGTTGGATCGGCTTGGTTTGGCCTGGGGATGCCCCCTCCCGGATCTTGCTTCGCTCGATCCGACCTCCCCCAGCTTCGCTGGGAGAGGTGACAGGAAGTTGCGGATAACGAAAATATCGCAATACCAAATTTTGAACAGCCCAGGGTGCCAAGGATGGCGAATCTTCGGTGAACACTTTCGGCTCATACCCATCATCGGCTGACGGTTCTCAGCGCGTCGCTCAAACGCGGCGACGTTCTTTCAGACGAACGGCCTTGCCGATTCGATCGCGGAGGAAGTACAGCTTGGCGCGGCGGGTAACGCCACTTCGCTTGACTTCGACCTTGTCGATCCGGGGGCTGTGAACGGGGAACTTACGCTCGACGCCTTCACCGCCGACGATGCGGCGAACGGTGAACATTTCTTGCGAACCACGACCGGAGCGGGCGATGACCACGCCGCTGAAGACTTGAATACGTTCTTTGTTGCCTTCGAGGATCTTCGTGTGCACGTCGATGGTGTCGCCGATTTCGAACTTAGGCACGTCGGCTTTCAGGTTGGCCTTGTCGACCAAATCCATGATGGCGTTGCTCATGATATTTCTCACGTTTGAAAGGGGTTGTTTGAATTGGCGGAGCGGCGGGTACCGTCCGATTTGATTTCGTTATTGATCCGAATGGGGTCAGCCGTTCGGTTCCTCACCAAGTAAATCTTGACGACGTGCTTGGGTGCGGAGTTGGGTTTGCTCGGCTCGCCAGGCGGCGATCGCCGCGTGGTCACCACTGAGCAAAACCTCGGGAACCGAATGTCCTTCGAATTCACGAGGTCGGGTGTATTGCGGGAATTCCAACAGCCGGTTTCCGCGGCTGAACGAATCGTCCCGACTGCTGTTTTCGTCACCAAGGACGCCGGGCAGCAATCGCACCACGGCGTCAATGATCGTCATCGCGGCGACTTCACCTCCATTGAGGACAAAATCGCCGACGCTTATTTCTTCGGGTTCCAAGATGTCTTGGACCCGTTGGTCAAATCCTTCGTATCGTCCGCACAACAAGAGTAATCGGTCCGAGCCGGCCAAGTCTTCGGCGAGGCGTTGGTCGAACCGTTTACCTTGCGGCGTCAATAAAATCCGCCGAGCCGGCGTCGGGTGCATCGTTTCGACTTCACGAACGCATGCGACGGTCGGTTCGACTTGAATCAACATTCCCGGCCCGCCACCAAAAGGTTTATCGTCGACCTTGTGGTGCGGTGAGTCCTCGGCCCACGCCCGCAAGTCGTGTCGCTCGATCGCGACCAAACCTCGGACGATGGCTTTGTGTAGCAAACTTTGAGTCAAATAACTATCAAAGATTGCCGGAAACAGTGTGACAACGTCGATTCTCACTGAATCGACTATTCCGATGCGGCTGGTTGCTCAGCGGCTTGGTCTTCGGAGGCCTCGGCTGGGGCTTCTTCGGCTGGAGTTTCATCAGCGGGAGCTGCGGCCACCGGTGCCGGGGCTGGCGCCGCGGTGACGGGAGCGGGTGTGTATTCCTTGCGTCGACCGAGGCGATCCAAGGCGGCCTTTTGGGCGTCCAAATGGCTGCCGTTTTCGCCATACTTCTTGATCAAGACGGCGCACTTTTCAGTCGGCTGGGCTCCCACGCTCATCCAATACGCGATCCGGTCACCTTTGAGGATCGCTCGGGCATCGGTTTCGGGAACCGACGGATCGTAGTAGCCGAGTTCTTCGATCACGCGGCCGTCGCGAGGCTTGCGTTGGTCCATCGCACAAACGCGGAAGAAGGCACGGTGGGTCCGGCCCATTTTTTTCATTCGAATTCTAACTGCCACTACGGTTTCCTAAGTATTGAGGGGTGAGATCAGTGGTATCCGGGCGACCCGGCCCGACGTTGGGCGGGTTCAACCGGTCTTTAACGTTTGCGTTTCATTTTGCGTTTGAGCTTTTCGCGTTCTTTCCGCTGTTGGGCTCGTTCGGCCGGGCTGAGTCGCTTGCCCGTGGATTGTTTTAGTTTCGCACCGCCCCGAGGGTCCGTCAGTGCTCCGCTGTTTTGCAATTGACGCAACATCGACAGACGATCGCCGGTGCCTTTGCCCGCCATGATCTGCATCAGCGGTTTCATCGTGTCGAATTGCTTGAGCAATTGCGTGATCATTGGCGAGGGCACGCCGGCCCCGTTAGCGATCCGCGTGCGACGCGAGGAGTCAATCAGCTTGGGGTTCTTGCGTTCGGCTGGGGTCATCGAATCGATCAGACCGATGATCTGTCGCATTTGCCCGCCGGCTTCTTCGCTCTCCATCGCTTCCTTGAATTGCGACATGCCTGGCATCAGCCCCATCATGCGGCCCATCAGGCCGGGTTGAGCGATTTTCTGCATCATGCCTTTGAAATCGTCGAGCGAAAATTCACCCGACGCCATCTTGGCTTCGAGTTCTTCGCGTTCTTTCTCGTCGACGATCCGGTGGGCTTCGCGGGCCGCAGCGACCATGTCGCCCATTTGCAGAATGCGGCTAGCCATGCCTTCGGGGCGGAACGGTTCCAAAGCGTCGAATCGCTCGCCCGTCCCGATGAATTTGATCGGGACGCCGGTGACCTGTTTGACCGACAACAACGCACCGCCGCGGGCGTCGCCGTCGAGTTTGGTCATGATCACGCCGTCGAGTTCGAGGGCTGCGTTGAAAGCTCCGGCGCTGTTGACCGCGTCTTGGCCCGTCATCCCGTCGACGACGAGGTAGACCTGATCGGGGCCGACCTTTCGGTCGATCATCTTGAGTTGGCTCATCAACTCTTCGTCGATCGCGAGCCGCCCGGCGGTGTCCAGAATCACGACCCGGTTACCGTCTTTTTTGGCTCGATCGACACCGTTTCGGCAAACCTTGACGGGGTCCTTGTGGTCGGTTTCGGTGTGAACGGGCACACCGAGCTGATCGCCGATGACTTTAAGCTGCTCGATCGCGGCGGGGCGTTGCAAGTCGGCCGCGACGAGCAACGGTTGAATGTTCTGTTCCCGCAGCAATTGCGTAAGCTTGCCGCACGTGGTCGTTTTGCCGCTGCCCTGCAAGCCGCACAGCATGATGATCGTCGGGCGGTCGGCGTTCAAATGCAGCGACGAATCGACCGGACCGAGCGTCGCGACCAGCTCTTCGTGAACGATCCGAACGAGTTCTTCCTGCGGTCGCAATGACAATAGCACCCGTTTGCCGAGGGCTTTCTCGGTCACGTGGGACATGAAGTCCTTGACGACCGAGTAGCTGACGTCGGATTCGAGTAGCGATTCCTCAACGATTTTCAGCCCATCGCGCATATTCGCTTCGGTCAGCTTGCCCTTGCCGGACAGGCTTTTGAAAGCGGATTGCAGGCCTTCGGAGAGTGAATCGAACACGAAAAATGCAGAATTCGGGGGACGGAACGCCGCGCAGACGCGGCAAAAACGGGACGACAACGCCAAGGGGGGCGAGGAAAGCCCGACAGTGTACGCAGCGGCGGTGCGTTTTGTAAATGGAGAGCCCCGTTTTTCGGGGGCTTTGGGTGCAGGCACGCTAATCGGCGTTGGGATGACGTTTGAGAATTGGGAGGGCGATTTTCCAGCCAGGACGCTAAGATCGGCTGAAGTTGGATAGGCCCCGTAGTCTAGGAAGGACTCATCATGTCAGCAGCTTTGGCGAGAACGTGTGCCAGCGACGATTCTTTGCTGGCTTACCGGCCACATTCGCAGGCTTCCTCTCCACGGTCTGTCGCCTCGCCGCAGTTGCCTTCGCCTAGTACTTCTTCTTGATCGATTACATTTGGTATGCTGTCCTTCGTTCAAGTTCCGTTTTCGTACAGGGGACTGGCTTCCCGAAGGAAGCGGCACCCCACAAGTTCACGCCCATGTCGGGCGTACCCGTGCACCCGAGTCGCGAAGTCGGGCGATTTTGCAATGGACAATCTCTCGTCGCGACCGGGTGATTGCAAACGTTCGCCGCACGGAATAACGCATGGGCGTCAACAACCCTTACAGAACGCCGACCTCGATCGACTCGCTTGAGCCACCTGTCCGCACGGTTCATCCAGACTGGAAATGGATGGTTTCCATGGTGCACGTATTATCAGCATTGGTTCTATGGGCGCTGTTCTTCTCGTCGCACGGTGAAGCGGGCTGGAAACTCACCTGCCATGGTTATTGCTCAATTCGCTTGTTTGACTCCGGCTCAGCAGGACTGCGGTTCATGTTGCCACCTTTGCTCGCGGTATTGCCGACTACCGCAACATCGCTTCTGTTTTGGTATTTCTATCGCAACTGCAATCCCACACGAAAAGCCACGGGCCGGAACTTCGCCTTCTTGCTTGTCGGCATTATCCTTGCCGGCACAAATGCTTCGCTGTACGATCCGATTGGGTAATCGCAATCCACATCAGTGCACGACGCTGGCGAACCATGGGTTGCAACGGAGGCCGCGAGTTTACGTTTTTGAAGTGGAGAGTCGTCCGCGCGGCCCCGCTGAACCCAACCGTTCGTCGGTGCTGCAACGCCCGGCCCCGACCCGAATCCACGTCCGAGTCAACGCTCGTTGAACACTGGTTCGTCCACGTTCGATACAATGACATCCGGCCAAACTCGTTTGGACTGTCGCCGTTGGGACACGACGAACTATCCCGATGCACGGCAGCGGCCAAGACGACTTTTTACAACTTCCAACTTTTCACCGGCCGCTCCGTGATCGGCGGTGTTACCCGACATTGATTGCTTGGTTGTCCTCAATGAATGGTCGTTTTTCAGAAACCGTATCCCCGCACAGGAGAACAGAAATGAACCAAAGAGACACGCTGGACCCCAAGAGCCGTTTTTCGGGCCGCTCAATGTTGGCTCTACTATTGTTTGCTGGCTTACTGCTAGTTGCTTTCCAGCAGTATCAACAGAACCAAAATCTACGACGTACGATCGAGACGCTAACTTCACGAGTCGAACATCTAGAAGCGTCTGGCGAATATGCGCAAGCAAAGTTCGAGAAACTTGTAAGGCACGTTAGCGACGAGCCCGTTCTCCGGGTTCCTTGAGCCTCAAGCTTTCACGGTGCTACAAAGTCGACGGGTAACCATCGCGTGAACCGGAGGACGCGAGCTGAGCGTTTTGGTCTTTAGAAACTTTCTCGCGCGTTCCCGGTTACGCGTAACGTTCGTCGGTGTTGCAACGCCCCGCCCCGACCCGAATCCAGGACTGAATCGACGCTCGTTGAACACTGGTTCGTCCACGTTCGATACACTGACATACGGCCAAACTCGTTCGAACTGTCGCCGTTGGGACACGATGAACTATCCCGATGCACGGCAGCGGCCAAGACGCTATTTTGGAACTTCAAACTTTTTACCGGCCGCTCCGTGATCGGCGGTGTTCGTCGATCGAGACACGGAGATTGACATGATGATCCAAAATGACTAGCCGACCGGACAAGGGCTGGCGGCCGCCCCAAGGTTACGTGCGTCCAAAACGGAAGAAAGCTCGCTGGTTCACATTTCCCCGTTTCACTCTGCGTTCACTAGCTTCGACTACGACCAATCTTGCGTTCATTACGGCAATATTTCGCCTATTTGCTGCTTCCCATCCCCATCATGTCGTTCTCGGCTTCATTCCTGCGACCGCCTTCGCACTTGCGACGACGATTGCAATATTTAAGTCAGATCACTCATCCTTATGTGTCGCGTGGGTACTCGTAGGGCCAGTTTCAATTGCTGTAATTGTCTTGCCAAAAGCGTCCGCATTAACACTCGTTGTTTCGTTTTTTGCTTTGTCGTTATTTGCGGGACTGCAAGAATGGCTAGGCACAGCACAACGGACTCGAAAGCGTTTCCTGATTCGCTCACGTATAAACGCGGAAAGCCAAGACGATACGCCGGGGTATTGATGCCCCTTGCTCCCGGACGTTCCTTATCCTCCAACCCTTGTTTCCCGACCCGCATCCGTGCCGTCCCAACGCCGCATAAGCACCTTACACGCAATTCGGGTAGACTGCCGCCTAAGCACCCGACGCTCCCCGTGCCCAAGATGGGACACGACGAACTATCCCGATGCACGTGCGGACTGGCAAGGTCTGATTAACTAGCGGGTGGGAATCCCGCCTGGGTAAGTGCTAGCCACACGCCCAGTATCGAGTGTTGCAGCCAACGTATAAGGCGGTTCGCCGAAGTCGTTGGTTGAAGCGTACACAGAAAGGTAGTGAGGATGAATTGACTGCGGGTGGCCCCGCAGCAATGAATGGAAGTAGCTCCGAAATTTAGTACCTGTTGGATTCTGCCCAAGGCTTGTGCATACCTGAAGGCAACATCGGCTGCAGCGTTACCGGCAAGTTGCAGACGGAGACCCGGAGTCCGCGGCCCATTCGCATTACACACAATGTTAGTCAGGCAACCAGTGATAACCCTGAAGTTCTTGATTCGTTTCGCGATTTCCAATCGCGACGAGTCGAGTATGTCCTAGAAGCGGAGTAAACAACGAAGACAAATGACATTCAGGGAGTCGGATGACTGCGTAGTACCGAAGAGGCTTGAAGACCAATCAGGCCAAAGCACCTCGGGTAATACCGAGTCAGGGAAGGCGGTCAGGATTTCACGCGATCCAGACCGGGCACCGGCCGTACTCAGAGACGGAACCACGGTGTTAACTCGGCTGGATCGCATCACCCAAAGAGCGAAGACGCACCCCGAAGAGGTATTCAATAATCTCTTCTCGCTGCTCGATGAAGAGCTGCTGTGGTACGCCTTTCGCCGACTGAAGCGAGGCAAAACGCCCGGAGTCGATGGCGTGACGTTGGAGGAATACGAGGAAAACTTGCGAGACAACTTGCAGGGACTACTCGGCCGACTCCATCGTGGCGCTTACCAGCCTAAGCCGAGCTTGCGAAAGAACATTCCGAAAGGCAATGGGAAAACGCGACCGCTCGGCATCGCGACACAACCAGCTAAAAGCACATTCGTGCAGTCAGCCTTCGGGTAACGCCGAAATTACCCATCCTTTCCATCCCTTGCTTGGGAAGCGATTTCCCATTCTCAAAACTCGAACCGTTTCCGGCGTGGAGTCCGTGATCCTCAAGGGATCGGAATCGGGAACTTTTTCGGTTCCTCGACAGTGGACTTCGATTCGCTCCACCGATTGCTACGAAGATGCGGAAGTCCCTCCAACAATCCTACGATTGGAGCGGTTGATCGAGATGGCTGCGCTCCTCAAGACACTCGGCAAATCAGTCTCTGAAAATTAGCCCCGTTACGGTCTATTGGATACGGCTCGGTGTGCGCTCGAGTCGAATCCAGTTTCTTCTTCGAGATGGCAATCTAATTCGTCCGGCGACGTAGGGTTGCCATCACTTGATTAGGAGTGAAAGCCATGGCGGCGACCCCACAGCAGTCAGCAGTCCAAGCTCATTCACCGCGACCAACTTTATCGCGTGATTGCAGGAATCAGCTCGCAATGCTGATCGCAAACTTGATTCAAACCCACCTGAACGATCGGGCACAGCCCGAGTCAACGTCCAACGATGACGCCACTTCAGGCGATCGTTCCGCTCACCATAATCACTCAGTCAAGGATGATTGTCATGCACGCCACGGATCAACGTTCGACCAAGATCACCGAAGCTCACCTTCAGAAGACTGCCTTTGTTTACCTGCGGCAATCGAGTATGGGGCAAGTTCGTAACCATCGCGAAAGTACCGAGCGACAGTATGCGCTCAAAGATCATGCGAAGAACCTGGGTTGGCCAGTCACACGCATCGTTGTGCTGGATTGCGACCTCGGTAAGTCGGGCACTTCCACCTCTGATCGCGAAGATTTTAAGAAGCTTGTTGCCGACGTGTCTCTTGGTAAGGCCGGAGCCGTACTGGCGATCGAGGCCTCGCGATTGGCTCGCTCCAACGCAGATTGGCATCGACTGATCGAAATCTGTGGCATCACCGGCACGCTCATCATTGACGAAGACGGTTGCTACGATCCGTGCGACTTCAACGATGGACTGTTGTTAGGACTCAAAGGGACAATGGCTCAAGCGGAGCTGCACTTCATCCGCGCTCGCCTGCAAGGCAACAAACTCAACAAGGCTCGCAAAGGAGAGTTGCGATTCCCGTTGCCAGTCGGCTATGTATTCGATGACTTGGGCTGCATCGTCAAGGACGCTGATGCGCAAGTGCGTTCGATGATCGCCTTGGTCTTTGACTACTTCCAGCAATGCGGCAGTGCCTACGGTGTTGTGCAGCGTTTTGCCCGGGAAAAACTGGATTTTCCCAAGCGAAGTTACGGTGGCACTTGGGCTGGAAAACTGCATTGGGGACGACTCACCGATTCACGCGTCACTGGTATTTTGAAGAACCCATCGTACGCCGGGGTTTATGCCTTCGGGCGTTATCAATCGGTGAAAGAGATTCTGGAGAACGGAGAAGTACGATCACGCATTGGTTGCATGCCGGAGGAGAACTGGTTGGTGAACTTGCGAGATCATCACGAAGGCTATATCACTTTCGAGCAGTACACACAGAATCTAGAACAGTTGTCACGCAACCGAACGAATGCAAAGGAGATGATTTTGAGCGGTCCGGCACGAGAGGGATTGGCACTGCTTCAAGGGCTTTTAATCTGCGGTTGTTGTGGTCGCCGTTTGACTCCACGCTATCGCGGTAATGGCGGTATTTATCCAACGTACCAATGCAACTGGCGAAAGCGAGAAGGTCTGTCAAAATCAGCGTGCATGACAGTGCAATGCACGCACTTGGATCACGCCGTCGAGCGGTGCGTGCTTGATGTGCTCAATAACGAGCAGTTGCAGCTGGCGATCCAGGCGTATGAGATGGTTATGCAGCGCCACGAGCAAATCGATTCTCAATGGAAGATGCGATTGCAACGAGCGGAGTACGAAGCAGAGTTGGCTCAGTGTCGTTACGAGCAAGTTGATCCGAACAATCGTTTGGTAGCTTCGACACTCGAACAACGTTGGAACGACGCATTGATCGAACTGCAAGACGTCCAGGATCAAATCGATCGGCTTCAGCAAGAGTCGCTTCAATTTACTTCGCAACAGCGAGATGAAGTGTTCGCACTGGCACAGGATCTTCCCAAGCTTTGGCATAACACGACAACAGCCTGGAAGGACAAGAAACGAATCTTGCAACTGTTGATTCGCGACATCACGGTGACCAAGCCGGAGCCACATGTCGCCTTATTGCAAGTGCGTTGGCAGGGAGGAGTAGACGAATCCCTGCGAGTAGAGTTACCTCGATCCGCATGCGATCGCTGGCGGCATGATGAGGCGCTGGTTGATCGAGTGCGAGAGCTGGCCAAACAGCTTGATGATGCTCAGATCGCTGAGCAGTTGAACAATGAAGGCCTGATGACGAACAAGGGAAATTCATTCACTGTGAAAAGTATCAAGTGGATTCGACACAAGCACA
>NZ_SJPM01000008.1:0-34087 GCF_007859915.1 Neorhodopirellula pilleata
GCATGGAAGTGGGAACAACTCAAGCCAGGAGTTCACACCGCCAGAAAAGAAGATCTCGGTATTAGCTCCGAGGAACTAAACTTGCGCAATCGCATTGCCGCCGCAACCCCAAACTTTTAGCAGGCCAGGACAGTCCCTTGGGACACCTAGACACGAAAAAAGCCTGGTTTTCCGAAGAAAACCAGGCTTTCGAGAGTGGAGGCGGGGAGAATGTCAAAATTTTAATCACTTCCAGCTGATTCAAAATTCGCAAGTGCCTGCTTCAGATGGACTTACGGCTTTCACCTTGTTTCCTCGCATTGATTCTTATCGGAAACTTTATCGGATAATCAGAAGCGTCTTGTGGCTGGTACTCGATCGGAAATTTGCGAGAATGACCACGGGCTAGGGTGGCCACCCGAACGTCGGTTTAACTCACCCGTTGCCCAGTTTCTTCTGAGGTAACCGAAAGAGGTATCGGTTGTGTCTAAATACGATCCACAGGGGCTATTAGCTTCGCAACTTCAGATGGCTGAAGAATACGATCACATCATGAGTATCATCCGTGAGACGTTGAAAACACGCGACCGAGCGGCGGAAAAGGGGAATCGCAAGGCGTACGACAGCCTCAAGTCCCTGTTCGCAGAGTTGATTTCTGTCTGGGGAGCAGGAAACGTCGCCAGGCCGCACCAAAGGAGTCTTCCCTTGCCGTCGAAAACGCACCACCGAACGCGGCCGGACCATGCCTCCGAGGACTACATCGAAGCCATTGCCGAGGCGATCGATGATCATGGCCAATTCCGAGCGCTGGATTTGGTCACCCGCTTCGCAGTGACGGATGCAACGGTCAACTACACAATCGCCCGGCTGTAGCGCGACGGGTATGTCGAAACCGCCCCGTACCAGCCCATTTCGTTGACGGCCAAGGGAAAACGGTTGGCTGCGAGATCACAGCAACGCCACGAAATTGTCAAAGATTTCCTCAAACGCCTTGGCGTCAGCGACCGCACGGTCGAGTGCGATAGCGAGGGGATGGAGCATCACGTTGGCAAAGAAACGCTCGCCGCCATGCAGCGAGCACTCACCGACGGCCTGCCACCGGCCTAGCGAAACGCCAACTCCCGATCTACGCTGCCGATCGACAGATCCAGGAGTGGTTGCATCCAAACAAGCAACTGCGAAATCGCCCCTAACCGACCATCGATCAAGCAACCAAACCATCCGCCACCACCGCCAAAGTGGCTCAATTCTAGGTTCTTCTCGGAACGGAGTGGCACGTCGAGGGTGGGTTGGTGCCATTGAAACAGCATCGGTTAAACCAAAGGTCAGGTTTCGCGACTCGATTTCGTGGCACTAACCGTCAGGGTTGTCGATCAACTCTTGCAGTCGCCTGCCGAGATCGATGGGGAATTTTGCTGGCCAAGTATTGTCGAGCAAACCGATTTCGATCATGTCGAGTAAGTGAACTCGGTCTTTGAGTCGCCAAGAATTGAGTTTCATCTCGACCAGAGGTTGCAACTCAATGACGTGGAAATTGTCGTCCCGATGAGATTGCTCAACGTCGGGTGTCGCCGGCGTGTAACAGGATTACGTGGACAGAGCACTGCAGTGGCTATTGACTTGCTTCAACCACCGGAAACGCTGGATTGAAGAGTATTTACAGCAGTTCGCGGCGAATTTTGGAACTGCTCCGCTCAGCGACGAATCGAAACGGAACAAGCAGAATTTCACGAAGCGACACCCCGGATCGTTGCAGCGACAAGCGATTCCTGGCGATGTCGCTGGCGGATTACTTGGAGCTTCTAGATTAGCCTCCCGATGTTCGGCTAATTCGTCTTGCATTGACCTTCACAATTTTCGGCCGCTGAATCGCCCTACCATGCGATCGATCTACCATGCGATCGATCTTCTATCACGGGATCAATTTCGTGACTCGTCCTGAAGACTCTGTTCTGGTCGCGAAGAATGCTGGGCGTCGTCAATTTCTAGATAAGCATTGACTCGTTCTTGCTCCACCTGCTTCGTAGAAATAGGTTGGTTCGAAAGGTCCCAAATGGACAGTTCTGATCCGGCGAGAGCGAGGAGTTTGGTACCTGAGGGATTAAAGTCGAGCGCACGGACCTTAACGCCATTGCCAACGATTTCGTGGACACACTGCGAGCAATGGTTGTCCGCAATCTGCCACAAGCGTATTTGTCCGTTGGATTCTCCGGTTGCCAACTGAGCGCCGTCGCAGCGGAATGCCAATGCCGTGACGTTCTTGTCGTGAAGGCGTGCAACTGACAGCAACTCTAAAGTTCTTGCGTCGTAGAGTCGGACTTTGCCATCATCGCAACCGGTCGCAAAAACTTCGCCAGACGGACTCAGACAAAAGACCCGCAGTAGAGAGGGCTCAAGTTTTTCTATCATCAGTCTGCCCGTCACGAGATTGTGAAGACTGGTTTTCGTAGCCAGTTCTCCGTCTCGTTCGAATAGCGTTGAGATCAGGATCGTGGGGACCTGACCAGCAGGAAACATGAAAGTGACATTTGACTTCTTTCCGTCTAGGAAGCTATTGATGTCCCGACAGAGCACCTCGGCATAAGAACCCGCGGCCTGTTCACGCTTGATTGAAAACTTATTTGGATGTGCCGCAGCAACGTACCTGCCTCCGGGTGCGACGGCGATATGTCGCATTCGCCAAAACATCGTCGCACACTTCGAAAAAGAGTCCGTTTCGATATTGATCAGATCCGAGACGTTGTGTGTGCCACCATATTCTGATCGTGTGCCGATAAATTTGTCCCGGCAATACGAGGTGGCTACGTGGTTGTAAACCTCCTTGAACAATCGAGGCGAGTCATGCTTCCCAATTTCAAAAACCGACATTCCTTGACGGCCGGCTAGGCAAGCGGCGATGACGCCATCCTCAAGAAACAACGCACTGGGTGCATCGTTAGCGGCGAGTAGCCTTGTTGCACTGACCGCAGGAGTGGGATAGGCGTCAACACCGATGAATCCTGAGACCAGAATACCGGATGTATCGTTCCATCCGACACGTCTGTCTCGATCATCGCGACAAAAAGTGGTGTAAGCAGGCCGCTGATTTTCGTCGTCGAACTTCCACACTTTTACCGCATTCTGGCCGCTTGATTTTTCTATCGTCGCAAAAAACGGCGCGTGGGCAGCAGGCAAGATTGCGGTTTCAGGGGCGAGCACATCAGAGGCCAAGCGATTGATTAATCGACCATCTGCCGCGTCGTGCAAGGTGATGCTCGGCTCGTCCCACCCAGCAATGGCCAACATGCTGTCGTCGTAGCAGACTGCCATTGACTGTATCTTGCTAGAAGACAAAGGGCCGGTCCAAATGGTCTCACCCGTTTCTATATCTACTGCCGTGAGTCGTTTGTTTTTCACGCCATAGGCAATTGACTTCGTGTGAGCCGTTGCACATGCAAAGAACTGATCGGAAAGTACTCGCAGTTCAGAATTTTCGGTGTCGAGAGCGAGTGTGCCTTTTGCTTTCTGAAGGATGAGAGTTTTTGAATCGGCGGCAAACAATAGCTGGCTATCAAATGTACCCGACGGGCGAAGTAACTCAGTCGGCACGTCAAGCAGCTTTTCAAAAGTTGACGCGTTGTAAAGACAGACTCGACTACGATGCCGTGGCGATATCGCAAGCAGCTTGCCATCTGGTGAAACCACCGAATGGACTAGATCTAAATTGACTTCAAGTTGCTTAGATTGGACTACCTTTCCTGTGCGAGAATCAATGCAGCGAATGGGGTCGGGACTCTTCCAGGGAACAAGGATGACCCTGTTTCGCGATGGAGGAACAAAATGGATTCCTGAAAGTTGACCGACGGTATCGCCGGGATGGGTGTAGATCGTACGATCAGCCCGGGCGGACAAATATTCCCAGTCCTGGTCTCGAAGATGCTCAGGGCACGCCTGCAGATACTGTATCGCCCGCCGGCCGTTTCCAGCTAAGTACGAAGCCTCTGCCAGAGCAATTTGTGTTTTACCAAGCTGAGTTACCGCTTCGACTTCGCGTTGCTTGGCATACTCTTCCGATTTCTTCGCAAGCAGCTCAGAATTCTTTGCAGACTGTTCAGATTCTCTGGCTTGTTCAGACGCAGCCTTTTCCTTTGACGCGCTTTGAGTGGCGGCGACGGCGTAGTAGTTTGAGACAATTGTTCCCATCACTAGTGCAAGAAACACACTTGCCGTCAGTGATGCGACTACCGGATTGCGGCGTGCTGATCGGCACAGACGTTCGAGTGCGCCGGCAGGGCGAGCCAAAATCGGTTCGTTGTTAACAAAACTGCGTAGGTCCTGCTCCAATTCGGCCGCGTTTTGATAGCGATCCTGTGGATCTTGGGCGATCGCTTTGTGGATGATCGTTGCTAAGTCTCGCGATACGCCGTCGATCACTTGTGTCAAAGGTGGAGGACCGCTCTTGGTAATGTCATGGACGAGTTGCCGCTGATCGTTTGCGGCAAACGCCGGTGTGAGCGTCAACAGTTCATACAGCGTGATCCCCAGTGAATAGACATCACTGCGAGGGTCGGAGTATCCCTGAAAGCTTTCAGGAGGCATGAAACGAAGTGTTCCCAATAGGTTTCCCGTGCCCGTTAGCTCCAGTCCATCATCCAGCTTTGCTAAACCAAAGTCAGCGACCCAAACGATTCCGTGTGCATCGAGAATCAGGTTCGCGGGTTTAATATCTCGATGCTCAACTCCATACGCATGCGCATGATGGAGGGCTGACGCGACTTGAGCACCCATCTCAGCCACAAAACGTTGATGTGACCAATCAAACGGCGTCCGCTGAACGCGAGCGTCCGCAATCACCCGATCCAGCCCACGGCCCTGAATGTACTGCATAGCATAAAAGTGCAAATCGCCATCGCGTCCGGCACCGAAAACCGGAACGATATTGGTATGGTGCAAACGGGCGGCTGCCTGCACTTCACGTTCAAAACGTCTGACTCGATTTTCGTCTTGAAACGAATGCGGGGGCAGAACCTTGAGTGCCACATGTCGTCCCAACGCGGTTTGCTCAGCTTCGTAAACAACGCCCATGCCACCGCGACCAAGCTCGCGAACGATGCGGAATTCGCCGATGTTGGTTGGCAATTCGTGGGGCGGACGTGGTTGAAGTGGCGATCGATTGCGGGCAAACCGATCGTCGACAGTGTCGTTGAGATTGTCCAGACTGATTCCAGCCCGCAACATCGCGATCAAACTTCGTGGTTCGGCCTCGGCCCGTTCAAGCCATTCGCTGCACGTCTGGCACTCGCCGACGTGTTCCATCACGGTCTCAGCCATTTCGTCTGAAACCGCGCCTTCGATCCAATCCGCAAGCGTCGAGGGATCGGGGCAGTGCTGAGTGATTTTGTTCATACATCAGTTCTTCGCAAAACCGTTACTGCAAAATGGAAGCCGCATTTCCACAACATCATCACAGCGCGATCGCTCATCACAACGTGCTTGGCAAATCCTCGCCCAGTTCTTCACGCAGTCGCCGCAGGACCCGAAACCGCGATTGTCGAACCGCCACTGCGGTCATGTTCAGGCTCTCAGCGATCTCTGATGTTTTTTCACCGTCGATCACCGACCGCCAAAAAGCCTGCCACGTCGGGGGGGCAAAATCCGTCTGCAAAATTGCCAGTGCTCGCGCCGCTAATTGCATCCGTGTCTTGTGCTGTGAACCAGGGTCACTGTCTTCAAACGGGACGTCGGGCAACTGGTTGATGAGACGAAAAAAAGACAAACCACCTCCAGCTTTCACTTGCTGAGCATCTTTGCGTTGCCAATCAGCGATTTTGTTTTTCGCAATGCCCCACATCCATCGCCGCAGGCTTCCACTGCGTTTCGCGTCGTGTTGATAGTTGTTGAAACTCGTCGCGACAGCGGTGAAAATGTCTTGGGCGATGTCGTCAACGGCACTCGGATTGACTTCCGCACGGCCGATCCATTCGTAAACAAGCGGCCCGTACACCTGAAGAAAACGCATCCAGGTCTCGTCATCACGTGCCGCCATTCCCGCCAACAAACTGGCCGACGTCGTTGAGGAGGTCGGTGAGGAGTTCGTTGCAGGTGACACGGGTGGTCTTGGTGTGACGAGTTAAACAAAAAACGGTTTTCGCATGGGGAGTATAAGCGTCCAAGTCACTGCAATGTCAGAAAATCGTTCAATTCTCTCTTGGGAGCTTCGTTTTGGCGTAACGGTTTTACGAACAACTATTGAGGCGAGTTGCATCGCACCCCTGTTGGTGCTGATCGGATTGAACCACTTGCTTCGATCGTGCCCCACTCGCCAGGTGAATCTATGTATTTTTCCAATCGTTTCTCACAGGTTTTTGGATGGAAACCGAAGCCACAGCGGAGGCAAGTTCGCGATCGACGCCGATTCCGCCGATTTGAAACGCTCGAAAAACGGAATCTGCTGGCAACCTACGTCGTCGACAGTCTCACCGATGACGGCAGCGGAACGACCCTGCGCGAGGCGCTGGAGGCAGCTTCTACCAACGAAGCTCTGCATGGACTCCCTGCGGGCGAATCGAACGACATCATTCGTTTTAGCGAGGCTCTGTTCCGTGACGGACCAGCGACGCTCACGCTACGCCCCGACTTGCATCCAGAGCGTATTCCTGGGGCGCTCTACGCGTTGGGACAGGGGGGACAAGAAAGAACAGCGGGCGTAAGCCAAAAGAGCATCTCAATCGTCGGACCGGGACCGGAACGATTTACCATCGATGCGGGCGGAGCTGAATCCATCTTCGTTGTGGAAGATATCATCGACGTTTCGGGAATGAGGATAACGGGAAGTACAGGCCGCGCCATCAGGTCCGGGGGCGCATTTGACCTGACGCTCGAAAATGTCTTGATTGATGGCAACGCCGGCGGCGGCGTTGAACTGACGCAGGGTGTGTTAACAGTAAAGTACAGCACGATCGAGAACAACGGATTTCTTGGTGACGAAACAATCGCAGAAGCTGGCGGTGCGATTGATGTTACGGCGTCAGTCGAGGGTAGATTACCGACCCTCGTGGTCGAAGACTCACTCATCCGTGGAAATCAGGCACACCGGGGCGGCGGGATTTCAGTCGATAGGGCAACCGTTGTCGTCAACCGTAGCACGATTGTGGGGAACACTGCGGTTGGTGACGTCATTGGGACTTCCAGCGGAGGCGGGATTTACGTTGTTCAAAGTGAATTTAGCCTTGCCAATGCGTCGCTTGTTTCGGTTTACGAATCGGAGATCGCAAACAACGACGCGGTTCTCGGCGGCGGTATTTACGTTGCCGGAGCAGGGCAAGTTGTCCAGGTGCGAGATAGTGTTCTTGACGGCAACACGGCGTCGGAGTCCGGTGGCGGCGTGCATGTCTTCACGGGTTTCAATGCCGGTGTGGCAGCTCAACTGATCGTCAGCGGGAGCACGGTCTCGTCGAATCAAGCACCGATTGGTGCCGGTATCGATAACGTCGGTGGAACCATTGAGATATCCAATAGTACTTTCTTTGATAACGAGGCAAGTCAGAATGGCGGTGCGATCTCGTCGAGGCGGGTCACTAGCCCTGTTGCATCGGATGGTCCCGCGACCACACTCAACAACACGACGATTTCAGGTAATCGGGCAGCCGGATTTGGTGCGGGCATTTTTCACGACCCACAATCTGGCTCCATCAACGATCCGAAACTACGACTGATCAACACGACAATCACACTGAACGATTCCTTGGCCGGTGGTGGTGGTCTCGCCGTCAACGAGGTCGTGGGTTTACCGACGGCAAAACTCGTCAATACCATTGTGGCCGGAAACACATCCGTTGCAGCGCCAAGCGACATTTTTCTGATGTCGGCTGCACCGATTCTCGTGAACGAAAGCCGATTCAATTTGATCGGCGATCCCGCATCGGCAGGAGGACTGCTCGACGATCGCGACGGTTCGCTGGGAACTGGGAACATCGTGGGTGATTTGCTCGGCCAACCGATCAACATCGATCAAATCCTGTTCCGAAACTTGGCCGACAATTTGGGCAACGCGCCACTGTCGCCACTCTTCGGCACCAACAAACGGATCAAGGCTCCAGCGGTCCATTCACTGAAGTTGGACAGTCCCGCACTCGATGCTGGGACGCCGTTTCTCCCTTCGGCAAGCGAGGGAATCCTATTTGATGAGGCTGGTGCTCCGATCATCCCGACTTTGCGGTATGAGGACGCACTTCAATCCGACGCCCGCAGTTATCCGTTTTTGCGAGCGGATAGTTCGATTGGTGATAGCGGCTTCGTATTGGGACGCATCGACATTGGCGCGTATGAAAACCAGTTTCGCCCCGTGTTCACCAACCATGAGTTAGTGGTCTCGACGTTGGTAGACGAAGATGACGGTGACTACTCTTTTGGCGATCTATCACTTCGCGAGGCTGTCAAGATTGCGAACTTGTCACCGAATGCCAATGGTATTCGTTTCGCATCGTCATTGATCGAAACTGACGAAGGAATCATCTCGACGATTTTCTTGACGACGCCCATCGAAATCGTGTTTGACTTAGTGCTTTCAGGGCCAGGGTCTGACTTGCTCCAAATCAGCGGTTCCAATCAGACACGCATGATCGAAGTCGGACCGCTCGCGAACA
This sequence comes from Neorhodopirellula pilleata, assembly GCF_007859915.1. Classification (GTDB taxonomy): domain Bacteria; phylum Planctomycetota; class Planctomycetia; order Pirellulales; family Pirellulaceae; genus Rhodopirellula; species Rhodopirellula pilleata. The sequence continues at coordinate 8,604 of NZ_SJPM01000008.1, forward strand.
CGTTCATTTCTGGTTTGGCATTAGTCGATGGGGTTGGAGAGGGTAGCATCGCTAACTTCGATGGCTTTGACCTCCGAACACAGGGTGGCGCATTATTCAGCGCTGGTAACACAACGATCCAAGACGTTTTGTTTGCTAACAACACAAGTCGTTACTCAGGAGATGATTTTAATGCCGCTTTTGCTGGCGGCGGCGCAATCGCAAACGTAGGAAGCATGACGATCAAGGACTCCGTACTTCGCGATAACCATTCTGAAGCGATGGGCGGTGCGATTGTCAATTTACTGTTTGACTCTAGAGATTTCAGGTACTCCGTACAAGATAACGAACTGCATATCGGACCGAATGTTCTTCTCGAAAATAACGAAGCAGAAATCGATGGCGGCGCGATCTACACACGAGTGCCGCTGACAATTGAGGATTCAAAGCTAAGCGGCAATATCGCATTGAACAATGGCGGAGCCATTTCTACTGCCATTGATAATGTTTTGTCAAATACTGGTACTCCACGTCAAACAACCTTAATCCGTCGAAGCGAATTGAGCGGAAATCGATCAGGGAAGCATGGTGGCGCTATAATTGACTTGAACCCAAATTCCACCGTTGAAGTCATCGACTCCACAATCAGCGGAAACCGAGCTGGTTCGGCCACTGCGTCTGGGAACATCCGCGGTGGAGGCATCTATGCAAGTGGAGGGCTTCATGTCGAGCGAACAACGATTTCCGGCAACACCGCCGAAAGCAGCGATTTGGGAATTGGCGGTGGCATTGCACTACGATCGGGCGGCTCTGTCAATAAAATTCTCAGCAGTACGATTTCAGGAAATATCGCACGGGGCAAAAACGCAACCGGGGGCGGTTTTCATACCTTCGAATTACAGGGGATTATACAGAACTTCGACTCGACCCTTATTATTGACAGCACGATCGCAAACAATCGAGTTATTGGAAACACGAATAGCTCTTTCGTTGAAGGCTCAGGGCTTACGATTGCTGACAGAATTGAGTTGTCCAACAGCATTGTCAGTGCCAATACGCAACAAATTGGCTCGGGGGCCGTGACGGTGGGAGAGCAAGTCTCGTTGTTTTTCACGGTGACCGCAAAACAACCGAACGTGATTACGAATATCTCGACCCAACAATTAACTAGAATTGTGGGGGCGACGACTTATAAGGACGATCCGAATCTTTCTTCGCTCGCCGACAACGGCGGTCGCAGCGAGACGCAAGCTATTGGTGCGACGAGCATTGCAATCGACAACGGCGAACGACTCGGTCTGCTCGATCAACGCGGGTTTCCCGTCACGGACCAAGCGGGCTCGATTTTTGATTTACGTGACGACGATGGCAAAGTCGGTGATATCGGTGCTTTTGAATCGAGCCAAGTTACGGTAGTGCCGTTCACGGCGGAGATCCGTGGCGCCAGCCAATTCGGAGCCGGTAGCGCAGCCGTCTTTGGTCAAGGTTTCGATGATGGGTTGCCCAACAGTACAATTTCCAAAGAGCCCGGTTTCTTGGGGATTGAATTTGACCAGTCCTTCACCGTGGGACCAGGTGTTTACGAAGATCCGTTTTTCGGTACTCAGTGGGGCGGTGACGCAACGGTCGACTTTGATGGTCGTCTGGGGCTCGAGTATGGATATTATGTAAATTCCGGCAGCGTCGATACTTTCTATGACGGTTCGTTTGCCTACTCGCTCAATGAAGTCGGTAACGGTGTTTTCGTGATTGGTACCGGATCCGTGCTAACCGACGGCAGCGTTTACACGGTGTCGCCCCGAGTCGGAGCTTTCGTGGACTTGGTGTTTGAATTCAATGCCAACATCGGTGGACGTGCCTGTGTCGTGTCATGCGCCCAGGGCAATATTCCCATCTCGATTGATGAAACAGTGCCACTATTTTCGATCAATCGACAGGAAGAAGACGATGCTGGCAACCTTCAATTTGTGAGGCCCGATGGGACGCTGACGTCCGACAGCAATAACGGCAACAACCCGCCCGCGTTCGATGGCGACATCAATCTCGCGCTGATCGACTACATCAATCTGATTTCTTCTGGATACAGCAAAGCCAAAAAGCTCGTCAACTCACTGGGTGATGCCCGCGAGAAAACACGCAAGGCAGAAATCGATAAGGCCGAGGGTAAGGCAGGAGATCACGACAAGACCATCCGAGAAGGTAAGGCTGAAGAGCAAGCAGCCACGACCAAGGATCCGGGAGCGAAGCAGTCCAGTGGCGGTGCCGGTCTCACCGTTTCATTCGGTCAATCCGAAGATTTGCTCGGCGTTGAAGTCGAACTCGGGATCGGAACCAAGACACCGAAGATCGGAAAACTGGGATCCGTCGGGATCTCCAAGTCACTTGGCAAGCTCGCATTGACGGTACCGGAAATCCAACTTTCCGACCAAAGTTTCGATAACGAACAAGGTACCCTTTCGGCAAGCACCGACGACTTTGGTTTGGGGTCGGCGCTAGATGCGAAGCGTCAGATCGCCGCTTTGTCTGTCGATGTGGGTGCTCTCGGGCCGTTCGGCGTTTATGAATTCTCGGCCGGGCCGATCGATGTCGAAGCCACCACGGTCTCCTATGTCATCACGCCTCGCTTAGCGCTGTCGCAAGACATCAAGGTCGAACCGTTCTTTGATGCCCAGCACCAAGCGGGTTTTGATTTTACGTTCGCCGGTGGAGGCACGATCGATGTGTTTGTCGGGTCAACCGCGACCGCACTGAAGGTCAACACAGGCGATTCGATTTCCTTTATGCCAGGAACGGAAATCCGAGTCGATGCGGGCACCAAGATCGTCAACATCGCTCCGTCAATGACCGTTGGCAACCGGTTCTCCAACGACATCGGGCTGGACATTGACCTGCAGGGCATGCTGGAGATTTTGCGGCTCAAACTGAACGCGTTCAGCCAGGAGATTTTTGATCTAGGTCCCGTTTATGAAAATACTCATACGCTGATCGATTCATTCGACCTTGGTTCGATCTTTTCCAGCACATTCAATCTGCCAGCAACGAAAACGAGGCTGGCAGCTTTCACGCTTGGCGTGAACGGTGCCGGATCGCGGCGAGATGGAGCGTCACCTGGCGGTGCATTCTTAATGCAATCGGGAACCACCGCTCGAGTCGAACCGCTCAACAATCAAACGACCTACTTCACGATTCCTCTGGTCGGTCCCGATGGTGTCATCCATCAAGACGTGCTGTTTGAAACGACCGGAAATGAGATCGTCCAGATTCGTCCGCCGTATGGGGGAACGACACTCGAGTTGCTCGATGGCGATGGCCGGGTTCAAAGTAGTTTTGAGTTGGATGTGGCCGGCACGACGTTTGCCAACGGTTTGGGGCCTCAGACGTTCCGGCTTCGCGGCTTCGAAAACCTTTTAGGGAGTGCGGCCACGTTTGGCGTTAAGTTTGCCAGTGAAACAACGCGAGATATCACGGTGACTGTCGCAGGCGCTGAAGCCCCAGGCGCCATTGGTGTTCACACCGAGCGATTACTGACCGATGCGAGACAAGCAGCGTTCGAGTCCGCCGCAAATATCTTTGTACGTCAGTTTGACTTGGCGTTGGATATTGATGGCGACGGATTCCTGTCGCCCACCACCGACGGCACCTTGATCGCTCGATTCATCGAGGGGAAATCCGGTGACGCCCTGATCGCAGGCATCACATCAGCCGACGTCATCTCAGACACGGCAACGCGAACCAACGCAGCAGAGATACTCGCCTACTTACAAGGGCTGCGCGTCAAGGGGCGATTGGATGTGGATGACGACGCAAGCGTAACCCTGAACGACGCCGTATTGATCTTGCGTCATTTCTCCGGCATCGGCGGCTCGTCAACGACTCAGCAAGGACTGACCGATGGCTTGACATTCGCTCCGGGTGCAAAGCGAACCTTGCCAGCAGATATTCGAGCATTCATTGACGGTGGCCAAAGCCCAACGTTGAATTCCACGTTCGCTGATGGCGTGCTGTCGTTGTCCGATCGCTCGGGCATTCCCACCTTCCGTGTGTCCAGTTCCGCCGTGACTGGTTCCTCACCGTTCGCCCCCGTCTTGACACCTTTTGTCGATGGCACGGGCGTGTTCGCTCTCAGCACTTTCGGTGAGAACGTGATCTTCGATGAGACGTTCTTGGTGGACAAGGACGATCCGAGTATCCGCACCTTGGTCCGCAGCCGCGCAGACGGCACTCCCGGCCGAACGATTGATCTTCCCGATGAGTTTCGCAAGTATCTAGGAGATCCACTATCGCCAGAAATCGATGTTTTGGTCGGCCGGTTTGAAAACGCCGAGCGAACTCCGGTGCTGGGCACCGACGAGCCTTTATTCGTCCGTGTGCCCAATGCGGAAGGCTTCGAGTTCACGCTACCTGCGGGTGTTTCGGTCAGCGAGTTGCACTTCGATCCCAATGTTGGCGGAAATATTTTCTACCAACACACGGAGGCGAATTCGGGTACGACAATCGACTTTGATTTGCACATTCCCGCGACCGGCGAATGGTTCGAAATATCGATGAGCGAGCCGTTCACACTGCCAGTTGGCGTGTCGACTTTTGAACTCTACCCGCGTCCGATCGTGACCCCACGAATCCTCGATCCACGTGACGGAGCGGATGCTGATCTGGATCTAACAGTTGGCTTGGTTTTAAGAGGTCCCGTCGCGCCGGCACCCGATTTGACGGTGAAGGTACTCGCGGATCGTCAGCAATTGTCGGACTTGAACGAGATTCAAATTGGCGTCGGCTCGGATGCAACCAGCTTCGAGACACGCATCGCCCGTGATGGAGCGTTCTTGGAAGTCAGCACCCATGGCGTACAGACTCCGTTGTCGAGTCAAGATATCTCCTTGAATGTAGAGGTTACTAACGACTACCCGGCACAGGTCCTCAAGGGCCTTACCAGTGGGACTCGACTTGCCTGGGAGTTTTATTTTATGGAACCGGGGGTGTATCAAGTTTCGGCTTCCTGGGACGCAGATGAGAGTCTGTCCAGCGGCGTGATCTACACCACTACGCATTCGATTCCTGATTCCACCAGCATTGCGGTCGACCAACGCCGCGAGGCAAAACCAGACGCGGTCATTGACGGTATCAACTACCAAGATTTGTTTGAAACCCGTGTGATAGACGGATTTCTATCTGTCCAAATCGACAGGTTCGGTTTTGATGGATTGTTCAGCGCAAAGGGCTTGCATATCCAGCGTGTGGACCAGACTGCCAACGTCGCTGTGGTGGATAACCCGGCGATGGGAATCCCCTTTGGATTGTCAACGCAATACGATCGAGAGTTTGCCGGAAGATCGAGTGTAACGGTGAATGCCACAGGGCTTCGGGGTGGTACAACTACCGACACCTACAGTGTTACGATACCGAACGAACCGTTTCAATTGGTGGACATTCGTGGGATTGTCGATCTGATCGTGCTCAGCGGAACGACCCAACATACGATTGACGTTTCGAAAGTTCTTGACGCGACCGGTCTGACTCTCTCCGTCGAGTCAAACAATCCTGCGGTAACAGGCTCGATCACGAGCGATGTTTTGACGATTGATTTCGCTAAGGATGCTTCGGCTAAGCTCGTCATCACTGCGAGAGACGCTTCGGGCATGTTGGTAGGAACGGACACCTTTTTCGTGACGACAGGGATTCCAGACCTCAGTTCGCCAATCGTGCTCGATCCCGTCCCTGATCAAATTCTTCAGTGGAAAAACCCTCGGTTGTTTGAATTCAATGGCAGGCTTCGTGATTCGTTCGGCGGGGTGTCATTGACGTCATCGGATATAGGAGTGTTCATTAACGGCGGATATGTGTTCGAGCCAGGCCAAGGGTTGAGTCTTTATGCGGGGATCACGAACCCGAGAGAGTATGCCATTGAGATGACTTTCGAACTTGGCGACAGGACAAACTTTCAAAAACTCCTTGACTTTAAAGACCTCACCTTGAACACGGGGTTGTACAACATCGACGACGTGATCTACTTCTACCGCGAAAACGCGAGCGATGTCGATTCCAACATCAAAATTCAGCGAGGAAGACAGTACAACCTTCTGTTTACTCGAGTCGACGCCACCAGCGAAGTTCAAATGTTGATTGATGGAGAATTGGCGTTCAGCTTCATTGACTCAAATGACCAAGCCGTTTTAAGCGAAGCGAACGCGGTCGTTCACTTTTTCAAAGACGACAACCAAATATCTGGAGACGTCGCGAGCGGCATTGTCACGGAAATCAGGATCGACAACAGTCCCGTCGTCGAAACACCCGCCGAGCCGATTTTCAGCACTCGCTACACCGATCGTACCGCATTCACGTACGCTTCGTTGTTTGCCGATACCACCTTCTCGCTACCCAATGAAACTCGCACCGATCAATTCTTGAAACTGACCGGAAAAGCCGGTGCCGACGATACTCTCATTCTCGATGCTCGTACCGGGCCGCTCTATCAACCGTTCAGTTTTCATGCGGAGTTTGGGAACACGGCACCGACCGGTGGTTGGACCGACAGGATCGAGGTGCAAGGAAAGGGGACTCATGTTGATCTTCGCGAATCCGACATCCAGGGCATCGGTGTCATTGATCTTCGCGGTGAGGGTGCGAACACACTCACAGCGACGGCGAAGGCATTGTTCGACAACGACCCCACCGGCAATCCGTTGCTGGTGATCGCGGATGCCGATGATTCAGTGATTCGCTCGGATAACACTGTATGGACAAAATTATCCGCACAACAAACCGATCCGGTGTCGGGGTTCGCTTTTGATATCTACACCAGCGAGTATGTCGTCCCTGGTGAACCGACAAGGATACAAACGGTGACGCTCTGGGTTTCAGATCCCACGTCGACGACTGCGGTGGCGACGCCAGTTGCCGGTCCCGAGTTTACGTTTCCCACGTCAACACTATCTGTGGAACTCGTCAACAAACTGAAAGCACCGGGGCAAATCGTCTTGCTGCCGCCGTCCGACGCCAACCTGACCGCAGGTGAGAAGTTCACGGTTGACGTGCTGTACAACGTGGACGATGCAAACGGTTTGATCCCGCCAGCGTTGTTAGTTGAAGTTCACTACGATTCGTCGAGAATCCGGTTTACAGACTTGCCGTTTGTGCTGGCCGACGGCTTGGTCAACGACATCGATTCGGAAAGCCCCGAATTTGAAACCGTTGACGATGGCAACTTGCGAACGGATCGCACGATGATTCTTTCGTTCACGGATTTTTTGGGGGCATGGCCCGCAGGTGCAACGTCATCCACGAAACTCGCCACGATTGAATTTCAAGCTAGCGACGCGACCGCGATCAGCGAAATCCGGCTGACGGGATTGTCGTCCAACGGTTTCGTTTTCGATGCCGAGGACTTCGCATTGCTGTCGATTGATGCCGAGCCACCGACGCTCGTCGTGCCCACCCCCGTCGTGTTCGAAGGCGACGCGGCCGGAGGTGCCCGGTCCAGTGCTGGTGCTGTTGCGGCACTTTTCGCGACGGCGATGACAACGGATGAGGTCGACCGCAATCCAACGCTCACCAACGACGCGCCGGCAACGATCCCAGTCGGTGATACTCCGATCACGTTTACGGCGATGGACCTCGCGGGCAACATGACGTCTTCGACAATCACCATCACCGTGGTGGATACGACTGCCCCAGCCCTGACCGTGCCAGCGGACCTCACCGTTTCGCCCACGGCTTCAGGAAGTATGTTGTCGAGGATCACCGCTTTTTTGAATGGGGCCACCGCAACAGACATCGTCGATGCAACGCCCGCGATACAAACGAACGCGCCAGCAACCTTTTCCGCTGGAACAACGTCGATCGTTTCCTTCACTGCCGTCGATGCCGCAGGCAACCAGACCATCTTGTCCGCCGAGGTTACCGTGACGGATGTCTTTGTCGTCGACGCAGAGGGGCAAACGATTTCGCTTGCTCAGAACAATGCACAGGACCCTGGTATTAGACGGTTTGACCTACGTGGCTTGGGTAACAACACGTTAATGTTAGATGCGGACGTCATCGGCAGGGTGTTCGCGAACGGAAGAATCGACGTCATCTCGGATCCAGGTGATGTGATTGAGTTTGACGATGATTGGGAATTTGATGCCGTCGAGATCGTCAACGGATTGTTGGTCAGGCGATTCTCAAACAACGGCGCAACGATCAACCTGTTCGGCCCCGATGACTTCTCCAATCCTCTCAATCCGTTTGATGTCAATTCGGACGGCGTTGTAACCGCAGTCGATGCGTTGCAAGTGATCAACGAACTGAACAATCCTCGATTCGCTACCGGCGGGACGAATGGGACTAATGGATTCCCGGATATCGACCAACTGGATCTCTCGAAGTTTAGTTTCCTTGATGTGTCTCGAGACCGACTGGTAACGGCCCTGGACGCGTTGCAGATCATCAACGAACTGAACCGTTCTTCCGGACAAGGTGAAGATGTGACTGTGCCGTCCCAGATGCTACCCCCTATTGGCATCCACCGCGCTGTTGATTTGGTCCAATTCGATGATCAAACACTCAGACGCCTGAGTTCGGTCGATCCGTCCGATCGACAACAGACGCCGCCAACGAAGTTCTCAAAGTTAAGCAGCCCTGGTTTCACGATCCCCACGATTCAACGCATTGAAACGAGCGAGCCGATGGTTTCAATGACGGATCGCGATGAGGAGCTTTTGCCAATGTCAAGGTCGATCATCGATCAGATCATGACCGACTTCGAGCTGTTGCATGCCACTGATTAGAATCAGCGGTCGGCATCGAATTCTTTTGGTTCATCGGCAGGCTCGTGAAGCCACCGTTGTTCAGAACGCTGAGGGCGATGGTGTTTCCTGCTCGATTGAAACTGCACTGCCCTGGGGGTCGACTGACAATCCATGCGCAGGCTAGCAATGCAATGGTCCCCAGCACGCTTGATCGCGAGAATCGTCAGTTCATCTGCACGCGCAAACGCTCCGACTCGAAATCGGCATTCTCGCAGCAGTAGTCTTTTCGGGCCGATTCACTGCCAGGAAAAAATAAATGGGTCAAACCCAATGCTGTTCGGCCTAAGTAATGCACTAACAGGATTTTCTCGGGTCAAGTGGGGTGCGCTCCCGAAAAACTTTCGGACGAGCGCGCCGTTTTGGCAGCCCGCGCACGCCCGTCCGACGTGCGAAAAGAATCTATGTTCAATCGGGTTGTGTTCACTGCAGTAACTCGGCAGGTGTCAAGCTGACAAACCTGAGTGCGTCCCCAGGCGGTGACTTGGTCCGTTTCAGGACGATGGAACTCTTGCCGGATGAACTTCTGATACTTCCTGATGGCCTGGTGCAAGCTGGCTGATGGTGTGTTCGAGCCGCGAGCCTTTGCTCCGCTGATCTCTCGGCTACGAGTTTCCGCCGATTTGCCGTCGCTGCTTGAATGGCTCGGTGGAATGTCTCGCACGTCCACTTTGGACGTCATCGAGATCCCAGCTGACTCGATCGTCTCGTGACCTTCCTTCCATGCTTGAACCTTGGCGGCATCGATTTCAGTCAAGGATTGCACGACCGAATCAAGATCATCACTACTTGGGATGTCATCGAAGGATTCCAAGGCCGCCAAGCCGATTTCGTAAGCGCGTTGGTCCTCCGGGACAAAGGAGATCACCGGGTACTTTTTTATCTGTTTGGCGATGGCGAGGAGATTCTAGGGCCATTGTGGACGTTCTGCGCCAGAGTCCGCTTCATGTTGCTCCCAGAGCTCGCGGAGCTTGCGTTCCCGAATCTCAGCTTGTTTCTTGACCTTGCCGATGATGAACTTGTGCTGTTGCTGTTTCCCGGTCTTGGACGAGATCCAGCCGATCTGCCGTGAGTAGTAGCCGCGAGGATCGGGGGCCCATGTTCGACGCGTTCGGGTTGCCATTTGTCCACCTCAATTCCGGCCTTATCGGAAACTTTTGGCCGAAAAGCGGGGGCTTATAAGAAACTTTATCGGAAACTCCAGAGGTTCGATGACTTTGCGTACGTCCGCAAACGCCTATAAAACCCGTGAATACCAACAAAAATAGCCACTTGCTGAGTTTCAGCAAGTGGCTAATTAGTGGAGGCGGGGAGGATTGAACTCCCGTCCCGCGATGCATCCACGATGCCGTCTACATGTGTAGTCAAACCATTTGTAGAGACTCGAGGTCTCCTTTTCGCTTCATCGGGCGCTGTTTGACAGGCTCCCCAATCGGCTAACTCAAATCTTGTTTAACGACCCGCGTCTTGAGTAAGACGGGTCGCGATCCGGAATTGTGACGGACATTCGGGCGACTCCGGCGATCCCCCTCAGTCCGCGCTACCTGTTCTTAGGCGGCGAGTGCAAAGTTTTCTTCTGCAACTAAAATTTGCGATCAGATTTTTACGTGGCCTTCTGATCAACCACGACACGCAGGCATTCGCTTCTTGACAACCGGTCGATTCCAAGTCGCCCCCGAGTTAAGACGTCCAACCTAATCGGACGTCGCGAATCAGCCGTCGTCACCCGAAAGTGTCAATCCGACGGCTTTTGATAACCTACCAGACGAAGGGTCCGGCGGAAAGGTTCACTGGTTCGTGTTTATTCGTGCTGTTCGTGTTATTCACGCTGTTCGTGGGCCCGGATTCCAGGCAGATTGCGGCGACGACTCAGGGGCCGCGACTCGGGCAGGTCGACCTGGAACTCTTCTTGGAATCGGCGGCGCTCGACGGGGGTCGCGTAATAGGCTAGCCAAGTCTCGTTGTCGTCGATGCAACGCCATTCGAGTTCGTTGCCGGGTGAGGCAAGTTTCTTTTCACAGCACGACAAGATGTCGCGGCAGATCAACGTGTACAGTTCGCGATCACTGAGATGGTCGGTGCAGGACAGTACGATATTTTGGGATTGCAATCGCACGAGCGTGTCAATCAGCGTCGCTTCCAATGCGGTATCGTCGAGTGATTCGGGCGCGGGGATCGAGAGAGGCGGATCGAACCAGTCTCGGATCGGCAAAGCCGGGGCCCGTTCCCATGCCAAGATCGAGGCTAAGTATTCGTTTTCCTGCTTCAATGGCATTCGGCGGGTCGTCGGATCATCGATCGACTCGTCGCGGTAAGGCTCCAGCTCGTCTCTCAATCGAGCGTTGTCGATCATTAGATCCACTTCATCGATCATCGGTCGACTTGTCTCACTCATATCCATGGTTTCCGTGCCTTCCCAATTGCAATAGGGTGGTGCGTTGCGTTGAGGAACGTTCCTCACACTCCGTTTTCGATGCACCCAAATTATCCGGAGTTGCCCGGGGTTCCAGCGATAATTGAGTCAAAACGCGGACTTCGGCAATAAATTGAAAGGCCTCGGTTGGCCTGATCGTTACGAACGTTAATGATTGCCAAAGCACGTTCCGTCACCAATTGCCTAGGCGTGAGCGGCGACCCATTCTCGCCAGTTCTCCCACTGCTCAGGGGTAACGGCGAGTTGAGGCAAAGCGGGCAGTTGAACGGTTCGGCCAAGCTCGGGATTCTCCATATGGACCGATAACAGACCGTTGATATCGATCTCAAATCCGAGCCGCCGGACGGGTGCTTCGTCGCCATGATCGACGGTGATCGAGTGCCTCCCGAGCGTTTGCCACGCCTCGTCGTCGACGCCGGAGGATTCGACCAATGCCAACGTCAGTTGATTGTCTTTCGTCTTGCCGCCGAGTTGCCGATTGGACCGTGCGGGCGTGCTCGTTTGACGCGAGATGATCGGTAAGATCTTACGTTTACCCCGTTGGTCCGCCACCACAAACCCGACCGAATGCGAGGTCCGCGATTGAACGGGCAGCAGTCCGCCTCGGTTTCCGGGAAGTTCAGCGGCGACGCAAGCGACCGCCCCGCGGGCCGCGTCGGTGTAATCAAAGAACTCGAGCTGGACATTGGGAGGTAACCCGGCGAAAACGCGTTGCCGGATCGGCGGTAATCGCAAGATCGGACTGAGCACGAAACATCGGGTCAGCGTTTCAATGGAAATGTTGGCGCGCTCGCAAGACGTTTGGATCGCGTGTTCGATCGCTTGCAATAAATCGTCGCAGGCGGCCAGCCACTCGTCTCGGGTGATCGTGATCGTTTGCGTTTGACCGAGATGCTGAATTTCGACCTTCGTACTGGGCATCAGCAACAAGGAATTCATCGCCCGTTCGCCGGCCATTTGAACCTTGGCGGCGTAGATTAAACGTTGCCGCTGGGAGTCGGCGGTTTGGGAGTCGGCAGAGTGGGAATCGTGCCGCGGGGCGGTCGCCGGCAAAGGGGAAAGTTTGGACGAGATCAATTCCACCAACCGCGACGTCCAAACGATCGAACCATGACGCCAATGTCCGGCGGACGCCAATTGCTCAATCTTCAAGTTGCGTTTGCGAATCACCGCGACATCGAGCGCTTGGCCGGTCAAGCCGACATACAACACAGTGGCATCAAGGTCATCAATGATCGCATCCGCGTTCTCTTCCTTGGAATCTTCAAGCTCTTTGTATTTGTGCCGCGCCGTGGAGCCATTTTGGGACTGCTCGAATGCGAATCGTGTCACGGCAAGACTGCGGTCGATTAGTCGGATCGAAGGCAACCCAGCGAGTTGGGCCGCCGTGTGAATTCCTCTCCGGTGCAGCTGGTCGTAACAGGTAGGCACGGTAATCGCAACGGCGTCGGGCCAACTCTCGTGGCGATGCCAGTTCGATCCCAGAACCGTGTCGATCGAATGATAAGCTTTGCCGCCCGGTAAACCGATTTCGCTGATCAGGTCGGCATTGGTGATCCCAGCGTCGCGTGCGAGCTCGTGGTTCATCAACGTGGTGCCAACAAGGTGTCGCAAACAAAGCGAGGTGGCAACTTCAGCCGGACACATCCGACCGTCGATCCGACGTTGAAGGTCGGGACGATCGAAATACATCAGTTGGCAGTGGGATACTCGTCGCGGATGATTTCGACGCAGCTCATAGGCGGGTTGACCGAATAACAGCGACGACGAGTTGCCCGACGAACCAGCGGAGGTGATTGGCGAGGACAACTCGGCGACTGCCATGCGGAAGAGCGATTGCGGCCCGCCGTCACCCGCCACAGGCCAACCCGCTTGAATCCGTCGGTCCGATAAGCCGACGGCGGTGGCGGCGTGGGTCATGCCCAGGTCGATGCCCAGGATGCTTAGGCCTTCCGTGGAAGTCGAAGTGGTTTTCCGGTTTGGTTCGCCCGACGTCGAACCTTCGTCGGATAGTTTGCGCTGAGAAAAGTCAAGCACCCACGCCGGCGTCGAGCGATCGTTGTCGTAGGGTGCCATCGCACGGGCGACTTCGTCCATCGAACCGTAGCGTTCGCCGGGACGTTTGGCCAACATGCGGCGAACGACATTCGCTAACGTCAAATCAACGTCTTGTCGAAACGACATCAAATCGGGAATCTCGCCGTGCCGATGCCCATAAACTTGATCGATCAATTCACCTTGAAACGGTGGGTGTCCGACCAACAAATAGAACAACGTCGCACCGAGAGAATATTGGTCGCTACGAGCATCGGCGGACTCCGGATCCTCGAGTTGTTCCGGCGAAATGAACGAGAGCGTGCCAAGAAGCGATCTGCGTCGAGACGACACGATTTGCAGCGATGATCCTGGGCTAGGTGGATCGGACGAATCTTGAACGCTTGACGAATCGGCATTCCTGTCCGCATCGGAAGATGTCACGTCTGGATATCCTGGCTCGCCTGACCGCTCAGCCGAGTGCCATTGATACGAGAACCGGGCCAACCCCAGATCGAGAAGTTTGATCGTGCCCTCGCGGGATCGCATTAGATTGCCCGGCTTGACGTCCCGATGGATGATCCCGGCGGTGTGGGCGTGATGCAACGCGAACGCGGCTTGCCGAATCGCCGAGGTCGCATCGCCGATGGACATCGGCCCTTCTTGGGCAACGGCTTGCGACAACGTCACACCGTCGACGTACTCCATCGCCAAAAAGTGAATCCCTTCGGCTTGCCCGGCGTCGAAGGCAGTCACGATGTTGGGGTGCATCAATCGAGAAGCGGCACGAATTTCTTCGTAAAATCGATCCACGCTGCTAGCCCGATGGAGCCACCGAATCGGCAGAATCTTGAGCGCGACGTTGCGGCCCATCGATCGATGCACGGCCATGAAGACTTCGCCCATGCCACCGCTGCCGAGTCGTTTGCCGATCTGGTAGCCGCCGATGAATTCGGGCAGACGGGATTCGTCGGGGTCCTCGGATCCCTGCCCCGCGATTTTCCGGCCGTCATCCGCCGCGATCGCAAACTGGCTGCTGATGGCGAACGAATCGTCGTTGTCGCCTGACGAGTGCTGATCTGGCGCGAGTGTTTGCTCGCCCGTCCCGCTAAGCTGAACGACATCCGCCCACGAATCACCCGATTCGGGTTCGATCGAACCCGATTGATTGGCACCCATACCGGGCGAATCAGAATCGTTTGGCAAACTGTTCAAGGGGAAGCCCAGTATTTAGACTATCGAACCAGCGGACCAAAATAACCCGATTCTGGTTCTTATCGAGCTTTTGACTCATTTGAATTCGGAAACACTCCGATTCGTCGAGCGAGGCAGCAGTTCCTTCAAATTGTGATGATTGTGCCGCTCGGATGATCGCCCGCACATTGGGCCCATTCCCGGCTGACCGATTTATGTTAGGCCATTGTGGTCTTGATTTCGACAACTCTTTCCACGGTTTCCTCTCTTGGCCGCTTCCTCCCCTTTGCCTTCCCGTACCCTGCGAATCGCGACCCGTGAAAGTCCGTTGGCGATGTGGCAGGCTGAGTATGTCGCCTCCCGATTGGCGTCTTTCGGATTTGAATCGGTTCTCGTGCCGCTGGTCAGCGGTGGTGACACGGACATGCGTCCGATCGACGGAACTCGCCAAGTGGGCGTTTTCACCAAGCGGATTCAGCAAGCTCTCGTTGACGACGAGGCCGATGTGGCGGTGCATTCACTCAAGGACCTGCCTACGGCCCACGATCCGAGGTTCCACTTGGCGGCGGTCCCGGAGCGAGAAACCGTACTGGACACCTTGGTGACGTTGGACGGACGAACGCTCAGCGAACTTCCCGCCGGGGCGAAAGTCGGCACGGGAAGCACCCGGCGGATGGCTCAATTGAAAGCCCTTCGCGGCGATTTGGATATTCAACCGATTCGGGGCAACGTACAAACGCGACTTTCCAAATTACGGTCCGGCGAGTTCGATGCGATCGTGCTGGCCGAAGCCGGCGTCGTACGGTTGGAAATGCACGACCTTCCTCGATCCTCGCTCTCACTCGTCGACATGCTGCCCGCACCCGGCCAAGGAGCATTGGGGATCGAAGTCCGCAGCGAGGACCACGCGGCTGTATCGGCGGTCGGGCGGTTGAACGACCGCTCGGCGAGTTTCTGTGTGACGGTCGAGCGGACGGTTTTGGCCGAATTGCACGGCGGTTGTTTGGCACCGATCGCCGCTCACGCGATCACCGAACCGACCAATGAGGGAGCCATGAGATTGTCGATCACCGCTAGGGTAATGTCGGCCGACGGTCAAACGTGCCTGCACGAGACGGCAAACTGCAAGATTACCCCAAGCGATTCGCTCGATCGGGCCAAAGACCTCGGTCGGCAAATCGCAGAAAAACTCAAAACCGCCGGAGCCGAAGCACTCATCCAAGCCTCTCGCCCCGCGTAAAGTAGGCTGGGTCGCAGCGATCGCGGAGACCCGGCAGGCGGTTGGCGCATCGCTGAACGGCAATGGGCGCTGCCGGGTGTTCGTCGCAAAGCCTCCTCCACCCAGCCTACTTCACGACTACTTTGCGGCCAGTTGGGCTTCGATCGCTGAAACCAAATCTTCATCCGACGGCGCGGTCCGTGGGCTGAATCGATTGACCAACTTTCCATCACGGCCGATCAAGAACTTTTCAAAGTTCCATGAGATCGGTCCCGATCCGGCAGGCTTCGCGTCTTGGCTGGTCAAGTGTTTGTACAAGTCGCACGCGTCCTTGTTGACGTTCACTTTGCTCATCATCGGGAAAGTCACATCGTACTTGGTCGAGCAAAACTGCTTGATTTCGGCTTCGGTGCCCGGTTCCTGTCCACCGAATTCGTTGCAGGGAAAGCCGAGGATCACCAAGCCTTTGTCCTGGTATTTTTCATAAAGCGATTGCAGACCGGCGTATTGCCGAGTTAATCCGCATTTGCTGGCGACGTTGACGATCAACACAACCTTGCCTTCGTAGTCGTGAAGGTCGACGTTCTCACCGTCGATCGTCTTGGCCTGGAAACTCAGCGAGCATTCGTGGTCGGTCGACGAAGGTTCAGCAGAAACAGGTTGGGTCATCAGACATCCAAGAGCAAGAGTCAAAAGCAACATTCGTGACATCGGGAAGGTTCCGTAAGGAGGGGATTGGGGGCGAGAAGCCATTTTTGGCTCTCGCGATATCATATCCACTTGGCAATGCGAATGCGAACGGTGAAGATTCGGCGTTCATCTTTTGCGAACGGGTTCCGACCGCTGTCGCGTTCCCACACCAACTAGGAAACTCGACCATGAATCAACTACAGGGCAAAAACGTCGCCGTGATCGGCGGCGGAACGGGCATCGGAGCGGGAATCGCCCGCGAATTGGCGATGGCGGGAGCGAACGTGACCGTGGGTGGACGCCGCCGAGAACCACTCGAGGCGTTATCGCAAGCCACCGCCTCGCCGGTCAAAATCCGCACCCACACGATCGACGTCGCCGACAACGGGAGCATTGAAACGTTCTTTCAAGACTTTCGTGCCAACGTTGGCGATGTCGATATCCTCGTCAACAGCGCCGGGATCAATATCGTTAAACGCACGATGGCCGAAATGGACCCGGACGAATGGGATCGCGTGCTGCGGATCAATGCGACCGGAGCCTACCGATGCATGCACCAAGTTCTGCCGTCGATGCGAGACCGTCGCGACGGGTTGGTGGTGAACATTTCATCCGTGGCGGGAAAACGTGCAATCTCGCTCGGTGGTGTCGTTTACTGCGCGAGCAAATTTGCGATGACGGCGATGGGCACGGCCGTCGCCAACGAAGTCCGTCACGAAGGTGTGCGGATCACCAACGTTTACCCCGGCGAAGTCAACACGCCGATCCTCGACAATCGTCCCGTGCCCGTCTCACAAGAGCACAAAGAATCGATCCTGCAGCCTCAAGACATTGCGGGAATCGTATTGTCGATCTGTCTATTACCACCACGGGCTTGCGTACCGGAGATCGTGATCAAGCCGACGACTCAGGAATGGGTTTAATCGGCAAAAGTTTCCTGAACCGCACAATCGCGATAAGCCGATAACAAGAGAGAGCTTCTGTTATTGTTCTCCTCTTGCTCGTGTCATCGTGAAGGCTCCCATGCGGTCCGTGTTACCCACTCGCGAGTTCCTCGTCGATATCGCGTTGGTGGGGATCGCTTGCTTGGCACTGGTTTGCAGTTGGTTCCCCGTCGAGCCCGTCATCGTGGCCTCATGGCAGGATTCGGACGGCAAACGGGTGGAACGCCGCGTCGAAGGTCTCGGGCAAAACGCCGAGAAGATTCGCCACGCGGTCATCGCGAAGCTCACCCGACCCCGCTCAGCGAGCGTAGGGATCATGCGATGGCAACAGGAAACGTCACAATTCTATGCCGATGCAACCGCGGCCGCCGCGTCGAACGCAAGTGTGTTTCGCCAAGTTTCACACGCTTCGCCATCACCAGACGGTGACCGGGCCGTAGCTTGGCAAGCTTATTGGCAAGATCGTGCGACGCGGTCGGAGCAATGGCTTCAAGAACGAGCATCCGAGCAGGCCCGCGTCGTCGCGAGTTTTAGTGAGTCCCTGACGGTCTCCACGATCGAACCGCTAATCCCGGATCAACGAACGGCGGCGTTGGGTTTTGCGATCGCTCTGTCCGCAATGCTGTTGGGTTGTGTCTGGCGAGGTTTGTCTCCAGCACGCAGGTTCGTTGATGAGGCGTCTGAATCGCTTCTGTTACCACCCGCTTCACCGGAACCGACAAACACAGAAACCGCCGCGATGTCGTTTCGTGCCGCTTGGGTGCAAATCCGACAACCGCCGATCGTTCGCCTCCGCCAGGCCTGCGGATGGGCCATCGTCCTATCCGCCATCATCAGCATGACCATCCGTCTAACGATGTAACAACGTAGGCTGGGTCGCAGCGATAGCGGAGACCCGGCAGTTCTTGGTTCTTGGTTTTATGCCGAGCTTAAACCTAAACCTAAACCTAAACCTAAACCTAAACCTAAACCTAAACCTAAACCTAAACCTAAACCTAAACCTAAACCTAAACCTAAACCCGCTTTCCACACGACCAAATTCGTCCCCAAGGTCGGGCTCGTTTGAATTGCATCAACACCCGCCCACAGCGTCTTCGAGTGGATTCGCTGCACTCGTCCTCGTTCCAGCCCATCCGCCCGCTGGCCGGCCTGTTGATTTAGTCGTATACCGAATGACAACAATTAGCCGATGGACGTTAGCCCCGGTTAACGGCCGTGGGAACCGCCGCTAACGCGGTACGGCTAACTAAATCAACACGCCGTGGCGCTTCGGGCTTGTATGATTTGGACTTCGGCGGCATGTGAAAACTGCGGAAGGTCAGTGATAGCTGAGGAGGGGTTTAAGTTTAAGTTTTAGTTTAGGTTTAACTATTTTGGTAACGGGTAACTTTGCTAGCCGGGAACGTGGCCTGGAACGATGAGGATGGGATGAGGACTTCGACGGATTCGGTCTTGCACGAAACCCTGCGTGAATCGGTCGTCGACTTCCAAGGGCAATACAAGCAGTTGTTGGCCTGGATCGGAAAGAGGATTCGGCGGCGCCGTCTCGCCGGCTTGAGGAAGCAGGTGGTAATTCATCTTCATCTCATGAGCGGTGGCGTTCATCGCCGCATGAAGGTTTTGATGAGTCTTGGTCAAAATCTCGCTGAGCTTGGATGAATCGAATCGCTCACCGGGATGAATCGCCTCGATTAGCGAACGCACGTTCTCGAAATGTTCTTTCTCGACGACCAAGTTCAACGACACTTCTGCTTGAGGTGCGGCCATGCCGAACGCCCAACCGGCGGCCCGCGATTCCACGTCACATTCGCTGCTGACGAGCACGCAAACCCGCTTGACGCATTCAGCGAGCGTTTGATCGGTGCGGCGTGTGATTAGCAACGGCACCGGGCAACGCGACAACATCACGTCGATCACTGTCCCGGCGCTGTCCTGGCCGACGGTCTCGAAAGAGCGTCCGAACGGGCACGGAAGGATGACCAAGTTGACTTGATGTTGTTTGAGCGAATGCAAAATCGCGTCAAAGGCGTCCCCTTGGATTCGCTCGATCGAGCGGCTGTTTCCGATCTGCCCCACGGCCTCACCGGCCAATCCGGCTCCCTGGCCGACGTTCGCTTCGCGGGCATCCAGGATCAAAGTCTCGGTGTTGTGTCGCCCACGAAGATAGTCGGCCGATCGGATCGAAGTGAGATCTTGGTCGGACCCGTCGAGCACCAATAAAATCCGGGCCGGACGGATCGGAGGAATCGGCGCAGCGGAACCGACATGGGCACGTTCGAACAAACGCATCGCATCGTCAACTTCGCGGTCCAAGTCGTTGGTTTGGTCCATAGGGTCAGGTAGGGTTAAGGGCTTCGAGCGACGGGATCCATCCGCTACTGTGCAACCACAGCACGTACAGAATCGCGCCAGTGATTTGAAACAACATGATACCACCGCCGAGTTTCAGAAACGTTCCCCAACCGACGTGAACGCCGGCTTCTTTTTTCAACGCATAGATCGCGATCACACATGAGATCGATCCGATCGGCGTTCCGTTGCCACCCAAGTTGCAGCATATGACCAGCGTCCACCACAGCGGTTCGGCGGGGACTCCTGCGGGGCCACCGGTCACGTCTTGGACGATCGGGATCAACGTCGCGGCGACCGGGATGTTGTCGACGATCGAACTGGCAACCGCTGAAAAGACGCCCATCAGTGGCACCAACAACTCGATTCGATTGTCGGACAATGCGACCACTTGTTCGGCCACCCACTTGAGTGCCCCGGTCTGTTTGACGCAACCGATGATGATGAACAGCCCCATGAAAAACAGAATCACGGTCCAGTTGACTTTGCCGATCGCATCCTCGACGCCTTTGCCTGAGAACAACAGCGCGGCGGTCGCGCCGGCCATGGCGATGAAGTCCATTCCGACATGCAAGGGTTGGGCCAGCGCGAAACCGCAAACGGTGCCCAGCAAAATGATCGCGCTACGAAACAGCACGCGGCGGTCTTCGACCATCGCCCAAGGGTCGAATCCCTCGATCTGATACTTCAATGCCGCTTTGTCTTCGACGGACTGTTTCCAAGGCAGATCATTTCGAAAGAAGATCCGCAAACCGATGATGGCGATCACAAGGCTGACGACGGCGTACGGCAATGACACTTGCAAAAACTGCACATAAGGAATTTCGGCAGCCGTCCCAATCATGATGTTCGGCAGACCGCTGGCGAACGTAGCGATCGCGCCGCTGTTGGCGCACACCGCGACCGACAACAACAACGGCATCGGCTTGTAACCGAGTGACCGGCAGATCACCAACACCAGCGAACTGAGGATCAACATCGCCGGCACAATGGTCAGCACACTGACGAACAGGAACGTGACAACGCACAACGTGATGAACAAACGCTTCGCTTGACCTCCCGTCAAACGCACGATCCACATGCTGATGAAGTGAAACAGTCCACTCTTGCCGACCACGTCGACGAGGATCCCGGTGCCGATGATCACACCAAAGATGTTCAAGTCTTCTTTGAGGAAGTCGTAAATCTTGGGGTACTCAAACAGCCCCATCGCGATGCTGAGGATGATCAGGACGGCTGCACCACAGAGCGCCGCGACGGTCTTATGAAACCGTTCAATGGCAACGCCGACGTAAGTCGCCATCATCACGAGTGCAAACAGGATCATCACCCAAGCCGGTGACGAGGCGACAGGCATCTCGGTCAGCGAAGCGGCGAGCATCATCCGTAATCCTTCGATTGAGGCGTTTAAAGTAAATCAAGCTCCGTGGATACTCCCGAATCGCAAGCGTTCAAGATGCGCCTTTTTCGAGGCTTCCCCAAAACTGGCTTGACGTCGGAAAATGAGCCCAACCGATGCAGCGATCTTTGAAACATCACCCTGTGAGGAAGAACCCGCGAAGGTCATCTTCGACCAATCCGCCGGTTCGCTCAAGAGGTTCATCGTCAAGACGCCCGATACAAACCTGACGGTCCGTCTTTACCCGGCGGTCTTTCTTTTGGTACGCACCTAGTTCCGACACATCGCTCGCCCGTTCGAGCCGGTTTCTCCATCGCCCGCCACATTCGAAACAGGAAACGATTTCTGATGAGCAAGATGCTTCGAATTCGTTCGGTTTGGTCCTTAACACTGCTTTTTGCGATGCTCAATGCGACGACGATCGCGACCGCGGATGGTCCATCGCTGCTACGGATGTTCTCTCGCGGCGAGCGGATCGAAGCGGATGCATCCAAACCGTACCTGCTCACCCAAGAAGACGGTCCGTGGATGATTTTAGCACACACGTTTCTCGGCCCCGGATCGCAAGAACGTGCCGAACGATTGGTCATGGAAATTCGTCGCGACTTGAATTTGCCCGCGTTCTTGTACGAGAAGGAAATTGACTTTTCCGGCGAAGTGAATCCGGGGTCGCCGATCCAGCGAACCGGCGGCGCGGCGGCCTTTCAGCGAAAGATGCGGTACGCCAACGAAATCCGTTACGAAGCTCACGCGGTCTTGGTCGGCGAATACGACACCGCCGAACACCCACGAGTTGAGAGTGACCTGGAGAAGATCAAAACCGCGCAATGTGGTGTTTTCGGCGATGAAAAAGAGATGGCTGCGGAAACCGATATCCGTAATCCGGTCACGGCGGTCAAAGCCCTGCATCATCGACTCGTCAAGAAAATGGGTGACCCTAAACTCGGAGCGATGGGCAACGCATTCTTGACCCGCAATCCGATGTTGCCCGAAGACTTCTTTCAAGCCCCTGAAGTCGATGCGTTTGTTCGACACTTGAACGAAGGCAAGACGCACAGCCTGATTGACGAGTGCCCGGGAAAATACACGGTCGTGGTTCGGACATTCTCCGGTTTTAATACGATCGTCGACGGCAAGAAAGACAAAACATTCGAGCCCAGTGGCGAGCGACTCGATCGCTGTGCCGCCGATGCCGCCGAAATGGTTCGGCTGTTGCGAAAAGAAGGGGTCGAGGCATATCAATTTCACGACCGAACGCAATCGATCGTGACGATCGGCAGTTTCGAAAACCTGGGACGCGAACTACCCGGCGGCGGGTTCGAGTACGACGCACCGATCCTCGCGGTGATGAACGAGTACCGAGCCTTCAACATCGACGCGAACTTGGCCAATCAAGTCAAACAGAAAACGACTCAAGGCGTTCCCGTCAAATGTGTCGCGGAGCGATTCCCCTTCGACGTCCAACCGATGCCGATCAGCGTACCTAAGCCGAGCAAGCGAAGTCTTTACAGTGCCGCTATGGGGCGTTGAGCAAACCGGCCGTAACGATCAAACAGGAATGGCCGTCTGCCCGACGATCGATTCGATCACCTGTTTCGTTTCGTCGAGCGACGAAACGCCGTGACGAGAACTGACACGGTGGCCCAGCACAACCGGGGCAAGGTGTTGAACATCGTCGGGCAACACAAAATCGCGGCCCTGTAACCCGGCGTGCGCTTGAGCGGCTCGCAGCAACATCTTGCATCCTCGGGGACTGCAACCGACCCGCAAGCGGGCGTCTTGCCGTGTCGCCGTGGCCAACGCGACGACGTAGGTCGCTACTTTGCGACTGACCGTGATCGATCGCACCCAACGCTGCAGCACGATGAGATCTTCGACGTGCATCACTGCTGATAATCGGCTGACGGGTTCATGATCGGATTGTTCGAGTAACAGATTTACCTCGCTCGCCGCATCGGGATATTCCATTTTGGTCCGAAACAAAAATCGGTCCAACTGGGATTCCGGTAACGGAAACGTGCCTTCGAAACCGGCCGGATTCTGCGTCGCGATGACCATGAACGGGTGCTTGAGATCATAACGTCGGCCCTCGATCGTAACCTGAGTTTCCGCCATCGCTTCGAGCAGCGCGCTTTGCGTTCGCGGTGACGCACGATTGATCTCGTCGGCGACCAGAAGATTGCAAAACACCGGCCCCGGGCGGAACTCGAACTCCCCGATCGCCGGTCGGTAAATGGAACCACCCAAAATGTCGCCGGGCAATAGATCAGGGGTGCATTGGATTCGCTGGTATTCCAGATCAATCAAACGCGAAACCGATTTGGCCAGCGTCGTCTTGCCGACGCCCGGGACGTCCTCGAGCAGAATCGACCCTTCGGCAAGCAGCGACGTCAGCACCAACTCGATCACATCGGCTTTGCCACGAATCACCGTCCGCAACATACCAGAAACTTGGTTGAGTTTTTCCCACGCTTCCCCGATCTCGGTGGGCGGCGATTCAAGGGATTTCGGCGAACGTTCGTTGGTGAGCTGGCTCAAGCGATCGGAACTCGATGAGGGAAAAGATGGATCGGCTATTCGATCAAGGTGGATCGTTAGCGAGTGTCCTACAGCATACGCGATCGACCAGACTCGCCAACCGATCGGAGGCTCGGCCGAGCCAGGGTACATGGATTCTTCATCGGTCGTTCATGCCGGGATCGGTCCGGAGACGATCGCGTTGGTCCCTCCCCCCTCATCGGATTCGATTTGCAGTTCCCAGCCGACCGCTTCGGCCCGCCCGCGGACCCAATCCAATCCATGTCGGGTTGTCTTATCGAGAGCATCGGGATTGAAGCCGGAGCCGTCGTCGCGAACTTCGATTCGAACGCCTTGATCGGTTTGAATCGCATCCACGATGATCTGATTGGCGTTGGCATGGCGGACGGCGTTTCGGACCAACTCCGTGACGATGCGATAGATTGCCGCTCCCGTCGGTTCATCCAAACGTCCCGCCATAATCGATTCGGGCGGATCACCGACGAGGCAAGGCCAGGCAATATGGGGGCCTGCGGGGTCGTTCGATGAGCCTGGTTCGCCCGCCGAAGCGATGCCACTTTCGCCCGAGACGGCCAGACCGCTTCGAACAAGTACTTCCTCGATGAACTCCCACGCCGCGCGAAGGGGATCGCGAACGGCCGATTCGGGGTATGAGATCGCATTCATCAGATCCCGAGCGATCTGACGCGACCGATCCACCCAGTCGGCTGCATCCTTCAGGGTTGCACTTAGCTCGTCGTCGCGACGACGCAACTGCGACAACTTGGCCGCCGTCGCGTACAGGTAGGGCAACAACCCGTCGTGAATTTCCGATGCGATTTGCTGCCGCTCACGTTCGACCGCGATCGCGATGCGACGCTCGAGATCAGGCGTGTCGTGGGAACTCAGCTAAACCACCCTTTTTTGTCGAAACTGGAGATCGCTTTTTCTTCGGTGTCTTGGATGTCGAACAGCTTGTTCAGTTTTGTGATCTTGAAAACTTCCATCACGTTCGGCGAAACCTGACAAAACTTCAACGCCACACCTTGAGCTTTGCAGTGTTTGTTGAGCATCACCAACTTGGTGATCATCGCCGAAGACATGAACGACACACCACTGAAGTTCAGCACCATTCGCTTGTGTGCCGCTGACGGAACGGCTTCCTTGAGTTCGCGACCGATCAATTCGATCCTTTGGCTGTCGAGGATTTTCACGTCGGTGAAACCAACCACAAGGACGTCCCCCTGCATTTGGCTAGTGATCGAAGACATTCTCAAATTCCCAATAAATAATTGAAGAGGGGGGAGTATGAACGGGGGGCATGGAAGGGCATCGTTCCCTTCGAGGAAAAGTTTACCCGCCCGAGAAGCGGACGACAATCGTTCCAACTGCATTACGCGTCTGGGTGAAAAACGTCCAGGTTGATTCGCCGAGCAACAGGAATTCACCTTGAGTGAGAGCAACCTGATCACTATGATGCTGCCTTCCGAACCCACGTTGCGGAATATTGAATTCCTTTGACCTGGACTTTTGGGAACATAATTCCCCTTTGGGTCGTAATTCCAAGTGTAAATGCCCCGCCGATACAGGTCGCTTGGCTGAATTTATTTATGCGGCTACGCCGCAAAGATACAAGCCCGATGCGCAAGCGAGTGGAGTCGCTGGTATTGCGAAGTTTGGAGTGGATTCCCTCGCTCGCGCGTTTTGAAGTTGCGCTTTTGCCTGTGGCATTGGTTTATCGTAACCCGACGCGTAAGCGAGGGATGAGTCAATATCAATTATCCCTCGCTTACGCAGCGGGTTACGAAAAAAACGCAACTGGTATGTTGCTCTCTTAACAAAAACAAAGAAAGCAAAAGTCATCTGGACCACTGTGGGGAAGCTACCAGTTGTTTTTCCCACTCTAGCAGAGGCCCAGATGACCACTCTTAGTCCAACCCAA
>NZ_SJPM01000008.1:34187-206407 GCF_007859915.1 Neorhodopirellula pilleata
ATCTGCGAGCCGCCGTAATCAGCGACGGCAGCGAGCTTGCCGACCACTTTGCGGCTCGCCCAGGAACCCACTACACGCGACAATCCAAGAAAGATAGGCTGCCTGCGATGACCTAGTCACCGATTAGCGTGCCTGCACCCTACGCAGCGGGTTTCGAAAAAAGTGCAACTCCAAAAAGCGTGAGCGAGGGATATATAAAGAGGATTTAATGGCGTTTGATCCCTCGCTCACGCTTCGGGTTACGATTAAATCAACCCGGCTCCAGCCACGGGCCTCGTAGGGTGGCAAGCTGACCAATTGCTTTGGCGGCATTCCTTCGCACAACGGACACCCAATGGAGCCCGCGTTTCCGTTACACTGCTGCCCTTCGACTAATTTACGTGCAGGGGCGTCGGTTGTTAGCCAATTTCCGGACGACTTCGACTTCGTGTTCTGCGTTGCGATCCATTACCAATGGGTATTCTGTCATGAGACGACTTCTGTATCTACCAATCTTGTTATTCGCCCTCTCGGCGTCAGGTTTTGCGTTAGAACAGGGAGAGCCGACCAACGCGGAAGAGGCGGCCGCGCAGAAAGCCAAAGCTGCCGCCGAGTTGGATGCGAAGTATCAGGCCTGGGTCGAAACGCTGACACCTGAACGACAGGCTTGGGAACGGGTACTGCAATCGGAATTAGGGGGCTTCTACTTGCCAATCCACCAGCGGCAGAAACTGGCCGGACAGTCCAATGCCTGGGACTACGTCGAGGACGACCCAACTTTGCCCCGGGTGCTCTTGATCGGCGATTCCGTTTCCCGCGCTTACACCGAAACGGTTCGAAGGGAGCTCGCGGGCAAAGCGAACGTGCATCGCGCCCCGGCCAACTGCGGCCCAACGAGCACGGGGTTGAAGAAGATCGACGTGTGGATGGGCGACGGCAAGTGGGACATCATTCATTTCAACTTCGGCATCCATGATCGCAACACGCCGATCGCCGACTACGCCGATCGGCTCGAGCAACTCGTGCAACGCATGAAGCAGACCGGCGCAACGTTGATTTGGGCGAGCACGACGCCGCTTCCCGACGTTCCCGGCCAATACACGGCCGAGTCGATCATCGAACGCAACGCTGCGGCGGCAAAGGTGATGGCCGAGCACAATATCGCCATTGACGATCTCTTCGCCGCGATCACCCCGCAAATTGATGAGTTACAAAATCGAAACGATTGTCACTTCAACAGTCCCGGGAACGCTTTGCTTGGTGAAACCGTGGCACGCTTCATCGAGCAACGCTTGGCTTACCGGAACGACCTCTCTTATTACGCCGAACCGAAAACATTGACCGCCGCCATCGCCGATGGTTCAACGCAAAAGCCGAACATCGTTATCCTCTATGCTGACGATCTCGGTTATGGCGATGTCCAATGTTACAACCCGGAACGCGGCAAGATTCCTACGCCGCACATCGACAAGCTCGCGTCGCAAGGGATGCGTTTCACCGATGGGCATTCGTCGTCGGGCGTCTGTTCGCCGTCGCGTTACACTCTGCTGACCGGACGTTATCACTGGCGCACGCGATTGCAATCCGGGATCGTTCCCCTGTGGGGATCGCCTTTGATCGCGCCCGATCGCGTCACGATCGGAACACTTGCGAAGCAGCACGGCTATCGTACCGCCTGTGTTGGCAAGTGGCATCTCGGTTGGCAGTGGCCGATCCCATCGGATCGCTCGAAAGTCTTCAAGGAAAAACCCAAAGGCCAAGCCGTTGCCACCGATGCCCATCGCGAAGTGTGGCGCGAGACGTTCTCACAACCGATCGCCGGCGGACCGACGACGCGTGGTTTTGATGTTTACTTCGGAACCGATGTCCCCAACCATCCGCCGTTTTGTTTCATCGAAAACGACCGCACCGTAGGAATTCCGTCTGAGTTCCTGGATGCCGAATTGTTCAAGAACAACCAAGCGAGCGTGCAAGGGCCGGCGCTGGAAGATTGGACGCTCGAGCCGATCCTGCCCGCATTGGCTGATCGGGCGGTGAAATGGATTGCCGATTCCGCTGCGTACGAAGAGCCGTTTCTTTTGTACATGCCCTTCACCTCGCCTCACACACCACTTTCGGTCAATGATGCTTGGAAGGGCAAGAGTCAACTCAATCTTTACGCCGACTTTGTCATGGAGACCGACGCCGTCGTAGGACGCGTGCTTGATTCTCTGGATGCAAGCGGTGCCGCCGACAACACGATCGTTGTCTTCACGTCCGACAACGGTTGCGCACCTTATATCGGTGTAGGCGACCTCGAGAAAAAGGGGCACTACCCGAGCGGGCCTCTTCGCGGATACAAGGCTGATGCCTGGGAAGGTGGGCACCGCGTTCCCTTCATCGTGCGTTGGCCCGGAAAGGTGAAGCCGGGCAGTGTTTGCGATCAACTCGTGCAACAAGCCGATCTGATCGCGACCTTCGCCGATGTGCTCGAAACGAAACTCCCGGACAACAGCGGCGAGGACAGCTTCAGCTTGGTTCCGCTGCTGTTCGGTGAAGATCGACCCGTTCGTGAGACGGCGGTGAACTGTTCCATCCGTGGTATCCCATCGGTACGTCAAGGTAATTGGAAATACATCGCTGCACCTGGATCGGGCGGTTGGGGCAAAGGTGGCGATCAATCGCAACCCGAGCAGTTTTATGATCTCAGCAAAGATCTTGGGGAAACTCAAAACCTAGCAGCCGCGATGCCCGAGAAAGTTGCCGAGATGAAAGCATTGCTGGAAAAGCTGATCACCGACGGCCGCAGCACTCCTGGCAAGAAACAAAATAACGACATTAAGGTTACACGCCACCTCACGGGCAGAGTCGCTGACGCGAAGACGCAATCCGGCGGCAACCAGTAACATCATCATGAAACACCCCACACCGATGCGTTGAATCCCATGAATTCGGTACATCAATTTGTCTTGCCTTACGCCGCCCTCATCGCATGGTCACTCTTACCAAGGGCGGAATTGCACGCGGTCGAGTTGCGTTTGACGTCCCCACTCGAATATCAAGTCGTTCAGCGATCGAGCCCCGGTGCGGGAACGCTGCGGATCACGGGTGAACTGCCCGAGGAACTGTCGGATGAACTATCGAAGACGGACTCCACGATCGAAGCACGGTTCGCCAGCGAGTCCGACGAGACGTCTTGGCAACGCGTGAGCGGTTCGGTATCGGGGCGAACCGTCCAAGGAACCGTCCAGACGCCCGCCGGTGGATGGTGGCGACTCGAAGTGAGGGTTTCGCAGGCCGGGAAAGCGGTCGCCAGCGGCTCGGTCGATCGGGTCGGCGTCGGCGAGTTGTTTGTCATCGCCGGTCAATCGAATTCGGCCAATCACGGCGAAGAAAAACAACGAACACAAAGCGGCCGCGTTGCCGCTTTCGATGGCAAGACTTGGCGGATTGCCGACGATCCGCAGCCGGGTGCCAGCGGAACCGGAGGCAGTTTCATTCCTCCATTCGCCGATGCGGTCGTCGCGACACAAAAAGTTCCCGTGGGCATCATCGCTTGCGGTATCGGCGCGACGAGCGTGCGCGAGTGGCTGCCTGAAGGGGCGACTTTCCCGAATCCGCCCACCATCGAAAGCCGCGTCGAGCGACTCGCCGACGGATCATGGGCCAGCCGAGGTGCTGCATTTGACGCATTCGTCTCACGGATGAAACCGCTGGGGCCGCACGGCTTTCGAGCGGTGCTGTGGCACCAAGGCGAAAGCGACGCCAATCAGAAAGACCCATCACGCACGCTGTCGGGCGAGCTTTACCGCGAGTACCTGGAAACCGTTATCCGTGAATCTCGACGCGCGATCGGCTGGAACGCCCCCTGGTTTGTCGCACAAGCCAGTTATCACGTCCCCGGCGACGAAGGGAGCGACGAGATCCGCGCCGCTCAGGAGTCGCTGTGGCGGGACGGCGTCGCGCACCAAGGACCAGACTCCGACGCGCTCAAAGGAACGCTTCGAGAACGCAATGGACAAGGGATCCATTTCAGCGGCCCGGGTCTGCGCGAGCACGGCGCGAGGTGGGCGGAGAAGATAATCCCGTGGATGGATTAACAACGGACTGCGCCGGAGAACGTGGGCGGTGGCACGCTGTGGTGCCGGTACGAATCACTTGCGTAATGTCACAGTATCGGTTGGGTGAACCGCAACGCCCGTTCGACAAACTCCAACGTTTGGGATGGCGTGCTCGACGAATCCCGATGGGGAATACCGTCGCCGCAACAGGCCGTTGGACGTAACTGGGACTGGCTGATCAACGACGCCTACCCCCGCGATTGGCAAGCTTTCCAATAAGACGGGGAGAGTGTGTGAACGTGGCATCGGCTTCCAGACTGTGTGGCGACAAACACAGACTGGAGGCCTATGCCACCTTAGACGTCACTCGGCTGCGAGCAGCTTCACCATCGCTTTTCCCATCGCTTCGCCAACATTCATATACGTTTCGGCGTTTCCACCATAATGGCTTCCTGAACTGCCGCCTTGCGAAAGCGGATGGGTGTAAACGGTCGCGACGTTTCCTTTGAACTGCGGGTACTTTCCCGACTCGCCATCGACAGCCATCATCGCGTCGAGAATCTTGCCGCCGTTGTCGGTTGAACCTTGTTGCGTTTGCCCGAGCGTCGCACAAACGAATTTCGCGTTCGGCGAATCGAAATCTTTTCGTAGCTGTTCAATCAAATGGACGAGGTTCTGCTCGTATCGACTTGAAAGAGCCGCACTACGACTGTCCCGGTCGCCCTGCCACCAGAAAAACCCAGCGACCTCGTACTCTTTCGCGTCGGGGTAATACTGATCAAGCTCGACAAGCACGCCTTTGGCCCGAGCGATGTCGCCGTCGTACTGCATGCCCGCGTACCAATTGATCTGTTTTGGCTCGGAACCTTTCTGCCAGCGCTCGGGAGTTTCTTTGTACCCGGGATGAATCCAAGTGACGCCGTCCTCGTCGGTGAACTCAAATCCCTCGCTCTCCGGCGGCAGCAAATCCCAGCCGAGCGCTCGGTTGCCGATGCAACTCTTCAAGATCAACACCGGCGCGGCGATCGCGGTACCCAAGTGATGCCCGATACCGATCTCCGGTCCGATCGCCTTTCCTTTGATTGTCAACCACTCGTTGTTGAACAATTTCATGCCGCCTGTGCCGCTTCCCATCACGCGGACGTTACGAACATCGTTTCGCTCTGTCCAGTCGCCGTTGTCATCGACAAGATAAGGGTAAAGCTGCTTTTCGCGAACGGCATGTTCGAGTGAACCTTCGCCGCCATTGATCTTGCCAAAACCGAGCATGTTGGATTGACCAAGCAGGATGTAGACCTGGACCGGTTGGCTCATGTCAGCCGGCTTCGAATCAGGATCGGGAATCTGACCTTGCTCGTCGGCGTAACCTGCGTGTTGACCGAGCAGAACGAGTGTGATGAACCAATTGAATACTGATGTGGACAGAAAAGTTCGGGGCATGGGTATTGATTTCAAGAAGGTAAATGAGTTGGCCGCGTTGAGCTATCATAATAGCCCAAGGTTGATCGGAAAGTTATCTTGCGCCCGATTCCATCAGAGATCCCGTTTCTCACTTTTGGGAGGATCGGGGTTTCGGATCCGCCATTCTTCGTAATTCTGCACCAGGACAAACGCTCATGCCAAGTTTCGTTATCAATCGAGCCATCTCGCGTCCCACTTTCACTGCCTTCTCTACGCGATGGATGTTGGTACCGATTTGGATGCTGATGACGGTCGCGGTGCTTCCGGCTCACCCAACCGAGCAGCGTGGGAATTCTGAGTCGGGTGTCGCGATCGAATCCGATGTGATCGTTTATGGTTCGACGCCCGGCGGGTTTTGTGCCGCGATCGCTGCGGCGCGCGAAGGGGCATCGGTCATTCTGCTCGAACCGACCGACCATGTGGGGGCGATGAACACGGGTGGGCTTAGCCATTGCGATTCGAACCAAATGGTCCGCAGCACGGTGATGGGTTTGTTCGATGAATGGCACACACGCATCGTCAAGGACTACACCGATCGCGGCCTCAAGGCACCCTACAATCCGGCAAAGAAAGATCAATCGGTTTGGACGTTCGAACCACATGTTGCGATGCGCGTAACGATGCAAATGCTTAACGAGGCCGGCGTTGAAGTGCTGACCGAACGATATCTGAGATCGGTCAGCAAAGTAGGGAAGCGAATCACCTCAGTGGTGACGACCAACGGGACGTTCACCGGTCGAGTCTTTGTCGATGGCACCTACGAAGGCGACCTGATGGCCGCCGCCGGAGTCGACTGGACGATCGGTCGGGAAGGCCGTGACGAGTACGGCGAGTCGCTCGCCGGCAAGCAGTATCCCAAACGCAAGATGAACATCAGCGGCTTTGACGACGACGGCAACCTGTTGCCGCTGCTCACCGGTGCGGACAGCGGCCCAATCGATAAGAACCCAGATGAAGCCGGTGATAGCAACATCATGACTTACAGCTTTCGCCTATGCCTGACCGCAAAACCGGAAAACCGCGTCCCGATGCCCAGGCCGGACCACTACGATCCGGCGAGATTCGAAATCATCCGTCGCGCGTTGCAAGCGGGAGAGAAACGCGTCGGGTTTGATCTCTATCCGTTGCCGGGCAACAAACTCGACGGCAACAACTCGATCGGTGGTCAATTCTCGATCGGTCTGGTCGGTGGCGGAACCGAATGGCATTCGTCCGACGAGTCTGAAAGGAAGAGGATATGGGAAGCGCACAAACAATACACGCTCGAGTTTTATCAGTTTTTGACGACCGATCCGGCGGTCCCGACGCCCGTTCGCAATCAGTTCAAGAACCTTGGCTTATGTGTCGACGAATTCGCCAACTACGACCATTTCTCACCGGCGCTATACGTCCGCGAGTCGCGTCGAATGAAAGGAATGTACGTGATCAGTCAGCAGGATATTCTCGAATCGCCCGAGAAAGAGGATCCGATTGCCATCTCATCCTTCCCGATCGATTCGCACGACTGCCGGCGAATCGCACTGAAGGACGGAGGCGTCATCAACGAAGGAACGATCTTTCCCGTTCGACGTTCCGATCCGAAACAGGGCTATGCGTACCATGTCCCATACCGATCGATCCTGCCGAAACCGGATCAGTGCGATAACTTACTCGTGCCGGTAGCGCTATCATGCACCCACGTTGGCATCTCGTCGCTGCGAATCGAAGGGACATGGATGATCATCGGGCAAGCCGCCGGGATCGCTGCGGCGTTGTCTGCGGACCAAGATGTGCCCGTGCAGACGTTGCCCTATGAAAGACTCCGCAAACGATTGTTGGCTCAAAAGCAAATCCTCGAGTTGCCGGTAGTGGCGGATTCACCGACGACGAATCGTTCCATCGACATGGAGTCACTCAAAGGCATCGTGCTCGATGACGCGGCTGCTGAACTGCAAGGCAACTGGTCGCGATCGACGAACTTCAAACCGCACATCGCCAGCGGATATCTCTTCACCGGGGAAGAGGACTCCCAAGCGAGCGTCGAAAGCACCGCCATCTTTCGTTTCAGGGTTCCCAAGTCAGGACGATATCAATTGCTGATGGCTTATTCGGCCCATGAAACCAGAGCAAAGAATGTCCCTGTCAGTATTGTTTCGGGATCGCACCATAAAACATTCCAAGTCGATCAAACCGAGTCGCTGCCGTCTGGAGAACACTTTCGTTTGATCGACACCATCGAATTGCAAGCCGAAGTCGATTCCCAAATTCAAATCAGCAACGCCGACACAACCGGATTCGTCATCTTGGACGCCCTGCAATTGCTTGCCGTGGAATGAGGGCAGTTAATAGGCGCACCGCAATCATTTCTTCCGGTCGTCCAAGTTCCAAGACGGCATCCGCGATCGAGTTGTTGTACTTCAGCCGTAACAAAGGAGTCAGTTTGCCTTGGTCAGATTCCCGAACACCTTCGGAGACATCGTGGGCCAGCACAAGGTCCAGAAATGCTTGGTGTTTGGTGTTGAAGGAGACGGTGATGTCGGTCTTTGCCTGAGCCGCAAGTTCGCCCCGCGTCTTGGTCGGGGCGGCCTAGGCCAAGTAAAATAGGACGTCAAACAAGTCACTACCTTTGTGCTGGCTCGATCTATCGATTGAATTCCCTGCAAATCCGGTGCGGAAAACGGAAAGCGACCACACCGACACGAAAAAACGCCAACGGAAACGAACCGTCGGCGTTATCGAAAATCGTCAAAAAGGCTGCGTTTTAAGGGTTAAAACGCTCACGACTAGAGTACCCAGGGCGGGACTCGAACCCGCAAGGCCGTATCCGGCCGGGGGATTTTAAATCCCCTGTGTCTGCCAATTCCACCACCTGGGCAGGTGTCGTGATTTACGATGTATTTGTCGATTTCCGGGCTGGAACGACGCTGCCAAAAACCTTCGTGGTGACAGATTCGGCACCATCGCTGCACGAGCCTTCGACTTGGCTCCAGTAAGATAGCCTGCCAGATCGACATGAAACAGTGGTGAGGCTCACCCAGCAGCGGCTTTTTCCGCTGGGTCATTTTCTACGTTCATCATCTGGCCAATCTGACTCGCTGCATCCTCTGCCTGACCGGGGAAGAGATGGCCGTACCGGTCCATGGTTGATTTTCATTTGATCACTAGCGGTTACGTTTTGATCCGGATTTCGCATGTAATTCAACAGCAGTTGGACGAAACGCTACAACGCATGTCGCGTACGGGCGTGATGGTGCTGAATCGCTTGGACAATCCGGCCGAAATCGCCGCCGACGATCGAGCAGCAGAATTCACGACGTCAATCGGTGAACCTCGACAGATCATCCACATGGAGGAACCCGCCCATGTCTAACACCAAGACGATTGAAACCCCGACGTCCAGGGTCTGAGCATCCACGACCCGAGCCAACGGCACCGGATCAAGTCCCTGCCCGGTGAGTACACCTCCCTGCGTCTCGTCACGATCATGTACGCCGCCTTCCAACAATTTGCCCCTGGCACCGACGTCGGCATTGAGCTCGGCAGGGAGTAACAACTCGTCAGCGACAGTGAGTGACGCCACGATCGCCGGCTCCACAACCAAGCTCGGACGCTGCCAACCCAATCGGCACCTAGGATGAGCTGCTGGCAATTGATTCCAACGCAATTGCTCTAATTCAACCCTCGGCTGAAGGCAACAGCGTCCCTAGCGGGCTGTTGATTTAATCGTAACCCGAAGCGTGAGCGAGGGATTCATCACCATTAAGTCCTTTGTATGTATCCCTCGCTCACGCTTCGGGTTTCGATGAGGACTAAACCGACAGCCCGCTAGCCCTGGGTGTCGCCAAAAAGCTATCCCAAGTTCGATGGCGTCGTACTTCAACGATGGTGAATCGGTTTGCTTGCCGTAATGGAACCAGCATGCGGAATCGAAGCGAGCGGAAAAACGTTGTCTCGTGCAAAAGTTTGTTGCTAGATCGTGGGTAGGTAAACTCGTCGGACAAGACGCAGCCCGGACACTTTTCCGCCGACGACGATGGGAATTCCGTCGAAGCAAACGCCGCTTAGATTCGAAAGGCTGGCATTTCGTTAGAAAAACAAGCAAACACGCAGTTGGAATGAACGTTGCGTAGGTGATGTGAAGCACGGAATGTGCCGTGATCCGGGCCTGATTATCACTCCAACACTCAAACCTCGAAAGAACCTTCAATGCGACGTCAATGGAATGGATTCACCCTGGTCGAATTGCTTGTGGTGATTGCGATCATTGGTGTGCTCGTCGGCCTGCTTCTGCCCGCGGTTCAGTCGGCTCGAGAAGCCGCTCGCCGAATGCAATGCTCCAACAACCTGAAGCAAATCGCATTGGCATGCCACAACTATGAGAGTGCGTTTAAGAAGTTCCCACCGTCAGCCGTTTTGGACTTGAGCGTCAGCAGCACTGCCAACAACGGGTCATGGGGCGTGCATGGTCGAGTCCTTCCGCAACTTGAGCAATCCAACCTGTATGAGCGAGTGGACTTGTCGACCGCGTGGGACGGGCAACGTTCGATTCACGAAGTCAAGGTTCCAACGTTCGCTTGTCCGAGTGATCCTGGGACCGACCAAGTTCGTGTCTTCAGCGACACTCGTCCGTCGCTGTATCCGACAAGCTATGGATTCAATTTCGGGAGTTGGTTCGTTTACAATCCAACAACCCGCAAGGGCGGTGAGGGAATGTTCTATCCGAATTCGTTTCTTGGATTCCGAGACTGTCTCGATGGGGCTTCCAACACACTATTGATCGCCGAAGTGAAAGCTTGGACCCCCTACACTCGCAACGGTGGGCCAGTCACGACGGTGATTCCGACCACGCAGGCCGAAGCCGAAGCCATCGTCGCGAGCGGTCCCGACTTCAAAGACACCGGCCACACCGAATGGCCTGACGGTCGCGTGCATCACACAGGTTTCACCACGACGCTAACGCCCAATACGAAGGTTCGCTACACCACAGGCGGTCGAACGTACGACGAGATGGATTTCAACTCCTGGCAAGAAGGCAAGAATGGTTCTGCGGGTCAACCGACCTATGCGATGATCACTTCCCGCAGTTATCACACCGGCCTGGTTCAAGTCGCCCTGCTCGATGGCTCCGTACGCAGCGTTTCTGACTCAGTCGATCTGACGGTGTGGCGCAGCGTCGGAACGCGAACTGGTCATGAAGTCGTCAACCAAGATTGGTGATTGGGACCGTTTGTCAATTGTATCTGGCGTTCAGCGGACAACTTTCAGGTAATCCGCGTCGCGAAACCTTCTCAAAAGGTGGAGACGGAACCTGTTCACTTAGATGGACAGATTCTTTCCACAGTTGTCTCTGCCACAATGATGGAAAACAGCTACCGACGCGTGAAAGAGCGGTGTTCACTGCAATTGGGGAATCGGATGCGACAGATCGGCGAACGTGACATCATCGGCACGTGTGTTGCTTAGCTACGCAAGTCGGTGCGGGGGTTCGTCTGTATCGCCGCCGAAAACACTGGCTTTCAACCTCGATGTTGATTGCCACACTCGATGAGATGTCCCGTGTCGAAATCGCTGATAGAATGGTCCGCTTCCGGCTGCTTTGAGCAGACTTATGACCATGGACGTTCCGGTAATGCGAAGCCTTCGGGCGAAGATTCGCCGCGTTTGATCCCACCGGAGACGTTTTACTTTCCCAGGCTCGACCAGTTCTTGCGTATGTCCAACCGTGTTTCAGCTCTCTCCTCGATCCTTCGCTCACCGGCGCGGATTCTGGGCATTGTGTTGATGCTGGTGTTCATCGCCGAAGTCGGTGTCATGTTGGTGCTGCCGCACTTGATGCCGAAATTCCTCGGCGAAACGGGCAAGGCTTTTTTGGACGCGGTGCTGCTGACGTTGGTTTGTGCACCTGTTCTGTGGTGGGTCATCATCGGTCCGCTTCGGCGAATCGCGATCCAAGAACACAGGCGCAGCGAAACGATCGTCGCGAACGCCAGCGAAGGAATCGTCACGTTCGACCATGCAGGCATGATCCTGTCATGCAATCGGGCGATGACAGACTTGTTCAGCGCCGAATTGGATGACTTGGTTGGCAAGACGGCGGCTTCATTCTTGCAGAGCCTGCCGCGTTCGTTCGACTCGCTTCCGGCATCGTTCCGACTGAGCGCACGACGATTCGACGGAACCACATTCCCCGTCGAAGTATCGGTCAGCGAGTACCCGTCGGAATCTCGCCCCCTGCGGATCGCAATCATTCGTGACCTGACGGCGACCGAGCAAGCTGAGGCGGAACGTCTGACGATGGCTCGCGAAACCGAAGCACTGCGAGCACAACAAATGACGACGCTGGCTCAGCTCGCAACCGGCGTCGCGCACGAGATCCGCAATCCGTTGACGTCGATCAAGATGTTGATTCAAGTCAATCGAGGAAAGTTCGCCGACGAAGGCTTTCCCAACGATGACTTGGAGCTTGTCGAACAAGAGATCCGGCGGATGGAACGCAGCGTGAACAGCTTGCTGGACTATGCTCGGCCCGAGCAAGGCGAACACGCCGTCTTTCCTATTCAGTCGGTCATTCGCAAGACCGTTCAACTGATTGACGGTCGCTGCCAATCCAGCGGTGTCAAGCTGTCCGTCGACTGCGATGACGATCCGATCACGATTGATGGTGATCCTTCCCAGATTCAGCAGTTGCTACTGAACCTTTCGCTCAACGCACTCGATGCGATGCCAAGCGGCGGCAACCTCACCATTGCAGCCAAAACGACGGCCGGCGAATTGGAGCTTTCGGTCTCCGATAGCGGCGAAGGCATTCGGGATGACATGCTGGCGAAACTGTTCACGCCATTTTCCACTAGCAAGCCGACCGGCGTGGGACTTGGACTAGGCATCTGCCGCCGCATTGCTGTTTCGCATGGTGGCACGTTGACGGGCCGAAACCGCGTCACCGGTGGGGCCGAGTTTAAGTTGGTGTTGCCGATCGCCGGCGAATGTTTCCCGACCGAGAAATTGATCTCCAACTCCGCTGACCGCGGTGCGTTTGGACATACCGAGGCCTCATGCAAACCCTATTAGTCATTGATGACGAAGCGTCCATTTGCAAAGCCTTTGAGCGAGCCTTCACGAGCGACACCATCTCGGTATTGGCGGCAAAAACCGGAATCGAAGGCGAGCGGCTTTTCCTTGAAGCCAAACCCGATGTTGTGGTCATCGACTTGAGCTTGCCCGATACGAGCGGCTTGGAGTTGTTCAAGCGGCTTCGTGAAATCGACTCGCGAGTCCCGTTCATTTTCATCACCGGACATGGCACCGTTCAGTCGGCCATCGAAGCGACTAAGCTCGGTGCGTACGACTACCTGTTCAAGCCGCTCGAACTCGACGAGATCCGCACACTACTCGACAAAGCCTTCAATCTCAGTCGCATGGTGCGTGTGCAACCCGTGCTCGCTGAATCCAATAGCGACGAGGAGTCCTCGGGCGATGCGATTGTCGGACGCTGCAACGCGATGAAGGAAGTCTACAAAGCGATCGGTCGCGTCGCCTCGCAGAACCTGACGGTGTTGTTGCTCGGTGAAAGCGGCACCGGCAAAGAAGTCGTCGCTCAAGCCATCTATCATCACAGCGCTCGATCGACCGGCCCGTTTCAAGCGATCAACTGCGCCGCGATCCCCGACGCACTGCTCGAAAGCGAGATCTTTGGCCACGAGAAAGGTGCCTTCACCGACGCTCACCGGCAACGAATCGGGAAACTCGAACAAGCCGACGGCGGCACGTTGTTTTTGGACGAAGTCGGTGACATGTCGCCGATGACGCAGGCCAAGGTGCTGCGGGTCTTGCAAGACCAATCGTTCGAGCGAGTCGGTGGCAACACGCCGATTCAAGTCGACGTGCGAATCATCGCCGCCACCAATCACGACTTGAAACAGCTCGTATCCGAAGGCTTGTTTCGCAGTGATCTCTATTTCCGACTCAGCGTCGTCACGATCAACTTACCGCCGCTGCGTGATCGTGAAGATGACCTCAGAGTGCTCGCCGAGTATTTTCTGCGTCGATACAGCAGCGAGTTCGGAAAAGACATTCGCAGCATCGCGCCGGAAACGATCGAGACACTCAGTCACTATCACTGGCCCGGCAACGTTCGCGAACTCGAAAGCGTGATGAAGCAATCGCTGCTCACCGCCCGCGGCAATATCTTGCTGCCGGACTTCTTACCGCCTCTTGGTGACGGACACGGTGGCAACGGGTCGTCGAACGATCCCGATTTCCTGTCTGAAAAGTTCGTCGCCGAAAGACTCGAAGCCGGAACCGACAATCTCTATGCCGAAGCGATCACGATTGCCGAACGCCAGTTGCTCCGCCAAGTCCTCACCCACACCGGGGGCAACCAACTCAAGGCCGCCACGCTCCTGGGAATCAGCCGCGTCACCCTACGCAGCAAACTCAAGTCCTTGGGCATCGAAGCAAGTGATTTCAGTTCGTCGCGATGATCGCTTCGATTTTGGATTCCAGGGAATCGTGGTCGGAAAATCGTTTCCAAACATTCCGAGTTCTTTCTTCCAGCTACCTGCCAAGGGGTGGTTGAAACGCTTGATGGATGAAGCCCTGCAACTCGTTTGAAGCAGTGTCTTCGAGTGGTGCGACCGTCCCGAATTCCATCAGAAGGAGAGTAACATCGTCGGTTTGTTCAGCGGTCCACATTGCAATTTCACTTGTTTAGACGGCAACGCCGAACAGGTAGCCGATGCCGGCAGTGGCGAGCATGGCGATGGCTCAGTTGCTTGGCGACCTGTTGAGCGAGCGATTCATCAAGGCCGCGGTCAATGTAGATCGCCGTCAGTTCTTTCAGTTCGGCTTCCGGCTTAGTGGCGAGTTCTACGCGTTCACGTTGGATGTCTGCGTTCTCGGTGTCGGATTGCGAACTCACCGAAACGTATTCACCGGCAGCCATCGACATCGCGCCGGCGACCAAGCCCGCGACACCGGCGAGCAGGATGCTCCCGCGATTCGTTTCCGCCGCCGCGACACCGACGACCAAACTGGCCGTCGAAACGATTCCGTCATTGGCTCCCAGGACCGCTGCTCTTAACCATCCGATTCGGTCGGTTCGGTGTTTCTCAGAGTGTCGCATGACAGATCTTCTCAGTAAAAGGTGGTGGGCAGGGGCTCTCATCCGGGATCCATTTGAGACGGCATTCACGAACAAGATCACCGATCGGCGAAGCATCGATCGCTGCCCACCGTGGTTTCAAGCATCAATCGAGCATTGGATTTGGCTCGTCATGATGCGTAAGTTCAATGTCTTTGAGTCCTCGTGCGAACCACGGATAGATCGTTGGAATCACCAGCGAAGTCAAAAGCGTCGATGTGATCAAGCCACCGATCACGACAGTCGCTAGCGGACGCTGCATCTCGGCACCGTCACTGGTCGACAATGCCATCGGCAAGAACCCGAGGCTCGCGACCAAGGCCGTCATCAACACGGGACGCAGGCGAACGAGCGCAGTGTCGTAGCTGACATCTTGCAGCGGCATGCCTGACTTGCGGGAATGCTCGGCAGCGCTGACCCACACAAGACCGTTGAGTACCGCGACGCCGAACAGGGCGATGAAACCAACGCCTGCGGAAATACTGAAGGGCATCTCACGGAAGTACAACGCGATGATTCCGCCTGAAGCTGCCATGGGAACGGCTAGGAAGATCAATAACGCCAGCCGCATCGAGCCAAGACTGGTATGCAACAGCAACATGATGATCATCAGCACAATCGGTGTGATGATGGCAAGACGCTTGCTGGCGGATTGCAAGTTTTCAAAATCGCCACCCCACTTCACTTCATATCCGGGTGCGAATTCAACCTTCTGGGAAACGGCTTTTTGAGCCTCCGTCACAAACGTTGCCACGTCGCGTCCGCGAACGTTGGCCGAGATGAATGTCCGCCGGCGGTTACCTTCGTGTTCGATCGTGGGCGGAGTTTCCTCCAAACGAATGTCAGCAAGTTCCTTCAGCGGAACCGCTTTGCCGTTGGAGTCCGCGACAGGAACCTGTTCCAGCAG
Source organism: Neorhodopirellula pilleata (assembly GCF_007859915.1). Taxonomy (GTDB): domain Bacteria; phylum Planctomycetota; class Planctomycetia; order Pirellulales; family Pirellulaceae; genus Rhodopirellula; species Rhodopirellula pilleata. The sequence continues at coordinate 49,693 of NZ_SJPM01000008.1, forward strand.
CGTCAAGTTCTCTCGCCACTGCTCGGGTACTCGGACCATGATGGGATAGCGTGCTCGGCCTTCAAAAATCTGGCCGACTTGGTGGCCGCCCAGCGACGATACAACATCGAGCACGGTTTGGGCGTCAATACCGTACTGGGCGAGTGCTTGTGGCTTCGTCTTGATGGTGAGCGTCGATAAGTTGGCTTGGTAATCGGCCTTCACGTCCACTGCGCCGGGGATCGCACGCAAAACGGCTTCGATCTCTTTCCCCTTCGCACCGAGAATTTCCATGTCGTCGCCGTACAGCAGAACCGCCACGTCGGCTTTCACGCCGGCGACCAACTCGTCGACTCGCATTTCAATCGGCTGAGTGAACCCGAATGCAACGCCGGGGACATTGGCGTTGAGTTCTTCGGACATCTGTTCGATCAAGTCGTTGCGAGTCTTCCCATCGGGCCAATCGTGGACGGGTTTCAACAGCACCCACACGTCGGTTTGGTGAACGCCCATCACATCATTGGCGATTTCAGGGCGGCCGGTTTTGGAAAATACCGTTTCGACTTCGGGGTATGTCTTAAGAATCTTCTCAATCTGAGTCGACATCTCGATCGAGCCTTCCAGCGTTGCGCTGGGCAAACGCGAGGCTTCGACCAGCAAGTCACCTTCTTCCAGTCGCGGCATGAACTCCGCACCCAGGTTTCGGGCCATCGGTAAGCTCAGCGCGAACACGGTCAGTGCCATCGCCACCGTCACGTAAGGATGCTTGATCGCTCGTGTCACTAGCGGTTCGTAGAAAAACTTGACGATTCGCACCACGAACACGTCGTCTTCCTTCATTTTCTTTGGCAGGAAGATCGACGCCATGGCGGGCATGAACGACAGTGACAGGATCATCGAACCGCCCAAAGCAAAAAGCACCGTGAGGGCCATCGGACGAAACAGCTTGCCTTCGGTGCCTTCGAGCATCAGAATCGGCAGGAACACGACCGCGATGATCAACTCGCCAAACATGGTCGGCTTGCGAACCTCGACGGCGGCGTCGCGGATCACATCTTCATGCTTCGCGTCACCGTTGTCATGCGATAGTTTGCGAATGCAGTTCTCCACCATGATGACACTGCTATCGACGATCAAGCCAAAGTCGATCGCCCCCAAACTCATCAAGCTGGCCGTCACCCCGGTGTAGGCCATCACATTGGTCGCGAACAACATCGACAACGGAATCGCAAGTGCGACAATGATGCCGGCTCGTAGATTTCCAAGCATCAATAACAGCACCACGATCACCAACATGCCGCCTTCGGTCAGGTTCGTGAGAACGGTCTTGAGCGTCCGGCCGATCAAAGCGGCTCGGTCATACGTCACCTCCAGATGCACGCCCTCAGGCAACGTGACTTCGATTTCTTTGAGTCGAGCTTTGGCAAGCTCGACTACTTCGCGAGAGTTCTCGCCGATCAGCATCATCACCAAGCCGGTCACGACTTCGCCGCGTCCGTCGCGAGTGACCGCGCCTTGCCGCGTCATGGGCTCGATGCTGACCTTGGCAATGTCGCCCAGCAGAATCGGATTTCCGTCGGGTTCGCGGCGAATGACGACGGACTCGATGTCTTTTTCGTTTTCGAGCAAAGAGACGCCGCGAATGAATCGTTGTTCACCGTGGTGAATGACGTATCCGCCACCCGCCGTATTATTGTTCGCTTGCAACCGCTGAAAGAGCAGTTCCATCGGGATGCCGTAGCTGGTCATCCGATCGGGATCGGGTTGGACCTCAAAAGTTTTGTAGTAACCGCCGTGCGTGTTGATTTCGGTGACGCCGCTGACTTGTCGTAACTTGGGTGAGATTTCCCACTCCAACATCGTTCGCAATTCCATCGGCGAATGACGGTCGCTGCGAACTTCAAATTGCAATATCTCGCCGAGCGCGGTGGTCAGTGGGCCGACCGTTGGCGTTCCGTATCCGGGCGGAATGTTTGCGGCCGCATCCCCAAGGCGTTCGGTGACGAGTTGCCGAGCACGATAGATGTCGGTTCCTTCCTCGAACACGATCGTGACGACGGAGATGCCGAATTTAGAAACGCTGCGCAGTTCTTCGACGTCGGGAAGCCCACCCATCGTATTTTCGACCGGATAGGTTACATAACGTTCGACCTCGACTGGCGAAAGCGAACCCGCATCGGTGACGACTTGGACCTGGACGTTCGTCATATCAGGAACGGCGTCGATCGGCAGATTGAGTGCCGAGTACATACCCGCACCGGCCATCAGCAACGTCATGATGATAACGAGGCCGCGGTTGATGAGCGAGAATTCAATGATCTTCGTGAGCATGATGGAGCGATCCGAGTTGCGTTCGTGCTGGCTAGACGCTCAACGCAGTTGTTTGATGGGGCAAGTGTTGAATGAGGCCAGAGAAGGATCTTTGGCCAGCGGCGAGTGTTTCGCTATTCGCCTTCGCCCTGGAGCAACAACTCCGACTTCAGCAAGAACGCTCCGTGGGTCACCACCAATTGTCCCATAGAAAGGCCCTCTGTTACTTCGACCCAATCCTCGGAGGCTTGCCCCGTGGAAACTCCCACGCGTTTGAAAGCACCGTCGTTCATGTCAACGAAGACGAACTTCTCGTTTTCGTGTTGAAGAACCGACTCCGGTTTGATCGACAACGCTTGTCGGGCCTCGCCGATCGGGACGGTGACGCGAACGAACATGCCGGGACGAAGCAATCCTTCGCTGTTCTCGATCCTCGCAATTAACGGAACCGAGTTGGTGTCCGCTTGAACTTCGCGACCGAAGTAACGCACCTTTGCGGTGAACACGCGGTCGTCCAGGGCCGGCACCAGGACAGAAACCTCAGTTTCCGGCTGCAAAGCTACCGCCGACCAATCGCTCTCGCGGATACTGGCTTCAACCGAAAGCGAATCTGTATTGGCGAGTACCACCAAGGAGTCGCCTCGCATCACGCGTTCGTTGTTGGCAAACCCCTGCGATTCGACACTGCCGCTAAACGGTGCTCGGACTTCCAGTCGTGATAAGGCGTCTTCATTGCTTAGATTGACCGTGTCTTTGTTCTCTTTGTATCCCAACAGCGTTTCAAGGGATTGCCAAGCAAGGTTCAATTGCCGATTGGCTTCGGAGACATTCGCTTCGGCTTTCATTTTGGACTGCTCGATTGCAAACGAAGCTTGGTCGCGTGCGGTGCGGAAAGAAGTCTCGGCAAGCTGCCGTTCTCCTTCGCGTTCACGAACCGTCCGTCCTGAAACTGCACCTGCGGCAACCAGTGGGCGAATGTTGGCGATCAATTCGTCAGCTAACCGCATTTTCGAATACGCTGAAAGGATCTCTTGACGGTAGGCACCGAGTGCCCGATTCGAGAACGCGGAATCGATCTCGTCAACCGATTTTCCTAGGTCGAGCATGGCCGAAACCGCTTGAAGGTTTTTGGCAAGCGTCAGTTCACGTTGCAGGATCTGCTGAGCAATATCACGTTCCTTTTGACGCTTCAGGATTTCAGCCCGAGCTTGCCCGATCTCAGGACTGCGAAGCACTGCGATCAGATCGCCGGTTTCGACATGTTCACCGGGCGTCACAATCAACTCCGCCAAGATACCGTCCATGGGTGCTTTGACATCGACGTGCTTGGTTTGGTCATAGCGCAATCGTCCTGGCACGGTGTGGACGTGCTGAACGTTCTGAGCTTGTGCGGCAACGCTTTGAAACTTCGCTGCATTGAGCTTCCCCTCGGGTAGCACGAGAGTGTCGCTTGGCGCAGTTGCCTCGGCGACTTCAAAAAGCTCTTCGGCGCTACTGCCGCCCGAATTGATATGGTGCATGACCATCCAACCGCCTCCCATCACGGCGAGCACCAACAGCGTTGGCAGACCCTTCAACAACGATGACGCGACGCCTGTCTTGTCCTCGCGACCCTCGACATGAGTCGCACTGGACGGAGATGAAGTTGTTGGCTTTTGATGGTCAGTCATCGTGTTTGGCAATTCAAAATTGGTGAATAATCGATTGGTGTCCTCTCTTTAAGCACGAACTATACCAAAGTTAAAAAACGCCCATATTCGCCGTGTTTTACGGCACTTCTAAGTTTTGAAGCTAATCTACTCTCGCTTGTACGAAAAGACATTCACCAGGTCCGTGGACAGATTCTGTCCATGCTAAAAGTCCGTGTGCTCTACGCCTAGCTCGAGCCAATCGCGGAGCACAAAAAGAACCTAACCGGAAGATCTGCTCCGGTCATTCCTCAATGACCACAAGGGTTCGCTCCGACCACGAAAGCTGCTGGGTTTGAAGCATCTGTTTCTTGGAACGGAACGATTCAACTTCTTAGTCGCCATCACGGATCGCGGCGAGATCAAGCGAATCCGATGCGATCCCGCCGAACTCGTCAATGCGGATCAAGTCGCATCGAGAATCGAGGATTTGATTCGCCGAAGGGACCGTGCCGCCGGTGCGGCAGGCTTTACGAGAGAACTACTCGCAGACAAAGAGACGAGTCAGCGGATAGTGGACGACCGCATTTGGGCATTCACCGATGACGAGCGGTCGTTAACGCGAATTGGCTCTCGGCATGGTTCGGCGTCGAAACGGGCTATTCCATCCCCATTCGGCGCAGCCAGCGAAAGTGTGACCTCACGGCGGCGCTCAAGGATTCGTGCTGCTCGTAATTGACACCGAATTCGCGGCACGTCGTCTCGACCAGCGGTGCGAGGCGACGGTAATGGATGTGACAGATTCGCGGAAACAAATGGTGCTCGATCTGAAAATTCAACCCGCCGATAAACCAGGAGAGGACGCGGTTTTCGCGAGCAAAATCTACGGTTGTCTCAACCTGGTGCACGGCCCAGCCGGAGTCCATTCGACCAGTCTGCTCGTGCGGCATTGGAAAGGCTGCATTTTCCACGCAGTGCGCCAACTGAAACACAATGCTGAGTACCACGCCCTGCACGAACGACGCCACGAAATACAAAGACAGCACGGCCCACGCCGGATGCAGCCATAAGGGGACCAGGAAGGCAAGCGAGAAGAAGATGATCTTGCCGCCGAATAAAACGACAATCTCCCATCCTTTCGGCCGAGGAATCCGATGTCCGCCTATTCGGCCGGTAATCAGGTCCCGGAAGTCGTCATAGAAATGCCATTTCACCGGTAGAAAGCCGTAGAGCACCCACAGGTAGTAGTGTTGCAGTCGGTGAAAGGGCAGGCGTCGCTGGTGCGGCGACAACCGACCAAGAATGCCGATGTCAATGTCATCGTCATGTCCTGTGATGTTGGCAAAGCTGTGATGAATCACATTGTGTTTGCGGGCCCAGCCATGCGAACTGCCTCCCAGCAGATCCAGGGCCATTGCCATGAACCTGTTGATCCAGCGATGGTTCGAGTATGCCCGATGTCCTCCATCGTGCATAACGTTAAAACCGATGGCGGCCATCGACAGACCGAGGGAAATCGCCAGCGGAAACGCCAACCACCACGTCGTGGCGCAAAATAGAAGCAGCGTGTAAGACACTGCCGTCCAGGCGAACAAGATGGCCGTCTTCACATACATCTGCGGACAGTCGCGTTGCCGCAGCCCGGAGAGTTCGAAATACTGGCTGACCCGCCGTCGAATCTCGCGATGAAACTCATCACTTGCGGCAAACTTCAACTCGCCGGGTTCAACCGTCTGCATGACTTCACCTTTAGGACATTCGCGAACGCGCACTGCACTCACCTGCGCAGGAGTTTCGCGGCTCGCTGCGTTCCGCTCAAGGGGTAGCAAGCCATTGAGTTTTTCACCAATCCCTCGCTGACGCTTCGGGTTCCGATTCTCATGCTCGATGCAAATATCGAAGTTATTTCCGAACAGTTCCTTGGAGAGGAGACCAGCCGGATGTTCTTTCTATGAAATCTCGATAGCAAACCTGGATCGGTCACTCAAACCGCGGTGGTTTCAATGACCCCCGGTGTACTTGTTTTGTGTCCCTAATCGATGCTGGATAGCGGCGAGTGAGTTTCCCTGACACGCCTCGACTCGATCCCTTCGAACTGTTTTCAGTTGGACCAAATGCAAGCTCGGAGACCCAAACGGGGCGTCATCATCTTGCTGGGGCAAGTCCGCTTGGTGAGGTAAGTCCGCCACATGGTCAGGAGTATCGGATCCCTGCAGTCTGGCACTCGCTCTTTCCTCTAAATCAGCGCGAGACCCGCGAATCAATCGATCATTGATTCTTTTGCGACCGAATCGCCGGATTGAGCCCGCAATTCGCCGTGGTTTGGCACCGCGGTTCTGAAATTGAAAAAGCGTGGTGACTCTTTCGAATCACCACGCTATTGTTGGTTTGGTCTGACCGTTTCGAAGCATCGATTGCGGGCGACCGTCGTTCTGTTGAGCCGAGGGAAATCGGACTCGGGAACCCGGACTTATGGAGCCGGATTTCACCCGGCAAAACCTTCCGCCTGGAGTGTTTCGGCTCGCTTAGAACTCGATGACCGCACCCAAGTCCAACCCGTGGACGAAGAACGAATCGGTTTTCAGACCTGTGTCGAACGGGCGAACCACGTTGTCGTAGTTGCCACCACCGTCGGGAACCAAGGCTCCGAAGTTGACGTTACGGTTGATGTTGTCGCCGACCATCAGGACGTCGTTCCACATGATAAAGGAATAACCAACCGAGAAGCTGACGTGTGGCCGCATTTGATAAGCCATCTTCAGGTTCACTTCAGGAGCGAAGGTGAATTCGTTGTTGGTTTCGTCATTCACACCCACGGTGAGGATACCACCGGGAGTCGGCGCGGTTACCGGTGCGGTAACACCAGCAGCGTCGAACGTGCGGCTTCCGCGGTTGATCAACGTTTGCTCCATGTCTCCCAAGTGGACCTTGGTCAATGCGGACAGCTTCCAGGCTCCGTGTCCGACTTCGGTCAAGAAGCCGATCTGGCCGCCGTAGAATCGGTTCTCTGCTTCCAGGTCGTCGACAAAGCTGAATTGGTTGTCGATGGCAGGGTCAAGTGTTGCATCGAGACTTTCGAATGCGGTGACGGTTTGGGTGAATCGCTCGTCGATCCCGAAGTGTGAGAAACCGCCGATAAAGTCGCTGCGGTAGCCCTTGCCTTCGAGAAGCCGGAGTTTGCCATATCCCTCCGCACCATAGACGTCCAAAGTCAGACGTGAGTTGACGCTGCCAATGAAATCGGTCACGAGTGGGTTGCCATTATTGAACGCAACCCGCACGGAGTTTTCCGCTGCGACAGCGGGATCGGTATCAAAGAAAGGCACGCCGATCGATCCGGTCGTCCCGTCACCTTGATTGGCGTACGTGTCCTCACCTTCACCGAGAAACCAGAATCGGCCACCGATCCCGAAATCCTCGCTTAACATAAATCCACCATCAAGACGGAAACCGGCTTGCAGGTCGCCACCGAAGGCATCGTTACCGCCAAAGGCGACCACGGAATTGGGGACAATTGCGGGGTCCAGGGTAGGATCATTGCCAGCGGTCGCGTTGGTGGTGACCAATGGCGGCGTCGACCGCACTTCGGGGAACCACAACAGGGCTTCCGCAGTCATCCATGCTTGAGCACTGCTCAATACGGTTCGCTGCGTCGGGCGTCGCACCATTCGCGAGGCACGGCTTTGAGTTTGGTAGCCGGTCCCGTGCGATGCGGTTCGGGCGGGAACGCCGCTGCCGACGCCGGGCGAGTGGTAAGATGCCTCATCACCAACGTAGGCGACCGGTTCCACTTCTTGATCGAAGTATTCCGTCTCGTAGGCTTGGTCTTGCACGCCCATCGCGGCCTGGTTCAAATCGGCGACATAGGAGTCGTCGTAGACGGCGGGAAGCGATTCGACGCTGCGGGCCGAACCGATCTTGTCGGTGGACGCCTTGTCGTCGTACAGGCTCTCGGCGTAGTTGCTACTACCGGCGAAGTACGCGTCTTCGTCGTACGCGCCTCCTGAGCCGTTGTCAGCCGCCGAAGCGGAGGTCGTGGTCGCTGACAGCATCGCCGCCAGGGTCAGCATCTTCCATTTAGTTTTCATTTGGTTCTTCATTGGGTTTCTCGTGTAGTCCGGGAACACGGGATTGATCTGAATAATGGAATCGACCATTTCATTCGGACTATTCAGCACGAAAGGCAACGTAGGAACAAATAACGCAGATTGCCCGATTTGAATCCAATCGCCGGAACATCTTCGCTACCCTGCCATCAATCCGGCTAAAATGCAGTTTCACGCGTTTTCCAGCTCGCCCTTTTGTTGGTGCAGCACGTAAAACATTCCGAGAAAGCCGTTCATTTTCTTCCTTCGACGAAACGGTCGCCTCATCCCGACCGTCCCAACGATGTCCGACTCGACCGTGACGAACCCCAACGAAAAACCTCCAGCTAGCGATTCCGATCCGAGCGCTGCGTCCAATGCGGAATCAAGCGGTGGCATGATCGATCCGAACGAAGCCGTCTCGCCGGTCGCCGAGATCGCGATGGCCCCGGACGTCGCCAACGTGCGCCGCTCGTCCGACCCCAGCGCGGGTAAATCTCAATTGACGTTGAGTAACCTGCGGCCGCGGATGGTGCGCTGGCGGCGACAGCTCGCTCGTGTCAATGATTTTGAACCGATCCTGCAAAAGGAAGACGACGCCACGATCCGCAAACGCAGCTTGGCGCTTCGCTACCGGGCGATGGCGGGCGAGAAACTCAGCACACTGTTGCCGGAAGGCTATGCACTATGCCGCGAAGCTGGTCGGCGTGCACTCTCGATGCGCCATTACGACGTTCAAATCGTCGGGGGCATTGCTCTGTTCGAAGGCCACATCGCCGAAATGCAAACCGGCGAGGGCAAAACGTTGACGGCGACCCTGCCGCTGTATTTGCATTCGCTCACCGGCAAAGGAGCACACTTGGCCACGGTCAACGATTACCTCGCCAAACGCGACGCCGAATGGATGATGCCTTTGTTTGAAATGCTCGGCGTCAGCGTCGGGATCATCCAAACCCCAGACGACCAAGGTGCCCGGCGCAAGAGCTATTCTGCCGCGATCACCTACGGGACGGCGAAGGAGTTCGGTTTCGACTTCTTGCGTGACCGATTGCTGTTACGCGCTCAAAATCGGATGCAAACCGAAATGCTCGGCGGCGGCGACGGCGGGTTTTCCGATTCAGGCGATCAGGTCGTGATGCGCGGGATGCATTTTTGCTTAGTCGATGAAGCGGACAGCATCCTGATCGACGAAGCACGAACGCCGTTGATCATCGGCAGTATCGAAGACAACGTACGCGATCAGATCATCGAAACCTATTCGTGGGCCGCCGACCACGCGACCGACTTCGAACTCGATGAACATTTTGAGATCGATGACGAAACGAAACGTTATGAGTTGACTGCGAAGGGACGTTCGAAAGTCCGCGCCCTACCCAAAAGCGATCTAGTCCGCACGATGGGATTGGTGGACTTATACGAATACATCGAACGTTCGATCAAAGTCCATCGGGAGTTCTTGCTCAATCGTCAATACGTGATTCGACCAAGCGAGAAGGATCCGAAGATTGATGAGATCGTGATCGTCGACGAGTTCACCGGTCGTTTGGCCGAGGGACGTAAATGGCGAGACGGGATTCACCAAGCGATCGAAGCGAAAGAAAAGATCGAGATCAGCGTTCCCACCGGCCAAGCGGCGCGGATCACGGTTCAAGACTTGTTCTTGCGTTATCCGCACCTCGCCGGGATGACGGGAACGGCGGCGACGAGTGCTCGCGAACTTGCGCGGATCTATCGCACGCCCGTCGTTCGCGTGCCCACCAACCGACCTCCGCAACGCAAGCAATTGACCTCACGCGTTTTCGGAACCCTGCAATCCAAGTTCGAAGCGATCGCCAAAGAGGTCGCCGAAGTTCACGCGACGGGGCGGCCCGTTTTGATCGGAACTCGCTCGATCGACAAGAGCGTGTTGTTGTCCAAACTGCTCGATGATCTGAACATCGAACACGAAGTCCTCAACGCGAACAACGTCGAACGCGAAGCCGAAATCGTCGCCGCCGCTGGAGGCATCGGCAAAGTCACCGTGGCGACCAACATGGCCGGCCGTGGAACGGACATCAAGCTCGCCGACGAAGTCGAATCGTTGGGCGGCATGCACGTCATCTGCACCGAACTTCACGACGCCGCTCGCATCGACCGCCAGTTAATCGGCCGTTGTGGTCGCCAAGGGGACCGCGGTTCCTACCGTCAGTACTTGTCGCTCGATGACGACATTCTCAAAGGCGGTTTCGGTCAGGTTAAATACGACAAGCTGAAAAGTCGCGGTGAAGCCACCAGCGGTAGTGCGGACCAATTGGCCAACATGTTCCATCGCGCTCAACGAAAAGTCGAACGCCGCCACTTCCGCGACCGGATGGTACTAATGCACCACGAGAAAGAACGCAAAAAAATGCAGCGTGAGATCGGACAGGATCCCTACCTCGACACGCCCGACTGATGGGTTTCATCGGCGAACAAACCGTTTACAATTGAAGCTTCCGTCCCCGATCAAGCCCAGCCAATTCTTAAACTTAAACTTAAACTTAAACTTAAACTTAAACTTAAACTTAAACCTAAACCTAAACCTACCCCGGAATCTTTCGCGGCACTCAGAAGTCCTCAATTCGACCCCGAAGCGAACCGGCACGTTCATTCAATGAGCCGTACCGCGATAGCGGCTTGTTGATTTAATCGTAACCCGCTGCGTGAGCGAGGGATAATTTGATTTAATCGTAACCCGATGCGTCAGCGAGGGATAATTGATATTGACTCATCCCTCGCTTACGCAGCGGGTTACGATTAAATCAACACGCCGCTAGCTCCGTCGGCTCACTCAAACAACAGCCGTTAGCGGCGGTTCGCCAACCGGGGCTAACGCCCTTCGGCTAATTGTCGTGTTTCCGAATTTGAATGATTCAACTAGCCCGCAAGCGAATGTTGCTGCGGTACTTCAACGAGTGGCATCCCGAAGCGGTCCGGTGTGGGGGCTTCGGGCGGGTGGTTCGAGTTTAAGTTTAAGTTTAAGTTTTGTTGGACGGCCTTGTTCGCAATACAAACCCTTGCTCTGATACGAAACAATCAATCATGCCCGCTGAATCCGACCCCATTTCCCGTCGCAATATGTTATCGAAGTCACTCGCTACGGCCGCCGGGACCGCTGCGATCGTTTCGAGTTCATCTGCGAAAGCCGACGAAGCTATGCCAAACACCGAAGTCCAACCTTCCACCACGGATGCGAAAAAGGGTCGACTGAATCAATCCGTCTGTAAATGGTGCTACAACAAGATTCCGTTGGCTCAGTTCGCCGCTGACGTGGCCGCGATGGGGCTGGTCGGCATCGACCTGCTTGATCCGCCGGACTTCCCGACGCTCAAAGAACACGGGCTGGTTTGCACGATGGTGCAGTCGCACTCGCTGACCAACGGTTTGTGCGATACCCAATTTCACAACGAAGCGTTGGAAAAGCTCAACGTTGCCATCGAAGCGACCGCCGCCGAAGGTTGGAAGAACGTGATCTGCTTCAGCGGCAACACGCGGGGCATTGATCGTAAAACGGGCATGAAGAACTGCGTCGACGCGCTCAAGAAGATCGTCCCGGTGGCCGAGAAAGCGGGCGTGACGTTGCAAATGGAATTGCTCAACAGCAAAGTCAACCACGCCGACTACATGTGCGACAATAGCGAGTGGGGCGTCGAGCTGGTCAAGCAAGTCGCCAGCGACAATTTCAAACTTCTCTACGACATCTATCACATGCAGATCATGGAAGGCGACATTATCCGCACGATCGAAAAGAACCACGCCTACTACGGTCACTACCACACTGCCGGTAACCCCGGACGCCACGAACTCGACGACAACCAAGAGTTGCTCTATCCACCGATCGCCCGCGCGATCGCCGATACCGGGTTCACCGGTTATTTCGCTCACGAGTTCATCCCGGTCCGTGATCCGATGGCCGGTTTGCAAGACGCGATCCGCCAGTGCGTCGTGTAATGACACCTCAAAGCGAGGAGAAGTACTGCATCGGGATCGACCTAGGAACGACCAATTGCGTGCTCGCGTTCATTCGTCCCGCCGTTACCGAACAGGGTCATGGCGAACAGGGTCATGGCGAACAGGGTGAAGGTGGGCCGAGCGGACAGCGAGAGGTCGAAGTTTTTGCCGTTCCACAGTGGGTGGATCTGGGAACGATCCAAGCTCGCACCACTTTGCCGTCATTTCACTACACATTCACCGACGCCGAACGCACCGCGTTACCGTCGGGCGGCGTGCCGTCGTTTTTAAAAAAATCCCCTAACGTGTGCGTCGGCGAGTTCGCCCGAATTGCCGGAACGAATCATCCGGGACGCTTGATCGCATCGGCCAAAAGCTGGCTCTCGCACGAAGGCGTTGATCGAACGGCCGACTTGCTGCCTTGGCATGGCGACGAGGACGTGCCCCGGCAATCACCCAAGTCGGCGTCGGCCAGTTATCTCGACCATTTGCGACGAGCGTGGGATGCCGCCCATCCAGAACATCCGATGGCCGAGCAGGACGTCGTGATCACGCTGCCGGCCTCATTCGACGAAGTCGCTCGCGAGCTCACCGTCGCTGCGGCGGCCGAAGCCGGGTTACCAAAGATCCAATTAATCGAAGAGCCCCAGGCCGCTTTCTATGCGTGGTTGGATCGCAATCAATCGGATTGGACGCATCGTGTTCGAGTCGGACAGTCGATCTTGGTCTGCGACATCGGCGGTGGCACGACGGACTTGACGCTGATCCGCGTTCGAAAGGCGACGACCGCAGCGGCTGTCGGCACGAACGTCCTCGACGCACGCAACGCAGGGCAACCAGATTCTGCACCGGAGGCTAGCAGCGAAAGTCAGACGTTGCAGTTTCACCGCGTCGCCGTCGGCAAGCACTTGATCTTGGGCGGTGATAACTTGGACCTCGCCGTAGCAAAGCTCGCCGAATCCAAGCTCGCCGCCCCGTTGGCGGCCCGCCAGTGGCAACGACTGGTCGCAGTCGCCCGCGATGCCAAAGAAACGATGCTCTCTCCGGGACGCCCGACCGCGACGACGTTGAACGTTGCCGGTGAAGGAGCCTCGTTGATCGGCGGATCGGTCTCGGTTTCCTTGACCGCCGATGATATCGACGAAGCGTTGCTGGAGGGGTTCTTTCCCCCGGTCAGCTTGGACTCGCTCGTCGATCAAGAGCAAAGCGGTTTTCAAGAACTCGGCTTGCCGTACGCCACCGACCCGGCGATCACCAAGCACCTGGCTCAGTTTCTGCGTGACCACCGCGAAACCGGGCGGGACGATCCGGAAGTCGATTCCGATCGCGTCGATCTCGTACTCTTCAATGGCGGCGTTTTGCGATCAAACGCCATCCAAGACCGAGTGATCGGTTGTTTGGCGAGTTGGTTTGCCGGCGATGTGTCCGATTGGAAACCGCAGGTCCTTGCGGCGCCTCGCTTGGACTTGTCGGTCGCCCAAGGTGCCGCCTATTACGCTCTGGTGCGGCGCGGCGAAGGTGTTCGCATCGCCGCCAATTTGGCCCGCACGTACTTCATGCAAATCAGCCAATCGCCACCGAGGGCGGTGTGCGTGATCCCGGCCGATGCCCAAGGCGGGCAACGCTATCGCATCGATTCACGGCCTATGAACTTGCGTGTCGGAACGCCGGTGCGGTTTCCACTTTGGGTCAGCAGCACGCGTTTGGTCGATCGACCGGGTGACGTCGTCGAGATCGACGAATCAGAGATGACGGCACTGCCTCCCATCCAAACCGCTCTCCGCGATCAAAAACGTCGCAAAGAAGCATCGATGGAGATTGTCATCGAGTCGGAACTTTCTGAAATAGGAACGATCGGATTGTTTTGCGTGGCGGTCGATCGAAGCCGAGGCGATGATGGTTTGCGCGTTACCGAAGAGGTGAAACCGAAGCGTTGGAAACTGGATTTTGATATTCGAGCGACATTGGAAACCGACCGTGTATCCCACGAAGGATCCGGGGAGGCGTCGGGTATCCTCGATGAAGCAACCATCGACGCTTGTATCGCCGATATCCACGCCGTGTTTATCAACCAAACCGAAAAACCGTCGAAGCTGGTGAAACGTTTGCAAGCGACGTTGGAAACCAAACGCGAGCATTGGCCACCCGTTTTGTTGCGAAAGATCTGGGAAGGTTTGATCGCGGTCGAACCCGCCCGGCGGTTGTCCGCGTCGCACGAAGCCCGCTGGCTGAATCTGCTTGGTTACTCACTGCGGCCAGGGTACGGCGTCGCCGTCGACGATTGGCGAACGAGCCAAACGTGGCGATTACTGCAAGGTAAGATCGCCCACGATGACGCACAAACTCGCGCCGAAACGATGATCCTGTGGCGTCGCATCTGTGGCGGGCTGACCGCCGGACAACAGTCCCAATTGTCCGCCAACCTGCGCAAGAACGCTTTGACCGGCGCGCGAGCCGAATCCGGGGAAACATTGGAAGCTTGGCGACTGGCGGGATCGCTGGAGCGTTTGCCGCAACATGAAAAACAAGACCTCGCTCATTTGGCCATCGAACAGTTGCAGCGCAAGAAAGCCTTGCCGATTTATCCGGCGCTCTTTTGGGCGGTTGGACGTATTGCCAGTCGCCAACCCGGCTACGGCCCGATCAACCTTGCCGTTTCGGATCGGGAGGCCGCCTCGATTGTTTGTCGCTTGTTGGCGTTGCCGATCATGCAAAACGTCGGTGACCAACGCTGGACCGACGCGATGAGGTCGTCGGCTTCGCTCGCCTTGACGCAAATCGCACGTCGTTGCCACGATCGGTTCCGCGACCTCGACGATGAGATTCGCGAAGAAGTTTTGCGGCAATTATCTTTGCTGGACGCTCCGGCGCACTGGCACCAACTCGTCCGCGAAGGCGGTCAGTTTGATCACGAAGAACAGGCCGCAATCTTCGGTGACTCATTGCCTTTGGGGATTGAGCTTTCTTAAAAGCCAATACAGAAAAGTACCGGGCGGCATCCGGCTGGCGGCTTGTTGATTTACTTAACCGTACCGTGTTAGCGGCGGTTTCCACGTCCGTTAACCGGGGTTAACGGGCTGTTGATTTAGTTTGCATCGAAACCCGAAGCGTCAGCGAGGGATCCTTCAAAGAGAATTAATGGCGATGAATCCCTCGCTCACGCTTCGGGTTTCGATGAGGACTCAATCAACAGCTCGCAAATTTCGCTAATGTTAAAGTTAAGCAACTTGACGCGGGAGTTTTGCAGCGGCCCATTGGGGAGTTTCTGTTTAGACGACGGCACACTCGGGCGGCACATCGCGGTCGTCTTGGGGAAGGCATCTTAGGACTTGTCGGGGGGGCGATACGATCGCGTCGTCACATAGAAAGACTTTCCAAATAACGTCCCCGGGGCCTTCCATCGAATCGCCGCTTTCGATCGGCTCTTCGCTTTCCTCGAGATAGCAGGTCACCAACCGCAAAAAATGTTCGACCTCGGCGAATTCGTAGGACTCGGCGTGAAAACAAGCCTCCACATCGAGCAGATCCAACTGCGAATTGCCGACTGTATCCATGACGGTCCAATCGTTCTCAAGTTTGAATAAACGAACGTTCGACCACAGGTCTAACGGAGGAAAGTCGCCTTCTTCGGCGAGTTCAAAACTTTCATTCAGGGTTTTGAGATCGCGGAGGACTTCGCCGTTGGGGTTGAAGTAGCAGATCGCCTGGGGCAATTCGGTTAGCGCGGCGGCCACTTCGGTGACCAGTGCCAACTCATCAAAAGCCTCATATCCCTCAGGAATGACGGGCAGATCGTCATCGTCTTCCCCGAGCACATAGGACGAACGCACCCGCACGAAACCGATCGGAGAATCCCCTAAATTGCGGCCTTCTTCCCAAACCCACGATTGTTCGCGGGCGCGGTCCAGGCAGCCGGGGTAGGTGTGCGGGCCGAAGCTACCCAGTCCCCAGCCGGCAAATAGCTCGGGGGCAGTGTCCGGATCGCCCATTGTGTCGGGCCATGGCTGATCAACGATGTCGACGACTACCTTGCCGCCTCCGTCTTCGTCCATGTTCAACAGCACCGCAGGGCCGAGGAACGTCCAGTCCTCGGACGGTTCGATCGGATCGGATGGGAAAAAGTCGCTAAGGCAATCGGCGACCTCTTGGATCGACACGGGCTGTCGCAGTAAAACCATGATGCCTTGGGTGAAGAGTCCCTTAGCCATACTTAAGTCCTTCGAAAAGAAGTTGGAAATCCACCGGGAGTTTAGGTGTTCAGCATTCCGCGAGAAACCGGGGCAAAGTCGACGTCGTCGGATTCGCCGCAGAAAATCGAAAATTCCGATTCCCAATTAGCGCGACGGGATCCGCCGACTCGCCCCGACGCACCCGTTCGACGGGGAAGGCTCCGCCGATGGCGGCTGATCGGATGGTTGGCATTAACGGCACTATTACCAGTTAGCATCTTTCTGGTCACGTATTGGCAGCAGGGATTTGTCGCCGCCGGCCGCGCCGGGACCACGATGGTGATGCCGGTCGGCTGGGTTTGGTTATTTTTGTGGGCGGGGACGACCTATTTCGGATTGCTCGGTCAACGCCGGCAATCGATCGGCTGGGTGTTTTTGTTCCTGATCTGGACTGCTGTGGGCAATGGGCAAGTCGCGGGCACGGTGCTTGGATGGGTCGAGTCGCCGCTGCCGACCGCATCCGATCCTGCTTTCGAGAAGCGAGGTTTGGATGCAAGACTGGACGGGCTGGTCACGCTCGGCGGATCGGCGAACTGGGTCGTGGAAGATTTTCCGGAAGTGAACGGGGATGGCGAGCGGATTTTGTCGGCCGCCCAGATCTATCATGCTGGGATGACTCGAACGATTATCACGACGGGTTCATCGACCGATGGAATCGCCCATCCATGCGAAATCGCGAAAGATTTATTGATTTCTCTGGGCATTCCTGACGAGCGTATCTTTTTGATTCCAGGGGTCAACACGCAAGCCGAGATGGAATCCCTGGCCGCGTTTTTGGAAGCTCCGCCGACAGCATGGCGAGACTTGGTAGAGAGCCCCACCGATCCGAAGATGGGATTGGTGACCAGCGCGTTCCACATGCCAAGGGCGTTGCGATTGGCGCAAGATCATGGTTTAGACCTCGTCGCGATCCCCTGCGCTTTTCGAGTCGAGTACACGGAGCGGCCTTGGAAAGCAGCCGATTGGATCCCCACGTCGGAAAACCAATCCAAGCTCGGGCTGGCGTTCAAGGAGGCGATTGCGTGGACGCTCGGGCGATGATCGGATGCCATCGTAGTACGTACAAGGCGATGAGTTGAGCGACCGTGAAACTGGCCGTCATCCCGATCAAAAGGTTGACTCCAAGATGATTCGACAGCGGCAAACCGAGCAACGCCCAGGTTGAAAAACATCCCGCCGAGAGAGCCAGCAATCCGATCGCCGATTCGCATCCGTGGGCGGCCCAACGCAGATCTTGGCGATGCACGGACGCTCTCAAAAATCCCAGCAAGGCTGCTTCACCGATCAACCAAAACGCGTAAAGAACGGCCAAAAATAAGGTCAACAAATTCATCGAGAACGCACCGCCATGGACCCTGCTGAGGACGCGGAAGGCGACCGCGACCAGCAGAACCTTGCATACATTGGCAATCCACAAATAGACGCGTTCCCGTCGCGGCGTGAAACTGCACAGCACGCCTCCGAGTAGTCCGATCGAAATCACGCCCAGTAAAACTTGGCAACGTAGTTCATGAGATTGAATGTATCGCGATAGGCTTCTTCCCGAATTTTGACTTGGCCGACCCAGCATTTCCGCCGTCATCGAGAATCCGAAGTTCAGCGATGTGTCTTGGTGAAATGAGTAAGCGAGCGCCAGCCAAACGATCGGGAGTATCACGAAATAACCTGTCAAAACGAAACGCCCCGCTTGGGAAATCCGCCGAGCTGACTCCGGAATCATTTCATCGAGTTTCAAGCTGTCGGGCTGCGAAACTTCGTTTGTCGCCGGCGACTCGATCAGGTGACTGGATTGGTAGGGATTGGCGTTCACGGACGAAAATGGCCCCAGGGAAGAAAACCGGTCGGATTTTTGGAATTATCCGCAAGATCGTCACAGTTTGACACGATACAGGTACTACGCAAGCGAACCGTTTGTATTGCCTCAACAGGTTTGGGCCAACGCGATGAACACGACGAAACCACGGAAGGTTGCTCGGATGACCCGGAAATTAAACACGACCCAAACTCGCCTCACATTCACGATGATGGCGATACTCGCGATCACCTCCAGCGGTTGCTACGGCCTTGGCGGCAGCAACATCAGCTTGGGCTTTTTGGAATTCCCGATTCCGGTCAGCCCGGCCCAGCAATTCGAGTTGGAACAAAAGTTCCACAATAAAGAACGCTATGACCGCGTCCCGATTTTGGGCCCGACTACATCAGGTGGTGCTCCCGTGGCGCTCGATCCGCCTAGCGACGACGAAGTCATGGTGGCATTGGAACAGGCACGTCCGGTCAACGGCGGAATTCCGTTGTTCTGGGAGACCCAACGTAACGACGTTCGGATCATTAAAGAAAAAATTGCCGACTACGTGGATCCACCCCGGTTCTACCCTTTGATCGGCCCGGCCCAACTGCATCATGCTCACTACAAATGCACGATCTATTTCGACGAGGTCACGATCATCGGCTACCCCGTTCCGCACACGCTGCACGACCGCGAATCGATCGAAGTGGTCTACATCGACCACAACCACTTCCACATGGTTGGCGACGTCGAACCCTACACGACGCCTAATTTGTAGGCGTCCGATAGGATTTTGAGCCGTCAGACACTAAACTTGGATTTGACAATCTTCTCTAGCTCCTCGATCCAGTCAAATCCATGGTCCAACGGGACGCCGTCCAACGCGACGCCTTTGAAACGTGCAAAATCCTTCGTGACAATATCGGCAAAGTCGTCTTGGGCAAAGACGAACTGATTGATTTGCTGATTGTCGCGACGATGGCTGGGGAGCATGTTCTGCTCGAGGATGTTCCCGGCGTCGGCAAGACTTTGGCGGCCAAAGCTCTCGCCCATAGCCTCGACGGCAAGTTCGCGCGATTGCAGTTCACCCCGGATTTGTTGCCCAGCGATATCACCGGCAGCATGATCTATCGCGCCGCGTCGGGCGAGTTTGAGTTTTCGCCAGGGCCGATTTTTGCGAACGTCGTTTTGGCCGATGAGATCAACCGCGCCCCGCCACGGACCCAGTCCGCGTTGCTCGAGGCGATGAGCGAAGGCCAAGTGACCGTTGACGGGGTGACTCACCCGCTGCCCAAGCCTTTCATCGTCATCGCCACGCAAAACCCGTTCGAGTACGAAGGCACGTATTCGCTGCCGGAGAGTCAACTGGATCGGTTTTTGTTGCGAACCTCGATCGGGTATCCGGTTCGCGAAATTGAGCGGGAAGTGATGACGACCCACCGTCGCGGCGAGCCGGTCGATCAATTGCAAAGTGTTCTTTCGTCCGAGGAGATCCTGGCGGTTCAGCAAACCGTCGGCGACGTTCGTTTTGACAGTTCGTTGACCGATTATCTGCTAGATATCGTCGCGGCGACTCGCCAACACGAGGCGTTTCAAGTCGGTGTCAGTACGCGGGGTGCATTGAGTTTTTATCGGGGTTGTCAGGCGCTTGCGGTCCTGCGAGGCCGCGACTACATCATTCCCGATGATATCAAGCGGCTCGCAGTGCCCGCGTTGGCCCACCGTGTGCTCCCCGAAGGTGTTTTTCAAGGCGGAAGCCGCTCGGTCGTTGAGCAACAATTGGCCGACCTGATCGAGCCGATTCCTGTCCCAGTATAATTGAATCCCATGGATCGACGCAGCACTCGCCATCGACTGACGCGGCTTGGCTTTCAAGTGATGTTGATCGGTTTATTCGGAATGCTCGGTGGGTCACTTAATGGTTTGAACCTTTTGATCGTCGTCGCTGCGATGGTCCTGGCGACGCTGTTCACTCAGTGGCGGATGAGCCGAGCGATGATCGATTCGTTGCGGATTGATCGGCGGATGCCAGCGGAAGCTTTTGCGGGAAAGCCGGTTCGCATTCGTTATCAAGTCAACAACGAGAACCGCTTGATGCCGCTTTGGTTGATCCGGCTTGAAGACGGGTTGCAACGCATCACCACTTCGCAGAACGAGAACGAGACGAACTCTTCGATCGGCATTCGTAGCGGCAACACTGCGAAGAGGCGGGGCCATGTTGAAAACGGCGGTGGCTTTCGCGGAACCATCGAGCGTTTACTGAGTAACCGTTCCGGAACTGCCGAAGATCCAGGATTCCAGCGAACATCGACCAGCGTTGGGCTGTTGATGCCGGGCCAAACCACCAGTGCGTTCTACGACATCACAACGTATCATCGCGGGCGTTACCGCCTTGGCCGTTGGCATGTTTCGACGTTGGCTCCCTTCGCACTTTCAAACGCATACCGCGAGTCGATTCGTGAAGAAGATTTCATGGATGTGTACCCGAAGTTGCTACGCCTTCAGCGGACTTGGCAACGATTGATGCCCAGCCGGATCGGGAATGTTTCCTCGACGGCCCAGCGTCAAGGACCGTCCGACGATGTCTTTTTTGGCCTTCGCGAATACCGCTATGGCGATAGCCCCCGACATATACACTGGCGAACAACGGCGCGTTTGGGCGAACCGGCCGTCAGGCAATTCGAACAACAACGTCAATATGACTTGTGCTTACTCGTGGATGCGTGGTCGTCCTCGACAGACGACGATGCCCGCAAAAAGCCGATCGCGTTGAATGCTAACGGGACGAGCGTTGAGTCCGATGAAATGGCTGAGCGGGCGATCAGTTTGGCGGCGTCGGTCCTCGTTGAACTCTCCCAAGGCAGCCACAGTCGCGTGTTGTTGGTGGTGGCGGGCAAGGAAATCGAGGTGGTCACCAGCGGTGCATCGCAGGCCGGCTTGAGACGCATGCTGCAATCGCTCGCGCGGGTTCAAGTTGCTTCCCACGTTCCACTGAGTGATGCGATCTTGCAAGCGTCCTCAGCAGTGAAACGATTGCCCGACATGGTCGTGATGAGTTCGCGATCGCAGACCCGCGCTGTCGCATCCGATGCCGCCACTTCGTTATCACTGAAACGATGGAAAGCGCGTTCTCAGTTAATTTGGGTGGACGTCACTCACAAAGACTTTTCCCGATGGGCCGTTGATGGACCGTTTCATGGGGCTTTGAGTAATCAATGAATTCCTCCCTATCCCAGAATGCATCATCCCAGGATGCATCGCCGAGTGTATCCAGGCCGCCAACCGGCACGGCTTGGCTGGTTGCAGACACTCCGATTCGATTGCGAACTAAGTTCACATTCGCGTTGATCACCGGATTGGGCGGGATGGTTGTTGGAACAGGTGCGGAGACCGGATCGTTGTCGTTGGTAGTGGTCTTGTTTGCGGTGATCGGTTTCGTGTGCGTGGATTGGCAAAAGTTGTTTTCATTGCCGCCGATCGTGGCGTATGCGGCGATGGCGTTGACGGCGTTCGTTTGTGTGGCTGATTTCGTTCAAGAAGACAATTTGCTTGGACGTAAAATGGTCGCGGTGGCCCAGTTGCTCGCGGTCGCCCAAGCAATATTGATGTTGCAAGAGAAGTCGCAACGATTGTTCGAGCAGTTGCTCGTTTTTGCCTTACTGAATTGTATCGTCGCGGCCGTTTTCAATGACGCGTTCAACTACGCGATTTGGTTTCTGCCTTTATCACTAGCGTCCGGTTTGGCACTCGCATTCCTCGCCGCCGACCAAACGTCTGAGGCGGTCAAACCAGATAGCCGATCTGTAGGCTCGAAGTGCTTTGCGTGGAACAATGCCGCCGCGATGCAGTCGCTCGGATCGGTTTCGTTGAAGCTGCCTTGGATCAGTTTGCTGGTACTGATACCGGCGATCGCCTTGTTTGCTTGTACATTTTTCTTCGCCCTGCCGCGGCGGATTGACCCCCAACGAGGATCGCCCAATGCCGCATTGGTGGGATTCAGCGATCAGGTTCGGTTGGGCGATGTTAGCCGCATGCAAATGACCGATGAGCGTGCGTTACGGGTCCGGCTGAGTTCCGCCGACACTTTACGTCCCTATCCGGTCGTTGATGGAATTTACCTTCGAGGTTTAACCCTCGAAGACTATCATTCCGGAGACGTGATGGATGCAGGCGGTTCCTGGAAAACGATAACGGGTAAGCCCGCCGGTCCCGTTCGGGCGTTGCCTCTGCCGTTCATTCCCGATCGGCCGAGCGATTCGAATTTTTTCGATCAAGTTCACGCCGAAGTCACGGTGGAATCGATTCGAACTCCCGCCCTTTTCGCACTGGTCCCTTATCACGGAATTCCGGGTAGCGAGTCGCTCGTCCATCATCCGATGCAGCGGATTCTGGGACGCCGAAAGATGTCGACATCGGATTCGGGCATCGGCTTTCCGCGTGCCAAGTATGCGTTCGGCACCCATGCGTTCCGCAACGGAATCCAAACCGATTGGATCGCACACCGTTACGCGTTCGAAGCCGAAATCATTACCGGCGGATCTGAAGATGACTCGTCTTCATTTCAAATGACGCAAACTGAAATGAACTACAACGATCAGTTATTGGATTTCCCCGAGCAAAGTCTTCCGAGTGCGCGGCGTTTAGCCGAAGAGGTGATCGCCACCATCCCAGGGAACCAGCGAACTTCCGCAAAGATCGCGAGAAGCCTAGAAGCCCATTTCACCACGGGCGGACGTTATCAATACACACTCGATTTGACCACCCCGCCGATCGTGGGCATCGATCCGATCGAACAGTTTTTAAGTATTCATCGCCGCGGTCATTGCCAGTATTTTGCATCCGCTTTGGCAATGATGCTGCGAAGTCAAAACATTCCGGCACGTTTGGTCGTCGGCTATCACTGCGACGAGTTCAATGAACTTTCTCAAAGTTTTATCGTTCGTCAACGACACGCCCACGCATGGGTCGAAGCGTTAATCGATCGTGACGAGATGCCGCTGGGTGAAAGCATCTACGGCCAACCTGATGCCAATCAGTACTGGTTGCGGCTTGATCCGACACCCGGCGGCGGCCTCACGTCGACCCAACGCACCGGAGCATCCCAAATCGTCGACTTGGCCCAGAATTTTTGGAACGAACACGTCGTCGAAATGAGCGGCGAGCGGCAACGATCGGCGCTCACGTCGACCCCAGGTTTTTCACCAATGACGCAGTCATATCGGAGTTGGATCGAGACCGCACAAGCATTGGCGATTCAGATTAATGCGGGCGAAGTAAGGGGTTTCGGCGGCGGGCGGTTGTTCTCGCTTCCGGCGGCCGTCATCACCGTCGGGTTCTGTGTCTTTCTGTTCATCCTCCTTAAAGTCCCGATTGCCGTTTGGTTCAATAAACGCTGGGTTGATCGGAAAGATCGTCGGGCTCCCAAACCATCGATTGCGTTCTATGCCGAAACACTTGAACTTCTTGAACAAGTCGGCTTGCACCGCGCGACCGGGCAAACACCGCGGGAGATGGCCGAAACGATCTCCCAACCAAAACTCGCCCGACCGGTGGCGAACTTAACGGATTGGTTCTATCGTTTACGGTATGGACAATCCAATTGGGAGCTTGATCCGGATCGATGGGCATCGCGCCGATCAGAGTCAAGACGCTTGGAACCAGGACGCTGGGATGGGATCAACGATAGTGAAGCGTTGGATGAAATCGAAGTGTCGCTACAGTTACTCCGGGAACAAGTTCAACGGAATCCGTAATGTCTACAAATGAATACGAAATATCTTCGACTCGCATGATCGTAACCATTGATGGCCCCGCCGGAGCGGGCAAGAGTAGCATCGCCCGAGAAGTCGCGGCAGAACTCGGGTATGCGTTTTTGGATACCGGCGCGATGTACCGAGCAATCACTTTGGGGGCGATGCGTCGTGGCATTCCGTGGAACGATGTCGACGCTCTAGTCCGATATGCGCAAGAAGCCAGACTGAGTTGGAACGAAGACCGAATCGATTTGGATGACGAAGACGTTTCGAGTGAGATTCGGACTCCTGAGGTAACCGCGAATATCCGTTACATCGCCGACCCGCCTGAAATTCGGGATTGCTTGACGATGCAGCAACGCCGGATCGCCGAGGGCCGAGATCTCGTCACCGAAGGCCGCGACCAAGGCACCGAAGTCTTCCCCGAGGCCGAATGCAAAGTCTTCTTAACCGCGTCACCCGAGGAACGGGCCCGTCGGCGACAGCAACAATTGATTGCCGAAGGCAAACAGGTAACGTTCGAAGAAATCCTGATCGCGCAAAACCAACGAGACCTTGAAGATCGGATGCGTCCGGTTGGTCGTCTGCGAGCGGCACTGGACGCAGTCGTGATTCAAACCGACGGGATGAACAGCCAGCAGGTCAAGCAATCAGTCCTCGATTCCGTACGTTCGTGCGTGCAGTCGTTAGCGACCTCCGACGATCCCGCGTAACCGACCGCTCACTTCAATCAAAACCCGTCGCGTGACGGCTTGTTGATCTAATTAGCCCTACAGCGTTAGCGGCGGTTAACCGGACGCCAACCGGGGCTAAGCATCGCGTGAACAATAAGTGCTGGATTCTTAACGTGGCGTCGACTTTCAGTCGACGTTTCAGGGTTTGGCGACTGAAAGTCGCCACCACTTAATGTTCCCGCGATGCTAACGCCCATCGGCTAATTGCTGTCAATCGGGTTACGATTAGATCAACAAGCGGTCACCCGTCCGGTTGAGATTGAGAACAATTCAATACGCCGAAATCAATCAGTTAACGTTTAGAACATTCAATGCCTACGGAACCTTCCCCCGCCGACTTGCCGCGCGTTGACGCACCATTCGCTGAACAAACCCTTGAGGTGGCTCCTGGGCCGCGTGCCCGCACGGTGAAATTGATCAGCGGTGAGGTCGTCGACGTCCCCGCGAACTGGGAACTATTGCCGCCGGGCGACGCGGGGGTGACGCGACGGGTGAAAGCCGCCGGTCCGACTTGGACGATGAAGGAGAAGAAAGGACGTAAGTCGTTCTCGCAAGGCTTATGGGCGGACGCCCAACAGATCGATCAAGCCAGGGCTTCGATGGAGGCAACCCGGTCGACGGCGAGTTACGCCAAGGCACAAGTCAACGCGAAGAAACGCCGCGAAGTAAAGCAGAATGAATACGTGGAAGATTTTCATGCGGCGGTTGTTGCGTTCTTGAACTTCGATCCTGTTTATTCGGCGATGGCGGTTCGTTTCGCAACCGCTGTGACAAACCATGCTACTCCCGTGGGCAGCGGCACAGTGGCCCGGACACAACGGATTCCGATTGAGCGACGGGCGGAGTCCGCCGTGATTGCGTGGATGCGACATCAAACAACAGGTTACGATGACATGGCGATCGCTCGTGTCAAAGGCGAACGTCGCGAGGTGCGACGACAACTCGCGGCTCAGTCTCGCAAACTATTAGCCAAGTACCGAAGCGGTGCCCCCGATGCGATCAAACAATGCCCCCTGGCACGTGCGTTGAGATCGACTAGCGTTGATTAAACAGCTAGCTCACTTGCAATCCAACGAAGTTTTCGTGCGATGGTCATATCGTCGTTCATGAAACTGTTAACCGCAGTAAGGATACCCGAATCGGAAAGCTAAAATGTGTTTATGGCGCGGGCAGCGTTCTTAAAATCGTTTCGTAATCTTCAGTTTGCAATTCATTGAACCCAATGGAGTTCTTCAGAATTGTTAGTTGTTCCTTTAGTCGTTCACGATCGGCATCGACGATTTGAGGGAACTCGTTGTTGGAGATCTCATCGAATGCTTGATTCTCCTCGGGCGTCATCGGATAAAGCAAAATGGCAAAGGTGTTGAGCAAGGCGAGCCTTGCATCGTTGAAGGCTGCGGAGAGATCACTTGAAGGCGCGCGGATCGACACCAAAACATCCAGGTAATTGTGCAGCCAGTCGGCGAAGCCGTCGGTCCGTTCGCCGTAGAGTGGAATCAAACGGAGAAGTGTTTTTGATTCCGCAGGCAGCGAGGTTTCTCCAACGACCGCGTTGAGTGTGTCCAGAAGTTGGCGGATGGTTTGGTCGGCATCCGTTGCGTTGACCAACGGTTCTCCTTCATTCAAAACGCCTTCCTGCGCTGCCGACCGAATCCAGTACGCAAGTTTGGCTGCATGAACGAGTATTGCATCGCCATCGACTTTCCAACCGGTCGCCCAAAGCTCCCGCTGAGATCCTAGTATCCGTTCATTCAGCTCTTTATCCGCGCCGGTTGTATGCAGAATTTCGGTGGTCAGCACGAATGCCTTCCACGCCGTCTTGGGGCTTTCGTTGAACTGAATCGAATCAAGAAGCTCTTTCGCCTCGAAACGCTTCGCCCGACTTTCTTCTTGACCCAATAAGTTTGCGTAGAGGAACTTGATTTCGTCTCGTTGAATCGCGGAGGTCGTTGAGCTTTCGGCCAGTTCTCGTGCCCGCTCGGCATTTTTGAACGCGCCGTCGCGGTCACCCATCGCCAGCCGGACAGCGGACGACCAAACGAAAAACTCCAACTGATCGCTTAGCGAACCGGTCACGTTTCGGGACGCCAACTCATTGAGAACCCTGTTCGCTTCACTTAGATCGTCGTTTCGTTGAGGATCGATCAAATAGGAGCGAAACAAACACCTTGCCAATGAATATGTCGCCTTGAGGGGATTGGACTCCCTGGTTTCGTTAACCGCTTCTTCGAACGCCGCAACGGCTTCGTCGAAATACTTTCGGTGGTCTTCCTTGTCGTCCCAGGGGCAAAAATAGGCTAGGTCTTCGGCCGCATTTCCTTTGGCCAACCATGCATGATTGGATACGGTTTGTCGCGGCAAACGGCGGATCAGTTCGGTTGCGAATTGAGCGCTTCGGTACGCCTGTAGCAACGTCGCTTTCTTGTTGTTCTTCGGTTGTTTATCGGCTAGGCCGACCAACAAATTTGCGTGCCGCCAACAAGCGTTATAAAGCTCCACCGACGGCTTTTGCTCACGTCCAAGTTCGATCACGTCGCCTAATTTGGTTGCCGCGACTTCCATCTTGGACACATCGCCCGCCGCAAGGGCCGCGAAATAGTCGGCAAACGCGTCTTTGATCGCAACCTCGAGGCTGTTCGGATCGGCCAGACGTGCCCGCTCGATATAGAATCTCAATTGATCCAACCGATCGGTAGTCCAGATGGCACTCACTTCGGCCACACCGTCCATCAACTCGCCCGCCGCTTGTAACCAATGGTCTTCGAAAGCGTCTTCGGGCACCTCTTTGCGAACCTCATTGGCCAACGTCGCGTGACAGAACTCTTTGATCTCGAAAAGAATTGTTTCACCCGGTTTATTTTTACCCGACGTCGATTTTTGCGAGAGGACCGCGAGTTGATCTCCCAAAAAACTCACTTCACTGTATTCCAGAGTATGCATGACCAATCGGTTTAACGTGGCCGTCGACACGCCATCGGGTGTCCGCCATCCGGTCGACTGCTCGAGATCTCGTTGGACTTGACTGAACCAATCAAACAAGGTCGGCGCGGTCACGGCATCAATCCATGTTTTCGATTTCGCGTTTTGCTCGCCCGCGTCGTCGAGCATTAACACGAATGAGCCAGTGCGAGAGACTGGTTTGGCGGTGTCCCGTTCCGCGTTGGCCTCGAATGTCAAACGCACGATCAAACGTTCTGTGGGAGTCAACGAAGCCGGGATCGGATCGGCCAACAACCTTTGGATCTCGCGATCGAGTTCGGCTCGAGTCGTCGGGTCCGGGTCCCATTGATCGCCGGCACGGAAGGCATCGGTTGCTAACTCAAGCCACTGAAGGGTTGCCGATCGCCTGGGCCGATCGCCCTTTTCTGATGCGGCATCGTGCCAATCCGAAATCTGCTTGATGAGGTCAGAATC
This sequence comes from Neorhodopirellula pilleata, assembly GCF_007859915.1. Taxonomy (GTDB): domain Bacteria; phylum Planctomycetota; class Planctomycetia; order Pirellulales; family Pirellulaceae; genus Rhodopirellula; species Rhodopirellula pilleata. The sequence goes on from NZ_SJPM01000008.1 coordinate 77,580, forward strand.
GATTCGCAGTTCGTTTGCCGGCCGCACAAAGAAAGTGGCGCTTGCGGTGTTGAGTTTTTGATGAACGAAATCGATCGATGTTTCGGCGATCCAAGCGGCGCGGGTCGGTCCCAAGGTTTGGATTGACGGGGCCGGCCGATTCAACATTTTGCCCCAATTTTGAATCGCGAGTTCGGTATCACCTCGGTGCCACTCGATGGCGGCTAATATGTGTTGTTTGAAAACATTACCGAACGTATTGTTTAATCCCGACGGCGCAGGCGAAGATCGCATGATCTGCACAAACCGATTCGCCTCCGTTTTTCCAAGACGCGAACCTTGAAGCCCCGCGCGATCCAACTCAGTCAAGACGGCAAGCGAGTCGTTAGCTTGAAGCAACCGGGTGCGCGACAGCCTGTGTCGATCACTAACCACCACTTCCCCTCCCGCTTGCAGATCGCTGAGCAGGACAAGCCGGTGCATGTCATCGGGTAGCGATCGGCCACGTCGTTGGCACAGGGCGTCACCGGCTTGAAAGAACCGCTCGACTTGATCAGGATCGAGTTGTTCGTGCGGCGATCCGATGACACGACGAGCTAGCTCCCCGATCCAGCCGGTAACACCTTCATTCAAAAGAGCGGTGGCGGAATTTCCTGCCTTTGGCGACTGTTCGTCGATTGCCTGAATCAGGGTCGCTAAACCTTCGGGACCGATTTTTGATTGCTCGAGACCGTCGACCAAATGCACCAAGAGATCCCAACGTTGGCGGAGCGAGCCTGGCTCGAGCGATTCGAATTTACCTTCGTTGCGGTGGGACTGAACCTGCTTTTGAAACGTGTCCCATTGCTGACGCAAGAAAATCTCTTGCATCTGACCGGCCTCGGATTCGAGCATAATCTCTGGCCAAGTGACGGCCACCAAGCGTCGGTCCTCCGCAGACAATGATGCATTTTGAAAAGCGTCAGCTAGCGTTCGAATGAATCCTTGATCACCTTCGCGCATCATGGACCATCGATCTTCAAGCCATGCCGCAATGGGAACATTTGGAGTGTCTCGCAATTCTCGCTCGGCCCGAGCGATGTCGCTCAATAGGGGTTGTGGATTCGAGGCAACCAAGGGGTCACTCGAGAGCGCAAGCAAAATGCTAGCCGACGGCCGATCATCGCCGACGATCGTCCCATCGACTAATTTTTCGCGGACTCGTTTGCGCACGATATCGATCGAATCCAACCCGGACATTGCGGATTCATCGTCGATCTTGATGTCCAAATGAAACATTGCCAAACGGACGATGTCCAATCGCATTCGCACCGTCGGAGCAACTTCATTGTCCGATCCAACCAAACCATCGTCATCCGCTCGGACGACCGCATGGATCTTGCGTAGATCTCCGCTGACGGCCTCTTCGATTTGCACGCGCGCGGTGTTCTCCCAAACGGAACTTGTCAAGACCTCGGACATAGCCTTGGTCAGCACCAACGACGCATCGAGCGCCGATCGCTGGTAGTCCTGGGCGGTTTCGTGATCGTCACCGGGATAGTTCCTGATGAGAAGGTTGAGGGCGGTGCGGAAAGGGTTCTCCAAGCTGTCGTATTTGGTCGTTGACGCATCCGATTGCAACAGAGCGACGGCTTGCTCGTGAGTTTGGCGAATCCGAGCCGAGTCGTCCGGACGAAACCAAATCACCGCCGCCGTGCCGAGCAAGATCGCGAGCACGACCGAGGCGGCGGCCCATTTCCAACTGCGACCGGCCGGAGTGTCGACGCCGGCGGCCAACGCCAACTCGTTGGCGAAATCGGTGCACGACGGATAACGATTCATCGGATCCGCTCGCATCGCTTTTCGCAACACGACTCGTTCGGCGGGCGTGAGTAAGTTCATTTCGAACTCCTCGCACGCCTTGGCTTTCATAATGCTGGTACGCGTGCTCGCATTGAAGGGCAAGATACCGGTTCGGAGTTCGTAGTAGGTCACCGCCAACGCGTATTGGTCGGCTGATTTGCTGTAGCCGGTACCGTCGAGCATCTCGGGCGGACCGTAAGCGGGCGAAACAAACGGGTGTTGGGTCTGACGAATGTCCGACTCGAGCTTATTGGCTAGACCGAAGTCGCAGACCTGAGCCTCTTCACCGACGAGCAAGATGTTTTGCGGTTTGATGTCGCCGTGCATGATGCTGTGTTTTTTCATCAGCAAGTCGATCGCCAAGGCCGCCGAGCGGATGTAACGGATCGATTCAGCGGCTTCGAGACCGAAGGGAACCTTTCGGTCTTCTTTGTTCTTTTGATTCAGTCCCTGCGCGGCACGAACCTCGATCAAACGGTCTTGAAGCGTTTGGTCACCCAAACTCATCACGATGATCAGGTGTTCGGCGGCGGCCCGGCGGACCGCCGACGTCCTGAGGTGACCAGAGGTTTTTGCGGACTCGGATCTCTTCGCCGAACCAGAGACGCTTCCCGATTGCTCCGAAAACTCCAACGCCTGAGTTCCGTTTGGATCAGAAACCAAACCCGACTCTTGCGTCGCCACTAAATCGACATTGTTGCGTTCGGTGTCGTCCGCGTTTCCAAGTCCGACTAAGGGTACCGCGGTGGTGGAATGTAAATCCGTCGAAGCAAAGATATCTTCGTCGCAATCATCGGCGTTGGACGCCTCCACCGATGCCACTGATGACCCGCCCAGACTCGTTTCGGCGGTATCGATCGGATCGGGTAGTTGGTCCGTTAATTCTCCGAGTTCCAACGATCCGTCGACGGGAATGATCGCTTCGCTTTCGCCGTCTTCAAGCAACCGTCCCTCTGCGTCTTTGACCCAAAAAGCGTGAATCTCGCAAAGGTTCGGATGCCGGACATTGCGAATCGTGCGAAGGGCTTGTAGTTCTTTGCGGCCACCGATTTTGCTCAGTTCGACAATTTTGACCGCCACCGAGGTCCCGCCGGCGCCACGTGCGGCCCACACCTCACCGGAAAAACCATTCCCCAAACGCCGGACGAGGCGATATCCGGGAACGACCATTTGGCCTTGATGATAAGTGCTTTCCCTAGTCAACAAAACAGACGCCTCGGATGGCAAAAAGAACGCGAACGGTCGACGCATCAGTGTAACCGATCAAAGCCAGAGGGGCAGTGCTCTCACCCGCAATCTTGAAACCCGCCAAGCGGATTTTGAAGGTCGGTTTCCGGTCGACCTGACCAAAGGGCTACCTCGACAAAGCCGATTCTGAGGATTGAAACGATTTGTCGAACATTCGGGCCAACGCGTCCTCCGAGGCTTGCTTTACGTAGTTTGCTCAGTTTAACTGTGTCGTGCTGGGGGGGCCCCCTCTGCAAGGCCGTTTTTGTGCTCTCGTGTTTCGTTCAAGGCGTCAACATGTCCCTGTCTCGCTGGTCGCGTCATTTCCAATCGTCCGCACGTCGCAAAAAGTCATCGCGAAGGCGATTGTCGATTCAGGCGTTTGAGAAACGTGAGATGCTCGCCGGCGACTTGGCGGTGATCGAGGGGCTCGCATTCATCGACACCAGCAACGATGGCGTGGCGGACGCTTCGGAGACTCGCCTGCAGAATGTGATGGTGTCGTTGTACTTAGATGACGTGAATCCCAACGGCCAAGTCGATCCTGGCGAGACGCTTGTTGGCACGATCACGACGGGGGCCGATGGCGCTTATCGGTTTGAGAATCTTGACGGAGCGGATGACGACGTCCCCGGCACCGCCGCAGCGACCGACGACGGGCTGTATGTGTTGTCGTTTTCACCAGCATTCGGCGGGATCCAAGACGCGGCAGGCACGCCGCTCGAGGGCGTGGTCCTTCCGAGCGATACCGGTGTTCTGATCGCTGATGATGCTGGCGTTCAAGTCGCGTTGATTGACGATTTTTCAGTGGGACAAGCAGGTGTGCCCGCCACGCTTTCCGGATTCTCGATCGGAATTGGTCGAAACTCACCAGCACTCAATTCGGGTGGAACCATCATCGGTGACTCACGAGACCTTGACTTCAATCGGTTCACCACAACTGGAACGGCGACATTCAACGTCGCCGGTGGCGTCGCCACTCTGAGTGGTACGGACGGAAGCGAGCACGACCTGGAGTTGATCTATGACGGTGTTGATGCAAGTTTCCCGATCGTTCCCGATGGTCTGGGCGGGATCGATTTCAGCAACGGCGAGGTCGCTGGTCTGCGGTTGGAGATTCAAAGCGACACTTTGGTCAGCGGTGGATTGCGGCTCGATGTCTTCACTGACACTGGCAACGCTTCATCGATCGTTTCCGATGTTCCCGACACGATGGGTGCGTTTACACCGATCTTCTTTCCGTTCGCGTCGTTCAATGTGATCAACGGTGCGGGCGCGGACTTCTCGAATGTCGGCGCCGCAAGAGTGTACCTCAATACAACCGGCGCTCCCGACGCAAACATTCAGATCGACGTGATCGAATCGCGGCAAGTCAATGTAACGACGGTTCTCGCGCCGTCGGTTGTGGGCGAGTTAACCGGCGTGGTTGGCGGCGACTTGGTCTTTACCGATTCATTCGACCGCGATGACGAGTTGACGATCGTTATCGACAATGGTGTTTATCGAATCACGTCGAACCAATTCTTGGCGGCGGGCGCGAGTGCAACCCAAATTAACCAGAACACCGTCACGATACCGATCGCGAGCGTGACCGGACAGATTCTGGTCAACGGCGGGGTGGGCAATGACCAATTGACGATTAATCGAGTCGGTGGCGATCTACCAAATGAGTTGATCTACGACGGCGGAGTCGGCGGCAACGATTCGTTGCGGATCGTCAATGGCACGGCGACGACGATGACTTTCAATGCGTTCAATGCGAATGATGGCGAGATCGACATTGATGGAGCATTGATTTCGTACACTGGGCTCGAGCCGATCACTTCGATCGTCACCGTGACCGACATCGTTTTCAATTTCAGCGCGGTCGCAGAAACGATCACTTTGTCTGATGATGGCTTTGCGGGGAACGATCAATCGTTCATCGACTCGACCGCGGCGGAGAACGTGACCTTCGTTAATCCGACCGGATCGCTAACCATCAATCATGGCGGGGCGGGTGTCGATACGATCGTGGTCGAAGGGTTGGATTCTTTCTTCGATGCCGATTTGATGATTGCAGGTGGCAACGAAGACGAGTTGGTCATCGAATCAACGGTTACGAACTTGGGTAGTGGCGACCTGCTAATCGATGTCGGTTCGGTCTTGTTCGACGATGGTTCACTGACGACCACCGGATCCGCCTCGATCTCGGCAAGCAGTGGTTCGATTGCGACAAGCAATGTTAATTTGATCGACCTGACGGCGTCATCGGTGGTGCTGAACGCGACCGACACCGTGGGCGCACCAGGGGCGGGTGGCGGGCTCGATATTCAGACAACCAACTTGGAAGGCACGTCCGGTTTGGGAGGATTCTTCGTCTTGGGTACTGGCGATTTGATGATCGGCGGCATTGGTCTCGTCGACGGTGTGCAGACTACCGGTGGGGACATCGAACTGTACAGCGTGGATGGCGACCTGATCATCAACGAAACCGTGGACTCAAACGGTGGAGACATCTCGCTCGAAACAGGCATTGCACCGCCCACAGGAGGCGATATCACGATCAACGCCGCCGTCTTCAGCGAAAACGGCCAAGTCGATGTTCTGGCCGATAACAACGTGGTCTTCACGCCCAACGGTTTCATCGATACCGAAGCTGGTAGCACGATCACGATTGCCGACATTTTGGCGGATACCCCGCAAGTGCGGATCGATGCTGACAACGATGACGATACCAATGGCGGCGTGATGATGGCCGACGGCTCGTTCGTCGATGCTTGGGGCGGCGACCTTACCATTGAGGCAAGCGACGATATCGTTATTAGCCTATTGCGTTCGTCGAGTCTGATCGTCGTGGGGGCAAATTCCGGTGCGCTCGTCGACGCCGACGGCACCACCGATATTGATATCGACGACCGAAACTCCGGCACCCTGCGGACCGTACTCAATGGCGTTGAGGGAGTGGGCACACCGACGGATGCCATCGAATCCCGTAGCAGTCAGTTGCAGTCGTTGGTCTTCGGCGCTGGCGGTGTGTTCGTCGACAATACGGGTGATCTGTCCTTGACCGATATCCTGGGGACACTGGCATTCCCGGTTCCATTAGATCTCGGTGCGCGGGCCGATAACAGCGTTGTTGTGACGACAACCGGCAGCATGATCATTAGCAGTGTGGTCACCTCTCTCAACGACAACGTCACCTTGACCGCGAACTTGGGGCCGATCATCACTCCTGCGGGAATCCCAGGGAGCAGTTTGATCTCGGCCGATACACTAACGATCAATGGACGATTGTCGCCGGGTGATGTCGTCGGCCAATTGCCGGTGGCGGCGGATATGCAATTTTCAACCGATGATGTCCTGGAGATCGCGATCGAAGGGCTGACGCCGGGAACGGAGCACGATCAGTTGGTTGTCACAGGAACGGTTAATCTCGATGGCGCAACGTTGAGTTTGAGTGGCGCTCTGGCACCCACCGCAGGTGAACAATTCACAATCATCGACAATGATGGTACTGCAGATGCGATCATTGGCACGTTCAATGGATTGGCCGAAGGCGACGCGATCCCGAATTTTCTGGGCAGCGGTCTTGCGGCAACCATCAGCTACGTCGGAGGCGATGGCAACGACGTGGTCTTGACGGCGGGTGACGAAGTTTCCGTCGCGGTCTCGCCGGCAAATGTCGACGAAGATAGTGCGGATAATCTGGTCTACACGTTCAGTCGCATCGGCATGGCGGGCGATTTGACGGTGAACTTCAGGCTCAGCGGCGCTGCCGTGATCAACAACGATTACACCGTCACCGGAGCAAACATGACCGGCAGTGTCGGCACCGTCACGATTCTCGACGGCAGCGACACGGCGACGGTGACGATCGATCCGACATCTGACACGATCGTCGAGCTTGATGAAACGGTGACATTGACGATCGATGCGGCGACGGTCTATCGCGTCGGAACGCCCGGCGCGGCGACGGGCACCATCGCCAACGACGACGCGACGACGCTGAGCATTAGTGATGTGATGCAAGCGGAAACCGATTCAGGTTCCACGATGCTGACCTTTACCGTCACGCTGGATGCGGCCGTCGACCGTCCGGTCAGTTTTGATTTCGCAACCGCTGACGGCACGGCGACAACGGCCGATGGCGACTACACGGCGATCCCCACGACGACGCGTACATTTGCGAGCACAACCGCAGGTTCCACCGAAACGATCACAGTCGAGGTAGCGGGCGATTTGAAAGTGGAAGCCGACGAATCGTTCTCCGTCCTTTTAAGCAACCTCAATGCCGGCGGTCGAAATGTGACCTTCGCCGATGCGATCGGAGTCGGCACGATTGTCAACGATGACTTTGACGTTCAAGTCGATGCCGGTGGTAACCTGATCATCGAGGATTCTGACTCATCACAAGATGACCAAATCACCCTGGTCATCGACGGAACCAATTATCGCATTTCCGATCCGGTCAATGGGATGACCGGCGGTCCCGGTGCGATCCAAGATGGCCCCAACGCGATCTTGGTGCCCATTGCCAGTATCACCGGTGAGATTCGAATCAACGGATCCGGCGGCGATGACACCTTAGTTGTCGACCAAAACGGCGGACGTTTCACGGTACCGATCAGCTTCAACGGCGGTGGACAGACCACTGCCGCAGGCGACATGCTGTCGATTGTCAATCAAACCAACCCCGCCATTACTCAGATCCTCAACTACACGACAGTCGGGATTAACGGGAAAGACGGCAACGTCGTGCTTGACGGAGTGACCATCACCTACACCGGTTTGGAACCGATCGTCGCCGGAAATGCGGCCGATACGATCCTGAATCTTCCCGATGCGGTCAGCAATAACGCCACACTCCAAAACAGTGTGAATGCGGGCGAGATCGAAATCATCGACAACGGGGCGACCTTTGAAAACACCGTCATCCCGAATCCGACTAATTCGTTGACCGTGAATTTAGGCGATCAAGGCGATACGTTGACGGTCAATCCTTTGGACGCCGCTTACGCCGCATCGACGATTATTAACGGTGGAACGGCCGCAAACGACAGCGTGCAGATTACGGCTGGCACGATCTTTGACACCGGCGGCAACGGTCGCGGTTTGGAAGTGACTGAGACAGAAATTTTGACTCTCACCGGGGCCACTATCCGGAACAATGTTGCCACCATCGGTGGCGGTCTGCATCTCGTTAACAGTGCCAATGCAACCGTCGCGACGCTCGATAACGTCACCATCGCAAACAACACCGCCACCGGCGGCACCGCGCCGCTCGATGGGGGCGGTGGGCTTTACAATAATGGTGCCACCGTCAACATCACCGGCGGCACGATCTCGGGAAATACCGCGATTGTCGGTCAAGGCAGCGGCGGCGGAATCTTGAGTCTCGGCACGTTGACGATCACCAACTCAACGATCACGAACAACGATGCCAACCGAGCGGGCGGCGGGATCGAGATAGCCGACGGTTCCGGCCCGACGACATTGACCGATGTGATGCTAACGCTCAACGATGCATTGGCGGCTCCTGGCAATGGCGGTGGGTTGCACCTCACCGGAGGCGGCAACACGCAAATCGTCCGCGGCACCGTCACCGGCAACACTGCCGCCTCCGAAGGCGGCGGCTTGTGGAACGGAACCGGCGTGATGTCGGTCAATGGCACCAACATTTCGAACAACACGGCCGGCGGAGATGCGGCCGACGACGGCGGTGGAGGGATCTTTAACAACGGCGGCGGCTTAACCATCACCGGCGTGACGCTGCGAGACAATGAAGCCGACGGGACCTCGGGCAGCGGCGGAGCCATCTTCTCGGTCGCCGGCGATGTGATCATCACCACCACGACCATCGATTCCAACTCGGCCAACCGCGCCGGCGGCGGGATCGAAATCATCGCGGGTAACCTCATCTTGACCACGGTGAACTTGATCAACAACGACGTCGACGGAGGTGGGACCACCGCCATCGCAGCCAACCCCGGAAACGGCGGCGGATTGCACGTGTCCGCCGGCGCTACCGTGACGATCGTCACCAGCACGATCACGGGGAACCTTGCCGCCGAAGAAGGCGGAGGACTGTGGAACAGCAGCACGGGGACCATGGTCGTCGACGCCACCACCATCGAAAACAATGTCGCCCGAGCCGCCGCAGGAACGACCGATCAAGGTGGCGGCGGCGTATTCAACAACGGTGGCAACTTGACGATCCGAAACAACTCGACGGTTAGCAACAACCTCGCCAATGAAAATTTGGGCAACGGTGGTGGTGTGATGACCGTCGGCGGAACCGTTACGCTTGAGAGCATCACACTGGCAAACAACGCGGCAGCGCGGGCCGGTGGTGCGATCGAGAACAACAATGGCATCGTGACGTTGACCAATGTTACCGTGAACGCCAATACGGCAACCATCAACGGCGGTGGTTTACACGCAGCCGGTGCAGCTAGCGAGACGACCGTCAACAACGGCTCGTTTACAGGCAATACCGCGGGCCAAGAAGGCGGCGGGTTGTGGAACGGTGGTGGCATGATGACCATCAGCGGGACCGCCATCACAAATAACACTGCCAACTCCGGCGACGGCGTCGCTCCCGATCCCAACGCGGCCAACGACCAAGGCGGCGGCGGCGTGTTCAACATCGGCGGCACGTTGACGATCAATGCCGCCATCATCACCGACAACAACGCGATCACCAATCGCGGCAACGGTGGCGGTGTCATGACCGTCGGCGGCAATGTCTTGATCGTCGATACCACGATCCAGAACAACGCCGCCGCACGTGCGGGCGGCGGTATCGAAAACAATGACGGCATGGTTGAAATCCGCAACCAAACGGTCGGCGGAATAATGGTCGCCCAAGGCAACACCGCCGGCATCAACGGCGGTGGCCTACACGCGACGGGAATTAATAGCACCACCCTCATCGACGGCGGAACATTCCAAAACAACATCGCCGGACAAGAAGGCGGTGGCGTGTGGAACGGTGCCGGAACCATGACTCTCGATGATGTCACAATCATCAACAACACGGCCAACTCCGGTGACGGCGTCGCTCCCAATCCGAACGCCGGCAACGACCAAGGCGGTGGCGGTGTGTTCAACATCGGCGGAACGCTGAACATCAATGCGGGAACGATTTCGAACAACGTCGCCACAGCCAACCTGGGCAACGGCGGCGGTATCATGACCGTCGGCGGAACCGTCACGATCGAAGACACCAACATTCAAACCAACCAAGCCGCTCGCGCCGGTGGAGGGATTGAAAACCTCAATGGCAACGTCACGCTGACGGACGTCACCGTCGGAGGCCTAAACGTCGCTGATGGCAACACGACTGGCATCAACGGCGGTGGCCTGCACGCGGGTGGCCCGAACAGCGTCACGACGATTAGCGGCGGATTGTTCCAAAACAACATCGCCGGCCAAGAAGGCGGTGGTCTGTGGAACGGCGGAGGCGCGATGTCCATTCAAGGAGGAACGATCGTTACCCAGAACACGGCAAACTCGATGGCGAATGCTGCCAGCGATCAAGGCGGCGGCGGTGTGTTCAACATCGGCGGAAACCTGACGATCGGTTCCGCAGAAATCACTAACAACATTGCCACCGCCAATGCGGGTAGTGGCGGCGGTATCATGACCGTTGGCGGTAGCGTCACGATCAACAACACGACCGTCAGTTCCAACCAATCCGGCCGCGACGGTGGCGGATTGCTCGCCGTCGGTACCAGCAACGTGTCCATTACCGGAGGAACCTTCCAAGCCAACACGACTCCGCAAGAAGGTGGCGGCATCTGGAATAGTACCGGCGTCTTGAATATCAACGGCACAACCATCACCGAGAACGTCGCCCTGTCGCAAGGCAACGCGGCTAATGACCAAGGCGGCGGTGGCCTATTCAACGATGGTGGAAACGTCACGATCGGCAATGCGACAATCTCAAGCAATCTCGCGAACGTCAACAACGGCAATGGCGGCGGCGTGATGACCGTCGGCGGAACCGTTGCGATCACTGGTGGATTGATTCAAAACAACACCGCGGCTCGGGCCGGTGGTGGAATTGAAAACACACGCGCGAATGTATCCTTGACCAACGTAACATTGGGCGGCCCTGCGGCCACCGACGGAAACCGCGCCGGCATCAACGGCGGCGGGTTGCACGCGACCGGTCTGAGCGTCACCACCATCAACGGCGGAAGTGTGTCCAACAACGTCGCCGATCAAGAAGGTGGCGGGTTGTGGGCCAGTTCCACCGGCACGATGTCGCTCTCCGGCGTGACGGTTTCGTTCAACACCGCCAATTCGTCCGATGCGGCCAATCAGGCTCAAGGGGGCGGCGGGATCTTCAACGACGGAGGTGTCTTGGCGATCCGTGACAACGTCAACATCACGAACAATATCGCACTCGATCCCGACGGTGCCACGACAAATGACGATGGTGGCGGCGGCATCTTGAACAACGGCGGCATCGTCACCGTGATCGGTGCCAACACCGTCATCCGTGACAACGTGGCAACTGATGGCGCGGGCAATGGCGGCGGCATCCTGAATCTCAGCGGCGAACTGACCATCGACTCGGCAAGATTGTCGGGCAACGCGGCTGCCCGCGCCGGTGGCGGTGTCGAGAACACGACGGGTATCTTGGTGCTCACGGACGCGAACTTTGGCGGTCCAGGTGCAAACGATGGTAACCGAGCCGGAATCAACGGCGGCGGCGTTCACGCGACTGGTCAAACGACCAACCACGTCGAAGGCGGCACGTTCCAAAACAACTCCGCCGGTCAAGAAGGCGGCGGCCTATGGAACAGTGCCGCAGGTTCAATGTCCATCGTCGGCACCACGATCCAAGGGAACACGGCGAGCGGCAACGCGTCCGATCAAGGCGGCGGCGGTGTCTTCAACGCCGGCGGCGTCCTTGACATCAGCGGCGCGACGATCACCAACAACACCGCCGACGGCACGTCCGGTAGCGGTGGCGGAATTCTCAACGACGCGATGGGCTCGCTTAGCGTCACGGATTCGACGATCACATCGAATCGTTCCAACCGTGCCGGGGGTGGGATTGAAGTCACCGCCGGAACAACGAATACGCTGACCAACGTCGTCTTGGACAACAACATCACCGGCGTCGTCCCTTCCGCAACCGCACCCGGCAACGGTGGCGGTTTACATATCAGCAATGACGCCGATGTCACGATCACCGGAGGCAGCATCAGCGGCAACACGGCGGCCCAAGAGGGTGGTGGATTGTGGAACGGCGATGGTACATTGATCGTCACGGGCACCCTAAATAACCCGGTCGAAATCAACAACAACCGCGCCAATGGAACCGCTGCCGATCAGGGCGGTGGCGGTGTGTTCAACAACGCGGGAATCACCTCGTTGCTATTCGTCCAACTCAACGGAAACGAAGCCGATTTTGGCGCCGCTGCGTTCAACCAGGGAACCCTGAACGTTCGCGGTTCGCAGATCGCAAACAATATCGGCGGCGGATTGCATTTCGCCAACATCGATGGAAGCTTGGCAAACAACACGGTCAGCGGGAACGCCGACGGGGGTGTCACGGCCTTAGTCGGTACACCTGGCAATGACTTGGTCGTGATCACATCAACGACGATCGAGATCAACGGTGACGTGCTTCGTTACGAAGGTGAAATCGATGCCTTCTCGATCTCCACCGGTGACGGCGACGACACGATTCAGATCCGCTCGACTTCGGCGGGTAGCCCGGTCACCATCGATACCGGGATCGGCAACGACGTCATCAACATCGCCTCCGACGCCCCGGAAAACAACGGTTCGCTCGGTAGCATCTTGGGCGCGATCAACGTGATCGGTGGTGCCGCCACGACCGGCGACACATTGCGAATCAGTGACGCGTCGGATTCGATGACGAATACCTATTCGCTCACCGCGACAACGTTCCAACGCACCGGTGCCACCGCGTCGGGTTTGATCACTTTCGATGGAATCGAAACGATCGAGATTCAAACCGGTATTGGGGCCGATACCATTAGCATCGCGTCGACACCCGACAACGCATCTGTCACGCTGCAAAGCGGTGCCGGAGACGACACGGTTTCGGTCGCGAACAGCGGCGCGGGTGGCAATGTCCAAATCATGACCGGACGCGGCAACGACACGGTGAACGTGACCACCACAGGGCAAGCTTCCACACTGATGGTCAACACCGGTGAACAAGCCGATGCGATAACGATCGACGATCGCGGTGCCTCGTCCGTAGTGAACGTGTTGACCGGCTCAGGCAACGACGCGATCACGATCGGCGACGCCAACAACCCCGCCGGTCCAGGCGGCACCCCGACATCGACATTGACCGTCGATGCCGGAGCCGGTGACGACACGTTCAACGTCAACGAAGTCTTCGCCGCCACGACCGTGTCACTCTTTGGTGGTGCCAACAACGACGTCTTCAATGTCAACGGAAACAACCTTCGACCGCTTTCGATCGACGGCGGAACGAACGGCAATGCGATTCGCACCTTCACCGAAGGATTCGCGATCGGAACCGACGGAGAGCGAAACGAGACCCAGGTTCGCAACCAAGACGTCGGCGACAAGGTCGTCATTGACGCTTCGGCGGCGACAGCCGCTCTTAATTTTGGCTACCGAATTACCGCCGCCGGACAGGGTGTGTTGTCGATCAACGCGGCGACGATTTTGAACTCGTCCGATGTCGAAACGATCGAAGTCCGTTCCGGATCGGGTAGCGATTCGCTCGCGATTACCAGCGACATCGCCTACGGCATCGCGTCCTCGCGACAAGCGATCGCGTTTGACGGGGGCGTTGGCGGGAACGATGTCTTGACGGTCCAAGGCACGGCAATGGCTGACCGCATCACGATTGGTGAGTTGGCCGGAGGCACGATCGAACCGATCGAAGCGGCCAACGTCGAATCCGTCACCGTCAACGGCGACGACGGCGACGATTTGGTCACCAATCGTCTGTCTCAAACCGCGACCATCAACGGGGGTGCCGGGGAGAACTTATTGCTTGGCGGCTTCGCGGTGGATGTCCTCGGAGCGGATTCGAGCAACAACCAGTTCTTTGGTCGACTCAACGGCGAGTTCATTCCTCAACGCGGCCAAGGCGAGATCGTTTTTGATGTCAACGGCGACGGGTTGATCACGGCGGTTGATCCGCTGCAGGTCATCAACCACCTCAACGCTCAAGAACGCAATCCATCAGGCGAGCCGACCGCCAACGCCGATCGCGGTTACCTGACGCAGCTGGATTACGCCGACGTCAACGGCGACGGCAAAGTTTCCGCTCTTGACGCATTGATGATCATCAACCGACTCAATGAAATGGAGAGTTCGTCTGAACCCCACTCTGCTCAGTCGACCGCGACCCCATGGTCCGCATCAGTCGACGATGCCTTTGGCGACGAGGACGACGACGGTTTCTGGGGTGATGAATCGTCGCTGTTTTAACGATCGTTGTCCCACTAGTTAATGCCGGGACGTTATTGTTTCCGCTCGATCTTCGCAGCTTTTTTAGTTGACTCTTTCAAGAGAAACCTCATGTTTCGTTTGGTTGTTTTCATCGCCGTCATGATCGGCTTGGGGATCCCGGACATCCTGTCGGCCCAGCAACCGCCGTACGATGTCGTTCCGGAAGCCGAACCGCCGTATTATCGCGTGCGATACGATGCATCAGCGTTGGAGGGCGAGCTTGATCTGCCGGTCAATTACACGATTTGGATTCCGCCTGCGGTCGAAACCTTGCGTGGCGTTTTGGTTCATCAACATGGTTGCGGTGAAGGCTCGTGCCGGTCAGGTCTGACCGGAGCGTATGACTTGCACTGGCAATCGCTCGCGACGAAACATCAATGCGCGCTTTTGTCGCCGTCGTATGAACAACCTCAGGACGCAGATTGCCAACGTTGGTGCGATCCCCGCAATGGTTCAGGGACGCGATTTCAACAAGCTCTCAACGATCTCGGTTCGGCCAGCGGTCATGCCGAGCTGGCAACGGTTCCGTGGGCGTTGTGGGGACACAGTGGTGGTGGGTATTGGTGCGGCATCATGACGTTGTTGCATCCTCAACGTGTCGCGGCGTCGTGGTTGCGTTCGGGCGTCCCCACCTTTATTCCGCGCGAAGACCGACCGTCGACCAAAGTCATCGCGATGCCGAACGAACCGATCAGCGTTCCCATCATGATCAACCTGGGAACCGAGGAAGGCGTCACGGTGACCAAAGGCAGGTTTTCGGGAGTGTGGCCGGCAGTCGAGCGATTCTTCGATCCGCTAAGGGCTCAAGGCAACTTGATCGGGATCGCCATCGACCCGGCGACGTCGCATCAATGCGGCGATCAACGATATTTGGCCATACCTTGGTTCGACGATTGTCTGAGTTTTCGTTTGCCACGTGATTCAGGCGGCTCGCTCCGCGATATGCCCGCCGATTCGGTTTGGTTGGCCGAAAAGATCTCTACTCAAGCCGTTCCCCGATCGCAGTTTAAAGGCGACTCGAGTGCGGCCATTTGGTTGCCGAGCGAACGCGTCGCCCATGCTTGGATGTCGTTTGTTCAAGGTGAACAGATCGATGACGATACGCCACCGCCCGATCCGACGAACTTGACGGTCGAGGATGGTGTGCTTCGTTGGGAAGCGACGGCGGACTTAGAAAGCGGAATCGCACATTTCGTGATCGAGAGAAATGGCAAACCGATCGCGACCGTACCAGATATGCCAAAGAATCCCTTCGGCCGACCGATCTTTCAAGGGTTGCAATACAGTGACACGCCTTTGCAACCGCTTCGAACGATGACGTTCGTCGATCCGGATTCGTCCAAACATCCCGGCGCAAAATACCGAGTCCGCACCGTCAACACGGCCGGGTCGGATTCCACCTCCTTACCGTAGAATTCGATATGACGTCAGATCCGCTTCCCATCCTTGGCATTATCGGGCCGCCGTGTAGTGGGAAGTCTACCGTGGCGGGGATTTTGCAATCGCGTGGCGGGGTTTGGATCAACGCCGACGTGATCGCGAAAGAACAACTCGGTGAACCAGAGGTCATTGAAGAACTCGTTGCATTATTCGGCGCTGGAATATTGGGACACAATCCTCAGCTACCCGATTCCTCTCGCTCTGAGCCGTCGCTATCTCGTTCGGCGATCGCCAATCTCGTCTTTGGTGACGACGAGGAATCTGTGAGGCGATTGAGGCAACTCGAGTCCATCCTCCACCCGCGAACGCGTCGCGAGATTGAAAGGCAGATCCAACAGTCTAACGAAATCGCTGATCACGATGATCGTCTCAAGCTGATTGTCTTGGATGTGCCGTTGTTGATCGAGAGCGGATGGGATGCGCGGTGCGATGAGGTTTGGTGTTTGAAGATTTCGCCGGATCGCCATGCGGCGTTGCTCGCGGTGCGCGGATGGACGAGCGACGAACTCACTCGCCGTCAACGACGTCAACTCTCGTGGTCGGAAAAAGAAGCTCGATCCACGCGAATCATTGAAAACGACGGATCATTGGACCAGCTCGAGCGGCAAGTCATCGAAGGCTTGAGCCGGCTTCTTTCAACTTGAAGACTCCAGCAACGCCGGGTGTTTGTCGCAAAGCCTCGTCCACCCAGCCTACTTGTTATCGATCGAGCTACCGTAAGGGCGTGTGCTGATGACTCCTTCGCTTGGACTGCTCGCGGTTCCGTAGAGTCGTTTTGGAATCCGTCCGGCGAGCGCGGCTTCATAGCCGGCGATCACGGCGTGTTTCATCGCCTTGGCCATGCGGACCGGGTCGCGGGCGTGAGCGATCGCGGTGTTCAACAAAACGCCATCGGCACCGAGTTCCATGGCGATCGAAACGTCGCTTGCCGTTCCCACGCCCGCGTCGATGATGATCGGGTAGTCGGGATCGTCGTCTTTGAGATATTCCAAGATGATTTTCAGGTTCCCTGGATTCAAAATACCCTGACCGCTGCCGATCGGGCTGCCCGCAGGCATCACGCTGGCGGCCCCGACTTTCTTCAATCGCAGCGCCGTCACCGGACAGTCGCTTGTGTAGCACAGCACCGTGAAGCCGTCCGCAGCGAGCTGCTCGCACGCTTTGACGGTTTCGGCCGGATCGGGCAACAAGGTTTTGGAATCGCCGAGCACCTCCAATTTCACCCAATCCGCACCTGGATTCCCGAGCGTCCGCAGGATTTCGCGACCGAGCTTAGCGGCGCGGACCGCATCGGTGGCCGTGTAGCAGCCCGCCGTGTTGGGCAGAAGGATGTATTTCGTGGGGTCGATGAAGTCGAGAATGTTTTGGCCGGTTTTGTCGTATAGCCGTTCTCGGCGGACCGCCACGGTCACGCAATCGCTGCCCGAAGCCTCCAGAGACGCTTGCATTTGCGGCATCGTGTCGTAGCGTCCGGTCCCCACGATCAGACGGCTGGCCAGGATATGACGACCGATCCGCAACGGCGGGTCCGAGGGTGGGCTAGCGAGTGCGGAAGACATAGGACTAGAGATGATCGAGAAACGAAAGCGAACCATCGCCCATTGTGTCACGAAAAACCGGTTTGCGGGAGGCGTTAGCGAGCGAAACCATCGCCCCACGCCGGGGTTTGCACACTATGGCGACCCCGATGACCGGTTCTGACTTGATTGACCGCCATTGGCTGGGGATTTCTCAAAGTTGAATTAGACTAGTCTCCTCGCTCCCCAACTGACTCATCTTTCCGGCTGAACGTCGACTCATCTTCACGGCATCACCCTACATGCTCGCAATTTCTCGCCCAAGCCGCTCGGCCCTCCTATTGGGGCTAATTCTGATGGCATCCATGCTTGATGTTTTGGCGCAAGAATCTGGAAAACCATCGGAGGGGCCGACGGACGCCGCCCCCAGTGCGGCGACAATCAACTCGGACGTTGTCCCGCAACCCCCAACGGTGAGTGCCCAAGCGGCACCTGCCGCGGCAACGGCCGATGCAGTACCCGCGTCAGCGCCAGCCCCAACGTCCGATGGATTGCGTTTCAATTTTGCCGGGGCGTCATGGAATGAGGTGTTGCGTTGGTTCGCCGAGCAAGCCGATTTGTCGCTACAAATCGACGCGGCGCCGGCGGGCACTGTCAATTTTTCAGACCCGACCAAGACCTATACAGTCTCCGAGGGCCTTGATTTGATCAATCGCTTGCTGCTCGATCGCGGCTGGGCCGTGGTTCGTCGGGGTCGGATGTTGTTGCTGGTCGATTTGGAAGCCGACAACGCCGAAAAGTTGATCAGCGAAATGGCTGAGTTGGTCACTCCGGAGGCCTTTGATCAACGCGGCAATAGCGACATCGTTCGCTGCGTTTTTCCCCTCGGTGGAATTTCGCCGGATCAGGCTCGCGAAGAACTCGGACAGATTATCGGTCCGTGGGGACGCGTCAATGTGCTCGCGGGTGCTCGCCAAGTCGTCGTGACCGAGACGATCGGCAAGTTGAAAGTCATCCAAGAAGTTTTGAGTGCCGCCTCGATGGCCCAATCCGCGGTAATCCAGATCCCCCTGAAACATCGAGCCGCCGAAGAGGTCCTGGAGATCGCCCGGCCTTTGTTGCAACTCGAACAAGGGATGAACTCGAATGACGAAATTCGTATCTCCGTTTCGATCTACGGCGATCAGCTATTCGCAACCGGATCGCCCTCGAAGCTCGACTTGCTGACCAGCATCATTGAGCGAGCCGACACACCGCCGCCGGGTGCCGATGAAGGCGAACCGGTCGAGCAAGCCGCTCCGGTTTTGAAAACGCATTCGGTCAAGGTCGCGAACTTGCAAAGCGTGTTTGACGTGTTGCAGACTTTGCTCAGCGGCTTGCCGGATGTTCGATTGGCGATCGACGAGAACCGACAAGCCATCGTGGCACTGGGGCGTCCCGAAACACAAGCACGAATCGAATCGACGATTTCCGAACTCGAAGGCAGTGGCGAAGATTTTGCGATCATTGACTTAAAGCGCCTCGAGCCGGCCAACGCGTTGCTGACGATCAACAAATTCTTCGGCGTTACCGAAGCCGATAGCGGCAAAGGCCCGGTCGTCGACGGCGACCCCGCGACGGGACGATTGTGGGTGCGGGGCACATCGGACCAAATCAATACCGTCAAACGTTTGATTAGCGAACTCGAAAACGATCCGCTCGCCGGTGGACTCGGTGACAACGTGCGGATTCTTCCCTATGCCGGCTCGTCCGCGATCGAAACGCTAAAACAAATCGAAAACCTTTGGCCTTTGACGGGACGGTCCAATAAACTCCGCTTGATCGTACCTTCGAAGGAATCTCCCGCCGAGGAACCCGGCTCGCCGCAACGAGATCGTTCTCCTCAGCCTTCCATCGATACGGAGGCTCACACGCCAACCACCCAACAGACCCTCGTTTGGCAAAACGACGCACCATTCGAAAACGAACCAAGCAACGAACCAAGCCGCGACGAACCAAACCGCGACGACGCCGAGTCCTCGAATGAGGAGACTCAGCCCGTTACCAAGGATTACACCGGAGATGAAGTCGTCATTCAGCTGACGCCCGCCGGGCTGGTGATTGCCTCACGCGACCAAGAAGCATTGGATTTGGTCGAGCAATTGATCGGCTCGCTCGGCACTTCCAATGCTGCTGCCAGCGACTTACCGACGTTGTTCTGGTTGAAGTATCTCAAGGCGGACGTGGCTGCGGAGATCGTCGCGAGTGTGTTGGGCGGTGTCGATTCGAGTGGCTCGGCCGGTTCGCTCGCCGAGAACGTGATGGGCGGGCTCGGCGGCGGAATGCTGGGTGGCTTGCTCGGCATGGGCGGTGGCGGCGAAGAGGCGTCCGAAAGTAAAACGATTCTGACGAGCCGGGGCAACGTGAACATCGTTCCCGACAATCGGCTCAATGCCCTGATCATTCAAGCCCCACCGGCCGACATGGACTTCATTCGCACGGTCTTGACGGAGATCGATCGCGAGGAAAGCCCTGAAACGATCCAAACGATCGCCCGGCCGCAATTGATTCCGGTCATCTATCAAGAGGCCGCCGACGTCGCCGTGATCGTCAAAGCGGTCTTTGGTGAAAAGGCCGCCGATCAACAACAAAGCAGTCGCGGTGGTGGTGGCGGTGGCGGCGGACAACCCCGCCCGGAAGATTTCATCGCAGCCTTGCGTGGCGGACGCGGTGGACGTGGGGGCGGCGAAGAAACACCGAAAAGCGAAGCGTCGAAGATCATCGTCGCCGTCGATGAACGCAGTAACTCGTTGGTCGTGACCGCAACCCCTCAAGACTTTGAAGCCGTTCGCGATCTCGTCGAGACACTCGACTTGCAAGGCATGGAAACAGAACAAAGCGTCGAAATCATTCCGATGGGCGGCAGCGTTAAACCGGAAATCATGCAGCAAGCACTCGAGTCGGTTCTCGGCAAGAAAACGTCGACCGCATCGAGCAATTCGGGCTCGAGTTCCGGTTCATCCTCGAGTTCATCGGGGGATTCGAATTCTTCTAATTCGATCGGTGGTGGTTCATCGCCAGAAGAGATCCAACGCCGCATCGACTTTTTCCGCTCCCGCTTCGGTGGCGGTAGCGGCGGTCCACCGAGCGGTTTCGGCGGTAGTCGCGGTGGCGATTCAGGACGCGGCGGGGGCGACTCCGACCGCAGTGGCGGACGTTCCGGAGGACGAGGACGATGATCATGCACGCGGGTGAAATTCTACAACGTCGCGGTCTGCTGACCAGCGAACAGTTACAGCAGAGCCGCAACGGGGACGCGTCGGCGATCGTGGAGAACGCGGTCACGCTCGGTTATGTTTCGGCACGGGATGCCTTGTCAGCGATCGCCGACGAAGTCGGTTTGGACTTTGTCGATCTGCGGACGACGGAAACCGATTTGTCGGCGCTGGAGGGCTTTCCGCAAAAGCTGATTTATCGCCATTCGCTCTTCCCGATCGGTTGGCAAGACGGATGTTTGCGTGTCGCGACGCCCGACCCCTTCGATCTGTACCCGCTCGACGAAGCCTGCGCGGCGACGGGCAAAACGGTGACGCCGGTGATCGCCGAACGTGCCGAGATCAGCCGTTTGGTCAAGAAACACTTGGGCGTCGGTAGCGAGACCGTCGAAGGCCTCGTGGCTGCGGCCGGTGACGATGACGTCGAATTACTCGAAGGCATCGAAACCGACGGCAGCGAACTGAGCGAGATGGCTCAGGAAGCTTCCGTCGTGCGTCTGGTCAATGAGATCTTGATCGAAGCGGTCGATTCGCGGGCAAGTGATATTCACATCGAAAGCCAATCCGATGGACTGGTGATTCGGTATCGCATCGACGGCATCTTGCATCCACAACCGGTGCCACCGGAAATCAACCGTTTTCAAGCGGCGATCATCAGCCGTTTGAAGATCATGGCACGATTGAACATCGCCGAAAAACGATTGCCGCAAGACGGCCGAATCAAACTGCGTGTTCACGGACGTGAGGTCGACATCCGCTTGAGCGTGATACCGATGATTCACGGCGAGGGTTTGGTCATGCGGGTGCTTGATAAGTCGTCGATGAAGTTCGACTTGCAAGGATTGGGCATGTCGGCGGAAATCTACAACCGTTTCCGCGAATTGATTCGGATGCCGCACGGGATCATCTTGGTCACCGGTCCGACGGGTAGTGGTAAGACAACGACGCTGTACAGCAGCTTGTTGGAAATCCGCAGTCCCGAGAACAAGATCATCACGACCGAAGACCCGGTCGAGTATCAGCTCGACGGCATCAACCAAATTCAAGTTCACACCAAGATCGGGCTGACGTTCGCGGCATCATTGCGAAGCATCCTGCGACACGACCCTGACATTGTGCTCGTGGGAGAAATCCGCGATTTGGAAACGGCCGAAAACGCGACCCAGGCTTCGTTGACCGGTCACTTGGTTTTCAGCACCTTGCACACCAACGACGCCGCCGGGGCCTACACGCGGATGGTCGACATGGGCGTCGAGCCGTTCTTGGTTGCCGGCACGGTGGAGGCCGTCATGGCCCAACGCTTGTTGCGCCGGTTGTGTATTCATTGCAAAGAAGCCTATCATCCCGAACGCGATGAATTGCCCAAGGATTTCCCTTATGATGATTTGCAGGGCAAGCCGCTGTACCGCTCCGTCGGTTGCCGAGAATGTCGCAACGTCGGTTACTCGGGACGGCTGGGGATCTACGAGTTGATGGTGACCAGCGAAGCGATTCGGGAACTCGCCCAGAATCGAGCGAGCAGTTGGGACATTCGCCGCGTGGCGGTGACCGAAGGCATGCGTACCTTGCGAATGGACGCATGGGACAAAGCCACCGCAGGCGTTACGAGCATCGACGAAGTCTTGCGAGTGACCAAAGGGGAAGCACTCTAAACCGCCATGCCATCGTTCTCCTACACCGCTCGCGACCTTACGGGCAAAGCCGTGACGGGCGTCATCGAAGCGGCTTCGGCCCGCGAAGCGACGACGCTGTTGTCAGCCAAAGATTTGTTTCCGACCAAAGTGACGGAAAAGTCCGGCGGCGGGCTGAACTTGTTCCCTGGAAGAAAGAAGAAGGTCAAAGGCCAAACGATGGCCGTCTTCTATAGCCAACTGGCGTCGCTATTGCGAAGCGGCGTGCCGATGATTCGCTCGTTGACTTTGCTGGGTAACCAATCCGCTGCACCGGTGCTCGGCGAGGTTTTGACCGAAATCAAGTCAAGAGTCGAGGACGGCGAAACGCTAGGCGACGCGATGGCGCGTTATCCAGGCGTCTTCAGCGACATGGGCGTCAACATGGTCCGCGCGGGTACCGAGGGCGGGTTCCTCGAAGACGCACTGGACCGGGTCGGCGTGTTCACCGAGTTGCAAGAAGACCTCAAAGGACGCACCGTCAGCGCGATGGCCTATCCCACGTTCTTGTTCGCGGTCGGGACGGTCGTGATCTCGGGATTGCTTGTATTCTTCGTTCCCAAGTTCGATATGCTCTTTGACCGGCTTCGCAAAAAAGGCGAAATGCCCGCGATGACGGAGTGGTTGTTGCTCTTTAGCAATTTCCTGCAATCGTTCGGTTTGCTGATCCTCATTGCGATGGTCGTGGTTTTCCTTCTGATCCGCATGCACTTGCAAACCGAGATTGGCAAAGACCGGGCCGACCGATGGAAGCTAAAGATCCCCGTGCTCGGTGATATTCTCATGAACCTCTCGGTGGCAAGATTTTGCCGGGTGCTTGGGACCTTGCTAGGCAACGGCGTGCCGATTCTTAAGTCGCTCGACATCAGCCGCAGTGCGACCGGCAACCGCTTGCTTAGTCAATCGATCGGCGACGCCACCGAGAACATTCGCAGTGGCGAGAGTCTCGCCAAACCGCTCGGAGATTCAGGCTATTTTCCGATGTCGGTCGTTGAGATGATCCGGGTCGGCGAAGAAAGCAACTCACTCGACCGGGTCCTACCCGACATCGCCGATTCACTCGAAAAGCGAACCTTCCGCCGTCTCGATTTATTCGTCCGGTTGTTGGAGCCGCTGATGTTGTTGGTCATGGCGATCCTGGTGCTCGCCGTCGTGATGGCGTTGTTGATCCCGGTCTTAAAGAGCAGCACGACGCTTTAACAGGAACTCTAAGTCTGCGGCTGCTCTTCGAGCTTCTTGAGCGATCGAACGTAGTTGATCAGGTGCCAGACGTCGTCCTCTTCAAATTCACCATCGACGAACGTTACCGCCGGCATAGGTGAGCCTTCGATGCCTTGCGTGATTCGCCGAAACAGGTCTTCAGCCTTCTCGCCGCCGTGGAAGGCGCCGAGTTCGAAATTGCGTGGCTTGGCGTTGACGGGAGGCAATGCACCTCGGGCCATCAATGAAATCAACTCGTCGCGGTTTTCGGGCTTCAAACCGATCCCCAACGTCCATTCCTTGGTCCAATCGTCGTAGTCAGTGTTCTGGCCGTCGCCTCGGCCTTTTTCGCCGTGGCATTTGCTGCATGCGGCGATCTTGCCTTTGAATAACTCGCCGCCGCGAGCGACCGATGCCGCGAGCACAGCCGCTTGGTCGCCCGACATCGCGACCACGAACTCTTCGTACGAATCAGGCACGACGAAATCAGCGGGAGGTTCAGGGACTTCGGCGATCGCATCGGGAGCTTCCAGCCACGCTTCGGCAATCTCGACGGCAAAGTCTTCCGCTAACTCCCATGAGTCTTCGAATGCCTCTTTTTCTTCCTCGACCACGGAGGATTGAAACGCCGGGTTGATGATCCGTTCGCCTTCTTCGAAATCGAGTTCGTAGATCGCGTCGTCGATCAGCATGCGTTCGAGTTCCCCACGCCACGATAGGTAAATGACATAGTCGACGAGGGCCTCGACGTCTTCCTCGGTCAGATTGGGAATGGCGACCATTCGTGAACCGTTGATACCGTTCTTGATCAGTCCGGCAAGATCTTCACGTGTGGGTTTTTCGCCCCGTTCGGTCGATTTGAATTTGAAGACACCCTTGCGATAATCGCGAGGATAGGGGCTCATCGTCGAGGAAAGTTCGCCGCGTCCGTTGCCGGTCACGCCATGGCAGGTTACGCAGTGGGTTTGATACAAACCTCGGCCTGGCTCGCCGATCTTGCCGGACGCCTTGACCAAGTTTTCGACCGACACCAACGACGCCAAGTCTTCATCCTCGGTCACGATCGTCGGAAGTTTGGGCTGGTCGGGCGTGCCGAACATTTCCGTCACGATCCAGAATGCGTCGTCGCTGGCTTGTTCCATCGGCACGCCTTCTTTGATTTGGTACTTCATCGCGTGAACCAAGTTGGGTTCGAACGCGAGCGGTTTGGGTTCACGACTGCACCCGGTGAGGACCATCAACGCGACAACGGAAGCAGCCACCATCCACACGACCAAGTAGGACTGAAACCCGGGGCGGTGAATCGACTTGGCTTGAATGTGCGGCAATGTCGCCGAATATACGGTTGATAAAGAAGTGGTCGGTTCCGGACGCGTTACAGAGTTGAATCGATTCATGAGATCTTCAGTGGTCGTGACGGAGGCACATCAATGGCAACAGACGGCGATCCAAAGCTCCGTGCTTCTTTGGAAAGTCGTTCCAACATTGTACGTAACCGGGCATCGATTTGGCAGAGCAACGGGTCGGTCTGGCCTCTCGGGCCGCGTTCGGCGGGGACCTCGATCGCTTCATCGACTTCGATGACAACCTTCATCGGCATCGTTTCGCGTACTTTGCCGTAAATCGCTTCCTGGATTCGCTGGATCGTTTCGACGATCCGCGTGTCCGTAATTTGCCCGGGCAACAGGTATTCGTCGGGAAATGAAAGCAGGAACTGCGCCAAGTCGGCCGCTTCGGCGTCCCGGTGATACGGTTGAGGGTCGCGTTCGGTTTCCGGCAATGCGAAAAACTGGCTCGATACCGCTGTGCGGATTCGCCGCACCCGATCTCGAACGCCGTCACCTGGATTGGCGACCAAACCGCGATTGGACTCACACTTTGACAGCAACGATTCGATCAATGCATCACGTCGCGGACGTAAGTCACCCGACGACGCTTTGCCGGCGTGTTCGATTTCCTTCAAGGCCAGGTATGCCTCGGATACCCGCAGCAGTCGTCTAAGCAATATCTCGGGATCCGCACTCGAATCGCAGGGCTGCCAACTTAGAACGATTTCGAGTTGACGCAGTTGCTCGTCCGCCCAACGCGAAACATCGCCCAAGCACAGATATTTCAGCCCGATCGGATGAATCACGACTCGGCCTGAACCTAACTTCTCGCGTTTCTTGGCCGCCGTGCGAGCGATGAAAGTTACCCCGTCGAGCAATGGTTTGAGTAGGTCATTAGTCCGATTGGTCGTGCCTTCGGGGAACAATATTAACGGCCGTTCTCCGCTGACAAGAATGTCGATCGCCGTCTCAATCGCTTGTCGGTCATTACCCTCGCGAAAGATACTGAAGGCACCCATTCGCCGCAGCGCGAACGATTCAAATGCGGTGGTATTGAACAAGTGCCACGACGCCATCGCGAATAAATGGGTAGTCGTCTGGCGTGACAACCATCCCAGCACGATGGGGTCGGCGTAACGGCAATGGTTCGGTGTCAAAAGTATCCCGTGTCCGGCCGCGATGGACTCGTGAAACCTTTCGAGATGGCGAATTTCGTAGTCAACGACGTGTTCGCGCCGAGCAAGATGCCAGTCGATCAGCCTTAGTTTCTGAATCATCGTCGGCCAAAGATTACCGTGGTAAGGCGGCACAAACTCGTAGGGCCGATCGAGAATAACGGTCATGGACGCCGAGATGAAAAAGTGGGTAATAGGTGAAGAGAGAGTCTATGGTAGCGAAACTCGCCACGAGTTTCGGTCTTGGACACGAAACACCGAAAGTCTTGGCGGATTGTCGATTTAATCGTAACCCGACGCGTCAGCGAGGGATGCCGTACTCTTATCCTGTTCCAGAGAATCCCTCGCTTACGCATCGGGTTACGATAGAGACTGAATCGACAAACCGTTGGCGACTTTCGCTAGTGCGCCTAGCCTCAAGTTAAACCAGGACCAAGCGATCGTGTTCAATCTCATTGGACACTGTCCTTGCGTTCGGAATCGCGAACTTCGTTGATGTTGTTTTCCTTGGGTTTGGAATTAACCGATTGTCCGATCGCGTACGCCAGCCGACCAAGCATCGCGAAGTAAACAAACGTAGCGCCGACCCCAAGAAAAATGCTGAGCACGGCCGCTGACGGCGGTGCCATCCCGCTGGCGAACGAAAACACGAGAAACACGGCAACGAAAATTAGCCCAGATGAAAAATAGAATCCGCCCCAAGCTTCTTCACACCGCGTCACACTTCGTCCCACGTCGGGCGAAAATGGTATGAACAGGTTCTGCATGTCGAGCATCGACAACAATACAAATGGGAAAATGGCAAAGATCGACATCATCGAGAGGCAGACCGTCGTGAGGCTATTGCCAAAGGTCACATATCCAGCAAACCAGCCTGGGAAGATCGCCAACGCGGCTGCCGCAATGCAGAACATCGATGGTGCCAACCATTCCATCGGCTCCAACATGACCGGCCATTCGGTGACGGATTCCTCTTCGTTGGCAACCGACTGCATGATCGCGAACCCACACGATAAGACGACCGCAGCGAACATCCCGCCACTGGCGAACAAGCCGACCACCAAGATCGGATGATCAATTGCCAAGGCGACAAAGGCGATCGCTGACGCGAGCGAGGACAAGATCAACCAGTGCGCCATCACACCAATTTGGAAGAAGATTCCGAACACGGCTTCGACCCAATCTCGAACCTTGGGAACGTCGTGGTCGGGCTTCGGCTCGTCTTCTTCGACCTTGGATGCTTTGGCGAGCAATTCGTCGGCCGACTTTCGGTATGGATCGGGCGGGCGGTCTTGCCCTGCCGCGTTATCGGAAAACTGGAATACCGGTGCCGAGTCTTGGTCCATCTCCACTTTTTTGAGAACCCGAGGCGGTTGTCCGACACGAATCCAATTACGACAATCTCGGCATTTGATCTCTTGACCGGCTTTGGCTGCCTTGACCACCGTTTGCGTCCCGCAATGCGGGCAACGAACTCGGTACTCGGTGGCGTACATGGTCGACTTTTGCGGAGCCGAGTCCATCGAAGCGGCGATGTCACCCTCGACCGTGTCATCGGCACCAACGTCATCAATAATTTCCACGTCGTCGACGTCCAACACGTCGTCGTTCAGATCGGCGGGCGTGGCGTAAGGCGATTTCTTGGGCTTGATCGGTGCGAGGGCCGGAAAGTCGTCACCGAGCCAATCGTCATCCTTCGCGGCGGCAAACCCCGGCACAATGAACGATTGATCGCACGCCGGGCAATCAACGCGACTGCCCCCCGCATCGTCGCTCACAGAGACGGCAGCCTGGCATCGCGGGCACTGCACCGATTGTGGCAAAGTCTTTAATCCTCCAAAACTTCGGCTTCGCGATTCTTGGCGGCTTCGCTGACCGACGCTTCGAATTTCTTGGTTAGTTCTTGAACTTGTTCTTTGCAACGATCGCGATCGTCTTCGCTCATCTCTTTATCCTTTTCGGCCGTGTCGGCGGCCTTGTTGGCATCTCGGCGAATGTTGCGAATCGAAACCTTGGCTTCTTCACTGAGTTCCTTGATCCGCGAAACCATTTTCTTGCGAACTTCGGTCGACAACGGAGGCACGTTCAAGCGGATTACGCGGCCGTCGTTTTGGGGATTCAGTCCGAGATCGCCGGCGACGATCGCTTTCTCGATGTCCTTGATTGTACCTGCGTCGTACGGGCGAATCAAAATTTGTTGCGGTTCCGGCGTCCCGATCGACGCGAGTTGTTTCAGCGGCGTGTACGAACCGTAAGCTTCGACTTTGATCGAATCCACCAAACCGGGGTTAGCGCGGCCGGTGCGAATGCCCGCTAGGTTGTGGGACAGGACCGCCACGGCTTTGTCCATCCGCTCTTCGGCGTCCACGAGGATTTCATCGCTGGTCATCTTGGGTATCTCCTAAAGGTGGGGTCATGAACGGGAAGTTTGAGCGTCAGCCGGATCTCCGATCCAGGTACCGACGGTTTCACCGCGGACGGCTTTGACGATGTTGCCGTCGCGTTTGAAATTAAACACTAAAATCGGCTTGCGATGTTCACTGCACAAAGCGATTGCGGTCGCATCCATCACGCGAAGATTTTTCGACATGACGTCCTGGTAGGTGAGTTGATCGTACAGCACCGCGTGCGGATTGGTTTCCGGGTCGTCGCTGTAAACCCCGTCGACTCTCGTCGCCTTCAAAATCACGTCCGCATCGACTTCGAGTGCCCTTTGGGCAGCGGCGGTGTCGGTCGTCA
The DNA here is from genome assembly GCF_007859915.1 of Neorhodopirellula pilleata. Lineage (GTDB taxonomy): Bacteria > Planctomycetota > Planctomycetia > Pirellulales > Pirellulaceae > Rhodopirellula > Rhodopirellula pilleata. The sequence continues at coordinate 106,414 of NZ_SJPM01000008.1, forward strand.
CATATGGGCTGCCGATGCCGCCCGATAGGATCACAATTCGGCCCTTTTCCAAGTGCCGGATCGCGCGTCGCCGGATAAACTTTTCAGCGACTCGATCGACCGGCAAGGCACTCATCACTCGCGTCGGCAGCCCGATGTGTTCCAACGCGTCCTGGAGCGCAAGCGAATTGATCACCGTGGCGAGCATCCCCATGTAGTGAGCGGTCGCTTCATGGACGGCATGATTGGCCCCCGAAAACTGGGCACCTCGAAGGATATTGCCTCCGCCATTGACGATCGCAATTTGGCAGCCGGTCTCGTGAGCTTGCTTAATTTGGCGGGCGATCGTCGACATCTCCGCCCCGCTGATGCCGCGTTTACCCGACTCGGCGAGGCTCTCACCGCTGAGTTTCAAAATGACGCGGCGATAACGTAAGTCAGACGGCGGAGAGACGGGCGGGTTTTCGGACACGGGTGGGGTAAATCAAAAAACGAGGGAATGGGTGAATCGCACTGCAATCTATAACCATAACGCGTTGATCGAAAATTTAGAACATGGGCTCCGTAAAACTAGTCGCCTGTTACGGCGTAGCTCGCGCGCAGCGAAACTCGCCTAGAGAGCTATTGCCGGGTCTTCGCTATCGCTGCGACCCAGCCTACGTTTCGGCTCAGCCTATTCCTGGATCTCGACGAACGAAATGCCCAGGGATTGCAGGGCAAAAAGGTAAAGCATGTACAAGACCGGTACGAGCAACAGCACCAATACCGTCGCGACCATCAAACCGAACGCGAGACTTGTCGCCATCGGAATCAACAGCTGAGCCTGAAACGAAGTCTCGGTCAGTAGCGGCATCAATCCCGCGATGGTCGTCAAACTCGTTAACATGATCGGACGGAAACGACGCCGACCGGATTCCAACAATGCCTCAACCGGTTTCACCCCGGCTCGTACCCGCGAATTAATAAAGTCGATCAAAACGATCGAATCATTGACGACGACTCCCGCGAGGGCGACCAAGCCGAACATGCTAAACAGTGTTAATGGCAAACCCAACAACGCGTGTCCCCAAACCGCACCGATCATGCCGAACGGAATGATCGCCAAGATCAACAGCGGCTGCGCGTAAGAGCGGAACTGCAAGACCAACAACACGAACATGCACAGAATCGCGACCGTGAAACCGACCATCAAACTGCCCACCGATTCGCGGCTCTGTTCCTGTTGGCCTTCCCAACGCAACGATACATTGGGAAATGCCCGACTGAACTCGGGAAGATAATCGGATTTCAATTGGGAAATGATCAAGTCAGCGTTGGCGGTCGTTTCATCCAGGTCGGCCGCGATTGTGATGCTGCGTTGTTGATCGACGCGATTGATTTCCGAAAAACCTCGCTCCAGATCAATCTCCGCCAGCTCACCGATGGGACGCTGCATTCCGTCGGCACCACTGACTTGGATTTCGCGAAAGTTGACCAGCGATGCACGTTCGTCTTGCGGATACCGAACCATCAACTTGACTTCGTGGCGACCACGTTGCAAACGCATCACCTCGGCCCCGTAATAGGTATTGCGAACGGTGCGACCCAAGTCCGTCGGCGTAACACCGGTCGCGAGAGCCTTATCTTTGACACGAAACTGAAACTCCCATTTACCGGGAGTATTGTCGTCGGAAATATCGTAAACGCCTGCGAACTGCCCCAGACGGCTTTTCATCGTTTCGGTGGCCTTGAGTAACTCGTTGACGTTTTCACTCGAGGCGAGCAATTTAAATTCAATCGGTTTGCCGCCCGGCCCAACACCAACGCTTCCGAACGTCATCTTTTCGACGCCGGGAATCTCGCCGACCGCAATGCGCCAACGATTGAGTAGCTCATCGCTATGAATGTTGCGAATCTTGGTATCGTGCAACTCGACGAACAACTGACCCGCGTTACTGCCGTTGTTGTTCTGGCCACCCATCGGACCTTGCAGATTGGCGATCGCGCCGACTTCGCGAAACGCCAATCGTACCGGACCGACATAGCCTCCTTGGGGCGGCGGATAGAGGGCCTCGATCGTCGAGTTTTCTGCGTCCGCCCGTTCGGTTGCGATCTCGCGACTCACCTGAGCTAGCGCCTTCTCCATTCGGCGGGTCGCCAATTCGGTAGCCTTCGAGGGCGTGCCGTTGGGAAACACGACGGTGGCCTGCAGGTAATTGTTGTCCGATTTGGGGAATAGAATCGTCTTGACGATCCCGCCGCGAACCATCCCGAACGTGCCAATCAACATCCCGATCGCAACGGCGATGGGGAGCACGGGATTTCTCAATCCGAAGTGCAAGGAGGGGACGTAAACATGTTCGGCGAACCATTCCATCGCGTCGCTGGCATGAGAGTTGATCCAAACCAACAACAGCATGAACGGTCGCAACGGATAGGTGATGATCGCAGCCAAACGAAAGAACCCCGAGTGCGAGTGCGCCAAGTGGCACGGCAACACAAACGTGCTTTCCCACAGCGAGATGATCAACATCGCGATCACCGCGAACGGGATCACAGCCATGAACTTGCCCATCACCCCGGAAACAAAGAACATCGGCGAGAACGCGATCACCGTCGTCGCGATCGACGCGGCCACACTGGGCAACACCTCGGTCGCGCCGTCGACCGATGCCTCCATCATCGACTTGCCCATTTGTCGGTGTGCGTAGATGTTCTCACCGATCACGATCGCGTCATCGACCACGATCCCGAGCGCAATCAAGAAAGAGAACAGCGACAACATGTTGAGCGTTTGTTCGCCGTAAGCCAAAAACGCGCCGGCACCCAAGATCGAGATCGGAATCCCCATCGCGACCCAAAACGCCAATCGAACCTCGAGGAAGAACGCCAATACCAAGAACACCAACGCGAGACCCTGGGCACCGTTTCGAAGCAGCAGCGACATGCGGTCACGGACGTCGGTGCTGGTGTCGCCCCAAACCACGAAACGGTATCCCGGTGGCAGCTCGGCTTCGTCGACGTAGCCACGCACGTCGTCGACTAATTCCAATAAGTCTTCACTCTTGGTGCGTTGAACGTTGACGATCACGGCGGGTTCACCATTGATCTCGCCCGCCGCCGTAATGTCTTCAAACTCGTCGCGCACTTCGCCCAAATCGCCGACCGTCAGAACAACGCCGCCGGCTTGCGTGATCAATGGGATTTTTTCAATGTCGGGACCGATTCGTCCCTTGTTCTTGGCCCGCAAGAGGATCTCTTGGCCGCGTGACTTCAACTGTCCGCCCGGTAATTCCACGTTATGACTTCGAATCATCGCGGCGACTTGCTCGAGTGTTAAGCCATAAGAACGCAGCGTCGCCTCGGGGATCTCCACGTCGATTTGATAAGGTCGCGTCCCCATCAATTCGGCGACCGAAACCGACGGCAGCAATAACAACTCCGAACGAACCTTTTCGGCCACTTCACGAAGCGCCAATTCGCCCCGGCGGGTGCGATCGTCCGGGCCAACGACTCCAACGCGGATCGCCGTATCGCGGAATGTAATCTGCTCGACTTGAGGGTCCTCAGCCAAGTCAGGAAAACTCGGGATCCGATCGACTTCGCGGTCAATTTCCGCCATGACTTTTTGGACGTCTTTAACGTCGGTACGCAATTCGGCGAGAACGTAGCCGGTGCCCTCCATCGCGATCGACGTGACCTTCTTGATTCCGTCGATCGATCGGATGGCCTCTTCAATTTTTTGACAAATGGCTTCCTCGGTGTCTTGCGGTGTCGCGCCAGGATAGGGCACCGACACCATCACGACTTCCAATTCGAATTCGGGAAACACCTCCCGACGCATCGAGTAGAACGCGCCAGCGCCGATCAACATCAACGCGAGCATCAACACGTTCATTCCCGGTGCGTTGTGGATCGCCCATGAAATGGCACGTTTCATAATTGCGGTTCTCCGGCTTGAATATCGCTCGACGAGCCGTTTTCGCTACGGCCGTTCTCGCTGCGCTCGACGATGTCCGACGAAGCACGAACTGGCAACGTGTTGGATTGCAAACTGCCCAACGGCGAGACGATCACATACGAACCATTACCGAGTATATGGCCTGAGTCATTGTGATTGGGGTCATTCATCTTGGGAACTTCGCAGATCCAAAACTGAGGTTCCGACTCGTTGTCAATGAAGGCGTCCGGAGCTGATTCAGGCACGAATCGGTCCACGGGACGGACATCCTGAACGATCTGCAATTTTCCGGGAACCCATTTGGTGGGATCAAATCCTTTCTCCGCAAGAGCATCCGCCAAGGCTTTCTCGTCATCGGCGGTTACCGCTGGTACCAGTTCCTTCACCGGAGCCTCAACGTTGATGGATGCTTCGCCGCTTTCCACCTTTTCGGCGACTTCCGCTTGCGATACGAGCGTCTCCAGGTCCAACGATACATCGAGGACGGATGCATCGGGAATGAATTGCCAAACGCGGTTTCCAGGCTTAAGCGATTCGCTGGGCAAGACGACCAAATCCATCGCCGGCGACAGCTCAAGACTCAAGTTCACGAACATCCCGCGAACCAACGTCGTCGGACCGGCGACATTGGCTTCGCCATGGGTGCCGATCACTTTGCCATTGCGTTTGACGATAAATTGTTGCGGATGATCGACCACAATCCGCACCGGCACGGTACGGGTGGTTTCGTCCAATCCGATTCCGTCGTAGCCGATCAGTTGGCCTCGCCATTGATAAGTCAAATCATCGCGACCGGACAACTGGTATCGCACTTGGACCGGGGTGGGCGGCAGTTGATAACCGCGAACCTGAGTTCCATCGGGTTGGGCGAGCACGAGATCTTCCGATCGGTTTTGGTTCAAAACCCAATACAACTGATCCGTTCGCAGGCTCGCGGCGACTTCGACTTTGGATGTGTCTTCCATCGTCACGACGGCGCTGCCGCGGGCGACGAAGGTATTTAACTCGGCCTGCTCGCTGACGATCACGCCGTCCATGGGTGCCTCGATTCGGGTCCGTTTCAAGTTGTTCTCGGCGGCCTCGAGCTGCATCTTGGCAAGCTGTTCGGCCGATTGCAAACGAATGCGACGCTTCTTGGCCAGTTCCATCTGATTCTGTAGCTGCAACAACTGCTGCTCCGCTTGCAAAAGCGCGCGACGAGCTTGGTCGAGTTCGCCTTGGCTGGCGAATTGGTCTGGCAACGCTTGACGTCGTTGCAATTCCCTTTGTTGCAGCTCGATGTCGGCCATTGCGAGCTCCTTGGACTTATCGGTGTTGGCCATCTCTTGGTCGATTTCGGCCAATGCCTCGTATTCCTGTTGTTGCAATCGCCGCAACCTCTTGACCTCCAACTCATAATCGGTCGGGTCGATCACCATCAACATGTCGCCTTGCTTGACGAACTTGCCGGCTTCGCATTTCGCCGATTTCTCAACGATCTGGCCGGCAACCTCGGTTGCCAAGACGATCTCGCGATAGGGGACGACGGTGCCATCGGTGGTCAACTGCAGTTTCTGGCCGGTGCTCTCAAGCGAACGAACCGCTGCGACGTCGACCGCCGGTAAGGCAAACAGTCGTCCGGCCATCGTGTCATCGATCGGCGGACGCGATGGCGACTCGTCAGTCCCTAAGCCGACGACCACTGCGGCGGCCACCCCGAGCAGAACGAACGGAACCACGAGATTGTAAAGCAGCCACACGGGTAAGTTACGAGTCGGCTTGATCGGTAGATCCATCGCCGGAGTCTCGCCATTGGCGGATACGCTCGGGTTTTTCACATCGGCGGGATAAGGCGAAGCCGGCTTGACCGGCGATCGCTCCGCTTTAGGTGCCGACTGTTGGGCGTCGCCGGCCATTCGTTCTTGAGTCGATTCGATGCTCATGTCACGGACAATCTTTCGTCGAGTTGCGTTCTTGAATTTCTATCGTTTGGCGAGTTTCAATCCGCTCGCCGGATTCCATCGCGGCGCGGTGTTCAGGCAAACTTCGGTTGCCGCAAGCCGCCAAGGTCGTCGCCGTGATATGGCGACCGAGTGATTCCACGGTATAATGTCTCGCCCGGATCTCCGGTGCAATCAATTGTTCCATTACGGGGCGCCCGATCCGGTAATACAAACACTGCCCGACCACCCCGAGTGCCATTTGAGGCACCATCGCCTCGGTACGCCAAGCGTTCGCCGAGACTTTATCCTTATCCTTGACCTCAATGGCGGGTAACAGGTCACCGATTGTTTGGCAGAGGGCGTCGTAGAGCGGTTGAAAATATTCACGCACCATTTCTTCCAAGGCCGCTGTGGGGTGCTGCATCTCTCGCATCATCAGCTGCGCCTCCCAGCCCTTCTCATCACCCGCCAACATGCGTGACAAGAGGGTGCGAACGAGCCGAAACAACGTTTCTTCGGCGGGGGCTTCGCCCAAGATCGGCGCGGGAAACTCCCGCTCCCGCTGATGTCGGATCTTGGCGATGACGGCGCGATAAAGCCCCATCTTATCGCCGAAGTAGTAACTCACCGCCGCCACATTCACGCCAGCACGTTTGGCAATCTCTCGAACCGGTGCCCGATCGAAACCGCGATGGGCGAACACGGGCCCCGCCGCGACGAGCAAACGCTCGGCAGGATCAGGAAGCGTCGCGGACGCGTTTTGCCGGGAAACGGTGGTTTGCGAGGAAGGCAAAAGAAGAGTGAGGAGTGAGGAGTGAGGAGTGAAAGCTCTGGCAGTTTGACTGAAATACGCCAAAAGTTAAACACCTGTTTGAAACAATTGTTTCGAAACGTCAAGTTCGTAGGCTGGGTCGGAGCCGCTTCGGCGCAGACCCGGCACTAGCGCTGCAAAACTGGCTGGCTGGACCAGCCCCCTTAGGAAGCGTTTGCGCCTACAATGCCGCAGTTGTGATTTCCGTGTTACCGTTCGAAAGTGAGAGTTGAGATGATCCAAATAGGTTCGAAATTTATTCGATGGTCCGCCTTGGTCCTACTTGGTCAAGCGTTTCTGGCGACATCTGGAACGGCCGAACCTCCCCAAGCGACCCAGCCCCAGCCTGTGAAAGCCCAACCCGCGAAAGCCCAGCCTGCCAAACGGGCTCCCAATCCGGCGATGACGCTGCCAAAGGTCGATCCGTCGTTGCCCAACGTGTTGTTGATCGGCGACAGCATTTCGATCGGTTACACCGTCGCCACCCGGGAGGCTCTCCAGGGGGAGGCGAACGTTTATCGCCCCTTAACCAATTGCGGTCCCACCACCCGCGGACTCGAAGGGCTCGATAAATGGCTGGGCGATACGAAGTGGGACGTGATCCATTTCAACTTCGGTTTGCACGATTTGAAGTACATGGGGCCGGGCGGGCAAAACTTGGCGGATCCGGATCAGCCCAACAGCCACGTGCAAGTCGGCATCGAAGACTACGAAGCGAACATCGAAACGATCGCCCGCCGCCTCAAAGCCACGGGTGCGAAAGTGATTTGGCGAGAGACGTCGCCGGTCCCCGACGGCGCCCGCGGTCGCATCGTCGGCCAGTCACGCCAATACAACGAGGCGGCTAAACGGGCGATCGAACGGGTAGGGGGAATCACGATCGATCCGTTTTATTCCTTCGCAGTCGAACATGCCGACTTGCAAAAGAAAGCCGACGTGCACTACACGCCTGAAGGCTCCAAAGTCTTGGGTGATCATGTCGCCGAAGTGATTCGTCAATCGTTAAAGAAGTGATATTCACGGGCACTCGCGGCGCTCTACTCCAACCCGCTTCGATAGCGGGTTTCGCATTTTGGTTTTTCTAGGAATCAGGGGAACTCGCGTCCGACAGCGTTTTGAAACGCTGATGACGCCTGAATTTAATAAAAATATTGAGTCGAGTGAATTCTTGTCCCTCTGATACCGATTAGCAGTGATATGCGGGTCTTGTGTTCACTGTCTTAAGAAATGCGTAGATGCGCTCAAAGCAAACATCTTTTTATGGACCGAAGCTCGCCTCGACGCTTTTTGCGATCATTTTGATTGCAGTTCCTCGCGCGCACACCCCGGCGCAGGAGAGTGTCATCTCCACAGACAATTCATTATCGCCCAATTCGTTATCCCCCAATTCGTTATTGCCTAAGCCGGTCGCCCCCGAGGAAGTGCCGCCTCAACAGGCAACGCTTTTCGAAGAGGTGGCAAGTTCGGATGCGGCAACAGGGGGCAATGGTGCGTCTGCGGTTGCGTCCAACGTCTGGACATTCAATTTCAACCAAGCTCCCTGGGGCGCCGTGTTGCAAGAGTTTGCCCGGATGATGGATTACTCGCTGACGATGCAAAAGGAGCCGAGCGGGCAATTCACGTACTATGACTCTCGCTACTATACGATTCAGCAGGCGATCGACATTCTCAACGATCATTTGGTTCCGCAGGGATCAATTTTGGTACGCAAAGGCGATCGCCTGATCGTCCTTGATACGCAACAGCCGATCAATGACCAACACGTCCCCTTCATTCCCGTCAATCAGATCGAATCTTTGGGGCGCAGTGAGATCGCCGGAGCCGCCATTCCCGTCAACGGCATGGATGTGCGGCTAGCGATGGAAGAGGTCAACGCGCTGATCAGTCCGCTCGGGCAGGTTCGCCCGATGTCCCACTCTGGCCGCATGTTGGTGATTGATACGGGAACCTATCTCAAGCGTATTCGCGACCTGTTGATGGAAACCGGGTTTGCCAACAGTGAACTGGTCACGCACGTGCACGCGTTGCATCATGCCAAAGCGGACGACGTCGCCAAAGCCATCAACGACTTCCTTGCCGATGAAAACAACGGTGGAACCACCGCGAGCAACCTCATCACGCGTGGCCAACCTCATGTGACTCCCGAAGCGACAACGAATAGTCTGTTGGTCCGCGGAAACTATGAGAGCGTGCGGATGCTCGAAGAGCTGATCATCGGTCTGGATCGCTCGCCGCGTGAAGTCTTGCTGCAGGCTCTGATCGTCGAAGTCGCACTGGGTGACACGCTCGAGACCGGCGTAGAACTCGGTTTTCAGGACTCGGTGCTTTTCGACCGTAGTATCGTTGATAGCATCCAAACGATTAACGAGACGGTGACTTCGGCCAATGGTGTGCAAACGACCAATCAGCGAATCCTCTCGCAAGTGTCATCACCGGGCTTGAACTTCAACGGCCCCCAACTCGGCAACAATGCGGTGCGCCCGAGCACGATCGGAACGCAGAGTCTTTCGAACTTTGGGATGGGACGGGTCAATGGCGACCTCGGTTACGGTGGACTGGTCTTGGCGGCGGGTTCCGAGTCTGTGAACGTCTTGCTGCGAGCACTGGACGCGAAGTTCAAGATCAACGTGCTCAGTCGACCCCAAGTGCGAACCGTCGAGAACGTCGAGGCGTTCATGCAGGTCGGACAACAGGTTCCCGTCGTCGACGGCGTCACGGTCAACTCCGTCGGAAGCGCCAACCCGGTGATCCGTCAAGATAAGGCTGGGATTATTCTGCGAGCGACCCCGCGCATCAGCCCGGACGGCAAGGTGCAAGTGGTGGTCGAAACCGAAAAGAGCGCGTTCAACTTGGCTCGAGGGACGGGCGTTCCGATCTTCACCGACACGACCAATGGTCGGGTGATCGAGGCACCGGTCAAGGACATCACCACGGCGCAAACAACCGTCAGTGTCCAATCCGGCGAAACGATCGTTCTGGGCGGGATGATCACCAGTTCCACGAACGTGGTGAACCGAAAAGTCCCGATCATCGGCGATATTCCCTATCTAGGCCGGCTGTTTCGATACGATCTTGATCGTTGCGAAAAACGAGAACTGCTAGTGTTTCTAACGCCGATCGTGCTGAACTCGCAGGAAATGTCAGACGCGCTGATGCAGGAAGAACTCACCAACTCGGCCGTGCACTGCCTCCCGCAGAATCAATTGATGCGTTGGCAGGGTATTCGCGAAACCATTGTCGAGCCGTTGGGTACACCAATGGAATTCAGCTTGATCGAGGACGGACAGGCACTCCCGCTAAGCGATCTCGAAGTCTCTCGTTCGCAAGCACCGACGTCCGTCGAGTGGGGCTTGCTTTATCAAGACTGACGGCCCTAACCCGGCCTAATCCGGTTAACCGATTCAGCCCGCAGCAAAGCGTCCGTTGATAGAAATCGGCACCGGATCCCCCCTGACTCGGACACTTTGCATCAGGGAAGAAGCTAATCTTGGGTGAATACTCGATTACGCTTTCGTCCGGCCGTTGCCCCGATCCGATTCATCAAGATGAGACCTCTTCGCGCCCGACATCGAGCCGGCTACTCGTTGCTCGAGACCATGATCGCGAGTTTCGTTTTGCTGATCTCGCTCGCCGCATTGGGGCTGCAAACTTCGGTGGGTACGAAGGCGGCTCGGCGAGCACAGTTGCAAACGCAATCAGCCATCTTGGCCGCGTCGAAACTAGACGAGTTGGTCGCGACGCGTACGTTCGCGGTCACCACCTCTCCCCAGCCTTTCGGTGACCATCCCGAATGGAACTACACGGTTTCCCTCGAATCCGTGGATCGTGTAGGCCAGCTTGCCGACATGGGCGACCCGGCGAACTTGATTTTGTTATCCATCGCGACGTGGAAGACCGGCGGTGAAGCGCACCAATCCCGGACAACGTTGCGAAAGATCATTCGTCGGTCTATTTCGTCGGATTGGGATGCCCCCATATCGGGAACGGCTCGATGAACCAACGATTGCACCGACCTGCGGTTGCTAGAACTGTTCGAGTTCACCCCGGCTTCACGATGATGGAAGCACTGCTGTCGATGTCCCTGATTTCGCTGCTGATGGTCGCGATCCTCGCCAGCACCACGTTGTACGTCCAGTATCGTAGTCGAAGTATCCACGGCAATCGCGCGGCGGTCGTATTGCGGGGAACGCTCGATGACATTCAAAACGATTTGCGTTCGTGTTTGCCGGCGCTCGCGACTTGGCATACGTCTAGCCCGATCGCCGGGGAACTCAACGTGACGACCGTAAGTGACAATTCGATCGGCGAACGGGTGCTTCAGGATGACCGAAGCGAAGAGGCATCTCCGGTCCACTTTGTCGGTCGTCGCGACGCACTCTTGTTGCTCCGTGCCGGACTGAACCCACGGTTTCCTAGTGAGCACGATGTTAAACAGGAGCAAAGCCCCCGTGGGTCGCAGGTGTTATGGCTATCGCCATCGCGATCGGAGATTAACCTGCCCGTCAGTCGATACGGCGGACGAGTTGTCACTAAAAGGTTTCGCACGAACGAATCGACGCCGGGGCTATGCCGAGCCACGCTGTCGCATCGCGACGATTCCGGACCGATCTGGGATGTCAATTCAGAAGTCGTCGCGATTCAGTTTCGATTTTTTGATGGTAACGATTGGTTGGCCATGTGGGACAGTCATCTAAGAAATGAATCCTTGCCGGTCGCCGTGGAGTTGACCGTGGCCTTTCGAGAGGATCCATCGAACGCTTGTCGGATTGTCACTTATCTTCCTTGTGGTCAGCCGACGGAATAACGAACCATCATGAGACGATACTTTCGATCCAAAAATCGCGGCGTTTCGAGACCGGTGCACGCTCGCCAAGGCGTTGTCTTGATTCTCGTCGTCGTCGTCGTGGCGGCGTTCAGCGTGGCCGCGTACTCGTACACGCGTTTGATGTCGACCGAGTTTGCGATCGCATCTTCCCAGCACAAACTTCGTCAGCAACGGTTGCTCGCCGAATCCGCTTTGGAACAGCTGTTGAGCGCCCAGCCCCACTCGCTTGCGACATATTGCCGACCGCCTGCGCCGGCGCGAGATCGCCTGACGAACCGCTTCATGCAAGACTCGGCCATGGTGGGACGTCTGACGTCCACGCAGCAGCCTTCGTTCCAAGGGACTTATGCGATTCTCACCGACGTGCCCCGGACGAACGTTCCGACGGGATTCGGACTCAATAATGAATCGGCCAAACTCAACCTCAACGATTTCTCGCAAAGAGCGATCAAGCGCAAAAAGGTCATCGCGAAATTAATGCGGTACGACGGGCTCAATGAGGCGACCGCCCGCGGGATCGCGGATGCGTTAGGAGTCTTCGAACCCGAAAAAACGACGGGTTCCGTCAAGACCTCGTTATCGCACAACGGATCGCTCACCTCGCTCGATCAACTGCTTGAGGTCGCCGGTGTTACGAAAGAAAAACTCTTCGGCGAAGATCACAACGGAAACGGACGTTTGGACCCCAACGAGAACGATGGTGATGAGAGTTATCCGCCGGACAATGCCGACGGAATATTACAGGCCGGCTGGAGCGGACACTGGACATTGACCGGTGCCGAGTCCAATTTTCGCGACGACGGTTCACCGAAATTGAACTTGAACCAGCCCGATCTGGTTGCTCTGTATGATTCCTTGCTCGACTTCGCGACGCCCGAACAGGCAAAGTTTGTCGTCGCTTGGCGAATCGCATCGGTGACTTACACGGACGATCCGTCGAGCGGAGGTTCGTTGACCCGCGAAAACATTCAAGACCAACGGAAACAAACCGCTCAGGATCGAGTTCGAAAACAACTCGGTGGCGGCTCCGGCGAGGCTGCCTCGGATCAATCCATACCCTCTTCCGTCACGACGCCGAACCCCGAGCGCATCAGCACCCCGACCAACCGATCAGGAACCGTGCGTTCGGGGATCGAATTGAGCGGTGGAGGAGGACGCCGTTTTCGTTCGCTATTGGACTTGGCATCGTGCCAACTGCAACTCATCATTGATGGCGAAGACACCATCTTGGTATCGCCCTTTGCAAACGATCCAGACGGACTAGCGGGATGGTTGCCTCGATGGGAAAGGATGACCACGACGACCGACGGACCGTCTCGGACCGATCGGATCAACATCGTGCAAGCGTCTCGGGAAACCTTGACCACCATCGACGGCATCACCCCGGAAGTGGCCGATCGAATCGTGGCGGCACGAACGCGAATGGCCATGCAAACGGGCGATGCCGAGTTCGCTTCGCTGACCGTCGGTTGGTTGATCGAGGCCGGGCTGATGAGCACTTCGGAGCTTCGTGCAATAGCCGCCGAGATCACCGTCGGCGGCAGTGTTTTCGCGGGGATCGCGTTGGGCCAATTGGACGATGGTCAAACGGCGTCGGCGATCGAGTTCGAAATCGACGCTTTGCGGCGATCACCACGATTGAGGAAGGTCTTAGATTTACCGCCACTTCCCAACCAACAACGGCTAGAGGCGATTTAAATCAACAGCCTTGACGTTCGTTGAAACTGGCTCTGGCGACGCGATTTCTGGGTCGTGTTGCGGATCACGCCGGCGAGACACGGAACATTTCGGCAACGGTTGTTTGGCCTTGTTGCACGAGTTCCCATGCGGAGGCGCGGAGCGTTTGGGTTCCGGCCGCGACGGCCGCTTGGCGTATTTCGTCCGCTGAAACGTTCTCCTGGCATAGTTTGCGAATGTTGCTATCGGTTTGCAGGAGTTCAAAAATGGCTTGGCGACCACTGTACCCGGTCCCATGACAATGGCGGCATCCGACGGCTTGATAGATCGTCGCGTCATCCCGTAAGTACAATCCGTTCGGCACTTCGGCTCGCCCGAGAGCTTCTGGTTTTCGACAAGCTACGCACAAACGGCGCACCAAACGCTGCGCCAAAACCGCCTCGACCGTACTAGCCACCATGTACGGTTCGACCCCCATGTCGACCAGCCGCGTGTATGCAGAGGCGGCGTCGTTGGTATGCAAGGTGCTAAACACTAAATGGCCGGTCATCGAGGCCTGCACTGAGATTTTCGCGGTTTCGGTATCACGAATTTCACCGACCAAGACGACGTCGGGATCATGTCGTAGAAGACTCCGCAACCCTCGGGCGAACGTGAGTCCGATCTCAGGTTCGACTTGAATTTGGCTGACCTGGCGGAGCTTGTATTCGATCGGGTCTTCGATTGTTGTGATTTTGGTGTTCACGCAGCGAATCGCCGCAAGCGAGCTGTAGAGCGTGGTCGTCTTGCCGCTGCCCGTCGGGCCCGTCACGAGCAGCAAACCGTTGGAACGACGAATCAGTTTCTCCCACACGATTCGAATGTCTTCGGGCAGGCGTAACTGGTCGATTCCCAAGTCGCTTTCGCCACCGCTGAGCAATCTCAATACAATGCTCTCGCCGTGATGGGTCGGGATGACCGAGACCCGCAAATCGATTTCACCATCCTTGAGATTCAAGTGGATACGACCGTCCTGAGGCAGTCGTCGTTCGGCAATGTTCAACTTTGCCATGATCTTGATCCGACTAACGATCGCCGATCGAAAACGCTGGATCTCGACCGGAACATGCTGCTGTTGCAGGACGCCGTCGACCCGAAACCGAACGATGAGCTCGTCTTTTTCCGGTTCGATGTGAACGTCGCTCGCCCTTTGGCTGACCGCCTCGACGATCAGCTCGTTGACCAGTTTTACCACCGAGGACGCTTGTGACTTGTCATCGATCTCGTCACCGGCCGCTTCACAGAGTTCGTCCACTTCATCGTTGGATCTAGCAACCAAGTCGCGAACGGTACTGCCTCCGACGCCCAGCAAGCGATGCAGGTGACGACGAATCGGGTCCGGTTCCGAGAGCACCGTCACGATCGGCCATCGGCACTGCGCGGCGAGTTGCTCGATGCCCTCGAGGCGTTTCGGATCCGAGACGGCGACGAAGCATTTTCCACCGTTCACCTCGATCGGCAACATGTTCTCGCGAAATAGCAACTGACTCGGGAAAGTCGCTACCAACTCGGCGTCCACCACGACATCCTGCAGTTCCCAGGCTTGCATGCCAAAGAACTCGGCCTGTCGAATGAGTTCCTGGTTCTCGGTTTCGAGACGGGAGTTTATTGAAACCATGAAGACATTCCTATCAACATTCTAAAAAGGGCGGGCAAGCTACGCCGGGCTTGCCCCTGGCTGTTCAAAACTTGGTGTGGCGACATTTCCGTTCTCCGCAACTTCCTGTCACCTCTCCCGGCGAAGCTGGGGGAGGTCGGATCGAGCGAAGCAAGATTCGGGAGGGGGCATCCCCAGGGCAAACCAAGCGAATGCATCGAAACAACGCCCGTGCCCCCTCCCTCGCGTACTCCTGAACGTCGTCGCTCGACCTCCCCCAAACTGCGTTCGGGAGAGGTGACAGGTGGACGAGCAACTGCTGAACAAAAAGGGTGAAACAGCGAGTCAACACCACATTTTGAAACGTCCAGACCTGCCCGCCCCGAACAGACTGACTCGGTCAGTCGAAAGCAACCTACTGCACGATTTCCTCAAACGCCCGGATACGCTCGCCACCGTCTCGGCCCACGGCGGGGATCTGGATGATGACGTCCTTGGCGATTCCGTTCTCGACACCGGAGTGACCATCAGGAACGATCAATTCGGGGTGGTCAAACGGTGCTTTTTGAAAGCGAACCCGATCATCGGTGAGACTTTTCATGAAGTTCACGATGTCGTCGATGCCTTGCGGATCCGCGTCGTCTTGCAACTCGGGGATCCCATCGACATCCGGATCGATATCCTGTTGGTTTTCTTTCCAAAACGTACCACCACGGACATAGAACTCGACGGTCTCTTTCAACGTGCGATATCCGCCGGTGTGAAAATAGGGTCCGGTTAGCTCGATGTTACGCAAGGTGGGCGTCTTGAAACCACCATCGACGGTGATGCGACCCGAGACGGTGTCACTTTGGCCGATATCCCGTCCGTTTTGACGCTGCTTGGTATAAGACAGCGGGCCGAACGTTGGATGGTCGGCGCCCACCGCAATGTCTTCTAAAGTCGGGCGAACGCCGATATTGTAGAAACCATTGTCGTACCAAGCCTCTTCACCATTTCCCATCACCATTCGCTCGATCAGCTTGATCGAATCGCCGTTTCGGATGTCGCTGATCGTCGCACCAGCAAACTCCGGCCCTCCGTGACAGTTGATGCATTTTCCTTCATTGAGAAACAGCTTCAATCCGCGTTTTGCCGATTCGCTCAGCGCGGACTCATCGCCATTGGCCCAGCGATCGTAAGGGGCATCGTCGGATACCAAAGTCGACTGATAGAGCATCAACGAAAGTCCCCAAAACAGCGAGAAGTTCGATTCCATTTGTGTGTAACCTTCGTCGGTGACGTTCGGTGACGACCACCAATGATCGACAAACGCCTCACGGACCAAATCGCTGTAATTTTGATTCAAACCATTCGCCGAACCGTGTCGGAAGTTTGCCAGCACGCTGTCGGTCGGATGAACATTCTGGAGGGCGAGGGCACGCAACAACAACATCTTGCGACCAATCTCCTTGAAATCACGACCATGCCATGACATCTCCACTCCACTGAGTGGCGGCCCCACGGCTTGCGAAGCCAATGCCGCGTTGTTGAGCAATATCTTGGTCGGCTCAAGGTTATCGATATGAACCGTCGTTTGGGTCGGTCCCCAAGCCCAGTATTCGAAAGAACGCCACCCGAACCACCAATACCGTGCCGTCGCACGATACCAACCCCACGTGGTTTTGGTTTCGGATCGCTTGACGTGTTTGAGAACACGAGCGGTCGGGTCCAAGTCACCGAAAGGATTGACGCCGTTGAAATGGTGGTTGGCACGACCATCCCAAAACAAACGATCAAAGAAAACCGCGTTGATCGTTGTCGGTGTGTCGCGGGCGGTCACCTGCCTTGCGTTGGCTCCGCTGAGATTGAACACTGGATCAAAGACAAGGCTTCCTTCATCGATCGGACTGCCCTCGTTGATGCGAACGAAGTCCTTGCGGACGACCCCGGCGGAACCGAAGACTTGTTTGGAATCTCGCACAAGACGGTTGTCGAAAATGCTTCGCGTATCGTCTTCGAGTTTGGAAAGAGGGAAGTCAGCAGCGTTCACGCGAGTGTTGATTTTATTGTCGGCTTTGAATTGCGCGATCGCGTCGGCGAGTAATTCTGCCTGTCCGTTTCTCTGAGGACCGAACACGCTGCCCGGTGCCCCCGGATTGACAACGTTCACCAATCGCTGGTCGATTCCGGCCGGGGCGTGACACGTCGCGCAGGCCGTTCGGCCATCACTACCGACTTGCATGTCCCAAAACAAAGCCTTCCCCAGCGCGATCGCTTTGGAGCGGTCTTTGACGAAATGATCTAGATCTTTGGGTAGCGGTACGGGGATCGATGAGAGTGCCGGCGGCGGCGAAGCCACATCGGGACCGACAACGTCGGCGGCGTCCCATTCGACAACATATCCCATCTTCCTGCCTAGAGATTCATCGTCCCAGCTTCCCGACCACCAATACATTTTCAGATGGTGTTGCCCAGCCGCATAATTATTCGGCTCTCCCGCTGCAAAGTTGGCATAGGCACCGCCCACGGGCTGACCATTTGCGGCGCCTTTCCAGAATTGAGCGCCTGTTCCCTCCGCCTTGGCCCAACGCCAAGTTCCTTCACTCCCGATATCGGTACCGGCCAACCACACATCGCGGCGATAGGCTCTCGAAAGTTCATAGACGGCGGCATTCTCTTGCTGATTGCGAATGCTCGCCAATCGTCCGACCGCTCCATTGAATTCATGGACCGTTCGCGCACGGACTTCTGATTCTTCCCACGTAAACTCCGTGTGATGAATCCCAAAGAAACGGTCCGTCTCGGGTACGTAGCGCAGCCAATGATTCGCGCTCACGAGGTCTTGGATTTCTACCTCGCGAGCGGAGGGCGGCTCGGCCTTCGTCGGAGTCGTGGTGAGCACCATCGCGACGGTGCAGAGCATGAACGTTGTTGAACGCCGCGAATACGTTCGAGATCTTCCAAGTTTCCACATGGGTTTGCATTTCCTGTTTGAATAGACAAGTAGCGAGTTGTTCGGTTTTCCCAGAAATGGGGACGTGAGAATCGCTCGCCCTTGACGAAGCGTCTCCCTACCTTCTAACCGAGCCATCGCGAGCCAAATGGGGACAGCTTGGCGGAAACAATCTTGGAAATTTCTTTCAATTCCAACTGAGCCGAAGTAAGGACCACCCGAGCAGCGTTTAACGATTCGGTCCGACGCAAAACAGGGACAGGTTTTGATCTGAAGCGGATCCAAATTCTTCAACGCCCCCGTCAAGCTCGCTCCGACGCAGAAAATTGCGAACTTTGTTAACAACGGAAACGAAACCACCTCATTTTGATCGTTGTTTCAGATTCGGATCGATCCGGTAAGCAAAATCGGCCACCGCAAATAGCATGATCCGGATGAAGAACTTCCGGTACAAAGCTGTCGATCAAAACGGGCGAGTCGTCTCGGCGACTTGCGAAGGGGATTCACGTGCGGACGTGCTCGCATCGCTGAAGTCTCAAGGCTTTTGCGTGTTGAAAATGGAGGAGATAACACGCCGCGTATCGAAATCACCGACCATGAATCGTGTCTCCACATCACGTTTCTACACCATGCTCGGCGACCAGTTGCAGGTCGACGTTCCGCTCCTCGAAGCAATCGAACTGATCGCCAAACAAGAGAAAGATCCTTCGGCCAAACAGTTGATTAGCGAGATTGCGAAAAAAATCGAAACAGGTGAGTCGCTGAGTCAATCGCTCGCGAGTTATCCCGCCATGTTCTCGGACGTCGAGCGGAACCTCATTCGTTCCGGTGAAGAAGGTGGTTTCTTAGCCGACGCGGTCGAGAACATCAGCCAAATGCGAGATTGGCAGCACCAGCTGACGAACCATGTCTGCGGTGCGGTCGCCTATCCCTTGTTATTGATTTCGGTCGCGTCCCTTTTGGTACCGGCCGTCTTGATCTTTCTGGTTCCGAAACTCGAACCGATCTTTGAGTCACTTCGTCGCGATGAACAACTGCCTTGGCCGACCGCAACGCTACTCAAACTCAGCAGTCTGACTCAGTTATACGGAACCACCGTTGTTGGGTTGCTATTGATCATCCTCGTCTCGGGGTACCTATTCATTCCTCGCAAACGCATGATCGAAACACGGGACCGATCGATTCTGCGAGTTCCATTGATGGGGGTACTCGTTCGGGAGTTTCTGCTGGCTCGTTTTTGTCGCGTGCTGGGAACTCTACTCCAGAACAAAGTTCAGGTCATTCGTTCATTTGAAATTGCATCCAAAGTGATCGGAAACCAACACCTTACGCGAGCGATATCAGCGGTTAGCGACGACATTGCGGCGGGACGATTGCTTACCGATGCTTTGGAACGTTCCCACGAGATGCCCTCGGATTGCATCGCGATGCTCGGCGTCGCGGAACGGTCAAACCGATTGGACAGCGTACTCATACGAGTCTCATACCAACTCGAAGCTCGAACGAATCGACGTTTGGAAATGATGGTGAAAATGATCGAACCGGTCCTGTTGCTCGTGATGGCAGCGTTTGTCGGATTCGTCGTGCTCGCCTTACTGTTACCAATCTTTGAAGGACAAACGCTTGGCTAAACGACTTGTCCGCATCCTATACCAAACATCCTCAAAACCACATCCTTGGGAGAGTACCATGCTGCCCTTTTCGCTTACTAACTATTTTTGCCACGCTCGTCGGTTTTCAATCAGAAAAGAACGAACACGAGGATTCACGTTAATGGAATTGCTTCTCGTGCTCGCAATCTTGCTCGTGATGGCCGGTCTCGTGCTCCCGAAGTTAATGGGACGACAAAAGAACGCCAATATCGATGCGACTCGAATCAGCATCGAAGGACTTAAGCAAGCGATCGAGATGTATGCCGTCGATCATGACGGAGAAACGCCGAGTTCGTCCGAGGGACTGTCCGCCCTGCTTCAGAAACCTGGAAACGACCCCAAATGGCGAGGGCCCTACCTCGACCGCGCTCCCAAAGACGCCTGGGGGCATGAGTTTCAATATCGCTACCCGGCCACGAAGAGCACGTGGGAATTCGACGTCTTTTCATCCGGGCCGGATCACCTCTTCGGCAACGAAGACGACATCGGAAATTGGGATTGATGTTCATGAAACGTTATGCCGCCTTCACGCTTTTTGAGCTCTTGCTGGTATTGGCGATTCTGTCAACGCTTGTCGGCACGGCGATGCCCACACTTCAGGGCTGGATGACGCGGGCAAGAACGGATCGCGACGCCGGTACGTTGGTGTGGCTCGTCAGTGAAGCGCAACGGCGATCGAGTCGAGACGGACGAGAATGGAGCATTCGATTCCAACCGCGACCGTGTGCGTTGCGTTTAGAAACCGACTCCTCAATCCAAGTACATCGAAATGCGAACGTTCAGCGACCGATGATTCACACGCTCGACGCCCGGACCCATGTTGAATTTCGACACATCCATTCGGGGCAGATTGTCGATCGATTGGTGGTCTCACCCGGTGGCGTTCTATCGGCGATCCGCGTCACGGTCCAATACGGCGATGGGTTGGCCGATCACTTCGAAGCCGACCGACTGACGAACCGACTCGTCCAATCCAAGGAATGACAAAATGAACCTGAAACGAAACAACCATCAAGTGACTCCTGACTGTTTGATTGAATTCTCGCGTTACGGGATTGGGATCGTCACTCAATCATCCGATGAGAGACTTGCAAGTACCGCCTATCAACAGTTTACCGAAGGAAGCCTTGATTTCACGGACACGAACGAGGTGGCGAAATGGTTACTTGATGGCTTGAAAGCTGCCGGCGTGAACGCACCGTCGACCGCGACCGTCTGCATTCCGCGTCATCTTGGCACGATTCGTGTATTGGAAGTTCCAGTCTTGGCCGACGTTGATCTAGGGTCAGCGATCGAGTTGGAGTTGGAATCCATCCTCGGCGATGAACATGAACTATTCGATTTTGATTACGTTGCCTGTCCCACCGAACTGTCGTCGACGAGCCAGTTCGTCGTGGTTTTCACGGTTTCTCGGACATTGATCGATTCGATCAAGTGCGCCTTTCAGGCGGTCGGAATCCGTCCGGCACAAATCACCTTGAGTGAGTGCATGTACTGGAAACCGGCTCCGCGAAACGCAGTCATGGCCGATGAGCTATCCAACGCGATCGTGGTGCGTCACGATCGTGTCGATCTAGTGGTCAGATACCGTCATCAATTGCTTCAATCACAAAGCTTGCCGCTCGATCTGGTTGAACCACCCAAGGTGGATCATTGGATCGCTGCGTTGCGACGATTGACGGCGAGTCTTCCGAGTCCGCTCGCCGGTTTACCAAGCCATTGTCAGTTACTCATCGATCGCGACGATCCGGGTTTGGACGTGGACGCCTTGGCGGTGCACGCGTTCGGGCAACAAGTCGCTAACCAAGCGAGCGATCAATGTATCGAGGTCGTTGATTTCGAATTTAGTTCCGTTCTTTCGACCAATCCCGCCGTCCGTACCGCCGGCTTCAATCTGGCGTCTCCATACCGATCGCGTCCGAGCGGTTTCCCGAACCGGGCCAAGGTAGCGATGATCGCGACGGTGTTCGTGTTGCTCGTCGCGGGTCACCAATTATACGTGCGTTATCGGACCGAGCAGTTATCGATCGAGCTCGCCAACCTCCGCGACCGCTCTGCCGAGGTCGATCGTCAACTGGTTCGGCTGACACCCGAATGGACGGCCGCGAATCATTTGCAACGATGGCTCCAATCACGAGTGGCATGGAACGAAAGTATCCGCGAGATAGCGACCGAGTTTGGTAAGTCGGAGAACCTGTACGTGGTGAGAATGCAAATGGACGACCCGACCAATAGCGATCAGGGAGCGATCACGAGGGTGGAGGGGCGTGCTCGCAATACGGCCGATGTGTTGGATCTAACCCGTCAACTCGCGGCGGAGTATCCCTGGCTTTCGGTGATGCCCAACGGCATCGAGCCGAGCCGCGTTGATCCTCAGTTCGGATCGCAGTTTCGGGTCGAGATTGTCGGCACGTCGATCGAGCGCGCGTCGATCGAGGTTCAATCCAACAACCCGCCAAAGGTGCTTCCATGAGTCGTTCCGTAAGAATGCTGTCGGCGGCATTGGTCGCCTCTCTGTTATTTGGCCTCAGTAGTTCCGGCCCGATGGATTGGATCACAGGACCAATCGCCCATCAGCAGGTTTTGTTGACGGACGCGAAGAACAGTTTGAGGGCGAAGGAACTGGAAATGCGCCGGGCGGAAATCTCGATCGCTCAATTGCAGGACAAACGATCCGAGAGTCTCCATCGCGATCCGTCGAAGGCGCAGGTCAGCTACCAGGAGTATTTGATTCGAATGAGCGATCGTTTCGGATTGGAATCGGTGGTGGTTTCGAGTGGACAACCCGAAGCGGTCGAGGGGCTCGGTCATCTCTTACACTTCAACATCGAGGGGGCGGGGGCGACGTCGTCGATCGGCAAATGGATTGATGGGTTCTTTCGTACTGAGACGTTGCACCGGCTCGCACGGTTGCAGGTTTACCAATCGCTTGGGCCTGATTCGCCGACGCACCGATTCGCGATGAATGTCGAAGTGCTCACGCTCGCGAGTGGCTCGGACGGTCCAGATGTCCTACCGGTCAGGCTTCCGCCGGTCGGAGTTGCAGACGATCTATTCGCGTCCCACGATATCTTTCGACGACCGCAACCGAAGATCGCCAAGGCGGTTGAAACGTCGCCATCGACCGCTTCAATCTGGGGCAACTTCCTGGCACAGTTGCCGAAATCGTCCGAACCTGATCCAGAACGAGCGGCCCCCAAGACGAAATCGAATCCACCTGAACCCAAGCCTGATCCGCGGAAGTCGGTTCGATTCGTTGGTGTGATCGGCAACGGCAACTCCAGAGTTGCGATGTTCATGGATTCTCGCAATGGTAAGCGTTTCGCACTTGGGCGCAACGAGACCTTGACAAGTTTCGGGATCAACTCCGAGATCGTGCAGATCCAAAGCAACTCGATCGTACTCGAAGGAACTGATTTGCACGAAGGTCACGCCGAGGAAGTAAACGTTTCGGATGCGGTTTGCTTATACAATCTTTCGCTCGGAGCTCTACTTGCCGAGGCAACACTGCAGCCCGTCTACGGCAAGTCACCTGGCGGGCGGTAGCGCAGCGTGGCGCTCATCATGGGAATGGTATCTCGCTCGAAATTGGTTTTCGTTACATTCGCTTCGATTCGTTTGCTGCTCTTGCCAACAATCAGACCTCTTGTGACGAGGTGTCCTCGCGTGTCCAACTGTGACTTCAATGCACCAAGAGTGCTGGGGGATTTCTCGGGATGCATCGCTTCGTTGAGTAGGGCGAAGTCCTCTCCGTCAAAAAGACTTGAGAGTGTTGTTTCGGACGTGGTGTCGACGTTCGCTTTGGATGAGGCGGTACCGTCAGACTTTCGTTCAGGGAAAACCGTGATCGAAATCGTTCCGGCGTGTTGTCCGTAGTCGATTTCTTTTGCCGCGGATTCGGTTTGGGACAAGACTTGAAAGGGTTCGCGTTGATTGTCCTCCATCTGAAACCCTTTGATACCGAAGATATCCATCGTCGGTTCAAAGACCCATGCTCCGCACTTGGCGTCAGGCAGTGTTTGTTTGCGAAGCGTGTTCTCGCCATTGACTTTCACGACAACGGCCAGTCGTGGACGTTCGCTACCGGCACGCGTCACGACGAACTCAACGGATTGGCCGGTTTCAGGCTCGGCAACGAACGCTTGGTCGCCTTGAAAGGTAATCGTTTGTGGTTTGCCGTCGTAACGAACCTCAAACCGGATCGGTACATCGGGGTGATCCGGGGCCAACGGATGAGGTTCTTTATCGGCGGATTTCGCCTCGGATTCGTCTTCCTTGGTGGCCTCGGCGTCAATCTTCAGCGACGTCAATACGGCTTCTTCGGTTGCTTGATCTTTTCGTTCTGACTCGCTGAGATTTAACTTCGCATCATCAAAAAGACCTCGCACACGGAAGCTTTCTCCTGCGTCGAGGAGATCGTCAATGTCGGGTTGAATCTCCAGAATCTTGACCGGAGTCAGTGTGCTGATTTTCGGATCGACGACTTGAATCATCATCGTGATCTTGGAAAGATTGCGGTGAATGACGGCGGTTCCGGTGTAGAACGCGTCCAACTCTTTCTCCTGATCTCCCCAAGACATGGGATAGGGCTTGGTAAACAATTTCTGGCGACCCGCGACGCTCAGGTGACTCGCTCCATTGATTATGGCGGCATGCTCGCTGGCTTGTTTGGCGATGCCGATCTCGTTGGACAGTTCGTTTTTAAGGATCAACGCCATTTCCAGCTTGTCCGCCAAACGCCGACCGAGTGCCGAATCGGTGGTGCCATTGCGTTCGTTTCCAACCCGAAACTTCAAAACACCAATGTTTCGATAACCCGAATTGCGAGCGTGCTCAAGGATCTCGGGAGCCACACTGATCAGCTTTTTTTCGAGATCGTCGGCGGCACGGGCATTGCCAAGCGTCAGCAACAGCGTCGCCAATCCGATCGCAATCAACCGCGACGGGGCAAAGAAAATTTGAGATCGCATGAAAACTTAGACTCCATGAAGTGGACTGGCTAGCACTTTGTCAGCCATTCAATTGCGGCGCGGCGTGTAGCGAAAGTCGCCGAGACTTTCGGTGATCCGAAACCCAAGCCGAAGCTCTTGGTGAGTTTCGCCAACATATATTGAATGGGAACAACGAACCGAGGACAGTGTGACCGGATCGTACAGTCTAACAGGATGCACACGGCTCGTGAGCGGACACAAAATTGTTATTGGACCGGTGCCAAAATTTCCAAACTCTTGAAGTCGACCGCGAGGTCTTGATTGCCATGCAGTTGCAGAGCGATGACTCCCGAATCCGCCAGGTCCTCGACGACGGCGTCGGTGACAAGACATCCGTTCAAATGCGTAACGATTCGTTTGCCGTGGAATGAAACGACCATCGTTTGCCAAGGAGAATCATCGATCGATTGATTCGATGATTCCGTGGTTCCTTCGGGTTGTTTTTTCGGTTTGGCTTTCATGTCGTCCAACGGGATACCGGCGCGTGCTTGCGTCCAACGAGATCGCACGACATCTCGCCGATCCGGTGGGAATTGTTTCTCGAGGTAATGCAGTGGCTCGGCGACCCAACCTTTGCCACCTGTTTGGTACAAACCCCCGACCTGTTCGCTACCGTCGATCTCGCACTGGACTCCCTTGACAAACGGCTTCGCTTCAGTGATCTCACTGCGGACAAAGAACCCACTGTTGCCTTCGGCGAAACGATATACGATTCGGAAAGTCGCGTCGGTGTATTGCTTGGTCGAATACAGCATCCCGTTGGGTTCGTTCGCTTCGCTGCTGGCGCGACCCTGCAAGATTCCGTCGACGACCGTCCATACCCCGCCGCCGACGGATTTAAATCCGGGGATTGTTTCGCCTTCGGGAACAGATCGGCCGAGGATTTCGGAGTTGAAAATCGGCTTCCATTCATGTCGACCGAGCTCTTTGACTGTCAAATTGCGGAATCGATAGGTTTGATCTTTTTCCCCGTGGTGTTGCAAGGCAATGTGACCAGACAAATCGACGGGGTCAAAATAGTCGGTCGTCGGCACGTCGTTGACGAAGAACTGCAGATGATTACCGACGCAGCGGATTCGGTAGCGATTCCAGCGATTGCGATCAAACGCCGCTTGAGCTTCGGGTTGGTTCCAAAGCGGGTTGAGCCATTGACGGCGGCCTTCGTCGTACAACCCACCGGACCAACGTCGGTCCGTCGGGTCGGCCTCGGCTTGATAACCAAAAACGCGATTCGGTTCGACTTGGCCACGGGCCATGAATCCGCTGTTTGACTTGCCTTCGGGTAATTTCAGTTCGCCTTCGAATTCGTAGTCGTGATAAACCTTATCAGTGACAAGGAAAAACTTCTTATCGGCGGTCAGTTTAATTTCGCCATCAATGATCTCGATCTTGCCCCATTCATAGGGGTTCTTCCAGCCGTCAAGCGTTTTACCGTCAAACAAAGAGCGGACCGTCGATTCAGGCTGCGGGGCTTCGGCCGGTCGATCCGTTTGAGCCTTCACTTCCGACGGAGCAGCCGAATCGCTCGGTGGCGAAGCGGTTTGAGTGTCGGCGAACAGGGTCGCAATGGGCGATAGAGCGATCGTCCCCATTAAAGCGAGTAGACCTGCGGTCATCGGCCTGCGAATTTGGCAAAACAGAAAATTCATCATCACGGATCGGTAGGAGAGCTGGGCTCGGTGGGAGAGCGGGGCAAAGAGAATCCATTCACGGAATCTCGGTCGGACAAACGCCGCCGAGTTAGTATACTCCGACGATGTTCCATTTCAGAGAACCCCCAGGCCGACATGCCCGACTATTCTCGATTACTAATTCGCGTTTTACGAACCACGTTGGCCACGGTCGATCGATCGCGGCAGGAGGGAGATGAATCATCCCGTTCGTCGCGGCGGAAACCGTCGAGTCCGGAACGGCCAGCGACATCGGACATGAGACGCCCGATCGCCGGGATTTTGGCTGCAATGATGCTCTCGCTCGCAGCGGTCGCTTCGGTTACGCCGTGGTTGACGGATTGGACGGGATCAGAATCGACCCGCGACTTCCTCATTTCGGCGATGACGCGGATCGGCCTCGTGATCGGCGCGATCTGGTTGGCATGGGACTCGATGCGCCGTCCCGCCCGCTGGATTCCCCCGGGGCTCGCTGTCGCGGGCGTGGTCGGCATCATCGTCATCGCCGCACAGCCCAAGTTAATTTTCGCGATCGTTCCGCTACTAGGCGGATTAGCGGTCTTGACGTCGATTGTCCGAGTCATCCGACGCCGTTAACCTAGGGATACGGAGCCGCTGCGTTTCCATCTCAATCCCTTCCGAACGATTCGCCAAAGGAATTTCGATGTCGCCTTATCTTGAAAACGTCAAGAAGTATGTGGATTCACCCAACATCGAAGCCGTCGCCGCCCTCGAAGGACACTTGGGTTTGGCACTGGAAAGCCACGACTCCGCATTGGTTGCCGCCAACGACCCCGAAGAAATCGCCAGCATCAAAAGCGGATACTGTTCCAAGACGTTGGACCTCAGTGACGAGCAAGCCGACCGCGCCATCGCGGCCGTTTGCGAAAAAATGAAAGGCGATCACGCCAAGTGCCGGGTGACTTTCTATTATCTCTTGGCGCAAGAAAGCAATTCCATGGACCGACTCGTGGGTTAGTGCTTGCGGCGAGTTGATTTAATCGTAACCCGAAGCGTGAGCGAGGGATAATTGATATTGACTCATCCCTCGCTTACGCGTCGGGTTACGATAAACCAATGCCACAGGCAAAATCGCAACTTCAAATCTCACGCTTCGGGTTACGATGCAAATTAAATCAACAGCCCGCTTGCGTCCGGAGCTGGATCGGTTGCTGTTCGAGCCTTGTGCCAGCCTAGCGCCAACGCGCGTCCATCGACCGAAATTTCGTTTCAATCGCTACGGTTCACCAAGACCAACGAGCATGTTGATCGGTGGCGGGATTTCGTTTGAGTGACCGGCGGGGAATCAGTCGACCCTAATCAGGTTGTCTCCGGTTCGCTTCAGGTCGCCAGCTCATGTTCTCTCCCGACGATATCAACTCCGCATCCAACCACAGCATACCGCAACCGACCGCGACGAAATTGATTCGTCCCTACCGTGTGCGTCAGGCGGATGCGGCCGCAGCGTCGACGCAGACGTCGTCGACGAACTCAACCCGAATGGTTCGCCGCGTCGATCGAAACACGGTTCGAACCGTCCGAAACCTTTCAATGACAGCTGCGGACGGTCGGGTCGAAACGGCGATCCGATTGATTAGCGAAACCGCACACGACATGCGATCACCGTTGGCCAGCGTTACCGCTGCGATCGAGATGCTCGGCGAAGGCGTCTTCGGCGACCTCACGAACGAGCAAACCGAATGCTTGCACGCGGCACTACGCCAGTGTGGTTATCTCAACACGCTGGTCGGTGAAATGATGCACGCCGACGGATTGATCAACGGCATGACATCGCTCCGCCGCGTCGCTGTCGATCGTCGCCAGATTCAAACCATGGTGAAGGATGCGACCGCAGCAATTCTCGCAACCAAACGGATCGAACTTCTGTTCGACGGTGTCCATGAAAAGACTCCTCCTGTTTACGCCGACCCCGCCGTGTTGTGTCGTTTGCTTGTCAATTTGGTCGTTAACTCGGAACGAGCCAGTAGCGAAGACCGCCACATCCTGATCCGTGTTAAAGACGACATTGATGCGGGCGTTGCCCGATGGTCCGTCGTCGATTACGGACGTGGAATGTCGCCAGACCAATTGGCGGGATTACGAGCAGGTTTGCACACCGAGGGGACTCAGGGAACCGGACTGGGGCTGATGATTTGCCGACAGCTCGCCACCTTGCAGTTTTCCGATTTAACGGTTCGTTCGCGACAAGGAAGCGGCACAGATGTCACGTTCACAACGCCGCTGGCGAACATCAATGCCATCGCGACCGCCTACGCGAAGTTCCGCGCCAGGGTCTTGGCGATGAACGAACCCGTTGTTGATCACAATCAGTCCGATCAAGACACAACGCTGACTCGCGTGTCGAACTGGTCCGAAACGTCGCTCGGTTTCACCGGCAACGGCCCACAACGAATCTCGCGAGTGGCGATCGGGACGCTTTCGATTTCCCCAGAGGCATCGCTGGAAGAAACGGAGCGGTTTGATCAATGTTTGCAACGTCGCTTGGGACGATTCGAATTAACTTATCAAACGTCCCGTCGCGGATGGATTTGGGTATTCGACGCGGACCATCGAGGTATCGAAGACCGAATCAGTCAGATTTCCAGAGCCTTCGAATCGGAATTGCCACGATTGAATTACGTCTGGGGTGAACCGTCGATCGCTCCGGTGCATCAACGTGGTTTACAGCGACTGTTGATCGACCGGATGACGAAACAATCGCTTTCCGCAGCGGTCAATGCTAACGGAGGTGCGGTCGACCAAGATTCCGTTCGTTTGGGAACGCAACCGATCACAACCACCCAAGTCGCATCGAGTCGTTTGGACGAAGAACTGCGACGACTTTCGGCCCGATTGCGAGGGCAATCAAAACAATTTCGTCATCAAGCGGCTAGCCTGCGACCACCCGCCTAGGAACGACTCGAAAACAACTTCGGTATTTCAATCGAGCAAGAGATTCATAACCCGAAGCGTCAGCGAGGGATACGCCGTTTAACCTTATCCCTCGCTGACCGGCGTGTTGATTTAGTTCTCATCGAAACCCGAAGCGTGAGTTTTGAAGTTGCGCTTTTTTCGTAACCCGCTGCGTAAGCGAGGGATAATTGATATTGACTCATCCCTCGCTTACGCTTCGGGTTACGATAAACCAATGCCACAGGCAAAAGCGCAACTTCAAAAAGCGTGAGCGTGGGATACTTAAAAGAGAATTAATGGCGATCAATCCCTCGCTGACGCATCGGGTTACGATTAAACCAACACGCTGTGACGCGTCGGGTTACGAAATCAGGAGGTTATCTCTGAACAGTTCCTTTGTGCGTCAATGATTGGTTTCTTTCCAACTCGCATACCACGATTGGAACAATAACAACTGATCCATTGCATAGCGTTTTTGGGCATCGCTGAGCCGATCGTCGGCGTCGATCGGACGAGCTAGTTCCGGGTTGCCGGTCAATGAAGCGATCAGACGGTAATAAAGCGTCAGGTCTGGACCCTCGTCGAAGGTCGATAAAACCTTCAATGCTTCGTCGAGCTGTTGCGCTGCGACACGAGCGGACGGATCACCCGCCGCCGCACGTTTGCTCAGCGAGAGCAAATGCAAGACTTCCTTGGGCAAACAGTTGCCGATTCCGGTGATCGCTCCGACGGCACCACAGTGCACGACACCGTAGTACACCTGCGTGTCCACCCCAACAAGCAACATTCCGCCGTCGGGCGACGAAGTGATGTGCTCGGCCGCGTATCTCAACGATTCACTGCCACCGAACTCTTTGAAACCGACCAAGTTGGCGTGTCGGGCACGAAGATCAAAGTATAAATCAGCTTTCGTCTGATAACCGTAATACGGGCTGTTGTAGATCACCGCCGGCAAATCACCGCCAGCATCCAAGACTTTCGAGAAGTGAATCGCTTGGGCGGCCGATGAGATTCCACGTGAGAGTAACCTGGGGATCACCATCAACCCGGCCGCCCCGACACTCGCGGCATGGCTTGCGTGTTCGCATGCCGACGCTGTGTTGACCGCTCCGGTTCCGACGACAACGGGGATCCCCGCTTCGACCAGAGCCGCGACGCCGCGTCGACGCTGATCGTCGGACAGCAACGGCCAGTCGCCCATCGATCCGCAATAAACGACCCCGCTCATTCCGGCTTGCATTAGCGATGACGCCTTCGCGACCAGCGCCGTTTCATCGACTTCCCCGCTCAAGGTCCATGGGGTCATGATCGCGGGAATGCAACCGTGGAAAATGTCCGTGCTTAAAGTCATGAAGGCTTAGCTTTCGCGAGAGAAACGTTTCAGAGAAAAGGGAGCGGCGTCGATCGAAGTCGTCTCGCCACAGATTAATTCGGCGATCAATTTACCCGTTCCCGTGCCGGTCGATAACCCGATCATTCCGTTGCCCGAAGCCACATAAGTGTTGTCAACACGCGGCGAACGACCGATGCAAGGTAAGTCGTCATGAACCATTGGTCGCCACCCGGTCCAAGTCGATATTGGCGTGTTCGGCAATCGATAGCGAAGATAGGTTTGAGCGTCGTCGCGGATCATCTTGATTCGGTCGGCGTCCAATCGTCGATCATATCCCGCCAATTGCATGGTCGATCCGACGCGAAATTGATCCCCGAGCGGTGTTACGGCGACGTGACTGTCTTCGAAAATGATGGGAGTTCTCGGAGGTGGAGACTGTTCAGGTCCGTGTTCTGTTTGGGAAGCGTCGATCTGATACGTCATCGAATATCCTTTGCCCGGAACGATCGGGATTTGACAACCGAGCGGTTTGGCGAAAAACGGTGATTCCGCTCCGGTGGCCAAGACGAAAACATCCGATCGGATCCGACCCTGGCTCGTTTCGATCGCACGCAATCGACCACGTTCGACATCCAAGCACCGGACCTCGGTTGATTCGCGAATCGTCACACCCGACTGGACTAGTTTTTCTTTGAGACCGCTCATTAACTGAGATGGGTTCAAGTGCGAATCGCCCGAAAAATGCCACCCTCCGGCCAAGCCTTCGATCAAGCCGGGTTCAAATTCGGCGAGCTGGCTCGAATCGTACCGATCCGGACGGATCCCGTATTCGGACTGCAAATGATCGGCGACTTGTTCGAACGCATCAAACGAGCGTTGACCGCGATGAACGGTCATCAAACCGGCGTCTTGCCA
Organism: Neorhodopirellula pilleata; assembly: GCF_007859915.1. Taxonomy (GTDB): domain Bacteria; phylum Planctomycetota; class Planctomycetia; order Pirellulales; family Pirellulaceae; genus Rhodopirellula; species Rhodopirellula pilleata. The sequence continues at coordinate 137,613 of NZ_SJPM01000008.1, forward strand.
TTGGCACTCGATCGGCGAATGTCGCAAAAAGTCGCGGTAGGCATCCATCGACAGTTTCAGCAAATCATGACGCGCTGCGGCGGCGTGAGTTTGATGCGACGACGTGCAGTTCCAAAAAAAGCGATACAGCCAACGCCACAACACCGGGTCCAAACGCAACGGAATCGAGAGGGCTCCTTTGCGACTCAATAGCTGCGGCAACGAATGCAACACCGCGCCGGGTTGGCATAGCGGCATCACGTGACTCGGACACACATAACCACAATTACCAGTCGATGCTCCCGAGCCGATCGAATCGCGTTCGACGATCGTCACCGTGCAACCACGCTGATTCAAATAATGAGCGGCCCAGCATCCGATCACACCGCCGCCGATAACCGTTACGTCAGGCCGATAAGAATTGGATTCGTTCATCGACTGTCTTCCTAGTGCTGGATGCCGAATCGAAACGGGTCATCGTTATCGAAGACGCATTTCGTTTCTCCGTTGACGAAAGCGCGGCCGGTGACGGTTACCTTAGTTTGGCCATCGAGGATGCGGTATGTTGCGGAAAATCGACTGCCGATAACGGACTCTTGAATCCATGCGTCGCCGGGTGCCAAGTCTCCGTCGTCGACCAAGCAAGCGACTTTGGCAGACGTGCCGGTGCCACACGGCGAGCGGTCATAGTGTCCGCCGGGACACAACACAAACGTCTTGCCGCCGCTCGGTTCGTCTTTCAACGGTTGGCACAACTCGATATGGTCGATCTCCGCGCCGTCGGCGCCGGTGATTCCATCTCGTTGTAACGCCGATTTGATGGCGAGACTGTATCGCATCAGCATCGCCAATTCGTCCTGACGGACCGCTTCCACTTTGACGAGGAAGAACCAATTACCGCCGTATGCGATGTCGCCCACGATTTCGCGTGAAATGGATTCACCACTCGCCGAGTCACTCGCGGGTAAATCAATGCGGATGGGGACGTTCTTGCGATCCCGGTAGCTCGGAACGTTCTCGAACGAGACCCGATGATCATCGTGCAGCGTCGCGACAATCAAGCCCGCCGGAGTCGCAAAACGGTGCTCTCCGGGCAACAGATCGCCGCGGTACCGCATCGCCTCGACCACCCCAATCAGTCCGTGACCGCACATGCCGAGGTAGCCCGTGTTGTTGAAAAACACGATCGACGCTTTCACGTTGTGACCGTTCGTATCGTCCGACTCGATCATCGTCACCCAGGCTCCGACCATCGATTCACTGCCGCGCGGCTCCAACAAAACCGAACGTCGAATCCAATCGGCATCGTCGCGCAAGCGGCGTCGCATTTCATCGGCGTCGTTGCCCGCAACCTCGGGCAAAATCGTCCCGTCGTTGAATACAACACGGGTCGGTTCGCCACCGGTGTGGGTGTCAATCAAGGAGATCGGTTTCATGGGCGGAGTTTTTCAACGAAGAAAGATCTGGTTTTCTGGCGACCGTACGACCCACCGTCGCTATGACCGAGTCCGGGAATCATTAGGAAATCAAAGTTTTTGTCGGCTTCGATGAGCGCATCTACTAAACGCAAAGTCGATTCAGGAGGCACATTGGAATCAAGTTCCCCGACCAATAGCAATAGGTCACCCTGCAAACGATGCGCGTTGTCGATATTGCTCGACGCGGCGTAATGATCGCCAACCGGATACCCCATCCATTGCTCGTTCCAGGACGCTTTGTCCATCCGGTTATCGTGGCAACCACACGACGCCATTGCCGCCTTGTAGAAATCGCCGTGGAACAACAACGCACCGCAGGCATTTTGGCCACCGGCGGAGGTTCCGTAAATTCCCACCCGGTCCAGGTCCATTGCCGGATGTTCTTTCGCCGCCGCCTTCATCCAAGCGATCCGGTCGGGAAATCCGGCGTCCTTGAGGTTATGCCAACAAACATCGTGGAACGCTTTGGATCGATTTGCCGTGCCCATGCCGTCGATTTGCACAACGATGAACCCGAGCGAGGTCAATTCCGCGTGCCACTCCGTTGACCGATATCCTTTTGGAACATGTGAATCGTGCGGCCCCGCGTAAATCGCTTCGATGACCGGATAACGTTGGTCTGATGTCGGGTCGTATTGATCGGGAAAACAAATGTGTCCCCAGATGTCCGTTTCGCCGTCGCGTCCGGCAGCGCTGAAAACCGTCGGCAGTCGATGTTTCGTATCGTCGTCACCAAGTCGCGCGGCGGTTGCCAACGTAGCGATCCACTTTCCGTCCGACGTGCGCACCAGGGCATGAACCGGAGGAGCGTCGACCCGACTATGCGTCGTCACGACGTATTGCCGGTCCGGCGAAAACTGTCCTTCGTGATCGCCGTTGGCATGAGTCAATACGGTCAAGTCATTGCCATCGAATCCGACCCGAATCAAATGACGATGATACGGATCCTGATCGTCATGAAACTCTCCGACGACCAAATCCAGCGATCGGTTTGCTTCGTCGACGTGCAAGATTTCACGGACCAAGTAATCACCATTGGTAATCGCGCGGGCGGGCTGTTCGCCACTCAGGTCGATCCACTCCAGATGACGCCAGCCACTTGATTCGGTCGCGTGGATGACCGCGTCGAACTCGTTGAGATAGGTTACTTTTCGCATCGTGGGGCCGTGACTGGTCCAGATGAACGTGCTGGAGGTTTCGTCGATCGGCGTGTGGATCGAATTGTCGAGCGGGTTGATTACGAACAGTCGAAACCGCTGGTGACCGCGATCCACTTTTTCGACGATCAACTCATGACCACGGCGCCATCTTGTCTGCGGTCTGCCGAAATCGATTACCGGCATCTCGGTCGATAGAACTTCGCCGGTTTCCCCATCGCACGCGATCAATTCGTATTGATCCAGACGGTCGCCCGGTAGCGGATAAACTTGCGAATGCAACCGAGCACGACCGCCTTGATCAGGAGACGATTCGATCCGATGAACTTCCTTGTTATCACCGGGGGTGAATTTCCAAGCGACGAACACCTTGTTGTCAGGCGAGTACTCGGGATATCGCAGTTCGACACCTTGATCGAGCATCGACTTGATTGCGGCGATGTCGCGCCAACGCTCATCGGTCGGTGTCGGACGCCGCCGCGGTGGCTTCTTATTGGAACGACGATCGAACTTCTCATCGATGTTTACCTGGGAAGATATGCCTACGCCGATGATCGTCCCATAAAACGCGTCCTGATCTCCGATGATGCGCCATGCATGACCCACATAAGTATGTTGACGGTGCGTTTGTCCCGGATCGATGGCACCGTAGGAATGTTGGCCGCCATTGGCATCGATCCAAAACAGTCGAACGGTTTCATCGGTCTGGTTGGTTAACACGATTTCGGTTTCGGTGTCCGATGCCCGTGACGAGCGGACATCGTATCGGTCGCTCAATAAAACGCTGCTTTGCGTCGATTGATCGGCCCCTTTGGGATCACGTACCGTCAAGGATCCCGCCACCACGTCGACATCGACAATTTCAGTTTGAATCTCATCTGTCGACCGATCGATGACTTGTCGCGTGAACCAAAAATGATTCGCATCATCCCAATGCGGGTCGATCATTTGATTGATCGTGACAGAGCGTTTCGGCGTTTCCGCAAGAGCAGAGCCCATGGCAGCCATGAGAGGGAATAGAAATGATAAAAGGTGAATGGGGTTACGTGGGGCTAGAAACATGATGAAAGTCAAAGGTTGAAATGTCTTGCCAGATAATGCTCAATCGGCTTGCTCGGCTGAGTTTATCGGATTCGGCGTGGGACCCAAGACGGTGTATTCGAAACGGCTCTCAGGTGTGTCCGCTCGCAGGCGCTCGAGCGTGGACGGGATCGCGTCGATCAACGGTTGGTAAACTCCAGCGACGCTTTGTGGATCGAACGAGACCAGCAAAACGACCAATCCTTTTGGCTGAGGAAATTGTTTGTAGGCCGCGAACAATCGATCAGCGACTTCGGTGGTGCGGTCGGTTTGGGTCTTGGATTCTAGTCGAAAGGATGCTTCTTGCTGGCCGGCCTGGATTCGGATTCGTCGAGTCTCGTCGGCGTGGACTGTCCAGATTTCAGCCCGTTTGAGCAGTTCGGCATGGCCGATCAGGAACCGAATCACCGCATCGGGCGAGCTATCGGCCAGTGCGGCGGCGCTTCGAATCGCTTGCTCGACGGGGTATTCGTCGGTTGCATCATCAAGCGGGGTGGTACGGGTGATCGCCGACTCGTCGATCTCGAAGTACTCGGTAATCATGTCCATCGCGACCTGCATTTCCGAGGCTTGAACGCGGGCTTGTTCGATCGCGTCGTCGCGTGAAGCCCGAGCCTGATCGCGTTGTCGTTCCAGCTCCGCTTGACGCTGCCTGACGGCCTGTTGAATTCCCGCTAACTCGGATCGCTCCCGGGCAATTTGCAACGTTAGTTTTTCCCGCTCGCTCTGTAATTCGAGGGTCTGTTGCTGAGCCGTTTCACGTACGTCGAGGAACTGCGCGAACACGATGATCAGCAATAAATCCATCAGCGGCGTTAATTGAAATCGGACTCGCCGCGACGCCCACGTTTCGGACAATCGCATCATGTCGACGACTCGCCGGTTGAATCGGCCGAAGATGCCTTCGACGACGACTGTTCCGCCGTTGTTAAATCCCGTTTGACCTTCGCCGCCATTTCACGAACGTCCGATCGATTCTCCGACAATCTCGCAAAACCGGGTTCGGTAAAACTGCCAATGAACATCAATCCGATCGCCGCTACCAATCCGGCAAACGTGCTCCAGATCGCATCGCCGAACCGCGTCACGATCACACTGACGGAGGCCTGATCATCGGCGGCCAACGCGGCCCCGATCGCGAGGATCGTTCCGAGCACGCCGGCGAGCGGATAGGCTTCGATCATCGTGCGGGTGACGTTCCATGCGGTCTCGAATCGCAACGATTGCAAGTACTCGCGACGTTCATCGAGAATCCTCAAACGCTGAGCCAATTGCAATCGATCGGGCGAGCCGTTTGGTTGGGACATTACATCTGCAATGTCGGCCAAGAACGCTTTGATCTGATCCGAAAGATGGGCGTCAAAATCCATCCGACTGCGGTGCGGCAAACCGTCGGTGAATCGTTCCAACGTTTGAGCGATTCGTTGGCGATCACCGCGAGCCCACTTGGCGAGGAACGCGAACACGACCAGATGGACGATCGCAGCCAACGTGATCGCAGCCGCCGAGTAGGAGGAGATTAGTTCCAGCATTAAATCATCATTCGGCGCAGGGCCAATTGGTGCAGGGTAATTGAATGACGACTGTCATTGTGGCCCAGAACGCGGGCCCGTGTCACCTCCCCTCAACGTCTCTGATCGAACATGTCGGCTATTTAACCCGACCCGGTATTTGGCAGGTCAGTTCTTCCCGCCATGCAAAACGATTGGACTATTCAGGTGGGGCGTTCCAGCGGCGGATTTGAGGAATCGGTTGCGACGCGATCGCAATCCATTTTCCATCATGCGACCAATCGGCACCGAATACAATCCTGTCTGACGGAGCTGATGAGAGAGGAATCGGGGCTCCGGCCTGATCAACATCCAGCAGAAACAGCTGCCGCCCGATTGATCCAGGCTGATCAATCTGAATCAAAATCCGATTCCCGTCTGGCGACCAGCAATGGTCAACATGCGAGTACCGCAATCCACTCAAAAGAACTTTAGGGGGCTGCGGTTTTGAGAGCGATGTCACCAATAATTGGCGTTTATTTGATGAACGATCCATCGCGTTGAAAGCGATGCGTTGACCATCGGGCGACCAATCCAAGTTCCAGAAAACTTGAGTCAGCTCATTAGTAACGGTGTCCGAAAATAAGGAGGTTTGTCGTCCCGTGGACACATCCAATCGGATTAATTTGCGATAGTTGCTAAAAAACAATTCGCTTGGGTTGGGACTCCAGATAAGTCCCCAGCCATGTCGTTCGAGGATACGACGCTCCGAGCCATCCGAATTCATGATTCCGATTCCTTCGTTGCGTGCCGAGAACGCAATCTGTTTGCCGTCGGAAGAGAAGTCGGGAACCGTGCCGGCACCAAGATCTGTCACCAGGCCGCCTTCAACCTTGACCTTCTTGATGCGGGATAGATCGACGTCGCCTGGAAATTGCTCGAAGGCGATGAACAGATCGTCGGGGGACCACGCCGGCGAGGCAATGCGCTCGGTCGAGTCATCGAGAACGACAAGATCTCGCAGTTCCGACCCATCCACTCGAAAAATCGAGAGTGTCATCGGCATGGTCGCCTTTTCTGGCGGACGATAATTCAGTTCGTCGGCACCCAAACGCATCCGTTTCCAAACAATCTCTGTTTGACCGCGTCCTTTGACGATCGAGGTAAAACGTAAGCCGCCAACATCATCGTGATCGTGGTCGCGCACCTTGCCCAAAACTTCGACAGTCGCGGCCGGATCGGACGATCGCGAGAAGTTCCAAACATGACGCGATTCCTGGGTCGGAGGGTGAGATCAAACGTGTGCTTCAGAACATGATAACACGTGTTCATTTCTGCGAGTAAATCGCCGCGACGTCGTTCGCCCATTCGTCCCAGTCCTCGGCGGCGGCTTCGAAATCTGCTCGCATCCATCGCACCGGTTCGGCGGGCAAGACGGCGGGCGGAAACTTGCTCTCCTTGCTAATCGGCATTTGGTGACTGCGGCCCATCGCGAGGCGATCTTCCGTTTGAGGCGTCATCAAGTAATCAGCCAATCGCCCTGCGGCAACCGGATGCGGCGCGTTCTTCAAAATCGCCAGTGTGTTGGGGATCCGCAACGTGCCGGGTTGATCCGGTTGTTGGTCAGGAAAGACGATCTCGACCGGGTAACCCATGTCTTTTTCGATCATCGCGTCGTCGGTGTCGGTCAATCCCCACGCCACCCGGCCGGACGAGACGGCTTGGGCGACTTGTTTGTTTCCCGACAAGATCACCGCATTGTCGGCGATCGCTTGAAGCTCCGCCAAGGCAGCCTCCCGACCGAGTTGTTCACGCATAACAGCCCAGTGTGTGGCGGTCGTTCCGAACAGGGGCCTTGCCATCGCGCAGTTTTCTTTCCACTTCGGATCGGATAGTTCACCGACGCTACTGGGCATCGAGTCATCGCTCGCGAGTAACTTGGTGTTGATCAATAACACCCGCGCCCGAGCGGCAAAGCCGCACCATGTCGAATCGCTCGCAATCAACTCGCTCGGCCAATCTGCCGGCACAGGCCAATCATGCGGCTCCAATAAACCGAGTTTCTGCAAGCGCACGGTGTGCATGATCTCGTTGTTCCAAAACAAATCACAGCGTGGCGAATTCTCTTCGGCGATCAATTGATTGACCAAACCAACCGTCTTGGTCGACTCGACATCGAACTTACTGACGACGTTGATGTCGTAGTCCACCTTTCGCTCGAACGCTTCGAGGATCGGGAAGGCGAAATCCTCGTCCAACGCCGAGTAGACCACCACGTCTTTTTCCGTACGCGGTACGCAACCGGTCATGCAAAATAACATGACCGTTAGCAGAATCTTTATCGCCTTCGGAGGTAGCGCCGCCGAGTACCAACGTCGATCCATCGAATAATATCTCACTTTACTTTTTTCCCATCGCACGTTTGGACGCAAAGAACTCGGTCAGCATACGTCCGCAACGATCCGCCATCACACCTGAGGTCACTTCACATTGATGATTCAACCGCGGGTCGTTGAGCACTTGATACAAGCTCGTCACCGCGCCGGCTTTCGCATCACTGGCACCGAATACGACACGCGGCACACGGGCTTGCAAGATCGCGCCGGCGCACATCAAACAGGGTTCCAAGGTCACGTAAAGCGTGGCCTCTTCGAGTCGCCAATCTTCGATCGCGGCAGCGGCCTGTGTGATCGCGATCATTTCCGCGTGGGCGGTCGGATCGTGCAGGCATTCGCGTTGGTTCGCCGCGCCGCCGATCATCATCCCATGACGGACGATCACGGCTCCTACCGGAACCTCGTCGGCCATCGCGGCGGATTGTGCCAGCTCAATCGCCCGGCCCATCCAGTGCAGGTCATAGTCAATCAGAGGATCAGTCATCACGGCTTCAGCTTGCGAATTTGAACCGATTTGATTTCGCTGGTGCATTGAAAATTCGCAAGCCCCAACGGCAGACACGGGTCCATCTCGATGCGAATGTCGAAACTGTTGCGATCACGTTCGACGTTGGCCCATTCTTCGTCGTCGATCCAGCAAACGATTGCTTTTTCGTCGACACGGATTCGAACTTGATACCACTGGCCATTCTTAAAGTCTTTGTACTGGGTCGTTTCGTTGTTCGCCGCATCGTCCCCGTTGATGCTACTGATTCCTAGGATCCCGCCGCCCCAACCGCCCAAAACGAACGAGCAGTGTTCTTGGCCGACGGGGAAAGTCACCGCGACAAAGAAATCGAATCCGTCGACGCGGCGAGCCTGCATTCGCAATTCATAGTTCTCTCGCGGCAGTGGCCCGGTCCAACGAATCCCGGTCAAGGGATCGCCGGCGGCGAATACGATCAATTGGTCGTCGTGCTTGGCGTCGTCCGCCTTTTTTATTTTCTTGAACTCGATCGCCCCATCGCCTCCGAACGACGCGGCTTCCCAATCTTGGATCAACGGCCGAAACTCGCCGTCCGAAATTTCGGATTTACCCGCGTCGGGGGCGGTGGCCGTAGGTTTGTCGGAGGTGATCGAAGGAGCTTCGGGCGAAGTCGCCGGCTCGTCGGCTTGGGTGATTGGGCTGTTTGCAACGGTCAGGAGAAACAGTAAAACGATAGGAAGATTGGCGATCGCAGCGTGTTTTGCGGTGGGTCGTCGAGTCATGGAAACGGTCGGCTCTTGTCAAAAAGGGATGGGCGGATGATTTTCCGTCGGCAATGGGCGGCCGGGCACACGATATAGGAACGGAAGACCTTCCTTTTCATGAGCATGACTGATGCAGCCGGTTTCGGGAATTCGCCTGTTCGGAATCCGTTTGGGGATTCTACTCTTAGCCGCCTACTGGTGTGTCATTTTCACCGGTACGCATCTGCCACCGATGCCGACGGCAATGCCGAAATACAACGACAAGCTGGCTCACTTTAGCGCGTTCTTCGGTCTCGCGATGCTTCTGTGCTATTGTACAAATTCCAAGAAGCTCGCGCGGCGTTTTGCGACCATCGCGATCATTTGTGTCGTCTATGGGGCGATCGATGAGTGGACGCAGTCGTTCGTGAGAGGCCGCCAAACCGATCTGAAGGACTTGTTCGCCGATACGATTGGCACGGTCGCTGCCATCGCCGTCTATGCGATCGGACGAATGGTCTGGGCCCGACGAAAACGCGGTCTGATGTCGTTGACCAAGCCTTCCAACAGTGGTCGCCATTCCTGCATCCACTAGTCCTGCCTGGGAAGTTGGGGCGTGTTCACGATGGTCGGCACGGTTCGAAGTCATCCGTTCGAGTCGGCATCTCCATTGAACGGCTTCGCCGGTGAGTCTTTCTGGTCATTCGGTTCATTCGCCCGATCGACGCGCCGGTAAAAATTCCACCACTTCCCAAGCACGGGGGGGCTGTCTATCATCAAGGCCGATTGTGTTCAGTTTGCATGATTTTTTTACTTACTGTCGATTTCTTTTCAATTGGAAAGTCCCATGACCAGAAAGAGCCTAGGATTCACGTTGGTTGAACTTTTGGTGGTGATAGCCATTATCGGCGTTCTTGTTGGCTTGCTATTGCCAGCCGTTCAAGCAGCGAGAGAAGCAGCTAGGAGGATGAGTTGTAGTAACAATTTCAAACAAATCGGATTGGGGTTGCACAACTATCATTCCGCCTACCAACAGCTTCCGACCCAGGGACAAGGCACAGACAACATTTCTAATGCAGCATTCGATGGCTTTGGAATGAACGGCAATACTCGTCATGATCTGAGCATGTTAGTCGGTTTGACGCCTTTTATCGAGCAGCAAGCATTGTGGGAACAAATCTCCAATCCCGCCGATCTCAATGGCGACGGAATGGTTGATGTTCAGTCAATGGGCCCAAGTCCGCATCGAACCTTAACGCATCATCAAAGTAACGGCCGCTATGAGCCCTGGCTCACAAACATCGCGAGCTTTCGTTGCCCGAGCGATCCCGGGGTCGGGTTGCCCTCGCAGGGACGCACGAACTATGGGGCTTGCAGTGGCGACGCCATTGACCAAAACGCCGATGGTCCGATCGATGATGATGGTAACCCTCAAAATGCACAGCGTGTTCGAGCGGCGCAGCGCGGCGTGTTCGTTCACCGTCAAACCATGCGGTTTCGGGACATACTTGATGGTTTGGCAAACACCATTTGTGCAGGTGAAATGATTACCGATTTAGGTGATCGCGATATTCGTTCTCATGCTGCCAATAGTGGTGCGACCGCCGTAGTTAGCGTTGGCAATAATCGCACATGCCAACCGATGCGAGATACCGCGCGTCCCCAGTTCTGGGGCACCTCCGCTACGCTGACCGGTGGCGCTGAGGAACGACGAGGATACAAGTGGGCATTTTCGCGTCCGCTTTATTCGCAAATCACTACGGTTTTGCCTCCCAACAATGAAGTCTGCGTCGGTACCTCAAATCATGAGGGCCAGGCGATTGTGCCGCCAAGTAGTCGCCACCAAGGTGGCTGTCATGTTTTAATCGCCGACGGTGCGGTTAAGTTCATCACGGACTCAATTGATACTGGCGATCTCAATCGTGGCCAAGTTGGAAATCAAGCTAGTCACAATGATCCTCTTTCCGTACCCGGCGCTAAAAGCCCCTACGGGCTTTGGGGGGCATTGGGGACACGCGCATCTCGCGAAACGATCGATCAAGAATTTTAGTCGATTGCTTCTCGGCAACGAGCCAGTTTTATTTTCCAACCCTTTGACGCCAAGGCAGATTGATGAGTCGATTGATAATGATTGTTGGAATCGCTCTCTTGTTGGCCCCTGCGATGGGGTGCGGCGGAGGCAATTCGGTGCCTGACCAGGATGAGTTGAGCGATTTTTTGGGCGAGCACGGCGACCAGACCACACCCGAGGAAGAGCTAGCCGAAACCGACGGTTTCTAAGCGAGAAGGTCCTGGTCTTTCGGGCAGTCGCACTCGATGTCTCAGCGGTTACCCCGACGTCAACATTGATGATCGTGATCATCCCGTATTTGTCATCGTGGAAACGATGGCAAATGGAGGATGGCGAGGCTAGCGATTACCTTGACGGCGCTCGAAACTTGCCGCTTTTGGAGAAGAACTCAACCGGGTTGTCGTAAACGACTCTTTGTATCATCGATTCTTGGTGACCGCGTCGTCGCATCTGAAAAATCAGGTCTGGGACGGCCGTCGGTTTGCTAACGCCCCAATCGCCAGCCGAGTTGGCGAGCAACCGCTCACCGCCAAAACGCTCGATCATGTCGGCGGCCCGGTCAGGGGTACACTTGGTCACGGGGTACAAGGTCATCCCCGCCCAGAAGCCTCGATCGAGCACTTCACCGATCGTATGCTCTTCGACATGGTCGACCAAAACACGATCGGGATTGATCCGCGAATCATCGCACAGCATGTCCAAGATCATCCGCGTGCCTTGGTATTTGTCCTCCAAGTGCGGCGTGTGGATTAGGATCGGTTGGTCGTGCTTGATCGCCAGTTCAAGATGTTCCAAGAACACGGTAGCTTCGTTCTTGGTGTTCTTGTTCAGGCCGATTTCTCCGATACCCAAGACACCGGGACGATCCAAAAACTCGGGAATCATCGCGATCACTTCGCGGGACAGGGAAACGTTTTCGGCTTCTTTGGCGTTGATGCACAACCAACAGTAATGCTCAATGCCGAACTGTGCGGCGCGTTTCGGTTCGACGGCGGTAAGTTGCTCGAAATAATCGCGAAACCCATCGACGCTACCCCGGTCGAATCCGGCCCAGAAGGCGGGTTCGCTGATCGCGACACAACCCATCCGGGCGAGCGTGGCGTAGTCATCGGTCGTGCGGCTGACCATGTGGATGTGCGGGTCGATGAAGTCCATCTTAATTGCCTCCTTTTTCAAGCCCGAACTGCGAGCGCCAATCCGATGCGTAAGGGCGCGAAAACAATTGCTGAATTCGCTCGGCCCGATCGGGTTCATTTTGCAACAAAATCTCGATCGCTCCGATCAGTTTTTGGCGTGCTTGGACCGAATCCGCCGGCAGCGAACCGCGTGAAGTGCTCGCTGCCCGATCGATCCGGTCCAAAACCGCAGCGACTTCGAGCAGTTTGGCACGGGTTTCCAGATACGACTCTTGCAGAACGGCTTCGGCGGGACGCGAATTCATGAGCGATGGGGTGAGGTTGTCGGGCGGGTCGGGGTGTTGATTAAATTAGCCGTACCGCGTTAGCGGCGTGTTGATTTAATCGTAACCCGAAGCATGAGCGAGGGATTCAGCGCCATTAAGGCCTCTGTATGTATCCCTCGCTCACGCTTCGGGTTTCGATGAGGACTAAATCAACACGCCGTTAGCGGCGGTTTGCACGGCCGTTAACCGGGGCTAACGCCCATCGGCTAATTGTTGTCATTCGGTAGACGATTAAATCAACATCCCGCTAGGCAAGTTCGAGATCGACTCAGGTAACTATAGAAGCCCAGCGCCCCCGCTTGAAGACCTTTAAGGCGGGAATCTTTTCATCCAGTTTCACTTTTCTTGCAAATTGATTTTGCGAGAAACTCTTAGATTCGTTAAAGTTTCACGGCACGACGCAAATCCATATCCCGCCAAGCGGCCTATTCGACGATCCGTCGAAACGACTCGAAGTCACCAGGACGTGAACGCGGACATCGGTTTTCAGGGAAGATACGATGCCGGGAGAATCATTCCGCTTTATCCACGCCAGCGATTTCCATTTGGAAACGCCGCTCGGGGATCTCGACCAATTGCCGCCCAACCTTCGCGACGCGATGGCGACGGCCCCAAGGGACGCTGCGGCAGCGGTTTTCGAAGCCGCGTTAGCGGACAATATCGATTTCTTGGTGCTCAGCGGTGATTTGCTGCATCCGGTCGCCGCCGGTCCTCACGGCATGTCGCTACTGTTGGATAATTTCGAAAAACTCAACGACGCAGGGACGCCCGTCTATTGGGCCGCCGGCATTGCGGATGATGCGAAGCAATGGCCTGAGGCTGTGCCACTGCCCCCGAACGTGACCCTATTTCCCCGCGATCGAGTACTGTCGGTTCCGTATGAGCGAGCGGGCCGCGTCGTTTGCCGGATCGTCGGACGCAGTAGCGAAGGTCGGGCCTCGCTGCACGTTCCCGGATTCCAAACCGAGGCCACCGACGAGTTTACCGTCGGCGTCGGCTACGGGACCGCCGATGCCGGTGCGCTCGCATCGGGTCGAATGGATTACTGGGCCTTGGGTGGACCTCACAACCACACCGATTTTGACGGTGGGGCATCTGCAGGAGCCTTCGCACCCGGGTCGACCCAAGGGCGATGTTTGGACGAAACCGGGCCGCACGGCTATCTCGTCGTCGACGTCGATGCCGATCAAACCGCTCGGGTTCGCCGCGTCGAAGCGGACCGTTTTCGATACGCCCATGTCTCAATCGACGCGGCCGAAATTCGTGCCGTCGGCAGCCTGAGAAATCTTCTGGGCCAAAAGATCACGTCGTTGGCCAATGAGAACGGCGGTCGACATCTGTTGATCGCTTGGGACGTGACCCTAACCGATCCAGAAATGCTATCGATGGTCGGTGACCCGATCGAACTGCTTCGTCACCTTCGCCGAGACCACGGTAACGGCAATCCGGCCGCTTGGACGACCCGCCTGACGGTGCGTCCGCCGCGCAACTATCCCAAATCATGGCGAGACGAAGACACCATTTTGGGCGACTTTTTGCGGGCGTCCGAAAAGTTCCGCAAGTTCGCCGCCGGGGTACCTGTCGAATCGGTATCCAACGCCGGAACCAATGACTCCGGTGCTGCGGCTGGTAAGCCCGCCGCAACCGCCCGTCTCGGTGGGTTGCGTTTGATGCCCTACACCGAAGAGCATTCCGATCTTTCCAGCACAGCGGCCACGTTGCTCGGCGAATTGCCGGCCGGCGACCGCGACGCCACACTCGATGAAGCGACCCTCTTGGGGGCTCAGTTGTTGCGCGGCGACAAACCGTCTTGGGGACGCAAATCATGAAGATCAAAGACATTCAAATCGACGGCTTCGGAGTTTGGACTGGCCTTTCGGTCGATTCGATGAACGAAGGCATGACGTTGTTCTACGGCCCCAACGAAGCGGGCAAGACGACGTTGATGCAATTTCTCCGAGCGATGCTTTACGGATTCACTCCCGAACGACGTTCGCGATACCTGCCACCGGTTTACGGTGGCACTCCGGGCGGCGCGATCCGAGTGACCGGCCCGGGCGGCGGCTATGAAATCCGACGACACAGCCAACTGACCGATGTGGACACGACCGGGCGATTGTCCGTCACCGGTTCGGACGGACTGAGCCAAGGTCAGCACCGCTTGCAAAGCTTATTGGGCGGAATCGACGAGGCGATTTTCTCGAACGTCTTCGCGATCGGCATCCGAGAACTTCAGGAACTCAGCACACTCGACGACACTTCGGCCGCCGACGAACTTTACAAACTCAGCAGTGGATTGGATCGCGTTTCACTCGTCGACGTGCTTCGCAGTTTGCGGGCCGGCCGGGGCGAAGTTGTCGGTCGTGGCGCGGCGTCGGCCGATGAAGAAGATGCGGCGGTCAACAAGCTCGCAGGCATGATGACCAAACGCGAGAAATTACGCGATGAAATTCAACGACTCAGCGGTCAGACGCGGCGATGGAGCGAGTTGGCCACCCAGCGACGCACCCAAAGTCAAGAGATCGATAACCTTCGCGAGCGAATGACCGCTTGGGAACGCGAAGCCCGATGTGTCGAAATTGCAACGGGTGTTTTCGAGCCATGGCAAGAGCGCGAGGCGATCCGAGAAGAGATCGCGGCGATCCAAAACGAAGCCCATCTTCCCGATGAGGCACCGTCGCAACTTGTTCAGATCGAAGCGATGATCGAAGAGCGACGCGGCAAGGTCGAGGAGATCAAAAACCGTCGCCGAGGCCTGCGTGACAAGGCCGAACAATTGCCGGTCAACAAACGATTGTTCGACTTGCAAGGACGCATCGAAGCGGCAACCCAACAAGCGACCTGGGTGGAGGCATTGCAGGAACAGATCGACCGTTTGGACGTACAGATCGAAAAAGCACGTAAACAAGTCGAAGCCGACGCCGACCGTTTGGGCCTCGATGAGAGCGAGCGCGAACAAATCACGAAGGGCGACCTTGTCGGAATGCCCGACCTTTCCAAACAAACGCTTGCGGCCCTGAGTTCACCAGCCAAGCATTGCAAAGAGCAATTGTTCTTGCTCAAGCAATACCGCGCTGAAGGCAAGACCCACAAAGTTCGCGCCGAAAAGTATGGCGAGAAGTTACAAGAGATCTTGCAGCGCGCCCACGCAAGTGATCTGCAGCTTGCGATCAAGCGCGAAAACGATCACATCGCGTCGCTGCGTCAACGTATCCAGCTCGGCCAGCATCTTGAGAAGCTGACTCGCCACTATCGCGACTTGGAGCGTGAATCGATCGAACTGACAACCGATGAGGCGTTGCCGATCGATCGTTTGTTCGTGCTCGGTTTGCCGTTCATCTTCGGCGGCATGGCCGTGCTATACGGCATGTTCAACGTCTTTCAGATCACGACCTTTGTCGCTCGCCCCAACCCGACGACGGGGATGATGTTCATTTTGTTCGGTGCGATGGCGCTGTTGGTTTACTACCTCAGTCGCGAACGTGGCCAACGCAGCACGGTCCTGGATCTGGAAGATTGCGAGCGACAAATCGAAAGCGTTCGTCGTCAGATCCGCGAAGTCGAATCGGAGCGTCAGGACATCGATTCGCATTTGCCGACGAGCAACGAATCGCTCGAAGCCCGTTTGCGTGAATCCGAGTCGTTGCTCGCCGAACTCGAAGAGTCGCTGCCGACTTACCACGCACACGAGGCCGCCAACCAATCCTACAAAGCCTCCTACGTTCGCGCCACGAAGGCTGCGGAAGGTCTCAAAGCCGCACGTCGAGAATGGACCGCGACGCTGGACCGTTTGGGTTTGTCGACGACGTTGTCACCAAAGAGTGTTCGCACACTCGGCGACGGATACGAGACGTTGCAGGCGAGTTTGCGACGACTAAGTGATTTGCGTGAGGAACGTGAGCAGCGTCGCCGTGAACGACAAACCATCTCCAAGCGAATCGAAACGCTGTACCTCGAAGCACTCGATGCGTCGGGCGAAGACACGCTTCCGCTGGTGTCCGGACACGATCCAGAACGGCTTTCCGCTCGCAATTCCGAACGAGAACGAGCGCGTCGGGATCCACGGGACTCCAAACGAGATGCAAAAAGCCGCAAAGAGTCCTATCGAACCCACGGGCCCAACGGATACGAAGACGATTATACCGACTACGACGTGGACGCTTACGACGACGTCAACGCCGACGCGATTTCATCACGAGTGAAAGTGAACGTCTCCAGTCAAGCACAAAAGCTTCTCAGTTCCCGCGCCAATCCGCTCGATCAACTCAATCACCTTCATGAAGAATTGGCCCGTCAACAGCACTGGATCAAGCAGCGTCGCGACCTGAAGCTACAAGACGCCCAATACAAAAAACAACAGGCGATGCACGCCCAAGCGATCGAACGCGGTGAACAACAGCGTCGTGCTCTATGGGCGAAATGTGGCGTGGCAACGCCGGAACAGTTCTACCAGTTAGTCGATCGAAAATCCTTGCTTGCTGAGCATGAACAGCATCTTGATAAACTGAACAAGCAGATCAAAACGATGATCGGCAACTCCGTCCAGTACGACGACGTGGCTCGAGAAATCGATGGTGCCAAGGCGACCGACCTGGAACGACGCTGGGACGCACTGACAACTCGGATGAGCGAAACCGAAAATCGGATTGCTCAGTTGCAAACCGCCCAAGGTGAACTCGCCGCGAGCATGAAGCAACTCGGGGACGATGATCGCTTGATGACCGCCCGGCTGGAACTCGGTTGCGTCGAACGTCAGCTCAATCAACTCGCCCGACGTTGGCAAATACTCGCCACGGCGAGCTGCCTGCTCGAGGACGTTTGCAATACCGTCGAGAATGAACGCCAACCCGAAACGTTGCGGGAGGCGTCATCGTTCCTGAATCAATTGACCGATGGAAAGTACGTGCGAATCTGGACGCCGCTCGGATCGAACCAATTGAAGATCGACGATCACGACGGCAAGTCATTGCCACTGGAAGTTCTGAGCCGTGGTACGGGCGAAGCCGTCTTCATCGCGTTGCGACTATCGCTCGCTGCGGCATACTCCCGACGCGGGGTGATGTTGCCATTGATCTTGGACGACGTGTTGGTCAACTTCGACGGGTCCCGCGCCGAACACGCCGCTCAAACCCTCAAAACGTTCGCCGAACTCGGGCACCAAGTCATGATGTTCACCTGTCACGATCACATCGTGGACATTTTCCACCAAATCGGCGTGGAAGTTCGAGAGATGCCGACACAAGGGGTTCCAGGTCGCGCCGGAATCCTAAGCCCGCCGGAGGAAACGTACGAAGAGGAATACGAGGAAGAGTACGACGAACCTGAATACGAAGAAGAGGCCGCGCAAGCGGAGCCAGAACCGGTCGTCATCGCCGCTCCGGTACCGCAGCCCTTACCGGTCGTCCCCGCCGCAGCATTGGTCATCGATGATCGTCGAGTGATCCCATCGCGCCCCACGCCGCCGAAGTCGAAATACCGATTCGCGTTTCAGCGTTTGGCTCGCCAACACCGTCGCAAACGGGCTCCCAAAATTTCGATCGAAGAGCGGGTCGCGCCCAAACCGACCCCGGTTGCACGCGTCGTGATGGAGAAGAAGCCCAAGCGGAAACCCGTTGAAGAAGTGCTGGAGACTCGCGAAGTCGAAGATTCGATCCAGTGGGCATGGTTCCAACGCGAGCCCGCCGATGGTCGGATTGATGCCGAAGAGGCCGCCGCCGAAGCTGCCCGGAACCAATGGCTACCCGAAGAAGAACGTGATCCAAATCTCACCGCTGCAGACCCGTCTTGGTGGTAGGAGCCACGATCATGTCCAAAATTACCGGGAACCGCTCGCTCCGTTTCGACACCCTCGCCGAGGGAGTGTCCGAGGCGGAACGGCTGGCAAACTTACCGACGACCACGGCCGGACAGTTCTCGCATGCCCAGAATGTCGATCACTTGGCGAAGACATTGCGGATCGTTGTCGGTGACGAGTCAATCCCGAAGTTCCCACGTTGGTTGAAGTGGCTCGTTCGTTTGCGTTTGAACGCGATCTTGACGCAACCAGCGAAGCCGGGCATCCGATTACCCGCGAGTGTCCAGCCGCGTTTTTGGACCGAGGATGACATCAGCATGAACGAGGCGATGGACTCTCTGCGTGAAGCTTACCAGCGTTTTGAAGAAACCAAATCCAGTGGATTCCCCACTCACCCGCTCTTCGGCAAGCTCACCAACTTGCAACACGAACAGCTGCAGTGCCGCCATTTCGAGTTGCACCTGGGAATGATCATCCCTCATCCAAACCGACCGTAGGCAGTAGGCAGTAGGCTGGGTGGAGGAGGCTCGGCGACGAACACCCGGCACCTTCCCGTTTGTTCCAAACTTAAGCTTAAACCTAAACCTAAACCTAAACTTCTGAAGCAAGAAACGTTCGTCAGCTGTCCTCATCCTACGGGAACGCTAAGGCGAGTTTAGGTTTAAGTTTAAGTTTAAGTTTAAGTTTAAGTTTAAGTTTAAGTTTAAGTTTAAGTTTAAGTTTAAGTTTGCGCAGAAATTGCTTCGTTTGCCGGGTCTCCGCTATCGCTGCGACCCAGCCTACTTTTGACCCGGCCTACATTTGAGGGCGGTTACTTGGGGAGGAGGTTTCGTAGGAGGAAATTCGTCATCGTTTTTCTCAGGTGCATGACCGTTCCGCTGCCTTCGGTGATCGAGTGCGAACGTCCGGGGTAGGCCATCATCTCGAAAAGCTTTCCTTGCGCGACCAACTCGTTGATCAATCGCTGCGTTGACGCGTAATGAACGTTGTCGTCGGCGGTTCCGTGGATGATCAACAGAGACCCTTCCAAGTTCTTCGCATAGGTGATCGGCGATCCTTCGGTGAACTTCTCGCGGCCGTCGTCGATCAGCCCCATGTATCGCTCTTGGTAGATCGTGTCATAATCCAATTGATCCGAAACCGGTGCCACCGAAACGGCGGTCTTGAACAGATCCGGATAGCGGAAGATCGCATGAAGCGAACTCGAACCTCCACCGCTCCATCCCCAAACGCCGACGCGAGAGGAATCCAAGATCGGAAAACGTTCGAGCAAGCGGCGGACAGCGGCGGCTTGATCGGCGGGAGGCAGGATACCGATCTTGCCGTAAACCGCTTGGCGAAACGCTCGCCCTCGCGGCGACGCGGTTCCTCGGTTGTCGATGCTCGCCACCGCGATGCCGTTTTGAACCATCATTCGATTCCACAGATATCCTTTGCCGCCGTAAACGTCACGGACCGTTTGCCCGGCGGGCTCGCCGTAAACGTAGACCAACAAGGGAACACTCCCTTGGCTAACACGCTCGCCGTCAACGTCGGCAGGAAACATCACCCAAGCATCCAACGCGACTCCGTCATCGATCGTCAGTTGGATGAACTCTTCACGTACTGGTTTGAGCTCTTTCAATGCTTCTCGGACCGACTGATTATCATCGATCGTTTCGATGATCTCGTAAGTATCGATGTTCACCAAACGCTTCACCGGAGGCGTTTGGAAGTCTGACCAAGTTTCGATCGCGTACCGCCCCGACGGACTGATTTCATACTGATACGTCCCGCCAGTTTCCGGAGACACTCGCGATTCTTGCGGGTCTGGTGAGTTCGCCTCGACGCTGTAAAGACCTCGCGTTGTCGGATTGTTCGGCGAAGCGGTCAGGAAAATGCGAGCGGTCTGCGAATCGACATGATCGATTTCGATCACATCCCAATCACCACGCGTGATCGGCGTGAGCGTCGTTTCGGTCAACGACTCGTTGAACGACAACCGGTAGAGTTGATTCCAGCCGGTCTGTTCGCTTTGCCAAACATAATCAATCGTTGAAGGATTCGACTCCAACGATGGAATGCGGTGAAGTTCCGCTTGATGCATTACCCAACCAGGACTGGTTTCGGTGTGAACAACGTGCGCCGATCCGGATTGTGGATCAGCGATCCACAAGCGGTTCTGGTTTTGACGTCGATTGAGTTGTTGGATCATCAAACGTTCGCCCTCCGTTGGGCTAGCGTCTGTTTGTTGCTCCGACGGTTCGATCCACTGTAATGCCGCGAGATAGTTTTCTCGAGGATCACCGTCGATGTTCATCCAAACGGTCTGGTCGGTCGCCAAATCGTGGACTCCGATTCGGACCGCCGAATTCGTTTGGCCTACCTTGGGATAGGCGAACTCTTTCAGCGTCGGATAACGCTGCGATGCGTTGTCGATCAGCGTTTGAATCGGAACACCGGATTGATCGGTTTGCCAAAAAGCAACCTTGGTCCCGTCGTGATTGAATTGAAATCCTTTGGTCAGCCCGAGTTCTTCTTCGTAAACCCAATCGAACGTTCCGTGAATCGTGTCGACTTGGTCGCTCGACGCGATCGTCTGTTCCTGGCCGGTCGAAATGTTTTCGATCATCAGATCGCCGCCTCGAGCATACGCCACTGATTCACTATCGGGTGACAACGTCGCATACATGATCGCTTGTCCGCCCGCGATCGCCCGCCAGGACTTCAAGTTCAGGTCGTAGATCCAGTACTGCGCCAACGAAAAGTGACGCCAAACACGTTGTGACCGGGTTTTCACCATCAGCCACCGCCCGTCGTGGGAAAACTCGTAATGATCGACCGATCCGATCGGATCGGCGGGAATCAAAAGTGTGGTTTCCCCAGCCGCATCGGACGGACCGACCGGGCGACGGACGATTTGGACGGTTTTGCTTTGGTTTTCGTCTTCGGAGTTCGGCTCTTGTCTTAACAGCACATCGTCGACGTCGTCCCACTTCAGCGAAGTATTCTCCGTATCAAAATCCTCGCCCTGGTAGATGCGAGATAATGTCAGCGTTGTGCGATCGTGCACCGCCGGCGGTGGCGGTCCTTGATCAGCCGCAGGCGGATAGGCATGGCAATGATTCGACGATGAAATGGCCCCTGCCGCAAACGTACAAACGAAGGTGAGCGAGATCGTCAATCGCGTTTTCATGAAATGACTTTGTCTTGGCGAAATTGTCTACAGAAGTGAATGAACGTAATCGGGGAAATCTGTCATCATTTCGGGTGGATGACCAGGACCGATCACGAGCGGGCCACGTTCAGGTTGATCGGCGAGTAACCCATGGCTGCCGCGGACTAACGTGGCGTCGAGCGGAATGACGTCCATTTTGTATCGCATCCCGAGCTTCTTTTGCAGCAGACGCCCGCCCGCCCGCAGTTTGCTGGTCATGAACAGTTCGCACGGGTCGTAGCCTGGTTTGCGGTGGATATCGACCGTGCGGGCGAAATCAGGAGCCAAAGCGTCATCCAGCCAATAATAATAAGTGAACCAAGCATCCGCTTCCGAAAGTGCAATCAATTGACCGCTGCGAGGATGGTCCAAGCCCAGCTCGCGCGGGCGAACGACGGCGGCCACGCCTGGCGTTTCGCCGAGCAGCTTAGCAACGACATCGATTTGTTTGGGATCACGAACATAAACATGGGCGACTTGATGATCGGCCACGACGAACGCGTCGCAGTCGGTCGGCAATAACATCTCGCCAAAGGGGCCCTGTCGGACTTTGAGATGACCGCTTTGACGCAGCACACGGTTGAGGTGCACGGGTTGATCAACGGACGTCAATCCGTACTCGCTCACCACAACGACCTGCGCATCGATTTCGCCGGCCGCCTCGATCACCCGACCGGCCGCCGCATCGACTTCGGCGACCCGCTCGGCAGATTGAACGGGAAACCGTTGGAAGTCGTAATCGAGGTGGGGCAAATAAGCCATCGTCAATTGCGGTTGCACGCGTCGCATCACCAACGCCGTCGCATCAGCAATCCAGTCGCTCGACGCGATGCCCGCCGCCGGTCCCCAAAATGCAAAGAACGGGAACGGCCCCAAGTGCCGGGTTAATTCGCATCCGGTCCAGTCGAGCACGTCGAACGCTTTGGAACCATCGCAACCATAGTGAGGTTTAGGCGTGGCGCCGTACTTCGCCGTCGATGCTTGGTTGAACCACCAAAACATCTTGGCCGTTTCATAGCGATCATAAAAAATATCGCCTTGAATCAACGTGCGAGCCTGTTGCCAAAACCGAACTTCTTGAGTGTCGGGATATAGCCAGCCGTTGCCGACGATTCCGTGCTCGCGAGGCATCGTTCCGGTCAGCATGGTCGCTTGGCTGGTGCAAGTCACTGCCGGCACGGGGCTTGCCCAAGCCTGTGCCTTGCCGACCGCCGCCAAATGTGGAGAGTGGGGCAACCATTCCGGTGTCAAACCCACAACATTGAGGATGCATAAACGTTTCATGAGCACCGCACCTTATTCCTAGGCAACGTCGATCGTCAACGGAGCGACTTCGCGAATGTGGGCGGCTCCGCATTGCAACATGGCGAGTCGGTCGACCCCCACGGCCACACCGCTGCATTTGGGCAATCCTTTCCTCATCGCCCCGACCAACGTGGTCTGTGTTGGCAAAGGGTCACGACCGTTCTGTCTTCGCGTTGCGTTGTTGATCTCGAAGCGTCGGACGAGTTCGTCGGCGTCGAGCAATTCGTCGTATCCGTTGGCCAACTCCATCCCGCGATAAAACAATTCGAAACGTTCGGCAAACCGAGGATCGTCAGCACAGGGCCGTGCCAAGGCCGCTTGAGTGACCGGATAGCGAGTCAAAATAGCGGGGACAGTTTGCCCGAGGGTGGGTTCAACGTGATGGGAAATCAAGACATCGAGCAACGCGTCCCGGTCTCCTGCCATCGATTCAGCCAGCCCCGCGTCGATCTCGGCAACCCGGTCTCCCAGTTGTTCGACCGCGCAGGTGACCGGATCGAGATCCAAGACTCGCACAAACGCGTCTAGGTAGCTAACCGTTTCAAATCGATCGGTTTCGAAAACCGTTTGGGCGAGTCGTCCTAGCAACTCGATCGCCGACGCCGCGTTTCCGCCGACTTCGTACCATTCCAACATGGTGAACTCGACATTATGTCGCACCCCGATCTCCGCACGCCGAAAAACTGGGACGATCGCGAAGACTGACGGGGCTCCATCGGCAAGCAGTCGCTTCATCGCGGACTCAGGCGAGGTTTGCAAAAAGTAACGATCGCTCGAAAAATCCTCCGCGCCGCCCCCCACTGCAAGCCCAATTTCACTTCGGGGGATCGAAATCGGATCTAAAAACGCGTCCACGACACAGTCCCGGCTCAGGCACGGGGGTTGGACTTCGATGAAGCCTCGCTCGTGAAAAAAACAGCGGATTTGACGCAACAATCGGTCTCTTTGGATCAGACGGCTGGCTAGTTCCGAGGACATCAAATGGGCTCAATCGCGGGGACATCGGGGTGTCGCAAAAAACAATTACAAATCCGTTACATGTCCGTGTCCAGGCGGTGACATGAATTGCTCGGGCGTTTGATACGATTCGGGCGGAAAGACGGCACTTCGGTGGCGTTTAGGATTGTCACCCATTTTTGTCACCACGAGACTAGGACCCGTTCTCTGATGTCGACTGTTATCGAACCTTCCCGCTCACGCGGCGGAACCACCCATACTCACCCCGCCCCCGCCGACGTTGACGCCAACGTTGAAACGCTCGACCCCAAGGACGCTGAGATTTGGAATCGTCCTGGACTGGAGGGTTATACGAGCCCCGAAAGCGAATCTGAAACTTCCTTGGATCATCCGGCCGATGAAGACGCGGACGCTTTGTCCTCGCTCGTCGCCCAGAAAGCAGCCAAGAAGCTGGACATGGCTCGCCCGACCGTTGCCGATCGCAAACGAATGGACAACCTAAGCTACTGGGCAATCGGATGGCTTGTCGTTGCCCACGTGGTTTGTCTGGCGGCTCCGTCGTATTTCACTTGGTCGGCGCTAGGCGTCGCGTTAGTGATGCACTGGATTGCCGGTAGCCTCGGGATTTGCCTGGGTTATCACCGCATGCTGACGCACAGCGGAATGAAGACGTACAACTGGGTCCGTTATCTGTTCGCCGGAATCGGATGTTTCGCCGGCGAAGGCTCGCCGTTGGACTGGGTCGCCGACCACCGCAAGCACCACGCGCACAGCGATCAAGAAGGCGATCCGCACTCGCCCAACGACGGAAGCATCTGGAGCCACATGTTCTGGTTGGCGTTCCACACCCACGGTGGCGATCGCAAAACATACTTGGAACGTTGGGCACCGGACCTGTACAAAGATCCGATGATGCGTGCGTTCGACATGTTGTTCTTGCCGATTCACATCCTTGTCTCGGTCGCGCTGTTCGGAATCGGCTACGCGATCGCCGGTTTCGACTATGGCATGTCGTTACTGTTGTGGGGCATGTTCGTCCGTTTGGTCGCCGTGTTGCACGCGACTTGGATGGTCAACAGTGCCTCGCACATGTTCGGCTATAAGAACTACGAAACGACCGATGACAGCCGAAATAACTGGCTGGTCGCGATCGTCGCCTACGGCGAAGGTTGGCACAACAACCACCACGCCTACCCACGGATGGCCAAGCACGGCCACAAGTGGTGGGAGTTCGACATCACTTGGCAAGCGATCCGCTTGCTGCGTGCCGTCGGATTGGTTTGGGACGTAGTCGATTACCGAACCGCCGCCGAAAAACGAGCTGCCGCCGCCGCCAAGCAGGCCTAACGCGTTCTGAACCATCGGCTGGGGCGCAGCCGCTCAAGTAGGCTGGGTCGCCGCCGCTTCGGCGGAGACCCGGCATCGCGCACCGATTAACCCGCCCGCAACTTAGCGAGCGTCGCTACATCGTTCATCGCCGCGTTTCGTGTTATTTGAACCCGGTTGATACAAGCCCGAAGGGCAAGGGCGTGTTGATTTGATCGTAACCCGCTGCGTGAGCGAAGGATTCATCTCCTTGAAGTCCTTTGTATGTATCCCTCGCTCACGCTTCGGGTTGCGATGAGGACTCAATGTACAGCCCTTTGCGCATCGGGCTTGTATGGTTGTTGCAGAGCCGCATTAAGGCTCAGATCAGGCCGAGGAAAACGAAAAAAGGCGAGGCCGGCTCCGAAGAACCGACCCCGCCTCGCACGGGGGGACGCTTAATATCTTGGTGTAGTTTTCATGTTGTCGTTGGCGTTCCCTCGACAAACTAACCATAGTCCGAATCCCGGCCGGTTCGAGCCGCTCGGTCCGATTTCTTAACGAATCGCGCTCCCCTCTTCCCCAACGCTTCCGGTCGTGGCACTGGTAGCGGTTTTGTGTGCGCGGATGAAACACCTGGACACTATCTTCGGGTTTTTCATGAAGATGTGCTCGGCTTTGGATTGAGTCCTGGCGAACTTATGCCGATTGAAACGGTTGGAGGGGGGCCTCCGTCACAAAGGGATCATCCTTTGTGTCCATTTCATCGAATACTGAAACGGAAGCGACGGATATGTCACGGACAAACAGGAACGGGAATCAGGTGGATTGGGTTCGAGCCGGAGTATTCCGGGTCGGCCGCTGCTCAGCATTGGTCGCTGCTTGTGCCGCGTGGCTGGTCACGACCGTGACGGCCGATCAAGCGGTCGCTCAGCGGCCTGTTGTACCTGGAACGGGCGTGGAGCTTTTGGGCGTGTCGGATGATTTCGAAGACCCGAATTGGCGATACATCCCCAACAATCCCAAAAGTACCGAGGACATCGACGATAACCAACGAGCTCCGTTGGGAAAAAGTAGCAATGGTCGTTGGTACGAGGGCGTCAAACGGGGCCACCCTGATGTTGTTCAACGGGTACCAACACCCGCCGGCGGTTTACCCGGAAGCCAAGGTTCGTTGTTGATGCGAAGCAAATTCACCGGCATTCCGGGGATGTCCAGCGGCACCATGCACCAAGACGATTTCATCTGCAACGTACAGTATCGGTTGAACCGACGTATCGACATCTCTGAAGTGCCCAGCGTCACGACGCGTGTGTTCTTACCGCCGGTCGCCGAATGGGAGAACCGATCCGGGCCGCATTTCGGATTCCGTCTCGCGTTGGAAACTACCGCAATGATCGAAGAGGAAGTCGGTTTCTTTAAAATGAAACGAGAAGAGCTGGGTAACGAAATCTATTGGCCGGGCATGTTCATCGAGTTCGAAAGCAAAGACCAAACTCGCAAGCCACACGATTATGCCTACTTGCGAATCCGCAGCAACAAGAATGGCGGCGACTTCCGTGGACCGCAGATCACGACGACCGGATGGTGGACGTTGGGACTTAGCTGCACCCCCGACGGAATGGTGCATTATTATGCGGCTCCTGGAATCGATGAACTGACCGAGGAAGATTACATTACCAGTCAATTCCCCTACAGTTACCAAGCCGAACGGATGCGAACGTTCTTCTACAATGTATGCAGTGCCGACGACGGTCAACGTTGGAGCACTTCGTTCATTGTGGATGATCCGAAGGTGTACGTCGTCCGTCCCAAAGGCAATATCCAAACCGCGGGACGACCGAAAACCACCAGTCGCAGTCGTTAGGTGTGTCAGCGTCTTGAGTAGCGGGAGTCGCAAGACTTCCGATTTAACTGGTGGAATCTGAATTCTTGCGAATCCAGCTACGATAGTCAGAGTTAGAAAGAACGCATGAACTCCACTTCCATCTGCAAGATCGTTTCTCGAGAACAACTCAACGCGGCAATCGCGAGCGGGCGGTTCGACGGATCAACGCACGATCAGGCTGACGGTTTTCTTCATTTTTCCACGCCGAGCCAACTCGCCGGCACGCTCGCGGCTCATTATGCCGACGCGCAGGAACTGTGGTTATTGCGGTGCGACGTAGTTGGATTCGGAGACGAACTCCGTTGGGAGGCGTCACGCGGGGGAGAACTGTTTCCGCATCTCTATGCGGACTTGGAGATGCAACGAGTCACATCCATCCAGCCGATCCGTTTGTCGCATTCTGGTGCGGCACATCCGCTTTCGATTCGGCGGCGGATTCTCTATCTACATGGATGGCAAAGTGTTGTCGGTGGCGTCAAGCCATCGAGCTTGCGAGCGGCCGGCCACGAAGTCATCGAACCGGAACTCGACGACGATGACTTTGAATCGGCATGGCAATCCGCGCAAGAAGCCTACGATCGACATCGGCCGGAACTCGTTGTCGGGTCTTCCCGCGGAGGCGCGTTAGCGGTCAACCTGAACTTGCCGGCTCGCGTTCCTCGAATCGTCCTCTGTCCGGCTTGGAAGAAGTGGGGCGTCGCCACCCGCGTACCGGTCAACACGTTGGTATTGCATTCCAGCCAAGACGATGTGATCGCGTTTGCCGATTCAATGATGTTGATAAAGAATAGTGAGATTCCGATGTCTCATTTGATCGAAACCGGCTCGGACCATCGCCTGGCGACACCGGATGCGATTGACCAGCTCAACGCCGCATGTATCGAATTTCCTGATCGGATGTTTCGCCCGTGGTCTTCGATCGAGTTGATCGAATGACCGAAACCGAACCATCTCGCGAGCGTCCACTGAACCAACTATCGTTGGTGGCAATCGTTGTCGCGAGCATGATCGGGGCGGGCGTTTTCACAACGAGCGGCTTTGCGGTTGCCGACTTGCGAAGTCCGCACTGGGTCATGGCGGCATGGTGCATCGGCGGCCTTATCGCCTGCTGCGGGGCCGTTAGCTATGGACATTTGGCTAGGTTGCTGATCGATAACGGCGGCGAGTACTTATTCTTGACTCGCTTCGTCCATCCTGCGGTCGGGTTCATCGCCGGTTGGGTATCGTTTCTCGCCGGTTTTACCGGCGCAGGAGCGCTCGCCGCGATCGCTTTGGAAGGTTACGCGCTGCCGCCGGATCAACGACCAGACTGGCTGCCTACGGGATCGATTGCCATGGCAGCGGTCTTGATCGGGACCTTGGCACACGCATTTCATACCCAACGGGGAGCTGGCACTCACAACTTGCTCGTGTTCGGCAAGTTGATTTTGGTCGGCTTGTTCATCGTGATCGCGTTATCGTCGTTGCGAAGTTGGACCGGATCGATCGGTCGGTTCGATGAACAACCCACGCCGACGGTCTTTGCGTTGGCAACGTCAGTGATGTGGATCTCGCTAAGCTATTGCGGATTCAACGCGGCGATCTATGTCGCGGCCGAAGCTGAGGGCGGTTGGACGGTGGTCGCCGGTTCAATGATCAAGAGCACCGTCGGAGTCACGATCATCTATTTGTTGCTCAACGCGATCTTCCTCTACGGCCCACCAGTCGATGCGATCGCCGGGGAGCAAAATATCGCGGTGATCGCGGCTCGCTCGATCAGTGGTGAGCCGCTGGCGATGTTGGTTCGTGTGGCGATTTGTTTGGCACTCGCGTCGAGCGTTTCGTCAACGATCATGGCCGGGCCAAGAGTATACGCAAAGATGGCTCAAGACGGCGTCTTTCCCGCTTGGTTCGAGTCATCCGTCTCGCCGCCGACTCGATCGGTGTGGTTGCAAGGCATTGCGATGGCGATGGTCGTTTCCGTCTCGCAATTGCAGGACCTGCTCGGGTATCTCGGATTAACGTTGTCGTTATGTTCAGCCGCCACGGTGGCGATACTGGTCACGCGATCGCACGGCGATTTTCGAATCGGTCGTATCGGATCGATCGCGGCGTGGATTTATGTTTTGGCGACGTGCGTGATTGCGGGTTTGGCCGCGTGGCACCGCCCTGGGCAAGCCACCGCAACCATCATGACGCTCGTTTCCGGCGGACTCGTTTACTGGATCATCGTTCAGGTCCGCCAACGTCGTCAGCCGAATGAGCTACAATAGCGGAAGTCCTGATTTTCGGTTTTCGCTAATTCAGTTATCGCCGCATTCGGTTTTCACTCGTTTGCCGGCGTGTTGATTTAGTGCGTTCGTCATTTTTTGTGAGCCGATGGCGCTAGCGGCGTGTTGATTTAATCGTAACCCGAAGCGTGAGCGAGGGATTAAACGCCATTAATTCCTTTGTATGTATCCCTCGCTCACGCTTCGGGTTACGATGCAAACTAAATCAACAGCCCGCTAGCCACGGGTTCCGAATGGTGGCTTATTTGCCGTAAAGCCTGCGTCTAGCGGTCTGTTGATTTAATCGTAACCCGAAGCGTGAGCGAGGGATTAAACGCCATTAAGTCCTTTGTATGTATCCCTCGCTCACGCTTCGGGTTTCGATGAGGACTAAATCAACAGCCCGCTAGCGCCGTCGGCTCACTAAATCAACACGCCGTTGCGCGTTGGGCCTGTATGTTTGCGGCGTAGCCGCCTTAAAGAAACTCGATTGCAATCACAATCATTAAAGCGTCTGTTGACAAAAATGCCCCGTCGATCGTTCCCATTCAGTTGCCTGGTCATCAGCGCCATGATCGGATTGCTCGGAAGCGTCGTATTAACTACGACACCGAGGTTACTCGCCGACCAAGTCGTCTTTCGCAGTTTGCGCGAAGGGCAACCGATCGGGCCAAAGCGATCCGTCAACGGTGAGGTCTTGGTCGAAGCCGCCGACGGGGGTCTGTTGTTACGTGGCGATGACGGACGAATTTGGTTGATTCAGCCTGACGAGATTCTTAACCGTGAACCTGGACCGCCGCCCCCTCCGGTCGATCAAGAAACGATCACGCGACGGATGCTCGAAGAGTTCCCAGAGGGTTTTGAAGCCTTTCAAACGGCACACTATGTGTTGCTGTATCAGGGCGACGACGCTTATGCTCGGGACGTCGCGACGCTATTTGAAGCTTTGCACCGAGCGTTCTTTGCCTATTGGAAGAATCAGCGGGTCGACATCGACGAACCGACCTACCCTCTTGTCGCATTGGTGCTCGCCGATCGTTCTTCATTCTTACAACATGCTGGACAAGAGATCGGTGAAACGGCAGCGAATGTGATCGGTTACTACCATTTGGAAAGCAACCGGATGACGACGTTTCGTGTCGGGAACATCGAACGCAACATCGCCACAATCATTCACGAAGCGACCCATCAACTCGCTTACAATTGTGGTTTACAAACCCGGTTCGCTGACAACCCGATGTGGCTCAGCGAGGGATTGGCGATGTTCTTCGAATCGCCCGATTTGAGTAACCCGCGTGGATGGCGGGGTGTCGGTCGTGTCAACCAAGTCAATCTGAATCGATGGCGACGATACCTGCCAAGTCGCCCTGATGACTCGTTGCTGACATTGCTATCCGATGACACGCGATTTCGGTCCTCGGCCACAGCCGAGGCGGCCTATGGCGAATCCTGGGCGTTGACCTATTTTTTGATCCGGACGATGAAGCAGGAATACATCGACTATCTCAAGAGACTCGGTGAATCCAAACCCTTGCGGGAGTATTCCGGTCGAGAACGAATCGAAATCATGGAATCGGCAATGGGCATGACGATCGGCGAGTTGGATGCCAAGTTCGTCGCCTACATGCGGCGAGTTCGATGATCGTCAGAACTTCCAACGGTATTCCATTCGCGTTCCATAAACGTTGTCGAGTTCGCCACGCCAACCGTGCATGACGTCGAAACGAAGCAAACGAGCGTTCGAAATCGGGAATTGATACCGAGCGCCGACACCATATTGGTCCCCTTTGACCTGCGGGTTCAAGTCGCCATGTTCGGTCAGGTAGGAAACCTCGAGCAGTAGTTGTCGGTCCAGATCACGACCGAGCAAATCGACGCCCAAGGAACCACCCGTGGTGTCGAATCCGTTGGGGTCGAGCGTTGCAAAACCGTTGATTCCATCGGTGTCAAAGTTGATGCCGGTGTTTCGAAGGATTCCCCCACTGCCGCCTGCTCGGGCGACCGATTGCGGACGTCCCCATCCGTAGAACATGTTCAGGTAGGGCACGACCGTCAGCGGTGCCGCCGTGATCAAGCTATTTTCCCAGAGGAAGATGCCGCCGTCGGCGGTTCGATCGTCCTTGGCGAGATCCTGACCCGCGTTGATGATCACTCGCAACGAATTGCTGATGCGATCGAAGTACCGTCGCGTGTAACTGATCGTCATGTTGTGATAGCTTCGCTCGGATTGATTGCGATCGCGAAGATATGCATAGCCTGCCTCGATGTATCCGTCGTATGCCTCGATGAACCACGCGTTGCCGAACGCTTGTGCGGCGTGCTGGTCATTACCAAACGCGTTGCTGTTGAGCTGGTCGACGATGGCGAAGAATGTCGTATCGAAGTTAGACCAATTCAATAGCCGGCTGTGTTTGGCCGGGATTGCGAACGCGGCTCCCGTCACGGCGTCTTCCATCCAGATTCCGTTTTGGAACAGCAACGGGATCAATCCGGCCGTGAATGGCATTTCGGCCGGAGAGGACTTGTTGTGAAAACCGCCCCACATGGCGCCCAAATCGCCTTCGAAGAATCCGGTGACCAAGTTCGGGTTGAAGACCTGTTGATAGTTCAGCTCTCCGTTTTCGAGTCGAACGCCGGTCACGTCACCGCCACGAGCTAAGGGCCCGACGAAAGCATGGAAACGCTCGCTGTCGGTCAGTCGTAAGTCCAGATCCAGGTTCAGAATCGTGCCCAAGTTATCCGTTCGTCCGGCGGCATTGCGGCCGCCGATGATACCGGTTCGCTGATCACCGTAGACATAAAATTGAGGCCGAACCATATTCATCGGCCCGAACCAATCGCGACCTCGGGGGGTGATTCCACCGCCGTAGAACTCTCGACCCCACTCAACCCAGGGGCTCTGTGTTTTGACGTATTGCTTAGAGTCATAAACCCACTGCGCCGCAAGCGGGTCGTGATACTCCGACATCGGCGGCAAGGGAGTCGGCGAGAAATCATCGATCGTGTGGGCCAACGAAGTATTGGCTAACGATGGCATGCCGGCGGATTGGGAGAACGCCAGCGGCGATTGATCGACGAACGCATTGCTTTCCCACGACGGAAAGCCATACGAGACGGGCTGCGCCGTCCAAGAAGGTCCGCCGATAAAATCAGTTGACGGTGGCGTCTGCATCGGTAACGACGACGGTGTTGCCGTGGAAGTAGGCATCGCCTCCATCGAATCGACCGGCGGTAAACGTCGTGGACGAAGCGGTGCTTGTGCTGTGACGATCGATGTGATCAAACACGACGTGGCAACCGTAACAAGGCAAACTACGTAGATGATCCTGAACTGACGCTGCAACACGCGAACAGGTTTGCGATAATCACTCATCGGTTAACGCACCTCGAACGTGTGGGTGTCGCGACAAATATCGATCATGTTTTCGTTCATGCGACGGATCATGTCGGGAGTCGCCTTGACCAGTCGCATGAAGTACATCGGCTCGGTTCGACTGCGCATTCGGACGGATAAGCGATAGGTTCCGGGGATTCGCATGGCGGACGCGGGGACGGTGTACTTGGCCATCCGATGATCCAAGGGGGCAATGCTATGCGCTTCCATGCGGATCAAGGGCGGATGGTTCAACACGCTCACCGGCACCGCACCGGGTCGTAGGAACGGAATTTGGTCGACACTGATATTGACCGGTAACGCGACTTCGCGGTCGGTACCTCGGACGTTGCTGATTAAGAATTTAGTTTGAAGGTTGAACAGGTCTTTGTCTCGGGGAACGCGTCCCAAGGCGACGTCGATACTGTGCATATCGGCCAAGTCGGCGTTCGTGTCCAAGTAGCCGGATTCCCATACCCGCCGGCCGGTCGGATCGATCAAGACTGTGTTGAGCCAAAGCTGGGGTTGAGCCCCAAGCGATCCGGTGGGCAAGTTGTGCCCGTCGCTAACATTGTCGACCCGATAGGCGAACTTCAATGGCGTTCCCGCCCGAGGCGTATTCATGAAAATCGGCTTACTCACTTTTGCGCCGGCCTCCAAAGTCATTGCCGACATGCCACGCTTGTACTGCGCCTTTTCAATGTTTTCGTCAATGATTCGTCTCGCTTCGATCCGGTCGTCGCGTTCGGTCCAAGGTTCGGGAAACCGAAACCCCGGTGGGACGGAATCCTCGAACGCCTTCGTACCCCATCCGGCGCGGTCGTCAAACGTCAGCCACTGGCGCGGCGAATACTTGCGAGCCTTGGGATTGTGAGGAAAAATTCCGGGATGGGCGATCGAATATCCCGGCCCCCAAAACGTGTGATTGGAATGTTTGCGCGGCGTCCCGTACGGTTTGCCTCCGAGTTCGGCGCAGTGGCACTCCTCGTAACCGAGGTCCTTGCCGGGAACCGCGCCCATGTGGCAATCCTGACACGAGACGCCTCGCTTGGCGGCTGGTCCGGCGCGGTATTGCCCGTGCACGACCTCCAACCAAATTCCAGGATGGACCGCGACTTGGTGGCATGAAGCGCAGATGTCGGATTTAGTCAATGGTTCAAAGAAGTAAGAACCGTTGTGAATCTTTTGCCCGGTCCCGGTTTGGTCCACGTGCGTTTTGAGTTTGTACTTTTCCGCCTGCATAAGGGCTTCTTGCAAACCGTGCCCGTATCCACCGCTGCCGACGGGCGCGTGAATGTCACCTGGCTCGATCCGGCGGTCTCCGTTGGAGCGACCGTAGTGCTCGTTGATCCGGTGGCAGGCAATGCAGGTAACGCCTTCGCGTGCGATCGCGGGTTGGTCGAGCATGCTGACCGTTCGAGGGATGTTCATCTGCGTGCCGACGGGGGAATGACATCGCAAACAGAACACGCCGACCGTACCCATGGATAGTTCCGAGATCGTTTGCTCGAAACGATTGAACATCGGCGATACCGACGAGTAGGCGTGGCTGCTAACGCTCCATTCTTCGTAATGCTTGGGATGACAGGCGCGACAAGACTCTGCCGACGGGTAACAACCTTCGGTCCACAGACCGATATGCGGGTCGTCGGGATTGGGTTTCGAGGCACCACCGCCGGGGTCGGGAGGCGAGATCGGTTTGGTCGGGCCGATCGAACTTAGCGGATCGGCATCGCCTCCTCCCAACAACGAATTGCCTCCTAGGAGATCGGTAC
Source organism: Neorhodopirellula pilleata (assembly GCF_007859915.1). GTDB lineage: Bacteria > Planctomycetota > Planctomycetia > Pirellulales > Pirellulaceae > Rhodopirellula > Rhodopirellula pilleata. The sequence continues at coordinate 171,777 of NZ_SJPM01000008.1, forward strand.
CGAGAAGATCGGAACCACCCAATACATCATTCGAAGGCGCGCCGGGGCCAGAATCAGGGTCCGCCGCTGTGATGCGTTGGCGTGTTTCGGACGCATGAAGCAGGATCAAACCCAAAAACAACAGAAAGCAGACTACCTTTCGGCTTCCCGCTTGAGCGGTGATCGTGGAGATAGAACGCATGAAACTTTTGACCGGAGGCGTGAAACCGAATGACGCAAACGCAACGGAGGTACCGCATTGAGGGCGTGATGAACCCCGGTTCATTGATCGGATCGTTAGAGGTGGAATCGACAGTACAAGCACGATTCCCCAAAAGGCTTGTTCAATCCGAATAGATTGACATGGCGATTCGCTGAACCGTTGTGATCGGAGTCGTTGCCGAAGTAGCTACCGAATCATTCATTAAAAATCAAAAAAAATCAGACTTCGGGATTCGATATGACCTACTTATTGCATTGGGCAACATTTGGTCGAAACGTTGCCGAACTTGGTCGAAAGGTTGCCGATGTCTCAATCGAACGCTTCTCACATTCAACACGGTGCTAATGAGAGTGAGTTTTTCCGCTGTCCGATCGCTGTTGAACGCTCGATGGCTGTCATTAAAATCGGCCGAAGCCCGATCAAAACACAGGTGCACGAAGCCTCGATTGATGGCTTCACGGTGCTGGTCGATTCCTCCGATGCGAGCCGATTGGTTCTCGGGAAGCCTTGGATTCTTTTACATGACAACGCAAAAATAGAAGTCCATGCGCAATGGTTTTTTCACGCCGATGACGGCAACGTGCAAATCGGACTACGACGACTACGCGACTTGACCAAACCACCTGTTATTGGCGGATGGTTTCCGAGTTTTTTCGCGACGCCTCGTGAAGACGGATCGAGTGGATCATTGTTGTTCGTCGGCGCGAGTTTAATCGTAATGGCGAGTCTCGCGATGCCCGGCGTCGGTGACGCTTTGGGAACTTCAGGCAAAATTCAACAGGCGTTCGGTGCAATCTACCACGGGATCTGTGGTTACTTCGATTAAGCCCTTCCAAGCGATATCCAACGCAGTCAGCGGTTGGTCGAACGGAAATCGCAATCGGCCAAATGATCGTTGACCATGCCCATCGCTTGCATGAACGCATAGCACGTCGTCGGACCGACAAACTTCCAGCCTCGTTTCTTGAGTTCTCGGCTCATCCGCGTCGACTCATCGGTAATCGCCGGAAGATCCGCAAGTCGTCCAGGGACAGGCGACTCATCAGGCAGGTATCGTGAAAAGAAGTTCAAAAGCGAACCTTCATCACGTCGCATTTCGATCGCCCGCGAGGCGTTATGAAGCGTCGCTGCGATTTTGCCGCGATGGCGAATGATCCCAGAATCTTTGACTAAACGGTTGACTTGACGTTGGTCCCACTGAGCGATCTCGTCAAAACGGAAGTCGGCAAACGCGCGGCGGAAACCCTCACGACGTTTTAGAATCGTCAACCACGACAACCCGCATTGGAATCCTTCGAGACAAATCTTTTCGAACAGTCGGTGATCGTCACTGACCGGGACGCCCCATTCGAGATCGTGGTAGCTCTGATAAAGCGGATCTCCGACACACCAGCGGCAGCGTTTTCGTCCGTCATCACCGGTGATCAAGTCTTCGTCGATGAGCACGTCGGATCAATCGAGTCCGTAGTGTTCGACTTGGGACCAATAGTCATCGAACGCGCCTTCCTCATGGAAGTCGGGGCTATTGTCCAAGTCGTGACACTCCATGCATTTTTCTCGCGCGTCAGCGAGAGGCAATTGCATGGCCTTTCGAAGTTCGTCGCGAACGGCATCGGTGACTTTCTCGTCACCGCTTTCGGCCGCTGCGTGGGCGGAGCCTGGACCGTGACAGTTTTCACATCCGTTGCCGTGCAAGTGCGAGTCGGCCTGCAAGTCCAAGTAACCCGTCTTGTAAGGGTAGTAATTTTGTGGATTCCAACCCGTTACGTGACAACTAATGCATTCGGGATCGAAATGACGCGGCACGTCGCTACGTTCGCCCGGATGCACCAAATGTTCGGTCGCATCGAAATGGGGCGAGCCTTGCCAGATCGCGAACGCAGTAGCATGGCATTCGCCGCACGTCTCGGACCCCACGAACTCCCGCCCCGACGGATGCGGGATCGGGCGGAGTCCGAGGTTTGCCAATCCTAAGTCCCGGAGTTGAAACTGATATTCAGCCATCAGTTGGCGCATTTTGGGAGCATCTTCAAAGTCGTGAGTCAGCGGCACGCGGGCGTACTTCAATGGTTCGTTTTCATAGAGGCCGACTAAACCGACATACATGCCTTTGTTGCCCGTCAAGATCATCTTCGTCGCGGTGCCTTCGATGTCGTCGGGTTGATAGGTCGGTTCGCCATAGCCACCCGCGACGACGACGAGGTCGAATCCAGGTACGGCGCGAACGAGTTCCTTGGCGGCTTTGTCTTCGCCATAGTACGTCAGTACGGTGAAGTCTGGTTGCTCGGCCTGAATCTGGGTGATGACTTGTTTGGCCGATTCGATCGGATTTCCCAAGATGATTTCTTCGCTGATCTGCGATTCAAGTGATTCGGGATCGAGAATGCTCGTAATGGCGACTTTCATGCCCGATCGATCGATCATCTGATAACTCGGCATCAACGATGGGTCGATCAGGACTACGTTCGCGGAGGCATAAATCATGTCTTCGGGTTTTTCGGCAGCGGCTTCTTGGATTAGATCGCCGACGCTAATGCGGACGTCATCCGGGCCGAATCCGACCGCAACGTAACCCATCGCGCGTAGCGCCTCGAGTGATCGGTGGAACTTGATCTCCGCTTGGCGTCCAAAACGGCGAATCAGATTTCCGGCGTCGATCGGCAACAGTTCCCAACCGGCGTCTCGCAATTGATTGGCGAACGTCATCCGGCGAGCAACACCGCCTTTTTGTTTATCCAGCCCCGTGCAGCCGCAAGGTTCGATGTAACCGTTCTGTTGACCGGTAATGAACAAAGTCACATTCGGCTTGGCCCACGACTTGTAATCAACCGGACCATCCGCTGTCAGACCGTCGGCGACAACTCCTCCGGCAGTCCCGAGAGTACCTAAGACCGGGCCGCCGACGAACGGAATGGGGATGGTGGTTTCGCCATCGGTAACGACGAGCGGTGTTTGCCGCAAAGGATTGTTCAACTCGGCCGGTGTTTCGCCTATCACGGTCATCTCAGGCGAGACCGGCGTGGCCAGACCGGACGAATCCAGCAGACCTTCGCTAGTCGAGTTCTTAATCGGAGTGATCGGAAGCCCCCCAGGAACGACCGGGGCCACCGCCACGACGTCCGAGCGACTCCGTAAAGTGATTGGTGGTTTGCGAGCGGACTGCATTTCCGCGATTGCTCGTTCAGGCATTCCCAAAGGCGTCGGCACGACCTCCGCGACAATTTCTTTCTGGGGAACGGGCGTGGGAACGACTTCGGCTTTTTCCCAATCCGAAGCCGAAGGTTCGACCGCTGCGTCTTCGTCCAAATTGATCTCATCGAGATCGATCGCCCCATCGAACTTTCCGGTCGCTGCGGGCATCACGGGTATTTCTGTTTCTGCGGATTCATCCTCGTCTGCAGGCTCATCGACCTGGGCAGTTTCTTCGACTTCATCGTCAGAGTGGGCGGCGATTAATCGTACCGCATCGAATCCCAATGACGGGGCCGAATGCTCCGAGTGCCCACGAAAAGCCAAGGAAATTCGACGCTCAACGTCGGCAGGCGACTTCGCCAAGGCCGCATGAGGGGTTGATTCGGGCACCGGCCCGTCGACGGATCGGTCGACCCGCCCGAACGCGGTCACCGCTGCCTTACCCGTCCCCGCCGGCCCGAGCCGTTCGCATCCGGTCAAGAACAGACCCATTATTCCGAGCATCCAAACTGATGCCATCGGAGTGAACTTCATGACGATGGCTGGGTGCATGACTTGCAGACGGTTCGGATGCAACGAAAACATAGGTTCCCTCGGGGCGGCGCGACGCTGGATAGTCTAACGCGCCGACAGCGAAAATTTCAGCCTCAATTTTAGAGGAGGCACTTTTGGATTGTTCGACTCAATGACCACATAACCATAGTCTTCATTGTTCATCCCCAGTCGCTCCACCTTTTCGGTTCCCGGCTTGAGCGTCAACGTTAAACCGTACAGCGCCATCTGTCCGCGTCCGATCGGTTTGGCAAGCGTGGCTTCGACAAGTTCGGCCGGGCTGATCTCGCCGATCGACAATTCCGTCGCATCCTTCTGTTGACCTTTTAACGAGACGAATGATTTAGCCGTCAGTTCATCCTCGGGACCGACTTTGCCAAAATCAAAGACGTACCCACCCCCACTGACGCCGCGAAGTTTTGAATTGGGCAACATGCTCAGTGCGCCGACAATGCGTCCGGTGACTGGGATGAAGACACGCTTATTTTCCGACTTGGCGGCATCGGTCACGTCTGCGGCGACAGAATCGTCCTTGTCGACTGTCGCATTGGCAGCCTCTTCATTTGCTTTGGCGGGCATCAATTCAACGGAGATATTTTGGTTGACGGGACCCTGTTTGAGTCCCGGCCGGATTTTAGCGGTAACTAGAAATCCTTGTCTGGCCGCCTCATTGACTCCATCGGCCGCAGATGGCTCAAACTCCTCAACCGCCAATTCCGCCAAACCGTTGACTTCGTCGTCAAGGAATTTGGCTTCGCCTGCGTTGACCTTTTCATCAAGAAAGCTGAAAACGCGGACCTCAAAATTCACGTCTTCGCCGGCCGCGACTTCCCCGAACGTTACCTCTTCGGGCGACAACTGAACCTCACGCACGACTTTCCCTTTGATTTCAAAGCGAATGGCGACGTTACTGGGATCGTTGGTCCGCAACTCAGCCGATTGGCCGAATGAGCTTTCGTTGGTTTTGACCGTCCAGCTCATTTTCACTTCGGTCTGCTCGCCAGGGGGCAAGGAGTCTTTTCCGAGTTCGCCGACAGTGCACTTGCAAGTCGAGGCCCCGACGCGGAGCGACAGGTCGGCGCTTCCGACGTTCTTGACAATGAAGATGTGTTCGCCTTCTTCACCGGGTTCCATCACGCCGAAATCGTGAGTCGTGCCGCCGACGACTTCAACCTTCGGATAAGTCGTGCCCCAATCTTTGCTGATCGTCGCGACGGCGGTTTTGGCGGTAACTTCGCCGCGATAGTCGATCGGCCCCAAGAAAGGTTCGTATCGGCCGTATCGATCATTATTGATGCTCAAACCGACCGCCGCGCCGATCGCGGCAAAGACCAAACAAGCCAAAAACGTCTTCATGAATGCGTACCTGGGCAGAGCTGATGGGCGAAAAAAAACGAAGAATAATCTGAGGTTATCTCGCTACGTCGATCGACCCGTCCGGGTTCGCCTCAGGCCACCAACTCGCCGTCCGGCTTCGCTTGCCAGACTCGCTTGGAAGGAAAATCCATCGCCGTCAACACACCGCCGCCGTAGCAATTTGTATCCAAGCAAATCAAATGTCCGATGTCCAGGATACTTCCGTCGTCACTAGCGGTGTGGCCGACGACGGCCGTCTTACCGCTAAAATGCGGATCAGGAATGCCTGCCCTTAATGAGTGCCAGCGTAGCAACTCGATCGGTTGTTGCTCGAGTTCAAGTTGCGGGTCGTAGGCGGCGTGCGTGAAAAAATAGTTGTCGTGAACGAAAAAATCGCCGAGCGAATCGAAAAACTCTCGATGTTCCGCCGGCAGGAAGTTCAAATCGCCGTCAAAATCGTAACTTTCGAGCGTTTCAACGCCTCCATAGCGTAACCAACCGTGGTGCGACTGTTCCCCTTGGATGACATTGAGCATCATCTCCTCGTGGTTGCCGATTAAAGCTACCAATTGTGTTTTTCGGCCCCACTGGATTAACAGGTCAATAACCCCCTTGGAGTCGGGGCCTCGGTCGATGTAATCTCCCAAAGTGACAATGATGTCATCCGCATCAGGTTGGATTTCGTTCAACAGGGTTTGCAAAGCGGCTCGATAGCCGTGTATATCGCCGATGGCGATCAAACGTCCGCTCAATCTGGTTGACTCCTTGTGAATGTTTTGGCGCTCTTGCGACGAACGCTCACGAACGTCGCAATCCCGGTCGGACTTTGGAAATGTGAGCCTGACGAGTTCTCAACGCCCACAAAATTGTTGAGTGATTCCCAGCCCGTTGGCAGATTCAGATATAATGAAGAGTCCAAATCGTCGCACAAAACGTTCTCCATATGAACCCATTGACGACCCGATGGCCGATTTTGTTTCGCCCATTCGCCGTTTAGCCCCGATTGTTCCCGACTGTCATCGACCATGAGCACCGCAGCGAACGACCCGATCGACCACGAAATGACCAACAAAGCGAACGAAAACACCGGCGAAACGCTTCAGGAAGCCCCCGAATCGTTGTGGGATTCCGATGAAACGGTCGCGATGATCGGCAGCCTCCAGGTACATTTAATTATTTTTCTGGCCTTGGCTCTTTTCCAACTCCACGGACCGATCGACGAAGAAGCAGTCGTGATCGTATCGAATCCGCCCGAATACGAAGAAACCTTCGAGATGGTCGAGCAGATCGTCGTCAGTGAAACACCTCAAACTCAAGTTGGTGCGGACGCGCTGGCCGAACTGGATATGGCTGAAGCCTCGGCGGAAGTATTCGCCGAAGTCGCCGACATTCCCAATCCGATCGATCTGACACCGACGGATTTGGGACAGATCATGGTCAATAAGATCTTCTCCCAACCGGTCGCTCCGCAAAAACGACTCGAAAATAAAAAGGGCAGCGTTGGCCAAGGCATCGCCGGTGCCGCAGGCGCCGTCGACCAGATTACGATGGAGATCATGCAGGCGGCCGAAGAACGCCCGACGCTCGTCGTGTGGTTGTTCGACCAGAGCGGTTCGTTGACCCGTCAAAGGGACGATATCCGTGATCGCTTTGATCGCATCTACAACGAACTGGGAATCCTCAATGGGGCCGACAAGGAAAACGAAACCGTTGAGCAAGATCAACGCGTGCTCACCTCAATCATCGGGTTCGGCGAAAAGGTCAACCTCTACACCGAGGAACCAACCGCCGACCTGAAAACCATCAAGTCGATCGTCAATAAAATCCCCGTCGATAACAGTGGCGTCGAGCGTGTCTTTACGGCGATCGAGTCCGCCGCCAAACAATACAAAAACCTTCGACGCGATGTCGGGCCGCTCGGTCCAAAACGTAATGTTCTGTTTGTCGTCGTGACCGACGAACGCGGCGACGATGTTGCCAACGTCGAATCTTCCATCGATTCTTGTCGAAAGCTAGGAATCCCAGTCTACGTGATCGGGGTGCCCGCTCCGTTCGGTCGCGAACACACGCTCGTAAAATACGTCGACCCAGATCCGAAATACGACCAATCGCCCCAATGGGCTCAAGTCGACCAGGGGCCGGAAACGTTTCTTCCTGAACGTATCAAACTTAGCTTTACGGGTAACTTCGAAGAAGAGCCGGTCATCGACAGCGGCTTCGGCCCGTACGGTTTGACACGATTGTGTTACGAAACCGGCGGCATCTACTTCACCGTTCACCCGTCTCGCAATGTCTCGAGAGAAGTTCGCAGAAACGAAATCGAAGCATTCACGTCGGACATGCGATTCTTTTTTGACCCTTCTGCGATGGTTCGCTATCGACCGGATTATCTGTCCCAACAGGACTACGTCAAAGCGGTTAAACGCAGTCCGATGCGGTCGGCCCTGATTCAAGCGGCCAGCATTTCCAACGTCTCGGGAATCCAACGTCCACAAACTCGTTTCGTCAAAACGAGCGAAGCACAACTCGCCGGAGACCTTACCAAGGCTCAACAGGACGCCGCCCCGCTCGAACCGATGTTGATCCAAATGGCTGCGACGTTGGAACAAGGTTTGGCAGCGCGGGAAAAAGAAGACAGTCCGCGATGGCTGGCGGGTTTCGACCTAGCCTACGGTCGTGTGCTTGCCCAAAAGGTTCGCACGGAGACCTACAACGCTGTACTCGCCGAAGCCAAACGTGGGATGCCCTTCAAAGAAAAGAAAAGTAATACTTGGGTGCTTGAACCGAGCGACGAAATCACCGTTGGTAGTAAATGGCAACGAGAAGCCGATAAGGCTCGCGAGTTCCTCGACGGAGTCGTCCAGCAGCACCCCGGAACACCTTGGGCGTTGCTTGCCAAACGTGAACTCGAGGTCCCCATCGGATGGAAATGGACCGAAACATTTACCGATTTGAATCCACCTCAAAACGGTAACGGTGGTGGGAACAATAACAACAATGTTCCTAAAGACGATCAAAAGAGAATGCTCGACCGCGCGCCCAAACGCCCCATCCCGAAGCTTTAAGCGTTGGGTTGATGGATCTTCAGCGACCTCTTTTCGAAATGGCATCGCCGATGGAACGATTTGTTCCTGCCCAAATCATCTCGGGTGGTCAAACCGGCGTCGACCAGGGTGCCCTCGATGCCGCGATCGCGTTGGGGATGAACCATGGGGGATGGTGCCCCGCAGGTCGGATGTCCGAGGTTGGTCCGATTCCCGATCGGTATACGCTCCAAGAACACGCGTCGGCACATTATCCCGATCGCACCGAACAGAACGTGATCGATTCCGATGCGACTTTGATTCTATACCGAGATACGCTGTCCGGGGGCACCGCGTTAACTCAACGACTGTGTCGACGTAACGGCAAACCGTTTCTCAGCGTATGCATCGACCACCCGACTAACGCACGCGAACAAGTCGTCAGTTGGTTGGGTCTAGTCCGCCCACAAGTTCTCAACGTTGCCGGGCCGCGTGAAAGCAACGCCGTGGGCATTCATGAACAAACCCGGGCCTTTTTAACCGCCATTTTTGGGTAGTGGATCTAGTATGAATCGTGTCGTCCTATCGGTTTTATTAGTCACCCTGGCAACGCTTAACACTTATGGAACCTCGATCGATGCGAAGAATATCGATCGCGTTGTGATGATCGTCGCCGATGATCTTCGTTGTGATGTACTGGGCTGTTACGGTGATCCGATCACACGAAGCCCCAACTTGGATCGATTCGCGCGACAATCAGTCGTTTTCGATCATGCCTATTGCCAGGCAACCTGGTGCGCGCCGTCGCGAACCTCGATGATGCGCAGCCGGTACATTGACAAAGCCGGACCGACGCTTGGTGAAGTCTTACAAGCGTCCGGTATTCGCACGACCCGCGTCGGTAAAATTTTTCATATGCGAGTTCCCGGTGATATTATCGCGGGAACCAACGGCCAGGATGTCGCCGAGTGCTGGACGGAGCGATACAACTCGCCGGGACAGGAAGCCCACAGTCCAGGTCACTACGCCTGTTTGAACCAAAACATCTTCACCGGGGATCTGGCTGACCGGGAAACCACTCAAACCAAACATCGTGCTTACGTTAGCGTGGAACTGGACAACGACGGACGCAATCAGCCTGATTATCGTTCGGCGTCCAAAGCAATCGAGTGGCTGGCCGAACACCGTGATGAACCGGGTTTTTTGGCCGTCGGCCTGGTGCGACCGCACTATCCGATGGTCGCTCCAAGGGAAATGTTTGACCACTATCCAATGCAGCAAATGTCGTTGCCGTTGGTACCAACGGGTGACCTTGATGACATCCCGTCCCCCGGTCGTTCTCCTAGTAATTCTGCGGCGAACGGTTTGGCAAACTATCCGGACAACCAACGCCGGATGTGGGCCGCGTATCGCGCCAGCGTGGAGTTCATGGACGAACAAGTCGGCCGGATTCTTGATTCACTCGACGACCTCGGGATGGCTGAGCGAACCATGGTCGTCTTCACGAGTGACCACGGATACCACTTGGGCGAGCACACATTTTGGCAAAAGAGCAATCTACACGAAGACGTCGCAAGAGTCCCGTTAATCGTGCGGGTTCCCGATGGGAAACCAACACGAACCAAGTCCATCGCTGAACTGGTGGATATCATGCCAACGGTTTGCGAGGCGTTGAGCGTGCCGATCCCCGACACGGTCGAGGGCACAAGCTTGTTTCCGATTCTGGCTGATCCCAGCACACAGACCAAACAATCGGCGCTAATCATTGATGGCAAAGGAAATCGCAAACATTTTTGCTTGAGGTCGGAAGACTGGGCCTATTTTCGATATCACGACGGATCGCAAGAGCTATACGACATGCGGATTGATCCTGAACAGTTTGATAATCTTGCAGGCGACTCGGATGTCGCCGACGTCCTGGATCTCCTGGAATCCACTCTCAAAACCAAGCGTCCATAAGAACGCTCTGCGTGAATTCACCGAGCCACTCCAGCGGGTGCCTAGCTGTCAAAATCCGCAACGATGTCGATTTATGTCGTCATTCTGAGCATTTTTAGGCCGTCGATGACGGTTTTCACCGGAATGCCACAGAAACGGTGCAAAGATAAAACGGTTTGGCAACCGTTCATGATTCGCCTCGTTCGGTGAATGGTGTGGGTTGTCCGCACGATTATCACGGGTGGGCGATGGGCGACGTATCACGAATCGATCTTTTATGGGTGCTTTTGTGCGCCGGACAAGTGCTTTTCATGCAAGCGGGATTCTGCTTGCTTGAATCTGGACTCACTCGGGCCAAAAACAGCATCAACGTCGCGGCGAAGAATATTGCTGACTTTTGCATCGCGAGTCTTTGCTTTTGGCTTTGCGGCTTCGGGCTCATGTTTGGTCCGACTTACCATGGTTGGTTCGGCTCGACGCCGATGATGGCGACCGGATCGATGGACGGGCAGTTGCTCTCTTTCTTTCTATTTCAACTCGTGTTTTGTGGTACGGCCACCACGATCGTGGCGGGTGCTGCGGCAGAACGACTGAAGTTTCGCGGGTATCTCATCGTTTGCGTGCTGATGAGCGGCTGGATCTACCCGATCAGCGGACACTGGGTTTGGGGCGGTGCGGTCAGCCATTCTCAACCCGGATGGTTGGAAAATCTGGGCTTTGTGGATTTTGCCGGAAGCACGGTCGTCCACGGCGTCGGCGCGTGGGTGTCGCTTGCGGTGATCATGCTAATCGGTCCACGCTTGGGTCGATTCAGTCCACGACGCCAAACGATCCGCGCCAGCAGTTTGCCGAGCGCAGTGCTGGGTGTGATTGTATTGTGGTTCGGTTGGTTGGGATTCAATGGCGGTAGTACCTTGTCACTCAACGAAACCGTACCACTGATCTTGGTCAATACGTGCATGTCGGCAGCGGCCGGCGGTTCGATCTGTCTGGCACTCGCGGTCGTGGCCCGCAAGCAACTCGATATAGGACCCGCGATCAACGGCATTGTTTCGGGGTTGGTAGCGATCACCGCGTGCTGCCACGTCGTGATACCCGGCCAAGCGATCGTCATCGGCGCGTTCGCCGGTTTAGTATGCATTGCCGCAACCAAATTACTCGCTCGCGCTCGACTCGACGACGTCGTCGGCGCGATCGCCGCCCACGGTTTCGCGGGAATCTGGGGCACGATCTGTGTGGCGATTTTTGGCGATCCTGAAATGTTGCCTTGGGGACACGATCGTTACCACCAATTCGGAATCCAGTCCCTTGGAGTTCTTACCGTTTTTGCTTGGTCGTTCGGCGTCAGTTTGGCTCTTTTGTCGATCGTCAATCAATTCTCTCGACTACGCGTTTCTCACAAAGACGAATACCGTGGTTTGAATCTAACCGAACACGACGCGAGCACCGAGTTGATTGATTTGCTTGGTGGAATGGACCGCCATCATCGCTCGGGAACGTTCACGGGAAAGGTTGCGGAGGAACCGTTTACCGAGGTCGGACAGATTGCGGCGATGTACAACCGAGTCATCGCTCGTGTTGAAAGCGAGATGGAATCACGCTTGATCGCTGAAAAGCGTTACCGACAAATCTATGAAGACTGCGTCGAAGGAATCTACCAAACCAATCTCGACGGCACATTCTTAAATGCCAACGATGCGATGGTTCGATTGCTCGGCTACGAGCATCTGCAGTCGCTTCGGAACTGCGACGCCGCAACGGCCATTGCGCACTACGTCGATCCGACGCGCCGGGATCAATTCGTTGAGAGGATCTTGATCGAGAATGTCCTCAGTGATTTCCGCTCGAAGATCCAAACGTGCGAAGGCGACCAGCGGTGGATCAGCGAGAACGCGCGGATCGTACGGAACGAGCACGGGCAGCCTGCCTACATCGAAGGAATGGCGATCGACATCACGCAACGTATGACTGCGGATCAATTGCAACTCGAAAAGGAACAGGCCGAATCCGCCAACGAAGCCAAAAGTCAATTCTTGGCGAGTATGAGCCATGAGATACGAACCCCACTCAATGGGATCATCTCGATGCTTGGATTCTTGCAAGACATCTCGGAAATGAATGACCAAGCGGCCACTCGCAAACGCCAACAGTTTCTGCGGTTCGCCAAACAGTCCGCTGATAGTCTGCTCGAACTGATCAACGATGTGCTCGACTTCTCCAAAATCGAAGCCGGTAAAATCGAATTGGAGCGAGTGCCAGTGAACCTGCGCGATATCGTCGATGAAGCCATCGAATTACTCTTTCATGTCGGACGCCAAAAAGGACTACGGTTGGCCGCCGAGGTCGCCTCCGACGTTCCCAGTTTGATCATCGGAGACGCCGTTCGAATACGCCAGATTTTGGTGAACCTGGTTTCCAATGCAGTGAAGTTCACGTCCAAAGGCGAGGTCCGCATCGTTGTCGATGAGATCAACTCGGACATCCAAACAAACCATTCGACGGGCCAGGACGAGAACCGCTACCTGCGATTCCGTGTGATCGACAACGGAATCGGACTGCAAGAAGATCGTCGCGAAGCGATCTTTGAATCGTTCCAGCAGGCCGATGCCAGTACTACCCGCCAGCACGGCGGCACTGGACTCGGTCTGGCAATTTGTCGCCAGTTGGTTGAGGCGATGGAAGGTGAAATCGGTGTCGATAGCACGTTCGGGTTAGGGTCCACTTTTTGGTTTTGTATCCCTTCCCACGAGGCGTCCGAAGCTGATGGCGATTCCCGTAGTGATCTCATCATTGGTTCGCAATCAGCGTCAAGCCGATCGCCCGCGACTAGTCCGGCAATGACTTTGTTGAGTGACCTGAGTGTCTTGATGCTGGCGACGCGTCATGCCGAAAGCGAATCGTTGTTTGGCCATCTACAAACTTGGAACACGTCTATCCGGTGGATTGACAATGATCAGCCCGACTCGATTCTCGAAAACGAACAGCGGCAATTCAAGGTGTTGATCGTCGAGCAGCCTTGTTTGGAAAGCTATCACGCATCGCCATGGCTTCACAAGATCCACCACCGATTCTTGGTCGGTGAGCATCCCGACTCGATTCATTTTTCAGGCGTGATTGATGAACCGATCCGCGCATCAAGGTTGCTCGACCAGATCGTTTCGCAACTGTGTCTAAACTCTGAACCCGAACATGAAGTCGGTCCTAAAGCGTTCAACGACTCACAAGAGAACGACGGCCCGGAATCTCGCTTCGGCGCCGATCGCAAGATATTGATTGTCGACGACAATGAAATCAATCGCATCGTGGCGAGCGAGATGGTGCGTTCGATCGGGTTCGAACCGGTGTGCGTCGGTAGCGGTTCTGAAGCAATCGCCATAATGCGCCGTGATGCCATTGATGCCATTTTGATGGACTGCGAAATGCCGGAAATGGATGGTTTGGAAGCCACGCGTATCCTGCGAGATCAACATCGGTGCAATGAGTTGCAATTACCGGCTGACCGAGACCTGCACATCATCGCCCTGACCGCCCAAGCGGTTTCACAAGACCGAAGAAAATGCTTGGTATCTGGGATGGACGAGTACCTGACTAAACCAATCTCGCGGGATGCGTTTCGACGAGTTCTTTGGAAGCGACTCGGACCTGGCGAAACAATTCAATCTCCGGTCGGTCCGCCGATCGAGTTCTCGGTACTGGTCGATCGATGTGGCGGAAGCCGCGACGCCGCTCGAGAAGTCCTCGAGTTGTTCTCTCGCGAAGTCGCTCAACAAATCGATTTGATCAAGACAGCGGTGGCCAACGACGATCACGATAACCTGCGACGAACGGCCCATCGAATGAAGGGGATGGCCGCCAACGTTTCCGCAATGAGCGTCGCCGACGCATCTCAGCAAATCGAACAGATCGCGGGGACGGAAGTCGCCGCAATCGACGATCGAAAAATCAAACAACTGGAATCGTCCATCAATACAACGATTGATTGGATTGAACAGAACTTGGAGTCGCTATGATCCCTGAGATAAAGGTTCTTATCGTCGATGACGACAACATCACCAGGATGATGCTCCGACATTTACTGACCGGTGCAGGTTACCGGATCGACGAAGCATCCGACGGAGTCGAGGCGCTTCAGATGATTGCCGAACGTCGTTACCAAGTCGTGATCAGCGATTGGAACATGCCTGAAATGACGGGTGTCGAGCTATGTCGTCGAATCCGACACTACGACCAATCCGGGTACATCTATACAATCCTGTTGACATCCAATAATCAAGACGAAGACCGAATCGAGGGAATGCGAGCGGGGGCCGATGACTTTGTCGGAAAACCCTTCAACGAGCGTGAACTGCTTCAGCGAGTCGCCGCAGGGCAGCGAGTGTTGCAGCTCGAAACGAAAGAAGCGTTGATCTTTGCATTGGCGAAACTCGCTGAAAGCCGAGACTTCGAAACCGGCAATCACCTCGAACGGGTCCGCCGGTATGCACGGTTACTCGCATCAGAGTATCTAGCCCATCCGGATACATCGGAAGTCGATGAGGAGTTCGCCGAACTCGTCTTTCAAACCAGTCCACTTCATGACATCGGCAAAGTTGGAATTCCTGATTCGATCCTGTTGCATCCGGGCAAGCTAACCGCAGAGCAGTTCGACATCATGAAGACGCACACCACGATCGGCGCGGACTGCCTGGCCGGAGCGATCGAACGCTCCCCCCAAGCGAAGTTTTTGCAGATGGCTTACAAGATCGCCCTCTGCCATCATGAGAAGTACGACGGGAGCGGGTATCCCAATGGCCTCTCAGGCGAGGAGATCCCGATCGAAGCAAGGATCGTGGCGATCGCGGATGTCTATGACGCATTGCGAACGAAACGAGTTTATAAGCCAGCCTTCTCGCACGAGAAAACGCTCGAGATTATCGTTCAAGATTCAGGCACTCACTTTGATCCTCATCTCGTCGCTTTGTTTCAAAATGTCCACCGCCAGTTCGAAGCCATCGCGGACCGATTCGAGATCAAAGTTGACGTCGATGATCAACAATAAGTTTCAATGGGACGCACATAAATTTAGCACTCGTTCCCAGGCTCCCGCCTGGGAACGCACTGCCTCGGAGGCTCTGCCTCCCGATCTCGAGATACCGCACCTACTCCTCAGCCGAGAGCCTGACGTGCATCAGGTTGGCAGGCCCAAGCCGCTCGATCAGGAAGATTGATTCGGCCTCAGTTTGCTCAGGTCCAGCGAATCGTTCATTTCTAACTGTAAACGCACCAGTCGTTCAAATAGCTCGGTCACCAGGGACTTGTTTTTCGGCAAATCGGCAATGTCGACAAGTTCATTCGGATCACTTACAAGATCATAGAGCCGCATCACGCCGGCCTGTGGGTAAACGATTAACTTGTGTCGATCGGTTCGAATGCTGCGCTGTTTGTCGAGGTAACACCCGTAGATCTCGGGGTAGGGACTCGGTTCGCCCGCGAGCATCGGCAAGACGCTATTGAATTCCACATGTTCTGGCTGCGGAATGCCGGCAATCGCCAGCGCCGTCGGCATCGCGTCTTGCAAGTAAATCGGTTCATCGACGCGTTTACCCGCCTCTGCACCTGGGCCGACGATGAGGAAGGGAACTCGCACGCTGTGATCGTACATGTTTTGTTTTCCCATCAATCCGTGATGCCCGACGGCGAGTCCATGATCGGCGGTGAAGATGATCCAGGTGTTATCGGCCTTGCCGGTGGCCTGGATTTCATCGAGAATCCGACCGATCATCGCGTCCATGTGAGTCAAAATGGCATAGTACTCCTGCCGATGGACACGAACCGCGTACTCGGTTCGGGGAAACGGGGCGAGTTTTTCGTCACGTAATCCAGGTCCGCATCCGATTTCATCGGCATACGGATAAGTCGGCAAATAGCTTTCGGGAACGCGGATCTGATCGGGATCGTATTTGGCAAGGTACTCCGCCGGGGACTGGCGAGGATCATGAGTCGCGTTGAACGCCAAATACATAAAAAACGGATCGTCCTGCTCAGACGCGTCTTTTAAAAAATCGATCGAGTGGTTTGCGACGACCTCACTCCAATGCGTACCACCTTCCCAAAACCCGCCGAACTTAGGATCCGAAGGCGACCAAGGATCGACCTGCCCCTCGATAGGTCGGTTGTAACCCACTTTGACATCCTTGGGCATTCCCGGCCGGACGTCTCGGACGACGTCGAACGAGGATTCCGCGTTGGCACGGCAGTGCCATTTGCCGGTCATGTACGTGCGATAGCCGGCGGACTTCATGATCTCGCCCCACCAACGACCGGCCTTCCGTTCATTCTCGGATTGCGCGTAAATTCGATTAGCGTTCCAAACGAATCTTCCCGAGTTGAGCATCGTGCGGCTGGCGACACACACCGCGCCGCTCCACGAACCCATGTTGTAGGCGTGTGTGAACGTCGTGCCACGACGGGCGAGTTCGTCCAGGTGAGGTGTGATGACTTCGTCGTTGCCGAGTTCGGCGATCGTGTCAAAGCACTGATCGTCGGCAAAGATGAAAACAATATTCGGCTTTGACGGATTCCTCTCGGCAGCCCTCATGTTTGAAAAACTGGATGCGGTCAAATCGAAAGCGATCATGAGCAAGCAACCGAGTAAGATCGGGTTGCAAGGTTGATTGATCGCGTGGCGAACGGCGAGTGGACGAATGGAGGCCAAGGTGCGTTTCCTGTTCAAAAGAGGCGAGCAGTCTGGGACAACTTACTGTTAGGGTAGTGGATCTAAAAGAGTTTGTGGCTGTTAACATTCACCATGCCACGATGGCGGAATTTACCCTTGGGGCACACGTTGGGGCGAGCTGGTCGGCTCGTGAACCGAACGATACAGCTTCGCTATCTTCAGCAAAATTTGCTCAAGTTGCCGTTCGTATTCCGCTTCGTCCAAGTCTGCCTTTTGTTGCCGCAATTCTTCCAGATGACTCTCTAACTTCGCTCGTTCTGCCAATTGCTCTTCGGACCACTTTAGGCCGTCTAGCAGAGAGATCGAGATCCTGCGAGCCGAGCGTCCGTCGAGCTTCATGGGGTCAGTGGTCGACTCGTCGATCTTCAAAATCGGAGTGCCGAGCCCATCGCCGTTGTCGTCAATCAAGGCATGTTCGGTCGCCAAACGATCTTCGCGTTGATAGGACTGTTTCGTCTGAGACGCGGCGGCCAAGACAGATTCAAAAACCGAGATCGCGTCGTCGTGATCGAGGTCGCTCTTGGGATCCGCGATCGCTTTGGCAAAGAATTCCGCAAATCGGGTCGTGTTGACCTCGTTGCCGCTCTGAGTTGCCGTGACAATCGTGCGTCCTTTTTTGGATAGCGCATTGATGAACGGGGCGCTGGCCGAACTCGTGTTGATCAGCACGATCGGTCGCTCGATAGGTTCAAGCCAATCGTTGAGTTCGTCGGCGGAGACGTCTGGTCCGGTGAGGTTGAACTTGGCGACTCCACGCGTGAACGTCCCGTGACCGATCAGGACAATCCACAGCGGACGCTCGCCGTCTCGCTTGACCGAAACCATCACCTCTTGCAAACGATCCCGGATGGTTTTTTTGTCATCTTGCAAGTCGGACGCGCCGATTGTCTGCGAAACCATATCAGCCGTCTGGGCGACGTCTTCGAGTTGGGTCGCCACTTGCGAGAATTGTTTTTCGAACGAATCGGTTCCGCCTGCGCCGACGACGATGACCATCTGAGTTTCGGCATCATTCGGAGCCGACCGAGCGACTCCGCAAAGCAAGATCCCGGTCAGCGACAAAATGCTCAGACGAATCATGCTAGTCCCTTCCATCGACGTAGTCCCCATTCTCCACACAAACAGACGATCGCCGCTAGCATCCACCAGGGAGTGTGCCACAGCGGTTCGAATACCGTTTGCATCACCGGCACCTTGCGGTTGGGAAGATCATTGACGAACGAAGCGAGCCGATCGATCGTGATCACTTCACCGCCGGTCTGCGACGCAAGTTGATCGAGAAACGCGGTATTCGTCGCGATGTGACGTAGCTCATTTCCCGACGCGTGTGAGACCCAACCCGCCGTCGTTGTGTCGACGTGACTGCCGTCGGCCGCTTTGACATCGACGACGAACTCCGTTCCTTTTTCGTCTTCACCTCGCACGGCGAGCTCATAGACGCCTAGGGTTTGGGCATCAGGTTTCGCCAACATCACAAGATCGTCGGCGTCGGGTTGTGGTATACGGACTTCAACGATCGCGTTCTCGAGCGGCAGGAATGCCTCGTCTCGGACTTGAATACGCAGCGTCGCCATCGAATCCACGTCCGGGTGGGGAACGATTTCGGTTTCGACACGTCGCGGTGATTGACTAACGAGGTAACGAACGATCTGTCGCCACGCCTGCGACGGGTCGCTATCAACGTCCGCTTCGGATCGCATCGTCCATCGCCATAGATCACCGATCAACACGGCGGCGGTCAGGCCCTTGCCGAACCGCTGTGCGACGATCGCCGGTGCAACGCCTTGGGAGTCACCTTCGACGTGTGCGAGCGCGACGGCCCCGGGTTTGATTTGTTCGACGCGGTTGACGGTTTGAAAGGACGGCATTTTGGCGATTCGTTCGTCTTCGGCCACTTCGGTCTGACGCAACCGCACCCATGGTTCCAACAATCCTTCTCGGGTTAATCGCAGCCGGACCGGAGAGGCGAAACTTGCGTTTTGACGTCGGGCCGCATAAACCGGCGACAAGTCCCCCAGTGGGGTCTCGGCGAAAGGTTGTGAATCAAACGATTCCTGGCCACCGAGCATCAACAAGCCGCCTCCACGGGTGCTGACGAATTGACGCAGTAGCCGCATCTGATCGAGCGAGAAAAAGTTGGCCTCCACGTCGTCCAGAATGACCGCATGGTAGGCGAATAGTTCTTCGGCGGTTTTCGGGAATCCCGCACTGAGTTCCTCGGATTCTTTCACGCCCATGCGGATCAATACGGGCTCGTCGTACTGCTCGCGGGTTT
Organism: Neorhodopirellula pilleata; assembly: GCF_007859915.1. Taxonomy (GTDB): domain Bacteria; phylum Planctomycetota; class Planctomycetia; order Pirellulales; family Pirellulaceae; genus Rhodopirellula; species Rhodopirellula pilleata. Next base: position 191,030 of record NZ_SJPM01000008.1, read on the forward strand.
CCTCTTCGTTATCGCCGAGTCCCGCGAACAACGGATTGCTGCCGTTGACACCTTTGGCTCGGAAGCTGAATTTGGGTTCTTTGTCAGCGATTCGCAGCAAGCCCACCAACTGCACTTCGGGATCGGCCGAGAGTGCCCGACGCAGGAACTTGAATTCCCAGTTCGGCCGTCCGGCGACATACAACACGCGAAACGGTCCAACACCCCGGTCAACCGAAACGACATAACGGTTGTTTATCAATGTTGCTTCGTGGAGCGAAGGATTGTCGGTCACGTTCCGCACCGCATCGGCATCATCGGTGTGATAGGCCACGACCGAATAAAACTGCAAACCGGCTGATTCGGGTCGAAACTGAAATCGAACCTCGTGCAGATAATCGTCGCCGTCGACGGTGATATCGATCTCCTCGACCGACTCACCGTCAGAATTCAATAACGCTGCGGTGAGTGATTCGCCTTTCATCCCGATCGCACGCAGCTTTCCGATGACCGTGACAGGCGCGGTCGCGAAGTTAGTCGTGGTGACACTCACGTCCGTGATCGCCGCGTCCGGTGTGACGCCACCATCGTCCAACAAGACCGGATAAATCGGAACGCCATACTCGGTCCAATCTTGGGCTTGGCGATCGACGGCGGACGTATCGTTGCCATCGGTTAGTAATAGGATTCCGCCGACAGGACGCCCGTCGAGTCGCTCGCGAATCGTCCCCAACGAACCCGCGATCGCTGATTGATTTCGTTGAAACGATAAGTCGGTTGCCGATCGGATCCGGCTGAGTTGCGAATCAAACCGGTAGGGACGCACGTCAAAGGTCTGTTCCAAGGTCGTCCGCCAATCCAATTCTGGATCGAGCAGCGATTGAACCGTCTCGCCTCGAGAGGGTTTCGGATTGCCCACCACCGCATCGCCAAAGCTCGCGTCGCCGGTATGCAGGTTCATGCTACGACTGTCATCGACCAAGATCGGAAACAGGTTCGCCATCGGACTGGCACGGTCAATCCGGCGCATCGGCTTGAGGGCGCACAGCAGCATCAATCCGATCGCGATAATTTTCAACGTCACCGCGAGAACCTTCAGCCCCGTCGGTAAACGAATCTTTCGGTAGGAAAGAATCACCAAGATCGAAAGCACGACCGCCGCCAAACAAGCAGGCGCGAGCCACTGAGAGTTTTCCCAGTAGATGGAATCGATCGTCGTTGAAATGTATTCGAACAAGAGAAGACTTACGGGGTACTTTGTGAGCTGAGATTTTCGTAATACTGCCGAACGCTGTCGGAGTAAACTTCCGGCACGGGGTCGCGGTCGATCGGTACGAGCGTGTCTCGGTCGCCCGAACGGAGCATCCATTCTTCGGAAACGTCCCGCCGCAATTCGCGTAGTGGAGTGGCAATCATTTCTTCCACCAAATCCCACTGCGGCGTTTTGGAGTTGCGTTGAAACTCCGCTCGAACCTCGCGAGCGCGTTGGCGAATCTGCGCCGCCCGCGATCTCAATTCGGGGTCCTGAACCATTTCTTCGACGTCACGCAAACCATCGGAGAACTCACGGAATCCATCGCCGGTCAAAGGCCCGCCCGCGAACGCACCGCCCTGACCTGGTAGAGCACCAGCGGCAGTACCCATGCTGAGCCCCTGAGAAGTAGGACCAGATTGCGAACCAGGCGAAGGTTGCCCCCCCGTCGGTTGCCCGCCAGGCTGCTCTCCACGTGGTTCTTGTCCATCTGGCTGCTGTCCACTTGGCTGCTGTCTGCTTGATTGTTGTCCACCTGGTTTTTGCCCACTTGGTTCTTGTCCACTTGGTTCTTGCCCATCTGGTTTTTGCCCACCGGATTGCTGTTCACCGGATTGCTGTTCACCGGCTTGTTGCCCATTAGGTTGTTGCTCACCTTTTTCCTGTCGACCTGTCTCCTGTCGACCTGTCTCCTGTCCTCCTGTCTCCTGCCCACCTTCTTGCCCCAACTCCGCATCCAAGGATTCTTGCAGCGACTCGAGCTGTCGCATCGCCTCCCGCAGGCTTTCGGTTTCACTTGCGAGGATATTCTCCGCTGCGGAATCGATCTGACTCTTGAGTTTGTCGATCGCCTCGGTTGCCGATTCATTCATTTCATTGGCTTGGACATCGAAGCCACGTTTCCACAACTGTTCGGCTTGATCGAGTCTTTGAGAAGTTTGACGCTGCTGCGTTTCGCGGAATGATTCATAAAGTTTTTCAGCGAGCAACGGCTCGGCGGTTTCCGACTGCGACACGGTTTCCTGCATTTGCTCGAGCAGGTTCTCGAGTCGTTGTTGCTGTGCTTGCAAATCCTCCGCCGTTTGATCGCGTGATTGGTCCGCACGCAGTCCGGGGGTTTTCTCCGGTGCAGAAGGCTGTTGCATTTGTTCGGAGATTTCTTGTTGTTGTTCGGCGAGTTCATTGGCGTCGAACTGCATTTGCCGCATCGCCTCTTGGAACTGATCGGCCGCCTGGGTTCGAACTTCGTCGCGCAGTTCCTTCAGCTCTCGTTCGGCCCGCTTGCCTTGGCTCAGTGCGGTCGCGGCGTCCTGTTGGTCCATGGCTTCGCCCGCTTGTCGGAGATTTTCGCGAGTTTCCTGCAGTTGCTCGCTCGCCTGTCGCATGGTCTCCGAGTTTTCGGCGGACTGCATTCGTTCTTGAGTTTCGTCCGCCTGACGTAGAATCTCCTCCTGTTGTTCGCGGAGTCGTTTCAGAAGTCGCTGGACTTCTTCCTTTTCTTCTTCCGTTTTGGCGAGCTGCAATGCCGACTGCAGTTGGGCGATCTCTTTGTTGAGATCTTGTTGGCGTTGGGCGAGTTCTCGAAGTCGGCTGAGGATCTGTCGCGTTTCGCGCTGCTCGCTTTGCCCCGCAGATTGTTCGGCCGTTGCTTGAGTTTCGTACCGGTTCTCGTCCTCGTCGAGTTCAAGTTCGTCGAGCTGTCGCTGACGATTTTGTGCACCGGCACGGCTACTGCTGGATTGTTGAGATTGCGACTTCGACACTTCGAACTCGCGTGCTCGCAGCTTGAGCAAGCTGGAGTACGCATTTTGCTCGGCCGTCAAAGCTTTCTTCAGCGAATTATTCAGCTGGTCCGCATCGGTTCCAGCCTTGAAGTTGTCAAGCACCTGCACAGCGTCGTTCATCGCCTTGCCGGCGGCATCGATATGTTCGATCGATTCGGGATCGCGTACTTCTGCTTTGAGTTCATCCAACTGTGCGATCGCATCGTTTTGCGACTCCGCGATGACGGCTACATCCTCGATCATTTTGTCTGTAGGCTTGCTCGTCAGTGTTCTCGCTTGGTTCCAAGTCGCTTGAATGATCTGTTTCTGAAGTTCGAGCAGTTTCTCAGCCTTCTGAGTGTTTTCGGATTGCTCGCCGGGCTGTCCCGAACTCGGCGGTTGTTGGCCTTGGCGGTAGATCTCCTCGAACGGCCGCACCTCTGCGAAGAACAGGTCACTGTCGACGTGTCGAACTTCTCCGTCGGGTCCGATGTCTTCGGCCCAAAACGAATAGGCCAGCAGTTGGTCAGGGACGGCGTCGAATCGTTCAAATTCAAACAGATGCGAAACCTCGATCTTGCGTTGCGGTGGATCGGACGAGGATTCACCGAGTGAGAGTTCCTGTTCCGGCATTCTGTCGAACGTGTATCGAACGCCCGAACGAATGACCCCAAAGTCATCGGTCACTTTGGCGGCGACGGGGAATTCTTCAAGCGCCGAAACGATCGCGTCGCCGGCTCCGGTCAGATCAAACTTGGGCGGTTGGTTGGCCAAAACCTTGCACGTTAGCTCGATCGTGTACTGGTTCTCGCGACCTGCCGTGTCGATCAAGCGAACGGCAAACACATTGCTTTGTCGCATCGTCATGTTAGCCGACCAAACTAGCGGGTCAGTATCATGCGGCGTCATCGGGATACTCGCTCCATCCTGATCGAGCATAACGGCGGACTCGAGCGGTTGATTGACGGTGCACAACCACGTGACATCGGTTCCTTCGGCGACGGTGACACGGACGGTATCGTTCACGGTCGTGGGTTCTTGATGCGTGTAGGCGGGAAACGTGAGTGCCGCATCGGTCCTCGTGACCTTGGGATACTCAAACACGTCGATCCGATAGACTTCGCTTTGGAAAGCCGAGGTGCCGGAAACGGACTCGACGCGATAGTCGAACGATTCCCTCACGTCAGTCATCGCGACCGCCCATACCGGGTCGGCCAAATTGCGGCGCATCGCCATGCGGCTCGGCGATTGATCTCCAACGGATGTCAATAATTCAGGATCGAGTGCCGGTAAACGCGATGGATCGGTTTGCCCCCAATCCGCCGTAACAACCAAACTCGAACCGCGTTCCAGTTCGATCGATCCGGGTTCGATCACGATATCGGGGTTGGTCATCGGTAGATTCGACGCGAACGAATTCGACGGCGGCAACGGTTTGAAGATCAAGAACGCCACCAAGACAACTAGCACGAATGCCAACGCGGAATTTGCCAAACGACCGACTCGTAGCTTGCTCTCGGCGACCGTATTCCGCCAAGGATTCTTCGTTGCGTGGAGGTATGCTTGCTCGACGACGCGTTGTTGCAAGAACCCGAGCGGACGGCCGGATTGAGTTTGTTCCACCGCAGTGAGCAGCTTTTGCCCCAGATCTGGGAAAGCCCGTTCAACTTCTCTAGCGATCAGGTTCGGCGTTTGAAAACTGCGATAAGCGACGATGCGAACGATCATCAACCCGATGAACGTGAACGCAACAATCCCAATGACAAGCGGAATCGGTTCGAACGTCGTTCGCATCAACCAGCCACGGTCCGACGCGATCGCAACGATCACCGCGAGCAAAACGCCGATCGCGATCACCGCCGCGGACCACTTCAGCATCCTGAGTTTGCGATAACGATTCGCGATGGTCTCAATCTGTTCAAGCAATTTGTCTTGCACGACGACTTCCCCATAAGGTTTCCACGGCGATCAACACGAGTGCGACGAGCAGCAGAATCTGCCACCACCGCTGTCGGTTCTCGAGTTCACGATGTCTTAATTGTCTTTCGTAGTCCACCTGAACGGTGCGACTGATTTGTGTCTTCAACGGAACGCCCAACTGCTCCAAACGTTCCTCATCAACAACGGCGACTCGGCTTTCGGACTCGTCGAGGTTGGCGACGAAGTCAAACGACCGATCATCCTCGGTAAGCCGGTAGTAGCCCGGTTCCGTAATCCCCGATTCCGGATCGATCGGTCCGATCGGATTCAATTGTTCGTCGAGTCGCGTTAATGCCGCTTTCGGGTTGCTCAGCCCTTCAATGGTATCGCCGACGGTCACCGCTGAGGCGATCGGACGCGACGCGATCCCGCTTTCGAACAACTGAGTCATCATCGGAACGAACTTGCTCGACAACGCGAACTGGCTGGCCGACGGCTGCCAACCCGCCGTCATCAACCAAATGTGGCCGTTTCCTAAACGCTTCTTTAATAACAACGGGTCGCCGCCATCGAACGACACCACCGTTTTCCAAGAATCGGGCATAAGGCTCAACCGCCGGTAAGACCAAAATCGAATCTTGGTGAAATCGCTAAATTGAGGCAACGCAAACGGCTCGAACACCGGATCACGAAAGTCGACGTAAGAGATCATTGCGTAGTCGGATACCGAGGCTTCGTCGATCTGCATCTCAAGTAGGTCGTTCCATTGATCTTTATCGCCGGCAGCCTTGCGACCCTCCATCGGATTACCCAGAACCAACAGACACGTCCCGCCGGATTGCACATAGGATTTCAGACGATCCGTTCTCGATCGATCGGACACTTCAGTAGGATCCACAACGATCACGAGCGGACATACGGCGGGGTCCAATTCCTCGTCGATTGTTTCGGCGGTCCATGATGTCACCTCGACCCTCCGGCCATCGTCATCAAAGGGAACCTTCCGCAGAAAGAACTCGGCGTCGTTGGAACGTTCATCGGCTGACCCGCCAAGGTAAACAAGATCCAGCTTTAAAGGTTCAGGTGTCAAGAAATGCCGCGTGTTGTCGAACGATTGCTCATCCCCTCGGAGTGTCAATCTCGCCGTTTTCGCCTCCGGGAGTTCGAGCTGAATCGTCTGGGTTTGACCGCTCGATAAATCGATCGTCCGCCATTGGCTTTCATCAGGTTCTAGCGATTCGCTTTGCCAACGAATACTGATCGGCGATGTCGTGCCCGATGCGTCTCGGGTAACCCGAATCGGAATACGTCCGTCTTGCCCAACGCCCGCCATCACGACCGCAGAAGCGTTTCCCTCGGAGATTGGCTCCAGTCTCTCAACCGAAACCGACACGTTGTCCGGCCACGGGTACGCCTGAAGACTTTCGATGCCCTTTCCGGTTTGCATGTCCGAGACCAACACGATGTGGACCGGGGAGGCTTCCGCTCCCGATGACGAGTCATCTCCCCACGATTGAGTCCACTGAGCGACGTCTTTGAGCGCAGCTGCAAAATCAGTCGCATGCCAAGTGGGATTCAGTTCATTGATCGCTTCCACGGCGAGTTCGGTATCGCGATCGGTCGGAGCGGACTCGGCGGCACCATCCAACGAAGTGGCGAAACGCAATTGGATTTTGCGATCGAACGAAAACACCGCGATCGCGTCGTTGGACGCTAACTGATGGATCGCATCGATCGCCACGGTTTTGGCATCCGTCCAAATTTCCTCGCGTCGCATACTCGCGCTGGTATCGATCAAGACAACCACGCGGCGGTTGACACCCGCTTCCATCGTTGTGGCCGACTCGTTCAGAAACGGGCGGGCGAAAGCTGCCGCGATCAACAATAGGATCAGTCCACGAAGAATCAGCAAAGGCCAATCATCGAGTCGACTGCGTCGGGTCAATCGCGGTGGCGTTGGTCGCAAGAACATCAACGAACTAACCGGAATCGCACCCTTGGGTTGCCGGCGGATCAGATGAAACACGATCGGAGCCAAAACCGATAACGCGCCGAGCAGATAAAAAGGTGCCAAAAAGCTCATCGTCGATTTCGATTCGTCAGAACCCTCCGTTGATGAGCCAACACAAATCCGGATAACGCATCCTTGAGCGGTTCATCCGTCAAGCATCGATAGTAATGAACACCCAAACGGTCGCATGTTTCAACCAACGACGTTTGATGCTCCTCGAACGCACGAACATAGTCCTCCCGGGCCGATTGCGGATCGACGTAAAACCTCCGCCCCGTTTCCATGTCGACCAGTTCACTCGGTTGGTCCATCGACAAGGTAGTTTCGGCCGGGTCGAGCACTCGCAGAATGATCACCTCGTGCCCGCGTGAGCGAAGCAATTTCAATCCTTCTTCGAGCGGTGGGATCGGCGTCAAACAATCGCTCAACAAAACGACCATACCGCGTCGACGCGTCAATGCCGCCACTTGACCGAGCGGCGTTCGCAAATCCGTCTCGTTGCCCGACACCTCTCGAGACAAACAAGCCAATAAACGTCGCAGGTGCCCGGTTCGGTTCCCACACGGGACGACGTCTCCGATCGACGAATCCAACGTCATCAAGCCCACGCGATCGCGATGCAAAAGCAGGTAGTAAGCCAGCGAAGCGGCGAGCGATTGGGCGAACTGCATCTTGGTGTAGCCGAGGCTACCGAAACCCATCGAACGACTCTGGTCAACGATCAGATGGCAATCCCGGTTCGTTTCATCTTCAAACTTCTTGATGAAATAACGATCACTCCGTGCGAACAATTTCCAGTCCACCCCACGGACATCATCGCCGGGTGAATACGCGCGGTATTCACTGAACTCGACCGATGCGCCGTGCAACGGACTGCGGTGCAGACCACTGAAAAATCCCTCGACGATCACTTTGGCGCGTAGCTGCAGATTTTTGATCTGCATCACCGCCGATGGATCGATCATCAGGTCGATACTATCCATGGCGAACGGTTTGCAAGAGTTGATCGATCACGTTCTCAACGGTCAGTCCCTCGGCCTCGGCCTTGTAGCTGAGCAGCAAGCGATGGCGAAGCGTCGGATGAGCCAGTCGCGCGATGTCGTCGTATTGCACGTGAGCGTTCCCGTTGAGCAGCGCCCGAGCCTTGCCGCCCAGAACCAACGTCTGCGCCGCCCGCAATCCCGCGCCCCAGCTAGCGTACTGATTAATGAAATCCGGCGTGCCTTCGCGACCGGGCCGCGTCGCACCGACTAGCTTCACCGCATACTCGGCAACCTCACGAGCAATCGGAACGCGACGAACGGCAGCATGGAATTTCAAGACATCTTCCCCGGTGAAAATCGGTTCGATCGGCTCGGGACGCTGGGCCGTCGTCTGCATTACCACCGACAACTCATCTTCAGGCGACAAGTAATCGATCAAGACATTGAACAGAAACCGGTCTAATTGAGCTTCGGGCAGCGGGTAAGTGCCTTCCATCTCGATCGGGTTTTGCGTCGCGAGGACAAAGAAAGGTTCTTCGAGTTCGTAGCGTTTCCCGCCGGCGGTTACTTGGTGTTCTTGCATCGCTTCAAGCAAAGCGGCCTGTGTTTTTGGAGGCGTTCGGTTGATCTCGTCGGCCAAGATCACATTGGCAAATATCGGACCTTTGACGAACTGCAAGGCACGATGCCCCGATTCGGTCTGTTCCAGAATTTCGGTCCCAGTGATATCCGCCGGCATCAAGTCGGGCGTGAATTGGATGCGTTGGAAATTCAGGTGGAAGATTTTTGAAACGCTGCTAACCAGCAACGTCTTGGCCAGTCCCGGAGCACCGGTGATTAAACAGTGACCACCGGCAAACAGACAAATCAACAATTGCTCGATCACGTCGTGTTGTCCAACGATGACTTTCGACAACTCGGCTTCGATTCGTTTCCGCCCTTCGGCGATCTGCTGGACGACTTGGCCTTCTTCTTCGACGGTGAGCATAGGATCTTTTCGAAGTGAGTTCGGAAAATGATGTAGCGTAGTGAACTGGAATCTTTAAAACTTCGCGTGACATTAGTAGCTGGACTCGCGAGAGTTCAGGGTAGCTCCTCACCAAAAACCGAAGTCTTGCGACTCCGGCTACTCAAATGTTTAGCTTTCCCCGTCCGCTAGCGGGCAGTTGATCTAATCGTAACCCGAAGCGTGAGCGAGGGATTTGATTTATGGGCGAGGGATTTGACTTAATCGTAACCCGAAGCGTAAGCGAGGGATTCAACGCAATTCAATCCTCTGTATATATCCCTCGCTTACGCTTCGGGTTACGATGCAAACTAAATCAACGCGCCGCTAGTGAGTCATGGCATAGGTAACAATGTTGATCCCCATCGGGTAGGCCTTCTTGACGCTGAACTCGTCGAAGTACCATTGGTCTTCGCCTTCGCGTTCCCAACCGTCGCCCAAATCCGTGTTATGGCAAATCAGAATCATGATGCGTCCCTCGTCGTCGTTGATCGCGCGGTAGTGTGGCGTACTCGTGTCGCTTCCATCCCGAGCCCACTCCCACGAACCGACCTCGCCATTAAAGCCTCGCCGCGCGGCATTGATCGCGGGGACTTGCGGCTTTTCCTTAAGATCGTAAACACAGTGAAAAATCTCATGCGAGAGTGGGAGTTCGACAGGATCGCGATCGGGGAACACGCGTTTCAATTCGTCACGTAGGTTCTCGTACTCGGAATCGCCCCAAAAGTCGTCCACCATTAGAAACCCGCCGCGAAGGCAATAGTTCCGTAACGCCTCCACTTCCGCCTCGCTGAAAACCAACGAACCCGGTTCGATCATGTAGAGAAATGGATAATCAAACAGGCTTTCGTCGGTCAAACGCAGTGTGATCGGATCGGGGTTCACCTTCATGGTTGTCAATTGTTGCAACCGCAACGAGAAGTTCAGATCGCTGTCGGGGTAATCCGTCCAGCACCCGCCGCCTCCACCGCGGCCTCCGTAAGAGTCGTACTCAACTCGCACAAACGTGAACAGGTCGTGCGGGAACCTGGGGTCGACGTCCCAAGTGGGCACGCCGTTTCGATCCGCCGGCAACATCCCCGACGATCGCCACCTCGAACGCTGAGCCACCACCGTCGCCGCCAGGGCCAAGACCACCGTGGCAACGATCCCCATTCGTATTACTCTCGTTGAAATTCGAAACATTATGGTTCGACCTTTTCTTCATTTTGCGTTGGGGCGTTCGCCGCTGGGACGCCATCCGCTTGGACGATCTCCAACAACAACTGCAATGCATCGCGATAACGTGGGGCCTGTTCCAACGCACGCAACACGTGCCGCTTGGCGGCTGACTCTTCGCCCGCCAGATGGTGGGCCTGCGCCAATCGGTAATCATGAGCGATCGGATCGAGCGGCTTGAGGGCCGTCATCGACTCCAACGCCGCGATCGCCCGGTCAGGCTGGCCGGATTTCATCGCGGCGGTCGCCATCGCGTCATGAAGTTCGATCCGAAGTGGCTGAACGCCGATCGCCTGGTCGGCCAAATCGACGACGCTTTCCCAGCGTTCCTCCTCCAAGTCCATCGCGATCATATCCGTCATCAAAGCCAACGCATCGCTGGATCGACGCAAGATTCCTGACAGAACTTGACGCCGAGATTCCTTGTCGCCGATCTCTTGCTCGATCGTCGCCATCCATTCCATCGGTCCATTTCGCTCGTTCGTCATCCCACCGAGCAACTCGATCGTCTGCAACGAACGCTTAGCTTCGGCAAACTCTTTCTTCGCGATCGCCAACTCGGCATGACGCCGCAACCCCCAATAATTGGTCGGATGCATTCGCAACCATCCTCGCCACGTCGCTAAATCCGTCGACTCGGGTAAGTCCTCTCGATCCCACTTCATCACCGGACCAAGGTCGTTGGCGACTTCGATCGCGAACTCGTCGAACTGCTGATCCAGTTTCGCGAGCGAACCGACGTGTCGAGTCAACGCATCGTTGATAAGCAGCCCTGCGGCCAGATCATCCAAAATCGCGAGCAAGGCATCCATCGAGTATCGATCGACGATGAACTCGATGACCAACGAACTGTGGTAGTACGCAAACTGAAGATGCATCGGAGAAGCGGGATTGAGAAACGACGCGCTCAAGTCACTCACCGGCGTCCGCTGCTCATTCAAGAGCATCTGACGGTAGGTCGGCGTCATCGACTCACCCCACGTCGGATCACGCAAGCGTTCTTCGTAGACCGATATCCCTTCGCTGAGCCAACGGGGCATCCGGTTGCGAGTTTTCTCCAAGGTCACGGTATGGCACAACTCGTGCCACAACACGCTACGCCAATTCGCCGGTCGTTCGCCCTGGGAGGCGGGACTGTTCGCCGTGATGACGCGGCCGAAACACACACCGAGATAACCGGCACCGCCCGGCAAACCGAACGTGCGAATCGCGAAATCCGATTGACGCGGATAGATCTCGACGGAGATCGTATTGGTCAGGTTGACCTTGTACTTTTCGCACAACGTCGCTTTGGCTTCGGACAACAGCTTCAACACCACTTCCCCATAGACGTTCGCTTCGACCCGTTCCATCCGAACACGAATACCGTCTTGTTCGAGGATCACGTATCCGTCGATCTCGTCTTTGAGAGTCAAAAGGTTGTAAGCGACGACGTTGTACGGATCGAGCTCAACCACTTCGTTGGCCAATTCCCAGCCGACGGCCTCGTCCCCGAGTCGCAATAGGTCCTGTGAGAGTGCGAGAATCGCCGCAGAATACTTCGGTTCCATCTCCAGCGCACGGTTTTGATACTCGGCTGCTTCGGCGAATCGGTACTTGCGAGAAAGCTTCTTACCGATCAAATGGTCCACATGGGGATTCTTTTCCCATGTCGACAAAGCGGCCGCACGCATCAGCTTTTCGATCTCGTAATCACCGCGAATGTGCGCCAGCACCGCTAACAGGGCCCAGGCCTTCTGGTCATGAAGGTTGACCTTGAGCATTTCTGTGATCGCATCCTCCGCCTCATCATACCGTTCCCCATCGATCGCCAGCTCGGCCAACATTTGCTGGGCTTGCGGAAGTCGCGGGTTGATCTTCAGTGCGCGATTCAATGCCTCGATCGCGGCGGCCAAATCAGACGACAAGAGAGACTTTGCCAACAGCCAGTCGATCCGCGGATCGGACTCGCCAAGCTTGGCCGCGTCACTGAGTGTTTTTGCGGCGACGGAGTCGTCGCCTTTCTCGATCGCGAGCTCCGCCGTCGCGAGATACGCTTCGAGATAATCCGGGTCACGGTCCCGGACACGGTCGTAAAACAGTTCCAAAATCTTGCGGGCGTCTTCGCCCTTGTCGGCGAGGTAGCGGCCGGCGGCGACCATGTTGTCCCGCGAAATGTATCCTAACAACGAGCGTTGCAAGACCGCCTGCAGTTGCAGTTCGGCAACGTCCGCGTCTTCGAGAAGCCCATTGAGTCGCAGCACGTCGAGCCCCAACCGCCGCAGCACGATGCTCGACGAATACCGCGTGATCGCGTCGCGATAGGTTTGCAGTGCGTCGGCATATTTTCCGGTCGTCAATTGACACTCGATCAACAACACCGGCCATCGTTCCAACCAAACTCCCTGCTCGACTCTTTCCGATGCGATCCGAGTCGCTTCCGCGTATCGACCGTGATTGAACGCCTCGATCGCGTCGTCCAATTCAGCCGCGTGGCACGAGCCTGAGCCGAGTGAACTGGCGAACGTCGCGAGCAAACACAGCATCACGGCGAGGATCGACGATCCGAATCGGTCGGGACTCTTTGACACGGCAAAAGACTCATGGGCGAAAAACGTCGTCGGCGCTGCGAGCGCCCCCGTGGGAAATTGTATTGGACAGCCGAGTGCCCCGCTGACGCAACCGACTCAAACACAAAAATCGGCTCGCGTTGGCGAACTATCCGCCCACAGAACCGTCCAGCGTCAGGTTGCCTGATTAACGTCGAATCGATACCGGAATCCATTGCCGGACCATCTCGCCCACCGAATCGGTACCATCCGCCGAAGAAACTCATCATTCGTCTGAGCAAACCCCCACGGTGAAGGCAAGACTCCTTAATCGCCCAGCCAACCCAGACCCACAGATCGCCTTCGCAGCCTAGTGGTTTCTGGCTAGCTCTCCAGGCATCAGCGGGATATATTGGCAAGATAAAGCCCGGTATATGAGCATATACCGGTTCAAACCTGTATAATTATGTTGTTATCCGACTGAATTCACGACAGTAAGACGTGTGGAGTCCCGACCCAAGTTGATTTTCAAGTTCTTTGGCGCGGCGACCGTCAATCGACACCGCCCACAAAGTCCGCCCTACGAGCCAGTTTGATACTATGTGGCACTCCGCCGCGCTTTCAGGTCCCTGTGCTGCTAGCCTGAACGCACCGACCGCCGCACCAGCAACCCCATATTGGACAAAGAACAATGGCCGATTCCAATGGCAACAAACTCGTCGTGGTCAACCTGCTAATTTGGCTTGCCGCCTTTCTTGTTCCTGCAATGATCGAGCTCATCCCTGTCTCGCATCCCCCGAAGATTTACCCGCTGATCTTTTTTGTGTTTCGTCTTTCGCTAGCCGCCTTATCAACCTACTTGATACACGCTGCAATTTCACGATCCAATACGGAACCAACGAACGGCGGATAACCATGCCGTGCACCGGAGCGGCGTCAACGCGTTTTCTGATGGTTAGTTTAACACTCGCCGCCCGGTGACGGCGGACGTTCTGTCAAATACGAGGTCGAACCATATTTCGCTGTTTCGCACTCGCCGCGTTTTTCGCTTTATCTGCGTGTTGGGCTTTTTACACAGTGGCAAACTGGCCTCGTCGCGTCCTGAATGAATCGGTAATTCAATACACGACTCCGAACATGCCGTCTGAGTTTGATCGCGACATCACCTATTTTTCAATGGTAGAAAAACGAGACGTCACGGTCGACGGACATGCGGAATATCTGCGTGACCACTTTTGGGGCTGGGAGGAATGTCGGGATTACTTCGTCGATGACATCAGCTTCGAGGGTCAGAAGCTTTGGAATGCACCTGAAGAGAATCCGATGGTTCCGTCAAACATCATCCACGCCCCCGGTCATGTAATCGATGCTTATCGCGATGGGTGGAGGCAGTGTCAGTTGCAAATCAGATTAAAATTGAAGACAATTTCTGAACGGAATCTGCGAGAAGAATTCCTTGTTCCACAAACACTTGCGCTCGCAGTTCTTTACGGACTTGGTTTTGGGCTTGGAGCCGCTTCTATTGTTACGTTGGTTTGGCGATGCACTGGAAGAATGACAGAACCAGCGGATGCACGTGAGTCGCCGAGTTGAGTTTATTGGAGTGGTTGGTCGTTCGCGGCGACCACGTGATCCGTATCGTTATCGGAATAAGAACCGTCCTGAAATGCACAGGCCTCCCTACGGTATCACGGGGTTTCACTACTATCTCGATCCGCCACCACCGTCGACCGACGAAGCCGAGTTCCTAAACCACTGTTACGCATTTGCAAGACATATAGGCGCGAATGTCGTCGCAATCGACCGCAAGGCGGGGGCGACAGAAAAGAACTTCACCAGCGCAACGTTTGAGACTCGTACCGAAACATTCGTGATTCTGTTCAATGCCCACTATCCGGTCCTCGCCTTCGCGGAAAAGATGCCCATTGGTGATTTGATTCACAAGTTCATTGAGCGACCTGACTATGCCACTTACTGGAACGCGGTTGATGGTTACACGCTACTGCGTGTTGCTGACCTAAACATTTCGCCGCACGATATGGAGCTTGTTGATGTTTCGGACACAGAATACGATCAAATCATCGTGCATAAACCACGCGTGTCCGGCGAGATCATCTTCAACTACTGGGACTGAACAAGAATCCGATAACAAAGCCATGCACGCCGAGCACGCGATTGGCCGTTTTTTGACATGGAAGCCTTTCTCGCGCGTGCCGGGTGATGGCTGCCGTTCGTCGACTAAACACAGATGAAACTCTACGACGCCCTATGACAGAAGCTGATGACTCATCGCCTGCAAGCTGCCCACGCTACCTGAGCTTGGTGCGTTTCAATTTTGATTCTCTGCCCAATGACTACCACGCAAAATATCCATTCGTTGATGGCCGCACGTATATCTACTTCGGCGAGATCCCGAACATGCCGGGCCATTGTGTCGTTGCAGACCACCAGACGGGCCAATTGTATTCCGGCTACCATACCGAAAACTTCATCGAGCTAACGGAGGATGAAGCATGATCAAATGCGCCTGCGAGTAGGCGCGTATACAAAGCCGATCGGTCATTCTGATTACCGGATGAGAATGAACGCGACGAACCAATAAGGATTTGACTTCGCGGCGAGGCGTGGTTTGAGTTCGAATCTTTTTCTTGGCTGGTCCGTAAGTCGCTGCCCGAAGCCAGTGCCACTAGCCGAAGCTCAAGTCCTCTGTTCAAGAAG
>NZ_SJPM01000008.1:206507-371780 GCF_007859915.1 Neorhodopirellula pilleata
CTCTTCACTCTTCACTCTTCACTCTTCACTCTTCACTCTTCACTCTTCACTCTTCACTCTTCACTCTTCACTCTTCACTCTTCACTCTTCACTCTTCACTCTTCACTCTTCACTCTTCACTCTTCACTCTTCACTCTTCACTCTTCACTCTTCACTCTTCACCGCCGCTTCTTCGGCGGCCATCTCGGCGAGGCCTAGTGCGGGGTCGATCATCCAACGGGTCGCTGAGTAGCTGGCTAGCGGCGCGCCGCCGTCTTCGTCGAGGGCTTCGACGCTGACTCGGATCGCGAGCATTCCGTCCATGGGGGCAGGAACGACATCGACTTGGTACTGGAATGCGGTGGTGGAGGCCGAGTCCATTGAGGCGGTCGGCGAAGGCGGAACCGCTGCGGGGGTGATGCCGGCAGCCAAAATCTCGGCGAGGTGACTTTGAGCGATCATGCGAGCCTGCGACAAATGCTCGGCTTCAGTTGCCGCATCCGTCCCCGTCAACGCAACCTGGGCCAAGATCCCCAACGATGTGCCCAATAGCGCCAAAGCCAAGATCATTTCCAACAAGGAGAACGCGTTGCGTTTATAGAATGGCACTCGTAGGCTGGGTCGCAGCGATAGCGGAGACCCGGCGGGGGAGTGGCGGTTCACTTTTCGCTTTTGGCTTTTGGCTTGAAACCTTGACGTCAATGTCAAACTGCCGGGTGTTCGTCGCAAAGCCTCCTCCACCCAGCCTACCAGACGTCGGCTGGGTCGCAGCGATAGCGGAGACCCGGCAACCCTCTGTTTACACTTAACTAACCATCGACATTCGTACTTCATCGGATCGTCACGTCTCCGGTCAGACCGCGGATTTGCACGTACTGGTCCGGTGACACCTCATCGGAGAGCGTGATGATCGCGTTGCTGGTTTGTCCGGTCGGATAGAAATAGACCACAGGCATGGTTGTCAATGCACCACCCGATGCACCTGAGCCTGATGTGGTTAGCAATGCCGCTTCGACGCTCGCCGATCCGCCCGCGGGGCTGGTTACCACCGCCTTCACCGAGACGCCGACCGGCAACTCGATCGCCCATGACTCTTCGCCGCCCACCGTCATGGCGGTCCCCAGCGCACCGACGGTTTGGTCGGCGCCGGATAACAAGGAACTTTGGCCTCCGGAAGAATCCATCGAGTTGATCGAATCCGTCGATGAGAACACCGAGGTGATCTTGAGTTGATTACCAACGGCGGGATCTTCGCTCGCCACATTCTCGAGCTTCATCACTCGGCCGTGACGCATCGCATGAACCCGCAGGCGAATCATTTCGGCACGGACTTGATCGGCCGCTCGAACGATCCGGCGATCGGTCAACAATCCACCGATCGTCGGCATCACCATCGCGGCAGCCCCGGCAAACACCGCCATCGCCAATAGCAATTCAAGCAGGGTGAAAGCCGAGCGGGGCAATAGGCTATTGGCGTCTAGCAATTGGCTCTTGGCTGTTAGCAATTGGCTTTCTCGGATAGATGGTGAATTCGCTGGAAATGGACGCGTCAAAGAGCGGCTGCAAGTTTGTGGAAACCCCTGGTCGCGTTAGCTGCATCGCGGGCTCCAAAAAGCCAACCGCCAACCGCCAACCGCAGCGGGCCCCGCCCGCTATCGACCTGAGACGACGATGTCGTCTTCGGTATTCATCTGCCCGTCCAATCCGCCGCTTTTAATTTCGAACTCATTGCCTTTGGCGCTGAAGTCAAATGGGTTGCCCCATGCGTCGACGGGAACGCTCTCGATAATCGAATCAACCCACTTGGCTTTCTTCGCCGAATCGCTGGGGCCTTCGACCAAATTATCGAGCGACTCGGGCAACGAGTTCATCTTCAGCTTGTAATAGACAACGTTGCTTTTGAGCGAATTGAGCTGGGCTTGGGTCGCGTTGATATTCGCGTCGGACTGCGCACCGGAGATATTCACGACGACGATCCCGCCAATGACCACGAGGATCGAAAGCACGAGCAGCAACTCGAGCAACGTGAAAGCGGAACGAACAGAGGCGGGACGAGGGCGACGGCGGGGGGAGTGGGTAGGCATGGGAGTGAAGAGTAAAGGGTGAAGAGTGGAGTGTGAAGGTTCCCAGCACATCGCAGTGGAGCTGGATAAACCATTGTGAGTAGGAACCCCTCAAACGCAACCAAGTTCCGCGATTGTTGGCGGTTTTGACGCTGCGCCAGCAGGGCCAGTGGTCCCCGCACCGGGACTGAATCGACCGACAGCCGCTACTCGTTCGCCGCGACGCGGTTCCGTACGGTGGACGAGTCATCATAACGCGACCGCGTGATCGCTTAGGGAGGCGAAATCCGGGCTTGAAGACCTCGCTTTCAACGCAGGCCCCAAGCCTCCCATTTAGCCCATCTTTCCGTCATTGTGAATAGTTCCGGAAAATCAAGCGTGGAAAAAATTTTTCCGTCAAAAAATCTCAGGAAAACGTGAGGAACTGAGTTCCCCCCCGATTATCGTGTGTTCCTATATGGAACGATTTTGCGGCCTATAGGTTTCTTACGGTGCCTAGTTCGCCTAAAATCCTTCCACTGATGTACGGTTGACCCGCCCAAGAAGTGAGTTACAGGCATTCATTTCACTTCAAAAGCGGCCACAATCAGGTTCAATTATCCCTACGCTGTGAGCTGAATATGTCCCGTCGCCCTGCCTTTTCGCGTTTCGATTTCTCCCGCAAGGACGCCCGCAAGCGCACCAAGTCAGTTAAGCAATCTTCACGCCGTTTGAACCACGAGACCCTCGAAAAGCGAGAATTATTGGCGGCTGAAGTGTGGCAACCTGCCGGACCTTTCCTGCCATCGGCCAATCCAGAACCGATCACCAACTACGACGTTCATCCTGGTGCTGTCGAACCGCTGGATCTGCTGCAAGAAGATATCGTGCGTTACGCCACGATTGCCGCTCAGGGTGCTCAAGCGGTTACCGAGCTCGCGCCCGCTCCGCTTGCCGCGACCTTCAATCTACACAGCAACCCCGGTGCTGATCACACGATCTACATCGACGTTGATGGAGACACGTCCGTGTCAGCTTGGAACGGCGGTGTTTCGCCGATCGTGGCTCAACCGTATGACCCTGAACGAAACGGTCCCGCGTTCTCAGCAACTGAGTTGCTTCGGATTCAAAACATTTGGCGACGGGTTGCTGCGGACTTTGCACCGTTCAATGTGAATGTGACGACTGAGGATCCGGGTGAGGCCGCGTTGGTCAACACGGGTGGCAGTGATACGAAGTGGGGCGTCCGAGCGATCATCACTGATAACACGATGGGCCTATGCAACAACTCTTGCGGCGGTGTTGCCTTCATCGACAGTTTCCGATGGGGTTATGATGGATTCCCCAACGCGACCGAGACGCCTGTATGGATCTTCAACCAAGGCGAAGTGGCGGCAGCTCAAACCGTCTCACACGAGGTCGGGCATGCGCTGGGCTTGTCACATGATGGTGATACCGGTCCAGACCCAGACTTGACTTATTACAGCGGTCACGGCGTAGGCGAAAACTTCTGGGGCCCGATCATGGGTGCTCCTTTCAGCGCGAACATCGTCCAATGGGACCAAGGCGAGTATCCGGCCACGACCAATTCCGGCCCTGGTCAGAACTTCAATAGCGGCGTCGGCGACCTTGAGAAGATTGTCAGCGGGTATGGGTTTGGTTTCCGAAGTGACAACGAAGGAAACACGATTCCGTTGGCATCGCCAGTGACGTACACCAAGGATCCCGATGCCACCGAATGGCCGGTGTTCGCCTACGGTCTGGTGAACAATCGCACGGACATGGATTTCTTTGAAATCGAAACGGGTCCGGGCGGTTTGATCGAGCTGGACATTTCACCCTACGTCAATCAGCTCTACACCTCCAATGGCTCCGGCGGATTCACCGTCAGTTACGAACAAGCCCAGCTGCGTGATGGTGCTAACCTCAACATCGAGGCCAAACTATATGACTCCAACGGCAACGTGGTCGCGACGTCGAACCCGGCCAACACGCTTGGGGCGACGATCAACACAACGCTTCCCCAAGGGTTGTATTATCTGAGCGTCGACGGCGTCGGCCATTTGACACCCGCCAGCAACGGATATTCCGACTACGCGAGCATCGGCGAGTACATCATCAGTGGCCTGGTGAGTCAGTTCGACCCGACTCGGATTATTTTACCTGATCCGACTCCAGCAGCGGCCGCCGCAGGTCCGTCCCTGATCGGCGTTGGACCGCATGATCGTTTCTTGATGGAAATGGATCTTGACGACGAACCGACCCAATTGACCGAGTCGCCCAAAGAATTGATCGTCTCATTTGACGGACGTTTCACTCTTGATGGCGCTTCGGCACTCGATCCGGAAAACATTTTCGTTCAATACAGCGAGCGAAGTGGTGAGAATCCGTTCGGTTATGAGGTCGGTATTTTTGACGATCCTGACTTCGACAATGCGGCCGGGGATCCGTCGTTAGTCGCGATTGGCAGCCGAGAAATCGCAGCAAACGGAAGTTCGGTTATTTTGCGTTTCGCAGAGACCTTGCGTGACGGCTACTACCGATTGGTGGTTCGCAATACGGTCCAAGGCGACGACTCCACCGATACCTCGTCGAGTTTCATCGCGTTCGAGCCCAATCTGCCGGGCGCGACCGAACAGTCGATCATGTTCGAAGTTGAATTGGGCGCTCGAGTCACCGCAGTGGTGCCGGCCCCAGTCACGGTCTCCGGTACGGGCGGGACGGTCAATGTGACCGAAGCCCGCAATGCGATCGACGTGTATTTCGATTCGGCCGATTTGTTTGTGGAACTCGATCTGACCAATCCAGCTGGGATTTTGAATCCGGCGTTCTATCAACTGATCGCGACCAATGGCACCATCGAGCAGAACGATGACCTGCCCCCGATGATTCCTGGTTTGGTGGAAATCGATCCGTCGTTGCTCGGACTGGACCGCGGCACGATTGACGAGGCTTCTTTGCCGATGTCCCAACGGAAAGTTCGGCTGATTTTCCCAACGGATCTGGCGGATTTAGTGGGCGGAACCGACGTCGACACGCTACGACTTCGTATCGGTGACGACCAGAATCCCCAAACCGTGAATTTGAATGTTTTGTCAATGTCCCCAGGGGACTCGCAGACGCTCAATGGTCGCGCCTCGTTCCAAATCACCGGCCAATCGATCAGTGGTGCGGGCACCGGAATTGACTCGCCCGGTGCCGCCGATGCGCCTGGACACCGCAACGTGGGAATCGAAAGCCATTTAGCGTTCGATCGCGACAACGACACGGGTATTGCGAAGTTCTACTACAGTTTCTCAAAGACGCTGCCTTACGGCGCGTCCAATGGCTCTCCGGTGCCCAACTTGAACACGGTCATGTTCCCGGAAATGGAATTGCGTTTCCGTGAAGCGATCGGCATTCTCGGTAACACATTCGGAATCGATTTCATCGAAACGCCTACGGCTGAAGTCCCCGGGGATCCGACTCGTCAAGCGTTGCGGATCGTTGTCGGTGACATGTTCCCGGTCGGTGGCACCGTTAGCAACGAAGGTGACCGCGATGTGGCCGCTTATGATCCAGCTCAAAATTTGTTGATCTTTGACGGCAGTGAGAACTGGTCGTTGGAGTACGGCAATTCGCTCACCGAGGTGTCCATCTTCGAGGCGGCCCTGGGTGAATTCATGCGGGTCCTTGGCCTAAACGATGCTTCGGATCTCGGCTACTCAAGCCTTCTCGGCTACAGCGACACTGTCACGCCCACGCTTAACCCTCCGCAGCCCGGCATTCCAATCCCTGGTGAAGAGTGGGTCTATCCCGGCGTGGTCGACGTCTTGCACGGCCAGCACTTGTATCAGACCGAAGCCAACGAAGTCGATCAGTATGACTTCCGAGTCGACAACGCAACGGGTGGCAAGTTCCGTGCGGAAGTCGTCGCCCAACGTTTGGCGGGTGCGAGCACGCTGGATGCGAAGCTGGTTCTGTTCGCCCGAGATATTGATGCGGCCGCCGACGCTCCATGGAGCATCTACGCGGTCAATGACGATTACTTCGGTGCCGATCCGTTCATGGACTTGACGCTTCCTCGCGGACAATACCGACTCGCGGTCACGTCCGAAGGCAACCAGTTTGATACCAATTCGATCGTGCCTGGTAGTGGTGGCTCAAGCGATGGCGAATACGATCTGCGGATCGATTACAACCCGATCGCGTCTCCCAACAATGTGCTGACGGACGTCGACGGCACGCTGTTTGATGGCGATCGAGATGGCGAAGCGGGGGGCAACTACAACTTCTGGATTAACGCGGCGGACACGACGCATACACTTTACGTCTACAATCGCGCCCCGGCTGCCGGTGCGGACGGTTCGGTGGCCAGACCGTTCAATCAAATCGATTCGGCGATCAGCTTCGTCGAGAATGCACGTAACATCGCTGCGGCGAACAACCTGCAAGAGCCGAAATTCGTGATCCGAGTTTTGGGACAATCCAACGCAAACGGTCTCGTCGCGCCCCAATCACAGCAACCTTATTTGATCGGTAACGCCGGCAGCGGCGATCTGGCCGACGGCGGTTCGCTAAAGATTCCGGGAAATACCACCTTGATGATCGACGCGGGGGCGGTGATTAAACTCGCGGGGACGAGCATTGAAATCGGATCCGACAACAGCGAAGAGCGACTCGGCGCAGCATTGCAAGTACTGGGTCAACCAGACAATCCGGTGTACTTTACGTCCTACAGCGATCGCACCATTGGCGGAAATAGCAACCCGAATACCACGAGTTTCGCCGCACCGGGTCAATGGGGTGGATTGGTGTTCCGCGCCGACGTCGACCGCCAAGCCGGTCGAAGCGATGCTGAACGCGAAGGCATCTTCGTCAATTACGTCAACCATGCCGACATTCGTTTCGGCGGTGGTGGTGCCAGCCCCATCGATCTTTCAGCTCAACGACCTGAAATTTCGTTCAACACGATTCGCGACAATGCCTCGGCTGCGGTGACCGCCGACCTGGAATCGTTCGAGTACACCACATTCACTGAATCTCGCTATCAGAAATACGGATTCTTCGTTCCGGACTACGACCGCATCGGTCCATCGATCACCGGTAACGAGCTGAGTAACAACTCACGTAACGGGATCTTCATTTCGATTCCGACCGACCTGGGAAGTCCTCTCGAGAAGTTGACCGTTCCGGCGCGTTTCGATGACGCGGACATTGTTCACTTCTTGTCGGAAAGCTTGATTATCCAAGGTGCACCCGGTGGTGCCAAATTCGAGCATGACCCGCTCGGAGCCTTACGTGGTTCCCGTCCGTCGTCCAACGGCCTGACATTCGCAACGACAGTCACACCTGGCCAGCTTGCCGCAGGGGATTACGAGTATGTCTACACGTTTGTCGATGCGTTCGGAAACGAATCCTTGCCGAGCGCCCCGCGAATGTTCACAGTGGCGGCTGCCAATTCGACGGTAGCGCTGGGTGGTTTCGACGGTATCTCTAATAATTCGCCGCGAAGTTTGACTGCCGATTTTGTCGGACGTCGAGTGTACCGCGCAACTCCGACGGGCAATTATCGATTCATCGGAGAGATGGCCGGAACCGCATCAACGTTTGTCGATAACGGACGAACGGGCGTGGACGACAGTCGCATCATTCCGCGCAGCAACCCGATCTTGGTTCCCAATCCAGGGGCCGCGATCGGTGATCAGCTTAACGAGAAATTCGCTGACCTTGCGATCAATCGCCGAATCGATGACCAGTTCTCGCGCCGAACCGGAGATCGTCCGACCTCCCGTCCGACCGCCAACGACGCCTTCACGCTCGGCTCACTGCCCGGAGGAACCTACGAGTACCTCTACACATTCGTCGATGGTCAAGGGAACGAATCGTTACCGAGCGAAGTTTCTTTGAGCGTGAACATCGCGGCGGCTGGAACGATTAGTGTCGCCAACTTTGCCAGCCAACCGGCTGGGTACTCCGCCAAGCGAATCTACCGCCGTGATCCGGGTTCGAACTCCTATGTGTTCGTCGCCGAGCACTCTGCCAACAGCGCGTTCACCGATGACGGTACGATTGTGACGGACCCGAGCGATTCGATTCCGGTCGGCAACCCGTTGTTCGCCGATGGTGCCGCGTACCGTCGTGGCCTTCGCGATGCGGGTCTGGTGATTGATCCGGGTATGGTCATCAAGGCGAATGACGCACGCATCGAGATAACGATGGGTGCTTCGCTGATTGCCGAAGGTCAACCGGGCCAGGACATCATCTTCACGTCGATCAACGACGACCGATTTGGTGCGGGCGGCACGTTCGATACCAACAACAACAGCATCACCAATTCCAACGCGGATCGTGACGGGGAAGCGGGAGATTGGTCAGGTATCTATGCGGCACATTCGTCGCGTCTGTCGATCGATCACGCGTTGATCGCCAACGCCGGCGGAACGTCGTCGCTGGAACTCAACACGGCTGCGTTCAATGCGATCGAAATTCACCAAGCCGAGGCGCGGATCGCCAACACCCATTTTGAACATAACCTCGACGGACAAGACGGATCGATCTCTTCGTCGGGTCCGCGTTTGGGACGTGGCCCCAACGATCGAGCGATCATTTATGTCGTTGGAAGTCAGCCGATTCTTGTCGGGAACACTTTCGATGGTGCCGACGATGGTGACTCATTCCCGTCACGAAATACTTCCACCGGTCTGACCGCGATCAGCATCAATGCCGATGCCCTCAGCAACGATTTTGTCGCCGATACCGGTCGCCAATCCGGCCCGGCCAATATCGTCAGCGGAACGATCGGGAACCAAGGCCCGTTGATCCGTGACAACCGTATGCAAGACGTGGCGATCAACGGCTTGTCGATCCGCGAGCAAACGCTTTCGGGTGAATCGGTTTGGGACGATACCGATATTGTTCACGTCGTGACTGGCGAGATTCGTGTACCAAACTTCCACACCGAAGGCGGGTTGCGTCTGGCCAGTAAGGTCGACGAATCATTGGTCATCAAGCTTGACGGAACGAACGCCGGATTCACCGCCGACGGATTGCCGCTGGACATCAACGATCGCGTCGGCGGACGGATTCATGTCTTGGGCACGCCGGGACATCCCGTCGTCATGACTTCGATCGATGACTGCACCGTGGGTGCCGGATTCGATCTAAGCGGCAACCCGATGCGAGATACGACCAATACGGGCGCTTGTGTCGTTACGGTTTCCAGTGCGGCACCTTTTGCCGACGTGATCGTGCTGATGGATGAGAGCGGGTCGATGTTCAACGCGCAGCAATTCTCGCCCGACTTGATCGACGAGCTTAACCGCGAACTGTTGGCCAACGGGATCGGTGTCAACGGTGGCAATCGCTTCGGTGCGGTTGGTTTCGGTGGCTCGGTAGGAACCGAAGGACGATCGATTCTGGTCGGGGGCGGACTCTTTGGTACGGCTGCTCAATATCGAAACGCCGCAACGAACTTCGTCATCTCCGGAGCCCTCGAAGACGGTTTTGCAGCGATGGATTTCGCACTCAATAACTACACGCCGCGCGCCGCAGCGGCAAAGTTCATGGTCCTGGTGACCGACGAAGGCCGAACGATCGTCAACCCGTCACTGGATCAAGCCAGCTTGATCTCGCGTTTGCAGGGTGCCAACTACGCCGTGCAAGGCATCCTAGGGGTGGACATCACCGACCCGGCCGGTAATGAGGCCATCGCGATCGATGAAACATCCGTTTACACCTACAATGGTTCCGGCGGCTACACCACCTCGACCGGTGGAACGATTATCGAATCGGGCATCGGATTCGGCACCCTGCTGGATTACCTGCCGATCGTTAATGCGACCGATGGCATCACCGCAGCAATCGATGTCATCAACGTCGCTTTCGCCGTGAACGATACCGCTCAGCTGAACGCCGTCAGCCAAGTGATCGCGGATTCGATCTCGGGTCAGGCCACCCGAAGCGTGGTAGCGCCGTTGGCTCCGGGAGCATGGCGTAGTATCCAGCTCAACGAATACTCGCATGACCGTAATGTCGAAACGTTGGTGGAACTGGAGAGCAATACCGATCTGAATTCAACGACGCAGACGGCTCAGTACATGGGTCTGTTGGCGACGGGCGAAAAGACCAGCGACGAAAACTCAAGGCTCGGCTTCACCATCCACGCGGCGATCGCCACGCCTTCGGATGCCGACATGTATCGCTTCGATGCCAAACCGGGAACCGACGTATGGATCGATATCGACCACACGCAATACGGTTTGGACACGGTTATCGAAGTCTTTGAGACGGTCAACAACCAACCTCGATTGATCGCGATCAGCGACGATTCGCGAACCGAGAACGGCGGAACTCTGCCGGATGTCAACGGCCCCGCTGCCGGCAACCCGACCTTGGGTCTGCCACTGCAACTCAGCTCCCAGGCTCGCACCAATTCGGACGGAAGCTACCTCGACGAAGGATCTCAAAATCCGTATGACGCCGGTCTGCGATTGTCGCTCCCAGGAACGGGTACGGCGGACAAGCAATACTTCATTCGCGTTCGCAGCAACTCGTCGACCGACATGGCCAACAAGTCCGCGGGTTTATGGGATGACGACACCCCAGCCGAATACACCGCCGGTCGCACCGCAGGCAAATACGAACTGCAAGTTCGATTGCGGGAAGCAGACGAGTTCGGTGGCTCGACGGTACGATTCGCCGACATCCGTTACGCGACCACCGGTGTGGACATTATCGGCTTGCCCGCCCACTCGCCACTGGCCGGAACGGCAACCGGAACGGACACGATGAGCTTAGGTGACTTGAACCAAAGCGATCGCGCGATGCTGACCGGTGCCGGCAATGTCAACGATTCCATCGATACCGTCAACTTTACCGTGTCACGCCGTGAGGTCATCGTCGCGGACAGTACCGAGAGTCTGACCAGTGAAGTTTCAATCGCGAATGCGACCGTGCCCGATTACGTATCGACCGTCATTGACATCGACTACCCGCAAAACGACATCGACTTAACGGCGTACCTGTATCAGAACAACCAGCTGATCGCGATCGGTACCAACAGCAACATCTTGGACGACCGTGCGTTAACTAACGAAGGTGAAAAGGACCTGGCACGAGGCAGCATTCAAACGACCGATCCATTCATCGGCCCGATTTCGCTGCCGACGCTCCCTCCGGACCAAAGCTATTCCGTTCGGGTTGCTCCGAACAATCAGATCTCCTCGGTACTCGACCAGTACACCAACGAAAACAGCACCAATACGGGCGTCCGATTGGAACCGATCGAGGGGCAACCGCGTTTCGTGGAAGAACGGTTCACCGATAACATTTTCCCGAACCAGATCACCACCGGTTCGCAAACGACCGACAGCTTCGGTAGCCGTGGTACCGATCAATTTGCCACGGAAACGACGACATTGGTGCCGGCGTTCAGTCCCAACAATGCGGTTCACAGGTACACGCTCGGCGATGTGCCGCTGATCGCGATGATTGATGGTCCTAACAGTACTATTGACAGCCAAATTCGTGTCTACAATGCATTCACTGGAAATTGGGATTCAATCATCAACGAGGACGCGAATGGAAACGTGTCTGACCCAGCTAGCCGCTACTCCAATGCGGCGATCCTGACCGCCGACCCCGAAGGAGTCATGCGGATGATCCAGGGCGGACGCTCAAATAACCGTCAGTTCACCGTCGTTGAACCGCATGGGACTGTCCGTACCAGCGGTTCAATCGGCACAAACACTTACGAGTATTTCCGAACCACGGGGACCAACGCCGATGATACCTCTCGTGTCATTCCCGGTGCCGGTAATGGCCTGCAGTTCAGCGCGGCCGACATTTGGTCCGATCCAACCACGAGCGAGACAGATCCGGTGCGATTAATGTACGTCGTAGCCGATCGCTCCAATTTGAGTGGCGTCTCGGTCTTACGCGGTGATGATCCTGATACAACACCAGTCGCCACTGTGACGTATATCGACGGATTTGCCGCCATCCCGCCAGAGCGGGCCCGCAACATGATTTTCTTGGCCAATCCGAACGACGGCAGCCTGATCAGCCGCGGAGTGAACACGAACACGACCAACACGCGGACAACGATTCCGCCTGCATTCGCTGCGGCGGCGCCTGAGAACTACTTTGCTCAAGATGGTGATGGAAATACGTCCGGCGGTTTGCCAGGGTACCTTCCGTGGTCGGGTACTGAAGAGGTTGGCCAGGTTTACGTCGATACCCCAGGAACGGTAACCAGTATCGTGACGCGGGGTGGCTTCCTATACGCCTTCGTCGACACTGGCGACGTATTCCGCTACAGCATTGATACGGGCAACAATCAAGGAGCCAATGCAGCCAACGACATCAATATGGGTACGCTGGCTCCTAACGGCGGCTTCAATCCCAATTTGGGGGCGACTCTCGGTCAGATGCAGGGCCGCGTCGTGATGATGGACGGTGTGACCGAGTTGGTCTTCCAAAACGTCACGCGGGCGCCGATCGGAATGACGCTTGACGGCACCGAAAGCTTGATGATCGGTCAGACAGCGACCGGGCAATTGTTTGCTTTCCAACCCCTGGAGCTACTCAACGGCAACGCGGTTGCCAGGCCAATCTTCCAGTACGGGGGCGAGACACAAACGAACTCGCTTCCGGCGAACGTCAAAGGCATGTTCTTCAGTCCACAGTCCAGCAGCCCGTGGCACGTCAGTTCGTCACAGGGCAATGCTGGCGCACGCGGTGAAAGTGTGTTGCCAAGCGGAACCAATCCTGGAAACGCCCGCAACCAATCGGTCGGCGGAACGACGCTGATGTTCGGTTTTGAAAACCCACAAAATTTGCTCGACGGCAGCGGCACCAATGCGCAAAACGGATTGGTCCCTCGCGATATTGCCGGTATCAACGTCCCCGGTGGCGCCCACGGCACCGTCGAGAGTGCGGCGATCGACCTGTCCCAAGCCACTGCCGCCGATCAGCCGAAGTTGTATTTCAATTACCTGTTGGCCAGCAACGACATTACCGATGCGAATAACAACGCGGACGTCCGTGACGCCCTCCGCGTGTACGTCACCGGCGACGACAACCAGTGGAGTTTGGTCGCAACGAGCAACTTGGGGTCGACCAACCAAGGCGTTAACAATGCAGGCGAAGAGTTTGATGGTCGAAGCAACTACTTCGATCCTGTTTCCAAGATCTCGGTCCAAGAGCTTTTCACGACCGGCGAATTCCGCCAGGCTCGCATTGATTTGTCGCCTTTCGCCGGCAGCGAAAACGTACGGATTCGCTTCGAGTACAGCACCGCAGGAGAGATGCGCAGCGAGTACAGCGAATTGCATGGGGTGCCGGCGCACACCATTCCTGACGGCCATCAATTCACGATCACTCCGGTGGGTGGTGTCCCTGCGACCTTCGAATTTGATCGCGGTCTGATCCTGAAAATGCTCTCGGGTGCGGAACTCGCCGCCTTGCCAGGCTCGGCTTCGTTCTCTTTTCCGACCACTGCGGGCACTTCGACGGTCGAGTTCGTTCAAACCGCCAACACCGGTTTGCCGGGCGCAATTGAAGTGATCTACGACCCGACTTGGACGGCCGAACAAGTCGCCGACGCGGTGTCGACAACCCTCGCGTTGCAACCGAATGTCACCGTGCTTGATGCGATCGACCGCCCGAACTGGGTGCGTTTCAATGACGCTACCGATGCGGCGAATTTTGCGGGCAGTTCGCTGCCGGCAACGATTGTTGAATCACAGGCCAGCGTGACTCCGGGCACGGTAGCGGTGCAGGTCAACATCACCGACAGTGCCACCGTTGTTCGGGACGCGATGCGTACCGTCATTGCGGCGACGATGGGTCAGGCCAACCCGCTGGATGATCCCGCCATTACGGCGGCCAACGAGTCGGCATTCCCGACGCTCGGTACGACAGGGATTCGTCTGTACGATGGAATTTCTCAGACGGCCGATCCAAGCCGCGATGTATTGCGATTGATTAATCGCGGCACGTTGCCGGGCGGTTCGGACTTCGGGCTCTACAACAACTACAACAACGCCACGACGGCGGACGCCCGAAACGGCTTGGGATCTTCGAACAATACCGGCACGTTTGCCCATATCGACGACATCATCATTGGTTTAGCCGAGCGTGGCGAGCGGGTCACCGGTGCAGGAAATAATACCAACTTCATCGACAATCCTGAAGGAAACCCGAACGCCTCAACAGGCAATAGCAATCGACGTGACTCGATCTCGGGAATCGGCGAGTCCGTAGGAATCATCACCGAGGGCGATTATCAGATCGAAATTCGTACTGCGGATCGAATTTACGATTACGGCGATTTCAACACCGAGTTGACCTCCACAATCAGCCAGCCGGCGATTCAGCCAACCTCGTATTCGCACGTCAACGAGCGGCTCGCCAGCGACGCGGTCAACCTTTACGTCGCTCACGGCGGTTCGGGTATCTCCGATGGCGACACCTTCACACTCTCGAACGGTTTCGACCTCGTCACGTTCGAGTTTGATCACATCGGCACGCCCGGCGGCAACTCGGTCTCGGGTGCCAACATTGCGGTACCGTACCTGACCGAATTCACTCCCGAAGAAGTTGCCGCGTCGATCATCAATGCGATTAACTTTGCCGGTAATCAGAACACCACCGGGATTCACGCCACCTCAATCGGCGGCAGCACGACCAATCCTCAAGGACGGGTCATCGCATTGCACGGCACTGCGGCGGCGAACCTTCACGGCGATACGGGCTTGTTCGATTTCAGCGCCGAGGGACACGTGGTCCCTTGGGTCAACGGTGAGACGAATATTGAAACCATCTCTGTTAACTTTGGAACTCAGCGTTTGCTGGACAACAGGTTCACTGCGGTGGATGCACCGACCACCTTGAATGCTGACCTCGCCAGCGGCATTTCAAGTTTTGAAGTGGCCAATGCAACGCTTCTGAATCTGGTTGAAAATGACCCGACTTTGGCTGATTTTGTTTCCAATAACTTAAACTTTTTCAATACCAACCCGACCTTCGTCCGCGTGGGAGACGAGGTCATGCGAGTCTTCCGGGTCACCAACTCCATTACCACACCCGGTAGTCATGTCTTGTCCGTGGCTCGGGCTCAATATGGAACGCCAGCTTCCTCGCATCTCGCAAATGCCGTCGTTGAGCGTGTTGAGAATCCTGTCTTCAGCATCACGAATGACGCCGGCCCGGATGCCCCAAGGACCGTGTTCTTCGAGTTCACATCTGATGGCCTCGTGGGATCAACCAACGGCGTCCGCAACACGCCAATTTTCTTTAGCGCTTCCGCAACGGGATTGACAGACAATTTAATTTCAACAATTAATTCGGTTCGCGATCAACTGGGTTTCCGAGCTTCTCGTGATCTCCACACCCAGCGATTTACGAGCGACCTACGGTTCAACCTTAGCCCATTGACTATGCTCGATGAAATCTATGGGTTGAGCTTGACGTTTGCGGATGTCAATAACAGTTTCATTGCCGACAGTACGATTGAATCACTCGGTCAGAAAAAGATCGTCATCGAAGGTTCCGACCGCAATCGCTTTGTCGATCAAGGTCAGATCATCGTCCAACAGACTTCGATTTATCGAAGTGCTGGCAACGCGATTTCCTCCACCGCGACGACCAGTCTTTCGGGCAATGCCATGCCCGGTCCGGTCCGCAATCTGCTAGAGCGAAATACGCCGGAGCAGGTACCCGGCGTGGTGCTGCGAAATAACGTGCTGGTTCAAAATGGCGACGGCATTTTGATTGACGGTGGTGCCAATGACGCAGGCCACTCGTCGCCTTTCGCCCGTGTGATCAATAACACGATCGTTGGCGGTGATTTTGGGGTTCGGATTGCCAACGGTGCCGCGCCGACGTTGCTCAATAACGTCTTTGTTGACATCAACACCCCGATTGAGTTCGGCAACATCCCAGTCGCGTCCGCGACGCCAGGTGTTTCCGACCGATCTCAAGTGATCGTTCGTGGCACCCTGTTGCAGAACTCCGGCACTACGTTGCCGGCGGGGATTTTCGACAGCACACTAATCGCGACAACGACGGATCAGTTCCGCGATCACGTCAGTAACGCGGCTCCGTATGATTTCAACTACTATCCGCAAGTATTCGCGGCAAGTTTGTTGATCGACAGCGGAATCGAATCGACTCAAGAACGGGCCGACCTCGGCCAAGTCAAGCAGTCCGTCGGCATTGGTTTGTCGCCGGTGAAGGCACCGCTTACCGACTTCGCTGGGCTACGACGAGCGGACAATCAACTGGTCAACCCGAGTATCGGTGGCCAAGCTGGAAACATCTTCTACGATCGCGGCGCGTTCGATAGCGTGGACGTCGCCGGACCGACCGCGACGCTGTTGACTCCGTTGGATAACGACACAATGGGTCTTGATTCCGAGGGTCTACCGACGACGGTATTTTTAGGGAATCAACTCGGCGGTTCCGGATTTGACCCCAACAACGCATTGCTACCGTTCTTTGAGATTCGTGTGGCAGACTTGATGGGCGTCGGAGTCGACTTCCGCTTGTCCTCCGTCAACGAAGACAACGTGGTCGTGACGCAAGACGGTCGACTCTTGCGACCTGGAAGTGACTACATCTTCGGTCATTCGCGTAGTAGCAATAAGATCCGTTTGACGCCCACCGCGGGCTTATGGGATCCCGATGCATCCTACGAAATTCGCTTCCTCAACGCGGGCCACAAGGCGCTCGAACTGGGAAGCGATTTGGATCGTGACGTCAATGGTTCGGACATCGCCGACGGCGATCAGATTCGCATGACCGTGGCGACCGTGCCGTTCCAAGAAGCAACTTACGAGTTTGACGCTGGTTACGTGTTGCAACTCGGCCAACCGCTCGGATACGAACTCACACAAGGATTCGGTTTCGCGGGTGTACGATACGGAGACACGTTCACGATCGCCGCTGCGGGCGTGAACAATAACCTTCCAAAGGTGTTCCAAATTGTTGCACCGGGCAATAACCCGGCCATTGCCGGAGCCATCGCGGTTCCGGTTGCGAACAACGCTTCGATCGAAGAGATTCTCGATGCCCTGGCGTCGGCAATGCTGGATCCGTCCAACTTGGTGTCGGTCACAGGTGGCGGTAACTTGCCATTGGCCGAGGCCTACAATATCAACCCAGTCGTTGTCCGCGCCAAACCGCTTGCAATCGGTGGAACCCAGCGTGCTTACTTGCGATTGAACGCCTACGACGGCCAGGTCGCTGGTTTCACCAGTTCCAATTCGGTCGTCAACGTGATCGGCAGTGTCAACGCGGTCAGCACGGGTCAAACGTTGTCGTATCAATCCGGTACGGGCACGGACGGTCTGAACGCTCGGTTCATCATTGACATGCTCGACGACGTGGCAACCGCTTCGACGTCATTGATCGACCCGGTCTATTTCGATGGTCAGCTCAACAACGAACCCTTCTCGATGAGCGTTGCCGATCCATCGGCGTTTGAAGAAGGTCAGTTCATTCGGGTCGATAACGAAATCTTCTTGGTCACCGGCCCGACCGGCAATCCAAACGAAATCGGCGTTGTCCGTGCCCAACTTGGTACCGCTCCCGAAACTCACTTGGCGAGTTTCAGCGCGGACGAGACGGGCGATTTCACGACGCTTCTGCAGACTCTCTTCGCACCGACTTTTGCGGCACCTTCGGACAGTTTGCGAGTCGCGGGCGACGATCTTTCACCGCTTAACCTCGGTGGAACTTCGTTGGCTTACTTCGCCGCCAACCCCACTTACGTCCGTGTCGGCGACGAGTTGATGCGTGTCCGCGAAGTCGTTCAGGATTTGATCACGCCCACAATTTTCTACTTAAACGTTCAGCGTGGAGCCTTGGGTACCAACGCCGTTACCCATGGTTCGGGACTGCGGGTCGAGCGAATGGACGTTGACTTGGTGCAGGACGTTGTCTTGGTCAATCCTGGACAACGATCCGCCACGACGAGCGCGCTGGGCGTCAATCCCGCCGGCGCGGACTTCGGTTCGGTCAGCATCTATAACGTTCATGCATTGAAGATTAACACCACCGACGATGTGCTCGATTACATCCGCATCGATGACGAGATCATGTTGGTGACCGGAGTCAACCCGGCGGTTGCTAACCCTGTCCCTGGAGATTCCTTAGTCGGAACGATCGACGTAGTTCGCGGTCAATTGGGAACTGCGATTCAGGCGCACACCAACCGCAGTATTATCGAGGTGATCGGAACAAATCGATCTGCCGAAATTGCTCCGATTCAGACGGTGGATTTGGGAAGTCAGTTGCCACCGACGTCGGCTCAATTGATTGGGGCACTCAATCCGGTTTTGGTGGGCACGTCGCAAACGATCGTTGTGGATAACGCCGATACACTGCTGCCCGAAATCACGAACTTCTTGGTTGACAACACCGCCACTCTCGCGGCAATCGAGGTGTACCTCGAAATCGGCGGTGAACGGATGCGTGTCACCAATGCCGCCGTCAATGCCCAAGCGGTCGGTTCGGGCTTCACGACGACGCTGGTTACTCCGATCAACCTGCCGCTGACGGCAGCTCCGGCGAACTCGTTCGTCGTCGATGACGCGAGACTGCTCGACTTGGTGGGTAGCGATCCGCTGTTGTCCGATTTTACCGCCGACAACACGGCTTATTTCAATGCGAATCTGGTTTATGTCCGAGTCGGCACGGAAATCATGCGTGTCCAGTCGGTCACGATTCTTGATGAGTTCGCGGTTCTCGGTGCCCCGACCGCACTCAACGGTGACCTCGACGACGTCGCAATGATGTTCAACGTCGATGACGCGACTCAATTGGATTTGGTCGGTGGTGATGTCACGCTGGCGGACTTCACGCTGGACAACACCGGGTACTTTGCCGCCAACGAAACTTACATCCGTATCGATGGCGAGGTGATGCGAGTCAACGCGGTCGTCAATAACTTGTTAGGCGGCCAAGACGTCTTCGTGACTCGCGCTCAACTCAACACCGTCGCTGCTGCTCACTTGGACACTTCGGTTGTTGAACATGTCGAACTGATCGAGTTCGACGTTCTAGACAATCCTGCTTCGCTGCAAGGCGATCTAGATGCGATCACGACGAGTTTCACTGTTGACGATGCCACCCCGCTCAACCTCGTCGATGGCGATCCGCTTTTCACCGATTTTACAGCGAACAACACGAACTTCTTCGCCGCCAACGAGAAGTATGTTCGAATCAATGATGAAGCGATGCGGGTTATCCGCGTGACGGTCGCGCCCGGTGGCGGACATACGATCGAGGTCGCGCGGGCGGCATTGGGTTCCGCCGCATCGTTGCACTTGGATACCTCCGTGGTCGAGCGAGTGATTGCTCACGTGCCCGACTACGTTGTCAACGTGCGTCGTGGGGCTCTGCAAACCGCACCGACGGCCCACACCGTCGGTTTGACAATTGAGCGTGTTGACGTGAGCGTCGCTTCGGACGCGAATTACACGTTAACGGTTTCGCGAGGTGGATTGAACACCAACCCGACCGCGCACGCCAACGGATTCCCAGTTCGCCGTGTCGACCCGGCCCGATTGTCCTTTGAAGTCGGCACCGGAACGTTTGCGGGAACGGCAGATTTGGCAGTTTCGATCGACGGAACGATTGCGACATTTGAAGTCGACGATGCGACCACGTTATTCCCCACGCTCAACCTAGCCAACGACAACACGGCGTTCTTCCAGTCGCGTGATGTGTTGATCCAAATTGGTAACGAAGTGATGCGTGTCAACGATGCGACCGTCGACGCGACGATTCCTACCGCACCGGTATACACACTTTCGGTATCACGCGGTGCCTTGGGGACGGTTGCCGCCGCTCACAACGCCGCCGCGTTGATCCAACGAGTCGTGGCAAACTACACATCGACAATTCCGCAGGTTGCGACGTCGGACAGTTTCGTTGCATCGGATCGCGTTCTTGACCTCGTCCGCGATCCGTTTGGCGGATTCATTCCGGTCGTTGGCGACTTGATGCAACTCGACCAAGAGATCGTCCGAGTTCTCCACGTGGAAGCCGTCGATGACCTCGCAACGGGACAACCACTTTGGAGAGTGACGCTCGACCGTGGATTGTATGGAACGACGATCGCATCGCATGAATCCCCGATTGCGGAGGATCTGACTGCGGTTCCGCCGATCGTCGGACGTGCCGGTGCGACCGTTAGAATCATCGATTCGGAATTGACACCTATCATCTTGTTCCAATCCGATCCGCTCGATGATGTCATCGAACGCCGCGCCGTCGCTACCGGCCAGGACGTAGTCCGCCAAGGTGTGACAAGCAAGATTGCTCGTGCACTTCGCACCTTCGGTGCGGACACCGCCGACGGCGACTTGCGTCTGCCGCACGCTCAAGGAATCGAGAACGCCCGAGTTTATCTGGGCGGTAGCGCGGGTGACCAACTGTTCCTTAACAGTGGATCGTCCGAGTCCTTGGCAGCACTTATCGAGAGTGCACCAGGAGTCACCTCGAACTTGTCGATCGAGATTCCCGCCAATTTGGACGCGACCAGCATTCAGCTTTACAACGGACGCACTTTTACGATCAACACCGGATCGGGAAGTCAACAGTTCGAATTCGACACCGACCTAAACTTGGGCGGTGCCGGACGATTCGGTGTTGACATCAACGGCTTAACGACATCGGAAGAACTTGCCCAAGCCATCGCGACGGCAATCGTCGGCTCCGGCTTGGCATTGACGCCTACGGTTTCGACGAGCACCTCCGTTCAGGTACAGCTCAATGGCGATGTCAATACGTTGTTCATTACCGAAACGTCCGCGCTGACCACCAGTGGAGTGCGTGGCGGAGCAATCGCGATCCCGTTCATTCCGAGTGCTCGATTCACCAATCACGCCGTCATTACGGAATTGATCGAAGCAATCGTCAACACGCCGGATGTGCCGCTCGAAGCGTTCACGGTGGGCGATTCCCGAATCTATTT
This sequence comes from Neorhodopirellula pilleata, assembly GCF_007859915.1. Lineage (GTDB taxonomy): Bacteria > Planctomycetota > Planctomycetia > Pirellulales > Pirellulaceae > Rhodopirellula > Rhodopirellula pilleata. The sequence goes on from NZ_SJPM01000008.1 coordinate 227,493, forward strand.
CAACAGCACCGTTGAAACATTCGACGTCACCAGCCAGTTGACGTTCGGGGCGACCGGAGTTCGGGCCGATACGTTTGACATTACGGGAATTGTGGACCGCGCGGGCAACAATTTGCAAGTCAACCGAACTCCGAACGTGACCAAGTTCACGATCCTGCTCGGAGATCGAAGTTTTGACTATGGCGACGGTTTGAGTACAGACAACTCGCGAACACCGGAGACGCCCGACGACGGACGGCACGTGCTGTTGGTAGGCATCAACAACTCCGATGACCCGCGACTCGGTCGTGCGGACAGCCCTGCGGGGCGGGTGATCGACGCGGAACTCGGACAAAGCGTAACCGATCCGGCGAACGTCGATGATTTCGTGTTGCCATCAACGACGTTGAGCGCAAATGTCGATGCCACAAACAATATCCTTCAACTGAACGATCCTGCGGCCGGTTTCGCACCGTTTATCGGTTCGTTCTTGGATCTAGGTGGCGAATTGGTACGTATCGTTCGCGTCGGACCGTTGGGAGCGGATCTCCCCAACATCGGCGACCCGGCGCTGCTACTGAACGAGATTCAAGTCGTGCGAGAACAGTTCGACACGACGGCGCAATCACACACCGCCGGCACGGAAATCAATGCGTTGTTACCGACGACCACGCTCGAAGGCGGGTTGACGATCAACGGCAACGAGGTCCGCGTCGCTCCGGGAACCTTGGGATTCTTCGCGAATTTGGAAGGTTCGTTCATTCGCATCGATCAAGAAATCGTTCGCATCTTGCGAATCGATGGTTTGGGAGATTCCGATCCATCGAACGACCGAATGCTCGTCTTGCGTGGTCAACTCGGTTCGACCGCAGTTGAACATACCGCCGGTGAGCCCGTCGCGGTGATCGATGACGAAGACGCATTGGACCTCTCCTCGGTCTTGGCAACATTCAACTACGATCGAACACAAGGTCCCGACGGTCGGCCGGTTTCGATCACCATCTACGCGACCGACTACGGTGTCGTCGACGGTTGGATTGACTGGAACAAGAACGGCAACTTGACCGACGACGATGATCAAGTCTTGCGACAGATCGCCGTGCGACCGGGCAAGAACGTCTTGCCGATTTCGTTCCCCGATGGTTTCCCCGATTCCATCCCCGGATTGAATTCGGGAACCGATACCTCGTTCTACACGCTGAGACTTCGAATCAGCCAAAACGGTGGATTGCAAGCGGATCGTCTTGCGATCGGTGGTGAAATGGAAGATCACCGCATCGATATCGTTGGTGGATTCGCGCCGCTGTTGAGCGACTTGACCGTCGATCCGGCGGTCGTGGTTTCCGCGATGTTGCCCGATACATTGGTGCTAACAACGACCGAAGATATCAATCTCAATCCGACCCCGTTGTACGTCAACACCGGGGCGACACCGATGGACGATCGGGATACCGATTTGGTGACGCTTTATGACATCATCGATCTGCGGACCGGACGATCGTTCCCGATCCCCGCGGGTGGCAATATCGTCATTCCGGAATTGTATGATTCCGCCGGACGTTTGGCTGGACGCTTGACCGTGACGTCGGGCGGCACGGTCAGTTTTGAACCGCGTTCCGATTACGACAACTCGACACCGTTAACCGGCCCAGATGGTATTCCAGGGACCGGCGATGATGTCGTGCCCACGTTGACGTTCGGTTATCGGCTGATCGACAGCACCAATGTCTTGGGTCTGGAAACCGGAACCGTTTCGATCACGGTGACTGCAGACAATGATGCACCAACGATTGCATTGGCGGATGCGAATGACCCGTCACTCAACATTGTGGAAGATCAAGACGCCGACGATGACGGAACGGTGGACACGCAAGTCGTCGAGCTGAACGGGATCACAGCGGGTAGCGGCGAAGTCGCACCGCTTCACATCACGGTGACTCAGTCCAATGTCAACGCGGTCGGTGCCTACCTACCATTGCTAGAGAACTTGGTGGTCCGCGGTCCAAACGGCAATCTCTACGACGGGGTCAGCTCGGACGCGCAGATCCAATTCACCCCGCGAGCCGACCAGTACGGCGATGCGGAAGTGGTCGTTTCGATTTCGGATGATCCAGGTGCCGACGGTGTTCTAGGGACTCCTGACGACGTCGTAGTGACGCGATTGACGTTCACGATCACGGTGGCACCGGTCAATGACGCTCCGGTTGCCAACACCCGTTATTTCGAAGCCGACGAAGTGGTTGAAACTTCGGTTTCAGCCGACGGATTGACGACCACGCCAACCCGCTTGGTCTTCAACTTCGATAAGGCAAGCATCCTTGCCGGCGACGGGTTCCTTCCGCCGGTAGATCCGTTTGCCCCGGTTGCCGAGCTACCGGTTACCGGCGGCGGAAGCGGTGACTTCCCGTTCGACGAAGGCAACCAAGTCGACGGCGAAACCGGCGTCAACCTGCCTGATGCATCCAGCCCGATGGAGATCGTCAAGTTCATCTTCGATACCCCCGTTCAATTCACCGATGGTGTCAACACGAACGTCGGCACGTTGATCGATTTGGATACCTTCGCTCCAGGTACGATGACCATCACAGTGACCACGGCAACAGGTACGGTGGTTCTTAACTTGGACGCGACCGGTAACTTTGCCAACGGTTCATACACCCCGAATCTGAACATCAATGACGGACTGAACGATTCAACCGAAGAGTTCAGCTATGTCGTCCGAGACAATCGCACCTCGGTGCTGTTGAATGTGGATCCGACCGATTTGCTCAATCGAAATGTGGTCGTTGAACCGGAGGCGGCTGATCCTGCCGACCGAACCGATGAATCCGCGCCCGCTCGAATGATCTTCTCGATCAATCCGAAGAATGACTCGCCACAGATTCCTCCGTTCGTGCCGAACCTGAGCATCAACGAAATTGAACGAACCGATGCGGCGGCGACTGCCGGCGTGACATTAGGAGCACTCGAATTATTTGGTGACGCGACCCTCGGATTCAGTGATGGATTCCCGGGAAGCGATGAAACGGGTGTGGTCGACCAAACCTGGCTATCAATCGTCGCTGTGACGATCCCGGGTTCAACCTCCGCGCCGAACGTCCATGAGACGGGCGCCTTGATGTACCGTGCCCCGGTTATCAATCCGGATCTGTCGATCACGTTCTTCCCAACGCCGGACGCATATGGCGTGGTGGAATACGACCTCACGCTGACCGATCCGAATGACCCGGCATCGCCAGCCCAGACCAAGCGTTTGACGTTCACCGTGAATCCGATCAATGATCGTCCGGTGACCTACAACCGAGTCCTAGGAAACGATCCGACGCTTCAACTGTTAGAAGGCGGTATGATCACTTTCGGTCCGGCACAACTCGTCAACGGGTTGCAGACCACTCCGAGAGCGATCGACAATACCGTCAACTCGGCCACTCCGGCGATCGCGGGCATGTTCGATGTTTCGCTCAACAACGTGTTCCGAGAAACGGATCAGGTGCTTGAAGTGGTCAGCTTCAGTATTCCGGGCGCTGTTGATGAAAACAACCTAGCCGCCCCGTTGGTGAGTGCGGCGGTTGCTGATGCATCGGGCAACGTGCGACGAACGACCGTGAACGGTGGCTCGTTCGTGTTCAATTTCAACCTTGCGACCGGCGCATTCGTGTCGGGTACCTACACCGCCGATTCGACCTTCTTCGTGGCGGCCAACGCGCTGTCCAATGAAACGTTGACTTATGTGGTTCGTGATGGCGGGTTGATTCCGTTACCTGGATCGGTTCCCACCGTCAACGTCCTTACTCCGGATCCGCTTCTCAGCGTTCCAGCGACGATCACGATGGTCGTTCAGGCGCAAAACGATCCGCCAGTGATTCCGACATTCAGCCGAATCAATTTGATCGAAGATCAACTTACGGCAGCGAACGGAACGATCACGGTCGACGCGCTTCCGATTTCCGGCCAACGCATCGTTCCCGGTCCGGTCAACGAATCGGATCAAGGCTTCAGCAGCATCACGGTGACACCACTTCCTGGTTTCCCGAACGTGCTCGATGGCAATCCGGTCCTATCGCCCGACGGAACATTGGTCCTGCGTGCTCGCCCGAACGCTTGGGGTGTCGCTGAATATCTGGTAACCGTGGTGGACAACGGACCGTTCGGACCAGGTCACGACAATACGACGACGGCGACCTTGACGATCGACATCGCGGCGGTCAATGACCAACCCATCGCGTTTGATCGATCTCTGACGGTCACCGAAGCGGTTGAACCGGCAGCGCCGGCAGTGATCAACTTCACGGCCGATGACTTGCTCTACGGTACCTTGGCATCGGAAATCGGCGTCGCGCCAGGGAACTTCGCGGCGAACACGTTGCCCGAGTTCCGTGAGCAAGAGCAAGCCCTTCCGCCACGTGCTTCGGCCGATCCGCGTAAGTTCGATGTGATCGAAATTCGTGTTCCGACTTCTATCGGTGCGAGCCAAACGATCACTTCAAGTTCGACGGTAACGACGGCCAACGGAGGCCAGCTCGAGTTCACGTTCGCCGGTGGTGTCTTTGTCAGCGGTCGATACACGCCGAAGGTTGACTACAACCAAACGACGCCGTATTTCAATCCGACGGAGAACTTTAGCTACGTGGTTCGTGATAACGGACCCGCTCCAGTAACCGGTGGCCTGCAGCATCGAAACGTGAGCCAACCAGCGACGGTGCGAATCAGTGTGCTTGCCGCAAACGACTTGCCGGTATTCCCGGCGATGACCAACGTGACCGTCCCTGAAATCGAAACGACGGGACCTCAAGTACGCGTCGCGGACACCTATCCGACCGGTGGCCGTCAAGTGTTCCCTGGTCCGCTTACCGCGATCGACGAGAACAACACACAAACGGTCACGTTTAACTTTGTTCGCACGGATATCAACGGCAACGCCGTACCGACTTCGGACGACCTGATGGACCGATTGCCGATCATGTCGAATGACGGAACGTTGCAAGTGTTCCCGAAACCAGACGCTTATGGCGTTGCGTACTACAGTGTCACCGCCAGCGACGGCGTCTCCATCGCCGGACCGCAACAGTTGACGATTACCGTCGGCAATGTGAATGACCGTCCGTTTGCTCCGGACCGAACGTACTCGTTACAAGAAACGGACGCGACAACGACGGCCGGACTAACGATCACGGCGAACCAGTTGCTCAACGATGCTCCTCCGGCGACCGAAAGTTTGGTGGCCAATCCGAACTTCAATGAATCGGATCAGGAACTGCGAGTGATCGAGATTGGTGTTCCGAGCAGCCCGATTGCACCGATTCGTGCGGACGACTTGACGCGGTTGACTTACTTTGCCGGTAGCGCATCGACGAGCTTCGACACGTTCAACGCGAACGGCCAGAAAATTGGAACGTTGACCGTCAACTTTGCTCGCTCCACTACTACCGTCATTGGTCAGGTTACGTATTCGGTCAGCAATGTGGTCTACACACCGGAACCGGATTACAACTCCACGACCGATGGGTTGATTCCGACCGATATGTTCACCTACCGAGTCGAAGACTTCGGCGGCACCTTGCAACCGGGCGAGAGCTTAACCAGCCCAAGTGCCACGGTGTTCTTGACGGTCGACCCGGTCAATGACGCTCCCGTCATTCCGGTCTTGGTCAACCCACCTCGATACACCTTTGTCGAGGATGGGGCTTTGACGACGACCAACCTCTTTGCCACGTCTGGACCGAACGTATTCATTACACCGGGACCGGCTACGGCTTTGGACGAGTTGGCACGACAAGGCGTGACGATCACCGTCACCCCCGCCGATCTTGGTTTGCACGCCGCGATGTTCTCGAGCTTGCCGACGGTCGATCGCTTCGGTCAGTTGACCGTATTCCCTCGGCCGAACGCGTTCGGAAGTGCGGTTTACAATATCAATGTGACCGACTTTGCCACCACCGGATCGCCGCTGGCGACACCACAAACGGTCAGCTTCCCAATCACGGTCACGTTGACCGGTGTCAATGACGCACCGGTAGGCTTGCCGCAGCAGTTCACGTTGGCGGAATATCAAGAGCGTGACAACCTTACCGGAGCATTGCGACCGCCGGTCGATCCGACCAATGCGGCCAACAGTGGAGATGGCTTCCGTGTCATCACGGCGGCCGAATTGGTTGCCGGTTCGCTCGACGCCGTGTTTACGACGGCCCCGGATGCCCGATTCAACGAATCGGAACAAATGCAACGCGTGTTTGGTATCGGATTACCGGGCGACGTCACCGCGCGGGTCTTCGCGACCGCTTTGACGTACACGTTCGACGGCACACAAGGTCGCGCGATCGCGGCGCCATTGACAACCGCTCGCGGAACGATCGTTGCGGAGTTCATTCAAACGACCTTCGGCGATATGTCGACGGCACAATTGGATCGTTTGGTTTATGTCCCTAATCCGGGCTACAATTCCAACGATGCGACGGTGCCAGCCGATCTGTTTACCTACTTCATCCAAGATTTCGGTGACGTCACCATTCCCGGTGGTGCCGATGACCCGCTTGGAGTTTCGGCTCCTCACACCGGTGTCGGCGGGATCGCCCCGAACAACGGAATTGGCCTGCCCGCGACGGTGAGCCTCACCGTCACCCCGGTCAATGACGTGCCGGTCGTTCCGAATTTCAACACGATCAACGCGACCTACCAATTTGCCGAGGGTGCCTCGACGACATTCTCGACATCCGTCTTCCCGGTCGGCCAAACGATCCTACCAGGCGAACCAGGTAGCGAAGAGTTGATTACCCAAGACGTCACGATCACGTTGACGCCGAGCGGAAATGCCAATGATCCGAATGTGATTTTGTCACAAGCGATCTTTACCAGCGGACCGACGCTAACCCGCGGTGGTCAGCTCAACTTCACGACCGCCAACGACGCGTTCGGCACGGTCGAATTCGACGTCACGATCCAGGATCGCAGCGTCACCGGCCTAGTCGGGTCACTCGATCCGAATACTCGAACGGTGACTCGTAAGATCACCATCGCGATCGCGCCGCAAAATGATACGCCGTTTGCTCCGAACCATGACGGTAATTCGAACGCTCTCTTTGCGTTGAACGAGTACCGCGAACTCACCAATGGCACCGGCGTTGCCAACCCGGTTGGAATCCAAAATGGAGATGGTTCCCGAACGATTACAGCAGCCAGTTTGATCGCCGGCGCTCGAGCAAACATTAACGAGAATCCGAACAATCCGAGTGGATTTGGTGAGGGCGATCTATCGACCCTGCGAATCTCCGCGATCGGATTACCGGGTGCGACGTTGAATGGCGCGGTACGAGCGTCTAGCCAAACCTATGCCGAAACCCCAGTTGGCTCGGGAATTTTCCGAGCGACCGCGAACCTGACCACGCGTAACGGCGGTCTGGTGATCACCTTCGAACGTGATGGTGGGAATACGCCGGGATCCGAACGATTCGTTTCGGCGGTCTACACCCCGCGTCCGAACTACAACTCGTCGCTGCCGTTCGAGGCCGGTGATCAGTTCACGTTCTTTGTCGAGGATTCTGGCGACGATAACATCCCAGGCGGTCCTGGTGCGTTGACGAGTGCTCCTGGCACGGTCACGATGCGGGTCACCTCAACCAACGACGTGCCGACCTTCACGCAGTCGACGGCTCCGGTCATCTTGAATGAACAATCCGGAACGGGCACCAATCCGCCGCCGACGTTCTTCCAGCCGAACTACGTGACCAATATCGTTCCTGGTCCGACGACGGCGTTGGATGAAGCATCGCAAACGGTTGTGTTCCGATTCCAACATTACTTGGACAACACGACGCCACGTGCGACGTCTCCGCTATTCCGGGATCAGCCCACGATTTCGCCTAACGGCTTGCTCGCGGTGTTCCCGAATGCCAATGTCTCTGGTTTCGAACGTGTCGTCTTCCGCGTGATGGATGGCAACCCGACCCAGGACTTCCCGACCCCCGCTCAACTCAATGCGCAGGGAATCGCTTGGCAAGACATTACCGTCAATATCAATGTCAACTCGGTCAACGATCCTCCGATCTTGAACACCGACGCCAACAACCCGAATGCCGGTGAACAGACGGTACCATTGGCCAAGGTTGGAAGCGGTGACAAGGCTTACGAGGTCCTCGCCGACGGCACTTTGATTCTGACACTGAGCGAAGACAACGCGAACTTTGAAAACGTGTTCTTCGATGACACGAATGTTCCGGGTATCGCAGCTTTGCCGTCGTTAGAATCTCGAGCGATCAACGGTGTGGTTCCTTATCGCATCCGAGTCGAAGCCGTTAACGGCCCGCTCAACGGATTGCCACCAGGGCTCTTGGATCTGTATCTACCAGGCCCCGCCGATGAGCAATTGTCCCAAACGATGAGCCTCACCGATGACTTCGGTACGATCAGTGGCACCGACCGTTTAACCGACTTGGGCGGACGATTGGTGAAGGAGGTTTACAATGACGGAAACGGTAACCCGGTGTTGTTCTCGCTGTTGTATTATCCACCGACTGACGTCAATGAAGTGAATGACATCCCGGATACCTTCCGATACGTCGTCCGGGACAACGAGGGTGCGACCATCCAAGGTAACGTTCGCTTGGTTCTCAAACCGGTGAATGATGCCCCGGTCTTCACGCTGACAACCAATCCGATTCAGACCACCGAAGATTCGGTTGCTGGAGTCACGTTCAATCTGCTGCAGTCGCAAGGGGCGGGACGTCCGACCGCGACCGACGAAAACGATCCGGTCAATGGCCAAACGGTGACGTACACGCTCGTGCCCGTTGGCATGACGCCGGCTCAGATCAACGACGCCTTCACCACGCCTCCGACTGTCAACTCTCAAGGGCGTTTGACATTCGTGGCGGCGGAAAACGTAAGTGGTACCTTCACGTTCGAAATCACTTCACGTGATTCGGGCGAACCGACCGCGGTAGGTGGTGCTCAGCCTAACGGACGAGGCGACGTGAGTGTGTCTCATCTGCCAGGGGACGTGATCCCACAGTTCTCGTTCACGATCCTGGCGGTTAACGATGCCCCGGTCTTGAAGGCGGGTGAAAGTGACACGCTTGCCGTTCCAACTCGAGAGGACATCGCGATCAGCTTCACCGCTGCTTCGCTAACCGACGCGTTCCAAGGCGGACCAACGGTTGGTGCAGGCCTCGACACAGAAGTCGGACAAGTCGTTAGCGTCGTCCCAGGCTCGGGACTACCGACCGTCGACGGTGCATTTATCACACTGCCTAGTGGCGGAACCTTGACGCTCAATGGTGCGAACTACGATTACGTTCCTGCGCTCAATTTCGTCGGTACCGAGACGATCGTCTACATGGTAACCGATGATGGTGTCGTCGATTCGCCCAATGTGCCCGCGACGCTGGCCCTGACGACTACGGCGGTCAACGATAAACCTGTCTTGGCCCCTGGGGCAACCTTGAGCATCAGCAATCTCCTCGAGAACGCTGGGGTTCAATCGGTTCCGAACTGGTTGCAACGAGTTCTTGCCGGCCCGAGTAACGAGAGTGGACAAACACTCCCGCCAGCTAACGCGGTCATTACGCCACGAGAGATTTCGACCGGTGTCTTCGATCAAGAGTTCAGTCGATTGTTCGAAGGAATTATCGGTTCGGCAGCGAACGTGACCGTCGGTGCCAATGGCAGCCTCAACTTCACCGTCGCTCCGAACGTCTCGGGAACAGCATTGTTGACTTTGACGGTCATGGACGATGGCCCGAATGATTCCGCCAACGGCGACGTCAATACGGCTTCGTTCGATTTCGAAATTGTGATCGGGGATATCAACGATCCACCGACGTTCAATCCAGTGATCGCGGATCCGTTCACCGTTCTGGAAGATTCCGGTTTCAACTCGGCACAGTATGCCAATACGATCAGTGCTGGGCCGAATGAAATTCAGGATGTTGACTTCATCGTTACCGTGCCTTCGGCCGGCCAAACGCTGTTCACCTCGACGGGTCAACCAGCCATCGACGACAACGGGCAACTGACCTTTACGCTTGCTCCGAATGCCTCCGGTCAAACGACGGTTTCGGTTGTCCTGCAAGATGAGTTCGGTGCCCAGTCGCAGCCCGATACGTTCACGATTGTGGTCACCGGAAACGATGACAATGCAGTTGCGAACGACGACGGTACGAATGGCGAATTCACCACCACCGAGGACGCGATCGCGACCTTCTCGATCGATGACCTACTCGCCAATGATGTCGACGTCGACGGATTCAATACGATTCGCGTCTTTGAAGGCCAAGGTGGCTTCCTAAGCATTAGCCCGAACGATGCGTTGGTGACGTACAATCCGACGACAAGAATCGTGTCTTACAATCCGCTGCAGTCTCCGACTCTTCAAGCCTTGCCGAGCTCCTCGGTCAGCCAAGTGGTGACGTTCCGGTACACGCTTCAAAATGATGACGGATCGGCTGGTGACACCGCCACGGTGTCAATCACGCTGACCGGCGTCAACGACGCGCCAGTTGCTGACAACGATGTCATTTCAGTTCGCATGCAAGACGACGGCAACGGTGGATTCACGGCTCAGCCGCTGACGAACGCCGGCAATTCGATTTACGAGGGCGATTTGGATATCGACACCGGCGACCGTGTTGTCTTTGGCAGCATGTTCAATCCGGCCGACATCACGACGTCGTTCCAAGTCGTCTTGGAACCGCAATTCGGAAGCGTTGCTTTCAACTCGATTACCGGTGACGTCTCCTATACGCCTGGACCTAATTTCCCCGGCGAAGATTCGTTCCGTTACACGATCGCGGATTCAAACGGGCAACCAAGCGCTCCAGCGACCGTGCGAGTGGTCACGCGACCGACGACGGATACTCCAACGGTCAACCAAATCGTCACCGGCACCGCGGTGGGAGGACAAGCGGTCATCAATCTCAACGATGTGTTTGTCGCCCAATCCCCATTGGATCTGACATCCATCCAGATCACCTCGGGACCGACCAACGGCACCGCGGCGATCGTCAATGGTCAGATCGTCTACACGCCGAACCCGGCTGTTGTCGATGATCCATCCACTCCGAACGTAGACGAATCCGCCCCTGCCTACACCGGTCCGGACCAATTGACGTTCGTGGTGAGTGACCAGAACGGAATCTCTAGCGATCCCGTGACGATCAACTTCAATACGACGAACTTCCCGCAAACCAACCCTGCTGAGCCATGCGACGTCAACCAAGACGGCACCGTCACTGCTCTGGATGCGTTGTTGATCATTAACCTGCTCAACAACCGCCAAGGCGCTCAGGCGAATGGAATTCCGATTGCGGACGTCCTCAACGACGACTTCTTCTACGATACGTCCGATGACGGAGTCGTCACCGAGTTGGATGCCTTGCGTGTCATCAACAAGTTGAACTTGCAGGACGCTGGTGCTGGTAATCCAGAGCCGCTCGCTCCTGCTGGCAATCGCTCGTCCGTCACCACGAAGGCAACGCCGACCGTTGAGTTCCAAATCCTCTCAAGCGGATCGAAGTTCGTCGGTGGGTCGGAAAGCTCGTCCGGCGAAATCGATGTACTCGACTTGATTGCCAACGATCAAATCAAGAGCCAATCGGGGTCTGATAACGTTGATGATCGAACCGCGAGTCTCGACGCGGCCATCAGCGATTTGTTCTAGGCACTGATCGCGACGAAGGATTCGCTTCTTCAAGGCGGGCTTCCTAACAAGAAGCCCGCCTTTTTTCATACAATGACTCCCGGTCTCGGGTGTCACGATGTTGTCTCTCGGCGATCGGCCGTTTGCCAAATACCGACCCGTTGCACGATGGACCGCAGCGTTTGGACAAACTCTCTTTTGCATCGAGTCCCTGTCCAATGAAGCGAGTGCCGAGGTGGATCTATCGGGACGCAAACAGCCTGCCATTTTTCACAATGCGAGCGTCGTTGAACTGGAACACTGGCACCGATTGCGGTTTGAGGACGTTAACGCGATTCCTTGACGTGGCTAAGCAATCTTGAGCTTCCGGCTAGGACTAGAGCACTAACGATTACGCTCAAGATGGAATCGATGATCGCAATTAGAGCTTTGTCCAACTTTAGTCTTAGGATTAGCCGTTTTGGCGCTAGCGGGCTGTCGGTTTAGTGGTATCGCGACCCCTTTTCGTTTAACGGCAAGCCGTAGGCGTCAATTGGGGGCATCGCCGACGCCTTCGGCTTGCCGTTAAACGACTAAATCAACAGACCGCTAGCCACGGTTCCGTCGCAAGAACCGGGGCTAGCGGGCTGTTGATTTAGTCCTCATCGAAACCCGAAGCGTGAGCGAGGGATATATACAAAGGACTTAATGGCGATGAATCCCTCGCTCACGCTTCGGGTTACGATTAAATCGACACGCCGCTAGCGCCCAAACGGCTAATGTTGCCAACCCTAAAGTTGAATCTAGACAAAGCACCATGGCTCCTGGTGTTGGGATTCATTCGATTGTTCTCAATTTTGTTTACAAAAAAAAACACCCCCAAGAACGTGGAGTTCTTGGGGGTGTTTCGTCGTCAGCGGAGGACACGGGACTCGAACCCGCAACCCATTGCTGGGCAACTGATTTCGAATCAGCCTGCTAGCCATTCGCTTATCCTCCGTGGCTTTTTCGAATGTTCGTAGATTTGAGGCCGTTCGTCAAGATGGCTTTATTCGCTGAACAGCGTGCTGCGAACTTCTTCATCGAGCGATTTTCGCTGGCTCATGACTTGGCGGAACGTTTCGCCGTCGAGGCTGTAGGTGACCGTGTCGGTGACCGCGTCGACGTGGGCGTTGCGGGTATCCCCGGTTAGCAATGCGGTTTCGCCGAAGAAATCTCCTTCGCTCAATCGCGCGACTTCGGTGAACGAACGGTCGAATGCTGCCTTTTCGGCCCCCATGTGGCCCAGTTCCACGTCGGTCAAGGTTGGCCGTCGAACGGTCACCTCTCCTTCTCGAATAATGTAAAAACGATCACCGACTTGGCCGTAGGTGACGATCCGGTCGCCTGGGGCGTGTTCCTCGCGTTTCATCTTATGTGCGATCGCGGTGAGCGTCGGCACGCCGACGCTGGTGAATAAGTCGCAGCGATGCAGCATTTCGCCGAGTAGGGCCGCCTCACCCAGGTTGGTGTCACGGGCGATTTTACCGAAATCCATCTTCACAATCCGGTCGGCCACATCCAAGATGCGATTGTCGTGGGTCACGATGACAATCGCGGTGCCGTGCTCGCGAGCTTGTCGTTGAAACAATGTCACGACTTGCCGTCCGGATTCTTCGTCGAGCGCCGCCGTAGGTTCGTCCGCCAATAGAATGTCGGGGCGGTGGACCAGTCCGCGGGCGACGGCGACACGTTGTTTTTGACCCCCGGAGAGGTTTTTGGGTTTGTAGTGAATCCGGTCGCCCAAGCCGACCGACTGCAACATTTCCTCGCATCGTCGATTTTGTTGCTCTCGCGAAGCACCTCCAGGTTGCAATTCCAGCGCCATCCGAACGTTTTCGAGTGCGGTCAATGACCCGAACAAATTGTGAGCCTGGAAAATGAAGCCGAGTCTTTTTCGTAACGCGTTGATCTGTGCGGATCGAGCCTGGTGCAGCGGCTCGCCGAGGACGTGAAGGTGACCTTCCTGAACGCGGCGGAGCGTCCCGATGAGAGTTAACAGCGTGGTTTTTCCCGACCCGCTTTGCCCGGTCATGATCACGATCTCGCCCGGCTGAACCTGCAGATGGTTCTCGAAAAGCACCTGTTTCCGCGCGTCCCCACTCCCGTAATAGTGATTGACCCCGCAAACGTCGATTGCGGCGGAGCCGTCGAGCCTTCGGTCGGCCACCACGCTCTTGGATTTAAATCGGCGAAATAACTTGCCCGTCGCCGAATCTTTGGCCGTTCGGGTGAGGGCTCCCGCCCGAGAGAGGGTTTTGCGGCGATTCAAGACGATTCCCGCCGATTTTGAGGAAACGAGAGGATGGAAGTGAAATGTGTTGAGTTATTGTAGGACGGCCCGAATTATGCGGTCTGTCGAAATCCAGTTTTCTTGATTGTCGTCCCTTCATTACTCATCGCTCGCATTCTACTCGCCAGGAACCGCTTGGCTGACCGTACCTACATGTCGTTGCCCATTTTCCTCACGCTGCTTTTGCAACGATCCGCCAGCGATTCGGAATCCGGCGGCGGCGTACGCGGTGGGCTTGGCCGGCTGTCGGCCAGATGTCTTTGGCTTGGGATCGCGGTCAGTGGATTTGGAATGATCCTTGGATGCGACCGAATCCCACTTTTCTCCGATGACTCGACGTATCGATCGGCATCACCAGGGGCGGGGCACGATCCCGTTGATGAATCGTCGCAGCCGTCCGGCGGGTTTGCGGGAAAGATTGTCGCTCAAGGAACATTGCAGCCGCAAACCGGGGTCCTGCGACTGATGGCCCCACCGGGCGACCGGGTTATCCGCATTGCGGTGAACGAAGGAGAGATCGTCGAACCGGGCGATCTCCTCGTTGAACTCGAAAGCGCACGTGCCAAGCAAGTCGAGCTAGACGTTGCCCAAACCAAACTGGACGAAGGCAAGCAAAGGTTAGCGGCCGAAGCATCCGCGGCGCAGGCTAGGTTGCAGGTAGCACGAGCCAAACTGCGCCAATCCGAAGCGGAACTGCAACAAGCACAAACCAAACTACGGATCGCCGAAGGCGAGGGCGGCGAACTGGACTTGCTCCGACGAGCGGCCGACTTAGCACAACGGAAACTCGATCGCCTTCGTGATGCGGCGAACGATCCCTCTACCCGTCGCCTCGTTTCGGACGACCAACTCGAAGAAGAAGGTTTGAAGATCGAGGAATCCCGTGCCGGATACGAATCCGCCAAAGCCGACGCAAAGGATGCGATCGCTGCCGGACGACTAGCCGTCGAAGCGGCCGAGCAAGAAATCATCGCCGCCGAGCGAGCAATCGAAGCGGCCGCGGCGACCGGCAGCATCGGCTCGCTCGAAAAGCAAATCGAGTTATTGAAGTTGAGCCTGGAGATGGCCAAGCTCAAAAGCCCTATTCGTGGCCGTGTGCTTTCGATCGATTCGATGGTCGGTCAAGCAACCACTACAATGCCACTGATGCACCTTGCCGATACGACGGAGATGATTTGCATAGCCGAAATCAATGTCGCGGATCTGAATCGAGTCGAACCTGGACAAACCGCAATCATCACCAGCCCGGGTTTGGTTCAACCACTCACCGGAACGGTTCAGAAGATTCATCCGATGATCGCGGCACCCGGGTTATCCAACCCGTTTCCAATGGCGCCGGTGGACCGATATACCGGAGAAGCGACGATCAAGATCGAACCCGAATCCGTTCCCTTTGCGGCCCAACGAATTGAGATGCAAGTCGAAGTGGTTATCCGGATAGAGCCGACGCAATACGAAATGATTGACAGTCCGGCCTTGCCTTAAGCGGCCTTGCGTTCCTGATTGATCGTCAGGTTCGGCACATTGGCTCGTTTGCGTCGCAGATCTCGCATCGCGATCGCGTTCTCGTGCAATTGATTCTCTAGTTGGCGAACTCGATCCTGCATCGCACTGTTGGCGTCCAAACTCGATTCGAGCTCCGCCGAGACACGTTGCAACTGTTGAGCAAGATCATCCGCGTGGACCTGCATCACATCAATCTGGCTCTGAAGCGAGGAAACCTGAGGTTGATACCGACTGGCGGTATCGAGATCATTCGTCACGGCGTTCAGTTCGCCCTGCAATCGCTGGATCGTTTCGGTTTGTTCGGCCACAGTCGACTTGAGGCGTTCGAAGTCAGGACGGAACGATTGCAGACGCTGGATCTCGGCGCGGTGCCGCCGAATCGCATCGTCTTTCTCACCGATCATTCTTTCTTTCTCACCGATCAAGCTTTCTTTCTCACCGATCAAGCTTTCTTTCTCACCGATCATTCGTTGCAATGATTGGTTCTCGGACCGTTCGGCTTCCAGCGTTTCGGTTAGCTCGCGAGCCTTGGCACGCATGGTTTCGGTGGATTGATTGATGGCCGCGAGAGCGTTTTCATGTTGGAGCTTGAGCTTGCCGGACTCTTCGAGTTGCGCTTGCATCGCGTCCATTTGTGATTCCAGTTGAGCCAAGGCAGACTCGGCAGACACCCGTCCATCGATCGCTTCTTGGATCCGTGACGTCCGCTCGTCGAGCTGCTCCAGCAGTTCTTCGTGTTCGCTTTGCAGCGTTTGAACCTGGATGTCGGATTCTTGCAGCGACTTTTCGAGTTTCGCCATAGCTTCTTGTCGACTCTCGACGGCGGCTTTGTGCTTGGCCACATCGTTGATTGCGTTCTCGAACTGGTCTCGCAAGGAGTTGTACTCGCTTTGTAGCGACAGGTACTTTTCGCCGGTTTCGCTAAACTGGCTTTCGACCTCCATTCGTTCACTGGCGAACTGATCGCGTTGCGCAATCACGTGGTCGCGCTGCTCGATCGCTTCATCACGCAGGATCGTCAAGTCATGGCATCGCAGCTTGAGTTCTTCGATCTCACTGTTCAATTCTTCCTGACGCAACGTGGCGTCGGAATACTCGCGTACCGAGTCATTGAGTTGTTGGGCGAGCTCATCATGCTGCTCTTTCCACCGATCTCGATCACTCTGGATCTGTTGCAACTCAGTTTTGTTTTCCGCGAGTTCGTTTTCGATTTCTGCTTTGTCTCGAAGTTGGTGTTCGAGTTCAAGGATCGTGTTTCGAGATTGCTCGATCTGATCTTGTCGCTCCGAAACTGTTTCGCGAAGATCCGAGATAGTGTCGAGACGCTCAGCAAGTTCCGCTTGCAACAATTCATTGTTCTTTCCGAACTGATCGGCCAACGATTGTCGCTTGGCAATTTCGGAGCTCGCCGATTGGGTAGCTTCGACGAGACGCTTGATTTGATCGCTCGAGCTATGGTTGCGTTCTTCGGCCGACTTCAACTCAGTCCTCAAGTTTTCGATCACACGTTCCATTTCGGCGATCTGAGCAAACGCATCATCACGATGTTGTTCAGCGTCGGTACTCGCCATCTCGAATCGACTGTGCTCGGACTGCATTCTTCCCATTTCGGTTTGCAAAGCACTTGTATGTTCTTTTTCGCTAGCGAGGGCAGCTCGTAGGGCGTCGGCTTCATTGCGAAAGTCATCACGTTCCTGTTGAAACGAGTCGACGCGATGAGCCAATTCGAGGTACTGGTTTTTGCGATCTCGAGCAGCTGCTTTGGCTTTGGCGTACTTTGATTCGGCATCCTTGACCGATTGCAGATCCCGTGAGCGGTCTCGATACCACAGCAGATGTCCGACCAATATGCCTCCCATCACGAAAAGGAAGGCAGACAAAAAAGGGATTCCAATCCAAGTATTCATCACAGACTCCGCTATGCCTCTTCGAAAGGCTACTGGGTCGATAAGTTCAGGTGGAATTACGGAGGCACCGCAATCCAGACCGGGCTTTAGCAATTTACAAGAACACGTGTCCAGCCCAAAAAGTCGTGGCGATCTTCACAACCCGCCTAAACCAGAGATTGGATCAAAACAAACTACGTGGCTGCTAGGAAATGAGGCAGATTGACCAATTCCGTGCCAGGGGTGCTGCCGAATCGGCCTTGTTTGCGGACGTCGGGTGACCAAGCCAAAAATTCACTTAACAATTTCTTTCCGTGCACGGCTCGGCGAACATCACAGCAATGGTGCGAGAAGACCGAAATCTACGCTCGTAAGTGACATCGATCACCACTAGCGTCTGTGTCGTTCCAACGGTCCGGTTCCTGCTAGGGGGCGGAAGCGAGTCGGGCCGTTGGGCCTTCGGGCTCTGGCACATGGTTTGAACATTCTTGACTCTCAGTACCCGACTGAATCGGGTGAGACTGACAAAGTCAAACTCTTCTCTAGCTAATCGTGAGTCCCGAAATGAATCTTCTCGAACGATCCATCAACGATACGATCATCACTCCGATCGTTGTCAGCAGCCATTCGAACCGCGCCGAGGATACGATCCGCAGCGTTCCGGAACGTTGTTACCGCGAGATGCACCGGGCCGAGCCGATTCGCCCAGCGACGCTTTTTCAGTTGCACGCATGGACGCAACCGATCGCCGATGCCGGCCAATCATTGCTGCGGTTGATTCGTCGGCCCGCAAGTGAGCTGATCTTAATCCGTAATCGCGACCAAAAGAACAACTAATCTCATGTCACATTCCACGTCGGCGAACACGATTCGTGTTCGCGTTTTGGCGATCACCAGTTTGATCTGGATCGCCGGATGCGTCGGGTTCTATCGAGTCGTTTTAGCGGACGAAACGTTGCGATTCTTTGAATCGCTCAGCCTGATGCTTTTTGTCGTCTTGTTCGGCTGGATTGCGTTTTCCTTTTCGATGGCCCTCGAAGGGTTCATCGGGCGGATCACACGAACTCGTCGCCAAGCCGAGGATGACTCGGTGCGTCATTGGGACCAAATCGGTTCAAGCAATGCTGTCTTGGTTCCGGTATACAACGAATCGCCCAAGCGTGTTTTCGCGGCCGTCGCGGCGATGCGGGAACAGCTCGTTGCCAAACGCAATGGTGTGGATCGATTCGACTTTTATATCTTGAGCGACACGACTGATCCTGATGTTTGGTTGCAGGAAGAATGGTGTTGGTCGGAACTAGTCCGACAATTTCCAAGAGAATCGGAGCAAGATGATGCGGACTCAGCGGCGATCCACGTCTATTACCGCCATCGAACCCACAACACTGCTCGCAAGGCGGGCAATATCGCGGATTTTTGTGAGAACTGGGGCGGTCATTATGACCACATGATTGTTTTGGATGCCGACAGTCTGATGACCGGTGGGACCATGATCGAAATGGTCCGCCGCATGAAAGGCGATGACCGTTTGGGCATCCTTCAGGTTCCGCCCGTTCCGGTCGGACGGGCCTCGCTGTTCGCACGTTGGCAACAATTTTCCGCCGCCGTTTATGGTCCGATGTTCGCCGAGGGCTTCGACCGATTCGCGGGCGACCAAGGAAACTATTGGGGGCATAACGCGATCATTCGCGTCTCGGCATTCATGCGTCACTGCCAATTGCCGGTGTTGCCGGGCCCCGCACCGCTTGGTGGCGAGATCCTCAGTCATGACTTCGTCGAAGCATCGTTGCTGGTTCGAGCGGGCTGGAAAGTCAAAATCGCAAACGATCTTGGGGGGAGCTATGAAGAATGCCCGACGACGATCTTGGATTTCGTCAAGCGAGACCAACGTTGGTGTCAGGGTAACCTTCAACACTGGCAAGTGATGACGGCCGCGGGCATTCATCCGATATCGAGAATACATTTCCTCAGCGGTATGTTGTCGTACTTGGCGGCGCCGATTTGGATGATCTTTCTTGCCACGTCGGTCGTCGCAGCGGTTGTGAATGAACATTTCGGCCAATGGCCGATCGCCGGTGATGGCACCACCATCATGTTGGGGCTTTTCATTGGTTCGATGGGTCTACTGGTCGTGCCCAAGTTCCTTGCCTTAGTTGTAGCGATCTATGAATCGGACCGACGTCGCAGTCTCGGGGGGGCGATGCGATTGCTGATGAGTGTTCTGGTTGAGACCTTCGCATCGGTGCTGTTTGCGCCGATCATCGCGGTCTATCACACCCGATTTGTCATTTCGGTGTTAACCGGTCACAACGTCCAGTGGAACGCGCAACAACGAGATGAATCGGGCGTCTCGTGGGGCGAAGCGACTGCGCAGATGTGGCCGCTTAGCGTGGCCGGAATCGCCTTGGGCCTCTCGCTCGGAATCGCGCGACCGGAATGGCTCGGTTGGTTCTCACCGTTTGTCCTGGGTTGGGCGTTGTCGATCCCGATCGCGGTCGCGATGGGAAGTCGTCGCCTCGGCGTCGGCATGTTGCACGCCGGGTTGCTGCAAATCGCGTCCGAACGCCAACCCTTATCGATCCTAGCGAGGCACCAACATTGGATCGCCGAGATCGAGGCGTGGCAACGTGACGAAGCCTATGAACACCGGTCCTTGCTCGATCGTTTCTTAAGCGATGAATCCTTCCGCAATCAACACCTCGCCATCCTTCGTTCGGCCGGCAATCAATCGCCGGTGCAAGAGAACGAGCCCGAGTGGCGGACGAGGTGCGGTACTGCCGCTGCCGTCTTAACCGAACCGGCATCGACGCGCCGACGATTGCTAAGCGACGACGAATGGATCGAGTCCGTTGAGTTGAAAACCCGACGAGCGAGCGAGTGACCCAACGCGATGTTTCACTACTGAGCGGCGTCAACCAATCGACGTTTCGCGGCGGCCGCCTTGTGATCGGACGCAAGCTCGGGTTCATCCAGCTTTTCATAACACACCGCCAACGTTTCGTGCGCCTTGCCGGCTAACTCGTCGACCGGCAACGCCCGTTCTAAATCGGGAATCGCGTCAAGGTAACGTTCCATCTGAAACAGAATCTGGCCGCGGGTTTCATAGAAATAGGGACTCGGTTGAGACACCGCCGCGATCGCTTGCTCACTCAAGCTCAGCGCGTGCTCCAAGTCGCCGCCCTCACGCTGGGCAATCGATACGGCGAGGTTGTTCATGATCGCAGCGCTGTTGGGCAGATGCTCCGCCGCCAATGTCAGATGGCGGGTCGCCTTATCCGGATCATTGTCGAGCAGAGCTGCCGTTCCCCGGACGAAGTGCGAGATGCCTGGCGAGGTTCCTGCCACCAATGCGTCGCGAAGTGCTTGGATCTTGTCATCGTCATGGTTGATCGTCTTGAGCACTTGATCGGCGACGAGCGTCAACACCCTCGGGTTGTTCGGTGCGTATTCCAACGCGACCTGCAACATTTTTAGGACTTTCAGACGCTCCATCGGTGTTTCGTTTTTTTGTTGTTCGATCAGCGTCACCCAGGCCGCGATCGTGTCGCCCATCGCTTGTTGAAGCACTCGACGATGTTCGTCGGTCTTCATTCGTGGGATCGCTTGGTTCAGATTCCGAATCGCGTCAGCGTGCCGTTCCAAGAAGATCTGGTTTTGGACAACGGCCAATGCCAACGCGGGGTTGGCGGGCTCTTCGCGGAACATTTCATCGACCCGTTCGAGGGTTTGATTCGCCAAGCGAACGGCAAGTTCCTCATTACCGATCCGGCGTGCCAAAGCTGCCGCTTGTAAACCTCGCATCGGTTGGCTAGCCGACAATTCGCGCAGATAGGGAATGGCCGCGTCGAACCGATCACTCGCGATCAAGTAGTCCACATAAAGTTGCTTGATCGCCAAATCGCTCGGACGCTCCTCCGACAGCAATTTCAGTAATCGTCCGAACTCGGTTTGCCCGGTGGGATCCAAGTCGGTCCATTTTCTTCCTAGGTACAGCTCCTTGACCAACCACATCGCCGCCTCGTCGCTCTGCCTCAGCTCCGCGAGTTGTCGCATCAAACCGATGGCCTCGTCTTTCTGGTCCTGTTGATACCGCGCGACGGCAAGCTTGTAGACCATTTCGCCCGAATCGTCTCCTTCCGCGATTCGTCGTCGGATTAGCAGTTCGGCGGTTTCAAAATCTTCGGTCTCAAACGCATCATTGAGTTGTTCCGTCAACAAGTTTCGGCGCCATGATCCCCCGTCGCTGTAAGCCAAGAACGTCAATACCAGAAGACCGCTAGTTAAGATGATCGCAGGTAGCCCCGCTGAAACACATCGCCATGGGATCGAAACGCCCCAGAAGTAGACGAACTCGCCGGACCACTTGAACCATTTAATGGGATTCAAATAATGAATCACTTCGGCACCTCTTCGGCAAGCTTCCGTCGTAGCAAAACGAAGTCGTCGGTGATTCGATTATTTACCGAAGTGTCGAGTGGCTCGGTCGTCGTTAACCATAATTGGACCATCATGATCGGTTCATTATTTTCTAGATCGGATCGCATCGTGTCGGCGAACCGAGATCCGATGCGTCCCGGTCGTTCAGGTGGCCGGACAACCTTTCCACTGGCCGTTACCGATGCATACCACAAATGGCCATGGGCATCTTTCGAGGTTCGGAACAAAGCGTAAGCAATCGGAACATCATTCCCATCTTCATCGGATGATGCCGAAGATTTCAGATGGCGATTCAAGAGCAACCAATCTTGATTTTCGTAGCAAAAGCACAGCTCATGAAATCCGGCGTAGGTTTGACTGATTACAAACTGGCCCATGATTCCCTCGGGCCCGGTGTAGGCCCAAGCATCCGAGTTTTGGCCTAGGATCGGATTCTCGTTGTCACGTGAAGTTGAACGATTCGAGAGTCGAAACTTATCGGCGAACGATTCCACCAATCCCTGCGGTGGATCGAACAGAATGCCATCAACAAACATCCCGGCACCACCTTCAGCCGCACCCATCGGGTCGACCGAAACCGCACGCACTGTCGTAACGCCAACTAGCGAAATACTGGCCAGGACCACTGCAATGCGAACGCTCCGGCGTTGGCGGGCATTCATCGATTGCGTCCATCGGGAAAATCGCGAGTTCTTGACGGCGACTGGCGTTTCGACATTGAGGAAGTATTGCTCCGCAGGGTCGACCATCGACCCATCGTCGACGCTCCAGTTCCAGAGCCGAATCACGGGATTGTGTTTGGCTGCCGTGGCCGCTTGGTTGGTCGGATGCAGGACGGCAACAATCAATTGATCAAATGAAACCAAGAGCAGCGACGATAAACCAAGCGTCGCGTAGCCGAGCAGATCATGAGCCCAGCCTTCGGCCCAATCCCAGCCGAACCATGTTTCAACGCAAGCCACCGTCGTAACACGCACTACGTTCCCGGCGATCGCCAAAATCAATGCAATGACGAGATAGAATGGAGTCAACCACAACCGCCGACCAAAGATTGCAATCAGCAACGTGCTCAAGAAAGCAAGAGTGAAAACGGATTGAATTCCGCTGCAAGCTTCGGCGACAAACAGTTCACGGGCGGGCATTTCGATTACGTTCCGCGCTACCGAGTGGGGAACGCGAAGCACGTCGAGCATGAGACTCGACAGCACCGTCGTCATCCGCTGAAGTTCGATGACGAGCAACTGGTCGTATCCGAGCGGCAAACGCACCAGTAATGCCAGCGGAAGTGCCAGGGCGATGAGCGATTCATACCGCCGCCCCTGCATCACGCTGAGACATCCCGTTGAAAAGAAAAAGAACGCGATCGCGACCATCCAGGGCGAACGCAAAAACAAACCACCGGCCATCGTCACGCCGCCCAACGCCAAAGCGGCGATGCTGACGAACGTCGTCGGCGGGCGAAACGTTCGATCGCTACGCGTCCAAGCGAGCCAAACCACCGCCGTGATCGCGAACGGAAAGTATTGGTAATGCGGCAGTCGCCACATTCGCGAGAAATAGATCACCAACATGGGTAGACATGCCAGCAGCAACCCGCCCCAAAACCAAGTCCAAACGGACTCCTTCCAATTGACTGGCGTTGAGGGTTCGGAATTCATATTCGAAGGTCGCGTCTGGACCGACGCCGCTTGCGGACGATTCATAGAGATTCGATGCCAGTGCGGATGGAATTTGGTTTGAGACAGAGTACCACGTTCTCGACGAAATGCCAAAGTCGATGTCGCCGGCCTCAATAGGGCTGCCGGCGGATACGGTCCTACCACTTAGCATCGCGTGAACAATAAGTGTCATAGGCTTAGAGCCTTTTTATACCCCACAAGTCCTCATGGTTTGCTCCCCTGTCAGCTCGTCTGGCAGGAAGCCGAGGTTGGCAAGCTAGACACGAGCCGCAATTTTCCCAACCTTCCGATTTTCACTCGTGCTCGCCGCTTGAAGCGGCGAGCACGAGTGAAAATCGGAAGGTTGGGAGGGCGTCGTTGTCTAGCTTGCGAACCTTATTCACCCACGAGACGAGCTCGTGGGGGTCAAAAAAGATGTGGGGTATAGAAAGGCTGGAAACCTATGCCACTTCTATAATACGGCAGTTAATGTTCACGCGATGCTTAGCCGGCTGCCAAGTGACCATTGCCGCCCAATGACTCCGACGACTCAGTTCAACGAGGCATCGTATCCGGGAGATTCAGGTGCCGTATCGGCCAAACGCGTGACTTCACTGACAATCGCACGTGCGGCTTGCAACTCGACGCCCGAGAAGAACTTGATGTTTCCGGTGTACTTCGATTCAACCCGGTTTTTCTTGGCTAGTTCGTCCCAGGACAATCCGTCCATTAAGTTCCAGGCGACCGCTTGGGCGGTGTTTTGGGCGACTTGGCCGTTGCCGAGGGCTTCGCACAAAATCGCCACCTTGGGATCCGTGGTGACTTTTTCCAATGGCACGATCGCATACTTCATCCGCGGGTTTGGATCGGGTTTGCCGTGTTCGAGGCAAACGGTATTCAGGGCAACCTTTTGAACTTTTCCGGGTCGAACGGTGAACATGCCGCCGCCGCCACCCATGCCGCCCATGCCACCACCCATGCCGCCGCCGCCCATGCCGCCACCCATACCACCGCCGCCGCCGCCCATGGCTTGGCCACCGCCACCACCACCCATGCCACCGCCGCCCATTCCGCCCATTCCTCCGCCCATGCCGCCCATCATGCCTTGGGCAAGGATCGGCACTCCGGCGAACGCAGCGGGCAATTGGATTTGGATCGGTTTGTCCGTCAAATTCTTGACGAGCAAGTTCGCTTTCGCCGCATTTTGTGGAATGAACTGAGCTTCGACTTGGCCGCCGTCCATGGCCGCGAACAGTCCGGCCATGGCAACATCTTCACCTCCGGCTCGCGCTGTAGTGGCTGCCATCAGCGTGCAGGTGGTGCCAAAGAGAACGCAGAACAGGCCGAAACCTCGAGACGAGAAGTGGGAGCGTTTCACAGCAATGATCCAAAGAAAAGGGTGGGAGAGGCGACATCCACCACTCAGTCTAGTTCAAATGGTCGTAAACTACAAATTGTTTGTGGTTCTGTTCAGCCGGGCGATGAGTCCTTTTTTCGGCCGCTAATCGGGACTGCCAATGGACCGCCGAAGGCATCGTAAATCACGAGGAAATTTAGCAATCCAGCGATCATGGTGAACCAAGTGCCCATCTCGTAGCCGCTTCCGTAGATGGCGTACCACGCGGCCACCTCGTCCGCTTCGCTTTCGATCACCGGTCGGTTCGGTGGCGCCATGAACCCGTTCCACAGCGGTTGATAGCCGTCGATGGTCCGGCCGCTCGGATCCGTCGCCAATCGCATCCGATTGCCCTGGATTAAGGCAGGCATCGCGGCGGCTCCGACTCCGGCTTGCAACAGGTAATGCCAGCGGCGATCACCGGGAGCCCAAGACGCGTAAACGACGTGTCCACCACCGAGGGAAAAACCCAACAACCAGATCGACAAAACGCTGATGACGAACAACGTTCCTTTCGTCCGCCGGCCTTGGTAATAATGCCCCGCGCCGGGAATCAGCCAAGCCAACAAGGCCGCCAGGTACCGGTTTCGCAAGTTAATCTCGATGCCGTCGACCTCAATCCGTGTGTCCCCATTAAGGACTTCGGGGGAAAGTTCGATCGTCGACGGCTTCGACTTGGGCGACTGTTTCGAGTTGGGCGGGGTGGAGGCCATACGTTTTGGATTCGGAGAGGGCAGCAGGTTGATGGTCCGATTACAGCGGATCGGACGACCATGCCGAGACGAATGAGAGGGATTAATTTAACGGAGGTGCGTCAAGGAGTGCGGTCATTGTGCGAAAATTTCGTTCCGGGCGATAGCCAAGCCATCCGGAGTGCCGCATTCGGTTAAACTGAGCCTCATGAAAGATTCATCCGTTTCTCCCGTGTTCCTGTTCGATCCCGCCCGGCAGAGGCGGCTGATCGATGGTTTGATCAGCCGTGTGGCGGCATCGCGTAGTGAACACGAACGGTTAATGCTCGAACAAACCGCTCAGCACGAGGACATCCAGCGAACGCTCGCGGACCAATTGGCGGCCGTCAAACAAAACTGCCTACAAGACCGCCAAAGTACGCTGCGACAATGGGACTTGGCACAAGAAAACGCCATCGAGGCTTACGAATCGGCGACGATCAAGACCCGCGACGGATTGCGACGGATCAACGCGAAGTATCGCAAACTGCGTGTCGAACAAGAAGAAGTCATCACGGGCAAGGTCGAACAACGAAAGATCGCGATCGAAAGCCAATACAAGGCTCGCAAGGATCAACCCAAGCAACAGCGTACGGCCGAATACGCCCAACTCGACGAAGCAGTCGCGGGCAGCAACACGGACTTGGATTGGGCCCGCCAGTTAACAATGCGACGCCTCAATCAGCTATTGGACATTTCCTATCCCAAAGACGTCTTCGCGGAGTTCCAAGAGGAATCACCCAAGGATGTCCGCGACGCCGTTGAACTGATCACCCGTCTGAATCGAAAGCTCAAAGCGGCGACCGCTGAAATGCAAACGGGGTTTGCGTCGAAGGTCGTCGACTCATTCTACCTGCCCGCCTTTGTCGCGTTCTTCATCGCCACGTGGTCGATCACCGTCTTGATGATCAAACCCGAGAACATGATCTTGTGGTTGATTGGTTCCGTTCCCGCCGCCGGTTTCGTCGGGTTCAGTATCTACGCGATCTTATTGTTTCCGCTCCGGCGGATGACTCGCAAACTACACCCGTTGACCGAGCGGATTCGCCACGCGGCCGAAACCTCGGCAGCGATCGGCAAGAAGTTGTCGGCGAAGATCTGCAAGGAGAGCGAGCACGAGTTGATCACCCGCCGCAAGACGCATCTCGCCGAAGCCGAACGTTGGAAGAACGAACAGATCACCGAGTTGCAACGGAAACTACAAACCGCTCAAGCGACCGAGCAAGCCAAACTCGAGCAACAACTCGCTCGCATCGACGAGCAATTCCGCGTCGGGTTCGCGGACTTGCAATCGACCATGCGACAGCGAGCCGACGAAGTCGCAACCAACATCAGCCAAACGTTGACGCAAACCGACAGCGAGGCCGGACGGACGTTGCAACAAACCTTGCAACAACACCAACACACACTCGAGTCCTTATCCCGTCGTCTCAACGTGGGTCTGCGACGCGGCATGAACCGGATCGCGGCAGCCAACGACTTGGTTCACTGTCGGTTCCCACCTTGGCAAGAGATTTTGTCGTCGCCGCCCACACCCCATGAGTCGATCGACTTCGTGCCGATCGGACAGATTCGTCTGGGTATGCGACTGAAGAAAAAGTTCGATGAGGCGCTCGGATATCATCATCAAGACGATGCACCGGAGGAAGCCGATATCCTGTCGAAGATCGATGTGCCCGACACCATGCCATTGGCGATCCATCGTCGACGACATTCCGGTGTGGTGATCGAAGCCCCGTCGTCAAAACTCGATGAGGCCGTCGACATCGCTCATCAAATTCTGTGGCGAGTGCTCAGTTCGGCGATGCCCGGTCGTGCCAAGGTGACCTTGATCGATGCCAACAGTCGGGGGCAACACTTCGCACCCTTCATGGCTCTTGCCGATCATGATCCGCTGCTGATTCATCATCGCGTCTGGACGACGAGCGATAAGATCTCGCAACGACTCTCGGAACTAACCCATCACGTCGAGAACGTACTTCAAGCGAGTTTGCGTGATCGATTCGAACGCATCGAAGATTACAACGAAGTGGCCGGTTCCTTGGCCGAACCCTACCACGCCATCGCGGCCGTCGGACTGCCCGAAGGGTTGTCGCGGGAATCATACATGCATTTGCAGTCGTTGATTCAGAGCGGCCTGAGGTGTGGCGTGTTCGTGATCTTGGTACTCGAACAAGGACGCGTTTGGCCGCCGGAACTACCGAAAATCGAATCGGAAAAACTGATTCGGATCGTCTACGACTCGACGTCATCGAGTTCCGAGAAGGTCGGTGAGAGTGAAAACGAACAGATCGGCAATTCCCATTGGGTTTGCCAATCCAGTGGACTGGGGGATTGGGAGTTTTGGCCCGCCCCGCCACCGCCGCAAGCGATCCGAGATCCGTTGGTCCGTCGCATCGGCAAGGCATCGCTCGAAGCGGCCCGAGTGGTCGTGGAATTGGAGAGCCTGTTGCCCGGCGAACGAGTTCCCGCGAGCGAAGATACCGGCTCGACCGACACCGGCATCGCGATCACCATCGGCAGCCAAGGAGCCGGGCGAACCCGATCGTTGTTGCTCGGCGAAGGCGTCCGGCAACACGTGCTGATCGCGGGCAAGACCGGCTCGGGAAAGTCAACGCTCTTGCACAGTATCATCACCGCCGGCGCAGCCCAGTACACTCCCGATCAACTGCAGTTCTATTTGTTGGACTTCAAGAAGGGCGTTGAGTTCAAAGTTTACGCGGACACCGGATTGCCACATGCTCGCGTGATCGGGATCGAGAGCGAGCGTGAGTTCGGACGCAGCGTCTTGCAGCGTCTCGATCAGGAACTGACGACACGAGGTGAAGCGTTTCGTGATGCGAGCGTCCAAGAGCTCGGCGAGTTTCGATCGCGTCGACCGGACACCGTGATGCCACGAATCGTGTTGGTCGTCGACGAATTCCAAGAGTTGTTCACGCGGGACGATACCTTGGCGGCCGATTGCACGGGGCTGCTCGATCGTCTGGTGCGTCAAGGTCGTTCGTTCGGGATTCATGTTATCCTAAGCAGCCAATCCTTGGCGGGCACGAACAGCCTTCCCCGGGCGACGCTCGGACAAATGGCGGTTCGGATCGCGATGCAATGTAGCGAATCGGACGCGGCCTTGATTCTTGCCGATGACAACACGGCTGCGCGTTTGTTATCGCGTCCCGGCGAAGCGATCTACAACGACGCGAGCGGATTGCTCGAAGGCAATCATCCATTTCAGGTCGCCTGGTTGGGGCCGAACGAACACGAAACCATCCTACGCACGATCGTCGAGCGTGATCAAACGTTCGTCGATTCGCTCGACCCGGCGATCGTTTTCGAAGGCAATCGTCCGAGCCGGTTCACGCCGACGCTTGCGAGAGCGGCTCTCGCGTCGGCGGGCACTGCCGACAAGGTAGCCGGATTGCTTGGCGAGTCGGTCGAACTGGGCCCGCCGACGGCACTTCGTTTTCAATCCGATACCGGCCGGAACGCTCTCTTGGTCGCGCCACCCAAGATGCGTGTCGGGATCGTCGGGACGTTTGTCGCTTCCGCGATCGCGCACACGCCGGATTTGCGAATCACGTTGTGCGACGGATCGCGTGCCGACGACGGGGAGTCGATCGCCGATTGGCTGCGGGCTTGTTCGTTACCCGCCGAGATCGTGCGGGCTCGCGACTGCGAAGCCGCCATCGTGGGGATGGCCGCTTTGGTTGCCGCCCGCGTCGCAGCTGAATCGGGAACCACCATCGTCCCGCCACCTCCCAAAACTGCCGCTCCGTTCGCTGGCACGTTTTCACTCGACGATACCAGCGATCGTGGTTTACCGAGCAGCAACGATGCGTCCGTTGACCGTGAACCGACGACCGAACCGATCGATGATGATGGAAAACCGATCTTGGTTGTTATCGATGCGTTGGACCGCTTGCGTGATTTACGTCAAAGCGATGCGATGGATTTTTCCCTCGAAGCGGCATCCAAACTCAGCGGCAGTAAAGCGTTGCAGGCCGTGCTGCGAGATGGTCCGACGGTCGGTGTTTTTGTTATGATCACGCTGCCATCAGCCGAGGTCCTCTCGCGATGGTTACCTCGACAAAGCCAACACGATCTGGAGTTGCGATTGATCGGTCCGATCAACGCGTCGGACTCGTCCTTGTTGATCGATTCCCCGGCCGCCTCCGAACTATCCCCCGCTACGATGATCCTTTATGACGACGCCGACGGACGAACGACGAAATTTCGCATGTGCGACGCGCCCGCTCGAGAAGATGTCGAATCCTTGCTGTGCCGCAGTGAAGCTTCCGCCGAGTGAAATCGTCATTCGAGAACGAAATACATCCATGCGAACCATCACCGTGCCTCTGTTGTGTTCGCTGTGGTTATTGATGGGATCGACCGGTTCTCTTCGTGCCGAAAATAGCTCGCGAGCGGAAGCCGTGCGAGTCGCATCCATGAACGTTTCGCTCTACGGAGAGTCGGCCGGCCAGGTCCAGGCACGCTTGGCAAGCGGGTCGGATGCTCAAGCGATTCGTTTGGCACAAATCATTCGCACGATCCGACCGGAGATCTTGTTGCTATGCGAGATCGATCATGAACCCGACGCGGCGACGCTGAATTGCTTTGCCGACCTGTACTTGAATGCAAACAAGCTGGGAATCGGTGGCGACCAATCCTCGGCGATTGATTATCCGCATCGTTGGTCGATTCCGACCAATACGGGGTTGATCGCCGACGTGGACATCGACAGCGATGGCCGTCAAATGTTACCGACCGACGCGTGGGGATTTGGCGTCTATCCGGGGCAATACGCGATGGCGGTTTTGTCTCGTTATCCGATCGACCGCGACGCCGTGCGAACTTTTCAAACGTTCCGATGGGCGGATTTGCCGGATGCGTTACAACCGATTGCACCGGAAACGGCAGCGCCGTTCTATCCGCCGAACGTATGGAACAAATTACGATTATCAAGCAAGAATCATGCCGATGTTCCGATCAAGATACCGATCGGCGAAGGCTTCAACCAAACGACCAAAACAATTCATCTGCTCGCCAGCCACCCGACGCCGCCGGTGTTTGACGGGAAAGAAGACCGCAACGGAAAACGGAACCACGATGAAATTCGATTTTGGCACGATTATTTATCAAAGCCCAGTGCGGAATACTTGATCGACGACTCGGGTGCACATGGTGGTTTATCCGACGATGCGTCCTTTGTGATTGCCGGTGATCTGAATTCCGATCCAGAACGTGGAGACAGTTTGCAATCGGCAATCGTCGGCTTGATCGAACACCCCCGCATACGCGATGCCCGTCCGACGAGTGCCGGTCACGGCATTTCAACGGCATTGTTCGGCCGCCGCGAAGTTCGAGTCGACTACGTTTTGCCATCTCGCGATTTGACGGTGATCGACCAAGGTGTCGTTTGGCCGGATGAAGGCGAACCGCTCGCCAAAGCGATCGGTGCGAGCGACCATCGGATGGTTTGGCTGGAACTGCAACTGCGCTGAGGAACCAAATCATGCCGATTCACGACTGGAGCTTGGTGGACTCGGGCATTTTTCATGACTTCCATCAGTCATGGATCGTCGAAATCGGCCGAGCACTCAACGGCGGTTTGCTGCCGAAAGATTACTACGCCTTGATCGAGCAACACGCCGGAGGACCGGTACCGGATGTACTGACGTTGGAGCGTCGAGCCAGTCCGAATGACGACGGCCCAGCGAACCGAATTCGGTCGAGTGTTCCGGATTATCAAACTGGGGCAAGTCCGCTCACCACAGCGGAAGTCCCGCCTACGGTCGCGCACACGCACTCGATTGACGAGAATCTGTTGTACGTCCGCAAGTCGAGTACTTTGGTGCTGCGACATGTTAGCGGTGATGATGTGGTCGGTTTCATCGAGATCGTTTCGCCGGGGAATAAACACAGCCAAAGTTCGATACGCCAGCTTATTGATAAAATCGGAGACGCGGTCGCCCGAGGTTGTCACGTCTTGGTGGTGGATTTGCACGGTCCGACTCCGCGTGACCAACGCGGACTGCACGCTCAGTATTGGATGGATTGGTATGCCGATCCCACGGCACCTGGTGTCACAAAGGAATGTCCGCTTGGCCTTGCCACTTACTGCGCTTGCGACCCACCGATTGCTTATTTCGAGCCCACGGCGGTTGGCAAGACGTTGATTGATATGCCAGCGTTTTTGACCGCTCAAGCGTACGTGAACGTGCCGTTGGAACCTACGTATCGAAAAGCGTGGGACGGTTTCCCGGATCGTTGGAAAGCCGTGTTGGCGGGCGATCAGTCACAATGAGTCTTTAGGGAGGTAGTCGCTGGACTCGTTGCCGAATGCTGGTATCTTTCTGCGATGAACCATTTTGCCCGCTCGACCGAACCCGAACTTCTCTCCCCCGCCGGGAATTGGGATTGTGCGCTTGCTGCGGTGGAAAATGGAGCCGATGCGATCTATTTCGGGATCGATCGGGGATTCAATGCACGGCATCGGGCGGCCAATTTTGGCACCGGGGATCTGCCCGAGCTGACCGCGATGCTCCGCAGCCGGGGTGTTCGCGGTTACGTGACGCTCAACACGCTCGTGTTCCCCGACGAGCTCGCCACGCTCGTGCCGCTCGTTGAAAAGATCGCCGACACGGGGGTCGATGCGGTCTTGGTCCAAGACTTTGGCGTCGCCCGAATCGTCCGAGCGATCTGTCCCGAATTGGAAATTCACGCATCCACTCAGATGAGCTTGACCAGTGCCGAAACGATCGCCGTCGCGGCCGAATTGGGGCTGTCACGGGTCGTCGTCGCTCGGGAATTGTCGATCGCCGAGATCACCAAAATTCGAGCAGCCACAACGATGCCGCTCGAGGCCTTCATTCACGGGGCGTTGTGTGTGGCCTATTCAGGGCAATGCTTGACGAGCGAATCGTTAGGCGGGCGAAGTGCTAACCGAGGCCAATGTGCCCAAGCGTGCCGACTGCCGTACGAACTCGTTTGCGACGGCGAAGACCGCGATTTGGGTGACGTGCGTTATCTTCTGTCGCCTCAAGACTTGGCCGGATATGCGGCGATTCCGGATATGATCGCCGCCGGGATCGACTCGCTGAAAATCGAAGGCCGGCTCAAGACGCCCGAATACGTCGCCAACATCACCGGTCATTACCGGCGGGCGATCGATCAAGCGGTCCGCGAAGGCGTGGTCACCAAGACGCGAGAAGAACGCGATGAGATGGAACTGTCGTTCTCACGCGGATTCACGCCTGGTTGGCTCGAAGGCAACGACCACAAACGACTCGTCCCCGGCATTCGCGCGGCGAAACAAGGCATCGTTTTGGGCGAGATCGATGATTGGCGGGAGGATGAGATTCGCGTTCGAATCCGCGCCGACGTGGCTCTCGGCGATGGCCTCGCGATCGCGTCCAAACCCGCCGCGTCGCGGTCCGAACATGATGCCTACGCGGGCAGCGGGTTCGCCGACAACCATCAGGGCGGGCGGATCTATTCGCTGCGTCCGGCGGGCGGAGGCCGGCAGAAAGCGGCCGAGAAATGGAAAACCGCGTCCGCCGGAACGGACGTTTGGATCGGCTTTGGTCGCGGTGAATTGGATCACACCCGGTTGGAAATCGACGCCACGGTTTTCAAGAACGACGATCCGAAACTAAACAAAAAGCTGGCCCAATCCTACGGCGGCAAACCACGTCGAACCCGACCGATCGATTTTGAAGTCACCGCCATCGTCGGCGAACCGTTGCGGGTGACGGGCCGTTTGGACGACGGAACCGAAGCATCCGCTTGCACGACCGAGACGCTCGATGTCGCTCGTCGCCACGCCGTCACCGAGGAAGTCCTCGCCGACAAGCTCGGACGGTTGGGCGGTTCGGTCTTTCATTTCGGCCGGTTGCGGGCGACGATCCAAGGCGACCCGATCGTGCCTTTGGGAATGCTCAACACCGCCCGTCGTGAAATCGTCGACTCGTTGACCGAACAATTCAAGCAACCACCACGACGAACCATCGACGCATCGGCGGGGTTTCGACTGATCGAAGCCATTGCGTCAACCTCGGCCGAAGATTCACCAGCCGCTGCGCCGAGAATGCCAGCCGCTGCGCCCAGAATGACAGTGCTGTGCCGCACGATGGAGCAGTTGCGAGCGGCGATCGATGCGGAAGCGGAAGTTGTGATTGCCGATTTTCACGACGTGCGTGAGCATCGTGAGGCCGTCACGCTCGCCCGGTCGGTGGGCGTGCGGATTCTGCTGGCGTCGATCCGGATGCAAAAACCGGGCGAGATGGGATTGATCAAACAGATCATCAAGTACGGGCCTGACGGCATCTTGGCTCGCAACCTAGCCGCCATCGACGCGGGGTTGAAATCGAATCTCGAAGTTGTTGCCGACTTTTCGCTTAACGTCGCCAACCATCGTTCGGCCCAGTGGCTGATCGATCGAGGCGTGGCTCGCGTGACGACTTCTTACGACCTGAACGCCGATCAACTCGACGGCTTGATCGCCGCCACCCCGCCGCATTGGTTGGAGTTGGTCATGCACCAACACATGCCGATGTTTCATATGGAGCACTGCGTGTTCTGCAGCGTTTTGTCGCCGGGCACGAACAAGACCAATTGCGGCCGTCCGTGCGACCGGCATGTCGTTCAGCTTCGCGACCGGGTGGGCAAGTTGCACACGTTGCAAGCCGACATCGCCTGCCGCAATACGCTATTCAACGAGACGCCACAATCGGCCGCCGACCTGGTCGGATCGCTGATCGGTCGGGGCGTGGCATGGTTTCGGGTCGAGCTGTTGGAAGAGAACGCCGTTAAAACCACGGAAGTTTTGAGTTTGTATCGTCAACTGTTATGCGGTCAGATAACCGGCGGCGAAGTGTGGCGTCGATTGTCGGCGGAAAATCGCATCGGCGTTACCCGCGGCACACTCGAAGCCAAACGAAACCCGCTCGCGATTTTGTAGTGTGGTTTTGTTCTTCGTCAATCTTTCTCGAAACCGTCTTTAGAATGCCTCGCTCTGCTGCACTGCTGCCTTCGGATCGACGTTACCGCCAAGGCGGTTGGTTGTTCCTGGGCACGTTGCTGATTTTTTTCATCAGTAGTTTGTTGCTGTACGCGATTTACGCGTTCACCCGTCAAAACGACGTGCAATCGAGCGTCCCGTTGCCGATCAGTTTCTTGACCAGCACGGCGTGTTTGGTCGGGATCAGTTTTTTGGTACACGCCGCCACGCGGGCGATTCGGCGCAGCAAATTAGCGATGACGGCGGGGTTATTGGCCGCAAGCGCGATCGCGGCAGTGATCTTCATGGCCGTCCAGTACACCTCCATGCGAGATCTGCTGACGGGGCCGGCGATGCAGGGCGGGACGGGGAAGGGTGTCGCGGGAATGGTGGTCGTTTTGGCTTTCTTGCACGCATTGCATGTCGCAGGCGGGGTGATCGCGTTAGGGATCGTTTCGGTCCGAACGGCTCTGGGCAAGTACGACCGCGAACGACATTGGCCCGTTGATTTTGCGGCACATTATTGGCACTTCCTCGATGGAGTTTGGTTGTGCATGTTGGCCACCTTTGCGATCACCACGGGTGGCTTCTAGCTGATCCAAGGTGCCGCCAAACCGGCCGCTCCGGTCAATAGCAATAACCCGTAGGTCACATAACGTAGACCTCGTGTCCCGATCGCGGTGCCCAATTTGAGGCCGAGATACGTCATCAGCAACAACCAGGGGATCGCGACCAGCGTGGCGATCGAAACCGGCACGATTCGGCCTCCGAAAAACCACAACAGGACGCCCAGCGCCGGGATGATGCTGATCAAGTACATCGAGAACAAGAACACACGACTTTGCCGCGTGTCCCAGTCATGGGCTTGCACCCACAACACCATGGGCGGTCCGCCGATACCGACGAGGCCTTGGAAATAACCGGACAATGGAAACGCCAACCATCCCCAACCGGGGTGGAGATGTTTGCGGGGTTTGGGATTAACGCCCAACATGACCGACGTCGCGACCAAGACCATCAGTCCGACCATTTGCCGCAAATGAACGATCGAAAACGATTCCAGATATGACAACGAAGCGACCCCGATCGGCAAAAACGTCAGGCGAGTCAAACCCGGCCAAAGCAACCGGCGGGGCTCGGACGCGTCGCGGAACGACCAAACCCCCCAGAGGTTTTGCGGGATCGTGGCAATGATCAATGACGCTTGAGCTTCGGGAATCGAAAACCCGGCCCACAGCATGGACGGGATGACCAACAACCCCGCCGCGAATCCGGCCGCCGATTGCACAAAAATCCCGATGGATAAAAGGGCCACCAACCAAACGAACGGCAGAGAAAAGATTTCAGTCAAACGAGCGGTCAGGCGGGTGGAAGGACGCGAAATACGGGGCGGGATTCCGTTATCATAGCTTCCCCGGTGTTGTTCAAGGCGTGCAGTCGATTTGCCTTGCAGGCTTTTGATCGAGTCCGCATCACAACCCGATGCGTCAGTTTTGAGGTTGCGTTTTTGCCTGTGGCGTTGGTTTTTCGTAACCCGCTGCGTAAGCGAGGGATGAGTCAATATCAACTATTCCTCGCTTACGCAGCGGGTTTCGAAAAAAGCGCAACTTCAAAAAGCGTTAGCGAGGGACACTTAAAAGAGAATTAATGGCGTTCGATCGCTCGCTGACGCTTCGGGTTACGATTAAATCAACACGCCGGTAAGCGAGGGATGAGTCACTATCAATGATCCCTCGCTTACGCGTCGGGTTACGATTAAACCAATAACCCGCTTGCGGCAAATGAAAACGGGAACTTTCCGAGGAGTCTTCCAGAGATGGGGGCCGGGCGGTTATCCTGATGCGATGGACGGATTCAATTGCATATTCATGACCGGCCTATCCGCTTGCGGTCTCTGGGATTCGATCGTGCTGGGTGGGCCGCCCTTTTTAGCCCAATCCAGGCTCACAGCGGTCAACTGGTTGTGGGTTCTCGGAGGGATCGTGGCCGTTTGGATCCTCATCAGCGCGATGGCCCGACGCCAAACTCGATTGACCGGCGTATTGCGGGCCCACGTCGAGCGTCACAAGGAAGCCCACAAGCCGCCTGAAATCGAAGAAAAACCGAACGAATAATTCTTTATGACCAAAACCGTTTACATCAAAACCGTCGGCTGTCAGATGAACGTGCTCGACAGCGAAATGGTCATCGCGGACCTGAAACGGCACGGGTACGAAGTCGTCGATTCGCCCAATGATGCGGACTTGCTGCTCTACAACACGTGCAGCATCCGTGAACAAGCCGAAGAAAAAACGTACAGCGCGTTGGGCAAACTCCGCGAAACCAAAGCTCGCCATCCGGACAAGAAAATTGGGGTGCTCGGCTGCATGGCTCAAAAAGACCAAGAAATCATTTTCCGGCGGGCACCGTTCGTGGACATGATCGTCGGTCCCGGACAATTGCACGCCCTGCCGGAATTGATCACCAAGGTCGACGCCGGAGAGGGCCGACAAATGGCCGTTTCGCTTGGTCGCAAAGACGGCAAACAATCGCTCGTCGCCCGTTCGCACGAAACGTTCGACCCGCTCCGTGATCCGACGATGCGTCCGACGCCGTTTCAGGCTTACCTGCGGATTCAGATCGGCTGCGATAAGTTCTGTACCTACTGCGTCGTGCCCAACACCCGCGGCCCCGAACAAGGACGGGCTCCGTCGGAGATCGTCGCCGAAGCCCGCACGCTCGCCGAGCAGGGCGCCCTTGAGATCACCTTACTCGGACAAACCGTCAACAGTTATCGCCATCGTGGTGAAGACGGCGAAACCGACCTGGCCGCTCTGTTGGAACAATTGCACGAAATCGACGGCATCCGCCGCCTGAAGTTTGTGACCAGTTATCCCAAAGACATGTCCCGGAGACTGCTTGAAACCGTTCGTGACTTGCCCAAATGTTCGCCATACCTACACGTTCCCGCCCAAAGCGGCAGCGATGCGGTGTTGCGACGGATGAAACGGGGCTACACCATCGCAGAATATATGGAAATGTTCGAGCGGATCGAAGAGATCCTGCCCAACGCCGCCGTCAGCAGTGACTTCATCGTCGGTTTCTGCGGCGAAACCGATGCCGATTTTCAACAGTCCGTCGATTTGGTCCGACGATGTCGGTTTAAGAACAGCTTTATCTTTCAATACAGTGTTCGTGCCGGGACGAAAGCGGCCGAGCGTCTCGAAGACGACGTGCCTCGTGAAGTCAAAGCCCAGCGGAACAACGAACTGCTCGCCGTCCAAGACGAGGTCGCATACGATGACAACCAAAAGCTCATCGGTAGCACCGTCGAAGTGCTCGTCGAAGGCCCCAGCAAAAAGGCCAGCAAAGCCGACCCTGATGCCGCCGCCGTCCAAATGACGGGACGAACGCATTGTGATCGAATCGTGGTGTTCGACGGAAATCGTCGGCAAGCCGGTCAGTTCCTTGACATTCACGTCGACGACGCAAGCAGTCACACTTTGATCGGCCGCGTCCGCCAAGTCGAGCTGGTTTCGATCGGAGTCTGAATGACAACTCAACCCGCCGAAAAGTGTCGAACTCAAAACCTCACCATCGAAGCATCCCACTTGACGGAGTCCTGATCCTGTCCACGCTTGCCAACCCTGATATTCGTACCCGCACGCTGGCCAACGGGATGACGGTCGTTTGTCAACCGATGCCTTGGCTGCGCACGGCTTCGTACACTTTGTGGTTACCCGGCGGCATCTCGGCGGAAATCCATGGCATCGAAAACGAATCTGAATGTCTCGCTCGATGTGGACTTTCATCGTTGACCGTCGAGATGGTCCAACGCGGCGCTGGGCCGTACAACAGTCGTCAATTCGTGGCCGCCGAAGACAACCTGGGCATCGATTCGGGCGGATCGAGTTCGACCAGCGTCACGTCGTTCTCCGCCGCGATGCCCGCCGAATCGCTCGTGCCGGGAATCGGTTTGCTGGCCGACTTGGTCCGACGGCCGCACTTGCCGATCGACCAGTTCGAAGACGCCAAACTGATGATGCATCAAGAGTTGATGGCTTACCTGGACGAACCAACCCAGCGGTTGATGCGACGGTTACGAGAACGGCAATACGGGGTTCGATTGGGACGAGGTGGCATCGCCAGCGAAGAGAGTTTGGAAACGCTCACGATGGAAGACGTCCGCGAGTTCTATGAAAATCATTACCATGCCGGTCAAAGCATCCTCGCCATCGCTGGAAACTTCGACGACGATTCTCTCGACGAAGCGATCGACGAAGCATTCGGCGATTGGAAAACCGGTCAGTGGCCGGGGCTCGCGGCGGCAGAGCCGATCGACGGATACGAACACATCGAGTTACCCAGCAGCCAAACGCACATCGGTTTTTCGTTCGATAACATTCCCTATGGGCATCCCGATTACTTTGTCATGCGAGCGGGCATCGGAATCCTCAGTGACGGGATGAGCAGCCGGTTGTTCGATCGAGTTCGCGAACAGCACGGATTGTGCTACAGCGTTTGGGCAAGCACGCACTCTTTGCCACCGATCAAGAACAGCCCCGATCCCGAATCGCAAAAGCGTGGCGTCGGAGCTGTGTTCGGATACGCGGGCACGACCCCGGCGCGAGCCCAACAGACACTCGATTTGACGTTGCACGAAGTCCGCCACTTGGTCGACGATTTGGAACCCTCCGAACTGGAGCGATGGAAAGTGCGGATCCAAAGCAGCTTGATCATGGAGCAAGAATCCTCCGGCTCTCGGGCTGGTTCGCTCGCGTCAGATTTATTTCAATTGGGCCGCGTCGTGCCTACCGAAGAACTCGAACAAACGATCGAATCGATCACCTTGGAACAAATTCGACATTACTTTCAATCTCACACGCCCGATACGATTCGCGTCACCACGATCGGGCCCGAACCCCTTTCCAAGACATCTGCCGATGAGTGAGTTTCGACACGTTACGTTGCCCAACGGATTGCAAGTCGTTGCCGACATCGACACACGAGGCTATTCGGCAGCGATCGGTTATTTTGTCCGCGCCGGTGCGAAAGACGAAACCGATCCGCAGTCCGGATTGAGCCATTTCCTCGAACACATGATGTTCAAAGGAACCGCCACGCGATCGGCCGCCGACGTTAACCGCGAACTCGATGAACTCGGCGGCAACAGCAACGCCTACACGAGCGAAGAACAAACGGTCTACTACGCCTCGGTCCTTCCCAAGTATCAACGTCGGATGGTCGATTTGTTGACGGACATGTTGCGTCCGTCGCTGCGAGCGGATGATTTCGAAACCGAAAAACAGGTCATCCTCGAAGAGATCGCCAAGTACGAAGACCAACCTCCCTTCGGCGCGTTCGAACGCGTAATGGAATGTTGTTACGGCCCGCGGGGTTTAGGACGCCGGGTGCTCGGCACGACCCATTCGATCGAGAACATGCGGGTCGAAACGATGCGGGATTACTTTCACACCCGCTATCGATGCGAAAACATCGTTTTGGCGGCGTCGGGCAACGTCGATTTTGACGATCTTGTCGCGCAAGCGACCGATGCGAACGCAACATGGAACGACGTGCCTGTTCCCCCAGCGACGCCGGCGGATGACTTGGACCGATTGCCCGAAGGCATTCAAACGAATCCTCGGATCGATATTCCGGACGCCTCGCAAGCTTACCGTGTCACGTTGTCCGACGGGCCATCGATGGCCAGTCCGGATCGGTACGCGATGCGATTGCTCACGTCGATCCTTGGCGACGATGGCGGCAGCCGCCTGTTTTGGGATTTGGTGGATACCGGTCGTGCGGAGATTGCCACGCTTTGGGGCCAAGAGTTTGCCGAAACGGGCGGGCTGTTCACTTATTTGGTATGCGGCCCCGATCAAATGGAATCGAACACGCGCCTGATGAACGAGGCAATCGAGATCGTAGCCCGTGAAGGTGTCGACGAAGACGAACTGAAACAAGTCATCAACAAGACGGTAGCGGGAGTCATTATGTCTTCCGAACGTCCGTCTCAGCGTCTTTTCAGTATGGGCAGTCGATGGTTGTGTTGCCGCGAACATCTCGCACTGGACGAGTTGCTCGACGCCTATCGTGCGGTGGACGTTGATGCGATCGGACGAGTCGCCAAGGCGCATCTACAATCCGAACCGACCGAAGTCATCGCCACCGCATCGCTTGCTCACACTTAAATACACCCCTAGTGCTTTCTCAAAGTTTAAAATTAAAGTTAGTGAGCCGACGGCGCTAGCCGCGGGTTTTGCTCGACACACGGCGCTAGCGGGCTGTTGATTTAGTGGTATCGCGACCTCTTTTCGTTTAACGGCAAGCCGTAGGCGTCAATTTGGGGGCATCGCTGACGCCTTCGGCTTGCCGTTAAACGACTAAATCAACAGACAGCTAGCCGCGGGTTTTGCTCGACGCCCGACGCTAGCGCGTTCGGCTCACCCCAAAATTGAATGTTGACGAAGCACCAGTGGATCTTGTTAAAGATCCCAACCGCCGGATCTTTAACAAGATCCACTACACCGTCGGCGACGAATTTTGATCGCTCTCTTCCTTCATTGGCCACCCGCATGGACGTTCCACCTCTGCTTCGTCTCGACGATCGCACGACGGTATTGCCGATCATCCACGGCAGTGGCCAGTTTGCATGGTTGACCCGCCGGTTTTTGCTCGAGCATCCATTCGATTGCGTGGCGGTGCCGTTGCCGGAATCATTTCGCGAGCCGGTTGAACAGGGCGTCTTGGAACTTCCGCGACCTTCGATCGTGATTCAGCGACCGCTACCCTCGTTCGAGTCGATCTTCGAACATGACGGGGAAATCGACGACGAGGAAGAATCACCCGACGAGATCCCGGCCAGTTACGTGCCGATCGATCCTTGTCAGGGCGTCATCATGGCGCTCCGCGCGGCCATGGGGGAACACATTCCTCGAGCGTTCATCGATCTGGAAACGAATCATTTCCAACCGTTCAGTACCGTCATGCCCGACCCGTATGCGGTGCGGCACGTGAAGGTGGAAAAGTTTGCCGCAGCGGTCTTGCCGAGCATTCCTCGACCGAGTGACGAGCACACCCGCGAACGCATCGCGTACATGGCCGCCCGTCTCGCTGAACTGAATCAGCGGCATGAACAAACGTTGCTCGTGACGAGTGTCATGGAGTGGCCGTGGATACGCGAAGCCTACCGATTGCTCCGCGAAGGCCGAGGACGTGAACTCGATACGTTTGAACATGACAATGTGGATGTGGCGCGACTTCATTCGGTCGATCCTCGGACATTGTTGTTCCTGTTCGGTGAGATTCCGTTCATCACATCGCTTTACGAACGCGCCCGCGCCGATCTGGAAGACGACGAGAATTTACAGATCGACGGTGTGAAAGAGTTGTTGATCGCGGGCAAAGAAAAATACGTCGCCGAATTCGGCAACCGGGCACGCAACGTGACCCCGTTGTTGCTTTCCAAATGTCTGAAGTACATCCGCAATCTGTCGTTGATGAACCGCCGGATGACACCCGACATGGTCACAATCGTGACCGCGTGTCAGCAAATCTTAGGCGATCAATATGCCTTGCACATTGCCGAATCGGCCAATCGATACGAACACAGCCAACCCGAGCAGGGAACGCCTGTAACACTGGGCATTGATCAAGCTCGATTGCCTGATGGTGAGATCGTTTCATTGGTCAATCGATTGCCCGGTCCGCCATTGACTTGGCAAACGATCTCGTTGCAACGTCGCCCCACGACCGATGAAAAGCATCGATGGGAGTACAGTTGGAACCCGTATTCGCAGTGCAGTTATCCGCCTGAGGACGAACGGATCGAAATGCTCCGAAACCGCGTCTGCGAACGGGCTCAAGCGATCATGGGCCAGGACCTCGCACGGACGGAGAAGTTCACCACGAGTGTCAAAGACGGCATCGATATTCGAGATACGTTGCGACATTGGTACGAAAAGGAAATCTACGTCAAGGTGATTCCGCCAAGTCGCGGGCAACTCGACGCGTGCATCATGCTGTTCGATTCTCCCGCCGACCCGCGTGATTATCCCTGGCGCACGACCTGGTTTGCCGAACACGAATGGGAGTCCACACTCGCGTTTTTCGCAAGTGACTTCACGAGAGAGATGGTCGGCCCCGGTATCGGGTTGGGCTCGTACGGCGGAGCGATGTTCTTGTACCCGCCCGTGCCGATCAAGGATATCTGGCTGGATCGCCGATTAGATTTTACGGAAACGCTCGAGGAACGACTGATCGCGGCCGCGTGCATGCACTCACGGGGCAAACAAATTGCAATGATGAGTCCGCTGCCGCCCGGCCGAGGTTGGCGACGATTGGCACGCAAGTATAAGAAACAATTGGTTCACGTTTCGATGTCGTCGTTCAGCGACCAAGAGGTCAAGCAATTGCGAATGGTCCATGTGCTCAACGGCAGCGAAGTGCGAAGTTACGCGGCTGACTTCATCCGCAAAGCGTAACCATCGAACTCATTGATAGAACCGTTGATACTCTTCCAGGTGCTCGTCAACATGTCGCGAAAGCATCCGACCATTGAGGCGCCCCGCGATCACGGTCGCGTAATAGATCGGACTGGCGTGTTCGGGCACCAAACCGCCGAGCGTAGAACCGACATAGGTGCCAAAGGCCGGATATAGGATTCGGTTGGCTTCGATCAA
Organism: Neorhodopirellula pilleata; assembly: GCF_007859915.1. GTDB lineage: Bacteria > Planctomycetota > Planctomycetia > Pirellulales > Pirellulaceae > Rhodopirellula > Rhodopirellula pilleata. Next base: position 270,681 of record NZ_SJPM01000008.1, read on the forward strand.
CCCGTCCCGATCGGCCCGGCGATAAAGATAATCCATCACATCGCGAGACGCGATCGATTCGGCCCATACGGGAAACACCGCGTATCCGATCGAGTACCATCCGATTTGAGTCCGTTGCGAAAAGTCCTTCGCGTGTGCCAGTTCATGCAACGCGATCGCGGGCACATCGCTGTAAAGATGAACCGTTTGTGTAAACGGGTTGTAATGATCACCTCCGATCAACCGACCCGGCAATAACGCTTCCCCTCCGACCGAGAGCAAACCGAACGTGTACCGGCACGGCCAACTCACGGTCTTGTTGTTGCGTAAACGATGAAGATCAGCGATCGGTGCGTATTGATTCATCCGAACTTTGACATGGCCTAGTCGGTTCGCTTGCATGTACTCCACGGCGGCCTCCACGGTCGGTTCGGTGAACCGATGGCGCGAGATTCGTCGATCCCACAACAAGAGTTTGTCGGGAACGCCCCATATCCAGCCCGCCGTGTCCAACCACGGGATCGGACGACCAAACTCGATCGGCGTGTCGTTCATCGCCGCCAATTCGGGTGCAACATGAATCGGCCCATGTTGGATCGGCATCGGCGTCAACACATGACAACCGCTCAAACCAACCAAACAAGCGGCGATCAAAGTAATCCTGATCGGAGTCGTCACGCGGGCAATCAAAAACATTGCCGGACTCCCAGGGAAAGCCCCACGTAACTGGCGTCGTCAAGGCTGCCTTCACCGCCAAGACCTCGACGAGATGAGGCCATCTCCGAAAGCGTCAGCCCGTAGAATCCAACTTGAAAGTGCGTATGCGAAAAGATGCGAACGCTCGCCCGCGCGGTTAATTCGGTGAGCATCGAGTGCGTCCACTCGTCCGATTCATAGGCGTTGACAAACGGGACGGCGAAGACGTCCCCCGCTTGATGAGCAGCGTTCAATCCAAACCCTCCGGCGAGAGCCGCCGCGATCGACCAGCGGCCGTATTCCCAATTCAACGCAAGTTTTCCTTGCGCGTAGCCGGCATGATTGCGGGCTTCGACGAGGTCATCCTGGACAGCAAATCCGGGTACGGCAGCGAGATAGTATTCGTCGCCAACGAATGTGTATCGACCACCGACCAACATTCGGGTGCGGACACCGAACACGGTCGACTCCAAGCCACCGTTGGCTTCGATCGTCGTTAATTGTGACTCAACGATCCAGTCCTCGAAGCCAACTAAGTAACGATTCTCGTCCTGCCCCCAAACAACCCCTGCTTCCCAAACTCCAGCTTGCGTTTGCCCTCGTGCATGGCCCAGCGACTTGGAGACGGCTAATCGCAATCCGCCCATGGAATCGGATTGCATGACGATCCGTTCGGCAACGGGTCCGGGGGCGAAAATGATCGTGTGCTTGTCATTTCGAATTAAGCCGAGGAACTCGGCGTCGAAGCTCCATGGCGGATCCTGAGGCGAGATGAAACCCGCATGGTGACTGACCGGCATCGGATAATCTGGTGACGGTTCGAGGCCCGCATCAATCATCGCGAATTCGTCAAATTGCGCGTGCGCAGCCGGAACGGCGATCAGCATCGCCAACCCGCCGAAACCGCATAACTGGAATAACCGGAATATGTTCACACCGAGATTATCGAACCTGCCGCGCCGGTCCCGTTAATCAGAATTCCGGAAAACACCGGGAAACACGTCTGGGCTCGCGACGTGTTGATTTGGTCGACATCGTAACCCGACGCGTGAGCGAGGGATCATTGATACTGACTCATCCCTCGCTTACGCAGCGGGTTACGATTAGATCAACAGCCCGCTTGCCTCGGCTGTCAAGACTTGAAGGTAGCGAAGGTCATGGCGACTTTCGCTACGATCTAAACAGTCGATGAAGGGTTAGGCCTTGGCCAGTTTGGCAAGCTTCTCTTTCGCAGCGCCTTCGTCGATGGCATCGGCGGCAAGCCGGCATCCGGCCTGCAGGTCGCTGACCCGATCGACCAGCCACAACGCGGCGGCGCATCCCGCGATCACGGTGTCACGTTGGGGCCCGAGTTTTCCCGAAAACACATCGCGGATAATTTCAGCGCTTGCCGCTGGATTACTCGCCGCCAATGATTCGCGATGGGCAGGCAGCAGACCAAACGTTGACGCCGTCCACTCGTGAGTTTTCTGGCCATCGGAGGTGACTTCGAGACAACGCGTCACGCCGTCCAACGACACCTCATCCTGGCCGTCTTCGGCGTGCAAGACGAAGCTTCGCCGAGTCTGCAATTGCGTCAATGCTGCCGCGATCTTGGTCTGCGTGATCGGCGATGCCGTGCCGAGCAACTGATGCGTCGCGCCGGCCGGATTGCACAAGGGGCCCAATAGATTGAAAAGCGTCGGCACGCCGAGCGACCGCCGAACCGAGACAACATGCCGCATTGCCGGATGCAGTTTCGCGGCAAAACAAAAACAGATCCCGTGTACGTCGAGCGAACGGGCCACGGCGTCGGGCTCGGATTCGATCGGCACGCCCAAGCATTCCAACACGTCGGCCGATCCGGATAAGCTTGTGGCTTTGCGATTGCCGTGTTTGGCGACCGCGACCCCGCAGGCCGACGCCAAAATGGCGACTGCGGTTGAAATATTGAAAGTCCCCGAGCCGCTGCCGCCGGTGCCGCACGTATCCAATAGGATCTCGTGGTGGTGTTCGATCCGCGTCATGTGCGCTCGCATCGCCGTGGCCGCGCCGACTAATTCACTGACCGCTTCGCCTTTCGCACGCAGTTCCAACAGCAATTCCCCGACCTTCGCCTCGGGTGCGTCACCACGAAGCATCGTGTCGATCAACGCCCCGGTTTGCGGGGCCGTCAGATCCGTGCCGGCTTGAACGGTCGCAATGGCTTCATCGAATGTCAGCATGAATGTTGGCAACAAGGGTATCAAGAAAACGCGGCCGAGGACGAAACGACAGCCTACTCGAAAATGGGTCGGCACAGGCGACGTGTTGATTTAGTCGGATTCAACAATGCGACGATTAGCCGATGGGCGTTAGCCCCGGTTAACGGTCGCGGGAACCGCCGCTAACGCGGTACGGCTAATTAAATCAACAGCCGCTAGCATCGAGGTCATATCATGTTGACCCGTCCGAGATCAATAACGCCCGATCAACGCTAATCGGTGCCGTTCGGGGGAACCCTTTCACCCGATCGGGAGAGTTCCTAAACTAGCTCTTATGACAAAAAAAATAATTCTGGATTGTGATCCCGGGATCGATGACGCGGTCGCGATCACGATGGCCCTTTTCGACCCGCGTTTGGATGTGGTCGCCATCACCGCGACCGCCGGCACGGTCGATGCCGCACAGGCCAATATCAACACGGCAGGTATCCTCGCCAAATTGGATCCGGCTCGCTATCCGCGGATCGGGACGGCGGTACCGCCCACCGACGCCCCGGTGCTCGACGACAGCCACCTCAATGGACTCGACGGATTGGGCGGATGCCATTTTCCTGCAGCCACGAAACAAAACGACCACCCCAGTGACAAGGTGATGGCGGATCTGATCCGGCAATATCCGGGCGAGATCACGCTGGTTTGTCTAGGACCGCTATCGAACTTGGCACGGCTGGCGCGTCGCGATCCGGGTGTCTTGGCAATGATCGACAAAGTCGTCATCAGCGGCGGATGCGTTTCGCATTCAGGCAACGCGACGGTGACCGCCGAAATGAATTTCTTCTTCGATCCGTCCGCCGCAAAAGAAGTGTTCGCGTCGCCAACGACTAAGAGTCTGATGCCATTGGACGTTACCGATTCGATCACGTTCGGATTGGACCTGATCGAAAAGCTACCGTCGGCGTCTTCACGAGCCGGTGAGTTGCTGCATCAATGGTTGCCCTACAAATTCCGAGTCGGCCACCAGAAACTCGGTCGCGAAGTCATGCCGATGCAAGACGCCGTGACGTTGATCTCGGTCGTCGAGCCTGAGCTTTTCCAATGGGAAGAAATGGCCGGCGATGTGGAAGTCAGTGGAACCTTGACGCGTGGCATGACGGTGTTCGATCGCCGGTTGCGTCCGGAATGGCCGATGAACATGGAAGTCGCCCGGCGAGCCAGTGTCACGGATGTTCGTGACGCGATCATCCGGGGCCTTCGCTACGCGGGACAACAAAGCGGCTGAAAACGATCAACCGGACTCATCGGTCGCGGGATGTTCGGGCAGCCAAAACGACAAAACCGCGCCGACCAAGTACACGAACAACGCCACCCAAGCCGCCGCGATCGCGGTACTGCCCGACGGCAACATCGTGGTCAACCAAGCCGTGACGGCGGCGAACGAAGTCCCCAACATCCGCCCGCCGATGTTCGCGGCAAAACTCTCGCCGGTCCCTCGCAAATGCAAGGGGAACGCTCGCGGCAAATAGTTGCCCCAAAAGCTGAACTGGGCCACCGTGAAGAAGCCCGCCAGGAAGATGCCCCACTTGAGCAACTCGAGGTTGTCGCGAGCCGGAAAGAAAAACACGAGTGGCACGATCACCAATCCAGGCCATTGGAAGACTCGCAGCAACCGCCGCCGACTGACAACCACGATCGCCAGCGAAGCCAGCGCGAAGCGACCGAGCAAACCGCCGATCTCTTGATAACCGTTCACCGTCGCGGCAACTTCTTGCTGAATCATTTTCTGTTTCGGGACCGGTAAGTCCTTGGTCAGTTCGCGGACTTGGGGAAGCCCAGGCACTATCGACGGGGTTTGTTGCAACGCACCGAATGCGGCTCCGTAACTGCATGCGAACATCAACGTCGTCACGATCGTGGTTCGTCGCAGGTCGGGCGCAAACAAAGCCGCGATGCTGGGCCGCTGCAAAGTCCCCGCCGCTTTCTTGGCCGCCCACTTGGGAGATTCGGGTAAGAAAGGTCGGATCAGGATCAATGGTATCGCGGGAATCACACCGGAGACCACGGTGTATCGCCATGCCTCGTGGCCGCCCGCGATCTCCGGCAATGACATCGCGTAGCGAATCGCCAACACATTGGCACCGGTCACCAACAAACCGCCGATCGACGAAAACGCTTGTGTGTAACCCAGTGCCGCTTCGCGTTGTTTCGGGTTGTCGAACAACTCGGCGATCCAAGCCACCGCTGCGACAAACTCCACGCACACGCCGATGAACACGAGGCAACGCAGAAACAACAGCATCGGCAGTGACGTCACGAAACCGCTCGCCAACGCCGCGAAGGCGTACAACAGAATACTGAGCGTGAGAACCCGGCGGCGTCCCCAAAGGTCCGTCAAATAACCACCGGCCAAACCGAATATCCCGCCAACGAAAGCGGGGACGAAGAACATCACTCCGCGCCAAAATTCGAACTCAGGCGTTCCCGGGGCGATGCCTCCGAGTTCCTGAAGTGCCGGTCGCAAGATCAACGGCAACATCAATAGTTCGTAAATATCAAAAGCAAACCCGATCGCCGCGATCGTGCAAACGACCCAAATCAATCCTTTGGACGTTTGAGCCGATGCCGGGGAAGCATCGTTTGTAAGTTGATTCATTCGTTCGGCACCACGCTAACATTGTCGATCATGATTTCTGCGTTCGTCGCATTGCCGAACAATCCAGGACTGCCTTGTGAGTTAGGGGAATCATCCGTGGCGGTCAAGGTCCATTGTGACGGTTCGCCTTCGTCGCGTGGCCAAACCTTGCCCTTCAAGATCGCTTGGTTATTTTCTAGCGACGCGGTAAATTTTAGCCGATACCAGCGTCCCGCCTGCCAAGCATAAGGAACGCTTCGAGCCATCCGAAGCTGGGCCGTCCACGTGCGGATCTGCAACTGTTGAGCTTCGCCCATCAAGTCCAACGTGTAGCGCTGATTGATGAGGCCCATGTCCGGCAGTTTTTCACCGGTATCCTGAGCTTGGACATCGACGGTGATGGTGTAGCCGCTCAGATCGGGTGAACCCATCCACGTTTGACTGCGAGTACCCTTGGGGATCGTCGTGATCTTAACGATCGCCGGATCGCCGTTGACGGATCGGGCTTCATGCCGATAGCGGGCACCAATCCAAGTCACCGGAACGACTTGATTTGAAAAATCGAATTTCCATGGCAACGGTGCTACCACTCGATAACGCGAACTTCCGATGACATCGCCCAAACGCACCGTCAGACTGACCGATTCGGCGATCTCGTCGGTGCGAACTTGCAGCTCATTCGAATCCGATACGGTCGCCGATCCGGTAACTTCCCAAACCAACGGCTTGTTCTCAATCGACACGCGTTGACCGAGCGAATTGAAGCCACGAACTTCCAACGCAATGGACTGGTCATTCGATAGGATCGCTTCGGCGGGGATGATTTGAAGCGAGGCGATCACGGTGTCTTCGGCCGATGGTGTTTCGAGGTCACCGAATTGAGATGCTTTAGAAATCGGTCTTGCAACCGATTCACCCGATCGATCTTCGGAATCGCTCAAACAAAACAGACCACTGGTCGTGGGCAAGTAAAGACATCCGTCGGCTACGATCGGGCTTCCGCCAACATCGTGCCCCTTGGGCAATCGAGTTTTGAAAACGGTTTCAACACCATCGGCCACCGGACGTAGCACGTAGAACAACCCGGTGCTGGTGGCGGCGTAAATCTTACCGTCGGCGTACACCAAACTGCCACGCATCGCGGTACCAAGCTTCAGCGGTTCGCCGATTTCAACTCCGGTTCGCGCATCAAGCACGTGCAAGCGGGAGGAATCCTCAACCACATAGAGTCGATCACCAAGCGATTCATCTTTGATCAAGAGCGGCGAACTTTTCCCGACGATCAATTCTTCGGTCCGCCAAACCTCGGCCGATTGGGAACCACTGTTCGCCGCCGAAATATCCACGCAAACCACCGCACCCATCGCGGTGCCTTCGGGGTTTTCTTCGCCATGACCGATGAAAGCAAACCCGTTGGAATCGATTACCGCAGTGGTGTTGATCCCGCGACGCGAGATCGCGACGTTCCAAAGACGTTCGCCGGTCCGGGGATGAAACCCATTGACCCGGCCGTCTCCGGAGCCAGCGATCATGATCGCTCGGCCATCAACCACGCCGAACACCGGAGTGCTGTACGTGGTGTCTTCGGGCAACGGATTGGTACTCGACGTCCAAACCAAAACACCGGATCGTTTGTCGAACGCAAAAAAGCGGTGAGCGGGGCGTGCCGTGAGGTCCCATCCGGTGGTCACGCCACTGATGATCACAAGGTCTTCAAAGATGACAGGAGTGTTCGTGCGGCCACCGTAGGTGCTCAGCATTCCAAACTCTTCACTCATCGAGTGTGCCCAGCGAGGCTGCCCGGTGGTCGCATCAAGACATTGCAACAAACTGCACGCACTGAGTGAATACACGCTATCGGTTTCCACGTCGCCGGTCACGTTGGACCAGCCCACTCTCTCGGCGGGCACGTCGGACAAGAACACGTTCGTCGTGTGTTGCCAGAGGACCTCGCCCGAGGCGGCGTCCAAGCAGATAACTTGTTCGCCTTCGGTCGGCGTGCTTGGCTGATGACGGACGATCGTGTACAGCCGGCCATTCATCGCGATCGGCGTCGAGATTCCGGCGGCTGCTTCGCTCTTCCACCGCACGCCCGATTCTTCACCACCACGCGGATCAAACCGTTCGATTAGTATTGCATCACGTGAACCGGCATCGGTGACCGATGCGGCGACCCCGTTTTGATGAGGACCTCGCCAAAAGGTCCAGTCTTCCGCGTCGACGAGCGTATCGCCGGCGACGGTTAACGCGAAGATTGCTGATAGAAAACAACCCAAGGAAGCCGACGATCGGCACTCCTCCAACCACAGCCGAGGCTGTAACCAAATTGTGGGCACGTTGCGGTAACTTTACCGAAGAGAGATCGCGAAGCGAAAATATTTTCCGCCGCTCGCGAGACCGTGCGGAAACTGCGTCCTCTATAATGATCCGAGTGCCAGATTGGGAAGTGGGTGAAAACAAATTTTCGCAAAAATCACCGTTCGCTTCTTAAATCGTTGACGCAACCAGTCGCGAAAGACGCCCTACCGGTCACGGCTAACGCAAAAGTACAACTCCCCCCCGTAAACGTAAACTTAAACTTAAACTTAAACTTACGCTTAAACCTAAACCTAAACCCCTCCCACCCAATTCCACCCCCCATCACCCCTTCAACGTCACTCGATCGCCCCTCTCATCACGCTTGGTTTTGCGGTCGCACCCGCTTAGCTTGGAAGAACCTAACTCACACCTTGACGCGGACCATCGTTTCGATCGGCGGCATCGGGTTTGCGATTCTGTTGATGTTCATGCAGTTGGGTTTCTTGGGCAGCGTGGGTGACACCGCGACGGTGGTATTGAACCGCATGCCGTGTCAGATCGTGGTTCGTTCGCCCGATTACCTTCATATTTACGACACCTCGTCGTTGCCAGGCAACTTGCCGCAACTGCTTGAAAGCGTTTCAGAGGTGCGGGACGCTTTGCCCTTGGACATCGGCGTAACGCAGTGGCAAAATCCGATCGACCATTCGTTTCGAGCGATCGCGATGATGGGCATCGACTTGGAACAACCCGCGTTCGAGTTACCTGAACTGACGCCAAGGATGATCTCGACGTTACGACCAGTCGGCTCGGTCCTGATCGACGATGCGAGCGCCATCGATTTTGGTCCCGCCAACCGATCCCATTTCGGACGATTGGACGTCGGAACAACCACCGACGTCGCGGGAGAATCGGCTCGTTTGGCGGGCACGTTTGAGATGGGGACCGGGTTGGCGGCCAATGGAGCGTTGCTGGCATCGCGTCAGACGTTTGAAAAGTTAGCCCCAGGCCAACGTCCCGGTCGAGTGTCATTGATCCTGATTCGCCTTGATGATCCGGCACAAATCGCAAGCGGTCTGGCGGCCGTACGCAACCGATTGCAATCCCTCGGCGGCGAAGCTTCTTACGCCCAAGCGATGACCCTTGATGAAGCCAAAGCCGCCGAGAAGGATCGGTGGTATCGCCAAACGCCCATCGGACTCATCTTCATCGTTGGCGTCGGATTAGCGGTCGTCGTCGGAGGCGTGATTAGCTATATGGTGTTGGCGTCGGACGTCGCCGCTCACTTGCCGGAATACGCGACGTTGCGAGCGATGGGCTACAGCGACGGTTACCTTGTCAAGACGCTGTTATCGCAATCAACGCTGCTCGCGTTGGTGGCTTTTCCGCCATCGGTAGTGGCGGCGATGGGACTTTACTATGTCACCTCGATCGTCTCGTCGATCCCGATTCGGATGACAAGCACTTGGATCGTCGTCGTGTTTTCACTGTCCCTTGGCATGTGCAACATCGCCGGAGTGATCGCACTGCGCAAATTGCTCAAGGCCGAGCCTGCCAATTTGTTTTAGAGCCTATCGCCTCCAAAGGATTCGCCCCCCCCTTTTTCGGATAGGCTCTTAACGTGCTAACGAGCGGCGCGGTATTTGCGTCAAGACTTGGAGACCAATTCTACCTATCCAGGCAGGTAAGTCCTTTCAGCTCGACGGCCTGCGGCTTTCGATTGAGAACCTTTCGCCGCACCGTAACCGGGTTTAGTTCCGTGAAAACCGGGGCTAACGCTCGTTGGTGAAACGAGTGGTCGATCGGCGTGCGTTCGGCGTGCCGCCTATTTCTGTCAAACGAGTGATATCGAATGCTTCCAAGCGAACGACTTTTATGATTCCGCTCGTCGCTGTTTGGTCGCTAATTATCGGAAGCGTGTTTCTGTTGGCGGCATTGGGTAAAGGCGTGTTTCGCCGATTGCCGATCTCGCTACCTGCCGTTTATTTGTTGATCGGCGTGGGAATCAGCGATGCCGGGCTGGGACTGATGTCGCTCGATTTGGTCAACGACGCCAAATTGATCGAAACGCTCACCGAGATAGGCGTGCTCGTCAGTCTATTGACTGTGGGACTGAGGTTAGTTCCCTCATGGTCTCGGTTTCGCTGTTCGGCAATTCCGTTGGCATCCGTCGCCATGGTAATGACAATCGCCGGCGTCGCCGCGGTCGGTTACTTTCTCGTCGGGTTACCGATCGGAGCGGCGGTACTACTGGGTGCCGTTCTCGCGCCGACGGATCCGGTGCTCGCGTCGGAAGTCCAGATCAATCATGATCAAGACACCGATCAATTGCGATATTCGCTAACCGGCGAGGCGGGGCTCAATGACGGCACAGCGTTCCCGTTCGTCATGCTCGGACTCGGATTGGTCGGCATACACGACCTCGGCGAGTTTGGTTGGCGGTGGGTAGCGGTCGATCTTGTCTGGGCGGTCGTCGCGGGGTGTGGATTCGGTGCGTTTGTGGGGTATCTGATTAGCCACGTAAGCAGTTGGCTGAAGAGCCATCGAATCGATCCGATTGCCGACGAAGAACTTCTCACGCTCGCGATGATCGGCTTGGCTTATGGCGGTGCGATTGCGATTCACGCTTACGGTTTTCTGTCCGTGTTTGCCGCAGGTGTCGCGATGCGAGTTTTCGCTGAATCCGACGACGATGAACAACACGAACACGCTGAGACGCTAATGAGGACCGTCGCGAGCGTCAATCAACGTTTCGGAGAGATTCTTGAAGTTGCGCTAGTGGTGCTGATCGGCGTGTTGTTGCCGACATACTGGACGCTGACCCAAGACTGGTGGTTCGCCCTGCTTCTTTTCGCCGTTTTGCGTCCGATCGCATCCTACGCAGCACTTTGGTTCTCCGACATCGGAAAGTACCAAAAACGATACATCGCATTCTTCGGCATTCGCGGGATCGGTTCCCTCTATTACCTCAGCTACTCGATCGATCACGGCCTGGACGAATCGCTCGCTCATCGGCTCGGCGGCGTTGTCTTGACCACAATCGCATTGTCGTTGTTGATTCACAGCAACATCGCGTCGCTATTGCTATCTCGGTACCAAAGACAGCAACATTGAGCATTCAACTACGAGCCTATCCGAAAAGGGGTCTGACCCTTTGGAGGCGATTCGACATTCGTTGCTTTCTTGGAATCGCCGGAGAGGGTTAGACACCTTTTCGGATAGGCTCTAAAAAAAAGCCGCCGAATGTTGCCATCCGGCGGCGATCGTCTCGTCTCACGAAAGATTCGGATAACGCGACGTCAACTAACCTCGGTCTCCGGATTGATTCCGTGATTGGAAGCGTTTGGTGTCTTCAAGACCCATGAAGAAAACGCGAAAAGAAAGAAGATGCCGATCGGCGATCGGCGGCTAGCGTTCGACCAAGCGACTCGTTAATCCGAACACACCGAGGGCTGCGCTGCTGCTGTGGTCGAGCACGAACGGTCCGATCGTGCGGTCCAAATGAAACAGTAGCACGGTTTGCTCGTCCGGTGCATGACGTTGTTCCGGAGAAAAATCCTCGTCATAGCGGGCGACTTTGGACAGACGCACCTCGTCGAGCAGGCAAGCCATCCCACGCGTCGGATTGCCGCGAGGATCCGGGTCGGCACCGAGGTACAAGGGAAGATCGTTGCGTTTCTGCTTCGCCGCCGCTTCGGTAGGCTTGAATGACTTGCTTTCAATGCTCTGCTGCTCGACCCTTGTGCCGTCAACGAACAGACTGACCGTTCGGCCATCGAATACACCTGCCAGATGCGTCCATTGATCCGCCTTCATCGGGGCTTTTCCATTGGCGATCACATAACCACCATTGAGGTGAATTGAAAACTGAGGAACGCCCTCATCGCTGAAAAGGGAGAATTCGGACGATTCGGTCTTCGCGACGATCGCTCGGAACCCGTTGATGTCTTTGGGAGAAACCCAGGCTTCCAGGGTCATCGGCCCGTCGGGAAGTTCAAAGGACTTGGAATCGACCCGAACCGCCGATGATTCCCGATCGACTAGCAGACAGCGGTTGGTGACCCCTTCGAAGTAGTTGGCCGGGACTTGACCAGGCATCAGTTCCAACTGAGTGACAACTTCGGGTAAGCGAACGCGGGCCGACGACGTCAACGCTTCGATTTGCATGGTCATCGCCGGAACTTCTCGGATTTCGCCGGCGGTCGCATCCCGACCAACTTGGTAAGTCACCGTCTCCGTTTTACCGGGAGCAATATTAGAATGGCGATGGTCCAAGGTGGTTAACCAGCGATCACGAACCGATTTAGGTTCGTCCATCAATGTGACAGCGATTTCGTGGTCGGTAGGATTGGCGATTGTCAAAGTAACCTCGCCCTGGCAGGTTCCGTCTGCATTGACGATCAATGGCCCCGAAGTTTGGCGCGGCCGAATCGTTCTCGCCTGATCGACTTCCGCCAAAAACTCAGCCGTGAATTGTTTCGGATCGATGACCGAGCCGATTGGTAAGGCTGAAACCGAGATGCGATCTTTGCGCACGGTCACCATGTTCAGATGATGCAGGTAGCCCGCGTCAGGAATATCCGCCGACAACGCCCCTCCGGTCGTCGCCAGCGTGTAATACTCGATCCCGTTCTTCGGGCCGTCGTATCGCATGTGATGCACGTGTCCGGCAAAGACTGCCGAGACATTCCCGGCCGCGACCAATTTCTTTTCGACGACCGGCCAATTGCTACCCGTGTATCCACCACCGATCCAGCGCGGATGATGTAAGAAGACGAAAACGTGGTCGACGTCTTTCAGATCTTCCAAGGCTTTGTCCAAGAACTCCAGTTGCTCGGCACTCATGTTTTGGAGAGCGCCGACGTTGAATGCTTTCAAATTCGTTCTCGCGTCCCCTTCGTCGGAGTACAAGGCGATGAACCCCGCGTTCTTGTGCCGAAAGCTATACCACAGCGGACCAAAATGCTTTTCGTAGTTGGCCTCGTGGTGTCCCTGCGGTGCGGGCCCTTCGCCTCGCCAATAGACGTCGTGGTTGCCAGCGACCGGATACCACTTCATTTTGAGTCGATCGGCGATCGCTTTGTATTCTCGCATCTGCCGCATCCATTCGGGCGACTCGTTGTAACCCTGGATCAGATCACCGACCGTCATGACCAAATCCGGGTCGAGCAAGTTCGTGTCCTTAACGGCTTGTTCAAGGACCTTCAGTCCCTCAGGCACGCCGCCGGTTCGGTCCCCATAGACCACGAAATGGAAAACGTCGTCGCCCGTCTTGGGTGGTGGCAACACGACCGAAGAGTCGCGGGTCGTCATGAATGAAGAGTTGACAGCACCTTGGGGATGATCGCCGTGCTGATGATCCGGATCATTGGCGTCGTCGTGCGCGAGCGAACGATGGACTGGCGTACAGACGCAAAGCGTCAGCAGAAGGGGCAGCAGTAGGGAACGCATGAAGAATCAGCCGAGAGTGAAAACAGGGTGGGAACATGAATGGGATCAATGGCGGGTTTCAGAATATACCAGATACTTGGCGCTGTCTGGTTGCGACCTCAGTCGTTAGAATGAACGCACTCGTTCGGGTCTCCTCGGACCGCTCCCCCCAACAATCCGCCACTGATGCGTTTATCTTTCAATCAAGTGATCGTTGCTCGATGGAAATCGCTTTGCATGACGATCGCTGTCATCTGTCAAATCGGGCTCGGCGGCCACGCATGGGTGGCCGCCGCCGAGGAACTCGATTCGTTCTTGAATACTCATTGTTCGGATTGTCATTCCGGTCCGGATGCGAGTGCTGGTTTTGACATCGATCACGTTTCCTCGGACCAAGGGTCATTCCCGGTCGAGGCTTGGGAGTTGATGCACCGGCGTCTTCTTTCGCGACAAATGCCACCGCCTGACGCCGAACGACCAAGCGAGCAGGAATACGTCGGCGCGATCGAGAGGCTCGAACGACGACTCGACCAACATGCCACCGCGTTTCCGACGGTCGGAACCGTTCCGACTTTGCGTCGGCTGACTCGCACCGAATACCAGAATGCGATACGTGATCTTCTGGCCGTCAAGATCGACGCGTCGACTTGGTTACCCGCCGACGAATCGTCCGGTGGATTTGACAACATCACGGTCGGCGAACTGTCCCCGACGCTGATCAGTCGGTACGTGACCGCGGCTCAGGTGATCGCTCGCACGGCGTTGGGGCGTCGCTCGATCGCCCCCGAAGGCATCACCGTCCGCGTGCCGGCCGACCGGACACAGGAAAGTCACCAGTCCGGATTGCCACTCGGAACACGGGGCGGAACTTCGTTCGAACACACCTTCGGTGTCTCGGGGGAGTACGAAATCGAATTGAAATTGACTCGCGATCGAGACGAGAAGGTGGAAGGACTCAACGAAGAACATCAACTCGATGTGCTGATCGATCGCGTTCTACGGCATCGATTCACCGTCAAACCACCACCGAAACGAAACGATTACACGCATTCCGATTCCCATCTTCGCACGCGACTATGGATCGACGCAGGAACACGAGAAGTCGTCGTCACGTTTCCGCAAAAGTTTCAGTCGTTGATTGAGTCGGGGCGTCAACCGTTCGACGCTCGCTTCAACCGACATCGTCATCCACGGATCACGCCTGCGTTGTTCCAAGTCTCCCTGGTCGGTCCGTTGTCGTCGGCCACCGAAGATGCCGTCGAGACCGAAAGTCGAAAAATTGTTTTGGGAGACAATGTTGTTCCTGAACCACCGGCTTCACCGGAACAAGCAAGGATGGTGGCGGAACAAATTGTCGAGCGGTTGTCGCGGCGAGCCTTTCGTCGGGCGGTCGATCGATCCGACATCGAGTCGGCGATGTTTTTCTTTGACCAGGGTTATCGAGAGAATGGATTTGATGCGGGGATTGAGTCCGCGTTGAGTTCGATCTTGGTGAATCCGAATTTCCTATTTCGAATCGAGTCCACTCCGACCGATGCGATACCGGGAAAACCGTATCGGATCGATGACTTCGAACTAGCATCACGCTTGTCGTTTTTCTTGTGGAGTAGTCTGCCCGACGATCGGTTGTTGGACCTCGCCCAAGCCGAACGGCTCAACAAACCCGAGAGTCTTCGCAATGAAGTCGCTCGCATGCTCGCCGATCAGCGGTCCGAAGCCTTGGCGACCAACTTCGCGTCGCAGTGGCTGTATCTTCGAAATCTCGACTCGATGACGCCCGACTTGCGCTTGTTTCCGGATTTTGACGACAACTTGCGTCAGGCGATGCGGATGGAAACGGAGATGCTGTTTTCAGACATAATGCGGGGCAATCGCAGCGTGTTGGATCTGATCAACGCGGATTACACTTTCTTGAATGAGCGATTGGCGACGCATTATGGCATTCCCGGCATTCTGGGCAGCGATTTCCGCAAGGTCGAACTGCCGGTCGAATCGATTCGTGGCGGTATCTTGCGTCACGGAAGTATCTTGACGGTGACGTCGTACGCGACTCGAACCTCTCCGACGATTCGCGGCCACTGGGTACTCAAAAACATTCTCGGAACGCCGACGCCCCCGCCGCCCGCGAATGTCCCCGCCCTCAAAGAAAAATCTACCGTCGTGGCGACTAGCGTCCGCGAGCGTTTGGCCAGACACCGTGAAGATCCGGCCTGTGCCAGTTGCCACGACTTGATGGATCCGATCGGATTCGCACTTGAAAACTTCGACGCCGTCGGGCGTTATCGGGTACACGATGATACCCTCGCGATCGACTCCTCGGGGGTCATGCCCGATGGTGCCGAAATCGATGGCGTCGACGCGCTCGAAGACGCTATACTTGAACGTCCCGAGTTGTTCATCACGAATCTGACCGAAAAGTTCGTCACTTACGGCATCGGCCGAATCGTCGGGCCGACTGATGGGACCCATGTTAGGAAAATCGTTCAGTCGGTACGAGAAGACGACGATCGGTTCGAAACTTTGATTCAAGCGATCGTCGCGAGCGATCTGTTTACCCACAGGAACGCGTTATGAGTCCATCAAAACCGTCAAGGTCATTGCGTCACGTTGATGCCACAGCCACGTTGCGTCGGCGAGCGATTTCCCGCCGCACGATTCTGCGAGGGGTTGGGACTGCGGTCGCTCTTCCGTTGCTCGACGCGATGATCCCTGCAATGACGGCGACCGCCGCCACCCCCGCCGCGTCGGATCGGCTCAAGCGAATTGGTTACATCTACATGCCGATGGGGTTCAACCCGGCGGCCTGGATTCCTGACGGCGAAACGCTCGATCAGCTATCGCCATCGCTTGCCTCTCTTGAGTCGGTCAAAGACCAAGTTACGGTGTTGACCGGAATGGATTTGCAAAACGCGTATCCCGGTTCTCACGCGACATCCAACGCCGCCTTCTTGAGTGCCGCGCGAGCCAAACGGACCGAGAGCACAGACTACTACCTCGGCACGACCGTCGATCAGATCGCGGCCAAGCATATTGGCGATCAATGCCAATTGCCTTCTCTCGAGTTATCGATGGACTTATTGTCAACGGTCGGGCAGTGTGACAACGGTTACGCTTGCGTTTATCAGAACAATTTGTCGTGGTCATCGCCGACAACCCCGTTGCCCAGCGAAGCCCATCCTCGGATCGTGTTTGAAACTTTGTTCGGCGAAGGCGGCACTCCGGAGCAGCGGATCGAATCGCTCAAGAAACGCGCTAGCCTCTTGGATTCGATCACATCGGAGATCAAACGCTTGAAACAACGAGTCGGCGGACAGGATCGCAACAAGATCGACGATTATTTGGAAAGCATCCGAGAGGTCGAACGACGTATCGTGAATGCCGAGGCGAATGCCCAAGACAATCCCTTGCCGGATTTGGATCGCCCCGTCGGCGTGCCACCCGCGTATGCCGATCATGCTCGGCTGATGTTCGACTTGCAATTGTTGGCCTTTCAAGGCGACATCACGCGGGTCGTGTCGTTCCAACTCGCGCGAGAAGCGAGCACGCGGACTTACCCCGAGATTGGCGTTCCCGATCCGCATCATCCGGTCACTCACCACGGAAACAATCCTGAAAAGCTTGCGAAGATCGCCAAGATCAATCAGTTCCACGTTTCGTTGTTCGCGGAGTTTTTAGAGAAGATGAAAGCGACTCCGGAAGCAGGCGGCACGTTGTTGGACCATTCGACTTATCTTTACGGCAGCGGCATGGGCGACTCGGATGCCCACGATCACACCAACCTGCCGATCTTGGTCGCCGGCGGGGCGGGTTGCGGGATGAAGGGCAATCGCCACATTCGATACGACACACCGACGCCGTTGTCGAACCTCCATCTTACCTTGCTCAATCAAGTGGGCGTTCCGCTGGAAACGTTCGCCGATAGCAACGGCAAAGTGGACGACTTGTTCGAGCCGGTAACGCTGTAACGGTGAGCGTGATGAAGCTGTTCATGTCCTGGGGTCTTGTCATCGGTTTTGCCTGCGTTAGTGCAATGGCATGCGCCGAAGATGGGGACAAAGTCAAGGCCAAGTCGGCCACGCTCGAGGGCATGACAGCACTGCACGAAGCGGTCATGCGTAACGATCTCAAAGAATGTTTGAGTTTGATCGCCGCCGGTGCCGACGTGAACGCGTCGACGATTTATTCGGTCACGCCGATGTCGATCGCCTGCACGCTTGGTAACGCCTCGATCGCCGAAGCATTCATTGATTCGGGAGCGGACGTAGGGCGAGCTTTGCCAGGCAAGACGACTTTGTTGATGATCGCCTCACGGTCGGGGAACGCCGGCTTGGTTCAGTTGCTCATCGATCATGGCGCACCGCTGGACGCGTCCGATCGCAATCAGCAAACCGCGTTGATGTGGGCAGCGGCTGCCGGCAATGCCGACGCGATCGATGTCCTCGCAAAGAACGGCGCGATGATCGACGCGGCAAGTTCATCTGACTTTACCGCGTTGGGCTTTGCCGCGCGACAGGGCCAATTATCGGCTGCCAAACATCTCGTTCAATGGGGAGCCGACCTGCATCGGGCGATGGACCCGGAGGACACCAAAGGACGCAATCCGCGTAAGGGCATGTCGGCCTTGATGTTGGCGATCGAAAGCGGGCACTTCGAATTGGCCAAATGGCTACTCGATCAGGGCGCCGACCCGAACGATCAACGCAGTGGTTACACGCCCTTGCACGCGATTACTTGGGTACGCAAGACCAATCGAGGCGATGACGTCGCCGGCGATCCGCCTCCACGGGGATCCGGTTCGTTGCACAGTCTCGAGATGGTACGTGAACTGGTCGCTGCCGGCGCGGACGTGAACACACCGCTGCGCCGGGGTCCGTCCGGTCGGGCGAAGTTGAATCATCGTGGTGCGACTGCATTTTTGCTCGCGTCCAAGACGGCGGACCTGCCGCTCTTGAAGCTTTTGCATGAATTAGGCGCCGACCCGCTGCGAACCAACATTGACGGGTGTACTGCCTTGATGGCTGCCGCGGGCGTCGGGGTGGTTGCGGTCGGCGAGGAAGCCGGCACGGAGCCCGAAGTACTCGCGGTGATCGATTGGTTGGTCGGTCTCGGCATCGATGTCAATGCGGTCGACGCCAACGGTGAGACGGCCATGCACGGGGCCGCCTATCGAAACTATCCTCTCGTCGTCGGACGGCTTTCCGAACTCGGTACCGATCCCGATGTTTGGAACCGAAAGAACCAGTATGGTTGGACGCCGGTCATGATCGCTTCAGGCCAACGCCCGGGCAGTTTCAAGCCGTCACCGGAGACGATTGCGGCGATCGAGCGGTTGCTTGATCGTTGAATTGGCAATTTTTCACTTCCGTGTCGGCATATGATTTTCGACGAAGCCAATCACAACCAACACGAGCGCAGCAAGCAGCGTAACCATGATCGCCAAGGTGACGCGTTCGACCGCGGTGGCGACACCGATCCCGGCGGTCAAGTAGATGGTCGCTGCGGTCGTCAATCCTTCCACTCCCTCGTGTTTTTCATGCACGATGGTTCCCGCGCCTAAGAAACTGATGCCGACGACGATCGCTTGTAGCACACGGATCGGATCGGTTTGTAATAGATCCCTGGATTCATTGCGTTGAAACTGGTCAACGATTTCTTGGCCGAGGATCATCATCAGTGCTGATCCGGCGCAAACAAAGATGTGCGTTCGAATCCCGGCAGGCTTTCCCGCATACTCACGCTCGATTCCCAGGATCGCGCCGCAGGCCCCTGCCGTCGCGACGATCTTCAGGCTCAGGAGATCAGATGGTTCAAGCATAATGCAGTGAGGAAAGTCGTCTGTGTTGATGAGGTCAAGGGCAAGCTTTTGGCTTAAGCAAGCAATTGTTATACCGCCGTCGCGTACGTGGATCGTCTGGCACGTCGATTGCATATACGGACCGAGCACCCCTTCGATCGCGTGACTTTTGGGGAGTCTCAACGCTTGTTCGTTTCTTATAACCGACCGCATGATCGCATTGCCTTCCCAGTCGACGCTTCAGCCCGCCGGGGAAGGCGCACGACAGATTGCAGATTTGTTCTACGTCATGGCGGCCGGTGCGGTCGTCATTTGGTTCATCGTCGTCGGGCTAGCGGTTTATGCCATTATCTATCCAGGCAAGCATGACGCCAGGAAAACGGGATTGCTCGTAATCGGAGGTGGTGCGGTATTCCCGACGGTGGTCTTAACGGCGTTGCTGACATACGGTCTTTCGATTTTGCCCGGACTGCAACGTCCGGCACCCGAAGGCAGCCAAGTCATCGAAGTCGTCGGCGTGCGTTGGTGGTGGCGCGTTTTCTATCATCTTCCCGACGGGCGTCGCGTCGAAACGGCCAACGAGATCCATTTGCCGGTCGATGAAGCGGTTGAGTTTCAATTGGCCAGTGAGGATGTGATCCACTCGTTTTGGATCCCATCATTGGGCGGCAAAACCGATATGATCCCCGGCCGTCAGAATCGTTTGAAACTATTCCCAACGAAGGCCGGTGTTTATCGCGGCGCGTGTGCGGAATTCTGTGGCGCTGCGCACGCTCAAATGGCGTTCGACGTCATCGTCGAGCCGAGAGATGAGTTCAACCAATGGCTTGCGACCATGGCCGAACCATCCACCGTGAATCATCCCGGATCTGTCGTATTCGATCGGCTCGGCTGTGGAGCCTGCCATGCGATTCGTGGTACGAACGCGAACGGCTTCGTCGGTCCTGATCTGACGCATTTCGGTCGTCGTCGCAGCCTGGGTGCGGCGATTCTGGCCAATACCCGTGAGAACCGAAAACGTTGGATCACGCACACTCATCAGGCCAAGCCCGGCGTTGAAATGCCCGCTTTTGAACACCTTGAGGAACAGGAACTCGATCAGCTGGTGGACTATCTTGGAGCGCTTCAATGATTGATCGCGAGCGAGCGGGCGACACACAATCCGAAGACCCGGCGATGAACGATCCAGTCATGGACGATCCACGTGCGCGGCGGTTGTATCAAGCATGGAAGACGCCGACGGGTTGGCGATACTGGTCTGCGGTCAACAACAGCGAAGTCGGGCTGTGGTACACGTTGACGGCGTTCGCGTTCTTTCTGTTCGGTGGCGTGTTGGCGCTGATCATGCGGATCCAACTCGCCGTTCCCGACAACGATTGGCTGACACCCGAGCAATACAATCAAGTCTTCACGATGCACGGCAGCGTGATGATGTTTCTGTTCGCTGTTCCGATTCTCGAAGCCATCTCGATCCTGTTGTTGCCGCAAATGATGGGTGCGCGTGATCTGCCATTCCCTCGTTTATCGGCGTACGGATACTGGTGCTTTTTGATCGGTGGAATCTTCGTTTGTGGTTCGCTGTTCTTTGGCGTCGGACCGAGGGGCGGTTGGTTCATGTATCCGCCGATGACGACCGAGTATCAGACCGACGTCGGACCAGATATTTGGCTGTTGGGATTGTCGTTTATCGAGATCGCGTCGATCGCTGCGGCCGTCGAACTGATTGTTGGTGCATTGAAATGCCGCCCGCCCGGCATGCGATTGAATTTGATACCGCTATACGGTTGGTACATCTTGGTCGTCGCGGCGATGATTCTGTTCGCGTTTCCACCATTGATCGCGGGCGATTTGCTGATGGAACTCGAACGTGCGTTCGATTGGCCGTTTTTCGATGTTCAGCGTGGCGGCGATCCGCTGTTGTGGCAGCACCTGTTTTGGATTTTCGGGCATCCGGAGGTTTACATTGTTTTCCTGCCTTCAGTCGCGCTGATTGCCATGATCGTCCCCACGTTCGCCCGCACGCCGATGGCGGGTTACGGGTGGATCGTCTTGGCGGCCGTCGGGACGGGATTCTTGAGCTTCGGTTTGTGGGTGCATCACATGTTCACGACCGGTCTGCCGGGAATCTCGATCGGAATATTCTCGGCCGCATCCGAAGCGGTGGCGATTCCGACGGGCGTGCAAATCTTTTGTTTCATTGCGACGTTGTTGATCGGTCGCGTCACCAAAAGCGTTTCCCTGTTGTTCGTCCTGGCGGGCTTGGCGACGTTCATCATCGGTGGATTAACCGGCGTGATGATCGCGATCGCGCCGTTCGACTACCAAGCTCACGACACTTATTTCATCGTTGGTCATTTGCACTACGTGCTCGTCGGTGGAACGATTTTCCCGATCGTGGCCGGCTTCTATTACTACTATCCTCTCGTGTCCGGCAAGCAACTTTCAGAGCGTCTCGGAATGATCACGTTTTGGTTGATGCTGGTCGGTTTTAACGTCGCATTCTTTCCGATGCATCTGACCGGTTTGATCGGAATGCCGCGACGGGTCTACACCTATCCGGCCGATATGGGTTTTGAGATCCCGAACATGATCTCGTCGGTCGGTGCGTTCATCCTAGGTCTGGGGTTTCTTTTGCTGTTATGGGATGTCTTTCGGCCCAAGGGAAAACAGCCGCTTGTACCACGAAACATCTGGAACGCGGGAACGCTTGAATGGGCCGCTCGCGTCCCGGATTTGCCATGGGGAATCCGCAGTATCCCGATCATCTCGACTCGCTATCCGATTTGGGAACAAGACAATCTCTTAGCCGACATTGATGCGGGAAAATTTTATCTTCCCGATGCCGAGGAAGGATTGCGAGAGACGATCGTGACCAGCACCGTGGACGCCGAGCCGATGCAATGTTTGCGTGTTCCCGGCCCCAGCTTTCTTCCGATGCTGGCGGCGTTGTTCACCGGCGGGATCTTTATCTTTGGTACCTATCATTGGTGGATTCTGACCGGAGTCAGTGGAGTCTTGTCGTTTGGGACCATCGTCACGTGGTTGTGGACGGGAACGGCGATCATCCCTTCGAAAGATGACAAGGAGGTCGGAATGGGTCTGACCCTTCCAACTTATGTATCCGGCCCCGGTGCGGTGGGATGGTGGGCGATGTTCATCACCATGCTCGGCGACATGACCGCGTTTATCTCGTTGGTTTTCGGATATTTTTTCTACTGGACGGTACACGAATCTTTCCCACCGGAGATGTTTGACGGTCGTCCGATCGCCGGCCCCGGTGTGACGTGGCCATTGATTTCGGTCGGTTGTGGTACGGCGGCCTGGATCGCAACCATGTTCGCAAGACGTGTGAACCGCCGTAATCAAGCTCTCGCGTTCTACGGCTTGATCGTGCTCTCGATGATCCTTGCATTGGCTTCGGCGACAGCCATGTTGTGGGGCCCTTACCAAAACGGAATGGATCCGACGCACCATGTTTATTCGGCGTCGGTGAGTGTTTTGGTGCTTTGGACGATCATTCACTTGACCGTCGGAGTGGTCATGTTGGTTTATTGTGCCGCGCGACGATTGGCCGGTCGGATGGATGCAAGACATGACGCGGATATGGTCAACGTGACGTTGTTTTGGCATTTCCTGTTGTTGACGGTTTTCATTACCGGAACGGTCATCGCCTTGTTCCCGAAGGTGGCATGATGCTAGCGGATGAATCCAAACCGAAACCGATACGACATCGACTGTGGTGGATCGTAATCGCACCGACGCTGTGGGCGATCCATTTTCTTGCCTGCTATGTGACGGTGGCGATCTGGTGTGAGAAAGCCGCCAGGCCCGATGCCGGCGGTCCGCCGCTGGTTTGGATTATGGCTTACTCGGTCGTCGCCATGGCGGGCATCATTTGGGTCGGTGTGCTGAGCTATCGAAACTTTCGCAAGGGGGATCCGCCGCTTCCGTACGATTTCGATGATCCAAGCGATCGCACACACTTCCTTGGCTTTACGGCGTTCCTGTTGGCACTTCTCAGCGGGATCGCAACGTTGTTTACGGTGTTGGTATTCGTTTTAGTGAAGACATGCGACTAATGAAAGCGTTCGTATGGAACCTCGGTTGGCTGGTCCTGTTGGTGGCCTGGATGGGACCGTTGCCGGAATTGGCTCAGGTGTCATTTGCGGCCCACATGACCTTACACATGGCGGTCGTCGCGGTGGCCGCCCCGCTGATATCGATCGGCGTCGCCGGAATGCGATTCGATCCGGTGAAGCGATTCCCATCGTGGTTCGCGCCGGTTCCGGCGTCGATCGCTGAGTTGGTCATCGTGTGGGCTTGGCACGCGCCAGGGCTGCACCATTTTGCGCGGCACACCGTTGTCGGATTCGTGATTGAACAGTCGATGTTCTTATCGGCCGGAGTTTGGGTTTGGTTGTCCGCGTTCGGAGGCTCGCGACCACGAACGCAATCTCGCAGCGGTGCGGGCGTGATCGGTTTGCTGCTGACATCCATGCACATGACGCTGCTCGGAGCCCTGTTGGTGATGTCGCCGCGACTGCTGTATTCGCATCATCAATCTTATGGTCCGTGGGACCCGATCACCGATCAACACGTCGGTGGTGCGGTGATGCTGATCGTCGGCGGGGCCGCATTCTTGGCCGGAGGATTGTGGCTTACCAAAGATTTGGTCTCCGACCGACAGTTGAAACCAGATGCCGTTGGAGTTGCCTCATGAAGATCACACTGAAACGCTTTTTGCTTGCCGTCGTAACGTTTGCCGTGATCGGCTTGGCGCTTTTGGTATCGGGTGTTTTTCCGATCAAAGCGAGTAGTGGCCATTGGCCGATTACCGCTTGGTTTCTTGATTACGCGAGCGACCGATCGGTCGCCTTTCATAGTCAGGGTATCGACGTTCCTGTCTTGGACGATCCCGAACTGGTTGTTCTTGGGGCTTCCATTTATCAATCCAATTGCCAGTTTTGTCATGGACAGCCCGGCCAATCGCAACCCCCCGTCGCGAGGGCGATGACGCCCACACCACCGCAGTTAAGCCGATCGGTCGCCGAGATTCAAGACCAAGAGTTGTTTTACATTATCAAGCACGGGATCAAGTTCGCCGGGATGCCAGCGTGGCCGACGCAACCACGCGACGACGGAGTTTGGCCGGTGGTCGCATTCGTGCGAGCCATTCCAAGCATGGACAACGAAAGCTACCGAAGCCTCGTCAATCCGCCAGCCGATGAACAATGGACGCTGGTCGCCGAAGCCTGTTCATCGTGTCATGGAATGAATGGAGAAGATTCTCTCGCCGGGTACGTTCCCATCCTTGCCGGGCAGAGCGAAGCGCATCTACGAGAGTCGTTGATTGCGTACCGAAATGGCGACCGGCATAGCGGAATCATGATGCCGATCGCTCATCGGTTAACGGATACCGAAATAGTCGACCTTGCAACTTACTTTGCTGAGAAGGCCCCAGCCATTCCCGATCCGTCCGTTACCACGGACGCTGACTTGATCGCCGATGGACAACTCCTCGCCGAATTTGGAGATCGCCAGCGCAAGATTCCCTCCTGTGTCGACTGCCACGGTCCCGACAATCCGCAACGTAACGACGACTACCCGCGTCTAGCCGGACAACCTGCCTGGTACATTGAGCGGCATCTCGAACTTTTCTCAAAACGCAATCGTGGTGGAAGCCTCAACGCGACGCTAATGCACCCCATCGCTGACAAGTTGAAACAAGAAGATCGACGAGCCCTCGCCGCATATTACGCCTCGATCGCTCCTTGATAGTTTCCCAAAGCGGCTGGAAGCGGGTGCGGATGTACGACACGCTTCCTGTTACACTGTAGCGATCACTCCTTCGACCCAGTTTGATTGCCCGCCCAGCCAATGTTTCGAGATTATCTAATCCCCGCGTTCCTTTTCGTCGTTACCTTGCCGTCCGCTTCGACACTGGCCCAAACGCTCAAGAATCCACCGACCTTGGGCGAGCAGTTGTTGGCGGCGGGCGCCGATCATCTCGCCGTCGAAGCTGATCGGCGTGGCGATCCGCGACGCGGCGCGTTGATTTTTTTTAAATCGGCTGCCGCGTGTGTCCAGTGTCATTCCAGCGGCGATGCAAACTCACCGTTGGGGCCGAATCTATCCACCCTGGGAGCGGAGATCTCCACCGGCCACGTGATCGAATCTCTGCTGAGGCCTTCGGCGCGCATTCGAAAGGGCTATGAAACGGTTTCCGTTCTGACCCTCGATGGCGAGGTACTGACCGGGTTGATCGAACGTGAATCGGCGACCGAGATCGTTCTTCGTAGTGCATCCGATTTGCTTCAATCACTCATGATTGAGAAATCCGAGATTGAATCGATCAACCTATCGAGCCGCTCGATGATGCCTGACGGTTTAATGTCAACGATGCGCGAGCTTCGCGATTTCTATGACTTGGTCAAGTACGTCACCGAGGTCGCCCACGGCGGGCCTACTCGTGCGAAGGAATTACGTCCGAGTGACGAACAGCTTGCTGTTGTTGACGATTCAGCAGACTTAGATCACGCCGGAATCATCAAGGGAATGCGAACACGCGATTTCGAAGCCGGTCAGCAAATTTATCACAGCTATTGCTTTGATTGTCACGGAACCGACGGAAGGCAGCCTTCGTTGCCGACTGCCCGAGCGTTCGCAACAGAGGAACTGAAGTATGGTGCCGATCCTTATCGCATGTTCATGACACTCACGCGCGGCAATGGTTTGATGGCTGCGATGAATCACCTGACTCCCAAAGAACGGTATCAGGTGGTTCATTACATTCGCGAACAGTTCATGAAACCCACGAACCCCGCTTATGTCCCGGTCACCAAGAACTACTTGGAACAACTCCCCAACGGAACGCGCGACGGCACCGAGATTCGCGTGGTGGACCGTGACCACGGTCCGGCGTTGGCGTCCCAGCTTCGACGAGATTTAAGCAGTGTCTTGAATGTCAAGCTCGGAGGACGCGATACGACCACGATTGCTTACGACTTGCACACGATGAATCAAGCGGGAGTGTGGCAAGGAGGTTTCGTCGACTCCGAACAGACCCAACATCAACGCGACCGGGGTGAAGGGACCATCAACCCCGGAGGCAGATCGATCGCAGGTCTCGAAGGTTGGGAGTGGGGACATGACCAATCGTTCGATTATCCAAGGGAAGGATTGCTGCCTCGTGGTCCCTATCCGGCGAATTGGATGAATTTTCACGGCTATCACTTACACAACGATGACGTCGTCTTGAGCTATGCCATTGATGAACGCGAGGTCCTTGAACGGCCCATGCTTCTCTCGACCGGCACGATCGCACACACGCTGAATCTTCAACCAGGTCAAGCACTCGTCTTGGCGGTCGCGAGTCCGGAGGTCGATCAAACGATATCGGCCTTGTCTGGTATCGCGCCCTTGGCGGACAATCTGCCTGCAGGCTCTTTGCCTCGTGTCGGTGAGGTTTCTAACAACGTAGCGTTCGTCATTGAGGATCAAGACGGATCGCCGTCTCGATCAACACTCGCGGCGGTGATCGGTGACACCGAGGGGATGCGATGGCAGATCGACTCGGCGCAACGAATGGTTCTTCAAATACCGAACGATGATGAGCCTCGCCGGATTGCCATTGTGCGGCATGCCGCCGACACTTGGGACAGGAATCAGTATCGGAACTTTGTTGACCACGTTCGCAGGTTGTCGACTCCGGACGACCTCAATACGTTCACCCATGGCGGGGACTTGCGATGGCCGCAGCCGATCAACACGGTCGGCGTTCCCGGGATCGAGCAAGGTGGATACGCCCTTGATACGCTGACGATTCCTGATTCAACGCCTTGGAACACATGGTTTCGAACGTCAGCGCTCGACTTCTTTTCAGACGGACGTATGGCGCTGGCCACTTACGGCGGTGATATCTGGATCGTTTCCGGGATCGACACCGAACTACGAAATCTACGATGGAAACGATATGCCGCCGGTTTGTACGAACCGTTCGGACTGAAGATCGTCGACGATGTCGTGCACGTCACGTGCAAGGACCGCCTCATTCGGTTGACCGACTCAAACGGTGACAACGAGGCCGACTACTACGAAAGCTTGAGTGCCGATACCGACGTATCGGTGAACTTCCATGCGTTTAACTTTGATTTGCAAACGGACCTCGACGGTAATTTCTATTACGCGAAAAGCGGTCATGGGGCCGACTTCGCTCTTCCTGGAGCTGTGATTCAAGTTTCCCCCGACGGTCGCCGGCGGAGTGTTTTTAGTACCGGCTTCCGAACTCCTAACGGGATGGGAGCCTTGCCCGACGGGCGAATCACGGTCAGTGACAATCAAGGCCAATGGACACCCGCCTCGAAGATCAGTTTGTTGCGACCGGGTGGTTATTACGGATGGGTGCCGAACTACTCGCTACCCGGTAAGTGGCATCCTGATGGCGGCAAGATCGATCTCGAGACGGTCCAACCACCGGAATCATTCGATCCGCCGATCGTTTGGATGCCGCAGAACTTCGACAATTCATCGGGCGGCCAGTTGTGGGTCGACGATGCCCGATTTGGACCGCTCAGCGGTCACTTACTTCATACGAGTTTCGGTAAGGGATGGATGTCGTACTGCATGATGCAAACGATCGACGACGTCACGCAAGCGGCGATCGTGAAATTGCCATTCGATTTCCGGACCGGGATCATGCGAGCGCGAGTCAACCCGCTCGACGGGCAGGTCTACGCCGTGGGACTGCAAGGCTGGAATGGAGGCGCGAGGCCGGGGCTGCAAGGCGAAGGCGTCCAGCGGCTGCGATATACAGGGAAAGAATTCCCGATGGTTACCGATTGCCAAGTCGTACCAGACGGATTGCGAATCTCCTTCAACTTCAATATCGACGAGAAATCGCTTCGTGGCGAATGGCTCGTCGCTGAATGTTGGAATTACCAACGGCGGTCCGATTACGGCTCGAAGCAGTATTCACCGTCGACCGGAGAGCCCGGCGTCGACACAGTAAACATCCGATCAGTAAAGCTCGGCGACGATCGTCGCAGCCTGCACTTGAGATGGGACGATATGCAGCCCGTCGATCAGGTCCACTTGGTATTCAACTTAACCGACGACAACGACCAACCATTTATGGAAGAGGTCTATTGGACTATCAATCAAGTTCCGTAAATGCCCTCAAAGTTAGTCCGTTAATTTTGGCGTTGCTATCGCTTTCAGAAAGCAATCGTTTTGGATTGTCTATAGTTCAGGTAGTGTGAACTCTCGGTCGCCGAACTCAAGACAACGTTTACACGTCGGCACCTCATGAAGCGCGCGATTGCCGTTACAATCGGCACCCCTATTAGAACAATTGGCCATCTCGATACGGGATTTTTCCCATGACGTGATGATTCTCGAGCCATGTTTAAGGTGGCACGTGAGTCGATGGATTCACGTGGCCCAAGCTGAGCAACGGGGGTAAACGTTCTTAGCAAAAAGGGATGGCGATGAAGGGCATTGTATTTACCGAGTTGATCGAGATGGTCGAGGCGGACCTCGGCATCGAAATCGTCGATCGGATGCTAACTAAGGCGGATACCCCTAGCCAGGGTTCCTATACTGCGGTCGGAACTTACGACCACGGCGAGTTAATCCGCCTGGTAATCGCTTTGTCCGGCGAGACCGGGATTCCCGTGTCGGAGTTGGTGCGATCGTTCGGACGCCATCTCTTCGGCCGCTTCGCGACACTGTATCCCCAATTCTTCCGTGGCGTCGAAGGCACGTTGGATTTTCTTCCCCTGATCGAGACGTACATTCACGTCGAGGTTCGAAAACTCTATCCGGACGCGGAGCTGCCTTCATTTGAAAGCGAGTTCGTTGGGGAGTCGTTGGAGTTCTACTACCAATCGAGTCGTCCTTTCGCAGATCTTGCCGAGGGTTTAGTGCTCGCGTGTGTCGATCACTTTAACGAGCGGCTCGATGTTCAACGAATCGATCTAGGGGATCACGACGGCCGTCATGCCAAATTCGTGATTTCGCCCGCACAGCGTTCCCCGATTGTCGCACCGGCCGCCAAGGTGATCGGGGGAATGAACCCGTGTGCGAACTAGAACTCCTTCAGAGAATGCTCGAGCGAGAGCGTTTGGCTCGTAAGACGGCCGAAATGCTGCTTGAAAATAAGTCTCGCGACTTATACGAAAGCAACGAACGACTCAAGAAGGTTGGCGAGCAAAATCGAATGATACTCGAAACCGTCGCGGACGCAATCGTTACGTTCGACGCCGAGGGCGTGATCCTGTCGTTCAACCCCGCCGCCCGTCGCATCTTTCGCTGCGAATGCCGAATCGGGCACAAAATCACGGACCTAGTTGATCGTAGAAAAGACCAAACCAAGGTCCTGTTTCCATCGCAATCATCACAGCGATCAAAAGCTGACCCGAACTGCCTTCAGTTCGAACCGCACGAAATCGACGCCCTACGCAGTGACGGAACCCTCTTCTGCGCCGAAGTTACTATCACGGTTTGCGAAGACGCCGGAAAGATCACCTACACCGCGCTCATTCGCGACCAATCCAACCGCAAGAAACTCGAACTGAGACTTCGACAAGCACAAAAGATGGAGTCCGTCGGCCAACTGGCAGCTGGGATCGCCCACGAGATCAACACACCGATTCAATTCGTAGGAGACAACATTCGATTTTTGCAGGGGGCGTTTGACGATTTCAACGGTCTGATCGAGTTGTTTGATGAACTGACGGCACGCTTGGTCGACGGAAACGCCACCGGTGAACTTCTCAAGCGGATCGACCAGCAACGACAACAGGTCGATATCGATTTCTTGCGAGAAGAATTCCCTGATGCGATCGGCCAATCGTTGGGCGGAATTGAGCGTATCGCAAAAATCGTCCGGGCATTGAAAGAGTTCTCGCAACCGCACTCGGAAAGCAAAACGACGATCGATCTGAATCGTGCGATCGAGAATACCCTCGCCATTTTAGCCAACCAGATAAGTCAGGTTGGTCAGGTCAGCACGCGTTTGGATCCCAAAATCCCGTTCGTTCCATGTCTTGCCGCGCAAATGAATCAAGTCTGGTTGAATCTGTTGTCCAATGCACTCGATGCGATCGGCGAGAATCACCCCGATGGCGATGGTTTGATCCAGATCCAGACGCTATCCGTCGGGGACGAAGTCGAAATCCGGATCCAAGACAACGGCCCGGGAATTCCAGCGAGCATTCAAGACCGCATTTTCGAACCATTCTTTACAACCAAGGAAGTCGGTAAAGGCTCTGGTCAAGGTCTTTCGTTTGTTTACGACGTCGTGGTTCAAAAGCACGACGGAAGTGTCCACGTGCAATCACCAGTCGAAGGCGGCGCGACGGTTGTCATTCGATTGCCCGCCATCATTGCGTCGTTTCAAGGGAGGCCCGATCATGTCGATGCTGTTCGTTGAACCCGAAGGAGCCTTTCGCGAGTTCGTGAATGATCGATTCCACAACGCGGCGTTTCCGGTCCATCGGGTGGCTAATTCTGATGAAGCTCGCCGGGAACTCGAGGGGACCTCATTTTTAGCGACAATCTTTCGCTGGGATGACAACTCGCCCGACCTGATCGAGCTTCTGCGTGCAAAGTCGGCCTGGTTGATCGCCACGGTCGCCGACGAATCGGAGCTGAGTCTCGCGTATCGAGCAGGAGTCCATGACGGGATCTTGGACACTTGCGTATCTGCGGTATTGGATGCCAAGCGGTCCCATATCGAGCATCTTCACCGAATGGATCAACGTTTGGCCCAAGCGCAGAAACTCGAATCGATCGGCGAACTCGCCGCCGGCATCGCGCACGAGATCAATACGCCGATCCAATACGTTGGTGACAACACCCGGTTCGTCAAGACCGCGTATGCGGATCTGACCGATGTTTTGATGCAGTGCCGTGAGCTAATTGTGGCAACCGAAACGGACCGAGACATCACCGAGATCGCCGGTCGCGCTCGAGACGCGATGGACAACGCCGACCTGGACTATCTGCTCGAGGAGATTCCTGCGGCGATCGAGCAGACTCTCGAAGGCATCGATCGGGTTTCCAATATCGTCCGAGCGATGAAGGAGTTTGCCCATCCCGGCGTTTCGGAGATGGTTCTGACCGACCTATCCAAAGCAATCCAAAACACCGTGATGGTGGCGAGGAACGAGTGGAAATACGTTGCGGAAGTCAAGACGGACTTCGATCCGGCGTTGGCTTGGGTTCCTTGTTTTCCCGGCGAACTCAATCAAGTCCTGTTGAACATGATCGTCAATGCGGCCCATGCGATTGGCGAACGTGCCGTCGGCGAGCGAAGCCATGTGAGCGGTCCCGTCGCTCCCATGGGAACGATATCCATCTCAACCCAACTCGTCGGCGGCAACGCGGTCATCCGAATCTGCGATACCGGCAACGGGATCGCCGCCAAGAACCTCGAGCGGATCTTCGATCCGTTCTTCACGACGAAGGCATCAGGCAAAGGCACCGGCCAAGGCCTCGCGATCGCGCACACCGTGATCGTGGAGCGCCACCGCGGCACGATCGGTGTCCAGAGCAAGGTCGGACAAGGAACCGAGTTTACGATCACCCTGCCGATGAATTTACCAGAGCCGATATCGTCGGCGTCAAACCACGCGATCCCGTTTGTCAACGACGGTGAACTAACCAGTCCTGCTTCTTTGTAAAAGAGTTCCGATGAAAACCAGTGTCTTATTCGTTGATGATGAAGAGAATGTGCTATCGGGCTTGAGGCGAATGCTGCGTCATCAACGATCGGCTTGGGACATTCATTTTGCGTCCGGCGGTGCCGAAGCGATCGAGTTGATGGCCACCACTGCGGTCGATGTGATCGTGTCGGATATGCGGATGCCGGGTATTGACGGAGCCGAGCTACTGACCCGCGTCGCAACGTTGTATCCACACTGCATTCGATTAGTCTTGAGTGGCCAATCCGAACACGAAAAGATCTTTCGCGCCGTCGGCCCGGCTCACCAGTTTCTTTCAAAACCCTGCGATGCCGATCGCTTGGTCAAGACGATCGAGCGGGCGTGCGGGCTGTTCTCCCATTTGCATGACAAAGGATTGCAAGAGATCATCTCTCGAATCGACTGCTTGCCGAGCCTCCCGAAGATCTACCACGACCTGGTGCGGGAGCTGCAGTCCGATGATACGTCAGTCGAACGAGTTGCCGCTATGATCGGAAACGATCTGGGGATGAGCAGCAAGGTATTGCAATTAGTCAACTCCTCGTTCTTTGGTTTGCCACACCATGTCACCTGTCCCAAGCATGCGGTCTCATTGCTTGGCTTGAACGTCATTCGTCCCTTGACGCTTTCGGCGGGGACTTTCAGTAAGTTTGAGGACCCAAAACTGGTCGGGTATTCACTTTCGCAAGCGATCGATCACGCCTTGGTAGTGGGCCTGATTTCCCGAAACATCGCCGAGTCCGAGACGAAAGACACGAACTTAATCGACGATGCGTTCATTGCCGGGATGATGCATGACATCGGCAAGCTGATTCTTGCCGTGCATTTACCTGAACGATTCCAAGAGGCGTTGACGCTCGCCGACGAAACCGAGCAGCCACTATGGCGAGCGGAAATGGCGGTTCTCGGAACGACTCATGCCGCCGTCGGTGCGCATCTGCTCGGTCTATGGGGACTGCCGAATTCGATCGTCGAAGCGGTGGCTCTACATCATCAACCAAGCCTAACCTCGGACGATCGATTCTCACCCTTGACTGCGGTTCACATGGCTAACGCGATCGACCATCAATCGGCAGCCAAAGTAAGCTACCGAACCGAACCGGCATGGGACGAGGATTACTTCGAAGCGATCGGATGCGGTGGACGATCTGAGCATTGGTTGAATTGCGTCCATCCGCAGGTGACCGCGTGACCGAAAAGATCCTGCTCGTCGACGACGATCCGAACATATTGCGTGGCTTCCAGCGACAATTACGCAAAACGTTTGACATTCACTTGGCCCTCGGCGGTCTCGACGCATTGGAGATTCTTCGCAACGAAGGCCCATTTGCGGTGGTGGTTTCGGACATGCAAATGCCGGAGATGTCCGGCGTTGAATTGTTGGCCAAAATTCGCGATCTTCACGAACATACCATCCGCATTATGCTGACCGGGAACGCCGACCAGCAGACCGCCGTTGACGCGGTCAACCAAGGACACATCTTTCGGTTCTTGAATAAACCATGTTCGCCAGAAGTCCTATCGACGTCGATCGAATCGGCACTGCACCAATACCGGTTGGTCACCGCCGAAGCAGAGTTGCTCAATCAGACGCTTGCGGGCAGCGTTCGGATGCTGACTCAGGTTCTGTCGATCGCGATGCCGCAAGTCTTTGGTCTTTCCCAAGAAGCCCGGACGTTGGCCCGAGAACTCGCGACTCGCATCGGAGTCGGACCGCTTTGGCAGATTGAAATGTCGGCGATGTTGATGCGTTTGGGCTATGTGTCGTTGCCGCCGGAGGTTGTCGCACGATACCTGCACGCACGCCCCTTAACACCCTCGGAGCAAAAACTCGTCGATCAAACACCCAAACTTGGGCATGACCTGATCGCGTCGATCCCACGGCTTCAAGGCGTCGCCCGATGGGTCGCGTCCCAAAATGATCTGCCAAAAGAGCCGACACCGATCGCGGCTCGAATTCTCAAGGCGGTCGGCGATTTTCAGCGGTATTCTCATGATCAGTCACCGCTGTCGGCGATCAATTCTATGATGCGAGATCCTCGATACGATCCGCAAGTACTGGAATCGCTAGCGATGATCGCCGACTCGATGTACGCCAACCGACAAGTTAGCGTGACGGAACTGAAAGAAGGCATGATCCTCGAAGAGCATCTGGCGGACGGGCACGGGGTGATCCTGGTCGCCAAAGGAACGGAGATCCACCAATCGCTCATCGAGAAACTCACCCGTCTGCGACGATCGGGATCCGGGGTGAAAGAACCGATCGCGGTACGCGTTGTTTCGGGTGAAAAGTTGACACTTGCTTCTTGATGTAGTGGTTATATCGATCAAGTAGATCTTGCCGATTGGCTTTCGTATCTTGATGGGTTAAATCGCTTGCCGATGTCGGGTTTTTGACCCATTTCTTTATGTTGCCCTTGTGTGCGTAATGAAATGGATCCCCAAATAATGATGCCGACTGAACGACCTTCGACCGACCGCAAAGCCCTTCAAATCAATCTCGACCCGCGACGATACGGTTCATTCGCGGAAATCGGAGCCGGTCAAGAAGTGGTCCGGTGGTTCTTTCGTGTTGGTGCCGCCGCTGGCACGATCGCCAAAAGCATGTCCGCCTACGACATGTCGGTCAGTGATGCGATTTACGGCGAATGCGAACGATATGTTTGCCGCCAACGTCTCGAAGACATGCTGACCCGCGAGCACAACCTGAACCTGGAGCGTTTGAAGGAAGAACGCGGAGATACGACCGCCTTCTTCGCATTCGCTGATACCGTGTCCGCCCGAAACTATCACGGCACCAATGAATGCCACGGTTGGATGGGAATCCGATTCCAAGCCCACCCCCGCGATGAAGATAGCCAAATCATCTTGCACGTTCGTATGCTCGACCACGAGAACGCGGCCCAGCAGGAGGCACTCGGGATCATCGGTGTCAACTTGCTCTACGGCGCGTTCTTCATGAACCACGAGCCGGATCTGTTGATCGAATCGTTGCTTGATAATTTGTCGACCAGCCGAATTGAGATCGACATGATCGAGTTCTCGGGCATCGCGTTTCGTCACGTCGACAATCGAGTCATGAGTCTGCGATTGGTACAGCTCGGCTTGAGCAAGGCCGCGATGTTCGGAGCATCGGGCGAAGTCTTGCAACCCGCCGAAGTCCTCTACAAAAAGCCGATCTTGGTAGAGAGAGGTAGTTTCCGTCCGGTCACTCACGTGAACATGGACATGCTCAGTGCGGCTCAAGATAGCTTTCGAGCTCTCGATGATGTTGACGCCGACCAAGTCGTCACGCTGGCCGAAATCACGATGAAGAACTTGCAAGCTAACGGCAAGATCGACTTAAAGGATTTCTTAGCCCGCGCCGACACGTTGGCCGCATGCGGTTTGACGGTCTTGATCAGCGACTATTTCGAGTATTACCGATTGGCGGCGTACCTTTCGCAGTACACCAAAAAGCGAATCGCGATCACGATGGGCGCGGGAAGTTTGGCCGAGTTGTTCGACGAGAAGTACTACACCCAGCTCGACGGTGGAATCCTCGAATCGTTCGGTCGCTTGTTTAAGAATGACTTGAAACTTTACGTCTATCCGCTGCAAAATCGCGAAACCGGTGAACTGTCTACTGTACAGAACTTGGCGATCGCACCCGAACTTCGCAAGCTCTACGATTACCTCGTTGAAAAACGTTGCATCGAACAACTCCACAGCTACAACCCTGAACATCTCAAGACGTTCTCCCGAGAGGTCTTGAAGATGATCCAAGCGGGAGACCAAGAATGGGTCGATCACGTCCCGGCCGAAGTCGCCTCGGTCATCAAGAAACGCGGCTTTTTCGGATGCAAACATCAAGCTCCCGAGTCGCGTTTGGCGGCGATGTTAGGGCCGGCACCGATCAGCATGGGAAGTTCCATCAACGCGGCGACAATGAGTCCCGTACATTAATCGCCAATCCGAAAAGTAGACCGATGCTTAAGACCGTCGCTAATCTCGAAACTCATCTCAACCAAGCGATCGTTCCCACTCATGTTGGTGGGACCGACGCAGAAGCAACGATGCACCGTTGCTTCGCAAATGAGCGATCCGAGCACGTCGATAAGGAAGTCTGCTTGGTACAGATCTATCCAGCCGACGTCGTGCGCGGAATGATGCTGCTCGAACAAGACGCGTTTGTGATCGGACGCGACCCGGCGAGCGATTTGGTTTTGTCTGACCATAGCGTCTCGCGGCAGCATGCGTCGATCTCCCTGGACCGCGACGGTTACTACGCGGAGGACCTCGAGAGCACCAACGGAACTTTCGTCAACGGAAATCTGATCGCCCGCTGTCGACTTGAGAGTGGCGACACGGTGCAAATCGGAACTTTCATCTTCAAGTTTCTCTCCGCCGGAAGCGTGGAGTCACACTATCACGAGACGATCTACACGGCGATGACTCGGGACGGTCTGACCGGCACGATGAACAAGCGGTATCTGCTCGAGTCGATGCAGCGTGAAATCGCCCGAT
The DNA here is from genome assembly GCF_007859915.1 of Neorhodopirellula pilleata. Lineage (GTDB taxonomy): Bacteria > Planctomycetota > Planctomycetia > Pirellulales > Pirellulaceae > Rhodopirellula > Rhodopirellula pilleata. The sequence continues at coordinate 306,900 of NZ_SJPM01000008.1, forward strand.
GCGCTCGCCAGAGACAACCGCTCAGCGTGGTGATGATTGACATTGATCATTTCAAATCGGTCAACGACTCGCACGGCCATCTCGTTGGCGACGAAGTTTTGAGAGAGTTCGGAAGACGATTATTGAGCGTATGTCGAGAGGAAAGTCTTTTAGCAAGATACGGCGGCGAAGAGTTTTCATTATTGCTGTCATCTACCGACGGTGCCGAAGCGATCGAAGTATGCCAGCGATGTCGAGCCGAGATCGCCAATACGCGTTTTAGCACGAGCGCCGGACCGTTAGCAATCACCGCTAGTTTCGGAATCGGGTGTCTGCCCGTCGGTCAACCGATGCCCGTAACGGACCTCATCAAAATCGCCGACGATCGTCTTTATGACGCGAAGAAGCAGGGCCGGAACCGCGTCGTCATTTAGAACGTAACTGGAACCACATTCGCCGTTGGGAGTTTGCCTGGGCCCCTTTCCTTACACCCAAACGGACCGTAGGGAACTGTTCGGAGATAACTTCGGTATTTGCATCGAACGAGAGAATCGGAACCCGAAGCGTCAGTTGCGAAGTTGCACTTTTGCCTGAGGCATTGGTTTTTCGTAACCCGCTGCGTAAGCAAGGGATGAGTCAATTTCAAATATCCCTCGCTTACGCAGCGGGTTACGAAATCACGAAGTTATTTCCAACCGGTTCCTACTCATCGCGAGATCAACGAGCGATGCCGTCTGATATCTCCGTTGGCGCAACAAAAACGGGGCGAGATTCTCTTTGGAAGAATCTCGACCCCGGTTTGGCAGTTCGGTAGGACGCGTTCGTTTTTGCAGACGTTTTCCATGGGAGGACCCCAGGGATTCCGTCGCCGGCTGCTCGTTATTCGAAGAGTATCCGAGCCAGCGCGGTCGACGGGAATCGTTGGGTTTTGGTCGCGTGGAAAGCGTCCTTCTTCCTGGCGGACAAAGTTCCGGTGGGGGCCGGCGTCCGGGCGGGCTGGCCGACCGAATCATTCAGTCGACCAGCCCCAGATCATTTTTCCAGCGTGCCGGAGCTCGACTTACGATGAAGTGGAGCCGTTAGCACAACGGAAGTTTCAAACTAGCATCCGCAAGCCGGAGCAGCGTCGCAGCACTCGATGACTTCGCAACCACAAGCTGGCTTTGCGAAGATCTTGTCCAACAAGTTTTGCAGGCAACCCTTCTTTGGGGCACAGCAAGGAGCTGGTTCGCAGCACGAATCGCAACCACAAGCTGGGGCTGCATCGCAACCGCAAGCTGGGGCAGCGTCGCAACCACAAGCCGAAGCCGATCCGCAACCGCAATCCGAAGCGCTGCTGCAGCAATCATCGCTCGCAACGGCAGCACCGCAGCAAGGAGCTGGGCAGCAAACGGTAACGGGAACTTGCTTGCAAACAACACGAGGAACGCACTTGGTTACGGTGTAAGGCTCACAAACCTTGCGGCACTTGGCAACCTTGATGGTCTCTTGGTAGCACTCTTTGCGGCAGGTGGTTTCGCAAACCGTACGGGTACGGCACTCGGGAACCATCTTGCAAACTTTGTACTCACAAACCTTGGTGCGGCACTCAGGAACCATCTTGCAGACGGTGTAGTTGCAGGTCTTTTGACGGTTTTCGCAAACCATCTTGCAGACCGTGTAGTTGCAAACCTTCGTGCGGCATTCAGGAACCATCTTGCAGGTCGTGTAGTTGCAAGTCTTTTGACGGTTTTCGCAAACCATCGTGCAAACTTGGTAGCAAACTTCCTTGGTGCGGCATTCTGGGACCATCTTGCAAACGGTATAGTTGCAGGTCTTGGTGCGGCATTCAGGAACCATCTTGCAAACCTTGTACTCGCAAACCTTGGTGCGGCACTCAGGAACGCGACGGCAAACCGTGTAAGGGATTTCACGGGTGCGGCATTCGGTGACACACTTGGTGCAAGTCACTTCTTTTTGCTCACAGGTAGGAACCCAGACCTTCTTGCAGATCGTCTTGGGGCAACCTTGAACACATTCAACTCGGCACTTGCCGGGGCAGTATACGGTCTTGCAGGTGCAAGGATCGTAGTACGACGTACCGGGTTCGCGAACCGTACGACGAATCATCGGTCCGGGAACGGTTTCCGTGACGGTTTCCCAATGTCCACCGTTGACCGTGATGGTCTTGGTGTACGTTTGAGGAACTTGAACGGTGTAGTTCTCGGTGCGAACCTTTTGCTCTTGCACGGTGTTGTAGACCGTGTAGTTGATGGTGCGCTGACGAGTTTCGTACACGGGGTTCATGACCGTGTAGTTGATCGTACGAGTACGAGTTTCGTAAACCGGCTTGTTGACGGTGTAGTTGATCGTCTTCGTGCGAGTTTCATACACGGGCTTCTTGACCGTATAGTTAATCACGCGCTGATGTTGCTCGTAAACGGGCTTCATCACGGTGTAGTTGATCGTCTTTTGATGAGTTTCGTAAACCGGTTTCTGCACCGTGTAGTTGATCACCTTGGTACGAGTTTCGTACACTGGCTTGTTTACGGTGTAGTTGATGGTCTTTTGACGTGTTTCGTACGTCGGGACCATCACGGTGTACTGAACTTCTCGTTGAGTGGTTTCAGGAACCATTCGGGTACGGTTGACCACTTGGTCTTCGTAGTATGTTTCGTTGCGGGTGCGATAGCGAGTCTCTTGGACTTGCTCCATCACCGTTTCACGGACCGTACGCATCACAGTGTAGGATCCACCGGAAGCGGCAGGTGCAGCACCTTCGCTGACGATTTCGCCGCCAGCCATTCCGCCGTCGGCGATGACGGATCCGCCACCACAACTGCTACAGCCTTCGTAGCTGATCGCGCCGCAATAAGCGGCTTGAGCAGCATTGGCGCCCGATACAATCGCGATGAACGCGATTACGGGCAACAACCAAAATTTCTTCATTTCAATTCTCCACAGGAAGCAACGTTGAACGTTGCATGGACGCAGCTTTCCACTGGCCGCCGGAACCCCCCGGCAAAGCCCGTCATCGGAATCAAACCTCGCTAGCCCGTCCCGCATTGAATCGCAAGCGAACGGCAAAAGTGCCGTGATTCGCTTCCCCGCTTTGGTGTCACTTGCCCGCGCGGTGCCCGTCAGCCAAACTGAGGCTGTGGACGCGGATAAGACGGGAGGGTCGAGTTGCAATCACTCGCCAGTAACGCATGCACAAAGCTTGCGGGATAGCGAAAATGATTTCGATGCACAAACTTCATCGACTGAGGGCGAGCGGCGGTATACGTAAACAGAGCCGTGTAGGCAAAATGCGCCGACGACGCGGTGGCTTGCACCGAGTCTGCCGAATGTCACGGATGTAACGGTTGAAGGATCGGTTCGAGAAAAGAGCGATGAGCAAAGACATGAACATTCATTACGATTCGTCCAATGAGTTGTCCACTCCAGCAGTGGGGCGACTCAGTCTGTACTATCGCGAGCTGCAGCGACTTCAAGCTGCGGGTCTGACCTCGACGAACAGTCGCGACTTGGCGGCAATGGTCAACGTGTCCGCTGCGGTCGTCCGCCGCGACCTAAGCTCCATCCAATCCACCGGCCGCCGCGGCGTCGGATACGACGTGGCCGGACTCGCCGACCACATCGGTAAGGTCCTGGGCAGTGGCGTGCAATGGAAAGCCATTTTGATCGGTGTGGGATCGTTGGGCAACGCTTTGCTGCGCTACAAAGGTTTCGAGCGTTTGGGATTCACGTTGGCGGCCGCGTTCGATACCGATCCGGCAAAAATTAACCGCAATGTCGGTGGTACATCCATTTGTTCGCTCACGGAACTCGAACCGATCCTGCGGCAAACGAAACCCGAACTCGCGATCATCGCCGTTCCGAGTGAACAGGCAACGGAAGTCGCCGCACGCGTCGTCGCACTCGGCATCCAAGGCATCCTTAACTTCGCCCCCACGACCCTGAAAGTCTCATCCAACGTGGCTGTGATCAACGTGGACCTCGCCAGCGAACTGCAACAACTCGCCTTCCGCATCCAAAACCGCTAACGGCATCATCAAACACCGTACTTCTTCCTGCAATTATTTCATGCGGGGCGTATTTTGCGCGTGCATCGCGTTTATCAATTCGATAGACTTTTGAAAGCGGTCCAACCGGGGTGGCTGGATTCCCGCTTCTTGTCCAACACGTTTCCGATCGTAGCGGAGACGTACGTTCATTTTCTTCTCCGGAGTCTGATTCAAATGAATGCTACAAAAAAATTGGGTTTCACGCTTGTGGAACTTCTCGTCGTGATTGCGATTATTGGTGTTTTAGTGGGACTGCTGTTGCCCGCAGTCCAGGCTGCCCGCGAAGCGGCGCGGCGAATGAGTTGTAGTAACAACTTCAAGCAAATTGGCTTGGGCGTACATAACTATCACTCGGCCTATGATCAACTTCCCGTGTTGATGGGCGGTACGAAACAAGGTTCAACAAACTCAACCGAATTCTTTGGCGAGCCACCAGCAAGGTCGCACAATCGTTTGGAATTGAACTGGCTTGTCGGCCTGACGCCCTTTATTGAACAGCAAGCATTATGGGAGCAGATTAGCAACCCGACGCGGGATCCAATCACCGGTGGTTCGTTCGCTCCGATGGGACCGTGCCCCATGAAAGGTTTAACCGGGGCGGGCAGTCATGCCAATACACGTTACGAACCATGGCTTACCCAAGTGCCTTCGTTCCGTTGTCCTAGTGACCCGGGACAGGGACTACCAGCACAGGGTCGGACCAACTATGCGTCTTGCATCGGCGATTCTCATTTTCGCGCCAATGAAGGTGCTGCGGCAAACAATGGAACAACCGACAACACACGTTCAACGGGCGTTCGAGCGGCCTGCCGAGGTTTCTTTGTATCTCGTAAAGAAATGGCGTTTCGTGACATCTTAGACGGGCTTTCCAACACGATTTGTGCCGGTGAAATAATCACCGATTTAGGCGATCTAGATGTTCGCGGGCAGGCGGCTCAAAGTGCAATGAACGGTACAGATGGCGGTAACCCCATGTACAACGCAGGTGGAGCCGTTTCTTGCAGGACTTCTATCGACCCCGCACGACCACAATTCTGGCGAAGTACCGGAGTTACGATGGTAGGAACGACCGAGCAACGAAGAGGTTATAAATGGGCGTTGGGCCGCCCGATGTATTCCAGTTTCAACACGATCCTGCCACCTAATTCGGAAATGTGCATGTCCAATACTTACCACGGAACCTCCGGTATTTTCCCTGCAAGCAGCCGTCACCAAGGTGGCTGCCATGTTTTGATGGGCGATGGTGCGGTCAAATTCATCACCGATTCGGTCGAGGCTGGAAATAGCGGCAGTGCTCAAGTTTATGAAGGCGGGCCGATTGCTCAGGGTGCCATCAGTCCGTTCGGATTATGGGGCGCACTCGGTACACGTGCCAGCAAAGAAACTATTTCCGAGGACATTTGATCAACGGCAACCGTTGAACCAATCGCGATGGTGTTGTCGTTAGTTTTAAAGCCGCCAGTGGTTTTTCGTGACACCATCGTGGTTTGCTCCGAAGCGCATGATTTCAGTCTTTCAATTCATGCAAACCATCGACAAGATTCAGTTTCTTATCTCGATCCGCCTCAATCTCAATCCATAACTACTATGAACTACAAATCCAGGTTCTCTGTCGGTCTTTCGCACGCCTTGAGTGTACTATTTCTTGCCGGGTCCCTGTCTCTTCTCATCGGATGTGGCGGGGGTGTGGATGTGGTCGCAGACCAAGACGAGCTCTCCAGGTACATTCAAGAACATCCTGAGCTTGAGGATGCATCAGCTGAGGAGAATAAGACAGCCTCTGGTGAAGCTCCCCCAACCAAGCAAGCCGTCAAGCCGAGTGACTCTTAATCCACGGATCATTGCAATCGGCTCGAGTTTAATAATGTCAACACGGCACGTCGCTCTCATGGCGAGTGTTTTGATCGGTCCGGTCGTGGCCTCTCAAGCACTCGCCCAACGGGGGTCGATCGTTATTTCGCGCGACGGTCCGGCTGAAGGGTCGGTGGTGATTTCCGATGACTTGCTCGAAGAAAATCATTACATTGGTTCGGCTCAGTGCGTAGCGTGCCATCAAGATCAATTCCTGGGTTACCGCGACACGTTGCACAATCAGACTGCGCGGCAAACCGACGTCGCACTAGAACCAAAGCCGGGAAACTTCGTTCACCATCCCAGTCAAAACCGATACGAGGTGAAAATTTCCGGCAACCGCATGGTTCACTGTGAACAACGGTTGAGCACCGACGGGAATTTAATCGGTGAGACAGCGTTTCCGATGGATGTGACGCTGGGATCGGGTACGAACTCAACCAGCTATCTCACAAAGATTGGCTCTTTTCACATTGAGTCGCCGATCACTCACTTCAGTGATGACGAAACCTGGTATATGTCGCCCGGTTACGAGTCGCGCAGTCATCTTTCCTTTCGCCGGGCGGTCACGGTTGGATGCGTTTTCTGTCATGTCGGATCGATCCAACAAATTAATCACAATCCATACAAGTTTGAAATTAGGGAACAGACGATCGGGTGCGAGCGTTGTCACGGACCAGGGAAAGTTCACGCGGAACGCCATCGAAGCAATGACCTAAAGATTGCCGACACGATCGTGAATCCTCGGTCACTCAATCGGGAGTTATCCGAAGCGATTTGCCAGCAGTGTCATTGCCAAGGGGCTGTGGAGCTGCCGGTAGCGGGTCGTGACACTTGGGATTTTCGACCAGGCCAACGCCTTACCGACTATCGAGTCGACTTCCAGTTTCGCTCAGAGGGTTCTGATGCGATGAGTCTCGTCGGGCATGTCGAACAACTGCACTCCAGCAAGTGCTACACCCAATCAGACACGTTGACCTGCATCACTTGCCACGATCCTCATCAAACGCCAACCAAGGAAAATCGGCTCGAATTCAACCGCAGCCAGTGTCTGCAGTGCCACCAAGACGAATCGTGCGTCGTGCCGCAAATTTCAAGAATAGATGCCAATGCGAATGATTGTGTAACCTGTCACATGCCACGTCGCGATACCACGGTCGCGCACTTTGCGCTCCACAATCATCGGATCGGAATTCATTCCGATTCATCCACACCGATGGCCGCCGACTCGACGGAAGTCGAACCCATTCTTGATATCGGCGATTTGCCGTTGGCCGAGCAGAAACGTCTTCGCGCGTTGGTGAAATACGAACTGTTTCGTCGTCGTGGTGGCGATCCTCGGTTTGCAACTTTGCTTCCTTTAGCTACCGCCGAACTGATTCAGGTCAAGCAAAATGGTGCGGCGGATGCCGAGGTCGATGCCGCTTTGGTTTGGCTCGCCTGGGAACAGGGCCAGGCCCAAATCGCGGAATCGTTAGCACATGAAATCTTGGCAAACGAACCTACCGAAACAAATCCGCGCATCGTTGCGACGCACACCTTGGCGAGAATGCAATTGAATCGAGGCCAGTTCGCCCAAGCCATTGAACGCTACCATGAACTGGAAAGCATGCACCGGGATAGCAGCCATAGTTATTTCCGAGGATTGGCGGAACAGAATCACGGCAGTTCCGACAAGGCAATAGAGGCATTAAAGCGTTCGCTAGAAATTGATCCCTCTCAAATCGCCGCGCATCGCGCTCTCGAAGCGATTTACCAAAGTACGAATCAAAACTCATTGGCGGAAAAGCACAACCAAGCGGCTATGCAGAACCAGCTTCGAATGAACTCGAGCGTTGACGCGAAGCGAGGAGATTGAAGTAATTACATACACGGTCGGCATTTAAAACGAGCGCTCAACTTGGAACCCCTCCACCAAGCCTATATGGCGGTGTTGGTTGCTCTTTTGTTGACACCTTTTGATTTGGTCACCTTCCTTTTTGCCATTTTCCTTTTCAAAGCTTTCTTCTTAACGGCTTTCTTCTTTGCAGCTTTCTTCTTAACGCTTTTCTTCTTGCTCGCTTTCTTCTTGCTCGCCTTTTTCTTGCTCGTCTTTTTCTTGCTCGCCTTTTTCTTGACGGATTTCTTCTTAGCCGCTTTCTTTTTCTTCGGTAAATCTTTCGCGGGCGATGCCATTTCGATCCCGAAAATAGCTCCGAGATCGTCGCCCTCGAAGTCGGATGCGGCTTCCAAACCGAGATCGCTTTCTTGCGTTGAAATCGCGTCGGCGATCAATTCGCTTTGATCAACCCCGCGCAAGACAAACAGCAATTCCGGTTGTGAGTCTAATCTCGCGGCGACTCCGTACATGACCGCCGCGAGATGCTTGCACAGTCGCGAGTAATCCGGACAATCACAACTGAGCGACATCTCCTTGCCGATCGGAAACAATCCGTCCTTGGGATTGGTCAATCGGGCGATCACTTCTTCGCTGAGCTTGCCTCGCATCAGGTCGATCAGCGAAAGGACCGAGTGCTGACAATCCTTGCGAATTGCCTTCCACTTCTTAGCCGGTAAGGCATCGATCTGGATGTTCACATCATAAAGTTCGCTACCGCAAACCAACCCAAAAATCTTTCCAGGTGTGATTTCGAGATGACAGACCGATCCGTTGCGTGCGTACGTCTTTCCCCGAGGTAGACGGTTGGAGAAATCGCGGTAACCTTCAAAATGCTCGCACCATGCTTGGCCCCAAAACGTCTTGCTAATCTTGGTTCCCGCGATCTGAACGGGCTGGAGTGATTGCCCTTTCTTCATTCTCGTTTGGGCCTCGCGAACTCCATTGGCTTTGCGACGCGCGACCGGTACATAGGGGGCCCATCGGCCGTAGTAGCTCATATCAATCCTTACATCGCTTTTTCAAGATCCAGGGAAACAAAGCTCAGCAACTGATCATTGGACATTTCAGTCAGATTGATCTCCCCTGCCTCGTCGCCACCGAACAGTTCGCGGCTCAGTTCTTTCTTGCCGCGAATCATATCATCAATCTTTTCTTCCAGCGTCCCACGGCAAACAAATTTGTGTACCAAGACGTTTCGTTTTTGACCGATGCGAAACGCTCGATCGGTCGCTTGGTCCTCCACCGCAGGGTTCCACCAACGGTCGAAATGCACCACATGACTGGCTTGGGTAAGGTTCAAGCCCGTCCCGCCCGCTTTGACGGAGATGACCATAAAGGGCGGTCCCGATTCGTCTTGAAACGTTTCCACCAACTTGGATCGCTTCTTGGTCGCCGTCTTGCCGGTCAGGATCAGTCCTTCGCGGCCGAACACATCGGCGAGATAGTTCGCAAGTGGTTCGCACATTGATTGAAACTGACTGAATATCAAGACCTTCTCTTGTTTTTCCAGAATCGTTTCGCAGATCGACCGGAGTTCGTTGTACTTGCCGGACACGGCCTGATCGTAATCACCCTGCTTTAGATACAACGCCGGGTGATTGCAGATTTGTTTCAATTGCATGAGCGCCCCGAGCACCATACCGCGTCGTTGAATTCCCGATGCGATTTCAAGGGCCTGCTCGAGTTCACTGGTCACGGCTTGGTAAAGGGCTGCTTGAGCTTTGGTCAACCCGCAATCGACTCGCATCTCCGTCTTGGCAGGTAGGTCTGGAACGATCCGTGGATCGGTTTTCATCCGCCGCAAAACGTAAGGCTGGATCAGTTTTCGAACCGACGATAGCCTAGCCGAACGTTGTCGTTCGTCTTTCGCGTTGACGAACTTTTTGAACTGCGCCGCGGTTCCCAGCAGTCCAGGCGAACAAAAATCGAACAACGACCATAGATCCCCCAAATGGTTTTCAACCGGCGTGCCGGACAACAGGATCCGGCCGCGACTGGGGATCTTCTTGATCGCTTTGGTTTGCGCCGCACCCGCGTTCTTGATCGCTTGAGCTTCGTCCAAGATCACCAAGTTCCAATTCATCTCGCCGATCCATTTCTCGCGGCGAGCCAAACCGTAGGTCGTCGCGACTAAGTCGTACCCTGACAACGCGTCGGTCGGATCTTTGGCGATCGCCTTAAGGAGGGATGTGTCGCAAGCGGATCGGTGAGCAACCATCAGTTTCAAATCGGGGCCGAACTTCTCGACTTCACGTTGCCAATTACCCAATAAGGACGTCGGCAAAATCAGCAGGCTCGGAGGCGATTGACTTTCGGCGGCTCCCTTCCCGCCAAACTTCATTTGCAACAACAATGCGATGACTTGGATCGTTTTCCCCAATCCCATGTCGTCGGCCAAGCAAACCCCAAGCCCGAGTTGGCTGGCGAACCATAGCCAACCGACACCCTCGGTTTGGTAGGGACGCAAGGTCGCGTGGAGTCGCTTGCCGGCGTCCAAGTCCACCTTGCCGGCTGGATCGCGAAGCGTCGCCAACGTATCGCTTAGCCAATCGCCGGGTTGAATCCGCGACCATGCTTTCGTGTCCTCGTCGACGTCGCCGCCCTCGACCGACAATCCGGAAAGTAAACGCATGCCTTCGAGGAAACCGATCCCCGAGGCGTGTTCTTCCCGCAACGCTTCCCACTGGTCCATTGCCGATTGCAATCGGTCCGCATCGACTTGGACCCACTTCCCGCGCAGCAACGTCATCCCTTCACGGGCGGCCATCAATTGAGCCAACTCTTCTTGCGTTAATGGTTCGCCGTCGATGGTGACGTTGACGTCCAGGTTCAACGCATCACCGGATAGGTTTGATTCCTTTCGGGAACCGACGCGTACGGTCACTTGAGGGCGGGGCGGTTTGGACGCATTCCACCAATCAGGAATGCGAACGATCACGCCGGATTCCTCCAACCGTGGAACGCTTTGAAAAAACTCATAAGCTTGCGCGATCGTCCAAGCCTGCGGCGCGAACAAGGCTTTGGATTGCAGCATCTTGGCAATCGCCGGCGTCGACTCGGCGGCCTTGGAAACGGGTGTCAACAACGCATCGAGTTGTCGCGTATCCCCGGCGGCGATGGACGCCTTGAGCGCCTCGGACAAGGGAACGTGTTTCGGTGTCGCGTTCTTGCGCTCCCCCGATTCGGTTTGCGTGTAGGTGGCCAAGAAAGCAAACGGCCGATCGGGGTTCTTCTTGTTCTCGGCTAAGTGAAACGTGACGCGTCCCAGCAGGTTCCAATCCGAGTTGAGTGAATGCAAGTGAGCCGCCAAACCACCTTTGCGTTTTTGCGATGCCGAGCGAGTGTGAGTATCCAGTTGACCCCAGACACGCCGCAGCCCATCACGATTGAGGTACTCAAGGCCCAAGGTCGGCGGAGCGGATCGGAGCAGTTCCTCGAGCGTCTCGTCGTCCGGACAATCGGGAGATTTCCAATCCTTCGACAATGAACTCGACATCCGTCGCAACGACGTGAAGTAACGATGAGCAAATGATTGCCAATATCGAAGCGACACGGGAAGTGACGTTTCACACCGTGCGGACACCAAGTAGACCAAACCATCAACTTCCGATTTGGCGAAGGCGCTGATCAGTTCAACCGACAACTCCGACGCCAAACCAAAAGCGAGATCGTCTTCGGTGGCCCCGACCAAGCGGAGTTGACCGAGCGGCGTGATGGCGAGGCGGTGAGCTTTGATCGACAACAGGTTTCTCCATCAATGCAAGAAAACCGTTGTTCTAGTTCAATGCGTCTCTCGACTCAATCACCACTCACTCAAGCGGCGGCAAGGTGTTGGTCGCGACGTAAACCCACCCGTTTCGCTTGTTGAGGATGTACAACTCGCCGCTGGGACCTTGGCCCAATCGCAAGTCGGCGCGAATCTTACCCGCCGATGGGATTGCCTCGAAATCCGGTTCATCGTCGAGGACGTCTTTGAGCGACGCACGCACCAACGGCGTCGTCGCCTCATTCCCGTCATGATCAAACAGAATCGTCAGCTCTTGAGGATCCAACCAAGTCAGATCATCGGGACTGTTTCGGTCGGGATCGTCGGGATCGAGCGAAGTGATCTGTTGCAACATGCTTTCGAAATCAAGGTGATAGGCACGTCCGTCGGTGGCGAACTCGACAAAGATGAATTGGCCATTCAGATCACTTGACCCGTTTGCAATCACATGACCTCCCGTGATCGCTTGACCGACAAATGATTCACCAGGGACTCCTTCGTGGCCTAAGATCGAAACGGGGTAAATGAGGTCGTTCTGTGCGTCGTCTTGGGGAAGATTAGCAATATTGCCGTTGATGGCGAACTGATCACGCAGATGAACAAACACGCCTTCGCGGTCGGCCCAACCGTAGTTTCCGCCTTTGACAACAAGATTGATTTCATCAACATTGTCCCGACCGATATCGGTGACGATCAAATGAACGTTTCCACTCGAGTCCTTTGCAAAGGTCAGGCTGCCCGGATTGCGAAAACCCAGTGCGTACACTTCGCTGGGGAAGCGAAGATCATCGATGAACGGATTGGAGGGAGGATTGCGAAACGGCATCGAACCGTTTGCCAACGGGTCGACTCGCAAGATCTTGCCCAACGCGTCGCCGTTTTGGCCGTCGCCAGCGATCGCGGATTGCTCGCTACCGTCACCGTGCCCGATGTAAAGCAACCCGTAGTCCTCGTCACCGACTTGGGCGAACGGATTGAAGGTCATGTTGCGAATCGCGTGATCCAAAGCAATCATGCCGATGCGAAAAACTTCACGGTAACTTGAGGTGTCGACGCGTTGCTGGTCAAAATCGTAAGTCCACTCGGCCAACACGCTCTCAACGTCGACCGGATCGGCGGGGTCACTGAGGTAGTAATACTGTGATGGGTCGTCGGGACGTTCACCGGTAAAGGCCGTATAAAACTTGCCGTTGGTGGCAAAGTCGGGGTGAAACGCGACGCTGCGCAGACCGAACAATCCGTTGGATTGGATGATGTTCCGTCCCGTATTGGCGAACACCTCCGCGCCGACGTCCAAGAACAACTCCGGCGTCGTATTGCCCGCCTCGTCGGTGACTAATTCATAAATTTCGCCGTCGCCGTCGAGCCGTCCATCGACCACGACAAACACGCGATCCCCGATCGTCGTCAACGCGTTGGCTCGCAATTGCCGGCCGCCTTGATCAACGGGCAGCTTCGTGAGCTTCCGCACAACGAGTGTTTTCCCTGACGGCGACAACTCCGACGCGACCGCTGGGTTGATCGCCGATTGTGGTTGTTGATGCGATTGATTGACGTTGATGTTCACCACCACCGTCGCTGATTTCGCCGTACCATCGCTTGATTCGATGCGATAGCTCAACCGATCGATCCCAACGAAATCAAGGTTGGGCGTGTAAAGCAAAACACCATCGACGACGTTCGCCGCTCCACTGATTGGTGCATCGATCAACACGACGTTGGACGAAGTGGCATCGACGCCGATATCGTTGGCTTCCACCGCCAATGGCACATTGATCGAATCCTCGGGAATCGAAAACGTGTCGGGATTCGAAATGATCGTTGAACCGGTCGAGAACTGGAAACTACCATTGGCGTGCAACGTGATCCCGCGTCCGAAACCGGGTTGGATCGATTGCTCGATCGGCGACCACGTCCCATCCGAAAAAACCAACGGGCTATCGGTGATGTAGCGAACGTCGTCGATTTCGATCCAGGAAACGTTCACATTCTTATCGATTCCATTGGCCGGATCGTATTGATCGTTATTGAACACGATCCGCACGTCATCTGCGGAGATCCGCCAATCGCTTTGATAGACGAACGTTTGAGTTTGCTCGGTCAAGGCAAACGTTGCGACGGTCTGACCGTTGAGTGCCAGGTCCAACGTTTCGGTTCCTTCATCACCCGATGCGTTGATCATCAGTGTCGATGGTTGCGAGTTGAATTGCAGGTATCCGTTGCCGTGCAATGTTTCGCTTTGCCAGCTACCCGGTTCGAAACCGACTCCATCGATCCAAGTTCCAGTCGATCGCACGTCGGAGGACTCGCTCTGCAAAATCACGCCGCCCACTTCGATCCGGTCGACGACCAAGTTGCGATCCAAGACGCCAGGGATGTAGGCGTCGTTGAGAAATTCCACCCGAATGTCATCAGTCGCTAGGTCGACATCGCCGTCGTACGTGTAGGTTTGGAAATCACGCTCCGTGACTGATCCCCCGATTTCGGTCCACCGCGCAACGAGGTTCCCGTTGATCCGCAATTGCATACTCTCCATCCCGGTTTCGCCGGCGGCGTGAATCGTCAAGCGATCACTCGGTGTGGAAAACAACGCGTCCCCGACATCGGCGGCCAACATGAGGCGAGGCTCCAACGGAATCGGAGCGACCCAGGGCGATTGAGATCGACGCGAACGATGACGACGGAGGTTCTTCAGAAAGGCAAACATGACGCGAGCTATATGGAGACGAGTGAGTCAGCCCACATCGTAGTTCAAGTAGCATTTCATTTTGCGCGTTTTCGTTATTCAAAAAGTGGGCGAGAGTCGCGGAGCGATGGCAGCACTTAGCCCCATGCGTGAGCATGGGGTTGATGTGCGTGAAACGGTTTCGGAGTCGCGGTGCGACGGCAGCACTTAGCCTTTTCTAGCATGGTCAAGAGCCTTTCTGAAGATTGTTTTGTTAGTGTCTTTGCGCACCGCTTTCAGGCTGTTTTTGATTCGTTTCAAAAACTTGCGGGGTGCTTTCGTCTTTCAAGTCGCGAGGGCTGACATGATGAGTCCTTCCTAGACTACGGGGCCTATCCAACTTCAGCCGATCTTAGCGTCCTGGCTGGAAAATCGCCCTCCCAATTCTCAAACGTCATCCCAACGCCGATTAGCGTGCCTGCACCCGCCATGAACTCGGGGCCTTTAGATCACTTGTTCTATCTCTACCTGAGCGGCTAAAGTGTGTGGCCTAGAGAATTTCTGACTAAGTTGATTCATTCCATTCGTACTGCGAGGCCGGGGAAAATTCCCGTTTTTGATGTCTGATTCCAAAACCGTCGCCCAGGCCGAAATTTCTCAAAACCTAGGCGAATTGACGCGATCCGTCGACGTGGATGTCGATGCGGCGGAAACCCAGGAATGGCTCGCTTCGCTCGAGTATGTCCTGCAAAGCAAAGGCCCCGAACGCGTCAAGTTTTTGCTCGATCAGCTCCGCGACCGGGCCGCCGAAGAAGGCGTGCCGTTGTCTTCGGACACGTCGACGCCCTACATCAACACCATTTCGCCCAAAGACCAGCCCGCTTATCCCGGTAACCGAGAACTCGAACGACGTATCAAGTCGATCATTCGGTGGAACGCGATGGCGATGGTCGTCCGGGCCAATAAACGCCCCGGCGGCGTCGGCGGTCACATCAGCACCTTCGCTAGTTCGGCGACACTTTACGAAGTCGCCTTCAACCACTTTTTCAAAGGCCGCGGCGAAGACGGCTATTCAGGCGACTCGATCTATTTCCAAGGTCACGCCTCACCGGGGATGTACTCCCGAGCCTATCTGGAAGGACGCCTGAGCGACGAGAATCTCGATAACTTCCGCCGCGAATTGGCTCCCGGCGGAGGCCTATCGAGCTACCCACACCCTTGGTTGATGCCCGGTTTTTGGGAGTATCCGACCGTCTCGATGGGCCTCGGTCCGATCATGGCGATCTATCAAGCTCGATTCAACGAGTACCTCAACGATCGCGGGATCAAGAACACCAAAGGCCAAAAGGTCTGGGCGTTCCTAGGTGACGGCGAATGCGACGAACCGGAAACGCTCGGTGCGATCGGTTTGGCATCCCGCGAAAAACTCGACAATCTGATCTTCGTAATCAACTGCAATCTGCAACGTCTCGACGGCCCCGTCCGCGGCAACGGCAAGATCATCCAAGAACTCGAATCGATCTTCCACGGAGCCGGTTGGAACGTCATCAAAGTCGTTTGGGGCGGCGAGTGGGACGAACTACTCGCTCGCGACACGACGGGGCTGCTCGCCAAACGCATGAACGAAGTCGTCGACGGCCAGTACCAGAAGTACACGTCGATGCCCGGCAGCTACATCCGCGAGCATTTCTTCGGCAAGTACCCCGAACTGCTCGAGCTTGTCAAACATCTCTCCGACGAGAAGCTTGAAAAGATCCGCCGTGGCGGTCATGACCCCGAGAAGGTTTACGCGGCTTACAAACAAGCCGTTGAATCTAACAACGGAAAACCGACCGTGATCTTGGCCAAGACGGTCAAGGGATACGGACTCGGCGAAGCGGGCGAGGGCCGCAACGTGGCCCACAACCAAAAGAAAATGAACGAAGCCGAGCTGCTCGAATTCCGAACCCGGTTCGGGATTCCGATCAGTGACGAGAAAGTCGGCGACGCACCGTTCTACAAACCGCCGGCGAACAGCCAAGAGATGAAGTATCTCCGAGAACGCCGCGCCGCCCTCGGTGGTCCTGTGCCGAGTCGCCCGACGAAACACCCGACGATGGAAGTGCCGTCTCGGGAGGATTTCGCGAAACTGATCAGCAAACTCGAAGACAAGAGCTGCAGCACCACGTTCGCGTGCGTTCAAACCCTGATCGCAATGTGCCGCGATAAGAAGATCGGACAAAACGTCGTGCCGATCGTACCCGACGAGTCCCGCACATTCGGCATGGAAGGCATGTTCCGTCAGTTCGGAATCTATGCCCACGCGGGCCAGTTGTACGAGCCCGCCGACAGCGGCCAGATTTCCTATTACAAGGAAGCTCAAAACGGCCAGATCCTCGAAGAAGGCATCACCGAATGCGGGTCGATGTCGAGCTTCAATGCGGCCGGAACGGCTTACAGCTGTCACGGCATCAACATGATTCCGTTCTATATCTACTACAGCATGTTCGGGTTCCAACGCGTCGGCGATTCGATTTGGGCCGCCGCCGACATGCGAGCCAAAGGATTCTTGGTCGGCGGTACCGCCGGTCGCACAACGCTTAACGGCGAAGGATTGCAACACCAAGACGGACACAGTCTTCTTAACGCGATCGCGTTCCCGACCGTGCGAGCCTATGACCCGGCGTTCGCTTATGAAGTCGCGATCATCGTTCAAGAAGGCTTGGAACGGATGTACGCCAAGGGCGAAGAATGTCTGTACTACATCACCGCCGAGAACGAAGAATACCATCACCCCAAAATGCCCGAAGGATGCGAAGAAGGCATCATCAAGGGGATGTACAAGTTCAACAGTCGCGACGTCGAGGGTGCCAAAGCTCGCGTGCAATTATTCGGCAGCGGTGCGATCCTCAATTGTGCTTTGAAAGCCCAAGAAATTTTGGCCGAGAAGTACAACATCGCTTCGGACGTTTGGAGCGTGACCAGCTACACGTTGTTGCGTCGCGACGCCCACGCCGTCGAACGTTGGAATCGATTGCATCCGACCGAGACGCCGCGCAAGAGTTACCTCGAAGAAGTGCTCGAGGGTGTCGAAGGTCCGTTCATCTCGGCGAGTGATTACGTGCGTGCTCTTGGAGAGCAGTTGACGCCGTGGATCCCGGGTGACTACTACGTGCTCGGCACCGACGGAATGGGACGCAGCGAAACTCGCGCAGCACTCCGTCGGCATTTCGAAGTCGACGCCGAATCGATCACGATCGCAACGCTCGGTCGACTGGTCAAAACCGGCGTCTTCACCAACGAAGACGTCGCCGTGGCGATCAAAGATCTCGACTACGATCCCGACAAAGTTGACCCGTACTTCGCCTAATGTTGGTGGTCACGTTTTTCAATCTACATTCTTCAATCTGAAATCTTAAATCCTTTCCATGCAAGTCAAACTTCCTGAACTCGGCGACGGCATCGAATCCGGCGACGTGCTTGAAATTTTCGTTTCCGTCGGCGACGTGATCACCGAAGGCCAAGACATCGTCGAGATGGAAACGGACAAGGCAACCGTCCCAGTTCCGTCGGACGTAGCCGGCAAGGTGACCAAGATTTCGGTCAGTGAAGGGGACACGGTGCCGGTCGGCGGTGTATTGTTGGAAGTCGAAGCGGAATCCAGGGCGGAAAATTCGACACCGTCGGCTCCCGCTGCCCCCGCAGCGAAAACGCCTGAACCGAAAGCCGAAGCCAAGCCGGAACCAGCCGCTGCACCGGAGCCCGCATCCGAACCTGAACAGGCCTCTGCACCGGAACCAGTTGCCCGAGCTCCCAAACCCGCACCGCCTGCTCCCAAACCGGCCCCGGTTCCAGTGGCGGCACCCGCCGTGTCGGCTGACGCTCAAGAAGCCGCTGGTGCTCCGATCCCGGCCGGGCCGGCGATTCGCCGTTTCGCCCGAGAAACCGGTGTGAATTTGACAACTGTTCACGGTAGCGGCCCGGGCGGACGGATCACTCGCGATGACGTGTTGGCGGTCGTGCGTTCGGCAAGCCAAGCGAAATCGGCATCGGCCGCGCCGAGTGTGGCAAAGACAGCCGCAGCACCCTCGGGGGCAAAGGCGAGCGGTACCAGTTTGCCCGGAACGGCCGACCAAGACGAGTTTGGCCCGATTCGTGTGGAACGGATGAGTAAAATCCGCAAAACCATTGCGGCTCAGATGCACGCGTCGTGGTCCAACGTCCCTCGCGTGACCAACTTCGACGATGCCGACATCACCGATTTGGAACGATTGCGTCAAAGCAGCAAGGAAGATTACGCGGCACAGGGGTTGAAGCTGACCACGATGCCGTTCTTGATCAAGGCCGTCGCCACGGCGCTGCGTCATCATCCGTCGATGAACGCCATCATCGATTCTGAAAACGAACAAATCATCTACAAGGATTACGTCAACATCGGCATCGCCGTGGACACCGACCGTGGTTTGGTCGTCCCGGTTCTGAAGGACGCCGATCGGATGGGCATTCCGGACATCACTCGCGGACTGGCCGAGACCGCCGGAAAAGTCCGTGGCGGGCAGTTCGCCGTTAGCGATTTGAAAGGTGGTACGTTCACGATCAGTAATCTCGGTGCGATCGGTGGTCAGTACAGCACACCGATCGTGAACATTCCGGAAGTCGCCATTTTGCTAGTCGGTCGATCTCGCAAGTTGCCCGTCGTGATGCCCGACGATTCGATCGTTCCTCGCTTGATGATGCCTCTGAGCCTTTCGTATGACCATCGTTTGGTCGACGGCGGTACGGCGGCGCGTTTCCTCAACGACGTGATCGGTTACTTAGAAGCTCCCAGTCGCTTGTTGTTGGCTTTGTAGAGCCGTTGCGAAAGTCGCCAAGGCTTTCGGTAATTCGACCGGGATTGACTGAAAATCTTGGTGAGTTTCACTGCCGAATTGCCGGGTCTACGCCGAAGCGGCTTCGACCCAGCCTACTTTTTTCCTCTTACTCGAAGCCACGGACGGACCTTTGCGAATCTTGGTGGCGGTTTGCACGTACAACGAAGCCGACAACATCCATGAGGTCTTAACGCGAATCATCACCGCGGTGCCCGAAGCAGATGTGTTGGTCGTCGATGACGATTCACCTGACCAAACATCCGAACTTGTCGAGCAGTTCTCGCGATCTTGCGACGGCCAACACACGGTACGCTGTCTCGTTCGTCACGAACGGGGCTTAGGTGGCGCGATTCGACAAGCGATGAAGGTCGCCGTCGAGGAACGTTACGATTTGTTCTGCAATCTCGATGCGGATCTCTCACACGACCCAGCCGATCTGCCCGGGTTGATTGATCTGATCGCATCGGCGAAAGTGGATATCGCCGTCGGCTCTCGTTATGTTCCTGGCGGCGATATCGTGGGCTGGCCGATGCATCGCAAGTGGATGAGCCGTACGATCAACGCGGTCGCCCGACGAAAGTTGGGATTGCCGGTCAACGACGCAAGTGGCTCGTTCCGATGTTATCGCGTTTCCAGATTGGCCGAATTGGATCTCGATGCGGAATCTTCCGATGGATACTCGTTCCTGCAAGAGGTCCTCTTGCGTTTGCATCGATCCGGCGCGACGATGGCTGAACTGCCGATTAGGTTCACCGAACGCATTGCCGGCGATAGTAAATTGAATTTTCGCGAAGCCATCCGATCCGGCTGGACGGTGTTTCGATTAGGTGCAAGCGATTCGAAATAAGGCGGCTCAAGTAGGCTACCAAGTAGGCTGGGTGGAGGAGGCTTTGCGACGAACACCCGGCAATTTGGAAGGGGTTTGATCGGACTGATTCGTCAGATCAGTCATATCAGACCGATCTTTTTGAACGCGTACGGCTGAGCTGCCGGGTCTTCGCTGTCGCTGCGACCCAGCCTACGATGCGGTTGATTTGCCGGGTCTTCGCTGTCGCTGCGACCCAGCCTACGATACGGCTGACCTGCCGGGTCTCCGCTATCGCTGCGACCCAGCCTACGATGGAACTTCTATGGATTACGGCCTCGCTAGTCTGCTGCCCCCCGCCGCTGCGATCGTTTTGGCGCTCGCGACGCGGAGAGTGCTTTTGCCGTTGGCTTTGGGGATTTTGGTTGCGGCCGGACAATTGAGCGACGGGTCGGTCGTGAGCGACCGGCTTGTTAACGCAGGTAGCCTGTTCTTCATGGCGATCTATGAATCTGTTGTCGACACCGATCACTTGATGGTGCTGGCGTTCACGTTGACGCTCGGGGCGATGGTCGGTGTGATGGAAACGACAGGGACGATGCGGGCGGCGATCTCGATGATGGCATCGAAGGTGATCGACACCCGCGGTGGCCAAACCTTGATCGCCGTTACCGGACTGGCGGTATTCTTTGATGACTATGCCAATACGTTATTGGTCGGCGGAACGATGCGGACGACCGCCGACCGGCTCGGGATCTCGCGAGCCAAACTGGCTTATCTGGTCGATTCAACCGCCGCGCCCGTTGCCGGACTGGCGATCGTCAGCACATGGGTTGCGACCGAGATCAGCTACCTGCAATCCGGCATCGATGCCTCGACCAGCGGTGTCGGACTGAACGCGTTCGAGTTTTTTATCGCTAGCATTCCGTATCGTTTCTATCCTTGGTTGGCCATCGGGTTGGTCTTCATGATCGCGCGAACCGGACGCGACTTTGGCCCCATGCGACGGGAGGAATTGAAATCGCGTGAGGCATCTCGTCAATCAGTGAAGAAGCCTGATGCGGAATCGTTCGCCTCGGCATCGTGTTGGCAAACGTTACTTTCCGCCACTTTGCCGGTGTTGATTTGTTTGTTCGCCGTACTTGCAACTTTGTTAGTGACTGGCATGAGTTCGCTCGAACCGACCGACCTTCGATCAGATCGTCAACCGTCCGCCATGAACCTCATCCGGGACGCAGGCACCTTGATCGGTTCGGGCAATTCATATCTAGCGTTGGTAATCGGCGGCACGACAGGGTTGTTCGCTTCGCTGGCGATCGGTGCAGGTTGGAGTCGCTGTGGTGGGCGAACGTTATTGCAGGGAGTTTGGAACGGTTGTGGGCAAATGATGCCGGCGATGGCGGTTTTGTGGTTGGCGTGGGCGTTGTCGGCGATGACCGATCGGCTCGACACCGGAGGATACTTGTCGAGTTTACTGACGGACCGCTTGGATCCACGATGGTTGCCCACGTGTGTGTTCGTTTTGGCCGGAGCGATCGCGTTTTCGACCGGAACGAGTTGGGGGACGATGGCGATTTTGACGCCGATCGCCGTTGGGCTTGTTTTGGATATGCAATCAGCTGCCGGGGTCGTGTCGGTCGCCTCCGACCCGATCGCGTTGGCAACATTTAGCAGCGTCCTCGCGGGAGCGATTTTCGGGGACCATTGCTCACCGATCTCCGACACGACAGTGCTGTCGAGCCGCGCGAGTGGTTGCGATCACGTCGTTCACGTGACCACACAAATGCCCTATGCGATCTTAGCTGGGTTTGCCTGTATCGTAACGGGAACCATTCCGATCGCCTTTGGGGTGCCCGTGTGGTTGTGCCTGATCGCGGGACTGGTGTTGATGTACGCCGTGTTGCGTCTGATTGGTGACTAGTAGTCTGGGACAGCTAAAAGTTAGGGTAGTGGATCTTGTTAAAGATCCTGTAGCGGCAGGATCTTTAACAAGATCCACTACAGCCAACCTATTTTTTTGCTGTAACAGAACGCTATGTGGGTGAAGTCTCGTTTTGCCGTAACAAGTCGTAAGGGACTTTCCGACCTTCGGCGGGCAGTTTAGACTGGGCGTTCGCGACGGCGATACCGGATGGGTGTCCGAGTGGTCGAAGGATCCAGTCTTGAAAACTGGCGTAGGGGTAACTCTACCGTGGGTTCGAATCCCACCCCATCCGCTCTTTTTCCTTATAACTTGAACCGACGCAGGGCAGGAATCCACGATGTCCGAACCGATCCATTTCGTGATGCTCGGTGGGTTTCTTGGCGCGGGCAAGACGACATTGATTTCCAAATTGGCCAAGCGTTATCAGGCCGACGGCAAGCATGTGTGCGTCGTGACCAATGACCAAGCCGCCGGCCTCGTTGATACGCATCTGCTCCAGAGTCAAGGCATCGAGGTCAACGAAGTCGCCGGATCTTGTTTTTGCTGCAACTTCCATGGTCTCACCGACGCGATGACCGAGTTCGAAACGCGTCGTCGCCCAGACGTTATATTGGCTGAACCGGTTGGAAGTTGCACAGATTTGATGGCGACCATCGCGATGCCACTGATGCAGCGGATGGGCGAACAATTCACTCACAGCCCGTACGCCGTCATCCTCAAGCCGAGCCACGGGCTGCGGATTCTGTCTGGGAGCGGAGGCGGCTTTTCGGCCAAAGCGGAATACATTTTTCGTAAACAGATCGAAGAAGCCGAAGTCGTTTTGATCAATCGAATCGACGAATTGACATCCGACCAAGTCGATGAATTGGCAGGTTATCTGGCCGAGCAGTATCCGGCCAAGCGTATCGTACGGGTTTCCGCCAAGACGGACGAGAATCTGGATGAAGTGTATTCGATCGTCCAAAGTCGATCCGAAGCGCCCGCCGCGATGATGGAGGTCGACTACGACGTTTACGCCGAAGGCGAGGCTGAATTGGGATGGCTCAACGCATCACTGACTCTTGTCGCGACGAATCCCTACTCGCTTGATGAAATGACTATGTCGTTGGTTGAGCTGATTCGGAAAGCGCTGTTGTCCAAAGATGCCGAGCCCGCACACTTGAAAGTGCTTTCGTCGACCGGCGGACACGTGAGCGTCGCCAATTTGGTCAGCAGTGAATCGCCCGCGATCCTATCGATGGAGTCAGGTGAATCAACGTCGCAAGCGAGCGTTATTGTTAACGCTCGAGTTTGCATGTCGCCGGATACGTTACGCCCGTTGGTGGAGGAGGTACTGGAACAGATCGCTGATCGTTTCCATGCTGTGATGACAGTCGAGCGGATCGAAGCGTTTCGTCCAGGTCGGCCTGTACCGACCTATCGAGTAACGGCGAGCTAAGCATCGCGTGAACATTAAGTGGTGGCGACTTTCAGTCGCCAAACCCTGAAACGTCGACTGAAAGTCGACGCCACGTTAAGAATCCATCACTTATTGTTCACGCGATGCTAACGCATTTTTCCGCTGCATTCGTCGGGTAGCGAAACTCGAATTCTACCTTCACATCTCTCGGTCGATATCGGCAACGTGTCGTAAGAGTCGCTGCAATGTCGGCGAGACTCGGGTTTCATTTTGCGTTTCGCACTGTCGATGATTGATCCAAAACTCTCGGCCGTGAACGCCTGAGACGATCACTTCCAAAATCACCGGTAAGGTTGAGTTCTTTTCGAGTGGCTTGATCAACAACCCATCGCCACCGAGCTTTTGGACGGCGCCTTCGACGTCGCGGTCATCAAGGCTTGTCATCACCAAAACTGGAGTCGTAGCAATTCGCTGGTCTGGCGAATTTCGGATCCGTTGAAGCAATTCCAAGCCGGAGCATTGCGGCATCTCAATATCGGTAATCAACAGATCCACATCAAGGGACTGCAGACGTTCCCAGGCGACGTGGCCATCACTGGCCGATTCGCATTGGAGCCCGCAGTCGCGAAGCCAGCGCGAAAGCACCCGATGGGTGGATCGCACGTCATCGGCGATGAGACAACGATTGGCACGGCGAGCGTCAGCCGTACGTGGTTGGGGCTCGGCCATGAACGCGTTTCCTGTTTCCTAAGTCTAAACCGAACGACTGCGTCGACCGAAAATGAGACTAATCAGAAACAGGACGACAAACACGACGAATAGGATTTGAGCGATTGTGGAAGCTCCACCGGCGATCCCACCGAAGCCAAGGAGACCGGCGATCAGAGCGATAACGAAAAAGACGGCTGCCCAGTAAAGCATTTTTTTATTCCTCGAAGAGTGGCATTGGCGATCGCCGCATGCGATCGTCCGAACAACTCAAGGGGAATGCATTTCACATGCCAATGGCGTACAGAGAACCCTCAGAGAATAAAAAAAGCCCGGTCCTCCCCCCGAAGGACCGAGCTTGTTTTGTGGTACCGCGATCACTCGCTGGACCACTCATTCGTCCGACTCCCGTTAGTGCAAAGTGATTGGGATGATCGTTTTGTCGCAGACCGAAGCATCACCGGCTCCCGAGCGGTCGCGAACGATCATCCGAGGCACCTCGATCGAGGAGTCGAACGATGGATCGATGGATGTTTACAAAATGCAGAGCTTATAGCTGAGGAACGGCACCAGCGCGAAATCATTCTCCGGTGCTGTGGTCCCGCCTGCACCGCCAACGATCACCTGGATCGTTTCGTTGGCTGCGTCAGCCGGGGTCGCCGAGGGGCCGGCCGTTTCCAGACCGTCGTTGAAGTACTCTGGCAAGGTCAGGCGTTGAACGTTGTAAGTCCCCGCAATCAGGTCATCAAATTGATAGACACCATTGGCGTCGGTGGTGGTTCGACGTCCGGCGGCTCCGAGATCACCGCCGGTCAGTAACAATTCAATGCCCGCGAGCGGGTTATCCATGCCATTGAGGATGCCGTCATTGTTGAAGTCGCGGAAGATCGTTCCCGACAATTCATTGATGGCTTGGTCGATGGCAGTGGTTGCGGTAGCCGAGTTGTCGCTTGAGTTGGTTTCGGCGGTGCTTGTCGTAACATTGACGGTGTTGACCTGCGAGGCGATGGTGCCCGCGTTGACGCTCGCGACGATCGTAAATTGGAACGAACCTCCCGATGCGAGTGTTCCTCCGTTGACGGTCACGGTTTGTCCGGTTGCCGAGAGTGCCGCACCTCCGGGACCGACGCCGCTGACAAACGTTACACCGGCAGGCAGCGTATCAACGGCGGTGACATTGGCCGCCGGGGACGGGCCATCATTGTTGACGATCACCGTGTAGGTCAATTGCGAACCTGCCTGAGCCGTCGCGATATCGACGCTCTTGCTGACCCTTACATTGGCTTGAGGCGTGACGGTAACGACGGCTGACGCTGAGTTATTGTTCGTATCGGTTTCACCAGCGGCAGTGACGAAAGAAACATTATTGGTCAGCGGACCGTTTGCATCATCATTCACCGAAGCGGTGATCGTGTAGGTTTGTGTTGCACCAGGTGCCAAGTCGAACGCGGGGAAAACTAACGTGCCATTGGTGTTGGTCGGAGTCACAGCGGCCCCCGCGGCCGTTGCGGACGTGAATGTCAACCCGGCAGGCAAAACATCTGTCAAGACCACGTTCGTGGCCCGAGAGGGACTCTGCCCGTTGTCCGCTTCGGTTCCGTCATCGTCGGTGTCGTGCGAAACCACGATCGTGTAGGTCACGTTGTCGAGTGGTCCGACGGTGGTGTTTCCGGTCACGGCCTTGCTAACGACCAAGTCGAATTGCGGTGTTAGGGTGATTGTGGCGGTGTCGGAATTATTGGCCGTATCGAGTTCGGTCACACCGGGAACCACCACCGAGGCGGAGTTCACGATGGTGCCAGTGGCGTCGTTGTTGATGTCGGCGGTTACCGTGAAGGTGCGAGTTTCACCTACCGGGATCGAGGCGTATTCGACCAGCAAAGCCCGAGTAGTCGTGTTGAAGTTTTGGTTGGTGATTCCGGTCCCGGTGATCGTAACGCCGGTTAAACCGGCCGGCAGAGTATCGGTCACGTCAACGTTGATCGCGTCGGAAAGACTGTCGGTGTCGTGGCTCACGGTGAACGTGTAGACAACTTGATCTTGTCCTGGTACCGCAGTGGTCGGGGCGACAGTCTTGTCCAAGATCAAGTCGATTCGTGGGTCGGGGTCGATCGAGACCGTGCCGGTGTTATTGGTCGAGTCGGACTCGGGGTCGGTCGAACTGATGGTTGCCGTGTTGGCGATCGGATCGAACTGGTTCGAAGCAACTTGAACTTCAAATGTGAACGTTCGTGATTCACCGACACCAAGGTCGGGAAGGTTGAACGTTAAAGCTTGTCCGGTCGGTGGCACCAGGGTCGCGCCACTGGTTCCCGCATCGAAACTACCGGCAACGAGTGTCAGCGATCCGTTGAGCGTGTCGGTCACCTGGACCCCGCGAGCGACCGAAGGTCCGGAGTTGGTTGCCGTGATTTGGTAAGTCACGAAGCCGCCCGCAGAAATGCTAAAGGGATCTGTCGAGTCGATGATATCGTCGGTGTCATCGCCGTCGGTGCGATCATCAGGTGTTCGTGTGCTTAGAACCGTTTTGGTCACGGTAACGTCCGTCAAGCGGGTCACTGCAGTGTCATCGGTCGCAGTGGCGTCGGGAGCGTTGTCCGCTGTTACGGTGACTGAGTTGCCCAGCGGCGAGTCTCCATCGGCCAAGTCTGGATCGACGTCGACGATGATCGTGAATGTTTCATCTTCGCCAGGTGCAAGGCTGCCCAAGACAGCGCGGATTTTACCATCGTCTGCACCGCCAACTACCGGATCAACCGTACCGGTGCCGTCAGTGAACGTGCCAGAAACGAACGTCGTGCCCACCGGCAACGTGTCCAACGCGACCACGTTGGCCGCCGCGTCGGCACCGGCATCATTGGTGACGGTGATCGTGTACGTGATTTGAGTTCCCGCTGCCGTCGTTGTCAGCGAGTCAGTCTTGGTGACCGAGATATCGGCGAACGGAATATCAACTGTTTCCAGCGCGATGTTGTTCTCGAGCGCTCCGTCGAGCGGATCGCCGGGATTGCGGTCGGCAGGTACGGTGTCGATGTTGGCTTCGACTTGGAATCCGCTGACTTGCGCTTCGTTAATCGGATCTGAGGAGATTGCTCCGTCGATAGTCGCAGTAACGGTGAAGGTCGCCGACGCGCCAGCGGCAAGACTACCGACATTGAACGATTGAGCCGGTCGTCCGCCGATCGTGCTGGTGGTGAAGGAAACCGGATCGGGAACGCTGTCTTGAACGCTCGTGATCGTCAATCCGACCGGCGCGAAGTCATCGACGACCACATTGGTGGCCTCATTAAGACCGAGGTTCGAAACCGTGATCGTGAAGACGGCAGTGCCACCTGGCTGCAGCGTGCTGGCGCCGGCGTTAATCGTCTTGTCAATTCGCAGATCAACCTCCGGCAAGACGCCAAAGTCCACCGTCGTATTGGTATTGCCGGTCGTCGGTTCCCCACCGATCGTTAATGTGATCGGACCGCTGACGAAACCCACACCGGCAACCAACGAGCCGTCATTGTCATTGTCGGCATCGTCATCGGTGACACCGACGGGCGTGTCGACGCTACTGCCACGGAAGCCGACCAAAGGTTCGCCGGTCGTGAATTCACTCTCCGGGATCACAACGAAGTAGGTGCCCGGTCCGAGCGGATCAGCACCCACGGTGTCAAAGAGATAGGATCCCGGGTTTGCGCCGCCAGCAGGATCGACGGTCGTCGTGGCGATCGGGGTTGCGCCCACACCGCTTGGATCGGTGTCGTACAAATGCACTTCGATTTCGTTGCCGCCTGTTGCTAGGAAAACTGGCTCGCCAGCATCCAATAGACCGTTGTCTTGTTCGGCTTGATCAACGCCACCACCGTTGTCGACGAACACTTCTCCGCCCAGGAACAGCGGCACTGTCGCGGCCGAGTTTGCAACGGTTTCGTTGGAACGTCGTGATTCCAGAATGCTGACGCTGAAGTCCAAGCCGAACGTGACTAAGTCGCTGTCGAGCGAGGCCTCAATCGCCCCAACGTCACTGAAGTCGGCTCCCGTTCCGCCGCCCAATCCATCCTCGTCACCAACGATGAAGGCGGTGAATGGAACAAAAATTTCCGCCGGGTTTGGATCGGCCAGATTGTTCGGAAGGTCGATCGTGGCAGTCGAGAAATTGGCGCCGTCGGTGTAGATCGTCACGATCAAAGCATCTGCGATGATGTTGTCGGCGCGAATCGCCAGCATCAATCCGGCTGCCGCGTCGCCGTCGTTGAGGCTGACCCCGTTGGCGCCGCCGTTGCGAAGTCCGATCGGATCAAGGACCAGTCCCGCACCGTCCGCGTCGATCCCGTCGTACTGAACCAGGAACGAGGCGCGAACGTCCGATCCGACGTCCAACGACAACCGATTGGTGACTGCCGAAACACTGAGATCGGCGCTGGCGTTGCCTGGATCGTTGTGCCCGAGCACCACCACTTCAACGTCGCGTTCTTGCCCAAGAACGTTGCTTCCCACACCGAGGTCGCCACTCGAATCAGTCGCCGTTCCGACCACCGATTGACTGATCGGTTGCCCCGGTTGAGCGGTCGTGAAGCCGTCGACGGTTTGCTGTACCACGCCTGTATCGTCAGTGACTTGAGCGCCTACGTCGCCCGAAAGCTGAACACCGGTCAGAACCGCTCCGCCTGAATCCTGAACCCCACCGACTCCCGCAGCGAAACGTAAAATGTAAAACCCATCGTCTGTCGCGACGATCGGAAGCGTTGGTGTGTCAACGTCATTGCCGTCGAGGTTGTTGAACGTGTAAACACCGTCGGGACCCGTTGTCATCGTCCCCACGAACGTTTCGCCCGCGTCGAATTGACCGTTCTGCACCACGTCGTCGAGGTACAGTTCGACCTCGACGTTTTGCAGTCGTGTTTCTCCCGCGTCAACAACACCGTCACCATCGGCGTCGATGTACGCGATCCCGGTGATTGACCCCATGTCGGCCGCGAGCAGTTCTCGTTTCTGCAACGACTCCAAACGCAAACCGCGAGAACGCTTGCCGCGATTGGGATGACCGCTGGCACGTTTGGAAGGACGATCGAAACCGATCAGACGGTCGAGGATGCGTTGAAATTTCATCTGGGTGATACCTTGGAAAGGTAAATGTTCGACGGGTGGGAGCTTTTCCGGACTGCATTGGATGCCGTTGCCGGAAAAATGGTTTCATCAAAACCAAACGCCACGATTGCTCTCTTCGGTGTAATCGGCGTTTTCGTTACAGTCCGTGAGGTCCAACCGGCGAAAAACGTGCGGTCGGCCCAAGCGATTCAAATTACCAGCGGTAATCCAGCCCGAAGCTCAGTCCTTGAGCCCAATAGTCGGTATTGTCGAACGCGAACCGGGGGAACACCCGATCGGTTGGCGTGGGGGCGTTGGAATTGGGGATCTGATCTTGATCAACGATCCGTTCGATCTGGTCACCAGGCCGGACGACATTGGACCAATACAAGAATGTGTAACCAAACGTCGCTTTGAGCTGGTCTGTCAATTGATACCCAAGCTTGAGGTTCAATTCAGGGATGATCGAGAACTCGTCGCGTTCGTAGGTACCGATATTTGAGTTCAGTGCAAGAAGCCCGCCCGAAACAGCGGGTGCCGTTCCGTTGACCACTGTGTCGCCAGCAATGCGAACCTGCTGGTTGGTGTTACCAGCGGCCAAACGCAGCCCGATGTCAAAGTTCCAGTAGTCGATCGAGCGGGTGTGGAACCAGCCCACGTCAATTCCGTTGAACTGATTGCGAGTCCGGAAACTCTCATTGAGCACGAACGACAAGGCGGGGTTGGGGGTTTGATCGATAAGCACGCTACTGTTGATGGCGATGCCCTCGTCCAGCTCGACTTGACGGAAACCGAAGCGGTGTTCACTGCGGGTACACCAAGCGGTCGGGCAACCGCAGGGACCGGTGCAAGCACATCCGGATTGGCCACGAGTGAAGTGACGGACATATAAATCCCATCCGCTCAATTCACTGTTAACGTCGATATTGAGCGACCCGTTGTGGTCTCGGGTCGGATCGTTGACCAATGCGACGGCTTCTTCCAAATCACCCAATGCGGTCGGGTCGGCGAGATTAGGAAGTACCGTAATGATCGGTCGGACCAATGTCGAATTGTCGTTGCCTCCGGAGAAGCCTTCGGTCTCTCGATCGAGCCCAAAGAACCCGGCGCCGATCCCCCACGTGTGGCAGTTATCGAACCAGAATCCAAAATCGAATCGATAGCCGTCCATGCGACCGTCAAGCACTTCGTCGTCTCCGTACAAAACCGTTCCGTTGGCAAGCGGGGCGCGATCGGAAAGGCGACCGGTCGAGGCCAGCGGTGGCAGGTCCATTCCATCTTGCCACCACATCAGATATTCGGCTGAGAACCAGCCGTCTTGCGGCCAGCAAATCGTGACACAGGGACGCAAAGTGTCGCAATCTCGGTATTCGCCACACATGGGGTCGCCATTGCAACAGTTTCCCGTCGAGCAACCGATTCCGTCGCATCCGCCCATCGAGATTCCGCAGGTACCGTGGCAACCACCGACACCGCAACCGCAACCCATGGGCATCGCGTCGCAGCCGCCGTCATGAATGGGGTCGAAGTAGATTTCGCCGTCCAGCGGGACGCTTTCTTGAACCACAGGATGGGATATGATCGAAGCCGATGCGGGGCGAGCCGACACCGGCTTGCGAGCCGAAGGCATCGGACGGACCGATGCCGTCTTGGTCGGGGTCGGCCTTTCGACCGTCGTTCGGGTGGATGCCGGTTGGGCGAGTGTGGGCTCTTGATGATCGACCAAGCGAACCTGTGTGGACTGCGGACGACGTTTAATCGTCGTTTGCGATAGATCGCGAACAGGTTGCCAGGACGCCCGGGCGGCATTCTCTAAGTCACCCGAGTTTGGCCGATCTTGTCTGTTCGTTTGGGCTTGGACGTTTGGGCTCACGGTGATCACCGCCAGGGCGATGATCGCACCCAGAGTAATTCGGAATCGTTTGGTCAGTAGGTTCGACACAGTCGTCATCCAGCAGATGAAAGTCGGGGGGGAAAATGATTCGCGGACCAGTTTCACGACCTTCGTAAAAGTCGTTGCCCCGGCCAAGAATCATTGGCTCACCAGCGATATCGTCGAACTGGAAGAAGAAACTCAAAGCAAAATCGTTAAAATCCGAAAAATCGGCAAAGATCCCCCAGGCAGGAGAGCCGGTACAACCGGCAAAGTTTGCCAAGGCGGTCGGCGATTGGCGGTTGGCGGTTGGCGGTTGGCGGTTGCGCGTAGGCTGGGTGGAGGAGGCTTTGCGACGAACACCCGGCGGGGAGTGAAGAATGAAGAATGAAGAATGAAGAATGAAGAGTGAAGAGTGAAGAGTGAAGAGTGAAGAGATCGGTCGGATCGTCGATCGACGGGAAACTGGGAACCGCAAGGACTTGCCGGGTCTCCGCCGAAGCGGCTGCGACCCAGCCTACTCCCAGCTCGCTACTCGCTACTCGTCGCTTCTGGCGCTGGTTCCGGCTCGACCGCGTCTTCCTTGCTCTTCTTGCGGCTTTTTCGCTCGGGTTTGGGGGGGGTTTCGCCGAAGACGCGATCGGTCGTCACGACGATTCGTTCGGCCTTCACTTTCGTGTCGTCGGGGGGTTGATAGAAACCGGTGACGGTGACCAAGTCGCCGGGTTGGGCGAGAGCCAAACTGTTGGCGCGGATCTCGACCTTGGCGTCCGGCGCAACCATCGTCTGCACTGGGACCTTACCGGCTTGAACGGCCAGTTCGCCATTGGGCCCGAGCATCATCAAACTGCCGATCACGTAAACTTTACCCGTCATGGGACCTTGATTGGGTTTAGCGTGACGGTCGGCGGAGTTGACTCCTGGCGTGAATCGCATTTTTTGACTGTTGGCGATCAAGCTCATGTTCACCGGCGCGATGATCTCGATCTTGTCGACAGGCGTCAGTGGCATACCGGTCGGACCTAACGTGGTTGTGAACCGCACGGGCATCCCGCGACGAAGATACGCTGGCAAGGCCGGGGCAACGAACTCCAGGGCGTTCAGTTCGTCGGGGAACATCACAAAGCACTCGACGTCGTCTTCGCGGGTCACGGTCAGAATATTGCCCCGCACGCCGTTCAGCTTGCCTTTAAACTCAGTGACCTCGTTCGCTGGTGCGTTGGGATTGGCACCGCCACCAAATCCGCCGGCCGGGTATGCCTGGGCCAAAAGCGGCGACTCGGCCGCCGCACCGGCGACGACCGCTAAGGCGGTCACTAATAGAAAACGAACGATGCGAGTCAGCGGCATTGCCTGGGTTCCCCAACGTGGAAAATCATGAAACGAGGTTCCACGTATGTTAACTCATTCGTCGTCCGCACGCATGAACGGAGTTAAGTTCATCGAGTATTCGCAGAATTCGTTGGGCTGGAAATACAGGTTTAGTTCCCGCTCGGCCGATTCAGGCGAATCACTCGCGTGGACCAAATTCATCTGGCGACTGCTGCTGAAGTCGCCGCGGATCGTTCCGGGAGCGGCTTTGAGCCCGTTGGTGGCCCCGAGCATGTCGCGAACGACGGTGATCGCTTCGAGTCCTTCGAGAGCTACCGCGACGACCGGTGCCGAGGTGATGAAATCCTCGAGCGATTGATAAAAAGGTTTTTCGACGTGCTCGGCGTAATGTTGGCGCGACAATTCGGGCGTGACTTGGATCATCTTCAGTCCGACGATCTGCAGCCCTTTGGCTTCAAAACGAGACAAGATTTCGCCGATCAAGCGGCGTTGGACGCAATCGGGCTTGAGCAGAATCAACGAGCGTTGCATGGAGGTTGGGTTTGGGTGGGAGGAAACGGGGAAACAGGGAAACAGGGAAGTCGATCGAAGAAAACCATTCGAAAGGATGCGGAAAAGATAGCCAACTGAACCGTGTTTTCAAAGCCGGGCGATGGCTGGCCGATGGCCCGATGCCCTCCTGCCGACACGAAATGCACCCCCATCGGGAAAATCCCTCCCGTAAAATGCGATTTGACGTTGCGTTCGTATGGGGGGCCGCTAAACTTCCCGGCTTGCAACGAATCCGTTAGATTTCTCAATTCAGATATTGAAACAAAGAAGGAACAGTTTTTCGGTATGACGATCTCGAAAGAACGCAAGAACGAAGTGGTCGGCGAGTACGGCTCGACCCAAAACGATACCGGATCACCCGAAGTTCAGATCGCGATTCTGACCGAGCGGATCAACGGATTGACCGAGCACATGCGGACCCACCGCAAAGATTACGCTTCACGGCGTGGTTTGTTGGGTTTGGTGTCGCGTCGCCGTCGACTGCTGGACTATGTCCGTGGTCAAGACCCGCAGCGTTATCTGGATATCATCGGTAAGCTCGGTATCCGTAAGTAATTGAAGGTCTCGGTGGTGTGTCGGCGGTGGCCACAACCACCCGACGCGGACAACCACCGGGTATTTCCCCCGGATGGGACCAGATTGGTTAAATCAGGAAAAAATTCATGTCAACGTCGCTCAATCATTGAGCGGCTTCACGTCCACGCGAGTGCCCCGGCATCGACGCTAGACATAACGGTAGACTCGACGGCAAGGCCGACTCGAGCATCGGACGTCTTTCTTGGTGCATCCGCTGGTGGAGGCGTCACGGTGTTTCTCGAACCGTGTCGCATAACTCTCGCTCCAACGCCCGCCGCGTCGATCGCTATCGGAATTTTGGTCGCAAGGAAACAAGAATGTTTGTTGACCAGACCCCCGGTACCTTTGATCGACTTCCGATCGCGTGTTGGAGTTCGGGATTGTCGGCGGAATCGTCCGTCATTTTGTTGTTTGTAGGAAAATAGAAAAGAAAATTGAGGTAGTTGTGAGTGTTCACAAAATTCGCGTAGAGCGAAAAATCGGCGATCAAATCATGTCCCTGGAAACAGGTCATATCGCCAAACAGGCCGCCGGCAGCGTGTTGGTGCAGTACGGAGAAACGGTGGTCTTGGTCGCGGCCGCTTCCGGCGCCGCCCGACCTGGTATCGACTTCTTTCCACTCATGTGTGACTACCGCGAGCGGCTCGCCGCAGCGGGTAAATTCCCCGGTGGTTTCTTGAAACGAGAAGGCCGCCCGAGTACCAAGGAAACCTTGACCGCTCGCTTGATGGACCGCCCGATCCGACCGTTGTGGCCGAAGGGGTTCAATGACGAAGTCCAAATTCAAGCCTTCGTGATGGCCAGTGACATGCAAAACGATGGCGACGTGCTCGCCATGAACGGTGCTGCGGCAGCACTGCATTGCAGCCCATTGCCATTCAAGGGGCCTTTGGGCAGCGTTCGTGTTGGCAAAGTCGATGGCAAGTTGATCGCCTTCCCGACTTACGATCAACTCGAAGAATCGGAACTCGATATGATCGTCAGCGGCGATCATGACACCGTCTGCATGATCGAAGGCTTCGCCAACGAAATGCCTGAAGACGAGATGATGGAAGCGATCATGTTCGCACACAAGGTGATCCAAGATTGCATCGCGTTGCAGAACGAGTTGTATGAAAAAGTGAACCCGCAAAAGGTTCCCTTCGTCGAGCCCGAAGACGATGGCTTGTTCGACCGACTCAACAACGCGTACTACAGCGATTTCAAATCGGCTCAACAAACATCCGGCAAGCAAGACCGCGCCGATGCCGTGCGTGCTCTTCGCGATCGCGCGATGTCGGAAGTCATTCCCGATCCGTCGGCTGACGGTGCGATCTGCGTCAATCGTTTCAAGACGGTTTGGCATGACCTCGAAGAAAAGGTCGTTCGCGACTTGATCAGCGCCGGAACCCGCCCCGACGGCCGCGATCGCAAATCGCTACGTGCGATTCACTGCGAAACGGACCTACTACCCCGCGTTCACGGCTCGGCGTTGTTCCAACGCGGCGAGACTCAAGCCCTGATCACGATCGCTTTGGGAACGAGCCGCGACGAACAACGCGTCGACGGTCTGCAAGAAGAATTCAGCAAGAAGTTCATGCTGGACTATAACTTCCCGTCGTTTTCGGTCGGCGAATGCCGCCCGATCCGCGGCCCCGGTCGTCGTGAAATCGGCCACGGTGCCTTGGCCGAACGCAGCGTCGCGCCGGTTCTGCCGCCCGCCGATGCGTTCCCTTACACGATCCGTGTGATCAGCGACATCACCGAATCCAACGGCTCTTCGTCGATGGCGTCGGTTTGCGGAGCAACGCTCGGCCTGATGGCTTCGGGCGTTCCGATCAGCAACCCGGTTGCCGGTATTTCGGTCGGCCTGGTGCAAAACTCTCCCGACGATTGGCACTTGTTGACCGATATTTTGGGAACCGAAGACCACTTCGGCGACATGGACTTCAAAATCGCGGGAACCCAAAACGGGATCACCGGAATTCAATTGGATCTCAAGATCACCGGTGTGAGCGAAGAAATCATTCGCGCGACGCTCAAGCAATCTCGCGAAGCCCGGATCGAAATCCTCAAGAAGATGTTGACGGCGATTCCTCGTCCGCGTCGTGAAATTTCGCCGACCGCACCTCGCTTGCTCCGCACGAAGATCGATCCGTCCAAGATCGGTGCTCTGATCGGCCCCGGCGGCAAGAACATCCGTGGTATCCAAGAGTCGACCGGCGCGGTCATCGAAGTCGATGACGACGGCACCGTCTTGGTCGCTTCGAGCAATAAAGAATCCGCTCAAGAAGCGATGAAGCAAGTCGAAGCCTGCACGGCGACCGTCCAGATCGGCAAGATCTACGACGGCATCGTCAGTAGCATCAAGGAATTCGGCGCGTTCGTCGAAATCATGCCGGGCCGCGACGGACTCGTCCACATCAGTGAAATGAGTGGCGGTTACATCAGTAGCCTGGATCGCGTGATCGCCGTCGGCGACGAGATGAAAGTCTTGGTCATCGACGTTGATGAACACGATCGCGTCAAACTGAGCCGTCGCCGTGCACTCGAAGAACTCGGCGTCGAAGACCCCTTGGCCGCCGAACTGGAAGAAGCCGGTGGCGATCGTGGCGGAGACGGCGATGCTGATGGCGATGACCGACCGCGTCGTCGACGTGGCGGCGGGCGTGGACGTGGTCCCCGCAGTGGCGGCGACCGTGGTGGCCGTTCACGCGATTGATCCAAGACGATAACGTTTGATTGATTTGACGCCGGCCCGGAGTTCACACTCCGGGCCGGTTTTTTGGAACGCAAACGTATCGATCGCGTTGGGGCGGCAACAAGGCTTGCCAACGTGTTGATTTAATCTGCATCGTAACCCGAAGCGTGAGCGAGGGATGAGTTAATATCAATGATCCCTCGCTTACGCTTCGGGTTACGAAAAAAACGCAACTTCAAAAAGCGTGAGTGAGGGATGAGTCAATATCAATGATCCCTCGCTCACGCTTCGGGTTACGATTAAATCAACAGCCCCTGGTGCCATCGGCTGACAAGAAAACGCCATGATTAGAAACAAGCGTGACGATCATGGATCGTCGGCGTATTAGATCGGTAATGTTGAATCGGCAATCTTTCATCGGTAACGGAACATGGGCATAAACGATCGCGACTATGGTCGCGCCGAACGGACACCGTGGGATCGGATCGAGAACCCGCGTAGCGTGTTGGTGATCTTGATCGTCATCAACGTGGCGTTTTTTATTGGACAACACCTCTTTAAGTACGACGAACTGCTTGCGGTTTCGCCGGGATCGTTGCTGCGCCCTTGGCTATGGTTTCAAACGCTGACATATGGCTTTCTACACGACACTGATAAAATCTGGCACCTCGCGTTTAACATGTTCGTGTTGTACATCTTCGGTAAACCAGTCGAACAACGACTTGGTGGGCCTGAGTTCCTTAAGGTCTACCTGATCTCAATTATCTTCGGCGGTTTCGTCGCCATGCTCGTGCCCTGGTTGGTCGGACTGGCGACCGGAAGTCCGGTTAATCTTTCGGGCATCACGCTCGGGGCCAGCGGCGGGGTGACAACGGCATTGATCCTGTTTGCGTGTTACTACCCACATCAAGAAATTCGGTTGATGTTTGTCTTTCCGGTGAAAGCGTGGGTGGTTGCGTGCGGAATCGTTGTCATGGATATGTTCGGCGCGACGGGACTGTCCGGCGGCACGACCGCCTACGAAGTGCACCTCGCCGGGGCCTTGTTCGGTTACTTGTATTTCCGGCGTCACTGGCGGTTCGATTGGCTGGATTTTTCCGGGTTGAGCGAACTTCCCGACCGGATTCGCTCCCGTTCGCGGCGGACTCGGTTAAAATTGCATGACCCTGAGCGGAAAATTCGAGCCGAAGCCGAAGAAGCGGATCGGATTTTGGCTAAAATTCATGAGTCCGGCGAAGCCAGTTTGACGTCGGCCGAACGCAAGACTCTCGAACGTTACAGTCGTCGGCAACGTCAAAAACGCGAACAGTAAACAAGATCGAATGCTCTCCAACGAAATCCAGTCCGCCATGAACGCCTCCTTCAATCGGCGTCACGCCGCGAAACTTGTGGCCGCCGGGTCGCTGGCCGCTTACTTCAACCGAGTCACCCACGCCGACGACTTGGCAACCGACTCGCCTCCCGACGCGGACGCCGCGCCGAGCGAGCAAGGTCAACCGGCCCCGAAAGCCGAGCTGCCGTATTTTGACCGGATCGGGTTGCAGCTTTACACGCTTCGCAATCAAATGGCCGACGCCCCTCAAGCAACGCTCGAAGCAGTCGCCAAGGCGGGTTATTTCCAAGTCGAACTGATGAACATCGACGAGGACGCGGTCAAGATCGCCTCCATGGCCCGCGATGCCGGGCTGGCAATCCACAGCGGCTTCTTGGACTTCAACGTCATCACCGAGCCGGGCAAGGACGGCGTGGCCTCGATCGAGCAGGTCTTGGACTTGGCCGAACGGATCGGGTTGCGACACGTCGTATTTGGTTACATCGCGAAGCATCAACGCGACACCGCCGACAAATGCCGAGCGATCGCGGATCGTGCCAACGATGCGGCGAGAAAAACCCGTGAAGCG
Source organism: Neorhodopirellula pilleata (assembly GCF_007859915.1). Classification (GTDB taxonomy): domain Bacteria; phylum Planctomycetota; class Planctomycetia; order Pirellulales; family Pirellulaceae; genus Rhodopirellula; species Rhodopirellula pilleata. The sequence goes on from NZ_SJPM01000008.1 coordinate 344,759, forward strand.
GGAATGCGAATGTGCTACCACAACCATTCGTTCGAGTTCCAGAAGTTCGCCGGTGACAACAGCGATCAACCGTTAACCGCGTTTGATCTTTTTGTTGAACGGTTTGACCCGCATCAGTTGGAGTTCGAACTCGATGTGTTTTGGGTCAAAGTCGGTGGCCATGATCCGCTGGCAATGATGAAACGACTCGCCGGTCGCATCAGCCAAGTGCATTTGAAAGACATGCAGCAGGGAACACCGGTGATCACGGACGAAGGTCAAGTTCCCGACGACGCGTTTCAGGAACTCGGCGACGGTGTAATCAATATCCCCGCCGTCGTTCGATTGGCCCGCGAGATCGGCGTCGAACAATGCCACGTCGAGCAAGACCAATCACCTGCGCCGCTTGAAAGCATTGTGCAGAGCTACCAGTATTTGCAAGGCAAAGCATGAACCGAGATGGAGAACGTTCAGGTGCAAGCAGTGGTAATTCGCAGTCCTCGTCAGCGACGGTACAAATCGTCGGCATCGGTGACGACGGCTACGGTGGGCTGACGGGTCTGGCCCGCACTCGAATCGCGGATGCCAAACGCCTGCTCGGCACTGCCCCACTTCTGAAACAAATCCCACCCACCGATGGCGAGCGCATCGTCGTCGCCGGGGACTTGGAGTCGCTCCGTCGCACCATCGAAGTGCTGCCCCAAGATGGCTACAGCAGCGTCTTGTTGGCCAGCGGCGATCCGCTTTTTTATGGCATCACTCGTTTTCTAATCGAATCGCTGGGCAAGGATCTTTTCGAAGTCGTCCCGCACGTTTCGACGATGCAACTCGCTTTTGCTCGGGTGAAGGAGAGTTGGGACGATGCTTACCTGACGTCGCTCGCGACCGAGTCGCTCGACCGTGTCGTCGATCAAATTCGCACGGCCGAACGGGTCGGCTTGTTCACGACCGAGGAAGCTTCCCCGTCAGTCGTGGCCTCGTCATTGTTGGATCGCCGCATTGATTACTTCACCGCTTTCGTATGTGAAAACCTGGGCACTCCTGCCGAGACGGTAACGCAAGCTTCGTTGAAAAGCATCGTCGGCCAGACATTCTCGCCGCTCAATGTGATGGTGCTCGTTCGTAAGCACGGATCCGCCGATCAACCTGATACATCGCGGCCCAAACGCATCTTCGGGAATCCCGACGAGACTTATCTGCAGTCGCGACCCAAACGCGGTTTGATCACACCGCAAGAAGTCCGCTGTATCGCACTCGCGGAACTTGCCATCCAGCGTGACTCGGTGGTCTGGGACGTCGGCGCGGGCAGCGGTTCACTCGCGATCGAGGCGGCCAATCTTGCGACATCGGGACAGGTTTACGCGATCGAAATGGATGCCGAAGACTACGGCTTGATGCTGCAAAACGCATCGGCGATGAACGCCAAAACTTTGATCCCCGTCCACGGACGGGCTCCTGAAGCGTTCGCCGACTTGCCCGATCCCGATGCGATTTTTGTCGGCGGTAGCGGTCGGTTCATACCCGATTTAACACTCGCGGCCGCCAAGCGACTCAAGCGAACAGGTCATATCGTCGTCAATGTTAACAGCCTGGACAATCTCACGACCGTCCAACAGGTCCTTGATGATCAAGGACTACGATGTGACGTTCGCATGATCAACATCGCTCGCGGTTGCTACCAGTTGCAACGGGTTCGATTCGAATCGCTCAACCCCACCTTCCTCGTTTTTGCGCACCGTGATTGATGAGTTTTTGGAATCGTTTACCGCTAAAGGTCATCTTGCCCCTGTGTGCAGCGTGGTTATTTTCGCCGACGCCACATTTGATTCATGGTCAAGATGAAACGCCCAATCCCGATAAGGAAGCGTTCGAAGCGTCCGATGAGGTGAAGTCGATTCTCGTGCCTCTGTTTTCGCAGATTTCGAAAGCGGACATGTCCCGCGCCAAGGTCGAATTGGCTGTCGAGACGGTAATGAACGGCGAGATCGTGTCGAAGGAAGAGTCGACGTTTCAGATCGCGTCCAAGTATCCCGCGAGTTACACGATTTATTACAAATCCGCTGAAGATCGCATGCGGATTTTTTCCGATGGGCAACTGAGCACCGTCGCGATGTCACCGGAGGCTTTTTTCGAACTTCCTGATGTGCTGGATTGCCAAGCCGTGGTGCGGTCGTCGCCGATCACCTTGGGTCCCTATCCCGAACCGATGCTCGCGCTAACCATGGCGGGAGTCGATCCGGCGCTCACGTTTCTTAGCGGCATGAACTCAGTCGACGTGATCGGCCCCACCAAGTTTCGAGGTCGTACCGATTCGATCCGCCTGCGTGGGCAACAGGACGACGGTGTCACGTGGGACTTTTGGGTGACCGACGATGCACAACATCGCCCCTTGCGGTTGTTGATCAACCTGACGCCGATGCTGGTCGCCACCGGGCAAGTGAGGGTTCCACAAGGCTATGAACTTTCCCTGCGATATGATTTTGTTTCGTGGCGTATCACGGGGGAAGTCGATGAGAATCTGTTTCGGTTTTCCGCTGACCAAGAAGCGACAAAGTACGCTTCGTTGGAAGACTACAACAAAAAGAAAGAGCTCAAGCTCGGCCACCACCCGCTGCTCGGAAAATCCGTGCCGGCTTATACATTGCGGATGCTCGACGGAAGCGAACTTTCATCGGAAGAGTTGAAAGACAAGATTGTTGTTTTGGATTTCTGGGCGACGTGGTGTACCCCGTGCATGAAAGCGATGCCCGTCATCGCCAAGACGGTCAACTCGTACGCGGATCAAGACGTCGTGTTTTTCGCCGTGAACGTCGGCGAGAACGCGAACCTCGTCAAAGGTTTCGCCGAAGAACAAGATTGGGGCGTCGATGTCGCCGTGGATCCCCAAGGTGACATGATCGAAGCACTCTCAGCGAAGCGAATCCCGCTGACGCTGGTGATCGGTAAAGGTGGTGTTGTCGAAGCCGCCCACGTCGGATACCCCGGCCCCGAAGCACTCGCCCAACGATTCAAAGACGAACTCGACGTACTCGTCCAAGGAGGCCGCATCGCCAGTTCGAAAGAGTAAGCTGCTTTTGTAATTCTTGTAGGCTGGGTCGTAGCGATAGCGAAGACCCGGCATCCGCCAACTCTTCTCGCATTGAGTTGATTTGCCATTCTCCCACCCCCAATTCCCCACCGAAAGATCTCCCATGAAGTCCCTACCACTTCTACTCACGTTTATCTGCCTCGTCGGCACATCGCACGCCGACGACCTCCGTTTTGATGTTCGCCTGCTCGCCGTCGACGGCAACGAAGGCATCGCGGCGGGTGATTTTGACGGCGACGGTAAGTTGGACTTGGTCGCCGGGCGAAACTGGTTCCGCAACGGCGACTGGGCCGCGCGGCCGGTCCGCAGCATCGAGGATTGGAACGGGTATGTCGAAAGCAACGGCGATTACGTGATGGACGTCGATCAAGACGGCCGTTTGGATGTCGTCGCCGGATCGTTCTTGCCCACCAAAGTTTTCTGGTACCAAAACCCAGGCGAGGAGAACCTTCGGTTGGGCAAACAGTGGCCGCAGCAACTACTCGTCGATACGGGAGCAAGCGCCAACGAAGGTCAATTACTCGAAGACATCGACGGCGACGGAAAACCGGAATGGATCGTTAATTCGTGGAAGCCACAAAACCCGATGGTTGTGTGGCGAATGGAAACCACCGGTGCCCAAACGGGCGGTGCCGCCTACGAAATGAAACGACACGAACTCGGTCCGACCAATGGTCACGGCGTCGCCGTGGGGGACCTCAACGGCGATGGCCGCAACGACGTCCTCGTCGGACACGGCTGGTACGAACAGCCTGCCGACGGGGCATGGTCAGGGCCTTGGGCGTTTCACGAAGACTGGAAGTTGCATTCGAGTTTGCCGATGGTGGTTACCGATCTCGACAAGGACGGCGACAGCGATTTAATTTTCGGCAATGGCCATGACTTCGGATTGCAATGGTGGGAACAAACCGGCACCGACGAGTCCGGAAAGATCCAGTGGGAAGAACATCTGATTGACAAAAGCTTTTCGCAGCCGCATTGCCTCGTCTGGAAAGATCTTAACGGCGACGGCCAACCCGATTTGATCACCGGCAAACGCTACTTCGCCCACAACGGAAAAGACCCAGGCGGTATGGATGTGCCATGTTTGTATTGGTACCAATGGGATGCCGAAAAGAAATCCTTCACCCGCCATACGATCGACGAAGGCCGTGTCGGTACCGGTTTGCAAATCTTGGTCGAGGACTTCAACGAAGACGGCGCGATGGACATCGCCGTCGCTGGCAAGAGCGGTACTTACCTGTTAACGGCGAAACCGTGAAACACGCTTCGACGGACCCAACCAATCCGTTAACGATCGGTCAAGCTCAAGTGATCGTCGACGAGTGGATCCAAACGATCGGCGTGCGATACTTCGACGAGTTAACCAATTTGGCTCAGCTCGTCGAGGAAGTCGGCGAAGTCGCTCGGATTCTTTCGCGAACGTGCGGCGAACAATCCTGTAAAACCGGCGTGAATCCAGCTCATCTGAAGGAACAACTTCCCGACGAATTGGCCGACGTATTGTTTGTCGTGATCTGCTTGGCCAATCAATCCGGAATCGATCTGACCGAGGCGCTGCGTCGCAATTTAGAGAAAAAGACCCAGCGTGATTCGACCCGCCACCGCGACAATCCCAAACTCTCAAGCGGATAATTCAGACTCATCCGAGCATGCCTGCGGTTTGCCGGGGCGAGCCAGGAACGGAAGGGTTACCGTCTCAGCAAAGATTGGTGTGGACTTCGAGGGCCGTCGGAATTCTAACGGTTAGATCGTTCGGGTTGATCCGGATGAATCGATCAGACGAACTAGGTTGAGTCTCAGGGGCCGAAAGTGGCGAAACGTGAACGCCTCGTTTGAGTCACGGTATCTCGATGGCCGATAGGACCGACGGTGTCTATTAGTCCCGACGACTCGCATGATGGCTTACGATAATCGAATGGCAAATCTTGTTATGGGCAGTGCCGAGGACCGTGGTTTGACCAAAGCGGCGATTCTGCTGATGTGCCTTCCCACTAAGGCCGCCGCTCGCGTAATGGGTCAATTACCGCCTCGACTGATTGAAAAAATCAGCATCAAGATCGCCCAAATCGACTCGGTCGGCGGTGACGAACAGGAAGTCGTCATCGCGGAGTTCTTGACTAGTAAAGCGAGTTCGATCTACGCCAGCCCTGGTGGACTCGAGCGTGCGAAGGAATTGATCAAGGAAGCCCTCGGCCGCGACGCGGCGGAGATGATCGGCAATCTGCAACAAACCATCGAGGCGATGCCTTTCGGGTTTGTCAAGAAAGTCGATACCCAAACGCTGTTGCAGTTCATCGGCGAAGAACATCCGCAAACGATCGCGTTGTTACTCAGTCACGTGCCGTCGAGTTATGCGGCCGAGGTAATGGCCGGGTTACCTGCCGAGAAGCAACTCGAAGTGATTCGACGAATCGCCCATATCGGACGGACCAGCCCCACGGCCGTTTCGGAGCTCGAACGTGGTCTGGAGATGCGGCTCAGCAGCATGGTCAACCAACAACAATCCAACATGGGTGGCGTCGAGAGCGTCGCCGAGATCCTCAACGTGGTCGAGCGATCGGTCGAGCGTTTGATCATGGAGTCGCTCGGCCGCGAAGACCCCGAGTTGTCCGAGGAAATTCGTCGCTTGATGTTCGTGTTTGAGGACATCGCCAAACTCGGCGACCGCGACATCCAAGCGCTGCTCAAGAACGTCGAGACGGCGCAGTGGGCGATGGCGCTCAAGGGGGCCAGCGAGGCGTTGCAGGAGAAAGTGCTGCGAAACATGAGTTCGCGGGCGGCCGAAAACTTGCGAGAAGAGATGGGCTATCTCGGCAGCGTTCGGATCAGCGAAGTCGAAGCGGTGCAGCAAAAAATCGTCGACGTCGTCCGGCATCTGGAAGATACCGGCGAAATATCTCGACCGACCGGCGAAGCCGAAGAGGAATACGTATCTTAGTGAACGTTACCCGTTCGACTTGCTGTACCCGAGGCTACTGAGCACGACGAGCATCTCGTCGCAAGTGATGTATCGACGACGGTGTTCGAGTTTATAGGCATCGATCGCGGCGGCCAATTCACGGCCTTCGCCTGACAACCCGGTGTGTGAACTTCCGAACTGGCGTCGTTCCACACCGCTGCGTCCGCCGCGTGCATCACGTGCCGCGGATCCGCCCCGTCGACGGTCGACGTTCGGACCGCTGTCGGATTCCGATTCGCTCGACGTGGAAGCGGAATAGACGAACGGAGCCGCCGCAGACGACGAACGATCGACGCTGTTGCTGGTCGGGAAGTGCGACGCCAAAGCGTCCGAAAATTGAGGGGTCAGCGACATTGAAAAGGTTTCCTTCATGGCTTGAAACGATGGGTCTCACTGGAACGCTACGTCAGGTTTTCTACGCGTGAGGCTAGAAAATTGCGGAACAGGATCGTTTTCGCGCCAATTGTTCAGGTAGTGAGGACTGGAAAAACTGGCAGGTGGTCTGTTGCCGCATGCTGTGTTTTCTGAACGTGTTTGATACAAGCCCGACGCGCGAGTTTCGAAGTCGCGTTTTTTTCGTAACCCGCTGCGTAAGCGAGGGATAATTGATATTGACTCATCCCTCGCTTACGCGTCGGGTTACGATAAACCAATGCCACAGGCAAAAGCGCAACTTCAAAAAGCGTGAGCGAGGGATACATACAAAGGACTTAATGGCGATGAATCCCTCGCTCACGCTTCGGGTTACGATTAAATCGACACGCCCGTAAACGAGGGATCCCTCGCAGCCGGTGAAGGTCGCGTGATCCCTCGCTGACGCGTCGGGTTACGATAGAATCAACAAGCCCTGAGCGCCGCCGGCTCGTAAAATCAATACGTCGTTGCGCATCGGGCTTATGGGTATGCGGCGTAGCCGCCTCCAGATTTCGACTTCACAAATCACTCATCGCCCCCCACGGGCGAGTGGCAGTTTTTTGCCTGTCAGCGATGAGATGGGCTGGTTTTTTCCTGCAAATGGCTACAATGACCCGCTGCTAAATCGGGCCAGCGGGAGTCCCTGTGATCGGTCTGTTGAGTTTCGTTTGTTCCTCCTCAACCCCTTTCAGAGAGTTAACGTTCGCTATGTCGCAAGTTGCCGCAGAAAAGCTGCCCTACAAAGTCAAAGACATCTCGCTGGCCGGTTACGGCCGCAAAGAGATCAACATGGCCGAAAACGAAATGCCTGGTTTGATGGCGCTTCGCAAGAAATACGGCCCCACCAAACCGCTCGCCGGTGCCCGCATCGCCGGGTGTCTGCACATGACGATCCAGACCGCAGTATTGATCGAAACGCTGCTCGAACTCGGTGCGGAAGTCACCTGGAGCAGTTGCAATATCTTCAGCACCCAGGACCACGCCGCCGCCGCGATCGCCGCCGCCGGAGTTCCCGTCTATGCCTGGAAGGGCATGACCGACGCTGAATTCGATTGGTGCATCGAGCAAACCTTGACGTTCCCCTCGGGCGAGCCGATCAACATGATCCTCGACGACGGCGGTGACTTGACCGCGATGGTACACGACCGTTACCCCGAATTGCTCGAAAACATCCGCGGCATCAGCGAAGAAACCACCGCCGGAATTCATCGCCTCGAAGTTCTCAACCGGACGGGCAAACTTCGCGTACCGGCGATCAACGTGAACGATTCCGCAACCAAGAGCAAGTTCGATAACCTCTACGGTTGTCGCGAATCGCTCGCCGACGGCGTCAAACGAGCCACCGACGTGATGTTGGCCGGCAAGGTCGCGGTCGTGTGCGGATACGGCGATGTCGGCAAGGGATGTGCCCACAGTCTGCAACGCTACGGATGCCGCGTTCTCGTCACCGAAATCGATCCGATCAACGCGTTGCAAGCCGCGATGGAAGGTTTCGAAGTCACGACGATGGAAGAAGCCTGCAAAGAAGGCAAACTGTTCGTTACCACGACGGGCAACAAGGACATCATCCTCGGCAAACACATGGTCGAGATGAAGAACGATTCGATCCTTTGCAACATCGGTCACTTCGATACCGAAATCGATGTCGCTTGGTTGGAAGACCAAGTCGAACAAGGCAAGGTCACCAAAGACGAGATCAAACCCGCCGACGTCGGTGCGGTCGATCGCTACACGTTCACCGAATCCGGACGCAGCGTCATCATCTTGGCCAAGGGACGTTTGGTGAACTTGGGCTGTGCCACCGGTCACCCTTCGTTCGTCATGAGCACCTCGTTCACCAACCAAGTGCTCGCTCAACTCGAACTGTGGGAACGAGCCGAACAGTACGAGAACAAGGTTTACATGTTGCCCAAGAAGCTCGACGAAGAAGTCGCACGCTTGCACTTGGGCCAACTCGGCGTGAAGTTGACGACGCTGTCACAAGACCAAGCCGACTACCTCGGGGTGCCCGTCGAAGGCCCCTACAAGCCGGATCACTACCGCTACTAAGCATCAGTCATTCAGAAAACACGTAGGCGAGTCTCTCCGAGACTCGCAGGGTTCAACGTCTCGGAGAGACGTTGCTGCGTGGGTTTGGTAGCACGTCTTTCGGCTAAGCAAGCGGTGGTCAGTGCGGTTTTCGGGCCAACGGCCCATCCGTTTGCCTAGCCCAGTCCGAAGGGCTGGGAGATCGATGGCACGTTACAAGTAGGACCAACGGTCCGGCCGTTTGTTCGCGTCGCTAGCAAACGGCCGGACCTTCGGCCCTTCATGGATCGCTCGCACATTCAACCCAGCCCTGCGGGCTGGGCTAGGTAAACTGCCGGGCCTTTGGCCCTGAAAGACTAACCTTAGGTTAGCGTGCTTCGCGGCGACATCGGCAGCTTATAGGTGCACGAACCTGTTTCAAGTAGCATGCAATGCATCTCATGCACGTTCGTACGAAGGCACTGTTCGGAAATAGCTTCGGTATTTGCATCAAGCACGAGAATCGGCACCCGAAGCGTCAGTTTTGAAGTTGCGTTTTTTTCGTAACCCGCTGCGTAAGCGAGGGATCATTGAAATTGACTCATCCCTCGCTCACGCTTCGGGTTACCATTAAATCAACGAGCCGTGACGCGTCGGGTTTCGTAATCAGGAAGTTATTTCCGAACAGTTCCTGAGTGAAACGGTGCTCGTGCTCGTGCTCAGTGAAACGGTACTCGAAATCGAAATGAGTCGTTAACGAACGCTCCAAACTTCAACCAAGTCCGACTCGGTGTTGTTGACGTGTCGATCGATGACGAGCACGAGCACTGCGAGGCTGAGCGCGAGCACGATCAGAAATCGTTGTTGAAGGATCCCGCGATCCTCAAGTGACCCGATCGGGCTTGCTATCATGTGGAGAGTCCGCGAAGCCAAATCCGATGATTCGAGGTGAAACCATGAGCCCGAGCCCCAAGCCGATCAGGACGCGATGTCCGCATTGCAGCGCCATCAATACGGTCAACGATGCCGACACCGACGGCGTCTTTGAGTGCGCACATTGTGAGAAGAGGTTCCGGCTTCGCAAGAAGGTCACCGGCCCGCCGCCGGCACCCACGATCGAACCGGTCGTCAAGCGGTTCCCGATCCGTTGCACCTGTCAGGCGAAGTTGCTTGTTACCTATGCGGACTTCGGTAAGCGGGTACAGTGCCAATCGTGTAAACAGACGATCCGCATTCCGGACTGGGTCGCCGAATCTAAATTCACGGAAGCAGAATTCGACGACATGTTCAGTGCCCAAGAACTGCAAGCGATTCGCAAGTGAGCCCTACAATCAAGAGTTGACGGGCTGTTGATTTAATCGTAATCCACTTGCTCAGCTGCGGTGAATGCACTCGCGCAAATCCTCGACGAACCGCCTCGTCACTGAGTCGCACACACAGAGTTGGTAGTGCTGCGATCAAACGAGTGAAGCCGCCTTTGCTGTGTTGACGCTCCAGCTGCTTGAAGCGACCGAAAAGCGATTCCAGAATTTCAGTGGACAACCACGCACGTTCACCTGCGTTGAGCCTGCTCGACGAGTCGCCAATCCACTGGATCAGTTGTAGGCCGATTCGGCTTGCCGAAGAGCTTCCCCGATTCCAATTCGCATCATGGTTTGTCAAGGAGCAACGAACAACCTCCGCCGTCTCGTGAGCGAGCCCTTCTCGGTTGATTACTTCAAGGGATCGATCGATGACGACTTGGCATTGATTCCAATTGGCAACGTCATCGGCAAAATCGCGGAGCCAACCAAGTTTCTCTTCCATCCGTTGGTCGCTGACACCGGTTCGTGAATCGCTCCCCGGATCATCCAAATGATGCAAAACCATCGACGCCCAATTTAAAAGCGAACCGAGGTTCATGAACCGGCTTTTCTGTTTGATCGGTGGCGGTGCAAAGTGACTCAGTTCGGTTTGCTGGACGCGATTGCGAGTCAACCCGACTTGGCTCATGAAACTTTGAAAACGCTCATCTCGGCCGATCTCCTTTTCCAGAACATTCGCCGCGTGATGCTTTAAGTCTCCTAAGACGATCGTCTTTTGGCCGTTTTTTCCGAGTTTCTCGGCCGGTTCACGAAGTTCAACTGCTCCGTCACAAAGCAGATACACCGGTGGTCCGATGCGCTCGGCGAGTTTTTGGTATTCCCGCTCGACGTCCTCTTTCTTCCAGGATTCGCCCGGCACGATCGCGAGCACCCTCATCTTTTCAAGACACAACGTCTCTCCCGATATCGGTAAGTCATCCAGTGCGATACCGATGATCAACAGCACTTTTTCTTTGCCGATCTGGCTGGAATGATCGCTCATCCACAAGACGCGATCCTCTTTGGTGAACGTATCCTGAAGGCTTGCCACGCCGAGTCTGAGCGTCCATTGTTCGATTGCGTCATGGGAGGGAACTTTCATATCGACGTTTAACAAATCAAACAGGATCGCGATCACGTCAGCGGCTGCGCGAAAGCCAACTCGTCGAGCCAATTCAATCGCTGCGGCAATCAGGGTGACACCGAACTGGTGTCCCGGCAGCGGTTTTTCGCACTCGATCCGGTGATCCATCATGGGTTGTTCGATGGAGGATCGCTGAAGCAATTGGGCTTGAGCATTTTCGAGCTGTGAGTTGGCGTTGCTCAGGCGTTTTTCAAGTTCGTGAACTCTTTGTTGCAAATGGTCATTTCGTGACTGCAATTTCTCGACACGTCGGTTTCGTCGCCGCAATCGACGACGCATTGCCGATCGGCTGGTAACGGAATTTCGGCTTTCGTTTTTCGGCTCAAAGTTACATACTTTCATGGTGGTCGCGTTCCTTCGCGGATTGAGATTTGAGAAACCCAACTCTAACGAATGGACGCGACCACTTTCAAATCAAGAATCCCTCCCCCATTTGCCCAAACCCCCACCGATTCGTCAGGCCACCCAGAGGGAGGGGTTCATGGGAATCGTGGTACTCGTCAATCAACTAGTGAACCAGAGCACTGGGTGAACCATCATTCGCGTGCCGAACTGAATGTCCAGCCCACAGTTTTGTCGTCCTCACAAGACACGACAGATGTGTGGTACAGTGAGCTGGGCTAGCGAGGGATGAGTCCATATCAATGATCCCTCGCTTACGCATCGGGTTTCGATGAGGATTAAATCAACAGCCCGTTAACTGCCAATCACTACCGATCAACCAATCCAAAAACACGTAGGCGAGCCTCTCCGAGGCTCGCAGGGTTCAACGTCTCCGAGAGACGCTGCTACGTGGGTTCAGCCCGATGACGTTGGTTCGGGTGTTTCGCTCGACTGAATTCGATCGGTCTTCGTTTTACCGCGATGCCGATTGTTCTAAACGTTCGAGCATCCTCAACAACTCGCTGCGTATTTTCTCTTCCGCATCGGCAGCGAGATAGCTGGATTTGGCTCGCCAGGTTTCGTAGCCGCCCAAAGCGTGATGTTCGGCGGTGGGCAAGTAACCGTTGTAGCCGTTGGCCAATTCGATCGTGAACGTCGGTTTGAACGGACTGAGCTTCTTGATCGCCAATCCCGTTTCGACAAACGTTTCGCACGGGGTCGTGACGATGGCCAATCCTCCGATCCGGATCGCCTGCAACTTGACTTTGACCGTGTCGGGATAGTTTGCCATGTCGAGTGTTTCACCCGCGTAAATTAGGCGCCGGTCATTCCAGGGACCGGGGCCGGCTTGTTCGATGAGTCGGTTGGCTCGGGCCAGTTCCTCGTTATCGGGTTTGCGAACAGCTAACTCGATCACCGACTCCGACATATCCAGCGTTGCCGAATCGTCGTACTCAATCCGCTTGTACGCGACGACGGCGGACCGGGCGACGTCGTTGGCGACGATTCGAATTTGTTCGAACGGCTCTTGGCGATCGCTGCCTTCAAAAAAATTGATGTTGTTGATGTCACCGCTGGTTCCGTTGGTCATCGCGGCGACAAACGGCGGATCGGACGGTTCGGCACCGATCATGGATTCAAACTGACTAGCAAACTCGCCGAAATAGTCAGCCGACAACATGTCGCCGGGAACACCGCCGACGTAGTGCAGCGAATAGTTCGCCCACGTCGCGATCGGCCGACCGTCGAGCGAACGTACCGACAGGACCACCACTTCGGGATCAATCGGACCTGCCGGTTGCAACAAACTGGGATGGTTTCTAGGCGGATTCATTTGTACCCGGTCGGTACCACGTTCGAACGGGTCGTCAATCTTGATCCTCGAACGCAAGTACCAACGTCGATTGAAAACTTGACGTGGATTGCTTCCGATCGCCCAACCGATCTCGGCCGGGGCCGCTTGTGAATCGGCACTCACGATCCCCTCGGCGATCCGGTCGATCAGGAACGGAAGATAATCATCCTGCGCGGGGCTTTGAAACACGGGCGTTGCCGAAACCGCCGAATGCGTATGGGTTGCCGAGCACAGAATATGATCCGCTGCGATACCCGTCGCCACCGAGGCCTTTTGTTTCGCCGCGTCAAATACCTCGCGAGGAATCATACAACTATCGCAGGTCACCAAAGCGATTCGTGTTTTGCCGTCGTTGAGGACCAGACAACGGGCGTGCAGCGGATCATGTGCGTGGCGAACTGAACGCGGCGTCATGCTGCCGGCGGACTCGACGGGATAGGTTTGTGGTGTGATGTCGACCACAACCGCACCGGCACGCAAGCCAGAGTCCGACGCATCTTGGGACGCGACGTTACGCGTCGCCAATCCAAACAGACAGATGGCAAATACGACCACGTAGGCATTCAATCGACGATGCATTTAGAGGTACCTAAGGAATAAAAAGTTTCAAAGCGTTCGTTGACCACCCACCACCGAATCAACCGCGGCGCGATCACATTCGGCGTCCACGATCAACACACCCGTGTGGGCCGACAGCATGATCATAACCCAAGGCGTGATCGTTGAGGTTGTTCGTTTCTGATGCCCGTACTCGCGGATCCGAAAGTGGTATCTTTTGAGTTTGATCGCGGCGTAGGCACGCTAAGAACGTGTTTTAAAAAGGGGTCTGACCCTCTCCGGCGGGGCCAAAAACCCAATGAAATCGACTCGCCTCCAAAGGGTCAGACCCCTTTTTACAACACGTTCTAACAGTTCGCAGTTTAGAATAAGGTATCGGATAGGCTCTGAAGTCTTTGCGAGTTTTGCTACCTTAGGATGAAGCGGTAACAGATTCTTAGTCGGTTTATATCAGTCATGAGCATGCTTGTTAAATTATCGGGAACCGAGTTCGACTCGATGGTCGATCGCGGTGCGTTTGACGGTCTCGAGCCCAAAAAAATTGAGTTGATTCGGGGAGAACTACGATTTATGAGTCCCGCTGGCCCGATCCACGATGATTTGATCCGTTACCTAACCAACTGGTCGGTGCGAAGTACGAGTGAGGAGGTTTGCTCCGTTCAGGTGCAGTCTGGATTTGTCTGCCACGATGACCGCCCAGAACCCGACATTCTTTGGCTCAAACCGCGTCGTTACGGCAGTACCCGACCCAGTGCGGCGGACGCGCTGCTGTTGATTGAGGTTGCCGACTCCAGTTTGGCCTCGGACCTGCAGGAGAAAGCGGAAATTTACGCCGAGGCAGGTGTCGTCGAGTATTGGGTCGTCGATATTCCCAACCGGCGGATTCACGTGATGAGTGACATTCAATCCCGTCTCTACCAATCGATCACGATTCACACGACATCGGACCGCATTTCGCCGCAGTGCCATCGCGCCGCGATACTTCCTATCGCTGAATTATTCGACTTCGATTGACTTCGTATCGTCGCCGCGTGCAGTCAGCAAGATCTCAATCGAACTGGATCGTTCGGCCGGAGCGTTTGGGGCTGACGAGAAACGCGTCGCGGGTGGTGTGAGTCCAAGTATCGCAGAAATGCCAAGCTGATGTCGGATCGGAAAACCACACGAACACGCCCGGCCCCCAACTGCTTTGGCCGACACCGACGTGACCGTTTTTCAGTAGTCCGGCGATCAAATCACTGGTTTCGGCACCGTTGTAGGGGCCACCTTGGACCGCCGCGAATAGCTCGCCACTGCTGCGGTTGTAGCGAGTCACCGCATCACCGAACGCCTCGAATCGTCGACCGCGAATCGCCGGAACGATCTCATCGAGCATGATTCGTTTCAAGTTTTCACGCATTTGTGCCGCCGGGGCGAGCTGGTCGAACTTGGCTTGCTCGTCGCTGCCGGAAACGGTTTCGGGGCTGTCGATCGAATCAGTTCGGTCTCGTTTTAGTAACAGCACCACCGCCCGCCAAGGCGACGGCATATCCAAACGTTGGTCCATTCGATTGAGTTTCGCGGATTCGTGTCCATCGAGTCCCTCGGCGATGAAACCGCCCGCAAAGTAACCATGCGTTCCGACGGCCGATCGCAACCCACGGTCGGCGGCCGCGATCAATCGCTCGCGGTCGACAGGTGAGCCGTGCGATGCGAGTAGGATCGCTTCGGCAATCGCGAGAGACAATTGCGTGCCACTGCCCAAGCCGTTGTGCGAGGGTGCCGCTTGCACGATCCGAACCTCCACCTCGGGTAGCGAGCCCCCGGACATGAGCCGTCCGGCAATGGCCTCGGCCTTTCGCAAATGCTCGGTCGATCCGGCGCGGGTCGTTGCACAACGAAACGTCGCCGCCGGTCTGGCTTCCACGATCGTTTCGGGGCGATCGGTCATCACGCCACAACCGCCGAACGGTTCGGCAACGTCGAGCAGCCCGAAATGCAAACGTGCCCCCGTCGAAATCCGTACCAACCCGCTCATAACAAACGCTCACTGACAAATTGAACAATCATCTCGAAAGCTTCCGCCTCGTCTAAGCCGGCCGTTTTTTCAACCGGTGTGCGCAGTGCCTCGATCGAATCACGGATCACTTGCGAGTCAATGATACCGATCCGGGTGGCCAAAATAGCCGCTTCGATGACCGCATGTTTGGCTCGATTGAAACCGAAGAACGGACGTTGGACACCATCGACAACACATCTCGCTTTCATTTCGTGACGCGGTGGCGTGCCGCCATAACTCGTGACTTCGACGGCGAACCAACGATGGCAATCCACGAGTCGTTGATGGTGTGTTGATCCACCGACAGCCTGACAAACCAGACCATCGGCGGGGACGTGTCCGATCGCGGTCTTTGCCAACAACAAAACATCGTCAGTGACATGAATGACCGCCTTTCCATTGGCCAACAAGTTTTCACAAGTCTTGGACCCTTGATAAGGTCGCAACAAAAACGACGGCAACAGCTCATCCGGATCGGGTGGCAAAACGATCGGTCCCAACGGAGCGATATTGACAACGCCGTTTTCGTCGACGGTCGTGACGATGGATTCCAGAATCAAGGTGTCGCGTCCTCCGGCAATGCGGCGGATACGGCCTTGGCCCCCGATCGTTTTCGCGGGGCCGCGATCGACATCGGTGCGAAGCCGGTTTGCAATCCGGTGGACCGGAGATCATCGGTGGCATTCTCGGGCGAAAAATTCTCGGGCGAAAAATCGATCGCCGACATCCACGCGACCGGCCGGCCATTTCCAATGACACCGGTGACGTGGCGACGGCGGCGGTGATGCCGATCGACCAACGTGAAGAATTGATTCAATAAGGTTTGGCCGTGCTCGGTCAACAACGATTCGGGATGAAACTGCAACCCGTGTACGCAACGAGCATGATCGGCGATCCCCATCACCACTCTTTGCCCGGCATGGTTGGTTGACTCGATCGTCCACGCGGTCACCTGCAGTGACGGCGGCAAAGTGGATTCCTCGACACACAACGAATGGTATCGGCCGACCTTCATCGTCTCCGGCAAACCGGCAAACACGCTGGTTCCGTCATGGGCGATGGTCGACGCGATCGCGTGATGAGGCGGAGTGATTTGAATCGTTCCACCATAGGCGGCGGCGATGGCTTGATGTCCCAAGCAAATGCCCAGCATCGGGATCTCACCCGCCAATCGGCTGATGACTTCTAAACAGCAACCCGCAGCATCGGGACCGTGAGGGCCGGGCGATAACACGATCGCCTCGGGTTGCAATCGCCAACATTGTTCCGCCGTGATCGCATCGCTGCGGATGACTCGGGTCGCCTTGCCGCCGAGTCGCAAGTACCTTGCGATGTTGTGAACGAAGGAGTCGTAATTATCCAGCAGAAGGATCATTAACGTCGCGGCTTGGCGAACTTGATTTTCTCGATCAGTTTGACGACTTGGTCGCCGTCTTTGAATCCGCTCACCGCCGTGATCGCCCGAATGACGTATTCGTATCGCAAGTTGTAATCGGTGTCGATTTCAATCTCCGGTCCCTCACCGGCTTCCTCCTCGACCGGTGCGGACGATCCGAGCAAACCGATCACGTTGCCGCGAAGCTTATCGAACGCGTCGACGCCACTGCCCATCTCGATATCGTTGAGCGCCATCCCGGCGAGTGAACCCGAATCGTCCGAACGCAACCGAAGTTTCAGCGGCAAATCCGTCGGGTCGACGACGGCGCTGGCGCTTCCCGCCAACGGCATCTTGACACTGAAGTCGCCTTCCATCTCGACGATCTTGAACGTCATGACGAAGAAAATCAGCAACAGGAACACGATATCGATCATGCTCGTCATGTTCAGCTCGTTCTTCTGGCCCGATTCGCGATTTCGGATCTTCATGATCGGTCCTCTTTGACACGCAAGGCGAAGTTGATCAATTTCGAGTCTTGGCAAACCCGCACGATCTCTTGGATCTCGCCGGCGGCACAATCCTTGTGGCCTCGGATGACGACGTTGGCATCACCGGCCGTTTTGCCTTCGCCGCGAATCACGGCGAGTTCCCGATCGAGTCCGATCCGCAAGGTTTCGGCGGTGTAGTCGTCGCCGCCCAAGTAGACGCGTCCGTCAGCGGCGACGTGCAGGATGATCGGAAATTCTAGGGCGACTTCAGGCGGCTTGACGAGTTTCGAGTTGGGCAACACGACGTGGTCGTTCGCTTCGGTTTGGGCGAAATTGATCAGCACCATGAAGAACGCGATCAATTGAAACGTCATGTCGATCATCGGCGTCATGTCGCCTTCGGCCATGTCGACTTTTTGTTGTTTGACTCGCATGATTAACGCGCCCCGGTCTTGGGTGTCATGTCTTCGAACTTACTCATCAAATTTTCGCTCTCCACGCCGACTTCCAACATCAAGCGTGACACGCGGTTTCTCAAAATATTGTAAGCGGCGATCGCGGGAATCGCGACGGCCAATCCGACCAAAGTCGTGAACAACGCCGTCGAAATACCACCGGCCAGATCGGACGGTTTGGGCGTTGCTCCTCCGGTGGCGATGACCTGGAACGACGAGATCATCCCCTGAACGGTTCCAAACAATCCGATCATCGGGCTGAGGTTGCCGATCAACGCCATGTAACTAAGACGGTGCTCGAGCTTCATGCTTTCTTCTTCGCCGACTTCCTGCATCGCTTCGAGGGCTTTGTTGTATCCTCGAGAGATTTTCGCAAGCCCGGCGGCAAGAACTTGGCCGAGAACGGACTCGTCGCTTTTGGCCAAATCGTAGGCGCCCTGGTTGTCGTTTTCGGCCAGCCGTTGGCCGAACTCTTCGATCAGATCGCCTGGACACAATGTATCGCGTCGTGCGGCCAACATATTCATCACAAACAAAGACACGAACGTGACCGACAACGCCAAGAACACGATCACGTAGCCCCAACCGAGCGACTCGATGGTCCAAGCGAGCAATGATTGATCCGACGCGGGCGGCGCTCCGCCGCCTGCGGCCGGTGCCGCCGCACCGTCGGCGGCAGGTTCCATTGCGGCGGGGCCCGGTGGTTCCGGTTCGCCGAATTCGGCCGCCGCGTCGTCTTGTCCAAAGGCAGGGGTGTGGGTGAGTGCAAAACCGCCGCTCAAAAGCAAAACCCATACGAGCATCCAGCTCAACGGCGACCGTAGGCTGGAAGGGATGCCGAAGGGGCGAGTCATTCGTTCCATGGAAGGCTCTATTTCAATCAGAAGGGTGTTGGATGGCCGATAGAGATAGAATAATCGACATTGAACGATTTCGCATCACCCCGGTGGGAACAATGCCATGACCTACGACGACGACGAATGGGATGATGACGATTACGATGAGTTCATCGCCCGCGAATTTCCCGATCACGAGTCCGCCGAGACTTCTCGCGGCGGCCTTTCCTCGTGGTTCGGGGCGACATCGGGTGGAGCCTCCTCGCTTGCCCCCGTGTGGCGATGGACCGCGTGGGGAATCTTGGCTCTATTAGTTTTCGCTTGGATTTTCTCGCTCGTTTGATACCGATGAACTCACCCGCCGACACCTCCACAGCCGCTAAGTCTCCGTCCGATGCCGCCTCTTCGGCACCGCCGCCGGCCCACGTCGTGTTGTATCAACCCGAAATCCCACAAAATACGGGCAATATCGGCCGAACCTGTGTGGCCCTCGGGATCAAGCTTTGGATCGTCGAGCCGGCCTCGTTTTCCTTTGATGAAAAACGCCTCCGTCGGGCCGGGCTAGACTATTGGCAACATTTGGACATCGAGATGGTCCCGGACTGGACCTCGCTGACCGAGAAACTCGATCCGCAGCGGTTTTATTTCTTGTCCAAATTCGCCAAACGGACCCTGTGGGACTGCCCGCTGAAACTGGGGGACGTGTTCGTCTTCGGACGCGAAACCAGCGGTCTGCCGCGGGACATCCTTGACCCCGACGATCCGCGATCGTTGCGATTGCCGACCGACCCTAGGGTGCGCAGCTTGAACTTGGCCACGACCACCGGAATCGTTGTTTACGAGCACCAACGACAGTGCTTTTACGCAGGCAAGGCAACCTGAGGCGTCGCATTGAAACTTCCTGTCCAATCCATCAACAAGCTATTTCGCGAATGCTTCCCGGGCGAATCGCCGATCCAGGTGGATCTGAAGAAACGGACGGAGCTAGCCAAGCAATGGTACGAAAAACTTAGCCGAATCGACGGCGTCCGACTCGCCAACCATCCCGGCGATCGAGACTCACGAAGTCGGACGCTGTGCCGTTTTACGATTCCCGAACCGCACCTGGATCATCAGTACTGGCGGACCGATGAACTGCGTTTGGAAACCAACGACGACCATCAGCTGATCCTGACGCTGGGCAATTGGCGTCGCGGTGATCACGTCGCCGTTGTTAGCAGTATTGACGAGATCGCTGATCTGGTTCGCCAAACTCTGCAGCGTTACGCGCGACGTCAAGCCAGCGACCAAAAACGCGATAAGGTTCGCCAGTTCAAATCCAAAGCGATCTTGGCTCAGGTCGAAAAGATGGCCGATGAAGACCGATTCGACTACGCGGCCACCACCGACACGAAGAAACTGAAACTCTATGTGCGATTGTCAAAAACCGACTTGATCGAGATCGTCATCCCGTTTGCTCGATTCGAACAGGTTGTTCCGAAGCTTCGCGACACCATCACAACGATGCGAGAACTCCATCAAAACGGTTTGCGTTTTCGAACGTCGACCAAGCAACGACTCCCCTACGATGTCCGGTGGGTTGTGAAATCGGACGCCTGAAAGCGAATCGACGCGCCGTGGTCGCCGA
The DNA here is from genome assembly GCF_007859915.1 of Neorhodopirellula pilleata. Taxonomy (GTDB): domain Bacteria; phylum Planctomycetota; class Planctomycetia; order Pirellulales; family Pirellulaceae; genus Rhodopirellula; species Rhodopirellula pilleata. The sequence goes on from NZ_SJPM01000008.1 coordinate 364,814, forward strand.
AGAACGAATCATCCAAGCATCCAGCGAGCGATCGCAGTGCACTAAAAACCCTCGTCAATCTCATCATCGCTTGCGGCGGTACCAAGCTTCCCCCACAGTCCGTACGGTGTCGGCGGTTTGATGTTTCCTTCAGCAAGTATTGGCACGGGTAGAGATGGATCACCGGCTTCGATGCTGTCGGTGATGAACTTGATCGCTCCATCGCCCATCAAGACATGGACGCCGCCTTGGTGATGACTGGCCGTGCTGTAGATTCCGTCGGTTGCGTCCGCACCGACCGCCGCACTGGGTTGGTTCGGCGTCAAGATTGTGTTGAACAAAGATCCCCCTGCGGTTCCGTCCGCCCAGTTCGTACCGCGACCGCGCTCGGACAATGGTGTGGTCAAGGAGTAGAAGCTTGGTCGACTAGGATCGATTGTTTCTTTCACCAAGATAGGCGAGTCCAGGATCGCCGAGGTTCGGTCGATCGCATATTGTCCAGAGACGCATCGGTCCTTGAGGTCGACGGTGATCTCGCCCATCGCGATCGTATTGGCGAGTCCGTCGGTGATATCCTTGAAGCGACGGACGCGTTCGCTGCCGAACATTCCGCGTTGCGTTTGGTCGTTGGACTGATGCAAGTCATGGGCGGCATCCCCGAGACAAAACGTGTAGTTCGTTAGCGCAAACGTTTCTGCCAATGCGGGGTCGCTTGGGCATCGATAGGCATTGGTTTGCGTTCGCCATGGCGGGTAGTTCGGATCGAGAACCGAAGGCCCCATCGGCGGATAGTTCGTTGAACCACTTGGCAACGGATTGCTGATTTCCTCCCACAAACTTTGTGCTTCGATGAACGGCACCAAGCCGACCAATCCGCTGAGCCGTCCTCCGTTATCGATCACGCCCGAGAATACCTCATCGCCAAACTGGCCGGTCCCGCCGAAGGCCGCGGGCAATTGTTGGTAAGCGGCGTGATAGTTGTGCATCGCCAAACCAACCTGTTTCATGTTGTTCGAACACATCATCCGGCGGGCCGACTCTCGCGTGCCCCGGGTCGCCGGCAAAAGCAGCCCCACCAAAACACCGATGATCGCGATCACCACGAGCATCTCCACCAACGTAAAACCGAGTCGTTGCCGACCGACCGTGCAAACATTCATGGCATCACCTTTTGATAGGAAACAGTCTGACTAGAAACCGGAGAATCGGGAAAGTGAGTGTGCGCCATCGTCGCGTCGAGAGCAGAAGCACCTGATGGCATTCGCCGTGGCAACAGCCTGAATTCGTAAATCGCCAACGGAATCATCCAGCTGGCCCAGGCGTTGAATTGATAGAACGTTTCGCTTTCGAACGCGAGCGTGATCGACACTCCCATGCTGACTCGCAGGATCAAGGGCGAGACCAAGCATAGGAAACAGCGTGTCGCCCAAAGTCGATGAGCCTCGAAATCGCCGCTGATTGCTTTTCGTATCGCCATCAACATCGTTGCCGCAGTCGCGATCGATAGCGATCCAAATCCCCAACCGGCGATCGGTCCGGTGTGAGCATCCCATGCCATCACCAAGCCACTGGGAACGAGGATCCCGAGCACCAAGATCGCCTGCACCCGACCGACTCGGCGATGCGATTGCCTCGCTCGGGTTGTCGACCGCCGACGAGTGAGCTTTTGGCCTCCGAACAACAGCCAAGCTGCCAAGATCAACGCGATCGGACCGACCACGATGTGGCTATAGAACGCGAAGCGATACAACCCATCAAACACCTCTTCGCGACCGATCAAGAAAGCGGCCGAAAAGTCGGCGGGAAAATAGAGCGGATACTCGGTGAGGATGGACACCCAAACTTTCACGGCAAGAGCCATGACGGCGAGTCGCAAGGTCGCGACCAGAGCGGCGGTCCGGATCGGCGTGTTCACACGCGTTCCCCCAAGCCAAAGATTGAAGAAGAGACCCTTAGCGTATCAGATCGCGCGACGGGTGTCGAAGAAAATCAACCCGAAAGTTTTGTCCGCTTGATTTGCGCTAGCGGGCTGTCGATTGAATCGTATCCCGACGCGTGAGTTTCGAAGTTGCACTTTTTTCGTAACCCGCTGCGTGAGGGCTTGTTGATTGAATCGTAACCCGAAGCGTGAGCGAGGGATTCAGCGCCAGTAAGGCCTCTGTATGTATCCCTCGCTCACGCTGCGGGTTTCGATGAGGACTCAATCAACACGTCGGTAAGCGAGGGATCGTTGATATTGAGTCATCCCTCGCTTACGCTGCGGGTTACGAAAAAAGTTTGTCCGCGTGATTTGCACTAGCCCTCAATCAAGCGACTGCTGACTGAGGTTTTGGCTGAATTTTGGCGTTCAGTACAGGCGGACCGGGGGCTCGGCTTGGTATTGGTTCGTGATCGAATTGGCATGGCGGTGGTCTTTCGTGGCTGGGTGGTTGCGGCGGTACTGAAGCATCCAGACTTCAGCTTCAACGTGCGTTGTGCAGTCAACTTCGCAGCGGCATCGAGACGTGTACACTGACATCCGGCCAAACTCGTTCGAACTGTCGCCGTTGGGACACGACGAACTATCCGATCCACGGCAGCGGCCAGGACGCTATATTGGAACTTCCAACTTTTTACCGGCCGCTCCGTGATCGGTGGTGTTCGTCGGTGCTGCAACGCCCGGCCCCGGCCCGAATCCAGGACTGAATCAACGCTCGTTGAACACTGGTTCGTCAACGTTCGATACACTGGCATGCGGCCAAACTCGTTCGAACTGTCGCCGTTGGGACACGACGAACTATCCCGATGCACGGCAGCGGCCAGGACGACTTTTTACAACTTCCAACCTTTCACCGGCCGCTCCGTGATCGGCGGTGTTCGTCGGCTAAAGAATCGATGCTCAGAACACTATTCCCGAATGGCCGATTCTCGCCTCCCGCTACTGAAGCTGCGATCGTCGAAGCCGAGTCGCAGCTTGGAGTTCAGCTTCCAACCCAACTGCGTGCGCTCTACCTGATCTGTGACGGTTTCCGGGAGGACAAAGGCAACGCAAAGTACCTCTTCTCGCTGACTGATGAAGATTACATTGGGTCTCTGGTGAGCATTACAAAACACATGTGGACCGAATGGAACACGCCAGACCTTCGACCGTTTCTGTTCTTTGGGTCTTCCAGCGGTGATGATTTCTGGGGAATCAATCTTCGGCAGCCAGATGAAATCATTGCTTTCCACCACCAAATGGAAGATCATTACGAAATTGTCGGTACTGACATCGTGCAGGTCTTTCGCGAAGACTACTCGCAATATGATGAACTCGAGTGACGCCGACGAACCATCGCATGCACGGGAGTGGCGGTGGCCAGTCGATTTTGAAATCAACATCAACTCCCGCCACCCCGTGATGCGGGTCGTTCGTCGATGCTGGAGACCGCGAAGACCGACGCCGTCGTGTCGACGACTCCGTTGCGACGTGGGGGCTGGATTAGTGTTCGATTAGCGCGGATTAGTGTTCCCGAAAAACAGGCTGCGCTGAACGCTAATCTGCACTAATCACACACTAATTCAACGTTCGTGATTTCCGGCGTCCGGAATTGCACTTCCTGAAATTTGCTTGAGGTTGGCGGAGCGAATCGGTACGATTGCGGCAATGTCAACCGCATTGCGTGATCCCATCGGACACGACGAACAATCCGATCCACGGCAGCGGCCAAGACGACTTTTTACAGCTTCCAACTTTTCACCGGCCGCTCCGTGATCGGTGGTGTTCGTCGATGCTGGAGACCGCGAAGACCGACGCCGTCGTGTCGAAGACTCCGTTGCGACGTGGGGGCTGGATTAGTGTTCGATTAGCGCGGATTAGTGTTCCCGAAAAACAGGCTGCGCTGAACGCTAATGTGCACTGATCACACACTAATTCAACGTTCGTGATTTCCGGCATCCGAAAGTGCACTGCCTGAAATTTGCTTGAGGTTGGCGGAGCGAATCGGTACGATTGCGGCAATGTCAACCGCATTGCGTGATCCCATCGGACACGACGAACAATCCGATCCACGGCAGCGGCCAAGACGACTTTTTTACAACTTCCAACTTTTCACCGGCCGCTCCGTGATCGGTGGCGTTCCCCGACAAAACTGACTTCAAGTCTTTAATGATCCGAAACTGGTTTGGCATGATTCGCGTTCTAATTCCGCTCCTTGCGGGATGCTCGCTCCTGGTGTCGTTGATCGCGACTGTTCTCACTGCCGACTTTCTTCGCGACGCAAAACGCACCACCGGCACTGTCGTCGATTTGCACACTACGACCAATGATGACGGTGACCTGCTGTTCAAGCCTACGTTCACCTTTGCTGCTAACGGGCGTGATTACTCGGTTGAAGCATACGGTCACGTCTCGCCATCGCCCGGCGACGTTGGCGACCGCATCGATGTGCTGTATGATCCGACTTCGCCATCGAATGCTCGCATCGACACGTTCGCTTACACTTGGCTGATTCCATTCGTTACCTTCGTGCTCGGCTGCGTCCTCGGTGCGATCCATTTTGCCCTTGCTTGGTGTGCTCGCAATTTCCGCTACGTTGGCCAAGACGGCGGGGAACCATGACATGCACGGGAGCACGGCTTGCGGCTTTTTTTGCGATGGATAGTTCACTCTCCGTGCCCCGTGATGTCCGCCGTTCGTCGATGTGGCAACGCCCGGCCCCGACCCGAATCCAGGACTGAATCAACGCTCGTTGAACACTGGTTCGTCAACGTTCGATACAATGACATCCGGCCAAACTCGTTCGAACTGTCGCCGTTGGGACACGACGAACAATCCGAATCGGGATAGGGGCCCGGTTGCCCGGGACCCCTCCCACACCACCGTACATGCGGGTCCGCATACGGCGGTTGAGCACGAGTTTTAAATCGCCATGTTGCCATGACGACCCAAGCCATTGGGACCGTTGTCATGCCGCTTAGAAAACGCCGTACGGCGATGATTCTTTCGCGAATGACAACGGACACGTACTTGCTCGTTCCCTTCGGGCCTTCGACGACCGCGTGGGTCGAATACTATGCCCTCTGCTGACTTCTCTTTGCACGAGGTGCGTTGCCGCACTCGTCCCGCCTTTCGGGCAAGCCCTACTCACGGGTACGCATCGAGATCTCCCCAAATAAGGGACGTCGCGGATTGATGCGATCGCACCGAGACACGTGATCTGTCCCCGCCCAAGTGCCCGATCTACCTGCGCCCGTTCTTCCGGTTTGGTTTCGTGGTCAGCAGCCCACTCACCTCGAGTCGTCGGCCTCGTATCGGGTTTCTGTTCGTCACCTGGCGGGTCTTGGCGTGAATGTGGCTGGGACGGTTTGCGTTAAAACTCGCCTGATTCGGTCATTGTTGAACCAGAACTGTTCTCGGCGTTTTCCAGCTTCACGAGCACATTCGCAGGCTTCCTCCCCACGGTTGGTCACCCTTCCGCAGTTGCCTTCGCCTCGTACTGTCTTTCGTAAGAGTTACATTTGGTATACTGCCTCGTGTTGAAAGAAACCGGAAATAAGTACAGGGGACTTTCACCCCACAAGATCACGCCCATGTTGGGCGTACTGCACCGGAGCCGGGCTTGCGTGGTTTCACGAATGGGCAATCAAACTTCCCGGCCCGGTGACGGGTACCGTTATTTTGCAGAACATGCCTCATCCAACCCAACCACTCACCGTTATTGTCTTGTTGCTCGTGAGCGTCTGCGGGTGCGACCGCTCCCAGCCAGTGTCACCGGCGACACCGCCACAGACTTCGGCATCCGAGCGCGAGCAGTTACTCGCCGCTGTTGCTGAAGCCGAGCGTGAAGCGCAGAACACGGAACCGCCAAAACCAAACATTACACTTGCAACTCCACCTGGTTGGATACGAAGTGAAACACGTGCGTTACCGCCAGACGATCACGGATTCACCGTCGCCTACGAGCATGATTCAGGATTGGCGGTCACGCTCTACCAGTTTACTCGTGGCCTCACTTCAATACCGAATGACGTGAATGCGACACCTGTCAAAGAAGAGATGCGTCACGCAAAGAACGGAATCGAACAGGCAGTACAGCTCGGTTATTGGCAAGCTGCCAAAGAGACTGAATCCAAGACGGTAGAATTGGGCGACTCACAGCAGCAAGCGTTGTGGTCACAGTATCACTTGACCGTCGACGATATGGTTCTGGCTTCTGATATTTATGTGTGGGCGCAGGGAAACACGTTGTTCAAACTCCGGTGCACGTGCCGATCGGAAGATGTGCCCTCAAATCAGGCAATCCTCGGTCCGCTACTGACTGCGTTTGGCTCGTTCGATCCTGACGTTCACGAGGAAGCAAAATAACCATGCGGTGAACGGGAGCCGCCGATTACGCGGGTTTTGAAATCATAGTTTTCTGGCGGCGGCCCCGTTACCGCCGTCGTTATCCGACTGAGATCCACGCTATCTCCTGGCTCACGGCATGGAACCAACTGAAGCCGAATTGAAAGCAGCGCTAGTTTCCACATCTCGTTCGCGGTGGGCGATTCTGCGTGCTGCCAAGCACGAATCTGTCGTCAATGCTTTGATTGACTTTGTGCACACTTTCGGCTCGTATCCTGCGGACGCCGCCACCCGCCAAGACGGGAAAATCATCGTATTCGATCCTGCGTTAGTGCTTGAAGATGATGGTACATACTCGCTATACAACTGTTGCTTCTTTGACAACGTTACCGCCCAAGGGCGCTCCGTGCCGGTTCGGAACTTGCGGTCCGCGAAAGACGCCGCTAACCTCTTCCTGATTGCTGAGCCAATCGCCGGACACTATCGCAATTTTGGCCTGTTTCGTTTTTTTCGGTAGGTTGCCTCTGCCCGCCCGCGCCTGATGGCGGATAACCATGGCGATCGGGATAGGGGCCCGGTTGCCCGGGACCCCTCCCACACCACCGTACATGCGGGTCCGCATACGGCGGTTGAGCACGAGTTTTAAATCGCCATGTTGCCATGACGACCCAAGCCATTGGGACC
>NZ_SJPM01000009.1:0-113923 GCF_007859915.1 Neorhodopirellula pilleata
GGCTTCTTGAACAGAGGACTTGAGCTTCGGCTAGTGGCACTGGCTTCGGGCAGCGACTTACGGACCAGCCAAGAAAAAGATTCGAACTCAAACCACGCCTCGCCGCGAAGTCAAATCCTTATTGGTTATCGGACGATCTCCTTTGTGAGATCATCAATGGGAATCGGACGCGAGTTGCCCAATAGTATTGGTGACCATGATCTGTGAATCAAGTGCTTTCGAACACCTGACCATAGATAGTATCTCCGTTCCAGACCAGGGGAAAATTTATTTGCGTCGATGTGGGAATTGACGATAAGAAATGCCAGTGGAACTGTGTACGGCTCGCTGCAATCCCACAGGTCCGAAGGCGGATGCTGCAAGCTATGTTCATATTTGTAAGTCGCAGCCCAGGATGCTAGGTACAGACCAATTATCAAATGAAAGATGAAGATTGACCGAAGCGATAACTTTGGTAATTGTGTTCGCTTCAGCATGATATGATTGCCAGAGTCCGAATGATTGCTTGTCCGATAACGTTACGCGTAACCGGGAACGCGCGGGAAAGTTTCTAACTGCCATCAAACTCAACTCGCGTTCTCCGGTTCACGCGATGGTTCCCCGCCGTTTTGGACTAAGGCTAACTGATTGCGGAAGTAACGGATTCCGCCTTGCGAAACCTGAGGAACAACCGCTCTATAGCCGTACAAATAATCACGGGAACGATAACAACAATCGCGATCTCGGCGACCTTAAATGGAACAAACGGTTTTAGATACCAAAGATAATTTACGATGATGTGGTTCAACGGAATCGGCATCAAGCCCAAAATCATGCCAGCAATCAGGCGAACAGAAACGGGTGAACGTACAAAGTACCCTCGCATTGGCGAAAGCAAATTGACTGCACCAACCGCTCCCGAGAATGCGAAGTAAGGCACATAGGAAGCAACAAACTGCGTTGGTGTAGCGATAAACGGGCGAGAATCGGCGCGGAGACTATGGCTAATCCACGATACAACTCCGAACGCGATAGTCGCAGTCGAGGCGAACGCAAACCAATGAAGCCGTTGCGCCGATGTTGGCTGCGATTGAATGTCAGGCGGATGGTAAGGGTTCATGCTTGTCAGCCGGGGAACGTTACACATCACCGAGTCGGGACGGTTGATGTTCCATTTGAAAAAGCTCGCAAGCCCGACTTCGGTGCAGTACGCCCAACATGGGCGTGATCTTGTGGGGTGAAAGTCCCCTGTACTTATTTCCGGTTTCTTTCAACACGAGGCAGTATACCAAATGTAACTCTTACGAAAGACAGTACGAGGCGAAGGCAACTGCGGAAGGGTGACCAACCGTGGGGAGGAAGCCTGCGAATGTGCTCGTGAAGCTGGAAAACGCCGAGAACAGTTCTGGTTCAACAATGACCGAATCAGGCGAGGTTTAACGCAAACCGTCCCAGCCACATTCACGCCAAGACCCGCCAGGTGACGAACAGAAACCCGATACGAGGCCGACGACTCGAGGTGAGTGGGCTGCTGACCACGAAACCAAACCGGAAGAACGGGCGCAGGTAGATCGGGCACTTGGGCGGGGACAGATCACGTGTCTCGGTGCGATCGCATCAATCCGCGACGTCCCTTATTTGGGGAGATCTCGATGCGTACCCGTGAGTAGGGCTTGCCCGAAAGGCGGGACGAGTGCGGCAACGCACCTCGTGCAAAGAGAAGTCAGCAGAGGGCATAGTATTCGACCCACGCGGTCGTCGAAGGCCCGAAGGGAACGAGCAAGTACGTGTCCGTTGTCATTCGCGAAAGAATCATCGCCGTACGGCGTTTTCTAAGCGGCATGACAACGGTCCCAATGGCTTGGGTCGTCATGGCAACATGGCGATTTAAAACTCGTGCTCAACCGCCGTATGCGGACCCGCATGTACGGTGGTGTGGGAGGGGTCCCGGGCAACCGGGCCCCTATCCCGATTGTGATGGTTATCCGCTTCGTCACAATCCCAGCTTAACGGTTGGCCAGACCTTGTCCCCGAACTCGTCTTGGAGTTCACCAAGTCGCTCTACTTCTACCGATTCAGAACTTGCCATCATAGCAGGCATCTCTATTACCAATGATTGTAGTTCCGTTAACGAGTGGAGCGCTGTTTCTAATTCTGGCGTGATCTTTCCGATTGGCAACTCCACGGCGGTGGCCCGACGTTCTTTCGTTTTGCCGAAGAGAATCTCGGCAAGCGTGAGTTTGGGCTGCGTTTGTGTTCCAACACACGATATGTCGTGTTGCGAGTAGTATTCGTAGCCGGGTAGCTGTCCAACGCTAATAGATTTCGTGGAGCCCATCCACGGCTGTTGATAGCCGTAATAGGTTTTTCCACCGGCCTCCTTGATTGCGGATAGCGCCCGTGCCTCTGGATCGTGCGTTCGCCAGGCGAGATAGACCGCGAGCAGTGCAATCAAGACGAGAAGGGTTTTCAACCCAAAACGGATTCGTCGCATCACTTCATTCCAAGCGGATAACGCCACGCGTCACCGGGTACGCGCGAAAGATTTTCCATTTCAAATCCGCTCAACTCGCGTACTCCGGTGCACGCGATTGTTCCCCGTTTCATGACTCTGGGAAGTAACGCTCGGGCGGATCGGCAACAACACAATCAACAAACGAGTCGAAGGACAAGCCAAATGACTCGGGAAGGTCGTCTTCATAATCCCAGTCTACGAAAATTTGGCTGGGATCTTCAATCGACATCAGCAGACTCTCGCCATCCTCACCGACGGCAAAATGGAAGTACCGAAAGTCATATTTTTCACAGTAGTCGATTGCGGAAGGCGTCATCGTTACGAAGTACTGTACCCACAAACGAGCGTTGGCACCGCAGTCTCGCGAGAACCCATGACAAAATAGTGTTGATCGAAGGTCGTATAGACGTTTGAGCTGAAGCGGAACGTCACATCCGAATCTGCGTACGAAGTAGTCGTAACGAGGTGATTCGAAATCAGCGATCCGTGTCCGTTGGTGCTCGGCGATCTTCATGCGGATAGGATCGTCCATCATTCTTCATTCGGGGAACGTCCGCCGTCACCGGGTACGGCGAGTTGATTTTCCATTTGTAAACGCGCGACGCCGTACTCCGGTGCACGGCATGGTTCCCCGCGTTATGTGTCGTGCGTCAAATCGAGTATCGTTTGCGAGATGTCCTCGCCTGGCGCACACGACACACGACTACGGCAGTATCATCCCAAAGGTCGCCGGAGGCAAGGCGAACCATGTCGACACATGCACGCGGAATAGCAAAAAAGTCGGTACGACCCATGAGTGGTGTAATTTGCTCGCGTTTGGCATAGTTGAAAAATCCGTCTGAACCGACCAGAAGGAGTCCATTGAGTGGACCATGCCAGAATGGAGCGGGGTTGGCAGCTTGGGAGCCAAGTAGCGGCTTGCGATTCTGCGTGCGAGTCAAGTCAGTAATGTCAGCCCCGTCAATCACCCAAGCGCAACTATCGCCGACGCTCGCGCCCAGAATTCGATCGGGATGAACGTCGACAATCACAGCGGTTGTCTCACCAGTGTGCACGCGAAAGTCAAGTTGCGAGAGAAATTCGGACCAGTCAGTGGAGTTGTCAATCGCAGTGTAGTTCGCTCGCGTTTCGCGAATTACTGTTTCGGCCGCAATGTGTCCGTCGCCTGTGCCACCAGCGCCATCGGCGACCACGATCAGTGTGCGGTCGCCATCGGTGATGACGTCGATGCGATCGTCGCATCGTTCGCGATACGCTTCGACAACATGAGCAGTTTCAAACGATGTCATGAATGGGCATCGAGGATTTCAGTCGGGGAACGAAATGCGATCTATCCGATGGTCAGGCGTTAAAAAAGCTCAACTTGCTAGTTGAGCTGGCCGCCTGACTTTCGGATAGATCGTGCGTTGAACTTTGTCGATCGTGATCGCCACCCTGGAAAAAACGTATGCGGATTCAATCCGGCGGCTCGATCACAACCAGCCCTGATTTTACACCCCTGGATTGCTCGAGTGCAAGTTGTCGCGACTGTTGCACTTTGCTTGGCAGCGTTTCCGCACGGTTTTGGCCTTCATTCCTGACTCCGGCGCAGCACCGAAACGGCGATCTCGTCATTGAGAGAACGCATTTCGGACTACCCACTAAGATCAATCGTGTCCCTTTGCTAGTCATCGCGATACCACCACGGTCGATATTGGCTGGACATCACATCGCTCCATGAGGGTTTGCTCGACCACCGGATCAGTTCCATCTCTTCGTCACAATGCGGACACGTAGGCACTGTGTCTTCGTCACTCGGCTCATCGTGTTCTGGCTTGGCGTCCGCTGCTTGCGGCGGCTCGTCTTGCGAGTTCATCCAAGCCGCACATTCTTTCAGATACCGATCACGATGACGGTTGCTGAAGCCGCCGTAACGGCGTGACTTGGTAAAGCCCCTGGGAAGAATGTGCATCGACCAACGACGGGCGAACTCGATCCCGCTAAGTGTGTACGGGGCACTACGGCCATCGCCGCCGCCAGTCTGATCGCCGACGCGTGCCCAAAACTGAACCTTTCCGTCTTCATGCGAGATCAACCGACGATCACTGATCGGACCACCGGTCATGTAACGTGCCAGGTACTTCGCGACGTGTTCCGGGCGGCAGTCTTCGTTCGGCGGAGCCTGGATGAACGATACCCATGTCTTGTTCTCAAAACGCCCCAGCCACTCGTCCCAATTCGCCTGGTCTTTCAAGCGACTCCAGTCACCTTCCAGCTTGAGCTTTTCCCGCTCACGCAGTTGCACAAGACCCTTTAAGACGAACTCCCGATAGCGTTTGCGAAGTTCCTTGGCATCCACCAAGTACGGCGTCGACGATGGCTTCCCGCTCCGCTTACGACTGCTGATCCACCCCGGACGCGATCGATCAAGTGACGGGCCACCGCCAGGAACTAACGCATGGACATGCGGATGCGCTTCGAGCTTTTGATTCCAAGTATGCAGGACCATCGCTGCGGCAGCCTCGAATCCTTGTTCCAACGCAATCTGGTCACGCAGAGCTTGCCAAGCGGAATGAAACAATAGGTTGTAGATTTCTCGACGGTTGCCCAACGACAACGCGGCGAGTTCTTCCGGCAACGTAAAGACGACTTGGAAATAGGTGACACCGGGAACCAGCAATTCGCTAGTGGAGTCCAGCCAATCGGCTCGCTTGGCACCGCTGCACTGAGGGCAGTGTCGGTCACCGCAGGAGTTGTACAGCGGTGTCTCCGACTGGCATCCTCGGCAGCGATAGACATGGCCTCCTAAAGCCCGTGTTCGGCACAGCGACAGTTTCGCCAACGTGCTTTGAACCTGGGGCACCGCCTGCACACCATGCTTCTGAAGGTAGCGCGGAGCGTACCGTTTAAGTAACCCGGCAACACTCAAGCCGGGTGCTGACGCAACCGTCTCGTCGAGCTTCTCAATACCGGCCGCAACCGGACAAGCAATTGCCGCCGAAGGCGGACTTGGGAGGACAATCATTGCGAACCGAACAGTGAGCAAGCGGTGACACACTGCCTCGCCTTGCTCGGCAAGTGGTGGTCAAAACCACCAAGGCTATTCACAAGCCTGTACGCCGCATTCGATTTCGCTAGTTATCCGGACAACGAATTTGTATATCCGAGCGCCCCTCCTGCAACAACCGTTCTGCGCTATCGCTCCGATGCCCTATCTGGGTTGCCATGAGCAACGCGATGGCGGCTCGCCGCCGGCGCTCAAACGCAACGCACCTACGTCGTCACGATTACGCACTCCGATCACGATCGATTAAGTTCAACGACCGCGATAACCGAGTCGCGGCGATTGATTTTCCATTGTGAAGTCGCCCGGCTCCGCGACTTCGGTTCATCGCATTGTTCTGCATTTATTCTGACGATATGAAGTATCCTAGCACATTCGCGAGTCGCTCAAGCAACGCACGGGTTTGTGTCTCGTGAGAATTGTAGAGATACAGGACATGGATAGGTCCGTTCGGGATTACGACGCATTTCAGGAAATGTTTATCCGACCGTCGGTCATTTCCAACAATCATCTCAACTGCATCCATGAGCGGCACCATCGCCTGATCCTTCGCTTCATGAGTCATGTCTGAGCGTTGGGCGAGATCTTTAGCTGCGTAACGTACTCCGCGGTCATTGTCGCATTGTACGAATCCGAATTCAGCCGTTGCTCTGCGCACCACTTCTTCGGCGCCAAGGTTTTCAGCATCGTTCTTTGGCCGCAGGCTTGTCATGGCTGTGAATGCAGAACGATTAAGTTCACCCCTTTCGGCGTAGAGAGTTTGACCTACTAACCGACTTGGGGCCGAAATGGGGTGCAACGTATCGTTGAACTGGCCGGGTTCTAGTTTACCGGCTCACCGATGTTGAGGCCATTCCCTTAGGGCATTACCACTTTGAGTGCCCTTTTCCCGGTCAATTTGAAGCCGGGGCAACGCCGCTGGACGATCTTTTTGAGACTTTTCCACCATCTAAACGCTCTCAGTCTATCCAAAAGCTCGAAGCACAACCCCGCTAGGCCAGTTCAACAACATAATTATACAGGTTTGAACCGGTATATGCTCATATACCGGGCTTTATCTTGCTAATATATCCCGCTGATGCCTGGAGAGCTAGCCAGAAACCACTAGGCTGCGAAGGCGATCTGTGGGTCTGGGTTGACTGGGCGGTTAAGGAGTTTTGTCTTCGCCATGGGGTTGCTGAGATGATTGATGAGTTTATTCGTCGGATGGGGTCGTATCCGGTGGGTGAGGCGGACCGGCAATGGTTTCCGATTTGGATCAGACGTTATCGGGAATTCGGTGGGTTTGCTCCGGATGTCAAGTTCGAAGTGGACCGCGGGAAGACGATCGATTTTTGTCGCGCGCTGCGCCGCAATGAGACGGACGCTTGGCAGCGACTGCAGGCGGTGAGGGCTTTGATCGCGTACCGCACGCTGATTTTAGAAGTGTCGGACGATGAGCTTCTCGATGTGCGGCAAAAGCTGACCGAGCTGGCCGCGATCGAGGCTGCCAAGGCCAGAGAGCGATCCGGGCATCCGACTCTCGGTGGCGCGGAGCTTGCCGAGCCACCGATCGAGGATGGCCGGGTGATCGAAGGGGAGCCGGAGTATTTGACGGAATTTCGCCGCACGCTGAGGCGACACCGCAACAAGTACGATACCGAAAAGGCGTATACGTCTTGGCTCGTTCGGTTTTGTCGTTGGGCCAAGGTGGACGACCCGGTAAGCCTGGGCGAAGCAGCGATTCGTGAGTTTCTCACCGAGGTGGCGCTTGGTAATTCGCCCGGATCGCTGAATCATGGTGATCGACCGACGGGGCGTCGCGTCAGCCGATCCGCTGGAGGAAGTGACGGAAACAAGCGGGCGGCCGAGTCGGGGACAATGGAGGTTGCCGTTGGGAAAGGCAGCCAAGATTATGACGTCGAGTGGGATATTCCCGATGACGAGTTGCCTAAGCATTTCGGCTCCGGATGTGCGGCCAGTACTCAGAACCAAGCGAAGTCGGCTTTGTTGTATTTTTTTCAAACTCATCTTGGACGCGAGTTGGGTTTTATCGATGCGGCACACGCCTCGGCTCCGCCTCGCTTGCCCGTCGTTCTGGATCGGGACGAAGTGATTGATGTCCGGCAATATGTGAAAGGGTATTTGCCTTCCTTGATGTTTGACTGCGTCTACGGCTCGGGGCTTCGGCATAAGGAATGCCGTCGTCTTCGCATCAAGGACCTCAACTTTTCTCAGCGTCACATCGTGGTCCGAAATGGCAAGGGCGACAAAGACCGTGTCACTGTCTTGCCCGACTGTTTGGTGGAACAGTTGCAGAAACACATTGAAATGCGTCGTGGGCAGCATCAGCGTGATTTGGAAGATGGTTTTGGCGAAGTGCATTTGCCCTATTCGCTTGCCAAAAAGTACCCCAGCGATTCTCGCAAGTTTTGCTGGCAGTTTGTCTTTGCATCGCCGCGGATTCGCAGGGACCCGCGCAGTGGAAAGCATTGGCGGCACCATGTGAGTGAATCAGTGCTGCAAGAGGCGTTCTCGGCGGCGCTGGCGAGATCTTCGTGTGATAAGAACGCGGTGCCTCACACGCTGCGCCATTGTTTTGCAACGCATTTGCTTGAAGATGGCGCGGACATCCGGACGGTTCAGGAGTTGCTCGGTCACAAGGACGTGAAGACGACGATGATTTACTTGCACGTGATGAACCGGCCGGGCCTCTCGGTCAAGAGTCCGCTGGATCAGATGCGGCTGAAGAAGCCGCGATGAGAGAGCCCGCTGTTTATCTCATGCACTCCTGGTTGGGGCGACGTTGTTGGTTGCTGGGCTTCTTTTGACCTTTCGTGCCTTTGAGGTGCGGGCTGGTGAGAAAGATCTTGGGAGCGGGGGCAGAGCCTCCGAGGCAGTGCGTTCCCAGGCGAGAGCCCTCTTTATCCTACACAAGTTATCTTGTATTGCTCCCCTGCCAGCTCGTCTGGCAGGAAGCCGAGGTTGGCAGGCTAGACATAAACCGCGATTTGCGGAAACTGCAGGTTTTCACTTGTGCTCGCCGCTTCAAGCGGCGAGCACAAGTGAAAATCTGTGGACGGGTAGGGCGTCGGTGTTCTAGCTTGCGAACCTTATTCACCCACGAGACAAGCTCGTGGGGGTCAAGAATTCACCCACGAGACGAGATCGTGAGGGTGCAAAAAAGATGTGGGGTATAAAGAGGGCGGGAGCCTGGGAACGGGTTCCCGAAGGACTTGCGGTGTTTCACCGCAAGTCCTTTTCGAGAATCAATAGGGCTGACAGGAATCGAACCTGCACTCCAGTAAAGGAACTGGATCCTAAATCCAGCGCGTCTGCCAGTTCCGCCACAGCCCCATGTTGAACGACCGGCGATTGTTTTGGCTCGCCGATCGTTTCAGACTCATGGTGAGTTTCTTATGCGTTGCCCGCTTCGCCTGCTTCGGTGGCGGTGGGCACGACCCAAACCTTCAGGCTCGCTTCGACTTCGCTGTGCAGGTGAATCTTGACCGTGTAGAGGCCGAGTTCTTTGAGCGGTCCGTCGAGGCGGATTTGGTCTTGAGCCAAGTGGATGCCAACGCTCTTAAGGGCATCGACGATTTCGTGTGGTCCGACGCTGCCGTAGAGGTGGCCTTCGTCGTTGGCGTTGGCTTCGATCGTGATCGACTGCTTGGCCAATTCGTCGGCTTGCTCTTGGTAGCTGCGGAGTTTCTCGAGTTCGATCGCGCGAAGTTTTTCACGGTGCTTTTCGACCATCCGTTGGTGGTGGTCGGTGGCGATCGTGGCGAGGCCTTGCGGCAGGAGGTAGTTCATCGCGTAGCCGCTTTTGACTTCCACCAAATCGCCTTGGCGACCGAGGTGCTCGACATTGTGGATGAGCAGCAACTGGATGCCGCCGTTGGCACCCTTGGGCAGACGTTTGAAGTGGCTGGTGGAACGCCGGGTAACAGCTGTGGTCATGGCTGGGAGTGAGGGCTGAGTGTGATGGAAAAATGGAATGGTGGAACGGGTTACGGAAGAAGCGATGGTGGTCGATTAAAACGGAATCTCGTGTTCTTCGTATCCCGGTCCGTCGCCCGTCGGTTGGGCATCGCGTGCGGGTTGTGATTCTCGGGCGGGCTGGCTGGCGACGGCTTGTGAGGGCCGACTCGAGTTAACGTAATTGGATTGTTCGAAGTGGTTTTCGCGGACGCTGCCTTCGGAACCGGAGCCGCCACCGGGCTTGGGGCCGATCAGTTGCATTCGTTCGCCGATGACTTTCACGCGAGATTGTTTCTGGCCGTCTTTTTCCCACGTATCTTGTTTGAGTTTGCCTTCGATCAAAACCGGCGAACCTTTGGAAAGGTATTCGCTGGCGACTTCGGCGTTTCTTCCGAAGAAAACGATATTGAAGAACGAGGGGTCGTCGACCCAATTCCCTTCGTTGGTTTTTCGTCGATCATTGACGGCGATCGAAAAATCGGCAACGGCCATTCCGCTGGGAAGGTAGCGTAACTCGATGTCCCGAGTCAGGTTGCCCAGCAGGATAACGCGATTGAAATTGGCCATAGTGGACGCTCCCTAGCTATCGGTGATTGTCGCAATGATCGGAGAAGACCGGCGAGCTTAAGCCTCGACAGCGTCTTCGACGTCATCGGTAACGTCGTCTTCGTCGACGTCGTCATCAACACCGATGGTATCGATTTGCGGTCCGGCGAAGTGTTCGCCACGTGCGTTGGCGAGGATCGGTTCGACCAAGCGTGGGTCCAAGCGGATTGTCAGTTGGCGAATGACCGGCTCATAAAGTTTGAAGGCGCGATCGATCTTCGGCAGCGTGGGGCCTTCCATGCTGAAATAGATTAGGTAATAGGTGCCTTTTTGATGCTTGTTGATCGGATAGGCAAGTTTCTGTTCCATCCACATCCGACTGACGTGAACTTCACCGCCGAGATTGGCGATGATGTCATCGAGCTGCTTGCTGACGCCACCGGGATCGCGGGCGTAGTGATTGCTGTCGAGGATGAACAGGGTTTCGTAGGTGTTGACTTTGGCCACGGCTAAGAATCGCGGGGAGATCGGAGGGGGGTGATTAAATGGGTTAAATCTAAGAGTTGCCAATGACGAGGCGACTCGTAGACGATGGTGAATTAAGTGGCCGGAGCGTTGTATCGGGTCATCGCCTCGGTCATTCCGTCACGGACCCAGCATTCGATCGCGTCGCAGGCGCGTCGGATCGCTGAATCAATGGCGGGTTGTTCTTCTTCGGTAAACTGTCCGAGAACGTAATCGGTCACCTGCCATTTGGCGGGCGGTCGATCGATTCCGATTCTTAGTCTGGGGTACTGGTCCGTACCCAGATGTCGAATCGTGTCGGCGAGGCCTTTTTGGCCGCCGGCCGATCCACCGCTCCGGATCCGAATCCGCCCGAGGGCGAGGTTCAGATCGTCGCAGATGAGGATCAAGTCCTCGGTTTCAAGTTTGTAAAAATCAATCGCCTTGCGGACGCTTTGTCCACTGGCGTTCATATATGTATGGGGACAAAGTACCAGCCCTTTGCCCGAGCCGATACGCATTTCGCTGATTTCGCCCCCGAATTTTTTGTTCGGCGGGGTGCCCATGTGTCGCCGGACCAATTCGGCGGCGACCATGAAACCAACATTGTGACGTGTTTTCTCGTATTCGCGACCGGGGTTACCCAGTCCCACGATCAATTTCACGCGTCTTCGTCTTCTCCGGCGCCGCCCTTGCTGATTACTTCAGGTTCGGAGCCGACTTGAGCTTCGCCCGAATCGCCTTCGCCACGCGGGGCTTCGACGTGGGCCAAAACGGTTTCGCCGTCGGTGATCAGTTCGACGCCCTCGGGCAATTTCAATTGGTTCGCGGTGGCGTTTTGGCCGAGGTGCAAGTCATTGATGTCGAGGACGAGGCTTTCGGGGATCGAATCGGCGGCACAGCGGATTTCAACTTCGCGGACATTTTCGAGCAAGATGCCGCCTTCTCGGGTGCCGATCGCTTCGCCGTGCAACTCGACCGAAACGGTGACTTCGATCTTTTCTTTGAGGTTCACGCGGATCAAGTCCATGTGCAGGACTTCGATGCCGAGTGCATCCCACTGCATTTCGCTGACCAAGGCGGTCTCATTGACGTCGCCGGTCAATTTCACCATGCGGCTGTGGTGTCGCAGCAAACCTTTGACTTGGGCGTGCGGGATGGCAAGGTGTTCGTTGGCTTCGCCGTGACCATACAGGACGGCGGGAACGTGACCGTCGCGACGCAATCGACGGGTGGCAGCCGTTCCGGTGGAATCTCGTTTAGTGGCTTGAATGACGTCCGTCATGGCGGGACCGGTTTAACAAAAAGTGGTGGCGTTGGGTGGAGATGGATTTTTTTTGAAGCACGGCAGTATGGCGATTTTCGAATTGTTCGCAAGCCCAAAGTGAGGCCCCCCTTGACGGTTTTGGCGGCATTGACAGATGAAGATGCAATCCACACGCTTTTCGCGTGCGTCCTTCTGTTTCAAACTCCACCGATTCCGTCGTCTGTACTTCCGAAAGTCCCATCATGCCCTCTGACGCGAGAACCATCGTTTACACGTACACCGACGAAGCCCCGGCGCTCGCGACCCGGTCGTTGTTGCCGATCCTGCGGGCGTTCACGGCTTCTTCGGGCTTGGGGTTTGAGCTCAAAGACATTTCGCTGGCCGGCCGGGTGCTGGCCAGTTTCCCCGAACGACTCCGCGACGACCAAAAGACGCCCGATGCGCTGGCCGAGCTAGGCGAATTGGTGAAACAGCCCGAAGCCAACGTGATCAAGCTGCCCAACGTCAGCGCGTCGATCCCGCAACTGACCGCCGCGATCTCGGAATTGCAGGCCAAAGGCTATGACGTTCCGGATTTCCCGAGCGAGCCGAAAACAGATGATGAAAAAGACATCCGCAGCCGCTACGCGAAGGTCCTCGGCAGCGCCGTCAACCCGGTCCTTCGCGAAGGCAATTCGGACCGCCGGGTTGCCGCCCCGGTGAAGGCCTACGCTCAAAAGAACCCACATTCGATGGGTGCGTGGACCGCCGAGTCCAAAACCGCGGTCGCGCAAATGAGCGAGGGCGATTTCTACGGCAGTGAGCAGTCGATCGTACTAAGCCGGGCGGACAAACTGCGGGTCGAACACGTTTCCGACTCTGGGGAAGTTACCGTCTTGAAAGAGGCGATCGCGGTCGAGGAAGGTGAGATTTTTGACGCCGCCGTCATGCGAGTCGGGTTGCTCAAGCCATTCATCGCCGAGGCGGCCGCGAAGGCGAAGTCCGAAGGTGTGCTGTTGTCGCTGCATTTGAAGGCGACGATGATGAAAGTATCTGACCCGATTTTGTTCGGTCATGTCGTGCGTGTTTTGTACGCCGAAGCGTTCGAGAAGCATGCGGAGATTTTTCAACGAGTTGGCATCGACGCCAATCAAGGCCTGGGCCAAGTATTCGACAAGATCGCCGAATTGCCCGCCGACGAGCGAGCCTTGGTCGAAGCGACGATGGCCAAAGTCGAATCGGAACTTCCGTCGATCGCGATGGTCGATTCCGATCGCGGTATCACCAACCTGCACGTCCCAAGTGACGTGATCATCGACGCGTCGATGCCCGCCGCGATTCGATTGGGCGGCAAGATGTGGGACCGCAATGGGCAACCGCAAGACACGATCGCGATGATCCCCGACCGATCCTACGCGGGGGTTTATCAAGCGGTCATTGATGATTGCAAAGCCAACGGCGCGTACGACGTGACCAAGATGGGCAGTGTCGCCAACGTGGGTTTGATGGCCAAGAAAGCCGAGGAGTACGGATCGCACGACAAGACGTTCGAGATTCCCGCCGCCGGTCACGTACAGGTCGTCAACGGCGATGGCGAAACGCTGCTGAAGCACGAAGTCGAGGCGGGCGACATTTGGCGGGCCTGTCAAACGAAAGAGGTTGCGATCGTCGATTGGGTGAAGTTGGCCGTCAACCGATGCCGCGCGACCGGGGCGGCGACGGTTTTTTGGCTGGATTCAAATCGCGCTCACGATCGAAACGTCATCAAAAAGGTAGAAACCGAACTTGCCGAGCACGACACGCAAGGTTTGGACATTCAAATCCTCGCCCCGGTGGAAGCCACTCTTCACGCGTGCGGCCGTGCCCGTCAAGGGCTCGATTCGATTTCAGTAACCGGGAACGTTCTGCGTGATTACCTGACGGATCTTTTTCCGATCTTGGAATTGGGCACGAGTGCCAAGATGCTCTCGATCGTACCGCTGTTGGCCGGTGGAGGTATGTTTGAAACCGGCGCGGGCGGATCGGCTCCGAAACATGTTCAACAGTTCGAAGCCGAGAATCATTTGCGATGGGATTCGCTGGGCGAGTTCTTGGCGATCGCCGTTTCGCTCGAAGACCTCGCGGCAAAGACGGGCAATGAATCGTTCGCCGTGCTGGCCTCGACCCTCAACGACGCGACGGGCCGTTTCTTGGACGAAGACAAATCGCCGTCACGCAAGGCGGGTGAGTTGGACAATCGGGGCAGCCATTTTTACCTGGCGATGTACTGGGCCGAGGCACTCGCGGCGCAAACGCAAAGTCCCGACCTGCGATCGCAGTTTCAGCCGATTGCTCAGGCGATGACATCGTCCGAAGCCAAGATCGTCGGCGAACTCAACGAAGTCCAAGGCTCGCCGGTCGACATCGGTGGTTACTACTTCCCCGACCCTCAAGCGGCCGACGCGGCGATGCGTCCGAGCGCCACGCTCAACGCGATCATCGAAACGATCGCCTCCAAGTAGGCTGGGTCGAAGCCGCTTCGGCAAAGACCCGGCATCGAATCGCGGTTGATCCCAAAAGTTTAAGTTTAAGTTTAAGTTTAAGTTTAAGTTTAAGTTTACGGGCGATTGCCGGGTGTTCGTCGCAGAGCCTCCTCCACCCAGCCTACGGTCACCCAGCATACGGTACTACGGCTAGGGGGCGTAGACTTTGGCGGGGTCGACTAGTCTGGGTTCTTGAACCGTCCATTTGCCGTCGGTGTCGATCGTTCGGAAGAAGCAGCTTTCGTAGCCTTCGTGGCAGGCGGCTCCGGTTTGATCGACGTGCAAGAGGATGCAATCGCCGTCACAATCGATTTGGATTCGGTGAACGATTTGCTGATGACCGCTGGTTTCGCCCTTTCGCCATAGCTTTCCACGCGAACGGCTGAAATAAACCGCCCTTCCGGTCTGCACCGTTTCGTCGAACGCGGTTTGATTCATCCATGCGACCATCAACACCCGGCCCGACTTGGCGTCTTGCGCGATTGCAGGCAACAAGCGATCACCACTGTCTGCACAGGGGACGCCGGCGTCGAAGTTGGGTAGCGAAGTTTCGCGGGGAGTTTCGGAGGAGTGGTTCATTGGGTGGCGTTCTAAGTGCGGTTACGTCGCAACCATGCAAGCCCGACGCGTATCAGTATGTTGATTCAATTCGCCGTAGCGAGTTGGCGGCGGTTAACCGAACGCCAACCGGGGCTAGCAGGCTGTTGATTTAGTCCTCATCGAAACCCAAAGCGTGAGTTTTGAGGTTGCGCTTTTGCCTGTGACATTGGTTTATCGTAACCCGAAGCGTAAGCGAGGGATGAGTCAATATCAATTATCCCTCGCTTACGCATCGGGTTACGAAAAAAGCGCAACTTCAAAAAGCGTGAGCGAGGGATACATACAAAAGATTTAATGGTGTTCAATCCCTCGCTGACGCATCGGGTTACGATTAAATCAACAGCCCGCTAGCAGGCTGTTGACTTGGTCTGCATCGCAACCCGAAGCGTCAGCGAGGGATACTTACAGAGGATTGAATGGCTTTCAATCCCTCGCTGACGCGTCGGGTTACGATTAAATCAACAGCCCGCTATCGCCCATCGCCTGATTGTTGTCATTCGGTGTTCGAATAACGCGATGCGTGGCGATAACGGGTATCGGGGCAGTCGAACGAAAATTGCTTACATCGGCATATTGATTACGATCTTGCCGCTGAGTCGGTCGCTGTCGTCGAGCGTGGCGGACTCTTGCAGTACGTGAGCCTGGGACGCGTCTTCGAGCGGGAAGCGGGCGCTGATGTTCGCGGAAATTTTTTCGTCGGCCATCCAGCGGGAAAGATCTTCGGCCGCCGTTCGCATCTCGATCGGTGTGGCTTTGAACATTACAAACCCGTGCACCGAACATTCTTTGACGTAGAACGGGCCGACCGGGAACATTGGCGTGGCGTCCCGTCCGGCCATCAAGACCATCCGACCACGAGGCGCCATGACATCGACCGCCATCGCAAAGTCGGGTTCCCGACGGGTTTCCCAAAACACGTTCACGCCGCCGGGGGCGAGTTGCTTGGTCCGTTCGCCGATCGACTCGCTCTTGTAAAGAATCACTTCGTCCGCCCCGAGTTCCTTGAGCAAGCCGGCTTTGGCGTCGCTGCCCGCGGTCGCGATCACGCGGGCTCCGGCGGCGACGGCCATCTGCACGACCATCGACCCGACGCCCCCGGAACCGCCGATCACGAGGATCGTTTCGCCGGGCTGCAGTTGGGCTTCGCGGAACAAACCCAAATGGGCCGTCACGCCGACGAGGGCACACGCGGCGGCGTCTTCGAACGAGACCGAATCGGGTAGTGAGAAAACCCATTTATCGTCCACGGCGATCTGCTCGGCAAACGTACCCTGACGTCCGAGCAAACCTTGGTTGGTCGTCCAAACGCGATCACCGACGGCGAGACGTTTGACGTTCGCTCCGACCGCGTCGACGATTCCGGCCGCATCGCAACCGATGATGAACGGGGACGGCAAGTCCATTGCGACGACCCCTGATCGAACATACGTGTCGATCGGGTTGACGCTGGCGGCGTGAACGCGGATGCGGACTTGGTCCGGGCCTGGCTCCGGAATCGCCAGTTCACCGATTTGAATTTGGTCAGCCGGGCCGGGTTGGGGAATGAAGGCGGCTTTCATGGGGAGTCGCGTTGGAGAAGAGACGGTAAAGCGGTTTAGCCGCCAATATACAAGCGCGAAACGCAGTTTTGACGTTGCGCTTTTTTCGTAACCCGCTGCGTAAGCGAGGGATAATTGATATTGACTCATCCCTCGCTTACGCTTCGGGTTACGATAAACCAATGCCACAGGCAAAAGCGCAACTTCAAAAAGCGCAAGCGAGGGATGGGGCAATATTAATGATCCCTCGCTCACGAACGTGTTGATTTAATTCGCATCGTAACCCGAAGCGTGAGCGAGGGATACATACAGAGGATTGAATGGCGTTTCATCCCTCGCTCACGCTTCGGGTTACGATTAAATCAACACGCCGTCTCGCGTCGGGCTTGTAGCCGTTGCGTTCTTAAAGAACCGAACTCGACGATAACAGATGCATAAAGCCAAAACCGGCTGCGCGATACTGCTTATCATAACGGATGCGAATCTCCGTTTCGATGGGATCGTTCTAAGCCGACGCGGCTTGTTCGCGAGCAAACGGGACGACCGACGCATCACCGTCGCCGGCGAATCGATCGAATCGGCGACGGGTTAGCGGGCTCGAGTCGGCGGAGATTGCTGACGCACGCTGATTAGATTGCATAGCCCTGTGCTGCGGCATCCTCTGCTGCGGCATGACCGTGCATCGCATCATCGACCATTGGTCTTGGGTCATCTCCAGTTCGCTCTGCGTGAACCAACCCACCGCCGGGCTGAACGATTGTTGGCGGAGAACGACAGGCCGCTCGCGAACCGAGATCAACTCTTCGCAAAAAGTTCGCGCCGAAGGTAATGAAGGCGAGGATGATGCCTCGGGAGTTTGCTCGGTATGCGGATCGAAGAGTCCCAAAGAGCGGTTCGTTGGCATGGTTGCCGATGGCATCGATCGCAATACGACGATCAGGCGTTCGTGCTCGGTATTGCCGGGAATGACCGAAAGGATGGTTTCGTTGGTGGTCATTTGGTGAGGATCAACTTTCCTTGGCGGGTCCGACGAAGACGATAAATTTGCCCTTCGTTTTCGATCCAAATCTCGTCGCCACAACGAGCGAGCGACTCGAATCGAACGACTTTCAATGTATGCGACGAATCCGGCTTGACCGATTGGGAAGCCTCGGCGGCGAGCGAACCGACGGCATCGGGGACGACGGCATCGGGAGCGACCGATTGGGCGTCCGCCGAGGCAGCCGTTTCCATGGCTTCGGCGACGTGATTGGGTCGTTCGGTCATGTCCATCAGAACGTCGATCTGTCCGCGAATGATTCGGCAAATTGAAAGTCTTCGGTAACAATCTAAGCACCGCCCGATCACCGATCAAGCCTTATTGCGAATGATTTTCATTAAAAAGAGGCGTTTGTGGGAGGCCCTTTTTCCGGCAAAAGAGGTTTCATCGTTACGGAAAAGCTGCTAGGGTTTTGACCCCCCGCGAGTCGCTCCCGGGGGCTTCCGGGGTCTGCGGTTTGCCTGTTTGAGGCGACGGAGGCTCGTCCCGCGAACGATTTTACGTACAGGAGACCTTTGTTTTTCTTGCCCGGCCACGTAGGCGAATCGGCCCTGGCGAGTGAAATACTGACCACGTTCGGATGCGTTGTTTCAACCCTCGTTTAACGATGGTGCTTGTTTGCTTGGCGGTGACTTTCTTGAGTCTCCTGACGCCAGGTTCCGCTGAGGATGCGTCTGGGCCGCCTGGGGGCGATGAACCCGCAGGGTCCCAACCGATTCCGCCCATTGTTTGGACCCGATCTCGCTTCGAAAACGTCCGCGAAGGCTATCAATCACTGACGTGGGAACCGTTGCCGATTGAAGCTGACGTCACCTACGAGGTCGTCGACGAGTCCGACAATGTTTTCTACCGCGGCGGGCTACCCGAAGCGTTCATCTCGGGGCTGCCCGATGGGGAGCACACGTTTGAGGTCCGAGCTTGGACGACCAACGCTTACGGCGATGTAGTCTTGATCGCCGCCAGCGACACACCGGCGGTCGTGTTGGTCGATCATTGGCCGATGTCTCAAGCTTGGATCTTGCTCGGCGTGGGGGCGATCGTCTTTGGGATCTTGATCGGTTTGATCGTGATCGGTGACCGAATGGTTCGCGCGGAGACGGTATCGTGAATTCGATGTTGGCCACGGCGGTGCTATCGCCGGCGGCGGGTTACGTGATGTTGGCCTGTTTCAGTGTCCTGTGGATCGGGCTGGGTATCTGGTGGGGTCGACGAGCCCAATCGTACGACGGATTTGCGGTCGCCGGTCGTAACGTCGGCTTGGCTCTCGGCACGGCCACGGCGGTGGCAACCTGGATCACGTCGAACACGACCATGCTCGCGCCGCAGTTCGCGTTGCAACTGGGCATTTGGGGAGCGGTCGCGTACTCGACGGCGAGTTTCGGCTTGTTCGCGTTTGCACCGATGAGTGGTCGGATCCGACAACTGATGCCCAAGGGTTACACGGCGGTCGAATTCGTGCGACGTCGTTACGGAAGCTTGGGGTCGATTCCGTTTTTGTTGATCTCGGTTTTCTACGCGATCACTTGGTTGATCTCGATGTCGATGGCGGGCGGTAAGCTGTTGGAAGTTTTGTCGGGAATCCCGTATCCGGTCGGGATGACCGTGGTCGTCTCGGTTTGCGTGTTGTACACGTTGTTCGGTGGCATGTACGCGGTGATCGGCACGGACTTCATTCAGATTTGATCATCTTGGTCGGATTGGTCGTCGTTGCGATCGCGGTCTTGATTCAAATCGATATCGCCGACGTGCATAGCAAGTTATCAACGAACCGACCGATGCTGTTGTCGGTCTTCTTTCCGGCCGCCTTGATGGCGTTGTTCAACAAAATGTTGTTCGGTTTCGGTGAGATCTTTCACAGCAACGTGTGGTGGAGCCGCGCGTTCGCGATGCGTGAAGGTGTCGGCCCCAAGGCTTATGCGTTGGGCGGGTTGCTGTGGTTGCCGGTGCCGATCGTTGCCGGGTTCTTGGGTTTGGCCGCGCCGGCCCTCGGGATTGGGATCAGCCAACCGGACACGGTCGGGCCGCTCGTGGCGGCAACGTTGTTGGGGACCGGTGGGGCGTTGCTGGTGTTTGTGGTCGTGTTTTGTTCGTTGGCGTCGAGCATCGACAGTTTATTGGCGGCGACTTCGGACTTAATCGTCAATGACATCATCGAGCCGATTCACCGACAAGTCTCATCTGGGAACCGTTCGCGTATGACCGATGCGACGAAGCGGCGAGCGTCCTCCATCGCGATCGTCTGCTTAGGCGTGCTTTCTTGGGCGGTCGCGTATCCGAACATCGGGTCGCTCGCCACGGTGCTGTTCTTTGCCGGGCCGATGGTGGGCAGTTGCATTTGGCCGATCGTCGGCGGACTGTACTTCCGACGTCCGAGCCCTTCAGCGGCGGGCGCATCGATGGTGATCGGTACGGCGGTGGGTTTGTGGTCTTACTTCGCGATCGGGTGGTTCGTCGCTTCGTTGATCGGGGCGAGTGTGTCCGGCATCGTTTTCGGATTGTTGACGTGGCTCGCACCGGACGATTTTATTTTCGCATCGCTGGCCGAGGAGACGCCTTAATCTCATGTT
This sequence comes from Neorhodopirellula pilleata, assembly GCF_007859915.1. GTDB lineage: Bacteria > Planctomycetota > Planctomycetia > Pirellulales > Pirellulaceae > Rhodopirellula > Rhodopirellula pilleata. The sequence continues at coordinate 20,060 of NZ_SJPM01000009.1, forward strand.
TCCATTGTGGTTACTTCAATTTTTGGTGATCGGTGCGTTGGTGCTCGCGTGCGTCGGCGTGGTGGCTCTGGTCATTTTCCTTTTTATCGATTCTCGAGATCAACAAATCTGGTGAGTGACACCGACATGCTATCAACCAAACAAAAGAACAATGCGTTGACCGCACATGCGACGAATTCCAAGGGGCAACGACTCAGCCCGATTCGATTGCTCGACTACACCCACGGCAAGATCGATGAAGAAGCTCTCGCGGCACTAGCGGGTCAATCGATCTTGAACCCGCGTCAGTTCGACCGTCGCACCGTCGTGGCGATCGCCCAACTGGCCGCATTGTTAGAGTCCCGCAATGTCGAAATGGACAAACCACTCGACGGCAAGATCGCGATCACCGCGTTCTTCGAAGCGAGCACGCGGACGCGGTTGTCGTTTGAAAGCGCCGTCTTGCGACTCGATGGCAAAGTTCTGTCGGTTCCCGACGGTCAAGTCACGGGAATCGCAAAGGGGGAATCGCTGGCCGATATCGGCGAGATGTTCAATACCTACGGCGACGTGGTCATCATGCGACATCCCGACACGGATTGCCTTGATGAGATCAGCAAGAACCTCGAACGTCCGTTGATCAACGCAGGTAATGGTTCGGGGCATCATCCGACACAAGCATTGATCGATTGGTACGCACTTCTGAAATGGCGTCCGGAACTGTGCAGCCCGATTTGTCCGGAGGAAAAGAAAGTTCATCTGGGCATCATCGGAACACCGGGTTCGATGCGAGCGGTCAAGAGTTTTGTGCGGTTAGCGCTGATGTTCACCGGAGCGGTCAAGAAAATCACGCTGATCTCCGAGTTGGCCGATCCGGTCGGGTTGGATTTGACCGAGCCGATCGAGGAATCTCCGATCCCGATCGAAATCACCAACGACGCGCAAGAAGTGTTGTCACAGCTAGACGTTGTGTACGTCAATTCGATCGCGTTCTTGGGTGATAGTTATCGCAACTTGGACGCTCGCTACAAATTGGATGCAAGCAGCAACTTGAAACCGGACGCGGTGATCTTGCACCCGCTCGCTCGCAACGACGAACTCAGCGAAGACCTCGACGAGACGGACCACAACCTGTATTTCGCTCAGGCTGCCGGAGCCGTTTTCGTCCGCCAAGCCGTGTTGGTCGCGGTGCTGGATCGTATGTCGGCGTTGGGGCTGGGGTAGCTGGTGGCGGTTAGCTGTTGGCGGTTAGCGGCTCGATGCCGGGTCTCCGCCGAAGCGGCTGCGACCCAGCCTACTTTTCAATCTTCAATCTTCAATCTTCAATCTCCACCATGTGCGGCATAACCGGTTTTTGGAATCCTTCTCGAACGAACGAACGCGACTTGCGGTTCGCACTCGATCCGATGCTCGATGTTCTCGACCATCGCGGCCCCGACGAACGCGGTAGTCGGTTCTTTCGCGAGCAAGGCGTTGCGATGGGGCATACGCGGCTGTCGATCATCGGTTTGGCGTGCGGGCACCAACCGATCGAAACCGATGACGGCGACTACGCGGTCACCGTGAACGGTGAACTGTATGGATACAAACGCGTCCGAACGCAACTCGCTTGCCAACAATACGAATGCAGCGGCAAGAGCGACAGCGCGATCACGTTGCCGCTGTATCTCCGTGACGGCATCGGTTTCGTCGAACAACTTCGCGGCGAGTTCGCGATCGTGTTGTTCGATGCCCGCGAGCAACGATTGATCTTGATTCGCGACCGGTTCGGCATCAAACCGCTGTACTATCACGCCGGCGACAACAGCTTGGTTTGGGGATCGGAAGTCAAATCGATCTTAAAGCATCCCGACGTCACGCCGCGTCTGTGCCCCAAGGCCGCCGTGCATCAAATGATGCAGGTGATGGTGCCTGGATCGACCGCGTTCGAGGACGTGCACGCGGTCAAACCCGGCCACATGTTGATCGCGACTCGACGTGGGGATCGATTAGAAATCGAAACCAAACGATGGTGGGATTTTGAATTTCCTACGTCCCATGAAACCGGCGTCGACCCGGGCGAATACGTGCAAGGGGTTCAGGGTCGTTTGATCGACGCGGTGGCGACCCGCCTCGAAGCGGACGTGCCGGTGGGTTGTTATTTGTCCGGCGGGATCGATAGCTGTTCGATCTTGGGGCTCGCCACGAATTTGCAACAATCGCCGATCAAGGCGTTCACGATCGCGTTCGATAGCGACGAATACGACGAATCAAACATCGCCAAACGAATGGCCGAGCGAACCGGTGCGGAACAGGAACTGTTGCGTTTGACCGAAAAAGAGCTTTACGGGCCGGCGTTCGAACGAGCGACTTGGCACGCCGAGCGGACGTTTTACAACACACTCGCGGTGGCCAAATGGCACATGAGTCGCCGGGTACGAGCTTGCAACTACAAAGCCGTCATCACGGGGGAAGGTTCCGACGAACTGTTCGGCGGCTATCCGTTCTTTCAACGCGATTGGCTCGGCCGTGACGACGAGGGCGGCATCTTCGCCGGAGCGATCTTGGCCGAAGCGGACCAAACGCACGCCGCGTGGGAGTCCTTGTGCGGGTTCACGCCCTCGTGGATCCAGCCGTGGATGTTGGTGCTCGATCGCGTCAAGCCGTTGTTACACTCATCGATCCAGGACATGTTGCAAACTTATGACCCGATCGCCGAGGTCGCCGGTGCGATCGATCCAGACATGGTTCGCGGCCGCCACCGTTTGGATATCTCGCAGTACACGTGGAGCAAAACGATGCTCGAGGGTCAAATCCTGACCTGGGGCGGCGACCGCATGGACATGGCCAATTCGATGGAAGCCCGCCCCGCATTCTTAGACCATCACGTCGCCGAGTACGCGACCACGATCCCACCGGACGTCCGCATTCGCGACGGTGTCGAAAAGTGGGTGCTGCGTGAAGCGATGGTCAACGTGTTGCCACGTGAATTATATGAACGCAAGAAGTTTGCTTTCATGGCACCGCCCGCTCACACCGATCCGGTGAAGCGGGCCGCCGTCGAGGAAATGATCCATCATTGGTTGACCCCCGAGCGAGTCGCCGCGGTCGGTTTGTTCAACCCGGCAAAACTCTCAAAATTCCTGAGCGACGCGTGGCACGAAACCGACGGCACGCTGGCCCGCCGCAACGACATTATGATCAACCACACTTTGCAATTGCACATGCTGCACGGCCAATACGTCGAGGGGTTGCCGCTGCCGGCGGTGGATTGATCATGAAAACGTTTGAAGTGAATCTCGAACGGATCAAATCCGATATCCTCACTCTCGCCTCGATCGGTCGCCACACCGACGATCACGGCATTTATCGGATGGCGTTTACCGACGCGGATATGGAAGGCAAGCGTTGGCTGGAGGATCGCTTTCACGACGCCGGTTTGTCGCACCAACGCGATGGCGCCGCCAATGTTTCGACACAAATCGACGGTTCGAGCGACTTACCGCGGATCTTGGTCGGATCGCATATCGACACGGTTCCTTGTGCCGGTGCACTTGATGGTACCTTGGGCGTGATTGTCGGATTGGAATGTTTGCGATGTCTTCAGGAAGCGGGCGTGTCCGTCCGGCGCACCATTGAATTAGTTGCCTTCAGTGACGAGGAAGGACGGTTCGGCGGGATGTTCGGTTCCCAGTCGGTTTGTGGGCAAATCAATCCTGAAAAACTCGCCACGTTGACTGATATGAATGGTGTGAAGCTGCAAGACGAATTGCGTCGTCACGGCCTTGATCCGATGGCGGCCTTGGACGCCGCCCGCGATCCCGAGTCGATTCACGGTTATCTCGAACTTCACATCGAACAGGGACCCGTGCTCGATCGTTTAAAGAAACCCGTCGGGATCGTAGACGAAATCACGGGACTGTTCACGTGGGCGGTGCGATTGAAAGGGGAAGCCAACCATGCGGGCACGACACCGATGGACATGCGCAACGACGCCTTCATGGGTCTGGCCGACTTCGCCCATGAGATCCCTCGCATTCTCGAAGAAAACGGCAGCGACCGCAGCCGGGCGACGATCGGGAAAGCGCAGATCCTGCCCGGCGCGACCAATACCGTACCGGGTTTGGTCGAGTTTTCACTCGACGTCCGCGACACCTCCGAAACGATCTTGGAAGAATTGTCGGTCGCGTTTCGCAAGGCGTTGTCGGCGATCGCGCGTCGCCGCAACTTAATGTTCGAGTTCGAATTGAAAAGCTACCTCGCACCGGTCCAGTGCTCCGCAACGATGGTCGATGCGCTCAAAACACAGTCCACGCGATTGAACTTAGACGCTCACGCGATGCCCAGCGGGGCGGCCCACGACGCCCAAATCATGGGACGAATGGTGCCTGTTGGCATGATCTTTGTACCGAGCAAAGGTGGACAAAGTCACTCGCCCGCCGAATGGACGGCGTGGTCGGATATCGCTGCGGGAGCGAACTTGATGCTGCATACTCTTATCGAACTGGCCAACTAGATCATGATCCTCGATCCGAACGAACACATCGATCCGCTGCGCGATGCTTATCACGAATCGTTCATTGATAATCCCAAGCACGTGGAGTTGCTCGCGCAGCGAAACACGGCGTTGCTGTGCATCGATTTGCAATACCTCGACGCGGCGCGCGGTTGTGGCGTATTCGCCGACGCCGACGCGAGCGGTGTGTCGCCGGAAGCTCAAGAGTATTATTTCGATCGGCTCGAACGATTGGTTTTGCCCGGCGTGCGTCGTTTGCAAGACGCGTTTCGCCACCACGGGCTCGAGGTCATTCACACGCGGATTCAATCGCTGACGCAAGACGGACGTGATCGAGGCAAGGGACACAAGCGTCTGAAACTGCTCGCTGCGCCAGGATCACGCGAAGCGGATTTTCTGGAGCAGGTCGCTCCGGATCCGAAGTACGACGAGATCGTCTTCAATAAAACCGCCAGCGGCGTTTTTTCATCGACGAACCTGCACTACGTGCTCAACAATCTAGGAGTCGAATCGTTGTTTGTTGTCGGTGTTTACACCAACGAGTGTGTGGAGACGACGGTCCGCGATGCCTGCGATTTGGGTTACTTGGTCACGGTTGTGGAAGATTGCTGCGCGACGGTCACGCCGGAACTGCATGAAGCCTCGCTGGCGACGCTCCGCGATCGCTATGCTCGTGTTTTGACACTGAAAGAAACATTAGGGATCGTCGATGCCGCAATCCCGCTGGTCCGCAGTTCGGTCTAATCCGGCTATGCCGAAACCATACAAGCCGGATGCGCAAGTTTTGAAGTTGCGCTTTTTTCGTAACCCGCTGCGTAAGCTCACTGTACCACACAAGTGTGGTCGGATTGGTTGTCTGATTTTTCTCGAGAATCGGGGCCGAAAGCGTCCCATGCGTGGGACAGGTCGTTGACTCGTTGCAGTCCAACGATTCTGGGGGAGGGGGGCGTTGTGCGCGGTCGGTCAAAATCAGACTCGCAATCCGCTTCGCTGCGTTTCGCAATGGCCAAACCTCAAAACGCAGAACCGATTTCGTCCTTGGTGAATAATGCGGGATGAGATATGCAAGGGAGAAAATTTGTGCGGTTCATTGAGCATCAATGAGCGAAATCGGCTTTCGCCTTGACGTAAACATTGCTAGGCCACGTTGTACATCGGTTGCGCGAGGAATCCAAAAATCTCGAATTCGAAGCCCCGTCCTCCGTTGAAACTGAAAACTCAAGATCGCGCTAACGCAAACCAAGGCAACGGAAGTGGCGATCGCCGCGCCAACGACGCCGAAGCCGGGGATCAGCAATCGATTGAGAATCGTGTTGACAGCCAAACCCGATAAGGACGCTTTTAAGTTCGCTTCAAATTGTGTTGCAACGGCCAAGTATGCCGACAGCGCTTTCGCCGGAGTGAGGAAAACGTAGCCGGGTAAAAGTAGCATGAGAGGAACCACAGAGGACGAGTAGCCAGATCCCCATACCAGCCAAAGTACCCAAGGACTTGCGATCGCAATTACTGTCGAAGTAACACAGGCGACCAGCATTAACCCTCGACAAACTTCGCCAGCATGGGTTGAGTTCATTTCTTGACGTGCAAGTGATGGATAGAGAACAAATCCCACTGAGTCTCCAAAATGATTGAGTTGCGATGCGAGAAAAACGGCAGGAACATAGATACCAAGCGACTCTTCGCCAACAAAAAACGCAAGCAGAAAGAGGTCGAAACGGTAGATGAGCAGTTGAGAAATTCGGGATGCGCTCGATTTCCAACTTACTTTGAACAACTCGCCAAGACTAACTCGCTCCGATAAAGCAACTTCCATTGAAGGGGGGGCGTGGCGAAGCAGCTGAATCAGCCACGACACTGCAAAAACCACCATGAGTGCGTACGCGCAAGCGAGAACCTCTAGCGCAGCCACGGGCGTTAAGGAACCAGTCCACCATAAAGTGGCGGCCAGGGGCAAGTTGAACATTGGTGGAAGCACCATCAACGCATTGGCGGTCCGCGTCTTGCCGATCGTTCGAAACACTCCGATGGCCAGACCCTGCGCAAGCGTCGAAATGGAAATCACGCAACCGACGGCCATCAATGACCAGGGGGCGTTGTCAACAAGTAAGTAAACGAGTCCGCAGGAAACAAAAAGGGTTGGCACAGTCATCGCTAGAAAAAATCTTCCCACCACGCTCAATGCGGTATTGAAATCAGTGATTCCATGCTTTCTTAGTGCGACAATCGCGGTACCCACGCCCGCTTCGCAGACCTGCCCAATCTGCGCAGCAAGATTAGCGACCAACTGGTATCGCCCATAACCGCCAACACCCAATCCACGACCGAGCACTGATGCTGAAGCGACTCCTATTGCTGCGACACCGATACTTCGAAGCAGCGAGAGCTTCATCGCCATTGCGGGAGATTCTCGATCCGGATGGATTACCTGCGTAGTCATGGTTTATCGACCCGACCGACACGTTCTTCGGGTTGTGCCCAGATGTCTTCTTGCGTGGGAAGCTCGCTGCCAACAGGCGTCCAGCTTCGTCTTCGGTAAACGAAGAATTGGTAGCGATGCGAACGTAGTAAATCGAACAATTGCGATAGTTCAAAGCCAGCTGCCCGCGATGTAATCGAGTTCACCTCCAGGATAATGCTCGGTCGAAACCGTTCGAGGCTTTCCTTCGCTCCTCGAAGCACATTTAGCTCGTAACCCTCGACATCAATTTTAATGAGATCGATCCGATCTACAGCTTGCGACCTCACGAAGTCGTCAAGTGTGAGCACATCGACCTGCGCGGAGGCGATATGCTTAGGTGTAAATGAGAGCAAACTCGTAAGCGCAGAATCATCACATGCATAGAGCGTTCGCATGGTAGACTCCTCTCCGAGAGCGGACGGGATGCACCTGACGTTTCGTATCGAGTTGGCCCCTATGTTTTGAAGGAGAATAGATCGTACGGCAGCATTGGGTTCGAATGCGATGACACGGGCTGCGGGCTTCGCCATTGCCATCGCTACAGTGAATTCACCAATGTTGGCCCCCACATCCAAAAAAACGCCGTCATCCGTAAGCTGCGTTTCGGCGAGGTGGATTTGGTGACGATGATGCGCGCCAAACCAAAAAAACAGACTCCCAATTCGGTCTGATCTGTCAACAACCATCTGTTGTCGTGTACCAGGCAATCTAATCAGAGTCTCGCAACTTCCGCTCAGCTTGCGTCGCCGAAGGTCGGTTCTTTGGAGCCGCTTGATCCATGGACGGAAGCCACACGCGTAGGGGTACCGTGCGAGTCGTCGCGTAAGTGCAGCGAGTGATTCGGTATTCAACATGAATCTCACTCGTTGCTTGACCTTGTTGCCGAAACAACCGGCATTGCTTCGGATTTCCGTAACGAGACAATACGCCGTAGTTGCGAGACAACTTCGTTCAAGTAGCCAGCGGATCTCAAGCCAAAGTAAATAAACAACGCTGGAAACGTCTCGATCGATCGTAAAACGGTTTTTCGTTTCAGAGCTAACTCGTTGTAGATCGCGGCCATTAGGAACAGAGAGAATGAGGCTGCCGAAACAAAAACGATCTCGGTTAGCCATGCACTCAACAAGAGAAACAGTCCGGCACCGATGAGGGCCAATAGTTCCCATCGCGGCGCCAATTGGTACTTGAAAGCGAGTCGGGCTGTTGAGCGACCGCTCTTGTACGCTTGCCGACAAAAGCTACGAAAGCGGTACGGGTGATCATGCAGGCAAATCGCTTCAGGGACGTGCACGGTTAACTTTCCATCGCGCAGAATCTTGATTCGTAACCCTTCTTCGTCGCACCTCGCGGACGTGGCAACATCTTTGGGTATTTCCGCTCGGTCTTCGTCAAGCGTATCCACCGCGTATTGGCGAAGCACGAGCATGTTCGCTGCAACAAGACGATTCGCGATTCTTATCCCGTTGACCAATCGGGAGGAAACGCGTTGCTGACCAATGAAGAACCGTTCCCAGAGATTTGATACCGCCACGTTCTCGATATGCCCACCAGCAGCAGCAACATTGGGATGCACAAACGGTGTTTGAAGCTTATCTAGCCAATGCGAATTGGCAATGCAGTCGTCATCAATGAACGCGATGAGTGATCCTTGGCTGCTGCGAATCGCTTCATTGCGACTGGGGTTCGCTCCCCGAGGCGTTGGGTGGTGAATCAAATGCAGGTTGAAATCTGGATGTTCGCTGGCGAATTGCACCAGTTGATCTTCCGTGTCATCGTTAGATCCATCATTGACAACAATCACCTCAAAGTCATGAAAACTCTGGCAAGTTAGTGACTGCAAGCAGCGAACGATTTTATCGCTTCGGTCACGAGTGGGAACGATGACGCTGATGAGTGGGTTCGCTTCGCCAGGATTCACTTTGGTGCCTGCCGGATAGTTTCGTCGTTCAGTTCAGGCGACGTTGCTGCGTCTTGACTCAACTCGCTGACATCTTGCCGTGCTTGCAAGGCTCGCACTTGCTCTTTCAATATACCTATTTCCTGGATCAATCTCACCGTCTTGCGGTGTTGGCGTGATAGCGATACCGAGACGAAAAACGAATACACATAAATCACCGCCAACGCAAAGAACAACACTGCCGATGCGTAGCTCAAGTGCCATGCTTTGGCGAAATTCTTGATCACATCGGGAAATAAACCGAATAACAATAACGCAGTCGCTAGGCCCAGCCAGCCAAGCGCATAGCGTTCCTTTAATTCGCGACTGCGAACCCAGTAGAGGGTGAGCAAAAAAGCGATCACCCCCGCAACCATCATCAGTCGCTCGGCGTTCATGTTAACGTTTGCTCCTTGGGTCGCAGCATGTCGACACAAATCGCTAAGGTGACTTTCGCCATGTAGTAGACTGCTCGCGTTGCACCGATCGACGACTCGCCACCCTGCCTCGCGTGCATTCGGACTGAAGTCTCGCCGACACGCAGCCCGTTGCGCAGCAACCAGTACAGCGACTCGGGCTCGGGATAGTCGTCGGGATAGTGTTCGGCGAAGCGTTGCCATGCACGCGGGCCTGCACAACGGAAGCCACTGGTCGGGTCGCTAGCGGATTGACCCGCTAGTGTGCCGATCAGCCCTGACAAAAACCGTATCCCCATGCGTCGCAAACGGGTCGAGCGAAATCCATTGTGCTCTGTCGGCAAGAAGCGCGAGCCAATACCTAAATCAAGTTGATGCGTCTGACAATAATCTACCAAAGAGACGATATCCGCAGACTCATGTTGCCCGTCGGCGTCATGCTGGACCACGTAGTCGTAAATCCCTTTGCTTTCGGCAAAGCGGTATCCTGTTTGAACCGCTACCCCGATTCCGCCATTCAGGGGCAGGTCGATGATATGCAGCCGGCCATTCCACGACGCAGCGAGATCGTGGGCAATCGATGAGGTGCCGTCGGACGAACCATCATTGACCACGACGACATCGAATGACTCTGGCAAACTCGCCAGCTTTTCGATGGTACATGCCAGCGAGCGCTCTTCGTTATAAGCAGGGATCACGATCAGTCGTCGGAAAGTCGTTGACATTACTGTTGAGCTCAATTTTCCTTCGTTGGATCATGTGATGTTCGAAACCATAGCATAGACGATACCGACGTACATGCAATACGTTTGCATTAGAGCATTGTCGCACCGAACTCGTTCTTCGTTCGACTGCAATACCGTAGGCGTCGGCGAGTCAATAAAACACTGACGCCTACGGCTTGCCGTTAAACGATTTTTGCCGACAGCACTCATGGTTTACTTCCTTCGATCCAGGGTTCACGGCGTTCGAAACTCGCAAGACGTTCAGTTAAATCTTCCACCAGCGATTCGTCCGACTTTGACCTAGCCAATCGAAGGGCCTGCTGAACCGAATCGATCGCCGCGTCAAAATTGTTTTGTGCGGCTTGAATCGCGGCCCAAGTATCCAGTACATACGCGTTCTCCGAGGCGGCAACATCATAATGCTGCTGCAATAGCTGCTCGGCTCGGGCAACGTCTCTGATTTGCTTATCTTCTGCCGTCGCTAAGACCCAGGCCAACCGCCGCGCGGCTACATGCAACTCGGGCTGCTCGATGAGCGTTTCCTCGAGCAGGGGTACCGCCTGATCGAGGCGCTGCTGTTGCAGATGGACGAGAGCCAAGTTGTATTTTGCTTCGGAATGTTTCTGTTCGATCGCCGTTTCAAAGGACTGCTGCGCATCATCCAGGCGACCTTGAGCGAAGAACACGGCACCAAGATCGTTATAAACTTCTGGATAGTGTTTCTTCTTGGAAAGCGCGCGTTGGTAGAGCGTGATGGCTTTGTCATGATGCTTGAGGTACTGAAGACACTCGGCCAAGCTAGCATCGAATAGCGGAATGCTTTCATTGGACAGCCCGACCGCGTTGATCAGCGGTTGTAAAGCAGCATCCTTGTTGCCCCGTTTGTAGTAGGCAAGTCCTACCGTATGCCAGGCTCTCGCATTGTTGGGAGCGAGCTGAGTGGCACCATGCCATAAGGTCAATTCATCACGATAGTCAAGGTTGCGAAGATGGGTGCGCCAGGCAAGTAGGATTACGCAAGACAATAGAATACAACCGAAAGCGTACTTGAGTATCAAGGGACGCTCACTACTTGCAAGCAGCCTAGCTGCCAGAACGCTTGCACCCAGGACAATCCCAGCCAAGACGACTGCCGACGGTAAGTACATTCGATGCTCAAAGGCCAAGTCGGCGATCGGCATTACGCTGGAAGTCGGGGAAAGAATCAAAAAGAATGTGAGCGTTAACCAACCCGCAATTCCACATTTTGAACATTTCGATCCTTCCGACGGACGTACGGAAGAACCACGCCAATAGCAATATCCGCCGAGCAGCAGTATCGCGACAATCGTCGCACCCAAGGGCAGATAAACCAGCGGATTGGTTTGAATCTTCCAGTCATAATCGATGCACAAGTCCTTTGGCCAAATCACGAGCGATAGGTAATGCCAAATGACTTCCGGTTGCGTTCGGAGATATTCCCATGAGTTCAGCTTATCGATGCCAATCCCCATCGATCTGCTACTCGTTCGTACCGGATCAAAGAAACGTGTCACGCTGGGGATGAACCATGCGTAAGGCGTGAGCATTAGGGAGTACGGCAACCATCGATGCCGAATAATGTCAAGCCAACGCTGACTCGTGATGATCCGATCGAACAACAAGATTGCAAGCGGTGCAGTTGCAAACACTTCCTTAGAGAGCAGCCCAATCCAAGAGCCGATTAAAATGAGGAGGCAACCGGTTATGCGGAACGTGCTTAAGTAAGCCGATAACCCAACCCAGGCTGCGAGGTACCCCAGTGACGCCAACGATTCGTAGCGCTGGACGATATAGGTAACGGCCTGCGTCGTAAGGGGGTGAAGAGTCCAAAGTGTGGCGATGATCGCCGCCGTAAGAAGTAGCCGATATTGCGACGTACTTTCGGAATCATGTCCATGATGTTTCGCTCGCAACCACAAGCGACCAGCAAGCCAACAGCCAGCGAAGAGCAACAAACCATTGACAACATGAATCACAAGATTGGTAACTAAATAGGCTTTCGGATCGAGTTGGGAGAAATGGTAGTTGATTGCAAACGAATACAATCCGACCGGACGATTGTTGCGAAAGTAGTCGTCTAGAGGCCACAGTTCACGAATCTGTTCCTTGTCAACAATGTTGCCGTAGTCATCAAAATGGAACACACCATCGAGCGAGCCTCTCCAAACCAGCATCCAACATGCACACAGCATCAACGCCACTCCGACCACCAGTGCAGGACCTGGGCCTTCGCGTGTTTCAGTGGTGTTGTTAGTTTCTGCGATCATCTTTTTCGAAAAGGTTTGTGCGTGGCTCGTATTTATATTCGTGTTTATTTTTTCAGACTCCCTTCTCCCCCGGCTTTGCGGGGGAGAAGGGTTGGGGATGAGGGGGCAGTTGCGATACTCGTCGCTGTGATCGATAAGCATTGCGATTGCTCATGAAAGCACCTCACCCCCAGCCCCTCTCCCCGAAACGGGGCGAGGGGAGCCAGTGTCTTGAATGATTCGAGTTTTGGTTCCTTCTTGCAGGTTTCCTTTCTGGCCCGCAGTCACTTCAATCACATGCGCGACCCCTTTCGTCTTCGGTATCACCATTCGCCATGGATTCACACCGAGGCGAGTTTCCAAGATTTGCAAATCTTCGCTGAGAAAAATCAAATCAATCGCAAACCGCATCCACATCGTGTGAACGGATCGGCAATTGCGAAGCAGCAACCCGCAATTATCTTCCAGCGGCTTTGCGAACTGCAGCCCACGAAATCGCTGCCAGAATGTTTCCGCAACGAACAAGCGTTCGAGCAGAACCGCTCCCGTCTCGGCATCCTCCCATCGTCCCAGCATCGGAAATCGCATCGCTAACCTCCGAAAGCCGAACGAGTGAATTGATCGAGCACTTGTACGATCTGGAAAATGATCGGACCCAATGACGCAATCATGATTCCTGGCAAAAAACAGGTGATCAGCGGGAAGAGCAACTTCACCGGAACAGCCATCGCCATCGCTAGCGCTCGCTCACGACGGCGACTGCGCAAATCGTCTGCTTGGGCTCGCAGCGTTGCAGCCAAGCCTGCACCGACTTGCTCGGCGTGAATCAATGCGGAAACAAAAATGCCGAACCATGGAACGTTCACATGCTGGTTCAATCGCTGTAGCGCATCGACGCGACCGCGACCGGTCAGAATCTCCAAACGGAACAAACGAAAGTCTTGCGCCAACGGTCGTTGTCGTCGCTGGGTTTCGAGTACTCGGTCAAGCGCCGCGTCGAAACTTAATCCTGCTTCGGCGAGCGTTGCCAATAGGTCCAGCGTCAGCGGCAAATCCTGTTCGATCTCCGTCACGCGTTTGCGCCGACGACCACGCACGATCACCGCTGGCAATGCTGCAAGGACAAAAATTGCTGCAAAAGGGCTGAGCCAAACCAACGGCAAAAACACTTCGCCGACGTTTCCTGGAATCGCGCGAAGGACTGTTTCAAGCAACGTGATCACTTGACTTTGATATAAAGCGTAAGCAACCAGCACAGACAAAAGTGTCGATGCTGTGGTAGCCAACAGAAACATCGTCACCGCATTGTTCTTGCGAAAGCCCGCTTGAAACAGCCACCAACCCAACCATGACCGTTGTGTTGGAAGAGCTTCAACGCCACGATCGTCGATTGCAGACGCTCCAGCGGCGAGACGTTGTTCGCTTTGAGCGAGCAGCCACAGCCAGCGCAGCAACCACAATCCGATCGGCATCCCAATTGCGAGCAGAAGCAGCACGAGTATTTGTAGTTGCGTCATTGCTTTAGAACCTCGGTTTACTCATCCACGAGATCCAAACTGTGCCGACAGCTTGCAACAACATGCCGACCGACACCATGATTTGCCCCACCATGCTGGTCAAAAATCCCGTCATGCGTTCGGGATCATTCCGCCAGATCAAGGCACCGATGAAGTACGTCACCACGATGACACTCACCACCGACAGTCTCGCTTGCGTTGTCATCGCATTCATTCTTCGCGACAGTTCGATGCGATCGCGCACCGTGCGGCCGACGTTCGCCAAAGTCAATGCCAAACGTCCGCCGACACGCCAATTCACGGCCAGTGTTTGCGAAAACAGCGTCACGCTTTCTAAAGGAAGCCGCTCCGAAAGATCGCCAAGTGCGGCGACGGGGTCTTCGCCATAACGAACCGCTCGCGTCAATTGCTCGGCCTCGGTTAACCAGGGGCGTCGAGCTTGCTTCACACTCGATTCCAAAGCCGATTGCAATCCGGCACCTGACTTCACCGCAGCGACCATCATGTCGATCGAATCGGCGAGCTGCTGTTCCAGTTTTTGAATTCGCATTTGCACGAAAATCGCATCGACTTGTCCGGCGCACAACAAGATCATTACGAAAAACGCGAGCAAGTACGGCCACGGAATCGACAGCCCGAACCCAGCCAGTCCGACGATCAGAATCGCAATCGGAATCCCGATCCACCAATACCGCGCCAGCACTCGGCTGCGCCGATGTCGAACCGAGAACTCTTGCGTATCGTCAGCGACCGCCGCTCCATCGACCAACTTGACTTGTTCAAACAGTCGGCCTCGCGCGACCGTCGCCAGTTGGCTTCGATACAGCGCGATGGCAACGGCGAACAGTCCACCAAGCAACATCACACCAAACAGAACGAACAGAACGATTGCCACGATTAGCCTTCGCTCCCGCTGCGAAAAATCTCCAGTGGAATATCAAAGCCTCGTTCGCGAAGCGTGTGTACTCGTCGTGGAACGATTCCCGTTGGCTGATACTCACCGATGATCTGGCGATCTTTTCGCGCACGTTGTTTGAATACAAAAATGTCCTGCAACTGAGGTGTCAACTCTTCCATGCCGGTCAGTTCGGAAATCGACTCGACGCGTCGGACACCATCATCATAGCGCCGTACGGAAATGATCAGGTCCACTGCGGAAGCGATCTGTTCGCGGATCGCTCGCGAAGGCAAATCGATCCCAGCCATCAAAACCATCGTCTCCAAACGCGAGACGGCATCACGTGGGCTATTGGCGTGAACCGTCGTCAAACTGCCGTCGTGTCCGGTGTTCATCGCTTGCAACATATCGAGCGCTTCGCCACCGCGAACTTCGCCGACGATGATGCGATCCGGACGCATGCGAAGCGCATTGATCACCAGTTCTCTTGCGGCGATTCGACCGGTGCCTTCTAAATTCGCTGGTCTCGTTTCCATTCGAACCACATGGACTTGGTCCAAGAGCAACTCCGCTGCGTCTTCGATCGTGACGATTCGTTCCGATTCGGGGATCGATTCGCATAGAGCGCCGAGGAACGTCGATTTTCCCGCGCCGGTTCCTCCGGCGACGAGAATATTGCTGCGAGATAGCACCATCCAGTACATGAACTCGCGCATCGCGGCTGAAAACATCGCCAGCCGCAACAGATCGTCTTGTCGCAATCGTCGCTTGCCAAATCGCCGAATCGAGAGGGTCGGT
Organism: Neorhodopirellula pilleata; assembly: GCF_007859915.1. Taxonomy (GTDB): domain Bacteria; phylum Planctomycetota; class Planctomycetia; order Pirellulales; family Pirellulaceae; genus Rhodopirellula; species Rhodopirellula pilleata. Next base: position 35,549 of record NZ_SJPM01000009.1, read on the forward strand.
CCATCGATCGTCACCGGCGGCAGGGTTGCATTGACGCGGCTGCCATCGGCCAAGCGAGCATCGACCATCGGTGAACTTTCATCGATTCGCCGTCCGACGCGAGCGGCAATCCGCTGGATGATGCGAACCAAATGCTCGTTGTCACGAAAGCGAACCTCAGTCGTTTCGAGCTTTCCAAATCGCTCGATGTAAATCTGGTCAAATCGATTGACCAAGATATCCGTCACCGCAGGATCGCCCAGCAACGGCGCGAGCGGACCGACACCGAGTGTTTCTTCCGTCAGGTCATCGGCAAGTTGTCGTTGTTCGGCAGCGTTGAGCGGCAGGTCTTCGTTCTCAAGAATTTGCTCGACAAAGTCTTTGACTGCGCTCTCGAGAACGTCGTCCGATGCGCCAACAAAACGGGTTTCGTTAAGCAGATCGAGCAAGCGTTGATGAAGGCCCGTTTTCACCGTCACATAGTCGGCTGCCTTCGATCGGGTCGCCACCTCAGTTGAAACGCTGAAGGCATTCTTTGACGTTTCTCGTTCGAGTGCTCGATCCTTAGGAACTTGAAAGCGAAATTTGGACAATCGTTGTCGTGCGAGTTTCCCGGCATCTTCATGTGTTTCGTCGAACATCAATCGTCCTCCTCTTGGACCGGCTGAAGTGCCGCGATCTCGCTGGCGAGTTGCTTCAGCTCGCGATGCAGTTTCGACCATCGCACCCAATCCATTGTGCAAGGACGACCAACGTTTGCTGCGGTGATCATCCGTTTGTCGTACGGCAGAACATGATCAACATTCATTCGCAGCGAACGAGCAATATCATCGATCAGCGGGTTGCCCGCCAATTGTTGGTAACGATTGACAACAATTCGCAAACGCGTTGAGGGGTATTGAAGGTTTTCGAGCAATCGCAGCAGGTGAACCACGCTTAGCACCGTTGGCACAACGTTATCCAGCACCACATACGCTCGCGTCGCGATGTCTAAAACACTCATCACGACTTGGTCGAACAGCGGAAACGTATCGACAACAACAAAGCGAAACGTGCGTCTGGCTAAGTTCAAAACACGCACGATCGATTGGTCGTCGATGTCGGCTGCGGCCAATGGATCGGGCGGTGCGGCGAGCAACAGTAGACCGGACTCGTGTGGTGTAGCGAGTTGTCGAATGAGTGTGCTGTCCAAACGTTGTCGTTGTTCGAACGCATCGTACAGCGATGTTTCTGGTGACAAATTCAACATCGGTGCGCACACGCCCATTTGCAGTGACGCGTCGATCAACAACACTTCGTCGGGATACCGCATCGCCAGAGCAGTCGCCGTGTTGACGGCTAAGCTTGATTTTCCGACGCCTCCCTTGTTGCTGATGAAGGCAACGCAAGTACCGTATCGCGATGGCTCGTTGACATTTTGGTTAGGGATCAAACGGGTCATGAATCCGTTCAATTCCCCTTCAGCGATCGGACGGCGCAGAAAATCGCTGACTCCTAAACGCACCAGTTCAACCATATAGCCGGATGAAATGCTTGCGGTATTGGATTCCCCGCTGTAGACACCGACTAAAGTCAATTCGGGATTGACCGACCGCAGTTCGCCGATTCGAGATCGGTCGTGCGAAAGTTCTCCGGATAGCTCGATCATTACCGCGTTGGGTTCGCGATCACGGACGGTGTTGACGGCTTGAGTCAGGTCCGTAGTGATGTAGACGTTGACGGGTCCTTCGCTGGCCCCGTTACGAACTGCATCGCGAATTTCACGACCAACCGCTTCATCTTTTGCGAAGATCAATAGCTTGGGGGCGAACGCAGATTCATTCATCTAGGGTTGCCACCAACGGTTCAGGCCGATCAGTCAGGAAGACTTCTTTCTCGATTCTGGTCCCGCGAACATGCTCTTGCAGAACGGCGCGCACGGCTGGATCTGACTCGCCTTGCCGCGAGAAATCTGCGTTCTGAATACTTGATTCATTGACGGGACGCAAAGAAACATGCAAGGGATTTTGAGTATCAAGGACGCCTAAGACAGAACCTACGAACTCATCGGGAACCGCCAGCACGAATTGTGGAACGGTGCGTTCTTCAAAGGTCACTGGATCCGATTTAACCGTTTCCGTCACCGTGGACCCGTCCGCCGTCAACTGTGTTTGAGTTTGTTTTTCTGAGACGCCACCCAGCTTCGGAACAATTATCTGCACCGTACCCGAATTGGTGAGCAGCCTGACTTGCGTTGCGACGGTACGCGACGCTGCGACTCGACCGCCGGGCAACTTCGTGGCTTCTTTAACGGCGTCCGAACTGGCGATCGATTGACTGACTTTGTCCGCTAGCGAGCTGACTTCGATACCACGCGCAGACACCAAGTCGAACACCGTTCCGACTGACAATGAATCGAGGCCCACGATTTGAGTTGCGTTTACTGTTACGCCGCGCATCCCCGGTTCCAAACCAAGTGATGGCCCCGCGATGGATCCGGCTGGGGCCAAGTCGATCGTTCGCACGGGGCGTCCTGCTCGCAGCGGCCGGACAGCGATGCGGTCGATCAGTTTGCGAATATCGAGTTCCCAGTCCTGGTCGACATTGGCCGAATCAAAATAGAGCGTTTGCACGTTTCCAGTGGTTGGGTCGATGAAGTCATCAATCGTGAGTTCTTCGTAAGCGGGAATTTCTTGGACCAGGATGGGAACTGGGATTTTGCCGCCTTGACGCTGAGCGTTTTCGAACGGGTTGCCGGGTTGGTTTTGAGTTACCAGTCTCGTCTCTGGCTCCCCTCGCCCCGCTTCGGGGAGAGGGGCAGGGAGTGAGGGGCTGGGGAAATTCACTAGTTCCCAGGCTCCTGCCTGGGAACGCACTGCACCGCAGGCTCCGCCTGCTAATCCTGGTGCAGGAGGCAGAGCCTCCAAGGCAGTGTGTTCCCAGGCGGAGCCTGGGAACAAGGGGGAACGGGTTGCTGAATCGAGTTCCTGCTGGCTCGATCTCGCCACGGCGAACACTTCCACTTCATCGCGAATGAGCTGAGCCAACTTGGCAACTTCCAATTCAGGAATGCCAATGATCACCGTGTCACCCGCTGACTCCGACAAGTACACAGCATCGCGAACCACTTCACGAATCCCGGTTCGTACCATCGCGGCGATGCGAGCGTCTTCATCAGAGAGCTGTCCACCTTGAAGTGTTGCCCAAGAAGTACTCGGAGCTGCGGCGGTGACTTCACCAGGCACTTTCGTCAAGATCGAAAAGGTGTCGCCAACAGCAAGCTTCTCGAAGCCTTGAACATTCTCTTTGGACAAAGACATGCCTGCCATTCCCGCAGGCAAACCTGCCGAGATACCGGGCCGAGTTCCGGGAGGCAACAGATCGCTTTCGGTGACCAGCGATCCGCGCCGCAGCGGTCGCGCGACGACGCGGCCATACAATTTCGCAGGATCTGAAATCCACTCCTTCGAGATTTTATCGGGAGCAAAGTAATACAAGTGCAGTTGCCCGGTCGACTCGTCCATTAGGTTCTCATCGGTCAATGCTGAAAACGCACTCACCGGCGAAGCGGTCGTGATCACCGGAACCATTCCTTCGGTTGACATGGCATCGCCGACATCGCCGCCCGGCAATCCGCTGCGAAGAACACACGTCATCTTTGTGCCAAGCGAAATCGCTTCGGTCAGTGGTCCGATTTCGTCGGGGTTAACGGCCAATTCGGCAAAGACTGCGGCTGGCGTCGCTGTTGATTTCGATTTACTGCTGCTTGGCGTCACGGTCAGTCCCGTGGGACCGTTGGTTGATCGTTTCGAACCGCTAAACAAAGTGACCAGCATGCCATCGGTGACCAGATGCTTCACCCCGTGGCGTCGTGAGAGTTGACCGACGCGCAGCGACGGTGGTTTGATGCCGCCGAACAATGCGGCCGGTTCGCTGTTGGTAAGCTGGTCCTCGCCATCTCGCATCGGTAACGACACGAGCAAGTCAAAGTGATCACCGCCGCGCAGTTGCTCCAGTCCCGCAATTCCGCTGGCAGGAATCGACATTGCAAACTTGCCTGCCGGAATCCCAGCAACAAGTCCGGGTCGCGTTCCTTTTTCAAGAAAGTCCGCTTCGCTCAGCACCATGCCCGCTTGTTTATCGCGGCGCAGCACACGTCCGATGAGGTCAGCCATATTCCGTGAAGCGACTTGCGCCGTCGCTTCGGGAAGCCAAATGACATTGAGCTGTTGCGTTTGCGGATTGATGAAGTCATTTTTCGTCAGCGCGTCATAGGCGTTCATGGGACGAACGATCGCTGGGAAAGCAAGTTGCCCGGTTCGATCGATCGGCTTGGCCGCTGCCTTCGCTTCCTTATCGAAAAAACCCAGTGTCCAGGCGACTGCCATGCCAGATAGTCCAAGCATCCCGATGACGGTGACACCCATCAGGACGATTGGAAGGTAAGAGCCGCGAGCTGCGGAGCGTCGTTGTTTAGCCATGGAAAGTTCTTAATTCGTTCATGCCTTCCGTGGCGGGTTGATACGTTCTTGTGTTGCCGCTCACCTACAGCATCATTCTTTGAATCAATTCTGGTGACAAACAATGAACACAAACGCCAATGAAGATCGCTGGAGCATACGCAAAATCTTGTTGAGTTCGCAGCGCCGCAACGATTGCCAACGGTAAGCCAGCGATTGCAATCCACAACGCCAACGGAACAACGGCATAAACTCCAAACCACAGGCCAAGCGCTGCAAACAGCTTAATGTCACCACCGCCAAAACGATCCCCGCGTCCAACAATCATTCCGATGAGCAGTGCCACAACGCCCCCGACGACATAATGCCACCAGGGAAATGCTTCCTGATCAAGCAGAAGTCGAACGGGAAGCAGGATTGCCAAAAGGACCGGCAGCCAATCTGGAATCTCTCGTTTCCGCAAGTCGTGAATCACCGCGATTGCACAAACAACCGTAGGAAGCCACCACAAAAAAATTTCACCAATCGGCATCGGATTTCAACGGCCTTGTAGTTGCAAATCTGTTTCACTTTAAAAAGACTGCCCGGCGGATTCACACCCGCCAGGCAGTCCGTATCGCATAGCGCCTTGCAATTCGCAAAGAGCATCAAACTCGCTCAGAAACTAGTTTGGTTCCACGATCAAACCATCGACATCAATTCCAAGGTTGCTAGAGAAGCTCCCTGGGTTTTGGCCATCGAGTACAAAGCCGCTTTGACCGGTTGTGGTCGTGTTAACTAATTGACCGCTGACGATAGCACCATTGTCTTCGTCATGAGCACCGGGAAGTGAGGCCGCAACAGTACCGATCAAGTCGGTCGTCTTGTGACCGAGGATCGCGGTGGCAGCAAGTGCAACCAAAGCGATACCACCGACCAGGATGCCGTACTCGACCAAGCCTTGGCCTTTCTTGTTCTTAAACAACTTACGCATGTGTGTTTTCCTTTTTAGAAAACGAGTTACTGAAAAAACTTTTGCCGCCTGACCAAAGGTTCCGCATGACCAATGCAGGCGTGTGCGGCGGCGACGAACAGTCCGCACACGGTGAATCGTGTGTTGCTTCCGTGCAGCTTGTATGGTTAGCGGCGGTGCCGCTTGGCTGGAACGTGCGGAGAACCGAACGTTTTAAGTGGAGCCCCGCCGCGCCGGCGCAGCCGATCGGGTTTGGTCGGACCGTTGACCAACTGCACCGTACGCGACGGGACGTATGGGTTGGTGAAGTCCGGGCAGTGATGACGCGCACCGCTAGCGGCAGGCAAACATCACTTGGAGGCGGAGAGACACTACGCGAGCGGCGTAGGCGGGCCTCGGGGATGGGGAATCGATCGGAAGCTCGATTCAGGAGCAATCAAGCTAGGAATCTTGGTGATTTCAACGCCGGCGAGGACAACCGACGGCGAGGTCAGTTGCCAACCGACGCCGTTGGGCACACCCAACGACTGGCAGAGAAAACATGAGTCCGAGTGATGACCGTCGTGGGAGTGGTCGGAGCTTTCGTCCGCGACGCCTTCTGCTTCGACGGTGTTGTGATGGCAACAACCGTGGTGGCAGTCGCCTTTTTCGGTTGATGGAGCCTGCTCGTTCAATGACGAATGAACAGCGACTCGCAAGTGACTCTCGTGGTCGCAACCGGCAACATGCAGCCACACCGGGGCATGGCCGATGGCGGCCATCCCACATAGCAGACTGATGAAGAGAGGTCGGACGAACGAAGTCATCGAAGACTTTGGATGCGAGAATTCAGATTGGGATTTGGTCCGACCAAGGACAGAAGACCGACATACGATGCGTGCGATCATTCGGTTCGTCAAGAGGCAAAAAAATGTTTGCGATGAAGTTTTCGTGTAGGTGGCGGCTTCGTTGAACTTTCAGCATTGACCACACGTAGGGCACCAACGAGAATCAAAATGTGTTCCTTGGTCGGACCGAATCGAAGATTGACACTCGTTCCCAGGCTCCCGCCTGGGAACGCACTGCCTTGGAGGCTCCCGCCTCCCGATCCCCGAATTCCCAACTTACTCGTCAGGCGGAAGCCTGAGATGAATTGGTTGCCAGGTAGTAACCCGGCCGCCAGCACTGTCGCCCAACGAGGAGTTAACCGCACGCTATCGCGTAGCGGCTGATTGAGTTGATTTGTTGTCGAGTTCCGAAACCACACGGTTCGATTAGCTGGCCTGACCTTTGTACGTTTCTCACCATCTCCGTGCTTACCTTTGCATCGCATCGTTGCTGTTTGGCAACGTTGCGGGCTGGATGCACGTCGGGTGTGTTGATTCGGCCAGTTCTTGTTGCGTCCGGCACGACGGTGACGTTGAATGCGTGAACGTGGTTACCGCGTCCGTACCGGAGCATTCGTGTTCTTGCACGCATTCTCACGCCGAACATCAGGCCGCTTCCGCCCAAACCGAGCCGGTGGAATCGTCGGGATCTTGCCTCGCGGATCGTTCACCATCGGATCATGGTTGCCCGGGTGAGCATGATTCGGATCATTGCAGCATTTGCCAAAACTTCTTCGCCTCACGAGATGGGGCGATTTTGGTTGAACCGGCGCGGGCGGAGTGTGACTCGCCTGCGGAGTTCATTTTGCGAGTTGCCGATCGCGTGGTTTCACGCGGTGTCTTGGGCAACAGCATCTCGGTAAGGGGACCGCCACGAGTTTGACGAACTCGTGACGTTTTCGTTTCCCCTTTCTTGTTTCTGTACCCGAGGTGCGTCTCATGGCAATGGCCCATGACGTGCCCATGGGCGGAAGTTTGGCAGCGCGTTTGCTGACCACGGACTTTTGCCCCTGGGCCAATCGTTTTGTTTATTGGTTGAAAGAACCCGTTGGTTGGTTCGTCTTGGCGACCGCGATCAGCGTGATCGTTGGAGTCTATCTTGCACCGATCGGCTGGACGCTTGCGGCGTCGCTCGGGTCGGTGATCGCAGTCGGGATGGTTTGGCCGGCGATCGCCGTTCGCGCGGTGAGTTGTCGCTTGAGCCCGGGTCAATCCCACGTTCACGAGGGCGATCCTTGTGAATTGCGGTTGGCGGTGCGAAACCGATTGCCGATGCCGGTGTGGGGTTTGGCGGTCGAGGGATTCTTGGACCGCAGAATCGCCAGCGACGACGCGGCGGCGGTGCCGACGGTGGCGCTCGCGTTCGTTCGTGCGTTGGCGACATCGACCTATCACTTCACGATCCGCCCGGAGTTGCGTGGCCGATATCCCGACGGCGATGCGATCTTGACGTGTTCGTTTCCGTTCGGAATTTGGACGGCCAAGCGAAAGTTACGAGACATTTCCCCAGTCACGGTGTGGCCGAAGGTGTATCCGATCGCCGGCCAAACGGCGATGACCGGACGCCGGGCGGCGGAAACCGGCGAAGGCAATCGGACCGGTCGGGCGGGTGATTTCTTGGGCGTGCGTGAGTACCGACGCGGCGATTGCATGCGGCAGGTCAATTGGATTGCCACGGCACGATCGGGTGATCTGGTGGTGACGCAGCGAAGCGGCCCACAATGTCCGAGCGTCGAGGTGATCGTCGATGCGGCCCGGACCCGTGATCGCGATCAACTCGCCGATCGCATCCGCGTCGCCGCGAGCGTCTTGGCAAACTTGCATCAAGCGTCCGTGCCATTGCGGGTTTATGTCGGACAACGTTGTTTTCACGTTCGACGAGGTTGGGACGGTTTTGTGCAAATGATGGACGCACTCGCCGAAGTTCCCGCCGACGGTTTCGAGGCTCGACAACTCTCCAAGCAATCGGGACAGCGAGCCTCGATCACGATCGCTTCGGCTCACGGTGGTGACGTCGCGGTTTGCATTTCCGATCCGGCGGTGAACCACCGATTGGCCGGCGGCCACTCTCATCGAATGATCCGCCGTGACCAAGGCCTCGCGCAAGGGTTGATGGAGTTTTGGACGGAGGTGCGTGATGCCAACCTGGTCGCGTAGACGAATCGAAACGATCGCATTAGCCGCGTTGGCAATCGCTTCGGTGATTCCGCTACGGTTTTTCGTCGAGTCTCGTTTCTGGTTCTTGGCGGAGATGGGAACGATCGTCGCGGCACTGCTAGTAGCGGAAGTCGCCAAGACTTTCGGTGATCGAACTCGCCTACCGAAACGGGTCGCCAGTTTGGCGACATCGGTGCTTGCCATCTCGCCGATCGCGTTCGCGTTCGCCGCCCGCGCATTCGGTTCGCCGATCGCTTATGAGATGTCCGCCTTGACGCTGTTCGGGGCCGCATCGTTGGCCATGGCCGTCGGAGCAACAACGAATCGAACGAGATCGTTATCGCTCGTCGTCAGCGGATTCTTGGTGCTGTTTTGCGCTTCAATTTCGGACAGCCCATACGCTGCGGCGGTGCCGTTGGTGTGGATGCTCGGTTGCGTCTGGCATTTGATCGCGAACCATTGGGAACGACTCGATTTGGCGATGCCCGCGTCGGTCCAGCGATCGTGGTCGCTGCGTCCGAGCGTGATGATCATGACGCTCGTCGTGCTCGCCGTCGGCGGCTACGCCATCCAAGACCGCATGAAAGACCCCACACACTTGAAGTTCGGTTGGATGCCGACGAGCGGAGGCAGCGAGTGGTCCGACCCGGCCGCGCGAAGCGGCGTCGGAACCGGCGACGCGGCGATCGCGGCCAAGGATCATGCCGAGTCGTTCGGGGCGGTGGACTCAGACATCTTTTTGGAGTCGACCGAGTCGACACTGTTCGACATGTTCAACGACATGATCGGCGAACCGAAGAAGCAAAAGAACAAATGGGAAAAACGACAAGGGATGAACAACGAAAACGTGATTCCCATGCACGAGCGGGCGGCCAAAAGCGAGCAGGGCGGCGGGTCGTTTTCTACACAACGCATGCCGCCGAAGAAGCACCGCCATTTTCAAGACAAGAATGACGCGAGCGTCGTGCAGTGGGACGGCCCGACGGGCATCCGATTGGCGATGCAGCGTTACGATACGTTCGACGGCGATCAATGGTCGCAATCGGCAGACCTGAACGTTGAAAAGCTGACGCGTGTGGACATTAACGACGCCCCTTGGTTCTTTGATCCGGCGATGCGTGATGTGTTGTCGCGTGATGGCGAGGCCGTGTCGGTGGGTTTATTGAAGATCATCCGGCTCGATTCGCAGCGTCTGCCGGTGCCGATGATGACGGCGGGCGTTCACATCAAAGAAGTCGACCGTCAAGATTTTTACGGGATCACCGGCGATGGCAGTTTCTTCATGCCCGGACGCGACAAGGTGCCGCCGCTGACGGTAGTGCATGTGGCCAGCGTCGGATTGATGGAAGACGAGATTCGTGAGGGACTCCGGGGCACGAATTTGCAAACGGAGCCCGCCGGTAGCGCCGTCGGTTCACGAGAAGCGACCGGAGAACCCGCGGCTAGCGCCGTCGGCTCACGAGAAACGATCGGAGAATTGGTTGAATCAGCGATCATTGGTCACACCAACCCCGTCGATCAGCTGAACGCTTGCATCGAAAAGCTTCGCACCGACTTCACATACGATCGCGACGGCGAATCGAGTGCGAGTTCGCTTGAGGATTTTTGGCGGTCACGTCGCGGTGGCGATCATCTGTTTGCCACCACGGCGGCTTTGATGGCCCGTCAGATCGGATTGTCGTCGCGGCTGGTCACAGGGTTTTATGTGCGACCGGATTCGTTCGACATGGCGGCGGGCCACGCGTCGGTGCTCCCGCAAGACGTCCACGTTTGGGCGGAAGTGCGATTGGACGACGGACGATGGTTTGAGATCGAACCAACTCCAGGATTCATGCCACCTGTTTATCGGCCCTCGTGGCGATTGCTTGCCGTTCGATTTGCGGCGGCGTATTGGCCCGTCATGACCGCCGGCGTGGTGGTCTCGATTTGCGTTTACCTGACGCGATGTTTCTGGATCGATTGGTTGCTGTCGGCGGTCTGGGCGTTGGCCCGTTGGCTGCGACCTCGTCAACGCGTCCGATTGGCGATCCGAATCATTGAAGCCCGAGCCCGCTTGGCCGGTCAACGTCGACCGACTGGCAAGTCCCAACGGGCTTGGCTCGAACAACTCACCCGCGCCGACGCAGAAATCGCACGTGCGGCTCGCCGTTTTTCCGATGCCGCCGATGAATTGTTCTTCGGTCACGGCAAAGAACCATCGAATCGTGATGCGACCGCACTGGTCGACTTGCTTCACGTTCGCACCATCAACGCACTGACCAAGGAGGCGATGTCATGAGCATGACCGCCGATACCGAAACACCATTCAATCAAGATTCAGTTCCATCGTCGCCCGATGTTGCTCGCTTGCGTGAGTTCTTGCGCAGCGTTCTGCTCGGCAAAGAAGATCAGATCGACTTGGTCATCGCGTGCTTGCTTTCGCGTGGGCACTTGCTGTTGGATGATTTGCCGGGGACGGGCAAAACAACGCTGGCCAAAGCGATCGCCGAAGGCATTCACGGTCGTTTAGCGCGGGTGCAGTGCACTCCCGATTTGATGCCGGCCGACATCACGGGTTTCAGTATGTTCAACCAGAAGACACGTGAATTTGAATTTCATTCCGGGCCGGTTTTCGCCGACGTGTTGCTGGCCGACGAGTTGAACCGGACGACGCCGCGGACGCAAAGCGCGTTGTTGGAAGCGATGGCCGAACGACAAGTCACGATCGATGGGAAGCCTCAACCGCTGTCGCCGACGTTCTTTGTCATCGCGACCCAAAACCCCATCGATTCTCATGGCGCGTATCCTTTGCCCGAAGCCCAACTCGATCGATTCACGATCAAACTGAAGATCGGTTATCCCGATCGCGAAGCCCAACGACGAATTTTACAACGCGAGGTTCACGATTCGATCGAGAGCGACAAATTCAAAGATGCCACGGCGACCTCGCCGCTGTCGTTGAGCGATTTGCAATCGCTTCAGCAGAAAGCTCAACGCGTCAGTGTTCATCCGCGGGTGACCGACTACTTGATCGATCTGGTCGAAGCGAGTCGGTCCGACGAATCGGTCGAACTCGGAGTCAGCCCTCGCGGGATGATGTGCTGGCAAGCGATCGCACAGGCGTGGGCGATGCTCAAGGGCAGAGATTTTGTAACTCCGACCGACGTCGCCGAGGTGGCCGGTCCGGTGTTGTCGGTGCGTTTGCTGACTCGTGGAGAAAGTGTCGAGAAGGTGATCGATCGGATCATGAATTCCGTAGCGACACCGGAGTACAAATGATGCGTTCACCTTTCATTCGTTACGTTGTGACGGTGTCCCTTGCGATGACGCTGTTTGCCGGTTGCGTTACTGAAGATTCGGCCAAGACGTCGTTGTTCGAAGACGATCACGAAGTCGCACCGCACTGGCCTGATGGTTTGGAAGACGCGGCCGCGAAGATTCGTCAACGGCTCGATGCGTCGAAGTCGTCGCCCGCCGAAGCCAAGCAGCAGGCCGACGAGATCGTCGATCTGGTCAGTTGGGTGCCCGAAATTGCCGCCGACACCAACTTACCCGAACCTGATTGGATTCCGCTGGACAACGCCGCTGAATCGTTGTCGGCAAACCTGCGTGCGGCGAACCATGAACTAACCGATGCGAACCGCCTACAAACGACCGCGTTGTGCGAATTGATTGAGCAGTCGCTGCCTAAGATTCCCGATCAACTTCCGAAATGGAAAGGCTCCACGCCATGAATTCGCCTCTGATCATGCTCGTCGGCGGATTGATCCGTATCGCTCAAGGTTTGATCGCGGCCGCGCCGACGTTGTTGGTCGGTTTGTTGATCGCCGCGATTTTGCGGTATTACCTCGGACGCGATGGCACGCGTCGGTTGTTCGGCGGCGATTCGTTGCGGGCGCTGCCGCAATCTTGGTTGGTCGGAATGCTATTGCCGGTTTGTTCGATCGGCGTATTGCCGATTCTGATTCAAATGCGTCGTTCGGGGGTGAAGCCGGGGGCGATGTCGGCGTTCGCGTTATCGGCTCCGCTGTTCAATCCGTTGTCGCTGTTGTACGGGCTGACGCTCAGTCGTCCGGTGGTCATCTTGTTGTTCGCGTTCGGTTCATTGATCATCGTGACGGCGCTTGGATTGTTGTGGGATGCGCTGGACCGTCGCAAACCGCTCGATGAATCAAACGATGACGTCGCCGATAAATCGGGTTTGATCGGCATGCGTCGATTGGTCGCGACGATGATCCAAATGGCCCGCGATGCGACCGGGGTTCCGTTGGCGTTGACGCTGCTGGCACTTTCGGGTCTCGCCGTCCTGGCCTCCGCGTTGCCTTACGGTGCGATGCAACACAGTGTTGAACGTGACGATCCGATGGCACCGTTGACGATGTTGACGGTTGCCGTTCCGGTTTACGCGACGCCGATGTTGGCGATGAGCCAACTGGGCATGATGTTCCAACATGCCAACTCGCCCGGTGCCGCGTTCACGTTGTTGATTCTTGGAACCGGGATGAACCTCGCCACACCGTTTTGGTTCGGCAGGCATTTTGGTTGGAAAGCGGCGGCGACTTGGTTGGCCGGATTGTTGGTGATCGTGATGGCGATTTCATATGCGATCAACAAACCACTCGTGCCACCGGGGGTGCATCCGGCCGGGCATACGCACGCGTTTGACATCTATGCCAATCCGCTTTCGTCGCTGCATCAGAACTTCTGGTTGACGGCGCGTGAGGCGGTGTTGAAACAGGCCGACATCGCAGGATTGATTTCCTTGGCCGCCTTGGCGTTCTTCGTGGTGATCGGTTTGATACTGCGCGCCTTGGCGATCGACGAGTCACGCTTGGCAGTGGCGGCGCCGCAGTCGACCGATGCGACCGGGCGACGGGGATTCGATGTCATCGTCCCACGCGGTGTCATCGGGGCGACGATGTTGGCTGGATTGGTCGCATTGAGTGTCGTCGCCTGTTACGCCTACTATCCGTCGCCAAAGGAATGTTTGGACGAGATCGCCTTAGCTCGCGGTGAATGCTTGTCGGCGGCATTGAGCGGCGACAAAGACCATGCGTTGTTTTGGTTGCCGGTCTGGGAAGAATGGAGCCGTCGTTTGGAAGTGGGGGCGTTTCTGCGACGCGGAGAACTGCGGCGTTACCAGAGCATGCAGGGATACTTGATCCGCAAGAAGCTGGAATTGCTCGAGCACGAATTGGAACACGATCCGTACGAGCCGGAAGAAGTCCGCGCGGTCGTGCAGGATATTTTTGCGACCAACTCACGCTGGGTACGATCGTTTCAAAATGAATGAATCAGCTTGATTGTCGCACATATCAAGAAAGACGTGTGTTTTTGACCATAAACTGAAAGGTTTGGGTAACGTGTGGGCGAATTTGACAGGTGGCTCACGGTCATAGTGGCAACTCTTACCTAGTTAAATTAAGATAAACGGCGGTCGGACTGAGTTGCCTTCACCTTTTCAAGCGGATGATCCATTCAGTTGAATACAAAGAACTATCCGCAGCGTGCCTTTACGCTCATCGAGCTGCTGGTCGTCATCGGAATCATTGGGATTTTGGTTGCCTTGTTGTTGCCTGGGGTGCAGGCTGCACGCGAGGCGGCCCGACGCACCGATTGCGCCAATCGGGTGCGGCAGTTGGCTCTGGCGACCCACATGCATCACGATGCTGTTGGTTATTTTCCGCCGGCCCGTTATGAATCCCGCCCCGACGCCGATCCCTCGGATCAGTGCGGACTCGAGACGCCGACTTGGCTTGCCCGGATCATGCCCTTCATCGAGCAGGCTTCGCTTGGGGATCAATGGGATTTCTCAAAGCCTTGGCACGAGCACGAAGAAAACGTTCGTACCGTCGTCCCCGATATTTTTCTATGTCCGTCACGGCGTAGCGGCACGCGTCCGATCGGCACCCGTGAATTGCGCACGACGGTTATGGGAGGAGGTGGTCGACTGCCGTGTGGATGTCCCATTCCGCCACGTCCGACGAGTGTCTCTCTCGACGTGCCGGGGGCTCTGTGCGACTACGCCGGAAATCATGGCGACTTGACTCCCGGTGCGACGGGCGACCCGACGGATTTCTACTTCGGCGGCAACGGCACGGGGGTGATCATTAGCGTTCGGCCTAATTGTCAAAACGGCATAGCGGTTAGCCCGTCCGATCGTATTCGGATGGCGTCGGTCAGCGACGGAACTTCCAACACGTTTCTGTTCGGCGAAAAGTTCGTGCCGATCTCACAACTTGAACAATTCCCGTTTGACTCGCCCGCTTACGACGGCGACCACTTGCCCGCGTCGTGCCGGTTGGCTGGACCAGGACTGCGACTGGCCAATGGTCCCGACGACGTTTTGGCGGATATGTTTTCGTTCGGCAGCTGGCACCCCGGTGGCGTACACTTCGCACTCGTTGACGGCAGCGTTCGATTCTTCAACCCCGACACCGATACGAAAGTGCTCGGGGCGTTGGCGAATCGACGTGACGCTCGGGTGGTCGAGTTGGTCCCGTGATTCGCAATACGTTGAGAGCAATTTCATTCGGGGCGGGCATTGTCTTGGTCGTTTCTTTGGGTGGCTGCAGTAACGTCGTCGGCCCGACTTCGGGCACCGTCCGGTTCGTGGACGGAACGCCGGTCATGTCCGGAAGCATCGAGTTTCGACGGACCAGCGACAAAGCACGTTTCGCCAGTCGCATCAGTTCCGAAGGCACCTTCCATCCCGCCGATCAAGACGGCAACGTCGGTTTGCCGTCGGGGGCTTATGAAGTCGTCGTGGTCCAAATCGTTCTAACCGAAGACTTGGCCAAGGAAGCCCATGCACACGGAAACACGGTACCGCGTCGATACGCCGACTATTACACCAGCGGTCTGACCGTCGAGATCGCGGACGATCGAACCGATCCCGTGATGATCGTTCTCGAGCCGTAGACATATCCAAACGAACCGTCTGGGTCAGTGCCTAACGATGACTACCCCTGCCGGCCTGAAAGATACGACGCAACGATGCTGTTGCTTGGTTCAGTGAACACCGTTTCTGTCTGACCTTGTTCGATGATCTCGCCGACGCCGTCGTGAGTCCAAAAGACCGCCACTTGATCTGCCAGGCGCCTTGCTTGGGCAAGGTTGTGGGTGACGATCAATACCGTGTACCGGCCTCGCATCGACGCAATCAAACGTTCAACCCGCTCGGCCGAAACCGGGTCGAGCGAACTGCAAGGCTCGTCCATTAACAAAACCTGTGGCTTCAGCGCGAACGCTCGGGCGATGCAAAGCCGCTGCTGTTGACCACCGGAAAGTTCCAAGGCCGATTGATCGAGCCGATCGCGGACCTCGTCCCACAGTCCGACATCTCGCAGGACGTTCTCCGTAACGCGTTGCAGTTCACTGCGGTCCCGGCAACCGTGTTCCCTCAGCGGCAGCTCGATATTGCGGGCAATGGACATCGCGAACGGATTGGGCTTTTGAAAGATCATCCCGACATGGCGACGCAATTCCGCCGACGACGAAAAGGCTTCGTCAAGATCAATACCACCGAATCGAATGCGACCGCCGACACTCGCACCAGGGATCATATCGGTTAAGCGATTCAACGCGGCCAGAAAACTGCTCTTGCCGCATCCCGACGGGCCGACCAATGCCAGGATGGTCCCGGGCACGGCGTTGATACTGACGTCTCGCAAGACGGTACGACCATGATAGGCCACGGAAAGTTCTTCGGTGACGATCATCGGAAACCTATCGATTTGGGCCGGTCGGATAACCCGGCAACACGCAACAACCAACCGGTCGCAACGTTGATCAACAGCAACATCAAGACCAGCGCACATGCGGTGGCATAAGCACGCGATCCGCCGCCGGGCACGTTCATGGCCAAGTCATAGATATGAACGCTCATCGATCGACCGGAATCCAAAAGCGATCGGGGCGTGCGGGCGACATAGCCCGACGTGAAGATTAACGCCGCCGTTTCCGCCAACGCTCGACCGATACTCAACACCACCCCCGCGACGATCGCCGGCGCGGCCGATGGCAAAACAACACGGAACAAAATCGAGGTTCGTCGCAATCCCAACGCGGCGGCGGCGTAACGGTAGTCCGACGGAACCGCCATGATCGCTTGCTCTGAAGTGCGGATCAAGATCGGCAGCACCATACAGGCGAGCGTCAACCCTCCCGAGAGAATCGAATAGCCCAATCCTAACGTGATCGTAAAAAACGCGTTGCCGAACAATCCAAACACGATCGACGGCACGCCCGCCAGAACGTCGAGTGAGCGGCGAACGTTGCGTGAGAAAAAATTCTCTCGACCAACCTGTTCGGTCAGTGCGATCGCCGTTCCCAGTGACAAAGGAATCGCAACCGTCATGCAAACCAGCAGAATCAGTCCGGTCGCAAGAAAGATGGGACCGATGCCGCCCTCACGACCGGCATTCTGAACGTCTTCGATAAGAAACGAAGGCGTCACGTGGGCGAATCCGCGTGCCGCCACATCGAACAAAATCCAAGCGACAGTCACGAGCACCATCGCGGCGGCAACCCACACGATCGTGGTCACGACGAACTCGCGAATAACGTGGCGTGCGATGAACCTTCTTGATGATGCCGTGATTCTATTCTCCGTCATGAGTTGTCCTCTGACGACGTGAAACCGCGATGACGATGGTTGCGACGACGAGCATCAACATCAAACCACTAACGAATAGCACCGAACGATGTGCTGACGACGCGTAGCCCAATTCCAAGGCAATGTTGGCATTCAAAGTTCGTCCTGGCGAAAGCAGCGACGTTGGCATTTCGACGATGTTGCCGGCCAGCATCAGCACCGCCATCGTTTCTCCCAACGCGCGTGTCAGCGCCAGAATGATTCCGCTGCCGATCCCGCGTTTGGCGCCGGGCAACACGATCTGCCCCACGATGGCCGAACGCTGCATCCCCAATGCCGCCGCCCCTTGAATCCACTCTCGCGGCACCGATGCGATTGCCGAATCGGACAACAGCGCAACGGTTGGTAACACCATCAATCCCAGAACAACGGTAGCCGTGAATAGGTTTTGACCGCTGCCGCCTAGGTTCGCAACGATGGGTGCCAGCACGACGAGTCCCCAAAGGCCGAACACGACCGACGGGATTCCCGCCAACAGTTCGATCAGCCGACGATACCATACCGCCAGTTTCGATGGTGCGTAAAAGTGAGTGAACACGGCCGAGGCGATTCCCAAAGGTGCGGCGATCACGATCGCACCCAAACTTGTGACCAGAGTCGCCACGACCATCGGCATGAAGTTGAATTGTCCCGATAGCGGATGCCAACTCACATCGGTAACGAACCGCACGATCCCAAGTTGCCGTAGAGCCGGGAGGGACTCGCGAAGCAAAAAGCTGAGTATCAGCAGAATGATCGCCGCCGAAACGATCGCTAGCGACCGCGTGAGAACGGTCAGTATCCAATCACTTCGCACGGTCCGGCTCATTCTCGATCGGAACGAAATATTGCGATCGAACTAAGTCATGAACATCCGGCGATTGGCAGAAACGAATGAATTCGCTCGCCAGAGGTATCGGCGAATCCGTGGTTATTAAATTGAGCGGGCGGCTCATCGGAAACGCACCGCTGGCCACGGTCGCGGTGCTCGCCTCAACTCCGCCGAGCCGCAGCAGTTTGATCGGTACTCCGAGTTCCCGATCGGCTTCCGCGGTTCCGATCGAAACATAGCCGATCGCACCCGGGGCACCCGCGACCGTTTTAATCGCGTGTTCGTTCTCACCGACGATGACATCGCTCTTGACCGCCGGATTCTCGATGCCGAAATGTTCTAAAAAGACTTCCAGCGTTGCTCGACCTTCGGCTTTATGAACGACGATGATCTTATCGTTGTCACCACCGACGTCGCCCCAATCGTTCGTTTGATCGGTATAGATCGCGATGATCTGTTCCTGGGTCAACTCGACAATCGGATTGGATGCGTGAACGATCAATCCGACGCCATCGGCTGCAAGCCGATGAGCGGTCAAGTCGGACTCATCGGAGCCAAGGGCTCGACTCGCCATGCCGATATCGGCCACTGACAAACGCACGTCCGCGATCCCCTTTCCGCTGCCGCCGGTCTGTACATCGATCCGCACGCTGGGATGTTGTTTCTCGAACCGTTTAGCGATCTCGGTGACAAGCGGAGCCACGGTGCTGGAACCAGTGATGGTGAGTTGCCCGGAAAATCCGTCCGAGTCGCGATTCGGCAACGAAGCGGAGCTGCAACCCACGAGCGTCCAGCACATGAGTAAAAGGGGAAATAAAGCTCGCGGATTCTTCATCGGTCGTAATCCCACGCCGGCACATCATGATCGGTTCCACATGAACGCATCGATTTCGGCAGCTCCGAATGACGGGAAGGGAGATAAATCAAAACCATAAACAATCTAACGTTTGTTTGATTATCATAGTGTCTGGCGAGCTTCACGGCAACGCGACCCGACACGTTTGCCCCGCTTCGCTCGATTCACTCAATTCTGCGATTGGCTTCGCCGTCGAAACCGGGAACTCCGAACGCACCTTTGGCCATCTCTTGACCGGTCTGCTTCGCGCAATCAGGATGAACGTTTAACAAAATCGCGTCAGATGACCTTTCATCCGAACCAAATCCATTACTTTTTGCGAATGATCTATGAATACCCCGCGAGCGATGAAATTTGCATTTGTCTTTTCGTTCTGGATGATGTTTGCCGGTTGGTGCCAAGCCGCTTCGCCGGCGGGGCGTTGGAAGGGCGAGTGGTCGAGTCCGTCAAGCGGCCATCAAGGGCCGATGCGGGCTAACATCCGGCCTAACAGCAATGGCACTTACTCCGCTCTGTTCGCAGGGCGGTTCTTCAAGATCATCCCGTTTGCGTATCGCGTCGACTTGGTTCCTGCCCGAGATGGTTCCTCCGGCTATGTCGCCGACAAACGATTGGGCCCGCTACTGGGTAGCTACAAGATGCAGGCTCAGTTCAGTTCGCACAGGATGAACGGTCGTTTTCAAGCGGTCGGCGATCAGGGCTCGGTGCGGATGAAACGTCTTTAGTGCCTATCTGAAAAGGGGTCTGACCCTCTCCGGCGATCGCCTCTAAAGGGGCAGAGCCGTTTTGGATAGGATCCAAGTAAGTACTGATGCGAAACTCGAATAGGTAAACTCGGCAGTGGCTAGACCGGCTAATCGCGAACAAGAAAAAGATGAACGGTGCGCCACTTATCTCAAAGCGGTCGGGGATCCGATACGCTTGAAGGTGATCCGCGCACTGCAAATGGGGCCGCTGAGCGTAGGCGACGTCGCCGAGCTTCTCGAGCTTGAAATCGGGACGGTTTCGCATCACCTTCGAGTGCTCTACCACGCCGGGATCGTACAAACGCGGAGGGAGGGCAAGTTCATCTATTACTCGCTCGACTCTGAGGTCTTTCACCCGAAGCGAAAGAAGGATGATTCCGTGCTCGATTTCGGCTGCTGTCGGTTGGATGTTAGTTGAGAAAAGCGTGGCACAAAACGACTCGCCCCAATTGCGTTTTGATAGCCGATCTCAAAACGACCGGCCTCGGTATTCAACGCAATTGGAGCGAGACGGAACTTGAGGAGCGAGATTTAGGCGTCCGCTAAGGCATCTTGATTGATGGTCTTGGCAAGCTCACTGAGCTTCTTGTCGGCGGTTTCTTCTTCATCAATGTTTTGCTTAAGCAACTTCAATGCTTGGTCGTATCCGAGTGCTTCGGCCCAGGTACACAGCGTCCCGTAGGTTGCGATTTCATAATGCTCGACCTTTTGAGCGCACGCGATGATGACTGCGTCCTTGACCGCCGGTTCGGCGTCCTCTTTGAGCATCTCTTCCGCTTCGGTGACCAACCCTTTCATGGCTTCGCAGGTTTTGGCTCGGGCTTTCTTGCCGGTTTCCTCAAAAGCGCTCTCGACTCGCTCGACCTGTTTTTCGGTCTCGTCGAGGTGTTCTTGCAAAGCGGCCGCCAGCTTTTCAGATGACGCTTTCTTGATCATCTTTGGAAGGGCTTTAACCAATTGTTTCTCAGCACTCAACGCGTCACGCAGTTCGTCGTAGAAGGCATCGGCGAGTGTTTTCATGGACATCTTATGGTTTCCTATTGAAGGGGAAGGATTTGGAGTCGACGCTGAAACAGCCAATCGGACTTGTCGCCGTCGAGAAAGCAACTGGCGGACCAACCGCCTCGCGAAATCGAATCGTTGATGCACCTCTTGTTTCGGGGACTCGATACTGTATAGACGCTTTCTGGATTGGCACACGGAATGCTTCCGTAACGGAGATCAGTCCCCGCAAGTTCGCGGGTGACCACTACTCCCCTCTGAAGGAACAACACGATGAAGACGTTAGCCACCTGTGCTTTGGCCCTTGCTACATTCGCCACGGTCGGCTGCGACGAGTCCGCAATGGATCGCGAAGCCGATGCGATCCGTGATACGACTCAGCAAACTGCCGAAGAGATTCGCGACCAATCTAAGTCGGCCGCTGAAGCCATCCGCGACCAGTCACAAAACGCGGCTGAATCTCTAAGGAATCGTACCGATGAGTCGTCCGAGCCCGTCCAGGATACTGCGGAAGACAAGGCCGATATGTTGGAAGAACGCGGTGAAATGAAAGCCGATCGTAAGGAAGAGGTTGGTGAACAAAAAGCGGACGCCCTTGAAGAAGCGGGCGAAGAGAAAGCCGATGCGGTAGAAGAGATTGAAGTCGAATAAGCGTTCGGCTCGAGACGAGAAGATCACTCTGTGTGCTTGGCAGTTCATTCGCTGTCAAGCATTTCTCATGTAATGTTAGTTGGCTTTCGCTACGGACTTACGCATCATTCGGATTTGAATGAAGTGCTCGTGTCTATTTTTCACTCAGGACGGAACCTTTAGGGTATGCGTTATCACGTGCTTGCCGCCGACTACGACGGCACCCTGGCGAAGGACGGTCATGTCGAAACCTCGACGGTCGACGCGCTGCGTCGATTGCGAGACTCAGGCCGCAAACTATTAATGGTGACCGGCCGACGGCTCGAACCGATCTTGGATCTGTTTCCCGACGTGTCGTTGTTTGATCGCATCGTGGCCGAGAATGGGGCTTTGCTCTTTGACCCGACCACCGGCGAAGAAACCTTGCTCGCTGAACCTCCGCCGCCGGAGTTCGCTGCAGAGCTGCAACGGCGTGGTGTGAATCGATTGGAGACGGGGCGGTGCATCGTGGCGACGTGGCAGCCGTTCGAGACGATTTCGCTCGAAGTGATTCGTGAGTTTGCAATCGACTTGCATATCATTTTCAACAAAGACGCCGTGATGTTGTTGCCACGGTGGTGACCAATGGACTCATTCGCGAGACCGTTGATTGACCATGTACGGCTTGCCGACGGGCTGGACATTGCGGTGGTAGCCGTACTGATTTACATCCTGCTCGTGTGGTTGCGGGACCGTGCGTCTCGATCACTTGCGGTTATCGTGGTGTCGCTCGGCGTGCTATTCCTAATCGCTCGTTGGCTCGATCTCTTCTTAACAATCATGGCGTTTCGCTACGGCATCGTTGGCTTGCTGTTGGCGATGGTCGTGGTGTTTCAACAAGACATTCGCCACGGATTCGAACGCTTGACGTCGACGAGATGGTTTCGCGGTGTTTCGGATGCACGGCCATCACACCGTACTGTTGACACGATCACTCAGACGGTGACCGACTTGGCCAAAGACCGAATCGGAGCATTGTTGGTGTTTCCGAACCGGCAACCTCTCGATCTTCATCTGCAAGGCGGTGTCGAGGTCGATGCCCAGATAAGCGAGCCATTGTTAAAGAGCATCTTTCACCCGAAATCCCCCGGCCATGACGGCGCGGTGCTCATTCAAGGACACCGGATTGTCAGCTTGGGGCTGCATTTACCACTGACCACACGATTCGACCAAGTGCCCGATGGCGGGACGAGGCACGCCGCCGCAGCGGGCCTCGCCGAATGCAGCGACGCCTTGGTCGTCGCCGTTTCGGAAGAGCGCGGAACGATTACGTTGGCCCAAGATGGACAGTTGAAAGTGATCGAGCCCGCCGAGCTCGCATCGCGTTTAGGAAAGTACTATCACGACCAGAACGACGTCGATCAAAGCAATCGAACCAGACGCGATCCCAACTGGGGATTGAAGCTGGTCGCGATCGCTTTGGCTACGCTCTCTTGGTGGCTCTTTGCTTTTCAAACCGATACCGTGCAGCGGACGTTCGTCGTGCCGATCGAGTTTCGAAATCTGCCTGAAGGGTTTCAAGTTGCCGATCCCAAACCCACTTATGCGGAATTGACATTGTCGGGGCCTGAGAATGCGTTCACTTTGCTCGACCCTGTCGAAATGACGGTCTCCTTGGACCTGCGAGGCACTGATCGACCATCGGTCACCACTTGGCATACCGCGAACCACTTGACGAACATCCCGCGTGAGCTGACGACCGAGGCGGTCGTTCCTGAAACAATCCTGATCTCGCTTCAGCCGTCTGGTGAGATTGCCCCGTAACTTTCTCGATTGACAGCAAAGCAACTCATTTTGGCACGGCAATCGCTTTAACCAGTTTGATCTGCGTGAAAGTGACGTTCACCCCACGCGGCGGAAACACCTTTCACCTTGTGAGATTGCCATGTTGGGCTGGGCTTTAACTTTTCTAGTCATCGCGTTGATTGCTGGCGTACTCGGTTTCGGCTTCATCGCCGGCACCGCTGCCTCGATCGCGAAGATACTCTTCGTCGTGTTCTTGGTTTTGTTCGTGATCGGATTGATCATGGGTCGTCGTGGACCGACGGTCTAAAACCTATTAGGGAATGGCTCTAACCTTTTCGAGTTGAGTCAATCCGTCTCGTCTTTTTAGCATCCCCGGAGAGGGCCAGCCCCTTTTCGGCTAAGTAAACAGAGCAACCCCTACAATCAATTGAAAGCCCATCGAAATGTATTTTGCCAAAGACTTGGTTAACGCCTTTCTGCTCTCGGCTGCCTTTGCGGTCGGGCTAATGTTGTTTGGATGCGATCGCAAGGAGACGGTACTGGACGTCGACACGCCCGATGGTGGCGTCTCGGTCGAGCGTGATATTGATGATGGAAGTATCTCCGTTGATGTCGATGAATAAGCATTCGGCATTCTATGCCACCACATTAGACGTTTTGCTAAAGCACTTGCTGGTAAAACGACCCATCGTCACGGGGGTGGCAACGGACATTTGCGTGCTCTTTACCTGCAACGACGCCTACATGCGAGACTACCAGATCGCGATCCCGTCCGACTGCGTCGCGGCGAACACGAAAGAGCAATCCGACGCAGCCCTGTACCTAATGCAAAGAGTGCTCAGGGCGGACATCCGGGCTTGGACTCACCTGATGCGACAAGGTTCAAAGACATCAGTCGCATCCTAGCAAACGACGTCAACCAGGACGGAACTTCCGTTGGCGCCATGCAACGCTACCAAGGACTCGTCCACCCTTAATCGTCATCAACGCCGCCCTCGGTTACACTATGCCAAAACGAGAGCCGATCATCAGTTCGGACTGATAAAGTGGCTGAGCGAAGTGAATCCGTCACAAATATTAAGTTTTGTTTGCTGGATAGACAAAGCGGTTGTCAGGGGGTGCTGAGAACCGACAATGTGGTGGCCTGGGTTACAAACGGGTTGGACGCTTTCAAATTAACGGCTCGATTCGTCGATTTCGCCCACACCTTCGAAATCGGTGATCTCGGGCATTACCAACTCCGAGGTCCTTTCCCCGGATGATCGGTCGTTCGTGGCGTTCACGGAGTGTCTTCGCCGAGGCATGAGGGTCTGAGGCATGAGGTTCTGCTGATTCATCAACGTGCCGACCGAATTCACAAAAAGGTGGACCATTGCCGTTGCATGATGATTCATGTGCCGAGAAACAGCGACACTGACGACGAATGAAAAGATTGAGAATTCAATCCCCCATCGAAAAGCCATGATGAAACCTAAGAAGCGGTCTGCTTTTACCCTGATCGAATTGCTTGTCGTGATCGCCATCATCGGCGTCTTGGTCGGATTGTTGCTTCCGGCGGTTCAAGCGGCTCGGGCGGCGGCGCGGCGGATGGATTGTTCGAACCGAATGAAGCAGATCGGACTCGCGATTCACAACTACCATTCGGCCTACAAACGTTTGCCACGGGCTTGGTGGTTGGAAACTCCGTTGGACACGCAACCCAAAGCGTTCAACGGGCGCGTTTGGACGGTTGATATTTTGCCGTTCTTGGAAGAGCAAGCGACCTACGAACAACTCAATCACAATACACTCTCGGTTGACCAACTCAGCCCGACGAACGTGGCCGTGATTCAGCAATCGATCACTAGCTACCTATGTCCTTCATCCCCGGGCGGTCCCGATCAACGACGCTACACGTTCAACTCGACGCCCGCGGGGTTGCCGTTCACGGCCACGGACATCGCCGCGTGTGATTTCACCCCCGCCGCAGGCGTCCGTGGAACGTACGCGGTCCACGCGTTCGGACCGAACTTGCTTTCCAACCGCGAAGGCGCGATGCAAGTCGTCAGCGAATTGTTCGGCGGGAGCGAGGATGGAAACTTCGCCGGGGTGCTCGACGGTTTGTCCAACACGATCTTCATCGGCGAGCGGACCGGCGGGCCGGTCGTTTATAGTGCCGGTCGCGAGGATCCGGTGGCAACGGCCAATCTAATCGGGCTCGAAGGCGGCGGTTGGGGAGACTTGCTCGGAGGTGACCATTGGTTGCAAGGTTCGCTCCGTAGTGGTTTGTCGTGGCCACCGTTGGGCGGCCCCTGCGCGATCAACTGCACCAACGCTCGCGGGTTTGGTTTTCACAGTTTTCATGAAGGCGGATCCCAGTTCATTCTCGGCGATGGATCGGTCCGTTTCGTGACCGCTAGCGTGAATGCGACGGCGTTCGCATCGATGATCACACGTCGTGGCGGAGAACGAGTTGATCACGATGCGTACTGAATCAGAAGAACCGGTCAGTTCACCGTACAGATTCCAAGCGAGCAGGGGCGTGCCAACTCTCTTGACGCTGGGATTGATCCTTTCACTCGTCACTGTGACGGCGTGCCATCGTGAACCGACTCGATCGGGCTTGGTCGCGATCAACGGCACCGTGCTGGTCGACGACACTCCCGCCTCCGGGGTCACGTTGACGTTGCATCCGGTCGACAACCAAGGTGTTTACGCGAACGGCACGACCGACGACCAAGGGAATCTCGTCGTATCGACTTACGACTTGGGTGACGGAGCGGTCTCGGGTACTTACCAAGTCTCATTCACTTGGGGCGAGTTCGATCCGGTATCGCGATCGATGACCGACGATCGGCTGGGTGGACGGTACGAGGTCGCCAAAGATTCGGGGATTGTATGGGAAATCGAACCCGATCAAACGTTCCAGGCTGGAACGATTGAATTGAAGTCGAATCGTTGAAACGAAAGTTTTTCGATGGCCGTTCCAAAAACGACGGTCACTCGTATTCGCGGACTTGGCGAGCGATGGCGAGGGCGAGGGCATCGCGAACGCTCTCGATCGTGATTCGGTCGAAGATCTGCTGAAAAAAACCACTGACGATCATCCGCACGGCTTCTTTGCGAGTGAAGCCGCGACACAGTGCATAGAAAATCTGCTCTTCATCGACCTTCGCCGTCGTGCTGCCGTGGGTGCAACGAACGTCGTCGGCTTCGATTTCCAAGCCGGGAATCGAATCGGCTCGGGAATGATTTGACAGCACCAAGTTGTCATTGCGTTGGTAGCCGTCGGTCTTCTGAGCTTTCTTGTCGACCTTGATCATGCCACGCCAAACGGTCCGGCTCTTGTCCTGCTGGGCGGACTTGTAAAGGAAGTCGCTGTGGCAGCTTGGGGCTTTGTGATGTTGTTGGGTGTGGTAAGCGATGTGTTGGCGGCCTTCGGTGAATAGCACGCCGTTGACTTGTGAATCAGCCCCCGGTCCGATCAAGTCGACCGATTGGTTGACCTTGGCCAATCCCGCGCCCATCGCGGCGACGGTCCACTGCAACGTCGCGTCGCGGTCGACGGTGGCTTTCTGGTGTGCGAAGTGGTACGTCTTGTGGCCCCATTCTTGGACGTTGACGTAACGCAGATGCGAGTTCGGCTTTTGGATGATCTCGATCGCGCCCATGTGCAACCCACCGGCGGCCGGATCGACGCTGTTGGATTCATGAATCACGGTCGCTTCGGCTCCTTCCTCGAGCACGATCAACGTGTGGCTGGTATCGATGCCCCCGTCGCTCATGACCGAACCGATATAGAGCGGTTTTTCGATCACGACACCCTTGGGCACATACAGAAATTGACCACCGGACCAAAACGCCGCATGCAGGGCGGCGAACTTGTCGTAGTCGGGGTCGACGACGGTATACAGAAAAGGGCGAACCTTGTCGGGTGCTTCGTTGCAAAACCGTTCCAAACTACCGAACAGCACACCCATGGCCGCTAAGGATTCGTCCAACGTCTCAACCGCAAGTTGGCTGTCGACGGTAAGCATCGTGCCGCCCGGATCGATGCCTTCGCGAAGCTGCGCGACATCGGGAATCTCAAGCTCACCGCCGGGGACTTGAGGTGGGGCATACTTGTGGAGCTGGAAGATTCGATTGTCGGTGCGAATCCACTCCTCGCTGCGGCGACTGGGCCAATCCATCGCTTCGGCATGCGAGAACGATTCGCGACGGAGCAGCGTCAGCCATTGCGGTTCGCTGGATCGGGCTTCGAGGAATCCTTCAAAGCCCGAAGCGTCGAAGGTGGCGGAGGCAGTCAGGGACATGATTGAAGATTGAAGATTGAAGATTGAAGATTGAAGATTGAAGATTGAAGATTGAAGATTGAAGAGTAGGCTGGGTCGAAGCCGCTTCGGCGTAGACCCGGCAGCCAACCGCCAAGAGCCAACCGCCAAAAGCTAATCGCTAACCGCCATCCACTACCCGACGCTGCCTTCCATTTGCAATTGGATCAGGCGGTTCATTTCGACGGCGTATTCCATCGGCAACTCTTTGACGAGCGGCTCGATAAAACCATTGACGATCATCGTCGAGGCTTCCGCTTCGGTCAGCCCTCGGGACAACAGATAGAACATCTGCTCTTCGCCGATTCGCGATACGCTCGCTTCGTGTCCGATTTGAACGTCTTGTTCGAGCACTTCGATGTATGGGTACGTGTCACTGCGGCTCTTGTCGTCGAGAATCAATGCGTCGCAAACAACGCTGTTCTTGCTGTTGTAGGCCCCGGGTTCGACACGCACGAGTCCGCGGTAGCTACCGCGTCCGCCGTTCTTGCTGATGCTCTTGCTGACGATTTGCCCGGTCGTGTTGGGGGCGCAGTGAACGAGTTTGGCACCGGCGTCTTGGTGTTGACCGGCGCTGCTGAACGCGATCGACAGGATTTCGCCGCGGGCACCCGGTTCCATCATGTGGACGGCGGGGTATTTCATCGTCAACTTGCTACCCAGGTTGCCGTCGACCCATTCCATCGTCGCGTCGCCGTACGCGTAAGCGCGTTTGGTGACCAAGTTGTAGATGTTATTGGCCCAGTTTTGGATCGTCGTGTAACGGCAACGGGCGTTGCGTTTGACGACGACTTCGACGACGGCGCTGTGCAGACTTTCGGTCGTGTACATCGGAGCCGTGCAGCCTTCGACGTAATGAATCGACGCCCCTTCATCGACGATGATCAAGGTTCGTTCGAACTGGCCCATGCTTTCGGCGTTGATGCGGAAGTATGCCTGCAGCGGGAATTCGATATGGACGCCTTTGGGTACGTAGATGAACGAACCGCCCGACCATACGGCGCTGTTCAAGGCCGCAAACTTATTGTCCGTCGGCGGGATGATCGTGCCGAAGTATTCACGCAGCAGATCGGAATGCTCACGCACGGCGGTGTCGGTGTCGGTGAAGATCACGCCTTGGTTGTGCAGATCTTCTTGCAGCGATCCGTAGACGACTTCGCTTTCGAACTGCGCCTTCACACCGGCGAGAAATTTCTTTTCTGCTTCGGGAATGCCCAACTTATCGAACGTGTCCTTGATCTCTTGCGGCACGTCGTCCCAAGACTTTTCTTGGCTATTGGTCGGCTTGAGGTAGTAGTAGATGTCTTGAAAATCGAGATCCAACGCACCGCCCCACTTCGGCATCGGTCGGGCTTCGAACTCGGCGAGCGACTTCAACCGGAATTGCCGCATCCAGTCGGGCTCATTCTTGATGTCCGAAATCTGATTGACGACTTTCTCGTTGAGACCTTTTTCGGCTTTGAAGATGCCGGTCGTCTCGGTGCGAAAGTTGTATTTGTTGATTTCTTCGAATTGCGGTTTTTCGGTGACGTCGGTCGCCATGATGGTGTTCCTGTGTGATATGTGTGCGAGTAGCGAAGCTTGAGGCCCGACTGATTTAGACGGCCGCTTCTTCGGCGAGCATTTCCTGATTGGCCGCCTCGGCGTCGGGGTAGGCCTGGCGGATGCGGTCGTAACCGCTCTCGTGCAGTTCCTCGGCCAACTCCTTGCCGCCGGTTTCAACCAACTTGCCACCTAGCATCACGTGGGTGTATTCGGGCGGATTGTGAACGAGCAATTTGTCGTGGTGAGTGATGATCAACAGACCCATTTTTTCGCGTCCGATGTCGGCGATCGATTCGCTGGCCAACCGCACCGCATCGGCGTCGAGGCCCGAGTCGGTTTCATCGAGGATCGCGAACTTCGGTTGCAACATGGCCAGTTGCAAGATCTCGGCTCGCTTCATTTCACCACCGGAAAAACCGTCGTTGACATAACGGCGAGCGAACTCAACGTCCATCCGCAGGTGAGCCATTTTCTCTTTCAGTTCTTTGCGGAATTCACGCATCGGGATCAATTCTTCCCCTTCCTTGCGATCGGGGTTGCGAACGTTGGTGGTGGCGTGCCGCAGGAAGTCGGCCATCTTCACACCGGGAATTGCCATTGGGCGTTGGAACGCCATGAACAGTCCGGCGCGGGCTCGTCGGTCGGGTTCCATCTCCAAAACATCTTGTCCGTCGAGCGTGATCGAACCTTCGGTCACTTCATATCCGGGGTGACCCATGATGGCCAACCCGAGCGTACTCTTACCGCTGCCGTTGGGTCCCATCAGAGCGTGGGTTTCGCCATGGTTAATGGTCAGGTTGACGCCTCGCAAGATCGGCTTGTCGCCGACGGAAACGTGCAGATTTTCGATTTTGAGGACGTGGGACATGTTAGGTTTCGGATTCAGATTCATTGGAGGAAAATTGACAACAGGCATCACCGTCGAGGCGACAACTGCTGAGGTGGACTTGCTTTCCGAGGGCTTCGGAGAGCATTTTTTCTTCGAGACGACACATCGTTCGATCACCCGATGCGTCCGTAAGGCTTGGATATGGGCATGCCTCAATGTCCAAGACCGGCAAGTCTGCCTCACCGGAGCGAGAATGCGACGAGGACACGACGGCGGGTATTTCGCGGCGTTGTAACATCGCCGAAAGCTGTTGCATTCGCATCGCCAATGGACCGTCGGGTGTTTCGCCGGTCTTCATTGCCATCGCGTATTGCCGCCCCATTCGCTTGGCGATTGCCGAAACCAAACCTTCGCGGACTTCGCCGTCGGGAAGGTTCAAAATCTCTTGCCACATCGCCTCGGCGAGTTCCGTCGTATCCGCTCCGGCCCGTCGGTAGCCCGCCACCGTCAACAAGTATCGAAACGTCGGGCGTCCCCGTCCGGCGACGACTTTTTCGCGATCGATCAAACCGGTCTCGAGCAACCGTTCGACCCGTTGACGGACCGCCGTGGCGGTCACACCAAGCATCTCGGTCAACTCACCGATCGTTTTCGGCTCGCCACTACGCAAACACAGCAGCAACTCCCGGTCGACGCTGCGGACGCTGGAGGGTCCAAGCATCGCTGGTTCAGCTGAATGGGTTCCGTCGAGCTTCGTCCCGTTAAGCAGAGAAGTCATCTTGGGAATTGGATCGGTCGTCGACAGAGAAGTGCTCATACGCCGGTAGTATTCACGTTTTGGTATTTTTGACAAGCTGCGCTGCGAAAAATAGATTTCCCCCCCACTCACTCTTTTTGGCGAGTCCCGCTACGATTTGGTGCGTGTGGTCGGGGAAACCGGCGATTTCGAAGGACTTGTGAGTCGAATTGCCTCCTTGGTGCCTTTTTGCCGTCGGTGATCTCCCGTCCAAAAAACTGTTTTACCCTTCAAGATTGAGATTCGGTTGATGAAAGCCGTCGCCATCCGGCCTGGAACGCCCAATAGTGTTCACCTGCAAGAAATTCCCCGTCCGTCGATCAATGAAATCGAGGGCGGCAACGGCGTCCTCGTCAAGGTGCTTAAAGTCGGCGTTGATGCGACCGACCGCGAGATCGCCGACGCCCTCTACGGCAACGCGCCCGAGGGAGATGATTATCTGATCATCGGCCATGAATGCTTCGGCGTCGTCGAAGAGGTCGGCGCGAACGTCAAACGGCTCAAACCGGGTGATTTCGTGACCGCTACGGTTCGGCGGCCGGGCGGGTCGATCTACGACCTGATCGGCACCAACGACATGACGAGCGAAGAAACTTACTACGAACGCGGGATCAACCTGCGCCACGGGTTCATGACCGAGTACTTCGTCGATGACCAGGAGTACATCGTCCGAGTTCCCGAAGGATTGTCGCACCTGCACGTTTTGCAAGAACCGATGAGCTGCGCCGCCAAAGCGATCCATCAAGCTTACGAGGCCCAACGACGGATGAAGGTTTGGTCGCCGAAGGTCGCCTACGTTTTGGGGTCCGGCCAGATCGGTTTGCTCGCGACGTTGAGTTTGAAGCTTCGCGGTTTAGAAGTCTTCACGCTCTCACGCAGCGAGGCTCCGAACCTGAAAGCCAGCATCGTCGAGGGACTCGAAGCGACCTACGTCAGTACCAAGGTCACACCGATGAAGGAGCTCGTCAAACAAACCGGCAAGCCCGACTTGATCATCGATGCGACCGGTTTCAGCCCGATCGCGTTTGAAGCGATGGAGTGTGTCGGACACAACGGAGTTGTCGTTTGGACGAGTATCACCGGCGGCGATCGAACAACTCAGGTGCCATCGGACAAGATCAACATCGAATGGGTACTCGGTAACAAGTTGCTGCTCGGGAGCGTCAATGCGAACCGAACGCACTTCGAAATGGGCATCCGCGACTTGGCACTCGGCGATGTGATGTACCCAGGCGTGTTGTCCAAGATCCTCACCAATCCGGTCGACGGCATGGAGAACCATGCCGAAATGATGCGACTGTTGATCGAAGACGACAATGCACTGAAGGTGTACGTGAATGTCGCCGAGTGAAACGTCCTCGTTCGAACACATCCGTCGAATCGTCTTGTGTTACCCGGTCGAGACGCGTCACCTCGAACAGTTGACGCGGACGCTCGACGAACTCAAGAGCGATCCTTCGGTTCGGTTGAACCATGACATTGAACTCGTCGACGCCGGCCAAGAACGCATCGACGAGTTGTTGCCGACCGCGGACATTTTCATCGGTCACGCGAAGGTGCCGGTGGATTGGGACCGCGTTCTCGCTGCCGGTCGATTGCAATGGATCCAATCATCAGCGGCGGGGTTGGATCATTGTCTCGTTCCCGGTGTGATCGATGAACCACGGATCGTGGTCAGCAGCGCGTCAGGCTTGTTCGCTCCTCAAGTCGCCGAGCAAACGTTCGCACTGATGTTCGGTGTGCTCCGCCGGATCGGCTTGTTTGAACGGGCTCGCGCGGTGACCGAGTTCATCCGCCGCCCGACCGATGACTTGCGTGGCAAGACGGTCGGCATCGTCGGTTTGGGTGGCAACGGTCGGGAAATCACCAAGCGGCTCGCTGCCTGGGATGTTCGAATTTTGGCAACGGACTACTATCCCGAACAAAAACTGGACGAAGTCGAAACGCTTTGGCCGGCCGACCAGCTCGACGAGCTGTTCGCCGCATCGGATATCGTGATCTTGACGATGCCGCTCAACGCGTCGACTCACCACGCCGTCGGGGCACGGCAATTTTCCAAGATGAAGCCGGGCGGGTACCTGATCAACGTCGCCCGCGGCCAGGTCGTTCGCGAAACGGACTTGGTCGACGCTTTGCAGTCCGGACATCTCGCGGGCGCGGGCGTCGACGTGACCGAGATCGAACCGCTGCCGGAGGAAAGTCCGTTGTGGGCCGATCCGAATGTTTTGATCACGCCTCACGTGGGTGCTCAGTCTTCGCGACGCGTCGACGACACCACGGATTTAGTTTGCATCAACTTGCGACGTTACTTTACCGATCAACGGCTGTACAATCGCGTTGATAAACGGCTTGGTTTTCCGCATCCGAACGACTCTTACCGCGTCGCCTCGCAATCATGAGCAGTCATCGCCCCACCATGCCTTGTGACGCGGTCATCGTCCGACAGGACCGCCCGGTGGGGGCGATGTTGTTGCCGATTGTCGATTCGGAATCCTTCGTCGAAGAATTCAACCGAACTTACGCTTCGATCGGATTGAGAATCTCGGTCACCGGCCAAGTCTTCACGCAGCGCGAATTCTCAACTTAGCATCGCGTGAACATTGACTGCCGCATTATAAAAGTGGCATAGGTTTCCAGCCTTTTTATACCCCACATCTTTTTTGACCCCCACGAGCTCGTCTCGTGGGTGAATAAGGTTCGCAAGCTAGTGCTTCGTCAAGATTTAATTTTAGGGTGAGAACGCGCTAGCGGGCTGTTGATTTAGTGGTATCGCGACCCCTTTTCGTTTAACGGCAAGCCGTAGGCGTCAATTGGGGGCATCGCCGACGCCTTCGGCTTGCCGTTAAACGACTAAATCAACAGACCGCTAGCGTCGTGCGTCGAGCAATGCCCGCGGCTAGCGGCGTGTTGATTTAATCGTAACCCGAAGCGTGAGCGAGGGATTCATCACCATTAAGTCCTTTGTATGTATCCCTCGCTCACGCTTCGGGTTTCGATGAGGACTAAATCAACAGCCCGCTAGCGCCGTCGGCTCACTTCACTAACCCTAATTTTATATTTTGACAAAGCACTAGACAACCTCGGCTTCCTGCCAGACGAGCTGGCAGGGGAGCAATAGATGAGGACTTGTGGGGTATAAAAAGGCTGGAAGCCTATGCCACTTGTTGTTCACTCGATGCTTAGCTTTGATGCCCGTCGTTGATTTGGCCTTCTTTAATCACGATGGAAATGCCGTCACGGATTTGCAAGTCGCTGTCTTCGCCTTCGTGATCGACGCCGGCGGCGTTGGTGATTCGAACGTTGCTTCCGATGCGGCAATTCTTATCCAAGATCGCGCCGCTGATATAGCTGTTCGCTCCGACGCCCAAGGGTAATTTTCCGTCGCGTTGTGATTGCCGCATTTCGATGAAGTCGGCTCCCATCACGACGCTGTCTTTGATCGTCACGTTATCTCCGATCACGGTTCGCAAACCGATCACGCTGTTTTCGATCGTGACATTGTCTCCGATATGGCATCCGTCGGCGATCAGGCTGCTCGAGATTCTCGCATCACCCATGATCGTCGGAGGTAAAAACCGCGGGCGGCTGTAGATCGGCGAATGCCGGTTACGGATGTCGAAGGGCGGGTTCTTGCCGGCAAGCGACAGGTTGGCTTCGTAGAAACTGCGGATCGTTCCGATGTCTTCCCAATAACCATCGAATAGGTGCAATTGGACCTTGTGTGTGTTGATCGCTTCGGGAAAGACCTCTTTACCGAAATCGCTGTGGAGGCTGTTTTCGAGCAGATCGACCATCAAGTCTTTGTCGAAGATGTATAAGCCCATGCTGGCGAGCAGATCGCGTCCTTGGCTGGGGATGCCACGAGCATCGATCCAGCTCGGTTCCATCCGCACCTTGGCGATCTCTTCTTCGGTTTGTGGTTTTTCGACGAAGCCGCGGACTTGGCCGTTGTCATCGACCTGCATGATGCCCAGCGACGATGCGTCTTTGCGAGTGACGGGGATGCCGGCGATCGTGGCGGCGGCACCGGATTCGATGTGCGTCCGCATCATGTCGCGGAAGTCCATCCGGTAGAGCTGATCGCCCGAGAGAATCAAAACGTGCTTGATCCAACTTTCCCGCAAGTGAACGAGGTTCTTGCGGACCGCGTCGGCGGTGCCTTGGTACCAGTCGGTGCCCGAGTTGACCGTTTGTTGAGCGGCCAGCAATTCGACAAACCCGCCACTGAAATGATCGAACGTGTACGTTTGACGCAGGTGACGGTGCAAGCTCTCCGAGAGGAACTGTGTGAGCACATACGCACGATTGAGCCCGCTGTTGATGCAGTTGCTGATCGGGATGTCGATCAAGCGGTACTTGGCCGCGAGCGGCACGGCGGGTTTGGCCCGAATTTTGGTCAACGGAAACAAACGCGTACCGCGGCCTCCACCGAGGATCAAGGCGATCGTGTTGCTCAGGTCACTGTTGCTTTGGTTCATGATGAGGGAGATCCTGTGGGATGTCTTGATGGGGTGGGTTACCAATACTTTTCGAATCGAATGGTTCCGGCTTGATGGTCCGTCACATCGTCGCGAAAACCGGCTTGTCGTAACAGTGGTAACATGCCTGGATTTTCAGGAGGGTCGGATCCCGGTGGGATGTATCCGATCATGTCGGGGTTTCCGCATAGGTAAACGTGAGTGTTTTGGGGCGAGAGCGAATCTTCGGCCAATTCGGCCAACTTACCGGATGTGAACATCGTTTGAAGATATTGTTTGCCGATGAAGTTGGGATGATCGCATTGGATGTTCTCTGGTTCTCGCGTCGTCAGAGGAAGATACAGATAATTGGGGAACCGCCGCATTAAAATTTCGTGCTCGCGATGATACGCCGCATCGTGATGGTATCGGATACTGGTGGCGACGATGATCCGCCCCCGGTGGCCTTGCCGCAACAACCGCGTGACCATCGCGTTGTGCGGGGCTTCGCCGGTTCCGGTGCCCATGAACAACATCGTTTCATCGGGGGCGTACTGACCGAGAACATACTTGCCGGTGATTTTTCGTTCGAGGACGATCCGGTCGCCGACCTGTTTTCCGAACAGTCGCGGCGTCAAAGCTGGTGGCTTGCTGACCGCAGTGGCTCCTTTTCGAACAAGCGTGATATAAAACTCCAGGTAGTCGATTTCGTCGACCGGAGCCAACTCGCCGTGTTCGTCGAGGACGGGACATGAAATCGAGTACGCCCGCCGAACGATTTTCCGAATTTTCTTGGCCGGGACGTCTTCGGGTTGCGTGCCCAGCAAACGTGGTTCCCAATAGCCCAATCCGATCGCGACATATTGGCCAGGCTCAAAAGCGGGAATCGGTGCATCCGGACGGATTCGGAATTTGGCAAGATCCTCGGTCGCGTCGATGCGATCGATAATCGTGGCGTTGTAAAATTGGTCGCGAAGTTGTTGGCATTCTTCTGCGTCGGGCAGTTCGTAAGACTCCACACTCGCCCCCGCATCGACCATTTCAGCGGGGCCGGGCATGTCCGAGGAGGGATCTGCGGCACGATTGGGGACACTCACGGTTGACGATCCTTTCAAATTCCAATGAGATGGGTAGGCTCGGGATAGCGTTTTGCGACTTTTCGGGCACAAGCACTCCGGAACTACTATACTGGAGTTCGTTGACCGCCGGGGGACTCGCGGACGATCAATTCAGTCGTTTCCGGCAGCGAATTCGCCAAGTTTCGCGTCGTTGTTTTCCTACACTCCCATTAGTCTCATGATCTTTTCCTCACCCCGCCTGATTGCGGCCTCACTGGCTATTGTTTTGATCGGGAGTTTTCCGTCTGTCAGCGCTGAGCAATGGACTAGTCTTCGGGGCAACAGCACGGTCGAGGCGACAATGATCGGCATGTGGGACGGGAGTGTCGTGTTGCGATTGACGTCTGGGCGTCGGGTCAGTGTCCCATTGGACGGCCTGAACGCGGAAAGTCGTATCCAAGCCAAACAAGTGGCCGCGGGGCTCGCTCAAGCTCGTCAATCGCTGAGCAGCGAACTGCAAACCGCCGCCCAAGCCGAAGCCGCGCCGGCACCCGATCCGCTCCCGGAACCTCCGGCGACGAACACCTACGCTCCAGTGCAACCCAACCTGCCGCCCGACCAAGCGTTCGCCCAGATTCAAGAACAGCTCCGCGCGGGACATTTAATCGCGATCTATGACGCAATGCCGCTTTCGTATCGCAACGAATTCGATTCGCTCGTGAAGTTGGTGATGCGAAAGCTAGAACCGACCTCGTGGGATGATTCGATGGCGCAAACGCACCGTGTGGCTGAATTGATTGTTACACGCCAAAATTGGATCCGCTCCTATCCTCGTTTGACCGGACCGGAAAGCGAAAACAACAACCCCAACGCGGTTGGTGAAGTTTTTCAGAATATGGTGCTTCCGGTGGCCAGTTATCTGCGTGCCGCGTTGGCCCCCGATCAAACCACGACGGTCGCAATCGGTGCTTCATCATTCGGCGATTGGTTGCGGCAACGCGATCAGGCGTCCGCACCTTATCTTGCAGTGTTGATTAGCCAATACGGCACCAGTGCACCGAATTGGATGTTGGGCGAAGGCGGCAAAGACCAAGTCATCTTGCAAGCGCAAGGTCCGGCATCGTCCAAAGAGGGTGCAGGAATGCTATCGATCGAGATGAAGAAAGTCGACGGCTACTGGATTCCGGCAAGCCTCGCCGATGGGTTTTCGGACTGGGTCAAGGAACAAACCGTTGCCTTGGAAAAATACGAGGATGGCTCGATGAGCGTATCCGCATGGCTCGGTGGGCAAGCCGTCGGTATGAGTTCTTTAGCGAGTGCCTCGAATAACACGAGTGATGCATTCGACTCGTCAATGAGTGGCGAATTTTCGGGTTCGGACGAAGCCGACTACGCTCGACAAATGGCCGAAGAACAAATGCGGATGGAGATGGAAATGAGCACGTCGGGCTCAGAGAGTTCGAGCGATGGCAGTTCGGGTTATTCCGCCGTTCCTCAAGGCAAGGCAGCCGAGTTCGCACCGGCACCGGTGGACGCCGAGACGATCGGAACCGTCCTGCAATCGATCGGCGTGCTTGGTGGCATGGCCGGGCCGCTCGAATCCGCCTCCGATGCCTCGATGTTTCATGCTGCGATGGAACAACTTGTCTCGCCGCTTGCGGCTTTGGCCGATATGTTTGGTTCATGAAACCACTACGAATCGCGATCATCGGCGGCGGGCTTTCCGGACTCGCCACGGGAACCCATTTGCGTCTTCGCGCGGCCGAATTGGCTGAGCAATCAAGAAACACGCCTGAATCGCCTCGCGAGGTGGAGCTTTCGCTGTTCGAATCGTCCGAACGCGTCGGCGGGGTGATTCATACCGAACGGATTTCCACTCCGGCCGGTGAGTTCACGGTCGATCACGGCGCGGACATGTTCGCCACCAATCCACCTTTTGCCTTGGACTTGTGTCAACGATTGGGCGTGGCCGATGACTTGTTGTTTCCCAAACCCGACGGACGTGGAGCGATGATCGCCCGCGGCGATGGGCTAATTCCCATCCCCGAAGGATTCGTGTTGATGCGGCCGACGAAGGTTTGGTCGATGATGACCACACCTTTGTTGTCGGTTGCGGGAAAGACTCGTCTGTTGGCCGAACGGTTTGTTCCTCGGCGAGCGACGGACTTAACCGACGAAGGCGTCGGTTCGTTCGTTCGACGTCGCTTGGGCCAAGAATGTTTGGACAACATTGTCGCGCCCTTGGTGGCCGGGATTTACACCGCCGACGTGGAACGACTCAGCATGGCGGCGACGATGAAACCGATCTGGGACATGGAGTCGTCCGACGGTTCGCTTGCCCGGGCCACGTTGCGGCGAATCAAAAGCGGTGAAGATTCCACCGAACAAGGCAGCAGCGGTGCACGTTACGAAAACTTTCGCGCCTTCCCCGGCGGCATGATCGAATTCATCAAACTATTGGCCGGACAGATCGGTTCGTCCCACATCCATTTGAATTGTCCGATCGAATCGATCTCGAAAACTGATCAGGGCATTCGCGTTCAAGGGGATCGCGTCAGCGAGGGCGATGAACTCTTTGATCACGTCGTCCTGAGCACACCGGCGTCGGTTTCGTGTCGATTATTGCAATCGATGCAGTCGTCCGTTTCGGCCGACGTCTCATCGGCGATCGATCAAGTCGTTGCTGGGCTGTCGGCGATTCCCTATGCATCGACGGCGATCGTGGTGATGGCGGTACCCCGCAATTGCATCGCGCGGATGCCCAAGACGTTCGGGTTCGTGGTGCCTCCCAAAGAGCAACGCTCGGTATTGGCGGGCAGTTTCGCGAGCGAGAAGTTTCCGCAGCGGGCACCGGACGACCACGTCATCATTCGGGCTTTCGTCGGCGGCGTGTTGAATCCACAAATTCTTGAAAATAGTGACGATGAAATCGTTCGGATCGTCGCCCGGGAACTCGGCGACTTGATCGGACTGCAATCGCCCGACCGTGTCATCGATGAAGCCGCGTTCGTCCGCGTCGTGCGGTGGAACCGGGCGATGCCGCAATACGAAATCGGCCATCTGGAAAAGACCAACGCCATCGAGTCGGCGATGGCCAAGATTCCGGGCATTGAATTGCGCACCAACGCGATCGGCGGAGTCGGCATCGCGCCCGTGATCGGCGCGGCCCGACGGATGGCCGAAAAGTTACTTGCGTAACGTGATCAGTGACAACTCCGGTCGGCAATTCCACCTCAGTAGATGCACGCCTCCTAAACCGCGAGAGACGTGCATCGTGGTAGGGGCCCGATAAAAATCGCCGGACGCCCATCGACTGCCGTGCCAACTCGGGCTCAAGATCGGCCCGGCCAACGGCAAGCGACCCTGCCCGCCGTGGGTGTGTCCGCATAACATCAAGTCGATCCGATGGCGGCGTCCCCAATCGAACTGGTCGGGACTGTGACTTAAACACAATCGAAACACATCCGTCTCTTCATCGTCGTCTTTTCCGGCCGCTAACTCCTCATCGCTGGGGCGATCAAACCAGGGTGTTTCGTTGCCGATCAACAGCACTCGGGTGCCACGGAGCCGGCGGCTCTCGCAACGCCCGCCCAGATCGTTCCATCCGGCCTTTTGCATCGCACGTCGCACGTCATCGGGGTCGGAGATCCGGGTGTCATGGTTGCCAAGGATGAAATGACATCCGTCTTTCGAACTCGAGTCGGAAAACAAATCCGGTAACCAATCGATGCACTCGGGAACATCCGCAATGTCCCCTGTCAACGCCATCATGTCCGGTTCGAACGCGTTGGCGTGATCCAAGACGTCCGCGATATAATCGGGATGAAAATGCCCGGTGAAATGAACATCGGAAAGATGAGCGATGCGATACCCATCAAGTGAATTCGGCAATGACGCGATCGGCAGTTCGATCCGTTCGACGGCGAGGTCGAAAATCTGATTACCGGGTATGTGAGCGGCCAAACGGCATTGGCGAGTTCGGGCAAACGCATGCACCCGCCGAGCATCGCCTCGAATGACTTGAACTTTCCGATCAACGTGAACTTGCTGCAATCCCCACAGAGGACGCCAAAGAAGCCAAAGCGTTCCCAATACCGAACCAACCGCCAAACAAACGATCCCGTAGAGAAGCAACGACCACGGCAACACGCCGAAGGACGCTTCACCGTGGACGATTCGCGACAAGGAATCGAATTCGATCCACGCGACCGATGCAGCCGTTACCCACGTTTCAGCGAACGTCGCCTTGACGATCCGTTTGATCGTTCGCCGCCGCCAACCCAGAGCATTGACTCGATTGTAGATCGCCAACCGCAATCCGAAATGCGACAAGAACGCGGCGATGATGATCCCGGCGGCAACCGCATTCACGAAAGTTCTTTCGGTTTGATGATCGCGAGGCACTTCATTTGGTCGGGCTCGATCGGGATCGTCCAATCCGCGAGGTCGCGGTTCATCACCGCCAACGCCGCCGTCGGCATCGCGATCATCTGTCGGGTCAACCATCCGACCGCTTCGCTGATTCCCGGATTATGCGCCAACAAGAGCACGGTCCGAGGAATTTTCAACGAATCTTCATCAGGCAGGATCGAATCCTCCCGCACGACGTTGAATATCTGTTGTGGCGTGGCCAGATACAGTCGTTTGCTCACAAAAATGGGGGTCTGCTCACCCCATTGTTCCAACATCAATTCGGCCGTCTGGCGGGTGCGAACGGCGGATGAGCATAGAATCAGGTCAGGCCGTAGTCCGTTTTCGTCGATCCATTGGGCGATTTCCGGCGCATCGCGTCGACCTCGATCATTGAGCGGTCGGTCATGATCGGATAAACCATCTCGACTCCAATCACTTTTGGCGTGTCGCATCAAGATTAATCGGCTACCACTAGCGGGGGTTTGGGTTGACGTCATTGGCTCATTGGATCGTGGTCACAATTGAAGTAGGCTGAACACTACCATACTTTTCTCGTCATCTCGCACGTATGAATGGAACTTGGAATGTTGACCTCGTTAAAGATTGCCTCGGGTGGAATTGTCGCCGTCATCATGATGAGCACGGGGTCGTTCGGTGTCTTGCTTCACGCCGACGACTGGACCGGTTGGATGGGCAACGCACGCGACGGCGTGTACCGCGAATCGGGCATCGTCGATCGCATTGATGATTCGGGTTTGCCGATTTTGTGGCGAACACCGATCGGAGGCGGTTATGCAGGTCCCTCGGTCGCAGATGGTCGCGTTTATGTTTTCGACTACGTTCGACAAGCCGGTGACGCCTTCAACTCTCCCGACCAACGTGCCAATTTAACTGGACAAGAAAGGGTGACCTGTTTGGACGAGAAAACAGGAGCACCGATTTGGGTCCACGACTACGAATGCCCTTACAGCATCTCCTATCCGGCGGGCCCTCGTTGCACGCCGACGATCGACGGCGACCACGTCTACACGCTCGGCAGTGAAGGCGATTTGCATTGTTTGGAAGCCGCGAACGGGCGGGTTGTTTGGCACCTTTCATTGAAAAAAGACCTCAACGCCGACGTGCCGATTTGGGGGTTCGCGGCGCATCCATTGGTTGACGGCGACCTGCTTTACACGATGGTCGGCGGTCGAGGGCAAGGCATCGTCGCGTTTGACAAAAAAACGGGACAAGTTCGTTGGAAACAACTCGACACCGTGGCCGGCTATTGTCCGCCCTCGATCATCGAAGCGGCTGGCGTGCGTCAGTTAATCGTCTACAGTCCTTCGGGAGTCGACGCCCTCGACCCACAAATCGGAACACCGCTTTGGCACATCGATATCGAACCGTTGTACGAGATGTCGATCACGCGTCCGATGAAAGACGGCAACTTGTTGTACGTCAGCGGAATCCGAACCGAATCGGTGTTGATGAAGTTGGGAACCGATTCGCCCTCAGCTACCGACGTCTGGCGTGGTGAACGAGATCATTCGGTTTTCTGTTCCAACAGCACACCATTGTTTGTCGACGGCGTGATCTATGGAACCGACTGCAACGAAGGAAGTTTGATCGCGGTCGATTCGAGTAACGGCGAGCGACTATGGAGCACATTCGCCGCCACACGGCCCGAGGAAGAACGATTCGTCAAACACGGCACCGCATTCATCACTCGTATCGGTGACACCGACCGCTATTTTCTGTTCAGTGAAATCGGTGACCTTGTGATGGCCGAGTTGACCCGTTCGGGTTACCAGGAATTAGGCCGAATGCACGTGATCGAACCGACCGGCGAAGCGTTCGGGCGAGAGGTCGTTTGGAGCCATCCCGCGTACGCAAATCGAACCGCGTACATTCGAAACGATCAAGAAGTCGTCGCGGTGAGTCTGGCGAAATAAAGAGTTCCGATTATGAAAGCTTCGACAAATGGCAAGCGCTCGAACATAGGTTTTTGGGCTCAACGCTCGTAGCATTCGGTTTTTTTAAAGGCAATTGATACAAGCCCGTCGCGCGACGGTCTGTTGATTTAGTCGTTTAACGGCAAGCCGCAGGCGACAGAGCTTGAGAACGCAGACGCCTGCGGCTTGCCGTTAAACGAAAACGCCCAATCGTGCACTCAATCAACAGCCCGGCGAGCGAGAGAATCAACTCCAAACCTCGCAATAACAGCGACTCCACTCGCTTGCCGGGCTGTTGATTTAGTTGTACACCGAATGACAACCATTAGCCGATGGGCGTTAGCCCCGGTTAACGGCCGTGGAAACCGCCGCTAACGCGGTACGGCTAATTAAATCAACACGCCGTTACGCGTCGGGCTTGTATGTTTGCGGCGTAGCCGCCTGCGTGTTTGATGGATTGACTTGTGCACTGTGTCGTTACGAGCCGCTCAGCGAAAATCCCTGGTCTTCATCACCAGACCTTCGGTCATTTCGGTCATGTCATCGACCCGGCCGACGATCACGTGAATGATCCCTTTGCGGTTTTCTAGTTTGCCGTCGACGATCCACGCATTGCTCGCTCGGGCGATCTTGAAGAATCGTTTCCAGACCGCCGCGAACAGGACCAAGTTCATGCTGCCGGTTTCGTCTTCGATGGTTACGAACGTGATGCCTTTGGC
This sequence comes from Neorhodopirellula pilleata, assembly GCF_007859915.1. GTDB lineage: Bacteria > Planctomycetota > Planctomycetia > Pirellulales > Pirellulaceae > Rhodopirellula > Rhodopirellula pilleata. Next base: position 78,468 of record NZ_SJPM01000009.1, read on the forward strand.
CGTCGAGGGTCGTTGACGCATCAACACCAAACCTGCTACGCGGACGTGTTGCCCGTCGCGAAGTTCCGGCAATTCGTTTGCCCGTCGGCAACGAAGCTGATCCAGTTGACGTCGCATGAAAGAAACCGGGTGTGCCTTGAGGCTTAAGCCGGTCGTTTGGTAGTCGCGGTGAACCTCTTCCATCGGGGACATCGCGATCAACTCGTCCGGCACGCTACGGTCCGGTTCCAGCGACGACAACAACGGCATGTCGATCGACGCGTCTTCGGTGGCGAGCGATTGCCACACGGCGGCCCGTCGATCGTTGGCCATCGACGCCAACGCATCGGCATCGGCAAGCGTCGCGATGCAACCGCGAGTCAAACCCGCTCGCTGCGTCAGGTCGGTCAAATCGGCAAACGGTCCGTCGCTTTGGCGGCATTCGGCGATCCGGTAAGCCACCGACATCGGCAAACCCCGAATCATCTGCAACCCCAAGCGGATCGCCGGTTGGGGACGGTTTGGATCGTCGATCAATCTTGTTTGGTAGTCGCTGTGATTGACGTCCGCCGGATGAACGCGGACGCCGTGGGCCCGAGCGTCAGCGACCAACTGAGCCGGTGCGTAGAACCCCATCGGTTGGCTGTCCAACAATGCCGCGCAGAACGCGGACGGATAGTGGCGTTTTAAATAACACGACGCGTACACCAACAACGCAAAACTGGCCGCGTGAGATTCAGGGAACCCATACTCACCGAAACCGCGAATTTGGTGAAAGACCTGTTCGGCGAACTCGCCGGTTAAACCGTTCGCACGCATTCCTTCGAGGAGTTTGATGCGAAATTGGTCGATCACGCCCGGACGCCGCCACGCCGCCATCGCGCGGCGGAGTTGGTCCGCTTCGCCTGGTGTGAAGCCCGCCGCGACGACGGCTAAACGCATCGCTTGCTCTTGAAAGATCGGCACGCCGAGCGTTTTCTCGAGCACTCGCTTGACCGCTTCGTTGGGATAAACGGCCGCCTCCGGATTCTCTCGGGCCGCCAAGAACGGATGCACCATGTTGCCTTGGATCGGGCCTGGCCGAACGATCGCCACTTCAATCACGAGATCGTAAAAACAACGCGGCTTCAATCGAGGCAACATGCTCATTTGAGCCCGGCTTTCGATCTGAAAAACACCCATCGTGTCGGCTTGGCAGATCATTTCGTATGTCGGCACGTCGTCCGGCGGGATCGTCGACAGGGTCAATTCGCGGTCATGATGTTCACGCACCAATTCAAAACAACGCCGGATTGCCGACAACATCCCAAGGGCCAATACGTCGACTTTCAAAATGCCCAGCTCGTCCAAGTCGTCTTTGTTCCACTGGATCACGCTGCGACCAGGCATGGCCGCGTTTTCGGTCACGCACAACTCGCACAGATTGCCCGCCGTCATCACCATCCCGCCGACGTGTTGCGAAAGGTGCCGCGGAAAGCCGATCAACGTTTCGGTAAAATAGATGAATCGTTTGCCCAGTGGTGTTTCCGGATCCAAGCCGACGTCTCGGCATCGTTCGGGGAGATCAGGGTTGTTCTGGTAACTTCCGGCAAGCTTGGCGATCGAATCGATCAAATCCGGCGAGATCCCCAACGACTTGCCGACCTCGCGGATCGCACTCTTGGCGCGGTAACACGTCACCGTTGCCGTCATCCCGGCTCGATCGCGGCCGTACTTGTCGTATAAGTACTGCAACACCTCTTCACGACGTTGGTGTTCAAAATCCACGTCGATGTCGGGAGCCTCGTTGCGTTCGCGGCTGATGAATCGTTCGAACAACAAATCCGTCTGGGTCGGGTCGACGGCCGTGATTCCGAGGCAATAACAAACCGCCGAGTTCGCCGCCGAACCGCGACCTTGGCACAAGATCCCACGCGACCGGGCGAATCGAACCAAATCCCACACCGTTAAGAAATAGGCTTCGTAATTCAAGTCCGCGATTAACGTCGTCTCATGACGCAGCATTTCGATCACGCGTTCGGAAACGCCTTCGGGCCAACGTTGTTTGGCGCCTTCCCAAGTCAATCGTTTGAGATGCTCGATCGGCGTCATGCCTTCGGGTGCCAGTTCGACGGGATATTCGTAGCGAAGATCATCGAGGCTGAATCGACACCGATCGGCGACCTCCACCGTTCGCGCGACCGCGTCGGGGACGTCCCGGTACAGCGCCGCGATCTCGTCAAGGGTCCGCAAATGATGTTGGCTATTGCGCATTCGTTGGCCGGGCACTTGGTCGATCGTCGTTCCATGCTTGATCGCCGTGATGCAATCGTGCAGCAACATCCGCTCGGGATGGTGATAGCGGACGTCGCCACAGGCCAACATCGGCACGTCGCACGCGATCGACGTGTCGCGAAACCATTCCGCCCGTCCGGCATCATCGACGCCGCGATGGAACGAAACGAGCAAGTAACGGCCGTCGCCAAAGACATCCCGGAATCGGCCACGAAGAAACGACCGAGTCCGATCCTTTGGCCCTTGGTTTGCATCGTTTGCCCGGCCGGAGCCGTCGTCGGTCAAAACGGCACCGGCGAGGATGCCTTCGGAAAAGTCGGCGACGTCAGAAAACGAGAGTTCGCAGCGCCCTTTTTCGCATCGCATCCGGCCCAACGAGAGTAGCCGACACAACCGACCGTAAGCCGCCCGATCGGTCGGCCACAGGACCATCGGAGGTGCATCGGTGCAGTGAACCTCCGCACCGACGATGTATTTCAATCCGAGTTCCTTGGCCGGTCCGTGCCCCCGCACGACCCCGGCGATGGACTCACGGTCAGTGATGGCCAGACCTTCGTATCCCAATTCCGCCGCTCGTTGCACCAATTCGTCAGCGTGCGACGCCCCTTCGAGGAACGTGAAATTGCTCCGGCATTGAAGTTCCACATAACGCATCTTTTTTTGCCGCACGATTGCCAAGAATTCCCCGTCCGCCACGAATGAACCAGTCATGAATACTTACCAAGCCTACCGCAGCGACGCCCAAATGGACCACCCGAACGCGGGTTTTTCCGCTCAAGATCATTTCGATGCGGTCCAGCCGACTCACCCGGTTCTGATTGGATACCTGTTTTGGGTGATCGGGTTCACTGGCGCCCATCGTTTTTACTTTGGCAAGCCACTCACGGGAGCCCTGTGGTTCTTCACCGGTGGGCTTCTTTTGATCGGGTGGATCGTCGACTTGTTCCTGATTCCGGCGATGGCGGAACAGGCCGAGCGGCGTTATCGCCCCAATTCGATCGACTACAGCGTCGCGTGGATTCTGCTGGTCTTCTTGGGGGTGTTCGGCGTCCACCGGTTCTACATGGGCAAGTTCGTCACCGGTTTAATATACCTGTTGACCGGCGGCTTGCTGGGGATCGGTTACGTCTACGATATCTGCACGCTCAACGAACAAATTGACGAGACCGAGGGCGGCGGGTTCTAATCAGGGCGGACTTTCGTCACGAACCACTCTCGATCGAGGCCACCATGTTGTTTCGCCTGTTCGCTTGCCTTGCCGTCGCATCGTTAACCGGTTTGAATTCCTCCCAAGCGCAGCTTGTGGTACAACAGGTCCCGTTCCAGTCGGCCGGAAACTCGTACTACGACGCCACCGGGCTGACCTGGGGTGTCAACGGTCCTGGTTTTTTTGCCAATTTCAACGGTAACGGTGCCGTTGCTCCGTTTGGCAATTTCGATCCCAACGCGGGCCTACGCACCGGGGTCGGATTTCGCAACGGACCCTGGTCCGGTCACTTGGGCTTAACACTCAACCAAGGCAGCAGTCGGTCGAACCAATCGACGACCGCGTCATTGACGACGACCGACGGTTACCCGGGCAGCATCACCAGTCAAACGGTGCGTCCGTTTGTGACCGGAGTGGTGCCGATCGTCGGAGGGGCGCCGGTTGGTTTCATCCAAGACATCCCACCGGTTACGTCCACCGGCCAACAAAATCTCGCCAGCGTTGCCCAGCAACAACTCGCGGAAGTTCAACAGCGTCAACAGGCCAATCACGACGCTCGACAAAAAACCGCTTACCAATCTTTTCAACGTGGTTTGAAAGCGGAACAAGACGGCAACCTGCGAATGGCTCGCGCGAACTATCAAAACGCGTTAAGGGTTGCCGAAGGCGAACTTCGCGTTGAGATTCTCAAACGCGTTCAAGCCAACAACTGGTGACCAGCGGTAGACCGTTAACTCGTGTGGACCGAGTGAGCCGAGTCGCGTGAGCGGCCGGGCGTTGCTCCGTTGCCCGAGGTCTGACGGCCTTCGGCTCACTTTTGAATTACCTCCTTCGATTCAATTACCTGCCCAAACTCAACTTTTCGCCAATTGGATGAGTTTCTCCACACCACGTTGGAGCATGGCATCGCTCGCGGCGAAACTGATCCGGAAATGTGAGTCACGCTGGCTGAAGATTTTCCCTGGGATGATCAGCAAACCTTGTGAGATGGCTCGTTCGACGAACGCCTCCCCGCCGGCTTGCCCGGGCGCTTTCGGGAACAGATAGAACGCACCACCGGGTGAGGTGAGTTCGTAGTGCGGGGACAGTTCGTTGACGAGGTAATCGCGTTTACGTCGGTAATCGTCGAAGTTGGCTTGCAGCGACACGTCCATCGCCCGCAGCGCGCCCCACTGGGCCGGTTGAGGGGAACAGACGAACGAGTATTGTTGGATCTTCAACATCGTCGCGATGATCGCCGGCGGTCCGTGAACGTAACCCACTCGCCACCCCGTCATCGCATGCGATTTACTGAATCCGTCGATCACGATCGTATCCGGGTTGTCGGCGGCGGGTGAATAAAACGTGCCGTCGTAAAAGAATCGACTGTAGATCTCGTCGGACAGCAAGGCGATTTTCTTGTCCGCCGCGATCTGCGCGACCGCCCGTTGATCCTCTTCGCTGGCGACGACGCCGGTCGGATTGCCGGGACTGTTGATCAAGATCATCTTGGTTCTGGGCGTGATGGCCGCTTCGATCTTGGCGGGATCGAGCCGGAAGTCGGGGTAGGTATCGACCATCACGGGGACACCGCCGCACAACCGGACCAAAGCGGGATACATGACGAAGTAAGGATCGGTAAAAATCACTTCGTCGCCGGGATTGACCATCGACAACATCGACAGCATCAATCCGCCGCTCGTACCGCTGCTGATGAACACGTCGCGATCTTGCCCGGGATACTTCGACCGCACGTCGGCCAAGATAGCCTCCCTCAGCGGTGCAATGCCCTGGGTCGGTGAGTACGCGTTCTTACCCGCGCGGATCGCCTCGATGGTGGCTTCTTTGATTTCATCGGGGACATCAAAATCGGGCTGTCCGATCGACAAATTGATCGGATCCTTCATTTTCGCGGCCAGGTCGAATACCCGGCGAATGCCGCTGCTGTCAAACGAAGCGGTCCGATCAGCGATCCAAGGGTGCATGAGAAAAGACGGGTTGCAGGGAAACGATGGCGTGGTCGAGTTCTTCACGCTGAAGAACCATGAACGATGGATGTCGACTATAATCTCCAATCCGATCTCTCGCGATGGCGGTCATCGACCGTCGTCATTCCCACCTTATTGTTTGACGTGTTGGCAATGTCTGTACTTCCTCCATACGGCCGCTGTGCGGTTTTGCTTTTCTTCGCAGTTGCCATCACGGTGATCCCGACCGGAATCATTGTGGCGGCCGAGAGACCTAATGTGGTCATTGTGATCGCCGACGATCAAGGTTATGGCGATCTCGGTTGCACGGGCAATCCGATCATTCAAACCCCGAACATCGACACGTTGGCCCGGGAATCTTCGACGCTGAGCGATTATCACGTCGCACCGACCTGCTCGCCGACCCGATCGGCCCTGTTGACGGGGCACTGGACCAACCGCACGGGCGTTTGGCATACGATCAACGGGCGTTCGATGCTGCGGGCCGACGAAGTCACCATCGGCCAAATCTTTCATGACGACGGTTACCGCACCGGCATGTTCGGCAAGTGGCATTTGGGTGACAACTATCCTTACCGCGCCGAGGACCGCGGTTTTGATGAAGTCTATCGTCACGGCGGCGGCGGCGTCGGACAGACGCCGGACTATTGGAACAACTCGTATTTCGACGGCTCGTACTTTCACAACGGCAACGTGGAACCGGCCGAGGGTTTCTGCACGGACGTGTTTTTCGAGAAAGCCAACGACTTCATTCGCGATTCGGCCGCACGGCAGGTTCCGTTCCTGGCTTACATTTCCACCAACGCGCCGCACGGACCGCTGCACTGTAAACCTGAGGACATGCAAAAGTACGCCGGCCAGCCGGACCGAATCGCGGCGTTCTTTGGCATGATCACCAACATCGACGAGAACGTCGGCCGGACTCGCGAGATGCTCGACGAACTCGGGATCGCCGACAACACGATCTTTGTCTTTACAACCGACAACGGAACTGCCAGTGGCGACGACGTGTTCAACGCGTCGATGCGTGGCAAGAAAGGCAGTCCTTACGAAGGCGGCCACCGGGTGCCGTTCATGATGCACTGGCCCGCCGGCGGAATGGATCAAGCTCACGTGTCCGACACGTTGTGCCACGCCGTGGACGTTGTGCCCACGTTGATCGATTTGTGCGGCGTCGCGTCGCCCGACGCAGTGAAGTTTGACGGCGTTTCGATTCGTGACTTACTGACCGCATCACGTGACGAATCGGTTGCCGCGACAACTAGCTGGAACGAACGGATACTCGTCACCGATTCGCAGCGTGTTCGCGATCCGATCAAATGGCGTCAATCGTCGGTCATGCAATCGAAGTGGCGATTGATCAACGGAACGGAGCTATACGACATACAATCCGATCCCGGCCAGCAAACCTCGATCCATGGTGAACATCCCGAAAAGGTCGCCGAGCTACGAGCGTTCTACGAAGACTGGTGGGCGGAACTCGAGCCGACCTTTGCGCGAACGACTGAGATCGTCATCGGACATCCCGATCATCCCCGCGTGGAACTCACCGCACACGATTGGATTCAAGAAGCGTTACCGCCATGGAACCAAGGCCAGATTCGAGAAGGCGGTCTACCTCGCCGGCGCGGCAAACAACCCGTTGCCGCATCGACTCACCAAGGGCACTGGGCGGTTAAGTTTGAACGCGATGGGCGCTATCAGTTCACGTTGCGACGTTGGCCCGAAGTTGCCGCCACCGGCATCACCGATTCGTTACCCGCCGAACCGAATGTTCCCGGTGCCGACTTGGCTTTCCGTGCCCGTCCCGGCGTGGCATTGGACGTCGATCACGCGGAACTGATCATTGATGGTCAAACCGTGGGTCAAAAACCAATCTCTGAGGCAACCGATTCGGTTTCGTTCACTGCCAAAGTCACCGCTGGCTCGCACCAACTATCGCCGGTTTTCTCTGGCAAGATCGGTACAATCGGAACATTTTATTGCACCGTGGAACGGGTTGGCGGTTAAACGCGACGCCTTCAACTCGATTAATTTTTCGCAAGTGAACCAATCTTCATAAAAGCCACATGAAAAACATCGCAAGCTAAACGATTATTCCAGTTCGCCGAGCGAGGTGGGGCAATTATGAAGATTATTAAGATCGCGTGCTGCGCTTCGGGACACCGACGAACCGATGAGAGTTGCGGGAAGAACGGATTCTTCCAGGTTTGCAAGAACCCCGCAATCATGACTAATCGAAGGGATGGATCCCATGAGTTTGGATCAAAGATGTATCCGTAGGCGGATGCTTCATCGTTGGATCGGCGTCACGCTGGTCGGCTCGGCTATTTTCGGAAACGTCTCATTCGCCGACACCGGTGACTTCGACGGGTTTCTCACCGCCGCGAGCGCGTTTCAGGCGGAAGCCCCCACAGGGATCGGCACCGGTTCGGCGGTCCCGAACGTGAACGAAACTCCGAACGTTGATGGGTTCGTGCCTGACGCCGTGGAATCGGTTCCTGCGGGAATGATCGAGAACGCTGAAGAAGACGCTGACGCAGACGAAGCCACCGATATCGAAAAACTCAGCGAGAAACTCGCCGCACTGCAAGAAGATTGGGACGAGTACCAAGGCGAACTCAAAGCCGAAGCGGCCGCGAAAAAGAAAAAATCCAATTACAAACTCGGTGGCCGAGTTCACATCGATCAATGGACCTTCTCCGAAAGCGACGAAGGCATCAATGTCATTGAGAACGAGGACCCGGATTTCAGCCCGGAGAATCGTTGGTTGTTCCGTCGTATCCGGTTGGAACTTGCCGGCGAAGTGCCGCAAAACATGCTGTATCGCATCCAAGTCGACTTCAACAATCCGGCGAGCGCGGAAATCAAGGATGCTTATCTAGGTTGGACCAACCTTCCCAATAACCAAACGTTGATACTTGGTCACCAAAAGCGACCGCTCGGTTTGGACCATCTCAACAGTAGCCGCTACAACGTGTTCACTGAACGTCCACTGGCGGTCGAAGCGTTCAATGAAGACGCCCGTCGTTTTGGTTTATGCATGTATGGACACAACGACGATGAGTCCGTCGGTTGGGCGTATGGCATTTACAATCTCGAGAACATTAGCACCGACGGTCGCTTCATCGGCGACTCATATCAAATGGGCGGTTACTCGCGACTGTGGTCATCGCCATGGTACGACGAAACCAGTGGCGGACGCGGCTACCTGCACTTGGCCATCGCGGGAGCGGTTGCCAAACCTGACGGCGATGTGGGTGACGACGAAACCAACAGCAACGAAGGCCGATTCCGAACACGCCCGCTCGCCCGCAGCGATCAGCGTTGGCTCAATACGACCCGGATTCCCGGTGCCGATTGGTACCAGCACATCGCGTTTGAATCGATCTTGAACTTGGGTTCGTTGCAGATCACCGGCGAATACATCATGACGCCGTTGCAACGCGAAGCCACACCGGGGGCAGCCATTCCAGCGGACCCAGATGATCTACCTGGATACGCCTTCGATGCGAACTTGTCGCGAAACATGTTCTTTCACGGCGGCTATATCTATGCCTCGTACTTCTTGACAGGTGAGCACATGCCTTACCAACGATCCTCGGGAACGCTCGATCGTGTGAAACCGCATGAGAACTTTTTCTTGGTCGATCGGATGCGAGGTGGACGTGGTTTGGGCTGGGGAGCCTGGCAAGTGGCCGCCCGTTATGACTTCCTTGATCTAACCGATGGCGGCGTCAATGGTGGCGTCGGGCACATGTTCACCGCCGGCCTCAACTGGCACTGGACACCGTACTCGAAAGTACAAAACAACTTGGTCTATGGCAGCATTGATGATTCCGGGCTCGCTAACTTGACCGGTGGTACCGCCGTCGATGCGGGGGACTTCCTGATCTTCGGAAGTCGCTTCATGATCGATTTCTGATCAATCAACAAAACCTTTTTATCATTACCAAAAGCGAAATTCATAACTGAAGGATTGAGTCATGAAACGATATCAACTAATCCCGATCGCGCCGGCGATCGGCATGCTGGTCGGACTGATGATTGCGACCGTCACGGCATCGGCCGCCGGCCCGTGTTGCCTGTTTTGCCAGAAAGGACGTTGCAACGTCGACGTCGACGTCGAAGAGGTCGAGATCAAAGGCTTTGACGTCGAATGCGAAGCCATCTGCATCCCACCGCTGCGATACCCTTGGGAGTGCGGGCCACTGAAAAAATGCGGCAAGATTCGCTGCGTGAAGAAACTCGTTAGTGATAAGCGGACGGCGAAGATTTGCACGTACGACTGGGAAGCCGTTGTCTGCTGCCCCGAGTGCCGATCGAAATTGCATCAGTGTGGTTCGTCTTGCGATAACGGAACCTGTTGCGACAACCAAGGATGCGATTCGCCCAGTATGCCGATCTGTGATTCAGTCGGATGCTGTGCTGATGATTCAACACCGGCGACCGCGTCGTTGGCTCAACGTCCTTCCGGAAATGGTCTCGAGTCTTCGGAAGTCACCGAAGTCATCATTGCCGAGATCGCGGACGTTGCCGCACCCGAGGTGACCGTGGCGTTGGTTCACGCAATCGGCCAAGCCACCCCGGACGCGGACGGTTGGGTCCGAGTGACCAACCTCGCGTCCGGTTCCCTTTCGGCGGCAGGCGAGTTGATCGAGTAGAACTCGCCAAGCCGCATGTAGCTCTCCATCCCCTAGGTGGCGTCGACTTTCAGTCGATGTACCTGGGATTGGCGACTGAAAGTCGCCACCACCGATTCTTTGTGCACTACTTACTTCCGAATGACAGCCAGCCAATCCTCGCCCGCGTCTTCGGGCGGGGATCCGAGGGAAACCCGGCCACCGCCGGAGACTTGATCCACCGAACCGGATTGCAAATTGCCACCGACGCGTGGGTTGAACCAACGAACGTTCAGCGTTCCCGCAACCCCGGTTAAATCAAGCTTCGTTTCGTCGCCATCGGGAATGTAAACCAAGTAGAGTTCATCCGGTTTTGCGAAACAGAACGTCGCCGGTTCGTGATCCGGGTTGCCCACCAAGGCGTCCGCGTTGGTCATCTCCCAGAACGGGATCGAATGATCGTGAAAGAATCCGATCGCGATCCGGCAATAGTCCCAACTGCGATCGCGACTGCGCCAATCTTCGCACACGATATCGTTTTGGTCGAATTGATAGCCGAAGTAATATTCGCATCCGGCACCACCGCCCATCAACGTCGCCCACAAGGTTTGCTTGCGGACTTTGTGTTCGGTGTAAACCATCTTGCCGGTGCGGTCGTGACCGTCGAAGCCGTTGTACCCAAGGTCCGGGCATTGGGCGTGGGCGGCCGATCCCGATTCATCAAACGCCACGATCCATGGCTTGCCCGCCCGAGCCGACTTTTCAACCCAGCGGACCGTGTCGGAGTGAGTCGTTTCCAAGCTGCTGTTTTGCAACGACACGCCGGTCAATCCGGATCGGTCACCCAACAAGGGGTCGTAGACTTGGTCTTGTTGATTTGGGAACGTGTGGATCACGATATTATGATCGTAAGCATCCAACTGCGCGATGTAATCGATCATCGCTTTGACCTGCTCGGTCGTTTGGGTGTTCTCTTCACCGAGGTTCCAGTTCAACGCCAAGTTGTGACCGAACCGCGCGATCAGTTCCCGACAATACAACTTTCGTTGAACACCGAGATCGCCGCCGTCGAGGCTTTCGTTCACACGACCGCCGCCTCGCTTGGTGCCTTTGTCGTGGTCATCGTTTTCGGTCTCTTGCATCTTGAAATGCAGGTACATGCCGCGTGCCGTGCCGTGATCAAATACGGTGCCCCATTGATCCAGTTTGCTGCAATCATAGTGCAGCTTGTCATCGCGGTGGATGAACGGCCACACGTTGTCCCCGTCGCCGCCGGCGTTGTAGGTCAGGAATGAAAAGGCGTTGCAGCCTTTGCCGGATAGATAGTTGATCGCACCGATCAAACCCTTGCCTTGTCCGTCTTTCCAAGTCGGATCGCCGGGGTTCCAGTCTTGCACGTGAGATGCCCAGGTTTTCAGCGGTGCCTTCTTGGGGTTGCCCGCGATCGTGTTGTCAAAGTCGACATAACCGAGCAACGTTTCGGGGGCGTCGGCGCCCGCCTTCAAGAAATACTTTCCCGATCCGGCGAACTGCAGGTAGTGCTTTCCGACATATCGCAATCGGCCATGCGCTCGCAGGTCTCGACCGGTCTTATCCGACGCGGCGATCTCGATCGTCCCCGAACGACCATCGAAGTCGGGTAAGGGCTCGGCCGACGCATCGGCATCGAGAGCCACATGTTGGCCTTTCGCGAACGAGATCTTGTAATCCCAACGTCCCGGTCGGTCGGGGACGAAATGAACCCGCCATACCATCCCCGATTCGGCCGAAGTGTTGACGGCGTTGCCATCGGCGGCGAAGTAGCCGGGCACGGTGTACTCGATCGAATCGCCCGCGTGGGTGAACGTGGCGTTCATGCGGTAGTCCGTGAAGGGATTGGGTGCGTTGTCCTTTTCATGCGCGTACGGCCCGTGCAGATCCAAGGTGACCTTGTGCCATACTTTGGTTTCACCATGCACCGTAACGTTACCGTCCCCGTCGCTTTGACGTGGGGTCTGTAACGGTGCGTCGCTGACCGGTTTCGTTGGGCTACCCGTCGTCGGGTTGGCTTTCGTGTTGCCGTCCATTGTCGGTGCTGCAACGGCGGTGAAGGTCGGTGGTTGCTCCCCCGCGTGAATGACCGAATCGGGGCCCTCGTCGGTCGGCCTTTTGAAATCCCGATCGGTGGTCATCAGCCACTTGTCAAACTCGAAACCATCTTCACGCATCGAGAACTCGATCGTGTGCAAGCCGGTTGATGGAATGTCCAGATAGATCTTATGTGGCTCACCGCAGTGTTCCGATTCGGTGCGTTGCTTACTTTCCCATCGCCATTGGTTCTTGCCTTCACACCACTGCAACCGCTGGCCGCTTTCGGGCCACTGGCCGTCGATACCGACGTGCAGGCCGTTGTCTTCCGGTCCGCTGGAGTAAGCACGCACCCAAACGTAGTAACGACCGGGTGTTTGAAAATGGACCCTGTAGGAGACGATCGCCATCTTGCCGGGCTCGGGCGAGAAGTTCGTTCCTTTAATGAGTTTGTCACCGTGAGTCCGCCGAGTATCGGGCAATACTTCAAGATAGGCTCCACAACTCGCACCGCCCACGTGATTCGGATCGCCATCGGCACCCACGTCAGGGGTCCTGTCTTGATGTGTCAAGTAGAACGCGCGGGTATCCGTGGCGGTTTGGCGGACGAAGTGTTCGGCTTCAACGGCGACGATACCATCTTGTTCCGCGAACACGAGTGATTCCTCGGCAACGGGACTTTGTGCGACGATGAACGAGGACGAGCCTAGTATCACCGATAACGCAAGGAGAACGGGACGGAACATAATGCTTCCAGACAAAGGAGTGGGGAGACTGGGGAGTTTCATTTGCAAAGACTTCACGTCACGCCGACGGTATCGGTGTGAGAACCATCGGGCACAGACTCAAGAGCGGTTGCCACGGCACCGGCAACATCAAGGGTCGACGACGAGCCGCCCAGATCAGGGGTTCGAACGTGCCCTTCTTTCAAGACCGCAGCGACCGCGTTCTCGATCGTTCGACCGGCACGGATGCAGATTTCATCCTGATGCCGATCGCCGAGCCAATCCAGCATCATGGCGGCGGACAGGATCGTGGCCATCGGATTGGCGACGTTCCGCCCGGCGAGTTGAGGAGCGGTTCCGTGCGACGGTTGAAACAATCCGTGCTCATCGCCGATTTCCGCTGACGGCCCCAAGCCGAGTCCGCCGACCAATCCGGCACCCAAGTCGGACAAGATGTCACCGAACTGGTTTTCCATGACGAGCACGTCAAAGTCCCACGGGTTTTGCACCATGTATAGACTCATCGCGTCGACATACACGGCATTGTGTTCGATTTCCGGATAAAACTCCGCAACATCCATGAACACCTCTCGAAAGAACGCCATGCTGCGAAATACGTTGGCCTTGTCGACACAGGTCACCATCCTGCGACCGTCGCGAGGGCGGCCGCCACGACGTTGGGCTAATCGAAACGCATAATCACTGACTTTGGACGTTCCCTTTCGCGTCACCACGAGCGTGTCGGTCGCGACTTCGTTGCCGACCTTCGCTCCGCCACCGAATGAAGCGAACAGACCTTCGAGGTTTTCACGAATCACAATGAAATCGATTCCCGGGCCGGTGTCCCTCAACGCACACGGGGCACCCGGATACAACTTCACCGGTCGAACAGCAGCATACACGTCCAACGCGCGGCGCAACCCCACCATCATCGTGGGTTGAACCTCCGTGCCGTCAGGATATCGCACGTCGGGTAATCCGATCGCCGTTAGCAAAACCGCGTCCGCCTCCAGGCAAGCCGACATCACGCCGTCGGGCAGAGTCTGCCCGGTTTCGCGATACAGTTCCGCACCAGCCCGATAGGACGTCAACCTTAAGTTCAACCCGGCTGTCAGCTCGCACAGACGATCGAGCACGATGCGGGTGGCGTCCATGCATTCCGGGCCGATTCCGTCACCCGGTAAAGCAGCGATTTCATAAGTTTTCACGGATTATCCTTTCATCAGATTGAGTCGTCGGACCGACTTTAACTCGATCCAAGGCGTGACCTGTTGATCAAAGTCATGGAAATGATCGGTCTCGCGATGTTCCGCGAAAGCGTCGGCGTCCAAGTAAGTTTCGTACAGAAAGATGACGTTCGGATCGGATTCATCGACGAGCACATCGAACTGGCAACATCCCGGTTCTCGTTCGACCGAATCTTGGGCTTGTTGAATGACTCGTTTCGTGAACGCATCGATCCATTGAGAATGGATGCGGAACGTCACGGCAACGGCGAAGGTGGGTTGAATCATTTGGTTTCGACCTTGTTTTGATTGAGTTTCATGATGGGTTCAGTTTCTCGGCTTGGGACGCGGTTAAAAAACGTGTCGGCAGGCCACGCAGGATCATAAACAGTTTCGCCGTCTCTTCGAGTTCCTCGATCGCATAGACCGCTTGATCCAAATCGACCGCCCCGATCACGGGACCGTGATTGGCGAGCAGGGCACCACGCGACACGCGGGCGACCCGCGCGACGGCGTCGGCGAGTTGTTCGTCCCCGGGCGGGAAGTACGGAATCAACGGCAATCTCCCGACACGCATCACAAAATACGCGGTGATCGGCGGCAACACGTCGTTCGGGTTGATGTCGGTGAGACAACTGACGGCGACCGACCAAGTCGAATGCAAATGCACGACGGCTCGTTCAGACTGCCGTGATTGATAGTAGGCCTGGTGCAAGAACGCTTCCTTGGACGGCGGTCGGCCCGAGATCACATTCCCGATCGAATCGAGCTTGGTAATTTCATCCGGTTCCAAACGACCTAAACAAGAATTGGTCGGCGTGACCAACATGCCGTCTGGTAAACGAACGCTGATGTTTCCCGAACTGCCCGCCGTCAATCCACGTGCGTAAAGCGATCGGCCATGCTCGACGATCTGCTCGCGTAGTTCGCGTTCGCTCATGATCGACTCTCCAATGCGTCAAGAAAAAATCGATCTCCGCCAAAGTTGCCCGACTTCAACGCCAGCAACATGGGATTCGGACCGACCGAGGTCACCCAAGGAACCCCCGGCGAAATCTCGGGACCGATCCGCACCGCGCGAATGGCCAGAGCATTGACGACGGCACCGGAAGTCTCTCCACCAGCGACGATGAATTGGGTGACACCTTCGTCACGCAACGCGACGGCCAAACCGGCAAAGAAAGATTCGATTTTGGTCGCCGTTTCATTCGTTCGAATCGCAGTCTTGGTCCCGGAACTGACGGCAATCGGTTGTCCGGCGTGTTGCCAATTTTGTTGGCACCAATCCACGGTCGACTCGATCATGTCGGGAACGTCGAATCCTTCTTCGATTTCAATTCGCAAGACCGGATACCGGCTCTCGAACTCAGTCATTTGCCGTGCCGTGGCATCCGAACAACTCCCCGCCAAGATGACGCCGGGGCGATCGACGCGAGGGGGATTTGTTTGTCCTGGTAAGCTGGTGATCGGATAAGCACCCGACCGCCGTACTCCGATCTCGCTTGCCCAACGCCCCGCGATGGCCGAACCGCCCGTCATCATCGTGTGTGATTTCGCCCGCTCTGCCACGCGCTTCAGATCTTCGTCATTGATGGCGTCCACCACGTAGTGAACCGGAGAGCTCGGGGGCAGCTCATCGGATAGCGGGAGCGAAAGAACCCGGCGATAGGATTGCCACTGCAAAACGCGAACGAGATTGCTGTCGTTCATCGGATTGAGCGGGTGATGTCGCATTCCGCTTTCATGCAGTGGTACGCCATCGACGAACAAATGACCGCAATAGACCGTTCGCCCATTCTCCGGAAACGCGGGACAAAAGAAGACGATTTCCTGGTTCAATTCATCGGCCAACGCGTCAGCAACCGGACCAATGTTACCGTGTCGGGTGGAATCGAACGTCGAACAATACTTGAAGAAAAAACGTGTGACTCCCTGCGATCGAAGCAACCTTAACGCGGCGAGTGATTGCTCGACCGCCTCGTTCGCGGCAATCGATCGCGACTTCAACGCGATCACGATCGCATCGGCATCAAGCAACGCGTCGCATTCGTCCGCAGTCGGGATTCCAAAACATTGAATCACGCGAAAGCCTTCCCGAACCAACATCGCCGACAGATCCGTCGCGCCAGTGTAGTCGTCGGCGATGCACCCGAGTCGCAACTCGTTCATGAGTGCCTCCTTGAATCCACGATGGCGATCGCGCGAACCGGGCATCCGTCGCCGCCCACCACGTTCAACGGCAGGGCAACGAATTCGAATTCATCCACATCGATCGAATCTAAATGTGCCAGCCCCTCAACGATCACTACGCCACCTACGAACAAGGTTTGATGCACGTCGGTCAATTCGGCAAGGTTGTTGACGTCGGCTACCGAAGGCGGTTCGACACCGATCAGGGCCACTTCGTGCTGGACCAACCATCGGGCCAGTTCCAGTGAAATGCGTGGCAACTCATTGCGGTAGGCGGGCGTCCCGAATCGCCGATGCCAATCGGTTCGAAACAACAACCGGTCACCGGGATAGACTTGCCCGATGGCGGCGGTGACATCTTCGATCCCGATCGATCGGCGGGGAGCCGAATCGGCGAGATTGACCAATCGAGCGGGCCCACAACACGCCGAGAGGACTTGTTGATCGAGCGTGTCGCCGTCGGGCACAAAATGCCGGGGAGCATCCATGTGAGTCCCGGTGTGCGAATACATCGTGAGCGTTGTCGCGTTCCAGCCTTCGTTTTCTATCGACTTGGCAATCGCAATGCCGAACCCCGGCATCGAATCGGTCATCGGCAAACTTAAGTCAATGACCCGCCGGCCCTCCCCTCGCTTCGCTCGACCCTCCCGGAGGGAGGTTGAAATCTGCAATCGACTTTCAAGTGATCGTAAAATTACGGGGTGATTGCGACGTGCCGATTCATAAACCGCTTCGACCGCTTGCAATGTCTTGCGATACTCTTGCGGAGCCGTCTCGCATTTGGATTTGCCATCGAGCACATCAAGAAAATGCTGCTGGCAGGCGGCGACACAATCACCCGCAAACCCATCGCGAGAGTGAACATAATCGTGGACGTAGACGGGCTTGCCGATCGGATCAACCGTGATCGTCCCGTCCCCGGCGAGCGAGATGGTTCCGCCGTCGGCTTCCACCCACATTTCACCGAACGTGTATCGGGGATCGTCGCTGCCCGATTCGTTGTAACGGTTCGCGTCCCAAATCGCGGTCGCTCCGGATTGCAGGGTCAATTGAATGACTCCGGCGTCTTCCCCAACGATGGCGGGATTGAGTCGTTTCAATTGTGCGAAGCACTGCGTCACTTCGCCGCCGAGATACCGAAACGTGTCAATGAAATGAACGCCGGTTTCATGGACCAAGAGCCTCGGCATTGTGCGAAAGTAAGGCTGCCGCGCCGAGTAAGCGTCTTCACTCCAACCGTCGCCCATCCGCGTCCGCATCGTGAGGCTGTGCAACCGACGGCCGATCACGCCTTCGGTCAGCAAACGTTTAATCTCTCGATGCCATGGTTGAAAACGAAAGTTCTCGTGGACCATGAAAACTTGGTCGTGGGCTTCGGCCGCTTTCATGATCCGCTCGGCGGTAGCGTATTCGTTCGCCAGCGGTTTTTGGCAAATGATCGGTAGGCCTCGCTCGAGCACCTCCAGCACAAGTTCCGCCCGGCCACCTGGTCCGGTCGCGATATCGACAAAGTCCAGATCGCTCGATCGCAACGCCTCGGCAACGTCGTCATGAACCCGATCGATCCCGAATTTCACCGCCATCTTTTCGGCTTTCTCGCGATCGAGATCGCAAACGGCGATGATGTTCGCACCTTCGAGTCGCCGCCAAGCGTCGAGATGAAACTCGCTAAAATATCCCGCACCGATTAGTAAGCCGTTGCGCTGTCCTGAACGATTCATGATTTCGCCCCTTGCAGGGATTCGTCGGGCTGCAAAGGCTGCATAGGGTCGATGCGAAACCACAACCCGATCGCCGCGATGTTCAGGGCCGCCGCGATATAGAAAAACGCGATCGACGACCCCGTCCAATCCAGAAGATAAGGAAACGCCAATGATGTCGTGAACGATCCGATGTTTCCGGCCATGTTCATCGTGCCCGAGACCACGCCCGCGTGCGTGCGACCGATATCAACGCACGTGCTCCATGAAGGCGATAACGTCATGTCGGCTCCGAAGATACACAAACAAAACCAGAGCGATGACGCGAGCGGCGTGTCGGCGTAGGCACTGCCGACGATCCCGACCGCCGCCAACAAGAACCCGGTGATGGCCGGAACCCGACGTGACCATCCCCACCGGCCGCTTGATCGCCGTTGTCTTGAATACAGACGATCGACCCACCACCCGGCGACCCAGTTGCCGATCGCCCCACAAACCATCGGCATGGCTGTGAAAAGGCTCGCTTGCATGCCGGTTAATCCGTAACGCGTCATCAACTGAGGAAAGAACCACGTCAAACCAAAAAAGAAGATGAAGTTGGACGCGAAGTACTGAGCACTCAAGGCCCGAACATTGCCCGAACGCACGATCAACGAAAGCAGAGAATGATTTTCGTCCGACGTGCGATCACTCGTCTGTGTCTGGCGATTAGCCAAGATGTATTCCTTTTCCGACTCGCCGATCCACGGCGTGTCGATCGGATCATCACGAAAGAAGACCAACCACACGACCGACCACACGCATCCAATCAACATCAAGATGACAAACGTGGGACGCCATCCCAATTGATCGATCAAGCCGGTAATCAGCGGCAGCGTCAAGGCGGCACCGATACGTGAACCGGAGAAGTTGATCCCCTGAACGATCCCACGTTCTTGCATCGGGATCCACGAGTACATCGCTCGCGCCATTCCCGGAAACGCGCCCGCTTCGCCCGCGCCGAAACAAAACCGGACCAATAACATCGTGGCGAACGATCCCACCGCCGCAGTCAACCCGGTGAACACCGACCACACCGCGACGATCCCCGCCAGCACACGACGCGGACCCAAGCGATCCGCCAATAGCCCGCTGGGTGTTTGGAACAATGCGTAACCGAGCGAAAACGCTGCGAACACCCAACCCATCTGTTGGTCGCTTAAAGAGAGATCACTCGCGACCTCGTTCTTAGCCGCTGAGATGCAAACGCGATCAACGTACAACAGCACCGACAACAAAAACGTCGCCGCGACGAGGAACGATCGCATGGGAATCGGCATGAAGAGGTTGTCTCATCATCAGAACAGAATTTGGAATCGTAAAAGCACTAGCCACTTGTTGATTCAATCGTAATCCGACGCGTAAGCGAGGGATTGAACGCCATTCATTCTCATTTAGGTATCCCTCGCTTACGCATCGGGTTTCTATTTGGACTAAATCAACAGGCCGCTAGGTTCGAGTTTCATCGATCTTGGACTGAGAACCTACCCGCAAACCAATCGCCGCACGGCGTTAGCTGCGGTTCTCACCACCCAAACCGGGGCTAACGCCCGTCGGCTAATCCAGATCTCAGATTGGTTGTCCAAGGTAGCGTCATCAATCCTCGAATCCATTGTATAATGTCGATCATTCATTCGGGAATTCCTAATAATAGCCGAGTCAACTCGTTGTCGATTTCTAAGCATATTTCTATCGAATCGCTGACGTTTCAACAGATCAGCACGTTCTGCCACGTTTACGAGCACGGCGGATACGCCGGAGCCGCCGAGGCGTTGGGTATGGCCGGGCCGACGATTTGGGAACACGTCAAAACGCTCGAACGACTTTATCAAACCAAGTTATTTGATCGTGCCGGTCGGAACATCGTTCCCACGTCCAACGGAAACGAGTTGTACGAAATGCTACGTCCGCTGCTCACCGGCGTGGCATCGACGTTCGACCGGATGGCGGAAAGGAACGATCGTCTGGATACCGAACTGCGGATCGTCACCGGCGTGCGCATGATGCTCGAAGAACTCGCCGCGCCGCTGCGACGATTCCAGCAAGCCTATCCAAAGGCGAAAATACGGATTCGTAACGCCGATAATGTCATCGCCCAACAATGGATTCTCGAAGACCAAGTTGATTTGGCCTTGATGATCGAACCGCCTCGCCAAGCACGCGATACGAAGATCCATTATGAGTCGCTCTATCCGCTCGAATACCTTGTCGCCTTGCCGTCACGACATCGATTGAGTCGTCAAACCAAGGTTCATCTGGTCGATTTGATTGAGGAACCCTTAATCATCGGGAGTTCCCACTCGATCGGACGTCGTCAGATCGAACAGGCGTATTTTCGCTTGGGCATTTCGGAGCCACTCAATGTCGTCGTCGAAACTGATAACAGTGCCGTCACGCTCGCGTGCGTGCGAGCGGGATTGGGTGTTGGCATGATCGCCGGTCATCCGCGCGGCCATTTGACCACGTCGATCAAGACTCGATCGATTGCCGATGAAGTCGGGCACGTCCGCGTCGTTGCGGCTTATCGCAAGGGGCGTCTTTTGACAGATGCCCTGCTGACCTTAATCGATCGAATCAGAGCCTAAGCCACTTATTGTTCACGCGATGCTTAGTCGTTTTTCTCAAGCCATGATCTCGTCGATCACGCGGCCGTGGACGTCGGTGAGCCGGAAGTCGCGACCGGCGTAGCGGTACGTCAGGCGTTTGTGATCATAACCGAGCAAACGTAAAATCGTCGCATGCAAGTCGTGAACGTGAATCCGATTCTCGACCGCTTTGAATCCAATCTCATCGCTGGCCCCGACGCTCGTTCCGGCGGCGACACCGCCACCCGCCATCCACATCGTGAAGCCATAATGGTTGTGATCGCGGCCGTTCATTTTGCCTTGATTGACGCCTTCACGCGGCATTTCGACGACGGGGGTACGGCCGAATTCGCCGCCCCAGATCACCAGCGTTTCGTCGAGCAGACCGGTTCGCTTAAGATCCGTTAGCAGCGCCGAGATCGCTTGGTCGACGGTTTTGGCCACGCGACGGTGCGCCGTCGGTAGGTCGTCGTGACTGTCCCAAGGTTGTCCCGCACCGGTATAAAGTTGCACGAACCGCACCCCACGCTGGACCAACCGACGTGCAATCAGCGTCTGCCGGGCGAAATCTCCTGGTCCGTAGAGATCGAGCGTCTCCTGAGTTTCGTCGGAAACGTCGAAAGCCTCCGATGCTTCGCTCTGCATTCGATAGGCGAGTTCAAACGACTCGATTCTCGACTCCAATCTTGGGTCGTGATTGCGAACTTCAAGATGCTGTTGGTTCCATTTCATCAGCAGGTCCAGCTGGTCACGTTGATCGTTCGGCGTGACACTGCGACCGCGAATGTTTTCGATCAACCGATCCACCGTCGCGTAACTGCTGTCGATGTAAGTGCCTTGATACTTGCCGGGTAGGAATCCGTTTTGCCAGTTCTGCGATTCCTTGATCGGATAGCCTCCCGGACACATCGCGATGAACGAGGGAAGGTTCTCGTTCTCACTGCCCAGTCCGTAGGTAACCCACGAACCCATCGCCGGTCGAATCAATCTGGCTTCGCCCGTGTTCATCAACAACAACGAGGGTTCATGATTGGGAACGTCGGCGTGCATCGAATGAATGAAGCAGATGTCGTCGACATGTTTGGCGGTTTGCGAAAACAGTTCGCTGACCATCTTGCCGGACTGGCCGTAGGGTTCAAACTTGAACGGCGATCGCATCACGTTGCCGGTCGGCCGTTCGGTTTTCAAGTTCTCCATCGGCGCGGTCTTGCCGTCGAAGTCTTCCAGTGCGGGCTTGTAATCGAACGTGTCGACTTGGCTCGGTCCGCCGTTCATGAACAGGTGAATCACCCGCTTCGCCTTGGCGGGAAAATGAACAGCCACCTCGCCCGATCCGGCGACGGCTTGAGATCCCGCAGTTGTGTTGGAACCGGCCAATGAGTGACGCGACAACAGGTCGGACAAGGCGAGTCCGCCGATACCGGCACCGGTCCGCAGGAGTGCTTGACGTCGACTAAACGAAAGTGCATTGGGTTTCATGGGAATTTCAATCAATGAAGGCAAACTCGTTGGACAGGTACAAAACCTGCGCCAGTTGTGCCAGCCGATCCAACGATCCGCTTGCTTGGCTCGTGTAAGGTCCGCTGAAGTCGTTCACCGAATCGGATTCAACGCGGCTCCCGTCGGCGGCAACGACGCTGACTTTGGCCCCCCAAAAGAAGCTATCAAAGCTGTCCGATTCGCCGCTCAATACAATGAGGTCGACCGACTCTCCTTTTTGAATCTTTCGTTCCAAGGAGGGGAGCGGCCGGTTGCTGGATTTTTGACGCTCACGAAAAATGGTTTCGCCGCTGACTTGGATGACCGCTTCGATCCCGTCGCCCTGCTCGCTTCGGTGGCCGACCATCCCGGATACCTTGACGTCGCCGTCAATCGGGCTGGTCCACCGCCGTACCAACGCGATGTTTCCCCGTGCGGCATGCCCATCCTCGCGTGATAAACTTGCGTAACCTAAAGGTCCTTTACTGGGGAATTCGGATTCGGCTTGCCATCGATTATCCTTGAAGACCGGCAACGGCTCGAAACTCTGCAAACGGTTCTCGATCCACGGGCCGGTTCCATACTTCCAAAGGTCGCGCGGGTCGTAAGCCAAGACCGATTCTTGAGCCGGCGATCGCAAAAATGCTTCGGCGTCGGCCAGTTCCGCAGGTGCCGGCGGGCGGCCGAGGATCGAGATGAACAGTTGGTTGATCGATGATGTTTCAATGTCGGAGGTCGGCGTTGATTTCGCCGAATCAACTGCAGCGGCCGCCGCACGATCCGCCGCGTCACTGAGTTGCGGATGATTCAACAAGAACAGCGATTGCTGGGGAACGGTCGTGTAATACCGCTCCGGCGAATGCATATCAGGGCTGGCAAAGTCAAATGTGCGAAACAGTCCGGGAAGATTCTGACGATCGATGCGAGCGTACAAGGTTCGCCTGGGTATCAGTCGAGGTTCGGTGATTTCCACGGAAACGCCACCGATTTGCGTGTCCAGAAAATCGCATCCGACCAAGATCGCATCTCGCATCGATTCGAAATCTCTGCGCTTGCGTTGGGCATGAGTCCACAACCGGTTGTCGGGATCGAGTTCGGCGGCCAGTGCGGAAGCTTGGGTGGATTGTTGATAGATGCGAGTTTGAACCAGACGGCGCACCAATCGTTGCACGCTCCAGTGATCGGCGAAATCGGCGGCAAGTTCATCCAGTACCGGCTGCAATTCAGGACTCGGCGTTTGAAAACCAAAATCGCTGGCCGAATCGACAATTCCTCGCCCCATCCAATACCCCCAAATTCGATTGGCCATCACTCGGGCGGTCAGTGGGTTGGTGGACGTGGCGATTCGTTCGGCCAAATCAAAACGGCCGCTGCCGGTTTTAAATTCCGGCTCGTCGTCGGCACGAAAGGCGGTCAAGTAACGTCGCGGAGCGATGTCACCGCGGTTCCCGCGATTGCCTCTGATATAAATGCGGGCCTGACGCAGTTTGTCCCGGTCGACCAACATCAGGGGACTCGCGGCCGTGTTCAAATCAGCCGGCGGGACGCTGTTATCCAAGACGTTGTACAACGAGTAATAGTCCACCGTCGGAATCGGATCAAACTTGTGATCGTGACATCGGGCGCAAGCGAGCGTCAATCCGAGTAGACCACGACCGATCACGTCAATGCGATCGTCCAGCGTATCGTCACCGCTGAGAAAGTGCCTCCCCAGCGTCAAGAACCCCATCGCGTCGGCGTTGCCGGTTTGGTTCTCGGGATCGGTAACGTCGCCCGCCAATTGGTGCCGAATCATTTCGTCGTACGGCATGTCCTCGGCAAACGCGTCGATCGTCCAGTCCCGAAACCGATGGGAACCGAGAAGGTTGCGGTCCTTGCCCGCCAACGCGTAACCGCGGGTATCGGCATAGCGTGCCACGTCAAGCCAATGACGGCCCATGCGTTCGCCGTACATCGGATCGGCCAACATCCGATTGATTTGTCGGGTGGCCGCATCGGGGCGACGATCCTGTTCAAATGATTGACGCGATTCCCACGAGGAAGGCATCCCGTGTAGATCGTAACGCAGTCTCCGGTGCAGTGTGTGGCGATCGGCGGGGGCGGCGATCGGGATGTCTTGTGCGGCCGCATGCCTGGCCGCGTACTCGTCGATGGCGTCTTGAGATTTTGCGTCGACGTTGCCAGCCGGCAGTTCTTTCCAGTCGTTCGCGTCGATCCGCTCGGGCCCCACGAACGCCCAATGACTTTCAACGTCTCGCTCCATCGGCGAACCAGGTTTCGTGATCTCCTCGGCCGTGTCCTCGGTACGCGGGTCGGTCGCACCTTCGCGGACCCACGCCTTGAGCAATTCGATCTCTGCGTCGGGTAGCTTGCCGTCGGGCGGCATTTGCATGTCGGTATCGTTGTACTCGACGGCGCGAATCAGATGACTCGCCTCCGGTTTTCCGGGAACCAAGACCGCACCGCGAGTTCCCCCACGCTGCATCGCGGGTGCGGAATCCAACCGCAACTCGCCACTCGAGTCACCCGATTCGGTGGAATGGCACTCGTAACATCGTCGGATCAATAGCGGACGAATGTGCGTTTCAAAAAAAGCAACGTCGGTTTTGTCCAACTCCGCCGGCGGCGCATCGGCATGAACCCAAGCGGTTTGATGGCCAAGCAGAGCAGTCAAAGCAATCAGGAACCATCCAAGGATCCAAGCGTTGCGAAACATTCGCATAGGTCACAAACGGGGGGAGGGAGGTCGAAGGCGGGAGGCGATCGGGAGGGAGTCGCGAGGAATATCGAAGTCGAAAAAATCCACGAGACCGAAACGCACTGGTTCATTGTAGTCGCTCAGGCGAGTCTCCTGAATACAGCTTCTTTTTAGGGTAGCGAAACTCGCC
Organism: Neorhodopirellula pilleata; assembly: GCF_007859915.1. Taxonomy (GTDB): domain Bacteria; phylum Planctomycetota; class Planctomycetia; order Pirellulales; family Pirellulaceae; genus Rhodopirellula; species Rhodopirellula pilleata. Next base: position 103,416 of record NZ_SJPM01000009.1, read on the forward strand.
AAGAGTTTCGAAAACACACGTCGATCACCGAAAGTCTTGGTGACTTTCGCTACGGCCGAAAAATTGCTGCCGCTCGCCGCAGCATCGCGGGAACATTAAGTGGTGGCGACTTTCAGTCGCCAAGTCCTGAAACGGCGACTGAAAGTCGCCGCCACCCCAATACTTCCTCTTGAGCGACTATGATGGCGATTTCCCCACCAAACCATCCCCTGAAGAAGGCTTTTTGATGCGACTTTGTTTTTGGCTTGTGCTTTTCTGTGTCATTTCACCGGTGGTCGCGACCGAGAAACCGAACGTGATCTACATCCTTTCGGATGACATGGGTTTTTCGGACATCGGCTGTTACGGCAGTGAAATTCCCACACCGAATTTGGACTCGTTGGCCGAGAGTGGTTTGAGGTTCACTCAGTTTTACAACACCGGTCGTTGCTGTCCGACTCGGGCAAGCTTGCTGACCGGATTGTATCCGCACCAAGCAGGCATCGGTCACATGATGGATGACCGCGGCCACGACGGCTATCGTGGTGAATTGAGCCGCCACTGCGTCACAATTGCTGAGGCCCTCAAACCGGCGGGATATCGCACCTACATGGCGGGGAAATGGCACGTCACCAAAGCGGTCGATCCGAAGACCGAAGCCGACAAAGCCAACTGGCCGTTGCAACGGGGATTCGACCGTTTTTACGGAACGATTCACGGCGCGGGCAGTTTCTTTGATCCCAACACGCTGACTCGTGATAACGAATACGTCTCGCCTTACGCTGACCCATTGTATACGCCCGCCGACATGGCCAATGGCACGTACTACTACACCGATGCGATCGCCGATCACGCGTCACGTTTTGTAAAAGAACACCACGAAAACAGCGGTGACCAGCCGTTCTTCATGTACGTCGCCTTCACCGCCGCACACTGGCCGATGCATGCCTTGGAAAAGGACATCGCTAAACACGAGGGAAAATATGACGCCGGTTATGACGCGATCCGCGACGCCCGCTATCAACGGATGATCGACCTCGGTTTGATCCGACGTGACAATACGGTCAACTTCCCGATTCCGTCCAACGCCAAAGAAACTAAGCACTGGGATTGGGATAAGCGGAACATGGAAGTCTACGCGGCGATGATCGACAGCATGGATCAGGGCATCGGTCGGCTCGTCGAATCGCTCAAGGCGACCGGTCAACTCGACAACACGTTGATTTGTTTTCTGCAAGACAACGGTGGTTGTGCCGAGGGATACGGACGCGGCGGAATGGGCGGTCCTCGTGCCGACGCGCCCAGTCTGCCCGCTCTTGCGGACGATTATTTGCAACCTCATATGACGCCCAAGCAATCTCGCGACGGGTTCCCGATGCGAACGGGCAAAGGTTCCATGGCCGGACCGGCGGACACCGCCATCGGTTACGGCGAGGCTTGGGCGAGCGTCTCGAACACGCCTTTTCGTGAATACAAGCATTATGTCCACGAAGGTGGCATCTCGACACCGCTCGTCGTTCATTGGCCCAAGGGGTTTTCACGTCGCGGCGATTTGGAAACCACGCCAGGGCACTTGATCGACCTGATGGCCACGGCCGTCGACGTCAGCGGCGCGACCTACCCCGACACGTTTCACAACGGCCAAAAAATCAAACCGATGGAAGGCCGAAGTTTGGCTCCGGTGTTCCGAGGTGAGCCTTTGCAACGCGATGCGATCTACTGGGAACACGAAGGCAACCGGGCCGTCCGCGTCGGTGACATGAAGTTGGTCGCCAAAGGAGCCAAGGGGCCGTGGGAGCTTTACGACCTGTCCGTTGACCGCAGTGAGCAGAACGACCTCAGTGCCGAGCAACCCAAACTCAAGAAACAGCTCATCGCAAAATGGCAAGCCTACGCCGAACGGGCCAACGTCTTGCCGCTCAACCCAAGCAACAAAAAGTAGCTGGGTCTCGTAGGCTCGATCTTGTAGGCTGGGTGGAGGAGGGCTTTGACGACGAACACCCGGCGGGAAGCGAGAAGCGAGTGGCGAGTGGCGAGTGGCGAGTGGCGAGTGAAGAGTGAAGAGTGAAGAGTGAAGAGTGGCAAGGATCTGACTGATCGGTTCGATCTTGAATCGCCCAACCAATAACCAATAACCAATAACCAATAACCAACAACCAATAACCAACAACCAACAACCAACAACCAACAACCAACAACCAACAACCAATAACCAATAACCAATAACCAATAACCAATAACCTGCCGGGTCTTCGCTATCGCTGCGACCCAGCCTACTTATCTTGCGGATCGACGCCAGATGAATCCGTCGAGGATGTAGTGGGTGATTTGGGGAACGGCGAGCGCCGGTGCTAACCAGGTTGTCCATGGATCGATTGATTCGCCCATCGGGAACCAACCGAATAACCAAGCATGACGCTCGCCGGTGCCCGCGTCCCATAACAATTCCTCGGCATAGGCAAGCATCCAAACTATGCCCAGGAACGCCGTCAAACGGCGGGCGTTCGTCCACCGACGATTCCGCAGATGGTTGCCATCATGGACCGCGTTGTCCGATGGCGTGATCACGCGATGCCAGCGATACCAATAAATCAAAACCATGTACGGCACGCCGTGGATGATCACGTTGGTGACGGTGAAAGCGTAGTCCGAGTTGAACGTGATGATACCAACATACCAACAAACCGCCGTCGTCAACACGACCAAGTCCTTGCCCGGATTCCAGTGTCCGTCGGTCCAACCTCGATGCAGCGAACCGATGACGTAAGCCGCCATCGCGCACCAATAGATGGGCCGAAGTATATCCGCGCAGACGGCCGGAACCTGAAAGAAGTCCCCCTCAACGAACCAGTGAAACTGGCGAGGCGACGATGCGTGCCAAACGACGAGCGGGTAAATCGTGGCCAAGTAGATCGCCGACGCGTCGATCCACCATCCCAATCGTTCGGCCCGGCCGTCCTCGGCCACGTCTGGATCGATGAAAGCCTGATCGTCATGAGATCGGCTATAGCATTCCCGTTCGCGAGCCCGGTACAACGCCACCCAACCGTATTGTTGGCGGATGAAGTGAAAGACGGCTAAGTAGGCAAGGATTGTCCAAAACCGACCGACGCTTTCGCTGTAGACCGCCACGCCAAGCCCGAATGCCAAAGCGGGCGTGAGCGTATACAGCCAGGGACGTTTTTTCAGTTCACCGATATCGAAATAAACACGAAACCCGGTCGCGTACACGTGCGCCACGTCGATCAGCAGAATCGTCGTCACCCAGGTCCAACCGGGCGTCTTGTCGTGCAGAATTCCCAATGCCGCCCCGACGGGCAGCAAGGCCAATGCGACGACCGCGCTGCCGCCGAAGGTGAGCAAGTCGACCTTCGGCGAAAAAAGAAATGGCCAGTTCCGAGACGGCACTACAGTTTGCGAATGCGGATGTTTCGGTAGGAAACTTCGTCGTTGTGATCTTGCAAACAGATATGGCCCGAAGTGGCTTCACCGAACCCGTCCCACTTGCCGAACTTCGATGCCGCGACGCGTTTGTTCCAATCCTCGCTGCCCTTGACGAATTCGCTGTAGAGAACACCGTTGACGGCGATCTGGCATTTCTCGGGCGTGATCAACACGCGTAACTTATTCCACTGACCGACCGGTTTGGTGGCGTCGGTCTCGGCGGGATAGAGCTGATACAGCCAGCCGCATTTTTGTGGATCGTGGCCGCCCTTGTGGTCCTGGATCTGAATTTCAGGGCCAGTGAAATAGGGCGGTTTGTCGGTTTCAAGAACATGAAACATCACGCCGCTATTGGCCGCTTCGGTGACCTTGAACTCGAGTTCCAATTCGAACGCGTCGAACTTTTCTTTCGTGATGATGTCTTCGTTGCGAGCCTTTTCGCCTTGGTCTTTCTTGGCAATGCAAGTCAACGCGCCGTCGTCCACTTTCCAGCCTGTCGTGATCGAATCGTGGTTGTATTCACGCCACGCATCAAGCGATTGGCCGTCGAACAGGGTGATCCATTGGCCGTCAGACGTCGATGCGGTTTGGCCGGAATCCAAGGCGTTGGACGGTTGGATGTGGGTGGCAGTCCAGCCCGCTAGGCAAATCAGCAGCGCGAGCGAACGTGTCAGGTTTTTCTTCATAGGTGTGCAATCCAGGTGGAGTCGACTTGAGAATTGAGATGGGAACCGCTGGGATCGATGATCAAGGCGGGCCAGCATTCTAATCAATTCTCGACAGCGCCGCTCAAGGCCGGCATGGAGTTTTGGAACATACTCGCATCCCAGGTCAGATTGCCGCTTCGCAACCTCACGCGTGGCGGCGAAATGCCCAAGATTTCCACATCTCCGATACGATCGCCGACGATCACAAATTTGGACTCGTCGCCGATCTTCAGGATCGCTTGTTGTTGGCCCAGTTTGGCAAACCCGATAACCCGAATGTCCGACGAGACGTTGACCATTTCGTCGCGTTCGACTTCGGTTTGGTCGACCCGGAATGGATCACGACGTTCGGGGAATGCCGGTTGGAAAGACAATTCCCCACTCGGCGAGAGGCTGACCGGCGACGTCGCTGGCCCATCGATCCCTTGACTCATCTGAACGTGTTGCCGGGCGGCTTGCTCGAGCGTGGCGAGCGAATCCGCGTCGATACCGCAACCGGCGATCGTGGCGAGTACCAATCCCACCCCAAGCATGAACAAGCGTTGGCCGATAATGGCATCGAATGAGAAGTCGATCTTCGTATCAGGAATCATCGAATTCACCTTTTCATGGAGCCGGATAAGGCAATTCGGAGGGGAGGTTTTCGAACCGATCGATCGTTGCCGGTTCGGCTAAATCGTAGGGTTCGACGTAAAGTTCAAACGGTTCGATCGTCCCTTCCTCGGCAAAGATTTGGGGTTGTTCATTCGGGTACGCCAGCTCGAACGGAGTGATGCCCACGTCACCGATTAACTGCATTCCATGAGAGCCCTCATTGATCCGGCAGCGAGGATGGTGATTGGGGCACTTGGGATCGCAGCACTTCGGGGATTGCGGACAGCAACTCGCGTATGGAATCGAATCGAGTTGATTGCCGGCGACCCGATACGCAATCTGTTCCCGTGGTGTGCCATGGTAGGTGGGGCAAATCAGTTCCGGCTTGAGGAACACGATCAACTCGCTTTCACGAACCTCCGTCGTATGGTTTTGAAACAACTTGCCGACATACTTGATGTCTCGCAGCCAAGGCACGCCACCGACGGTTTCGTTGATCGTTTTTTGCCTCAATCCACCGAGGACGAACATGTGACCGTTGCGAACCCGAACCGTTGTTTCCGCCGTTCGACTATCGATGACGGGATTGTCGTTGATAAAGTCAGTCACGACGCTGTATTCCGGTTGAACCTTCATCTCGATCGTGTCGTCGTTGCTGATCCGGGGAGTGACTTTAAGGATGATCCCGGCGTCTTCGAACTCGACTTGGGCGAAAACAACGTTGGATTGCTGCACCGGCGAGGCGGCAATTACGGGGATTCGTTGAACGATTTTGATCGACGCTTCCCGTCGGTCGGCGGTCGTGATGGAAGGGTCAGCCAACAGTTTGGCTTCGGACGTCGAATCGAGCGCGTTCAAGAAAGCCCTCGCGTCAAAGTTATCGCTCAGCGTCCGCAATCCGATCGACGCGGCCCCGCTGGCGCCGCCGGTGGAGAACCCGACGGCCTCGCTCACGTTGCCTGCAAACTCTGAGAGCGGCGTACCATCGACCGTATTCAAACGAAAATTCCGTGACCAATCCACGCCTAACGCCTCGAGTTCTTTCAAACCGACGTCGTAGATCATGGTGGTGATTCGCACCTGAGCGCGGGGCAGGTCGAGTTGCTGAAACGCTTCGGCGGCAAGGCTCAGTTCTTCGGGCGTGCCCTTCACCATGATCCGGTTTTCTTCTTTATAAACCGCCACGATCGGGCCTTCGATCGGCGAGCTACCGCCGCCCGCCGATGCACCGCCGTCCGCAGGAGCGCCGGCAAGTTGTCCGTTGCCGAGAGCTTGAGTCAGCGCCACCGCCATCTCGGAGGCTTCGGTGTACTGTGGTGTGAAATACGCGATTCGCAGTGGTGCCCAAACACCTCCGTTGCCCGCCAGCGCGGACACGTTGGTGTCAATCGTGCCCTGTGAGTCAGAGCTCGAGGTCGCCATCGGTGACACGCGTCCGCTCGCTCCGATACTCGCGAACATTTGCTCGACCTGATCGATCCGATCGGGGGTGTCGATCACCAGCACACGGTCGCGACCGAACGATTGGATCCGCCCTCGATCGCTGAGCAACATTTTGGCGGCATCGATCGTCGAGGACCGCTGGGTATCATCGGCAATCATCAGTGGCAGAGTACGAGAACGAAACTCCGGACTGCTCGTGCCGACTTCTTCGATCGGCATGACGATTAAACTGTTGCCCGCTGCGGTATATCCGTATCCAGACGAAGTCAAGATTGCCGACAAGACATCACGCAGGGGAGCGTCGTTGAATACGCCCGATACGGTGCCTTCGACTTTCTCACCAGCGACGATGTTGATCCGCCACAGATCCGACAACAAGAAAACCACCTCTTGCAGCGAGGTCTTGCGAAACGTGATGCTGCCACGTTGGTTCAAGGCCTCATCGATCGTGACGAGCGACGAACGCAGCGATGTCTCCTCGTCGGGACGAGCGTTGGGCTGGATGAAAGACGCTTGGGGAGTCGGATCTTGACCCATGATGTCGGATCCGCCAACTATCAACCAGCAGATGGACGCGCCCCAAACGAGCGTCCGCAAACGAACCCAGTTGGGACTTCGTCGCTTTCGATCGTGGGGGACTTGAAAGTCCCGTTTGCCGTCCGTGGCCATGAGTGTTCCGGTAAAAGCGAGTCGATTCTCATTAAGTTGATGGCCTATCCAATGAGGAGAAGACCACTCTTTGGATTGGCTCTAAGTGAATGTCTCTTCAATAGGTTCAGGGGCGAGTTCGAGTCCGTAAAGCGTCAGGTTGACTTCAAGGATGACATCGTCGCCGGTGCCTCCGTAGGGTTTCAGGTCCATCGTTTCCAGGCTCATCAACCAATGGTGATCAGTCAGCGATTCAACCATCGAAAGAACGTTGTCGAATTTTCCCGTCACGGATAATGTCAACGCATGAGAGTGTAGTTCGAATTCGGATTCGGCTCCTAGTTCATAGATATCTCGGTTGCGAGGATCGTCGTCTTGTTCGGCCCATGCTCGTCGCTGTCCGTCTTGAATTTCCAACGAACGTAGACTGCCGGCGTGATCGCGAACGATGCGAATGACTTCATCACGTACCGAACCGATCTTGGTTGGGGTGACGTTTTGACCGATCAATTCTCGTTTCTGCTTCTCTAATGCGTTCTCGATCCGTTGCAACCTTTCACTTCGCTGTTGAGTGTCGGTAAATTCTTGCTCGAGTTCCCTCAGTTCTCGATTCTCGTCCCTCAAACGAAAACCTTCATCGACCTTTGGGTAGCCGATCACCACCAATGCGATCAAACTGACGCCAGCAACAGTCGCTCGGATTACCCGATCGTTCGGCTTAATCATCTTGAAACTCCTGGTCCGGTTGAGTGGTTTGTTCGCTGGTGCTTAAAGCGGTCCACGACAGACGAATGTTGAACTGAGACTCGTTTTCTTCCGACCCGAGCATGGTTCCCAGCAAGGCGACCTGGGTGACGCCGGGAATGCGACGCAAGTAATTCACGATTTCGTAGATTTCGGACTCGTGCGGAGTCTTTCCGGTCAACTGAATCGACCGTTCCCCCTCCAGCCGGATCGACTGCAACGACGAACGCGGCGGTAAACACTGTGTGATTTGTTTGACCAAGATCGCCATCGGGACTGGGCGAGTTTTGCCTTGGATCGTTTGAAGGTGTTCGACCCATCGCTGATCGCTTTGCAAAGACGCCATCCGGACACGAGTTTGCCGCATTTGCGTTTCGACAAGTCCTCGTTGTTCCCGCTTCTGTTGAGCTTGTCGTTGCAATCCGCCGACCCACAATGAAAGCCCAACCAGGACAATTGCTGCTGTGACCGCCGGCCACCATGTCAATGCCAACGATCGCCATTTGGATATTTTGACGTCACGACGGATCGACTGCAGAAGGTCCGGAGGTTCTTGCTGAATTGCCGTGTGAAGCAAGGGCAAAATCGCCGCGACGCCCACAATGCTGTCCGATTCGATTTCGGGGGCCACTTCCACGATCATAAAAGCAGCGGGTAACTTCAGCTCAACGGCACGGAGTTTTTGAGGGTTGTGTTCATCTTGAACAGCAAAGTGTTCCAGCACGGGCGTGATCTTTTGCGGTGGACCGCCCAGGTACAAATCACTGAGTTCGCTCTGCACCATCCTGCGGTGGCGCAAGCAGAAACGTCGCAATCTCGCCAAGTGATGGTCGATCGCCTTGGCAAATGTTTCTGAATCGTGAGCTGCGGCAGGGCGATAGTCCAACAGCAAACGTCCTTGGTGAGCGATCCCCACTTCCCAAGAACGTCCGAACGAGTCGGCAATCAAGATCGGTTTGTCTTGATCGATTCCCAACATCCCGACCAGTCGCGCGAGACTGACCAAGGATGGTTCGATCCACGCGACGTTCACATCGTTGTCGGCGAACGCTCGATATAGCGATTGCAAACGGGTATGGTTACCCACCGAAGTCAACGCATGTTCGATTCCCGGTTGCAGTGATTCGCGAACCTGACCGGTCAATTTCTCACCGGGTCCCAATTGCAAGTAGCGAGGAATACGACTCGCCAAAGCACTGAGTTCTTGGTCGACGTGTTCGATCGTACCGGTCGAAATTCTCGTGACACAAAAGTCACCGCTAAGAGAAACGGCGACCGGGTCCGAATTGAGCTGATGACGCATAGCGAGCGATTTAATCGCTTGCCGCAGTCGCTCGTTTCCCTCTCCTTCAAGCCAATCTGCCGGTACTTCGCCGTGTTCTTCAGTCGCAACCAACGATTCGTGATCAATCACGATGCGAGCGGGAACCCCCGTGGCAATCTCTGCGACCGCCAGCACAATGCGATCGTGTTCGACCCGAAAAGCAAATTTTTTCGTGACCAGCCCGTCCGCCGATACTCTCGGTACCAGACAGGCTACCATATCCTCATCCCTCGCCGCCGCTGACGACTTGACCACAGCTAGGGAGGAAGAAAGCGGAACAAACATTCAGAAAGCAAACCAAAGGTTTGAGATCGAGGAAAATTGCCTACAATGACGCCGAACCGCTAAGTCGTCCGACACGGAACCGTCTATCTTTCATTTCGGCAGACCGCATACTATGAACGCATTGTCAGCGCGTTTAAACGATTGTTCGGAATCCAATACATGGCCCTTCTTGATGGATTGGATCGCCTGAAACCTGATGCGACGATTTTACCGATGAATCCGTGTTCCTATTTGGAAATCCCGTTATGACCGTTCGTTCTCTTAGCTGCCCTCAGTGCAAAACATCGATCAACATCCCCGCTGCGATGCAAACCGCACGTTGTCCGGCATGCGGCAAGGTCTTCGCAACGAGTGCGGGCGGTTCAAATCCTACACCTTCCGGTTCTCATTCGGACGCACTCAAACAGGCTAACGATTCCCAAGAAAATCAAGCCGGGGGCAAGTCCAGCGATCCGATCATGATTTATGCATCGGTCGGCGGAGCGTTACTGTTGTTGATGATCGCGGGCGTGGCGGGCGTGCTTTTGTTCGCTCCGACTCGGTCACCAGTGGAAACGGAATCGACAGCCGAAGCGACGCAACCGGTGCTGCGGGAGCCAACCGAAGAAGAGTTGGCTTCGCTCACGATCGTTAAAATTCCCGAAGACCGACGCCGACGGATCTACGACGAAATGCGGGCAACCGCCAAAATCACGACTGAAAAACCTTTGATGCTTCCCGACGGTCGCGTGCGAACCAGCGTCGAAGGCATGCTCGAAGACACCTCCGAATATTCGATCAAACAACTCGCTGCGCTGCACGACGTGTCCGAACAAGATGTCCGCGACATCGTTACCGAAGGTGACCTCAAGAATTGGGACCCGTCCGGCCGCAGCCGAGCCTACCGAAATGGCAAACGAATTGACGGTACCCCATCACCTTAAGGCGGCTAAGCCGCAAACGCACAAGCCCGACTCGCAACGGCGTGTTGATTTAGGACGCGTTTGGGCGTTTTCGTTTAACGGCAAGCCGCAGGCGCCTGCGTTTTCAAATTCTGTCGCCTGCGGCTTGCCGTTAAACGATTCAGTCAACAGACCGGCAAGCGAGTGGAATTGCTGGTATCAAAAAGTTTGGAACGAATTCCCTCGCTTGCGCGTTTTGAAGTTGCGTTTTTGCCTGTGGCATTGGTTTATCGTAACCCGAAGCGTAAGCGAGGGATGAGTCAATATCAATTATCCCTCGCTTACGCAGCTCACTGTACCACACAAGTCGGTGAGAGCAGCTTGAAGTTTTAGTGGAGAATCGCTTGGGGGAGGCTTTTCTTTTGTCGGTCAGCGTCGAATGATGCAACGCCAAATTTG
>NZ_SJPM01000009.1:114023-327981 GCF_007859915.1 Neorhodopirellula pilleata
AGGTTACGTTGTACTTCACCCATCGCGTGATCCTGCTTTGCGTTTGAGTTGGTTGTAGTGAACCGATAAACGTAGCGTTTCACGCGATGGTTTCTACCCTAAAGGCGCGCTTGGTGAATAAGGCGGGCTAATGCAAGTGGCAAGAGAAAAATCAGGGTGACTGCTCCAAACATAAATATAACCTCGCTCGATTCCTCAAATAGCGACAACCCCAAGCATGTTGCAATTCCGATTATAGGCCACGGAAGCATGACTGAAATTGAACCTAGAATGGCCAGTCTAGGAAAGTAAATATTCGACTCATTTGTTGGCAGAACCGAAGACGACAACGGACTTGCAAATGGATTCTTGTCTTCGTTGATCAATTCATTTGCCTTTCTTTTTGAGATCCTGAGAGGATATGAGCCATCACGGCTCGTTGATTTAGTCGGCATATTAACCCCCGGCCTCAGCGAGGGATACCTACTTAGGATCTAATTAGGTTTAATCCCTCGTCGACGCGTCAGTTTACCATTGTATCAACGCGCCGATTAGCCAAAAGTCACGGATCGCACCTGTAGAAAACGAAGGAATGAACAGTGGCCTTGGTCGTGAAAGAACGGTTTGGGTCGATTACCTCTGGTGGTAACCGTTCACGGCCTTCGGCCGCGAACGAGTTTAGATTGAGTTTTTCGACGCCCCAAAATTGCTATCGATCGATTCGGCCCGATCGCCCGGTTCAATGGCGTCTGCCTTATGTCAGTCGGACAGATTAAGAAATACTACCGAGATGTGATTGGTGTCGAATTGAGTCGAGGATTGGTTCAGAAGTTAGATGGCAAATTCAGCCAGAGCCTTGTCGATCCGTATAAACAATTGCTCGACGTACTGAGTGTGCAAAGTCATCTCAACGTCGACGAAACGGGACACAGGGTAAACGGCATCAAGCTTCCGACGTGGTGTTTTCGAAAGTATCTGTTTGCCGTCTTCAAGATCTCGCCGAGTCGTGGCAGCCAAGTTTTGATCGAAACGCTGGAGACGGAATTCGATGGCATGAATGGTTGCGATTGCTTCTCGGCGTACCACAAGCACATACGTCTGGATGAGAATGTTAAACTTCAGTTTTGCATCGCCCACTTGATCCGTGACATCAAGTTTCCGCGCATCCATCCGGACGAAGAAAATCGGATTTACGGGACAAGGCTTCGCGAACAGTTTCGAAAATAGTTTAAAACGATTGCTCGCCGGGAAGAATTTGCCAGCGAAGCGACGTTTCGCAAGCGGCTTGAGCGAATCCGCGATGAGATCGTTTGGGATGACACTGGCGAGCAACCCGACACACAACACGCGGCAAACATGGCCGAGCATTCTACGGTGTGAACACCTCGAAGACTACTTCCGCTTCATCAGCGACCTAACATCGGCCCGACGAATAACTTAGCCGAACAGGCGATTCGTTTTGTGGCAATCCATCGGCGGATGACGCAAGGGACGCGTGGTGAGATCGGTCGGAGTTGGTTTGAACGAATCTGCTTTGTTGTGGTCACACGCGAGCAGCAAGGGCGAAGTGTTCTTAAACTCTTGACCGAGTCGGTAACGGTCACGCATTTCGTTGACCGTGACGACGTCGGGATCATTGAGAAAATCTATCGGCTGATTGTTGCCCTCAGGGGTTCCCGGCTTCATTGCGGTTCCTGACTCAGTGGGCAAAGGAATCGCCGTGACGTCGGAACGAGAATCGGTAGCCGGTGAGCAAATTTGCCGTTTGATGAACTGAGCTTTCGCCATAGAAATCGGCGAGAACAAGATCAAGCTCGCTAGGCAGATACCTTGGAGTGGTCGAAATGGTGTCCGTGATGGTTCAGACCTCGTCGCGTCCATGTTGTCCTTTCGTCGGGAGTTGACGACGCTGATAATTAGACGATGGATCAGTTAGTGTTTTGACCGCAATTCTTCAGCGTCGCGGCGCACCGGGAGTATAAGGGACATGATCTAAAACGACTGTTTGAGGACACGCTTTTTTGAAAAATCCCTGTTTTTGCGATTCTTCACTAACATTTGTCTTGGATCGGGTCCACCCGCAATGCGACTGGCTTTGGCGTGAGCGTCGTCTGGTAGTACAATAGTGCTAGCCCGCCTCCTATTCCCTCCCATCTGATTGCTTATGTTTGTGCAACGATCGATGACTCGTGTTGGTTGCTGTTTGCTCTTTGGCGTCGTTTATCTGACGAGTGTTTTGCCTGCGAGCGAGCCCGCGTTTGCCGAGAAGGTTTCCTACAGCCAACAAGTCCGACCGATTTTGTCGGATAAGTGCTTCGCTTGTCATGGTCCAGACGAGCAGACACGCGAAGCGGGGCTGCGGCTCGATACTGAATCAGGCATGCTCGCTGACCTGGGCGGGTACGTCGCTTTCAAGCCCGGTGATGCGGATGATTCCGAAGCGATGCGGCGGATACTCGCAAGCGATCCGGATATGCACATGCCGCCGGAGGAATCTCACAAAGATTTAACTCCGAAAGAAATCGAAGTCCTGCGGCGCTGGATCAACGAAGGAGCCGCGTTCGAAATGCACTGGGCCTATCGCCCGCTGCAACGCCCGGAGGTTTCCCCGCCGCAATCTTCCGCAACCGCCGCGTTGTCTTTGCCGATCGATGCGCTGCCGATCGATGCGCTGATTGAGGCGAAGTGGTCTGAACATGGGATCACGCCGGTCGACCAAGCTTCGCCGGTGACATTAGTGCGTCGGTTGTACTTGGACCTGCTCGGCGTGCCGCCGACGCCGGACGACGTCGACGAGTTTCTGAATGACCCCGCCACCGATGCCTACCCTCGGTTGGTCAATCGCTTGCTCGACGACCCACGGTTCGGTGAACGAATGGCGGTCTATTGGCTTGACTTGGTTCGTTATGCCGACACGATCGGATATCACAGCGACAATCCACGCGAGGTCTCGGCTTACCGAGATTATGTGATCGGCGCGTTCAATTCGAACCTGCCTTTTGATCGGTTCACGACCGAACAGTTGGCCGGAGATCTATTACCCGATCCGACGACGGATCAACTGATCGCGTCAGGCTACAACCGTCTGTTGCAAACGACGCAAGAAGGCGGCTCTCAAGCGAAAGAGTATATCGCAATCTACGCCGCCGATCGTGTGCGAAACGTCTCGAGCGTTTGGCTCGGTTCGACCGTCGGTTGTGCGCAGTGCCATGACCACAAGTACGATCCGATCACGGCGAAAGATTTTTATTCGATGGCGGCTTTCTTTGCCGACATCAAAGAAACCCCCGTTGGATCACAGCCCCCCAATCTCAAACTTTACACCGATGCTCAGCGGCAACAGCTCGCGGCGATCGATCGCGAATTGCAACAACTCGAGGCGGGCCTGAAACCGGATGCGACTTCCGAACTGGCTGCTCAAATCGCCGCCGAACAACGCCAATGGGAAGCGACCCAGCGTGACCCCCCCGAGGATTCGTCGCCGTGGAAAATTGCGAACGTCGACTCCGCGACGGCGACGGCCGAAGCAACTCTGACGGTTCAGCCCGACGGGTCGCTGTTGCACACCGGTGCCCAGCCGAACCAAACGGATTATCAGATCACCGTCCAAGCCAGCGGCACGGTCCGGGCAATTCGGTTGGAAGCTTTAACGGACGATTCGTTCGCCAAGCAAGGCGGACTGTCCCGAGCCAACGGCAACTTTGTGCTCACCGATTTCACGGTTTCCCGAAACGGAAAGTCGTTACCATTCGGCTCTGCCACGGCTGATTTCGAACAAGCGAGCTTCCCCGTGATGGCCGCGATTGATGACGACCCGGAGTCGGGTTGGGCGGTCAGCGGACACTCCGAAAAAGCAGCACGACGAACCGCCGTGTTCACCTTGAAAGAGCCGCTCGAACTAGGGCCCGAGCCGCATGAATTGAAGCTCGAAATGCGACATCGCTCGAAATACGCCAAGCATTCCATCGGCCGCTTGCGACTCGCCCTTACCGACCGAGAAGATGCGGGCGTTGTCGATCCCGATGTCACGCCCCAGGAGATTTTGGCAATCATCCGAATCGACACCGACCAACGTGACGAATCGCAGCGCAAGCAACTGGCGGACTATTACCGCAATCATTCGCCCACTTGGAAAGCCGCTCAAGCGAAGTTGGAAACGGCACGCAAGCGGCGCGACGCGATCGAAGACAGTGTCCGGACCACTTTGATCACCGAACGATTGCCGCAGCCGCGAACGACGCGAATTTTACCTCGCGGCAATTGGCTCGATGAATCCGGCGAAATCGTTCAACCGGCCATGCCCGATTTTCTAACCACCGGTGAACCAAAGTCCGAACCGCTCACGAGGCTGCAGTTGGCCGAGTGGCTGGCCGATCCGAACAACCCGCTAACGGCGAGAACGTTCGTGAATCGGTTGTGGAGTCTCTATTTCGGCCGCGGCTTATCACGCAACCTTGATGATCTTGGTGGTCAAGGACAACCGCCGACGCACCCGGAATTGCTCGATTGGTTGGCCATGGAATTCATCGAGAGCGGTTGGGATGTCAAGCACATGATCCGGTTGATCCTCAACAGCGACACTTACCGTCGCAGCTCCGTGCCCGACGCCGAGCTGAAACGGTCTGATCCGGGCAACGATTGGTTCGCCCGGCAAGGCCGTTGGCGATTGGACGCCGAGTTTGTTCGCGACACCTCGTTACAACTCAGCGGCCTCTTGGTCGACGAGACGATTGGTGGCACGAGCGTCAAACCTTACCAGCCGGCCGGCTATTGGCAGCATCTCAATTTTCCGACTCGCGAGTGGCAGGCCGACAAGGACGAGCGACTTTACCGGCGGAGTCTTTACACGTTTTGGTGCCGTTCGTTTTTGCATCCCTCGATGCTCGCCTTCGACGCGCCATCGCGAGAAGAATGCACCGCCGAACGTGCCCGATCGAACATCCCGCAACAAGCCTTGGTGGTGCTCAACGATCCGATCTTTGTCGAAGCCGCTCGCGTGTTCGCCCAACGGGTCATGCGACAAACCGGAGATGAAGCGGATCGAATCGAATGGGTTTGCCAACAAGCTTGGTCGCGTTTTCCGACCCAGGCCGAAACTGAACTGCTGACCCATTTGTTATCCGAACAACTTCGGCACTATGCCGATGATCCGGCAGCAGCGAAGCAGTTGTTGAGCGTCGGTGAGGCGGCTGTTCCGGAAGACCTAACGGCCAATGATGAGGTCACCGGTGAACTTGCGGCGTGGACCCAAGTCACCCGCGCGATCCTGAACGCATACGAAACCATTTCACGTTACTAACGAATCATGACTAACGAATCATGTTGAACTCATCTTTCCAAGCGATCCAGCGACGCACATTTCTCAACCGGGCTACCGTTGGCATCGGCTCGGTCGCCTTCGCCACACAATTGGCCGCCGAGCAATCCGCTAGCGGCAACGCGGTTTCATCGCTCGGCGCGATCGAGCCTCACCATTTAGCCAAAGCCAAACGCGTCATTTTCTTGTGCATGGCGGGCGGGCCATCGCACTTGGAAACGCTCGATTACAAACCCAAGCTCGCGGAAATGGACGGCCAGCCGATGCCCGATTCCTTGACGGCGGGCCAACCGATCGCGCAGTTGCAAGGCAAAGCCCTCAAGTGTCTGGCACCACAACATAAGTTTGAAAAGTTTGGCGAGTCCGGCCAAGAGATTTCAACGGCGCTGCCTCACATCGCCAAACTCGCCGACGACATCGCGATCGTTCGTTCGATGACGACGCAGCAGATCAACCACGATCCGGCGCACACGTTCATGAATAGCGGGACGCAAATTTCCGGCCGGCCGTGCATGGGATCATGGATCCAGTACGGGCTCGGCAGCGAAGCGGAGGACTTGCCGGGGTTCGTCGTGTTGACGTCGGTCGGTGGAGGCCAGTCGCAACCGATCGCCTCGCGTCAATGGCACAGCGGTTTCCTGCCCAGTCGATACCAAGGCGTGCATTTTCATTCCAAAGGGGATCCGGTGTTGTTCGTCGGCAACCCGCCGGGAGTCAACCGAGACCAACAACGTCAAGTCATCGACGCGGTCAACGGGCTGAATCGATTACGGCAAGAGAGCGTCGACAATTCCGAAATCATGACCAGCATCGCGCAGTACGAACTGGCGTTCAAGATGCAAGCCAGCGTGCCCGAATTGGTCGACTTGAGCAACGAACCGCAGCATGTTTTGGATATGTATGGATCGAAGCCCGGTGATGGATCTTTCGCGAGCAACTGTTTACTCGCCCGGCGATTAGCCGAGCGGGGCGTGCGGTTTATTCAGCTTTATCACCGCGGTTGGGATCACCACGGCGGCGTCAAGAACGGCGTAGCCAATACGGCCAAGTTGGTCGACCGAGGCAGTTGGGCGTTGATCGAAGACTTGAAACAAAGGGACATGCTCAAAGACACCCTTGTCATTTGGAGCGGCGAGTTCGGACGGACACCGATGTCCCAAGGTGGCGGCGAGAATCCGGGCCGAGATCACCACATCAAAGGCTTTTCGATGTGGATGGCCGGTGGCGGAATCCGGCCGGGCGTTTCCTACGGCGCGACCGATGAATTCGGCTACAACGCGGTCGAAGATGTCGTCTCGGTCCACGACTTCCACGCTACGATGCTGCACCTGCTTGGAATCGACCATCAGCGTTTCACTTACAAGTTCCAAGGCCTCGATATGAAGCTGACGGGTGTGGAACCAGCGAGAGTATTACATCCGATTATGACCTGAAACTTGTGCGATTGAACATTCGGTGAACATCGGGCGTGTCGTCCCCATCGATGGGCGGTCTGTCATGACGGGACCACCAACTTTCCGCATCCGAGCGGGACCATGGCAATCGCTCTGAGATCGATTGAAGTTCGCGATTCAGAAGTTGAATATCCGAGGAACGTTCGTGCTTGTTCTTGGCCATGCAGCGGCGTACCCACTGGTTCAACTCCGCGTCAATCGATTCTTCTCGATGAGTTGAAATTTCGATCGGCAGTTGCGTCATGATCAACCCGAACATCGATTCGGGATCGCATTCGGCAAACGGCGGGTTGCCGGCGAGCAAGTAGTACGCGATGCAACCGATCGAATAGATGTCACTGCGCGGGTCTAACTTGGACGGTTCGCGAAATCGTTCAGGAGCCATGTACATCGGAGTACCGGCCCAAATCGTCTCGGCGGTTTGAAACATGTCCCGGTCGGGTGCGATCGGTTTGGCGAGCCCAAAATCAAACACGACCGCCCAATCGCCGACTACCGGATCGAGTCGCAGCATTACGTTTTGCGGTTTCAAGTCACGATGCATCAGCCCTTTGCCATGGGCTTCGAGAATCGATTGGCAGATTTGCTGCATGATCCAAACGACCCGTCCTGGAGGTTGCGGACCGCTTCGGGCGACGACTTCGGCGAGGGTGATCCCGTTGAGCAGTTCCATCACGCAAAACGCGTCGCCCTCATGGGTGTGTCCATAATCGTAGATCGTGACGCTGTGTGGGCATGAAAGCGTCGATGCCAGACGTGCTTCACGATCGAACCTTTGACGGTCGTCTTCAGCTTGGCAATCGCTTCGCAGCAACTTGATCGCGACATCGCGACCAAGATCGATATGTTCGGCTCGATAGACGACACCCATCCCACCCGCACCGAGTTCCTCTTTGATTCCATACCGAGACAGCGGGCGGTTCTTCGCTTCGATTGCTCGCATCCGGCGATGATGCCACCAAGTGAAGGTTGATACGAATGGGAGTGCCAGCAGCGAGTACAATCCGACCATGGGCCAGGCGTGAGCCAAGGGCGTCGTGTACGCATTGATGCGACGCATCTCAAATACGTCCGGCGGGTATTTCCACGGACGCTCGACGATCAATCCAAAGTCATACAGTGGGAACCATCGCCACGTGCCTTGGTTGGGAATACCAATGTAATTGGGATAGGGCTTCGTATCTTCGGGAGCATGCTGTCCCGGCAATCTTCGCGTTTGGATGTCCGTTTCCTCTGCCATGCGTATCAAGGTCGCCGCTGCGATGGTCAACGGTGCTTTTGGTTGAGCATTAGTATGAACGATCGACTGATCAATCAACGGTGCGAATCCGTCATACTCCGCCACGCGGAACCGTCCGGCAACCGAAGGAAGACTAGAAAACATTTGGGCCAATCGGCTTTCGGTTTGCATGATCCCTTGACGGTCGATCAGGTAGGCATCCACGCCGGCGGTGCCGCTGACATTATGAGTGATGTCCTGGAGTTGTTTCGCTATTGAATATTGCAGCAACATCACCACACCGATCGGGATACCGGATGACTCGGAGTTTTCCGAGTCGGAGTTGCGATACACCGGGATCATCCAACCCATTGGTCGACGATCGTCAGCCAACGGAACCAATCGAGCGAATCCGAATCCACAAAAGACCGGCTTGCCTTGGAGACATGTTCGGATCAACGGAGCGACCGATCGAGTCAACGATTCTTCGAGCCGTTCAACAGGGACATCCCCTCGCAAGCTTGGCGTGGCGACGATGCAACGGAACTGGTCGTCCCAGACCGCCAGCTCGCAGTTTGGGTCATTCAGGAAACCAATACCTTTGAGAATCTTGTCGACCGTGGGATCGTTGAATGGGGCAACCGCTTCGCTATCGATCAACTCAAGAATTCGGCGAACGCGTCCGGTAGCCAATTGTCTGGTTCGTTCGCGTTCTCGCAACAGTTGCAGTTCAATCCTCGCCCGGGCTTGATGCATGGTTATCGGTAGCACTCGACGTCCGTAATTCCAATCGGACTGAATTTCACTGCGGCCGACAAACCAAGCGGCGATCCAAATGGAAGCCGTACCTGCCACCCACAATGCCAACCAAATCGGAAGCCAACTCCACCACGAAGGCTTCACGCCGCCTGCGGCGGTAAGTGTTTTGGAACCTTGCGGTGTAGGTTTGCGACGCGACTGAGGTTTCTCACGGGGTGCCGCATGGGTACGCTGAGAAGATGGAATCGTCACATCCGAGCGAGGTGATGAATCATTCGACGGCTGTGGGTTCCGACCCGATCCGAACTCTGTTGGTGCGTTACCACGAATCGTCGGTGGCAACTGGACCGCCTGCGCTTTGCTTCCTTCCACCTGGGCCGCGTCCGGGTTGTGTTCTCGCAACAATGAGATGACTTCGTCGATCAAAGCCGGGTCATCACCCACCTGTTGTTCGAGAAAACTTCTCCAATGGGAAGGCTCGATCGATTCGGATTCCCAGAACAGATCTTGGATTTTTTGATAGCGGGCGGCGTCCACGATGGATACTGGTTACTCCTGATCGTGATCGTTCGGATCTCGCAATTCACGTCGCATCCAAGCCCGCGCCATCGCCCAATCCTTCTCTACGGTCCGCAGCCCGAGATTCAGTTCGTTGGCAATCTCTTTCATGGCCAATCCGCCGAAGAAACGATATTCGACGATCTTCGCTTGCCGTGGGCTTAGCTCGGCCAAGGTGATCAACAAGTCGTCCAGCGCCACCACGTCTTCGTCGCGATCGAGCACAAAGGTCACTTCGTCGTCGAGTTGACGGCGCAGCCAACCGCCCCCTCGTTTTTGTGCCGTCGTGTGCCGCGCGTGATCGACCAGAATTCGCCGCATGACGGTCGCACCGATCGCAAAAAAATGGGTTTTCCCTTGCCAATCAATTTCGTTTTGATCGACCATCCGAATGTACGCTTGGTGGACCAGCGACGCACTACTGAGTTTTTGTCGCTGAGGCTCCGATTGCAGAAACCGCCCTGCCA
The DNA here is from genome assembly GCF_007859915.1 of Neorhodopirellula pilleata. Classification (GTDB taxonomy): domain Bacteria; phylum Planctomycetota; class Planctomycetia; order Pirellulales; family Pirellulaceae; genus Rhodopirellula; species Rhodopirellula pilleata. The sequence goes on from NZ_SJPM01000009.1 coordinate 123,777, forward strand.
TCTTGCGCAGGTCGTCGTAAAGTACCGTAAAAAGTTGATTCGTTTTTCCGGCGTCTCCCTTCTGGCTGGATTGCAGAATCTCAGTGATGGAAGACATGAATCATTTCACATTCAAAAAAAGGATAACAACGTCGTTAATCGATAGTGTAACAGACTGGACGCATTGGCACGCCCACAGTCGACTGGTTCTTGGATCCGGATTATCTCGCTGAATGGAACCGCGATGCGGTTTGCAACGTTGCCGCGTGAATCCGAACGATATCCTCGAGATCGTGGGCGTACCCACCTGCCATGGCGATTGCCACGGGTAGGTTTTGGCGGTGACACCATGTGAGTACGACTTCGTCGCGGCGTTGCAGTCCGTTAAAGGTTAACGATAGTCTTCCCAGACGGTCCTTTTCGTAGGGATCAGCACCCGCCAAGTAAATAGCCAGATCAAAGGGACCACGCGATGCAGCCCATTGCAATGCGACATCGAGAGCGGTGAGATAGGCCTCGTCACCAGTTCCGTCGGGGAGGGCGACATCAAGGTCGCTGGCGACTTTGCGAAGCGGGAAGTTTTTCACGCCGTGAATCGATAGCGTGGTAACGGATTCGTCACCGGTCAGAATCGAGGCGGTCCCGTTGCCTTGGTGGACGTCCAAGTCGATCACGATTCCACGTCGAATCAGACCGTCATGTTGCAACGTTCGCATGGCCACGGCGGCATCGTTGAAAACGCAGTAACCTTCGCCCGCCCCGGCGAAGGCGTGATGAGTGCCGCCGGCAAGATTGGCCGACACGCCGTCTTCCAATGCGGCGCGAGACGCGGCGATCGTGGCCCCCGTGCTGCGCCGTGATCGCTCGACCATCTTCGGCGACCACGGAAATCCGATCCGGCGAATTTCCGCCGATGAAAGCGTCCCCGTGACGACGCGCTGCAGGTAGTCTGCGTCGTGACATAACTTCAACTGATCGTCCGTCGCGGCGGTCGGGACGATCAACGTGTCGCGGAGGTGTTGTTCCGACCGAACGACTTCCTGTCGCAAAAGACGGTATTTGTCCATCGGGAATCGATGGGTCGTCGGTAACGGCAATTCAAAGTGGTCAGTGTAGTACAGTCTCAAGGGATTGCCGTCGATCGGAAGTCAGAGGAAATTCACGGTATGTTTCCTGGCAAAGGGTCAGATCGTCATCCATTACCTCTACCAACAGGTCGAAAACGTGATCGCATCCACACCCACTCAAAACCTTCATGTTGTCATTGTCGGAGGGGGGTTCGGCGGATTGGAGACGGCTAAACGTCTGCGACGCGCCGATGCCAAGGTCACTTTAATCGATCGTCAAAACTATCATCTATTCCAACCTTTACTTTACCAAGTTGCCACCGGTGGTTTATCTCCGGCGAATATCGCTACGCCACTGCGTTCGATCCTTCGTAAGCAATTCAATTGCGAAACAGTGATGGCCGAAGTCGTTGATTTTGACGTCGATCAAAAGCGACTCTTGCTCGCCGATGGAATGATGGATTACGACGTTCTTGTCGTTGCGGCCGGTGCAACGCACGGGTATTTCGGGCGAGACGACTGGGCGGTGGTGGCACCGGGCTTGAAAACGGTCGAGGATGCCACTTACATCCGCCGTCAGATTTATATTGCCTTTGAAACTGCCGAACGAGAGGACAACGACGACATTCGTCGACAACTCATGACGTTCGTCGTCGTTGGTGGCGGACCGACGGGTGTCGAACTGGCTGGAGCGATCTCCGAGATCGCGACTCGCACCCTACGTTACGACTTTCGTAACATCGATCCGAAAGATGCACGAGTGATGCTGGTCGAAGCTGGTCCCCATGTTCTCGGACACTATCCGGCCGAGCTTAGCGAGCGGGCGGAGTCGAAGCTGCGGTCGCTCAACATCGAAGTGCATACCAACACCAAGGTCACAGAAATCACGGAGGACCACGTTGTCTTGAGTTACCGTGATACTTCGACGACTGTGGCATCCAGGACTGTCTTATGGGCGGCCGGCGTCAAAGCGAATCCTCTCGCCGCAAAGCTCGCATCGGCGTGTTCGATCCCGACGGATCGGGCGGGGCGGATTGAAGTGTCGGATCGCTTGAACTTGAGCGGCCATGAAGAGATTTTTGTCATCGGTGACGTTGCGAATTGTCGCGATGAAAACGGGAAACCCTTGCCGGGACTCGCTCCGGTCGCAATGCAACAGGGTCAATACGTTGCCGAATCCATTCGATCGGCGATCCGACGCCGCCAAAGTCCGACTTCGGCAAACCAATTGACGACATGGCGTGATGAACTCAAGCACTCGATCGACAAACCGTTTCGGTATCGCGATCGCGGAACGATGGCGACGATCGGCCGTGCCGCCGCAGTCGCTGAAATCGGCAATTATCGTTTCAGTGGACTGCTCGCATGGCTGTTATGGCTGTTCGTGCATTTGTTATTGATCGTCCAGTTTCAAAACCGACTATTGATCTTGCTTCAGTGGGCATGGCATTACACGACCTTCAATCGTAGCGCCCGGTTGATCACCGGTGGGAAAACCGTGATCATCCGGTCGAACCCCAACGCTCCCGAAGAATAAAATTCGCCTATTCGTTCTCGGCAAGATTCATTTTGAATCCGGTTCGTTCGTCGACCGATTCGTAGAACCCGCGAACGATGTTGCGAGCGTCGTCGTTGCCGAGCAACTGGGCCATGAACCGTTGTTGGGGCTGACGGAATTGTTCCTGCAACGTTGCCATGTCGGGTTGGAACTCGGTGGGTTTGACAACGTAGAACACACTTTCAGGATCGTTGGGAGCGACCGAATACGTGCCGACTTCGGAGGTGAAGACTTCTCGCATGAATCGCTCACCGACGGCATCGAGTTCGGGGACGTTGGCAACGATCGTTTGCATGAATCCGACTTGTTCGAGCCATGAGAACGGTCCCACGCCGGCAATCAAGTTGTCCTTCTTTTCTTGAGGGATCACATCGGCGAGTGTCTTGCCTTCCGCAGCGGCTTCCTCGGCAATCTTTTCAGCCGCCGCTTTGGCGAGCGTGCGGGCTTCTCGGGTGCGGATGACTTGGATGACTTCGTCGCGGACTTCGTCGAGTTCGGGGACATACGCGAGCACGTCTTCGGTCTTCCAACTGACGTAGGAAACGCCGGCTTCCAAGTCGACCGTTCGCAGTGGCGAGTAGAGTGCCTGTGGTGGAATCATCGATCCGTCTTGCATTTGAGCGCCAAACATCATCGCCGAAAACGGAGGACCGCGGCGATTGAAATTCTGGCCCAAGCCGAATGACGAACCGGGCTCGGTATCAGCCGCACTCACACGGTTGACCAGCCCGTCGGTTTGGCCGTATTTCAGTCCCAATTCTTCGGCCATCGCCTTCAGGTCTAGCGGCTCGGGCGCGTCGGCCTCGGTTTGCACGCCGACGGAAACGTTGCTTTCATGAACGGCTCGCTCGCTGAAGTAGCGTCGCATCCGTTTCGTCGCTTCGGTGACGGCGCGATCAAGGGCGAGTCGGGCCGGTTCGGTCGCCAGATCCGTGGCGATCTGATCACGAACCTCTTCGAACGTTTGCGGCTTCGTAGGAGCCGGTTCATCATCGAGATCCAAGTCGTCGCCGGACGTCGGAGCGGTGTCCGGTTTCATCTCGGCGGCAGGCTTTTCCGCTGCAGGTTTCTCGGCAGGAGGTTCTTCCGCAGGTGGTTTTTCCGAAGCGGTCATTTTCTCGGCGGGTTTATCGGCTGCGGGCTCTTCTTTCTTTGGCTCGTCTTTCTTTGGTTCTTCTTTAGCTGGCGATTCTTTGGCCGGCTCTTCTTTCTTGGCGGGTTCGGTTTCCTTCTTAGGCGTTTCCTTGGTTTCGGTGGATTCGCTCTTGGGAGCCTCTTCCTTCATCTCGGCTGCGGGTTCTTCTTGAGCCGGCTTCTCCTCTTGGGGAGGATTCTCCTTCTTAGGTTCCGCTTTCTTCTCCGGTTCCTGCTTCGGTTCGTCGTTCTTCGATTCCGGTTTGACTTCTTCGGCGGCTTTCTCCGTAGCTTCTTCCACGGTTTTTTCGGCCACTTCTTCACCGCCGTCTTCGTCTTGGAAAGCGGCGACCAAACGGACGCCTGACTCGGCGGTGTTCATCGACGAATCTTCTTCGGCCGGTTTGGAAGTTTCTTCCGGAGCGGTGCTGACTTCGGGCTCGGTTGTTTCTTCAGGTTTGGTATCTTCGGTGGTGGCGTCGTCGGGCAACTGAAAATCGCCACCGGCGAGACGACGCTCGTATTCGGCACGCAATTGTTCTTCGGTTAACTTCGCTTTTTCGGCTTCGACGAATTGATTCAAGTCAGCCGCCACGTATTCGATCTTGGCCGAATCGGGACGCTGAAACTTGGGTTCGGGGGACAAATCGTTCGGGTAGTTGATGCGGTTTTTGCCTTGTTCGTAAACCTCTTTGATTTCCGATTCGCTCGGCTTGTCGTTGGTTTGGTCCAAGTATTCCGACACCAAAACGCCGTAAGCGTCGACGGTGGCTTGTTGGTTCGTTTTCAAGAAATTCTGCCATTGCCCCAACGGCGTCACGACAGGCATTTGGCCATTGGTCAATCCAACAAGCGAGCCGCGTTGGTACAAATCGGCGAGCAAGTGCATTCGCAATTGCTCGTAAAGATGTTGTTGACCGAGTTGATTACCGGTGCTGCGCATCAGCAGGGCAATCACTTCGTCATCGGTCATGGTGCCGTCGGTGAACCGGGCTAACCAATTCTTAACGGCGGTGTCATCGAGTTCGAAACCGGCTTTCTTGGCTTCGCTGTAAAATCTCAGCGTATTGATCGTGGCTTCTTCGCCGGGGTTGACGTCGATTCCGAGCGATCGGATTTGTCCGTTTTGTTCGTCGTATTGAAATCCAGGTGTTTGTGGCATCCCGCCTTTTTCCATCGTCGTTTGGGCTAGCTCGCTTAAGAAGCGAACGACGGCGGCGTGATTCTGGGTGGTGCGTGCGACACGACCGCGGGTCAGTTCGATCCCGTCATACTTGGCGGCGACGGGGTCTGTATTGATTCCACCTCCTTGCCGCAAATACGAATCGAGTGCCGGCAAAACGACAAACGAAAACAACGCCAATAGGGTCAACAAAACCATTAACGGCTTGAGGTTGCGTCGGAAAATCTCGAACGGACTCGAACTCATGTCAGAGAAGCCTGCAAAACATCCGTGAAGTAACAGCCGATCGGAACGACGACTGTCACGGAAAGGGGGGATGGGTCAGTGGAAAATGTCGATCAACCTGAAAGGGTATCGCCGGAGCAAATTTGCGGTCAAGGCGACTTCCTGCGGAGGATCGATTTATCGTATCAAAAGACGCCCAAGGCGACGAGGGAATAGCGAACAATCAGCCCCGCGACGACAACGCTGACCATGCTCATCAGCTTGATCAGAATGTTCAGGCTCGGGCCGCTGGTGTCTTTGAAGGGATCGCCGACGGTGTCCCCGACGACCGCCGCTTTGTGCGAAGGACTGCCTTTTCCACCGTGATTTCCGGCCTCGATGTACTTTTTGGCGTTATCCCACATGCCGCCACTGTTGGCCATAAAAACCGCCAAACAGAATCCACTGGTCAAACACCCGGTGAGCAATCCCAATACCCCGCCGACGCCCAGCAATAACCCGGCCCCGATCGGCAAAAGCAAGCCTAGTAAACTAGGCAAGATCATCTCACGCTGAGCCGCCCTGGTGCTGATCGCGATCGGGCTTTGGTAGTCCGGTTTGACGCTGCCATCGAGGATTCCTGGGTTTTCGGTAAATTGTCGCCGGACTTCGATCACCATCCCTTCGGCGGCTCGGCCAACCGATTTCATGGTCATAGCACAGAACAAGAACGTGCTCATCGAGCCCAAGAATAATCCCACCAGCACCCGTGGATTCATCAACGTCGTGTCAAAGTAGTTCAAAAAATCCTTTAACGTCGCCTCGTCGACCGGAACGGTTAGCCCGGAAACAAGCACCCTGTCTTGTTCGCTCATTGGCGATCCGCCGGCAATGTTTCTCCACTGTTCCAATTGTTCCGGGCGTGGCTCCCGAGCCGGCATGACCAAGTAGGTCTGCGATTGCTCGCCAGATCGCTCCACCACCAACGTGTCGCTGAGTTTGATGAACCCGTCCGTTGAAGCGGTGTGCGCGACATCATCGCCCCATCGCACAAACCCGTCGCGAACACCCTCGACGTAGGCCGCGAGCAACGCCAACGCGGTTAAGGCGGCCGAGCCGATCGCGAAACCTTTGCCCGTCGCTGCGGTGGTGTTGCCCAGACTATCCAAGGCATCGGTCCGCTGGCGAACGACCGGTTCGAGTTCGGCCATCTCGGCGTTACCTCCCGCGTTGTCGGCGATCGGGCCGTAGGCATCGGTCGCCAAAGTGATCCCTAGCGTGCTGAGCATGCCCACTGCGGCGATCCCGACCCCGTACAAGCCGAGCGAGAAACGATGCACATCATTGAAATCGCCTCCGTTGGCAAACCCGAACGCTAGCAACATCGACACCGAAACGATCAACACCGGAAACCAAACGCTCATCATTCCATCGGCGACACCACCGATGATGATCGTCGCCGCACCGGTTTCCGCTTGGCCTGCCAAGTTTTGGGTCGTCGAGTATTCGTCACTGGTGACCCGTTCGGTCCAATAACCGATCGCCCAACCGGCCAACAGACCGACGATCACGCTCGCCGCAATGCCAGGAACCAAACCGAACCAAAGCGTGCCCGGGATCGCCGGCATCAAAACGATCGCGAGCAAAACCGATGCGATGACAACGATCCATGATGAGCGATTGACGCCGCGGGCGAGTGCCGCCAGAAGCGCTTTCTGCGAAAGTTGATCGTCGGTCCGGACGGCATAGATTCCTGCGACCGAAGCGACGATACCAACCGAGGCAATCGCCAGGGGTAACATCATCGCGCTGAGCTGCGCCGACGTCGTCTCCATGCCCTCGGGGAGCAAATGCGGGCCGCTCATCGCGGCAACGCCGAGCGCCGAAGCGGCCAGAATCGAACCGCTATAAGATTCGTACAAGTCCGCCCCCATGCCCGCCACATCGCCGACGTTATCACCGACGTTGTCTGCAATGGTAGCCGGATTGCGGGGTGAGTCTTCGGCGAGACTTTGTTCGACCTTGCCGACCAAGTCCGCCCCCACATCGGCGGCTTTGGTAAAGATCCCGCCTCCGACCCGCGCAAACAACGCCTGGGCACTCGCTCCCATGCCGAACGACAACATCGTTACGGAGATTTGCGGTAGCGTCAGTGCGGCATCGTCGCCGCCGAACATCGGCACCAACCAGTACAGCACCGCGAACCATAACGCGATGTAAAGCAACCCCATCCCGACGACGGTCAACCCCATCACCGCACCGCTGCGGAAGGCGACCTGCAATCCTTCGTTGAGTGACACTCGGGCACCTGCAGCGGTGCGACTGCTCGCCTGGGTCGCGGTTTTCATTCCGAACCAACCGCACAATCCGCTGAACAAACCCCCGGTCAAGAACGCGATCGGTACCCAAGCCGACAACACGTTCATTCCCAACGACGCCACCGCGAGCAATCCCGTCACGACGACGAAGACGAACGTGACGACTTTGTATTGTTGGCTCAAATACGCCGACGCACCGACGCGAACACTCTCGGCGATCTCACGCATCGCCTCGGTCCCCTCGTCGGCTCGCATCATCTCGCGGTAGAAACGAAACGCCCAAAACAGCGCGACGAATGATGCCGCTATCGACATCAACCAAACTAAAAACGCTTGCATCGTTTCTTCCTCCGTGTTGTCAATCTTTCGGGCCGACCCTCCCATCGTAGCGAATGTCGCCAAGACTTTCGGTCATTCCACGGTATCGTATCGTGTTTTTTTGGTGTGATGGGTACCAGCCCGACTCGCAACGGCGTGTTGATTGAGTGCACTTTTGGGCGTTTTCGTTTAACGGCAAGCCGCAGGCGACTGCGTTTTCAAACTCTGTCGCCTGCGGCTTGCCGTTAAACGATTAAATCAACAGACCGGCAAGCGAGTGGGTCCGCTGGGATGTGGAGGAATCGAACTTATCCTCACGCTTGCCCGTCGGGCTTGCAGGAACCTTTTTTCCAGCTCGTTCGTTGCAACTTAAACGCCTGACGCCTGAAGCCTGAAGCAAGCAACGCTCGCCTGTTGCCGTCGTCCTGCGGACGAAGTACGGTCGAGTTTAGGTTTAGCATCGCGTGAACAATAAGTGGAATAGGCTTCCAGCCTTTTTATACCCCACAAGTGCTCATGTATTGCTCCCCTGCCAGCTCGTCTGGCAGGAAGCCGAGGTTGGCAAGCTAGACACGAGCCGCAATGCCCCCAACCTTCCGATTTCCACTTGTGCTCGCCGCTTCAAGCGGCGAGCACAAGTGGAAATCGGAAGGTTGGGGGGGGCGTCGTTGTCTAGCTTGCCAACCTTATTCACCCACGAGACGAGCTCGTGGGGGTCAAAAAAGATGTGGGGTATAGAAAGGTGGAAGACTATGCCACTTTTATAATGCGGCAGTTAATATTCACGCGATGCTTAGGTTTAAGTTTAAGTTTGGTACGGCGATTGATTTGATGCTGGGTCTTCGCTATCGCTGCGACCCAGCCTTCTTTAAATTCGCGAGACGTACTGTGAACTCAAACGTCGAACCAATCGCTTCATTTCTAACACGCTGATGATGGAGGTCACGCGGGGCGATGATAACTCAGTCTTGGCGATGATTTCGTCGATCGCGGTGCCGGTCGGTGAAATGTGGTCGAGGATGGATCGTTCGATTTCGTTGAGCGACAATTCGACGCCATTGCGGATCTCGCGTTCGGATCGGTTCAGTGCCGATTCGGGAACGCCCTCGCCGATGTCTCCGTACCGCGAGTCGCTGCCGACGCGGCCGGCGGTGGTGACGATCGGTTGGCTGACCGGCCCCAGCAGTTCAAGCACGTCGTCGGCGTTGGTCACCAACGTTCCGCCGTCACGAATCAAATGGTGGCATCCACTCGAGGCACGACTGTTGACCGGTCCCGGCAACGCACCCACACTCCGGCCCATTTCGCTGGCCAATCGCGCCGTGATCAATGAACCGCTTCGCATCGGGGCTTCGATCACCAACGTCGCCAAACTCGCCGCCGCGATCAAGCGGTTGCGTTGGGGAAACATCCCGCTGCGAGGTTTCGCGAGCGGGGAATACTCGCTGATCACCGCGCCGTGGTCGCGGATCTCCTTTGCCAATCCGGCGTTTTCGGCCGGATACATTTCACCCAATCCTCCGCCTAAAAACGCGATCGTTCGGCCGCCGACTTCGATCGCGGCCCGGTGGGCGGCGGTGTCGATGCCACGCGCCAAACCGCTGACGATGGTCACCGACGCGGCCGCCAAATCTCGAACCAAGTTTCGAGTCTGTTGCAATCCGTACGGCGTCGCATGACGGGTGCCCACGATCGCGATCGCGAACTCGTCGCTCGCCCGCCATTGTCCACTGGCAAACAACAACGGCGGCGTGTCGTCGAGCTCCAACAGCGGAGTCGGATACGGCGAACGACATGGGAACCCTGGGCGATCGGGTTCCAATATCTCCACGTGGTTATCGCGACACCACGACAAAACACGTTGGACGTCGACATGGTCACTCGCCGTCGTGATCGTGTGCGCGAGTTTCGGACCGACGCCGGGCACTCGTTGCAGGTCGGCACTGCTGGCCCGCAGCACGGCATCGGCCGAACCGAATGCCTGCAACAAGACCGACAAACTGCGCGGCCCTAAACCCGGCAACAAACACAGTTGCAGGCGATCGACCAACACCTGATCGATGTCAGCCAGATCGATCGACGCGAACGATTCACTCGCCCGATCGGTTGTGGACGTTTCCAGCTCAATCTGTTCTTGTTGCCAAACGAAAAGTTCTTCAGACAATCGACAGTCCCTCCAGTGCCTTGACGCTTCGTAAGGGACAGGCTCCGGTCCCGTCCCGATAACATACCCGATCACACCATCTCGTTGGGCCGCGTCCATCCTCGTTCCCAGGCTTCCGCCCTCTTGATAGGCCACAAGTCCTCATGGATTGCTCCCCTGCCAGCTCGTCTGGCAGGAAGCCGAGGCTGGCAAGCTAGACACGAGCCGCAATTCGCCCAACCTTCCGATTTTCACTTGTGCTCGCCGCTTCAAGCGGCGAGCACAAGTGGAAATCGGAAGGTTGGGAGGTCGTCGTTGTCTAGCTGGCGAACCGAATTCACCCACGAGACGAGCTCGTGGGGGTCAAAAAAATGCGGCCTATCAAGATGGCTCCCGCCTGGGAACGCAATGCACGGCAGGCTAACGCCAAATCGGCTAATTCAAGCCGCCGCAACCGACCAGCGCGTCCTCGGGCAATTCGTCGATAAACCTCGCCGCCGCGTAGGGGAGCGAGTAGTTCTCGACCGTTGCGTGAGCCAAACCGTTGGCGGATCGCGGCGAAGCGAGCAAACGCAGGATCACGGCGGTGGCCGGGACGAGACTCAGCGGATCTTCCCGCAGACGTGTGATCTCGCTCTCGCAGGATCCGTACTCACCTCGGCCGAGCCAATGTTCCAGCAACCGTTTGAGCAACTCGGTCCGCGAGGCACCGTTGTAAGCGTCGGCGATCATCACGATGAAACCGTTGTGGCTCATCACCCCGGGGGCCGCTTGGGATAACGGGGCCATACGTTCACCGACCGAAATTCGCGTGACCGCGTCGCAAATCGCAACGCCCGCGATCGTCGGATTGAGTGTCTCGCCGATCCGCGGGTTCGCTTCGATGTACAACGCCTGCTGCGTGTCCTCGTCATAAAAGTACTCGATCGCGACCGGTCCGTGCCAATTCAATGCACTGCCGAATCGTTCCAGATGAGCTTGTACGGGCGGATGGGTCGCGCTGACACGCAACGCGGGCCCGCCTCCGATCCCGGTTTTCAAAATCTCGGCACATGCGTACCCGATCAATCGTCCTTCTTGAAAAACCGCCGTCACGGCGGACTGAACCCCCGGTGCAGGCTGTTGCAACAAGACTGAGTCGCCTTCCTTGAACGATTGGTTGTTTTCAAATCGTTGGACCGCTTCGAGTAACTCTTCCGCGTTGTCAACTTTTTGCACGCCCAAGCTTGCCGTGCTATGGGCGAGCTTGATGAAACAAGGAAAGTCGTCGTGGGCCAGCAACTCCGCCCGGTCGCGAGCGATCCGACTAGCGGGAATCGGCAGGCCCATTTGGTTCATCAATTCGACGAACTCGGTTTTGCTCTGTACCCGACGGATCGCTTCAAAGTCGGGGACGGCTAATCCGACGTGCGATTGAAATACGTCGCGGAATTTTGAAAACACATAAACCTGTTCGTGGGTCGGGAACAGCACGTCGTAGTCATGCGTCTTGACGATCTCGGCTACCCGTTTCGCATAGCCGAGCGGATCGCGACCGATCGGCGGGCAGGCCAGACGACGCCGCACGAGGCTGGAGAACCGACATTGACACCACGGCGACGGATCGACCAGATCGATTTGGTGATCACGACCCAAACCATACAACACCTGTCTCGCGGAATTGCTGGAACCTTCGGACAACAGGATGCGCACGTTACTTCACCAACGCGCGAAATTTTTCAGCCAACGCCGGTTTCGACGCGAGGAAGGGATGTTTGTAGGCATATGTGTCGCTGCCTTCATGCCGCGTTTGAAATCGACGATGTTCGGCCCACGTGCCTGGCGGAATCGTGACCACTTCCACTTTGGCAAGTCGATGACCCTTGATCCGATCTTCGTACTCGCAGTTGACTTCCGACAAACGTCGATCAACGTTCTCAGCGAGCCGGTTCCTTGCTTCCGCGTCGAGTGTTTCTTCGATGAGTAACCGGTATTGAGCCGGGTCACCGGGGAACGGAACGAGGCTGTAATGCTCCATCGTCATGTTCATGTCCCGCAGCGCCTGGCCGATCGCTTCGGTGACCTGCGTTTCACTAAGCTTTTCACCCGTCATGCTGCTGTAGTGGGCTCCTTTGTTCATGAACGTGAGCTTCGGACAACGACCGATGAACCCGTCGCAGCGGACGACGTCGTGAATGTCGTATCGGTACAGACCGCTGAGCGTGCTCATCAATAAAAAGTATTCTTGCCCCGGTTCGAGTTCGTCAGCTTCGAGAACGGTGGGGTTGGGTGTGCCATGTTCATCAACGGGGATGAATTCAAAGAAGTGGCTTTCGTAATCCAACAGTCCGGAACACGTTTCGTCTTCCATCGGTGAAGTCATGTGGCCTTCGCTGGCCGACAATCCGTGGTCTCGCAACGCCGCGTCACCGTAGTACTCGCGAACGGTCGGCAAGTACGTCGCCACGGAACTGCCCATCCAGACCGATACGACGGCTAGGTTTGACCAGAAATCACGGGGATACAAATGACCGGTTCGTTCGACGATCTGGTCGAGTTGTTTCGCCCGGGCATGGTCCGGGCCGCCGATCTTGTGCCGCATCACGCCGCGGATGTCCGACGCGATGTCCACGTGATCGGAGACCGTACCGTCGTGGACGTCGCGAATCAAACGTTGCTTCTCGTCATCGGCCAAACGAGCCAACTGAATCAATGTCAGCGGGTTGGCCGTCACGATCATGCCGATCCGATCCGACGCGACGGCGACTCGCAATGAGGCATAAAGCTTGCTATCGGCACCTTTGATCTTCAGTAACGCGTTGGGCAAGATGAACAACGAATTCGTGATCCGAGGCCGCGTTTCGGCCGCTAATCCGCTGATGCTACCGCAACAGATCCCCGCCGAAGTGCGGAACTGATCCCAATCGCTGGCTAAGGTTAACGTGTACTTGCTGATCAAATCTTTGTGATCGCGAAACGTTGCCAGACCCCAATAGTTCCAGCTCCGACGGTACTCCTTGAAGAAGTGATTCGTAATCGGAACGTACTTGGACTGGGCCGTCGTTCCGGACGTCATCGAAAACATCAAGACTTCCGTTCCGGGGCCGAACATCGCCTCGCGATTGCCCTCTTTGACTTGCTCGATGTAAGGCCGATAGACTTCGTAGTCGGCGACGGGAACACGGTCCCTGAAATCTTGGATCGATCTGATCGTGTCAAACCGGTGTTCGCGTCCGAACTGGCTATCTTGGTTGAGCCGAATCTTCTCGAACAAGCGTTGATGCTGGATCTGCTTGCAATCCGACGCTCGGTCGAGATAACGGTTCAGTCGCCGCAACCGCCATTGGAGGTAGACGCGACGGGCCAGATAGGAAACGGAAGGCATGGAATTAAGTGGTCGGGCGATTAGTATGGTGGCCGGTTCAACCGAATGCCTCCAGGATTACCACAGGAAGGTCACCGATCAGTCCGGTATCCTACTCGCCCGAAGCTTCCGATCAAGGTCGCGTTTTCCCCACATATCATTGAAAATCACGTTTCGCCGAAATGACAGTTGCTAAAAAAGTAAGCGTGATCGGGGCCGGCGCGATCGGGGCCATGTTTGGCGGATTGATCAAACACCACCAACCCGAAACCGAAGTCGTCCTGATCGCCCGGGGCGACCACGGACGCGAGATGCAACAACGCGGCATTGTCTCACTGCGGGGATCTTGGGGACAACGAGACGTGCCGATCACGGCTTCGTCGGATCCCGCCGCCGTTGCCGGTTCGGATCTGATCTTGTTCACCGTCAAGACCCAAGACACCGTCGCAACGGCAACGCAATTTGCCGATTGGATCGGGGATGCGATCGTGGTGTCGTTGCAAAACGGAATCAACCAGCATCTCTTGGCACCGATCGTCCGCGAAGAAAATTTGTTAGTGGGAATGACCGCGACCAACATGTCGATCGACCAACCCGGCGTCGTCACGTGCAACCGCAGTGGCGTCAGTGTGATCGGCCCCGCGTCGAAACGGGTGACCGGCGCGACGCTCGATCTGGCCAATCGAACCCTCGCCGCGTCGCAATTGCCGATTGAAATCTCAGATCGCATTTTGGGGGCGCAGTACAACAAACTACTTCTCAATACGATGGGTTACGCATCCGTGTTGTCGGCAACCGATTTCTTGCGAGAAGGTATTCTTGATCGTGATTGGCGCAATCAAGTCGCACTCCCGATCTTGGATGAGGGTTTACGCGTTCTCGCAGCGGCGAATCGATCGATCGAACGGGTCGGTGGGATGTCCGACGTCTTTCGTTTTCGGCGAATGTTACGAACGTTCAATTTGCCGGGTTTCCAAGTGCTCGTGCGAAACGTATTGCGAGGCCCGCTGCGTTTACCTTCGCTGAAGTATTCGGTGTACCAGGACTTAATGAGGAACCGACCGACCGAGATCGATTACGTCAATGGTGAAGTGGTGCGATTGGCTAATGAATGTCACATCGATGCTCCATTGAATGCGGAGGTGGTTCGCTTGGTTCATGAACTGGAATCGGTCGATGACGTCACGTTTTTTTCGAGGCGCGAGATCACCGAACGCTTTCGAACCGTCGCGGGCTGCTGACGTGCGAGTTGCCAACCTCCAAGTGATGATCGTGCGATTGCGTCTACGCAAAGAGTTCAAGCACGCTTCGTTCCGGCGTGCCTACAGCGATAATTTGGTCGTCCGATGCGAACTGGCCGATGGCACCGTCGGCTGGGGCGAAGGCATTCCACGCTCGTACGTGACCGGCGAAACGCCCGAAGGATCGATCGAACAACTCGCCGCGACGGACCTAGCCGGACAGCTCGGCGTTCACTGCGAGGGTTGGTCTGATGTGATTGCGATGTGTCGAAACTATCGTCCCTCTATCGGCGTCGACGACCCACGCGGTTGTCTGGCCAACGCACATCGATGTGCCGTTGAGTTAAGCCTGCTCGACGCGTTCGGAAAATGTTTTGAATCTCCGATCAGCGACCTGGTCGGAGCCATGACGGATAGCCAGATAATCGCGTCGCCGTCGTCACGAGTTCAATACTCCAGCGCGATCAGCTCCGGAGGTGTGCGGAAGCAAATCCTCAGCTCGCTGGCGATGCGTCTTTATGGTTTTCGCCACTGCAAGATCAAGGTCGGCATGAACCCCGAGATCGACCCCGAACGATTA
This sequence comes from Neorhodopirellula pilleata, assembly GCF_007859915.1. Taxonomy (GTDB): domain Bacteria; phylum Planctomycetota; class Planctomycetia; order Pirellulales; family Pirellulaceae; genus Rhodopirellula; species Rhodopirellula pilleata. Next base: position 138,845 of record NZ_SJPM01000009.1, read on the forward strand.
CGTCGAATGCGTTATTGGGTCGGTTCGAAAATGGATTTACGCGTCGACGCGAACGAAGCCTGGCGGGGCGACGAAGTCGTTTCGAGAATCGTCGAACTCGAACCGTTCGGCATCAGTTGCGTCGAACAACCCGTCCGGCACGACGATGTCAAAGTGCTGCGGCGGGTTCGTGACGAGGTCGCCACGCCGATCATGTTGGACGAATCGCTGACCAGTCTTGAAGACGCCCGGCAAGCGATCGCGGACCAAACGTGCGACGTCTTCAATATTCGGTTGTCCAAGTGCGGCGGATTTCTAAATAGCTTGCGACTGGCAGGAATGGCTTACGAAGCGGGCTTGGAATTTCAACTCGGTTGTCATCCCGGCGAGTCTGGAATTTTGTCGGCGGCGGGCCGACATTTCGCCACTTCGGTCGGTCCGATTCGATACATCGAAGGCTCCGCCGACGCTCATTTGCTTCGCGACTTCATCACCCGCCCGACGCTAACCTTTGGACGCGGTGGTTGGGCACCAGCGATTCGATTGCCGGGTTTAGGCATCACCGTCGATGAAGCGAAACTGAAGCCGCTGTCACGGCACATTCAAAAGTTTCGAATCGCATCCCAGCATTAATCCAATGAAACTTACTTTGTTGGATCTGCCGGGGGCCTCGTTCGCTAGCTTGCCCCGATTGAAGTGAGCCAGTCCCAAACGCGTGCAAAGATCGCGGCGACGATTACCAAGACGATCGCGAAAACAGTCGCCAGGACCACGAAGATGCCAAGCAGGATCGGCCACGCCGAGCCCTTGTGTTTCTCTTCGACATAGAATTCTCGCATGAGATCGAGATTGCGGGTGTTGGCTCGGAAGAACAAGTCGAACACGTTCCCGGCGATCGGAATCGTGCCGACGATGGCGTCGACAACGACATTGCCTAGCATCCGCAACACCAATCGAGAACTCGCGCCGTTTTTGGCCATCGTGGCAATCAAGATCCCCGACATCGCGAGGCTGAGACCATCACCTGCACCGGGGAGAAGTCCGAGCAGGAAATCGAGACCAAAACGGATGCGGGTTCCTGGGATGCGATATTTGGTATCCAACAGCCGACTGAATTGATCCACCCACCGCATCGCTGGAAGCGAGTCGGCCGCGCTCGGCTGCTCTGATAATGTTCGTTTTTTCAATGATTCTCTCGCAATCCTGTCCCTCGTATCCCCTAGTAGGCCTTCGTAGGCTGGGTCGAAGCCGCTTCGGCACAGCCCCGGCACTCGGGTAGCTATTGGCTATTGGCTATTGGCTATTGGCGGTGCGATTCAAGATCGGACCGATCAGTCAGATCCGTCCAATCCGACTCTTCACTCTTCACTCTTCACTCTTCACTCTTCACTCGCCACTCGCCACTCGCCACTCGCCACTCGCTTCTCGCTAAGCCTTCTTCTCAACTAGTTCTTTAACGCCGAGGAGGTAAACCTGACGTCCTCCGTTGTGCGGACTGTCGATCGCCACTTGCATTCCGTCTTCGCTGCTGCGGGGGTGCGTGTCGCAACGCCACTCGCCACGATAGGCGACCGGAGACGGGAAATGACCGAGATCAAATCGTCGATCCGACGGAACGTGGTACAAGTAAACCGTCTGACGCGGCGTATTGCCTCGCGGGTAAGTGTCGTTGAGGATCCAGTCCTCATTGCCAACGTTCAGATAAGTGTTGTGTCCATTGGTCGGCATCTTCTCGTGGCCAACGGGGATCACTTCGCGTGTCTTGTCGCGGAATGTGTAGAACGCTTCCACCTGACCGGCGGGCTTGGTCCACATGGTGAGCTCTTCGTCGTTCTTCCAAATGAAGTGCGATGTTCGGCCGGATGGGTCCAAAACATACAGATCGCTGCCGTCGAGATTGCCGCTGATCATGCGGGTGACGAAGTTGCCTTGGAACTGTAGCGTCTTCGGGTCGAACTCGGGTCGGTAACGATGCAGGGCAACAAATCGCGTTCCCGACGGATTGATCAGTAAGTGATTGAAGTAATGCCATGCTTCCTCATGACGACTTCCGTCGGGCCAAGGAATCTTGGCAACGTCGGCTAGCGAAACGATCAAGTCTTCCTTGCCGGTGGCCAAGTCGATCCGCCAAATACCCGATTGGCTCGGTGCCCGTTGATCCACATAAGGATCCGCTAACCCGTCGTAGCCGTAACCGGGGCGGAGGTTGTCGATCCGGCGAAAGTCGGCCGATAGAGCGGTTTGTCCGTCGTTGGAAATCGTATAAACCGGCCTTGGAATGGTTCGGGTTTGGCCGGAGGAGAGGTCATGAAGCCGGCAAACGAACGTGTCGTCTTCACGATCGTTCCATAGAACCCGCTCGCCCTTGTCCCCAACCCACTGCAACATGCAACCTTGTTGCCATCCCCAAGCCTTGCTCGTGCCCAACGGCACCCAGCGGTCATTGTCGCTTGTATCGACATAGCCGACGCCGATCTTATCGTCGATCGTCGGTGAACGGCCTTCGAATGCGATTTCGTTTGACAGAATGCGGGTTCCGGTGGGATCGAACTCGCGTTTGTCGTAATAACCGAACCAGTGGTTCAGCGGTCCTTGAGTGATCGCTCGCGTGGGAACGAACGTTTCCAAACCATCGGCGGGTTGTGCGGCCGATGCGTGTCGGACGTTCAGCCAAGAGCAAGCGGCCCCGGCGGTGAGGCTCTCTAAAAAATAACGTCGAGATAATGACATGGTGGTGGGTCCTAGGTCCAATCGCGTTTGGCTCGGCTTTTTAAACGATTCGCTTCCTCATCGTTTTCGAACGTTTCGCTCTGAGGGTCGATCGTCAGGGGGCGGTTCAAAATCCAAGCGTTCGCGGCCGCGTGACAGGCAATGTGCGATCGACGCATGACGGTCGGATTACAAACCGTTTGCTCACGCGATTTGACACAGTCAAAGAAATTCCGTGCGTGTGCGGTGACGTCCAAACCGCGAATCCGTTTGCTGTTGGATAACTCTCGGTTGAGAGTTTCCGAGGAAGCAACCAGTTCGCCTTCGTCTCCCGTTTCGATCGAGCCTTCGTCGCCGACGAAACGAACCGGGCACGTCCCCAACCGAGTCAGCCAACGCGGGCCGCGGTCGCCGAAGGGATCGGCGAGGAAATCGACCACCAACTTCACCCCGTTCGCGTAAGTGCATGTGATGTTGTCGGGACCGGGAACGTACTCGATCGGCATCGTGTCATCGGCGGCGTTGGCCCATTGGCAAAGATCGATCGTGTGGGCGCCCCAGTCGAGCAGCCTAGCACCACTATCGAAATCGTACTGACCGCGCCAACGTCCTTGAACATATTTCTCATTGTAAGGACGCCAAGGAGCCGGGCCTAACCACAAGTTCCAATCGCAAACTTCCGCGGACGGTGTGGGCTGGCCGGGCAACCAGGTGTTGTCCAGAGTGGGGATGTAGACGGTGGCGTAGAGTGTGTGCAACTTTCCGAGCTTACCCGACTGCGCCAACTCGACGGCTTGTTGAAAGTTGGGGACGCTGCGTCGTTGAGTTCCCGCTTGGAAGATTCGCTTCGTTCGGCCGAACGTTTCGGAGATCGCTTGACAATCCTCGATCGTGATCCCACAAGGCTTCTCGCTGTAAACATCCTTGCCCGCTTCGGCAGCCGCGATCGAGGCGGCCGCGTGCCAACGGTCGCCCGTGGCGACGATGACCGCATCGATGTCGTCGCGGGCCAGCAACTCTCGGAAGTCCCGATAAAGTTGACAATCGGTGTTTCCGTAGTAGTCATCGACCAACTTCTTGCCCGCATCACGGCGTGACTGCTGCACGTCGGCGATCGCGACACATTGTACGTCCGGCAATGTCAAGATGGACTTCATGTCATACGTGCATCGAGGTCCGATGCCGATGACGCCGAGTGTGATCTTATCCGACGGAGCGATCGCATCTCCGGCCGCATACGCTTTGGAGGAAATGATCCACGGCGCGGCGGTGGCGATTGCGGTGGTCGCGAGGGTGTTGGTGAGAAAGTGACGTCGATCGGTGGGGTGGGGCATGGGGGGATTGGGGATTGGGGATTGGGGATTGGAGATTGAAGATTGAAGATTGGAGAGTGGAGAGTGGAGAGTGGAGAGTGGAGAGTGGAGAGTGGAGAGTGGAGAGTGGGCGGGGATTTGGGTTGCTCGGGGCGGGAATGGTATGGGGCGAGTTTCGTTGTCGCCAATTATACCTGACGTGGTCACCGCGTTGGGATCTTGCTCGATCAGAAACCAGCGGGCGTCATGACGGTGGCTTGCTCGACTTGTTGTTTGGTCGGATGCGTCAAAACCTGAAGTTCATCGGAATCGGGAACGTAACGAATCATTCCGAGATTGGCGAACGCGTCGAGCCACCCTTGCATCGGCCAGGCATTCCACCGCCTCCGAAACTGAACCGCGTTTCGCACGATCGCATCGAAATGATTGAGCGGCGGTTTGCAGACGGCGTGATGTTGATGGTAGGCCACCGCTCCCACAAAACCGAACGGGACATCGGCCTGGCGGGTGGCGAAAGCGAAATCGGTGTCCTCGGCACCGTAGCCTGCGAATGATTCGTCGAAGCCACCGATCCGCTGGTAGGTTTCCTTGGAGACACCGAAACACAGGGACCAGAACTTCTCGTACTCATCGGACGATCGCAATTCACCCCGTGTTAAGCTCGGCTGAATCGGATGCCGAATGCCGGATTGATCCAAGCCCTCGAACGTCCAATCTCCATCAGTGGCACCTCGAGGAAGGTACCGAGGACTGCCCATCCACAGACGATTCTCGTTATGAATTGCTTGAGCAAAGTGCGTTAACATGCTTGGCGATGGGATGCAGTCCACGTCAAGAAACACCATCGCATCGGTTTCGCATAAGTTCGCCGCAACATTACGGGCGCTCGCCAGTGGCAGCGACTCGCCGCGCGCGATGACTTGGTCGGTAAGAATCTCGACCGACGGGTCATGACCTGGAACGACGACCTCCTGGTTCATTCCTACAATGATCCATCGATGAGGCTTGATGTCCGACCGCAACCAGCCTCGCCATTGATTTTCGAGATGTTTTTGGCGTCCACGTACGATCGTCAATGCACTGATTTTCATAATGAAATCCTTGCGGGTTGTCGGCGTTGATGGTGCGACCAACTTGCGACCTGATCGATATGCTCGGCCGCCTGGATGGCTCCGTCTTGAAGAAAGATTGCCTTCCAACGGGATGGATCGAGCTTTCGAGCTTGCTGGATCAAGGTCGGCCATTGGTGTGGCATCGGCCAATCATCCAAACCGATTGCAAGTTGCTCGCGGTTCAAGACGGCGACCTTTCGGAGTTGTTCGGCGAATGGTCGCGGTTCAGCGATCGCGATGAACTTGCTGCCCAACTGCCCGAGTTCCATGACGCTATTGTGCCCGGCTGCGGTCACCACGACGTCCGCCGCGACCACGTGCTTTGTCACATCATTGACCCAACCGAGGTAATGCAAATTGGAGGCACGCTCGGCGGGTTCTCCTGGAGCGTCTTTGCCGATCACGACGCATTGACAATGCGGCAGCGAACTGGCGGCATCGGACAAGTGACGATGCACGTCCTGAGGCCCTCCGTGTCCGAACAAGAAGGCGATGGTAGCTTGGCGTGCTTCGTTCGATTCTGGACGTTCAATCGTAAAAAGATCACGCTTGTGGAAACCGTCCACATAGACCGTCTTGTCACGCACCCAGCGCGGCGTCATCTCGTCTTCCATCATCTCCGGAAAAGGAGCCAACAATGATTGCGCCGCTGCGTAGGCGTTCGTGTGGGCGGGGTCATCGCGCAGGCCGTGTTGACGCATCACGATTTGCGGTATCGATGCCAAGCGGGTGAGCATCGAGATTTCAACGGAAACATCCACGACCATCACATCCGGCTTGGTTCGATTAAGCCAATCGGTGTAACGAGCCACGCGATCGGTCACGTTGTCGGACCATAAGGGAGCGAAATGCAAACCCGGAACATCGTTGGCGTGTTGGAGCCCCGCTTGCGAAAGTGAATCGTTGTCGCAAGCGAGTTCGAGGAACTCAATCGATGCCGGGAGATCCCACTTCATCGCCTGCCTCCGGCTGGCAATCACACTGGCTTCACTACGCAGATGATCCAGAATCGCCGCCGTGCGTTGTTTGTGGCCCATGCCGTGGTAATGGACGTAAAATCCGACATGAGGACGCTGCTCAATAGCATCCATTACGCAGCGATCTCGGCGGCGATCTCGGCTACCATTTCGGAGGTGGTTTCGGTGGTTCCTTCGTATACGGCCGCCTGACCATAGCATTTGAGGTATTGATCGATCATCCGGTCAAAACTAAACCGTTCTTCGGCAATCATCCGGCATCGTTCGGCCGAGAGGGTTAAGCAATGCCGAATGGAGTCGGCTAGACCGGGGATATCGTCCGGTTCCGCAAGACAACCGACGGAAGGATCGATGATTTCCGGCAGGGCTCCCCGCGCGAACCCGGCAACCGGCGTCCCACACGCGAGTGCTTCGGCGACGACCAATCCGAACGGTTCGTCCCAACAGGGCGTGACCAAGGCAACCGCCGAGCGGCTGATCAGATGGCTCAACTCGTCATGGTCGCGATGACCGAGGTAACGAATCCGTTGGCTCAATCGCGGGCGCACTTCGCGATCGAAGTATTGTTCATCCGACACCGGCCCGACGACGTCCAGCGCGATCCCCGCTTGCTCGGCCGCTGCGATTGCCAGGTGCGTTCCCTTGTCGGGAAGAATCCGACCGAACCAAATCGCTCGAACAAGACGCGATTGACCAGGGGCGTTCCAAAACAGCGTGTCGACACCATTATGAATCACATCCTGATGATCGACCCAAGGACTCCAAGCGTCCGCATTGGCTTTCGAGATATTAATGAACCGACCGCATCGCTCGCTCGAGCGATTCCGCAGTTCATCCACCATGCGAACCAGTGGCGGTGCGTGCAAGGTTGTGACCAAGGGGACCGGCAAAACCGCCGCGAATCGCAACGGAATCGGATTGAGCGAATGATTGTGAATGACATCAAAAGACTGACCGCTCAAGTTCATCATCAAACGTTCGTAAGATTCATCCTCGACGCTTTCAATCCACTCGTGATGAACGCGGCCGAGTCGGCGATGGCTGTCGGCGATCGTTGAACGTTCGATGATCGATGAGAGAGGATGCGATGGATCGGAATCGCCCGACGCAAACAGCGTCACGTCATGCCCGCGAGAGACGAGGCATCTTACAAAGCTATCAGTGAAACTTTCCAAGCCGCCCGCGAACGGCTTTGCGATCGGATGTTTCAGGTGCCCAATGATTCCGATCTTCATCGCCGTTGTCTCTCATATGTCAATTATCGAAAACGATCCGTCGTGTTAGTGAGTTCCTTCGAATGAGAGGCAATAGCAACGTGTGTGCCAAAGGTCGGCGATACCGATGCCCGTTCGCCGCGTGGGACGACGGCACCCGAGCGTTGCATTTGGCGATCGGATCGATTGATCAAAATGACCAACTGGGACCATGATCGTCGAATCACCCCGAGGGCATTGGGAAGCATTGACGACTCGATGGATGCATGATTGCCGGAAGCATGAGTCTTCACGGGCGCGTGATTTGCTGACATGGCTGAGGTCGCGTTGAAAGCGTTGAAAAGAAATCGTCGGTTCGTTCAACGCTGAACCGATGCACGTCTTGAGCCAAACCCGCTTGTCCGAATGATTTCGCACGTTGTCGATTCCCAAACCCGCTAAAACGAACCAAGACAAATTCGGTTATCGGGCTTTGCTGTCGATCGCCGTGCCGTTGGCGGCAACCGTTGGCTGTTTTTCGATCACGCTTTTCACCGACCGCACTTTGTTGATGTGGTACGGTCCGACGTCGTCGGCGGCTTCCGTTGCCGCCGGAAATCTGTACTGGGCGATCGTCTGCATTCACGTCACGGCGATGGGGTTCATTACCCCGCTTGTGGCCATGGCTATGGGATTGCGCCGCTCCCGCGGCGATGTAACGCGACGCGTTTGGTCGCTGGTTTGGCAGTGTGTTTGGTTGACCGCCGCTTGCGTTCCCGTGTTTGCTCTTGTGGCTTGGTGCAGCCCATTGATCTTCTCTTGGTTCGGCCATGAACTCGAACTTGCGCGAGAGGAAGCGATGTATTTTCGTACGCTCTTGCTCGTTGCTCCGGCATCAATGTTGGAAGCCGGGCTAACCGCGTTCTTTGTCGGACGACGGATTACGAAACCTATTTTGCGAACCAACATCGCGTCGGCGTGCTTGAATGTTGCCTTGGACTATTGGCTGATCTTCGGCGGTTTGGACGTTCCCGCATTGGGCGTGTTCGGCGCGGCGATTGCGACCGCGTTGGCGATGTGGTTCAAGGCTGCGGTGTTCATCGCGTTACTCGTTCGCATCAAATCATTCCGGCGTCATGTCGGTGTCGCATGGCAACCACGCGGTGCGCTCATGCGAGAGATCGTTGTCCCCGGATCCACGCTGGGGATTCAGCAACTGATTCGATCGAGCTTGTTTAGTTTTGTGTTGCTGGTTATTGGTGCGGCCTCGGTCACCGGTCTAGCCGCGACTTCGGCGGCGCTCAGCCTTTATCAGTTGCTTTCGATTCCGGCGATCGGTTTGGCGACGGCAATTACGGTGATGACCGGACAAGCGTTTGCAACCGACGGATTGCCGTTAGCCGGTGCCGTCGTTCGTCGTGGCCTGATTCTGGGCGCGATCCTTGTCGTCATGCTGGCATCTGTCTTACTATTATTCCCGCATCATCTTTTGCAAATACCGCTTGGTGGTCTTGATGCGACTCAGCGGGATCAGATCGAACCCTGGGCGACCGAGCTATTGAGATACGCGGCCATCTACGGTTTGGTCGATGTGGCAAGCCTATTGTTCGGCGCGGCGGCGAAGGGCATCGGCAAGACTTTCATCATCTTGATCGCGACCGCGATTCCGGGTTTGGTGACGGTATGGCTCGGGCATGCGTTTGCCCCCAGCGGTCCGTCGGCCGTATCGCATTGGTGGTGGGTGTTGATCGGATGGGCGAGCGTTCAGACGATTCTTGTCGGCTACGGAGTTTTTCGGGGGCTCAAGTAGACACTGAGAACCTATCCGAAAAGGGGTCTGACCCTTTGGAGGCGAGTCGTTATTCATTCGTTCGAGGGTATCGCCGGAGAGGGTCAGACCCCTTTTCGGATAGGTTCTAAAACTCGATCACGATCTTGCCGACGTGTTTTTGAGATTGCATGTATCGGTATGCGTCGGGCGCTTCGTCGAATGAGAAACTTTGATCGATGACCGGTTGGATCGAATGCTGCTGCATCATCGCAAGAACGCTCTCGTGCATGTGGCGACTGCCGACGTAGATGCCTCGAATCGTCAACAAGTTAAAGATGCTCAACAGCGGATTGACCTTTCCTTGCGGCGTGTCAAGGATGCCGATCAGATGAACATGCCCGCCGACCGCAGTGCTCTTAAGCGATCGTTCGAGAGTTCCCGGGCCACCGACCTCGACCACGTGATCGACACCGCGGTCGGAGGTCAAACGTTGGACCTCGCGATGCCATTCGGGATGGGTGACGTAGTTGATCGTTTCGTCGGCACCATGCCCGGTCGCGACATTTAGTTTTTGATCATCCGACGACGTGATGATGACTTTGGCTCCTGACGCTTTGGCGAATTGCAAGGCGAACATGGAAACACCTCCCGTGCCTAAGCATAAAACGGTTTGGCCGGCTTGCAGGTTTCCCGATTCGAACAGAGCATGCCACGCCGTCACGGCGGCGCACGGCACACACGCCGCTTCGGCGAACGTCATCGATTCGGGAATCGCGACCAACGACTCTTCGGGAACATTCACGAACTCGGCGAGCACACCACCGATTCCGCCCCCCAGCCCGCTGCGCAGGATCTCATCATTGGGAGGGCCATCGATCCACTTTTGTAGAAAGATGGGGCTGACCCGGTCCCCTTTTTTCCATCGTGTGACGCCCTCGCCCAATTTCGAAATGGTGCCGGCACCATCGGATACCGGCACGATGGGGCGATGGTTGTTACGCAGGTATCCGCCCGACGCGACACTGAGATCGCGGTAATTGAGCGACGCCGCGCGCATTTGGATTTGAACCTCACCCGGTCGCGGTTGCGGTTTGTCGGACTCTTGCAGCTTGATGGCGTCGACGCCACCATCGGAATCAATTAGGTAGTTTCGCATCGAATTTCCTTGTTTCGCGTCTCGTGTTTCAAAGTATCTTCGTTCGTGGACTATGCTAGCCGATCCAGTGCTAACAAACCCCATGCCACGCCTGACCCATCCGTCCTCGCTATCGACGACACGCTTCATGCCGACCGATTCGCACGACCGAACCTCGACCGACTCGCCACGAACGTTGCAACCGCTCGGCCAGTACCGCTGGCCGGCGATGCCGACGGACGAATCGCTGCGCCGGATCAGTTGGAAATTATGGAAACGCTATCAACAAACGAGCGAGGATCCGTTCATCGCTTCGGAGTCGTTACGGTTGGCCAACCGTCGCCGGCTCAACAAGATCGCAGCGCCGCCGGCCTGCGGTCCGGTAGTGCAGGAACTTCAAGCGACGTTCGCCGATTGGGCCGATGACGAGGATCCCGCCCGGTGGTTGCAATTGGTGGTGATGTCGCCCTGCGATTCCAACGACATCGTTCGTTCTTGGGCGGATCAGGAAGGCTATCGGGTGGTTTCGCCGCCGCCGCGTTCGGCGTTGCTGACGTCCTCGAAGGAACCGCTTGTCGATTTCAATTGCCCGGAGAAGGTCCTCGTGGTGCCTCGATTGGAACGATGGTTCTTGCGGCATCATGATGGACTCGGCCACGTTCGGCGGCTTCTCTCGGAGGCATCCGAAGCGAGGCGGCATTGTGTTCTCGGTTGCAATTCGTGGGCTTGGCAATTCTTATGCAAAGCGATCGGTGCAAACCTGTTACTGCCCGCCGGTTTAACGTTCGAAGCGTTCGATGCGGATCGCCTGAGGGCGTGGTTGTTGGAACTATCGAGCAACGATGAGACCGAAACGGATTGGATTTTCCGTTTCTCCAGCAGCGGTGAGGAAGTGTTCGCGAAAAATTCATCGAGCGATGAAGCCAACAACTTCTTCGCCAAGTTGGCCGCAACGAGCTTAGGCATCCCCTGGGTCGCTTGGCATTTATGGAGGCAAGGATTGCGTTTCGGACCGGATGATGACCAACACCGAGAAAAATTTCCTGACGAAACGACGATGTGGGTCGCGGCGATCGAGGAGATGCATCTGCCCAGCGCCGATGTGGATGTGTCGCTGCTGACGCTGCAGGCGTTGTTGATCCACGACGGTCTGACCAGTGTCGAGCTTGACCTGGCCACGCCAAGCGTCGACGCCTCGAATATTCTACCTTCGTTGTTGGCGGCGGATTTAGTTGAGCGTGACGGCGATCGCTACTACGTCGCTCCCGCGGCGTACCCCGCCGTGAGGGGCAAACTCAACGACGCCGGATTTCCGATGGACAAACTATAGGGATGAGGATGCAAGACACACCGACCTCCGCTTCGGACACGATGCAGGCGGCCACCACAGCAGCGGTGGACACGGCCGCAGCGACTCGATCGGCGGCGGAAGCGGGAGCCGAGTCCGCTCAAAGCGACGCGATCAAAGTACTCAACGACCTGCAAGATATCAGTTTTTGGCAGATCGGGATTGTGATCGTCGGCTCATGGTTGATCATCACGTTGAGTCGCCGGTTGCTGCCGCTGCTTGCCGAACGCGGCCCGAGCCAGTTTCGGCTTTACATCCTCAACACCGTGCCGATCATTCGTTTGTTAACGTTGTCGATCGCGATCTTGTGGGTATTTCCGATCGTGTTCAACGTCACGTTGGAAAACTTCTTGATCATCGCCGGTGGTGCCAGCGTCGCGATCGGGTTTGCGTTCAAGGATTACGTCAGTTCCCTGATCGCGGGCATCATCGCGATCTTCGAACGACCGTATCGGCCCGGAGATTGGGTAAAGATCGACGGCGATTACGGAGAAGTGGTCTCGGTGGGAATGCGATCGTTGAGTTTGGTGACCGCGTCGGATGATTTGATCACGGTGCCACACGCGAAAATCTGGGACCAAAACGTCTCCAATTCCAACAACGGGGAACGCACGTTGATGTGCGTTTCAGATTTCTATCTCGCGTCCAAACAAGATCACGCGAAAATCCGAAGTCTGCTGCGTGATGTGGCGATGACGAGCGGTTACTTGCAATATCGCAAGCCGGTCTTGGTAATTGTCACGAATGAACCATGGGGCACTCATTATCAAGTCAAAGCGTACCCGTTTGACCTGCGCGATCAGTTCGTTTTCATTAGCGACATCACCGTCCGCGGCAAAGCGGCGCTGCAACAACACGGCTACGAAGAAGTTATCATCCCCGCCGTTGAGAATCAGCAGTAAGGATATTCCTCAACTTAAACTTAAACTTAAACTTAAACCTAAACCTAAACCTAAACGCAGCCTAACCGCCTCGTCGGCCGGTTCCGGCCGACGAGAAAGTTTAAGTTTAGGTTTAAGTTGAGGCTTAAGTTTGCGTAGGAGTTAGCTAACGGACTATGGCAAGGCTCCGCGTCAAGAAAAAAGCAAGCTTATTAGACGCGAAATACCGGCGGGGGCGACCCGCCGGTGACTTAGAACCGACCGATCACGCGTTCTTGATTTGAACTTCGATCTTACGCGGCAACACCTCAGGACGCTTCTTCAGATCCACACGTAACAATCCGTTTTCCAACGAAGCTTCGATGGTTTCCGGGTCGATCGAATCGGGCAACTCGACGCTGCGAGCGACTTCACCGAAACGGCGTTCGTTGTAGATCACCCGACGGTCTTCTTTGTCGAATGATCGCTTTGCCGAGATCATCAAACGTCCGGCTTCCATCGTGACTTCCAGATCCTCCGTCTTGATACCGGGGAGATCCATCTCGACGTGGTAGCCTTCGGTGTCTTCCCAAATGGTTGCCGCCGGCGTCCAGTGATCGACACCGGATTCAGCCCGAGCGGTTTCGAACAACCGATCAAACATTTGGCCCATCTCGCCGGGCATGACGCCAAAGGGGAACGTCGCGAAAGGGTCGCGGCGGCTCGGACGATGGCCGTTGGATTTTGAATTTTCAGCCACGTTGGTCGTGTGACTCGTGTTCTTAGACATCGCAAATTCTCCTCGAAAAAAGTGGATGCAAAGGGGGAATGCGACGCTGGTCGAAAAGTCTTTTTGGCGTCCGTCATTTTGACAGGATGCCGCGTCGCTGCAGACGTTATTTGCAAGACGTGTACCAATCATGTCGCGAGGTTCGTTCCCCGTTTGTCTTAGAACGACTACAATCTTCTTGATGAAAGAAAACGCAGCGAATCCCTTGTCTCGAAAAACTTATCGTTCCGCCGTCGACCGATGGCTGGCGTTCTTGTTGTTGTTACCCATCGTGGGGGCGGCGGCGATCGGAGTCGTTTTGGTCGCGATGCAGCGTCCCGGTGACGCGTGGCCGATGTTCGGTGTCGCGGTCGGGACGCTATTGATGACGGCGATTTTCACGGTTCCGTGTCGCTACACCCTGCTGGAGGACTCCCTTTCGGTTCGGTGCGGAGTGATCTGTTATCAAATCCCGTACGCGGACATCGTTGAAATCCGTTCCGCGTTCACCTTTGCCAGCGGGCCGGCACTGTCCCTTCGACGGGTGATTGTGCGGACGGCCAAACGGGACCACATTCTTTCGCCCGCCGGACGTGAATCGTTCATGGAAGACCTGCAGGCTCGCTTGCCCGACCGCCCCCGAAATTAGCCGCCTCCGTTTTGTCACAAAAACCTGCCAGCCCTGAACTGAAGTCGATCCCCGAACCGATCGAGTTGCCGGCGTCCGCTCGCGACACGGCGAACTTGAAAATCGAGTTTCCGGCGGACTTGCCGATCAGCGATCATCGCGACGAAATCATTCGCTTGCTGCGGCGACATCAAGTCATCGTATTGTGCGGAGAAACGGGCAGCGGCAAGAGCACGCAATTGCCCAAGATGTGCGTCGAAGCCGGGATGGGCGTCGACGGCATGATCGGCCATACCCAACCACGCCGCTTGGCCGCCCGCTCGATCGCGACGCGTTTGGCCGAGGAGACGCAAACGGCCCTCGGCAACGAGATCGGATACCAAGTTCGTTTCGGCGACCGGACGAGCGATCGCACGATCATCAAATTAATGACCGACGGGATCCTGCTTGCCGAGACGCAGTCCGATCCAGACCTGCGGGCTTATGAAGTCATCATCATTGACGAGGCCCACGAACGGTCACTGAACATCGACTTCCTGCTCGGGTTGCTCCGTCGGATCATCGACCGCCGGCCCGAACTGCGGGTGATCATCACGTCGGCCACGATCGACGCGGACCGGTTCGCCGAGCACTTCGGCAAGACCGATCCGACGACCGGCGAGATCATCCCGGCACCGATCTTGAAGGTCGAGGGCCGCGGTTATCCGGTCGAGTTGCGCTACTTGCCTTGGGAAGACGTCGACTCGGGGATGCGGAATTATGACCTGTCCGCCCACGTGATCGCGGCGATCGAATCGTTGCGTCGCGACGGGACCGGGGACGCGTTGGTCTTCTTGCCGACCGAACGGGACATCCGCGAAGTTTCTCATGCCGTCTCGGGGCATTTCAAACGGGCGGGTTTGGCCAACCGGGTGGAACTGTTGCCGTTGTACGCGAGGCTGCCGCAATCGCAACAAACCGCGATCTTTCATCCGACCGGCGGCAAGCAACGAATCATTTTCGCGACCAACGTGGCGGAGTCTTCGTTGACGGTCCCGGGGATTCGCTATGTGATCGATTCAGGAACCGCACGGATAAGTCGTTACAGCGTTCGCAGCAAACTGCAACGGCTGCCGATCGAACCGGTCAGCCGCGCCAGCGCGAACCAACGCAGCGGACGTTGCGGCCGAGTCGGTCCGGGGATCGCTGTTCGACTATACGACGTGGAAGACTTTGAAAGTCGCGACGCCTTCACGACGCCGGAAATCCGACGCACGAATCTGGCCAGCGTGGTGTTGCAGAGCAAAACGTTGAAACTCGGAAGACTCGAGGATTTTCCGCTGATCGATCCTCCACGTCCCGACGCGATTCGCGAAGGCATCCGGACGCTCGCCGAACTCGGGGCGATCGACGAACACGATGAGCTGACCGAGATCGGATGGCGACTCGGCCGAATGCCGGTCGATCCGCGTGTCGGCCGGATCTTGATCGCCGCCGAAGAGCACGGCGTGTTGCCGGAGATCTTGCCGATCGCCGCAGCGATGGAAATCCCCGACCCGCGCGATCGTCCACCGGATAAACGGCAAGCCGCCGACGAAGCCCATTCGCAATTTGCCGATCCGCAAAGTGATTTTTTGAGCCAATTGCGGTTGTGGCGTTTCTACGAAGAAATGAGCGACAAGTACGGTCGCGGCAAACTCACCCGCGTGATGCGACAAAACTTCCTTTCGCCCAACCGG
Source organism: Neorhodopirellula pilleata (assembly GCF_007859915.1). Lineage (GTDB taxonomy): Bacteria > Planctomycetota > Planctomycetia > Pirellulales > Pirellulaceae > Rhodopirellula > Rhodopirellula pilleata. The sequence goes on from NZ_SJPM01000009.1 coordinate 154,357, forward strand.
ATGCGGGAATGGTCCGACGTTTATCGGCAACTTCGCGAGATGGTGTCGACCTCGTTCGGCAATCGAAAACGTTTGCACGTCGGCAAGATTCATTATGCCGATCCGACACCGGCTAAAAAGAACGAGACACCGCCGATCGTCGACGAAGCCAAGTACACGTCGATTCATCAAGCCTTGCTGACCGGATTATTGTCGGGCGTTGCCATGGCCGGCGACAAGAACGAATACACCGGCGCGGGCGGTTTGAAACTGTTCTTGTGGCCCGGCAGCGGCGTGTTCGAAGCCAAACCCAAGTGGATCGTCGCGGCGGAGTTGGTCGAAACCGCCAAACAGTACGCTCGCACGGTCGCCCGCATTCAACCCGCCTGGATCGAGGCGGTCGGCGATCACATGCTCAAGTCGTCTTACAGCGAACCGCACTGGAGTCGCAAGTCGGGCGGAGCGTTTTGTTATCAACGACGCTCATTGTACGGATTGCCCGTCGTCGTCCGTCGACGCGTTCCCTTGCCGCCCATCGATCCCGGTGAAGCCCGCAGTTTGCTGATCAAGCACGGCTTGGTCGACAACGAATTGCCGACGACGGCGAAGTTCGTCCGGCACAATCGTCGATTGCTCGAACTGATTGAAAAGTTGGCCGCCAAGACACGGCGTCGTGATTTGGTTGTCGATGATTATTCGTTGATGACGTTTTATCAATCACGATTGCCCGATTGGGCATGCGATCGCGCCCGCATTGAAAAGTGGGATCGGCAATGTGAAACGCCGCAATGGGTTTCTCGACTTAGCGACGATGTTGAACTGGCGAGTTGGTTGGCCAACCCGCCGGAACCCGACGTTGCACCGGAGACGCCGTACCTGCGACCGGAAGATTTGCTCGAGACGACCGCCGACGAATTTGATCGCGATGCCTATCCCGACGAACTCGCCGCCGGCGCGACCCGCTTGCCGCTGGAGTATCACTTTCGTCCCGGCACGGAAGACGACGGCATTCACTTGACGATCCATCCGGCGGCGCTGCCGCAAGTCAGTGACGACGCACTCGAGTGGTTGGTCCCCGGACAACTCGAGCCGAAGGTGATCGCGATGATTAAATCGTTGCCCAAACGGTTGCGTCGGTTGCTCGTCCCCGCCGCCGATGTGGCCCGCCGGGTCACCGAAGAACTGGTCGCCTATCGCGGACAAGCTGCGTTCATGCCGAAGCTGTGTGAGGTCTTGACACGGCACGCCGAAACCAGAATCACGGCGACGGATTTTCAAATCGATAAGTTGGAACCGCACTGGCGGTTCTTGATCCGCGTCGTCGACGATTCCGGTCAGGTGCTCGCTAGCGATCGCAGCATCGACGCGATCAAACAAAACCTCGGTCATCTCGCCGCAAACGATTCGACCGATCAATCCGAGCCTGATGAGTCCGAATCCTGGACGCGGTCCCAGATGACGTCATGGGATATTGAAACCTTGCCCGACGAAGTCGTTCGTCGACGTGGTGGCGTCCAAGTGGCCCAGTATCCTGGATTGGTCGACCGAGACGAATTTGTCTCGACGAGATTATTCGCCGATCGACAGGTCGCCGAGACGAGTTCACGATCCGGTTTGACGCGGTTGTTTTCGATCGCGTGCCGCAAGGATTTGCGAACCCAAGTAAGACATCTTCCTGCTCTCGCGGACGCGAAGTTGAAATTGTCCGGTGTGTTGTCGTCGGCGGTGATGGAGTCGTCGCTATCGGATTTGCTGGCCCGTTTGGCGGTCGTGGAAAAACGCCCGATCGTGCGAACGGTTGACGAATTCGAACAACGTTTGAAGGAAGCCCCCGGTCGGATCGGCGAAGCCACCCAAGACGTTGCGGTGTGGCTAACGAAACTGACTCAAGCTTACCACGCGATGCGGGTCGTTTGGGAAGAGACCGACTCGGGCAAGTACGCGACCGCGCGCGCGGACATCGATCGTCAATTGCAATGGTTGTTCGCTGACGGATTCATTTCATGGACACCGTGGGAGCATCTGCAACATTTTCCGCGTTACGTCGACGCGATTGCTTACCGGTTGGACAAGCTGCGATCCGGATCGATCCAGCGTGATGATGAATCGCAACAAACGATCGAAACGTTGTGGTATCGGTGGATGCAAACGCTTCCCGGTGAAGACATCGCACCGCGCGATCACGCCGGCGATGAGTTTCGATGGATGATCGAAGAATTACGAGTCAGCCAATTCGCCCAACCGCTCGGTACGGCGGTCAAAGTGTCTCCCCAACGATGTGAAAAATTGATCGCGAAACGGCAGAACTTAACATGAACGCGGAACAAGCTCATCGCACCGCGATCGTCAGTGGCGGTTCCTCCGGCGTCGGGCTCGCGATCACGCGACGTTTACTCGATGAGAACTATCACGTCACCGTCTTGGGACGCGACGCCGCACGATTGGACAAGATGAAGTCGTTGATGACGGATCGATCCATTGACGCCGATCAAATCCACACCTGTGTTTGCGATGCGACGTTGCGACAACCGGTCGACGACGCGGTGGCGGCGCACATGGCGATGTTTGGTCGTTTGGATGTGTTGGTCAACGTGGTCGGACGCAGCGACCGGGGAACAATCGAGGGCTTGGACGCGGACCATCTGAAAAGTTTGTTCGACGCGAACGTGATCAGCGCGTTGACTTGCGTGCAAGCGTGTTTACCGTCGCTGAAGACCAGTCGCGGAACGATCGTCAACATCGGCTCGCTCGCCGGTCACGTCGCCCCCCGTTTTTTGGGCGGTTACGCGATCGCCAAGCATGCATTGGTCGGCATGACGAATCAATTGCGACTCGAATGCGAACCCGACGGGGTGCACGTGGGATTGGTTAGCCCCGGGCCGATCCACGATCCCGACCGCCAAACCGACAATCGATACGGCGTCGACGAAAGTTCGGGTGTTCCGATGCAAGCCGCCCGACCGGGAGGTGGCGCGAAAGTCAAAACACTGACTGCTGAACAAGTCGCCACCGCCGTGATGCGATGCATCACCGACCGCGAACCGGAGGTCATCCTTCCGGGCAAAACCCGCTATTTGATGGCGATCGCCGCATTGTGGCCGACGCTCGGAAAACGGATCCTGCGAAGCAAAACCAGCTAGCTGTCGGAGACGTCGGGAGTCCCGGGCTGTTTTCACGTACCCACGGTTGATATCGTTGTCTCGACGGATAGTTTTGAATCGAGATACCACATTGAGGAATTATCGTGGCCGGAAGTTTGCTTTTATTGTTGGACGATATTACGACGGTGCTCGATGACGTCGCCGTCTTGACCAAGGTCGCCGCGAAGAAAACCGCTGGCGTCTTGGGCGACGATTTGGCTCTCAATGCCCAACAAGTCACCGGCGTCGATGCGACTCGAGAACTTCCGGTCGTGTGGGCCGTCGCCAAAGGTTCAGCGATCAATAAATCCATCCTGGTTCCCGCCGCACTTGTTTTAAGTGTCGCGGCTCCCTGGGCGATCGTGCCTTTGTTGATCGTCGGTGGATTGTTCTTGTGTTTTGAAGGATGCGAGAAACTGCTACACAAATGGCTGCATCACAGCGAAGCCGAATCGCACGAAAAAGAGCTTCAGCAGGCGGTGGCGGATCCCGCCGTGGATCTCAAAACCGTCGAGCGAGACAAGATCAAAGGTGCGATTCGAACCGACTTTGTTTTGTCCGCTGAGATCATCGTCATCACGTTGGGAACGGTGACCGAATCGTCGTTCGCCACCAAGTGCGCCGTCTTGATCGCCATCTCCATTTTGATGACGATCGGTGTTTATGGGTTGGTCGCCGCGATCGTGAAGCTTGATGATTTGGGATTGCGATTGATCCGCGATGCCGATCCCACCGATCTTACAGCCGGAAACCGCATCGGGCAGTTTCTGCTTTGGATGGCACCGTACTTGATGAAGACGTTGTCCATCGTCGGCACGATCGCGATGTTCTTGGTCGGTGGCGGCATCTTGGTTCATAACGTCCCGCCACTGCACCACGCCCTCGAATCGTTCACCCATGCGGTCGCCGGTTCAGCCGGATCGGTCGTGGCCTCGATCGGAGAAATGGGGTTCAACGGTTTGGCCGGTTTGATCGGCGGCGCGATCGTGTTGATCGCGGTTGAAGGGGCCAAGCGACTCAAGCCGGCGAAGGCTTAGTATCGCGTGAACAACAAGTGGTATAGGCTTCCGGCCATTTTATACCCCACATCTTTTTTGACCCCCACGAGCTCGTCTCGTGGGTGAATAAGGTTCGCAAGCTAGACAACGACGCCCTCCCAACCTTCCGATTTTCACTTGTGCTCGCCGCTTGAAGCGGCGAGCACAAGTGAAAATCGGAAGGTTGCGCGAATTGTGGCTCGTGTCTAGCTTGCCAACCTGGGCTTCCTGCCAGACGAGCTGGCAGGGGAGCATTACACGAGGACTTGTGGGGTATAAAGAGGCTTACGGCCTGTGTTTTCTCTCCACAGGCTGGAGACTATGCCAATTAATATTCACGCGATATTCAGATGTGTTTCTTAACGCGGTTCGATTCTTGCCGGATCGATCACGACGTGCTTGACGCGTTCACGTTTCCACGTGTATGTGATGTGAACCAATCCGTCATCGGCTTGAATGATTGCCGGGTAACTGAACTCGGCTTTCTTTTCTTCATCCAATATCCCGATGTCACTCCATGACAAACCGTCGTTCGAAACGGCTAAGGACAAAACACCTCGGCCGCCCCATCCGGTGCGTCCGTCGGTGACTTTGCCGGATCGGTCTGTCGGGTTGTAAACCAACAGATGTCGGCCGTCGGTGAGGGTGACCGCTTCGATCCCCGAGTTCGGGTTGGGCAAATCGATCGCTTGCAAGTCGGACCAGGTCGCCCCATCGTCGTCTGAAAAACTACTGACGACGACGTTCTCTTGAGTGCGGCAGAGAACCTGCAGACGTCCGTCGCCGTGTTTCAAAAGAGTCGGCTGAATCGCGTTGAATTCTTTACCGTCGTTGATCGGACCGATGGTCTTCCAAACGCCACCGGATTGGGCGATGCCGCCGAAGGCTTCGCCGACGGGCGAAACCTTCTCGAAGTGAATTCGCCATCCGTCGTATTCGGTCGATGAACCGCACAGTAGCACGTTGTCGTCCAACAGGACCGGTTTACAACGTACTGGCCCGACGATGCCTTCAGGCAATCTTCGTCGGTCTTGGAAAGTCCGGCCACGATCGTAGCTAACCATGATCTCGCCCCACCACGATCTGGGATTCGGGCCGACCTTGAAAAACAACAGCGTCGGACCGTCGCCGGGCATCTGAAACAAAACCGGGTTCCAGCACGGATATCGGAGATCGTCGTGCTGAACCCCCGTGGCGACCAAGCTCGGGCCGGACCATTGCAGTCCGTCATGATAAGACGTGTAGATTCCGACATCCTCTTTGCCCTCTTTCGAGCCGCCGAACCAAGCGGTGACCAAACCACGGCTATTTTGGCAAATCGTCGATGCGTGGCATTCTTTGAAACTCGCCTTCGTGTAGATGAACTCGTCCTTGATCCATCCAGGGAATCTCGGTTGGGGCGTTGAGGGTGGCGGCGACAAGGTCATGGCTTCTTTCGAAAACGTTAAGCATTCGTCATGGGAGACGTGATAGATGCGACCATTCTCGCTACCGACCAAGAGGTCCGGTTTTCCGTCCCGATCGAAATCGCAGACCGCCGGACTGGAGGTATGCCCGGCAACATTGCGGGTCGCCAAGTTGCCCACACGTTTCATCACGACGCGAGCTTGACCGTCGATCGTTTCGGTCGCGCAGTTGCGGTACCACATCGCGTTTTCTGAATTCACCAAAACGTCCAAACGCGAGTCCCCGTCCCAATCAACGACCGCTAATTTGACGCGGCCCGATCGACCGCAACTGCCCGCGTTGAGTTGCAATGGTTGACGATCTTCACCGACGAAAAGTCGCTCGGCGGCACCGCCTCGGTTGCGGAACGTTAAATAACCTTCTTGGTCGAGCAGCACCAAATCCAACGCGTCGTCTTGATTGAAGTCCACCGCGACAGGAGTGGTTCGCCACTGCGTCAACGCCGAGCCGGATCGGGTTTGCCACCAATACCACGCCGGCGGACTTTCGCTCAAACCGGTATCGAAGTCTTGCCGGATCAATCGGTCACCATCGCGGATCAGCAATCCCAAACGAGACAAAATGGAGTTGTAGATAATGTCGCCATCTCCATCGCCGTCCCAATCGGCGACCGACAAAGTCGTGTATCCCCATTTCGCTTCGCAGGGACCTTGGATCGATCCGTTCTCGCCGGCCATGATTCGAAACGGTACCGAGGTGCCGTCTTGTTCGACATTCAATAAAACCGGTGCGGCCCATTTGGGCAAACTCTCGGAATCGTTTTCGTCGGCCGGACCGAGGTTTTCGAACAGACCGATCTCGCCTGCCGTGTTGCCGCACAAGATGTCTTCATCACCGTCACCGTCCCAATCATAGGCATAAGGTGTTGCCAGAGCACCAAACTTCAACGTGTCGGCTTGTTGTTGAAAGTAAACCGGTGCTCGGAACACCGGCTGTTCGTCGCGTCGTTCGCCGGTGTTTTCGACCAGGGCAACACGACCGTCTTCGTCCCCGACGATCAGATCAAAATCGCCATCCCCGTCCCAGTCGATTGATGTCGGCGTGATCATCTGCAAGTGCATCACGAGCGGATCGCCGTTGTCATCGTTGAGTTTGATTCCGGCGGCGTAGCGAGGCTCGGTCCGCGAACCGAGGTTTTGAAAATACGTGAACCCGTCCATGAACTCGCCGCACAGCAGATCCAAATCGCCGTCGCCATCGAAGTCGGCAAAGTTGGGGCTCGGCCATCCATAAACGTCGATCTCGCCGCCACCGGCATGGAGGCGTGGGATCTGGTTGGAGTATTTGGGATTCCCGTCGGTGCCTTCATTGCGGATCAGGTACAGATAACCATGCAACGGGCCGTTTTGCCAAACGCCACGGTTGTCGTACGCATGGTCCCAACCCAAGTCGCCCCAGTCACCCGCGCCGACGACGATGTCATGATCACCGTCGCCGTCGTAATCGACGTAACGCCACATGTTCGCGCGGGTCCGGCCGTGTTGATCGGCGTTGGGGTTTGATCTCGCATTGATTTTGGCGGGATGATCGAAATCAAATTTGCCCGTATCCGGGTCACGTCGATACTCGCTGCCCGGTTTGAGCAGAACCGGTTCCCCGTCGACTTGACTCAACATCATGTAATGATGTCCCGGCCCTAATCGCACCGCCGGTTTGAAAACCGGCATCTTGATCGACGGATCTTGGGTCGGATTCTCGAAGTAATAAACCCCGTCGGAAGGCTTGTCAGGACAGGCGACGAGCAGATCCAGATCGCCGTCGCCGTCGTAGTCCAGTGGCATCGGATAAGCCCACAATCCGACGCCCAGGTCAACCACCAAATCGGGATGTCGGTAAGCAAGCGGCTGAAGCTTTTCGCTACTTTGAGCGGAGGACCGCGTGGCTGAACAGGCCACGCTCCACAGGGTCAATAAAGAAAGAACGCGGCGCGTCCAGAGCGAATTCAAAGTCAACATAAGGCGGCTTCAAGGCGAGAGGGGATGACGGCGGGACCTCGTAGTCTATAGAGACCAAGGGCGGTCGTCAAATTCGGCTTGGATCGCAAGCGGCGTGTTGATTTAGTGCGTTCGTCAGTTTTTGTGAGTCGATGGCGCTAGCGGGCTGTTGATTTAATCGTTTAACGGCAAGCCGCAGGCGACGGAGCTTGAGAACGCAGACGCCTGCGGCTTGCCGTTAAACGAAAACGCCCAATCGTGCACTAAATCAACACGCCGTCACGCTTCCGGTTTCGATGAGGGCTAAAACAACAGCCCACAAGCGTCCGTCAAGCGACTGCTCCGTAGCCGTTCCGGCTTGGCTTACTCTTGAATTTTCATGGCTTCTTCGAACGTGGTAAACCGCCACTGGATCGTTTGTCCCGATTCGACGGTGACTGATCCGATGCCCTTGGTCGCGAATTCGCCGTCGATCGTGTAGGTCCAACCGCGGTTTGCGTCGGTGGTAACCGAATGGATGCTTTGGACAAACGCGGTGACGCCTTCGCCGGAGATGACCATCTCCAGCGGTTCGTCGGGTTGACTGGCCATGCCACGCATCACCGACTCGAGTGATTCGCCGTCATGAACCGGAACGATTTGCCGGATATTCTCGGTGGGCTCGTCGGAGTTCAAGATGATCTCGATCGTCACCGTGCCGACGTCTTCGGCCACGTCGACGGACGGGTTTTCGATCGTTTGCGAACGCTGGCAGCCGCTTCCACACACCACTAACGTGGCGAGGACGGCGATGCAAGAAATTCGCAGGATCGGAAACGGGGGAAAACGATGCATGGGTTGATCGCCGCTGGAGGTTAGTGGTCCGGGCCGAAACTCCTGTCGAGTTTCGCTACCCCGAAAATCAATCGTGATAGAGCAGTAGTCGCAAATTGAGATTGACGGTATCTTGTCGATAGTCCTAACCGAGTTCACTGGAATTGGGAAGTCAGGACTTGGTTCTCGTTCTGGAAGGTTTGCATTGACGATGACGGTATGCCGAGGGGTGCGAGGTGCGACGACGGTCGACAACGATGATCGGGAGGAGATCCTCAAGGCGACGACGCAGTTGCTCGCACTGATGATTCGTCGCAACGGAATCGAATCGACCGACGTGGCGAGCGCGATGTTCACGGTCACCAAAGACTTGCACAGCGAGTTCCCGGCATTGGCGGCGCGGCAATTGGGATGGCTCGAAGTTCCGTTGTTGTGTGGATATGAGGTGTCCGTTGCCGGATCGCTGCCACGCTGTATTCGCATTCTCTTGCACTGGAATACGGATCTGGGGCAATCCGACATCCAGCACGTCTACATTCGTGACGCCGTCAAACTGCGACCGGATTTAACTCGCATCCCGAGCGTCGATTTTGAAGAGCTCGAAGAATGGATTCAACAACACTTGCGAGACGACACTTGAGACTGAATTGGATCGCATCGACGACCCTCAGTTTGTTGCGGGCGGTCGAATCCGCCGGTCGTTCTTCGGCTCGCACACCGCTGAAGCAGCCCGAGCATGTCGCGACGATTCGCGATCAGGCCAGGCGGGTGACCGATCGTTTGGTGTCCGCATCGGTCATCGAATCGGATTTTTGGGACCATTTGATTGATGAGGTGGTGTCATGCGGTAACGATCCCGCGTTAACGGCTCAGCTTTGCGAAGTCGCACTGTTGCGGGCAGGGCATTCGCACCTTCAATCCGATCAAACGGCCGCTGCGATTTTTCGATCACTGGAAACGTGTCGGCTCGCGTTCCAGGCTGACTCGCCCCGGTTGGCGGAACAACTTCGATTGCGGTATGCACCGTTGAAGCAGGCATACGAAGCCTACGGCCCCGGCATGTTGCGTTCGATCGGTAATCAAATCTGGAACGGTTCTCCACCGAAGGATTGGTGGCCGGGAAAGGCGACCGTTCACGCGGCCGCTCCCATCATGACGGGTGCGGCCGGCCGTAGCACGGGGCAAACCTCCGTTTGGATCGAAGCGGTCCTGACCGACGTTTCACCCGAGGTTCCTGAATGGCTGCGGTTGGTCCATCAGTTGACGGAGATGGCCGTTGAGACCCACACGCGAACCCACGCGAGCCATTTGGGCGAGGACCCGGCAAAATCAAGCAGTTCTTCGGCGTCCGAGTTGCCTTGGTCCCTGGGCATTGTTCCTTTGATCCTTCATCAAGCCGCCGACCGAGGTTTCATCAACGGATCACCGATGCCATTGGGGACGGCGCTTCGACTTTGGCAAACGTCCGACGAATGCTCAACGAAACCGAGAGGCCATGTCAATGAACTCGGGGCCGTCTTGGATAAGTGGTGGGTCGGTGTTGGTTCGCAAGCGAAGGCGTTCCCGATCGCGTTGAAACAGCTTTCAGAGATGCTCGTTACGGCTGGACTGCCGTCGACGTTGCCCTCATTCATGGAGGATCGCTAATGGTTGCCTACCTCGCCGTTCAAACCGGGCAAGAAAAAGGAACCCAGTATCCGCTCGATCCGGATCGTCCGATGCACATCGGCCGCGCCACCGGCTGCGAGATCATGCTCACCGATCCGAACAGTAGCCGGTTCCATGCGGTTGTCTATTACGAAGACTACGCATGGCACCTGCGGGATACTGATAGCCGCAACGGCACCCTCGTCAACGGACAAAAAGTCAAGCACGCCCGACTGATCGATCAAACTCAAATCGTCATTGGCAAGACCTCCTTGCAACTGATCGTACCCGAAGGCGAATCGGCGTCGGGCGATCCCTTGTCCCAGACGCTCTACGATGATCTCGATCATTGGAAGGCTCGCGAGTCGGATCTCGTGAAAGAATCCAGCGAGTTGATCGACCATCCGAATCACTTGCTCGATCTTTACCAACTCAGTCTCTCGTTGTTGCACGGTCAAAAGCCAGACGATGTGATTGACACGACCTTGCAACTGTTGCTCGATCGCACAAGCTCTGATGCGATCGCATTGGCGATCGAAGCGAGTGACGGACGTTGGAAAATTCGTCGCCAATTTCCCAAGAAGAAAAACACCATCCAGCTCGACCGCACGCAGCTTAAACGGGTCACCAAAAGCCGCAATGTCTACGCGAGTGAATACCCCGATTCGAACGGGAGTCTCGATCACGATCCGTTTTGTATCATGGTTCCGATCGTCGACAACGACACGTCGATCGGCGTCTTGATTCTCCAGCGCACCGAAAAGGTTTATGACGACACGTTGATCGAGTTGGTCGTCGGTGCGGCCGGGTTGCTCGCGAGCGGTTTAGTTCAATCGACGTTCACCGAAAGTCTGATCGTTGAAAACCAACGCATCGCCGATCGAAATGCGGATCAAGGCGAGTTGATCGGCGATAGTAAAATCATGGTCAAGCTGAAAGAACGGATTCAACGGGTCGGCAAGGCCAGCGGATCGGTCTTGATTCGTGGCGAGAGTGGGTCGGGAAAGGAACTCGTTGCCCGCGCCGTCCACCGGGCTAGCCATCGAAACGATCGACCGATGTTGACGGTCAATTGCGCGGCAATCCCCAAGGACCTGCTCGAGAGTCAATTGTTTGGTCACAAGCGAGGTTCGTTCACCGGCGCGGACGCCGACCATGTCGGCTTGTTCGAACAAGCCGATCAAGGCACGCTGTTTCTCGATGAGATCGGCGAAATGACGCTTGAAGGTCAGGCGAAATTACTGCGGATTCTTGAGGGGCATCCGTTCTTACCGGTCGGGGCGAGCAAGCAAGTCCGCGTCGACGTGCGGGTGATCGCCGCAACGAATCGTGACCTGACCGAGTTCGTTCGTGACGGACGATTTCGTGAGGACCTTTACTATCGGCTCAGCGTGTTCGAACTTCCCGTGCCGCCGCTTCGAGACCGCGGCGAAGACATTGACCATTTGATCGATCACTTTCTTGCTCATTTCTTGTTGCAACACGGCCGACCCAAGTTGGCTCTGTCGGCCGCCGCGCGCAGTCGGTTGCAAACCTACCCGTGGCCGGGCAACGTGCGACAGCTTCGCAACGTCATCGATAGCGCCGTTGTGATGGCCGACGAACCCGAGATCATGGAAGACGACCTAGGTCTCCGCGATGCGGGTTTGACGAACCTTGATACGCTGCGAATCGACATTTGGGAAAAACGGTTAATCGAAAAGGCGTTGTCGCGTTCCAGTGGCAGTGTTCCCGAAGCGGCCAAACTGTTGGGCATCAGCCGCGCGACCGCGTATCGCAAGATTGCCGAATACGAGATTGATCGAAATTGACGACCACCGATCGACCGATCGCGATCCTTTCCGCGTGCGGTTCCCGTGGCGATGTCAATCCGATCGCGGCGATCGCTCGCGAACTTGTCGAACTGGGTTACGAGTGCCACGTGAGTGTCGCCGAGCCATACGCCGACGTCGTTAGCGCAGCGGGCGCGATTCCGAATGTCGTGATCGACCGCAAATCGTTTGATGCGATCGTTTCACAATCGTCTTTCTGGAAACCGCTGGCCGGTGGGCGACGGGTTCTGACCGAAGTCGTTCAAGGTTTCTTTCAACCCCATCTTGATTTCATCGAACGACACTATGTTCCCGGCCGGACGACGTTGGTGGCACATCCGCTCGATTTCGCGTCACGGGTGTTTCGTGAGATCCACCCCGATTGCCCGCTAACCAGCATTCATTTGGCGCCGGCGATGATGCGACACCCGGAATTTCCTCCGCGGTTATTGCCCGATCGTGTTTGGACACGTTGGGTGCTACCGAGTGGTTGGCCCCGATGGAACCGGGCGACGTATTGGCTGGGCGACTACTGTTTTCTTGATCGGATCTTGGGACCGACCGTGAACAGAGCCCGCCGCAAATTGGGTGGGTTGCCGAAGCAACGCCGCCTGATGAATCATTGGTGGCATTCTCCCGATCAGGTGCTCGCAATGTACCCCGCCTGGTTCGCGCCTGAAATCGCGTCGCAATACGCGAGTGAACGGTTCCACTTCGTCGGCTTTCCACTCGACGATGGGATTGCGGGGGAGTCTGCCGATCAATCGTTTGAGCCTCCGGTTTCGGAAAATCGGCCTCTGTTGGTCACGACCGGTTCGGCCCATCACGGTGACGCGGAGTTCGTCCGGCGGGTTGCTCAAATATGTCAGCGCAGAAACGTACCCGTCGTCTCCTGCTGTCCCTCAAATCCTCGGCTCAACGTCGGCACCAACAACCTCCATAGCGTCGGATACATTCCGTTAGGACGGTGGTTGCCGCATTGTCGCGGGCTGATTCATCACGGCGGCGTGGGCACGACCAGTCGCGCGATCGATGCCGGAATTCCCCAAATGATTCGGCCGCTCGCGTTTGATCAATTTGATCATGCTCAACGGATCGAACGCTTCTGCCTGGGGATTTGGTTGCGAAATGATCGAGAACTCGAATCGGCCGTGTCTCGCTTGCTCGAGTACGAGGTGAAGCCGTCTGATCGGCCTGTCGCCAGCGCCAATCGGGTGGCCGCCGAGATGATTCATCGGCTCTAAATAGCCGAAATCGATCCTTGCGAATGACCGACACCTGTTTAATATGGGGAGACTTTGCGGATTAGGGAGATATTTGAGCATTCTAAATCAGGCAGACTATCAAGCTGGGCATTTTCGGCGCTGGGCTTTTGAACACCTTCCCGCCCCCCAACAAGAGAGACTTCGGAGTCGTTGATGACCGCGTTGTTAGAGATGCCCATCGCCACCGACGCAGCTCCGTCGATAGAGCGCCGGAGCCATCCGAGTTGGAAACGCATCCTTGACCTTTCAGTGGTGGCGATGGCGACGCCAATCCTGGCCCCCCTTCTGGTTGCCGTCGCGGTCTACATTCGTTTGGTTTCGAAAGGACCAGTTCTATTCCTGCAGTCTCGCGTCGGCTATGGCGGCGAATTCTTCACGATCTACAAATTTCGAACGATGCACGTATCGTCCCGAGGGCGTGACTGCGGGCACCGCAGCTACGTGGCGGCACATGCGGGCACCGGTACTCCAGTTAAGAAGCCAGATCTTCGCCATGAACTGATTCCCGGCGGCGGTCTGATCCGCAAATTATCAATCGATGAATTCCCACAACTCATTAATGTGTTTTTAGGAAACATGAGTATCGTAGGACCGAGGCCTGACTTGATGCAACTGGAAGACTATCAACCTTGGCAATTGGAAAGGTTCGGAGTCTTGCCGGGTATGACCGGATTGTGGCAGGTCAGCGGCAAGAACGAATTGACTCTGGAAGAAATGATCGAGTTGGATATTCGTTATGCCCGGCATCGTTCCCTGGCGGGTGACTTGAAAATCATTCTAAAAACATTTGTGGTCTTGATTTTTGACTTCAATGAATGATGGTTCGAGTTGATCGTTTGGGATTCTAACATCCTTGAGTATCAACAACGCGAAGACTAGAAGTATGATTCGGATCGGTATAATTGGTTTAGGCTATTGGGGGCCCAACTTAGTTCGGTGCTTTTCTGATCTGGAGAATTGCAAGGTCACTGCGGTATGTGACCAAAACTACGATCAGTTGCTTCGTATCAAAGATCGGTTTCCGAGCGTGTATCCGATCGAGAATTTCGACACTCTCTTGGACCGTGATTTAGTAGACGCCGTGGTAATCGCCACGCCAACGGCGACACATTATGAACTAGCGATGAAGGCGTTGCAGCATGATTTGCATGTGTTCGTCGAGAAGCCATTGGCCAAGAATTCTGCTCAGTGTCGAAAACTAATCGAGGTCGCCGGTGAACGAAACCGCCTGTTGTTTGTCGGGCATGTTTTCCTGCATTCTTCCCCGGTACTGAAACTCCGCGAGATGATCGACTCCGGCGAACTCGGAGCGATCAACTACATCAGCAGTCGTCGTCTGAACCTCGGACCGGTACGCAAGGACGTCAGCGCTCTGTATGACTTGGCTCCGCACGACATCTCGATGATGTTGTATCTTCTTGGTCAAAAACCGACCTCAGTCACCTGTAGCGGGTTTGATCGACTCAATCCCGGCATCCAAGACGTTTGCAACCTGACAATGTCATTCGAAGGCAATCGTATGGGAATGGTCCACGTCAGTTGGTTGGATCCTCGTAAGGAGCGAGTCTTGACCGTCGTGGGTGACCGCAAAATGGCCATCTACGACGATCTTGAACAAGAGAAGATCAAGGTTTACGACAAGGGCATTGATCAACCGAAGGATTCCAGCGGCGACTTCGCCGACTTTCAACTCGCTTATCGATATGGCGGCAGTTACAGCCCCTATATTCAAGAGCGGGAACCGCTTAAGGCCGAATGCGCGGAATTTGTGCGTTGTATCGTTGATGGCGATGTTCCGTTAACGGACGGTGTTAACGGCCTCAATGTGGTTGAGGTGCTCGAAGCCGCTGATCTTTCGATGCAGCAAGGAGGACACCGAATAGAATTGGACTCTCTGGACCGTGTGCTCCTTTCTGATTCCTGAACTTTTCTGCTCTCCCCATTCCATCGACGTACCTGCCCAACATGAGCATTGATTCAACGCTTTCGCCAATCCCCTTGGTCGACCTTCAAACGCAATCTCGCTTGCTCAAGGACGACATATTGCGAAGAATTGGCGATGTGATCGACGATGCGCGATACATCTTGGGTAGAGAAGTTGAGGAATTTGAGAAGGAATTTTCTAGCTACTGTAACGTAGATCACTGCATCGCCATGGCTAACGGAACCGAGGCGCTGCACATGGCCCTGCGTGCCTTGGAGATCGGTCCGGGAGATGAAGTCATCACGGCCGGAAATTCTTTTGCCGCAACGGCATTTGCCATCGCGTACGCAGGAGCTCAAGCGGTTCTGGTCGATATCGATCCGCTGGATTTTAACATCGATACCCGATTGATCGAACAGGCGATCACGCCGCAAACCAAAGCGATCATTCCGGTACACCTGTACGGCCAACCGGCACGCATGAATGAGATCCGTGAAATCGCCAAGCGGCACAATCTGCGAATCATTGAAGACTCCGCTCAGGGGCACGGCGGCGAAATCAACGGCGAGCGATGTGGTTCGTTCGGCGATATCGGTTGCTTCAGCTTCTATCCAGGAAAAAACCTCGGTGCGTTCGGTGATGGCGGAGCGGTCACGACGAACAATCCGGAGCTGGCCGAGAAGCTAAGGCTGCTGCGCAATTACGGCCAAAAACAAAAAAACAAACATGATTCACTCGGTTACAACTGTCGGCTCGATACCGTCCAGGCTTGCGTGTTGTTGTCGAAAATGCGATTCATCGAAGAGTGGACCGAAAGCCGGCGTCAAGTGGCGGATTGGTACCGCGATGAACTCGCCGATACCGATGTGATCCTACCAAAAGCCCACGAAGATTGCCGTCACGTGTACCATCTGTTTGTCGTTCGAACACCCCATCGTGATGCCATGATCGCGGAGCTAGGAAAACAGAACATTTATTGCGGTATCCATTATCCTCACCCTCTCAATACCGCCGGCCCATTTGTTCAAGCCCCAACCTTCCCTCACGGGCTGCCCGTTTGCAGCCAACTTGCTAGTGAGATCTGTTCGCTTCCGATGTACCCTGAAATGACTCGGCAACAAGTAGCCCGAGTTGCCGAGGCCGTACGAGTTTTTGCCTCAAATCAAACGCCCAAACATGAACTCGTCTGAGAACCATCTGATTGTAACGTCAATCTCGGAGGGCCGATCCACCGTTGGGCCGCCAAAGCAACGCGCGCCGATCGTGACCTTGACCCCTCAGCGTGGATCGCTGGCCACTACGCTGGAAATTCCTTTCATGCGTAAACGGCTGATTCTCTTATGCGTCTTAGGGGGAATCGTTGCAGGCTGGCTGGCGATTGTCGTTTTGCCGAGAGCCTATGAATCCGAAGCCAAGGTGTTCATTCGTTCCGGACGTGAGAGCGTCACGTTGGATCCGACAGCGACCACGAGTGCAACGATCAGTATGCAAAAAACTCAGGAAAGTGAGATCCTGTCGGCTCTTGAGGTTTTGAACAGTCGCCAAGTAGCAGAACGCGTCGTCGATAAGCTTGGAGCGGTAGCCATCCTGGACGGACAATTGCCTCCAAACGAAAGTGACCCAACGAAAAGTGCCGACCAAGGCATCGTAGTGTCCTTGATAAGTAAGCTAACGCCATTGACCGAGATGGCCTCTGGTTTGGCAAGGAATGTACTTTTGAGCGCGGGTGTCAAAGACAACCTCAGCAGTCAAGAGTTGGCCGTGCGTCGTATTCAATCATCCGTGAAGATCGAAGCGGCAGCCAAATCAACGGTGATTTCGATTCATTCAAAATCGAAAACCCCCGAAATGGCTCAAGCGATCGTGGCTGCGATGACGGACGTTTTCTTGGACGAACAATTGCAGGTTGCTCGGACACGTGGGTCCTTGGATTTTTTCCAGAGTCAAGTGGCGAAGGTCGAACAACAACTCAATCGATTGCAGGCAGATCGCAGTGATTTCATGCAAGAACATGAGATCGTATCTCTCGCCGACAGCCGTGACCTGATGAAGGATAAACTTTCCATCGTCAACCGCGATCTAATGCAGGCCTCCGGCGAATTGCAAAAAGCGAAAGCGTCCGTGAAGGACTTGCTGTCCAAACTCGATGGTGAAGACGACGAGATCATTGCGGAAAAGCAAGTTGCCATGGATGAAACATGGAGTGGGATGCGACTGCAAGCGTATTCACTGGAACTGCAAGAGCAAAACCTGGCGGCTAACTTGACCGATGACAACCCGAAACTCATTTCGATCCGCAAGCAATTAGATGGCGCACGAAGGATTCTTTCGCAGTTGGAAAGCGAACGTATTGACGAGAACACGACACCGAACCCACTCAAGGTAAGACTACGGGAATCGCTACAAGAACAGCAGACCCGGGTTGCAGCATTGGAGTTCATGATCCAAGAATTGGCGAAGTCGCGGATTGATTTGGGTAACGACGTCGATCAGATGCTGATCCACGAAGGTCGCTTGGTTCAGATGGATCGCGACATCGCCTCGCTCGAAGCCAATCTACTGATGTTGCGTCGGAAAGAAGAAGAAGCCCGGGTCATCGACCAGCTTCATACCGACAAGATATCGAGCATTCACGTCTTTCAGCCAGCCACGTTTGTCGAACGCCCCGCTAGTCCTAACAAAAAGATCCTTGGGATCGGTTTTCCGTTTCTTGGTTTGATGGCTGGTTTGACGCTTTCTTTCCTGGGAGAAGGTTCGTCACGTACCCTGCGCACCGTTGCCGACGTGGAGAACAAACTGGGGGTCCCGGTCGTTTCCACCTTTCCAATGCTTGACGGAAAGCCGGGAGGTGGTATCTATCGAAACGCGTGCCAACAACTGATGGCGGAAATTTTGACTACGCATCAACGCCCTGGTTTAAGGCGAGGTCGCACGTTGGGGATCATCAGTGTCGACGGTGGGGCGGGCGCAAGCACGCTCGCTGCGAACTTGGCGGTTACTAGCAACTTAGATGGGCATCGAAATATCATCCTGGTCGATGCCGATTCACGTAAACGATCGCTTTCCAACTTATTCGAACTCAACGGTTCTCCAGGGCTGGTGGAATTACTCAGCGGATCGGCATCTCACGATGAATGTTTGCAGAGCGTCTCGGGAGCATCGATTGGTGTGATCGCGTCGGCGGCTTCCAACAACCAGGGTGTCTTGACCAATGGCCCCGCAGAGATTGCTCAGGCACTCGAAGCATATTTGGGGGATTGTGACCTTTTGATCGTGGATCTACCGGCAGCGAATCAGCCTGACCAGACTCTGGCCCTGGCGCAGTGCCTTGATTATGTATTGGTCGTCGTGGAATCCGAAAAAACGGAAACTCTCGCAGCCGATCGGCTGATCAACCGTCTATCGAAGGGCCCCGCAGAGATCGTAGGCGTTGTGCTGACCAAGAAACGCGAGTATCTCCCCGGCTTCATTCAGCGTTTCGTTGGGTTTCCGGTCTGATTCGACATAGCCTCAATGACACCGATTCAGCTAATCAAGAACGCCGCGGGCGAAGAAGCCGCCCACCGACGTCACATCGTTATGTTGTGCGCCTTAACAGCGGGAATTGGGTTTCTGTTTTTTCTCGCTGACCACAGTATCCCGACCGAACAGTCCGAGTCGAGACTCGATGTCCTTGAGACGGGAAACAGGATGCGCCGGATCGGAGTCCTGGGATTCGGGATGTTGGGGACCGTGCTTTTTTTGGCAAGGACTAAGTATCGCTTTTCACTTGGTAACCCGCTCGCGGTCGCCACGGCAGCCTACTTAGGTTTGTGTTTACTCAGCATGGTATGGGCGGATTCCAGTGAGATTGCGTCTCGACGAATCTTAGTAAGTCTGCTGTGTTTTATCGGCGCTGCGGGTATTTGTCGGCACTTTAGCCCTCGTGATTTTTGCCCCGCTGTCCTGGTAATTTCAACGGTCTATTTGGGTATCGGATTGCTCGCCGAACTTGCCGGCGTAGCGCCAGCGTTTTCCGACGACCGCTTTCGATTTCGTGGAACACTCCACCCAAACAGCCAAGGACTCAATTGCGTTTTTATGTGCCTGTCTACAGCCTGCCTGTACCCGCGGGCCGTTCGTTGGCGACCGATCTTGGCTGTCGTCTTCATGACGGGATTGTTTTTTCTCTTGCTAACAGGATCTCGGACGTCGCTCTACTCGCTGCTTTTCGCCGCCGCTGGTTTCTGGTGGTTGAGCAGCAATTGGTATCAGCGCGGACTTGCAATCTCGGCTTCAGCTTTTGCCGCAACGTTTCTGGTCCTTCTGTCGGTCGTGGTCGGATCAGAGGCCGGACTTATTTCGGATGTGGCGAATCTGGGACGCGACGGAGAAACCGCGACAACGATGACCGGAAGAACTCCGGTTTGGAATGAGCTGTTGAAGATGGTCGCGGGTAGCCCGTATCTTGGATACGGCTACCAAAGTTTCTGGAATCTGAATCGATATGCGGACCTCGAGGTGCGGTTGGGCTGGGTCCCCACTCATGCGCATTCAGCGTATCTCGAAACAACGCTTGGAATCGGATTCGTCGGCGTGTCCTTGTTCCTCTTGGCGATTATCATGGGCGCTCTTCGGGCGAGCGAACGATTCAAAGAGACAAGAGATCCGGGATATGCATTTGGATTGACCCTCATGCTTGTGGCGATGGTTCACTCGGCACTGGAGAGCACTTTTGCGGCACCGACCTCGTATTTCTCTACCGTCCTCTTCTGTTCATGGTTCATGTTGGCATTTCAGCATAGCGAATTGAACGAATTATCAAGTTCACGACGGCAATGGCGTGTCGTCCAACGAGTTCAACCCGATGTTTCTTACCCGGCGGCTTAATCGCCCCTGAGCGTTCATGAACTATGCACTGGTCACTCCCGCAAAGAACGAAGAAGCCTTCATCGAGAAGGCTTTGAAGTCGGTTGTTGCGCAGACTGTGTTGCCGCTTCGATGGGTGATTGTTAACGACGGTTCGACCGACCGAACAAGTGAGATCGTAACAAGCTATCAGCAACGGTTTCCCTTTATCCGGCTCGTCAATCGCGAGAGCGGCCAACATTGCTTCGGGAGCAAGGTGAATGCTTTCCGCGCCGGCTATGCTGAGCTCGAAGATGTCTCTTTTGACTTTATCGGCAACCTCGACGCCGACATTGAGTTGCCTTGTGATTACTACGAGCGATTACTAGCCGGTTTCGCCGACGATGCAAAACTGGGATTGTCCGGCGGGACGAGGTATGACCTTTGCAACGGCGAGTTCGTCAAGATTCGATTCAGCGAATTCAGTATCGGTGGTGCTTATCAACTGTTTCGTCGCGAATGTTTTGATGCAATTGGCGGGTACTTGCCGCTCGAGATGGGCGGGGAAGACCTGATGGCCTGTGTCATGGCACGTCAATTCGGATGGCGTGTTTGTACCCGCGAGGATATTCTCGTCCACCACTATCGCTCGACCGGTACGGCCCAGGGTAGTCAGATGCGTTTGGGCTTCCGAACCGGAAAAAAGAACTTCTTGCTCGGCTATCACCCCGTCTTTGAATGCATCAAGTTGATGCGAATCACCCGCGTCGGCGACCTGCGAGACCATCTCTCTGAGTTTGCCGGATTCGTCGTCGCCGCGATGCAAGGTGGTACGCGACAGGTGCCCAACGAGACGGTGAAGTTCTTGCGGACTGAGCAACTTGATCGATTAAAACAGACCGTCCTGCGATTTCGAGACCCTGCCTCGGGAGACCGAACGCGTCGACACGCACTTCCTTCAAGCAAGCGCGTAGAAGGTTGACGTGATGAACGGAGAGTTCAAGAGCAAGTTGTTGCGAGGATCCACGTTCTCGATGGCGGGAACGGTTTTGATGCTCGCGGTTCATTTCCTGAGCATGAAGATTCTAGCCGAGCGAATGCCGGTCGAAGAGTTCGGTCTCTTCGTGATCGTGCAGGTCATCAGTCAAGGACTGGTGGTCGTCAGTGGAATGGGCATGGCGCTTACCTTGGTCAAGAACATTTCGGGCGATGCCGATCGTTCTCAACAAGACGAGATCGTTACCAGCGTGGTCTTGGTTCGCAGTCTCTTGCTCGTCCTGCTTACAATTCTGGTCGCTTCGGTGGGCGGGCCCGTGCTCGCTTACTTGTTCGGTGCCGATCTCGCTGAATTCGTTTTATTCCTTCCCGCAATGTTCGGGCTTGCGATTTTTCGTGAAACCCTGTTCAACATTTTGCAAGGTCGACAACAGTTCCACTGGTATGCGGGCACCAAGGTTCTTTCCGCCTTGACACGGCTGTGGGCGATTATTTGGCTAAGTCATATCGGACGTCTTGAAGTTCACGAACTGGTATGGGTCGAAATCATCACATCAGCAATCACGGTGATGCTGTTGATTTGTGTTTCGCGGTTCACATCGTTTTTTCGAATCCGTACTCTGCGACGCCTTACGCTCAAACAGGTCATTGGATTCAGCGTTCCACTCTTTCTGGATGACTTGTTTTCGTACGCTTACGAATGTGTCGCTGTGCTTTTGCTGGGGGCGTTGATGGCACCAAGCAGCGTTGCCCTTTATGCAATCGCCATGAAACTTCCTGAGGCGGCGACAAGAGTATTGATGTCGTTAGTTGTTGTGTTTTTTCCGAGTATGTCTGAATTAATGGATGCGGGACGCCATGATGAGGGCAAACGATTAATGAATCTTTCGCTTGTTGCGTTTTCCGTTGGTCTCTCGTTCATTGCAATCACCACGTTCTTCTTCAAAGAAGAGGTCATTCTCGTACTTTTCTCCGAGCAGTACTTAGTGGCAGCGACCGCACTTGCCCTGCTAATGTTGAATTTCGTGGTGACGTGCCTGAATCGTCTGATGAGTTCCACCGCAGTGGCGGCCGGACAGTCGACGGTTCCTCTACGAGTCAATGTGACGATTAGCGTCGTCAATGTAATTGCCTGTTTAGCTTTGGTGCCAAAACTCGGAATTGTGGGGGCCGCGCTGGCGCAGATCGTCGGTAATTCATCAGGGCAGGTGCTTTACCTATACTTGTTGAAGAAGATCCACCTCCCGGTTGATGCTATCGAAGTGGGGAAACCGATTGGGTTTGGATTATTGACCGTAATCCTCTACGAATTGGTTGGTTACGACGAGTATTGGATGAGGGTATCTGCCATTATCCTGTATGTTGTTGTGTGCTTGGTGTTTGTTCCGCATCTGGCACGTTGTATCGGTCAAGCACGATCTCATTGGTCAACGAACAACTCTCAGCCTTCTTCAACGACGTCGTAATCCGTCAATCTGCATTTTTCCCGATGCTGCAATGATAAATCGCAAGTGCAAACCGAAACGAGTTCTGATGCTGCTCGAGAATGAGAGCATGCCGGACGACGTTCGTGTTCGTTTAGAGGCCGAGTCGCTCGATCGGGCAGGCTATCAAGTAACCGTCATTTGCCCGACCGGCGATTTTAATGCCAAACACGAGTTGGTCGGCAATATCCGTGTCTACCGATATCCCAAGCCGATCGAAGTTGACGGACTCCTCGGATACATGTGGGAATACGGATACAGCCTTACGATGATGTTTCTCGTTTCGATCTACGTGTATTTGCGACGTGGTTTCGATGTTGTTCATGTTCACACTCCGCCGGACATGACGGCGATGATTGCCATCTTTTATCAAGTGCTTGGCAAGAAGTTCGTTTTTGATCTGCACGATTTATCACCGGAACTTTATTTGGCCAGAATAGGAAAAACACAGCCCAATGCGATTTACCGTGTGCTGCGTTATTTTGAACGTTTGGCGTGCCGGCGAGCTGATCGGCTGATCGCGACTAACGAAACCCAACAAGGCATTCAAACCGATCGCTGCGGCGCGAACCCGGAACACTGCTATGTT
Source organism: Neorhodopirellula pilleata (assembly GCF_007859915.1). Lineage (GTDB taxonomy): Bacteria > Planctomycetota > Planctomycetia > Pirellulales > Pirellulaceae > Rhodopirellula > Rhodopirellula pilleata. The sequence goes on from NZ_SJPM01000009.1 coordinate 177,270, forward strand.
GTCCGCAACGGCCCTAATGAGTTTTTCCTTCAAGACGTTGAACCCCTGCCGGACCTACGAGCCTCCGGAAAAATGATCTTGGGATATGTCGGGGTGATTGGCATTCAAGACGGTGTCGATTACATGATCCGGATGTTGCACGAACTCAAGGTAGGCCATGGACGTGAGGATTTTCTTGCTGTCATTGTCGGTGGTGGTCCGGCAGCCTCGGATTTAAAGAAGTTGGCCGAATCGCTCGGCATTGCGGATTTGGTCCATATGACAGGAATGATTCCGTTTTCATCCGTGCCTCGATACATCGCTTCGTTTGACATCTGCGTGACTCCCGACCCAAGCAATGATTACAACGACAGTTGCACGACGATCAAGACGATGGAGTACATGGCCTTGCGTAAGCCCACCGTTTGTTTTCAGACACGTGAGAATATGCTGACGGCGGGCGATTGCGCCTTGTATGCAGAAAACAATGACGTGAAAGATCTGGCGCGTGTTACGGTTCGTCTGATGGACGATCCCGAACTCAGAAAAACACTTGGTGAGCAGGCAAGGACGCGTCTGGAGAACGGTTTAACTTGGAAACACCAAGAAGTTCGCTTAATCGCCTTATACGATGATCTGTGCGAACGCTCTGACTCCCAGCCTTGACTGGCGATGTAGCGTGATACCTTTGTGCCCGCTACGCCGAGATTTTGGTGTCGGGCATCGCAACGACTGTGGGCGAGTTGGAGTCGTCCAAACATCTCTGCAAGTGTATGGCAAGCTCTTGTACGAAGGGCTCGATTAGCATGCCCGCAGGAAAAACGGGAAGTTCAATCACTTCAAGATCTCGAACCAACCCGTTTCCCCAGCCTAGACTCGAGTCCTCGTAGCCCAGGTATGCTTTGCACGGCTTAAACACCGTGAGCTTGCCCGCATAGTGTTGGGGAATGTACTCTTCAGAAGCTCGGTCATTGATTCGCTCCAGCAACAACAATGGAGTTTCCTTTCGCAGCCCGATGGCGTAACCCAGCTTCGAACGAGTGACTGAGATTCGACGACCGAGGCGTTGAGTGAATTGCGATGCTTTTTCTCTTAGGAATGCTCCCACGCCCCGCGGGCCGGACATGACGACGTTCGCACCGTGAAACGCAATCTGTTGAAAGCCTGAATACAGCCGAGCTGGTATCGACGATTGAAACCATCGACTGTGGGTGTCCAGTAAAGCCAGCAACCCCACCTCTTCGTCGTCTGCAATCAGTTGCTGAGCTACTTCGTAGGCGATCGTGCCTCCCAAACAATATCCGCCTAGATGATAAGGACCTGATGGTTGAACCTTACGTATCTCGGCAACATACTCAGCCGCCATCTCCTGCACTGTTGTGTGTGCCGGATCCTTGCCGTCGAGCCCCTTTGCTTGAAGTCCATAGACCGGTTGATCCTTGCCCAACTTCTTCGCCAATTCGCGATACAGCAAAACGTTGCCGTGTGCCGCATGAATTAGAAATAGCGGCGGTTTGGAGCCGCTTTCCTGGATTGGGACAAGGCAATGCCAAGCCGGTTGCCAATCTTGATGCTTAATGACGTCAGCAAACTGACGCACCGAAGGTGCCTGCAGCAAGGTTGCCAAAGGCAGTCGGTGGCCGTACAGTTTTTCGACATCACGGATCATACGAGCCGCTAGCAGGGAATGCCCTCCAACATTAAAGAAATCGTCGTCTAAACCGAGCGTATTCACGCCGAGCGTTTTTTTCCAAATGCTTGCGATTTGTCGTTCGACACTATCTCGAGGCGTATCGTCGTTGGGCGTTACTTGATCGCTTCCAATGTTTGGCATTGGTAGTGCATTGCGATCTACCTTAAGGTTGGGAGTCAATGGAATTTCGTCCAACATTACAAATGCGTTCGGAATCATATACTCCGGCAGCGTTTCCCTTAAAAAATTACGCAGTTCTGTGACAGGCAGATCGGGCAGATTGCAGACAACATAGGCAACAATGGACTTGTCCGCAGCATTGGTTCCACGCAGATCGTCTCGCAACACGACGACGGATTGATCGATTGCCGGATGTTGCTTTAAGTTCTGTTCGATCTCGCCCAATTCGATCCGAAATCCCCGTACTTTTACCTGGTTGTCGGCTCGACCGAGGAACTCGATCGATCCATCAGGACGCCAGCATGCTTTGTCGCCTGTGTCATAAATTCGCGAATCGTTATCGGCGAACGGATGTGGCACAAATTTCTCCGCCGTTAAGTCATCACGGTTGAGGTAGCCTCTTGCAAGTCCATCTCCGCCCAAATACAGCCGACCGGCAACCCCGGTCGGGACCGGTTGCAGACGATCGTCCAAAAGGTAAACCTGCGTGTTGGCAATCGCGGATCCGATTGGCACATAACCACTACCGGGTTGGACGCGTTGAACCAGTGACCAAATCGTGGTTTCGGTAGGTCCATACATGTTCCAAAGTTCGCGACAGCAAGGAAGTAGCTGTTGAGCCAATTCACGCGTCATTTGCTCGCCACCGCAAAGTGCTTTGAGTGTTGGTTTCGTGAATCCCGATTCAAGCAAGATCCGCCATGTTGCCGGTGTTGCCTGCAAGACGGTCGCGTTCGAACGGGTCAACAGATCCGAAAGAGCACGAGCGTCCATGGCCTGCTCGTTAGTCGCCAGAACGATCTTCGCACCAACCATCAACGGTAAGTAAAGTTCCAGTGACGCAATATCGAACGACACGGTGGTAACCGCGACCAGCACGTCATCTGCGCAAATCCCGGGACGCTCGGACATCGAGCACAGGAAATTGGTCAACGAGCGATGCTCTATCTGAACACCTTTTGGTTTTCCGGTCGAACCAGAAGTAAAAATGACGTAGGCAAGATCGTTGGCAGCCGACGCCGGCTCGGGGTTACTCTGTTCGTCTTTCTCAAAGGCAGCGATGTCGTGCAGGACAAGCTCGATCCCGGCGTCCTGCACGATAAAGGCTAAACGCTGATCAGGATAAGTCGGATCCAGCGGAACATAGGCAGCCCCCGATTTTTGGATGCCAAGCAGCGCAACGACCATATCGACACCTCGTTGCATCCGGACACCGATTAGCTGATCCCGCCCGGCTCCCTGGCGGATAAGCCCGTTGGCAACACGATTCACGCGGCAATTAAGCTCGCGGTAAGTAATCTCTTCACCTTCGCATGTGATCGCGATCGCATGAGGGGTTTTGTCAACTTGTCGCTCGAATAGATCAACGAAACGAAGGTCGCGAGGATAATCGGTGATCGTTTCGTTCGGCGAAATCAGGATATTGTCTTCGGCGCCAAGTAATGACAAGTCGCCGATCGGTCCACTCGTGTTCTCAGCAATCGACCGCAACAAGGTCTCGTAGTGAGCGATCCAACGTTGAATCGTCGTCTCGTCAAACAAGGCACTGGCGTAGTCCAGGTACAACTCAAGTCCATGGTCGGTCTCGTTTAGATTGAAGAACAGTTCGAACGTTGACGTGGTCTTTACAGTCTGGGCAACCTCAATTTCCAAGTCGGGAAACTTGAGTCCCGCGCCGTCACGGTCGAGATTGAAGTTCACTTCAACCAGAGGAAGCCGACTGGGATCTCGCGGCATGCGTAACTCGCGAACGATCCTTCCCAGCGTGCACTGTTGGTGATCGTATGCATCCAACACAGCGGTCTGCGTGGATTTCATAAAATAGTCAAATGAATCCTGCAGACTCACGTGAGACCGAATCGGCAACAGGTTCACACAATGCCCTACCAGGCACGAATTCTCCGCCATCACTTGTCCCGCAGTGGGAATGGTAACGACGATGTCATTCTGGCCCGACAACCGGGCAAGCAGGACATTGAGTGCAGAGAACGTCAGCGTAAATAACGTTGCATTGTTGTCGGCCGCGACTTTCTTGATCGCATGGTAGACATCGCTATCGAATTGATAAATCAATGTGCTGCCAGTGAAACTCTTAATGGGTGGTCGAGGCCGATCGTACGGCAGCTCAAGCGGGTCCGGAAGTTCGCGGTACCTGTTTAACCAAAAATCGAGGGCCTGACGCGCATCCTCATCGTCGTCGGATTCCATGGCGACGTAATCTGCGAAGTGAGCTGGTTCCGGTAATTCGGCGTCTCGATGCTCAGTCAAAGCGGTATACACTTCGCAGATTTCATTGAGCATTAAGCCGGTCGACCAACCATCACTAACGATGTGGTGAGCCGAGAAGAACAGAACATGATCTTCGTCGGCCAACTTGACCAGCTTCAGACGAATGAGGGGGCCGATCGTAAGATCGAAGGGCGTCGATCCGAACCACCGCGCTGTCTCGTCGATGACGGATTGCCGTTTATCATCGGAGAATCCACTGATATCCTCTTGTGAAACTTCGACCGGGGCGGGGTCATTCTGGCATTGATACTCTCCGTCTTTATCGAAACACGCATGAAGCGACGAGTGACGATCGGTAACGGCTTGGATCGAATTACACAATCGTTCGACATTCAAGTTTCCACGAAACCGGACCGTGAACGGCTCGTTATAGGAACAAGATGCCTCGTCGCCCATTTGCGACGTGATCCAAATCTCAAGCTGAGCTTCCGTTAGTGGAAACCGGGATCGTTTTTTTTTTAGAGCGTCAGTCGCATTGCCAAGGGAAACTTGTTTTTCGTCACTCTCCGGCCGTTCGGGCAGGAACCCACCTCGACGCATTTCATTGCAGCTATCCTTGACGGCATCAATGATTCGCTGAACGTCTTGCTTATCGTGGGCGGTCGACAGAAAACAGTTGTCTCCCCAGCCACGAGTAAATATTCCACGATCCAGAAGGTGAAAGTAAAGAAGATCCGCGAATTCGACCGTCGGCGGAAACATAAACCGGAAGAGTGACGTGAACTGAGCGAGACGAAACGGATAAATCTCTTGTTCAAAAAATTGATTTAGCGAATCAACCAAGTAGGTCGTGTTGTCTGTAAGCTCTTGTTGCAGTTCCGGCCCAGATTCCTTGATCTTCATGAGCACTTGATATGCAGCAGTCATTGCAAGCGGGTGTCGGACAAACGTACCCGCAAAGAATGTCATATCGGCTTCGGGTTCGGAATCGTCGTCGTAGTTCCAGTTGCCACCGTCCAACGCATCCATGTACTCTGACGATCCCGCCAAAGCGCCGATGGGAAGGCCGCCACCGAGCACCTTGCCGTAGGTTGCCATATCTCCCCAAACTCCGAACCATTCCTGAGCTCCGCCCGGGGCCGCACGGAATCCGGTAATCACTTCGTCCATGACCATCGCAATCTGATGCTCTTTTGTGATCCGTCGAATCTCTTGCAGAAATTCCTTCGGCTGCGTGAAGGGATCGGCGCTCTGTACCGGCTCAATCAAAACCGCAGCTATTTCATCAGCCCGATCGCGAATCGTTTGAAGAGCTTCCTCGGTTCCATAGTCCAAAACGATAACTTGGTCCGCGAACGCCTGCGGCACGCCCGGTGCCGCTGGCTGAGACAGCCGACGATTGCCTATCAGGTTGGAGCGAATCAGCACCTGATCAAAGTTGCCGTGATAATCTTTGTTAAAGAAGACGATTTTCGACTTGCCGGTCACGGTTCTGGCCAACCGCATCGCGGCCATCACCGCTTCGGATCCTGTGTTGCAAAACGTAGCACGCTCTTTGCGGGAAAAATCGCACAGAAGGGCGGCGACCTCGCCTGCTAGGGGCGACTGTGGACCAACTTCGACACCATTGCTTAATTGCTTGGCGATCGCATCATTAATGAAATCAGGTGACTGTCCGAACAGGTTCAAACCAAAGCCCATTGCGATGTCGATGTATTCATTGCCATCGATATCCCAAAGCTTGCTGCCCTTCGACTTATCAACTGCGATCTGATAGACCATCGACTTCCAGATCCGTCGATAGCCAGCCACCCCGCGCGGATCAGCGAAATGCGAGCGATGTTGCTGCGCATGCTGGCGGGAACGTGCGGTCTTTGCGGTGAACCTTGCAATCAATGCATCTAAGTTTTCTTGCTGCTGTACGGTCAATCCGCCGTCATTTGCGCGGCGGACAGGCTTATAGGGACCGAATCGCTCGAAGGTTTTCTTCGTCGCAAGAGAATCAACGGATTGCTCGCTTGACACACGCCTTATGACATTCTCCGTAGCGCCGGGATCAACGCAAACCGGTTCAGCATTAGCAATGCTAGCGTCATTGGATTCCTCGCCGGACGCAGCGTCCGTAGGCGGGGCGTCTTGCTTCGAAACCGAAGGCACGGTTCCACTCAAAAGCTGCAACTGCAAGCTCATAAGTTGGTTCTGTTGCGCAATGATTTGTGCCAAAACAGCCTTATCCGCAACCGCCGATCCAGCCGGCAAAGTCATCGGTTTTACCAATCCCGAGAATCTTATTTCGGGAGCGATAGGCGACAATGCAACCGACGGAGTATCCGGCTGCATATCCACATGCGATATATTTGTTTGGGATTGCGGTTTTTCCGGTGTCGCAGCCGTTGGTGCAGGAGTTTGTGCTGTTGTTCCTTGGCTCGGTTGTTTCGCGGTTCCGTTTGCAGCAACAAGATCCTCGGGAAGATTCTCGGAAACATAGCCAATCAACGACTGGATATTCGGTATCTCCTCGATCAATTGCCGAAAGGTGACTTTCACCTTCAGTTGGCTCTTGATCTTCTGGCTGAACTGCACCAAAAACAGCGAATCGAACCCTAGCTCGGGGAAAGATGCTTGCTGATTGAGTTCATCAAGCTCTAAGCCAGACGACTCTGCTAGTAGTTTCGCCACAGCCGACTTTGCGGCTGAATTGCGTTCAATAGTAATCATTGCTGCCTAATCGTGATGAGAAATCTAGCCGTTCCAAGCTTCCAACTGCTGCTTCATGATGTGCAGTTGCTGTCTTATTACCAATTGCGTGATATCGCTGTCTTCGGATCGAGCGACTACCTTCTGCTGTTCAAATTTCGGTTCCGCCAAGCTAGGTAACTCCCGGGCGGATTCTTCTAAATCGTTGCCGTGAACTTGTATCACGGAGCTTTCAGGAATCGAAGACCCCGATGGTTCGCTTTCCGAAAACCAATGTCGTTGACGTTCAAATGGATAAGTCGGGAGGTGAACACGTCGCCGACCTTGTCCTTGCCCTTGACTGTGTCTTTTCCAGTCGACCTTGCCGCCTGCTTGCCATACTCTTCCCAAAGTCAACAAGAGGTGACTATACGAGGAGACGGATTGCTTTGCGTGCGGCGACGAAGACAAAACAACACGCTCTTTCGGGCAGGCGGGATGTTGACGGGCTAACGTGCAGAGCGTTTGTCCCGGCCCCACTTCCAATAGCATGGAATCAGTCTGTGTCAGTAAATGTTCGACCGAGTCGGTGAACCGAACTGTATTTCGTAAATGTCTCGCCCAATACAACGGGTCGGTCGCCTCGGCATCAGACAACATCTGCCCAGTAACCGATGAGATAATAGGAACCGCTGGAACGCTGAGATTCATTCCCTTTAGCATTTCCGCAAGCGGCTCGACCACCGGTTCCATCATTGACGAGTGAAATGCATGTGATGTTTGCAGCATCCGACATACAACTTCGTTCGCCTCAAGCTTTTGCTTGAGCCATTCGATCGAATCGACAGGTCCCGCGACGACACAGAGCGTCGGCCCATTGATCGCCGCAAGTTCGAGGTCGGTGCCTGAGATTGCTTCAGCGACTTCAGCCTCGGTCATCCGAATCGCCATCATGTTGCCCGGCGGAAGCTGTTGCATGCTCCTGCCGCGAAAGGCGATCAATTTCAACGCATCCGAAAGCGAAAAAACACCAGCCAGACATGCGGCAACAAACTCTCCGACACTGTGTCCGATCATTTGACTAGGAACAATGCCGGCATGCTCGAAACACTTTGCACTCGCATAGCTAACCGCAAAAATTGCCGGCTGGGCGACTGTGGTTTGATTAACGGCCTTGGTTGATTCTTCGGTATCGTTCGTGAATAGTTTTTCCTTCAGATCAAATCCCAGCTCCGGCACGAGCAACTCACAGCATCGGTCGAACTCGGTTCGAAACACCGGGTGCGACTCGTACAAATCAATTGCCATGTTGACATGTTGCGCCCCCTGGCCCGGGAACAAGAACGCAACGGGGACCCCTCGACGGACCTGATGATGCGTATAGACAGATGCGTTTTCCGGACGCGACAATCGTTCTGAGGCCTCGGTCGTGTCCTCGGCAACAAGGACTCTCGAATAATTCAATGTTTTGCGGCCCACCTGTAGTGTGTAGGCCACATCGGCGAGACTCACACCCGGTTGCTCGCTCAGGAACTTCGCCAAGTCTCCGCTCATTTGTTCCAATGCAGATGGGCTCCGAGCGGATAACGAAATCAGTTGTGGCATCGGCGAAGACGCGGATAGCTCCGCCGCCGGTGGCTCCTCAACGACGATATGGGCATTGGTGCCGCCGACACCGAATGAACTTAGTCCAGCTCTTCGCGGTCTATTGTCTGAGGTCCATTGAAGTGGTTCCGTGACGACAAAGAATGGACTCTTTTCAAAATCAATGTTCGGATTGGGACGATTGAAGTTCAAGCTCGGTGGTATCGTTCCGTGACGCATCGCGAGACAGGTTTTGATCAGCCCGGTCACACCTGCCGCAACGTCCAAGTGGCCGATATTTGATTTGACGCTTCCGATGGCGCAGTACCCGGTTTTTGACGTTGACTGTCGGAATGCTCGGGTCAGCGCGTCGATTTCGATCGGGTCCCCAATCGTCGTTCCCGTTCCATGAGCTTCGACGTAAGAAATGGTGTCCGCCGAGATGCCGGCACGCTGATGGGCCATCAAAACTGCTTGAGATTGACCATCCACACTTGGAGCGGTGTAGCTCATTTTCGAGCGGCCATCATTGTTGATCCCCCAACCCTTGATCACGGCATAAATATCGTCACCGTCTGCCACGGCGTCTTCGACTCGCTTCAATAGAACCGCCGCCACGCCTTCACCAAACACGGTTCCACGCGCGTCGGCGTCGAAGCTTCGGCACACGCCATCTGGCGAGACCATTCCTCCGTCGGAGTAGAGGTAACCTCGCTGTTGTGGGAACTTAAGTGTTGACCCGCCTGCCAACGCCATGTCGCACTGCCCCAACTCAAGCGACTGACAAGCTTGGATAATCGCAACCAAGGATGTCGAGCAAGCGGTTTGCACCGTCATTGCCGGGCCGTGCAAGTTCAAGAGAAACGAAATTCGCGTGGCCAAGTAATCCTTGTCATTGCCGAGTTCGGTAAGTAGGTCGCCGCCATGAAAGGAGTTAGCCAGACTAGCCAACAATTCGGGTCTGCTCGCCAAGCTAGACAAGATGTACGTATCCATGTAACAACCGGCAAAGACGCCTACGGAGCAATCCATCGCATCGGGACAATACCCGGCGTCTTCCAAAGCGTGCCAACAGGTCTCAAGCATGAGCCGATGCTGCGGGTCCATAACCTGGGCTTCTTTGGGGAACACCCCGAAGAACTTCGCATCAAACTTATCGGCATCGCGGACCGTGGCCGCTTTGCGAACCAGATTCGGGTTGGTTCGCAGTGGGCTATCGGAAGGCAAGTTCAGTTCGACCTCCGGAATATCAACGATGCAGTTCACACCATTGGCTAAATTATCCCAAAACTGCGAAATGCTATCAGCACCAGGGAACCTTCCGGCCATTCCGACCACTGCGATACCATCACCGCCGGACTTTCGTTCGATCAGTCGACCTTGCCCATTCGTGCGACACGAAGGCTGCGAAGGCACGCTGAGATGTTCGGCAATATCACGAACGGTCCGCAGCGAGTACATGTTAGTAATCGACAGGTCAGAATCGAGTCGCTGCACCAGTCGGCTGTGAATCTGCACCAGCTGAAGTGATGTTGCACCTAAATCATGAAGCGAATCGGTCACGCCAACTTTCTGGAGATTGAGCACCTGACAACAAATGCTAACAAGTTCACGTTCAAGATCGTTGCGTGCCGACTCATACGGCGTTTGGAGGTCAGGACGTGCAACGGCTTCGTGTGCCAATCGCCCTAGAACCTGGTCAACGGTTTGAAAGTCGTTCGCTATTAGGCCGAATACTTGGGCGTTCTCTCGAACGCCTTCCGCTCCAAACGCATCAGACCCAGAAACGCCGGGCGACGAGTTTTCTGTATTCTCGCACGCGCTGATCGGATCCAGCGTACAAATGAGATTGACTGGATAGCGATAATCAATTCCTTGCTGGCAAGGGCGGCCAAGTTCCTCGCCAAACGAACTCAAGAAATCTGCCGCCGGCTTGTTGCGATCACCATGCACAAAGGTGACGTGCACTTCGTCTAGGTTTAAATTCCGCGCCAGTTGTCCGACATGGCGGATCATGTGATGCTCGACGCCTCGGCCCAATGCCCGACAACTCAAAACGAATGTGTCGACGCATATCCCTTGCGAATGACGCTGGCAATCAACGAAGCCGACTAATCCATAATCACCGAATTTGTCGGATACCTCAACTGCAAAAGCGAGATGCTCAGGGTTGCCGATTAATTGTCGAACTTCGGCAGCGTTGCGTCGACGCAACGTGGTGTTGAATTGATTCGTGCGCTGAGTCAGTTGGGCAATTCGATCTAAGTTGTTTTCATCGATATCCTGGAATCGAACCTGCAGTTCAAGGTTCTCCAGGAAATGCCTCATGCTGTGGCTCTCCTGGCGTTCTGTTTGTCGACGAGACTCGATCTTATAATGCTCGCTGCGTTTTTGGTCGTCTTCATTCACTTCCGTTAGATCAAACGGCCATATGTGATCCAGCAAAGACGGAATAAGACTAGGCTGGGGCACTCGGATCGCAACAACCGTAGGGCAATTCGCTTGAACCTCGGCAATCTCAACGGGATTGTCATCCAAGAACACAAAACTATCGGTAGAGAGGCCTAGTGTGTTTGCAAGACGACGTAAATTGCTCGACTTAGAGTTCCAATTGATCTCTGCTGCCGTGATTTGCGTTTGTTGCAACAACATCGAGTCATTCTGATTGAACACATCCCAAACGTCCGACTCCTTATTTTTGCTACATAGGGCCAACAGCATCCCTTTATGTTGCAACTCAATTAATCGCTGTTGTAGCTTCCGGTGCCCTTCTTCGATGCGAACTCCGTGTGGCCCTAATTCGCCACATACGCCGTTCCAAAGCGTATTGTCGCAGTCGACAACGACGACCTTCACTGGCTTTCGACGAATGCGATTGATGCGTCTGGCGAGTAGTGTTCCGAGGCCGGTATAGAACTCGGCGGTATAAGGAATGTGTGCCGTTCGGTTCGCAATTCCGTCGAAGTAATTCGCGACAGGGTAGGTTTCGAGCAATTCGCGTGAAGTCAGAACCTCGATTCCCGCGTGACCGGATAGCTTCGCCGCAATCTCTTGCTGCACTTCGTTGATCGTAGTCGCAGTATTTTTGTCAAGTTCAGGGGCATCGGGGCAAAGGCAGACGATTATCGGGCAAGAACTGCGATTGGTAAACGAAACGACAGCCTCGCAAAATTCAATTCCCCGCTCCGACAAGCGAGAAAGTGCCGACTGAGCCCAATCCTCCAATCGTAACAGAACGACGTTTATCCCTCCCGGCGAGGTCGCCAAGACCGACTTAGGATCAACCAATGATTGCAGAACCTGCCCATAGGGAGCGAACTCAATCGCGTGAGGATCGTTCAGCACGCCCATCCAGCTAGCGAGTGGCAAACGGACCGGCTCGGCGGTGAAAGTTGCCGTGATTGCAATGGTTGCTTCACTCAACGAAGTCGCCCTAAACTCAGGTACACTCTCATGTGCACTTTTTGACTGAGAAAGAACTCAATCCCTAAGCCGATCTGCGAATCGCATGCAAGTTTTGAAAGAAGCGAATTTAGCACCAGACTGGTCTCGGAAACTGAAGCACTTTTAATCGGCTATTTAAATTTTGTTGACCAAGGCCCGGCATTCTTCTCGATTTCGGGGCAATCACGCAGAGACAACGGCATCGAGAGTCAAAGCTTACTTCCCGCTACTGAGACGTTCAACTAATCTGGAATGAATTGCGAAGGCGATCAGCTCCTTCGAGCCGATATAATCCTTACAATCGAACCGGCGGCTTGGTTGGTTGCCACAGAGACTCTCATGGAATCATTTGAAGTTGTGGTCGTTGGCCCTGGTTTTAGTAATTTCTCCATATAAGATAATTGAGCTATTCTTTGGGAGTAGTGATTTGAGTAGGCGAGTCAATTTTCGTTGCTTTTCTGGTTTCGCCGGAGAGGGTCAGACCCCTTTTCGGATAGGCTCTTGACCTTGCGTCCGCTGTCGAATTTGTGTAACGAACGCATCCAACGCATGAACGATATAGCGGATAATGCCGGAAGGTTTGCGGATGATCCATTGCAGATGACGCGTTTTGCTTTTGGCGGCGCCGCTGGCGAGGTATTGGGAAGCTATTTCAAACGTGACTGCCAGCAAGCACGTCTGTCGAACACGTTCAAGCTTTATTATCGGCTTCGTCCGTTGATCCCCGTTCCGGCGAGGCATTTTTTGCAGCGGAGACGAAATCGGGTCTTCGACTTGTCCGAACGTTGTGATCATTCAACGGATTTTCTTAGGGATTTTGGAGCCGCGGTCGAAACGGAGCGCGAGCAACTGGCGGTTCACCCGTGGCCGGATCAGTACGAGACGGTGGCAGTCCTGACGCATGACGTCGAAACGAAGGAAGGTTTGAGATCCGTTGACAAGCTTGCGGCGTTGGAGGAACGCTACGGACTTCGTTCGGCATGGAATGTGGTTCCATACAAATACAGAGTCGACCTCGGGATTCTGCGAGATCTCCAAGACCGCGGGCACGAAATTGGCGTGCATGGGTTCAATCATGACGGTCGGTTGTTTGAGTCTAAACGGATATTTGACCGACGAACGATTCCCATTAACCGGGCACTGAGGGATTTTCGAGCGACCGGTTTTCGAGCACCGATGGTTCATCGGAATCTGGAGTGGCAGCAGGCGCTTGATGTCGATTACGACGCTTCTACTTTCGATTACGATCCATTCCAAGCGATGCCGGGCGGTGTTGGCGGGGTGTGGCCTTTTATTGTCGGAAAGTTGGTCGAGTTGCCCTACACACTTCCACAAGATCACACGTTGCTGGTTACCCTTGGCGAAACCGAGCCGACGACCTGGTTCCGAAAATTCGAATACCTGCGATCCCTTTCGGGGATGGCGATGCTGATCACGCATCCGGATTATCTTGACACGCCCGGACGTCTGGACGTTTATCGCCGTTTTCTTGAGTATGTCGCCGAACAATCCGATTGTTGGACGACACTCCCTCATGAAGTTGCACGCTGGTGGCGGATACGTGACTCACTTAAGATTCAGACTTGCGAAACGGGTCAGCTCATCGTCGGCCCTGAGTCTGGGCGTGCCCGAGCGATGCGTCTTGGCAATATTCTGCAGGTCGAACCTGGCTGATGCGGCCTGCCTGCTTGCCGATGCGGTGAGAGCGAGCTGCCGAGTTCCAACTTGAGCAACGATGGCCAACATTCTAGGTATCTCCGCGTTCTATCACGATTCTGCCGCCGCCCTGGTCGTCGACGGTGAGATCGTCGCTGCCGCCCAAGAAGAGCGATTCACACGCAAAAAGCACGACGATGCTTTTCCCGAGAACGCCGTCCGCTGCTGCCTTGATATCGCCGGAATCCAGGCTCGAGACATCGATTACGTCGGCTTTTATGACAAGCCGATCACCAAGTTTGAACGTCTGCTCGAAACCTATTTGGCATTTGTGCCGTCGGGCTACCGCTCATTCCGGCAATCGATGCCATTATGGATCAAGAAGAAACTCTATCTACCTCGCGAGATTCGTGCCGGACTTGGAAGCGATTACGGAGGCAGGTTTGTTTTCACCGATCACCATGAATCGCACGCCGCGAGCGCCTTCTTCCCCTCGCCCTTTGACGAAGCCGCCATCATGACGCTCGACGGAGTCGGTGAGTGGTCGACAACTTGCTTTGGTATCGGCCGGGGCAATCGAATCGAGCTCGAACAAGAACTACGATTTCCTCATTCACTCGGATTGCTGTACTCGGCGTTCACCTATTACACGGGCTTCCGTGTCAATAGCGGTGAGTACAAGTTGATGGGATTGGCTCCCTACGGAACCCCGATCTACCGCGACCTGATCCTCGACAACCTCATCGACGTCAAGGACGACGGCTCATTCCGAATGGACATGAGCTATTTCAATTACTGCCAAGGCTTAACGATGACGTCCACCAAGATGCATCGTTTGTTCGGAGGGCCACCGAAACCACCTGATTCGGACGTGACACAGCGCGAGATGGACTTAGCCGCGTCGGTGCAAGCGGTGACCGAGGAGATCGTCTTGCGGATGGGCCGTCACGTTCATCGTTGCACCGGCATGAAGGATCTTGTGCTCGCCGGTGGCGTCGCGCTCAATTGCGTTGCCAACGGACGTCTGCTTCGAGAGGGCCCTTTTCGTGACATTTGGATTCAGCCCGCCGCAGGCGATGCCGGAGGTGCGTTGGGCGTTGCTCAGTTCATTTGGCATCAATTACTCGAAAAGCCCCGTGTCGTTGGGCCGATGGATTCCCAAAAAGGATCCCTGTTAGGCCCCTCGTTTTCGGATTCTGAAATCGCTTCCTGTTTGCGTTCACACAATCTTCGTTTCACCAGCTATCAAACCGACCTGGAGACCTGCGAACAAACGGCAAGATTGATTGCCGATGAAAACGTCATCGGCTGGTTTCAAGGACGAATGGAATTCGGGCCCAGGGCTCTCGGTGATCGAAGTATTCTGGGAGATCCGCGAAGCGAGAAGATGCAATCGGTGATGAATTTAAAGATCAAGTTTCGTGAGTCATTTCGGCCGTTCGCACCGATCGTGCTTCGCGAATACGCTGACCAGTACTTCGAAATCGATGCGGAACATGAGTCCCCGTACATGTTGATCGTCGCTCCGGTCGATCAAAACATCCGCAAGCCGCTTGGCAACGACGAGGCCGACGCCTTCGGAATCGAAAAACTCCGATTTGTTCGCTCATCGCTGCCCGCCATCACTCATGTCGATTACTCGGCAAGAATCCAGACAGTCGATCGAATCCGCAATCCGATGTTGCATCAACTTCTCAGTCAGTTTCATCAAATGACCGGATGCCCCGTGTTGATCAATACCAGCTTCAACGTTCGAAGCGAGCCGATCGTATGCACGCCCGAAGATGCGATTCGATGTTTCATGGCGACCGAAATGGACGCGTTAGTCCTGGGACGCCACATCGTTCTTAAAGCGGAACAAACCCAGTTCGATTCACGCGAGCTACGTCAAAAACACCTCGCACAATTTCAACTCGATTGAATTTCGATGCCCTTCGTTGAAGCCAATTTCCGTCCCGACAACCGACAACTGCGTCAGTTCGGTGGCATCTGCTTGTTTGCCTTGCCGTTGATCGGATGGATCTGGTCGGCGCCTCCAAGCTGGCTGCTCGCTTTGACGGCGATCGGCGGAGTGATCGCGGGTTTGTCTTGGTTGACTCCTAAGCTAGTTTCGCCCTTGTTCGTCGTTTTGATGCTCGTTACGATTCCGATCGGAATGGTCGTAGGCGAGATGGCGATGCTTTCGCTATTCTTTTTGGTGTTCTTTCCAATTGGCGTTGTTTTCAAGTGGATGAATCGCGATCGCTTGCAACTGCGATTGGATCGAACACGTCAGTCTTATTGGCAGCCTAAGAAGAAACCGAAATCGATCGATAGCTATTTCCGGCAATTTTAATTGCGATAGGGCCACTCTTCCGGCCACAACCCCGCGTGGTGAGACACGACATGTCCGAACAACCTCAAAAAAATGAATTCGAGAAACTCAACGAAGAGAAGCCTATGTCTCTCTTCAGCGAGTTCTGTTTGTTCATCAAAGAGAACAAGGCCTATTGGATGATTCCAATTCTCCTGACGCTCGCGTTGGTGGGGTTGCTCGCCACACTGAGCACGACCGGTGCGGCGCCCTTTATCTACACTTTATTCTGATTGGCGATCACTGAACTCGACTTGCGGAGTCGAGTGACGTTTCGTGCCTTTAACGCCAACAGATCAAGTGATTCGATTGGCGCGCCATTGTGCTCGACCGCACACCTTGAGCGTTCAGTTCGAGACGATACGTCCCAGAAGGAAGACATCAAGTCCACCATCGGACGATGGCACGCGAACTGCATCTTCTCATCTTCGCATTCTTGAATATTGGAATTCGGGAATGTAAAAGGCTTCAACGCTTTCGCTTTGAGAGTCCTTTCGCTTTGAGAGTCAAGGTCACTAAGAAAATCACCGATGCCGTATCGTTTGTTGGCCGCCACGGAACTTGCTGAGTTCCTCAAAGTATTGTCGCATCCTCGACGGATTCAGATTCTGGAGGAACTCAGTAGCGGCGAACGAGATGTCGCCTCGTTGGCCAGCGCGACCGGACTTGCCCCCTCGAATGTGTCGCAACACCTGATGCTCTTGCGAGCCCGGCGGGTCGTCGCGGAACGTCGTGAAGGTCGCCGAGTGATCTATCATCTTCGCTCCGAGCGATTGGCCACCTGGATCGTTGAAGGCATGGATTTTTTGGCGCCCATGGATGATCGGGCGGACGAGGTTCGGAAAGCAATTAAGAAAGCAAAATCAAAATGGTCCGAATAATGGTCAGTCAGCTAACTTAACGATTCGCATCACATCATAAGCAATCAGATCGAATGGATACGATTCAGACGAGAACATGGCATCACCTTCCCAAGTCGGAAGTGATCGAACTCTTGGACACGGATCTCGATAACGGTTTGGAACTGCCCGAGGTCGAGGATCGGCGAGAACGGTTCGGTCCCAATGCCATTACCCATCGCCAAGGCCAAGGACCGTTGGTGCGGTTTCTGATGGAGTTTCATCAACCGCTCGTTTACATCCTGTTGGCCGCCGCAGTGATCACGGCGCTTTTGCAGGAATGGGTGGATTCGATCGTGATCATGGGTGTCGTGCTAGTCAACGCGACGATCGGATTTGTTCAGGAAACCAAGGCACTCAAGGCAATCGACGCGTTGGCTCGGGCGATGACGAGCGAGGCGACGGTGATGCGAGGCGGTGAGAAAACGCGAATATCATCGACGCAGCTCGTCCCGGGTGACGTCGTGTTTTTGCAATCGGGCGATAAGGTTCCCGCCGATCTGCGATTGCTCGCCTGCCGCGAGCTGCAAGTCGATGAATCGACGCTGACGGGTGAGTCGGTTCCGATCGAAAAACGGATCGACGCGATCGATGTCGACACGGTATTGGCGGATCGTCGCAACATGGTTTATTCGTCAACATTGGTGACTTACGGCACGGCGACCGGCGTCGTGGTCGGCATCGGTGACGACACCGAAATCGGTCGGATCTCGGAGTTGATATCAACGGCCGAGGTCCTGGCGACGCCCCTGACTCGAAAGATTGCTCATTTCAGCGGTGTTTTGCTGTACGTGATTCTTGGTATGGCTGCGGTGACGTTCGTCATCGGCCTCCTTCGCGGCGAGTCGGCATTGGACATGTTCATGGCCGCGGTCGCACTTTCCGTCGGCGCGATTCCTGAAGGCTTGCCGGCGGCCGTGACGATCACTTTGGCGATCGGTGTCGGCAAGATGGCCAAGCACAATGCGATCATTCGTAAGCTTCCCGCCGTCGAAACGCTCGGCAGCACGACCGTGATTTGTTCGGACAAGACGGGAACGTTGACTCAAAACCAGATGACCGTTCGAGCGGTATACGCAACCGGGGAACGGTTGGATATCTCGGGAGTCGGCTACGCACCCGATGGCGAGATTCTCATCAACGACGCTGCGATCAATCTGGATCATCATCCGGCGCTGATCGAATGTTTGAAAGCGGGACTTCTTTGCAACGACTCGGCCGTCTCACTGCAGGACGACGGTTGGAAAGTCACGGGCGATCCGACCGAAGCGGCCTTGATCGTATCGGCTCGCAAAGCCGGAATGAGCGTGGAGACCATGACGCACGCGAATCCGCGATTGGATGCGATTCCTTTCGAATCGGAATACCAATACATGGCGACCTTGCATGACAGGGGATCGGGCAACGCGCCGGTAGCCTATGTGAAGGGTTCCGTTGAAAGCATCCTTCCGCGTTGCGACGACGCACTGGGAAAAAGAAATGAGAGCGCAACGCTCGACGCATACGACATCCACCGGCGCGTCAACGAAATGGCGACGGAGGGTTTGCGAGTTCTTGCGTTTGCAACAAAGGAACTTTCGGTGAGAGCGACCGCCATCGAACACGCTGACGTGGAGAGTGGGCTGACCTTTATCGGACTGCAGGGAATGATCGATCCGCCACGGCCCGAAGCGGTGGAGGCGGTGCGGGCGTGCCAGGCTGCGGGCATTCAAGTGAAGATGATCACCGGCGACCACGCCGGGACGGCCTCGGCAATTGCTTCGCAGATCGGCCTGGTTGGCATTCGTCACCTCAGCCAAGACAGTCCATCCTCGCCCGATGCTCAAGACGACAGCCCGACGACCGACCATTTCCTTACCGGCCAGATGCTCGCGGAATTGTCCGATGAACAACTCCACGATGCCGTCGAGACGACTTCGGTGTTTGCTCGCGTGGCACCGGAACAAAAACTTCGCCTGGTGAAGGCGTTGCAGCATCGTGGCCACGTCGTCGCGATGACCGGCGACGGTGTCAACGACGCACCCGCGTTGCGCCGTGCCGACATCGGCGTGGCGATGGGCGTCACCGGCACCGAGGTCGCCAAGGAAGCCGCCGACATGGTGCTCACCGACGATAACTTTTCATCGATCGAATCGGCCATCGAAGAAGGCCGCGAGGTGTTCGATAACCTAATCAAGTTCATCACCTGGACGCTGCCGACGAACATCGGTGAAGGGCTCGTCATTTTGGTGGCCGTGATTCTCGGCACGGCGTTGCCGATCCTTCCCGTTCAAATCTTGTGGATCAACATGACCACTGCAGTGCTGCTCGGCTTAATGCTCGCTTTCGAACCAAAGGAACCGGGGATCATGTTGCGTCGGCCACGCGATCCCGCGAGTCCGATCTTATCACGAACGTTGATGTTTCGAATCCTGTTGGTGGGTGTGCTGTTGTTGATCGGTTCGTTCGGCTTGTTCAAGTGGGAACTCAACCACGGCGAAAGCGAAGCGGCCGGACGAACGGCTGCGGTAAACGTGTTCGTCTTCGGGGAATTGTTCTATCTGTTCAACTGCCGCTCACTGACCCGATCGATGTTCGCGATCGGTGTATTCAGCAATCCATGGCTGCTCTCGGGCGTGGGACTGATGATCCTAATGCAAATCGGGTTCACTTACCTGCCTTTTATGAACCATGCCTTTGGTAGCGCACCGATCGGTATGACCGAATGGTATTTGATTCTGGGAACCGGCTTCATGATCTATTGCGTCGTCGGTATCGAAAAGTGGCTACGTCATCGAACATCGAAACCCGCAACTTCATCCATAGGGAACCATGCATGTCACATCCGCTAACACAAGACGAACTGGCTCGCATCGATGCCTATTGGCGGGCAGCGAACTATTTGTCGGTCGGTCAGATCTATCTGTTCGATAACCCGCTGCTGAAACAACCGTTGCAGAAAGAACACATCAAGCCCAGGTTGCTCGGACATTGGGGAACGACACCGGGCCTGAACTTCCTTTACGTGCATCTCAACCGCATCATCAAGCAACACGACTTGAACATGATCTACATCGCCGGACCAGGACACGGCGGGCCGGGATTGGTCGCCAACACGTATTTGGAAGGCACCTACACCGAGACGTATCCCAACATCACACTCGACGAAGCCGGAATGAAGCGGCTGTTCAAACAGTTCAGCTTTCCCGGCGGAATCCCCAGCCACGTCGCACCGGAGACGCCCGGCAGCATTCACGAAGGAGGCGAACTCGGGTACGCCTTGTCACACGCATTCGGAGCGGTCTTCGATAACCCGGAACTGATCGTCGCTTGTGTGATCGGCGACGGCGAAGCCGAGACGGGACCCTTGGCGACAAGCTGGCACTCGAACAAATTCCTCAATCCGATTCATGACGGCGTCGTCCTGCCGATCTTGCACCTCAACGGATACAAGATCGCCAATCCGACCGTGTTGGCCCGGATCAGTCACGACGAACTCGATCATTTACTACGGGGTTACGGTTACACGCCGTATTTTGTCGAAGGCAACGATCCGGAGAAAATGCATCAACAGATGGCGTCGACGCTCGATCAAGTCGTCGACGAGATCAAGCGGATCAAACAACACGCCATGCAAAACAACGACGCGACGCGGCCGATGTGGCCGGTAATCGTGATGCGAACGCCCAAGGGATGGACCTGCCCGCGCGAGGTCGACGGGCACGTGGTCGAAGACAATTGGCGCAGCCATCAGGTGCCCATGGGCGAGATGCACGAACGGCCCGACCATGTCACGTTGCTCGAAGAATGGATGAAGAGTTACCGGCCCGAAGAACTTTTCGACGAGCAAGGACGTCTCATTGCCGAACTCGCCGAATTGCCGCCCAAGGGTGATCGACGCATGGGGGCCAATCCGCATGCCAACGGAGGCCTGTTGCTGAAGAGCCTCCGCATGCCCGACTTCCGCGATTACGCGATCGAAGTATCGCATCCGGGGAGCGTCAAAGCCGAAGCGACGCGGGTGCAAGGCAAGTTCATTCGCGACGTGATGAAATTGAACTTGGAAGCGAAAAACTTCCGCATCTTCAGCCCCGACGAGAACGCCTCCAACCGCTGGGGTGATGTCTTTGAAGTGACCGACCGCGCCTTCGTAGGGGACAGGCTTCCAGGCGATGACCACATGTCGGCCGACGGCCGCGTGATGGAGATGCTGTCGGAACATCAATGCCAAGGTTGGCTCGAAGGCTATCTGTTAACCGGACGGCACGGTTTTTTCAACTGTTACGAAGCGTTCATTCACATCATCGACTCGATGTTCAACCAACACGCCAAATGGCTCAAAGTGTGTGAACACATCCCGTGGCGACGGCCGATCGCATCGTTGAACTATTTGCTCTCGTCGCACGTTTGGCGACAAGACCATAACGGGTTCAGTCATCAAGACCCCGGGTTCATCGACCATGTCATTAACAAGAAGTCCGAGATCATTCGCGTCTATTTGCCCCCCGACGCGAACTGTTTGCTGTCGGTGACCGATCATTGTTTGCGCAGCCGCAATGATGTGAACGTGATCGTGGCCGGAAAACAACCGTCGCCTCAATGGCTGTCGATGGACGATGCGATCAAGCACTGCACCGCCGGAATCAGCATTTGGGATTGGGCAAGTAACGATCAGGGCGACGAACCCGACGTGGTCATGGCTTGTTGTGGCGATGTTCCCACCCTCGAAACGCTCGCCGCGGTCGATATCATTCGCCGTGAGTTGCCCGATCTGAAAGTTCGCGTGATCAATGTCGTGAACCTGATGAAACTGCAGACACCCGAAGAGCATCCTCACGGCCTATCGCATCGAGACTTTGACATCATGTTCACGACCGACAAGCCGATCATCTTTGCCTTTCACGGTTATCCGTGGTTGATCCATCGACTGACCTACCGCCGGACCAATCACAAGAATCTGCACGTTCGCGGCTACAAGGAAGAGGGCACGACCACGACGCCGTTCGACATGGTCGTTCTGAACGACCTGGATCGGTTCAATCTAGTCGAGGACGTGATCGAGCGTGTGCCCAAATTGGGAGCCAAAGAAGCCTACGTGAAGCAAATGCTTCGCGACAAATTGATCGAGCACAAACGCTACATCAACGAGCACGGTCAAGACATGGCCGAGATCCGCGATTGGACGTGGCCACGAGTCCCCGCCAATCGCAGGATTTGACCACAACCTAGTCCGACTTGTTTCCACTGGCGTGAGTTTGCTACCCATGACGCACTGCGATCGGCTTTCAGGCGATCGGTGGCGTTTTGGCAAGGAGAGCGTTGGTGAATTCGATTCGATCAAAAATCTTGGGTACTTCTTTCGCGATCGGGCTGATGTCGCATTCGGTTTCGGCCCAACAAGATTGGTCGCGTTTCACGCCGCCGCCGGTGAAAGTTGCCGATTTACCTCAAGCAACCTCGTCGCCAGACCAGATCCCAACACCGAATCAGGCCATTTCGCGAGCGCGGACGTCGCCGCCGGGGCCCGAACGATCGGTTCTGCAGGCGTCGCATTTAGAAACGGGAAACCCGCCCCTCGCCGTTCCGGACGCCATGGGGTGGTCGGAAGGCTCCTACGGGACCGTCGGCCCACCGCCGCATCGGGTTATCCAGGCCCCCGTTCCGCCTCCCCCGAGCAATCGGAATGGGGGCAACCATCACGGTCATTTTTCGGGATCGCCAATGCCGCCGATTCCTACGAACGATTCCTTCGCAACGGTCGATGAATTGCCTCGATCCGGCTCGGGTCATCTCGGACCACCTCTTCACACGCCACCTCATCACACGCCACCGCATCCGGGGCTGTCGCATCATGGGTCGATTCTTCCGGAACTTCCGGGCGTCGAGAACGATCCCAAGAGCGCCGGTCCGGGGCATTTGGGTCTGGGGACGCACTGGATTCGCGAGCGTCCGAGCATGCACCCGCCGATTCCCGGTGCGACCGTCGAACCACGTTGGAAAGCCCCCTATTCTTACGGTCATTTCGGGGCTGAGGGGAAGCGAAGTTGGACGCGCCAGTACGGATATCGTGATCGATACCTGCAATGGTCGCTGCGCTGAAACAATTTTCAGCCTAGTGGTCTGTTGATTTAGTCGTATACCGAATGACAACCATTAGCCGATGGGCGTTAGCCCCGGTTAGCGGCCGTGTAAACCGCCGCTAACGCGGTACGGCTAATTAAATCAACAGCCCACTAGTGCATCGTCGCGAGCCCCCGCCGTGGCGGGCCTTGCGCGTCGTGGCGAAATGTCTATTTACGAGAGTTAAGAAGCGTTCTACAGGTCGTTGCAACGAACCCGCATCGCGTAGAAACTGGAGCTTGTGACTGACCGCTCCTTGAAAATCGAAAACTACGATGAATCATCCGACTGCCGAAGCCCACCGGCCCGACGGCCCACCCAGTGCTCACTCCGGGAGTGCCCCATCGACGACCAGCCACGGAGGTCCGCCCGCCGGAGTGCGACCGCAGGCGAACCTGCCCGAGCCGAGCGTGATTCCCGAGCGCGGCTGGCACGTCGGGCACTACTTTTATCGGTTCCGACGCGACCTGATCGACGAACCGTTTTCCCCCACCCTGCAGCGTCAATTTCAAAACGCTCTGGCACCCGCAGACGCCGATTCGCCAACCGCCGATCGAATCCCCGAAAGGTTGGCGTCGTACTGGATCAGCGGGCACGAGGCGGATTTCGCGACCGTCATCATGGACCCGCATCCCGGCAAAGTCGAAGGCATCCATCAGGCGTTATTGGCACCCGGAATCGGGCGTTATCTCGAAGCGACATGGTCGTTTATCTCGATGAGTGAAGTCAGTGAGTATGTCCCCTCGGTCGACGAGTACCGTCAACGACTGATCAAGGAAGGCAACTCACCGGATTCCCCAGAACTGGCCGCGAAGGTCAATGCGTATGAACGACGGCTTCCGATGATGAATCGCAATCGTTTGCAGCCGGAATTCCCGGATTGGCCGTCGGCGTGTTTTTATCCGATGAACAAGAGCCGAATCCCCGGTGCGAACTGGTTCACCGAGCCTTTCAGCGATCGCAATCAAATGATGGCCGAACATGCTCAAAGCGGAATCGCGTTCGCGGGCAAGGTCAGCCAATTAATCTCCGTCGGTGTCGGTTTGGATGACTGGGAATGGATGGTGACACTCTGGGGACGCAATCCGGAGTATCTTAAGGAGATCGTTTACAAAATGCGATTCGACGAAGCGAGTGCCAAGTACGGGCAATTCGGACCGTTTTATGTCGGCTATCGGGCGACGCCCCAAGAGATCCTCAAGCATTGCCACCTAGCAATGTAACGTTTTTCACCACCCAAGGCCTGTGAAGGCTTCCTTTATGAGATCGGCCGATGAATCAACCGTCGCCTGAACATTCTCCGGTGCAACCATGTGCAAACGCCTGTGGGGTCACCGACGTGGGGCGAACCCGATCGGAGAATCAGGATCAGTTTCTGATTGCGGAACTCCGCAAGTCGATGCGAGTGGAAGCCTCAAGCCTACCGCTGCGATCGAGCGGCGATTTGTTCGGCTCGACTCGTGGTCAATTGTTGATCGTCGCCGATGGGATGGGTGGGCACGCGGCGGGACAGCGAGCCAGCAGCGTGGCGATGGATCAATTGATCGAACAATTGCTCAATACCGTGCACTGGTTCTTGCATAACGAGCATGAACAAACACACGACGAAGCCGATTTTTTAGAATCGCTCAAGCGACTACTGCACCAAGCTCACAAACGAATCCTGTTTGAAGCCGCCAACGATCTATCACAACAAGGTATGGGGACCACCTTGACGATGGCGTACATCGTTTGGCCCCGGATGTATGTGGTCCACGCAGGTGACAGTCGCTGTTACCTGATCCGAGACGACGTTTGCGAACAAATCACGACCGACCACACGCTCGCTCGACAGTTAGTCGACGCGGGCGGCTTAAAACCGGAAGACGAAGCAAGCAGCCGATGGAGCAATGTCTTGTGGAATGTGCTCGGCGGTAACGGACAACACGAATTGACCGCCGAAGTGCGGCGAGTCGACCTCCGCGAGGGAGATGCCGTTTTGTTGTGTAGCGATGGTTTGAGCCGATACGTGTCGAGTGAAACGATTGCCGAGGTGATCACCTCTCAGACCGACGACCTCGAGCCGGTCTGCCACCACTTGGTCGGATTGGCCAACGCAGCGGGGGGTGAAGACAACATTACGGTCATTGTCGCTCGGCCGTCCCCCGAAATGCGCCAGGCGAGCGGCGTGCGTGCGTTTGAACGGCCTGCCGATGACGAATCGGATCTGTCGGCCGACCGCCAAGACGATGTCGTTTCGATCGAAGAATTCGCCGACGAAGATACGCTGCCCGGTTAATCGGTGACGCATCGAATTTGGTTGCTTGGTGACTATACTGAAGTCATCAGGTACAAACGAATCCCTGTCCCACCTCCAACTCCCCCGCCGCATGTTTTTGCTCGTGCTCACGCGGGGAGTCCAACCCCCACTCATTTCACGATTCTTGCATATGAAAACCAGCTTAATCGATCTGCTCACTGCCCATCGCGGCCTCCGGCTTCGCGGGCTCGGACTGGCCGCGGCGTTGCTCAGCAGCACCCTATTCGTCCCATCGATTTCCGCGGCTGAATCCGCCTCTGCATCGCAAACCTTGGAAGCCAATCTCGGGGATCCGACGTTGACCTCGGGCGTCCCCGGCGACGGCCCCCTGACACTTTCCCAAGTCGAGAAATGGCTCAGCGATCCGGATAACCACAAGACGCTCGATGTGAAGTTGCCCCGTGGTTTGGATGCCGCTGCGGCGAACATCTTCATTCCCGACGACAATCCGATGACGCGGGCGAAGATCGAACTGGGACGACAGCTCTATTTCGATCCCCGATTGTCGTCGGACAATACGATCTCATGCGCGTCATGCCACGCTCCCGACCAAGGTTGGGGAGCGAACACTCAGTTCGGCATCGGAGTCGCCGGTCAAACCGGCAATCGCAACTCGCCGGTTTCGTTCAATCGGATCTTGAGTAAAGCCCAATTCCACGACGGCCGCGCTGGTTCGCTCGAAGAGCAAGCCGTCGGTCCGATCGCCAACCCGATCGAGATGGGCAACACGCACGAAGTATGCGTTCAGACGCTGGCCAAGATCCCCGCCTACAAGGCGCAGTTCGAGGCGATTTTTGATAGCGGCGTGAACATTGACAACGTCGGCAAAGCGCTCGCCACGTTCGAGCGGGCGATTGTGACCGGACCGGCCCCATACGATTACTACGCGCCACTGGCGAACTTTGAAAAAGCGTTTGCCGATGACCTTGAATTCATCGACGAAGACCCCGAGCTGGCCGCCCGTTACAAAGAACTCAAAGATGCCGCAGCCGCCAATCCGATGAGCGAATCAGCGATTCGTGGAATGGAATTGACGTTCGGCAAAGCCAATTGCACCGCCTGCCATGCGGGCGCTAACTTCACCGACGAACAATACCACAACATCGGCGTGGGCATGCAAGGCGATGAACCCGATTTAGGACGATTCGTCGTAACCCAAGACGACAAAGATCGCGGTGCCTTCAAAACGCCGACCATGCGAAACGTCGCCGACAGCGGACCGTATATGCACGACGGCAGTCAAAAGACACTCGAAGAAGTGATCGACTGGTACGACAAGGGAGGACACGCAAACCCTTGGCTGAGCGACAAGATGAAAGTGCTCAATCTTTCGGTATCCGAAAAAGCGGATTTGGTCGCCTTCATGGTCGAAGGTTTAACCAGCGAGTTCCCGGTCATCGAAACAGGCCGTTTGCCCGAATAGCTGGGGCTTGAAGCGGTCGGCTTTACCCGCATGACAACCCGACGCGTGAGAACGTGTTGATTTAGTTCGCATCGTAACCCGAAGCGTGAGCGAGGGATGAGTCAATATCAATGATCCCTCGCTTACGCAGCGGGTTACGATAAAAGTGGAACTTGAAAATGCGTGAGCGAGGTACATACAGAGGATTTAATTGCGATTAATCCCTCGCTTACGCAGCGGGTTACGATGCTGACTCACTCAACACGCCGTTATGACGGTTGATTATTTTGGACGAGGGTTTCGATCTCGGCGAGTAACTGTTCGATCGCGGGCTTGGTTTTGGTATACAACGCCTGAGCCTCGCTCGTATTGCCTGACCGGGCTGCATTGATCAACGCCTGCAACTCGCTCGTAGGCGTGCCCGTCTCAAAACTGCTGAGTAATCCCTTCATGGCGTGGGCGGTCGCGGCAGCCGACGTCAGTTCATCGTCTGCCAATTGCTCTGAGAGGTGCACAACCATCGGTGGTAGATCCTCGATCGCGATGTCCGCTAGGATCAGCAGCATCTCTTCGTCACCCGCTAGACGTGAGAGCGCTTCGGAGAAGCGGGCTTTTTGAGTTTCGTTCAATTAACTGTCTCAAGTGGGGATGATCTTGGTGAGATGATTCAGTCGGAGGCTGATTCATGAGGGCCGGTCTTATCGATCGACGAGTATGGCAATTATGATGCCGTAATCGCTTATTCCTCGACTGCCACATCACTCTTGAGCACGATGTTGAACGTGGAGATGCGGTCACGAAGTTTTCCGCGTGTAATTCCCAAAATTTCGGCCGCTTGGCTCTGGTTGCCGTTGGTTTCTCGCAACACTTCGGTGATCACAAAACGTTCCATATACTGAGTTGCCTCGGCATAAACGTTGGTCGATTTCTCATCCAACAAGCGACGAACGATCTGCGGCAACTGCGAACCGGGGCGTTCGGCTTCGGTGGCCGCCCCGTTCTTGCTTTTCTCTTTCGACTGACTGAATCCCGTTACCTCTCGTGGAAGTCCGTCGGGCGTGATGACCGGCATCACACTGTCTAGGACGCAGCGACGAATCACGGCTCGGAGTTGGCGGACGTTTCCGGGCCAATCGTACCGCGTAAGCAAGTCGACTGCGTCGGGCGAGAGGCCTTCCAAGTCAGGCTTATTGAATTCGCGTTTGGCTTGTGCCAAGAAGAAGTGGATCAGTTCAGGCACGTCGGAAAGACGTTCGCGTAGCGGCGGCAGTTCGATCGTCACACCGTTAAGACGGTAGAGCAGGTCTTCGCGGTAGTCGCCGTCTTCGACCATTTGTTCGAGCGGTCGGTTGGTGGCCGCAATGATCCGCACGTCGGTGGTCAGTTCGCGATTGCCGCCGACTCGCTCAAAACGCTGTTCCTGCAAGACCCGCAATACTTTTGCCTGGACGCTCGGGGCCATGTCGCCGATTTCATCGAGGAACAACGTGCCACCGTTGCATTGCTCAAATTTACCAATCCGACGGGATTCGGCTCCGGTGAACGAACCCTTCTCGTGGCCGAACAACTCGCTCTCGAGAAGGTTGTCCGGCAGAGCGGCGCAGTTAACGGCCAGGAAGATCTCGCTGCTGCGATGGCTGTACTGGTAGAGCGATCGGGTCACCAATTCTTTTCCCGTACCGCTTTCACCACGGATCAAGATAGGAACATTTTGTTTAGCAACCTTTCCGATTGACTTGAAAACGCCCAGCATGGCGGGCGATCGACCAATGAACAGCTCGGCGGAGTCATTGGTGGTTTCCCGGTCTGCGGAAATGGCCACCGGGACGCTGCTGATCTGTCGTTGCTCGATCGCCTTTTCGACGAGATCCCGCAACGGCTCGACGGCCAGAGGTTTGCCGATGTAGTCAAACGCCCCCAACTGCATGGCTTCGATTGCCGTGTTGCTTGCCGCCTCGACGGTCATGAAGATGACCGGAAGGCGGCGATCCATTTCGCGGATCTCGCAGTAGACGGCCAATCCATTTTGGTCGGGCAACTGGATATCGAGCAGAACGGCGTCAAAATCGCCGGTTCGGAGCTTTTCGAGGCCTTCGGCGGCCGTAGCGGCCGTGGTGATGTCGGCGACCGCCGCGAGCGATTTTTGAGCGAGTGCCAAAATGGCACGATCATCATCAATAACCAGCAAGTTCGGCATGGATTTGGTCCATTTTGATTGAGCTTGGGCCTCGGTAAAGGGAATTTCGACGCCTGCTGTCATCATATTGCCTACGGTGCTCGTTTGGAAGGTTGCTGGGTCGATGTTGGATCGACCTAACTGGAACCGAATCGTTCAGTTACCCCCCAACGCAAACAGCGGACCAAACGTGATTGAGACGGTGATCATCGTGGCACGGTGGTCCTCCGTCGAGAATCACGGTGGGGACCACCGTGCCACGTTTTAAGCCAACCCTCAATTTAATAATTGACGAAGCACTAGTCTGCCATTCACCGAAAGTCTTGGCGTCTTTCGCGACGCCCCAAAATCTCCTGCCCGATCGGGGAAGCACGCGTTCAATAAAAAAAGGCGAAGAGGATCGTCCCGGCTGGGTCGACGGAGGTTCTCGTCATTCACACGTGCGGTCGTGTGAAACGAGAACCTCCGTCCCAGGACGTTTCCTCTTCGCCAATCATCGAATCCATTCGCTCGATCAGCTTGACGATGCGAAGGCTTTTTTTTGCCGTCGGCAATCCATATACCGGCGGGCCATTTACCGACGGGCGGGCCCGGTTTGGCTGGCCAATTGCATGTGGCCGTAGAGTGTTTGGTCTCGACGAACGATGTAGAACTTCGCCTTCGGACCACTTTGAATTTCAGGGTGTTCAAGAATGCCGGCCAGATCGTTCAAACTGGACGTTTGCCAGGAATGAATCCCCAGCAGCACGTCGCCGACCCGCATTCCCTGTTCGTCGGCGGCGGAGCCTTTGCGAACGTCGGTGATCATTAGACCGCCCCGGTAGCTCGTGTTCAGCTCGCTGTTCATGCGGCGTGTGAACGCGTCCCCGGCGGGCCGGACCGCTACGCCGATGACCTGCCAAGCGAGCGTGGCGACCGGGTCGGCGACGTTTCGCGAGCTCGGCAGCGTGGCGACGAAGGTTTCATAAACCTCACCGTCTCGCTCGAATTCCATTCGTAGTTTTTGCCCTGGGGTGGCGTCGAGCACACCGAGAGCAAAGTTCAGCGGGGTCTGGACGGATTCTTCTTCGATCTTCAGCACTCGGTCGCCCGGTTTCAAGCCACTTTGAAATGCGGACCCGCTGTCGCTCAGTTCAACAACCCGAAATCCGCCCTCGGCGGCTTCTTCGCCTCGCATTCCCATGACGAAGCGACGATCGTTGTGGCGAATGACCATCTCGGTGACCGTTTCCAAGACTTGATCGATCGGAATGGCGAACGCGATTTGTTGGGCTCCGACACGAACGGCGACGTTGATCCCGATGATCTCGCCGTCGATGTTGAGCAACGGGCCGCCCGAATTGCCGGGATTGATGCCCGCACTGGTTTGAATCAAGTCGTGATAGCTTTGCGTTTCATTAACGGGGATGTCGCGATGCAGAGCGCTGATGATGCCGACGGTGCTGGTATGGACGTAACCGAACGCGTTTCCGATGGCGATGACCGTTTCGCCGATCATTAAATCGTCGCTATGGCCGCGCGGCACGGTTTCGTAAGGTCCCGACCCTCTCAATTTCACCACAGCCAGGTCGCTGCGAGGGTCCGATGCCACTAAATCCGCGCGGGTCGTCTTGCCATCATGCAGAGTGACGTTGATTTCTTGGACGTCCTCGACGACGTGGTAGTTGGTCACGACGTAGCCCCGAGGGTCGATCACGACACCGGTGCCCATGCCGTTGACTTGACGGGCGACGTCGCCGTTGCCGCCCGGGGAAATTCCCCCGCCAGGACGCATTGTCTTTTGGCCGTGCAGATTGACGACCGACGGCGAAGCACGCCGGATGGCGGTGACCGTCGGGGTTTCACGCGGCGAACGACGCGTGCGGAGAATCTCGGCATCGGTCCCTCGATAGCTCGTGGCGGTTACCCCGTGGAGTTCCTCTCCGATCGAGGGGGACACTCCGAACATCACGACCAGCGACAAAACCGCAATCGTAGCGATCGCGTATCGGCTGCACGGCCAGCGAGTCAAACCCGCTGATTCCGGCGAGTCGACCGCCACAACGCAAGGCAACGAGCGGGTCGTCGTCGCGAGGTGACGCGACTCCAGATAATGGTAGTTCAAATTCATGCAATCCCCGCGCCCAGCGATCCCCCCGATACATCGGAAGGTGTGTGCCAACCAGAACGTCCGGCCAGAATGACCGTTACGAGGGTTAGCATCGGGCCGAAGGGCACGATCGCTTGATGCGGCATAAACGGCCCGTCAAGGTTTACCAAGCTTGACAGCCGAACCTGCCAAATTCGTCGCGGGGTGCATGAATGATGGCGCGGGGGTAGTTGATTCAACCACTACGATTCATCGCCTTTTCAAGCTACAACAGGGGTTCGCGAACGGACTTTTCGAGCCGAATGCGTTGTCGTCCCCCCACTTTCCCCGGCGTCCCACCTCACCATGGCCAGACTTGGAATCGTTTTCGGGCTGCTGCTGTGTGGATTGACGATCGTCGGGATGAGTGTCACGACCGAGAAAAGCTACACGCAGTTCGTTCCGATGATGTTCGGGATCCCGATGCTGTTCTTAGGCGTGGTGTCGCTGAACCCTCATCGACGTCGCGAATCCGTCTTTTTTGCACTTTTGCTCTCACTGGTGGCGGTTTCGATGGGAGCCGGCCGGCTTGTCGTGTTGGCCGTTCATTGGGCCGCCGGCGAGTATGTGAACCCGATTTCATTGCGGCTGGTCCTGGTGATGACCTTGATGAGTTTGGTGTTCGTCGTCATCGCCCACCTTTGGCGACGACGACGCACACGGACTCTGGCGGCGATCGCCAAATCATCTCAGGATTCTCCGCCGGAAGTACCCGCGGACCCCGACAAACTCGACCAACCGATCCGTCTCGACGCCGAGTCGCCCGCGAATCCGCCTAACTTTAGCGACAACCCGTACCAAACTCCGCCCATCGTGGACGTCCCTTCCGACTCTTCCAAGACCTCTTTCTCCCGATCTAAATCGACATGACCGCCTCCCCGACACCGAAGACGCCCATCTCCATCTACGACACCACGCTGCGTGACGGATCGCAGGGCGAGGGCGTCAGTTTTTCGCTGCAAGACAAACTCAATATCGCTGTCCGCTTGGCCGAGATCGGGATCGAGTTCGTTGAAGGTGGTTACCCGCTGTCCAACGAAAAGGACGTCGCGTTCTTTGAACAGATCCGCAAGTTCGATATGGGCAAGACAAAAGTCTGCGCCTTCGGCATGACGCGGCGACGGTCGATGAAAGCCGAAGACGATCCAGGAATGAAAGCCCTCGTCGCGGCGCAAACGCCCTGTTGCACGTTGGTCGGCAAGACGTGGGACTACCACGTGACGGAAGTCCTTCGCGCGACCTTGGACGAGAACCTGGACATGATCGGCGAAAGCGGCGCGTTCTTGGCCAAGCATTCCGAACTGATCTATGACGCCGAACACTTCTTCGACGGCTACCGAGCCAACCCGGAATACGCGATCAAGACGCTTCGCGCGGCCGCGATGGGCGGGGCGAAATGGTTGGTCCTGTGCGACACCAACGGCGGTAGTCTGCCCGAACAGATCGCGGAAATCACCCGTGCCGCTCGCGAAGGTCTGGCCGATTTCGATGTCGAATTCGGAATCCACTGCCACAACGATTCTGAACTCGCCGTGGCCAATTCGTTGGCCTCCGTCGATGCCGGCGCGACTCAGGTCCAAGGCACGATCAACGGCATCGGCGAACGATGCGGCAACGTCGATTTGATCGCGATCATCGCCAACTTATCGCTCAAGAAACCCGACTACGAAGTCCTCGGCGGAAGGTCCCTGACGTCGCTCACCGAGTTGAGCCGGTTCGTTTACGAAACCGCCAACCTGCAGTGGCGTAACAACCAACCGTTCGTCGGCCAGAGCGCCTTCGCCCACAAAGGCGGCATGCACGTCCACGCGATCAACAAGGCGGCGTCGACTTATGAGCACATCGATCCCGCGCTGGTCGGGAACGAACGCCGGATCCTCGTCAGTGAACTGTCCGGACGCAGCAACATCGAAGCGATCGCGGGCAAGCACAACCTTGCCGACGACAAGGAACTGATGAATCAAATCCTCGCCGAAGTCGTTCGACTGGAAAACCAAGGCTATCAGTTCGAATCGGCGACGGCGTCGTTCGACCTGCTAATCAAACGAGTCAGCGGCAAATTCAAACCTCACTTTGAAACGATCAAGTACCGCATCGTTGCCGGCGACCGGGACGTCGAAAACAACGTGGCCTTCGCCGAAGCGATCATCAAGTTGAAAGTCGGCGACACGATGTGGTTCGACGCCGCCGAAGGACACGGCCCGGTCAACGCGCTCGACGCGGGGCTGCGCAAAGCCCTCACGGGGGCCTATCCGCAATTGAGCGAAATCAGCCTGATCGATTACAAAGTCCGCGTGGTCGATTCCGCGTCCGGAACCGCCGCCTCGATCCGCGTCAACATCGAAAGCACCGACGGTAAAGAAACCTGGGGCACGATCGGCGTCAGCGACAACATCATCGAGGCGAGCTGGAAAGCACTCGTCGATAGCGTCGAGTACAAGCTTCATAAGGAAGCGGCTGGCTAATGGCTGTTAGCCTTTGGCTTTTAGCTTTTAGCTTTTGGCTTTTAGCTTTTAGTGACCTAATGCCGGGTCTCCGCCGAAGCGGCTGCGACCCAGCCTACTTACAATCTTCAATCTTCAATCTTCAATCTTCAATCTTCAATCTTCAATCTTCAATCTTCAATCCATGACTGAGATTCCTACTCGTTTTGACCACGCCGACGCTGCCGCCGAGATCATCCGGCGTTGGGACGATGCCGGATGCTCTCACGCCGATCCGGCCAGCGACAAGCCGCCCTTTAGCATCGTGATCCCGCCGCCCAACGTCACCGGAGCGTTGCACCTCGGCCACGGGCTCAACAACACTTTGCAAGACATCGTCGTTCGCCGCAAACGCATGCAGGGATTCGAAACGCTCTGGATTCCCGGAACCGACCACGCGGGCATCGCGACCCAAGCCGTGGTCGAACGGCGTCTCAAAGAAGACGAAAACAAGACTCGCCATGACCTCGGACGCGAAGCCCTCGTGCGGAGGATTTGGCAATGGAAAGACCAGTACGAACAACGCATTCTTGAACAACTCAAACGGATGGGATGCAGTTGCGATTGGCAACGGCTGCGTTTCACGCTCGACCCGCAATGCGCCGCCGCCGTCCGCGCGACGTTCTTTGACCTGTTCGGAAAACAGCGGATCTATCGCGGCAAACGTCTGGTCAACTGGGACACGTTCTTGCAAACCGCCGTGAGCGACGACGAAGTCAATAATGAGACTAAAAAAGGTCACTTCTGGCACATCTTTTATCCGGTCATTAACCCCAAACCCGGCGAACCAACGCGCATCGAGATCGCCACGACGCGCCCGGAAACCATGCTCGGCGACACCGCCGTGGCCGTGCATCCGGATCCCGAGTCGGCGTTCAATGAGATCGAACAGGGGTTGCGAGAAAAGCTCGCCGAGGCGACCGAGAAAGAACGTGCCGGTATCCAGGAACAAATCGATGCGCTGGAGAAACGTCGCGTCGAGATGCTTCCCGGGATGATCCAACTTCGTGACATGGCCGCCGACGGACGGACCTTGCGATTGCCACTGGTCGATCGCGAAATCCGCTTGGTAGCCGACGAATGGGCGAAACCCGACAAGGGAACCGGTAGCGTGAAGATCACCCCGGCCCATGATCCGAACGACTACGAAGTCGCGCTGCGGTGCGATCTCCCGATGATCAACGTGCTCAACCCGGACGGCACGATCAATGCCGAAGGCGGCAAGTACGAAGGCTTGACGATACCCCTGGCCCGCAAGGCCGTCGTTGCCGATCTGGAAGCGATCGATTTACTCGGCGACATCGAAGACCGCGAGATCGAATTGCCGATCAGCGACCGCAGCAAAACTCCGATCGAACCGTACTTGGCCGATCAGTGGTTCGTCGCCATGGATCAACTCGCCCAATCGGCGATGGATGCCGTGTCGGACGAACGTGTGCAAATCTTCCCGACCCGTTATCGCAAAGGCTACTTGGATTGGTTGAGCGAAAAACGGGATTGGCCCGTTAGCCGTCAATTGTGGTGGGGACACCGTATCCCGATCTGGACGGCGGCCGGTTTGAATCAAGCCGACGCCGACGCGATCACCAAGCAACTCGACCAGCTCGCCGCCGATTATCCCGGACAGATTCACTACCGCACCGACGCCGACGGCGAAACGACCTTGGCCGTGTTCGCATGCATCCGCGACGAGAACGCGAGTTTGGAATCGGCCGTCGAGGCAACCGGGTTGACGCAAGACCCCGATGTGCTCGATACGTGGTTCTCGTCCGCCTTGTGGCCACACTCGACGCTCGGTTGGCCCGCCGAAACACCGGAACTCGCAAAGTTCTATCCGACGTCCACGCTAATCACGTCCCGCGACATCATCACCTTGTGGGTCGCCCGGATGGTCTTGATGGGTTTGAACAACGTTAACGAAATTCCATTCGACGAAGTCTACATTCATGCCAAGATCCTGGACGGTTTCGGCGAAGGCATGTCGAAATCCAAGGGCAACGGCGTCGACCCGATCGACGTGATCGACAAGTTCGGCCCCGACGCGTTGCGGTTCGGCTTGGCTAGGCTCGAAAGCGGAACGCAAGACGTTCGTTTGCCGGTTCAGTACGAATGCCCGCACTGCGAGAAACTCAGCGACCAGACCAAGAAGACTCAAAAAGCAGCCACGGTCGAGTGCCCGGCGTGCAAGAAATCGTTTTCCACCCAGTGGGCCCAAAGCGACGCAGACAAGGCGTTGCCCAAAGCCGCCGTGGTTAGCGAACGATTTGAAACCGCTCGGAACTTCGTCAATAAACTTTGGAACGCTTCGCGATTCACGTTGATGAACCTCGATGGTTTCCAACCGCAAGCCATCGACGTGGCCACCTTGCCGATCGAAGACAAATGGTTGCTCAGTCGTCTGGCGACGGTGACGAAGGAAGTCAGCGACGCGATCGATCATTACCAATATGCCGAAGCCACCCGATCACTGTACGATTTCGCATGGAACGAGTTCTGTAGTTTCTATGTCGAGATCGCCAAACCTCGCCTCGCCGATCCCGATCAAGCGGCCCTGACGCAAAACGTCATCGCTCACGGTCTCGATCAACTTTTGCGTTTGTTGCATCCGATCATGCCGTTCGTGACCGAGTCGGTGTGGGGATACCTCGGGCAACTCGCACCGACACGTGGCGTTCCCGAACCGAAACGCGTCAGCGAGTTTGTGATGACGGCCGAGTGGCCCGTCGCGATGACCGAACATCACGATCCGAGTATCGAACAACAGTTCAACGAGTTCCAACAGATCGTCGCCGCGATCCGACAAATCCGCGCCAGTCAAAACATCCCGCCACGCGAAACGATGCCGGTTTCGATCCGGTGCAGTGCCGCATCGAAGACCTTGCTTGAGCCGATGACGGCGTACTTCGGAGCGCTCGCGACGGCGGAGATCATCGCGATCGACACTGACGTGAAGCCCTTCGAAACCGACGCGCACGTGGCATTGCCGGAGGTGGACATTGACGTGCATGTGGACTTGGAAAAGTTCATCGATGTCGAAGCCGAACTGGCTAGGTTGACCAAGTTGCAAGGTCAGATCGCTGGCCAAATCCAGGGCAAGGAATCGAAATTGAACAACGAAAGTTTCGTCAGCCGCGCCCCGGCCGAGATCGTCGAGAAAGAACGCGAGTCCGTCGTTGCACTCAAACAACAACTCGCCACCATCCGAAGCGACCTCGAGCGTCTGAAGACAAAGACAAAGTAGCCTGAAACGCACTTCATTGGTTACCGGCATGTTGACCTAGTCAGCCGCGAGACGCTAGCAGTCTGTTGATCGTAACCCGAAGCGTGAGCGAGGGATCGAACGCCATTCAATCCTCTGTACGTATCCCTCGCTGACGCTTTTTGAAGTAGCGATTTTGTCTGTGCATTGGTTTTTAGTAACCCGCTGCGTAAGCGAGGGATGAGTCAATATCAATGATCCCTAGCTTACGCTTTTTGAAGTTGCGCTTTTGCCTGTGGCATTGGTTTATCGTAACACGCTGCGTAAGCGAGGGATGAGTCAATATCAATGATCCCTCGCTTACGCTTCGGGTTACGATGCAGACTAAATCAACACGCCACTAGCGCCTTGTTGCTCACCATTGCAAATCAAGTGTGCGCATCAATCAACAGGCCGTTACGTTTTGATCGGTCTCTCGCCCGAGCAGACTGCATTAGACGGGCTATTCGTCGGCGATTGCCTTTTCAAATCGTTCGATCGAGATCGCTTTGCCGTCGGCATCACTTTCGACGATCGCGCCGCACAATCGCACGTCTTTGGTAGCGACGTGAAAATGACAAGGTTCGAAGATCGTGGTGGTTTTCGTGACCCGCTGAATATCGCGGCCGATCACGCTTTGATACGGACCACACATGCCGACATCACATTGCATCGCGGTCCCTCCGGGCATGACATGCGCGTCGGCGGTGGGTACGTGAGTGTGTGTTCCCAAAACCGCGGTAACGCGACCGTCGAGGTAGCGGGCGATCACTTGCTTATCGCTGGTTGCTTCGGCGTGAACGTCGACCAGGATCGCGTCGGTCCGATCGGTCATGGCTTCGAGTCCGCGTTCGACGGCCGCGAACGGGCAATCGACCGGCCGCATGAACACGCGGCCCATCAACGAGATCACGCCCAAGCGGCCCGCCGGGGTGGGCACGATGATCCAAGGTTTTCCCGCCGCGTCGGCCGGATAGTTGGCGGGTTTGACGATCCGATCGCTTTTCTGTAATACCGGGATGATCTCGGCGCGGCGGTAAATGTGGTCGCCCATCGTCATCGCGTCGACGCCCGCTTCGAGCAGCCGGCGATATTGTCGGGGCATCAGTCCGGCCCCGTCGGCGGCGTTCTCGGCGTTGATAATGACGGCGTCAAGGCGATGCTCGTCTTTGAGTTCCTCGACGTTCGATAAGACCGCAGAGTACCCCGGCTTACCGACAACATCGCCAAGGAACAGAAAACGCACTCAGGTCCCGCCTTTCAAAAGACTACCAACGCAAGCCAAAACGTTCACCACCGGTCGCACGATCGTTACCGCCTTTGAGCGGACCGGTATGTTGCGGCTGAATCGACACTTCCGGAGCCGGTTGGTCGTCAGCTTCTTCCTCGGCGGCCTCGGTTTCGACCGGCTTGGCATGGACGGCCTTCATCGATAACGCGACCTTTTGCGAATCGCGATCGAAGCTCAACACTTTGACTTCCACGCTGTCGCCTTCGCTCACCAGCGAGTCCACTTTCGAGACCCGATGATTGGCCAATTCGCTGATGTGGACGAGGCCTTCGACGCCGGCGGTCAAGCGAACGAAACAACCGAACGCCGCGATCCGGGTGACCGTGCCGGTGTGAACCGAACCGACCGCGAATTCGTTTTCGGCGGTATCCCAAGGGTTCTCCAAAAGATCACGGTAGGACAACCCGATCTTGCCGGTTTGTTTGTCGATCGTATCGACGCGGACTTTGACTTTTTGTCCCTCTTGAATCACTTCGCTGGGATGCTTGACCCTTTCCCAGCTCAGCTTGCTGACGTGAATCAACCCGTCGAGCCCGCCCAAGTCAACGAACGCACCAAAGTCACGGACGCTACGAACGGTGCCCTCGATGATGTCACCTGGTTCCATCTTCTCGAGTTGCTCTTTGCGTTTGCCTTCGCGTTCACGCTCCAAAATGGCTCGCCGGCTGACGACGAGATTGCCTCGTCGGGCGTTGGCTTCGGTAACTAAACAGACCATCTTTTGGTCGACGAATTCACTGAGGTCCTCGACGCGATATTCTGTCACTTGGCTGATCGGCATGAAGCCTTGGATCGAGCCGATCTTGCATTCCAATCCGCCCGTGTTGTGACCCGTCACGGTGGCTTCGACGACGCTGCCCTCTTCGATGTCGTCCCAATCGCTCACCTCGATCGCCGAGCCTGGCAACGTACAAGAGTACAAGCCATCCTCGCGGCTGAATCCTCGGATCAAAACCTCCACCCAATCACCCGGGGCGGGCTCGGCTTCGGTGAACTGCTCGAACGGGACCGTGCCTTCGTCAGGTCCGCCGAGCGCGATGAAGACGATGTCTTCTTTGATCTTGAGCACCTTGGCTTGCACACGAGCCCCCTCGGCGAGCGGTTCTCGGCGATCGGGCAACCCGGCCCCACTGGACAAGTAGTTGTCGACGTCCGACCCGGCCAGCGTCGCTTCCAATTCGGCCATCAGATCATCGGACAGGTCTTCGCGGATGTTCGGCACGGCGACCTTGCCCGGTCGTTTCGCCGCAGCCGTCGCGTTGGCGGTTTCCCGGGTCACGTCGGCATCCTTCTCGCCCGCCAATCGCGGCCGGGGCGCCTTCTTTCCGGCCGATTTGCCGCCGGATTTGCTTTTCTTGGCTTCGGCTTTCTCTAAGTCTTCGGTCGAAACGGCCGCCGGCGAGACCGGTTTGGCAACTCCCAAACCTCGCGAAGCCAACGGACCGGCGCCCATACGAGCACCCCCGATGCGAGGCAAAGGGGCCTTCGACTTCTTGGGTCCGCTCGTTTGAGCGGAAGGCTGCGTTGATTCCGCCCGGGTAGGTGCCGTTTCAGCCTGCGCTGCCGGAACGGTGGAAGCCGCCGGATCGGATGAAGACACCGCTTCCGGCTTCGTATTCGAAGAATCGGCGGCTGGGGCGGTGGGGGGATTGGATTCCGAATTCTCGGTCACGGACATGTTTCAGCGACGATTTTGTGGGGCGGGAAAATGAAGAAGGTCCGCCGTTAGTCTAGCAATCCAGCCTGCGACCCGGTAGCCTCTTTCGCCATGCCACACTTCAACGATTCTTTTCGCAATTTCTTCGACGATTTTGTCGACCGAACCGCCAATCCGCTGGCCGGCCGACTCCGCGATGCCGTTCTCGCCGCGTCCTATCCAGGGCTGCTTGACGAACCTCACGACCGCGAACTCGCTACGCTGCTGAAGTCGCCCGATCTGAAAGCCGTCGGTCTACCGCCGCTCGCGTTGGCGGGGCTGTGGTTGCTCGCCGGTGATCTCGACCGCAGTCACGCGATCAGCCAAGCCGACTCGTCGGCCGAGGGCAGTTTTTGGCACGGGATCATGCATCGACGCGAAGCAGATTACTCCAACGCCAAGTACTGGTTCCGCCGTGTCGCAGCGCACCCAGTCTTGATCGAATTGGCCGACCATCACCCGGGCGTTTTTTCGGATCCGTATCGATTCATTGATGATGTGGAAAAAGCCTGCGGCGGGCGGGCGACCGATCCGGCCGTCACCCAGTCATGGTTGCAAGTCCAGTGGACCGAATGGCAGCTCTTGATGCGGCATTGCCTCTCGGTGAACGCCCCGAACGACCAGGGTTCAATGGGCCACGATTCGACCGGCCAGCGATCCGAATGAACGACGCGCCGTTGTCGAACTTTGGTTTGATCGTCAGCAGTGTCTTGGGCGTGTTCCTGATCATGGGCATCGGGGCGTTCTGCCGGACCCGCCACTGGTTGACCCGTGAAGCCGATATGTCGTTGGCCAAGATCACCGCCAACGTGTTGTTGCCCGCATTGTTCCTGGACCGCATCATCACCGATGAAACGCTCGGAAACCTCGCGACGGCCTGGACCGCGCCGGCGCTCGGGTTCGCTTTCACCGCCGGCGGTTTCATCGCCGCTTGGTACACGGCGAAATGGATCGGACCGTGGATGGGGCTTGTCAACGACGCTCAACACCGCGCCTTCGCCGTTTGCGCCGGCATCTGTAACTACGGTTACATTCCGTTGCCATTAGCCCAGATCTTTTACAAACAAGCCGAAGTCGATCTGATCTTTCACAATGTCGGCGTCGATCTGGCGTTGTGGAGCGTCGGGATCGCCATCGTCTCAGGCGGCAGCGATCGCGCAAGGCAGCCGAGCGACCCCGGTAGAAAGCCCCGGTCGACGATCAGGAAACTCGTCGCCCAGTTCTTGCCTGCCCTCACGAGCGCTCCACTGATCGCCGTCGCGGTCGCCCTGACGATTCGTGGTCTAGGTTGGGAAACCGCGATTCCCGATTCCGTCAGTCGATCGATCGAAATGTTGGCGTACTCTTCGATCCCGATGGGGCTGCTGCTCAGCGGCGCGATCATTATCGACTTCATCAAGTCCGCCGATTGGACCGGAGCATCGCGGGTCATCGCCCTGTCGATCGGGTTCCGACAAGGCGTCATGCCCTTGATCATGCTTGGCGCTGCGGGATCGATGTTGACCCAAACGGACTTAAAACAAGTCTTGCTACTGCAGGCGGCGATGCCGTCGGCGGTCTTTCCGATCGTACTCGTGCGTTTGTATCACGGCGACACCGCGACGGCGCTGCGGGTCGTCTTGTCAACGTCGATCGCCGGCATCGTGCTGATTCCACTGTGGATGGCGGTCGGCGCATGGTGGTTGCAGGTGTGACCACGATCCGCCCAGCTTGATTGAACGCTCGAAATCGAATCGCTACATCAGTTATCCCCGCATTTGGTATTTTTGAACGCAATGAATACAAACCCGACGCGCGACGGTCTGTTGATTGAATCGTAACCCGAAGCGTGAGCGAGGGATTAAACGCCTTTCAATCCTCCGTAAGTATCCCTCGCTGACCGGCGTGTTGATTGAATCGTAACCCGAAGCGTGAGCGAGGGATCAAACGCCATTCAATCCTCCGTAAGTATCCCTCGCTGACCGGCGTGTTGATTGAATCGTAACCCGAAGCGTGAGCGAGGGATCAAACGCCATTCAATCCTCTGCAAGTATCCCTCGCTGACCGGCG
Source organism: Neorhodopirellula pilleata (assembly GCF_007859915.1). Classification (GTDB taxonomy): domain Bacteria; phylum Planctomycetota; class Planctomycetia; order Pirellulales; family Pirellulaceae; genus Rhodopirellula; species Rhodopirellula pilleata. Next base: position 218,824 of record NZ_SJPM01000009.1, read on the forward strand.
TGTTGATTGAATCGTAACCCGAAGCGTGAGCGAGGGATCAAACGCCATTCAATCCTCTGCAAGTATCCCTCGCTGACCAGCGTGTTGATTGAATCGTAACCCGAAGCGTGAGCGAGGGATCAAACGCCATTCAATCCTCTGCAAGTATCCCTCGCTCACGCTTCGGGTTACGATTCGAATTAAACCAACACGTTCGTAAGCGAGGGATGAGCCAATATCAATGATCCCTCGCTTACGCAGCGGGTTACGATGAGGACTAAATCAACAGCCCGCTGGCATTGCCCCCTGCCTCGATCGATCGCAGGCGGCGTTACTCAGGCAGGACCAGCAAATGATACCAAGCCGTCTGCTTGTCCCTGTTATCTGAGCCGATCGCCATGCCCGACGCGCCCTCCCTTCCCAACGAGTCGCTCGGCGAGTTCGCCCGCAGAGTCAAACAAGCCGATCGTTCGAGACTCGAGAAACTCGACCCGGCAACAGCCCAGGCCGAAATCGATCGGATCATCGCGAGCCGACTTTGGACCCCGTAACCGTTCACGGCCTTCGGCCTTGAACGGTTACTGACAATCTCAAGCCTACTCGTACTCAGCCATCGGCGGTGCTCGATCGGCGTTCGGTTTCGAGCACGAGCACGAGTACGAGTACGAGTACCATTTTATTGAGCACGAGTACGAGCCTGAGAATCCGTACTGGCAAAAAGTCAGTAATGTCTCTGGGTGGTTAGCGATTTCCTTGTGCGTCTTGATAAACGGTCAGCCGGTGATTCGTGACGTGGACTGGGAATTCGGGCAGATCGATTGTTGGATCGTTTCAAATTCGCCGGTGGCAACCAATCCGACACACTCATCATTGAAATCCTCACCGCTGTCTTCGGAGTCCGTGCGTCGGAGCTGATTCGTTCATCAATGACGTGGAACCCTCGGCCAAGTCGAAATGGAAGTCATTCACCCGTTTGTGTTGCTCGAGCCCCAGCTTGCTTGCCTACGCGGCTTGCCCCAGCAAGGACGACAAGACTAAAAGCACGTTGAACTCATGGCCCATGTCGTGCGTGCTTGGCAGAGCATTCCCTTGCCACTGACGAGAGAACAGAATCGTTACCAACGCTTCTTCGATCAAAGGATCGAGCAACTTAGGTGGCAAGTCGATCAAAAACAGGAATGCCCCCACTGCTTTCGTTGATGGTCCACTCTCACCATCTTGATGGCAGGAAGATTGACGGCAGGAAAATGGGTGCTGACAATCTACCTGCCCCTAATTCTCCTGCCAAGAAAATGAATCCAGAATCCGATTGGCGTTCGATCAGTGTCCGATTAGCGTTCCCCACGGAACACCGACCACAAGAACAGGAAGCAAGCCGGGTGCAGGCGTTTTGTAAACCAGTGCTGAGCACGTTTCATCCGAATCACCTCTCCTTCACCGTGAAGAGTCTTGATGGAGATGGGCAAGTTCGCGGAATATCGAATCCCGCGTCTGGCCTTGGCGACAGTTGTCCTGACCCCGGCGGCAGCCTTCCCCCTTTATTCGCTGCGGAAATGAAACTGGTGTGCAGTGCGTTACTGGAGTCCCTCGACAACCGAAAATTGCATCAATTCACCAGATGACGGATCATTCAGTCGTACCGTGATCTGCAAGGCCGATAGTGGCACTGGGACTGGGGGTGATGTTTCAGGAGTTCCCGGCAAATACTTTCCGGTATCGATCTGAATCGAATTAAATCCCCCTGGAACGAGTCGAGGAACTGTGTTTACACCGCTAACATCATTTAAAACCCACGTAGTTCCATGTAAGACACCGGTAGTCGAGACGGTTCCTGTTAATGTCTGTGTTTGATCAAATCCGTCGTTCTCATATGCGTCTGTCCAAGAGTCGTATGTCGGTTGAAAATAACAGATGCCTCCTGTTCCGTTCGAATGAACCAATTTTCCACTGCGTTTCAACGCGTTTATTCCCGTCCTTGGAATTTCGCCCCCACTTAATGACGTTTGAAGATAGGTGTCATAGTTGATCCCAACGTTTACCGCAAAGGCTGGAGGAGTAGCAGGAACAGTTAGTGGTGGAGTTGTGGTCCAAGTGCTATGGCGCATATTGTCCAATAGTGGTGTTCCAGCCAGATGCGGAAAAAAAAGATCGACAAAATCACCTCGCCCTGCCAGTCCCTGAAGGTCGGCGAGAGGAGTTGCATTGGTAGGATGCAAAATAGGTTGTTGCATCAGAGTGCCGAGAGCGATGTCGTTTGTTTTTAGTAATACATCATCGCTTCCCACGAATCCCAATTCTGTGCGATTGATTCCGTTTGCGTCGGTAACAGACTGATCTGTCGAATTAGCGCCGGTCGTAGGAAAGTTGTCATCATTCACGGACGCGCGTCCTGGTTGTCCATCTGGTCCAGCAGTGATGAACAACGGTGCGTTGTCATCAAAACCCTTCACGTCGAACGCCAAAATATTAGAACCAATTACGTCTTCTCCAGTGCGATCCCAGCGACGATCAGTAGTTGCGAGGTATCCGCGTTGCCAATGCGAAGCCTCACTCGTATCGACCGGGTTCGGATCCCCCAGTTCAAAGTGAGGAAGCAACCATCCGTTAAACAATCCCGTTTGGCTTCCGCCCGCCGCGTTAAGTGTCGAGGGACTCGGATGTCCAACCGGAAACCATGTTGGCGCCGTAGCCACCGGCGTACTCGCACGAGGGTCTGCGGTTCCTTGCCAACTCAAAATTGTATCGTTCCAACCTAGGGCGAGCAGTGGCATAGACGTTGCGTAGTCTAGTCGAGAGTCGAAAGCGCCTGTCGTCTCGCCACGACCAAAGTAACGCCCAGGATATCGGACATGCGCAAACCGATTGTGAGGTTGGGTCAAATCCTCCAGCGTGTTTGCGGCGACGTATGGGGTCGGCTCACCGGTTTCGGGATGAATAACTCGACGCAACGAAATATCGAAAAAGTGTTGGATTCCGGTCATCCCGGTCAACCAGTTGCTGGCGAGCATTTCGCGGTTGTCCGTGTCGCTATTCACGGCGACATACGGATTCATACTGCTGAGGGGATAAACCGTTGACAATTCGGGCGGCACACCATCTGGTGCTGTAGAACCTGAGACTGGACGCAGATACGCCGACTCAAAATCGCCACCGGCAAACGGAGCAGATGCTGTGCTGGAAATCGTACCTTGAAGGTTTAGATCCGGACGGATCAACAGGATCCGTTGATGCAGAACGATGTCATCGGGTGCTAAATCACCGGTACCGTTCTCCTGATCGAGATATCGCGGCATTCCGGCGGGATGGTTTGCAAGCACCAAACCATTCGACGCTGAGACGGCCCATCTCGGTGCAGCCCAGATGATGATCTCAGCGAACTTCGATCGAACTGTCCGCGGCGCCATTCGATCGAACGATGTCGTCAACGAGTCATCTACAACATAAGCGGGAACCTTACCAGTAAACCAATCGTTTCCTGGGGCTTCCGCCGTAAAAGCAATGTAGTCATCAAAATCACCAAAACGCGATTGTTTTCGATACGTCGGCGAGTTGTTGACAGCATTCCAAAGTGGATCCGATGGGGTTACTAAGCTTCCCGACGCGGTTGTTTGAGTTGGTTCAGCGCCGAACAAACCGAACGTATGTTCTGTTAACGGTCCTTCATAGTACATAAAATAGCCGGCTCCGGAATCTGAAGAAATCGGCGGGATTGCCTTAGTAGTCATCCTTCTCAAATCGGACCGTAATCGAAAACTTATTCCCCGAAGTTTGCTCGACATCTGAACTTGTCCTCGCCCCTCTTTCATTGTCTTGCCAATGACCGCGAAAGACTTTCCCAGGGCAGCCATCAACAACATGGTGATGGTCATCGCAATGAGAAGTTCGACTAGGGTGAATGCGAGATCGCATCGAATTGCCCTCGCGCGAGTTTGTAGAACCGTATTTAGCAAACTATTAAACATAGGCCTTGATCGAAGCTGCACAGGAATCCAAATATGAGTGTATTTAACCATGGGATCTGCCTTAGTTCAAAATCCGGGAAAGCTTCACTGTCTCAAGCGCATTATTTAACTTGCCTTGTTCGAAGTGTACGGGCACGCTTCGATCAATAATCTGAAATGACCTATAGCGTCGGATATTCCCTGAGTCACTTCCGACCTCTTGACCAACTCCATTTGTTGCGGCATTCACTTCAAACAATCCCACTGTGATCCATACAGCAAAAACATTCGATTGATCCGTCACCAAATTACTAAGTCGCGTCATCGGCAATTGTTGATGCATGACACTACGTTCAGACCAATTACTTCGTGCAGTGGACGCGCCCATTGGTTGGATAAACAACGGTAAGTTCGGAGAACCCGACTGCCCTCCAGATCGCATGATCGTTCGATCGATGGGTTCAACTCCTCGCTCCGTCGCAACCGATGAGAGATCTCCGACGGAAGTCGGCTTGAATGCACCGGCAAAGGTTGTTGGGTGTTCTCGATCAAAACCAACACCAAGCGATTCAGGACCTGGAGTTGGTGTTGAATAACCTCGACGTTCTTGGATAAACTGCGTCAAGAATGGCTGGGTTGGTGGGGTGCCGTTCGTCGCAGTCGCAGGAGGAGTGGGCCAATTTAACATAATAGGTGGCTCACCGCTGATTCCTTGCATGATCGATTCGTAAACCCTTTCACTTTTGATCGTGTTGAGGTTCACCTTCCCATGTCGAAAATCAGGGGCCAGAATATTGTTCGGTGCGCGAAATGACTCACCAATCCAACGATTCATCCAGAACGCCGCTGTAGCGTTGTCCCACGTATCAGGATTTCCGGTGGGAGTGGCTGAACTAAGGGCAGCATAATTCAATACATCACCAAATACAGATTCGCCGACTTCATCGATCGTAAACGTTTCCGGATTGATCGAGTTTGCGTTTTGGGCGAGCAAATCATTATTGGTACTAAGGAATTCGTTTTCAAAATCGAAAGGTGCTGGAACATCAACCCAATCAATAATTCTCCAAAGGTTTGGTGTATTTGCGAAGTTACCGTCTGTACTCATAAAGTTGAAAAGGTGTGGAAACACAGCATTGGTTTCTTGTCGATCATTTACAGCCCCACCTGTGCCGGCATAAAAGTCCACGCCGGTATAGTTCGGCGGAATTACGGTGGTGCCAAAGTGGGTCACCAAGCCTGCCGCTGAAGTCGATGGGACCCAAGCAACTTCGAGGGGCGAAACGAACGATCTGTTCAACCAGATCGCCGAAGTAAACGAGTTGTTGTAAGGCAGACCAGTAGATACTAATGCAGTACTTGTCGGAGTTGCATTCCGACGCAGTCTCTCACCGTATGAGGCATTGGAGTAGCCGAGCGTTGATGAGTGGGCAGTTGCCAGTGGGTACGCATCGACTGCAGTGGGTGCGGTCGACGTTGTTACATCAGGATTCACCACATCCTGTAGGTTTAGCATCCGATTGAAGAACGCTGTGTTTCCGCCAGTGGCTGTCGGCGCCGTCGCTGTCAGGGCAGGAGGGAACGTGTTTACGCTGTGTGACAGATTTTCTCGGTTTGCAACGGTCGCGTTCGTGAATAAACTCCGACCAGTTTTGTACCGACTCGCAAATGATTCGGGCGGATTGGACGAGAGAGGAGCGGGGTTATTCTTATCAATCCATTCAACCACGCTGGCAGGAGCAGGGCCAGTCTCCTGGCGATTAGCTTCGCTTCCGTTGAATACGGTTAAATCAATTGTGATATAGTCAACAGTTCGATATGGATTATCAATCGCGTTGAACGGTTGCGTAGGATCAGCTAGCCGCTGAAGATACGCCGTTTTGAAGCGTTCCCGCGTCCCAGTCTTTGAACCGTTTATGTCAAATACATCGAACAGCTCAGACTGTCCTGCGATTGTCCTTTCATCAAATGGCACATCTGGAAACGCCCCAGCCGCCGTGTCATAGTTGTAGTACGAATCGGTTGGAAATCCAGGATTCAACGATTCGGTAGGTGCGGGATAGTAGCTTCCGCCAACGTTAAGCGGTTCCGAGACGCTGAGTCCAATACCTCGGTTGAATGGGTCGGCGATCATAGCAACCGGTGCCACGCGAGGACCGGTCCAAGTCGCCGCTACATTCGCGGCAGCGATCACACCAACCACGGGACGAATGGAGGCATAAGCAATCGACCCTGTATCGACCGTTGGAGTCACTCGCGTCCCTGCGATGGAGAACTGTGCAAACAAACCCGAATTCATTTCGAAACGTTGAGGCGACTCATAATCAGCGTACGGTACTAAGGGCTCGCCGGTCGTCGCATCGTGTGTCGGTCCTGCTGAACCATCTTGAAGGCTCCCGACATTAGTCACGGCACGGGGCCCAATGACTGCATACTGCCCACCCCGTAAGTAGACTTCGACATCACTATCGGTTGTGTCTTGGTATGGATAGTTTGAAGCACGAAATCGATTGTAAAATATACGACCAGCTTGTTGGAGGTTGGCCGGAGCAAAATTGACAATACCGTCACCCGCCGTCGTGTCACCGACTCCCCCATCATCTGGGTCCTCATTCGTGAACCAAACCACTCGTTCGATCGCATCAGGAAAGGTGGGGCCGAAAATAGATGGTTGCACTGGATCCAGCGTTGCAGTCAATCGCTGCGGCGTCGCGAGCTGATAAGGATTCACTGCTGAGGCGGTGCCTGCCGGTTGAAGCATCTCGTCGGCAGAAAGTTCGGGATCGGAAGCCCCCGTGGCCTCGAAACCCGGGTGAGCACGAGTGATCGCAACTCGCCAAACTGGATTGCGATCACCCTGCGGTCGCCGAGCCAAATCAAGCCCAAACTCGTCGCCAGCATTGATCGTTCCTCCGCCATCAATGTCTAAATGGCCGTAAAGTTCCGCTGGAACAGCCCAAGGAAGAGCTGCATCATCACGATCGTCGGCTAGAACTCGCAATTGATCCGGTGCCCGCGTACTACGAATCTCCAAAAATAACGATCCTTGAGGGAGGCGATATTGGTCGATATCATTGTCGTCGAAATCGGTTCCATCAAATCGGGGAGATGCTGTCGTATCTAAAGACGTATCTCGCACGCGGCGATCATGCATCGCCAATGATTCTTCAAGCGCGAGCTCCGGATATTCGGCTCCCCAAACAATTCCAAACGTCGGTGTCGCCCCAGTTAAAGTTCCGCCGGTTACATCTTCGACATGCCATCCGTTAAACGGATCCACGTCGTAACGGAAACGCGTCATGATGGAATCAGGATCCCGGAAATCCACTACGTTGACGGCCCACTGAGCCAATCGATAGGCACGGTACTGTTCTTCCTCGTTGGCGACACGGTACGCGCCTGTTCCATTGTCGAAGAAAGCCTTCTCTTGCGACGGGTCGATCGTCAATCCGGCCGCGCCATAGCTAAAATCGAAATCGGCTCCGGTCTCGTTATTCCGAGCTAGCGTCATCGCCATTACATACAGATGGCGGGCGAACAATTCCCGAGAGGAAGGCTCGTAGTTACCTGTACCTGGTCCAGGTATACCGTTTGTAGTGTCAGTATAAGGGGTGGTGAAAACTGTATTGGAGAGTGATCCCGTAAAGTCCTGGTAAAAAGTTTCAGCACCGCCAAGCAATTCTTGAGGATCGTCAATTACCCCATCACTGTCGTCATCAATGCCATTACCGAACGGTCGATTCAAATCAAACTTCTTGCCTGCCAAAATATCTTTGGGGAGCAATTGCATTAGCAAAGCGTTGCGCTGCTCGTTCGTAAGCGTTCCGTTGGCAACTTCTTCGGTAAGTAAATCTTGCGGCGATCCGGCACCCTGTGCGACTGCGGAATTATCCCGATACTCTCGCGACAAAACTCCTTTCGACACTGAGGTCGTATTGCTGATGGTTGTTATCGAGTTTGCGAACTCCTGACGAGCCGCCAGAACGTCCGCGTAAGTTGGACCGGATACTCCAGATGGATTCGTTGTTGAAAACCCGTTTGGATCATCAAAGTAGGCTTCGGAGAGATACACCAGTTCACTTTCAAGCGCGTCGCGATCGAAATCATTGTAACGAAGAATCGCCTCTAGATCCGAAAGTGAGAACGCTGAGTCAGGTTGTCCGTAAGCTTCTAAATCCATCTCATAAGGGTCATCATTCGAGTCACCCGCGGCGGCTCCTCCATTGGCAACGCTCGCCGACGCCCCTGAGACAAGCAAACCACCGTTAATGCCAAGCCCAATGCTCGCGCGACCGAACTTGTCTACGGGTAATCCGTAGCTATTATTGGTCGCGTGCAAATTGGGGAGGTTTGGCTGACGGAGCATGCCGAAGAAATCATTGCCATTTCCGGTTCGTTGGTCGATCAAGAAACCTGGTGCAACATATTCAGTAGCGCCGACTTGCTGCCGCAACAATCGTCGACGCAGCAATTCCAATGCACCGTTTCCTCTCTGCGCATTTACGTGAAAAAACAAAGGTCGCAGATCGATCTCGGCGGGTCCATATCCAAAACCGTTTGGTAGGCCAACAGGGTATGGTGGAACCGAGCCCGACATATCCGGCTCGGTCGTTGCTCCGCTAGTTGCAACGCCGTTATTCCAAAGGAGGCCTTCTACGGAGTTAACAATTCGGTTTGTGTTGGGCTGGACGTGCTGCCAAGACCTTGCCTGAGCAAGATTGCCGATCAGATTCACGTCTAGTCTTCCCGACAAATCCTCGACGAGGTAACTGACAAGTGGCTTAACGAGCTTACCGTCGTCGGTCTCTGTTAGTGATAAACCAGCATCGAGCCAGACACTGTCGAGAATATTGTCCCCGTTATTGTCGACGTCCCAGTCTGGTCCCACCAATGCTTGAGCTAGCGTACGAATTTGATTAGCTAGGACCACGGGGTCCGTTTCCGCAAAGTCAATTGAAGTCGTTCCAAGGGTCGAAGTATTGCTACCCGTGAATTGGCTGTAATCTAGCTTTAAGACGCCATCAGCCCGGGTGGTAATTGACGTAGGCATTGCCGGATCGTTGATCGTTCGAATCGGGCGCAAACTCGCGCGTTGAACGGCACGGGCAATCTGGCGAAGGCGAGTAATTGAGAGTGAGTCTAAGGCCGTGGTAGTCGAATGTTGATTCAGCAACCAATTCAGAATCCCAGGGCGCACGAACGAAGGGGTTGGCGTTCCCATCGTCGCACTCGTTGGAAAGTGGCTTAAGAACCAGTTTTGTTCGTCAGGCGCATCATACGGTTCATCCTGATCGCCCGAAGGCAAATCCTGAATGTAAGCGTGAGTTGCGTTGACGACGGTTGCTGCGGGCTCTCGACGATATAACGCAAAATTTCCTTGCAGTGACACTGGGACATCATTTCCAGTTGCCGATGCCTCAAACGCCGAACCTTCCTTCACGTCCGCCGTCACCAAACTCGCATTCGTTTTAGTTGGATCGTATTGCGTGCGAATCGTCTCATTAAGATTGAAAGAAGGCGAAGACTCGGCAAGTGTGTTGTCTCTCTCCACATCCCAACCCAGTCCGGGACCATTCAGAATGCGTCCATTGAGATAAAAATCGCTAACAGAGGCAGGATCGTTAGACGTGTTCGGAACAGCGTCATAGAACAGCAGCGCAATTTCACGATGATCTGCACTGGCCACTGGTAATCGGTGCCGACGAATCCACTCTGCAAGCGTAAACGTTTCTCCTAGAGAATCGACAGTAATGTCTTTTCCGAGATGGGGTCGCACGTCCAAAACAACTTGACCGCTCAGGATTGCCCGATTGTTTGATGCACCAGTGTGATCTCCGAAATATCGAACGACACGCATCGAAAGTCCCGCCAGCGGGCCCTGCTGAAAGGTTAAAACCCGACCGGTAATCTCTTCGTCGGTCGCGAACGCTGTAGCTGCAGCGGAAGGGTAAGTTCTTTTCGCATCGTTATCCGAACGACGATTCGTGTAAGTTGCAGTTACATGAAGACGACTTGGAAATCGGATAAACTCCCCACTCAAAAGAATGTCAGGGCGGACTAAGTTGTTAGACACGGGCCAAACGGGAACTCGAGCAACCTGCCCAGTAACGCCATCACGAACGCCATAGAAGTCACCCAATAAACTATGCCCCCACAATGAAGAATCGGGACCTGTGGCTCCAACCAGTAGACCGGTCAAGGCACGGTTCAAATACTCTTCGCCTATACCCTCTCGCCGCTCACTGAAGTTGATGCTCGTGGCAGCACGCAGTTGGGAATTGGTAAAAACCAGGTACGAGGCCCCCAACATGCTGAACAAAGTCAGCATCCCCAAAACAACTAGCAAAATGATAGCGGGTCGTTTTCGAGAAGAAGAATACCCGTTAGTTCTTAGGTGACTCATGATAAGGTCTCGCGTCAACAGTAAGGCAAAAAAAGAAGAGTGAACAGCGAAGCGAATGAACGCTATCGCCGTCAAGTAGAAGTTCGGCGCTGAGTCATTGCAGCTCGACTTCCGATTCAATAACCGAAACAGCCCCTGTTACGATCGTGCAAAAAGTATCGTCACGTTGGTCGGCAACGCCGTCATCAAACGCCCAATCCGAACCCGCCAACGTTACCCAACGGCGCCACACTGAAATCGAACCGCCTGTTGGAAACCCCGCGTAGGACGCATCAACCGTTCCGCGTTCCGCTTCTTCCACTCGGAGAACTCGAAACCATCGATGGATTGCTGCTCCTGTTGGAATGTTCGGCGCAACGGAAGTGTCGTATCTCTGCCGAGACAGCATTACCCATTCACCGGTGTTGATGTCGTCACTCACGGCGTTAGACCCATACACAAGCACATCCCCTCCTGCACCACCGTTAAAGCCAATCGCGCTTCCAGGGTCAATCCAAGTGACCCGTTCGGAAGAGGCGTTTTCGTCCGCAACTTCTACCGTATAAACGGAAGAATTCAAAGCAAGAGGATCGCCAGAACGTTGCGGGACAGGAGCAAGTCGCTGCCGAACGACGACAATGGATTGCTTGAAAGGGTTGCCACCCGATGGATCAGGCGAAAGCGTTGCAAACCATGAATAATTCGAAGCACTGCTAGCGGCGGTATCGATAATCGCGCCGTTGATCTGTGACCGATTGATCAGTACCCCACTTGGGTCGCCATCTTCATTTCCCGAAACGCGTTCGATGGATCCGAACCCACCAAAAATCTGTTGCAGCGCCATCGTATTCATCAAGTGCTCTCTTCCCAACGGTGCAATCGGCGGCACGTCAGGAGAACGCAACGTAACGCGATACATCCGAGGAGACATCGGCCACCCTGGCGCGGCAACGCCCGTCGACGCGCTGGCGTTCGGCTCTCCTAAAACATTGTATCGCTCACTGTAGTACGGAAAGCGACTGAAATCATAAGCATTGGCTCCAGCAGTGAAAGTCGCAAACTGAGGGTCAGGCATGCCTATAGGATCGAGACACAAGCCGGAGTACAAACCATTTACCGGATCGTTCGTTGGATCCGGATTCAAACTATTGTGACCGTATCCGGGAGATTCCAGCTTGGCAATTCGCCGCTGGGGACCCATTGCTGTACTAGACAATGGCCAACTTGTCACTGATGAATTTTGCGTACCCAGTTTAAAGGCAACCGTCGTCAGTTCGCCGCTCGGCTCATAACCGTAAAAAAACGGTGGTGCGATTGGTCGAGCGGTTGATCCTGCGGCCTCTTTATCCAAAAGCACTAGACGATTGAGCGTGTTGAATTGACGAGCCAAACCTGCGGCGGAAGCCGAGGTTGATTCGCCGATGCTACGATCCATTTCAAGAACGGCTTGGGCATTGTTTGCTGCTACTGGTATCAAAGCAGCAAGGCCAACCAAGCCGGTCAAGATGACACCAATTGCAAAGATAACTTCCATCAAAGTTACTGCTTCGCGACGGCACTCTCTCAAGTACAGGTTGCAATGGCGAAGGATTATTTCCTGATCGCTAGTTATGTATCGCATTAGTTCGTCCCTATGTCTGAAGAAGCGACCGCTGAGGCACGTACCCGCCCTATCGTTCGTTGAATTCGATCTTGCTGTCGCAAGTCCAGGTCAGTAATGGCCGTGTTTCCCGTCGCAATCAGGCTGGTACTATCATCGGTAGGGTCGGTCCAATTCGACGTCACGATCTCGCCAGTGCGAGACTTGATGGTGACCCAAATGCTTTCCTGATCCAAAAGTGGCGTAATACCATCGTCGGCATCATCCGCAATCGGATTAGGATCGGTGTCTTCTAGTTGATCCTCCGGTGCGGTTTTTACTTCGCCTCCCCGGCCTACCAACAGATGGATATCACCAATAACAGGCAAGTCGGTCTGCGATCCGTCTGACCAAGTCAACAAGACACGACTCACTTCACCACGAGCACCAAACAGAATCATTACAGACTCGTAGTCAACGGAGACGGAGTTAAATGGAGCGATTGCAACATCCAGATAGTTACCTTCGATGGCCATTGGTGAAAACTGATTTCCGTATCGTCCAAGCCCGGATACGGAGAGGTCGATCATGGTGTCTTGGGGCATTTCGATCGGCATGGCGATCGCTGGCCGCGGACTTCGGAAGATCGAAAAACGACTTTGTGTTCCTCGAAACCGCAGCATGTTGAGATTCTGTTCGTTTGCTACCACCTGAACCCGAACCCATGTGGGAGGAAGGTTAGGCGCGGCAAACAACGCGGCCGGTAAGCCGTCGCTTGCGCGAAGCGTTGCTGTCCCGAAGTCAATCGTTTGAATAGTAAATCGCAAACCCGCATCCCCTAAAAGCACTTCATCGCCATAGTTGATAAGAGTTCGAAAACGAGTTCCACTGCTTAAATCACTTGCTGATCGTGTTAACTGCAAAGCACTACTTCGAAACCAAAGAGCAATCGTATCGTCCGTGAAATCGTCAGGTGTTCCACCGGCATTCACGCCTATAAGTGCTAGCTCCAACGCAATGTCTCCGGTGTAGGGCTTGGGGGCCGTGGCAAACCGAATCCGATTCGATGAACATCGTTGAGCGATCGAATCTTTACCGAGTCGGTCAATAATTACGCCACCACCACCTCCGGCAATTGAACGAGCTCGTCCCTCTTCAATTGCTGACCGCAGTAATCCTGCTGCACGAGCCAATTTCTGGTCACGAAGAGTATTCTTGACGGTCGGTAAGGAGATCGCCGCAAGAATAGAAACAATCGTCAGCGCAACCATTAACTCCACCAGAGTCAATGCTGAACGGCGGAAACTTCGTTGAATGCATCTAGACATCAAAAATCTCCAAATGCAGGATAGACATTGTCTGCGGATTGGTCATTTCCATCGCCATTGACGTCACCTCGGGCACCAAGCTGACTACCGATGGCTAGATTGCCAAGATATGGATCCACGAAGTTTGCAGGGGCCGCAAAACCTGCAACCGTAATTGGAGAAGTCGCTTCAGTCGGCCAACCACTTCGAATAAAACTGATGGTTGGAAGTGAGACTGAATCACCATCGAGGCCAAAAAGATCAAATTCGCCGTCGCTGCCAGCGGACACAATCATGGGAGTCAATTGGAACGGGTCTTCCGCCGTTGCATTCACTGGCGGCGTCGAACTTTCGCTATCAAGGTAGCGAGGATCCACTAAAAGCGTATCAATTGAATCACGTTCGAGTTCATTCTTAATCGCAACCAAATCAGCCCAATCCGCCCGAACCGTCGTTGATGCCGGACTTTCAACGATCACATTCCACTGCGGTGTCAACTTAAAGCCGCAGGGCCACCGCATGAATCCAAAGGGAACTCCCCACGGATCCAAAATCTCAGGCATCCCATCTTCATCAATATCCCCAATATCCCGCGTTCTCAGCATGTCCGAGGCGGGCTTACCGTTTACAACGGTTGAGGAAAGGATCAAATGCAAACATTCCGCAGACTGATACTCAATGGTCCACTCTCCGTTCGTCACATCCCCATCAACAAGATCAACATAGCTCGTTGCCGCCGGAAGTGACTTCGCATTCACGATGGTATTCTTAATTCGCTCACGTGCTCTCAACAAACGAGACAAGCGAGTCGCGCTGCTCATCGGAATTGCCGTCACTGGTGGGCCAACGTCAGAGAATGGAACAACTACAGGCGCAGTGGACACCTCAGCTATTCTATCCGGTAAGACACATCGCACCCAATCGCGTTTCCATAGCAGAGCAGACATGGCCTGAGTGTTGCCCGAAACACTCACACCCGGGTAAGCCGGAACTCTCTCGCTTTCAATCTCATAAATCTGCAACATGATTAGATTCAGGGAATCCACCATCGAACGTGCGCGACTCTCCTGGGCTGCACGGGAAGCTCCGGTTAACGCGATTGCGGCCAAGCCACTCAGGATTCCTGAGATAACCATGACGACCAAGAGTTCAACCAACGTAAACGCTCTTCGGCTAGTGTTTTTGTTATCCATGTGATTTGAGCAATCTGCCTTATATTTACGGCAAATCTGACTCCAAAGTCCGCGTTGAGAAATTCGTTATATTGTCCAACTGAGGCTTGACGGATCCATAGACCCCAGTTGTCTCTTCATACTTGTCCACAGCACCGCTTCCCGATAAAGTCCCAAGGGCATTTGCAGATTGACCCGTTGCAAAAACATTGACTGTACCGGCAGCACCCGCAGTCGAAGCGGTTACTGGATCAACAACACCCGCAAGAACTACACCTCCATAACTTTGATCGAGACCAGCGGAAATTAGCTGGAACCTTGATCTCTCGGCCCACAAAAACCCGACCCCGTTTGTGTCAGCTTGGCTAGAAAGATAAGGTCTGGCGACGCCGAACTCGGCGCTGCTTGCGGGGTGCATGTAAATGTTCAGTGCGTGCCACCGATTATCCGTACCGCCACCGTTGACCAACCAGTCCGTGCTCGAAGCACCAGGAGTCTTCTCGAAAGTCGGAGTGAAAGTGTTTGTGTAAGTGCGGCTATTGAAATAAACAACAGGATTGAGTTCATCTCCTAGACTATACACTGGGAATGGATCTACCAAAAAAACCAAACTCGCAAACGGTCCGCTGGTCGCCCTTGCCGAGAAAGCATCGCTTACGCTTGTGCCAACGACGGTTGCAACGTATTCGTCACCCGAAAAAGTGTATGCACTTGATGCGCCACATGGATTGGGAGTTGAACTGGTAGGATCATTCGCAACGAATAGGTTCAAGCCCTCGCTGAAGTCCATAAAAGCATTGTCACGATCAACATTGTATTGGTGCAAACCATAACCAGCGACAACTGAAGCCGACGGACTTGTGATCAATGAGAGCGGACCACCGCTACCAGTAAAGGGATGCTTTTTGTCCTGACTAAAACCGCCTAAGCAAAACACGAGAGCTTCTGCTGCATCGATGGCCTGTCGATAGTGGGTAAAAGATCCGGTCGTGCTCCGCGGATCAAGATCCGCAGTAAGTGGAACTCGGTCAAAATTTTCATCAAGGTGCGTGTATTGTGCCAGTAACTTTAATTCGCTGTCGTCAATTTCTGGGAACGCCTTGCGGAAATGCCTCTCCACAGATTTCCAATCGCTGAAGTCCGGCGGATAGTCACCGTACTTCAGCTTGTAAGCTTCAAGAGCTTGGCTAATAAGATCAATTTCTAGCCGGATCGCTGTTTCCTTCGCCGTCTTAATCGAATTGGTCACCGCTGGAACTAAGATAGCCATCAAGATCCCGATGATCGCGATCACGACGAGGATCTCCACCAACGTGAAGCCGGTTCGGAGCACGCGGGCCGAGCGGCGGGTGGCGAGGAGCGGTTGGCGGAAGTTCGAGTGGTGCATGGGATTGTGTTAGAAGCGAGTGGCGAGTGGCGAGTGGCGAGAAGTAGTTGAAGAGTGATGAGTGAAGAGTGAAGAGTGAAGAGTGATGAGTGATGAGTGATGAGTGATGAGTGATGAGTGATGAGTGATGAGTGCGTGGGGGAGTTTAGGTTTAAGTTGGGTTGGGTTGGGTTGGGTTGGGTTTTGGCTAATCGCTAACAGCTAATCGCTAATCGCTAACAGCTAATCGCTAACAGCTAACAATCTTCTTGGTCGTGGTGGTTCGAATTGCCCCTCTTCCCGAAGCGGGGCGAGGGGAGTCCGAGTGAGGCGTCCTTCGTTCGTGTTCTGAAAAAAGCCAACCGCTAACCGCCAAAAGCCAACCGCAGGCCGCCCTGCGGCCTATGTCAATCCTGTGATGAGTTCGACTAGGGGCATGAATAATGAAATCACGATGAAACCGACGGCGAGTCCGAGGAACACGATCATGAGCGGTTCCATCAACGCCGTGAGGCTGTCCGTCATGATGCTGACTTCTTCGTCGTACGTGTCGGCGACCTTGTAAAGCATCGTGTCGAGTTCGCCGGTCTCTTCGCCGACGTCGACCATGTTGACGACGAGGTCGTCGACGACTCGGCCTTTGATCTTGGTGGCGTAATACAACACCGCCAAGACTCCTCCGCCGATGATCATGTAGCCCGCCATGAACGTCAGCATCTCGACCATTCCGTCTTTGTCCAGCTTGCTACCTTTACTCGTCAACGCGACGCTCATCACCATCACGCCGGGGAACCCGCCGAAGATCGCCCAAAACACCGCCGCCATCGGATGGAACCCGAGCACGCTGTGTTCACGCAGCGGTTTGGAGATGACTTCGCCTTCGCGGATCGCCTCGGCGACTTTACTGTATAGTTTCTCGAACATCGCGTTTCCGGCGGTCTCCCGCGTGATGTTGAGCGCTTCCATGATCGGAACCCCGGAACTGATCAGGGTTCCCAGTGTTCGGGTCGTCCGGGCGAGGATGTTCTTTTCGATCAGCGAGCCGAAGATCGGCACGCGAAGGATGAACATGTCAAACCCGATCCGGCCCTGCTTGAATTTCTTGATCAGTTTGACGAGGATCATCAAACACACCGGCATCGCGATCAGCAAGAACCAATACCCGGCGATGTAATTGCTCATCGCGATCAACAACAACGTCGGCGCTGGCAACGTCAAGCCGAACTCGTCGAACATCTTTTCGAACGTGGGCACGATGAACAACATGATGAACGTCAAGATCAAGATCGCGACCGTGACGAC
Source organism: Neorhodopirellula pilleata (assembly GCF_007859915.1). GTDB lineage: Bacteria > Planctomycetota > Planctomycetia > Pirellulales > Pirellulaceae > Rhodopirellula > Rhodopirellula pilleata. Next base: position 235,852 of record NZ_SJPM01000009.1, read on the forward strand.
GATACACGGATAGATCAACGCACCTTTGACTTTTCGCTTGAGTGATTCGGCGGACTCGAGGAAGTCGGCGAGTCGGTTAAGAATCGTCTCGAGCGCACCACCGGCCTCGCCGGCTTTGATCATGTTGACGTAGAGTCGATTGAAGACCTTCGGGCATTTCGCCATCGCTTCGGAGAGCGTCGAGCCGCCTTCGATCTCATCACACACGTCCATCAGCGCGTTCTTCAGCTTGCCCGGCTTTTGGTTCTGTTCCAGAATTCGCAAACTCCGCAAGATCGGCAAACCCGCGTCTTGCAAAATCGAAAGCTGGCGGGTGAACGCACAGATGTGTTTCGTCTTGGCACCGCCGAGGGCGAACGGGCGTTTCTTTTTCTCGCCCGGAGCGACCGTCCCGGCGGCCTGTTTCTTGACCGCGATCTTGGTGACGAAGTAGCCCATCTGACGGATGGTGGTTTGTGCTTCGTCCTCATTGGACGCTTCGATTTCATCCCGGATCTCTTGTCCGGTCGCGTCCATCGCTTCGAAAGTATAAGTAGGCATGGTGGGTTCGCTTCGCTCACGCGGTTGGCTATTGGCGGTTGGCTATTGGCTATTGGCGGTTGGCTGTTGGCTGTTGGCTAAAAGCTAATCGCTAATCGCCAAAAGCTAATCGCTCTTCTGGTTTCTTAGGGTTCGGATGAAGGAATTCAGCATTCGGCGAACGCTGATGAGTTGAGATTCCAATGTTTGATAAGTCTGATGGTCGAGATACCCGAGGTCTTTGGCGAGTAAGAGTTGATATTCGGTTTCGCTGGCCGATCCCATCGCAATGTCGCAAAAGCGAGCCAATTCATTGTCACCGCTGCGGCCACAACCTTCGGCGATGTTGGACGGGACTGACACAGCAGCCCGTCTGATCTGTGAAGTCAAACCGTAACGTTCTTCGCTGGGGAACTGACGAGTGCACGAATAGAGAGCAAGTACAAATTCATGTGACTTCTCCCAAACTCGTAATTCTCGAAAGTTTTTCATTGGTTCGCTTTGTTCACGCGGTTGGCGGTTGGCGGTTGGCGGTTGGCGGTTGGCGGTTGGCGGTTGGTTGTTGGTTGTTGGTTGTTGGTTGTTGGTTGTTGGTTGTTGGTTGTTGGTTGCCAAAAGCCAATCGCTAAAAGCCAACCGCCAGCGGCTTCGCCGCTAAGCATCGACGACAGTCTCTCTAACGATCTCATCGAGTGTGGTGATGCCTTCGGCGGCGACTTGCATTCCGTAATCTCTCAGCGTGATCATGCCGTCGGCTTGGGCTTTGTCTCGTAGGTCGTCGGTGCTATCGCCGGCCATGATCATGTCGCGGATCGTGTCGTTCATCAGCATCAATTCGAACAGCGCGATCCGGCCTTTGTATCCGGTGTTGTTGCAGTTCTCGCAACCGGCGCCTTTGAAGTAATCGGTCGTTTCGACCTGTTCGCGGGTCAACCCCAGTTCCATCAGCAAGTCGGTGCTGACGCGAGTCTTCTCTCGGCATTTTGTGCAAATTCGGCGCACCAAACGCTGCGCTAAAATGGCTTCGACGGTTGCGCAAATCATGAACGGCTGGATGCCCATGTCGGTCAGACGGGTGACCGTCGCGGGCGCGTCGTTGGTGTGCAGGGTGCTGAACACGAGGTGTCCGGTCAGTGCCGCTTGGATGGCGATCTCGGCGGTTTCCAAATCGCGGATTTCACCGACCAGGATCGTGTCGGGATCTTGCCGCAAGATCGCTCGCAAACACGACGCGAACGTGACACCGACGTCGGCGTCGATCGGGATCTGGATAATGCCGTCGATGTCATATTCGATCGGATCTTCGGTGGTGATCAGTTTGTCGCCGGGGTGATTTTGTTCGGTCAATGAGGAATACAGTGTGGTCGTCTTGCCCGAACCGGTCGGGCCGGTGACCAAGATGATGCCGTTGGGCCGGTCGATCGCTTTGCGAAATTTCGCCAACGTGACTTCGTTCATGCCGACGTTTTCGAGGGACAGGTTCACGACCGAGCGGTCGAGGACCCGCATGACGGTCGACTCACCAAAGATCGTCGGCAGCACCGAAACACGAAGGTCGACGGGGTGGCCACCGACCATCAATTCGATCCGACCGTCCTGCGGCATGCGGCGCTCGGCGATGTCCAAGTTCGCCATGACTTTTATGCGGGTCGTGATCGCGAAGGCCAAGTGACGCGGGGGCGGCACCATTTCATAAAGCACACCTTCGGATTTGATGCGGATCCGAAACTCATCTTCGAACGGTTCGAAGTGGATGTCCGAGGCGTGGTCTTTGATCGCGAGCAACAGCACCATGTTGAGTAGTTTGCGGACGGGCGCGGAATCGGCCAGCGCCGCCGCATCGGTGATGTTGAATTTTTCCGCATCCAGGATACTGGCGGCTGCCTTGAGGTCTTCATCCGCGTTGAGTTCGGCGACTAACTTTTCGACGCTTTCCGCTTCGCTGTCGAAGTACTTCGTAATCGTCGCTTTGATGTCGCGTTCGGTCGCCACGACGACGCGAATCTCGTGCCCCAAGAACGTTCGCAGTTCGTCTTGGATATTGAGGTTTTGGGGGTCGCAAGTCGCGATCGTTAGCGTGTTGGCGTCCTCGTCGAACTTCACCGGGACGCAGCGATAAAGCTGGGCCATCGTTTCGCTGATCTTGCCGAGCACCTCGGGCGGGATCTTAGCCTCTTCGAGCGTAACGGTTTGCATCCCCATCTGTTCGGCGAGCGCTTGGATGAGCTGCTCGTCGGTGACCAGTTGCATGCCTTCGGCAACCTTACCGAACAGCGCGCCGGGCTGTTGTTCCTGTTCTTCGAGAACGATCTCGAGCTGGTCATCGGTCAAGAAACCGAGGTCGACGAGGATCTGTCCGATGCGACGTTGGGCCATGTGGGGTTCGCTTTGCTCACGCGGTTGGCGGTTGGCTTTTGGCTTTTGGCTTTTGGCTTTTGGCTTTTGGCTTTTGGGGTCTGGCGGTTGGCATTTGGCGATCGGGGGCTGTTCGCCAACAGCCAATCGCCAATTGCTAACCGCTACTCAGCGGGCTTGCCGCTGGTTTCTTCGATTCCTTTTCGGGCCTGGACGATCCGGCGGGCCAGTTCGTCGGGGCCGTGTGATTTGGCCAAGACGTCTTCGACGCTCACTCGGCCGGCTTTCCAGTGTTCAAATAACGCGTCGTCCATCAATTGCATCCCGAACTTGGCTCCGGTTTGCATCGACGAGTTGATGCGGAATGTTTTGTTCTCGCGGATCAGGTTGGAGATCCCCGAGGTCACCACGAGGATCTCGTAGGCGGCGACCCGGCCGCCCCCGATCTTGGGCAGTAGCGATTGGGCCACGACGCCGATCAGGGTGCTCGCCAATTGCGTTCGGATTTGGTCTTGGAGGTTCCCCGGGAACGCGTCGATGATTCGGTTGACGGTGCCTTGGGCGCTGTTGGTGTGCAGAGTGCCGAACACCACGTGACCCGTTTCGGCGGCGCTGATGGCCGCTTCGATGGTTTCCAAGTCGCGAAGCTCGCCGACCAAGATCACGTCCGGGTCTTGCCGCAACGCCCGACGGATCGCTTCGGAAAAGCTGGGCACGTCCACGCCGACTTCACGCTGGTTGATCGTCGATTCTTTGTGATCGTGGTAAAACTCGATCGGGTCTTCGATCGTGATAATGTGGTGGTCGACGGTTTCGTTGAGCAGGTTGATGAGACTGGCCAGGGTCGTCGATTTGCCGGACCCGGTCGGGCCGGTAACCAGAAACAGACCGCGAGGCCGGTGAACCATCTTGACGACCGATTCGGGAAGACCGAGCTGTTCGGGCGTGAGCTTGTCGTTGGGGATTTGCCGCAGCACCATCGAGATGAAACCGCGTTGCTTGAAGACCGAGACCCGAAAACGGGCCAAATCGCCGAACGCGAACCCGAAGTCGGTCGAACCGGTCTCTTGCAGTTCGCGTTGGCAGCGTTCCGGCGTGATGCTTTTCATCAGCGCGACCGCGTCCTCGGCTTCGAGCGTCTTCGTCTCGAGTTTCCGCATCCGGCCGTGCAAACGGAACACGGGCGGTTGCCCGACGACGATGTGAATATCGCTGACGCCCTGCTTCACCGCAGCTTGCAACAATTTGTCGATCAGGACCTGGGCCATGATGGGAAGCCTTCGGCGAGGGGAGGACGAGGAGTGGGGGAGAACGAGAAGTGAGGGAGAAAGATGAGTGGTTTTGAAGTAGCCGGAGTCGCAAGACTTCGGTTTCGTGCGAAAAAGCCAACTGAAGACGTAGGAATCCAGTGATTTATTGCGTTGACGGCTGAATTCTTGTGAATCCAGCTACCGAAATGCTTGTGAATCCACCTGCCAGACCGAAAAGATAAGAAAAATGAATGGGGCCGGTCGGGCTGGCTCAGATGATGCCGGAATTGCTTCGGACACCTGCAGTATCACGTAAACGGTCAGAAAAGGCAACGGTTTTCCCGCTGCACGGGCGGATTGAACGCCAAGGCGGCCTTGCAGCCGGCCCGGCGGGCAGGTACGCCAGGCAACGGCCGCCAGGAGAGGGGGGAGCAGAAGAGTGAAGAGTGAAGAGTGAAGAGTGAAGAGTGAAGAGTGAAGAGATCAGTCAGATTGGACTGATCTGACGGATCGGTCCGATCTCTCGCTTCTCGCTTCTCGCTTCTCGCTTCTCGCTTCTCGCTTCTCGCTACTCGCTACTCGCCACTGGCTTCTAAAGAGCCGACAGCGATTTGGCGATGTGGTCGAGCGCTAAGTGCTCTTGCTCGGTCTGTTTGGCCACGCGGTAGACCTCTTCGAATGTCGTTACGCCGCGAATCACTTTGAGCATGCCGTCGGCGTAAAGCGTCGACATGCCGCCACGGATCGCTTCCTCGCGAATCAATTTCGTCGATGAGCCTTTGAACATCATCTCGCGGAGCTTGTTCGTCGTCAGCATTAACTCATAGATCCCGATCCGGCCGCGGTAGCCTGAGCGGCCGCAATAAGTGCATCCACGACCTTTGCTGAACTCCGCCTGGGCGATCATCTCGGGCGGCAGCAACGAATCCTCGATCACACTCTGGGGAGGCTGATACCTGACCTTGCAGCGGGGGCAGATCGTCCGCACCAGACGCTGAGCCAACACCGCGATGACCGAACTGGCCACCATGTAGGATGGTACACCGATGTCCACCATCCGTGATATGGCGCTGGGCGCATCGTTCGTATGCAGCGTACTGAAAACCAGGTGTCCAGTTAATGAGGCCTCGATTCCCATCGATGCTGTCTCATGATCTCGCATCTCGCCCACCAAGATGATGTTGGGTGCTTGGCGAAGCATGGCCCGAATGATGCGTGCGAAATCGAGTCCGATGTTGTGTTTGACTTCGACCTGGTTGATCCCCGGTAGGTAGTACTCGACGGGGTCCTCGGCGGTGATGATCTTGCGGTCGGGTCGGTTCAGGGCGTTCAGCGACGCGTAGAGCGTGGTCGTCTTACCCGACCCGGTCGGGCCGGTGACCAGGATGATCCCGTTAGGGCGTTTGATGAGCGAATTGAAATTCCGGAAATCTCGCTCGCTCAGACCCAGTTGCCGCGTGCCGACCTTAATGTTGTCTTTATCGAGCAGTCGCATGACGCAGGACTGGCCGTGATTGGTCGGGATAATACTGACCCGCAAGTCGAGTTGCTTGTCACCGACGGTGATCTTGATCCGCCCGTCGGTGGGGCGTCGCTTTTCCGAGATATCGATTTTGGAGAGGATTTTGATCCGGGCGATGATGGCCGAGAGCATCCGCCGGGGGGCCGCCTCCCGCTCGACGCATTGGCCGTCGATGCGATAGCGGATGCGAACGCGGTGTTCGAAGGGTTCGACGTGGATGTCGCTGGCCCGCAACTGGACGGCTTCGGCGATCATCAAATTGACCAAGCGGATGACGGGTGCGGAATCGTCGTCCATGTCCCCTTCGTCCATCCCGTCGCCGCCGCCGTCGGTTTCGGTGAAGTCGATCGCCGTATCGGTGAATTCCTGGAGCATCGAGTCAGCCGATTCGCCTTCGACCTGACCGTAGTACTGGTTGATCGCTCCGTTGATGGCTTCCTTGGGGGCGAGGGCGGTTTCGATCTTGCGGTTGAGGATGAACCGTAGTTTTTCGATCGTTTCGAGGTCAAAGGGGTCGGCGATCAGGATCGTCAACGCGTTGTCTTCCTCTTTATACGGCAGCACCATGTTTTCACGGGCGACCGATTCGGGAACCAGTTCGATGACCGATTCATTGATCCGCACGCTGCGAAGGTCGACGTAGGGGATTTTGTGGAATTTCGCGAGCGCTTGGGCCACCTCTTCGGGGGTCGCGTACTCGAGTTTGACCAGCACATCCCCGATTTCCGCCTTCGTCGTTTTGGCGATTTCTTCGGCTTCGGAAAGCTGGTCGAGGCTGATCACGCCTTGCTGCAGCAGCAGATCAGTGAATTCTTGCATGGTCCGGCTCATGGCGGTCAGCCTGTACGTAGAGAAGAGGGAACGTTGGGAAGAGATATTGGAGAAGAGATATCGACAGCCCCTAGGATATCATGCCCGCGAAAAGATTGGGATCGGAATTCAGCGTTTGGGGCAGGCTGCGTCGCAGCGGTGCCGGCAGAGACGCGGCCGCAGGCCGCTCGCGACAATGCCTCAACTTAAACTCAAACTCAAACTTAAACCTCAACTTAAACCTCAACTTAAACCTAAACCTAAACAGGCCTTCCTTTGGCCGGCCCGATCCTGTGGGGCTCGCGAGCGGTGCTCGCTTCAGAAGTTTAAGTTTAAGTTTAAGTTTAAGTTTAGGTTTAGGCTAACAGCGGAATGCCGGGTGTTCGTCGCAGAGCCTCCTCCACCCAGCCTACTTTGGGGCCCGATCTGCTTGGGGGGCCGGTTGGAGCGTTAGTTCGTGTATCGGATGTCGTCTTTTCGCAATCGGGCTTCCCATTTTTTGATATCGGCCCGGCGGGTGTTGGCGTTTTCTTGGTCGGCACGGTAACCAAGGTCGTCGCCGACGATGGCTTTGAGATTTTCGATCGCCAAGACGCGGACGGGCATGGAGGCCGAATCGAGCAATTTGACCAGTTTTTCGTCTCCGCCGGCGGCGAGTTCTTCATTGGTAAACCCGACAAGCAGCTTGAACAAGTTTTCACTGTCGGCCAATTCCGCCAACGCGATGGCCGCCTTCACATCGGCCGCCGCTTTGGCATCCGAAGCGATGTGTTGGCGAAGCATTTGGAAGTGTTCGGTCCAAAACAGCCGTTGGCGAGGACGGCTGAGAATCCCGTCGCTGCCGAAATAAACGTCCGCGCGACCGAGCAGCAACAAAGTCTCGGCGGCCAATGCGGCCACTTCGACGCGGCGGAACGCCATCGCTTCTCGCAACGCTTTCTCGAGCGGCTCGACGTTGGCGAAAAATTCCATCAGTCCATCACGTGCCGATGCGATCGCGAGGTTCTTTTGCGCCGCATCGTCGATCCACGGCGGCAGGATGCTGACCGTGGTGACGGCGGCGTCCTGGTCGCCTCTGGCTTGCCATTGTTGGCCGGTCGTCAGCGTCACGGCGTCTTCGGTCTTTGCAGGGGTCAACGGGGAGATCAGTTCGCTGCGCAGGGTGGCTTCGCCTTGCACCGCAATCACCCGGTAAATGGGCCGGCGGTTCCCCGGCACCAACGGATCGATACCCACCGGACGAAAGTGCACCATTTCGATCGCTAGCACGGTTTGGGCTTCCGGCAAAACGACTTGAACCTTGCGAGGGCCGAGCTGCAACATCGTCGTCACGCCCGGCCCGGTGGAAGCGAGCAACAGTCGCCCGTCGATGACGTCGGTGACCGTCATTCCCGCAGGCTCCTGGGTGATCTGCAAGCGAGTCGGCCCAGTGAGTGTCCATTCCAGACCTACCGGGTTGGCCAAAACAGGACGATATAATGCGGGTGCGATAACGGTCTGACCCGAACGAACGGCATTGGTGATGAAGGGATTCGCTTTGGTTTCGGTGCTCGCCGCAACCAAACGCGACCACCCTTGAGGGGTCTCCGCGAGGATTAACGCGGATTCGTTATTGAGTTGGGCGACCGTTACTTCCGAAAGCGTGATCGGCAACTCCGAGACCGCCGGCGGTTTGGACGCCGCCGCTTCCACGGCGTCACCGGTTCGCATCTCACTGCCGTTCAAGGAGTTATCGGGCACGGTGGTTTCGGGCGAAGCGTTATCGAGCGGCGAGGTTTCGGCTGTGGGTTTTGATTCAGCCGCCGTCATCGCATCAGACGCCGTCATCGCATCAGGCGGAGCCGAAGCAGCCTCACCGGAAGTGCCCGGGGCCACTTCGGCGACCGCCGGGAGCGGTTGTTCGGTTCCCGGCGAATCCGGCTGAGGCGTTTCGGGGGAAATCGCGACCGGCGGCACCGGTGGCGGAGGCACCTCGGGGATCAGGGCGGCCGGGACCGAATCCTGGGAAGAAGTCATCGATGCGTTGTCGGTCGGGCGTTCGTCCGTCGCGTTCGGATCGGGTGATGTTGGATCGGGCGTGTTCGGATCGGGCGTGCCGGTACCTTGCGGGCTGGACTCGGCGGGAAGGTTCGGGTCGGTAACCGAGCTTGGTTCGATCGGCACGACCGGTTCGGTCGATTCCAGGATCGGGGTTGCCCCGTTGTCGATGTCCTGCATCGCCACGACGCCGACCTCCCGGACGCGGCGTTTGGCCAACGGAGAGAAAATTTGCATCAGGACATACGCAACGACGCCTGTCATGGCGAGCGTGACCAACCATGGTGTGATTCGCGAAGGGCGAATGGAACCACCATAAACTGAACTCTCTTGCATCGCTCGGGTGGTGCTGGCCACGATTTCGGCTTCGGATCGTCCGTCGAGATCATCCGTTTCGGAGCGCATTCGAACGACGGCATGGGACACGCCCGAATCATCGGGGCCGACTGGGCGAATTCGCGTCGCTGCGGCGGCCAGCGCTGCATCCGTTTGGCCTGAACCGGCGAATTCGATTTCGTTGACACCGTGGATTGGGGCCGCCCCTTGGTTTATGTCAGCGTTGGGCGAGTCGCCGGGACCGGTTTTGCCGGCGGCCCGGGCGTCGGCGGCCGGTTGGGTTTGTTGCTCCATCGTTCGCAGCGCTGCACTGAGCGGCAGATCGTAAATCCGCTGACGCAGGGAATCGGGGACTTGTGCGGGTTGTCCCAAAACGACGGTCAGGATTTGGTGGCACGCGGCCGCTTCGGCCAGAGACAAGTCCGAATCCATGCACAACCGCTCCAACTCGGCGATTTGTTCGGGCGGCAGAGTACTGTCGAGATACTCACCCATCGCGTTGGCGTTCTCGAGCGGTCCGATCGCGTCGGGCGACAGCGCCCCGATCGCGCCGTTGTCGACGCTCCTGCGAATCTGTTCGATCAACTGGGTCGCCCGAGGACTTTCTTCGATCTTGGCCTTGAGAACTTGGATATCGTCCTCTTCAAGGATGTCGTCGAGGTAGGCCAGTAGGGTTCGGAGGGTCAGACGCATGGGGGATTTTGAGGGGAAAAGGAGGGCAGGTTTACAGGGGGGCAGGTTTGCAGGGGGACGGGTTTGTTGGAGAGGGGGTGGTGTTTGATGTTAATAGTGTCGGGGTTGCGTTGTGGTCGTGCGAGAAATTCGGAAAAACGTCCAAAAGCTAGGATTTCTTGGTCCAGGCTTCTCGCCCCTCGTCACGGCGAGGTGATCGCGTCATGATACGGCGACTGATCCGCCCCGTTCCCTTTTTCAATTGATTCGCTCTTTTTCCATGGCCGCGACCTACAAAGACGCTGGCGTCGATCTCGATGTCTACGCGGAATCGATGAGCCGATTGCCTCGGTTGATGCATCGAACGTTCAGCCCCCGGGTCCTTAAGAGTGATGGGGGGTTCGCCGGCCTCTTTCGGCTCGACTTCGATGGCAAACTGTTCGCCCGAAATTACGAAGATCCGGTCATGGTCAGCGGCACCGACGGAGTCGGTACCAAACTGATCCTGGCCCAATCGCTCAACCGCCACGACACCGTCGGCGTGGATTTGGTGGCGATGTGCGTGAACGATTTGATCTGCACCGGGGCCGAGCCGTTGTTCTTCCTGGACTATGTCGCGATGGGCCGAGACGATCCGGCTCGATTGGAGCGAATCGTTTCGGGGATCAGCGACGGCTGCATCACCGGCGACATGGCGCTGCTCGGCGGTGAAACCGCGATCATGCCCGACTTGTACGGGACCGACGATTACGATTTGGCCGGATTCGCCGTCGGCGTGGTCGAGCGAAAACGCTTGATCGACGGCAAACAGATCGCCGAAGGCGACGTCGTTCTAGGGCTCGCCGCTTCGGGCATCCACAGCAACGGTTTCTCGCTCGTGCGCAAGGTCGTCGCCGACGCCGGGTTAAAATGGACCGATCATCCGGAGGAGTTGTCCTCGCAATGCTCCGGTGCATCCCTTGGTGAAATTTGTCTGACGCCGACGCGAATTTATGTCAGTGCGATCCGGGCGATTCAGAACCACTACCGCGTCAAGCAAGTCTTGCATGGCATCGCGCACATCACCGGCGGCGGCATCCAAGAGAACCTGGACCGGATCCTTCCCAAGTGCGTCGACGCGGTGATCGATCCGAACGCTTGGTCGCCCAACCCGATCTTTACGTGGTTGCAAAAAACCGGCGAAATCGAAACGGCGGAAATGCGACGAGTGTTCAACATGGGGATCGGGATGGCGATCGTCGTGAACGAATTTTACGCGGCAACTATCATCGCCCAAATGAAAACCATGGGGATCGGATGCGAGCGCATCGGAACCATCGTGCCAGGCACCGGGCAAGTCCAGTATCGGTAGTTGGCGGTTGGCGGTTGGCGGTTGGCGGTTGGCGGTTGGCGGTTGGCGGTTGGCTGCCGGGTCTACGCCGAAGCGGCTTCGACCCAGCCTACTCTTCACTCTTCACTCTTCACTCTTCACTCTTGTCTGAACTACAAACCTCACCGTTTTGGCAATCCGATCTGACGGGTCAGTTCGATGGATTGATCTTTGATTGCGACGGAACCCTGTCCGATTCGATGCCGCTTCATTACATCGCTTGGCGAGACACGATGGCGGCGCGGGGGATCAAGTTTCCCGAAGATCGTTTTTATTCGATGGGCGGAATGCCGACCGAAAAGATCATCGCGATCTTGTGTGACGAGCAAAACAAGTCGGTCGATGTGGACGAGACGTCGCATGCCAAAGAACAAGCGTTCGAGGATCTGATGGATCGTCTCGAGCCGTTGTCAGTCGTTGTGGATGTGGCCAAAAGCCATCGCGGCAAGTTGGCGATGGCGGTTGCCAGTGGCGGGATCCGCCGGATCATCGATCGCCAACTCGCTCAAATGGGTATCACGGAGTGGTTCGACGCGATCGTCACGAGTGAAGATACCGAACTGCATAAGCCTGAACCCGACGCGTTCTTGTTAGCGGCGAAATTGTTAGACGTTGAGCCGACACGTTGCCTCGTTTTTGAAGACTCCCCGCTCGGATTCGCCGCAGCCGAAGCCGCTGGGATGCGGTGGGTCGACGTCCGTCCGTTTACTTAGAATCGTTGTACGTATGAAACCGTTGGATCAGCCGCGACGCGCAACGGCGTGTTGATTTAATCGTAACCCGAAGCGTGAGCGAGGGATTCAACGCTATTCAATCCTCGATATGTATCCCTCGCTCATGCTTCGGGTTTCGATTCGGACTAAATCAACACGCCGGTATGCGAGGGATCATTGATATTGACTCATCCCTCGCTCGAGCGTTTTGAAGTCTCGCTTTTTTCGTAACCCGCTGCGTAAGCGAGGGATATTTGATATTGACTCATCCCTCGCTCGAGCGTTTTGAAGTCTCGCTTTTTTCGTAACCCGCTGCGTAAGCGAGGGATATTTGATATTGACTCATCCCTCGCTTACGCAGCGGGTTACGAAAAACCAATGCCACAGGCAAAAGTGCAACTTCAAAACTTGCGCGTCGGGCTTATATTAATGGCGACCAAAGAACACCGATCGCGGCGATTACCGATACAGTGGATTGGCTGCCTTCTCAGAATCTCTTAATTGTGTTGCGATGACTTCCCATTCTGACTTAACCAACGACGTCCAAGCGACGCTTGATCGATTGCTGGGCAATCTCGAGAAGGTGATCCGCGGGAAACGGGATTCGCTGGAATTGTTGTTGAGTTGCTTGGCGGCCAAAGGGCATGCTTTACTCGAGGACATTCCGGGCACGGGGAAGACGACGCTAGCCAAGACGCTCGCCGTGTCGACGGGTTGTTTGTTTCAACGCGTGCAGTTTACGCCGGATCTGTTGCCGTCGGACATTGTCGGTTCGTCGATCTTCAATGCTCGCGACAATACGTTCACGTTCAATCGTGGTCCGGTGTTTGCCAACGTGTTGCTCGCCGATGAGATCAACCGGGCGTCGCCGCGAACGCAGTCGGCGTTACTCGAGGCGATGGGCGAGCAACAGGTCACGGTCGACGGCAAGACGTATCGATTGGAGTCGCCGTTTCTGTGTATCGCGACCCAGAACCCGGTCGAGTTCCATGGGACGTATCCGTTGCCCGAAGCCCAATTGGATCGGTTCATGGTGCAGTTGTCGCTCGGTTACGTGTCCGAAGAAGAAGAGTTGCGGATCCTGGCGGCTCAATCGTCCGGTCATCCGCTCGATACGTTGGCGGCGGTCGCTGATGCCGAAGCGATCATTCGGATCCAGCAAGCCGTCGAGGGCATTCAGATCGAGGATACGGTCACGCGATACTTGCTCGCTGTGGTGACGGCGACGCGAAATCATCCCGCCGTTCGATTGGGCGTTTCGACTCGTGGTTCGCTGCAGTTTGCCCGGGTCGTGCGTGCGTTCGCGTTGCTGCAAGGTCGAAATTACGTCGTCCCCGAAGACGTAAAACGGCTCTCCGGACCGGTTCTGGCGCACCGTTTGGTTCTTGATACGAAAGCAAAATATTCGGGGACAGAGAAACTCGCCGTGATCGAACAGATCGTCGGCGAAGTTCCCGTCCCGCGTTAGGGACCCGTATTCATCCCGTGACATTGGTCAACCATGGCAAGACGCAAACGATGGTCGTTCTTCAGCGGACCGCTTGAGAATCGCGGCGTGTTGTGGTTCGACGACTTCCATCGTGGCGAGTTTACCGTGGGCGGCCGCGCGTTGTTTTGGGGGATGATCTTATCCGGTGGAATGTTGATGGGTGGTTTGACTCAGCCGCTCGTTTTGTCGTTCGGGTTCAGCACGTCGGCGCTATTGATCGCGGGATTCATCGGCGTTTACTTTCGACCGCGGTTGCGTTTGACCCGCCGGATCACGACCTACCCTTCGGCGGGCGAGGTGTTTTCGTACCGCGTTGATGTGGAGAACGTGGGGAAGCGAACGGCTCGGAACGTGGTGATCGAGGAACGCCGCCTACCACCGGATCTACGTCCCGAAGGCGAGTCACCGATGATCGACTCGCTGGAACCGGGCGAAAAAACAACGGTGACGTTGAAGCTGCGATGCGTCAGTCGTGATTGGCACGAACTCAAGCGATTGCAGGGGGCCACGACGTTTCCCACGGGCTTGGTGAAGTCGGGAAAACGTTCGCATCACATCGATCGCTTGGTCGTTTACCCGCGTATCACCGACGTGGGTCATTTCGTCGTTCCGCATTCGAGCCATCATCAACCCGGTGGGATCGCCGTGGCGTCCCAAGTCGGTGAATCGACGGAGTTCTTAGGGACGCGTGATTGGCGACAGGGTGATCGTTTGCGAGACATTCATTGGCCCTCGAGTGCGCGAACGGGACGCCTGATCGCCCGTGAATTTCAAGAAGAGTATTTCGTGCGGTTGGCGATCGTCCTCGACGTGCAGGCCCGCTGGGCTCGCGACGAACGGCGGCTTGAGAAAGCGATCTCGTTGGCGGCGGGCATTGCCGACGTGTTAGCGCGTCAGGAATACATCATCGACATTTTTGCGGCCGGCGACGACGTCTACCACTTCCAAGCCGGCCGGGCATTGGCTCACTTGGACAATATCTTAGAACTGCTCGCCTGCCTGGAACCCGGCGGCGAGATGAACTTTCAACGCCTCGAATCGGTTCTGCTGCCGGAGACGCAAGCCTTGTCCGCGATCATCTTGATCATGATGGATTGGGACGGCCCTCGCCGCGAATTGGTGCGGCGATTGAAATCGCACGGCGTGGCGGTGCGAGTGATTTGCATGAAACCAGGCCGTGCACTGGATGGTTTGGATCACACTGAAATCATCGAGGCATCCTAATGAAACCTGATTTCGCGACGTTCAAACGGCTCACGCCGATCTTGCCGGTGCTGGTCGCGTTGTTGATCCACGCGATCGCGCTGGATCGTTGGTCGTTGGCTGTGCCTGCGGCGATCGCAGTCCTTTATGCGATGTCGCGTGATACCGCCGTCCAGACCGGTTCATGGCATTGGTACCTCAGCGTGATCGGCGGATTGGTCATCGGGTTGATAGTTCCTTCCGCAGAGATCACGCACGGACCGATTCCGCCCGTCGCCGTCGGAACGATCACGGGCATGGCGGTCGCGTTGATCGTCATGGCGGTGTTCGCGGGCAAGACCACCGTCGCGTGGGCCGCATCGTGGGGGCTGATCGCCGTTTCGGGCAAGTTGCAAATGACCGGGCCGTTGTATTATGCCTTGATCGCGTTCTTTGCCACCACGCTGGTCACCGCAGCAACGCACTCCCGATTGACCCGCGCAGGCGGCCGGTTGGTTTTCCCTTTCTTGTTGTTCATAGGGCTGGTCGTGCTGTCGACGATGGCCATGTCGGTGGGGCTGAAGCATGTCGATCGATTGTTCTTGAGTTCCATGCAATCGGTCATGCAAAACACCAACACACCGTCCACGACGGGGCTGAGCAAGAACATTACTTTGAGTTCTCGCAGCACGATCCGGGAATCCAAACGTGAATTGTTCGAGGTTTCGCAGATGCCCGGGTTGCTGCGAGTACAGGTCATGGACCAGTTCGACGGATTACGATGGACGACGTCGGACCAATTGGATCAACCACTCGGTTCGTTCGGCGAACCAACGTCTGATCGCGATGACACACGTCAACTTGACTTCTGGTTCCTTGAAGACCTCAGCGGCGCGTTGCCCTCTCCGGCCGGGACGCGGCAGGTCGACGGAGCCACTCCTCGAATCACCGGTGGCTGGATCTTGCGGGGCGAACCGGTGGGACTCTCGATGAGTTTAATCGCATCGAAAGTTGCCCGTTTGCCGAATGAGACGCGACCATCTCAAACCCCAGTCCACACAAGTGAGCCGCAATCGACGGCGTCACGAATTGAGCCGAACTTGTTCGGCGTGGATGAATCCGTTGAAACGTCGTTGAGCCGAGTCGCAGGATCGTTGACCGATGGTGCGATGACCAACGAAGCCAAAGCCGACGCCGTCCAAGCGTTCTTTCATAATGAGTTTCAATACTCGTTAACCACTGATTTAACCGGAGACGCGCCGCCCTTGGTCGTCTTTGTCGAGCAGCGTCGTCCGGCGTACTGTGTTTACTTCGCCAGCGCGATGGCGTTGATGTTACGTACCCAAGGCGTTCCGACGCGAGTCGTTAGCGGGTTCGCGCCGACCGAGTCCAATCCGCTGACCGGGCGCGTGACCGTCCGCGAACGAGATTCCCACGCTTGGGTGGAAGTTTGGTCCGAGGCGGAGCAGCGATATCTCACCTACGATCCGACGCCCGCCGCTTCACGTCGACAAGTCATCGGCGTGTCCGAACCGGTCAGTTGGTCCACCGCGATCATCGCCGCGATCCGATCTCAATGGCGTCGAATCTGGCAAACGATCCAAAACCACCCATCGACTTGGTTGGTTTGGATGTTGACATCGCCCGTCGTGTGGTTGGCGATCGCGATGGTCGCGATTTGGATCGCGTGGCGGCGTCGAGGTAGGCCCGTTCCGGCCGACTCCAACGCCGATCCGATCGACCCAGTTCTGCGGTCGGTCTATCAGCATTACCTGGATTCGCTCGAACGTCTCGGTGTTATGCCGCAACCTTGGGAAACCGACGATGAGCTTCTCACCCGCGTCGCGATGACCGTCGACGCGTCGACGGCGGGCGAAGCAACCGATTTCATCGGACTGTATCGAGCGGCACGCTACGGAGGGGCAAAGGTCGACGATCATTTGTCAGAGTTAGCCCGATCGATCGGCGGTACTAGGATTTTGACTTCCCGTCGTGCATAATAGCGGGCGAATCCCGCCCCTTTTTCCCCCGCCCCACCGAGTATTCATGAATCGTCTCAATCGCCGCCAGTTCGGCCTGTCCAGTGCCGCCCTCGCAACTGCCTCCGCCGTGCATGTCGGATCGGCTCGTGCCGCCACTAATTCGCCAAACGAAAAAATGGGTGTGGCCGTTTGCGGCGTCAACGGGCGTGGCATGTCGCACGTCGATGGGTTCAATCACGACTCGCGAACGTTCATCAGTGTGCTGGTCGACGTCGATGAGAAGGTCGGGCAAAAACAAGCCGACAAGGTCGAAAAGATGCAAGGACGACGTCCTCGCGTCGTGCGTGACGTCCGCGAGATCATGGAATCCGACGATGTGCAAATCATTACGTGTGCGACCCCCAATCACTGGCACGCGTTGATCGGCGTGTGGGCGATGCAAGCGGGCAAGGATGTCTACATCGAAAAGCCCATCAGCCACAACATTCACGAAGGTCGCGCCCTCGTCGCGGCGGCGCAAAAATACGGCCGCATGTTTCAAACCGGAACACAATGTCGAAGCAGCGTCGGCGTTCGGGGGATGATCGACTTTGTCGCCGAAGGCGGGATCGGCGAAGTCAACTTGGCTCGCGGGTTGTGTTACAAACGACGCAAATCGATCGGATCGTTGGGCGATTATGAGATTCCGTCCAACGTCGATTTTGATTTGTGGAGCGGGCCGGCTACGTTCACTGAGCCGAAACTCACTCGTCAACAGTTCCACTACGATTGGCACTGGCAACGCCACTACGGTAACGGCGACTCGGGCAACCAAGGACCGCACCAAACCGATGTGGCCCGCTGGGGTTTGCAATTGGAACGACACCCCAACAAGATCCTGACTTACGCGGGCCGTTTGGGTTATCAAGCCGAACGCAAAGACGCCGACTACGTCGATGCCGGCGACACGGCCAACACGCAAGTTTCGATCTACGATTACGGCGACAAGACGATCGTTTTTGAAACACGTGGACTCAGCGTCGATAACTCGGCCGACACGGAACTGAACGAATTGTTCCAGTCGACCAAAGGGAACAAAGTCGGCGTGGTGTTCTACGGCACCGAAGGGTACGCCGTACAAGGGCCGAGCTACGAGGTGTGTCGTGCCTATGATCGCAACAAGAAGTTGATCAAGGAGTTCCGACACGACAACAAGCAGCACGGTAGCTTGAACAACGTTCATATGAGTAACTTCATTGATGCCGTCGTGTCGCGTGACGCCTCGCTACTCAACGCCGATGCTCGCTGCGGTCATTTGTCGGCGGCGATCGCTCACCTCGGCAATACGTCTTATTACCTCGGCGAAGGCAATCGGGTTGGTGCCCAAGAGATCGAAGACGCGGTCGGTGGATTCGCTTCACGCGATGATGATGCCGAAACGTTGGCCCGAACGCTGCAACACTTGCGCGACAACGGTGTCGATCTGAGCCAAAATGGTTTGTCGCTCGGTCCCGTCTTGAATTTTGATCCAAAGGCGGAAAAGTACATCGACAACGAAGAAGCGAACGCTTGGATCGGTCGTCAGTATCGTGAAGGGTTCGAAGTCCCCGCAGCCGAAAACGTTTGATGGGTTCGGATACAACCGCATCGGTAAACAGCACGTCGATCGCCGACGCGAGTAGCGAAACCATTCGCTACCGCATCGCCGACCGTGCTCAATGCGCGGCGGTGGACTTGCTCGACCAGACTCGATTGCCCGAATCGTTAACGCGTTGTGTGTGCGAGACCCTACCGCAACTTCACGACGCGATCCGCCGGCTCGTCGTTCGTGGTGCTCCGGCGATCGGGATCGCGGCGGCTTATGGTGTGACGCTAACGCCGATCGAATCGAGCGATTCGCTCGAGACGGCTCGAACGAAATGGATCGACGCGATTGAATACCTCGCGACGAGCCGACCCACGGCAGTGAATTTGTTTTGGGCTTTGGATCGTATGCGGGCGATTGTCGAGTCGCCTGAGTCCGTTTCGCCCGAATTAGAATCGATGGAGGCGACGGCGAAAGGGGCTTCGTCGGTTGAATCGCTGCGAGTCTCTTTGGTGGCCGAGGCGATTCGCATTCATGAGGACGATCGAGCGATGTGTCGCAGCATCGGTCGACACGGCAGCGGTCGGCTCGCAGAATGCCGGAACGTTTTGACACATTGCAACGCCGGCGGCTTAGCAACGTCAACGTTTGGAACGGCACTCGCACCGATCTACTACTTGCACGAGCACGGTAAGACCTTGCACGTTTATGCCGACGAAACGCGTCCGCTGTTGCAGGGCGCTCGATTGACGGCTTGGGAATTGGCTCAGGCGGGTGTGCCCGTGACCGTGATCACCGATTCGATGGCGGGCGGTTTGATGCGTCAAGGACATGTCGACGCGATCATCGTCGGTGCCGACCGCATCGCAGCCAACGGGGACGCGGCGAATAAGATCGGAACCTACCCGTTGGCCGTGTTGGCGCATTATCATCGCATCCCTTTTTATGTTGCCGCACCGACAAACACGTTCGACTTGGCATTGGCTTCGGGCGATTTGATTCCGATCGAACAACGCGACGGCGAGGAGGTGCGGTGCCCCGGCGGTCCATCGGGTCGGACAATGGTTCCTGAGAACGTCGATGTGATCAATCCTGCTTTTGATGTCACACCCGCCGAACTGATCACCGCGATCATCACCGAGCGGGGCGTGATCGAGTCGCCCAACGTTGACAAAATCGCGGCTCATTGTGGCTCACCGATCGCCAACGAAGTGGGTTGAATCCGATGCCGCCAACGTCGTCTCACGAGAACGTCTTGCGGCAATTGAAAACAACTCAATCAGATCGACGGCGACGTTGCCAAGCGATGGGTTGGGACGTGCCCGATGACGATCCCAACGTTCGGCAAGCATTGGAACATCCTGGCCCCTTGGCGACGGTCGTTTGTAGTCGTTTGGGACATGACACGACCCGGCATCGTCTCATGGCGAGACATTTGGCGGCGTCGATGCAAGCGATGCGGGCAAGTGGTGCGACCTTGCTGATCGCCGATGGCACGGCGGTCGGGCCGTGGGCGATGCAGGCCGCCGATCTATTCGGTGTGCCGATTTTACTTCTGAATAAGAGCGACGACCGTGACTTGCGGCTGATCTCGCTCGCCGATCGAGTCGATGTCGCCTATTGTCGACCCAAAGGGAAAGTGACCGGATTGATTCGCCGGCGTTGTGCGATCGAATCCGGCATCGTTCGCGTCGCGATCGGATCGAAGCACGAAACGGCATTGCTCGAAGCGGGTGCGATCGGACTGTTTTTGTCCGCCGAATCGGAATCCCCCTGTTCGAATACGGATCTTTTGTCGTCGCTCTCCGCCGATTCGTTGTCACCATGCATCGCGATGGACCAAATCGATTGGGATGAATTTTTGGTCCATTGCACCCGAGCGGCACCGGGCCCGTGGCCGAAACAAACGATTCGGCAATACCGCGACGAGATGTTGTTGGGCGATGCCGCCACGGCGTCCCGATCCGCTCCGGCTGCCTTAGCCAGGATCGTTCGCGGGCGACGATTGATCGCTGGTGCGGTCACGTCAAGCCATCAGATTCCGGTGGTTTGCTTCTCGGCCGTGCCTCTGCCTGAATTACTGTCTCGGCGAACCTATCGCAGCCACTTGCATCGCTGGGACTATGAACCGTATGGGATTGCGATTCGCAAAACGGCGGCCGAACAAATCGGGATCGAGCCGGTCGTTTATGCCGAAGACGTCTTGCGATCGGGACTGGGCTCCGGTCAACTTCATCGTTTCCAAGCTTGCGGGAAAACAACCGATTGGCGTGTCGAAAAAGAATGGCGGGCGGCCGAGGATGTCGACCTGGATGCCTTGGATCCGACTGACGTTTGCGTCTTTTCCGCCAACGGCGATTGGGCTGATAGACTATCCACCGTCAACCATCGATCTTGGCCCCTCGTGAACGTCCCATGCCCGATCAATTAACTCGCCGATCGATCGAACCGTCGCAAGCCACCGATGACATCGACGCGGCGAACGAGAGGGAGTGTGGCTCGTTGCGGGCTGTCTCTCAAGGACAGGACGGACAGCGTCTGCTCGGGCGAGACGAACACGCCGGGCCGTTCGAGTTGCGGGTATTGTCGGGAATCGCGAACAACCCGCGCCGTTTAGCCGAAGTGACCACGCAGTGCCAACGGATCGGATTGGTCGAGCATCCCGCGGTTCGTAAGGTGGCAAGTTGGAGCATGGATGTCGATCCGCCGACATTGCGAATGGAGTTGCCCAAAGGTACCGACCCAAGTCGCCATGGGCTTGATCGTCTCCTTGAACCAACGACAAGTCTCCTAACGGCTGACCAACGATGGCGAATCGCTTGGCAAATCGTCGATGCCGCCATCGCCGCCCATCGTGTGGGGCTCTTTCACGGCAGCTATTCTCCCACGACCCTGTTGGTCCAGGCCGACGACGCGGTACCTGTGTGGATCGATTACACGGCGACGATCTGCGACGAGGCAATCGCGAAGATTGCCTTGTCGGTCGACGACGACCTTCAATCGTTGCAACGATTGCTAAACGAACTGCTCGGTGCGTTGTTAGAAAAAACTCCCGAGGATACCGATCAAGGACCGCCGTCCCTCTCGCAGTGGCAATCCGCACTGCATCCGCACGTGTCTCATGAAATCGAGACGATGCCGACGGCGGAACTCGACAGCCGAAGTGGTTCGAGCCATGACGCCCCGACCAGCGAATCCGACTTTCACGGCGTCTCGATGAACGCCGTCGCGTCGAGCGAGCCGACGACGCGTTCGAGCAAGGAACCGCCTCGACAACTCGGCCGGTTTCAGTTGTTTCAACAAGTCGGCGAGGGCGGCATGGGGACCGTATTCCGCGCGATTGACTTGTCCAACCAAGAGACTGTCGCGGTCAAGATTTTACGAGATCGCGGCCAGGACTTCGCGAGATCGATTCGTCGGTTTCGCAAAGAGGCCCGCTTAATGGCCGACGCCCAAAACGAACACGTCACTCGCTTGATCGAAGTCGGCGAGGATCAAGGATTTCATTTTCTCGTGATGGAATTCATCGACGGAGTCAACCTCAAGAAATGGCTCTCCCGACGTCCGCCACTGGAAGAGGCCGAGGCGTTGTCGATCGCCGCTGATATATCGCGCGCACTCGTAGATGCTCATGCTCGCGAAATGGTTCATCGGGACATCAAGCCGGAAAACGTTCTGATTCATTTGCGCGACGATGCGCCGGAGTTTGCGGGGAACTTGTATCAGCGACCTCTGGAGCATTTCGTGATCAAGCTAACCGACTTCGGTATCGCAAGGCACGTCCATCAATCCGAGTCGATGGAGGTCACGCGCGCTGGATCGGTTTTGGGGACACCGCGGTACATGTCACCTGAACAATGCCGCTCGCTCGGCACCGTGAAACCATCATCGGACGTCTATTCGGTGGGAATCACGATGTACGAACTATTGACTGGTACGCTGCCCTTTGAGGCGGATGACTTCATGAAGATCGCGGCCATGCACTGCTACCAGGATGCACCGTCGATCCAAAAGCGAAACGCGAAAGTTTCAGACCTGGCGGCGCAAATCGTCCAGCGTGCGATTGCAAAAGACCCGGCCGATCGCTTCGGCGATGCGGGACAATTGCTGTCAGAAATTTTGAAGCTGGTCCACGGTCAACCGACCGGTTTCGAGGCTCATCCGAAACTACCCGATCATTCCAAAAAGAAAGTATGGACCAAGACCGTTGTTTGGAAGCTGGCAAGCCAGCCATCGGAATTGTGGCCGATGGTATCCAACACCGAGCGGCTTAACGAAGCGATCGGTTTGCCGCCGGTGGATTACCGCAGTGAAAATGATCCGATTCTCGGCGTCCGAAAATTCGGCGAGTTTACTCTCGGCGGCGTCAAGGTTTCTTGGGAAGAGCATCCGTTCGAATGGATCGAAGGCCGTCGGATGGGAATCCTGCGAGAGTTCGACCAAGGACCGTTCCGGTGGTTCATGAGCCTTGTCACGCTCGAGCCGCACGCCGACGGAGGAACGCGGTTGTCACATCAAGTCTCGATCGAGTCCCGCAATCTGCTCGGACGCATGCTGACAACCATCGAAGCGGACTGGAAAGGGTTCAAACATCTCGACGGAGTCTACAAGCGGGTCGATCGTGCGATCCAAGGTCGCTTGTCGGCAAAGGAAGGTTCCGACGCGTTTTGCAAAACCAAACCTCTCGGTCGAAACGAATCCAAACGACTGCGGGAACGAGTCGCCAATCTGATCGATCGGGGCGTTGATACCAGTTTGGCAAACCGCTTGGAAACGATCCTGCGAGACTGGTCGTCGCAGGACCTCGCGGCGCTTCGTCCGCTCGCCATCGCCGATCGGATGAAGGTCGATGGTCGATCGATGACGGACGCGTGTTTGATCGCCGCGACCGAAGGGCTGCTCGTGTTGCGATGGGAGGTCTTGTGTCCGACATGCCGCGTGGCCGCCTCGACAAGGGACCAACTTTCCGCGATCGGCGCGCACACGCATTGCGAAGCCTGCGACGTGGACTTTCAATCCAACTTGGGCGATTCGATCGAAATGGTATTTCAATCGCACCCGGAAATTCGTGAAGTCAATGACGGACAATACTGCATCGGAGGCCCAGAACACTCGCCGCACGTGGTCGCTCAAGTTCGAATCGAATCGCGAGAATGTTTGGAATTGGAATTGGATCTGAAGCCAGGTGACTATCTGCTGCGCGGACCGAGACTGCCGCGCACTCAACCGGTCCGAGTGCAATCAACCGCTGCTCCGTCTCGCGTCAACTTCGAATTGTCACGGGTCGGCCTCGGACGCCACACGCCGGCGCTCCGGGCCGGTCGCCAGAACCTCAGCCTGATGAATGATCTCGATCACTTGCATGTCGTTCGGATCGAACGCACGATCCCCCGCGGAGATGTGATCACGGCCACGATGGCGTCGGCTAACCCGTTGTTTCGTCAGTTGTTTCCCGATCAGAATTTTGCCGGCACGAATCCCATCGAAACCGAGACGATGTCGTTCGTGGCGACATGCATCGATCAAATCGAGGAACTGTACTTGAGCATGACGGAGGCCGAAGCCTACGAACTCATCCGAGAGCATCACCGTCGTTTGGCCGATGGCGTTCAAGCGTCTGGCGGCGCGGTCGTTAAAACGGTGGGCGAACGGATGTTGGCGTGTTTCCAACGGCGCGAACAAGCCGTTGAGGCAGCCGACTCAATCCGAGACCGGATGGCTCAACCGCCAGCGTTAACGAATCTACGCCTCGGCATCGCGGTTCATTGCGGTCCGACATTGGCAACGACCCAAAACAACCAAATCGATTATTTCGGTGCGACCGTTCGCGCAGTCTCGGCAATGCCCGACTTAGCAGGCGGCGATATGTTGGTTTCTGAACCAGTATACAGCGACCCGTTGACCCGCGAAAAATTCGCCGATTCGACCAACCAAATCGAAGTCATCGATCTACCGGGCACACCCGGATTGCGAGTCAAACGAATCGTCACCGAGCGATAATCGGGTCCAAGTTGGGTGCCGATTCCAGAGTTTTAAACTTAAACTTAAACTTAAACCAACGTCTTCACTGGTTGAAGCTCGTCTGGTGGAGTGATTCGGTTGATCACCGGATTGGGCGTTAGCGGTCTGTGGATTTTTTCAGCATCGTAACCCGAAGCGTGAGCGAGGGATCCCTACAGAGGACTAAATTGCATTCAATCCCTCGCTGACGCGTCGGGTTACGATTAAACCAACAGCCCGTTAGCCACGGTCCTCACTTAACCGGGGCTAACGCTGGGCTGCTAAAAGTTTGGTATCGCGGCGACTTCGGGTTGCGCAAGTTTGGTACCACGCCTTTCGGCGAAGCGAGCGGAGGTCGGTGCGGTTTTCGGGCCAACGGCCCATCCGTTTGCCTAGCCCAGTCCGAAGGGCTGGGTGATCGATAGCACGTTACCATGTAGGACCAACGGTCCGGCCGTTTGTTCACGTCGCTAGCAAACGGCCGGACCTTCGGCCCTTCATGGATCGCTCGCACATTCAACCCAGCCCTGCGGGCTGGGCTAGGTAAACTGCCGGGCCTTTGGCCCTGAAAGACTGCCCCGACATTCGTTAGAGGTCGGAGGCAAGTCGGCATGCGGAACAAAAACGAATTTTGGAATGATCGTGTCAATAGCGAAGTTTTAGCGGTCCAGGCTAACGCCCAAACGGCCAATTCAGTGAAGTGGGAAAATATCGCCAGACGTGCGTAGGTCGAGTCACTGCTTACGCTGAGTTTAAGTTTAAGTTTAAGTTTAAGTTTACGTTTAAGTTACCTGTCACCTGTCACCTGTCACCTGTTCTTAGTTCCTCATGATTCTCTGTGCCGATTGCTCGCACTGGGGTAAATAAACATTGCCAAACAGGTTCAAATGATTGAGCAGATGATAAAGAACATAGACTTCGACGCGGCGTTGCCATCCATCGGCTAACGGATAGATCGATTGATACGCGTCATCGAATTTTGCACCTACGCCGCCGAATAGGCGAATCATTCCGAACTCGGCTTCGGCGCACCCACGATAGGCGGCCGGGTCGATCAACACCGTCCGGTTGTGCGAATCCCTCATCACGTTGCCGCTCCATAGATCACCGTGCAACAACACGGTCTCAGGACGACGCCCCGTCAATCGGTCATTCAGCGTGTCGATCACCTTGCGAACGTCCCGTCGTAGCGTCTTAGATGCTCGTCCGGCATCGACGGCCGCTTTCAATTGTTCACCCAAGCGATACTCGGCCACAAACTCGATCCAACTCAAATCATCAGAATCGAGCACATTGCGTTGACGCGAGGCACCCAGGAAATTATCACGCGGGAAGCCGATCTCTTGTCCTACGCTTGATCGATGCAAGAGTGCCAACGTTTGTCCAAATGTCGCGTCATCGTTGCGACCTCCGTTCGATTCGACCCAAGGCAATACCAAGAAAGCGGAGCCTGAGATCACATCGACCAAGAGAGCTCTCGGGATGTGCAACGAGTCGATCGAATCAGCCAGTCCGGCGAGAGCTTCCAAACCATCCGCTTCCGCTTGGAAGTTGTCGAGAAAACTTGTGTCATTTTCTTTCACAAAGAAATGCGTCACGCTTCCGCTCTCATCGGCTGCCTCGACACGCCACGCTCGACTAATGCAGCCTCCGCCCACGGGGGTAGCCGATTGGACCTGCCAGTCGTAAAAGCATTGATTGAATAAGCGGTCGATGGATTGAGAAAGGGGCATCGAACCTCCAAGATGAAGAGCACGCTCGCGAGTAAGTTGCGGGAGTAAGTTATCTGAATGAAGAACGTAGCACGCGTCGTCAGACTTGTATTTGCCCTGTGACCGGCTATCCTCGATCGATCACGAATTCATTCTTTCATCCCGAGGGCGATTGCCGATGTATTGGTTTCGAAGTAGCTGGGTTTTATTGTGCTTGATCGCCACAAACGGTTGGGCCGAAAAGCCGAATATCTTGATGATTGCGATCGATGATCAAAACGATTGGATCGGATTCATGGACGGCCATCCGAATGCCAAGACCCCTCGAATCGATGCGTTGGCGGCTTCCGGGACGGCGTTCGTCAACGCGCATTGTCAGTCGCCGTTGTGCAATCCGTCGCGAACGAGTTTGATGACGTCCCAACGTCCCTGCTCGACCGGCATTTATGGATTGAAACCTTGGTTCCGCGACGTACCCGAACTGGCCGAATTGGAATCGTTGCCGCAGTACTTCCGTCGTCATGGATACAAGACTTATTCGACCGGAAAAATATATCATGGCGGGTATGGTCAACGAGGAAAAGCCGAATGGGATGTCGTCGGCGAACCCGCATCGGGCAAGCCTTTCCCTCCGGCGAAACTCGTCGAGACGCCTTCACAGAATCGATTGGTTGATTGGGGATGTTTTCCGCACCGCGACGAAGACAAAGGCGACTACAAAGTGGCCAGTTGGGCGGAGCGGGCACTCGACGAAATGCCCGATGACGAGCCTTTCTTTCTGGCTTGCGGGTTCTTCTTGCCTCACGTGCCTTGTTACGCGACGCAGAAATGGTTTGACATGCACCCGGTCGAGTCGACTTCGTTGCCGTTGATCCTTCGTGACGATCGTCGCGATACGCCGAGGTTCAGTTGGTACATGCACTGGGACTTGCCCGAACCGCGTTTGGAATTCCTCGAAGACGCCGACGAATGGATGAACCTAGTACGATCGTATTTGGCTTGCGGCAGTTTCATGGACAGCCAAGTGGGCCGCGTGCTCGACGCGCTGAAACGAAACGGATTGGCGGACAATACGATCGTGGTGTTGTGGTCCGATCATGGCTGGCATATTGGTGAAAAGGAGATCACGGGCAAGAATTCATTGTGGGTGGATTCGACCCGGGTGCCGTTGGTGTTCGCCGGCCCAGGGATCGAATCAGGCCAAGTCTGTTCTCAACCGGCCGAACTGTTGGACGTGTACCCGACATTGGTTTCCTTGGCGGGGTTGCCCGAGAAAGACAATTTAGAAGGCATCTCGTTGATGCCACAAATCCAAGACCCCACGACGGTTCGCCAACGTCCGGCAATCACGACCCATAACCAGGGTAACCACGCGGTGCGCACGAGCCGATGGCGATACATCACTTACGCGGATGGTTCAGAGGAACTCTACGACACCGAGAACGATCCGAATGAGTGGACCAACTTAGCGTCGGACGCTTCTCACCGGGCGACGATGGACGGGTTAAAACAGTTCCTTCCCAAGAAAGACGTCCCGCCCGCACCAGGTAGCGAAGCTCGCATTTTGACGTATGACGACGGGGTGGTGAATTGGGAAGGGAAAGACGTTGCTCCAGGCGCTTCCGTGCCGGGAATTTCAAGGTAAATTCGGTCCATGTGTCGGTCTCGATGCATGAATTCAACGTCACTGCGATGCGTCACCGTGGTTTGGGGTGGAGAATTTGGACGCACGCCGTTGCGCGTCGTGTTGTCAGTTTGCAGCGTAGCCGCCTTTAGGCAAAACACAGAGCGTCTACAATTCACACATGATTGCACCCACCCTTGAACGACTCCGCCGCGAATTACTTCAACAGCGTCACGGGCGAAGCCACTGGACGGGCGAGTTGTCCGCGTCGGCACTCAGTACCGCGACGGCGATCAGCGCGTTGAGCTTGGCGTGTCGCAAGAGCAATGGCTCGGACGAGGCGGTGCGGTATCGCGAACTCGTTCGTGGCGGTTCGGCTTGGTTGCGGACTCAGCAAAACGCGGACGGTGGCTACGGTGACACCGATCGCAGTCATTCGAACATC
This sequence comes from Neorhodopirellula pilleata, assembly GCF_007859915.1. GTDB lineage: Bacteria > Planctomycetota > Planctomycetia > Pirellulales > Pirellulaceae > Rhodopirellula > Rhodopirellula pilleata. The sequence goes on from NZ_SJPM01000009.1 coordinate 263,433, forward strand.
GCGACGAGTTACCTGGTGCTTGCCGCTCAAAAATTGGCTGCGGAAACACTGGCTGCGGAAACATTGGCTATGAAAATCTCCGCCGATCCGAAGGCTGCCGATGCGATCCCCGACGGCGATCACAATTCATCGGACGAGAGACTGCGTCAATACCTCGACACCGCCGGAGGCATCCCCGCACTTCGTCGACGTTATGGGACCGACAAGACGTTTGTCGTGCCGATTTTAACCAACATGGCGATTGCCGGATTGGTTCCCTGGAGCGAGGTGTCGGCACTCCCGTTCGAAGCCGCCGTGTTCCCTCAATCGATGTATCGGTTTCTCGGAATGCCGGTCGTCAGTTATGCCGTTCCCGCTTTGGTGGCGATCGGGCAGGCCAAGTTTCTGCACGACGGCACGTGGCCGCCGTGGTCGTGGGTGCGTCGAGCGGCGATCGCGCCGTCACTTCGGGTGTTGCGACAGATGCAGCCGGACAGCGGTGGTTACTTGGAAGCGACACCTTTAACGTCGTTCGTCTTGATGTCGTTACTCGATACCGATCGTGCGGAGCAACCCGTCGTCGCCGAAGGCCTGAAGTTCCTGGTGCAATCCTCTACACCGGAGAATGAAGGTCAATTCAGTTGGCCGATCGATACGAACTTGGCGACTTGGGTGACTTCACTGAGTGTCCAGGCGTTGACGATCGGTGAGGGCGATCGTGATTTCATCTCCGATGACTTAGTCGATTGGATTTTGTCGTGCCAACACAACGTGCGACATCCCTTTACCGGTGCCGACCCCGGTGGCTGGGGCTGGACCGACTTATCCGGCGCGGTCCCCGACGCCGACGATACTCCGGGGGCAATGATCGCGTTGATGGCGTGCCGGACGAGCGTCTCGCCGGAACAGGTCGGGCGAATCGACGAGGCTTGCCGACGCGGCGCGGGCTGGTTGCTCGGGCTGCAAAACCGCGACGGTGGTTGGCCGACGTTTTGCCGCGGTTGGGGAAAACTTCCGTTCGACCGCAGCAGTGTCGACTTGACCGCTCACGCGATCCGGGCACTACGTTGTCTGGAACCCGCCGGGTTGAGGGAGGCGATGAACACAGGTGCGACCGAGCGGGCGATCGGACGCGGGTTGGAGTTTCTTCGCCGACAGCAACAGCCCGATGGTTCCTGGTTACCGTTGTGGTTCGGCAATCAAGATCGTCCGGACGAGGACAATCCGGTTTACGGAACCGCCAAAGTTCTCGTCGACGTCGATCCCGCACTTGGTTTGGATTCGATCGTCCGAGGAATCGAGTATCTCGTCGACCACCAAAACGCCGACGGCGGGTGGGGGGGTGGACCTTCGGTCGCGGCCGCTTTCGGGCTGCCAGAGACGCATATCAGCACGGTCGAGGAAACCGCTTTGGCCGTCGACGCCCTGGCCAGTTTCTTCCACCGGGAGGCCGATCCGATTGCTTTGCCGATTAGCCTGACCAATCGCACCCGAGACGCTATACTGTTGGGCGGCGAGTGGCTGGTACGGGCCGTCGCCGACGATCGCCACCAAACGGCGTGGCCGATCGGGTTTTATTTTGCCAAGCTTTGGTATCACGAACGGCTCTATCCACCGATCTTTGCCCTCGCGGCACTCTCCCGCTTGGCGAAACACGTTCAACAGACCGACGCATCTCCACCGAGCTCACCCACCTAATTCCCTCACCACGACGCACTTTCTCAGCAGGGTATCAATTTGTCGACCGGATCACCCCCGACGCGGACGAAGCGGCGAAAGACCAGCCATCTCAAGGACGTTCCGGAAACCCTCGCGATGCGGGAGAGTTTGCGGGATCGTTGTCGGGAGGTCGCCGATCGTTTGGACCACGACCATCCGCTGACCAAAGATCAAATGGAAGTCGTCGCCCGGCGGATGCTCGAGGAAGCCGATCTGCCCGAAGGCTTCTTGGGCTGGACGATGGTGAACATCAGTAGCGCCTTTTGGCGAAAGCAACTTTCGTCGGTGCCTCCGGAGCGTCGTTTGTTTTTGTTGCCCCATTGTTTGAAACACGCCGAAGGCTGCCCCGCCGATTACGACCAATTCGGTATGAATTGCAAGGAATGCGGTGCGTGCAGTATCGCCGATTTCCGCGGCGTGGCCGAAGAGATGGGGTATCGCGTTTTAGTCGCCGAAGGCTCACCGGTGGTGATGAAGATCATCGTCGGCGGATACGTCGATGCGGTCGTTGGTGTGGCGTGTTTGAATGTTTTGGAAAAGGCCATCGATAAGGTTTTGCTGGCGGGGATTCCCTGCATGGCGGTGCCGTTGTTGTCGAGCGATTGTCGCAATACCAAGGTCGACGAATCGTGGGTCGAAGAGATGATCCGCACTCCATACATTCCCGCCGCAGCGCAAACCCGCAGTTACGTTCACTTGATGCGAGCGGCGGGCGGATTGTTCCAAACCGATGAACTTCATCGCCTGGCACCACCGGCGCGGATCGGCGAAAACGGCCGGCTGCCCGGACAAGGTTCAGGCAATGAGTCACAAGAAGACGCGATCACACCGGATCGTTTGGAAGGCGTCGACCCGATCGCCGCGACCGAAGCGATCGCGTATGACTTTTTAGCTCGGGGCGGTAAACACTCACGGCCGTTCATCACCTTGGCGGCATACGATGCGATGACCGGCGGCGATGCGACGGCAGGCGACGGTGAAGCGATCTTAGAAAAAATCCCCGATGCGGTTCGCCGCGCGGCGCTGAGTATCGAAACGTTTCATAAAGCAAGTTTGGTTCACGACGATATCGAAGACGACGATGCGTTCCGATACGGCCAACCCGCCGTCCACGATCGATTCGGCGTGGCGACCGCGATCAATGTCGGCGATTACTTGATCGGTTTGGGCTATCGGTTGCTCAGCCGCACGATGATCGGTGACGAGGTCCCCGCCGCGACTCGCGTCGATTTGCTCGATTCGTTGGCGGCCGCGCACGTGCGTTTGTCGGAAGGCCAGGGCGCGGAGTTGTTTTGGCGAGATGCCAAAGATCGACGTTTGCAGCCGATCGACGCGTTGAAGATTTACGCGTTGAAAACTTCACCCGCTTTTGAAGCGGCGTTGTTCAGCGGTGTGCGTTTGGCGATTCAAGATGCCGACGCGATTGCGGAAGCGGCCCAGGTCGAGAGATTGCTCGATCCGATCCGCCGTTTCTCACGTAATTTGGGCGTCGCGTTTCAAATCATCAACGACCTGCACGATTGGCTCGGCGATGATTCGAACAAACTCAGCGCCGGTGCCGACGTGATCGCGGGCCGACCCACATTGTTGTGGGCACTGGCATTGCAAAACCTCAACGGAGACGATCAAGCGACGCTGTTGAGCATCGCCGAGGATGATTGTGAGTTGTCAGTGATCGAGCGTTTGCAAACGGCCGAACGTCTTTATCGCCAATCCGGTGCCTTTGACCTCGCGTTGCAGTTGGTCGACAAGCATCAAGCCAAAGCCGAACAGGTGGCCGACGACATCGAAATCGAACCACTGCGTCGGTTGTTTTATTTCCTCGTCGATACCGTTTTGGAACGGCCCGAGATGCCGTCGCCGGCGCTCGTTTCGCTCGCCGTCGCGGCCCCGGTCGCCTGAGTCATGTCGGACGTGGTAAGTGACCGAGCGATCCAGGATGACGATGAATTCGTCGACTTATCGGAACTGTTGGCGGAGTTTTATGCTTCGCCGGCAACGCTGGGCGAATTCGAACAAGTCGCCGAAGTTCCCGCTCCGTTCGATCAATTGCTCGATCACAACCATCACATGACGGTCACCGTCGAAGCGTTTCATGGCGATGTAGTTGATGTCGTCGTGCATCGCAGTCGCAGTTCGCTCGAGGACGGCAACTCGGTTTGGCAAAACGATCCGAATTTGCGATCGGACCAACGGACCGCAATCGCCGCGACGACGGTTTCGTATTCTCGCGAGATCACTCTGGTGACTCATCAATCCCAACGCACCGTGCAATACGGGATCGTGCGTCTCAACCCGGCCATGTTGCAACGTGCGGTATGGATGGAGATCGCCGGCGGTGAAATCCCGCTCGGCCGCGTCTTGATCCAACACCACGTGCTGCGTTCGGTCGAATTGTGTCGCTTGTGGAAAGTCACCTGCGGAGTGGCCTTGGCGAAGTTTCTCGGCACACCGATCGGTGAAGTCGTCTACGGCCGGACCGCATTGATCCGATGTGACAATCAACCCGCGATCGAACTGCTAGAAATCGTCGTCGATATCGTCGTCGATCGCTAAGCCCGGCCGCAAGCGGCGTGTTGGCTTAATTGTTTTGGTAACCCGACGCGTGAGTTTTGAGGTTGCACTTTTTTCGTAACCCGCTGCGTAAGCGAGGGATCATTGATATTGACTCATCCCTCGCTTACGCTTCGGGTTACCATTAAATCGACACGCCGCATCTGGTGTTGGTTCGCTCCAAAAAACTTAAGCTTAAACCTAAACTTAAACCTAAACTCTCGTCGCAACCACGAGCCCCACGATTCGCGGGTTTTGCTGCTGTTAAGTTTAGGTTTAAGTTTAAGTTTAAGTTGAGGCTGTTGCCTTGGGCTGGCACGCTCAAGCGAGCAGGACGATTCAAAGCCGAGGCAGATCTTGGGCTGGTGTCGTGGCGGGTAACTATCCGACAATGGGTCTCGCATTCGTTCTTTTTGAATTCCGTCGCACCCAGGAACCCTTTCGTTGACCGCTCAGCATTCGCCCGAAACGACCACATTGAACCGCAATTTGACGCGAAGTATGGGCGACGCGGCTTGTTTCGGCGGGATGGTCGGTTGCGGCGAATCGTATTTGCCGGCGTTTGCGTTGGCGGTCGGGATGAGCGACACGGCGGCGGGGTTGGTGGGAAGCGTGCCATTGTTCGTCGGCGGAATCTTGCAATTGGTGTCGCCGACCGGCATCCGCTGGATCGGTGGATTGCGGCGGTGGGTCGTCGCCGGGGCGACGTTGCAGGCGCTCGCTTTCATTCCCCTGATCGTGGCGGCATGGGTCGGCGAGTTGTCGCTCGGGATGATCTTGCTGATCGCATCGTTGTACTGGGCGACGGGGCTGGCGACCGGGCCGGCCTGGAACACTTGGGTGGAAGAGATCGTACCGTCCGGGATTCGTGTTCGTTTCTTTTCCCGACGATCACGCTTGCAGCAGGTCTGCACGTTTGGCGGTTTGGTTGCCGCAGGCGTCACGTTGCACGTTGCCTCGCAATACGGCCGAGCCCTATGGGGATTCACCGCGATCTTTGTCGCCGCGACGGGACTGCGTCTCGCGTCGGCTTGGTTCTTGTTCCAACATCCCCGCGATCAAGCGGAATCCAACGGGAGTTCAACGGCGGCAAACGGCCAGTTGGCGGGCGAAGATCTCGCGATCGTTGCTCGACCGGCTGCGATCAACGAATCGAATCATCCGCTGCGGGACTCGGCTTTTCGCAACCGTGCGGCGGGACGATTGTTGGCCTATTTGGTGCTGATGCAAGTATTCATTCAGATCAGCGGTCCGTTCTTCACGCCATTCATGCTGACCCATTTGCAGTTCACCTACGGCGAGTTCGTTTGGCTGACCTCGATCGCATTCGTCAGCAAAGTGTTGTCGATCGCGTTTTGGGGACGAACGGCAGAGAAGTTCGGAGCCGATCGATTGCTGTGGATGGGCGGCATCGGGCTAATACCACTTTCGTCGTTTTGGATCTTTTCGTCCGACTTGGTTTATCTCACGTTCGTGCAGATCATTGCGGGGATCGCCTGGGCGGCGTACGAACTCGGTTTCTTTTTGAGCTTTTTTGATTTGCTGCCGCGGGCTCGGCGGACGAAACTGCTCACGATTTACAACTTCGCCAACACGGCCGCGATCTGCTTAGGTGCGGTGCTGGGTGCGGCGATCTTCAACAGGCTCGGTGCCGACGAGGTCGCCTACGATTGGTTGTTCGGTTTATCGGCGGTCGGCCGCCTGTTATGCTTGGCCGTGTTGGCGGGGACGCCGCTTCCCCATCATGCGGTCCGCACGATCGCGCTTCGGATTCTCAGCGTGCGGGTCAATTCGGGGTCGATCACCAGTCCGGTGGTGGCCGGCGGCGATGATTAACAGTTGGATGATTTGAACGCCGATGTCGCCTGAATCGAGCCAACCGCCGGACGAGTTTCAAACGCAGCCCGTTGCCGCGTTGTCGGGTCACGTTGCTCACGATTCACAAGATTTATCCGCGCGAGCGACAGGCCAGAGACGGCCGGGTTCACGAATCGATGATTTCGAAATCATCCAAATGCTCGGCAAGGGCGCATTCGCAGAAGTTTATCTGGCACGCCAATTGTCGATGGCACGCTTGGTCGCGTTGAAGATCTCTGGAGGTGACGGCGACGAACCTCAAGCCCTTGCACAGTTCGATCATCCCAATATCGTTCGCGTGTACGATCAGCGGATCGTTGATCGTTCGCATTTACTGTACATGCAGTATCATCCTGGCGGCACGTTGGCCGATGTGGTCACGTTAGTCCGCGAGGTGACCCACGATGTCTCATCGGAAATCCAGGGTGAAGTCTATTTGCGAGCCATTGATGCGAACCTGTTGGCGGCGGCGCAGGTTGTCCCCGAGCGTTCGGGTACTCGTGATTGGTTAGCGACGGCGGATTGGCCCAAGGTGGTCGCGTGGGTGGGGATTCAGTTATCACAGGCCCTGCAAGCGGCTCACCAGGCGGGCGTATTGCACCGCGACGTCAAACCCGCCAACGTCTTGTTGACCGCCGAGGGGATTCCGCAACTGGCCGATTTCAACGTGAGCTTGACGGACGCGCCCGCTGCATTCGCTCAGTCCGGTCAATCCACCGAGACTTGCTTGGGCGGGTCGCTCGGGTACATGTCGCCGGAGCATTTACGAGCGATGCACCCGAAACTTTCCGGCTCGCCGGGCGGAATCCGCGAACCGGCGGATCTGTATTCGTTGGCGGTCTTGTTATGGGAGCTTTGGCAGGGGCAGCGCCCGTTCGAATGCAACGACGAAGCACGCTCGCCATCGGACATGATCCACGAGCAAATCGCGTCTCGTTCCCGCCCGCTCAAACCGCCAAACTGGGCGGCCGATGGAACCGGCAAGGCCAACGCATCGGCGCGGGTATTGCATCGTGTGCTCGTCGATGCCTTATCCGTCGATCCGTCGGCTCGGCCGGTCAGCGGCGGCGCGATGGCGGGCCGTTTAAAATTAGCGATGCACCCGGAAGCGGCACGATTATTTGAACCCGAAGCGGGGTCGCTCGCTGATCGGCTGATGCGAATCTCGCCGTGGTGGGTGGCGACGGTGGCCATCTTGTTGCCGAACATTGCCGCCGGTTGGTTCAACTATCAATACAACCAAAACGAAATCATGACCGAACAGATGCGGGCCGGATTGGATCAGATCGCATTTTGGGTCAACGCGATCGCTTTCCCCTTTGCCGTCGGGTTGATGATCTACTTTACCAGTGCCTGCGCCAGGGCACTCGGAGCGGCTTGCAACGGAGAAACGGTCGGACCGCAGGAGTTACGGGCAACGTTGGAATTGGGACATCGAGCCGCGATCATCGGCGGAACTTGCTGGACGATCGCGGGAATCGTGTATCCGATTCTATTGCGATGGCGTTTCAGCGAGTTCACATCCGACCAAGCGACTCATTTCTTTTTATCTCTGTTGATGTGCGGCGGAGTTGCGATGATTTACCCGCTGTTTGTATTGGGAATGATCACGACGCATGTTTACTATCCGCAAATGATCCGCCCGACGATGATCGATTCGCAATTCCATGCCAACGCGAAACGGATCAAGGAAACGAGCGAATCGTATCTCTTGATCGCGGTACTGATTCCGTTGTTCGGATTGGCGTTGATGGTGTTCGGTGAGAGTCAATCGAAAGGGTTCATGTTGACCGCGATTTTCGCCGGCATGCTCGGTCTGTTCGGATCGTTCAAGGCATACCGCAGCATGGTGCAAACGTGGGAACGACTCGGCGAGGTTCTAGCGTCGAAGTGACAGCGGACTCGGGACCCGCACGAGCTCGTCTCGTGGGTGAATCAGGTTCGCAAGCTAGACAACGACGCCCTCCCAACCTTCCGATTTTCACTTGTGCTCGCCGCTTGAAGCGGCGAGCACAAGTGAAAATCGGAAGGTTGGGGAAATTGCGGCTCGTGTCTAGCTTGCCAACCTCGGCTTCCTGCCAGACGAGCTGGCAGGGGAGCAATACATGAGGACTCGTGGGGTATAAGAAAGCTGGAAACCTATGCCACCAATTGTTCACGCGATGTTTAGCGTCGAATTGACAGCGTAATAGCGGTCTTACGCCATCCAATCGGCTTTGTAAGCCAAGCCGAGATTCAGGATCCGCTGGATCAAGGCTTCGTATCCGATCCCTGCGGCTTCGGCGGATTCGGCGAAATCTTCGCCGTACTCGATGTTCGGATTCGCGTTCGCTTCGATCACGTAGATCTCACCCGTCGAGGTCAAGCGCAAGTCCATCCGTGCATAGCCCGTCATTTCTAATGCCCGATAAACCCGTTTGGATAGTTTCGCAATTTGTTGTTGCATCGCGGGATCGAGGTCTTTGGCCGCGTGGGTGGTGATTTGATGTCGTTCTTGATACTTGCGATCCCACTTCACCCGGCTCGTCGCGATCGGGGCGGCGGCGTCGGTCAAGGTCCCGAAATCCATTTCCCACGCCGGAAAACAGACCAGGCGATCGTTGCCGATCACGCCACAGTACAGCTCGCGGCCTTCGATGTATTGTTCCACAATGACGTCGTCACCGGTCTTTTCGTGCATGAACGCGACTCGTTCCTGCAAGGCTTCGTCGGTGGTGACGATCGACGCCTGAGCGATTCCGAACGAGGCGTCTTCGACAGCTGATTTGACAAATAAAGGAAACGTCAATCGCTTCGGACGACGGATCGCGCGGCCGATCGGGAAGACCGCGAATCGGGGTGTCGGGATGCGGTGATAGGTCAGGATTTTTTTGGAGAGCGCCTTGTCTTTGCTAAGTAGCAATCCACGCGGGTTGCACCCGGTGTAGGACTGTTGCATCAATTCCAAGTAACTCGTCACGGCAAAGTCATAACGGACGAGGCCATGAAACTCTTCGAGCAGCATGTACGTGATGTCGGGCTGCCATTCGAGCAGCGCTTGCCGGATCTTTCCCAAATCGTTGTAGATCCCCAGCGGCAAGACCTCGTGACCGAGACCGCGAAGGGTTTCGGAAATATCGAACTCGGCCTTCCAAGCTCCCCACTGGTCTTCGGTGAATCCGTCGAGTGATTCCGGCGGCTCGTGGCCTTCGCGGACCAAGACGAGAACGCGTAGTTTAGAGTGTCGCACGATGCCCGCCCTCGTGCAGGAAATTGGTGGTTCGAACGGCGACCAAAATCATCGCGTCGCGTTTGACATCGTCGACCGGACCGCCGACACGCAAGTTCAATTCGCGGCACCGCTCGATCATTTCTTGGACGACCTGATCGATCGTGTATGCGTACTCACCGGTCCATTTGGCGACGGTGCTTCGGAGTTCATTGCGAATCCGGGTCAAGAACGCGGCCGCAGTCGGATTGCGGCTGTGAGCAGGATCGGACGAAAACAATTTCTGCAAATCGTTGTCGTAGACGCTGGGGAGATCCAATCCGTAATGGCTGCGTTTGCGTTCGTAATGCGCGCGAAGTGTCCGGCGGATTTTGGAAATCGGATCGACCGTTGCGCGGGATTGCACCGGAGCTTTCTTGCCTTGCAGGGATTGCATCAGCTCGTCGACGGTTTCAAGTTTTTTCTTGGCGGGCCAATTCCGATACCGGGTCCGCCAACGCGAGCCCGGCCGCAGCCAAACGGCAAACGTTTCGGCAAAATCTTCCAGGGGATGCGATTGAGCGTACCACATTTCAAGATGAAGCACGTAGTCGCGGCTGGACGGTTTGAGCTGATAGGATTCGGGGTAGGTTTGCGAGGGTTTGCCGAAGACGTCTCGAAAGACCGACTTGCGACGAATTCGAAACGCCGTGTCGATCGCGTGCCCGGCCTCGTGACGTAAAATTTTCATGCACCATTCGTGGGTGCCGCCTTCGACGTCGAGCAATTGTTTTCGTTCCAATCGCATCAATCGCCGATGGGCCAAATAGAATGGGATCGCCACCCCGGGAACGTCATCCGGAGAAAACCAATCATCACTGAGCCAGAAGTGAGGACGAAACGACAAGCCACGTTCGGCCAGTTCGTGATAAAGTTGATCGATGCGTTGTTCGAGATACGTACCCGCGATGGTCAGCTTGAGGTCGCAAATCCGCATGTCGAGCAACTGATTGTCCGACATGGACAATAGCGGGTCGCTCGATCGTTCCGGTTCGGATCGGACTGGCTTGGGTTTGGCCATCGCGAAAAAATCAACCTGATGTCGTGCGAATGTGTTCGGGCGAATGTGTTCTAGCAATTGTGTTCGGGTTTCGACCGACGCAGTCTATTCAACGAAAGCCGATCTTGAAACTCGTTTATCTCACCGCCGGTGCCGCAGGCATGTATTGCGGCAGTTGCATGCACGACAACGCACTCGCTCGAGCTCTCATTCGTCGCGGCCACGACGTGTTGTTGCAACCGATCTACACGCCGATTCGGACCGACGAGACGGATGTATCAACAACGTCAGTGATGTTCGGCGGGATTCACGTCTACTTGTTGCAGCGTGTGCCGTTGCTGCGTTATTTGCCACGGTCGTTGCGATCGTGGATGGATCGGCCGGGTTTGATTCGCTGGGCGACTCGCCGGGCGGTCAAGACCGACCCCGCTCAGTTGGGCAGTTTGACGCTCTCGATGCTACGGGGTCGCGACGGACGGCAAGCCGAAGAAGTCGAGCGAATGGCCGAGTGGTTGAGCCGAGACGTGCGGCCCGACGCGATCGTTTTATCCAACCTGTTGATCGGCGGCGCGATCCCCGAGATCGCCCGGCGATTGCCAGACACTCGGATCATTGTGATCTTGCAAGGCGATGATATTTTTTTGGATCACTTGCCCGATGAAGCGAGATCCGAAGCGATCGAATTGTGCGGCGAGCTTGCCAAACATGTCGACATGTTCATCACCAACAGTCGCTTCTATCAAAACAAAATGGGGGCGATGTTCGGCATCGACGAATCGAAGTTCGTGATTCACCCCCTATCGATCGACTTGACCGCATTTGAAGGCGATTCGACCGAGTCCTCATTATTGTCGCCGGCGATCGCCAAAGCGGACGGGGAGTTTCGGATCGGTTACATGGCCCGGATCGCCCCCGAAAAAGGGCTGCATTTGTTGGCCGAGGCGTTCGCCCATTTGGCAAAGGATCCGACTCACGATCGGATCACCTTGCACGCGGCCGGTTGGCTCGGTGAGCATAACGAGGCGTACTTGCGAGATATTCAAGCGAGGATGCGAACGGCGGGTTTGGCGGATCGGTTTGTGTACCACGGCAGTCCCGACTTGGCGGAAAAGGTTCGCTTGATGCGGAGTTTTGACGTGATGAGCGTTCCGTCCCCGTACGAGGATCCCAAGGGATTGTTCGTGCTCGAGTCGATCGCTGCCGGAGTGCCGGTTGTGCAGCCCGCCCACGGTGCTTTTCCCGAATTGATCGAGTCGACCGGCGGCGGGGAATGTTTTACACCGGAAGACCATCACGACCTCGCCAGTCGTTTGGTCTCGTTTTATCGAGACCCGACCCGCCGGAAACGATCGATCGAATCGGCACGCGAGAGATTGAAATCCCATCACAGCATCGAAGTAGCCGCCAAACGAATGGAAGAGCTAATCGCCAGGGGCGAGTAGCGAGTGGCGAGTGGCGAGTGGCGAGATCGGTCGGATCCTAGACCGCCAATAGCCAATAGCCAACCGCAAATAGCCAATAGCCAATAGCCAATAGCCAACCGCAAATAGCCAATAGCCAACCGCCAATAGCTAAAAGCCATTAGCCAATAGCATGCCGGGTCTGCGCCGAAGCGGCTTCGACCCAGCCTACTGGGGCGGGGGTGGTAGTTCCAACTCGAGTTCGCCGACCGGGGCGGGGAGGGTCAGCGGGGCGTCCAATTGGATCGGTTCGGGGAGGATCGTATCGGCTTCGTTTTCGGTTCGATCGGGGCGGGGGCCGACGGCCAAGACTTCCCAGGGCTTCGGATAGAAATAATGCTGCTCGACTCGGCGAGGCGGGCAGTGCTTGCCGTTGACGAAACCTTTGACGCCGTTGTCGTCATACAGGCCCAGCGATTCGGCGCGATGAAACGCCATCGCCTCTTGGCTCGACGGTGCGATCTTCGCCGCGATCTTGCCGCCGATGTACGACGGGCGATTGTATTGACGGCGATACGACTCCGGTAAACGGGTACCCAGTGGCGGGATCGGATCGATTCGAGGGGTTCCTTCAAATGGCGTCCATGGCCAAGACGTGTGACTCAGCGGCCATGCCGCGTGAACCGTAGCGACACCCGGACACGTCACCAGGAACGAAAAAGCGAATGTGATCGCCGCAGTCAATTGAATCGAAACTCGCACCGGTATTCCTCTCCGCAATAGAAGCCCTCGGACGAGACATGTCATCGACGTTTGGAGCGGTGGGACTGATGCGAACGTCACCATCGGCGCGACACGAGCACACCGATCAACGCGTACGACCGATTAGGTAAACTTTGCCGTTGAGATTGAGGGCGAATCAGGAATCCCGAGGTTCACCTTCCAAACGTAAACCCCGCTTGGCGGCTCGTTCTTGCCATCGTTTGCGGGCGAAGGATTGCATGTCGACTTCCGCGTCGGATTCGTCGACGATTTCCAGTCCGAGCAAAGTTTCGACGAGATCTTCGAGCGTGACCAATCCCACAACGCTGCCGTATTGGTCCGTCACCATTGCCAAATGAAATCTTCCCTCGAGCAGCATTTCGAGGAGCTGCGGTAACGGTGTGGCTGCTTGGACCGTTTTAATCGGACGGGCGAATTCTTTGAGTGTACGGGTGGACTCGTCACGAGCCTGAGCGATCAACAGATCGTTCTTAAGCACAAATCCGGTCAGTTCGTCGAGCTTGTCGTGATAGATCGGGATTCGGGAAACCGGCAAGCTATCTTGGGACGCGAATACGTCGTCGATTTTGGTGGATTCCGGATAGGCGATGATCACGACACGCGGCGTCATGATGTCGCTCGCTTTTAAGTCGGGCATCTTCATCAACGCCCGAAACACCCGCGACTCGTGATCTTCAAGCACGCCTTGCTGGGCACCGATTTCGGCCATGGCGGTCAATTCGTCGCGAGTCAACGCATGATGACTTTTGCCGCCCGAGAGCCACTTCGTCAACAACTCACTGAGCCAAACGAGCGGATAGAGAACCAAGATCAAGTACTCGACACTCGCTCCCACCGACGGACCGAGACTTCGCCAATGTAACGCACCGAGTGTCTTGGGAATGATTTCACTGAAGACGAGAATCAACAACGTCATCAGAGCGCTCGCGATGCCCACCGCGTTTTCACCGAGGTATCCTTCGCCACCGTAGACCGCGGCCGCTTGAGCACCGACGCCGGCTGCCCCGATCGTGTGAGCGATCGTGTTGAGTGACAAGATCGCCGCTAACGGGCGATCGACATTGGCCTTGAGTCGACGCAGACGCTCGGCCGCTTTCGAGTTCTTGTCCTTTAGGGTCGCGATGAATGAAGGCGTGACCGACAACAAGACCGCCTCGGCGACGCTGCAATAGAACGAAAAACCGATGGCGACGACGAGGTACGTCAGAAGTAAGAACATATTCAAAGCAACTAAGACGGATGATGGATCGTTGCCCGAGTCTAGCGGGCTGTTGATTTAATCGTAACCCGAAGCGTCAGCGAGGGATTCATCACCATTAAGTCCTTTGTATGTATCCCTCGCTCACGCTTCGGGTTTCGATGAGGACTAAATCAACAGCCCGCTAGCATGGATACGATGAGCGATCATCGAAGACGTCGGGTTGTCCCGACCGGACGTTTTCTGGCGTTGCTCAACTCGATCGCTTTGTTAGTCTGAACGTCCCCTTCGCCTCGCGACCGCTGCTGTCGCGACCCAGCACGATCATCCTCCTGTTGAGAGCACCGTCATCGATCGCCCCTACCAAAGAATCCTGTTGATCGTCGCCGGCGTTTGGCTCCTCGGGACTTTGGGGCTGACGGCGTGGGCATGGTCGCTCGGTCCGCAGACGCTGCTCGGGCTCAGCGCGGACCAGGTGGGGACGATTTCGGTGGCAAGCGGGTTGGTCGCGTTGGTTTCGATCCTGCCCGGATGTCAGGTGGCGGTAGGCGAAACGGACCTGCCCACGACAGCGAAGGCAGAACCCGACAAAACCACCGACGACGACACCGACGAGGTTTCCGACGATGTTTCCGACACAGCGGAGGGCTGCGGTCAATTGACGCAGTCGGCGTCCGTCGAGCGTTTGGGCAATGCGTTTTTGGTTGGAATGTTGATTCGCTTGGCTGGGACCGTTGCGTTGTTTTTGGCCAGCAGTTATTACTTGGACGCTGCTTTTCTGGAACGTGCGAACGAACTTCCAGCCGACCTTTCCGACGCACCCTCAATCGACCTGACTTCGAGCGGCGTGACCGCGACGCAGATCGCCGCCTGGGTACTCGGTTGGCATTTGGCGTTGTTGCTGACCGAGGTGGTCGCACTCGCCCGCGAGATACAACAAATCAACCTCAACGATCCATCATGTTGACCACTTATTTGATGCGAGCCGGCCTGTTGGCGGCTCAAGACCCGACCGATCACGCGATCCCGCATGCGCTTCATCATTCGCCGCTTTTGAAGATTCCCACCGGCGGGACCGAGAGTGTTCCGGCGTTAGGGATTCGCGATGGGTACTACGAATTCTTCATCACCAATCACCTGATGATGTCCGCTTTTGCGGCGTTCTGCTTGATCGTCGTGGGCATTTTGTGCTCTCGAAAAATCAGCATCTACCACGGCGAAGGCCTTGGGCGGTATCAGACGCGTGGTCGAATTTCGCAGTTGTTCGAGACGATGTGCGCGTTCATCCGCGATGAAGTCGCCTATCCGAACTTGCGGGGGCTGACCGATAAGTACATCTATTACATCTGGACGGTGTTCTTTTTCATCCTGTTCGCGAACATTTTGGGGATTATCCCGTTCGGGTACATGTTGCAAATGCTTACCGGCGACACGCACTATTCGCATTGGGGCGGTAGTGCTACGGGCAACCTATCATTGACCGGTGTGCTAGCAGTCACTTCGCTATTCGCAATCGTCTTCATTGGGATTCGCGAAACCAGCGTCAAGGATTTCTTGAACCACTTCAATCCGATCGGCTGGGACGGCGGCATCGGAATGCTACCGATCGCGCTGTTGTTGTACGTGCTCGAAGTTCTGTCGCTCTTGATCAAGTGCTTCGTGCTCGCCATGCGACTTTTCGGCACGATGATGGCGGGGCACTTGGTGCTCGCCGCATTCGTCGGACTGATCTTTGCCGCACGTGCCGCAGGTGACGGAACCGCCTTCGCGGTCAGTGTGCCGGTCGTGCTGGTCGGTGCCGCGTTGACGCTATTGGAACTGTTTGTCTGCTGCTTGCAGGCGTTCATTTTTACGTTCTTGACCGTTCTGTTCATCTCGTCGATGGCTGTCCACGAACATGACGAACACCTCGACGACGATCCCCATGCGATGGATGACGCCACTCAAATGGACCCGGACAAAATCTTTGATCCTGGTCGGATTAGCCCAGCGGTTGGTGCGAGCCATCCGGCGGGTGCCTGAGCAGTGCGGCAGTTTGTCGCCACTGACGCCAAGCCATGGAAAACTAGGCAAGAAAGCGCAATAACTTTGGCTTGACCCCATCGCGGACGAGATCGAATTTATCTAAGCTCTGCCCCTCACAAAACACACTCCCCTTTGTTTACCCGCTCAAATCACAACGGAGCTCTTTGAAGATGTTGGAAATGACAATGTTGTTGGCCCAAGCCATTGCAAACGACTTTGGCCGCATGGGTCTAGGTATCGGTATCGGTCTGATCATCGTGGGTGCCGGATTGGGCATCGGACGGATCGGTGGCAGTGCCGTCGACGCGATGTCCCGCCAGCCTGAAGCTGGTGGACGCATCCAAACTGCGATGATCATCGCGGCCGCTCTGATCGAAGGTGCGACCGTCATCGCACTCGTGTTTATTCTCTTGTGCCGAGGCTAACAACGCCTGTTTATTGGCGTCTTGTCGCCGGTGCATGCCGTGTGTCGTCTGGTGTTCTTTAGTTGTCCGCAAGATTCTTTCACCGAAGTTGATTGATGAAACGTTTGCTCGCCCTGTGTTTGTCGTCCTGTTTGGTTGTTCCGGTCTTTGCGGCCGGACTGGCTGTCGTGGCGATGCCTTCCACCGCGATGGCTCAAGCCGAAGTGATCGAGGCAGACGCGTCGGATGTCGAGTTGCTCGACGAGGCCGATCATGATCATGATCATGATGGTGACCACGAGCATGGGGCCGCAGGTGACCACGATGCTCATGCGGACGAAGCCAAGACACCGATCCTTTCGTTTGACTTCGGTTCAGCGTTTTGGAACTTGGTGATTTTCTTGGCCGTTTTGGCTGTCTTGTCTTTGTTCGTTTGGCCGAATGTCTTGCACGGACTACAGGCTCGCGAGGACAAGATTCGCGAAGACTTAGAGTCCGCCGAAAAGGCGAACCTGGACGCGCAGGCGATTTTGGCGGGTTACCAATCCAAGTTGGACGAAGCCGCCAAACAGGTGCAGCAAATGCTCGCCGATGCCCGCCGTGATGCCGAAGCGAACGGCCAAAAGATCATCGAACAGTCCAAGATCGAAGCGGCCACCCAGCGAGAACGGGCAGTCGCGGACATCGAGAACGCCAAGAAAGTCGCGATGGCCGAACTTGCCAGCCAAACCTCGGAGATGGCAATGAAGGTCGCTCGCAGTGTCGTCGGCCGAGAATTGTCCGCCGACGATCATGCGGACTTAATTAAGCAGGCGATGGAGCGAATGCCGAGCAAAAACTAGTCCGACAAGGCCAAGCATCTGTCTTGGATCCATGACTTCCGAATTTCAGCCGGTCCGATCCGTTTGCTGAGATCCAATCCATAAAACTTTTTTCGTCGCGTCCCCACCGAGAACTCTGAAGTGTCCGAAATTGCTGTCCAACCTACCGTGCTCGATGTCGGTGCCGAACAACTCGGCAAGATATACGCCCGAGCATTGTTGGGCGCGTCCGAAGCGGAAGGCTCGACCGACCAAGTCATCGATCAGCTTAACCAGCTTTGTGATCAGGGCCTCGCGGGCAGTCAGTCTTTGCGTCTCGCTTTTGCGAGTCCGCAGATCGACGCCGATGAAAAGTGCCGCGTTTTGGATCGGTTGCTCGACGACGCGCATCCAACGCTGGTTCGGTTTCTCAAAGTCATGGCCAAGCGTCACCGTCTCGGTTACGTCGTCGCCGTTCGAGATTCCGTCACGGCGCTGTACGACGAGATGACCGGACGGTTGCTCGCCGAAGTCCGCACCGCGGTTCCGTTGACCGACTCGCTTCGCAGCGAAGTCACCGATCAACTCGGCCAGCGTTTCGGCAAACAGGTTCGCTTACACGAAGTAGTCGATCCGGCACTGATCGGCGGTATGGTCGTTCGCGTTGGCGACACGGTGTTCGATTCGTCCGTAGCCAGCCGGCTGGACAAGATCGGTCGAGCTGCCTCGGCCGGCTTTGCCCATCATTTGATCGCAAACTCGACTCGATTCACCAGCGCGACCTGATCGCAAGGCGAATCGTTTCACCCCACCCACAAAATATTCAATCACAACGTTTAAATTTAATAACGGTACGGTCCAGTGAAATTCAACAGCGACGAGATCGCATCGGTCTTGCAGGCCGAGATCGAACAGTTTGAAAGCAAGATCGATGTCCGCGAAGTCGGCACGGTTTTGGAAGTCGGTGACGGAATCGCTCGGGTCTACGGACTCTCGGGCGTGATGGCCGGCGAGATGGTCGAATTCCCCAACGGTTCGATCGGCCTCGCGTTTAACCTCGAAGAAAACTCCGTCGGGGTGATTATTCTTGGTGACTACCTGACGATCCAAGAGGGCGACGAAGTCAAGGCACTCGGTACGTTACTTTCGGTTCCCGCCGGCGACGCCGTTATCGGACGTGTGCTCGATCCGCTGGGCAACCCGCTCGACGGCAAAGGCCCTGTGCAATCGGAAATCACCCGGCCGGTGGAAATCATCGCGACCGGCGTTGCCGAGCGAAAACCGGTGACCGAGCCTTTGCAAACCGGCATCAAAGCGATCGACGCGATGACACCGATCGGACGCGGCCAACGCGAGCTGATCATTGGCGACCGAAAAACGGGCAAGACCGCCATCGCGATCGATGCGATCTTGAACCAAAAAGGTCAAGGCGTGAAGTGCTTCTACGTCGCGATCGGTCAAAAAGACTCCGCCGTGGCGACCGTCGTCGATGTTCTCGAACGCTACGGCGCGATGGAATACACGACCGTGATCGCGGCCGGTGCTTCGTCGCCCGCACCGCTTCAGTACATTGCTCCGTATGCCGGAACCGCCATGGCCGAACACTTCATGTTCAACGGCGGACACGCGCTGATCGTTTATGACGATTTGTCCAAACAAGCCACCGCGTACCGCCAGATGTCGCTGTTGATGCGTCGTCCACCAGGCCGCGAAGCGTACCCCGGGGACGTTTTTTATTGTCACAGTCGGTTGCTAGAGCGATCGTCGAAGCTTTCTGATGAGCTTGGTGGTGGATCGATCACGAGTCTGCCGATCATTGAAACTCTCGAAGGCGAGGTTTCGGCCTACATTCCGACGAACGTGATTTCGATCACCGACGGCCAGATCTACGTTCAGCCCGACTTGTTCTTCTCCGGCGTGCGTCCGGCGATGAACCCGGGAATCAGCGTCTCCCGCGTCGGCGGTGCGGCTCAAACCAAGGCGATGAAGAAGGTTTCCGGCGGTTTGCGTTTGCAACTCGCTGCCTTCCGGGCTTTGGAAGCGTTCGCTCAGCTCGGTACCGACCTTGACCCCGCCACGCAAGCGGAACTCGATCGTGGCTACCGCATGGTGGAATTGCTCAAGCAACCTCAATACGGACCGCTGTCGGTCGCCGAACAGGTCATCAGTATCTACGCCGGGACGAACGGCTACCTCGATGACGTGCCAGTCAAAGAGGTGCAGCGGTTCGAGAAGGAAATGTTGCAGTTCGTTCACGACAAGTACTCGTCGTTGATCAGCGACCTGACCGCGAAGCCTGAACTTTCCGACGAAAACGTCGAACGCATCGTCGCGGCGATCAAAGATTTCAAGGCAGTTTACAAACCCGCCGCAACGGTCTAATTCGAAAGGCGGAGAACCCATGGCCAACGCACGTGCCCTCGATAAACGACGCAAATCAATTCGTAACATCCGCAAAATCACGCGGACGATGGAACTGATCGCGACGGCTCGCTACAAAAAGGCGATGGACCGTGCTGCGGCTGCGACCGCCTACACGGACCAAATCACCAAGATCGTCAGCCGCCTTGCTGCGGCTGGTCTGGATGTGAAGCACCCGCTGCTGGAACAGCGAGAGAAGACCAATTCGGCGAGAGTTCTCGTGTTGGCTAGCAATCGCGGACTTTGCGGCGGCTACAATGCGTCGATCTTGCGAACCGCCGTTCCGCAGATCAATGAACTGAAGTCACAAATCAGCAAGGTCGCCGTCGACGTCAGCGGAAAACGTGGCATCAACGGAATGAAGTTCCGGGGAATCCGAACCGAAGCCGGATACTTGCAGTTCGAAGACCAACCCGCGTATGCGGAAGTCGAAAAAATCGCCGACGGATATTTGAATCAATACATCACCGGCGAGATCGATCGACTGGACGTTGTCTACACAAGGTTTATCAGTACTTCCAAGCAAATCGCGACCGTTGAAACCCTGCTTCCGCTCGGTTCGCTCGCCGACGATTCGGCCGGCTCCGCAACCGGCGCGGGCGAAGCCGGCAGCGCTGAATACGAGTTCCTGCCGTCGGCAGAATCGATTTTGGAAGAAGTCGTTCCGACCAGCTTCAAAGTCAAACTGTTTAAGTGTTTCCTCGACGCCGCCGTCAGCGAGCAAGTCGCTCGAATGATCGCGATGAAGGGAGCCACCGAAAGCGCCGGCGACATGATCAAACAGCTTTCAATGACGTACAACCGTGCTCGACAAAGTCAAATCACCGGCGAGATCATGGAAATCATCGGCGGCGTGGAGGCTTTGGAAGGCTAACGCCCTCCAAGGCGGCTTTTGGCTACTAGCGTTTGGCTATTAGCTCAAAGCCCTGGCACTCGACGAATGATTCGCCACCAAACAACAACTCATTACTTTCAATCAAACCCATCTGGCCCAAAGCCAACCGCTAACTGCTTACCGCCAACAGCTATCAAAAATGACTGCAACTGAAACTGCCACCGGCGTCGGCCGTGTTACCCAAGTCATCGGATCGACTTTCGATGCCGAGTTCGTCGGCAAATTGCCTTCGATTTACAACGCACTTCGCATTCGAAGCGAGCACAAGGGCGTGTCGATCAACTTGGTCGGCGAAGTCCAACAACACCTCGGCGGCGGCCGCGTGCGGGCGATCGCCCTGGGAAGTACCGAAGGCATGATGCGGGGCATGGAAGTCGTCGATACCGGCAAACCGGTTTCGGTTCCCGTCGGACAAAAGACACTCGGTCGCGTCTTCAACGTTCTTGGCGAGCCGATCGACAAACGTGGCGACGTCGAAGCCGATGATTACTGGCCGATTCACCGCCAAGCTCCCCCGGTCAACGAACTGTCCACCAACACCGAGTTGTTCGAAACCGGCATCAAGGTTGTTGACTTGCTGACCCCGTTCGTCCGCGGTGGGAAGGCCGGTTTGTTCGGCGGTGCGGGTCTAGGCAAGACGGTTATTTTGACCGAGTTGATCGCCCGGATCGCGTCGAGCCACGGCGGTTACTCCGTGTTCGCCGGCGTCGGTGAGCGGACCCGTGAAGGCACCGACTTGTGGCTCGAAATGCAAGAAACCGAAATCGGTTCGACCGGCCGTAAGGTCATCGAGCAGACCTGTATGGTGTTCGGACAAATGAACGAGCCACCGGGATCACGTCTTCGAGTTGCGTTGTCGGCACTGACGATGGCTGAGTACTTCCGTGATACGACCGGTGCGGACACGCTGTTGTTCGTCGACAACATTTTCCGATTCTCGCAAGCCGGTTCGGAAGTGTCCGCACTTCTCGGTCGGATGCCTTCGGCGGTGGGTTATCAACCGACACTCGCGACCGAAATGGGCGCGTTGCAAGAACGAATCACGTCGACCAAACAAGGGGCGATCACATCGGTGCAAGCCGTTTACGTTCCCGCCGACGATCCGACCGACCCCGCTCCCGCGACCGCCTTCGGTCAATTGGACGCGTTCATTTATCTGGAACGTTCGATCTCGGAAAAGGGGATTTATCCGGCGATCGACCCGTTGGCGTCGAACTCACGGATTCTTGACCCGCAGTACGTCGGCGAGCGTCACTACGCGATCGCTCGTCGCGTGCAAACGATTTTGCAGCGTTATCGTGAACTCCAAGACATCATCGCGATTCTCGGTGTCGATGAATTGAGCGAAGACGACAAGATCATCGTCCACCGTGCCCGACGAATCGAACGATTCTTGTCCCAACCGTTCCTCGTCGCGGAAGTCTTCATCGGCAAGCCCGGTGAAATCACTTCGCTCGAAGACACGATCCGCAGTTTCGAAGAAATCTGCGACGGTAAGTGGGATCACTTGCCCGAGCAAGCGTTCATGTACGTCGGAGCGATCGAGCAAGCCGAAGCACAAGCCAAGAAGATGGAGTCGAAATCCTAATGTCGATTCGATGTGTCGTCGTCACGCCCGAGCGAACTGAATTGGATCGCGAAGCCGAGTTCGTGGCGCTACCGATGTTCGATGGTGAGTTGGGCGTACTCAACGGTCGCGCCCCGATGATCGGTCGTTTAGGTTTCGGCGTGTTGCGATTGCAAACGACCGCCGGCCCGGAACGGTACTTCGTCGACGGAGGATTCGCGCAGGTCGAGAACGATCTGGTCAGTATCCTGACGGCCCGAGCCATCCCCGTGGACATGCTCAATACCGACGAGGCGTCCAAGTCGCTCGCGGACGCTTTGGCGCTACCATCCGATACGCCCGAGCAGTCCCAAATCAAAGACGCCGCCGTCCGCAGAGCCCGAGGCCAGCTGCGAGCCTCGCGGTAAAGTCCCCCAGGCCTATTCCAATTTTTGGATCGCCCCATCTTTCAGCAACGACGCGCGGAAGTCATTTCCTGACCGCTGATACCTCTCCCCCGACGAACGTAAGACCGCTGATTGAATCAGCCGTTTTGCTATTAACCGCGTGTTGATTTAGTTTGCGTCGTAACCCGAAGCGTAAGCGAGGGATCATTGATATTGGCTCATCCCTCGATTACGCATTTTGAAGCTGCGATTTTTTCGTAACCCGCTGCGTAAGCGAGGGATCATTGTATTGGCTCATGTCCCTCTCACGCAGCGAGTTACGAAAAACCAATGCCACAGGCAAAAGCGCTACTTCAAAACTCACGCGTCGGGTTTTGATGAGGATTAAACCATCAACCCTCGAACGTTGGCCTGTCAAAAGGTTCGTGTTGCGGGCGCTTTGGTTTGCGCAAGGTTTCTATCCCGAAGGGATCATAGCCATTAGCCGGAGGTTCGAGCGCAGCGAACACCTCCGGTTAGTGATCTGCGCGATCTCTCGACCCAGAAAGGGTCGCAGATTCTACATCAGTGATTGCCGTATTTCGTGCTATTTTAATGCGGTTGATACCAGCCCAAAGCGTAACCCTCCCAGGCCCGAAGCGGGTCGGCACGGTTTTCGGGCCAACGGCCCATCCGTTTGCCCAGCCCAGTCCGAAGGACTGGGTGATCTCTGTCACCTCTCCCGAACGCAGTTTGGGGGAGGTCGAGCGACGACGTTTTTCGCTTTTGAGTGGCGGTTGCCATGAGAGAATTCCTCGATTGAAGGGCGGAAGCTGATTCCTTCAATGAGAGCACTGAGACTGCCCCAGGGATAGATTTTGGCTATCTTAGGTACATACCAGGCTTCCAGTCTGTGAAGGATTCTACTCACAGGCTGGAAGCCTATGCCACCGTGTGGGGAAACCTGCGAGTTGCTGATCGGTGTCCCGATCGGGTATCCTGCACTGTATGGAAGCTATTACCAACAATTTGACCGCGGCCCAGGCCGAAGCGGTCACGCACATCGACGGACCGTTGCTCATCATTGCCGGTCCCGGTTCGGGGAAAACTCGGGTCGTCACGCACCGCATTGCTCACATGCTGCATCGTGGCGTGCGGCCGTTTCAAATTGCGGCGCTAACGTTCACGAACAAAGCCGCCGATGAAATGCGGATGCGGGTTAATTTGCTCGCCCCCGGCCAGCCCGTTTGGATGGGCACGTTTCACCGGTTCTGCGCCCAACAGCTTCGCCGATACGCGTCGATGGTGGGATTGCAGGAGAACTACTCGATCTACGACACATCCGATTCCAAATCGGCGATGAAACGGGCGATCGCAGCGGCGGGCGTCTCGACCACACATTCGACGCCCGAACAAATCGCGTCGGCGATTTCGCGAGCCAAGAACCGCTTGATCACTCCTGAGATCATGCAGCAACAATCCGGTCGTGCGAGCGATTCGGTGGCGGCGCGGGTTTATCCGGTCTACCAACAACAACTTCTGCTCGCCAACGCCGTCGATTTCGACGACCTGCTGTATCACTTCGCGAGGTTGCTGCGCGAAAACCCAGAGGTTCGCGGTGAACTCGATGCGAAGCTGAAGTACATCATGGTCGACGAGTACCAAGACACGAACTTGGCGCAGTACGCGATCGTCCGCGCGATGTCCGTCGACCATCCCAACCTAGCCGTCACCGGCGATCCCGACCAATCGATCTACGGTTGGCGGGGAGCTGACCTGAACAACATCTTGGATTTCGAAAAGGATTACCCGAACGTCAAGACGGTTCGTTTGGAACAGAACTATCGAAGCACACCGAACATCCTCGCCGTCGCCGATCAATTGATCCGCCACAACCGTCGTCGCAAACCGAAGGAGCTGTTCACTGAGAATCCCGACGGCGAAAACGTCATCCTACGACAATACGAAGACGGTTATCAGGAAGCCGACGAGATCGCCGACGAGATCGCCACTCAAATGATGGCCGGCAATGCCGAGCCGCGTGACTTCGCAATTTTTTGTCGCATGAACGCGCTGACCCGGTCGCTCGAACACGCACTGCGCAACCGAGGCTTGCCGTACCAAATCGTCAACGGCGTCGAGTTTTATCAACGCAAAGAGGTTAAAGACCTGCTCGCTTACTTGCATTTGATTAACAACCCGTCCCACGACGTCGCGTTCCAACGCGTCGTCAACACGCCCACCCGTGGTATCGGAGCGACGACGATCGGACGCTTGCAACGGTTTGCCGATTCGCAGCGCATTCCGATGCTCGAGGCCGCCCGACGGGCCAATGAAATCGACGCGTTGTCCAAGCGTGCCGTCACGATGGTTTCCAAGTTCGTGACGATCTACGACCGACTTCGCAAGAAAGCCACCGCGAGCCTCGAGGACTTGCTGCGATACCTTGTCGAAGAAACCCACTACATCGACTTTTTGGAAAAGTCGGCGATGGAAAAGGAAGACGCCAACCCGGCGGCGAACGTCGACGAATTGATTTCGGCAGCGGTCGAGTTCGATCGCATGCACCCCGACGACGGATCGCTCGATGCTTTCTTAGAACAAGTCGCTCTGGTCGCCGACACCGACGCGTTCGAGGATTCCAACAATCGCGTAACACTGATGACTCTGCACGCGGCCAAGGGGCTGGAGTTCCCTCGGGTGTTCGTGATCGCGGTCGAGGACGGGCTGTTGCCACACGCCCGCAGCAAAGAGAACGACCAGCAACTCGAGGAAGAACGACGGCTCTTATTCGTCGGCATCACGCGAGCGAAACAATGGTGCCAACTGAGCTACGCGAAACGACGCAGCGTTCGGGGCGACGTGCGGCCGGTGATCCCCAGCATGTTTCTCAGCGAGCTGCCGCGGGCCGACATGACGGTCATCGAATCCCAACGCGATTACGATTTCTTTGACTCCGTTGACGAAGAGTACCCCGACAGTTGGGATATCGTTCAGGAGCCGGCAACAACGATTCAAAGCGTGGCGATCGAGAGCAATGATGCTCCGTCGACAGTCGACCGATTGCCCAACGCGTCAGTGATTCCTGACTTGTATATGGATGAGCCATCGGCGGTTACTAAGAAACCCAAGTCATCAAAGCCGTCGATTCAGACCGGATTGAAGACGGCCAGCGAATTGCTCGATTCCGACCGTGTGCCGTTGAATCTGTATCGCGAAGGTTCGACCGTTCGCCATCCTGAATACGGCGAGGGCAAGATCACGTCGTTAGTCGGTCGTGGTCCCAAACGAACCGCCAAAATCCTTTTCGACAATGCCACGGGCGAACAAACCTTCCGTTTGGCGTTCGCGAACTTGGAATTGGTGCAGTAAGGCCTTTGGCGGCTCAATCCCCCCGTCGCAACGAATGTTCAATTGGTAACCCGCATGCGTGAGCGGGGGATCTGCAGGAATCCCTCGCTCACGCTGCGGGTTACTTTATCGATACCGATTAACCAATATTTTCGGGGACGGATTCGTCTTCGTTGTGTAATGCGGGCGCAAAATTCGTGGGGAAATGGGTTGAACGCCGCAATCCACCTGAGTGTTTGAACGTAGAAATGCGACACTGGGGAACCGACCGCTCAGGACCCTGGCGAGACGTTGTCAAAATCACGTTTGGAGAAGGCATCAATGCTGAAATTGGATACAAAACCGGAAGGAACCCCTCCGAAACCCCACGAAAGCCGGTTTTATCACAACCTCGTCCCCGCCTACCAAGCGGTCTGGCCGGCCGTCGCTCGACGTCGTATTTTCGCGAATTTGTCTTCGCTCAACATCGCCGCCGGTGCCAAAGTGCTGGAAGTCGGCGTGGGAACTGGATTAGCCTTGGATGCTTACCCGGATCATGCCGAAGTACTCGGCGTGGATTTGTCTGAAGCGATGTTGGCCGAAGCCGAAACGATGATTGCCCGCAAAAAGTGGTCGCATGTCCGAGTTCGGCCGATGAACGCGGAACAACTCGAATTCGAGCCGGAAAGCTTTGACCTCGTGACGTCGTTTCACACGATCAGCGTGGTCTCGCGCCCCGACGAAATGATGCGTGAGATGGTGCGGGTTTGCAAACCCGGCGGACGCATTTTGGTGATCAACCACTTCCGCAGCGAAAATCCATTGATCGCCCGCGTCGTCGACTCCGCCGGAGGACTAACCCGCCGGTTGGGCTGGAGGACCGATTTGCAGATGAACGAACTGCTCAACGAACTTCCGATCGAGATCGAAAGTTGTCACAAAGACAACCCGCTGTCGCTGTTTCGAGTGTTGGTCGCGAAGCGGGTTTAGGGGTATGCCGGGTCTTCGCCGAAGCAGCTTGACCCAGCCTACTTGCTACTTGGCCTACTTGCTACTTGCCCTATGTTTTTCAGCCAGTTTTGCCAGCATGAATTAGCCGTCGCGAGTTCGCCCCGGTTAGTCACCGGGGAACCGCCGCTAACTGGCTGTTGGTTCAGTCCTCATCGTAACCCGAAGCGTGAGCGAGGGATACATACAGAGGCCTTGATGGCGCTGAATCCCTCGCTCACGCTTCGGGTTACGATTAAATCAGCAGCCCGCTAGCGAGCTGTTGATTCTCGAATTCGGCAATGCGTTCAGGTATCGATCAGGTCTTCCGGTGAAAGCAGTGGTAACTGGTTTTCTTCGGTTTCCTGTTTTTCCCGCCACGCTTCGTTCTTGCGATACGATTCCAATTCTTCTTTGAGCTGTTCGAGCTGTTCGTTGTCTTGCTCGGTCCCCAACTCGACCGCCTTCTCGCTCCATTTGCGGGCGTTCTCGAAGTCGCCCGTCTCGGCGTAACCGGCGGCCAGGGTGCTCAGAATATGAGGCTCGGATTCCTCGGTCAGCTCGACCGCCCGCTTGCCAAGTTCTACCGAACGTTTTCCGTTTCGGACTTCGTCTTTGGGCGACGTGGCTAAAACCCAGGCGAGATTGTTCAAGATGCCCGAGACGGTTTTCTTGTCTGAATCGATGTCTTTGGAATCGTCCGCCGCCGCGAGGGCTGTCTCATAGTCCTCGATGGCTTCGGCATGATCTCCGACGGCAAGGTAAGCGTCCGCTCGTGAGCGAAGCACGGAAATGTTTTTCGGGTCGCTATCGAGCACATTGGTCAATGTTTCGATCGCTTTTCGGGGCCGTTCGTCTTGCAGGTACAAATTGGCCAATTGCACTTGGCGAAACGTGTCTTCGGGGTTGCGTTCGATCAATGTTTGCATGTCGGTAATCGCGTCGGCCATCCGTCCTTCTTCGATCGCGATGAAACATCGCACCACGATCGCTTGGTCGATTTGTTCGACTTGGGGCGCGATGTCTGTGGCGGCTTTGAGGTCCTGTTTGGCCGACTTGACGTCGTCGCGTCCGAGGGCGATCTCGGCGCGTTGCAGTAACGCCAGTGGATCTTTGGGTTGCATCGCGAGGGCCTTGTTCAAGTCCGCGAACGCTTCGTCCTCTTTGTCGAGCATGCGGTACAGGATCGCTCGCAATCGATACAAGCCTTCGCTCGGGCTCGCTTGGATCGTCTTGCTGAGCAGTTCGACGGCGTCGTCGGCTCGGTCGAGTTCGACGAGCTGTTGCACGGTCGCCTGGGCAATCTGCACGTTGGTCGGATCGAGTTTTAAGACTTCTTGCAGGTCGGCAACGGCCCCGTCGACATCGCCTTTTGCCAATCGGGCTCCGGCGCGTTCACGCCACGCGTCCGCGTTCTTAGAGTTGGCCTCGATCGCCGCATTCAGGTCGGCCAGTTTCTTTTCGTTATCATCTTGAGTGACGGCTCGCAATAAATACGCTTTGCTTTGCTGGGTCGGATCGTCTTCGTAAAGCTTGATCGCGGCGGTGGTGGCTTTCTCGATCTCCTTAACGTCGCCGTCGGGCAACAGGTTGAGCTGCGCGATCAGCATGTAGGCGTCGGCCAGCTCGGGGTCGTGCTTGACCGCCGCATTGAGCGCCCGCAGAGCTTCCGATTTGACTTGCAATTGTTGACGGCCCCGCAGTCGCACCATCGCCCCAGCCAAACCTTGACCGCGTTGCAATTGGATACTGCCCAGCATTTTTTTAGCAAAGCTTGCATTTTCGTCGCTGAGTCCTTTGGCCAGCGCTGATTCGACCAGCGCCGCGACCGCTTCCAGATCCGCGTTGGTTTGGGCGTCGATGCGTTTCAAGACCGCTTCGTCCAAATCCGCTTGTCCGGGATCGACATCGGCGTTGATCGGCGGCGGATTGAGTGGCGGCGGGGTCAGCGCCGGGGCTTCTTGGGCGGACGCAGTCAATGCCGAGACCATCGTTCCGGCAACGAAACCGGCCATCAAGATCGTTTGGCGAACCGAAACCAGCCGCCGGACGGAAAACGTCTGAAAACGGCGCTGTGGGCCGGACTTTGCAGGCTCGGGTGTGGCTGAGGAACGGTGGTTCATCGTATGGGCAAAATCAACCAATTCGGACTCCGTCGGGATCGGTAAACGATTCATCCTAAATTCTCGCTGCGTTGAACGCGTGGACATATGGTGGCATGAAATTCGATCGAGGTGGGCTCGACCAACGTTTCATCGTATCATCTTTTTCAGTTGGAAAGCCCAGGTTACTCGAATTGCCTATTCATGAACGACACCAAAACACCGAAAATCTTTGTTACCCGCCGGCTGCCCGGCTTGCACTTGGACCGTTTGCGTGGGGTCGCCGACGTCACGGTTTGGCCCGATTCGATGCCTCCTTCTCGTGACGATCTGCTCGCCGGGGTGGCCCAGTGCGATGGGTTGCTGACCTTGTTGAGCGATCGAATCGACGCCAGTGTGATGGATGCAGCGGGGCCGAACCTGAAAGTGATTAGTAACTACGCGGTCGGTTACAACAATATCGATGTCGCCGCCGCCGGCGCGCGTGGCATCCGTGTGGGCAATACGCCCGACGTGTTGACCGACGCGACGGCTGATTTGGCGGTCACGTTACTGCTCGCGGCCGCACGGCGAGTCCGCGAAGCGGCCAACCAAGTTCAAACCGGCGGCTGGAAAACGTGGGAGCCGACCGGGTTGTTGGGAATCGAACCGGCGGGCAAGACACTTGGTGTGATCGGCATGGGTCGGATCGGCAAAGCGTTCGCCCGGCGGATGGTCGGCGGGTGGAACATGCCGCTGCTGTACACCTCCCGCACCGTCCAGGACGACGTCGATGAATCGCTGGGCGGTCGTCATGTGGATCTCGATGAACTGCTTGCCCAAAGCGATTTCATTTCCGTCCACGTGGCGTTGTGCGACGCGACGGCCGGTTTGCTCGACGCCGACGCGTTTTCCAGAATGAAGGATGGTGTGGTGATCGTGAATACGGCCCGTGGTGAAATCATCAACCAAGACGCGCTGCTAGACGGCTTGAATTCGCAAAAAGTGTTCGCCGCTGGTTTGGACGTGACGTCGCCAGAACCGTTGCCGCATGAGCACCCTCTTGTTCGCCACCCGCGCACGATCATCCTTCCGCATATCGGCAGCGCCACCGACCGCAGCCGCAACGCGATGGCTGAAATCGCCGTGGATAATGTCTTGCATGGACTCCGCGGCGAATCGCTGCGATGCGAGGTGAACCTTGCGTGATTGGCTTGCCTATCTGTTCGATGCCGTTCGACGACCTCGCGAAGAGTTGTCCCGCCGCCAACATCAACTCCGCTACATTTGGGACCTGGTGAATCACTGCGCTCAACAGTTGTCGGAACGCCGAGCCGAGGGCATGGCGGCCGAACTGACCTACCGTACGATCTTTTCGTTGATTCCGGTCGTCGTGCTGGGCTTGGTCATGTTTCGCGTCGTGGGCGGTTTGGAAGACGTTCAATCACGAGTCGAAGGACCGCTTTATTCGTTCTTCGGAGTGCCCGAAATCCCGACTGAGTACCTCAGCGAAGAAGTCATCGAAGAGGACGCCGCCGATGAACAAGCGATCCAACAAGACGCTACCAACGAGAGCAACCAAATGGTCGCCGATGCGGCCAAGCCCGACCCCGATCAACCGTTCCCCGATTCTCCGAGGTCGGTTCAAGAAGATGGAACCATTGACGGTGACGACAAGGTCGACAAGGAAGATATCGACGAAGTACTCGCCAAGACGGTGCAAGACAAAGCCGACGAGACGGCCACCGCGATCCGAGCCCGAGCCAGCATTCGCCGGACGCTCAGCCAAGCGACCTCGCAGATCGCCTCGCTGGATTTCGCGTCGATCGGTGTGGTCGGCTTGTTGCTGTTTCTCTATGCCGCAATCGCCCTCGCCGATTCGGTCGAACACCTCTTCAACATCATCTACGACGCCCCAAGCCAACGTCCGATTCACCTACGTTTGGCGATCCATTGGTCGATCATCACGTTGGGCAGCGGGTTGCTCGCCCTGAGCCTTTACATGTCCGGTCAAGTCATCGATTGGTTCGGCACGATCGGCGCGGGCCGTCAACCGTTGTGGTTCTTGCAGCACTTGTTGTCGTTGCTGGCCGGTTGGGTTTTGATGTTCTTGTTATTCGCGTTGATGCCCAACACGCACGTGTCGTTGCGAGCGGCCGCGATCGGCGCGGGCGTCGCGGCGGTGTTGTGGGAGTTCGCCAAGTACGGTTTTCAGATCTACGTCAGCAAAGCGGTTCCCTACTCGGCGCTCTACGGATCACTCGGTTTGATCCCACTGTTTTTGTTTTGGGTCTACGTGACTTGGTTGATCGTGTTGTTCGGCTTAACACTCACGCACACCTTGCAAACGATGCGAGGCAAACGATTGCGTCAAACGTTGCACGTTCGCGACGCCGGCCAATCGGGCGACCCGGATTGGATGTTGCCGATCATGACGGAGGTCGGACTCGCGTTTCGCGACGGACGCACGATCGGTCGGCAAGAACTCGCCGAGCGTTTAGGTCTGCCCGGTCGCATGATTCACGAAATGGAGAACCAATTGATCCAAGCGGGATGTTTGCGCCGCGTCACCGGCAGCGACGACGAACAAGATCATTTAACGCTCGCCAAACCGGCCGAAACCATTTTCATCCGCGACGTCTTGGCATTGGCGCACCGATGCCGCATCACGAACGACCACAAGGCCTGGAAAACACTCGCCAATCTCAAGCAAGCCGAACGCGAAGCGGCGGGCGATCGAACGTTGGCCGATGTGCTTTAACGTACACCGATCTCACGTTGATGGTTCGAGTTGCTCTACTTTGCTCATGGCCACCAGCGGCAAGACGTGGTGGCGATAACGGCCATCCTCGCTCTTGACCAATACCACCGCTGACATCGAGCTAACAGTGACCATTTCACGGTGAAAAATTTCGATTTGGTCGCCGCTGTTCATGGTGATTCGAACCGGTCCGGTACGAATCCACTCATTCAGTTCTTCTCTATCCACAATGGTCGCTCCTATTTGGGCACAAATAATGTTGATCGC
Source organism: Neorhodopirellula pilleata (assembly GCF_007859915.1). Lineage (GTDB taxonomy): Bacteria > Planctomycetota > Planctomycetia > Pirellulales > Pirellulaceae > Rhodopirellula > Rhodopirellula pilleata. Next base: position 295,072 of record NZ_SJPM01000009.1, read on the forward strand.
ATGGGCTCAAACTGAACGTCCGCAGGGGAGATGGTTCATCAACCTAGCAGCTTGTCCAGTTCCAATCGGATCAGCGTGTCGCTGATTTGGGTTTCTTTGGTTTGACCGGCGGTCAAGGTTGTTTGGGTTTGGTACCGCACTGCGTCAGAGTCGGAATAGCATTCGAGTTGGTTGTCAACCAAATTGACGATCCAGTATTCTTGGACGCCGGACGTCGCATAGATCGATGCCTTGGCTCGATCTTTGGCCAACGACGTGTCGGCCACTTCGATGACTAGTCGGCATTCCGAACCGTTCGGGTAACGTTCTCGGTAATCCGAGTTTTGCCCTTTCACAACCGCCAAGTCCGGCTCCGGTTCGCTTGACTCGGTCGTGATGGGAAGTTGGCATTGAAGCATATGGCCCACCAAGCAGAATGCTTGAAGCCACTGGTCGAGATATCGGACTGCGAAGCCATGAATGGGGCGTTGATTCATTTTTTCGACAATCCATCCCTCGAGCAATTCGACGCGGTCTTCCGGTTTCAGGACGCCCAGTTCGCCGAGTTGATGATATTGCTGCACCGAGAAACGGTGGATCGGCAACGGCATGGCGAGTTCCGATGCGAAAGAGGTCGCGGTGGACATGGAGTTCAAAGCTCAGCCGAGTGTTGAGAAAGTAACCTATCTACCATAGTCGCCATCCCGGTCGATTTCAATCGACCGACATGCCGCATGGCAATGGCTCAAGCCATATCATCCATGCCGTATGCTCTCAATCGGTCACGCAGTGTTCCGCGGTGGATACCAAGCATCTCGGCGGCTTTGGCTCGATTGCCGCCGGTGTGCTTTAAAACGACATTCAACAGAGTCGGCTCGACCGCCGCCAAGAATTCACCGTGCAGATTGATCGTATCGGCTTTCTCCGCGATCGCGATTTCCGCCCAAGTCGCGATGACTTTCTCGAGAGATTGGCTGGGTGATTCGGGTTCGGATACGCGTCCCGGTTTCGCAGTTGGAAAATCGGCGATCGTCAACGGTCGGCCTCGCGCGACGACGGCGGCGTGACCAATCGCGTTTCTCAGCTCGCGAACATTTCCGTGCCAAGGACGCGATTGAAGTTCATTGAGTAACGATTCATCCAGTCGATTTTCCACATAGCTCATCTGTTCGAGAAAATGTGCGCATAAGGGTCCTATGTCTTCGATACGTTCGCGCAGCGGCGGTAAGTGAATCTGCACGCCGGTAAGACGATGAAACAAGTCGTCACGAAACCGCCCCGAAGTGACCTCGGCGTGCAGGTCACTGTTGGTCGCCGCAAGCACCCGAACATCCGCTGTTCGCGGGCGGGTGTCCCCCACGCGACTGTATTGGCCTTGTTCGAGAACTCGCAACAACTTCACTTGCACCGCCAGCGGTAAGTCACCGATCTCGTCCAACAACACCGTGCCGCCCTCGGCCCGCTCGAACAGACCGGCTCGGTCGTCATTAGCCCCCGTGAACGCACCCTGGATGTGACCGAACAATTCACTTTCGATCAAATCCGGATTCAACGCCACCGGGGCGATCGGGATGTAAACCCGACCGGCTCGTTTGCTATGACGATGGATCGCTGCGGCGACCAATTCCTTACCGGTGCCTGTTTCTCCCGTGATGAGAACGGACAAATCGCTGTCGGCGACCAACGCGATTTGCCGAAACACCTTCTGCATCGGCGGCGAAACACCGACTAAGTCGCTCGAGCCGAGCGGCATCGGTGGTGTGGATTTGAGAACCGATCGTTGGGCGGACTTTTGCAATGTCAGGCGACATATCCGCAATGCATCATCAAGCTTGAACGGTTTAGTCAAATAATCGGTTGCGCCGTTCTTAACGGCCGCGACGGCCGTTTCGAGGTCGCCAAAAGCAGTGATGATGACAACGGGGGCATTGTCCGTCGCTTTCAAGAAACCGGGCAAAGCGGTGATGCCATCCTGTTTCGGCAACCGCACATCGAGAATCACCATCGAAAGCTCGTGCTGCCCGGCAAGTCGCAATCCCTCTTCGGCACTCGAGGCGGTCACAACATGATGTCCTTCACCTGAGAGCATCTTTTCAAGGGCCCAGCAAATCGATGGCTCGTCATCGACAACAAGAATGGTGTGTTGATTGGTCATCAGTAGTATTCTCGACGCTGTTGCGCAGGTGCCAATGAACAAAAGGCAAGCCGTTTGCCAAGCTTCAATCTTATGTTAGCGAAACGCTAAGATTGAAGCCTGATCAAGCACTAGACGAGTTTCGCCTCCAACTCAAAAATGGTTCGATTACTTTCACGCCGCCAACGGACCTCGCCCCCGAGCCGCTCGGCGGCACGACGAACCACCGACAACCCCAGTCCCATGCCTTCCGGTTTGGATGTGACAAACGGCTCGAACAGTTCCTCGGCAACACGATGATCGATTCCCGGGCCGTTGTCGCTAACCGTTAAACGGATCCTATGATCGCTTAACTTCGTCAGCGACACGTGGATTTCATCGCCGGCTTGCATGGCGTTATGGATCAGATTATTTGCGGCGGCCATCCAAGTCGGGCCGTCTTGCACCTGTTCGTTGTCGATCTGGTCATCGATGGTCCAACGAATGTTCACTCGCAAGTGACGGGCGGTCGGCGTCAAGCTTCCGCGAGCGTCGTCGAAACAAAGCCGAACTTTGGTAGGTCGATCCTCGTCTTGACGACCCGACGCGACCAACAGCAAGCGTCGCACGTAGTCTTCGGAGGCTTCGATTTGATGAATGGCTACCGCGATCGTTTCGTCGTCCCGAACGTCACACTGTTGAGCATGGAGTTCGACGGCCATTCTCGCGCCGGTGAGACTGTTGCGAAGCTGGTGAGCCATCCCGCCGGCGATCTGGTGCAAGAGTTTTTCACTTTGTTGACGGTTGACCCGTTTCCAAAGTTGACTCAACTGCGAGGCCATTGCGTCGACCGCTCCGCCCAAACGACCGATCTCGTCATCGACTTGATCGGACACCGTGGATTCGAAGTCTCCACCAGCGACCCGTTGCACGCGTTGTTGCAATCGGCCGACGCGACCTGCGATACGCGATGTCAAGATCAATGAGATGCTACTGAGAGCCAAGATGGTCGACAGCCCCGTGACCATCGGCAGGATCGCGGCCCGGCGGCGACTGGCGTCGATCTGGCGATTGTCAAACAAAACCTCGACTTCGGTGACACGATCCTGGCGTTGTGATCCGTTGCGAATCGGGAATCGGAATATGCGATAGGCATCGCGTTTGGAACCATCCGGTTCGATGGTGCTGTGGGTCACCCTTCCGGACGCGTCGAGTCCGATAAGCTGAGTCTGCGTCAGATCGGCGAGCAGTTCAAATACCGTCGGATTCAACGGAAAGGTCGACGTGGACAGCGATTGTTCAATTCCCGCAAACCGCTTCTGCAATTCCTCATCGGCCCATCGATCGCCGAGCCAATACGATGCGACCGCGACCAAGACCGCCGAAAACAAGGCAGCAGTCACCATCGGGGCCAACAGCCGAAATCGAAGCGAGCGAAAATGAGTTAGCGTTTCCACTTGGACAGTATAGGTCAATTCGATCGGCGGCATTTCCGTCGCGATCGGCGGTTTTTTCATCTGCCCCCGTAAGTGGTCACGCAACTCTGAGCTGTTTCGGCATCCTCCGTTATCTGCACGGCGGAATGATGATTGTGCAAGAGATATCGTTTTTATCAATTCTTCCGATGGAATTACCTTCATTACTACGGTTTGAAAGTGACGAAAACTTGACTGCTTGCAGGAATGACGAAGACTTCGGCTCCCGATATACCTTTCATCACTGTCTGTTTCCCCCAATCAGGTTTGAGTAATGCTAACTCTGAAATCAAAATCCAATGATCGCGTAGATTCGCTCAACGAAGAAATCCATTCGCTCAGGCAAGAACTTCAAGAAGAGCAGCAAAAAAGACGAAACCTCAATCAAGTTTTTGAATCCATTCAAAGCTCACAAGCGGTGATTGAGTTCGAGCCCGACGGTACGATCATTCATGCGAACGAGAATTTTCTGCGAGCGGTCGGATACACATTGGACGAGATCGCGGGACGACATCATCGAATGTTTGTTGATGAGACCTACGCTCGTTCACCGGGGTATCAAACATTCTGGACAGAATTAAAGAATGGCCAATTCAAAAGCTCTGAATATAAACGTTTCGGAAAGGGCGGCCGTGAAATTTGGTTGCAAGCAATCTACACCCCCGTTCTTGACGAATCCGGTACCGTGCAGAGAGTGATCAAACTCGCTAACGACATCACTCAAGTTAAGCATCACGAACAGGAAATTCGCGATCGCACGCAGGCAGTGATTGAGTTTACACCCAACGGCACCATCATCGACGCGAATTCGATGTTTCTAACCACGATCGGCTATTCGATCGATCAAATTCGCGGGCAGCATCACTCGATGTTCATGCCCAAGGGTGAAGCAACCACGCCCGAATACAGAAAGTTTTGGGAAGACCTTGCAAACGGCACGTTCCATCAGGGTGAGTTTCGCCGGATCGATAGTCGAGGAAATGAACTCTGGTTGTATGGCGCCTACAGCCCGAGCTTCGATCTGAATGGAAACGTTGTCGGCGTAATCAAACGTGTCAGTAACATCACCGATCAAGTTAACTCAAAACGGCAAGCTCGTGAGGCAGGCGGCTCGGTCGCCATGGGCGTACGGGAAATGTCGCAAGCCATTAGTGAGATCTCCGAACGAATCACTCGAACAGCCACTCTCGCTCGCGACTCGGAGTGCTTGTCATCGCGGACTGCCGACGAAGTCAAAAACCTCGCCGAAAGTAGTCGTTGTATCAGCAAAGTAGTTGACTTGATTCAGGACCTAGCCGATCAAACCAATCTACTTGCTCTCAACGCGACGATCGAAGCCGCTCGTGCAGGCGAAGCAGGACGTGGCTTCAGCGTCGTCGCTACCGAGGTCAAGGCTCTCGCGAATCAAACGGGCGTCGCCACGAACGATATTCGGAAAAGCGTCGAGGCGATACAATTCAACGTCGATACTGTCGTTAAGGGCATTGACGCGATTAGCAACGGGATCTCCGAGGTCAGCGCCAATACCGATAGCGTCGCTTCGTCGGTGGAAGAGCAATCGATCGTCATGACCGGGCTCAGCTCGAGTGCAGAACTGCTACTTGCAATGCACTAAGCATCCAAACAGACGTTTTGCAACCGTTCACGGCCTTCGGCCTTGAACGGTTACCGTTAATCTCAAGCCTACTCGTGCTCGATCGACGCCCGGTTTCGAGCACAAGCTCCGTTTTATTGAGCACGAGTACGAGGCAGAGAATGCGTACTGGCGAAAAGTCAGTCATGGCTCTGGGTGCTTTTCGCTGGCCCATGCCTTTCGCAAAGACCGCTCAGACGATCAAGCTTGGCGATGACTCGCCAGCGAGCTCGGCTGAAATCGATACCTGAAGGAAATCGAACACACTGCGATTTTGCTTCTTGCAGGTTCCAATCATCGTCCTCATGCGTTCGTGATCACGCATGCCTGCTTCACTCCGAATGCCTTGATCGGCTTGTCTTAAGCATCCATAGCCGGACAATATAGAATCCGGCTTCGCGAATCACGAGCGATTTCGTCTTTGAGGCGATCGGTGCCATCGAAACGACTCGAAAGCTCAGATTAGGTTTAAGAAAAAGATTATGACTAAGAATGCTCGTTTACGGCCAAAGGCCGTGAACGGCTACGAAGTTCTCGGGCTAAACTCGCGTCGCAGCATCTCTCCGAGACGCTGAACGCTACGAGTTGCGGCACATCACATAGATCGCAGGGGCTGCAAACCAGCAGATTTCGGGTCGCGTTACCAATGGCAAAACAGGAGCCACCCGGCCGTCGCGATACTTGAATCGCAAGTAATCTTGAGTCACCCAGTGGCGAGAGTCAAAATGTTTCGCCAACATGCCGTCCAGCTCAGATCGACTGAAACCGGCGTGCGCTCCGAGCTCGTTTCGGAATTTCCCCGTCAATCGGTCCTTCCAATCGCGAAGGTTGTCTTTGACTTTATTGAATACCGTCGCATCCCACTCGGACTGTTGATGAGCGCCGATCGAACTCAACAGACGGTGTCGATTGGGCGTACCGATGAACAGCCATCCTTCGGGCTTGAGCACACGTGAAAGCTCGTCCAAGCTTGCAACCGGATCATCGACATGTTCGATCACGTGGTGGTAAAAAATCGCGTCGAACGATTCGTCGGCAAACGGAAGATCGCAAACACTTCCGACGTCGAACCGAACGGGACTCGTTTCCTTGAGTTCGTCGCCAACATAGTCTTCAATGTCGACTGCGTCCACTTCGGCATCCAGCTCCGCCTGAATCGCGGTAGCCTCATGGCCGGCACCACAACCGGCGACAAGGACTTTCTTTGAATATTGATCATGCCATCCCTCTTGAGCGAGCAGATTACAGAAAAAACCGGCTCCGGCATGGCTGCGAATCGAGTTTTGTGGGTTGAGTTTGTCGCAGTCGACAGGATCTAACGTCAGCATGAGCGGTCTCGAAAGTGGGGCGAGCTTTTAGATAGCAATGCTTGAAAGCTACTTTTGATTTCAGCTCGACGAGTTTTCCACCTTCTCTTTTGGAGATGTCGCTAATGATTTGTGGTCGCGACCGTGGGGTTTGTTCCGTCAATGACGATTGTCCGATCTATGATTGTCTGGCCATCGCCCCCAGCCCACCATTCCAACGAGCCTAATGATCTAGCGGGAAATGCCGGTTAAAGATCAGCAATTTCCTTAAGCAGGCGGACGTTATCGAAGCGAAGTAGACGGCGTCGAGTAGGGGTATGGCTGCGGCGTCCCTTCCACAACGAGGTAGTCTTTACCAGGATCGAGACCATGGTATCGGTTGACCTGCCCCGACGGCCATCGGATCGTGACGTCGTGGGCGGTCGAGCCCACCGAAAACCCACCGATGCTAATCCGCTTTTGATTCGTACCCATGTAGCCATCGCCAGCGGTCAATTGACGGTAGACGTTTTTTCCATCGACGGTCGTCATGATCTCTGCACCGACCGCATCGCGGTGGCTGCCAGTTCCCTGCAGCATCAGGTTGATCGTTGCAGACGGCTTGTCGACTGGCCGCCCGGTTTGGTTGATCAGAAGTGCTGTTTCTTCGGAAAGCTGGGTCACGAGCACGTCGATGAGGCCGTCACGATTCGCGTCGAGGGTAATCAAAGATCGCCCCAGGTGGCCTTGACGGAAATAGTCACCCAGCATGTCCCGGGACATCTCTCGCCATTGGTGGTCGCCTCCACGATAAAACAATTGAGCCGGCATTCGATACGGTACATCATCGCGTCCCAAGTCGCTGATGTGCCCGTTGGCTACGATCAGTTCATGACTACCATCGTTATCAAGATCGACGAACTGCGTTCCGAACCCGAGCCATTTCATGGACGGTGCCGCCAAACCGACCCGGTGCGAACGATCACTCCAATAGCCGTTGGGAGAGCGTTCGTAAAAAGTGTTGTGCTCATCGGAAAAATGCGTGACGAACAGATCCAAATCGCCGTCGTCGTCCGCATCCGCAGCAGCAATCCCCATGGATGCTTGCGAGAGCGACTGGCCACTTACGGCGACACCGCAAAGGGTGCCGACTTCATCCAATTCAAATACTGAACCTGAATGATCCGACGACCACAAGTGATTCGCCGTCATGTCATTGGCAACGTAGACGTCGATCCCAGGTCGATTGTCCAACTGACCGACGACGAGGCCTAAACCACGGCCGGGTTGATCCGATTTCATCCAATCATCGGTGGCATCCATAAAGCTCCCGTCGCCCCGACCGACCCAGACTCGATCCGTTTGTGACGGAAAATCCAGCGGAGTGCAATGCGACACATCACCGGTCGTTCGATCTCGGCATGGATGCATATGAAACTGAGATCCGCCGCAGTAATTCACTTCGAAGAGGTCCGCGATCGAATCGCCATTAATATCAGCGATGGCCGACGAACACGTCCAAAACTGCCCCGATAGCCCGACTTGATCGGTCACGTTGGTGAACGTGCCGTCGCCGTTGTTACGGAATAATTGATTGACGCCGATGGTCGACACAAACAGGTCTGGAAAACCATCGCTGTTGTAATCCCCGGTTGTCATGCCATGCGAGAAATGTTGGCAGTCGAAACCCGCCATCGACGCGACCTCATCGAAGTATCCGTCTTGGTTTCGATAGATCTGATCGGAATTGGAATCTTCTTGAAACGGATGTCCGGTTTGCACTGCCAACGCCAGATCCGGCCACCCGTCCAAATCAAAATCGATCGTGGCTGCTCCACCACCGAGACTTCGATAAACCCAGTGCATATCACGATCAGATAAGGAAGGTGCGGTGCTGTGATGGAGGCCAAGCCGCGACGCGTGATCTTCCAGAACATAGCAAGCTATCTCATCTTGCTCCACGCTTTGTGATACCTCGTGCTTGGTCGATTCCCACGTGATGCCGGCGATGTCAGCAAGTCGAACAAAGTCGCCTACGCTCGAACCGGGCAACCGCCAAGGCGTATCGGTCCGAATCTTCGATCGAATTGCTAGGTACTGTTTTTGAAGTTCAAGCGAACGATCTTGCGGTAAAGTAAGCGCGAGTCGTGCCCACGCTTCAGCTTCCCAGATACGTCCTAGGTCGTGCATCACCTTGGCAACCTCGGTGGCGGCCGATTGAGACTGACCACTGCGTTCAAAGAGTGTTTTGGTGGCGTCGTGCAGTTGCGTCAGTTTCCCGATCCGCTGATAAACCAGTTTGGCTTCCGCATCGCGTTGTAGCTTGGACAACGAATGAGCCAGTTGCCTCAGCGTATCGGAATGACTTTCATTTCCCAGGCGGATCGATTTCAAAAAAGCGCGAGCAGCCAGAAGTGAATCGTCACCTCGATCCGCCCACATTCCCGCTATCATCCAGAAATCCGGTGAAGTGTCGGCCCCGGCGGGCGGCCGTTTTTGCCACCGCTCGAACGCCTCGATATCGTTGAGTTCCAATAAGGCACGACCATACAAACAGTACGCGGGCACAAATTGATCATGTTGTTCTACGACCGTCTCGAGCCGGCTAGCGACCTGCCGCCAATTCCATTTCATCGCATCCAGTTTCGCCAATCCGTACTGGGCTCGTTGGTCCTCCGGGCACCGTCGCAGCACTTCTTCGCACAGCTCTTGATCCGGCTGAACAAACTCCGGATGCGACAAAACGGTGAGTCCTTCGGGATGGCCCTGCTGATGCATCACCAACCATTTCAGATGTTCGACGGCAACCCGCTCGAGCCCGAGCATCGACGCCAACCCCGCCAGCGAACTTCGTTGTTGGACAAGCTGAGGATGACGAATCAGACATTCTTGCTGTAGATCGACAACTTCAAACGGTTTTCCCGCGATCATGAGATGACGACAGAGTTTATCGATCAATTCGGGACGAAAATGATCGCCTTGATCGACGATCTCGCGGTAAAACCCGATGGCGTCTTCGCAACGGCCGCGACGCGAGGCGAGATCACCGAGACGTTCCAACGCGTCGTAGTTCTGCGGGTCTTCGATCACCACCTCGCGGAGTCGCGATTCGGCGGTTGCCCAGTCACCCATTCGGATCGCCCGCTCGGCCAAGTTCCAATGATTCGTTCTCGACGTTTCCTTTGCGGGCGTTTGCGGTGTGGAGGATGGACGACATCCTGTCGAAGTCAAAATGATCGCCAATGCCAGCGATGAACAAACGGCCGGCAAAATAACACTCAAAACGAATCGAGATGACGCGGTTCTCATCGGTGGCTCGAATATAGAAATGCCGCGCCTTCGCCTTGGACCAACAAATACTCACCGCCCGCTTGGAGTTCACCAAACGATTCGCTCTGACCACCACCCCACTGAACGCTGACTCGATTGGGTCCTGTCGATCGCCCCAATCCAAAATGAAGCGTTTGTTGGGGCGAACAATGAAACCCTGCTCCCCCGATCAACTGAGAACGATAGACGCGCCCTTCGACTTCGACAGAGACGATCGAGCCGAACGCGTCGGCACGTCCGCCCTTATTCTTCAAATGAAGTGTGATCGCTCGGTGAGGGGTCGGCGTGCGATTGGCAAGCAATGCGACCGGATCGAACAGATGCGTCACCACGAGATCGGTCAATCCGTCACGATTGAAATCGATGTTCACCAAGCTACGGCCCAGTCGATCGGATTCAAAATAGGGTCCCAAACTCTCCGCGTCGAGCAACGTCAAAACACCTTCTTCGGATCGCTGAAACATTTGAGGCGGCATTCGATAGGCATCACCGACATGATCGAAGTCGTCTACATGCCCGTTGGCAATCATCAATTCCAATGAACCCGAGTTATCAGCATCCAACCATTGCGTTCCAAAACCAAGCATCGGAACCGAAGGAACCGCCAAGCCGACCATGTTGGCCCGGTCGACCCATTGGCCCTGTGCGACTTGTTCGTAAAAGGCGTTAGGTTCACCGGCATGGTTGGTCAAAAAAAAGTCGATATCACCGTCAGCATCCGGGTCGGCGACGGCAATGCCCATCGAAGCTTGAGCCAGTGAACGGGCACCAACGGCAAGACCTCGAACGGAAGCCTGTTCTCGCAATCGAAAGAGCCCGTCTGAATCGACCGCCGACGACCAAAAGTGATTCGCCGACATGTCGTTGGCGACATAGATATCGATGCCGTGAGCCTCATCGAATTGCCCCGCCGCGATAGCGAGCCCGCAACTCGGATCATGTTCGCCCAGCCAATGTTCGCTAACGTTCTCGAACGAGCCATCGGGGCGCCCCTGCCATACTCGATCGCGTTGAGCTGTGAAAGTCAGTGGTGAACACGAACGGGTCCTACCATCGCGGATGCAGGGTTGGTCAAACGCCTCGTCGCCGGCGCAGTAACCCACATCGAAGATGTCCGTTTGCCCATCGTCATTGATATCCAGCATGGCGACCGATGTCGTCCACTGCGGGCCGATTAGCCCCGTCTGTTCGGTAATGTCCACAAACGTCCCGTCGCCATTATTGCGATACAATCGATTCTGGCCGATGTTGGCGACAAGAAGATCGGGAAAGCCGTCCGCGTTGCAATCGGCAACGGCGACACCTTGGGCAAATCCAGCGTCACCGACACCTGTCGAAGTGGTGACGTTGCGAAAACTTCCGTCTAGATTGCGGAAATATTGGTTCGGACCCGAGTTGTCTTGTAGAGGGTCACCATTCATCGTCGTCAAATAGAGATCCGGCCACCCGTCAAGATCGCCATCCAATACCCCCGCTCCTCCGGAGATGGATTGATAGATCCAAAGCCCAGACTCTTCGCCGGGTGGTTTGTTGATCGCGCATCGATGTTTCAATCCTCGATCGAAAGCTTCGTCCTGAAATCGGATCGTCGATCCAACCACCTGGTCGGCCGCTCTTGCGGACTGATTGATTTCGATCAGCGGGTTCTTCGTTGGTCTGGTTTGGGTTGGCCACTTCGGATTGCCAAGGTGAATCTTGTTGACATGCCGAGTAAGTAGAAACTCAGGTCGCTGCCACGGTGTGGTGCCGGTGAGGCTAGAACGAATCGAGAGATAGCACTGCTCCAGTTGGGGATCGACTTCAGCGGCGATCGCCGCACCGGCACGAAGCCACGCGGCGGCTTCCCACGATCGACCCATGGAATCGAGTAGTCGGGCGATCTGGACGAAGCGTTGCTGTGATCGAAAACTGCTGGCTGCCAAACCGTCGATCGCGCGACGAAGTTGAGTCATGTGCTCGATCCGCGAGGCGATCTGCGCATGGGCGTCTGATTGATGATGCTGTTCGGCCAAACATCCCGCGAGTCGGCCGAGTGCTTCGGTATCAAACTCGTCGAGAACGATCGCATTCCAGTAGACCTGGGCCGCCGCTTCTGCATTGCCGAGTCGTTCGAATTGGCCCCCAAGAGCGAGCCAATACTGCGATTCTTGTTCGATCCCCGCCGGCAATCGTTCCTGCCATGCTTGCAGGCGAACTTGGTCCGCCAATTCGACGAGTGCGCGTCCGTATAACGCGGTCGCCGTTGTTCCAGCCTGGGACAATGCGATGACCGGTCTGAGTCGGCTCTCGACGCTTGCCCAGCGATTGAAGTGAGCGTCGAGTTTGGCGAGTGGAAGTTGAACCCGATGTTCGGCGGGATGCTGCTGAAGGACCGCTTGGCACATCGCTTCATCCACCTGCGGCCGGGACAAGTCCGCAAGGATCATGAGTTCGCCGATTCCACCGTGTCCCCGTTGCACCAACCAACGTAAGTGCTCGGCGGCCTCGCGTTCTTGTCCTAGGTGGGCAAGCAATCCGGCAAGGTCGGATCGTGCCGGTTGAGATTGGGGATAGTCACGGACCATGTCTCGTAATCCCTCCAAAGCCTCAAACGGTCGGTTCCTCGACATCCAAGTGCGTGCCAACTTGTCCAGCAACTCGCGCGAGGGTTTAGACGTTCGATGCGTCAATGAGATCGCGGTTTGGTAAGACTCCGTGGCAACATCCGGTTCACCCGTTTGGCGAAAAATATCTCCTGCCAATTCGAACACTTCCGACGACTCAGGGCGTTGAATCATCGCTTGTCGAATCGAATTCGTCGCCTGACGCCAGTCTTTGCGGGAATAGGCCGCACGGGCCATCTCCCATTCGTCATCGTCACCGAGCAAACTCGACGGATTCGATGATGTTTGGTCTGAAATGGATCGGCCGTGATTCGGATGATCTGGGCCACATCCGACCGTGATCAATCCGATCACAAGAACCAACCAATGCCTCATCGCTATCATGCCTGCGGCATGAATGAATCGTTGGCAACGTTTCATCGTCAGCGACTATTTGTGATCAATGGATAGGCCGCCTCATTGTCCTGAATCAGAAGCGCTCGTTGGTCGACTTTCATGTCCGAGAAAACTTGTTCCTGACCATTGGGCCAATGGACGATGGCTGAATCGATTCGACCAACGTTGCCGAGACCGAATGACAAAACCGCTTCGTTGCGACAGAGGTAACCATCGCCGGACGTTACCCAACCTGTCCAGGATTGATTGCCCGATTTCAATTCGACCCGAGCGCCGATCGCGTCACGCTCACACACGGTGCCGACCAGTTGAATCTGTACCCAGTGGTTACGGGTTGGTGTTTGGTTGATTAATAACGCTGAAGGTGTTTCCAAGTGCGTGACGACAAAGTCGGATTTGCCGTCCTGATTGAAGTCGAGCCTCGCCAACGCGCGGCCGACATGAACGCCCGAAAAGTATGCCGATTCGTCTTGCACGGTCGTCAACTCGAAGCGGTTGCCACGATTAACAAACAACTGAGGCGGTTGTTCGAACGGTGAGCCTTCGATTCCGGTGTTTTCGACGTGACCGTTGGTGACAACGAGGTCCTGCCACCCGTCCAGGTTGTAGTCGATCGCCTGAGTGCCAAACCCGAGTACTTGGTAACTGTCATCGGCAAGATTGAACGTGATCGATCGATCTTGAAATGCGCCGCCTCGATTCATGTACAAGCGAGCCGAGGCATTCTCAAAGTTCGTGATGTGCAAATCGATTTCCCCATTTCGATCGAAGTCGCCTGCGGCGATCCCCATCGAGGCGGTACGACTGCCATCGTGACCGAGCGAACAACCTGAGATGGGTGCCCGATCCGTCCAGTCGCCTTGGGAGGTTCGCGACCAAAGTTGGTTAGGACGCACGTCGTTTCCGACATAAACTTGGTTGCCGAGAAAAGCGTCTGCCGAATCAAGATTCAGAAGCACTAATCCCAACCCGGTACTGCGTTGAGATTGGTCATGGCTGATAGGCATCACATCGCGTTCGCCACGTCCATCGTTAACAAGTACTCGGTCCATTCCGGGATCGTAGGCGGACGGAGCGACGATCTCGATTCGACCTTGTTCATCGGTCGTCGGCTTCACGTCGTAGTCGGCGTCATGCACGTAGGTTTGTTCATAAATGTCCGGAAGATGATCGCCCGTCAAATCGCCCATGCCGAGTGACGAGGTCACCAATGTCAGGTCATCCGTCGGATCGGTCGCTTGAGCTCGAAAGGTTCCGTCGCCGCAATTGATCAACAACTCATTCACACCCAAACAACCCACCACCAGATCCGGAAAGCCATCCTGGTTCCAATCGCCGGACGTTACCCCGGTCGAATAGCGTTTGAGTGTCACGCCTGCGGATTCGGTCACATCATCAAGGCGTTCGGAAACGTGCCGAAAAAGTTGGTTCGAAAGCTCGCCGGCGAGTGTCGGCGGTGATGCACCACCTTGTGCAAAATACAGATCGCACAGGCCATCGAGATCAAAGTCCACGACCGCAACGCCGCCACCCATCACTTGATAGATCGTCAATCCTGCCGCAACGGGTTCGGAAGCCAGACGGTACGTGTGCGACAATCCGATCTCGTCGGCGATGTTCCTAAAGACCGGCGTTTCCACTTCACCGACTTCTGACAGTGTCTTGGCGGATGCGAGTCCGCCGGATTCATGTTCAAGCAGGGTGGGTTTAGGGAACGATTTCAAATCAAGGTTGACAATACGTTCGGATTCGCTTGGAAAGGCATCTCCCGATTTCACCAGCGAGAGACGCTGCTCGTTTAGGCGGCGAAGGTCGGCTTGGTCGCCATCACGAACATACAATCCGATCGATTTCCACATCACCGATTCCAATGGGCGATCAAGCTTTTCGAGTCCGTCGGCGATCTGGTTCAGGAGTTCTAAATCGGGTGAAGATTGCTGACCGACCTGATTACTGCACAGCGTCACGGTCCGCAAGAGTTGATGTCGATCATCCCATTTTTGGGCATCCTCGTGGCGATTCAGTGCTGTCAACGCAAGATGGATTCGGCGATACGATCTTGCGTCGGTCCAATCTCGCTGTACCGCTTCGGCGAGCGCACGGACTGACTCATCGAAACGCTGCTGATTGAGCAACCATGCACCGAGTGCAGCCCAGTATTCAGCTTGTTCGCGGGTGGCGTCAGTGACATTGTTTAGCCACCTTAGGAACCGCTGGTCTTGTTGAGATTCGGCGAGGCATCGTCCAAACAAGGCAGAGATCGAAGGCGGAACGTCGCCACCATTGACCGATTCATCCAACAGATCGGCGGCGACAAGAAACTGCTCTTTGGAAAAGCAAATCCTCGCCTCGCCCCAATCGCCGATGGGGGTAAATTCGCGTGCCCTTTTGTGTTCGGCATTGCCGGTTGATTCATCGTAGATCGCATCGCTAAGGACCATCAATGCGTGCAATTCATCTTGTCGGACGTCACCGAGTTCGCACAGCTTTCGCAAATGCTTGGCGGCTTCGTGTCGGCGACCCTGCCGGTTCAATAAAGCGGCCAGTTGGCGATGAGCATAACTCGATGACGGAAGCTTCAAAACCAAATCGGCATAGCGAGCGATTGCGTCATCGTATCTCTTCGAGTTCACGCAAAGGTCAGCGGCACGGCCTCGAGCGGGAATGCCGAACTGAGGATGATCTTCGGGGATGGAATCAAGCAAACTGATCGCGTCATCAAGTTGCCCTAATGCGACATCGACCGCTGCTAGATCAAATTTAGCGGCGGCATGTTCGGGTTGGAGCACCAAGACATCGCGAAGGATGCGGCTCGCCTCGTTATATAAACCAGCCGCAATTTGTTTTTCAGCAAGATCGATTTGCCGGTCGAGATTCGCATCGTCGAGAATCTTGGCGGGAATCTCAACGGAGATCTCGTCGGGCAAGGCAGCGACGGACGATTCGGAAAACTCAACCGGTGATTCCGGATGCGAAGGCGTCTGAGACGACGGAACGCAACCGCCGGGAACAAGCAATGCTGCCAATCCAAGCATCCCTCCGAACCGGCCGACACGGAGGCCGTTGGCCTCCGGTCGGCGTTTTCGATTCGACGGTGCGATCATTGAATTCACGAAGAATCGAATCATTCAAAGAGTGACGACGTTTCCTTGCCCCGTATCGTACCGGCGGCACCCCAAACGCCGTAAGGGCTTTCCTCACCCAGACCTCGGTCACTCGGGCCGATGGGCAAGGCGTTCTGATTGCCGGTATCGATCGAATCAGTAATGAACTTGACCGCACCGTCGGCCATCAACACATGGCATCCACCTTGGTGACGGCTGGAAGCACCCCACATACCGTGGTTGTCCCACCAACGCATCACGTTGTAGCTATTGGGAGGACGAATGGTATGGAATCGGCTGGATTGTTCACGACCACTGGTCCACATTCGGCCCCGACCACGATCACGTTCGGGAACATTGAACTCCCCGTGTTCGAAGGTATAGAATTGAGGCCGCTGAGGATCGATCGCCGGCGTTGCGGCGGCGTTGTTGGCCCAAGCACCAGGTGCCGTCGAATGAACCGCATCGCCCGCGCGGATCGCGGTACCGACAATCTCCTTTTGGCCGTTGTCGACGACGATTTCGCCAGCCATGATCGTATTGGCAGTACCGTCCAGGATGTCGCGAAAGCCCGTAAAGTGTTTTGCGGAAAAAACGCCTCGGGAGAATCGTTTGGCGTTACGTTCGCCCCAAACCGGGTCAGCATGGGAATTTCCGTTGTCTTCGATTCCCACGTGCGTTTGTTCCCAAAACGAATCGCCGTGACATGCCGCATAGTTCGTGAAACCAATGCTATCTGCGGTGGGCAATTCCGGATCGCTGGGGCAACGATACGAGCCAACATTCGTGAACCAAGGCCGATAGTTTGTGTTCCAAGGAATCCCACCCATGGGTGGAAACGGAGTCGTGCGAGCCGAGCCGTCGCGATTGGTCGCCAGCGGGTTGCTAATCTCTTCCCACAGGGCCTGTTGCTCGATAAAGGGCAACACGCCCACGAGCCAACTCAATTGTTTGAAGTTGCACTTATCCGCGCTCCAAGTGCCTCCAGAATCCTCGGTGCCGCCGAAGTTCATTGGCAGCATGTTGTAGGCCGCATGATAATTGTGCATTCCCAAACCGATTTGCTTGAAGTTGTTACTGCAACTCATCCGCCGCGCGGCTTCGCGAGCTGCTTGGACGGCCGGCAACAACAATCCTACTAACACGCCGATGATCGCAATGACCACCAGTAGTTCGACCAGCGTAAAACCTGATCGACGATGAAGAGCTTTCATTTGACTTTCGCCATTTATATGGGGATTAAAAAACACTCGCCGTCACATCGACGGCGTCTTGAAACTTGTGGTTCGTTGGACACACAAGTCGATTTCATGAACGGATGAGGAAACGTTCGTCCATGTATTGATTGTTCAATCGAGATCGCTCATAGACAATGAGATTCTGCACATTAATGATGAGCGATTTCACGCACGGCAGCTTGAGTGACCTTGATTGTCACCAACAACTGACACTACTACTTCTACTTCTATTGGGCTGTCTTGCGACGCTCGGCTTCGGACATCATTTCGGCACCTCGTTCAGCCATCCGATCTTCAACTGATTGATCGTAGGGCGTCACCGCGATTTCCGTTGTTTCGGTTCCACCGCCACAGCCGAGCATCGGCCCGGTAAGTACGGCGGTGCCGAATAAAATGAGAAAGTACTTTTGCATTGAGACGAAACTCCTAGTTTAGAAAAGGGGAAAGGGAGGGGTTCGGGGAGTTCAGTGATCCCCGATGCGTGGTAACTACGGCGACTCGATCGTGATCGCAACAAAAATCGGTGCGGTGATGTCGTCGCCCTTGATCAGTTCGATGCTCTGCAACGGCTGAGTCCGCTTGGGCACAATCTGCAGATAGCGGACTTGTTGTCCGTTGACGTTGAAGGCGAACTCAGACTCGGGAACGTCGACACGTCGGATGTAATCAGCGACGTGAACGCCGTTTCGCAATTCATGGTCTTCGACCACGTTGTCGGTGTAGTTCAATCGAACCATTGCCGTTAGCGATTTCTCTTGGAGGTACGGGAAACCCCATCCGCTCACGCCGCCCAAAATATGAATCGCGGCGGCCGGTGCGTTACAAACAAGCTTGACTTGCTCGGGCATCACGGGCGGCTTGGTGCCGTTGGGACCGTGCAGCAGGATCACGTTGGGAACGCGTCCGTCTTGTGGGTCGACCAGCGCGAAGGGAACGCCCTTGAAGGTTTTGGGCGACCAATCGGGAAAGACGATTCGGTCGGGACCGTCGTCGGTATCGCCGAACATGCCACGCGTGCTGACGGCAGTCGCGACGCCGGAGAACGAAAGCGGAGTGTACTTGCCGCGATGCGTCAAGAACTCCAACAGGTGCGTCATCTCTTCACGAGTGACTTGACTTTCAAACCCTTCGGGCATCAAAGACTTACCTGAAGAGTTGAGTTCTTCGATGTCTTCTCGCAAGATTTGATGACGTTTGCCTTGGACGTCGACCAGTTCGATCGATGTCCGCGATTCCCCACCGAGCATGCCGGTGATGACTTCGCCGTCAACAGTCAAGACCGTGAAGGTTCGGAAGTTGCCTTCGACACTTTGGTTCGGATCGAGGATATGAACGAGCAGTTCCTGCTTGGGGTGAACGGCCATTCCGGTCAAGTCCGGGCCGACGTTTCCGCCTTCTCCACCATGACGGTGACAAGTCGAACAAACCTTCTTGTAGATCGCCGCCCCAGCGGTGACGTCACCTTTTTGGTGAGCGACGGGCATCCATTCTTGAAGCAAGGCGGCGCGATTGGCGGATGGAACGCCTCCCGAGGCTGCCAGCAACTTGACCGCTTGTTCTTGAATCTTCTTGTCGGGATGGTTTCGCAACGCTTGCCGTTGATCGAGTGCCAAATCGGAAACCCGCAACTCTCCCTTTTCGATACTGTTGATCAGATCGGCGGTGGTCGTTGGTCGTGATAACAGCACTCGAACGGCGGCCTCACGAACGGTCGTGGTGGCTGACTTGGCTTTGTCGATCAGAGCGCCACCCAGCTCAGTACTACGACTCGACTTTAGCGCGTCCAAGATCCCAAGCGTCAGGGCTGGCGAAGTTTGAGGCGTCACGCTTTCGAGTAGGTCATCAATCACGCGATCACTCGTCGGTTGCATCGCGACCAATTGCCGCGCCGATGCGACTCGCGCTTCGTCGCGTAGCGAATCGTCCTGAACTTGCTTGAGCAGCGACTTGGTCAGTTCGTCAATTTTGTTCTCCAGCGCGTCGGTGCCCCACATCGCGGTGAGTTGGATCAGTCGACCTTGTTGGTCGACACTCAAACGTTCGAACATACCGACCAATTTGTCTTTGGCCGCCGCATCCAGATCGACTTGATAATCACTCGGCCATCCTGCGGTGATCCCATCGAACACACCGTTCGCGTTGCCCGCTTGAGTGCTTGCGATGGCTTCGACCAGTTTTCCGAGGGAGGATGCCGAGGGTTTGGATCGGGCAAAATGCTCGCCGACAACTGCCAAACGATCGATGACCGGACGCGGCAGCGCTCGGTCGGCGGCGTCGGCGAGCAGCACGGGCAGAACGCGATCGACGTGCGTCGCTGCGGCACTCGTCCAAGCATCGAGCAACCAGCGGTCCGAGG
The DNA here is from genome assembly GCF_007859915.1 of Neorhodopirellula pilleata. Classification (GTDB taxonomy): domain Bacteria; phylum Planctomycetota; class Planctomycetia; order Pirellulales; family Pirellulaceae; genus Rhodopirellula; species Rhodopirellula pilleata. The sequence continues at coordinate 314,585 of NZ_SJPM01000009.1, forward strand.
CGACCGATGTCGCCGAACGCGTCAACGCGACGATGACTTGGTCGCTGACATTGTCCGACACGTCGGCAAGCTTCAACAACGACGCCAAACGAACTTGTGGGTCGGTATCATTCAAGACGTCAGCTTGAACTAATGAATCGCCATCGGCAGAAGTATCGCCGAGTACACCGATCGCGGCTCGTCGAACACCTGCGCTGGGGTGCGACAAAGCTTGCCGAACAGCTCGATCGACGCTTTCATCACCGATCAAGTCGAGTCCATGCAGTGTCCACAAAGCGTGAATGGCACCCGCGTTCAGACCGATCGCATCGACTTGTTGGTCGGCAACGAGGTTTAATAAGGACTCAATGACATTTCGGCCGCGATTGCCTCGTTCGACCAGCACTCGTTGAGCCTGTCGTCGCCACAGCATCGTCGGATGTGCCAACGTGGCCACCAGTTCCGAAGTCTCGGCATCGCCCAGATCGGGAACTTGAGAATCAACCTGATCTGTGGCGGGCTCGGACACGACGCGATAAACGCGACCGTGTCGTTTATCACGCAGATCGGTCTCGTAAGCGTTGCCACGCCCGGTTTCAAATCCGTGTGGAGTGGGGTTGTGTTGGACGATGTAGTTGTACCAATCAAGAACCCAAACAAACCCGTCCGGGCCCACCTCGGCCATGATCGGTGCGGCCCATTCATCGTCACTAGCGACGAGATTGAATGGGCTGGTGCTCTTGAAACCGGCACCATCGGGAGTCAACACGAACGTCCCGACCAAGTGACCGGTCGGTCCGCAAACGAACGCGGTCCGGTTCCACCATGCTTGCGGATACTTCCGCGCCGTGTAGATCGAATGGCCGGCCGCAGCGGTATATCCGCCGTGATGGTCGACTTGGCGAACGTTCGGTGTGATCGGATCAAACTTATACGTATCCGAAATCATGCTCAGCGTGCTGGGCGACCAACCTCGGACCTGCTCGTAATATCGATTCGGAATCGTCAGGAAGTTGCTCGGGTTGTGGTTTGCCGTTGAACCAAAGATCAAACCCTCTTCGGTGATTCCCAATCCCCACGTGTTGTTATTGGTAGCCCGCATGAACTCGATCTTTTCGACTCGCAACGTGTGCTCGGAAAAATCAGCATCGCCTGCCACACGACCGATCGTCTCAACTTCACCCTTCGGATCGGCGGTCACGCGGAAACGCCAAAAGCCTTGACGAAAGCTTTGTTGCTTTTCGCCATTGATGACCGGCGTGGATGCGTTGTAGCCTTGCATCCCCCAGATCCAATTGTCCAAACCGTATTGAAAGTTGCTAACGCCGCCGTGCGTGTCGCCGATCGCCCAACCGGTGATCAACGATTGACGAAAGTCAGCTTGGTCGTCTCCGTCGATATCCTTTAAATAGATGGTCTCAGGTCCGTCTTGAACGATCACGCCGCCTCGATAACAAACCAACGTGGTTGGAATGCTGAGCCCTTCGGCAAACAACGTGAACTTGTCGGCGACACCATCGTGATTGGTGTCTTCGCAGATTCGAATGCGGTCACGGCCTCGACCTTTGGGTTGCAACTCATTGGGGTAGTCCATCGTTTCGCATACCCACAATCGACCTCGTTCGTCCCAAGTCATCGCGATCGGCTTGCCACCGAGATCGCCTTCGGCGGCCCATAGCTCGACTCGCATGTCTTGGGGCGTGACGTAACGCTTGGCGGATTCCTGCGGTGGCAATGGATCTTGCATCAAGGTTTTCGGCGCGCCCTGTTCACCCCATTTTTGACCGGCGGTGTAGTTGGGGATCTTGGCGCCGACGTCCGTGAACGTGAAGGGCTTTTCGCCTCCGGGTAGCGAGGTCATTTCCGGAACCGGAAATGCGCCGCGATCGATGAACGGGCCTGCTTCGGCCGGATCGCGTTTGGCCGTCCAGCGGATCCCACGCTCGACCAAGTTTTGAAAACCGGGGTTGGTCCAAGTGCGACCGTCGTGCCCCCATGCGGTGTAAAAGACGCGACCTTCCCCGTGCGTACGTACCCAAGTCCACGGCTCGCGGCCTTCCGCATCGGCGCGGTATTCAAGAATCGTTCGATTGACATCGTTGTGAAGATGATGGACGTAGGTCTCATCCCAACTTTCAAATCCGTCAAAGCCTCGCGTCAATTCATGATCACGCTTGGCAATGACCGTGCGAAACACACCGGTCCCGTGCCGTTGGAACTGAGCCCCCATCAAAGCGACGAGTTCGGGCGAATTGCGGAAGCAAAACGATGCACAGTGCAGTGGAACAAAGCCACCACCCCCGGCGACGTAATCGAGAATCGCATCGGATTGCTTGGGATCGATCCGGTCGATGTTCGCGTACACCGCCAACACGTCGTATTGACTCAACGTTGCCGGGTTCAGGTCGGCGACATCGATCGTGTAAGTCAGCTCGATGCCGTTGAGTGCGAGCGCCGGTTGCAGCTCGTCGAACCTGACCTTGGGTTGATGAGGACCGCCATCACCCAGGAAGAGAACTTCAATCGGATCGGCGGCGAGCACGGGATTGCCGAGCCCGGATAGGCCGAGCGTTAAGGTCGCAACGACAAATGCGCAGCGAAGGAGTGTTGTTGTCATATCAATCAAAATCAGGATGGGAAGGGTGTGGGTTGGGTCGGCCGATCTAAGCGGTCGCGACGGCAGATTTTTGCAACGCGAATTCGGGCAGACGAACAATTTCTCCGCCTCGCTGAGCCGATTCGTGGGCACAGATACCGACGCACGTCCAGTTCGCCGACGTCACCGCGTCCGGATACGGTGAACGACCATCGCGAACAGCGCTGATGAACTCATTGACTAGGTGCGGATGCGAGCCGCCGTGACCGCCGCCTTGCACGAACGACAAATGTTCCGCGTTATGAATCTCCTGCGGCAACGTGAACCGCCGAATCGATTCTGGCAGCAGGTGGGCGAAGTCTGGCACTTCGATTTTCTCGGCAATCTCATGCTCCGGCTTCTTGGCGGTATGCAGCACGTGTGGTTCGTTCTCGATCAGCGTCCACTCGAAACTCTTTTTCGTGCCGTAGACGTCGAAGCTCTCGCGATACTGGCGAGCGACGTCGAACAACGCCCGCCAAACGTGAGCGGTTAACTCGGAGTCTTGGATCTTGATGTGACACGATTCGACGGCGAACCGGTTGCCCGATTTCTCGGCAATGTCATCACGAACCCTGCCGGACCCGAAACAACTCACGTACTCCGCCAAGCCGTCGACCAACCCCAAACAGGGACTGACCACGTGAGTCGCGTAGTGCATCGGGATCATTCGTTCCCAGTACTCCGGCCATCCATCCATGTCTTGCGGGTGAGACGCCGCCAAGTGCTGGATCTCGCCCAGCTCGCCGCGATCATACATTCCCTTGATGAACAAGAACTCGCGACTGTAAACGACGGTCTCCGCCATCATGTACTTCAGCCCCGTTTGCTCAACCTTCTCGACGATTTGACGACACTCGTCGATCGTCGTGGCCATCGGAACGGTACACATCACGTGCTTGCCAGCATCGAGCGCACGCAACGACATCCACGCGTGATCCCCGATCGGGCTGTTGATATGCACGCAATCGATTTCCGGATCGCTGAGTACCTGTTCGAAGTCTGTGTACCGTTTGGCGATCCCGAACTGGTCGGCCATCTTATTCATTTCGACTTCGTTGCGGCGGCACACCGCCACCACCTCGGCATCGCCGTGGGCTTGATAGATGGGAATGAACTCGGCACCAAAACCAAGTCCGACCATTGCCATTTTTATTTTGTGTTCGCTCATTGGTTGTTCTCTTGTGGGTCAAGGCAACTCGCCCTATCGCCGAATAGCGTAAGGGGCTATTAACTGATGTAATCGTTGATTAAAGGAAATGTTAGGTCGTTTCGCATCGGGTACAATGAGAAAACGCACAATAAATATGAGATGTTTCACGTTGATTCTCGGCGTGAGAAATCCTTCTAAGTCCCCCGGAGTGTGAAATGAAATGAAGAAGCTTCACCATGTTGCTCTCCTGATCGAAACATCCAACGCGTACGCCCGGGGGGTGCTTGAGGGAATCGTCTCCTACATTCACGAACATGACCCATGGTCGATTTACCTGCCCGAACAAGAGAGGGGCGCGAAACCACCCTCTTGGATCAAGGATTGGCGTGGCGACGGATTGATCGTGCGAATCGAAACCGAAGAAATCGCCAAGACGATCAAACGCTTAAACAAGCCGGTCGTTGACGTCAGCGCCGCCCGCCGCGTCGAAGGCATTCCGTGGGTCGAGACGAACGACCACGCTATCGCGCAACTCGCCGTCGAACATTTCACTTCACGAGGTTTCAAGAATTTAGCGTTCTGTGGTGATCCGGACTTTAACTGGTCGCGTTGGCGCGAAGAGGGCTTCATCGAAGAGACTCAAACGCGACCTGATTTGCATTGCAACTACTTCACCGCGACGTCGCGAACCCTCCCGCACTATTCGTGGAATCGAGAAAAGAATCGTTTGGCGAAATGGATCGAGTCGCTTCCCAAACCGGTGGGAATCTTCGCCTGTTACGACATCCGAGCCCAACAGGTTCTGGACATCTGCCGCGAACAAGCGATCGACGTGCCCGACGAAGTGGCCGTGTTGGGGGTCGATAATGATGAGTTGCTTTGCAACCTCTGCTATCCGCCATTGTCGAGCGTCATTCCAGACGCCTATCGGACCGGACGAGAGGCGGCGAAGTTACTCGACCGGATGATGAACGGTGGCGAAATGCGTGAGGAACGCCATTTGATCGAACCTCTCGGCGTAGCAACACGGCAATCCAGCGACGTGCTGGCGATCGAAGATCCAGACATCGCGACGGCGATTCGTTTCATCCGTGAAAACGCCTGCGAGGGGATCAATGTCAAAGACATTTTGAAACAGGTTCCGATGACTCGGCGTGCATTCGAATTGCGGTTTCACGCATTGCTCGGACGAACCCCTCACCAGGAGATCATTCGCCAACGCGTCGAACGCGTCAAAAGGTTGCTGATTGAAACGGATCTACCACTGAAAACGATTGCCCGAAATACTCGTTTCGAACACGAGGAATACATGAGCGTCGTGTTCCGCCGGGCCACCGGCATGCCACCGGGGCAGTATCGACAATCTCGAAATCAATAGGACCGTTACAACCCGTACTTGGAACGGGCCGATTGTTGCGATCGTAACGGCCCGACGCAACGATCCGCTTGTGATGAACCGATCAAATAAGTCGATTGGTCTCATTTTACGAAAGCGGAGTATTCGATGAACTCATCAGATTTGCCTGGCACTTCCTTGCCCAGAACCCGCTTGTCTCGCTTATGCTGTTCGGCAGACGGGAAACACAGGATCTGTACAAGTTTGAGCCTCATGCTCGCTTTGACCACCGGATGCCATAACCTGCCCCACGCAGATCAGTCCGCGCCCGAGCCGACGATCTACTCACAGACTCGTGCCACATCCAATGCGATTCGGGCGGTCGAGAAGGCTCAGACCGTTGCTGCGAATGCATTCGGAACGCGTCGCGACATCAACGACACGCCGACGGCCGAGACATCCGTCAACGCCGCCTCGCCGATCGCATTGACCGCATTTGACGAATCGACGCTTGACGAATCACTGCTCGAAAGGGCGACGCTTGACGATGTAGCGGCTCCCGATCCGGCCGCGTTGGACATCGAACCGATCGTCCTCCAGCATCCGCAGGTACTCGAACAGGCTCATGCCCTTGAACAGCCCGTCGTCGGGTTCGACGCCATGTCGACCGGGATGACGCTTGAGGCGATCGAAGCGATTGCCCTGTCCAATAATCCGACGATCGCCGAGCTGGTCGCGACGACTCAAAAGGCGGCCGGATTTCGTCATCAAGTGGGCCTTTGGGCCAACCCGACATTGGGATACAACGCCACCCAACTCGCCGACGAAGGGACGGACCAACACACCGTTTTCATTTCGCAAACGCTCATCACGGCCGACAAGTTGGCACTCAATCGCAGCGTCCTTAACGAAGCTTTGCGAGCCCAACTGCTGCAACTCGAGGCACAAAAGTACCGAATCGCGACCGACGTCCGGATCACGTTCTACGAAGCGCTCGCGGCGCAGCGTCGGATCGAGTTGATTCGCGATTTCCGATCCGTCGTTGACAAGGGATTGGACATCGCCGAACAACTCAAAGAAGCCGAAGAGGGCTCGCAGTTGGAAGTGGTTCAGGCGAAAGTTCAGAAAAACGAAATCGAACTGGCGCTCAAGCAGGCCGAGATTCGATATCAAGCCGCTTGGCGTGAACTCGCAGCCTTCGCCGGCAATCCCGGTTTGGCTCCGATGCCATTGCATGGGAACCTGCCCAATGAAGAACCCTCGTTGGACTGGTCCGACGTCGCCGCCTCGACGACGGCGGCAAGTCCCGAGTATCAGGCCGCCTTGGCAAGGGTCAGCCAAGCTCGTGCGAACCTTTGCCGTCAACAGGTACAACCTATTCCAAACCTCGACGTGCAATTGGCCAGCGGTTACGACAATGGAACGAACTCCGGTCTGATCAATTTACAAATCGGTGCACCGATTCCGGTGTTCAACAAGAATCAAGGCAACATCGCTGCCGCGCGGGCCGAATACATGCGGGCGTCACGTGAGGTCGAGCGGATCGAAAACTCGATTCAAGCGAGACTGGCCGCTGTATCGCGTGAATACGATTCGTCGCTCGCAGCGGTCCAGCAATATGCCAGCGATATTCTTCCCAATGCCGAAGAAGGATTGAATCTCGCCGAACTGGCCTATCAAGCCGGTGAGACGAGTTTCGTTCAAGTGCTCGTCGCACGCCGGACGTACTTCGATACTAATCTGCAATACATCCGTTCGCAGGCCCAATTAGCTCAAGCCAAAGCTCAAGTCGACGGGTTCGTGCTGACCGGAGCTCTCGATTCCGTCGTCGATAACAGCGGCGACGACAGCTTGCGGGGCTTGACCTTAGGCCAGCAATAGTGGCCGATCTCGTCCGCAAACTTGACAAACGGTCGGGTTCGATTCACAATCCAGGCCTCCCGTTCGATCATCTTTGCCAATCAATTGATGAGATCCATTCTCGCCTCCCCGAATTTTCGCCAAGGCATCCAGCTGGTTTTGCTGGTTGTATTGATGTGGGTCGGACCGGTCCCGATCGGGCATAACCACTCCACCGCGATGGATTCGAGGTCGAGTGATCTTGATTTGGCTCAACACGTCTTGCTTCATCATTGCGGTGGAGTAAGCAACGAAATCGATTGCCATTGGCATCTTCACTGGGTTTTCCGAGGAGCCGGTTACGCCGGGATCAACGGGGAAGCCTCGGTCGTTCAGGCGATGTCGTCCCGGTCGGAAGTCGCCAATGCGTTGCCTGATCACGTTGATGTCGACGCGTCTCCAACTGGTTTTGTCGACGACGGGCTGAGCCGACCTCTGGAGCCAGTCGGTCGAACCTTGGCCGGCATGAATTGGCGCGTCGGCCATGCCGATGTGCGTCTCCTCGTTCCCACCATTTCGATGGTGATGCGCTGTTGAGCTGATCGGTGTCCACTACGGGGATTCTGCCCTGTGGTTGAAACCAACAGATGAATCAGCCTCTTGAAAGCCTTATGCGGCAACATCTCGCGATGGAATGATCGCTGATACCGCATGCCAGCCACTTATCGACCTGCCGCCAAAAGACAAGCTTCTTTTCGGATCGGCGCATCACTCACAATGGAGATCACTCATGAGTCCCAATGCAACCCCATCAGCGGATCTCGACGTTCGCACACCATCCCGTCGATCGCGAATCGTCGCAGCTATTTTGATTGCTTCAATAGCAGCGATCACCATCGCCGTGACCATTCGTCGTTTCGATGAGGATCGTCTCGAGGTCGAACGGAAACTCAATTCGGCAACCGAAATTGCCCCAACGGTCCCGGTCCAGTTCGCTAATTTCCAACGCCCCTCAAGCCCGACGCAAACACCGACTGAATCACCCGAAACGAGTTCGGAGACGATCGAGCTATCGCCGGATCGCTGGCAAGACTCCGGGATTGAGTTGCAGACCGTTCTCGCAAGTCCTTTCTCATCGATCGTCCGACTAACCGGCAAGGTATCGCTCAACCAAGACCGGGTCGCGCATATTTTCCCGATGGTCGAAGGCACCGTCGACAGCGTCTCGGTGGGACTCGGTGATCTCGTCGAGGCAGGGCAACTGTTGGCGACGATTCACAGCCGCGAGATCGGCGAATCAAAACTCAAGTTGTTTCAAGCACGCTTGCAACTGGAGATGGCCCAAACTAAGCACGAACTGCAAACGGAAGTTGCCCGCAATACGGAAGATCTAATCAAGGCGCTCCGCGACCAGATGCCGATTGAGAAAATTGAGTCGGAGTTTCGTAGTCGACCGATGGGAGAGTATCGCGAACGTCTCCTTGCGGCCTATTCCAACTACACGAAATCTCAAGCCGATGTTTCCCGTTTGCAAGGCATCACGATGTCCGGTGCGGTATCGGGAAAATCGCTGTTGAACGCCGAAGCCAATCGGAACGCGGATCTCGCAACATTCCAATCACGACTGGAAGAAACGGCGTACGGACTCCGGGTATCGACGTTGCTCTCGTCGCACTCCCTCAAGGAAGCCGAAACGCAAGCCGCTGTCGCCGAGACGACCCTGCACATCTTGGGCGTTCGTGATGAAGAACTGCAGTCGATCGATCCCGCAGCGCAGGGCGAAGCGATCTCACACTATCAGCTTCGCGCCCCATTCGACGGGACCGTTCTAACCAAGGACGTCGTCTTGAGCGAGCAGGTCCGTCCGGATGTGATGCTGCTGAGTATCGCCGACCTGTCGACGGTGTGGATCTTGGCCGATTTGTATCAAGAACACATTCCGCTGCTCGGATCACTTGACGATCAAACGATCCAACTGCGCAGCGAGTCGTGGCCAGATCAGGTTTTTGAGGCCAAGGTATTCTTCGCCGGCGAAACAATGGACGAATCCACGCGAACGATCAGCATGAGAGCGATCGCCGATAACGCGCAACGTCTGCTGAAACCGGGCATGTTTGTGAGCGTTGAACTTCCGGGAACCGCCGAACAAGAAGTACTGCAAGTCCCTATCGCGGCCGTCCAGCAACACGAAGGTCAAAAGTTCGTCTTCGTTCATCAAGGCAACGGTCGGTTCAAACGTCGTGATGTTGTAGTGGGACGCGGCAACGAAACGACGACCACGATTCAAGAAGGCATTTCGTCCGGCGAATCCGTCGTCGTTCAAGGCGGCTTCATTCTGAAGTCGCAAATGTTGGCAGATCTGATGGGGGAAGAATAAGCATGCTCAACCACATCATTGATTGGTCGCTCAACAATCGTTTTATCGTGATGCTTTTGTCGCTCGTCATCCTCGGATCGGGGGTGTTCGCCGCGATGACAATCCCGCTCGACGCGGTTCCCGATTTGACCAACGTTCAGGTTCAAGTCCTCACCAATTCACCCGCGCTCGGCCCGGTGGAAGTCGAGCAGTTCATCACCTTCCCGGTCGAGAACGCGATGAGCGGCATCCCACGAATCGACGAGATTCGCTCGATCAGCCGCTTCGGATTGTCGGCCGTCACGGTGGCGTTCGAAGACGGAACGGATATTTATTGGGCAAGAAACCTCGTCAACGAGCGACTGTTGCAGGCCCGCGAAAACATCCCACCGGGCATGGGCACGCCATCACTCGGGCCGATCGCCACCGGAATGAGCGAGATTTATCAATTCGAAGTTCGCGCCGAACCGGGCAGCGGACACAGTCTCACCGAACTCAGAACAATCCTCGATTGGCAGATCGCGTTTCAACTCCGCAGTGTTCCTGGCGTGATCGAGGTCAACACGTTCGGCGGTGAATTAAAAACCTACGAAGTCCAGGTGGATCCCGATCGATTGAAAAACTACGGCGTGTCCCTCACTGACGTATTCACGGCTCTCGAAGAAAACAACGGGAACGCCGGCGGCGGTTATATCGCTCACGGTTCTGAACAACGATTGATCCGTGGCGAAGGCTTGATCGAATCGCTTGAAGATATTCGTCTGATCGTTTTGGACAGCCGGGACGGTGTGCCGATCCGGATCTCCGATGTCGCGGACGTGAAGTTCGCGCCGATGCTTCGACAAGGAGCGGTCACCCGCGACGGAAATCGCGAAGCGGTGATCGGTATGGTGATGATGCTAATGGGCGGGAACTCGCGGCAGGTGGTCGCCGATGTCAAAGCCAAGATTGCCGAGATCAAGAAGACACTGCCCGAGGGCGTCACCATCGACACATTCTATGATCGCACCGAACTCGTGTCCAAGACGATTCACACCGTCGCCGAAAACATCGGCGTGGGCGTCGTCTTGGTGATCCTAATGCTATTCATTCTGCTCGGTGACGTGCGTGCCGGATTAATCGTCGCTGCCGCGATCCCGTTGTCGGCGATGTGCGCATTGATCGCGATGCGTTACGCAGGCGTCTCGGCCAATTTGATGAGTCTCGGAGCGGTCGACTTTGGTGTGATCGTCGACGGAGCGGTCGTGATGGTCGAGAATTGCGTCCGCCGGGCAACCCAGTACCAGAAAAAGCAGGGCGGCAATCACGTTCCCGAACACGTCTTTCGAGAGTCCGCCAAAGAGGTCGCCAAACCGATCCTTTTCGCCGGCATCATCGTCATCATCGTGTTCATTCCCATCTTGAGCCTGCAGGGCATGGAGGGGAAAATGTTCCGACCGATGGCGTTCACATTCATGACCGCTTTGACTTCGGCTTTGGTTTTGTCGGTCACCGTGATGCCGGTTTTGGCTTCGCTCTTTCTCGCCCGGCACGTCAAAGAAACCGAAACGTTTGTGGTGCGTTGGCTCAAGAGCGCCTACCAACCGATGCTCGCGTTTGCCATGCGGACACCCGTGTTGATGATGAGCGGTTCGGTCGCCGCGTTCGCGATCAGTGTCTTCCTGGCTTCGGGCTTCGGAGTCGAGTTTGTTCCCAAACTTGACGAGGGTGACTTGGCGATCCAAGCGACTCGCCTGCCGAGTGTTTCCTTGGAAACATCGATCGAGATGACCAAAAAGATGGAACGATGTCTGCTAGCGTTCCCGCAGGTCGAAACCGTGGTGTCGAAAACCGGTCGTCCGGAGATCGCCAATGATCCGATGGGTGTCTATCAAACCGACATTTTCATCCGGCTCAAACCGAATCCGCCAGAAGGCGAAACTCTTTCCAAACCCGAACTCATCGAAGCGATGCAGACCGCACTCGAGCAAGAAGTTCGAGGCAATGCTTACAGCTTCACACAACCGATCGAGTTGCGGGTCCAAGAACTCGTCGCGGGCGTGCGATCGGACATCGGATTGAGCCTTTACGGTGACGACTTGGATGTCTTGAAAGTCAAGGGCGACGAGATCGCCAAAGCACTCAACCAAGTATCCGGTGCTGCGGACGTGGCGGCCCAGCAGATCGCCGGTTTGTCCTACATGCGTGTCAAACTGCGCCGCGATGCCTTGGCCCGATATGGGATTGACGGTCGCGACGTCCTCAACGCCATCAGTACCGTCGGTGGTGTGCAAATCGGCCAGGTGTTCGAAGGCCAGCGACGGTTCCCTCTCCAGGTTCGATTGCAACCTCAATGGCGAACGAGCACCGACCGTTTGAGCGAGTTGAGAATCGACGATCCGGAGGGAAAACCTATTCCCTTGTCGCAACTTGCCCATATCGTCATGGAAGACGGCCCCGTCGAGATCAGCCGTGACGCCATTCGTCGACGCCTCTTGATCCAATGCAACGTCCGCGGACGCGATTTGGCCGGGTTCGTCGCCGAAGCTCAGTCGGTTGTGGACCGAGATGTCAAGTTACCAAGCGGTTACATGCTGCGGTGGGGCGGCCAGTTTGAGAATCTGCAGCGTGCCAGCGCGCGTTTAGCGATCGCGGTTCCGGTAGCGTTGTTTTTAATCTTCGCGTTGCTTTACATGACGTTCAACTCGACGAAACTGGCGCTGTTGATCTACCTCAACGTCCCGATCGCCGCAACCGGTGGCATCTTAGCCCTGTGGTCTCGCGACATGCCGTTTTCGATCTCCGCCGGCGTCGGCTTCATCGCTCTGTTCGGGATCGCGGTGATGAACGGGGTCGTCTTGATCGAACACATCCGTCACTTGCGACATAGCGGCGATTCGCAAACCGACGCGGTCGTTAATGGAGCGATGGATCGACTCCGTCCCGTTTTGATGACGGCATCGTGTGGCGCACTCGGTTTCATTCCCATGGCCATCTCGGCAAGTTCAGGAGCCGAAGTTCAGCGTCCCCTGGCAACGGTCGTCATCGGTGGATTGATCACGTCGACCATGCTCACGCTCCTGGTCCTACCGACGATCTACCGCTGGTTCGAACCGAGTGAGGAATAGGTACCGTCTCCGTTTACGCCGGTCTGATCGAGCGGCACGTTTACTATGCCTGCAGCATGTACGTCGACCAACTGTCCCCCGGCAGCAATTATGCTCTGGCGTCCCCGTCGATCTCGATCTGCCTGCTCGAGATCTGCCTGCTCGATCGTGTGCTTTTTGCGAAATCAGAGCAGCCACACCATCGGTTCCGAATGATCGATCGCAAGAGCGGCAAGGAGTTATCCAACGCGATCGAAGTCCACACGGTAGAATTTCCACGATCGAAATCATTTCCGCCAAAACGGAGAACAAACAAATGTACGACCAACGCGAAAAAGCCCACCGAGACTACGAATGGGCCACCTCCGGCGCCCGTGAAGAAGGACGACCGGGAGGCTCACGCCGGGGTCAGGTTGGGTTTTCGCGACCGGGAGGCTCGCGCCGGGGTCACGACCGGGAGGCTCGCGCCGGGGTCAGGCTGGGTTTTCGGTTTTCGCGAGTCACTGCCGGGAGGCTCGCGCCGGGGTCAGGCTGGGTTTTCGGTTTTCGCGAGTCACTGCGAGGCTGGGGAGGCTCGCGCCGGGGTCAGGCTGGGTTTTCGGTTTTCGCGAGTCACTGAGTTACCGCACTGACGCGACGAAGTCATCGCGATCTTCCAGCACGATTCGGTTTGCAGGGGAGGCTCGCGCCGGGGTCAGGCTGGGTTTTCGGTTTTCGCGAGTCACTGGGTTCCCGCACCGACGCGACCAAATCATCGCGATCTTCCGGCACAATTCGGTTTGGCATATCCGGGGAAATCGTCTAGACCTCAATCAAGCGACTGCTGACTGAGGTTTTGGCTGAATTTTGGCGTTCAGTACAGGCGGACCGGGGGCTCGGCTTGGTATTGGTTCGTGATCGAATTGGCATGGCGGTGGTCTTTCGTGGCTGGGTGGTTGCGGCGGTACTGAAGCATCCAGACTTCAGCTTCAACGTGCGTTGTGCAGTCAACTTCGCAGCGGCATCGAGACGTG
>NZ_SJPM01000010.1:0-66642 GCF_007859915.1 Neorhodopirellula pilleata
CGGCAGCATCCGCACGCTTGGGGCGTCCCATGTCGCGTTTCCCTGGAAGGAGAAGGAAAGTTGAGGTGCGAGTCTAAGGGGAAATGCCTTCCGGGTCAACAAAAACGGTACCGGACACCTTTTCTTCGCCAAACGAGCAGGCAAACCTGAGTCGAGGACGCGACGAACTTGAGCAAGACCGAAGAACCTGGGACACAAGAGAACGCCGCGATCCAATCGTCGCCAACTCCATTCACACCACCGGGATGTTAATCGCGTGCGTCTTGCCGCTGGCGCTCGTCATGTTGTTGCTTTGGAACAATCGGAATGTGGAACATCGACTGGAGTTATCCGATGCGGTGCTCACCGAGTACCTGTTCGTCAACGATGCACCCAGACGAATGGAAGAAAAGGACTGTGACGTCCCGAAGCTCCCGGCACCAAAGTGACACCAGACATCTCGCTGTAAGACAAAAGATCACCCGAATCCCGACCGGATATAGCTCCGGTCGGGGTTTGGGCCTTTTGTTTATCTATCAGCCCAATGGTTGTGCGCTCGGTTTACGTCCCAACCGAACTCTAGCGAGTTCTATCGACTTATATCGGGATTGTGGTATAACATCGAATAAGTCGCTAATTCTCTAGGCAAAACGCATGGACCCATTGAAAAACCCCTATTCACCCGGCGCGGGAGCACCCCCGCCGGAGCTAGTGGGACGCGAACCTGTGATCGAGCAAGCTCGGATTCTGCTTGGTCGTGTTTGCCAGGGCCGGGCCGAAAAAAGCATGTTACTGACTGGATTGCGGGGGGTTGGTAAGACAGTTCTGCTTAACGAGATCGAACGCATCGCATTGGAGTTCGACTACAGCACAATCGTTGTCGAAGCACACGAAGGAAAGAGCCTCGGCGATCTGCTGGCGCCTCAATTTCGCAAGCTCCTGTTTGAGCTGGATCGCACAGCGAGAATGAATGCAGCGGTCAAACGGGGCCTCGCCGTGCTTCGGGCGTTCATCGGCTCGATCAAACTAACTTCCGGCGAGTACTCCATCGGACTGGACATCGAGCCTGAGAAGGGAACCGCCGACAGCGGTGACATGGAATTGGACTTACCCGACCTGTTCATTGTGATTGGCGAAGCCGCCAAGAACTGTGGGACTTCCATTGCGTTGTTGATCGACGAGCTTCAGTACTTCGATGAGAAGGAACTTGGTGCTTTGATCATGGCCATGCACAAGCTTCAACAAAAGCAACTTCCGTTCGTTTTGCTTGGCGCTGGCTTACCAATTTTGCCCCGTCTTGCTGGCGATTCCAAATCTTACGCAGAACGGCTGTTCAACTTCCCACAGATTGGTGCGCTCGATCGCGAAGACGCCGCGAAGGCATTGCAGCAACCCGCCGCCGATTCGGGTATCGCTTTCACGGAATCCGCCCTCGAAGAAGTCTTTCGTTTGACGCACGGCTATCCCTATTTCGTGCAAGAGTGGGGTTACCAATGCTGGAACTCAGCACAGACGTCCCCGATTGACACTGACATCGTTGAGACGGCTTCCGCAGTCGTCATGCCGCGATTGGATCAGAACTTTTTTCGAGTACGTTTCGATCGGCTCAAGCCGGGAGAGAAGAAGCTCCTTCGCGCGATGGCCGAACTTGGCGAGGGGCCATACCGAATGGGTGACGTTGCTGAAACGATGGAACTCAAAGTGACCAGTCTCGGACCACGACGAGCGAGTCTTATCAAAAAAGGAATGATTTACAGCCCCAACTACGGCGAGATCGCGTTTACGGTTCCCATGTTCGACGACTTCATGCGTCGCGCGATGCCGGACTTGGAGGGTTGAGTCGAACAGCAATGATACCTGAGGTAAACGAACTATTCGTGCTCACGAAATGCAATTTCTTCGCGACCAATCAAGTTTGGCCTCGTAAGACTCGCATGAACCCAGACGGCTGGCTCAAAAACTTTGACGCTGCCGATCGCCGCTTAGCGTGCCAACTGCTCAACAGTTTTCTTTACTACCCCACTGACATGATTGACCGCATGTTTGTCTCAGCGGTGCAGGGCTTGAGCCGAATCGTCACAAGCAAAACAACCTGTTTGGCCGATCGGCGGCGGCAGTGGGCGCGCTTTTTGGATTCTGCCGTGTTCACCTTCCCGACAGGTGAGCAGCCCTTCGCCGGAGACAGCGGGCATCTCTATGTGCGGCGAGCTCGGAACTTGATGTCGATCGACGAGGAGCAAATTGTTCCGCCCGAACAGGCGATCGAACAGTTGGTCAACGGCACAGCGAAACACGTCATCTTCGTAGATGACTTTGTTGGCACAGGCCAGCAGTTTTTCAAGACTTGGCACAGGAAGTATCAAAACGATCGTTCATTTCAGAGCGTCTCGAAAACCAACGAATTTACCGCCTACTACTGTCCGCTGTTTTGTACGAAGTTCGCAGTCGAGGACCAATTGCTTGATGTCACGGATCGTGTTCAGATCCAGCCGACGCATTGGCTGGATGAACGCCAAAGCCTGTTCTCAGCAGAGTCAATCTGGTGGCCGGAGACGATGAAGCCCGAGGTGCATGACTTCATTTTTCGATACAGTATGAGGATCGGTTTGCCTGATTCGGGCGGAACCCAGGTCCGCGACTGGCAGGGTTACAACCAACTTGGACTGACAATCGGATTTCCTGATTGTGTTCCGGACGCGACGATACCCCTGTTCGATACAACTATGAATGGTTGGCAACCGCTTTGGAGGCAGGGTGCATGACCGATGTCGATACCATCCGCCACGAATTGAGTCGTCTTTTTGCTTACAAAGCAGAATGGCTTAAAGGCAATCTTTTCGATTTATTCACTCGGCCAAAGTACCTCGCGAGGCTTTCGGATGATGTGCCTTGTGTTCTCGTTGGCGGGCGAGGAACAGGCAAGACTACCGTACTACGCGGTCTTTCCTATTCAGGTCAATTTGAACTGAGCGACAAATCGCCTGAAACTGTCAAAGACTGGAATCACTTTGGCATTTACCTAAGAATCAACACCAATCGCGTAACAGCCTTTGGTGGCCCGGAAGTTGCCGATGAACGCTGGCAGAAACTGTTTTCGCATTACATCAACCTCGTATTCTGCGATCTGCTGCTTGAGTTTCTTAGTTGGTATGAAAACCATGCCAAAACCGAACTCGTTGCCGATGCGGTTCAGGTCCGAAAATTCTGTGCAAGCCTCTGCGTCGAACCAGCATCGACGATCAGCGAATGTCGTGAGTCCGTGAACTTCGGCATCGTGAACTTTGAATCATACATTAACAACATTGACGACGAACCCCCGGTCAAGCTGTCGCTTTTGGGAGCGCCCGTCGACCTGCTTGTTGCAGCGATTAAAGGACTTCCTGGTTTTGTTGAACGTCGATTCAGCTTCTTGATCGACGAATACGAGAACCTCAATGAATCTCAGCAGCAAGTTGTCAATACGTTGATGAAGCACGCGAGTGATGCGTACACGTTTAAGATCGGCGTTCGCGAATTGGGTTGGCGATGCAAAACAACACTCAATCCCAATGAACAGCTTGTCAGCCCAGCTGACTATCGTTTGGTCAACATCACCGATGAACTGATACGCAACGATTTCGATCAATTTGCAGAAGAAGTCTGCAACGCGCGGCTTGCGATGCTTCGGAAGGATCATCCCGAAGTACCGAGTTCTATTGTGGAGATGTTCCCAACTCTTGGGCTACAGGAAGAGGCACTCAAACTTGGTGTCGCCTCACAAGTGAAAGGACTTGCATCGCTGTTAAAGAAGAACTCAGACGAGAACGAATTGTTCTTAGCTAAACTCGATCCACTTGAACAGTACTTCATCAAGTGCCGAGCTGAATCCTCAGGCAAGAGTCTTGATGACATCGTTGACGAAGCAAGGCAGGACAAAAATTGGCAGTCGAAGTATGACAACTATGCCTACTCGCTGCTGTTCAATCTGAAACAGGGAAAGCGAGGCATCCGGAAGTACTATTGTGGTTGGAAAACATTCTGCTTGCTTGCCAACGGCAATTTGCGATATCTGATTGAATTGGTGGACGCGAGCATTTCAGCTCACCTGATATTGGGAGCGAAGTTGTCAGCGTCGGTCTCTCCCGATACTCAAACGAAAGCCGCACAGGAAGTCGGCAAAAAGAACCTGGGTGAACTCGAAGGGCTTTCGATCCACGGTGCGAAACTCACGAAGCTTCTCTTGGGGCTTGGTCGTTTGTTCGGCATTATGGCGGGCGACGCCGTAGGTCATGCGCCGGAAGTCAACCAGTTTGAGATCGTTGGTGAATCGAGATCAAAGGAGCTTGACGACTTGCTCAATTACGGCGTGATGCACCTTGCTCTTGTCCGACTAACAGGAACAAAAATTTCGGGAATGGACACCAAGGATTACGATTACTCCGTGCATCCGATCTTTGCACCCTTTTTCGTTTTTGGGCATCGCAAAAAACGAAAGATGAAACTCTCGCCAGAAGAGTTTCTGGGTCTAATCGACGACACCTCCAGCTCATTGGAGAAGATACTCGCAAAGAGCCAACGTACGATCGACCAGCCACTTCCAGATCAGTTGACTCTTTTTGAGATTTACTTTGATGGAAATTCATAACGAGCCATTACCGTCGCTCGTCTACGAGGATCACGCTTCGTTTGAGCCTGAAGCCGACAGTCTTTACATCGGCTTCGAGGGCATCGAAGAACGAAGCGGTCATTTTCAAAATCTTGTTGCTTCCTCAAACTCAGTGAAGTTTCTTGAGGTGGTTCGGGAGGGAGAGACCGAATTTGAAACGAGATTGGTTGGAACTACGGGAACGACGACTCACCGTCTCAGGAGTCGCAAGCAACTCGCTGAACTCTGGACAGCCCATGAGTCAGCTTCCGTTTATTTGGATATCACGGGCCTGCGGCATCACGTCTGGATTCCGCTGCTGCGTTCTGCCCTTAGCCTGTCAAATCCGGTTCATGTCATTTACGTTGAACCCGAACAATACCGCCACAGTTTGACTCCCACCGAGAGTCAAATTTTTGACTTGAGTGAGCGCATCGAGGGCATCGCACCAATTCCCGGCTTCGCATCGCTGCGTCGAACAACGGATGAATTTATATTCCTTCCGCTACTTGGATTTGAAGGAACACGATTGGCTTACCTGCTCGAACAAGTGCAACCACTCAACGACAAAATTGTCCCGATCGTAGGCGTTCCGGGCTATTTACCCGAGCATCCGTTCAACAGTTTTCTGGGTAACCGTATCGCACTTCAGGAAACCGATGCGTGGCAGCGAGTGCGTTATGCAGACGCGAACTGCCCGTTTTCGTTGTTCTACTTGTTGGAACAGATCGAAAGGGAATTTCGACCTGAACATAGTAAAATTGCCGTGATCGGAACGAAGCCACATGCACTGGGCGGCGCACTGTTTGTACTGGGAGACCCGACTCGGCGGGAATTGATCTACGATCACCCGGTTCGCAAGACTGAACGGACCAGTGGAGTCGGACGATTGCTTCAATACGAAGTCAGCGAGTTTATGCGATGAGCAACGACTCGTTTTACACGCCTGACGAAATCGCCGCTTCGATGCTGGGGAAATGCACGCTCGATTCACCCGCCAGAATCGTCGATTTTGCGGCTGGGGATGGTGCTTTGCTGAGACGAGCAGTCGCTCAGTGGCCGACGGCAACCGTCTTCGCTACTGACATCAACCCTAAGGCAGTTCGGTCACTCCAGGCAGAATTTCCGTCTTGGAATATATCGAAGTGCGACTTTATGTCGGCGTCTTCGCGAGCGAAGGCGCAGGCCATTGAATCCCTTGCCGGACGCGGTGACGTAGTACTGTTGAACCCGCCTTTTTCGTACAGAGGTGCCGCTACTTTTCCCGTCAACGCATGGCAAGAAACATTCCATTGCAGCAAAGCGATGGCGTTTGTTTTGCTGTCTCTTGAGCATCTCACTGCGGGCGGGCAATTGATTGCGATCTTGCCGGAGAGTTCGCTTTTTGGCGACAAAGACGCAAGGGCTTGGGAAGCTGTTAAGCAACGATTTACCGTGACCCGTGGTGCGACGGCGGGCCGTGGAGTTTTCAGCGGCTGTGCAGCACGATGCACAATCGTGCGTCTTACCCAACGAAAGCGAAAGCAAGCTGCAAAGCTGGTGGTTGATCAACCAAACTTTACCCTAGAGGTCACGCTGGTGCGAGGTTCGGTTCCTCTCTACTTGGATACCGGCAGTGATCGCACCTTGGTCCATTCGACAGACTTACAGCAATCGTCAGTCATTTTGAATGGCCATGTCGCTTCGTCCGAGCGACCATCCGTTTGCGGACCTAGTGTGATGATTCATCGCGTAGGAATGCCGAGTATTGAAAAAGTAGCTCTGTACCTGCGTCGCAAGCGAGTCACGCTATCGGATTGCGTCATCGGCTTGCAATGCAATTCGTCAGGCGATGCCATTGCTCTACACAAATTGATCAAGGCCCACGAGACTGAGTACAAACAACTGTACGCTGGCACTTGCGCTCCGTACACCACGGTGCAGCGAGTCGTTGAGTTCCTCAATGGTATCGGTTGTCAAACGACTGTCCGGACTAAGAATAGAACACGTCCAGCAGTCGTTGACAAACGAGCAGGCAAACCTGAGTCGAGGACGCGACGAACTTGAGCAAGACCGACGAACGTGGGACACAAGAGAACGCCGCGATCCAATTGTCGCCAACTCCATTCACGCTACCGGAATGTTAATCGCGTGCGTCTTGCCGCTGGCGCTCGTCATGTTGTTGCTTTGGAACAATCGGAATGTGGAACATCGACTGGAGTTATCCGATGCGGCGCTCACTGAGTACCTGTTCGTCAACGATGCACCCAGACGAATGGAAGAAAAGGACTGTGACGTCCCGAAGCTCCCGGCACCAAAGTGACACCAGGCAGCTCGCTGTAAGACAAAAGATCGCCCAAATCCCGACCGGATATAGTTCTGGTCGGGGTTTGGGCTTTTTGTTTATCTATCAGCGGCTAACCCCGCAGCACCTGAATCGAAGTCGACGGCAACTCCCTAGTCGTATAGGCCCACCTCGTGAACAGTAATTTCCAAGTCGGTATTTGTTCGGTAGAGCACCCGCTACCGAATGACGCGATTGACTTTGTGTCACGTGAAGTTGTCTCAACACGGACTGCCATGCTAGGCGACCGGTGCGTCCGGATTCCGCCACCAGGCATCCTCGCGATATGCGGCGGGGATGTCGTCAGTGATCGCGAAGTCTATGCCCAACGAGTTGAGAGTGTCGTACCACAGATCACGTTTGGATTCCGGAAGTCGTTTGCCGCACCATGGACAGAATTGCATGCCGAGTGACGACGTACCACCATCGCGGATTGGCATGCCAAATTCGTCAATGTGCGGATAGTAGATCACGACGACGTCGGGGCAATCACGTAAGTTCGAGTGCTGGTCGCACTCGTAGCCGAGTTGGCGACCCATCGTGTCGCAGCAGATTCTATCGGGATTAACCAATTCGGTAGGTCGTCTAACGTAAGGTTTTACGACACCGCCCTGAATAAAGCGAGCGACGTTTAATTTACAAGAAATATACCAATGTGAGACCGCGTTGCCAAGCATGGAAAGTGTGTCGAAGGGCTAGCGCAAAAACAATCTTGGGCGACGCTACGCGCGGCTTTTGGCACAGTCGAGGAAGTCGCCGATCTGGTAGGAGTCAAACGTACGGGCACCGTATTCATGCACATCGAATCCGGCAACGTTGAAACGCAGTGTTGAATTGTTGGCAAGGACGACGACAACGAGTGTGTCGATACGCTCCGGGGTGAACTTGGCGTACGTCACGGACGAAATGTCACCGTAGTCGCAGGATTGCCAATCATCGCCCACGGCAATGTGGAACCGAGTGCCGGTGAAGACAAGAGCGTCAGTCAGGGAATTTGCAATATTCTCGTAGACGCCAAGGACGTTTTCGTGCTCACGCAGAGGAACGGGGGCGAGCGAGTACGGCAGATCAACAGACGTGACCAGTGGAAGACCGCGAGGCTTAAAGCGAACCAAACAGCCGAGCTTGCGCTCTGCGAATGATGTGATATCAGCGAGCACTGGGTCGCCCAACAGAAGGTTTTTACGGCACCGCCCTAAACGAAGCAAGCGATGTCTGAACTACGTGAAATTGTACCAAGGCTGTGGGCCATAGCCAAAGAGCCAAGGTGTGCCGAAGGCTTAGCGTAAAAACCATGTTGTGGGACGCGGTACATGACCAAGAAGGTGTCCATTTGAGAAGTCATGCAGGCCGACCGCGCATCATTCGATGATCTTGCCACACCAGAGAATTTCAGCGAATACTTTCCAGCTTGGCTCAGGAACAGGCTCGCCGTCCGGCACCGAGCCGAAGAACTCGCATGCGGCCTCAAGAAACGCAGGGATGTCACCGTTGGCCCAACCGTGCGCGCCGTCGAGCATGTAGCGTTGGGGATTGTCGGCCTCGATCTTGGCAGCCGCCTCACGTTCGGCGGCGAGCGCCATCACGAATGCAACGAACGTTTCGTGGTCGTGAACGGCTTCGAGGAGTTGAAACGTGTCAGGCAATTTCGGCTAGCGTCCGACAACGGAAGGTTTTTGCGACACCGCCCTGAACGAAGCGAGCGAGTCTGAACTACGAGGGATTGTACTAACGCCAGCGATCATTGCCAAACAAGCGAAGGTGTGCCGAGGGCCTAGCGTAAAAACAACGTTGTGCGACCGGCTACTCAAGGTCAGGGAAGGCATCACGACCGATCAGCAAGCGAATTGTCCGACCGCGTCCCGGTTCGCGCGAGATGAACCCGCGATCACAGAGAGTCACCACCATGTTGTGAACGGTAGGCGGTGTCGTGCCAAAGTACCGCTGCATGTCCGACTCAGCAGGTGGTAGCCCATTGAGTTTCGTGTAGTAGTAGATAAACGCGAGATATTGCCCCTGTAGGGCAGTTGGTTTGTTTGAAGCGTCCATCTCGTATGATTGAGTCGGCCAACGGAAGATTTTTAAGACACCGCCCCCAAAGAAGGAGTGGAGTTTGATCTATGGTAAATTGTACCAAGGTCAGCCTGCGTTGACAAAGATGGAAGGTGTGCCGAAGGCCCCAGCGTAAAAACCATGTTGCACGACCGGCAACTACGACGGAGGACGATGCACCGTTCCGGACTGCCAGTCGAACACCGTAATGCCGTGTTTGTGCGCGATCTCGGTCACCACTGGAAGCACCCTCTCGACAGCGGAAAACATGAAGCCGATTACAGCCTCGCGTTCACCGAAGTTGTTGATTAGGGGCCCGTCACTCCACACGCCGTCGTCAACGAGGTCGTCTGGCAGATCGCAAATGCAGGGAAAAATCGCGGTCAGCTCGGCGTGCACAGCCACGAAAGTTGGGTGCGGTTTCGCGTCGAGCGGGCTTGCGTCAGCGAGGGCGTTGAACTGCTCAAACGCGACCGCGTCATCTGCGGGTGGCGATTCAAGCAAAAGGCCAATTGTGTAACTCATACGGTAGGTCGTGCAACGGAAGGTTTTTACGTCACCGCCGTGAAGGAAGCGGTTGACTCTTTGTTACGAAAGATTGTACCAATGCGATCGCCCGTTGCCAAAGAGCGAAGGTGATCCCGAAGGGACTAGCGTAAAAACCATGTTAGGCGACGTCGGCATGTTGCTTTAAGTACAGCCTGGAGGTCGCCCAATGTCCTGAAGTTTCCGGGTTGGTCTGGGAGTCTTCAAGCAGCCATTTGACAGTTGGTAAGAACGAGCAATCGTGAGACTCCCGCTCTGACTCATCCATTGCGAAATACAAGACAGTCAAACTGCGTGCTGCTTGCATGCGGACGTTCCCATCTGTATCAGATAGGGCTTCAGCCAGGATGCCTGCGATTTGATCGAAGGGGCGATTGATTGAGCCGAGAACACAAAGCAACCTAACGCGAAAATCCCCAGATGCGTTTTCCAAACGATTCAAAAGATGGGGCAATGAAGATTTGCCAATGCGTCTCAACGCAATCATTGCGTAATCAACTAAAACGACATCGCCATGCTCAAGCAGCGAAATGATCTCGGATGTTGCAGGGCTGCACTCCGAACCCAAATCCGCGATTCGTCGCTTTGCTTTAATGCGTGTGATTGAGTCTTCAGATCGAAGCAACTCAAGTGTTTGCCACACATCTGACATTGTTGGTCACCTAACGGAAGGTTTTTACGACACCGCCCTAAACGAAGCGAGCGACGCCTGAAATATAAGAAATTGTACCAATGCCATGGCCCGTTGCAAAAGAGCCAAGGTGTGCCGAAGGCCTAGCGTAAAAACCATGTTATGTGCCCCGGTGCGCTACGGGAAAGTTCCAACCTGCGGGAAGATCAGCCCCGCACAGATCACAGACGAACCAACCATCCTTGACGACGTTGCGTTCGTTACAGTCCGGACACAGGCGAAACACAACACGTGTCGTGAAATCATCGGGTCGGCCAACAGGAATTGCGTCCAGCGCGGCGGCCACAGTCGGCCACGATTCGGGTTCAGGGCAGAATCCGGTGGATTGGTTGGAGATTTCGGAAACGTCTCCATCAGAGAAGAACGTGATTTCGCCAGCGGAGAGAACCGGCCCGCCACCAGCGCACGCGACGTGCTCCGAGCGGCGTGGGGCAACCAACAGTGTGCAGTCAACGTCAACGGTAAACGTTGCGATCAAAGAACCGTCCGGTTCCAAGTCGGACGACCGAGAGGCGAGCCAAGCCAAGAGGTCCGCGACGCAACGAATTGGTGCCCCAGCGGGCGACGAAGCGAACGCAGTGTCACGGATTTCGGTTGGCCCAACGTATTGGTATTGCCGTGGAGCCATTCGACTAGGGGCACATAACGGAAGGTTTTTACGACACCGCCCTGAACGAAGCGGGTAACTTTGAGTTACGAGAGATTGTACCAACGCGAACGCCCATTGCCAAAGAGCGAATGTGTTCGCGAAGCGACTAGCGTAAAAACCATGTTGCACGACCGCTGAACTACAAGACCGTGCTGATATCACAATTGTCGCATCCGTGATCGCGGATGACGGCGAGGGCTGCCGTAGATGCAACGAGGACGTTCTTAGCAGAGATGCCAAAATCGTCAAGGCATGGGGAACCTGTGACGTGCAGCCAGCGAAATGTAGGCAACACACAATCGGGATAAAGCTCTGCGAATTGCTCAGAGGTTTGAACCAGAACGTTACGCAAATCAAAGCCAGACAGATGCGTTGACGAGAGAGCATTGGCAAGCGCGTCGGTGACGAGGTAGCACGGGAAAGACTCAACGATGGCGTCACCGAGCCAGCCATCGAAAATATAGTGGAGCACAGAGACAACCGGAGGATGGACCGTCGTGTCAGCGACGGTGTTGTCGCCCCATCCGCCCGCAACCTCAGGTTCGAGTTCGTAAAAGGGTGACATCATGAAAGACTTAGGCCGTGCAACGGAAGGTTTTTACGACACCGCCCTGAACGAAGCGGTGGAGTCTGGATCACGAAAGATTGTACCAATGCCAGCACTGGTTGCCAAACAAGCGAAGGTGTGCCGAAGACCTAGCGAAAAAACCATGTTGTGCGACACTGAAGTGCGTTCAGGCGTTGCGTCGTGGGGCGAAGAAAAGGTGTCCGGTACCGTTTTTGTTGACCCGGAAGGCATTTCCCCTTAGACTCGCACCTCAACTTTCCTTCTCCTTCCAGGGAAACGCGACATGGGACGCCCCAAGCGTGCGGATGCTGCCGGACATTGCTATCACATGCTCAATCGGGCGAACCTCCGTGCCACTATCTTCGAAAAGGACGCGGACTACGAAGCATTCGAGAAGATTCTCGACGAGGCTTTAGAACGCCTTGACCTGGAACTCTTTTCGTATTGCTTAATGCCGAATCACTATCACCTTCTGGTCCGCCCAGGTGTTGATGGCGAGATGGGGCGATTTGGTCACTACATAGGACTGACTCACACGCAGCGGTACCATGCCCACTACAAGACGACGGGAATGGGGCATGTGTATCAGGGGCGATTCAAGTCGTTTCCCGTCCAAAGTGATGAGCACTTCTTGACCGTTGCACGCTATGTCGAACGGAATGCTTACGCTGCCGAACTGTGTCATCGACCCGAAGACTGGAAGTTTGGCAGCTTGTATCACTGGCATCAAAAGACGAAGGCGTTCTCGCAGCGAGTGTCGTCATGGCCGATTCGCCGCACTCCGAATTGGATTCAACTGGTTGCAACGGATTTCAGTGAGCAAGAGCGAAAGCAGCTCGATTGGAGTGTCAAACGGGGAGTCCCCTTTGGGAGTGAGACATGGGTGGAGCACATCACCAGAACATTCGACCTTGAGTCAACCATGCGACCCCGTGGGCGTCCAAAGAAAAAACCGGTCGAGAACTGAAAGGCCAAGCTGTAAACGGTACCGGACACCTTTTCTTCCCCCTCGCCTAACGACGGGACCGCTCGACGGCAAGATTGGAATGAGTTTTGCGCTGCAGTGGCGTTACAGCTTTAGATCATTGTTCAGCCAAAAAAAGAATAAAAAAAATAGTATTGCAGCTCGGAAACGATGAGATCGGTTATGCCTCTTTGGTGATTGGCCTGAGGTGCTTCGCACGGTAGATACTACACGCGAGCCTTGGCCACTGTGCGGCCAAGTCCGAGGAGTTATCAGTCAACGCGGTCTACGGTCGTGACGGATAATTACCAAAAATTTCACGTGGGGTAACTAACCCGGCCATTCTGTGCGACTGGCGTTTAACCATCTCGTTAAGTTGGTCTATATTGACGTCATGGTGCGAGCGGTGAATCGCAAAAAAACCGTTATCAGGTTTTCGACCATTTAGCCAGCTTGCTCGACCGGTCCAAACGCCTAACACATTGTCAATCGGATTTTCTTGACAGATTGCAGAGAAAGCGTATGTGTCTTCGTCAACTGGGAGCACGGCAAAATTCGATCCATGCCAAGACATTTGAATCACCTTCTTCTTTCTCGTGATCGAACCGATTACTTCATATTCCTGTGGCTCCTCGTCGGGTGGTGTGAAACGATGTGTTGCCCGAAATGATCCGCATGGCGAAATGGAACACTCAGTAAGTGCACCAGCAACCCATACATATTTATCTTTTCCGATTTTTGCCACATGCGTAGTTTTAAAGAAGTGATCCTGAAAAACCTTCCAGCCATCTTGTAGGTTCTCTACCGACAGTTCAGTAATTCGGTCACTAAAAGCTTGAAAAAGACCGTCGACTAAGGATTGGTGTTGATCAGTACGTTGACGATTAGGTGGTGAACGTAACACTCCTAGATTAAGCGATTCGTGCTGGTCGCCTTCCAGGCGGAGGGTCGCATAGCGGGTGCGCTGTTCGGGGGAAAATATCTGCGGATAAGCACAGCAAACAACATTGCTGCCAGCATCAACAACGGATAACGCCTCCATCCACTGATCATATTCCCAAACCATCTTCGCCGCATTAATCAATTCGGCGGATGCCCGCAATCGTGGTGAGCGAGTACCGCCTGGTGTGACGAGTACCTTGCCGCGTACAAGCTCCACTGGTGATTCTCGTTTGCTGTAGAAGTCACTTGAATGGCTTCGTGGAGCTATCAAATGCATGCTCATCGTCTTCACATGCAGTTCAGAATTATTTCGTTCTTTAATATCCCTTTTTGAGAATGATGTGATAACAAGATCGAATAAGCCCTTGTCACCATCTCGTCTCAGGTCCTGCGCCTGTCCAACTCGGATTTCGATTTCAAATTGGGGTAAATCAGATACTAACGGTTGAAAAGTCGAATTTAAATTCGACCGAAATCTTCGTATTACTTCTGGAACAAACCATGGTGCAAGAGCACGCCCACAGCCAATTCGAATTACAGGAGTATCGTTCGTGCCCCTGATTCGCAAGAAGTCTGCAATTAATACTTCGACGTTGCGAATTATTTCATCGTCGCTTGCGTTGCCTTCTATCGACTCCAACGAAGGCTTGCTGCTGTTTGCTTTTAATTTTATCAACGACAACCCAAAAAAAGTTTGCACTCGACGAAGCTTCGTCCTTAGTGCGCGACCGTCACGCTTTCCCGTTAGCTCTTCTGCTATGTCAGGTAAGCTACCGCTGAGTTCTGAGGACTGAAGGTAGCGGTACGTCGCTAACCAACAGATTAACGCAGAAAGGTCATCAGTGAAGTAACTCTTGCTTTTAGGTTGATCAGCTTCGGCTTTGGAATCTCGTGCGGCGATCGCTTGGTTGAATATCGATCGGTGAATGTGTTTCAATTCGCTAAAGTTCATGGCAGAAAAAGACCACGGAAAAGTGTAAGCGCCCACCGGCACGATAACGAAAAAGCGGCGATAGATGAACAAGAAGTAACCGCTGGCGAGCTTACGATACAACCTAAATGGGGGGAAGCCGAAAACTTGGCAACGCGGAAAAATTTTTTTTGCAGATTGGTACCCCGTATGTGCACTTTTCCGCGAATTGAGCTCTTCGTAGTCCATAAACCTGCACTTCCCTAAAGCAATTCTGTCGATTTCGCATTCTTGTGATCAAAAACCGAGGTTTGTGCCGGTTTTTACGACTTTTCCAATTTGCAGATTTGGTTTGACGAGCGAATTTTTAGGTGATTAACTGGTTCATGGGTTGGCTTTAAGAGGGCGGGGTAGTCCCGTCTCGAAAGCTACTTGAAACACCTTACCTGGAGCAAAGTGATGGACGAACCTGGGATTTTTCTTCGCGCTGAGAAGGGCGACCCGAATGAGAAACTATTTCATCTACCTCATCAGGGTAAAACCGCCGGAGATCGGTTTTCTCCGCTCGATCGAAGTCACAACAAGTCGATGCCAGTTAGAGTTTCGGGCTGGCAATCTGAACTAATCGAGGCCGTAGCAAGCCTGGACATCGCTCGAGTTAGGACGGCATTAGCAAACGGTGCCGACCCCGACACGAGTCGTAATAATTCCGCGTCTGCAGCCGTAGTCGCTCTGATGATGGAACTGGATTACATCGCCGAGGGCTTCATGGCCGAGGCAACAAAATCTCGCGAAATCATCTCGCTACTTTGGGCGCCAAAACAAATAAAGGAGGGCAGTTCGATAACAGATCAAAAACAAAAGAAGAGACTCGCTTAGCTTGGCAGGCACACGAGTCTCTTCAGTGTTAGGCAACGATTTCTACGCCGCCCCATCCAACGTAGCTTGGGGCGGTGCATTACACAACATCCATTTTGTGAGGTCCCCCCATGTTCAAAAAAATTAGTCCAGCCATTGTTGACCGATTGAGTCGCTTGCGACCACTATTGGCTAATAATCTCAGCAAGTCTGCGTTAAAGGCGGCAGTTTCCGAAATCTTTGCTAAGGCTCTCGGAAAAGGAATTGTCGTAGTTTTGTTTTTTTGCTTGGCCCTCGTCAGCATCCCGTCGGGTAACGTGATCGAACCGGCCTATGCCAAAAAACCTTGGTTCACGGAGAATAACGAGGCTACCCTTACAATTAACAAGGAAGGGCACTTCGTGATCGAGTGCACAGGCGTACACAGTGGTGTCGGCGATCAGACCCTATCGAGCATCATTATCAAACCGACTGTTCGCGATGCAATCGAATCCTGGGCGATCGTCGGGGATGCCTACTCAGTCCAGCACGGTCGGCGAATCGGATCAGCTTTGATTCGATTTGCCCCCAACGGTTCGGTTCGAGTCGAAATCATGTCGGATATCTCTTCCGAATTCAAATCTGACTTGGTTTTCCGATCGGATTGGGGTTCGGTTTCAATTGGCGAGCAAATATTTGCTGGAGAACAGATTAATAAGGAGTTGACCACAGTCAATTCAGACCAAAAGGCCAACTCCATATTAAGAGATGATTCTGAAGCACTCGATCGACCCTTCTATCGTTAATTATGGTGGAAGACGAAGCTCCTTACAGCAGTCTTGTGAGTGTGTCGGGGTCGCATTGGCGTTGGTCAATGCGACCTCTTTTCGCAATTTCGTGGATATGCTTCGCATGGGCGCAGCTTCACGCTTCGGGTTTCGCAACTAGTTGCTTCTTGCTCCAATTCATTCTGGAAGTCATCGCTGCGGTTTGACACTGGGTTCGGGATTGACGTAAGGCTGAATTCCGAATCCCTTGGCACGCCGCAAGCCAAACGTCGCCACTAGCCGTTCTCCTACAACACTTGCTCGGCCTGAGTCGCATTGCGATTTACGCCGCAAGACTTGTCGCCGGCAAAACGTCGAAAGTTCTCCCGCTTCGACCAAATGAGTTTGATCATCTTTGAAGACGCTTACGAGGCTATCGTCTCGCCGGACGTCGTTGACGCTGTTCAAGGCACGCTAGCGGCGCGAAGCGAAACCACCGACGTGGCGACGCGGATACGTACATGCTTAGCGGACTAATGCAATCCGTTCATTGCGGGAACCGAACGCACGGAGTCCACGGAGAAGAACGCGGCTGACTGAGACGCCGGTCTTCTATAAGTGTCGAAACGCTCCGTTGGGGTTGAGATCGACAACGGTGTGTCTTCGAAGATCGTGAACTGATCGTCGACGCCTGAAGCGAGCGCCGTGTCGCAGGTCAGCCGGAACCATGAGCCGCTGTCTGCGTCGTTATTGACAAGCCGCATGACGAGTGTCAGATCGTTAAGGCCCGCGAGCTGGGAAATGTCCAACTGCACGGTTCCCGCGTAGGTTTCAGCTCGCGAATCGGGCGGCATCGTGGTTTCGGAATCGGATTCGAATGTGGTCGATATCCCTTGCCGACTACCGACTGATTCGGTGAGATTGAAATAGCTGTCCCGTTGCAGATCGATCGTCGGCACGACGCTGAATCCGTCTGCACCGAGCAGAGCGACTTCGAAGGCGTCGTTAATTTGTTGCTGGGCCGTCGTATCAAAATGGACCTCGAACGAGAATGAAAGCGTCGACGGGTTGGCGGGGATCGTGACCGGTTGGGAGATCTCGATCAACAGGGAATCGCCCTCACTGGCGACCAGCTCATTGGTTCCGAGAGACACTTCACCGCGGCCGGTCGGCGACCCTCCGAACTCGTTGGTCGCCCACTGAGAAAGCGATTCTTCATTGCAACAGCAAACCGTGATTGAATTCGGTTCATCGAGCAAGTGATCGGGTGTGGATTCGAAGTCAACTTCGACGGCTGACGTTTGCATCAACAACGGTCCGATGAAATCACTCGGTCCCGTCCCAGGCGGGGCATGGCTGATGTCGACCGAGTCGTGGTCTACCTCATTTTCGGGATGGTCTTGGTTAACCGCCGATTGCGCCGGAGGAACGGTCGGCTCGCTTGAGTTCGAATCCGTCGAGGCATTTGGGGTGGATGCGGGTTCGTTGCCCGGCGCGGATGCTGAGTCCGTGCTAGAAGTTGAATTGTCCGGAGGGAGTGACTCGGAGTTGTTAGGCAAACCACCTTCGCGTTGCGTCGTGGGCGAACTCCCCATCACGGTGCCTTGGGCATCGGCGACGTCGGTCACGGTGAGTAGTTGTCCCCCGTGGCCGACCGGATCACCGATTGGGGTCGGCATGATGAAAGGCAACTCGTCTTTATCCGCTGTTGCCGGATCGGTTTGAGGCTCGGCATCCAAGTCGGCGTAGACGTCCGATTGGGAAACGGCACTCGTCAATGGATTGAAATGAGGATGCTTCCCCGGTGGTGGATCGGACGACTGGTCATTGAACGATGACGGGCCCGGGTCACTTTCATCTGGATTGACCTGCGTGTTGGGCGGATCGTTTTGGCCGGTCGTCGACTCCGTCGAAGTTGTTTCGGCAGCCTGATTACTTTGAGGCCCCTCGGCCGTGTCGAGGGAGGCTGCTTGGATCGGCTCGATGGCGTGTGGCAGCGATCGGTTTGGCAGCCGATCGATGGCGAACTTGACCAGATCACGTACAGGGCTCGGGGTTTGGTGTGCGGACGTTGCCAGGAGCGTCAGGCCGCTGGCTTCGGCTAGCGCGCCGGGATGATCGCGTCGCTCGAGGGTTTCGATCAGGAATTCGCGTCGTTGGTTTTTCTCCAACTGACGTCGGGCGATCGTTTTCCTCGCTCGGCGACGTGAAACCTTTCCCGTCGAAGGTGGCGTTTGCATCGTGATGGCTCTTGAAAAGAAAGGGACACCGAACGTTTTTTCTGATACACGTTCCGCAATCCGTCGCCGTCATTGCGACACCCACCTCGATCGGTAATGGCTGTCTAGTCCGCCGCAAAATCGCTTCAATCCGCCTGAAGCGAACACAGACCCTAACTGGGTGGTGTACGCTTGTCAAATTTCTATTGAGAGGGACGCTGATTGCGGGTTGACTGTGGTCGCGATGCTTGTGTGCGATTCGTGCACGAGCACGAGCACGAGTACGATTGAACCATCAATGATGCGATTTCGTGTTTTGGGCCGGCTTGGTTGGATCGATTGTTGACATGGACGGTCGGGCAATGCCTCGATGACATGCGATCCACCGGCGTTCCGCCGTCGCGTCAAGCTGGTTTTGGATCACGGTAATGAGTGTTGTGGGAGTTGGCTGAGGCAGGCAAACGCGGTCTATTGGATCGGCGTCCGGTGTTTTCGGTGAAGTGTCCGTATCGCGAGATCAATCTGTGTCGGTCTCGCGCGTCCCAAGTCCAATCTTGCAGGCTGCCGTGTGAAGAACATCAACGATCGCCAGTATGGGTTCTTTTCGAACGAGCCACTGTTTGATTGGATCGCGCAGCGGCGGATCGGGTTGGCCGATGGACGTGCTTTTGACCGAACGCCGCCGCGTGTCGATGCGTCCGGCTTGGTGCGTCAGGGGCGGTTGTCCGGCATGTTATGGGGCGTGGCGGTCGGTGATGCTCTCGGCCACAGCACCGAATGGAAACACGATCCCGCCTCCCGAAATCGCGATCACGGCACGATCGTTGATCATTTAACCGATGGCACGACGCGAGCAGGAAGGGTCTCCGATGACACGCAGTTCACGTTTTGGATGTTGCGTCGGTTGCTCGATGACGGGGCCTTTCAGTTCGACCACTTGATTGGTGATTGGGTGCAGCGTCGCGGCAGCATTGTCGGCGCGGGGCGGAACACGGTCGCGGCGCTCGATCGACATCAGCGGCGGTTGGCGGGCGAGCCGCTCGATTATATCGATTGCTTGGGCGACCTGGCGACGGAGGGACGTGGCAACGGCGCGTTGATGCGATTCGCGCCGATCGTTCTGCCGCATCTTGCCAACCCCTCGTCGCAATTGTACGTCGATGCGGTGATGGCGGCGTTGATCACGCATGGCAATCCGTTTGCCCTGTCATCGATCGTGGCGATGACGGATCTGTTGTGGCAAATGTTGTTGTGTGAAAAAGGTGAACCACCGACGGGCGAGTTTTACTTCAATCGTTACATCGAGATGGCGGCCGATTTGGAGGTCGCCTGCATTCCGTCACCGTACGGCAATGAACCCGTGCCACGTTGGTATCAAAATTTCCATGGCAACTTGAGTGACTTCATCGACGGTCCGGTCCGGCGAGCGTTTCGCAAAGGAGTCTCGTTTCGCGATGCTTGTTCGCTCGACGGATTCGGTTCACGGGCCGATGTTTTGCAAACAGTGCCCGCAGTGTTGTACTTGATGGCGTGTCATGCCGACAGCTTTGAGTCAACCATCATCGCAGCGGTCAATGACACCAAAGACAACGACACGATCGCAGCGATCGCGGGCGCGCTGGTGGGAGCCTGTCACGGTCGCTCCGCGATCCGGCGGCGATGGATCGACGGCATCACCAGCACGAGCATTTTTCCGCCGGAACCGGATGGTGCTAGCATCGAGTCGATGGTCGCCGCAGCCGAAGGATTTGTAATCGGTGCGGTTTCGTAGGCATTGTGGGAACAATAAGTGGTGGCGACTTTCAGTCGCCAAGTCTAGAAACGGCGACTGAAAGTCGCCGCCACTTGCAGAACGCGCCACCTGTTGATCTCGCAATGCGATGCGGGCGTAAAAAAAATTTTTGCCGCGTGACCAAACGTGTCCGAGGGCACGATATATTTCCGGCATGACCTCACACATCCCTCATCCACGTTTTTCGGGCAATCGGCCTTCGGCGACCGGATCGCTGTTGGTTGTGCGGCAATTGCTCGACCAAGCCGACGGTTCGTTTTTGGACGAACTTTGCCGGATCGAGGACGCGGACAAGCTCGGAAGCTTCGCTCGCGAGTTCTTGGACGATCGTCGTTCGCATGTTCGCGCCGGACTATTGGCGTACATCGACGTGGCCATGAGCCAGTATCGACATGAAGCCTTGGTGAAGCGATTGTTCAAATTGGCCGAAGCCGCCTCGGATGATGAGGTGATGGCGCGGTTCATGGTGGCGCTGGATCGGTCGGTGCGGCGTGAAGTTCGCACGCGTCGATCGTGGGACTGGGTTGCTCGCGAAGCGACCGAAGAGACCTATATCGACAAACGTGATCAATCCATGCCGCGCTCCGATCGCGAGGCGTCCGCAAAGGCTCGCAATCGCCGTGCGGTTAAGCAATCCCAGTGGCAACTCTTCAGTGCGAAAACTCGCGATTATCTGCGTCGACGTGCATGGCGATACTTCCGCACGCTCGCGAAAATCGATGCGACGCGTTATCGCACCGCGATGTCGGAGGCGTTAGTCCAATACACCGACGATGACACGGCCGACGGTTTGGCGTTGATCGATAACTGGTCGTTGATGCACGTGCTGTTCCACGGCTGCGACCAGATCGTCGCCGAGGCTCGCGGCTGGACACTTGCGGAGAACGGTTCGCTCGAGAAACTTTTGCCTGCTCCCTACCTGATCGACATTTGGAAATCGGATGCGGAGGCATTGTTGGACTTGGTCGGCACCGCCCGTGCCAGGGCGGTGCGGATGTGGTCGATGCAAATGTTGCAATCACATCACCAGGACGCGTTGGCTCAGTTGCCGTTAAAGCGCATCTTGGCATGGATACGCTGCGACGATGATGAGATCGCTTCGCTCGCCGCCGATTCGTTGAATCAACACGGCAGCGTAACGGTGTTCTCGGCGGAGCAGTGGATCGAAATTTTGGATCACGCCAATGCTTCGGTATTGGTAGGCGTTTGTGAAACGGCACGGCAAAAGGCGAATGTGTCGACCTGGACGACCGAGGAATGTCTCGCGGTGGCGATGCGCCGGCCGGATCCGATCGCTGCGCTGGCGATCGGTTTCTTGGCGGACCGCACGGTCGAGTCAGCGGCCCAAGCCGAACAATGGTTGTCGTTGGGCGACTCGGAATGCGTTGGACGACGTGGCGAACTCGTTGGTTTGGCGTTGCGGAAGGTTGCCGCGAGCGAGCATTTCGAACCGGTGATGCTCACCTTGATTGTTGATAGCACCGATGAAACGGTTCGCGCCGCCGGGCTGGCCTTTTTGACACAAGATGAGCGAACTGAAAATAACGTGACGCTGTGGCAGCGGTTATTGGAAAGTCCGCACGATGATGTGCAATTGACGATGACCGGGTTACTGCAAAAACAATCGCTTTCGTGGACCGAGTCCAAACATGTCAACGCCGCATCGTTGGATTCAATCACCTTAACTCGGTTATGGGCCACCGTATTATTGAACACACGGCGGGGCGGCAAAATCAAATTGCAGTTGATCGAACAAATCGGTCGTTTGATAACGAAACATCCCGATCGCAGCGACGTGTTGTTGCCGCTGTTGAAAACATCGCTGCGTTCGGTGCGGGCGACGGAGTTTCGTTGTGCGTTGACCACAGTCGTCGGATTGATGGACCAATCCGATGAGATTACCTCGTACTTCACCGCTGAAGTTCCTGAGCTCCTTATTTCATCCCCTTTCTCCATCAGTTAGGATCTTGCCACTGGATTCTATTCACTTCACTGTTTGCTTTGCCGATCGTTCGTGAAGCCCAACCGAGACCTGTTTGCTGCGGCGTTCCGCCGTGGTGCGAGTTTGCTTGGACATGCTTCCCCAAGGACGTTGTTCGTTTCGCCGATGACGGTATCTGTCCGGTGAACTGAGGCAACGTGGTTTCACCAGACAGATACCGTCATCGGCTTGGTGAACGCCCTTGGTCGATCCTTCGAAGTCGGTTGCGGTTTCGCGACGACCGGCATAGCAAGCAGTGAAGAATACCTTTGAGTCCGGTAGCGTGATCTTGATGTTACCACCCGAGCATTCGGATGTTTCTATCGACCGCTTATCGACGGCCCAGCGACGTGCGAAGAACGCCTGGCGGGTTGGCCATCGCACTTTCACCCAACTTGCGTCGCGACCGTGTCTCGTTCGACGGACGTTTGAAAGATCCGTTGGCGTTTCGCGAAGCCGTGAGTGCTTTGCACGATGTCGTGGTTTCGGATTTACGATACGTGCCCGCCGATAAATCAGCTTACGAGGCATACCAACGACA
The DNA here is from genome assembly GCF_007859915.1 of Neorhodopirellula pilleata. Classification (GTDB taxonomy): domain Bacteria; phylum Planctomycetota; class Planctomycetia; order Pirellulales; family Pirellulaceae; genus Rhodopirellula; species Rhodopirellula pilleata. Next base: position 22,386 of record NZ_SJPM01000010.1, read on the forward strand.
AATCATCGCTCGCGAGTCAACGTTGCGGGCTGGAGTGGCCGCCGAGAAACGTGCGGAGCTGCACGGCGAATCGAAAGACCCGTTGCCTGAGGGCTTGCTCGACGATTTTCACCAAGCCCGTGGCATGTATTGGTCGGCCCGCCAGCAATACTCCAATCATTTGATGCGTCACGATCCGCAGTTGTGGCGACGATTGGTGCCCTGCGATCCCGTCATCACGGTTGCCGAAGATGCGTTGCTGTTTGAATGTTTCAGCATGGACGAAAGTTCGTACGGTTGTCTGAGCGTGGCCTCGGATCGGTTCGACGACCAGCGGGACGTGGCCTTGGGCACGACCAATGTGGATTACAGTTGGAGCTTGTACGATCATTTTCAAAAGCTTCGCAGTTACCGAAGCACGCGTTTTAATCTGGATCCGAGTGGTTTTGAAGTCGCAACGTCGGATTCATCGCAATCGATCGGAGGCGATCAACATCGCGAAGAAAAGATCGACTTGCCCGATTCTTGGTTGCGAGGTTTCATGCAGTTGCAATCGGCGATGTCGATGCCGATGCGGCGGGTGCGTTTAGGTCGCAGTGCGATCTACAACTTGCTCGCCTTCTTAACCCGCCATCGCGCCAAACGCAGCCCGCGAGCGATCCGGTTTGAACTCGAACCGGGACGCGAACCGAACTTGGTGCTCGAACCGTGGCAGCGATCCATTGCCGGTGACGGTGGTGTTTACGAAGGTCGGGTCGCCCAGTCGATTCGTGTCTGGGGTCGGGATCGGTTGCACGTGCTACGGCGATTGCTACCGCTGATTGATTCCGTTGATGTGCATCTGATCGATTCGGGTCTGCCGAGTTTTTGGGTGGCGCGGATGGGCGGCATGCAGATGGTGCTAGGCTTATCAGGCTGGACGACGAACGACTGGTCGGCTGGTTCGGCTTTGACGCAGTTAATGCCGCCGGTGCATCTGCACGAGAACGAGTTATTGCAGATCGCGTCGGCGTTTCGCTCCTCACCGATCATGGGACTGGATCAGATTGCTCAAGCCGTGCCGATGTCGAAGCCCAAGATCGCAGTGGGACTCAATACGCTAGCGCATCTGGGGCAAGTGATTCATGATCTGCCGCAGCAAGCCTATCGTTGGCGTCAGGTGATGCCTGAACCGGTGACCCAAGCTCAACTTGGCAACGATGATCCCGAAACCGCCGCGGCGAGAGCGTTGATGACGCAAGGGCACGTGGAAGTCGATGGTGATCGGACGCTCGACAATGGCTTGCGATTGATCACCGGGGCCGCACAACGACGAGATCTGGAGTTGTTGATTGATGGCGATGGCCGGGTCTTGAAAGCCAAATGCACTTGCTCGCATCATTTCAAAAACGGATTACGAAAAGGTCCCTGTCGTCATTTGCAGGCGTTACGAAACGTCGCAACATCTTCTTCGGCAACGCCCGATTCGCTCGATCATTGGTATCAACAGTACTGGAATTGAAACCGTCATGGATAACAACGCTCGACAAATCGTGACCACGATCACTCGCCGCCGGGCTGCCGCCGGGGAGTCGTTCACGGCGTTTGACATCACGACGGAGGCTCGTGGCCAAGGTGCGTTTGTACCGCACGGCGAGGCCCGCGATTTAGTGCAGGCGTTGTTCCAAGGCGGTGAAATGGGCGCGGCTTATCGGCGGACCGTCATCGATCTGGGAGGCGGCGCGCGTCCGTTCGTGTACCACCGGTTTGACGTCGATGCACGAACGTATCAAACGCCAAGCGGCAGCCGACCGATAGTACCGACACCGACTCCCGCGGCACCGGTTCCCAACGCACCGACTGCGGATACCAGCTCATCATCACCGCCGACGAATCAAGGCGGCCTCATCCGCCGCGTGATGAACTTCTTGGGCGGGTCTGCCAGATCGGATGTGGCGGCGAACAACCCATCCGCATCGACCTTTGGCGGTGCCGCCGCGCCACCGAGTCGTCGCAAGACACTCAACCTCGATGCGTCCGCGTTCTTGCCGATCACGCGTGATGAGATGATGCGTGAAAGCCGAACTTCGTTGTTCTGGTCGGGTGCTTGGTTTGGAAGGCTCGATCTGATCCCACCGACGACGGATCGTCGCACGCTGTTGATCGATCGTGGGATGATGTCGGCGGGTTTGTTGTCGGCCGAACAATTGGCCGAGATTCACCGCATCGGTGAGCTGTATTCCAAGTACGCCAAAGACCTGCAGGTCATCCAACACGCCGGGCAAGTCGCCGGCCAGGCGGCCGTGGACGCCGATCGCAAGGCACGTGCGGAGGCTCGCCAAAAGAAGAAAGCCGAAGCACAAGAAAAGCGGGAAAAACGCCGCGCCGAGATCGAGCACCGCAAACGAAACGACATCGTGTTTTTGGGGCGGCGTGTCTCGGGCGGTTTGGCCGATCGAGAGAGCGACGTTGGGAAACTGCGTTCGCTGGAACTGCCCGTGCTTAGCACGCCAGCGGAGTTAGCCGCTGCGATGGATCTGGCGATCTCCGATCTGCGCTGGCTCGCGTACCATGCTGACGTGGCGACTCGCTCGCACTATGTCTCGTTTGATATTCAAAAGAAATCTGGCGGACTGCGACGTTTGTCGGCACCCCACAAGCGGCTCAAAGCGGCCCAGTCTTGGATACTTGAGAACGTCCTCGGCAGCGCCGTCGTGCATGATGCCGCTCACGGGTTCGTACCCGGACGATCGACCATCACGGGTGCGAAGGAACACATCGGCCAAGCAATCGTGTTGAATGCCGATCTCGAAAATTTCTTTCCGTCGATCCACTGGACGCGAGTGCGGAAGGTGTTTCAAACGCTGGGGTACAGTCCCGCCGTTGCAACGATCTTGGCACTCGTTTGTACGGAGTGTCCACGACGTGAAGTGCAGTTCAACGGTCAAGCGATGTATGTCGCCACCGGCCCGCGTGGATTGCCGCAGGGAGCCTGCACGTCACCGATGCTATCCAACATGGTGGCGTTGCGACTGGATCGTCGACTCGCCGGTTTGGCGAACAAGTTTGAAATGAAGTACACACGGTACGCCGATGACTTGACATTGTCCGGCGGCGATGAACTGGGTAGGCGATTGGGATACGTGATGGCGAGACTCCGCCACATTGCGGTCGATGAAGGGTTCGCCATCAACGAATCAAAGACACGAGTCCAACGTCGGCATCAAGCCCAGAGCGTGACGGGATTGATCGTTAATGATCGCGTGAGTGTGTCGCGGAGCGAGCTTCGCCGTCTGCGAGCGATCTTACATTCGGCGAAATCACAAGGGCTGGAGTCGCAAAACCGTGACGACCATCCCGACTACCGTGGCTACCTGACAGGGCTATTGGCCTACGTCGCGGCAACCCGACCGGCGCTAGCGGCGGAAATGAAACGCGAACTGGATTCGATCCGAAACTAAGCACGGTTGCATAAGTTTTTTGGCAAAAGTCGTTTAACGGCAAGCCGTAGGCGTCCGTGTTTTATTGAGTCGCCGACGCCTGCGGCTTGCCGTTAAACGAAGAAACTTCTGCATCAGTGCTTAACTAAATTCTTTTAGACAGGAGAAAACCGATTATGGGCGCAAAGCTCGCCAAGGACACGTTCCCCAATTCCGCGGCCGCTGATGAGTTCGAATGCTTCGGGCCGCCCGCGACCGTCGATGGAGATTTTGAAACCGTCAAAATTGCAGACCTCGGATGTTTCACTCAAGATGGCAAGGACACCAATAAGTATTACCACGGTGCGATCGTTCGTCACAAGAAGTCTCAGCAGTGGTATGCGTACTTCGAATGGGGGCGAACGGGTGCCGCCCGTCCGAGTTTTCAGTTTGTGCAGTGCGCCGACGAGTCCGACGCCCAGCGGACGTTTGCCTCGCAACTGCATTCCAAGAATGATCGGCGCGGGCAATGGGTGACTGTCGCGGGCATTCGAACCCTGCAAGCTCGAACAGGCAACGACTGTTATTTAGTTCGGCCCATGGCCACACGCAGCACGGGACTGCCCGACGCTCGCAGCATCAAAATGAACGACGGTGCCAAACCGAAGCCGGTACCCGCCAAGGTCATGGGCAAGACGCCGAAGAAGAAAGCCGGCAAGATCGACGAACCGACGCGAAAGCTACTGCATGATTTGTCGGTGGCCACGATCGCTTACACGCGAGGCAGCATGGCCGATGAAAGTTTGCCCACGCAAGCGGCGATCGACGAGGCTCGTACGATTCTCAGCGAAGCACAAAAACGTCTAACGAAGATTGGTGACGATGCTAAGAAACAAGCTCGCGATAAAGAGTTGACCGCGATGACCAACCTCATGTACGGTCGCATCCCCAAACGCAAAGCCTTACGCGCGAAACCAGAAGAATGGATGCTAACTAAAGACAACATTTTGGCTTGGCAGAATGACCTTGATGCTTTTGAAAGTGCTCTCGATGCGGTCGAAATGGATGACGTCGCCGATGTTGATCCGTTGGCCGAGTTGAATTTGGAGATGTCGTACATCGACCCGAAAACAGCACTGGGCAAAAAACTTTACGCGTGGTGGCCTGCCGCAACCGCCAATCGGCACAGCTACATCGGTGACCTGCAAATCCGAAATATCTGGCGGGTGAACCGCAAAGCCGATGCGGGCAAGATCGACAAAGTGCAAGCGAAGGTGACCAAGAGCAAAACGAAAATCACCGAGCAAGCATTGCATCAACCGGCCACCCGGTTTGATCTGACGCCCGCCCAGCGTAAAGTCTACACGGCCTCCAACACGGCGTTGTTGTTCCACGGAACCCGGAGCGTGAACGTGCGAGGGATCATGAAAGAGTCATTGCGGATGCCGAAAGAACTTGTCGGCGTCGTGATCACCGGTGCGATGTTTGGCCCCGGGTTGTATTTCGCCGACGATTGGAAAAAATCAGCGGGTTACACGAGTCTGCATAACAGTTACTGGAGTCGCGGCAGCGGCGGTGTGGCCAAGCGAGGCGCGTTCATGTTTGCGATGGACGTTTGCTTGGGTGTGCCCCATGTGGCGGAGTGTGCTCATGGATTCACGGCGCCGCCCAAAGGAAGGCACTGCGTATTCGGCAAAGCGGGCGAGAGCGGTGTGCAAAACAACGAATACATTATTTTTGACCCGGCCCAACAAGCCATGCGTTACTTACTCGAGTTTGAAGTTTGATCGAAGTCATCCAGGGTGATATCACCCGACTGAGCGTTGATGCGATCGTCAACGCGGCCAATGAACTGATGTTGGGCGGTGGTGGCGTTGATGGAGCGATCCATCGTGCCGCCGGTACCGAATTACTCGACGCTTGCCGCCAAGTTCCCGAAGTCAGGCCAGGCGTGCGTTGCCCCACGGGTACATGTCGAATCACACCTGCGTTCGACTTGCCGAGCCGGTTTGTGATTCACACGGTCGGTCCGATTTGGCACGGCGGCGGTCGTGGCGAAGCTGAATTGTTAGCATCGTGTTACCGCAACAGTTTGTGCTTGGCTGCGTCGCACGGTTTCGCATCGCTCGCATTCCCGGCAATCAGTTGCGGGATCTACGGCTACCCCAACGATCAAGCGGCGGAGATCGCCACACGCACGATTCGCAGTGTACTGTCACCTCAAATGTCGTTGCAACGAATTGTCTTGGTGGCGTTTGAAGCGCCGATGGTTGTGGTGTTGCAACGGGCTGTTTCATCGCAGCCCGATGCGCCGTCTTGAACGTTACGGTTTGTTCGAGAGTTTTTGATCGAAAGTTTCTTTCGTCATCGCCAGGCAGGCGACGTAGTCACCGCCGACGTGGATCAACAAAAAATTGACGAGTACAACGCGATGTTGGAGAAAGAGGCCAAAGAACGCGAGGAATGGAAGTAAGCATTAGCATCGCGGGATCATCAACTGACGCACTAATAAAGTGGCATAGGCTTCCAGCCTTTTTATACCCCACATCTTTTTTGACCCCCACGAGCTCGTCTCGTGGGTGAATAAGGTTCGCAAGCTAGACAACAACGCCCTCCCAACCTTCCGATTTTCACTTGTGCTCGCCGCTTCAAGCGGCGAGCACAAGTGAAAATCGGAAGGTTGGGCGAATCGCGGCTCGTGTCTAGCTTGCCAACCTCGGCTTCCTGCCAGACGAGCGGGCAGGGGAGCAATCCATGAGCACTTGTGGGGTATAAAAAGGCTGGAAGCCTATGCCATTTATTGTTCACGCGATGCTAAGCGATTAACTTTCAGAATCGCTGACGGCCGCAGAGGCACGCCCCCCCGTACGGATTGACGAAAGCGAAATCACCTTCGTGCCTGAGCTTGACGGTCGTGTTGAGGTGAGCGGGGAGTTGGTCGCGATATTCGTGACCGAACGGATCATTCACGATTGAGCCTGCGTGGGGTAGCTGGGTTTGATACCACTACTTCTGACCGAACCAATGCGAGATAGACCCGGCAATGATTCATGGCACAACGGGCCATCTCGGCGATAAGTACCACCGCACAGGCGAATCAGCAACACGCGTAGGCGAGTCTCTGCGTGACTCGCGGGATTCAACGTCTCGGAGAGACGCTGCTACGTGCGTTTTGCCCGGTAACTTATTTTGCGAGCTTAGATGAAGTGGCGATGGACGTGGGCCATCATTCGCTTCGGTCACGTCTTCTGCGCATGTCGGTTTCGGTTGAAAACCGCTAGACCCGCTCGTCATGACGACCGTCTCTACGGTCGCGATTGGACGTAATTGGACGCGAAACAGGACGTTTCAATTTTTTCTAGCGTCCTGGATACGTGCTTTTCGGGGGGAACTAAACTTATGTCCAATCCTCATTGACCCAAATTCCGATTGGAACATTCGAATCATGATTTTTCGCCGCGCCGCCAAGCTTCCGGGGTCTTCCAGCGGATCGTTTCAGCGCCGCGCCAACATGACCTACGCGAGTCGTCTTTCGATGTCCATTTCCAGCGCCGGCGGATATGTTCGACGACGAGCTTGGCTTTGGCCGATTCTCGGTTTTGGATTGCTGCTGATCATCGGCCTGCTGATTCACTCTTCAATCGAATCGACGATGAAGGCCAGTCTTGCGTCGCAGTTGCAGACGTTGCTCAATGTGGAATCCGACATGTTGAAAACGTGGCTGCAGGCACAGGAAAACAACGTCGAGTCGATCGCGAACAACGTCGAGGTCCGCGCTCTGGCGAATCAAATCCTTTCTGACGAACCGCCGCCGGAGGGCGCTGTTGTATCGATCGAAACATTGAGCGAGAACTTGGCCAAACAACTAGCGCCGTCGATGAGCTCGCACGACTACATCGGTTTTTTGTTAGCAGACCGTGATCAGAACGTTCTTGCGTCGAGCGAACCGGAACTGGTGGGGATGGAACAACCACCTGAATTCTCCAGTTGGATGGTCAAGTGTCTTGAAGGAACGCCGACGGTATCCAAGCCTTTTCTGAGTGTTGCTGCGCTTCGGGATCAACAGCGACGAGTCCACACCGAAGTGCCGACCATGTTTGTTGCTGCGCCGGTACGTGACTCCGACTTTCAGATTGTAGGCGTCTTGGCGCTGCGATTGCGGCCCGAACGCGAGTTCACTCGGATTCTTCAATTAGGACGAATCGGTGAATCGGGAGAGACGTATGCGTTTGATCGTGACGGTGTGATGTTGTCCAACAGTCGATTCGACCATGATTTGATTTTATTGGGCCTGCTTCCCGATCACGAGGGCGTTCATTCCATGTTGAAGTTATTGGTTCGCGATCCGCAGTCCAATCTGTTGAAAGGTGGAAGAGCGAACGTGCGTCGAAGTGAGTTGCCGCTGACAAGGATGGCTGAGGATGCAATAGCGGGAAACACGAATGTCGATGTGGAAGGTTACAACGACTATCGCGGGGTTCCAGTGGTTGGTGCGTGGACGTGGTTGCGGAATTATGACTTTGGGATCGCGACGGAGTCCGATGTCGAAGAGGCATTTCGACCATTGAATATTCTCAAGAGGGCATTTTGGGGATTGATGGCTTTATTGGCTTTGTGCTCATTGGGTCTATTGGCGTTTTCAATTGTCGTTGCTCGCTTGCAGCGGCAGGCTCGCGAGGCGGCGGTGGAAGCGAAACAGTTGGGCCAATATAAACTTGAACGCAAGATCGGTCAGGGCGCGATGGGAACGGTGTATAAGGGGCAACATGCGATGTTGCGCCGGCCGACCGCCATCAAACTGCTCGATACAGATAATGTGAATGAGACGACCATCACTCGATTTGAACGGGAAGTTCAGATCACCAGCCTTCTCAATCACCCCAATACAATCGCAGTTTATGATTTCGGCCGTACGCCAGAGGATGTCTTCTACTACGCGATGGAGTATCTTGAAGGGGTCAACTTGCAGACCTTAGTAGATGACTTTGGGCCGCAGCCCGCATCGCGTGTCATCCATATTTTGCGTCAAGCTTGTGGTTCGCTTTTTGAGGCTCATAGTAAAGGGTTGGTGCATCGTGATATTAAACCCGCCAATGTGATGCTCAACCGTCGCGGTGGCTTGTCCGATTTTGTGAAAGTGTTGGACTTCGGGCTTGTGAAAGCACTTGATGATGACAAGGCTGGCGAGAATCGGATGGCGGGAACCCCGCTGTACCTGTCGCCAGAAGCAATACAGATGCCAGGATCGGTAGATGCGTGCAGCGATTTGTACGCACTTGGCGGAATCGGCTATTTCATGTTGACGGGGTCGCCGGTGTTCAATGCCGAAACGCTCGTTGCTCTATGTCAAAAGCATATCACTGAAACACCGATTCCACCCAGCCGGATCGTTGCGGGCGTGCCTGAGGACCTTGAAAATGTGATCTTGTCCTGTTTGGAAAAGGAGCGGTCGCGACGGCCGCAGACAGCTCGAGATCTGCTTCAAAAGCTTCAGGCGTGCGCAGACGCCGGTCGATGGACCGATGAGGATGCCGATAGGTGGTGGAATCGACACGAGCGTGGCGTGCTGCCAAATCATTCGTTGCAGAAGAAAACGTCCGCATCCAACTCGACGCATACTATGGCGACAAGTCCGGTTGGTTCAACCGATACGCTCGGGGCAACGATGGACCCATCGTAGGCGCAGGATTCATTGGATGATGAACATACCTGTCAATATCGACAGTTTGCTCGGCGGGTCGGTTATCATGGAGGTCCCGTTTTCCCACCTCCCCTCTCGCCTTTGACCCAAACGGAAGGCCATCATGAGTATGCCAAACAACCCTACACTCATTTCGAACGAAGGCAACGATCGCCGTCGCTTTCTCAAGACCGCCGGAGCGGTCACCGCGACGGCCGCAGTCGGCCAAGCGGCCGTCGCCCCGGTACACGCCGGGGAGGACAACACGATTCGGCTTGCCCTGATCGGTTGCGGCAATCGCGGCAGCGGTGCGGTGCTCAACGCGTTCAACACCGCCGACCAGGGACCGATCGAGTTGTACGCGATCGCGGACTTGGATCCCAAACGGATCGAGTTGGCCGAGAGTGCTCTGGCGAGGAAATCGCCTGAACAGGTGAACGTACCTCAGGAACGCCGGTTTGTCGGCTTCCAGGCCTACAAAGACGCCATCGATATTTTGCGTCCCGGTGACATCGCGATGTGTACCACCCGCGCGTACATCCGGCCGATTCATGTCGAGTACGCGGTGAGCAAGGGCATCCATGTGTTCATGGAGAAACCTTTCGCGTGTGATCCGATGGGACTGCATCGCATGCGGGCGGCCGGTGAGGCGGCGGCGAAAACAGGTTCCAAGATCGCCGCCGGATTGCAGTGTCGTCACTCTCCGGCTCGGGCGGCATTGATCGAACAGATCCGTGAAGGTGCCCTGGGTGAACTGTCATACGTTCGTGCCAATCGCTTGGGCGGACGTCGCTGGATGGGATCGATGGGCGAGAAGTCCAATGTCATCGCCGAACAACTTATGTTTGGGCGGACGAGTTTGTTGTGGATCGGTTCAGGTCATATGGTCGACAACCTGATCCATCAGATCGACGAGTGCTGTTGGTTGATGGATGACTGGCCGGTCGAATGCCACGCAATGGGCGGTCGCGAAGTCGGCAGCACCGACCATGGTCAAGACCTCGACACGTACTCGATGGAATACACGTTTGCGGACGGCCGCAAAGCGTTCTGTGGTTTCCGGCGGGCCAAAGAAGGGCATGTCGATTTCGCCACGTATGTTCATGGCAGCAAGAAGGCCGCCCAGTTCAGCGGCAACATTCACAAGGCGATCGTCCACATGTACAAGGACTTGCGGATCGACAACGACCGTATCGATTGGTCACCAGAACCGGACGCAAAGAACCCATGGGATTATGAATGGGACCATTTCATTCATGCGATTCGCAACGACTTGCCATACAACGAGTGCGAGCGAGCGGTGATGGCGGACTATTGTGCGTTGATGGGACGCGCCGCGGCACACTCCAACACGATCGTGACGATGGGGGACATCGTGAGTTCGAAGTTCCAGTTTTGTGACTATCTCGACGAGCTCAATGAAGACAGCGTCCCGCCACCGCTCGCCACCGCAGACGAAGAAGGCTATTTCCCGGCACCCCACGCGGGCAAGTGGTCGGAAGTGTAGAGGTTCCGCTTGGAGCCTATCCGAAAAGGGGTCTGACCCTTTCGAGGCGAGTCAATTTTCGTTGCTTTTCTGGTTTCGCCGGAGAGGGTCAGACCCCTTTTCGGATAGGCACTTAGCGTCGCTTGCGAACTCGAAGCCGAACGCCGGTCGACGGTCCCATCGTGATGTTTCGCCGGACGGGCACAACTTCTCGTTGATCGAGTAGCTCGAGTTCGTGTGAATGGAGAATCGTTCCGAGCACGACGGCCAGCTCATAAGTTGCAAATGCCGCTCCGACACAGCGGCGATTGCCGCCGCCAAAGGGATAGTACTCCGACGGCGTGTAGGTCCGGTCTAGAAAACGTTGAGGATTGAATTCGTTCGGGGACTCATAAATGTCGGCATCGTAGTGTGTTAAGCAACTCGCGGCCGCCACACCGTGACCGACCGGGATGTCGTAGCCACCGAGTTCGAAGGGTTCTCGAACGATTCGTAAGACTTCGGTCACGATCGGATTCAATCGTAGAGTTTCCTGAACAATCGCCTTGAGTAACGGCATCGCCGCGTAGGTCTCCGCTTGCTGGTCACTCGCATCAAGCTCTTCCCTTAAGCGATTAAGCCAAACCGGGTGGCGGAGCAAGTGATAGAAGGCCCATGCGATGGAAACGGCGGTTGTTTCGTGCCCGGCAAACATCAACGTTCCGATCGAATCGGCGAGATCTTCGAAATCGGGGGCCGGAGCATCGTCCGTCGATCTGGCAAGGATCGACAGAAGGTCGTCGCGATGGTTGATCTGGTCGCCGCGACGGTTCAGTTCCGCTCGGAGTTTCTCTCGAAGTTGCTCTTGAGCACTTCTCAACCGATCGAGTGGACTGAGCCCCCAAAAGCCAAATTGTGTTTTGGGTGAAAAGAACAGGATCGGCCATGATCGCGAGAGGACTTTTCTCGTTAGGTGGCGAAACTCCGATAGCAACGGAGCGGTGTCGGCGCCGAGGATCGTTTTCAGAATCACATTGAGCGAGATGTCCGTTCCGATTTGCAAGCCGGTGAAGTTCGCCCCCGATTCATAATGAGCGATCGCGTTTTGCGCCGTTTCCTGCATCTCGTTCCCGTAGGTACGCATGCAACTGCCGTGCAGCGGTGGAGCGATGCGTTTTCGCTCGGCTCGGTGCCTCGTTCCTTCCATCAGCAACAGCGAACCGGCACCGAGCAAGGGAATCAACGCGTCTCTGGCAAAGACGCTAAACGTGTCCGGCGAAGCCCGGAAAATCTGTTCGACGAAGACTGGTTTGCCGGTCACGACGACCGGGCCATTCATCGCCCTCATCAAAAAAGGATCGCCGTAGCGAGAAACGGACTTTTCGAAAAAGCCTCTAGGGTCTCGAATAATCCCCCAAGTCGAACGGACCACTCCATCGGGACCTGGGGGCAGTGGCGTCATGAAAATCTCTCGAAAAATCTTCGTTTGTGAACGGACCTTTCGATCGACGATAATGACTCCGTGGACTTTCGTCCATCACGAATCTTTCGAGTCGGCCAGCGGCGTTTTCTGTTCGGTGATTACTTCGCACTTCTCCGCCATCTCCGCATTGAGATCTTTGTACGAAGCCCATTCTTCGGGCAAGTTGTCTTCGTGGAAGATCGCTTCGACAGGACATTCCGGAACGCATGCTTCGCAGTCGATGCATTCCTCCGGCTGGATGTACAGCATCTGTTCGCCTTCATAGAAGCACTCGACCGGGCAAACGACGACACAGTCGGTGTACTTGCAACCCGAGCACGGCTCGGCGACCACATGAGTCATTTCTATTCTCCTTTAAAGGATGTCTTCGGAAAGTTCATGACCAGAAAGTAAAATGGATTCAAGACGCCGCCGCACGGCCGGCAATTCGACCCCTTGAACGACATCATTGGCGAAGGCAAAGATCAAAATCTTGCGGGCCAAATCGCTGGGAATGCCTCGTGAACGCAGATAGTTCATCGCGACATCATCCAATTCACCAATGGTTGCACCGTGTGTGCATCGTACGTCGTCGGCGTAGATTTCGAGTTGTGGTTTGGTGTTCACGACCGCGTCGTCAGACAACAGCAATGCTTGGTTGCTTTGTTTCGCATCGGTCTTCTGTGCGTCTTGATGGACGAAGATTTTGCCGTTGAAAACACCCTTGGCACGGTCGTTCAAGATGCCTTTGTAGAGTTCGTAACTGTTGCAATGAGGCTTGGCGTGGTCGATCCGCGTCCGACAATCCATCAATTGTTCGCCCGTGGGCATGTACAGTCCGTTGAGGGTCGTTTCAATCTGCTCGCCATCGAGCATGCAGTTCACCTCATTGCGAGCGAGCGCGGCTCCGAACGAAAAATAGTGTGAACGGAAACGACTGCTGGACCGTTGATCGACCGCCGTTAGCGAGATGTGCAGCGCACCGAGCTGTTCGTGCTGGAGCTTGTGGTGATCCAGCTCCGCACCCTCGCCGAGTGTGATCTGCGTGATCGCGTTGGTGAAGTAGGATTCACCGTGTCCAAGGTAACTCTCGATCACGTGCGTCTTGCTGTGGTTGCCCACCCGAACCAGGTTGCGTGGGTGCGAGACGGTTTGACTTTCTCCGGTGGACAAGAACACCAAATGAACGGGACGCTCCAACGTGACTCCTTCGGGGATCTCGATTAGCGCGCCGTCATGAATGAAAGCCGTGTTCAGGGCGGCGAAGGCGGCATCGCTAAAGTCGAACTGGTTTTCGAGTGCGGGACGCAGGTCGTCGGGGCGTTCGGCCAGAGCGCCCGAGAGACTCTCGATGACAACCTGTTCCGGCAAATCATGCAGCCGTGACCATTGTCCGGAATATCGCCCGTCAATGAAAACCAATCGGTGAAACTGGTCGTCGAGTGTCGCTTGTTCGACGAGAGCCCTGATCTCGTCTTGCGTCGTTCCGATCGGTGAATCGGTCACGGCGGGCATGACGTACGGACGCTTGGCCAGCGGTGCGACGTTGGTGAACCGCCAATCTTCGAGCCGGCGGTCGGGTATCCCCAAACGTGTGTATTCGTCAAAGCCGCGTTGACGCAAATCGGCGAGCCACGCCGGCGAATCTTGACGCTGGAACGCGACGTGTTGCTCGTGGTAGGTTTCGTGTTCGGTGGCGATCATGATTGAATTGATAAGGAAGTTGAAAGTTATTGGAAAGCGAGCAGAGGGATTTGCGATCCGATGCGAAAGTGAGAGAAATGCCCCCAGTCCCTCACTTCCGCAACGGATCACGGATGCTCTGCGGTTGAGTCGCTTCAGGTTGCCGCGAGTTCTTGCAGAAAGCTGTAACCCTTCTCTTCCAATTCCAACGCCAGTGATTTATCGCCCGACCGAACGATCTTGCCACCGGCCAGCACGTGAACTTTGTCCGGCACGATGTAATCGAGCAATCGCTGATAGTGCGTCACGACGATCGTTGCTCGCTCAGGACTTCGTAACGCGTTGACGCCGTCGGCGACAATTTTGAGTGCGTCGATGTCCAATCCGGAATCGGTTTCATCGAGTACCGCGAGCTTGGGTTGCAACATCGCCATTTGCAAAATTTCATTGCGTTTCTTTTCGCCGCCCGAAAAGCCTTCGTTGACCGAGCGGTCCATCATGCTCTTGTCCATCCCGAGGCGGCTCAAGTTTTCCTTGAGCAAATCGAGAAACTCGGTTCGCTTGATCGGCGGTTGTTCGTGATATTTGCGGATCGAATTCATGGCCGTGCGGAGGAAGTACTTGTTGCTGACGCCCGCAATTTCGACCGGATACTGGTATGCCAAGAAGACGCCTTCGGCGGCCCGTTCTTCGATCTCCATCTCCAACAGGTCTTTGCCGTTGTAGAGAATTTGGCCTTCGGTGACTTCGTAGTCCTCGCGACCGGCGATCACGTGGGCGAGAGTGCTCTTGCCGGACCCGTTGGGGCCCATGATCGCGTGGACTTCTCCCGCAGCGATTTGCAAGTCGATGCCCCGGAGAATTTCCGTTTCCGTTTCGGTCGTTCGGGCGTGAAGATTCTTGATTTCTAACATGTTGATTTCGGTGTTGAATGAATGGCCTATATTCAAAGGGGTCTGACCCTTTGGAGGCGAGTCGATTTTGGTTGCGTTTTAAACTTAGCCGGAGAGGGTCAGACCCCTTTTCGGATAGGCTCTTCAATGTGGGATTGGGCGACGACTATCCGACGCTACCTTCGAGGCTGACGCTCAGTAGTTTTCTTGCTTCCAAAGCGAACTCCATCGGCAAAACGTCGTAAACCTCTTTGCAAAAACCGTTGACGATCAAATTGACCGCGTCTTCGGTCGAAAGGCCGCGTTGGCGAAGGTAGTAGATTTGATCTTCGCCCACCTTCGACGTGGAAGCTTCGTGTTCGACTTTGGCGGTCGTGTTTCGCACCTCGATGTAAGGGAACGTGTGGGCGCCGCAACGATCCCCGATCAACAGCGAGTCGCACTGCGAGAAGTTGCGTGCGTTCATGGCACCTTTCATCATCTTCACTTCACCGCGGTAGCTGTTCTGTCCGACGCCAGCGGAGATGCCTTTGGAGATGATCGTGCTTTTTGTGTTTTTGCCGATGTGAATCATTTTGGTGCCCGTGTCGGCTTGCTGATGATTGGCGGTGACGGCGACCGAGTAAAACTCGCCGACCGAGTTGTCACCTTGCAAAATCACGCTGGGGTACTTCCACGTGATCGCCGAACCCGTCTCGACCTGGGTCCAAGAAATCTTCGAGTTTTCCCCACGGCAGGCACCACGTTTGGTCACAAAGTTATAGATGCCGCCCTTGCCTTCGGCATCGCCGGGATACCAGTTCTGAACCGTCGAATATTTGATTTCCGCGTCGTCCATCGCAACCAGTTCCACGACGGCGGCGTGCAATTGATGCTCGTCACGTTTGGGTGCCGTGCAGCCCTCAAGGTAACTCACGTAAGCCCCCTCTTCGGCGACGATCAACGTTCGCTCGAACTGGCCGGTGTTTTGAGCGTTGATTCGAAAGTAAGTCGACAACTCCATCGGGCAACGAACACCCTTGGGGATGTAGCAAAACGATCCGTCGCTGAATACCGCCGAGTTGAGTGACGCGTAAAAGTTGTCCGCGTAGGGTACGACCGAACCGAGGTACTTTTTTACCAATTCCGGATGATCGTGAACCGCCTCGGAGAACGGGCGAAAGATCACGCCGTGCTTTTCAAGCGTCTCGCGATAAGTCGTGGCGATCGACACACTGTCGAACACCGCGTCGACCGCGACATTGGCGAGCATTTTTTGCTCGTGCAACGGAATGCCCAGTTTCTCGTACGTTTCCAGCAGTACCGGATCGACTTCATCGAGGCTGTTGAGTTGCGGCTTTTTCTTGGGTGCCGAATAGTAGACCGACGCCTGATAATCAATCGGCGGGTACTTCACGTTGTGCCAATCAGGTTCCTCGAGCGTCAGCCAGTGTCGATACGCTTTGAGACGCCACTCGAGCAACCACTCCGGTTCGTTCTTTTTGCTCGAGATCAACCTCACGACCTCTTCGCTCAGGCCGGCGGGAATCGCGTCCGCTTCGATATCCGTCACGAACCCGTGTTCGTACTCTCGGCGGGCGAACTCTTGGAGCAGTGCATTTTCAGAAGTCATGAATCAACGGCCGTGGTGTCTATATTGGCAAAAAAAGGTGGGAGCAGAGATGACGGGCGGTCCGCCCCGATGCAAATGGAATGCACAACGTGTGCCATTTGCCATCGATGCTTCGCACATGGATGCTTAAACACCCTAACACAAAAGACTTAAGCACGATACCGCGGGCTCAGCTGCCACTCCGAAAATGACGGTATTTCGTTATTGAGGATGGTCCTGGCCGCTGCGTCTTGATAAGCTAACTGTCATCCGAAACGGGAAATAGCGTTGTTTCAGGTGATTTATTCCGATCTCTGTCGGCCTGGCAACGAAATGCAGTCAAATGACGGAATATCGTTGAATCTTTCTGAAGACACCCCTGATCGATATGAGCGTTTGGTCGAGCGGATGCTCGAACAGATCAACATGGGGCAAGGTCTCGACGAACTTCTCGACTCGGTCTACGACCAACTCCAAGGGGTCGTTCCGTACAACCGCATCGCCGTCGCGCTGCTCGAGCAACCACTGAATCTGTTGCGTTTGATTTCGTGTCGATCCGACGGCGAGGTCGCCTTAAAGGTCGGGTACGCGGCGCGAATCGCCGGCTCGACCCTCGCACCGTTGCTGGAGACCGGGCAGCCGAGAATCATCGATGACTTACGACAATACTTGCTCGAGAAACCGCATTCGGCATCGACCGCTTTGATCGAACGGGAGGGGATGCGTTCGAGTCTAACGCTTCCGCTGTTAGCCGGCGGTACGCCGATCGGCGTGATCTTTTTCTCAAGCCGTTCGACGAATACCTACACCCGATCGCACGCGGCGTTGCTGAGACGGTTGGCCGGTCATATCGCGATCAGTTTAGAACGCAGCCGACTCGTCGACGAACTGCAACGTACCAATCAAGCATTGGCCGAAGCGAACGCGGTCAAAGACAAATTCCTGGAAACGCTTCAACAAGAAGTCGACAAACAGACCCAACAGCTCCGACAATCCGAAAGCCGATATCGCTCACTCGTGGAGCTGGGGCACATCGTCAACTCGAGCCTCGACCGGCGTGAAGTCTTCGAGCAAGCCGCCGAGCAGATCCATAAGCTGCTCGATTGTGACCACGTCAGCTTGATGCTCGGCTACGACGAGGAAAGGTCGCCTCACGGATTCGCGATCCGGTTTGATCGGTGCGATCGTGAATGGGTCGAAATGCCAATGGATTCATCATCCGATTCCGCCTTCGTTGCCGTTCGCCAAAGCGGGAAACCGATCGTCTTTGGCAACTTGAATCAGTCGCAACGATTCCCTGAACACCGACGATTGCTCGACGCGGGGTATGCTTCGGTCGTTCATTTGCCGTTGATGTCGCGAGATCAATACGTGGGCCTACTGAACATCGCCACGCGTCACGGCGAACGCTTGGATCAATGGGATTGGCAATTGCTCGAACAGTTCGCAGCTCAGCTCTCGATCGCATTGGACAACGCCGCAGCCTATGGCGAGATTGACCGATTGAAGGAAGAGCTGCAACAACAAAACGTCTACTTGCGAGACGAACTTCACACCGAGCATGACTTCGGAAACATCATCGGTGAAAGTCGCGCGATGCGCCAACTGCGAGTCGCGATCGAGCAAGTCGCACTCACCGATGCGACGGTGTTGATCCTGGGCGAGACCGGGACAGGCAAAGAGCTCATCGCCCGCGCGATCCACGACGCCAGCGCCCGACGGAAGAACCTGTTGGTGAAGGTTAACTGCGCATCGCTCGCGCCCAACTTAATCGCCAGCGAGTTGTTCGGCCATGAGAAGGGGGCTTTCACCGGCGCGACCCAACGTCGCCTCGGACGATTCGAGTTATCGCATCACGGTAGCATCTTCCTCGATGAAATATCGGAAGTCCCGGCCGAGACGCAGGTGATGCTATTACGAGTCTTGCAGGAACGCCTGATCGACCGCGTCGGCGGAAGCGAGCCGATCGAGATCGACACACGAATCATTGCCGCCACCAATCGTGATCTCAAGAGCTACTCCGAAGCCGGGAATTTTCGCGAGGACCTGTTTTATCGATTACACGTTTTCCCGATCCAAGTGCCGCCACTGCGGGAACGCCGAGAGGACATCCCTGCCCTGATGAATCACTTCATCGCCCGGTTTTCGGTCCGCATGAACAAAACCATCACCCGCGTCGACCGGCGATCGATGGACGGACTGATGCAATATGATTGGCCCGGCAACGTCCGTGAACTGGAAAACATCATCGAGCGATCGATGATCGTCAGCCACGGGGATACGCTTGCGATCGACGTTTCTTGGCTGGCGGGTGAGCCCGGTCAAGATGCTGACATCCCAGATGGACTCAGCACGAGTCACCAACTGCAACGCTCGTTCGCGGATGTGGAGCGTCAGGCCATTCTTGATGCGCTGAAGCGTTGTCACGGAAAAGTCTACGGACCTGATGGAGCGGCGGCGGCATTGCAACTCAAGCCGACAACGCTTTACAGCAAAATGAGCAAGCATCGCATCCAAGGCCGCCGACAACACCAAACATATTAGGAGCGGATCCGAAAGCAAGGGTCGAGAAAGCAGAGATGGTTGTTGTCTTCTCGATCACGCTGGGTGAGCGACGATCAATTGGTCTGGGCTTTGCCTCGCATCTCAATGTGAACCGAAAAAGCAGACAAACGATAGCAGCCCAAGTGCGAACGTTTACGCCGACGTGATCGCAGATCAATTCTCTAAAAGGGCGATTGGAGATCGCCACCGCTTGTCAGGTTTGGCATAGCCATTGCTTACCAGGGGGATTCTGATTTTAACACCAACTGGGTGTTAAGCAGGACAGACGTAATGCGGACTGACATCGGTCCCCACCATCCCCATTGAGGTAGACGAAATGAACAAACGATTTTTAGCCCCCTGTTTTGCGACTCTCATGATCGGTTCCACTGTTGTTGCCCAAGGAATTCCGGGCAACCCGGTGCAGCGAGTCGGCGGAGCAGTGCAAAGCGGTGTCAGGAACGTAACGCAAGGTACTCTTCAAACAGTCCAACAGGCATCGCAAGGAACCATGAGGGGTGTGCGACAGTTTGCCAATCCGCAATCAGGCGTCTACCAAGGCGGGACCCATCGAGGTGGTGTTTTGCACCAAGGCCAGCAATATCACAGCCAGCCTCAGTATCACGGTCATCAGCAATCGCATGGACAATGGCAATCTTTTACGTTCTGCACCGCGATCCTAGTGGACGTGAATTCATTTACTTGAACGGTCAGCAAATTTATTTCGACGAGCAGTCGCAAGCGAGTAATGATCAATCGCCAGCTAACACTGATCAGTCGCCGAATAATACCGACCAGTCGCGAAATACCGACCAATCGCAAAACACGAATGATCGGGCAGGCGGAAACGCCGATCAAGCAGAAAACACAAATCGTTACGAAGCGGGATACGGCAACCAGGATACGGAGATGCCCGCTCCACCGGCACCGGCGCCGTCGCAAGCACAAGCGGATCGCCAAGCCCCTTCATCGGATGCCCAGTCGGACCTCAGTCAAAACAGCAGCGAGAACTCCACCGCAGCCACGAACAACGATTCGCAAGCTAGTGAAGATTCGCAAACTAGTGACAATGATCGGGCGGCCAAGGCGACTTCTGACGCCGTGGATAACTAAGCTAAGTATCGCGAGAACATTAACGGCCGCATTTTAAAAGTTGCATAAGCTTCCAGCCTGTGTTTTTGTTTCCACAGGCTGGAAGCCTTTTTATACTCACAAGTCCTCATGTATTGCTCCCCTGCCAGCTCGTCTGGCAGGAAGCCGAGGTTAGCAAGCTAGACACGAGCCGCAATTTCCCCAACCTTCCGATTTTCACTTGTGCTCGCCGCTTGAAGCGGCGAGCACAAGTGAAAATCGGAAGGTTGGGAGGGCGTCGTTGTCTAGCTTGCGAACCTTATTCACCCACGAGACGAGCTCGTGGGGGTCAAAAAAGATGTAGGGTATAAAAAGGCTGGAAGCCTATGCCACTTATTGATTGCGCGATGTTAAGAAGGTTTAAGCAGATCAACAAGCAAACGCGTGTTCGAGATAGCTCTGGCTGAGAGTTGTACTGCAAGCGCAAGATTCACGACAGCCGCCGACACAAGATGATGGAAACGACGGGTACTGTTCGCCTTGGTTTTACTATTCGCCTTGGTTTTACTGGCTATCGCGGATGGCCGCCGCTCGGGAGGCGGCACTATCGGCTTCCATTTGCTCATATTCGGCTGGGCTAATCGTCGGGGCCGGTTGGACGCTATTAGAACCCGCATCACTGCAGCCCAACAACAACGCGCATCCGATCAAGCCGACGAACCAAAACTTATGATTACGATTCACAGGGGGCGTTTCCATTAATCAAGGAAAGAAATAACTTATATTTCGTCGATCGAACGAGGTTCTTTCGCGGCATTGCTGCCCAGCGCACCCCACAAACCGTAAGGACTCTCGGCACACGCCGGTGGCCCACCGTTGACGCCGACGGGACGTGAGCTGAGATTGCCGGAATCAATGCTATCAGTAACAAAGCGGACCGCGCCATCTCCCATCAGCACATGCGCGCCGCCTTGATGACGGCTGGCGACGGCGAAGATTCCTCCGGGACCGTTCGCATCGCCGTTGCCGCGAACGAAGTTAGGTCCGTTGGGAGGGAACGTGATCGTCACTGCGGACATCATCGGCTCGCCCTGGGCCCAAGTGCTACCTCGCCAACGATTGCCAGAAGCCGAAGTCTCAACGGCGAGCTCAACAGCAGGCGATGGACGGTAGAATCGGGGGCGTTGTGGGTCGGCACCAAAGTCCCAGCATTCGACTTTAGGATCGTCTCGCACCGTATTGTTGGTTTGGTTTCGAACCAGCACATCACCGACCAGTTCGCGTTGTCCGGCACTGCGCACGAGTTCACCCATCGCAACCGTGTTGCTCAATCCATCGAGTACATCACGAAACGCGGTGGTATGCAAATCTTTGAAGAAGCCGCGGTGCTGTCCAATGTTGGCTGGAGTTCCGGTCGAGACTGGCTCTCCTGCAGCCGGTGCGTTACGCGTGTTATTACAGTTCCAGAACGAATCTCCCAGACTGACCCCATAGTTGGTTACCGCGTTTGGGATCACCGCCGAGGGAGCCAAATCCGAGGGGCACAACAGCGTGGGGATTTGCGTTCGCCAAGGAATGTAGTTGAGGTTATAAGGAACCGGACCCATCGCAGCGTATTGCACATTGGGTGACACGGTGGTGTCATCGCTGGCGTTGAAGGTCAATTGCAATAGCTTGGCACCAATCAAGATGGTCCCGGCCGAAACTCTTGGTAAGTTTCGTCGCCGCGACCCTTATTTTTGATCAAGTAACCCGTTTGACGAAAAGCACTAGCCCGGCATTCCGTGTCGAGCTGCAAAGCGTCGTGTTACGAGATCCCGTGTTATGAAAGCCCTTCGAAAGCGGCTGCCAGAAGCTCGGCTTGCTCGAGTTTGTGGGCCGCCATACTACCGGTACTCGGGCTGGCCGATTCGGCTCGCGTGGCTTTGCTGAACTTGAAACGTTCGGCGAGTTGATCACCGAACTTCAATTTCATGTACGGCCATGCACCCATGTTCGCCGGCTCGTCTTGGACCCAGCGGATCTCGGTGCGGTCGGCGAGACCATCGAGAGCGCCCATGAGTTCTTCGAGCGCCAGCGGATACAACTGCTCGACGCGGAGGATCGGCACGTTTTCGATCTCCAGTTCACGACGTTGTTGCAGCAAGTCATAGTAGATCTTGCCGGTACACAACAACACTCGTTTGGCATTCTCGAGCGGTACTTTTCGGTCCGGAAGGATCTTCTGAAAACTTCCACCGGCGACAATCTCCAACGGACTGGTGACCTCGGGATGACGCAGCAAACTCTTGGGCGTCAGTGCGATGAGCGGCTTACGCCATTTGCGGATCACTTGACGGCGTAACAAATGAAAGAACTGCGCCGGCGTGGTCGGTTGGCAGATTTGGATGTTGTCTTCGGCCGCCATCGCCAAGAAACGTTCGACGCGGGCGCTGCAGTGTTCGGGGCCTTGGCCTTCGAAACCGTGTGGCAACAACATCGTCAATCCCGACAAACGATCCCATTTGTCTTCGGCGCTAGCGATGAACTGGTCCACGATCACTTGGGCCACGTTCCAGAAGTCCCCGAATTGGGCTTCCCACATGCACAAGCCGTTGGGGCAATCGAGCGAATAGCCGTATTCGAAACCCAGCACGCCGGCTTCGCTCAGTGGGCTGTTGTAGAGTTCCAATCGGGCTTGGCCTTCGCCGACGTTCTGCAGCGGCGTGTAAAGTGCGCCGTTCTTTACGTCGTGCAAGACCGCGTGCCGGTGGCTGAACGTGCCCCGCTGGACGTCTTGTCCGGTCAGTCGCACCGGGTGTCCTTCGTCGAGCAGTGAAGCGAACGCCGCTGCCTCCGCCGCCGCCCAATCGAGCGGCCGTTTGCCTTCGGCCATTTCGCGGCGCTGAGCCATCGGACGTTTCAGTTTCTTGTGCTGCGAGAATCCCTCAGGCAATCGGGTCAACGAATCGAGCAATCGGCTGAGCGTTTTGACTTCGACGGTCGTGTTGGTCGGTTCGCTCGGTTCGGGGCCGCCGAAGTAATCACTCCAGTTCGCCGCCAATGTTTGCGTATCCGGAACGAACCTTTCGTTCTTGCTGGCTTCGAATTCCGATTCGAGTTTTTCGGTCCGTTCCAAGCTGATTTGTTCGGCTTCCGCCTCGGTAATCTTGCCCAATTCGAGCAGTCGGTTGAGGTATTGTTGCCGCACGCCGGGCCGCCGATCGATCTCGGCATACATTTTAGGCTGGGTGAACCGAGGCTCATCGCCTTCGTTGTGTCCCCAACGACGATAGGCATACAAATCGATGACGACGTCGCGATTAAATTCCTTTCGGAAGTCCATCGCCAACGAAACCACCTGAGCGACCGCTTCGGGGTCTTCGCCGTTGACGTGGAAAATCGGGATTTGCAACATTTTGGCCACGTCGGTCGCGTACGTCGTGCTGCGTCCGTCCTGCGGTTCGGTGGTGAAACCGACTTGGTTGTTGATCACGACGTGCAACGTCCCGCCGGTTCGGTAGCCCGGCAATTCGCTGAGGTTCAGCGTTTCCTGCACGATGCCTTCGCCGGCGAACGCGGCGTCACCGTGGATCAGGATTGTCATGACTTCTTTGCGCGCCGCATCGCCCCGGTTGTCTTGTTTGCAACGACAGCGTCCTTGGGCGACCGTGTTGACGAACTCCAGGTGGCTCGGGTTGAAGCACAACGAGATGTGCAATTTGTCACCCGAAGCGGTTTTCCAATCGCTGCTGTAACCGAGGTGATAGCGAACGTCGCCGCCGCCGCGACTGAGTTCCGGCGTCGGATCGTCGAACGACCAGAAGATATTCATCGCTCGTTTCTTGAGGATGTTGGCCATCACGTTGAGCCGACCGCGGTGGGCCATCCCCATCACGACTTCCTGAACCTTGTGTTGGCCAGCCTTTTCGAGGGCCAAATCCAACAGCGGGATCAAGCTTTCGGCACCTTCAAGCGAAAACGTTTTCGCACCAACGAATTTGCGACGAACGAACTCCTCAAAAATGCTCGCGTCGGCCAATCGTGTGTAGATTCGACGTTGTCGTTCGTAGGACAGGTCGAGGCGGTTTTCGGTCGTTTCCATGCGTCGTTGCAACCAATCGCGGATGTTGCGATTGTCGATGTGCATGAATTGAGCCCCGATGCTGCGGCAGTAAGTCTGCTGCAGTTTCTTGAGGATCACGTCGAGCGTGCTGCCCGAGACGTTTTCGAGAATGCTGCTGTCGAACGGGCGGGCGAGGTCCTGGTCGCTCAGCCCGTGGCTTTGCGGCGACAGTTCGGGGCACCCGTTTTCGAACAGACCCAACGGGTCCAATTTAGCGACGAGGTGGCCGCGGACCCGGTATTCGCGAACTAATTGGTCGATACGGTCTTGGATCCGGGCCAACCAAAGGGCTTGGTCGACGTTTTGATCGCCGGTCGATCCCGATGGTGTCGGTCGAGCAGCGGCTCCATTGGTCGGTGATCCTTTGGAAGAGCCCGCCGATTGCGATGAAACGGGACCGTTTGGCATCCCGCCACCTCCCCCGACCGGACCGGCCGAACGGGTTCGGGAGGAACCTGCGGTGATTCCGGCGGTCCCGCTACCGGGTGCGGCGGTGGTTTGGATCGGCGCGCCTGCGCCGACCAAGAATTGTTCGAAATACTGACGCCAGGTTTCCGAAACGCTCGACGGATCACGCACGTATTGCACGTAAAGGTCGTCGATGTAGTCCAACGAATAACTATTCATGAGCGTGGCAGTGGCCAAACGGCAAGCTTGGGCCGCAAAAGTGCAGGGAGGGGCGACGGGGGGAGACGGCCATCTTTAGGCGAAAATGCTCCGCCTCATCGTCCTAGAAAGTCCGCATGCTTACTGTACGGAAACGGAGCCTAGGTGGGTAGATAAGACTGGGTGAACTTTTTCGTCTTTCTCGTTACGCTTTGGCATTCGTTGCAGTTTCCATTCCTCCATTCTTTCCCCAGATCTTTTCGAATCATGGCTGTTTTGATTCAGCTTCGTGACGCACACAAACGCTTCGGTGACCAAATCCTGCTCGACGGAGCCGACGTTAGCTTGGTCGATGACGTCAAAGTCGGCTTTGTCGGCCGCAACGGCGCGGGCAAATCGACCCTTCTGCGAGTCTTGCTAGGTGAAGAAGAAGTCGAAAAAGGCGAGGTCATTCATCACCCGACCCTTCGTATCGGTTACTTGCGGCAGCACGACCCGTTCAAGGAAGGCGAATCGGCGCTCGATTTCTTGATGCGAGACAGCGGCGCGCCCGATTGGCGATGCGGTCAAGTCGCCGGCCAATTCGAACTGAAGGGCAATTACCTCGAAGGTCCGGTCAAAGCCTTGTCCGGCGGTTGGCAAACGCGGGTCAAACTGGCCGCCTTGCTATTGCACGATCCGAACCTGCTGATGCTCGACGAACCGACAAACTTCTTGGACTTGCGGACACAGATCCTGCTCGAACACTTCCTGCGAGATTTCGGCAAGGCGGCTTTGATCGTCAGTCACGACCGGGCGTTTTTGAAAGCCACATGCAGCCAGACGTTGGAGTTGGCCAAAGGCAAACTGACGATGTTCCCCGGCAAGATTCACGATTTTTTGGAATTTCGCGAAGAACGCCGCGAGCATGATCGACGAGTCAACGCCACCGTGATCGCCAAACAAAAACAGCTCAAACAGTTCATCGACAAGAATCGAGCCAACGCGTCCACGGCCAGCCAAGCGCGCAGCAAAGCCAAACAGCTCGAGAAGCTGCAAACCGTCGAACTCGAAGTCGACGAACCGACCGTCAACATCCGCGCCCCGCGGGTCCAGCCTCGCCAGGGCACCGCCGTCCGCTGCGAAGAACTGGCGATCGGTTACCCCGGTCACGTCGTCGCCGAAGACATCAACCTGGAAATCGAACACGGGCAACGCGCCGCCATCGTCGGCGACAACGGTCAAGGCAAAACGACGATGCTCCGCACGTTGGTCCATTCGCTCGAGCCGCTCGAGGGAAGACTCAAATGGGGCCACGGGATCGAAATCGGCACCTACGCCCAGCACGTTTATTCGAGCCTCGACGAACGCCAAACGATCTTGGAACATCTGGAATTGGCGTCCGATCCCGCAACGACTCGCCAAGACATCTTGGCGATGGCCGGGGCGCTTCTCTTCCGCGACGAAGCGATTCAAAAGAAAGTCAAGGTCCTCAGCGGTGGTGAGCGGGCCCGCGTCTGCATGGCTAGCCTGCTGCTGGGTACCGCCAACGTGCTCGTCCTCGACGAACCGGGCAACCACTTGGACGTCGAAACGGTCGAGGCCCTCGCCGAAGCGCTGCGGCTTTACAAAGGAACCGTCATCTTCACCAGCCACGACCGACACTTCATGGCCCGCGTGGCGACCAACGTGATCGAAGTCCGCGACGGACGCGTGCGAAACTATTTCGGCAGTTACGACACGTATTGCGAAGCAGTGGAAAAGGAAGTCGACGAAGGCGAACGGATCCGCAACGCGGCCGCGGGGAAACCGGCCGGCAAACCGACCGCCGATGCCCCCGCCAACGATCGCCAGGAACACAAAGACCAACGCAAGACCGGCAAAGAACTCAAGACGCTCGAGCGAAAGATCGCCAAACTTGATGAGGAGAAACGTGAGCTCAATGAAAAGCTGTTGACCGAAACGAACCCCGGCGAAGCCATTCGCTTGCACGACCAAGTCAAAGCGATCGAAGTTGAACTCGCCGAAGCCGAAGAACGCTGGCTAGAACTAAGCGATTTCTAGCCTCAAGTAGGCTGGGTCGCAGCGATAGCGGAGACCCGGCAATGCGTAGGCTGGGTCGCAGCGATAGCGGAGACCCGGCAATGAGCGGGGTTTAAGTTTAGGTTTAGGAGATTTGCTCGCGAGCTAGCGACTGTCAGCCAATTACCAATTACCAATTACCAATTACCAATTACCAATTACCAATTACCAATTACCAATTACCAATTACCAATTACCAATTACCAACTACCAATCGACAATCGACAATCGACAATCGACAATCGACAATCAAGAATCGCCGGGTGTTCGTCGCAAAGCCTCCTTCACCCAGCCTACTTTAGTCCAAGAGCGGTAATTCATCGTCTTGGCGTTTTGCCATGCCTTCTTTGAAATGCAAGCGGCATACTGATACATAACGGTCGTTGCCGCCGATTTGCACTTGGCTGCCGTCCTTGATCGTTTTGCCTTTCGCGTCGATTCGCAACACCATCGTTGCCTTGCGGCCACAATGACAAATCGTTTTGATCTCCACCAAACTGTCCGCCCACGCCAAGAGCGCTTCACTGCCCTCGAAGAGATTCCCCTGGAAATCAGTCCGCAATCCGTACGCGAGCACGGGGATGTTTCGCTTGTCACAGATGTCACTGAGTTGACGAACCTGGCCTCGGGTTAAAAACTGAGCCTCGTCGACCAGCACACAATGGATCGATGAGCGGCCGTGATGGTCGTCGAACGTCATCAACAAATTGTCCGATTGATTGAAGGGCACCGATTCCGATTCGATCCCGATTCGCGACGCCACCTTGCCGACGCCGAATCGTGTATCGAGTTCCGGTGACAATATCAACGTGTTCATCCCCCGCTCCCGGTAGTTGTAACTGGATTGCAGCAGGATGGTGGATTTGCCCGCGTTCATCGCGGAATAGTAAAAGTAGAACTTGGCCACGAGCAAGTAATCAGTAAACAGGTAATGGATAGAAACCGAACCGGCGCGGACCCACGCGAACCGATCCCTTGGATCGCATGGTCGAGCCTGATGTCGATCGACGCGGTCTTGGTCGCGGTGGTTTGGCAAGCGTTGTTCACGCGAACGTTCTTGGATCGCTCCCCAACCTTCGCCCAAGCGTGGGCACTCGGTTCGACGGTTTGGTTAATCTACGTGGCCGATCGACTGCTCGACGCCTCGCGATTGGACCTGACCCGACCACACACGTTAAGGCATCGTTTCCATCACCGCCATGCGAGGACGTTTGCGATTGTTTGGGTGTTGGTATTGATCGTCGCCGTCACGGTGGTGGTCGTCGGTCTTTCGCCGGCACTCATTCGAGCGGGATTGATCCTCGCAACGGCGGTCTTGATGTACGGCGCGGGTGTCCATTTTGTGCCGCGAAACGGCGATGCCGAACGGGGACGGCGGCGGTTCGTTCCGAAAGAAATCCGGGTCGGCGTGCTCTTCGCATTCGGAGTCAGTCTGTCGGCTTGGACGCACGTTTCAGTCAGCGATCCAGACGCAATCGGAGCATTGTTCCTGGCCACCGTCGCAGCGGCGGTTTTGTTCAGCCTCAACTGTCTGCTCGTTTCTCGCTGGGAAGCGGGCTTGGATGAGGCCCAGTCGTTTTCGCAAAACGACATCGGCGGTAAGTCGTCGATGACGCGATGGCTGAGCACCGTCGGCCTCGTCCTGATCCCGGCCCTCGGAGTCTTCGTTCCAGGATCGGCCGCGTTTTGGCTCAGCGGCCTGATCGGACTGTTCGGGATGACGATAATCGCAAGTTTCCTCGCCGACGAAAATACCGGGTACGAGACACTCACGCGTTGGGAGCGACGGGGCCTCTACGCCGACTGGATGCTATGGATTCCGCCATCGCTAATCGCGATGATTGAAGTGATCCGCGATCTGCAGAACAGTTTATCATAGCGTTGTCCCTATCAAAGAAGTCCAAAATCAAGACTAGTGCTTTGTCCAACTTTAATTTTAGGATTAGCCGTTTTGGCGCTAGCGGCGTGTTGATTTAATCGTAACCCGAAGCGTGAGCCAGGGATTCATCACCATTAAATCCTTTGTATGTATCCCTCGCTCACGCTTTTTGAAGTTGCGATTTTTTCGTAACCCGCTGCGTAAGCGAGGGATAATTGATATTGACTCATCCCTCGCTTACGCTTCGGGTTACGATAAACCAATGCCACAGGCAAAAGCGCAACTTCAAAACTCACGCTTCGGGTTTCGATGAGGACTAAATCAACAGCCCGCTAGCCACGGTTTCGTCGCAAGAACCGGGGCTAGCGCCCAAACGGCTAATGTTGCCAACCCTAAAGTTGAATCTTGACAAAGCACTAGAACCTCATCAGTGAAACGACAGAACGAACATAGTTTTAACGTCAGAGGTTACGATCGCCTCGCCTCGTTTTATCAACCGATCGAACGATGTGTTTTTGGTGATCGCTTGCAACAAGCCCGCACGGCACTGCTCGATCAACTCCCGCAATGGGATCGCATGTTGGTCCTCGGGGATGGCGACGGCCGGCTATTGCACGCGATCGTCCATTCCGTGACGCAATCGCAGCCCTCATCCGCATCGCGAACCATTGTCAGTTTGGACCAAAGCTCCAAGATGCTCGATCGACAACGCGAGCGGCTCGCCGGGCACGGAACGAACGTATCGATCGAATTCATTCAAACCGACGCGTTAGAGTATCAACCACCGGCCGATTCATTCGACGTGATCGTCACGCCGTTTTTCCTGGACTGTTTTAATGAAGCCGAACTGCGAAAGGCCATGCGCGTTTGGGTTGCGGGTCTGACGGTTGGCGGCGTTTGGTATCACGTCGATTTCGTCTTGCCCGATCGGGGTTGGCGACGTTTCCGAGCCAAACTGCTCTTGCACGCCATGCATTTGTTTTTTCGCGTCACCACCGGCCTTCGCAACCGTACTCTGGTCGACGTGCAGGCGATCTTTGAAAACTTGAACATGCATCCGATCGCGAAACTTGATGGCGACCGTTCGATGATCACGACGACCATCTATCAAGGTCAATGCCTACAAGCCCAAAGTACGCGAGTTTCGCTACCCTAAGTTTGAAACGTGACAAAGGGCTAGTGGTCTGGGACAGCTAAAAGTTAAGGTAGTGGATCTTGTTAAAGATCCTGTAGCGGTCGGATCTTTAACAAGATCCACTACAGCCAACCCTAATTTTTGGCTGTAACAGACCACTAGGGATCTTGGGCAAATCGTTGTCGGTACTGCGTCGGAGTCATACCGGTCACCGAACGAAACTTCTTGGTGAAGTGACTTTGATCGTAAAACCCAACCGCCATCGCGATCTGAGCCATCGTTGCCTCGGTATGCGACAGCAATCGTCGTGCGTGTTCGACCCGTCGCGACAATAGGTACCGCGACGGCGACATTCGCAGCAGTTGGCGGAATCGTTGATTGAAATGCGTTCGCGATAGATTCGCCATCTCAGCCATCTGTTCCATCGAAACACTCGAGGTGTAGTTCGCATCGATGAATGTGATCACCGGGGTGAGTTCCCGAAAGCTCTGCTCCTGTTCCTCGGGCGTCGCGATCGGGTACATCACACCGGCCAATCCGATCACCTCGCCATCCGCATCGCGGAGCGGTGTCTTGGTCGATTTGTACCAGCATGGCGTGCCGCGGACATGGGGCACCAACCACACTTGATTCGGAATCGTCCGCCCGGATTCCATCACGCGAAGGTCTTCGGCGTGATACGCGGCCGCGAGTGCCGGCGGTTGAAAGTCCGAATCGGTTCGACCGAGCAAGTCTTCGATCCTGACGAGGTCAAAAACGTCCCGCAACACGGGCGGATTGGCTCCGATGTAGCGGTGATCGCGGTCTTTGGCATAGAAGTGGGCCGCCGGTAAATACCAAAACAACTCCATGACCGAAGCCGCCGAGGGATGCTTCTCAAAGAATTCAGCGGCAAAAGGGTGCTGCGAAACCGGCAAGTGCTCAAAAGGCGAAAGAAGCGACATCGTCAAAACATACCAAAAAACAATCGACGCCTACAAGACGTCGCCCGTCATCCCAAATAGCATAAATAACCCTCCTGTCCTCCTGTCCTCCTGTCCTCCTGTTTTCCTGTTTTCCTGTTTTCCTGTTTTCCTGTTTTTCTGCCCCCCCATGCTCCCCCGCCTTCCCTTCACCTTTCTTGTTTGCATGTCGATGTCCGGTCCGGTCTTCGCCGACATCGATTTCAATCGCGACGTTCGTCCGATTTTGTCCGACCGTTGTTTTAAATGTCACGGCCCCGATAGTTCCAATCAAGACTCCGACTTCCGTTTGGACAGTTTTGAAAACGCGACGACGGATTTGGGCGGATACGCGGGCGTCGTTCCCGGTGATTTGGACGCCAGCGTTCTGCATGCACGCATCCACGACGCCGACGATCCGATGCCGCCGGCGGATGACCTGAAGAAACTTTCCGAGGCCGACAAAGCGATCTTGGACGAATGGATCGCCAGCGGCGCGAAGTTCGAATCACACTGGGCGTTCGAGCCGCTGCCTCAAGAAGTCCCCGTACCCGATGCCGGACAAGGTTGGGCCGAAGGTCCCATCGACCGGTTCATCGCCGCGCGGTTAGCGGTCGCCGGGTTGTCGCCCAACGACGCGACGACGAAAGAAAAATGGTTGCGACGGGTCACGTTCGATCTGACAGGATTGCCACCCACGGCCGACGAGATCCGATCTTACCTTGAGGACGAATCGCCGTTGGCGAGACAGAAAGTGGTCGATCGATTGCTCGATACCAATGCCTGCGCCGAACGATTGACGAGCGAATGGCTCGATGTAGCGAGATATTCGGACACCTACGGTTACCAACGCGACGACGAACGATATGTGTGGCCCTATCGAGATTGGGTGATCGATGCGTTCCGTCAAAACATGCCTTACGATCAATTCATTCTTTGGCAACTCGCCGGCGATTTGCTTCCCAACGCCACGACGCAGCAACGACTCGCCACGACATTCAATCGGTTGCATTCACACAAGAAAGAAGGTGGTGTGGATGTCGAAGAGTTCCGTGTCGAAAACGTCGCCGACCGGGTCCATACGGTCGGTGCCGCGTTCATGGGTTTGACGATGGAATGTTGTCGTTGCCACGATCACAAGTTCGATCCACTGACTCAAAAGGATTACTACGGCCTCAGTGCGTTCTTTGACAACGTCGACGAATACGGATTGATCTCGTTCTTCACCTCGGCGGTTCCGACACCCGCGATGCCCTTGCCGACGGCGAAACAACAATCCGATTGGGACGAGGCCCGCGAAGCCCTGCGACTGGTCGATGAGGAATGCTCGGCCGATCGAGCCGGGGCATGTGTCGAGCGGTTCAATCAGTGGTTGGCGCAAGGTGCGTCGATCCAACCTGAGAAGGACGAACCCATCGCAGGCTTGCTCGCGCACTTGCCGCTCGACTCACTCGACCCGGTCACCGCGAAAGAAATCCACGACGACAGCGGCGCGAAACAAAAACCCGAAATGATGCGGTCGTTGTCCAACCTGGCCGGCGAACCGGCGATCACGAGTGATGCCAATCGGATCGCCGAAGGACGATTCGGCCAAGCGGTCGAATTGTCGGGTGACGACGCGGTTTTCCTACCCGGTCTTGGTCACTACGAACGGCACGACGCGTTCTCGATCTCGTTTTGGGCTTGGTCTGCTTCGGCGGATCAACGCAGCGTTCTGGTTCGTCGTTCGAGGGGATGGGGCGATGCGGGAAGCGTCGGTTATGAAATCACCCAAGACAACGGCGTCCTGATGGCTCGCATGTGTCACTTTTGGCCTGGCGATGCGATCGCGATCGAGACCGACCAAACGATCCCGACGAAAACATGGACGCACATCACGCTGACCTACGACGGCTCGAGCACCGCAGCCGGGTTGCGGTTGTTTCTCAACGGCGAACTCGCCAAAACGAGGATCGACAAAGACCATTTGACGCGAAGCATTTCGAATTGGAACGCGGGTTACAAAGATCTGGCCATCGGCTCGCGTTATCGCGACCGCGGTTTCGCCGGAGGACGCGTCGATGAGTTTCGTCTTTACGATCGCCAACTCTCGGCAGTCGAAGTGGCTCATCTGCACGACGGTGTCGCTTTGACGGTATTGCTTTCGAAGCCCGCCGAACAATTTGGCATCGCGGGAACCGTAAGTGGTGGCGACTTTCAGTCGCCAAGTCCTGAAACGGCGACTGAAAGTCGCCGCCACGTCGATCTCGCGATTCGTAGCGAGGACGAGCAGCGTCTGTTCGAATATTTCGTCCTCGCCGTCGATCCCGAGTCGGCACAATTACGGGCCCGGCGCAAAGCCGCTCGCGTCCGGCTCAACGGGGTGCTCGATTCCATGACATCGATCATGGTCATGCGAGAAACACCGACGCCCCGACAAACCTTTGTGCTCCAACGTGGTGTTTACGATCAGCGAGGCGAACCGGTCGGACCCCAAACGCCCGCGTTCTTGCCGCCGATGCCCGATGAACTCCCTCGAAACCGATTGGGCTTGGCGCGATGGTTGATTCAATCGAACCATCCGTTGACCGCTCGCGTCAGCGTCAATCGTTACTGGCAAATGATGTTCGGCAACGGGTTGGTTCGGACGCCGGAGGACTTCGGCAACCAAAGCGAAGTGCCGACCCATCCGGAGTTGCTCGATTGGTTGGCCCGAGACTTTGTCGCGTCGGGCTGGGACGTGCGTCGGTTGTTGCGTCAGATGGCGCTGTCGGCGACCTATGCTCAAAGCACCATCGTGGACGCACCGGCTCGAAACCGCGACCCGGAGAATCGGTTCTACTCACGCGGTACCGATCGACGTTTGACGGCGGAGATGATTCGAGACAATGCATTGATGACGAGCGGATTGTTGGTCGATCAAGTCGGCGGTCGGCCCGTCAAACCCTACGACGTCGCGTTGGCCTACAATCCTTTGCCGGTCGACCAAGGCGATAAACTTTATCGTCGCAGCCTGTATACGTTTTGGAAACGAACCTCACCCGCGCCGATCATGACCACGCTCAACGCATCGACCCGCGAGGTTTGTCGGCTCAAGCGTGAAATCACGAACACGCCGCTGCAAGCCCTCGTTTTGCTCAACAGCCCGCAGTTCATCGAAACGTCGCGAATGATGGCTGTCAACTTGATCGAACGATTCGGCGAAGACAAGGACCGGATCGTCGACGAAGCGTTCTTGCGATTAACCAGTCGACGGCCCAGAGAAGAAGAGCATCGCATTTTGCTAAACCTCTACGACGAGCAAGTCGGCGAGTTCCAAGCCGATGGCGATGCGACCAGCGAATTCTTGAAAGTCGGGCAAGCTCCCGTTCCCGCCGAAATCTCACCGCCGCGACTCGCCGCGGCTACCGTGTTGATCCAATCGATTATGAACCTCGATGAATGCTTGAGGCACCAATGAACCGCTCGACATCCCCATGTACCGGATTCGATCCGACGATCTCCTCTCGTCGCGAACTGCTGTCGCGGTTCGGCTACGGGATCGGTTCGATCGCCCTTTCGCAATTGTTAGCTCAAGAATCGGCTCAGGCTCTCTCGCCCGGCGTCATTGCCCGTCCGCACTCGACGCCCAAAGCCAAACGAATCATTTTTTTGTTGCAATCCGGTGCGCCGTCGCAAATGGATTTGTACGATTACAAACCGCTGCTCAACGAACTCAACGGCCAGGAATTACCCGATTCGGTGCGTCAAGGGCAACGCTTGACGGGGATGAGCGCGAACCAATCGAGTCTCCCCTTGGTCGGGTCGCCTTTTCAGTTTCAACAGCAAGGCGACAGTGGATTGTGGATGAGCGAATTGTTGCCGCACACCGCGAAAATCGCCGACGAACTTTGCGTAATCAAGTCGATGTACACCGAGGCGATCAACCACGGCCCCGGCGTCACGTTTTTGCAAACCGGTTCGCAGTTTCCCGGTCGGCCCAGCATGGGTTCTTGGGCGTGGTACGGGCTCGGCAGCGAGAACGAAGATTTGCCCGCGTTCGTCGTGATGGTGTCCAACGAACGCGGCGGCCAACCCTTGGGGGCGCATTTGTGGGGCAGCGGATTCTTGCCGGGCAGGTATGACGGCGTCGAGCTGCGGCGAGACAAAGACGCCGTTTTGTATCTCAACAACCCGCCCGGTGTGTCGCGCTCGTCACGTCGCAAATCGCTCGACCGGATTCAAGAATTGCATCAATTGCAATTGGAAGCGACCGGCGATCCGGCGATCGAAAACCGCATCGCCCAGTACGAGATGGCCTATCGGATGCAATCGTCGATTCCCGACGTGACCGATATCTCCGGCGAAACGCCCGAAACGCTCGCTCTGTACGGCGACGAAGTCAACACGCCCGGTTCCTACTCGGCGAACTGTTTACGCGCCCGGCGATTGGCCGAACGTGGCGTGCGGTTCATTCAGCTCTATCAACCCGGATGGGACCACCACGGCGGATTACCCGGCGGACTGCGTCGTCAATGTCAAATGACCGACCAAGCCACCGCCGGATTGATCACGGATCTGAAGAATCGCGGAATGCTCGACGACACGCTCGTCATTTGGGGCGGCGAGTTCGGACGCACAAGCTACAGCCAAGGCAAGATCGAAAACGGCAACTTCGGACGTGACCACCATCCACGATGCTTCACGCTATGGATGGCCGGAGGAGGCAGTAAACCCGGACACCATCACGGTCAAACCGACGACTTCAGTTACAACATCACCGAAGGCGGCGTTCACATCCACGACCTGCACGCGACGATCCTGCATCTGATGGGGATCGACCATGAACGGTTAACTTACCGTTATCAAGGACGCGATTTCCGTTTGACCGATGTCCACGGGCAACTAGTCAAGGAATTGGTGGCTTAAAGATAAGAATCCTCAACCAACCTGTTGATGTGTTTAGCCACCACAAAAAAACTTAAACTTAAACGTCAACTTAAACTCTTGAGGACCTTCGGTCTCGGCCGGGTTTAAGTATACGTTTAAGTTTAAGTTTAAGTTTAAGTTTAAGTTTAAGTTTAAGTTTAAGTTTAAGTTTAAGTTTACGGGGGCTTGCCGGGTCTGCGCCGAAGCGGCTTCGACCCAGCCTACGGGAACTACGGGAGACCGAGTCGGCTACGCGGTTTCTTCGCCTATGAATTGGACCAGGCTTTTGGCTGGAACGGGGAGTTTCATTAATGGGGCGAATTCGGTGGTTTGCTGGTCTACGGCGGCCAACAATTGATTCATCACGTCGGCCGACGGACTGACCAACTGCTTAAACGAGGCCAAGAACTCGTCTCGTTCTCGCCACGCGGCGTCCGAGCAAGAAGGCAATAGCGAGGCCAATGCGACGCAGCCGGCTCCACGGAACATGTCGCCTTTGCCGAGTAGTTCTTCCATTTGAGTGTGCTGAGCGATCAACGAGACGAACTCTTCGGGAAGGTTCCAACGCTTGGCCAGCAGTGCTGCCGCGTCGGCATGATCCCATCCGAACATCTCTTGTTCGAGTCCGCTGAGTCGTCGACCATCGATGGCACGTTGCTCAATCAACCTCTCGTATTTCTCCGGCAACTCTTTGAGCAACAACGGGATCGCCATGTCTTGCAGCAAAGCTCCGGCGAACAAGTCTTCAGCATTGGCTAGTTTGAGATGCTTCCCAGCGATTCTCGCAAAAATGGCACGGCGAAGTGAGTCCTGCCACAACGACTTCAGATCAAACGGACCAAACGTCGGGTTCGGGATCACGCTGAACACGGCGTTCCACAATGCGAAATTCGTGATCGCCCGCGAGCCGACTAAATTGATCGCCTGCGAGACGCTCATGATCTCACGGCTGAAACCGAAATACGACGAGTTGACGAAACGCAATACTTGCCCCATCAATCCCGGATCGGCTTCAATCGGTCGGGCAAATTCATTCGGTCCGACGTCTTCTCGTTGAGACAATTGAAGCAAACTGATCGCACTGTGGGGCAATGCGGGCAACACTTCGACGTGAAAGACATCTTCCAGATTGGTTGGTTCAGCGACGGTGCTCATGGAGGTTCAACTTAAACGAATGTTTTGGGGGTGGAGACGGACTCCGAAGTGCTTCTGTGGGAAACCTAGTACGGCAATAAGGCGATGTGAGGAAAAGCACGCACACCCGACGACATCAAATCCGATCCGATGGCAGGATCTGCCGATCGTGACGAATGTTCCTTATCGGATGCCGGTCCGAGCGCTCGCTGGGATCGCGTTGGTGCCCTCTTTGCCGCGAACCGGAATCTCGTTGTTGCGTCGCATGACCACATCGACTGAATTGAGATTGGAACTGGAATCGGCGACGTTCCAGGTCGACGGCGAAACCGGTGCGACCGGCGCCGTCGGAATCGCCGGCATCGTGGCGGCGGGACGCTGGATCGTGGTGGTCGTCAAACCGGTTGTCGGTGACGACTTGCCCGAGGAGGCCGATTGCCAAGCCCGATATTCCGGCGAAAATCGCTGAGCCAAGGCAAGGTCACGATCTTGTTTCGCACCGGGCAACAACACGGTCGTCGGTGACCCCTGCAACGTTTTGCCTTCGGCCGTTTTGAACGACGCGACCAACGAGATCCGTTGTTGATCGCCGCCGACCGCGTCCCATGGAATCCACACGCTGTACGATGCCCCGAGATCCGATCGACTGAAGTGCTTGGTGAACTGTTCAGGCGTGAACTCGTATCGTTTCACATCGGGTTTATCCGAACCGCCCGACTCGTTGAAACCATGAACGATCAACGTGCCATCGACCGGAACGGCACGTGTTTTCTCGTCATAGAAAAACACGCGGGCACCAAACCCACGCGTCGGAACCCGTCCGGCTTGCGTCAGCGTTTCGGGCGACCACACCGTCGCGAGTTTGACCGGGTTGGGGTACGGCTCGGGCATCGCGTTAGGATCGTCCTTTGCCCACGGCATCCGCTGCATCAACGTCTTCTTGGGTTGACTCGCGTCGGATTGGTCTTTTTGGAATGTCGTGCAACCGCTTAAAGCGAACGTCAGGAGAAGGAGCAAAGCTCGCATAGTTTTTACCGCCGTAGGATCCAAATAACGATACGCAAGGTTCAAGTCACCTCCCCCGGCGAAGCTGGGGGAGGTCAGATCGAGCGGAGCAAGATCCGGGAGGGGGCTTCCGCAGGGCAAACCAATGTCACACGATTCACCAGCGCCCGCACCCCCTCCCTCACATTCGCCTAAACGGCTCTGTTCGACCTCCCCCAAGTTCCTTGGGGGAGGTGACTCAGCGGCGTGCAAAATAAGAACGGCACTTGGAATTACCTTGTCCACCCAAGCATTCTTACCGCCAGTCTCGAGAGCCTGGGGAATAGCAACAGTCGCACAACTGAATTGTCTCGTGTTGTCCATCGTGAATCACTTTTTAAACGAACTCAGGCGAGCATTGAATTGCGACCATTTCTTCGTCGACGCTTGCGGCGTCGGCAACGTGTCGACCACCGGTGGCGGCAACGTCTCCGGCACACCGTAAGGTACTTCGTTGATCACACCCGCAGGCGGTGAGTTCATCGGTTGTGGACTGGGGATCGGGTTGGAGTCGAGCATCTCGGAATGTTGAATGATCGATTCACCCGGACTCAACTCGATGCCCATCGGGGCGGCACCTGCCGGATACGTTTCCATGATCGGAGCGTGCCGGTAAGCGGCGCTCTTGGGCAAGTCGGCCGCCGGGAACACGTCGACGGTCGGGTGTACGTCGGGGTAAATCGTCGGTCCGATCGCCGGTCCCCACAATCCATAACCGCCCGAGAGTCCCACGTCACCGTGAGCCTCGACCACGTCGGCCAAACACCAACTCATTCGACTCGATTCGATCTGCTTGACGTATTCCAAATCCTCATGTCCGGTGACGAGCACCGGGGTCATGATGACCAGTAGTTCCGTGCGTGTTTCCGTTTCGCCTTCGTACTTGAAGAACGTTCCGAGCAATGGAATGTCAGCAAGGTAAGGGACCCGACGGGAGAAATTGCTGCGGCGTTTGGTAATCAAACCACCGAATACGACTGTTTGTCCGTCAAAGGCAGTCACGGTGGCTTGCGCCGTGGTGGTATCGATCGCTGGTACAAAAATGGGGTTGTTGTTATTGTCGAAGCCGATGTTTTGTCCGGTCGTAAAATTCACCGCCGAGCGACTGGCATCGATCGCCATTAAAATCAACCCGTCCGCACCAACACGCGGAGTAACTTGAAGGATGATCCCGATATCGACGTCTTCGATTCCGATCAACGTCTGTCCATTCTGCGTGACCTGAATATTGGTCGGGCGCGGGAAGTTTTGACCGACTTGAACGAAGCCCTGAGTATTATCCGCAGTCATGATTTCAGGACGGCTGAGGATTTGCAGTCGGTTAGCCGTTTGCAAAGTTCGTAGAAACAAGTTCACTGATTCGCTCGCGGCGGAAAAGACAAACCCGCCTGAACCAAGTTGGCTAATCTGGCTGGCGGCAGCTCCAAAACTGGTAACACCACGCGAGCCAACGTCTTCTCGACCAACCGAGTTGTTGTTGGGTGTGTTGAGCCCGTTGAAATTGAAGCCCGGAACGGATGGCACTATCGTGACTGCATCAGCGGTGCTTCCGGGGGTGTTCGGTACCGTCGTTGGCGCTACCGCGATACCACGGTCGAACAGCACGGAATCCTGCAGCCCAAACTCGCCACCGATTTCAAACCCATCCTCAAGCGAAATCTCAGCGATCAGGGTCTTGATCAACACCATCGGAGGACGTCGGTCCAAGCGATCGATCAACCGACGTACCTCTTCATAAAGTCGCGGCGAGACGCTGATCAACAAACTGTTCGTTTGAGCTTCTGGGACGACGATGATGTCGCGATCGGGTAAGTCCAAAGGTCCTAGACCTTGTTGGAATTGCGGAATGATGTTTTGAAACTGTTGACGTTGGCTCACATAATCTTGAACCGCCGTTGCAATGTTGGTAGCGATCTGATGTTTCAGCCAAATCACCTCCGTGATCCGTTCGGCGAAGCCGGTGCTGTCGAGTCGCATCAAGATGCTTTCGACGACTTCGAGGTCTTCGGCCGAACCGCTGGCGATGATGCTGTTGGTACGAATGTCGGTCGAGAACCGCAGCGGCACAAGCGCACTCGGCGCGGCCGACAACGGTGGCAGCCCGGCTTGGTTGCCTGCGCCGATGCTCGTTCCGGACGTGCCCGCTTCGTCACCGAACAGGTTTTGCAGAGCTGTCGTTAGTTGTGTCGCGTCGCCGTTCTCGACCGTGAACACCTTGACGAGCGAATCGATGCCCGGCGATTGATCGAGCTGGCGAATCAGCTCGGCGATCAACGGCATGCCTTCGGCCGGAGCACGCACGATGAGCGCGTTGGCGTTGTTGTCCGCCGTCACCAACGCACCCGCCAACACGCCGCTGTTGAGGATCGGGCTGCCACCCGGTCCCAAATTGACGATCGATAACGTGGCCGACGGCGTGGTCGTGTCGTCGGGTTGGTCTTCGGCTTGGCCGGTGATGGCTTCCTGCATGATCGGCGCTAGATCTTCAGCGCGAGCGTTTCGCAACGGGAAGACTTTGATCTGGCTGGATGATTCGATCTTTTGCACGTCGAGTTCTTCGATCAAACGCGTCACTTCGGTCATGTCCCGTGGCGACGCGCCGATGATCAACGAGTTAGTACGGTAGTCGGCCGAGATCCGCACCCGGGTGCCCAAACCGGGACGAGGATCCTCGTCACCGCCGGGTTGGCTGGTGAAGAATTCACGGATGACCGTCTCGGCGTCGGTGGCCGACGCGTGCTTGAGACGAAACACTCGTAGACGATCCGATTCGGGAACGGGTTGGTCGATCTTGTCGACCAGTTCCATGACCGCTTTGATCGCTTCGGCCCGACCGATCAACAACAACGCGTTGGGTGCATCAAGCGACGTGATGCTGACTTCGCCTTGGCGAGCCGACAAGACGTCTTCGTAAAGCTGTGACAGCAACGTCGCGACCGCGTTGGAGTCGGCGTATTCGAGTTGCCGGATTTCGACATCGGGTTGAGTGATCTTGGCTTGCTCTTCGATCTCGGCGATGACTTTCTTGATGCGTTCGACGTCTTTCTTAGCACCTTTGATGATGATCAATCCGGAGTCTGGAACGATTTGTATGTCGGTGTCACCGATCACGCCGCCATCGTCGGAATCGTCCGTATCGGCGGCTTCCACGTCCGCCGATGGCGTTGCGTCACCGGCGGCTTCGTTTTGGAATGCGGCGGTACGGAACACGCCCGCACTTCGGTTCGCGGCCGGCCGATCGTTTCGTCGGGTGGGTGATTCGGCCGGTTCCAAACGTCGCAGCAGGCGCACCGCACGTTGCACCGGAGCCACATCGGCGTGAACGAGTTTATGGATGTAGGTCTGTTCACCGATGAATCGCACCGGCCGGTCGATCGCCCGCAGGACTTCCTGCCACGATGCCTGGGTACCACCGTCGGCGGTGATTTTGATTTGATTGGTGCGACGATCGACTTCGAACTGGGCGGGCGGCGTGGCCGATCCGCTCAGACGAATCTGCAGCGACGAGACCTCTCCGTTGCGGCTGATCGTGAAGGGCACGTTGCCGCCGGCGATCGTCTTGAGTGCCGATTCGGCTTCCCGCCACGTGATGTTGATCAAGTGGACCGTCGCGGTGGTGGCTTCCATCTGGTCGGCCGTATTGGCCATCCGCTGCGTCAGAACGGCTGCTTCGCGTGCGATTTGCGAATGCAGGTCCGGAGGTGCCATGACGAGGATCGCGCCACCTCCCCGATCGTCGGCCGCGATGCTGACGCCGACTTCGTTTTGATATTGCAGATTCAAACGCGTCGCGACTGATTCGACCCATTCAACCGGAACGGCTATTTGACGCAGTTCAGGCCGTTTGGATCCGTCGGCCAGACCAGTGGTTGCGAAGTTTGCGGCCAGTAGGCTGACCCAAACAACCAAAGAACAAGTCTGAACAGATGTGACACGTTTCGACAAATGAACCAGTTCCACGAAAATCACCCGCAAGGCAAGGGTTTCAGCAATTTGGGTGGAGCCCCTCCGCCCGATCGAGCAACAATGGCAGCCATCGTCGCACAATCGATTCCATCGTCACAATCCGCACGACGACTTGAGCGGTTTACTCAGTTACCAGTTCGTGGCGTCGACTTTCAGTCGACGTTTCAGTGATCGGCGAACGTCCAAGCCGCAAATCTGGATCCCAGGCTCTCGCCTGGGCACCCAATGCACCGCAGGCTCCCGCCTGCCGAGTCGGTGGGGAACTAGTATTCCAGCTCACCTTGTTTTTCGGGTAGACCGTAGTGGATCTTGTTAAAGATCCCATGCTGAAAGGATCTTTAACAAGATCCACTACCCGAAAATTGAACTGCAGAGGAATACTAGGGGATCGGGAGGCGGGAGCCTCCAAGACAGTGCGTTCCCAGGCGGGAGCCTGGGAACGAGGGGAACGGATTTTCACGATCCGAGCTACCGAGTTAAGGTCGGTTCGATCCAGACGCCCCAATCGGCAGCGGTGCCGTTGCCGCCGTCGTCGACGTGTAGTTCCAAGATATCGATGCTCGACAGGTCGACATCCAATGCGACCGACGTTTCTTCCGTGACGCCTTTTGAATCCCATAACAATCGGCCGTCTCCAAGGATCCTGAAATCGACTTTTCCATCATGCCCCGCTTGGATCCCGGCCCTTCCTCGCAAACGTTTCCACCGACCATCGAGACGATAAACATGCTCCGCCGGTGCGTGCGCGTAGATTCCATCGGCGTAATAATCTCCATCAATGCTGAGCAAGCTTTGCCGTTCGGGAACGGCGTTGTACGTCGGCCGGAGCCAACCGACTCTTGCCGATTGAGGACGCAGCGACGACAGGGCTAGCGACTTGACGTTCTCGTCGACCTTATTGAAATCCTTCGAAAGCGGTTCCGCCCGGATCCCAAATCGATCGAGAACTCGCTGGCCGATTGCCCGCAATGAGGCGTCGTCGCGTGAAACTCGAGCCAATGTTTCTGACGCCGCCTCGAACTTGGATTGACGGATCAGATCGATCATCGAGCCCAGTTCCAATTCCAAGCGAACCGCGTCCAACAAGATGTCGCCTTTTGAGTTAACGCGGTAATGAAACTTTCGAATCGAGGTGGTTCCGTTGACATGGCACGCCACCAATCGCAATTCGGCGTCCCCGGTCGGCAATGGTTCACTGCTCAATTCAAAATGCCCGTCGGTTTGAGGGATCGCCGTGGCGGTCGTTGAGTCGTAATCACTACCGCCGGCTGGATCGAAGTAAGCGATTACGGCGTGAACTGGTACCGTCGACTCGACCGAGCCTTCGATCCGCAAGACGTGTGATTCCGGATTGGTGATTTTCAATCGCTTCCAGTCCGCCGCGGCGTCCTGGTGAATGCTGGCGGGAACCCGTGAAAGCATCGCCGGGTGAGCGGCCAAGCGAAACGCATGGGCGAGCGTCAAGAACGTCCCGCGTCCCTCGCCGCGAAGTTCTTGGCGATAGGTTCGATTGCCCGAACCCATCAGCGCCGTGCCTCGGACCGATTCGTCGGCACGCTGTCGGCAATGTGGCAATGACAACGCATGTCCGAGTTCATGAATGACACCACCGATGAAGATCGAGTTGTGACGTCCGATGGTGATGTTGCCGTACTCGCCATCGCGGATCGGCGTCATGTCGTTGAACCGCAGCGGATCGAGGATCTCCGAATCGCACTGCCAGGCCGTTCCGCTCAAGTGATTGCCTCCACCGTAGTACGGGCTGTGATGGGAAATCGTGCCCTTTTCGGCTTCGTAATCCATCAAGTTACAAAACAG
Organism: Neorhodopirellula pilleata; assembly: GCF_007859915.1. Lineage (GTDB taxonomy): Bacteria > Planctomycetota > Planctomycetia > Pirellulales > Pirellulaceae > Rhodopirellula > Rhodopirellula pilleata. Next base: position 65,728 of record NZ_SJPM01000010.1, read on the forward strand.
CAACAACACACAACGGCTCGCATCGATGTCGCGAAGCCGCAACACCTCGATCACTTCGTCGCGAATCTTTCGGCCATCGGGTTTGCCGTAGTTTGCATCGTTTTCACGACCGACAACATCAATGATGTCGACTTCGCCGGAATTTGTTCGCAAGACATTCAGTCGACGGCCGTGAAAACCATGGCGTGCCAGTTCGCGTTGATAGAAGCCACCCGTTTCTTCGACGATTCGATTGATGCGAGCGTGGTGGTCGGCGGCCGGCTTGCGATCTCGCGGTGTGAAGTAGGCGACCACGACTTGGCCGGGTGAATCGATCGGGTCCGCCTGGATCGCCGTTTCGATACGCGAAGTCGCGAGCGAGGTTTCGGTTTCGGAAGCGTTAGAGACATCACCGCCAGAGGTAAAGAACCACCCGGCGAACCAAACAAAGTAAACAAAAGTGCGCATCAATCGCGATCGCGGTATAGGAGAAGAACGTGAAAAAAGGCAGAAACCAACCGGCATGATACACGAACTCGATTGACGACAGATGGGTTGGCGAACAATAAGCGGCATAGTCTTCCAGCCTTTTTGTACCCCACATTTTTCTTGACCCCCACGAGCTCGTCTCGTGGGTGAATAAGGTTCTCAAGCTAGACAATACGCCCTCCCAACCTTCCGATTTTCACTTGTGCTCGCCGCTTCAAGCGGCGAGCACAAGTGAAAATCGGAAGGTTGGGGGGAATTGCGGCTCGTGTCTAGCTTGCCAACCTCGGCTTCCTGCCAGACGAGCTGGCAGGGGAGCAATACATGAGGACTTGTGGGGTATAAAAAGTACTGTCATATCCAGAATGAAAATTCGTGATGCGCGCGTACATCTAGCGGCACTACCTTTAGGGTAGTTTTTTTGATACTCCATGTCCACTGTTTGTCGGC
>NZ_SJPM01000010.1:66742-318643 GCF_007859915.1 Neorhodopirellula pilleata
AGCCCAGACTCTTTGGCTTGGACTGCAACGAGTCAACGACCTGTCCCACGCATGGGACGCTTTCGGCCCCGATTCTCGAGAAAAATCAGACAACCAATCCGACCACACTTGTGTGGTACAGTGAGCTTACGCAGCGGGTTACGATTGAATCAACAGCCCGCCGGCGGCCGGGCGTAATGAACGCCGCTAGAGAACCAACCCCCAACATACACCTTGACGTGCATATTTAAACCTATACACTGGGGTGCATGAAAAGGGTGGCTGATCAGGAAGGCTTCCCTGAGTTGCTTCTTTCCAGGAAACCGATTGATGATCAGTGAAAAGACGGTTCGAGTTATCAAAGACATTACCCCCGTGGTTGCCGCCAATGCGGAGACGATCACTCGGCGATTCTACGAGCGGATGTTTGTGGCCAACCCCGAAGTGAAGGCGTTTTTCAATCAATCGCACCAACACACCGGAGGTCAACAAAAGGCGCTAGCCGGCGCGATCTGTGCCTACTTCACGCACATCGATAACCCCGCCGTCTTGATGCCGGCCGTCGAGTTGATCGCACAGAAGCACTGTTCGCTGGGGATCAAAGCCGAACACTATCCGATCGTCGGTGCCAATTTGCTCGGTGCGATCGGCGACGTGATGGGCGACGCCGCGACTCCCGAGATCGTCGACGCGGTCGGTGAGGCCTATGGGTTCCTGGCTGAAATTTTCATCGCGCGCGAGAACGCGATCTATCAAGAACAAACGGCTGCGCCGGGCGGTTGGAATGGGACGCGAGAATTTATCGTTGCCAAGAAGATCCGTGAAAGTGATTTGGTCACATCGTTTTACTTGAAGCCGGCCGACGAGGGTCCGTTGCCTTCTTTCCAACCAGGTCAATACATCACCGTTCACATCGAACACCCTCACACGCCTACGTCTCCTCGCAACTACAGCCTTTCGGATCGTCCGAACCAGCCTCACTATCGGATTAGCGTCAAACGCGAAGAGCGACTTTCAGCGGACGCCCCAGACGGGTTGATTTCGAACTATCTCCATGATGGGATCGACGAAGGAGATTCGATTCACGTCGGTCCGCCGTGCGGCGAGTTCACGATCGACCCAGAGGCGGCGGACAAACCGATCGTTTTGATCGCGGGCGGGATCGGAGTGACTCCATTGATGTCGATGGCCAAGTCGCTGGTTCACACCAACCCCACGGTTCGCATCCACTTCATCCATGCGGTTCGTAACAGCCGTATCCAGGCGTTCGCCGACGAACTTGCCCACTTGGTTGAGGTCGGTCCGAATGTAAAAACGCACGTGATCTACGACAAACCGTTGCCGGGTGATACTGACGACGGCAAGTGCGATGCGACGGGATTCGTCACAACCGAGTTACTGCGTGATTGGACACCATGGGATGAAGCGAGCTTTTACTTCTGCGGCCCTCGAACTTTCATGCAAAACATTGATGCCAGTTTGCGCGAACTTGGCGTGGATGAACACCGCATGCGGTACGAATTCTTTGGCCCGAAACAGGATCTCGCGGTGCTCGACGCAGCGACCACCTAGTGGGGGCGTCGGAATCAAGGATTAGGTTTGGGCTGAATGGAAATCCATTGATTGCTGTTCATTTTGCTTTCGATGGGCGTGCGATTTGGTAGCCGCCTATTAGCAACCAGTCCGCTGGGAAAATGAATATTCGACGTAGCGATCCGTCGGAGGTTCATCCGGCACGCTGTGTGCCTACGGCAAGGAGTGGCGGATTGAGAGTTGTTTTTTCGAATGATTGATTCGGTTCGCCCGCGAGTTCAAGCAGAAATTGCCTGCTTTCACTCGAACGATCCGCCGTACGAATCGCCTTCCGGAGAACAACATGACTGGCTTCCTGTCTACCACCCTGCTCGAACTGCTTTCACATCGATCGAAAGCACAGGGAGCCCGATCACGAAAAAAGCAACCCCAGAAATTTCGCCATACCTCCATACGGCGTTTGCTTGCCGAACCACTCGAGCAACGTCGAGTGTTGGCTGCGTATCTGGTCACGACAGCCGACGACGTGGTCGCCGAAGATGGGATGCTCAGTTTGCGGGAGGCGATTCAAGCCGCGAACACGAATGCGATCGTCAATGCGGATACGGTCGCGGGCGACGCCGGTCCTGGGATCATTGACAGCATTACGTTTGCGGGAGGCTTGTCGGCGATCACACTCGGAAGCGAGTTGACCATTAGTGATTCACTCGCAATTTCGCTGGGGGACGACGCGGCCTCTCAAATCATCAGCGGCGACGATTCCTCGCGAATCTTTTCGATCGTCGAAGGTGGATCCGGCGTGGCAACCAATGTCTCGATCGAGGGTTTGACGCTCAGTGATGGTTTAGCCGAACGCGGAGGTGCGATCTTCATTTCCTCGGGCCAGTCACTCACGCTCGATTCGGTCACCGTAACGGATAGTGTGGCAACCGGCCCCTTGGCGACTGACGGTGGTGGGGCCGTTTTCGTTGATGGCGGCGAACTTACCATCACTAACTCGACCATATCGAATAACATCGCCAGTGGAGCCTCCGGCAGCGGAGGTGGAATCTTGAATCTGGGCGGCTCATTGACTGTAGCCGGCACGACAATTAGCAACAATGTTGCTAACCGGGCCGGCGGGGGCATCGAAGCGACCGGCGGAAGCTTCACCACGTTGACCGATGTGTCGCTGAGTCAAAACGTTGCAGGCCCAGATGGATCGGCTATGCCGGGAAATGGCGGTGGATTGCATCTCTCGGGTGATGGGAATGCCGCAATCACCGGTGGCACCGTGTCGGGAAACACTGCTGCCCTTGAGGGCGGTGGCTTGTGGAATAATCTCGGTACGATGACCGTCGAAGATACTACCCTGATCGATAACGTCGCTTCAGGTGATGCCGCCGACGATGGAGGCGGTGCCATTTTCAATAACGGCGGAACGCTGACGGTGACCGATGTCACGATCAGAGGCAACTCAGCGGATGGCCTGCTGGGAAGTGGTGGTGGAATCTTCAGCACCGACGGAACCGTCACGATCAACTCGAGTCAGATCGGAGGGCCGCTTGCCGCTGATGGCAACACCGCCAATCGAGCCGGTGGCGGTATTGAAGTCATTGCGGGAACGGTAACATTAAACTTTGGCACTGACGTGTCCAACAATTTTGCGAACATCAACGGCGGTGGACTTCACTCGACGGGCGCAGCTCAAGTCACTTCAAACTTCGCCATCTTTGGCAGCAATACCGCGGCCAGTGAAGGCGGAGGGCTATGGAACTCGTCAACGGGCGTCATGACGATTAACGGTGGAGCCTTAACCTCCAACATAGCCAGCGGTGACGATGCCGATAATGGCGGAGGCGGACTTTTCAACGACGGTGGCACGCTTGTCGTAAGCGATGCTACCATCGCCTTTAATGTTGCCAATGGCCTGAATGGATCCGGCGGCGGCATTCTCAATGATGGTGGGGTGCTCACAATCAGTGGAAACACCACGATCAGCGGCAACACGGCCAACCGAGCCGGCGGCGGGATCGAAGTCACCGCAGGTTCGTCGACGACGTTGACTGACGTCACGTTGGATCAGAACGTCGCCGGGCCGGTCGGATCGGCGGCACCGGGTAACGGGGGCGGACTGCATATCACCGGCGATGGTAGCGTAAGTATCGTCGGCGGAACGGTTTCCGCGAACACCGCCGGAGCCGAAGGGGGTGGACTGTGGAATAGCGATTCGGGAAGTTTGTCGGTGGATGGGACCTCGGTGAGCGGTAACTCCGCACCGATCGGCGGAGGTATCTTCAACGACAGTGGAGTCGATGTCACCGCGCGAACGTTCACGACCACCCTGACACCGCTCAACGGTTCCGGAGTGAGCGGGACGGCAAGTGTTACGGTCGACGACTCCGATCCGGAAAACCCGACGATCACGGTCAATATTAACGCCTCGGGGTTGGTTCCCGATCAACCTCACATTCAACATATCCACGGCCGCGTTGCATCGGATTTGGACACCACCGGATCCATTCCCGGTCCCTTTGTGGGACAAGGCGGCATCGCGATCGATACTCGCACACCTGTAGCCAGTGACGATGCCAACGGCGACGGTTTCATCACGGTGGGGGAAGGTGCGGCTGCGTACGGCAACGTGCTACTGAATCTTTCCAGCCCGCGAGCGCCCGTTCCTCAGGAAGGCGATTCACCACTGGATGATTTTGACATCAATGACTTTCCCACCGCACCGGGCGGCGTGATTGATTTCACGGAGACCTACACATTTGATTTAAGTGATCCCAACCAGGCACGCCAGTACAACAACTTGTTGCCGATGTCGCTGCGTGAGATCGTCTTGCACGGTGTGAACACGAACATCGACGTCGACCAAGATGGTTCACCGGATGGTTACCGGGTGACGGGTCCGGCCGCAGCGGGAACGTTGCAAGCGGTCGGCGGATCGTTGACGATCCGTAATGCGATCATCACCGGCAACACCGCGAGCGGCAACGGTGGCGGCATCGCCAACGAGAGCGGTGATCTTTCGATCACGGACTCGACGATCTCGCAAAACGTCAGCGGAGGCGATGAGCCGGGCGAAGGCGGCGGCGGGATCTTCAACGACGGGGGAACGGTGACGATCACCGACAGCGACGTGACCGGAAATACCGCGATCGTGGGACTGGGCAACGGCGGTGGGATTCTCAATGCGGACGGAGGCACGCTCGTGGTGCGTGGGGGTACGATCTCCGATAACGATGCCGCGCGCGCCGGCGGTGGGGTGGAGAACGCGGGCGATGCGACGTTCTTTGAAACCGAGTTCGATGGCAACACGACCGGAATCAACGGAGGCGCGTTGCACACATCTGGACCGTGGACGGCGCATTTCATCGACGTATCGATCACAAACAACACCGCCGATGCCGAAGGCGGTGGTGTTTGGAACAGCGTCACAGGTACAATGACTCTGGTGGGATCGACCATCAACGGCAACACGGCACGCGGCGACGACGCCGACCAAGGTGGTGGCGGCGTGTTCAACGACGGTGGGCAAGTCACGATTGATTCAACAACGATCAGCGACAACTTTGCCGATGGAACCGCCGGTAGTGGCGGTGGCATATTGAACCTGGGAGGTGCCTTGACCGTGACCAACACCAGCATCACTGGCAACACCGCCAACCGAGCCGGTGGCGGGATCGAAGTCACCGATGGATCATCGACGAGCTTGAGCCTTACGAACCTTAACGACAACGTTGCCGGCCCGGTCGCAACGGCATCTCCTGGTAACGGAGGTGGGTTGCACATTACCGGTAACGGAACTGTTTCACTTACTGAAACGACTGTTGATGGTAATTTCGCGGCAAACGAGGGCGGAGGACTTTGGAATAGTAGCTCAGGCACGATTGAGGTGATCCGATCGACCATTTCGAACAATAGGTCTGGCGATGGCGGTGGCGTTTTCAATGATGGTACGAACGGTGACGTGACAATCATCAATTCAACGATCGCAGGCAACTCCGCAATATCCTCAGGTGGTGGGATCGCTAGTGAAGGGTCATCGGTAACGCTGAGAAGCGTCACCATCGCAGACAATACGGCCGCGATCGGTGGCGGGGTATCATCGATCCTCAGTTCGGTTACGGCTACCAATACGATTATCGCTCGAAACACAGGCGTGACGAACAGCAACGTTGATGGCGAGTTTACCGATGGTGGCAACAATTTCATCGGATTCGATGCGGGTCTGGGAACGCTCGGCGATAACGGCGGTCCGACGCAAACGATTGCCCTGTTGGCGGGAAGCCCGGCCCTAGACGCAGGAGTTTCTGCGGGGTTAGCCACGGACCAACGTGGTGTTTCGCGTCCGCAAGGTACCGGCGTGGATATCGGCGCTTTCGAATCGGACCTTTCCGCCCCCGTCGCCGCCCTTTCGATTGCAGCCAACAACGCCGACCAAAACGAAGGTGATATGGGGACCACGGCGTTTACCTTCACTGTTACTCGCGGAACCAATGTTTCCGGAATGACGAGTGTTGATTTTGCCGTTACCGGAACGGGTGCCAACCCGGCAACGGCGTCGGACTTCGTCACCAACGTGTTGCCGTCGGGAACGCTCAACTTCCTTGCAGGAGAAACCAGCAAGGTCATCACCATCGATGTCGCCGTCAACTCCACCTTTGAGCCCGATGAATCGTTTTTGGTAACGCTAACGAATCCGAGCGGTGGCGCGACCTTTTCAACCAACACAGCCGTCGGGGTGATCCGGAATGACGACGCGGCACCGACCCCAACACTTTCGATCGCCGCCACTGATGCGGACAAGGATGAGGGCGATAATGGATCAACCGCATTTACGTTTACCGTTTCGCGGGGTGTTGTAACTTCGGGTACGACAACGGTTGACTTTGCAGTGACCGGCACAGGAAATAATCCCGCGACCGCGAACGATTTCCTAATCAATTCACTGCCCAGCGGAACGATCACGTTCAACGACGGTGAACTGACGAAGACGATTACGATCGATGTCTCCGGCGACAACGTTGTCGAACCAGACGAAAATTTCCGAGTCACCCTTAGCAATGCTAGCGTTCCAGCAACGATATCAAACGCGGCGGCGGTCGGGACGATCCAAGATGACGACCGGGTCGAACGTCAGACGCGGATTTTTATTCCGAACATTGTGGCTCGGCCGCACATCATCCCCGGCGATAACGTTCCCACTGCTATCATTTTTCAAGCGGTAGCCGACACGACTGTCACCGTGACATCTGCCTTTGGCAGCTCGGCAGTGAATGGCATACAGATTCTCGACGGCAATACCAATCCGATCAGCAACTTTGTCGACGGTGCGAACAGGGCAATGGTCGTTGCGGGTGGGCTCTATGCGGTGATCTTTCCGCCCCAAGGAACCGAAGGGCTCTACACCATTCGGTCGTCAGCCGGATTCGATGCTTTATCGAATCGCCCTGGAACGAACATTATCCAGCCGACCGATACCAACGGCGACGGCAACACGACGGCATTGGATGCGTTGATGGTCATCAACGAGATTAATTCGATCGATCAATCAAGAGCCGCTGGAGAAGGCGAGCCGATCTCGACTGAAATGGAAGCGGCCTCGTTCTTGGACGTCAACCGTGACGAGAGTATCACTGCATTGGACGCGTTGATCATCATCAACGAGCTCAATCGTCATAATGATTCGACCAATCGGACGATAGGTTCGGGTGAACCACTCGTACCGGCGGCGACGGTGAATCCGTCCAATTTGGCCAATTCGCAGAACGACTCGCCGACCGCTGATCGAGTACTCGCCGAAGCCGAATCGCACTTCTTTGTCGATACGTCCAACGATGAGACAATTGACCAAGTTGCACGGTACGGACCAGAAATCCGCGCGAACGCGATTGATGCTGCCTTGACTGAAACCGATGAGGAATCCAGCTTAGGCGAAGCCCGCGATCACTTCGCCGATCAGGTGCGGTTAATGTAGATAAGGCAGGATCTTTCACCGGATCCATGACTTTAGTTGCCGCCGTTGTCGATTTGGAAACCCTGGAAAGGCACGACGCCGTAGATCCCATTCGTAAAGACTTGGGCGACGAACTGGTCGAAGAGCAAGATCGGACGTTCGGGAACGATCACGACGTCGCCGTCACGCAACCAGATCTCATCGGCGGGCGTCGGACGCTTTCCGCGAATGGCACCTTGAAGGTCGAGCATTGTCGATACCAAACGCCAATCTTCGGCTCGGCGGAAGATCACGACTTGACGAAGATTGCCGCCGGCCAAATGACCGCCCGCCGTCGCAATCGCACCGATCGCCGTTGTTGGTGCGGTCATTTCGATACGTCCGGGCGTGGCGACTTGGCCGAGAACGTAGACGAAATGGGGCGCTTGTACGGCGAGTATCGGCTCAATTTCCAAACCCACCACGACCTCGGCGTAACGCAAGTTGACTTCGCGTTTAAGTTGGCTGAGCGTGAATCCTTGAACGTTGACACCGCCAATACCCGGTAGGCGGATCTGGCCATCGGGCATGACGGTCACGGTCAGCGACTGTGCCGCGAGTCCGCCCAATCCACCAACGGCGGCGCGGATGTCTTCGGCGAGCGTGTTGGTACGGACGGGCGTCACGTCAATTGACGGATCATCATAGAAGGCTTTGTATTCTCGTTCCAATAACGCTCGTAGCCCCTGCACAGTCAAACCGGCCGCTTGGACTTGGCCGAGCAGGCGAACGGTGATGCTTCCATCGGGTTGAATTAACAATCCGTTCTCTAGGGAGCCACGATTCAGATCACCGTCGGCGATCGACTCGATCGACACTTGATCGCCGGGCATCAACCGGTACTGACCGTTCTCCTGGCGTCGTGTCACCAAGTAAACCACTTGTATTTGATCACCGGGACGGATGTGATAGCGGGCAAGGTGTTGCAATCGAGCCGGCCCGGCATAGCCGCCAGGCCCGTAGGCATCGAAGTTCATCGGACGCATGTCCTGCCACCGCGCCTCATTTCCGCACGCGGTTGCGCAGTCGACGCCCATCATGCATTTCGGACAACCGTATCCCTGCGGACCAGCCACCATCGTCGTACCGCATCCCTGACACCCATGCGCAGTGATCGATTGATGTTCGGCTGGAGTTTGCGCCATCAAGTTATCTGCTAAGAACAGGCAACTTGCGATGAAAATAAGACAATGAACAACGATGCGTTGCATGAGCGCTTTAGGACAGGGAAGAATCGAACCGACTCGTCTGCACCTCGGGAGGTGCCTGCACTCTTGAAAACATTGGAGTTCACGGACAGTTGTCGAGTCGAAGAGCATGACGGTGAGGGTGAGAGTTTTCATGAGATCACCACCATCGCTTCGGGCTTGGCATCCGAGTGGTACTGACTCGGGCGGCAGGCGACACGGTTGCCGCAGGAATCACAGGTGGCCCGTTGTATCGTGAAGGCGTGATGGCAAATCCCGAATTCGGCGAGCCCAGTTCCGTCGGTTCGGATTGGGTTACATTGGTCGAGTCCGCTGCCGCAGGAAGGGTTCTGCGGAAGGAGGCGACCAGATTATGCATGATGGAAGTGCGCGGTACGGTTTCCGATCGTGCAGATTCCGGTGTCGCGTTGTTCATCGAATCGCGGTTGAGCGACACTTGATTTGAGCCGACCGGCAAGATCGATTCGTTGGATTGCGAAGGTTTCATTCCAGGCAGAACACTAGTTGAGATCGCCGCGAACTGGGTCGGACTCAACGCGATCACATCGGGGACGCGTCGGGTCGAATCAGGCGGTGTTTGCGATCGAGTCGACGCCATGATGGATTGTCCGTAGTCACGTTTTTCAGGGCGAGCGGAGATCGACTTCAAATGTGCTAGCCGAGCGGAGTTGGCGGAGTTAGGTTGAATCGACAACGAATGTCCCAACGCCCAGCGGGCTTCGTCGACCAAACCGATATCGGCGAGATGGTGGCCCAACTTGGCGGCTAAGTCCGCATTGCCGCTTTGACCTTGGACTGCGGCGCGGCGTAGGCAAATCGCAGTTGGGCCTGGCAATTGCGACAGGTCGTTACGACCGAGTCGAATGGCGGCGACCAAGTCCATCGTCTGCGCGGCAAGCAAACTTTGTGCTGCCAACTCGGCGAACTGAGAACGAGCGTAGTCGAGATAACGATCGATCGCCTCGCTGACGGTTGGCAAACGATCCGACGAGCCTGTCGACGGCTCACCCTGATTCGAGAGCGAGTAGGCGGCCCGTAGCGGAGGAAGTGTCTCACGAACGACAGGTGTTTCGTGAGATCGAGCCAGGCGAGAGATCGAGACCGCATCGTTTTGTGCAAACGGACCGACAAAATCACTTGCCTCCATGATCGCCCGTTTCCCCCGGTGCAGACGCTGGATTGCGGTCGGTGCCGAAGAATCTGCCAATCGAGGATTCATGCTGGCGGCCAGGTCGATCGCGAGCGCTGACTTTTCTAGCGACTCCCAAGCCGACGTTTCGGCTGACGCATAAGCTCGGTAGTCGTAGTCGAGTTGGGCGGTCTGGAACAGTTTCGCGGCGATCTCGAGTTCCGACTGAGCCGTTTGGGTCGCCAAATAAACCGAGGAACCCGCTTGAGGAGCGGGAGGCTGCTGGGCGAGGAACTGGGAACGTTTCTTTGCCGCACTGACGAGTTGAGCATTGGCACGACCGGTCACCGCACGCCCGTTGTTCGGCGGAGTGTTGAGCTCAGATCGAAGAGATTCGGTCACCGGCAAACGATAAGGCTGGGTGGGCATCGCCATCGTTGCTACAGAATCGCTGACTAATGACTGGCTCGGTTGCTGGACTGACACACGTTCGTATTGTGACCAATCGGGACCGACGAAGGAGCTTTGGCGAGCGGATCGGTCAACGATATTCGCGGTGGGAGTCTGTAAGCTAGCCGTAGCAACAGGCCCCCAAGAATGCGGTGGCGACGTGATCACGTCGCGGGTTGGAACTGCGAACGGATTCGTTCTTGGGCCGAGATTCTGGGCGTCTTCCGATGCGGCATCGCGTGCCATCAGAAGCGATGACGCCAGGATCGTGGTACCTCCGACCGCTAGGAATCCAAGGCGGTGTAGCTTGCCAAGGCTAGATTGAATGCGGCGGGAGTTGGCGCGCATGGAACTGGCGGTGCAACGACGTTGTGTTCGAAGGTCGGCTGGAGGCTGAGCATTCGTGGTCATCGCAACCAGTCTGATTATTGAGGATTCGTGAAACACCACAACAACACCGATCACGCGGTGGTTGAGTCCAACATTTCCATCGGTCGGCCGGTGTTCGGTTTGTTTGGATTCTTCCGATCGTCGGGGTGAAATGTTCGTTGCAGCCTGAACATGCGGAACAATCCTCACAGATTGACATTCCACCCATCGGATGTCCGGAAAGGAGTCCACTGTTCAATCGACCAGTTGTTACCGACATCCCTTTGGATCGTGACCTACAGTTCAGGAGAATGCGTTCCGAAGCTTCGACCTTGGTTCAATTGATCACCCCTCCGACCCTCAACCACCAACGACAATCTGATCGTTTCTATTCGAAGAACTCAGAGGAGCTTGCGGCAGACCTTTTGATTCTCGAGGGCGACGACGTGCTCGCGTTCCCGGTTCGCTTGGCCGACATCAGCGAGACAGGCTGTGCCGTTGAGATCTCCGCGCAATTCAATCGAGATATTCCCGTTGCGATCCTGCGCATCCGCGACATTGGAGGCACCGTCAATTTGGAACTTGCCGGCCGGATGTGCTGGAACCAACGTACATCATTGGGGGCGAACACGTGTGGATTCTGTTTCCGTCGTCCGCTCTCGAATGAGATCATCGATCAGATGGTCGACAATGGATGGGTCACACGACGGCTGGAACCTCGCGTGAGAACTGGAGCGATCGTCGAGGTTCGACGCGCCCATGGTCTGCCGACAATCGGGATGGCCACCCTGCAAGACTTTTCCATGACAGGGATCCGTCTTACATTGAACTCCGAAGTCGAGGTCGGAGAACGACTATTGATCAGTAACCGTGCTGAAGTCGATCAATATGATGTCGATGCCGCACTGAAATCCACCAAACGGATCGCAAATGGTGGCGTAACGGTAAAGTGGGTACGTCCCACCGACGACGGCTACGAGTGCGGATGCGTCTTTCAAAACTTAGCTGCGTCGAGGGCAATCAACGATGCGTTCTCAACGAGTGGATTGATGGCGAAGCATTGATCGCCGAAGCCTTTTCGCGGTCTCGTAGCCATCGAGTTTGGGCATCTCCATGTCCAACAAAATCAGGTCGAATCGACGGCCGCTCGCGTTACGTTGATTGACTTTTGCGATCGCATCCTCGCCATCGACCGCTTCGACGACACTCGCGTTCCACTTTTCTAGTAAATGCTTCGTCAGGAATCGGATATCGCGGCGATCATCAACGATTAAGAACGTGCAAGCGTTCATCATGCCGCTGTTGTTTCCGATCTGAAGATTCGCTTGGGACGCGATCTCACAGCCGATTGTTTTTCTCGGTTTCACCAAAGGGGTTTGGGAGACGTCGCCCGTCTGAATTGTAAACTGGAACCGACTGCCTTCGCCCGGTGTGCTCTCGACGGTGATTTTTCCACCAAGCATGGTGACAAGACGTTGGCTGATGACCAGACCTAAGCCGGTGCCGCCGTAGTCGCGCGTGATTGTTCCGTCGCCTTGTGAAAATGCTTGAAACAATCGTGACTTCTGTTGGTTACTGATTCCGATGCCGGAGTCGGCGACCTCAAACTTCAGCTTGTTGGTGTCCGCTGCATAAGCCACCGTCAAAGAGATACTGCCATAGTCCGTGAACTTAATCGCGTTGCCGATCAGATTGATCAGTACCTGTCGTACTCGTTTGGGGTCACTTTGGATCAACAGAGGAACCTCTCCGTCGTAGCGGATCAACAAAGAAAGCCCTTGTGCTTCCGCCTTCACTCGCATCAATCGCCTTACATCCTCGACCAATTCTTGCAAGGAAAATGGCTCAACGAGAATTTCGAGCTTCCCAGCTTCGATCTTCGAAAGATCCAGAATGTCGTTGATCAGCTCCAATAGGAAATTGCCGTGACTGTGTATCGTGGTAAGATGCTCGCGACGATCAAGGTCCGTCTCGTCTTCTAAAAGAATATCGGTGTAGCCCAGAACCGCCGTCATGGGCGTGCGGATTTCGTGGCTCATGTTGGACAAGAACTCCGTCTTGGCTCGACTAGCTTCGTTAGCACGTTGTTCACTTTCGGCCAATGCAATTTCGGCAAGTCGTTCCTGATGAATATCGGTGAAGGTGCCGGCCCACTCGCGGATGTTGCCGTCGCCATCGAGGATCGGAACCGCTTCGGCATCGAAATATCGGTACTGGCGACTGGCGTCGTTCCAGACCCGCCCGGTCGTGTGATAAAGGCTTCCGTCACGCTGGGATTCATTCCAGCGTTCTTGAACATGTTCCCGGTCTGCCTCGTGGACTGCTTGAAGCCAGCCTCGGTATCGATGTTCGCTCCAGCTCTGGCCGGTATATCGCTCCCAAGATTTCTGAGGGGACACAAACTCACCTTTTGGATCGGCAGTCCAAATGATGCTTCGCGTGCCGATGAGCAGTCCTTCGTAACGTTGTTTTAGGGCAACCAGCACCGCGGGGATCGCAAAATAGGCAAGCCAAATCGCCAAGTCCGAAACGACGTGAAGCCAACCAAGGAAATCCGACCAGTTCCCACAGTACCAACGAGGCGGAAAATCGGACGTATCAAACAGGTTCTGGAAAAAGTCGATCACTCACAATGCTCCAGAACGACTTGGACTCGCTCAACCGGCTCGACTCCATCGCTGGTGCCAACGCAATCGCACCCACAACGACCAAGCAATCGATCCATCGAGTCGATTGTTCGTTCATGACCAGATAGGCTCTTGTTTATCGGACAAGGAAACTCGGGGACATTCAATCTGATTCAACGAATGGTAAAAGGTGATAGCTGACCACTTCTGAGGGCAACTTGTCGCGAATGGTTCCCGATTGCCGAGCCAATTTCCCGAATAGCGGGTAATACTATATCTGCAGGTATTATTAATCATATACGCGATTCAACATATAAGTGGATAGGCTCAGGGTTTGGCGTGTCGCGAGCGACATCGGCTCACGAGAGGCCTGTCGTTGGCGGCGTGTTGATTTGATTGGCCGTACAACATTAGCGACGGTCCAGGCTCACGCCCTTCGGCTAATTAAATGCCTCCTTTATCTTCAAGGCAGAAGTTCGGCAAAAAAGCTTAGGGGGTTTGGCGCACGACTTGCATTGCGAGAATCGAGATTCGATGCATCTTGATTTCTTCTGTTCTGAGCTGGAGTAATGCTATGTCCACTGCCGAGTTTCCTCGCGCTTTTGCGGAGGGATTATTGTATCGTCAAGAGAAAGAGGTGACTGACAAGCATGTGAAGAGTCGCTTGGATCCTTCGGTGCCTCAGTGGTGGGTGATGCTTTTGGCCAGTACGGTCGCACTTGTCACAAGCGGTTACCTTCTTGTTGATGCTGCCGATCAATGGTCTGCGGATGAGTTGGATCACGGTGGCGGCGGCCTGCTCACTCGCGAGTTTGATCGGATTGCAGACACTGAGTGAAGCTCCGGCCACTTTCGAGATCATCGAGCATGGCAACGAGGTGAGTGGAGACGAGACAACCATCTCGGCCCCCTCTTCCATCCCGGCGTCGGGAGCGGGAGAAGCCAATGATGCGGGTAAAAGCAACATGCTCTTCGACGCTCCCCGGCGTCAAGCCTCGAGTTCGCAACAGGATGCCAAGGCGGCTCAGTTGATCGCGGCAATCGTTAACCCGGCAGCTTTGCTATACGGCCAAGTCACGGCGCCCGAAACCAAGTCGCCCACTGCGCTCGTGCTGGGCAACATTGAGTTGCGAACGGATTCATGGCCGTTGATCGGAAGGCCGGATGCCGAGATGGTCTTTGTCGAGCTTTTTGATTACACCTGTCCGCACTGCCAGCGGACGCACAAATCCCTTGACGCCGCTCGAGAACACTTTGGTGACAAGCTAGCCGTCATCACCATGCCTGTTCCACTCGATCGCGAGTGTAATCCTACCGTTAACTCGACCCATCCCAGTCACAACGAGGCGTGTGAGCTTGCAAAGCTTGCCATCGCGGTGTGGTGTGTTGATCCCAGTCAGTTTGAAAGGTTTCACGACGTGCTGTTTGAATCGACGCCGAACTATGCGCAAGCTCTTTCGAAAGCACGATCACTGGTCGATCAAAAAAAACTTACCGAGATGCTCAATAGCTCACTGCCGTCGGATTACGTGAACAAACATGTCACGTTGTATCAACGCGCGGGCGCAGGCACGATTCCGAAACTCTTGTTTCCGAGAACCAGTTCGGTCGGTGCCGTTGAAAGTCCCGATGCCATGATTCGGCTGATCGAGCAGCATCTCTAAAAACGTGTTAGTGATCATGCCCTGAATGGTCGTGATCGTGCGAAATCTTGCCCGTGTAAGACGAGCCCTCGATTGACAAAACGACCGCGCCTTCGGCCTCGGCATCGAGCCAACGCATCAATTCGCCATTGGTCGATGAAAAATGCGACGAACGACCCTCGGGGTCATCGGTTTGACGGTCGGCAGCAAGCTCAAACGACTTGACTTTGCCATCGTGTTTCAGACTCAGTGTGAGTGTTTGAACTTCAATCGCAACGGGTATTGTCGCGGTGTTATCGAGTACAAACATGGAGACCTTCGCGGCATCGTGAACCATCTCAACATGAAACGCTTCTTTACCGAGTTCGATCAGTTCGCCCCCATGTGGTCCGTGTTCAGGATGGCCGTCTGAATCGGTTAGCGATGGCAAGTCGTCCATAACGATCACGTCGGAAGGCTCCGGGACTGACGGGACGGACTCACTCGGCCCTGAACAACCGACTAGGCCATAGCAAACTAAGGTCAATGTAAACAAATGAATCTTCATTTCAGATTTCCAATGAGAGGTTTGTGGTGATCAGAACTCGGGTCTGGTAATTAGCTGGACTCACGCGGGTACAGTGCGTGTTCAGGTCGAACGCCATCGGTCGACCGCTGAGCAACCTGCGAGCGATCACGGATGATCTGTTTTCCCGCATTGATCCCGGTCGTCCAAAACAAGGCAGGACGAACAAAGAACTCCGCCAATGTGCTGGTGAGGAGACCGCCGACGATTACGGTTGCGATCGGGTATAGGATTTCCTTGCCCGGCTCACCCGCCGCGAGTGCCAAAGGAAGTAAGCCGATCCCCGATGTGAGCGCCGTCATCAGCACCGGGGCCATCCGTTCCTGCCCCGCGCGCCGGACCATCTCACGCGTCCATGATTCGCCTTCGTGCTCGTTTAGGTAGATATAGTGATTCAACAACAAAATACCATTGCGGCTCGCGATTCCGCACAGCGAGATGAATCCGACCATGGCGGCAACCGTGAGGTTCTGATCCGTGAGGATCAATGCCGCGACGGCTCCTAAGAAAGCGGTCGGTAACGCGACGAGGACCTGCATCGAGAAGTTTGCATTGCCAAAGAGTGTGTACAGGATCAAGAACATTCCAAGCAGCGCGACGCAGGAAAGAATCGCGAGTCGGCGAGTCGCAGATTGCTGGCTCTCGAACTGCCCGCCGTACTCGATGAAGTATCCTGGCTCGAGCGGCAAATCGACGAGTCGTTGTTGAATGTCGCCGACCACATCCACGACGCCCCGTTGCGAGACGTTTGCCTGCAAGACAATGCGTCGACGGACCTGCTCTCGCTTGATCATGTTGGGCCCACTGCTCTCGTACACATTCGCAACGGCTTCCAAAGGCAGGGTTCCACCATCGGGCAGCGGGACCGCCAATCGTTTGAGTTTGGTGAGGTCTTCGCGAAAGGGCTCGTCCATTCGAATCATCAAATCGAACGTGCGTTGGCCGAGTAACACTTGGCTGATGACTTGTCCGTTCATCGCCGTTTCAATCAATTCCATCACATTGGCGGGACGTAGCCCGTTTTGTGTTAGTGCCTTGCGATTCAGCTCGATTCGCAGTTGGGGGATGTTGGTTTGCTGTTCGATCATGACATCGGCTAAGCCGGGAACGTCCGCGATACGGCGCTTCATTTCCTCAGCCTTGTTGCGCAGGACATCTAGGTCGTCGCCGTAGAGTTTGATGCCGATTTGTGCTTTCACACCGGAGATCATGTGGCTGATCAAGTGAGCCAATGGCTGTTCCGTACTTGAAACGACGCCGGGTATGTCTTCCATGGTCTCGCGGATGCGTTCGATGGTACCTTCACGATCGGCACCGTCGTCGATTTCCAGAAACAGCTCAGTGACGTTGACGCCTTCGGCATGTTCATCCAGTTCGGCTCGACCGGTACGCCGTGCGACCGACTTGACGGACTGAATCTTCATCAGTTCCTCTTGCACGTTTTGCCCGATGCGATTGCTCGTCGCCAAGGATGTTCCCGGAGCAAGCAGCGCATTGACCTGTACGGCACCCTCGTTGAATGGCGGTAAGAAGTCGCGTTCGAGCTGGGAGACGGCGAAGATCGCAAACCCAACCAAGACTGCCGCGACACCGAGAACCGGACCGGCGAATCGCGTGCTGAAGTCGATTGCGATCCCGGCGATCCCTTTGAGTCCCTCGAGCAACTTGCCCTCTTCGGCCTCCGGACCACCCAAGAAAACTTCAGTAACCTGAATCAACCCCCACACCACAGGCGTCAGTACAAGCGACCACGCGAGGGGACTGCCAGGCAATCCGATTGGAAGATGCACAAGGTGAACGACTCGGGGCACAACCCAGTAAACGGTCAATGCGGCAATCCCAAATGCCAACACCGGCATCACCACCTGCCAGGCTCGCTTGTTGACCAATAGCAAAGAGGCCAAAACCGGTGTCACCGTCAACGAAACCGCCAGCGAGGCGATCAAGGATACGACGTAACCCATCGCCAAGGGAACGAAGAGTTTTCCCTCCATGCCTTCGAGGGCAAACAGCGGTATGAAAACAAGCACGACGATTGCTGTGCCGTAGACGACGCTGCTACGCACCTCAATGCTGGCTTTGTAGACAACTTCCAATGCGGGCCGTGGCGTCACCGACAGTCGGTTCTCTTTCAGGCGTCGAAAGATGTTCTCAACATCCACGATGGCATCGTCGACGAGTTCGCCGATCGCGACGGCGATCCCGCCCAGTGTCATGGTGTTGATCGAAAGCCCGAACGCAGCGAACACGCACGCGGTCGCAATGATGGATAGCGGAATCGCCGTGAGCGTGATGAATGTCGTGCGGAAATTCAGCAAAAACAAAAACAAGATAACGAGTACCAAGACGCCGCCGTCGGCGAGCGCTTCGACGACGTTGTCGATCGCGCGGTCGATGAACGAACGTTGCGAATAAACGTTGGCAATCCGGATGTCGTTAGGGAGCGAGACCTTCAGCTCTTGAAGAGCGTCGGCGATCGCTTGATCGACCGCGCGAGTGTCGCTGCCGGGCTGTTTGTTGATGGTCAAGACGACGGCCGGACCACCTTCGATCGTACCATCCTTCCCTCGTAAGTACGCGGACGAATCGCCACGCATGACTTGGGGCCCCTCAACCACTTTGGCGATGTCACCGACCGTAATCGGTAGGCTATCACGCATGGTGACGACGATCTCTTTCAAGTCCGCCAAGCTAGTGATCCGACCAAGGCCTCGGACAAGCAACTCATTGGCACCTCGTTGGTCAAGATATCCGCCCGTCGCGTTCATGTTCGCTTCGCCGACTGCGGTGTGAACGTCACCCATGGTAAGACCGAACTCAAGTAGTGCATCGGGATTAACCAACACTTGGTACTGCATCCGGCCGCCCCCCATAGAGAACACCTGCGAGACGCCAGGGATCGTGAGTAGTCGTTGGCGGACGACCCAATCGGCGAGCGTGCGAACTTCCATCGGCTCCGTCTTTCCCCCTTCGCTCCACATGCCGTACATGAGGATTTGACCCATGATCGACGAAATCGGGGCGAGGGTTGGTTTCACACCGTTTGGCAATTGCTCGGCGACGAGTTGCAATCGCTCATTGACGACTTGTCGATCGTTGTAGATGTCGGTATTCCACTCGAATTCGACGTAAATGACCGACAAACCGATGCCGCTGCTGCTGCGGACCGCTTCGACGCCACTGGCACCATTGAAAGCCGTTTCGAGCGGAAACGTGATTAGCGTTTCCACTTCTTCGGGCGCCATCCCGGGTGCCTCGGTGATAACGACCACGCGAGGACGATTCAAGTTGGGAAACACGTCGATCGGCAGCCGAGCGGATTGCCAAGCACCAACACCCAACATGATGGCGGCGAGTGCCAAGACAATCAGTCGATTGCTAAGCGAGAAATGAATAATACGATCTAACATCAGTGATTGTGCCCCGCGTGCGGATCGATGGCGCCACCGGCTTGGTTCTTCATCGCCATCTGCAACTGATGGGCACCGCTGACGGCGATCGTCTGGCCTGGCCAAACTTGACCATCATTCTTAATCGCAGCATGGACGCTGTCCGACGCGAGCACCTCAACGGGGACGCGATCGAAATGACTGCCATTCTCGACAAATAGATATCGCTCCGGCCCTTCTTCTGCCACAGCGTCTTTGGGGACCACCAGCGCGTTCTCGATGCGCGACTGCGGCAAACGGACGGTCAATCGTTGACCTGGTTTGTATCGCCAACTGACATACCGTTTGTCACCGCGTTGTTCGCTTCGTTCGATTTGGTTGGGAAGACCGATATAAAATGGCAAAGACCGTGAGTCCGTCCCCACTTCGTTTCCGATGTAGACGACATTCAGGCCCGCGATCGTTTCGACTTCGTTATCCGTTCCGATCATCGTCGCCTGTAACTCGGCACCGGCCTCGGCGGCTTTCCTCAGCAGACCCGCGTCGCGTTGATACGCTTGCCCTTCAATCAATAGTCGACTGTAGTCGGACAGTTGAGCAATCTGCTGACCCGTCGTAACTGATTCGCCCCGCCGAACGTCCAGTTCGGTGACAAGGAACTCCGCGTCAATGTGCTTATGCTCCGGCAAGGACATCGGCGGCGGTTGCATCGCAGCTAGCCGAACACTCGGATTGCCGGACACTCGACTATTTGCTTCACCGAGCGATTCGTGATGCAATGAGTTATCCTCTTCGACGAGCGGTGCCGTCACAACGACCTCCCGAATCAGCGTGCGAGTTCGTTCGATACTGGCGATTTGTTCTTCGCTTAAGCCGTGAAGCAGCATCGATTGGCGAGCGGCGCGGATGCCAGCCAATAACTTGTCGCGTTCGTACTCGCGAGCCAAGCGTGTTTTCCCCGCGATCGCTCCGGATTGTGAAATGCTCGCCAGTCGCTCGATCTCGCGCTCTTCGATGTCCATCTGTCCGAGCTGCGATAGAAATGCTTGCTGAGTATTGACGAGGTCCTGATGAGTCAGGCGAAGGGTGAACAGCGGATCGCCACTATGAACCATCTCGCCTCGCGAGATGTTGATGGCGTTGATCACTCCCGTCAGCGGCGAAGTGATCGAGACATGAGTTTCGCCGGGCCAGCGCGTCACGATGCCGGGAACTTCGACGAAACTCGTGTACGGCCCGACGACTGCGGTGGCAGTCGTGAGTCGTAGATTCGCGCGGGCCTGTGGGCTTAGCTCGATGGATTGGCCCGGTTCGTGATCCCCGTGATCATGGCCCGCGTGCTCCTCGTCGTGATCGGTATGTTCGCAGGAACTATGATCGTGACCGGCGTGGGGGTCGGAATCGACCACCGAGGTAGTGACCAGGCCAAGCCGGCGTGGTAGTTCGGTAAACGCGAGCGCACCGACAACAATGGCAATCGCCATCGCGACCGTCGTCAATAAAAAGCCGCGCACCCGCTGCGGCCAAGATTTCAGCGTGGACATCGTGAACCATGAATGGTTTGAGAAACAAGATTGCAATAGAAACCGGAAACCAAAGAAATCAACGGCCTGCGACTCGATAGTGGCGCAGACTCAACATCATTCTTTGTTCAGCAAACTTGGCTCAAATAATCCACGTGCAAAGGCAAGCGCAGTGCGAGAGAGAGTCTTGCACACCGAGAACACGACAGTGTGGTAATCCGCAAGACATCATCGCATGTAGATAGTTCGCCATGGGATCATGTTCATACGTCACGAACTCTACCAACGGCGGGTCGATGATGAACACAAAATCGGCCGAGGCGACGAAGCTACATTCCGTCACGCCGTGGCTACCCGGATGATCGCCGTCACATGGCCGCGATTCGCACTGACATCCATGAACGCCAACTTGGGCGACTCGATGTCCAAGACCGTCGGTGGCCGGTTCGCTGCTGTGGCTGTGCGAATGACCACAACACACATTTGAATGCGAATTGCTTACGTCCGCCATTTCAAGGGACTGCTCACATCCTCGGTCACCACACCCGAATGTTTCGCATCCGTTGACATGGTGCAACGAACATCCGAAGAACAGATGCATCAGCAACGCGACGACGGTGGTGAGGCGACAAACAACAGGCACGAAAATATCCTTTGACGAGTCCTGTCGTTATTATCGGTTGTGTGGGTAACATGGACCAGACCTTCTGTGCCGAATTCTCAAATTTCCCACAAGTCAGTTCGGCAGCGGTGCGGGAACTGTCATGTCGGGCTGCATCGATCGGCGTTCGGAAAAACGCCTGTCAAACAACGACGACACAGGAACGCCGGCCAGAAAAACATCGCGAATTCATTTCGCCAGGCGGATACCAGTGAACTGCCATCGGGTGTCGGCGGGAAAGAAGTTTCGATAGGTGGTTCGGATGTGATCGCTCGACGTGGCGACGCTACCGCCGCGCAGCACATATTGATTGCACATGAACTTGCCGTTGTATTCTCCGACGGCGCCCGGTGGCGGGCGGTACCCAGGATAGGCTGCGTAGCTACTGGAGGTCCATTGCCAAACAGAACCCATTAAGGTGTCGGGCGATCGCGTCGGATGGATGGCGAACCCCCGATCGACCAATTGGTCGGCAAACGGTTGCTCGTTTCGCGTTGCTGACCGGTTCCGTTCGGACTTCGCGGCCGCTTCCCATTCAAACTCGGTTGGCAATCGCATTCCACGCCACCGAGCGTACGCGTCGGCTTCGAACAAACTGATATGACAAACCGGCCAATCGTCGTTCAAGGGGACTAATCCGGCAAGCGTGAATGTCAGCCAGGCTCCGTTTTGCTGGAGCCAATAAAGCGGAGATCTCCAACCGTTGGTTTGGACCGCGTTCCAGCCCATCGATAACCAGAGTTCGGGTCGCTCGTATCCGCCATCATCGATGAACTCGCGGTACTCGCCACAGGTCACCAAGTCACCTGCCAAACGTGTTCCCATCAAATGAACTTCGTGCACAGGCGATTCGTTGTCGAACGAAAATCCCTCACCTTGTTGGCCGATGGTGACCAAACCCGATGGAACGTCGATCCAGTTTTCGGTCGCGGTTCGAGCGGGTTCAAAAGGCAGGTCGTCGTACTTCGGCCACAGCGGACTGCACGACAACGCATGCTTGATATCCGTCAGGATCAGTTCTTGGTGTTGCTGCTCGTGTTGAATGCCGGTTTGAACAAGAGCCAATTGAGCGTTGGTTAACGAGTTGGAATCGAACGCGTCTCGAATCGCTCGGTCGACGTGACTTCGGTACTCACGGATCGTTTCCAAACCCGGCCGCGAGATCAAACCGCGACGATGTCGGGGATACTGGTCGCCGATCGTGTTGTAGTAAGAATTGAACAGATAGCCGAAGGCTTCATCAAAGACCCTGTAGTCAGGTTGGTCTTTAAGAACGAAAGTCTCAAAGAACCACGTCGTGTGCGCCAGATGCCACCGCGTCGGACTGGCGTCGTCCATGGATTGGACCATGCAATCTTCCGCCGACAAGGTGCGTGTGATGCGATCGGTGAAGCTACGCGTCTTGAGATAGACGTTCGCGAGAGTATCACTCGAATCAGCCGCGTCAGTTGAAGTCATCAAGCTATCCGCTGATGTGCCGGATGCGACCGTGCTCACGATGTTGCTCCCTCGACTACCAAATGCAAAACACCAAAATAGTTTTGTGAATCGGTCCAATGATGATGTAGCGAAAAACCGTAAGTTTCGGCGAATTCGGCGAAGCCTTCGATCGTGTACTTGTGCGAGTATTCGGTCAGGATTTCTTCGCCGGCTGCGAACTCGATCGCGTGGTCTCCGACTTGAACCGTTTGCTCTTGAAGACTTTGGATGGTGATCTCGATTCGGTGTTCGATGTCGTTGTAGTTCGCTTGGTGTTCGAACCTATTCAAATTGAAGTTTCCGTCGAGTTCGCGGTTGATCCGGGCAAGCATGTTCAGGTTGAAAGCGGCGGTCACGCCTTCGCCATCATTGTAAGCTGCCTCGATCACCGACACATCCTTTTGCAAGTCGATCCCAATCAGCAAACCACCTCCACGTCCAAGCAATCTTGACATCGAATCCAGAATAGCACCGCCCCGGCCCCGATTTGATCGGCGATCGAGACGGCGTTTTCAGACATGATTTGAAGTTCCGTTCGCGTCGGGTAGTACTCATCGAGACCGCAGATTTGATCAAACAACGCCGAGCCGGTCTCGTCGTAAAGATACTTGCACGGCAGTATTTTGCGTGTTTGTCGCAAGCCCGTCAGAACGTCGTGTCGAAAAGCAAGATCGGGGGAGGTTGCAATGGGCATGATCGAGTTGAGTCGGTTCAGATGTTAGGCGATTGAGAGCGGACGAGGTATCGTATCCAGTCGACTATTGCCGAACCTTTCAGCGAGTCATCTCGGCCATCGCCTGTTCTGCCAATGCTCGATTGGGGAACTCCTTGACTTGAAATCGACCGAACGCGGTGGATCGGATTTCTCGAACACGCTCGGGCGAACTGGTTAGGTAAACCCGGCTTCCGGCAACGATCAAATAGTGTGTTTGATTGGCGATCGGATTGACGTAATTCAAACTCTTCAAGTGTTTGGTGAGTTCCTCCGCGATCTCGGCATCGCTCTGGGTAATGTGGCGTCGATAAACCGCTTCGGGGTCGGTTTCGCTGCCTTGTGCAAGCGCCGTGCCTTCGAACGGTTTCAGACCGCTGCAGTCGCGGATGCAGGCGAACAACTCGTTTTGATGACGCTTGGACATCATGTGAATGAGCGACCAGGAATACGCATAATCGAGTGAATCAAGCGAGTCTGCAGTGACGATACGGTCGATCGTGGCCGGACGTGTGGTCGTTCGATTTTCGGTCCAATCGTTCTCAATCTCGAACATCCGAAGTTCATTCGTCGCACCCAGGCCACTCCAGCGGATTCCCCGTCCGACCGATGTCGGTGCATAGAATTCCGCCAAACCCTCACTGAGCCACAACGGCCAACGCGACAATCGTTGTTGAACGCCGATATTGTGTAGGATCTGATGAGCCCCCTCGTGGGCGATCGTCGAGATAGCATTCTTAACTGCGATCTCGGGGGCGTGTTTGGACATTTCGGATTGTTCGTACAAGTAGACCGCGTTGGTGATCGCGTCGTAGTACGCCACGACTCCGCGAGGCATCCGACGGTAGTCTTGGAATTCCTGCTCGGTCGCGAACGCGATCACGACCAGTGGCAATTCGGGCTCGTGTACATCCACCGCAGAACGTGAAAAATACTTTCGGACGGCGGGGTACATGGATTCCATAATCGTCCGGGCCGATTTAACGAACAACTCGCTCGCATTGTGCAAGTACAAGAATCGGCGACTTCGAATCGCCTGAAAATCGGCCAATTTCGGGTCCGCAAGAAGCTTCGCTTGCAACCGGTCCATATCGAGCGGTTCGAAGGCATCGGTTGTTGGTGAAACGTCCCCGTCGGTGAACGATTTCAGGGTTCCGTCCGGCATCAAGGCGATCCGCGACGATCCGATCGTGACGTGATGGCGTGCCACGACCGACCCACCTTCGTCATCGCGAACTCGCCAACGTTCGCCCTGAGATTGCATCAACGGTCCCGGCGTGATTCGCAAGCCTGCGGTGGCGGCCTGTGGGTCTTCGTTCCAAGGTTGGTTTGCGGGGGCCGGTTCGGGATTCTGGCCCAACGCACCTGGGAAGCCACGAAGGGTTTGTTCCATTTCCTCGCGGTCGGCCGCGCCTCGTTCTCGCATCTCCTTGATTCGTTGCTCGGTTTCACGAAGACGGTCGTTGAGACCCTCCAAAACGCCGCCGAATTGAGCTTGGCTGCACCGAACCCCTAAGCTCAGGTCGGCCGCAACGCCCAAGATTAAAAAACAGAATACAAGTCGCATCGATAAAGCCTCGGAAATGAACGTTCGCTGACGGACTAAGAACGTGTTTTAAAAAGGGGTCTGACCATTTGGAGGCGAATCCTTTGGAGGCGAATCGATTTCATTGGGTTTTTGGCCTCGCCGGAGAGGGTCAGCCCCCTTTTTAAAACACGTTCCAAGAATATCCGATCGGGTACGAATCGTGGGCAGCGGGCCACAAATTGCTGTTCCCTTGTGGCGGGGGAATCGACTAATCAGGTGGTCGAAACGACATGCCTCGGAGCGAAGGACCACCTGAAAACTCATCATGGAAACATCGCTGCATCAACAACTCAAGTCTCACTACGCGACGTCGTCGGACCAAATCGAGGTTGTGATCGGTGCCTATCGAATCGACGTGGTGCGAGATAGTGAGTTGATCGAGATTCAGTGCGCTTCGCTTTCGGCGATACGCAAGAAGGTCATCGATTTGTTGCGTCGCCATGACGTTCGTGTGGTGAAGCCCACGGTCAACCGCACTCGAATCTGCAAACGAAACGTCTCGAACGGACCGGTCATTTCACGCCGGCTCAGCCCCAAGTGCGGTGCCGTCCATGATATCTTTGAAGAATTGATCTACCTCCGTGGCGTTTTTCCGAATCCTCGGCTGACGATCGAGATCCCGACGATCGATGTCAATCAGTATCGATGGATGCGAAAACGGAAAACTCGCCGTCGTCGTGACCCGGGTTACGTGATCGAAGATACCGAACTGGTCGACGTTCATTCGACCGTGGAACTGAATGAGCCATCGGACTTATGGCAACTGCTTCCCGGCGAAGCGGTAAGCAAGTTGTTTGATCAAGCGAGCGATTCGTCGGGAGTCTTCAATACCAACGACTTAGCGGACGCGGTGGGCTGCGCAAGATGGATTGCTCAACGAATCGCCTACGTCTTGCGACAC
Organism: Neorhodopirellula pilleata; assembly: GCF_007859915.1. GTDB lineage: Bacteria > Planctomycetota > Planctomycetia > Pirellulales > Pirellulaceae > Rhodopirellula > Rhodopirellula pilleata. The sequence continues at coordinate 92,482 of NZ_SJPM01000010.1, forward strand.
TGTCACGCGATCGAACCGATCGGTCGGGATCGCACGGGCATTCGCTACCGAATCCCTGTGCAACACGCCATCCTCGTTTGAACCGAATGATCCGTGGTGGCGACTTTCAGTCGCCAAGTCCTGAAGCGACGACAGATAGTCGCCACCACTTGTGGAACTTCAGTCCGGTTGCTTGACGAAGTTCGTCTTGGGCGGCAACTTCTTCACGCGGGACAGGGCGGCAATCCGGTGGGACGAATCTTCGGACGCCTCGCGTGGTAGATCATTTTGGTATTGCGACCTATGGGTTAGCGATGACGAGCGTGGTACCCGCGTCGTTTCGCTTGGTTGGTGAATCCATGAGCGGGTTTGATGCAAACTTGATGGCTTGGCCGAGTCCGCATCATCGAGCTGGTCCTCCCAACCGCGAGGGATCGGTTCGGGATAGGTTGGTATCAAGGGATCGTCGATCGGATCGAGGGAAGTGTCTTCCCCAGGCAGTGTGTCGTTCATCGGCGGTAAGAGTTGTTCCAGCGGCACGGGAAGTTCGTCCTCGAGTGACGATTCCATCTCCAAGATCGACGGGGAAAGTCCATCGCGAGGACTGGACCGATCACTAGGACTGGGCAGACTGTCTTCACGGTCGCGGGATTGGTCTGGACTTGGTTGTCGGGATTGTTCGGCTTGTCGTTGTGCTTCGGCGGCAGACTCGGCTTCAGCAGCCAACTCCCGACGCATTCTCGCTTTGAGTTGCTCGACTTTGGATTCGTCGATTCGACGCCGTTCTTCGCTGCCGACCGGGGGCCCGCCGATGATCTGATTCGGCTCGGTTTCACTGGGGTCGATCAGGTACTTATCAAACTTTTTCTGCAACCGTTTTTGTTCAAGGTATTCGCGATACTCGGCAAGCTCGTGTTCGGTCATTTGGGGCGGGTTGGTCGGAGCCTCTGCGCGGAGTACCGAATGATCCATCGACTCAGAGGCGAACGGCGAGGGGTAACTTCGAGTCGAGTATTCCCTTTGATTTCCGTCGGGATCGAGTTGGGAATAGTAATGCCCAGCGGATTCTTCGGGGTCAACCAACGGTTTCATTGGTCGCACATTTGCCGCATTTTGGCTGACCGCCCACGCGTACCGATCAAATCGGTGATAGAAGGTATCGGCTGTCGGCGATCGCATCGGGTCGACACCCGCAAACGCAGCGTTGCCGCATTGGGGGCAGCCATGAAACTTTTCGCAGTCCGTTCCGATTCGGGCGGGAAACGAACGCGGTGGTAAGTTCGCAAGCGGACGAATTCCGCTGCTGTAGCAAGCGTGGTACCCGTCACCGTATCCACAACCGCAAAGCCGTCCACTCCGCGTGATCGCTTCAGGAAACCCGGCTAGGGAAGGGATCGTCGAAACGACGGCACCGACGGAAACGACGGCGATCGCCGCGAGCCATCGACGTCGATGTTTCCGGCGATGGGTCGAAACGTGATGGGTTGGGCAAGATGGAAGGGCGGCAACATCGTTCATGGGGATGTCCAACGGGTTCAATCGCAATGAGAATCACAATGGTCTCAACCGTCATGATCGGTCGGTTGTGACGAACCGTTTCGACCGACCGAGCCAACCCGCTCAGATTTACCGCACCTCGGCAGGATCGCGTCAATCAGGTAACCTGTAGGGATGATTCCTCCAGCATTAATCCTTGTCGATTCCGATCAAACCTCCACCTCTCCGAGTTCGTCGGCGACGGCGACGCTGTTTGCCGGTTTAGCCGATCGGAACGCGAATTTGTTTCGTCGTTTGGGGCTGCCTCTGGGAGACCCGGCGGCTTGGTTGGAATTGCCCTCGGGGCGGGTCGTTCGCATCGTCCGCGATCTTGAGATGGATCGCGCTCGCGCCCGCGCCCATGAAATGTCTGCCAATCCGGGCGCGGTTCATTGTCCAGCCGATTTCAAGCCAGAGGATGGCGAGTTGAGCAGCGACCGAGAAACCGCCGTTGCACAATCGATCGCAGTTCTAATGAAACAAGAAGGGGTCACCAACGTGATCGGTGACCGCTCCTTGCCGTTAATCTATGTCTATCAGTTGGCCGAGGTGGGCATCCGAGTTCAGTACGATGCGGCGTTGGGCGTGATCGATCGCCGTCCCAAGTCGGCGTCCGAGATCGAGGCTCTTGCCCACGCACAGCATGTGACTGAACAGGTTATGTTCGAAGTCTGCCACCGGATCGCCACCGCGACGGTCGACGATGATGGGCAGCTGTTTCAAGACGGCGGCTTGTTGACGAGTGAACGATTGGTCAATTACGCCCGACGCGGTTTTATGGAGCGAGGCTTCACGATGAGCCACGGTGCGATTGTCGCGTGTCCGCCGCATTCGGCCGATTGTCATCATGCCGGTACCGGCCCGTTGTATTCAGGCGTGCCGATTATTGTCGATCTGTTCCCACGAGATGAATTGACCCGCTATCACGGTGACTGCACGCGGACCGTGGTGCATGGAACACCGAGCGATGAAGTAATTCGAATGCACGCGGCGGTAGTGAAAGCCAAGGCTGCCGCCGAAGCCGAATTGTATCCGGGCCGAACGGCCGAGGCGGTGCATTTAGCATCGGACCGGGAACTGATCGCGGCGGGCTATCAATCTCATCGCGGACAACTGACCGAGGCTCCATCGATCCAACACGGTACCGGCCACGGAATCGGTTTGGAGATTCACGAACCGATCTTATTAGACTTCGGCGGCGAAGCGATGCTCGAAGGTGAAGTGTTCACCGTCGAACCCGGCTTGTACGGCAAACGGGACGGGGGCGTCCGCGTCGAAGACATGTTGGTCGTTACGCAAAACGGACCAAGGAACCTCAACCAGTTACCACAAGGTTTGAACTGGGAGTGATCGGCAAGTCTCAGCGTCAGAATCTTCTTTTAAGGATCCCTCGCTCTCCGGCGTGTTGATTCAGTGAGCCGACGGCGCTAGCGGGCTGTCGATTTAATTAGCCGTACCGCGTTAGCGGCGGTTCCCGCGACCGTTAACCGGGGCTAACGCCCGTCGGCTAATTGTTGTCACTCGGTATACGATTAAATCAACAGCCCGCTTTTTCGGGCGTTGGCTTTAAAGTCCGTGCGGTTCATTCCAAGAAACATCTGTCCGGGCGTGCAAGCGTTTGCTCACCTGTGTATTGCCACCGGAGAACAATTCGAACCGGGTCAACACCTCGTCGACATGAACTTGTTGAGCTTCATGAACCAGCATCGGTGTGATTCCGGGGATGATCACGGTGGTCAGAGAACCTTTGTGAGCCGACACGATCTTTGGTTCTAAACGTTCTCGCTCGGACTCACTCGCCACGAGCAACAGCAACCGTTGGCGTCCTCCGCATTGCAGCAGTCGTGGTCTCGCGACGTCAAGTGCCGACTCGATGGTTGTTTGTTGTTCCCACCGATTCTTGCTTCGGGAACCACCTGCAATCATTTGCGTCTTCATCAGGCCGGTTTGACCGGTTTTTGTCGATGAGCCGGACGTGCAGTACAGTGCCGTGGCAACGATGGAATCTTTCGAAGATTGGTTTGAATCGTCGTTGACGTTTGTCGTCGAGTCGACCCCAGGTTCGGCCGATTCATTTCGATGTTGATCAACGATCCGTTCGACGATTGGCAAACACTTCGCAACCAAGTCCGTAGCCATTCCCTCGACCTCCCACGGGGCATTAGGACTGTGGATCGGTTTGGTTAACCATATTTGTGCTGTCTCGGCGTGGACTTGGTCGAGGACGGCTTGTAATCGCGATTGAATCTCTTGTGGCATGTCTTGCCATGGATTCTCGGTATCGCGGTTGTCGCCCGGGACGCTGCGGATCGCCCGCGCGATCCCGATGGCGGTGGCCGTTAATTGGGTGTGCAATTGCTCGAGCTGATTCTGCAGATCGACCGTCGCATGCAACGTGATTCGCTGTGCGATCAACGAGATCGATCTTCTTGCAATCTCTTCGGCAAACAACAACCGGTCCGCTGCGTCGTCGACACCTGACGTCGTTGCATCCTCAATGTTTGCTAGCGAACCGCCAGCAAACTCACTCGGAGAGTTGGATTCGGTCTCAATCTCTTCTTGAAGATTGGCGATCTCTTTTGCGAAATCGAGTGATAATCGTTCAATCGCCTGGACCGCCGACGTGATGTCGATACGTCCATCGTTCAATCGAGCGACCAGTTCTCGTCGCAGCATTAGTAACTGTCCGGCCGCTCGTCGATCTAGCTGGCCGCTGATGTCGGCATCGTCGAGTGCGTTGAAGATGACGTTCTCGACCGCGTCAGGTTGGCTTAACGCCTCGTCACTTAATGGAGCCAGTAGCTGGGCAATGTAGTTGGAGATGCTGTTCTCGTTGTCGCCAAACTGTCCGACAATGAACTCGACGGTGCTGGTTAAATCCAACCCGCATCGTTTTTTAAGTCGTTCAGCGAGCGGTCCGGCGATCTCGCGTGATTCGGCGGGACGTCCGAGCCATGTGAGTAGCAACTGACGGGTCGCCGACGGTGCGAGCAAGTTTTCTTCAAGGGCTCGCAAACACTTCAATCTCGCCACCCCGACGCTTCGGATCATCGGCTTGATCATGTTTCCCGAATCTTGAATGTCACAGTGGCGGGCGCTCGCGAGAATCTCGGACGCACCGGTCGCGTCCGCCCAAAGGTAATCTACGATGGTTGATGATGCCGACGGTGAATCTGCGGTCTGTTGTTCACCATCGAGGACCAAATAGGCGTTGCGCAATGGGTTGCGTACTGCGGGGACTCCCGGCCAACCGATTCCTTCATCGCCCGGATAGCTGTTGCCTGGTAAAAGGTAATGGCGGATCTCGGAGATTGCGGCGTGGGTATCGTGCAAGCTCACGCCTTGAGTCGGGTTCCCTTGCAAACTAACCGCAGAAAACAGCGGCAGGATCGGCGCATGCTCCAAGCCGGCTTCATCGAGCAACGTTCGCAGTCGCGGTGTGATGTCGAGCACCATGCCGCTGGCCGTTCCGCCAGACAACGAACCGACGACATAGATCGACGGTACTCGTTCGCCGCAAACGGCGGCCAAGTGGTCGATGGCCTCACGCAATCCAGAGTCGATTTTCTCTGCATGATCCATCATCGCCAATCGGCCAAGTGGTCGCATGCCTTCGGTCGCTCCGCTACGTGGCACGTTGTAGATCCATCGCCGCGATACCGAACGCATGTGTTGGGTCGGACGATCGCGGTATTCCTGAGCGCTTCGCAGGGGCGTGTGCAGAATGGTTGCCGGAGGGATTCGGTCGGATGCCTCGGTTAGTCGTGCGGCGTGGATGTTTTGCATGTCCGTATCAATCAGGACCGAATGCAAGTCCAATGGACACGCCGAATGCAAGGTCGCCACGCGCCCCCGCAGTTCATGCAGGCATTCCCCGCCTGCACCACCGATTGCGACCACCAACGCATGCCCCGTCACACGGCTCTGTAGTAACTTGGTCTGGGCGTTGAGGCTGGGCAGATCCTCTACCTTACCGGATTCGCTCGGTCCGGCGACGTTGACTCGCTGGACGACGGTCGATTCACGTTGCCGCGGTGTTCGCAATGCCTCGACGAACGCCTTGCAGCTATCGAATCGACGTTTAGGGTCCTTTTCGAGTGCGCGGGCGACGGCGACTCGATCGGCGGGCGGCAGCGGTTCCAAGTTGGGCGCGGCGTGGACATGTTGCGTTGCCAATTGGGCGATCGTTCGTCCGGCAAACGGTCGTGTGCCCGTTAAAAGTTCCTGGTACATAACGGCGAGTGAATACTGATCGCTATTAATACTCGGTTGACCATCGAAGACTTCCGGTGGTGCATAGATCGGCGTCAGCCCGCCGATGATCGACTGATCAATATCTCGCAAATCTTTTAGCAAACCAAAGTCGCCGACTTTGACGTGCCCGCCGACCATCAATAGGTTCCCAGGCTTCACGTCAAGGTGCTGCAGTTGATAACTCGTGTGCAAGTAGTCAAGTGCGTCGGCGGCATCGTGCAAATACGATAGTAACGCCGAACGTGGGATTCCACACGAACCTCGATCGATGTGGCGTTTCAGAACGTCCTCGAGAGAACCGTCGGCCAGTTCGGTGACGATCACCAATTGGTCGTCGACAACGCCGAAGCGTTCCAGCGTCAAAAGAAATGGGTGGTGGACGCCTTTAATCCGCTCGAGTGATTTCAGCTCACGCGATCCACGGTTCGCTTCGGTCGCGCCGAAAACAAACTTAACCGCCTTTTTTAGGCCGCCTGGTGCGTTGCATCGCCATACCTCACCGAAACCGCCTGCGCCGATTTTCTGCTCGAGCGTATAGCCGGCGATCGGCTCATAGCCGGGAGCGATTCGTCGAGTTACTTGAGTGGTCATGGTTTATAGAGCGCTGAAGTAGTTCTTGCAGGCCTGGTCCAGGTAGTCTGGGCGAAGCGTCAATGGGAGTTTTCGATATCGGCAAAAGTTGGCAACCTGAGTCAAAAGATCACGCGGGTGACAACGACGCGGCGAACGTCCGGTGGCTTTATAGAAGTTCAGCAGATGTTCGGCAGCTTCAGGCGTTTCGGGAAAGCCCAGTTGAGCTGCGACTGTTTTCATGAGAACGCGGTACTCCTGCGGGGTCGGATCATCCACAAAAATTTTGTAAGGCACACGACGCAAGAAGGCTTCGTCGACCAAATCGTCAGGATTCAGGTTCGTCGAGAAAATGATCAATTGCTCAAACGGAATTTGGATCTTTTTTCCCGTCGGGAGAGTCAGATAGTCGCATCGATTTTCCAGGGGAACGATCCAGCGGTTCAACAACTCCTCCGGTGCGATTCTCTGGCGACCAAAGTCATCGATCAGGAGGCACCCGCAATTACTCTTCATTTGCAGGGGGGCTTCACACATGTTCGATCGCTGATCATGGCGTACTTCCAAGTTGCTCATGACCAATTCGCCACCGACGACGACACTGGGACGTTGAATCCGAATCCAACGCTTGTCCCAATCCTGGGCGTTGAGCAATTGTCCGTCTCCATCAGGAACCGGTGCTTCGCGATGAAACGCATCGTCCTTGAGTTTGATTAAATTGCCGTCATCAAGAATCGCATGGGGAATCCAAATTTCTTGGCCGAGGCAACGTGTCAGGCTGCGAGCGATCGTTGTTTTGCCGTTGCCGGGCGGTCCGAACAGAAATAGTCCCGTATTGCTGTTGATCGCTGGCCCTAGCTGATCTAGCAGTTCGTCTTGGTAAGAGATTCGCGACAGCGACGCCCGGAGTTGGTCCCGATCGATCGGATCGACGCCGGCTGCTTGAGCCTCGACGCTGAGCGTGTAGTCGGACAATAGCACGGGGGCGGGACCAACGTAACTGCACTGGGCGAAGTGCTGATTGGCTCGTTTCTGGCCCATCTCGGTGAGCGAATAGTAATAGTCGTTAAAAGCAGCCGGACGGACGTGAGCAACGAACTTTCGCGTTCGAAGCGCATCGATGATCGGCTCGACAATTCGAAACGGCAAACCCAAAAGGGTGGACGCATTGCGGCCACTAACGGTCCCGGCTTGCAAAACTGTCTTCAGCAACAACGACTCGATAAAGGTTACCGACAAACCTAGCTCGTTGATCGACCGCGGTTCGGACGGCCAGAATGTATCGTCGGTTAGCAATCCACCCAAAGCTGATGAAGATTCAAAGCTGTGGGTGTCGGTCATCAAGGCGTTCATCGAACATTCGTGGGGTCGCGAGTACGATCGGAAGCCCGATTCCCACTGTGAAAATCAAGCTCATGCAAACGTAGCTTGCTTTCCATGACACGCTCGAAAAAAAGGGCCGGCACGCCACCTTGGAATTCGATCAATCGGTCAACAAACGTGATGCGATCACGCACGCGGCCGTTTCAATCCTCAGAATCCGCTTTCCCAGATCGACCGGCTTGATCGACGCATCCAAGCAGTCTTGCAATTCAGATTCCGTCAAGCCTCCCTCGGGCCCGATGACTACCAAGCACTCTGGAACGATCGAGGACTCCGGGGGCGACGACTGATTTGAACGGATCGGATCGATCGAAGTCGGATTGCCCGACGGCATCGCCACGTAGGCCGTGCGGTCGACGAAATCGGACTGGCGATATTTCGTGATCCATTGCCCAAACGTCAACACCGGTAAAATCGGCATCAGGTGGTTCCGACCGGATTGTTTGCAGGCTTCGATCACGACCCGTTCGAGCTTCTCGATCAGGCTGCTACCCGGAGCCCGCTGCGTTCGTTCGAAAACGATCGGCTGAACTTGATGGACCCCGATTTCGGTCAGTCGTTCAATCATTTCTTTCGCTCGGTCCGGCTTAGGAATCGCGATGGCCATGATCAAATTGACCGACGGTTCAAGATCGATCGCCGCAATCGAATCGATTCGACAAACACACTGACGCTTGGAAACATGCGTGATCGCCGCTGCCGCTTGGTGCCCCTGGCCGTCGAATAACTCGATCGTATCGCCTTCAACGACCCGCATCACCCGCGCAGCATGAGCGGCCTCTTCGGGTGGCAATTCGATCAACCCTGACATCTGTGCCAGATTGGGAACGTAATAGCGGCGAGTCATGAACGATTTTTCTAACGCGGGGCTACAGCCCCAACTCCTTGAGCGTCGGCTCGAGGGCCTCGGCCCAGATCTCGTAGCCCTTCGTGCTCAAGTGCAAGTAGTCGGGCATGATCTCAGGATCGATACTGCCGTCCGATTCGAGGAATCGGTCGCCGATTTCGATAAAGTGGACTCGCTCGCCGTCGGCAAATTTCGCGATTCGATCATTGATGGCGATGTTGTTGAGTCGCATCACGTCAAACTTCGATTCTCCCCGAGGAAGGATCGCTTGCAACACGATCTTGGTCTTGGGCAGTTTTTGTTCGAGCAAAGCGAGGATCTCTTGGACACCTGCGGCGACCTCGGCGGGATCTTGCATGAAGTGACCGGTATTATTGGTTCCGATCATCAACACCAACACTTCAGGTTGGATTTTGCCCAAACCGCCATAAGTTAATCGCCAGATCACATGCTCGGTGCGATCGCCGCCGATCCCCAGGTTGATCGCGTTGTGACCGGCGTAGTGTTTCTCCCAGACTTCCTTGCCGCGACCTTCCCAACCTTGGGTGATCGAATCGCCAAGGAACGCCAGACGAACGTCTTTCATGTTCCGGGCGTTTTGGGTGATTTGCTGATCTCGCTGCCGCCAGCGTTCTTCGTCGCCCCGGGTGTCGGGAATGGTTGCCGAATTGACGTCATAAAAATCTCGCAGGTCTTCATATCGCTTTTTCAGCCCTTCGAAGATCGCTGCGTAAGCGGGTTCGTCGTGCAGGCTCGTCATTTCGTTGGGGTCCGATTGCAAGTCGAACAGTTGCCACTGACGCGTCCGTGGAAAGAACATCAATTTGTATTGGTCCGTCCGCACGCCGTCGTGTTTAGGGACGTTATGAACGGCCGCGTTTTCGTAGTACGCGTAATAAATAGCGTCACGCCAAGACGATGACGCCTTACAGCCGTTTTGCATCATCGGCACCATCGATCGACCTTGAATCGCGGCGGGAACTTCGGCCCCGGCGATGTCCAAGAACGTGGGCGCGTAATCGATGTTTTGGATCATCGCGCGGCTGTCCGTCCCAGGTGCGATCACACCGGGCCAACGGATCAAGAACGGCATCCGCAAAGATTCCTCAAACATCCATCGCTTGTCGTACCAGCCATGCTCGCCCAAGTAAAACCCTTGGTCGCTGCTGTAGATCACGATCGTGTTATCGGCGAGTCCGGCCTCGTCCAGATACGACAGTATTTCGCCAACACTATCATCAACCGCTTGAACGCATCGCAAGTAATCCTTGATGTAGCGTTGGTACTTCCAACTCACCACATCGCGATCGGATAACTCACCCGCCTTCATTGCCCGAATGAATTCTTGGTTTTCAGGTTCGTAAGCCGCGTCCCAGGCCGCCCGTTGGGCCGTGGTCATTCGGGCGTACTCGCCATCTTTGAGGTTCGATTCGAAATGCTTGGGGAACTCGTTTTCGCCATGGAACTTCATGTCGTGGCCCCAGTAGAAATGGTTGGCGACGGACATTTCGTTCTCCTTGAGCAGGTCGCTGCGACCGCTGTAGTCGTCGAACAGCGTTTCCGGCTCGGGCACATCTTCGTTTTTATATAACGAAAAGTGTCGCGGGTGCGGGGCCCAGTTGCGGTGCGGTGCCTTCTGTTGGCACATCAGCATGAACGGCTTGTTGGGATCGCGTTGTTCTTTCAACCACTGCAGCGAGTGTTCGGTGATGATGTCCGTAACATAGCCCTCGAACCGCTTCTTGGTGCCGTCTTGTTGAATCAAGTCGGGGTTATAGTAATGACCCTGGCCCGGCAGGATCTCCCAGTGATCAAACCCCGTCGGATCGGTCCCCAAATGCCATTTGCCGATCAACGCGGTTTGATAACCAACGTCTTGCAACAACTTGGGGAACGTCACCTGGGTTCCATCAAAGCGATTGCCGTTTCTCAAGAATCCGTTGATATGAGAATGTTTGCCTGTCAAGATGCAAGCGCGCGACGGACCGCAGATCGAGTTCGCGCAAAACGAGTTCTGAAAAACCGCCCCCTCCTTGGCGATCCGGTCCAGGTTGGGTGTTTGGTTGATCTTCGATCCGTAGGCACCGATCGCCTGCAACGCGTGATCGTCCGAAAAGACGAAAACGATGTTGGGCCGTTTGGCAACGCCCGACGGATCAGTGGTTTGATCACTTTGGGCGTGAAGGGTCGAAATAGGAACAAGAGCCGCTAGAAACGCCAACAGCATCAAACGAAGACAAAACCGAAAACAATTCATGGATCGCTAGGTGGGGCAATGGGGAGGGAGTCATGAGGTCGGACGCCCATGATAACCCATCCAAGCAAGCTCGTCGTCGGTTGGCTCAATCGAAATCGTGGCGACGAAACCCGATCAGAGCGTCGGCAAAGCAGCTTTGGGCGGCGCGGCGGCGGCCTTGGCAGCGAGATTGCGAACGAGCGCGCGGGCGACCTGCTCGAACGGAGCTCGCGCGCGGGCGTCCTCGTAAATCACTTTCGCCAATTCACCCGCGTCACCGGCTTCCCTCAAGACGATGTCGATCGGCAAGCCACCCAAATACGGGACGCCGAGTTCTTCGGCTTTGTTTCGAGCCCCGCCTCGTCCAAAGATGTCGTAGTTCTTGCCGCAGTCGGGACACTGGAATCCGCTCATGTTTTCAACCATCCCGGCGACCGGAATGTTGACCTTCTTGAACATGCTGATCGCCTTGACCGCATCGAGCAAAGCAACCTCCTGTGGAGTGCAAACGACGACCGCGCCTGTTACAGGAACGTTTTGCGAAAGTGTTAACGCCACGTCGCCGGTCCCCGGAGGCATATCAATGACGAGATAATCTAGCTCGCCCCAGTCGGTGTCCTTGAGGAACTGGGTGATCGATCCGTGCAACATCGGACCACGCCAAATGACAGCTTGATCAGGTTCTAATAAGAATCCCATCGACATCACCGGCATCTCACCATTGAGTCGAATGGGTTCGATCTTCTTCGCTTCGGAGATCGACGGTCGGCCTTGGAGTCCGAGCAAGTGTGGCACCGACGGTCCGTAGACGTCGGCGTCCATCAGCCCCACCTTCGCCCCGAGTCGTTGCAGGGTCAGGGCGAGCGACGCGGCGACGGTGCTTTTGCCCACACCACCCTTGCCGCTGCCGACCAAGATCACGCTTTTGGCTCGCAACCCGATCTGCCCCAATCGGGCCGGCGGGCGGGCATGGACCGGGGTTTCGATTTCAATCGTCTTGCCGGGGGCTGCGGCCAGCACTTTGTCACGGATCGCGTCGGCAACCTCGTCGGCAATGATCTGGTTGTGCGATGTGATGGCGACCCTCAGACGAATCGTGTCCCCATCGATCTGAACATCCTGCAGTTGCCCCATCGATCCGAGCGGGCGGCCCGATTCAGGATCCGGGTGCTGGGCGACAAGCTCGCGGATGGAATCACGGAGGGTATTCGGATCGGTCATCGAGTCAATGCAATCAGATCGGCGGTCGAGGCGGAAAGACGTCGATCAAGTGTAGCCGTGACGAGGCATCCTTCGTAGCCGCCTACCTTGGCTCACGCGTCGTAGTAGCTCACCGTTGCTCACGATAAGTCGTGAAGCTGAGAAACGCGAGCAAAGCAGCAAAGAAGACAAACGCGATATTCATCAACATGCTCGTCGATCCCAATACGGCTGTGTCCGCCATTCCGGCTAGCCCAAGGACGGTTTCCGAACCGAACAGAACCAGCAAGAGAATCGACGCCACAAGGCTGAGCAGACAGAGCGCCTTGGGCATGGACGGAAACCTCGCAGAGAATCAAAAGAGAAGAGGATCAAGATGTGGACGGCATTGTACTGACGCACATAATAATTGCGCAGCCCCGAGATTTCAGGAAGTTGCCCAGAAGTGGCACTTTAACGTCCATTCCCCTAAGTTTTTAGTCCGGTTGCGACGGCTGTGACGAAATATCACGTGAAAAAGTCGACTATTCGCCGGCAAGATGTCATGCGACGATGGCGTTTTCCCCTTTTTTTCGACACCGCAATCATTCGCCCATGAGACGCACGCTCTTCCTAATCCCTCACGAGGTGGCTGGCATTCCCGTCTTTGGGGTCGGTTGGCTGCTGTTCGGTCTGGCCGCTTTCGTTCTCGTGAGGTTGGCCTGGGTCACATTTTCAGACAACGCCGGCACTTCGATCACGGCGGCATTGAAGCAAGAATTCGGAATGTGGGCGACTTTCGCGGCGATCATTGTATTCGCACTGCCCCGGGCGGAACTTGCCAACGTCACTGGAGATCCGGTCGGGATGCCGATCCGGGGCTACGGCATGTTTCTGATGCTCGCCGCAATCGGGTCGGTCAGTATCGCGGCGTGGCGTGCCGACCGGGCTGGCTTGGGCTCGGAAATGATCCTTCGACTGGCTCCTTACACGTTCATCGGCGGTTTTCTCGGTGCTAGATTGTTCTATGTGATCCAGTACCGAGCCGACTTCATGCGAGAAACCTGGTCGGAAACCCTGCTCGCGATGGCGGCGTTCACCCAAGGCGGGCTGGTCGTTTACGGCGGATTCATCGGCGGATTCTTTGCTTCGGTATGGGCGATCCGTCGGTTTCAAGGATCACTTTGGAAATTCGGCGATGTCATCATTCCGTGTGTTTTCGTCGGACTGTTCTTTGGGCGGTTGGGATGCTTGATGAACGGGTGCTGTTACGGCGGCGAGTGCCAACCGAATCCGTTGTCGGTGCAGTTCCCACCGGGTAGTAAAGTGTACGCGGACCAGCTTACCAGTGGCGACTTAATCGGGATCGAGTCCCAAGTCGTCGATCAGCCGGCGAACGACCAAACGCCCGGACGGATCTCACGTCGGATCGAATCGATTCATCCGGGTAGCATTGCCGACCAAGCGGGATTGGAACCAGGGCAAAGCGTCGAACTCATTGTTGATCCGAGTTACCTCAATCAAGCCCCTCCGGATGTGCCTGCCGAAGACGCGTTGCCGGGACTGGCGATCGTTCGTGATGGCGAATTGATCGCTCGCGTCGGGCCGGATGAACTGCCGCCGGTTGCCAATCCCGTCGTAGCGACCCAGGTGATCAGTTCCGTTCTAGCGGCGATCATGTTCGTCGTTTTGTTGATTTTGGAACGGTGGGTGCAACGTCGGCCATGGTATCGCGATGGACTCTTGATGTTGGTCGGCTTCATCGGTTACGCGTTGATCCGGATCGTGTTGGAATGGGTCCGGGTGGACGAAGCCGGACAATTCGGCACGTCGCTTTCCATTTCCCAGTGGGTCAGCCTAGCGGTAATCACCGCCAGCCTGATCGCAATGGCGGGAAGGTGCCGTGGACGAGTTGACGAGTCCCCGGCAATGTAGCGGGCGAAGACTCGAGTCTTATTCCCGATCGCAGTTTGTCAGAAAAAGGGTTCGGGTTGGCATATCGTGGCTCGACGGTCCTCCGTCGAGAATCACGGTGGCGAGAATCACGGTGGGAACCACCGTGCCACGTTTTATGCCAACCCTCAACTAAAATTTAGGGTTATTGAAGTGAGCCGACGGCGCTAGGGGCGTGTTGATTTAATCGTAACCCGAAGCGTGAGCGAGGGATTCATCGCCATTAAGTCCTTTGTATGTATCCCTCGCTCACGCTTCGGGTTTCGATGAGGAATAAATCAACAGCCCGCTAGCCGCGGGCGTTGCTCGACGCCCGACGCTAGCGCGTTCGGCTCACCCTAAAATTAAATTTTGTCGAAGCACTGGAACGAACAAAATAACTCCCGCCAAGATCATCCCATGAAAGTCGCTTGCTTTAGCACGAAGTCTTACGACGAACGTTTTCTGTCGGCTGTGGCCAAGGATCGTGCGCACGAATTTCAGTTCCTCGAAGCCCGTTTGGACGCATCGACGGTGCGGCTTGCCGAAGGGTCCGAGGCGGTTTGTGTGTTCGTTAACGATGACTTGAACGCCGAGGTCATCGCCGGTTTGGCGGGAGTTGGGGTGCGATTCATCGTCCTGCGATGCGCAGGGTTCAATAACGTCGACATCGATGCGGCAACCAAACATCGGATTCTCGTCGCACGGGTGCCCCGTTATTCGCCCCACGCGGTCGCCGAACACACCGTCGGCCTAATCTTGACGCTCAACCGGAAGATCCACAAAGCCTACAACCGGGTCCGCGAAAACAACTTTTCGATCGACGGATTATTGGGCTTTGACCTCAACGGACGTTCGTTCGGAATCATCGGCACCGGCGCGATCGGAATCGTTCTGGCCAAGATCATGAACGGATTTGGCTGTGACGTGCTGTTGTTTGACCCCTACCCGAGCGACCAAGCCCGCGTTTGGGGACGCTATACTGAGCTCGAAGAGTTGTTGCGATCGAGCGATCTGGTGTCGTTGCATTGCCCACTCACTGAAGACACTTACCATCTGATCAACGCCGACCGAGTCGAGCAAATGAAGCCCGGTGCCATCTTAGTCAACACTTCGCGAGGAGGCTTGATTGACGCCGGGGCCGTGATCGCGGGACTCAAAAGCGGTCACCTCGGCGGGGTCGCGTTGGACGTTTACGAAGAAGAATCCGGAGTATTTTTTGAAGACCTGTCTCAGCAAATCATGCAAGACGACGTGTTGTCGCGGCTGATGACGTTCCCCAACGTCCTTGTCACGTCGCACCAAGCGTTCTTCACCCAAGACGCTTTGGAGACGATTGCCGCTACGACGCTGGCCAACCTCGATGCAATGGTTAGCAACAACCCTACTGATGACGAGAAAGAAAACCAAGTCAATGCCATTGCCACGTGAACGCGTTGATGAATGGATGGACGACCCGGCTTTGTCACCGGAGCGACATCGTCATGCCTTATCGGGATTGCGTCGACTGAACCGAATCAGTGGTGTCGCGGGCGCGATGTTCCGGCAACTCAAGCGACTGGCCGCAGCGACCCCAGAACGTCCCTTGCGAATTCTCGATGTCGCGTCAGGCAGTGGCGACCTGCCGATCGCTTGGCTCAAAGCCGCACGCCATTCGGGGATACCGATGTCCGTCACAGCGCTCGACATCAGCGAGGTGGCAATGCAAACGGCCAGCGAGTCGGCCAGTGTATCGGGAGTCCAGTTGGGAACGGTTCGTCGTGACTGCTTACGTGAAGGGTTGCCCGGCGGTTTCGATGTCGTGACCTGTTCATTGTTCATGCATCATTTGGATCCGCCCGATGTCTCTCGATTGATCCAGGAAATGTGGCGGGCGAGCGAACGAGCGATCGTGATCTGCGACTTGGAACGATCTCGCACCAACCTTGCCTTGGTGGCCGCGTCGGCGCGGTTGGTCACCCGCAGCGACGTGGTGCACTTCGATGCGTCGGCCAGCGTTCGTGGAGCATACACCCGTCATGAGTTTTCAAAAATGATGAATGCTTCACTCGGTTTTCCTGTGCGAGTGCGACGCTCGTTTCCATGCCGGTTCATGGTCGTCATCGACCAACAGTGTGAAACCGAATGTATTGCTGAATTATCCCCTGGAATGGTCGGGGTCGGCCCTTGAACGAGACTGCAGTCCGCTCGGCGCGTGATGCCCGTGTTCTTGTCATCGGTGGGGGCGTCGCTGGAATTACCTCGGCGATCCGGCTGCGCCACCGTGGCTTCGCCGTCACGCTAGTTGAACGTAGCGAATTTCCTCGTGAGAAAATCTGCGGATGCTGTTTGGGGGCCGCCGGTTTGAAGGCTCTCGACTCGATCGGACTCGGCGATGGAGTTCGCGCACGAGGCGTTGGCACCAAGTCATTTGTGGGGTACCTGCAAACGCAACGAGGGAATCACCGATGCGGCGCCCCGATCCGACTACCGATTCAGCCCGGTGTCGCGATCTCACGCAGTGTCTTGGACACATACCTCATGGAAGCGGCGATCGAAGCGGGGGTCGAGGTGTGGCAACCTCATCAAGCACAAATTGTCGATAGCGACGAACGCTCGGTCACCGTCCGTCATCGACGATCCGGTGAGCCATGGAAAACGACTGACGAGTTCGCCGCCGCTATCATTGCGACCGGATTGACGGGAGTATTTCAGGGGAAAGCGATCGACGTTTCAGAACTCGCGAGCCAATCGCGTTGGGAATTATCTTGGGTTGAACCCCCACACGGCCCGCTGGGTGTGGCAACCCATGTACCGGGTGATCATCCGCTGGCGATTTCTTGGCCGCTCGTTGATGGTGAGATTCAAATGGTGTGCGGCGACGACGGTTACGTCGGTTTGGTCCGTTTGCCTGGTGGAGCGATTGACATTGCCGCTGCACTTCCTTCGAGAGACAAGCACAAGTCAACGACTGACAAGCACAAGTCAATGACGCAAGCGGTCACCGCCACGCCCGCCGCGAGAATCGTCGAGTTGCTCCGTAGTCACCCCGACATCAGTGCCGAATTCGTCTCGGACCTGAGCGTCTGGCTGCAAAAGGATGCCCATTGGATGACCGCGCCGCCACTGCGTCGTACCCGCAAGGTCGGTCGCGGTCGCGCCGTTGCCATTGGCGATTGTGCTCGATATGTCGAACCCCTGACCGGCGAGGGTATGACATGGGGCATCGAAAGCGGGATTGCGGTCGCGGATTTGTGTGATGAAATCGTTCAATGGGACGGTGAGATCGATTTGTCGACCCGATGGGCCCCTCGACTTGATACACTACAGCCCAAACGGCGTGTCGTTTGCAGTAGTGTCACTGGCGCGTTACGCTCGCGAGTAGTCCGTCAACTGACTCGAATCAGCCTTCGCCACTTTCGGTGGTTAGCTAGTCCTCTGACGCATGGGTTGGCGAGCGGCGCGAAGTTTCAAACAACCGAGATTTGCAGCGGGAGATAATTTCTCGATGGCACTCGTAATTTTTAGACCGGGATCTTACTGATGACACCCCCCGACTCGATTCTTTCGCCGCCATCGGCCTCCTCCTTGGGGGCCTCATCCGTGGCGGCCCGGCGGGTGTCCTCAAGAAACCTATCGGCCAAGCTTTTGGCAATCGAATCAGTGGTTCCGCCATATACCGCCGACGTGGATTTGGCGACGGCAGCCGCACAGGCGATGTCGTGTGGCAACGATAAAGAAGCGGAAATGGTGGCCAAGCTGTACCGACGAACCGGGGTCCAAACGCGAGGCAGTGTGCTGCTGGAACGCGATGGAACAACCGGGCATCTCGGCCAATCGTTTTATCCACACGCGTCAGAGTCATCGCACGGACCGACGACTGCGCAGCGCAACGAGCGGTTCGCCGTCGACGGACCCCGACTGGCCGTTGCCGCCGGGCATGCCGCGATCCGATCGAGCGGTTGTTTGCCGTCGGACATCACCCATTTAATTACCGTCACGTGTACCGGTTTTTATTCTCCTGGTATCGACATCGAATTGATCGAATCGTTGGACCTTCCGGTAACGACCGAGCGGATTCAAATCGGATTCATGGGGTGTCACGCGTTGATCAATGCCATGCGAACGGCCCGGGGGTTGACCTCCGCTGATCGACACGCGTGCGTCCTAATCGTCAGCGTTGAATTATGCAGCCTGCATTATCAATACGGATACAACGCCCAGCGGATTGTTTCAGGATCCTTGTTCGCCGATGGGGCATCAGGAGCCATTGTCGTGGGTAGCGAATACGAATCCACTCATGACCTCGTCGATCCAGACTCAAGCGACACTCCGGCGCAGATCGTGGCAACCGGCTCTTGTCTAATCCCTGGTAGCCGCGATGCGATGACATGGACCATCGGCGATCACGGTTTTGTGATGACGCTATCGGCGTCGGTGCCGGCGTTGATCGAAGAGCACTTGCATGCTTACTTAAGTCAATGGCTAGCCAAGCAAGGCGAGTCGATCGAATCGATCGGAGGATGGGCCGTCCACCCCGGCGGCACTCGAATTTTGACAGCCGTGCAAACCGCCCTCGGCTTAAGTGACGAGCACCTTGAGATCTCTCGAGAGGTACTCCGCCAGCACGGCAACATGTCCTCGGCAACTCTGGGCGCGGTCCTACAACGGTTTGGAAAACATTCGATCCCTCGTCCGTGGCTGATGCTGGGCTTCGGCCCCGGCCTCGAAATCGAGGTCGCGTTGCTGCGGTAAAGGAAGCCGGCCAGCGAAACTCGGACTAACGGTTTTTTCGACCTTTCTTGGCCAACTCGTTCGCGCGCTGTGGATCATAGTCGGGGTTGGGGGTCGGCATCTTGGCTCCGACACGTTGCCGCCATGCTTCCAAAGCCGCACGTAATTCACGAACCAAATCAGGTTGGTTGGCTGCGAGATTGTGTTGTTCGCTTAGGTCATCGCGCAAGTTGTAAAGCTCGATCGAGCTATCTTCGAGGAACTCGATCAGCTTCCAATCGCCTTGGCGAATTACGCTCGCCGGAGTGCTGTGATGATAGTGCGGAAGGTGCCAAAACAACGTATCTCGTGGCAGACCGGATTCAGTCCCGGTCAGTAAGCCGAACAGGCTCACTCCGTCACGCTGGAAGGGGCTGGTTTCCGAGGAGGCGGATTCGATGAAGGTTGGATAGAGATCGATCGTCGTCGCGGGAACATCGCAACTTACGTTTGCAGGGATCTGTCCCGTCCATCTTGCGATGGCCGGAACGCGAATGCCACCTTCGTACAAGGTTCCTTTCTCGTTTCGCAGCGGCTCGTTCGACGTCACAATGGTGCCGTTCTGTTCGGTTTCCAATCCGCCGTTATCGGAAACGAAAATGATCAATGTATTCTCTGCGATACCCGATTCATCCACTGCATCTAAAACACGCCCCACGCTTTGATCGAGTTCTTCCAACAGACCTGCGTACTTCGGTCGGCTTGGATACTCCGGAGCGGGCGTCTTCGCTTCGTACTTGGTCAGTAATTCCGGCGTCGTCGACAGAGGGATGTGAACGGCGTAGTGCGACAGTTGCAACAAGAATGATTGTTGTTTGTTCGCTTGAATGAACTCAACCGCTTTGTCGGTCAGGAATTCAGCGGCCCGGACCGGTTCAGGCAAGCCACTGAGTTTGGGCGGAACCTCGTTTCCTTGGCCTTCGAACAACGTTTGCCATCCTTGCTCTTGCGGTCCGAAACCGTTGCCACCGAGATGCCATTTTCCGAAGTAGCCGGTCGCGTAACCGAGCTGTTGTAAAGTCTCGGCAAACGTCACGACCTCAAGCGGTAATTGCAGTGGCACCGCCGGATCGATCAAGCGAGCAAATGGACGACGGTGGCCGGGAATATGCTGTGTGATGCCGAAGCGAGCTTGGTCCAATCCAGACTGGATGTTTGCGCGTGTCGGCGAACAAACCGGCCCGGCATAAAACTGAGTAAACCTCATTCCTTCGCGGGCCATCTGGTCGATCCTCGGCGTCTCATTAAACCGATTGCCATAGCAACCCGCATCGGCCCAACCAAGATCATCAGCGAGAATGAGAATGATGTTCGGGCGGTCGCCCGATGATTCGTGATTCCGATCTGCCTGAAACGACTGTGCAAAGACCAACGGTTGACCAATGACATGACCCAATAGACCACCACTAATTGCCAAAGCGATGACAGTGAATTGGTTCAACAAGTAACGCCTCAATCCACGACGAATCAATGATGTTATGGAAGTTAGCGTCGCAGTGGCAAAGACCTGAATCATCTTGAATCACTTTTCGGGATCGACGAGGAGTGGCGAATGCTTACTTCATGCGGAGGACCGGCGAGCCGTCAATCGATTTTTGATCTCAAAGACTCAAGCTCAATCTCTCAACCCAGTCTCGTCGCTCGCGTGACACGAGTCAACAACATGCTTCGACCTCGGTCGTGGCCGGTTACAGATCGAGCGCGAGTGGCTGACCGTCTTCGCGGTGTGAGAGCGATTGAAAAAGTGTTTGGTCGATCGAATACGTGATCGTGTGCACACTTCCATCGCCGAACGCAAACAAACATCCGCCTTGGTGAGCGGATCCAAACCACGACTGACACGGTTGGGCGTTGCCGTCATGCTCGGGAGATTGATTGCCCCAGCGAATCACATCCCAATCCCATCCGCTGGTCCAACCTTCGTTGTCGGCGCAAGTGGCGACGTGATAGTGGAGTTCGTTCACGGATTTCTCGCCAACCATCAAGGTGTTCGCTAATCCATCGAGAATCGATGCGGGTGTGGCGACTGATGAGTACTGACTACGTGCCATGAAACCTCCCGCTAAACCGTCGCCCCAGTGTGCAGTCGGGTTAGTGCGGATACCGCCGTTGGCTGCGTAGTCGTTCAACGCGCGTGTGCCGCCCAAGTGGATATTGGTCGCTTCGGATCGCCGGGAGGGGCAAAAAAACAAACCGATCGTGTTGGCTTGTACCACCGCGTCGGATTGCTCCGAATAGATAGCACCTTGTTCGACGAATGGAAGGATTTGATACATCCAGCCCCAGTTCTGGTTCGGAGTGATTTCCGGCACTCCATTGGTCATCGAACGAGGCGACTGCCAATCTAATCCGCCATCGGGAAATTTTTTGTATTGGTTCTCGTGCAAATGAATGCCGAGAGAAATCTGCTTTAAATGATTTCGGCATTTGGTATAGCGTGCCGATTCACGTGCACTTTGAACGGCTGGTAACAGCAATCCGACCATCACGCCGATGACGGCAATCACAACGAGCAACTCGATTATCGTAAAGCCATGTCGTAAAGAACCTGTCCGCGATCGAGCCATTGGATCCTCCCCATCTAGAACCACCGTAAAACCGGTAGTGTACCGAAATCCCTCGGCCGAGTGTTGCAATGTCGTAATCTCGAACATTGCGAGACAGAGCTGTCCGCTTCAGGATCAGTCGTCGATGCTCGATTCTTCCTCAGATCAGGACGAATGGCGGCGCATGGTCAGGATGCGTTGGTGGCCGGCTAGGTCTTTGATTAACTTGATGTCGCTGTAGTGGCCGCTGGAATCGGCTAGCCTGACACAGGCTTCCGCGATCATCGGGCTCAGTTCGATGACCAGCTGCCCTGAGGCTGCGAGGTGACCGGCAGCCTCGCTGATGATTCTCGAAATGATCTCGGTACCTTCGGGTCCCGACAACAACGCGCCCCGCGGTTCATGATTCTTCACCGTCGCGGGCAATTCGTCGTACTCCGCTTGCGAAATGTACGGTGGATTGGTGCAGATCAAGTCGAACCGCGCCTCGGAATCGAGTCCGCCAAGCAGATCACTCTGCAATAGCGTGATCCGATCGTTCAAGCCTTGTTTCTCGACGTTCCATCGGGCGATCTCTAGCGCGGGCAGGCTGACGTCGACGGCAACGATTTCTGCGTTTTCGAAGTTCTTAGCAAACGCGATCGCGATCGCACCACTACCGGTTCCGATATCCAAGACCCGCAAGGGTCGTTCGATTACCGACTCGGCGAGGCGTTTGGCTTGATCGAGGGCTTCGACGACGAGGTGCTCCGTTTCCGGTCGCGGCACTAAGACGTTTTCATCGACACGAATCGGGATCGAATAGAACTCTTTGAACCCGACCAACTGAGCTACCGGAGCCCCGTCGCCCCGACGCCGGACAAGTTCCCGGAATGCGATGCGTTGTTCATCACCGGGCACGTCGTTGAACGAGGTGTAGAGATCGATCCGCTGACAATCCCGGGCGTGTGCCAATAGGATCTCGGCGTCAAGCCGAGGCGATTCACTGCCCCGCGTTTTGAAAAAATTGGTCGTCCACTCGAGCAACCGAAGAACTGTCCATGGTTCGGTGCTTGGTGTGGTCATTCGATCATATCACCGCGAAGTTGGTCGCGATCGTAGTTGATGAGAGCTTCGGTAACCGGGTTTAAATCGCCGCCGATGATTTGGTCGAGCTTGTACAGGGTCAAGTTCACGCGATGATCGGTCAAACGGTTTTGTGGAAAGTTGTAGGTTCGAATCCGTTGGCTGCGATCGCCCGATCCGATCAATCCCTTGCGGGTGGCGGCTTGCTTGGCGGCTTCTTCTTCGCGTTTCTTTTCATAGATCCGAGCCTTCAGAACGCGGAGCGCCTTCGCCAAGTTCTTGTGTTGGCTTTTTTCGTCTTGGCACTGCACGACGATCCCGGTTTCAAAATGGGTCAGACGGATTGCGGACTCGGTTTTGTTAACGTGCTGGCCGCCGGGGCCAGACGCGCAAAACTTGTCGATGCGGTAGTCTTCCCCTTTGAGGTTGACTTCGACGTCTTCGGGTTCAGCGAGTACCGCGACGGTGGCTGCCGAGGTGTGGACCCGACCTTGAGTTTCGGTTTCGGGGACTCGTTGGACACGGTGGCCGCCGGATTCGTATTGCAAATCACGGAAGACATTCTCGCCTTCAAAGGTCAGCATGATTTCCTTGAATCCGCCCATCTCGGTGGCGCTGGCGTCCATGATTTCCGTTTTCCATCCGACCTGTTCGGCGTGCCGCCGGTACATTTCGAACAGATCGCGCGCAAATAGAGCGGCCTCGTCACCACCGGTGCCGGCACGGATTTCCATCACACAACGCGTTCGGTGGGAGTCTTCGCCGCCTACGGTATAGGAAAGCAACTCCTCCCAAATTTCTTCGCGTTGGGCGCGCAGGGATTTCATTTCCGCTTCGGCCATGTCACGTTCGTCGGCATCACCCGCGTCCGCGACCATGGTCTGACATTCGCGGATCTCGTCCGACATGCGTTTGAACTCTCGATACCGGCTGGCCAACTTGGCAAGACTGCCGTGTTCGCGAGCGGCGGCACTCATCCGTGCGCCATCGGCCAAGACATCCGGATCGGACATGCTGGCTTCGAGTTCTTCAAAACGTGCGAGCTTTTCCTCGAGAATGTCGCGGATCGTTCCGCTCATTTCGTGGCTTTCTTGGCCTTCTTAGGCTTTTGCAACGAACCGTAAGTGCCGGCGGCAAATTTCTTCTGGAACTTGTCGATACGACCGGCGGTGTCGACATACTTCAACTTGCCCGTATAGAACGGGTGGCAGTCGCTGCAAATGTCGATTTTAAGCTCTGGACGCGTCGAACGGGTCTGGAACGTATTTCCGCAACCACAGGTAACCGTGGTGTCTTGGTAATTGGGGTGAATGCCGTCTTTCATGGTTGCTTACGCAAAACTGGGGCTAGGAGGATCGAATCGCAAATACTACGCGACGGTGGGCATTCAGTTCAAGGGCTAGTGACTTGTTACGAGTAAATCTCCCGCTCGTCTTACGGGTTCGCTTCGACGAGGTCTCGGTCTTTGGTCTCCGGGAGGGTAAACACGATCAAAATGCCCACCACGAAGAGCAGCGACAACCCGGTGACGGCGTAGGCCAACGAAACCTCGGGCCGCCCCTTGAGCCAGCCGGAAAACAAGAGCACGGGTACCGCCATCAACCGACCGCCGTTGAAACAAAAACTCGCCCCGGTGGCCCGGATGTGAGTGGGAAACAGTTCCGGAAAATAGATCGCAAAACCGGAGTGAATCCCCAGGGTCAAGAAACCAAAAATCGGCAACAACCCCACGATTTGGCCATACGTTTGTGGCACAAAACACACGACCGGCACAATCACCAAAGCCGCGAGCTGAAATCCGATGAAAGTCGGCTTGCGGCCGAACCGGGCGCACAGCGGCCCGAAAGCGAGCAGGCCCAATCCCCCGCCTGCCGCTTGGACGATGCCGTAGGCGAACTTCGATCGGCCGCTCGCGGTCGCTTGGTCGGCACCGGACGCGAGTAGCAGTTCGCGCACCAGATCCTGCCCCGCGACGGTGACGGACCAAAACGTGCCTAACCCGACCGCAGCCAACAACAAACCGCCGATCGCGTGCCAGCTCCATCGGCGGTCGGACAACAGTTCTCGGAAACTGCCGACCTTGCCGCTGACTTCACTCGATCTCGCCTCTTGCCATTTCTCGGGCTCCTTGACGCTCGCTCGAACCCACACGATCAACAGTGCCGGCAACACGCCCAACAAATACGCAAACCGCCAATTCGTCCCGACCAAGATTCCCGAAAGCGCCGCCAACCACGTCCCCAAGATACTGGACGCGTGAAAAATCCCCGCCGCATGCGCGCGGGCTTTGCGAGGAAAAACCTCGGCGACGAGACTCGCCGCGACCGCCCATTCACCGCCGATGCCGAGGGCAACAAGAAAACGCAAGATGCCGACGGTGTAAATGTCGTTGGCAAAATACGTCAGTCCGGAAAAAATCGAATACATCAAGATCGTCATGATCATGATCGGACGTCGTCCGTATCGGTCCGCCAATGAACCAAACACCAACCCACCGAGCGTGCCGCCGGCCAAGAAGATTGCGAGAAAATAGTCGCCCCAAACTTTCGCGGCCGCTTCGTCGTTGTTCAGGATCTCTCGCAACATGTCGTTGCGGGTGATATTGAAGATCTGCCCCTCGTAGACGTCGAACATCCAACCCGCGCAGGCGATCACCAATACCAACCACTGGTAGCGAGTGACGCCGGAGTACCATTTGTCGCTCATGAGCTTGCCAACTCGAACGCGTGCGTTCGCATTTCGGCCAGCGAGGCGAGCACTTTCCGCGTTCCGACAAATGGTCGCCGAGCATGCATCGCGACGGTGTTATCAAGCAAAACGATGTCGCCGACTTGCCATTGGTGATCGTAAGCGAGTTCTTCGGAAAGCTCGATCGCTACAGCCACGCCATCGCGATCGAGCCGAGAACCATCACCGTGACGAATCGCGTCGGACGGATCGTTGCGTTCATCTTTCCAACCGCAATAAGCGGCGATCAGTTGATTGAAAAAAGTCTTCACGCCCGGCGAAACTTCCATCACGGCGGGCAGCGGCGGCGTGGTCGCTCGCAAACAACCATTGTCGAGCCATTGATAGGAATAGTTCAACTCATCTAATCTTGCTTGAGCCGCATCACGGGAGTCGACGCCGAGCGTTTTCTGCCAGCTTCGCCCCATCCCGGAATTGGGGTCGTCGCTGTCGGGCATCACGTTGGTGTATTGCAGACCCTTGGATTCGCAATCGCTTGCGAACTTCGGGCAGCGTTCCGTCAATCGCTTGAACAAAATGTCGCTGCGGCACAACGGTGTCGCTCCGCCCTCGGCCGCAGCGATCTCGCAAAAGAACAAAATGTAGCGAGGGTACAGTGGTGTTTGAGCCATCTCGTGATGAAAAAAGATTCGCACATCCGGCGGGGCTTCATTGGCCGAAAACACTCGGGGCGTGCGGTTGATGCGAACGGCGTTGGACAACGATCGATCGTAGGGGAAATTCTCTAGACCGAGCCCTTGGATGAAATCGTCGAACGCGTCGACCGTCTTGGTCGGGAAATCTCGAAACGCAACGGCACCATGCCGCGTTGCGAGACTGAGCAACTCTTCGCAATGTTCGAACACCCAAGGACGCACACGGGGATCGATGGCTTCGTCGCTTGCCATCGCAGGGGCCGCGTCACGGTCATACGCGATGACATGCGGAAAAACGGAGTCCGGGTAGGTTTGTTGTCGGTCGATGTGCAAGGCTTGAGTCGGAAACGAATCACTCATGGCGGGGTTCCTGATGGAAGTTGGGTGATGTTCGGTGAGTGGACCGCAATTGTATTACACTGCCGGACGCCGATGGGACGACGAGTCCTTAAAAATTGGGAAGCCACTCGTCGGCTAGGCCGCAAGCATACAAGCCCGAAACGCGAGCAAGTGGACAGGAAGCGCGAGCGAGTGGACAGCGCTCATCGATCCGGATTTCAGCGAAACCTCTCGCTCGCCGGTCTGTTAGTTTAATCGTTTAACGGCAAGCCGCAGGCGACAGAGCTTGAAAACGCAGGCGCCTGCGGCTTGCCGTTAAACGAAAACGCCCAAACGTGCACTCAATCAACACGCCGTCGCGCGTCGGGCTTGGATGATTGTTGCTTAGCAACGCGTGAAGGTGAAGCGTGGCCAATACTCAGTAGCCCTACGCTCCGAGTCGAGCCAACCTAGCGTTGGCAAATCGTGTTACATTAAACGCGACTCCAAGAGTCGTGCCGCGTTTGTTAACCATTCGAATGAATTGATGATGCCTCACACATCCCCACGACGTGTGAATCGGCGTGTCTTCCTCGCCCGTTCCACCCTGGCTTATGTCTCTACCTCGGTTGCCTACACTTGTTGGGCAGCCGGTGGGAATCATGTCAACGCAAATGACAAGAATGATCGTCCCAAGGTCGCGTTGATCGGGGCCGGTTGGCAACCGGATAAAAGACGTCGCGGACGAGGACTCGAAATCGGTAAACAGGCGACCGCGCACGCGGATTTGGTCGCAATTTGTGAAGTCGATTCGGTGGCGGCGAAGTTCGCTCATCAGACGCTCACCCAAGGCCGATGCGAACTGTTGAGCGATTACCGCCAAATCATCGATCGCGATGACATCGACGCGGTCTTGATCGCCACGCCCGATCACTGGCATGCCAAGATCGCGATCGAGGCGATGCGGTCTGGAAAAGACGTCTATTGCGAAAAACCGGCGTCGTTGACGATCGACGAAGGCATCCAGATGCGAGCCGCGGTCAAGGAAACCGGCCGCGTGATGCAAATCGGAACGCAACAGCGTAGTGAGTACAATTCTCGTTTCTTGACCGCGATCGCGATGGTCCGCGACGGCCGGCTTGGAAAACTGCAACGTATTCGCATCGGACTCGGTCCGGGTTGGCGAGGCGGTCCATTCCAGGCTTCGTCACCACCGCCGACGTTGGATTG
Source organism: Neorhodopirellula pilleata (assembly GCF_007859915.1). Taxonomy (GTDB): domain Bacteria; phylum Planctomycetota; class Planctomycetia; order Pirellulales; family Pirellulaceae; genus Rhodopirellula; species Rhodopirellula pilleata. The sequence continues at coordinate 119,692 of NZ_SJPM01000010.1, forward strand.
GAACCAATGGCTCGGTCCCGCGCCGATGGCGGATTACCGGCCCGAGCGGACCCATCGCACGTTCCGTTGGTGGTATGAATACGCGGGCGGTCAGTTGGCCGATTGGGGTGCCCATCATGTCGACATTGCCCAGTGGGCGATCGGTCACGACAACCACGGACCGATTTCCGTCACAGCGACCGGTGACTTGAATCAACCGCTCAACAACGGCATGCCGACCCGCGCGGACATGTACAACACACCGGTCGGTTTCTCGGTTCGGTGCGTCTTTCCCGCCAACCCAAACGTCGTCGCGAGCGATGGTGACACGATCGAAATGTTGATCGACGACGGACGCAACGGCATCATCTTCGAAGGCGATCGCGGTCGATTCTTTGTCAATCGGGCAACGCTCGAAGGCACCTTGGTCGATGAACTTGCCGAGCAGCCGCTGCCCGCCGATGCGATCGAGAAGTTGACCGGGTCATCCGATCGGGTCTCGCATATGCAAAACTTTTTTGACTGCATGAGAAGCCGACAAACTCCGATTGCCCCGATCGAATCGCATCACCGCACGATCTCCACCTGCCATCTGGCGAACCTTTCGGTACGATTGGGCCGCGAGTTGAAGTGGGATGCGAAGAACGAGCAATTTATCGGCGACGAGATGGCCAACTCCATGTTGTCCCGACACTCCCGTTCAGGTTTCGAAATCGAAGGAAATCATTCATGACGCAGTCGAAGGTGAAGTTCGGATTGATCGGGTTCGGAGCGTGGGGCCAACATCACGCCGATGCGATCACGAAGTGCAAGGGTGCCGAGTTGGCCGCGATCGCGGCACGTAGCGAATCGTCCGCCGCCAGAGCAAGGGAAACCTATCCCGATGCGTTTGTGACGACCGACTATCGTGAACTGGCGACTCGCGACGATCTCGATGTGGTCGACGTGGTTGTACCCAGCGATCTGCATCACGAAATTGCCACTTGCGTACTTGAGAACGATAAGCATCTGTTGCTGGAAAAACCGATGTGTGTGTCGCTGGCCGACTGCGACCATTTGATCCGATTGGCCGCACAGCAAGACCGCTTGCTGTGCGTCGGTCACGAGTTACGGTTGTCGTCGATGTGGGGCAAAGTCAAACAGATGATCGAAGATGATTTCATCGGAATGCCGCAGTACTGCCTCGTCGAATTATCACGGAACCCGTATCGCCAAGGTGCCGACGGATGGCGGTACGACATTGACCGTGTCGGCAATTGGATCTTGGAAGAACCGATCCATTTCTTCGACTTGGCAAAATGGTATCTGCAGCGTTCGGGCACTCCCGAAACGGTGTACGCGACGGCAAATTCACGCCAGCCCGAACGTCCGGAGTTGCAGGACAATTTCAGTGCGATCGTCCACTTTTCCGGAGGTGCCTACGCGGTTGTTTCGCAAACGCTGAGCGCGTTTGAACATCACCAAACGGTTAAAGTCACGGGGACCAAGGGCGCGCTTTGGGCGTCATGGAGCGGTGCGATGGACCGCACCCGACATCCGACGTTTTCGCTACGTGCGTTCGACGGTAACGAGGTCACCACGGTGCCGATCGACAAACCGACCGGCGAACTGTTTGAGCTCGAAGACCAAGTCGAAAGAGTCGTCGAAGCGATCGCCGACGGACGACCGCTGCACTGCACCGCCCAAGACGGGCGGTGGTCGGTGGCGATGTGTTTGGCCGCATCGGAATCGGTCGCCAAAGGCAAGAAGATCAAGATCGACCCGGCTTGCTCACTTCACGAGTCGTAGCCGGAGTCGCAAGACTTCGGTAGCCACGAGTCGTAGCCGGAGTCGCAAGACTTCGGTAGCCTTTGGTAAAGCTTCTGAACTCTTGCGAGTCCAGCTACGACAACGGCTTCTGAACTCTTGGGAGTCCAGCTACCACAACGGCTCTGAACTCTTGGGAGTCCAGCTACCACGAAGGCCGGAAATTCTAATGGTCACTTCACGACTAAGTTGACCATCCGTCCGGGGACCACGATGGACTTGACGATCTGTTTTCCCTCGATGGCCGATGCGACGGCTTCGTTGGCCAGGGCGGCTTCTTTCATTGCGTCTTGAGACGCATCCGGGGCAACGGAGATTTTCGCGCGGAGCTTGCCGTTGATTTGGACGGGAATCTCGATGCTCGATTCCTGGATCGCGGTTTCGTCCCATTTCGGCCAAGGTTGTTTGGCGATCGATTCGTCGTGGCCGAGCAGGCTCCATAGTTCTTCGCAGAGATGCGGTGCGTACGGGGCGAGTAGGATCAGGAATGTTTCCATGGCTTCGCGCGGCCGCGTTTCGGCTCGGGTGAAGTGGTTGGTGAATTCCATCATCTTGGCGATCGCCGTGTTGAAACTGAGTGCTTCGGTGTCCTCGGTCACCTTGCGGATCGTTTGATGCAGCACGCGAAGCTGTTCTTCGTCGCATGGCGTGTCGACGACGGCGTCGATCAACGCCAATTCTTCGGCCCCGTCGTCGACCATCATCCGCCATACGCGGTCCAAGAAACTACGGACGCCTCCGACGCCGTTCATCGCCCAAGGCTTGGTCGCTTCGAGAGGGCCCATGAACATCTCGTACAAACGCAACGAGTCGGCACCGTATTGGCTGACGACCGCGTCGGGGTTGACCACGTTGCCGCGGCTCTTGCTCATCTTGAATGCGCGACTGTCGACCTTGATCGACGGATCGGACTTCAAGACGAATCCTTCGCCTTTCTTTTCGACGTCGTCTTCGCTGAATGAAACGGACTCGACCGGCTCACCTTCGCGGGTGACCCGATTGCCTTCGGCGTCTTTCTTGACGTTCTTCGTTGAGACGTGCTGGCCGCTTTGGTTGACATAACCGCTGAATTCGACTTCGCCAAGGATCATGCCCTGGTTGACCAAACGTTGGAACGGTTCGGCGACACTGACGTGGCCTCGGTCGTAGAGCACTTTGTGCCAAAATCGCGAATAGAGCAAATGCAGCACGGCATGTTCGGCACCGCCGACGTACAGATCGACCGGCATCCACTGTTTTTCGAGTTCCGGATCGACGAAAGCTTTTGTGTTTTTAGGATCGATGTACCGCAGATAGTACCAACACGATCCGGCCCACTGCGGCATCGTGTTGGTTTCGCGGCGGTAGCGTTTGCCGTCGAGTTCGACGATCAACCAATCGTCGTCCGCTTTGGCGAGCGGCGGTTCGGGGCGACCGTGCGGCTTGAAATCCTCAAGCTGCGGCAACGTAACCGGCAATTGATCATCCGGGACGACACGTTTGATCCCGGTCGGATTGCCGTCGGCATCGATTTCATGAAGGATCGGGAACGGTTCGCCCCAAAAACGCTGGCGGCTGAACAACCAGTCGCGGAGCTTGTAGTTGATCGCTTGACGAGCCAAACCGTGTTGGGCGAGCGTCGCGGTCAACGCGGATTTGACTTCCGCGGTCGTTTGTCCGTCAAACTCGCCGCTGTTGATCGCGGTTCCTTCGGCGACGTAGCAGGCTTTCCCGGCCATGATCTCATCGTGTTGTTCGTGATCGGCGGGCGGGCCGACGACGGGGATGACGGGCAACCCGAACTCGACGGCGAATTCGAAATCGCGGATGTCATGAGCGGGTACCGCCATGATCGCACCGGTGCCGTAACCGGCCAAGACATAATCGGCGACCCAAACGGGGATCAGTCGACCGTCGGCGGGATTGATCGCGTAGGTGCCCGTGAAGACACCGGTTTTGGCGCGGTCACCGTCGGTTCGTTCGCGGTCGCTTTTGAAGGACGCCTTTTCGCGGTATGCGTCGACGGCGGCTTTTTGATCGCCGGTTACCAAACGGTCGATCAACGGATGCTCGGGAGCGACGACCATGTACGTCGCACCGAACAAAGTATCAGGCCGCGTTGTGTAAACCCGCAACGCATCGCCGTCGGAAGTCACCGGGAATCCGGATGAGGTTCGGGCTCGCTTGAACGCTTCGAAAGGACCCTGGGAGGATTCTTTCGAATCGGTCGCCGCCAGATAAAAATCAACCTCGGCACCGGTCGAGCGACCGATCCAATCGGACTGCAATTTCTTGATCCCGGTCGGCCAATCCAAGTCGTCCAGCCCGTCGAGCAATCGCTCGGCGTAATCGGTGATTCGCAGCATCCATTGTCGCAGCGGAATCCGCTTGACGGGATGGTTGCCGACTTCGCTGAGTCCGTCGCTGACCTCTTCATTGGCCAGCACCGTTCCTAAATTCGGGCACCAGTTTACCAACGCGTCGTCTTGGTAGGCCAAACGCTTCGAGTCGCGATAAAGTTCGATCGCCGTTTCTCCCTCGCGGGAGATCTCGTCGGGCACGGGCAACTCGGCCATCGGGCGGCCTTTTTGTTGTTCGTGATCGAACCAGGTATCGTACAGGACCGTGAAAATCCACTGGGTCCAACGGAAGTATTCCTCGTCGGTCGTCGCCAATACGCGATCCCAGTCGTAACTGAATCCGAGCAACTTCAATTGACGAGTGAAGTTATCGATGTTGCGCTGCGTTTGCACTCGCGGATGTTCGCCGGTCTTGATCGCATGTTCTTCGGCGGGCAACCCGAACGCATCGAACCCCATCGGGTGCAATACGCATTCGCCGCGTGCCCGGGCGAACCGCGAGATGATGTCCGTCGCCGTGTAGCCCTCGGGGTGCCCGACGTGCAGCCCATCGCCGCTGGGGTAGGGGAACATGTCCAAGACGTAGCGTTTCTTGGTTCCGGCGGGAAGATCGCCGAGCGGCGGCGTGGCGAAGGTGCGGTGTTCGTCCCAGAAAGCCTGCCAGCGTGGTTCGATGTAGGTGGGGTTGTAGCGGACCATGCGAAATTGATGCGTCGTGCGAGAGGAATGGATTCAAGTTGAGAACGTCATTGTCGGCAAATTAGAGTCGCCCCAAGCGATTTAGGAAAGTCGACCGCCGTCGACGGCTTGCCCGCAAGTCGAGCTGGTGCGGCGCGACGGCTTCATCGGCCTGAAATTTCGTTCGATCCGACGACGATTTCTTTGCGACTTCCTAAATGATCGTTGCACAAGCGGGGGAATCTCTGTCGGTCAGGCGTGTTGTAGCGATTGTGCCTTCCAGGCAAAAAATGCTTGGGTCAATGGCCCCTGAAAACCGGTTGACGCGGACGCCCCGCTTCATTCCGCGTCCCATGTTAGTGGTGGACGCTGAGCTGCCAATGCGAGTGTTCCGATCCGCACCGTCGCATTTCTCTCCAAGAGATTTGCGTTGTAACTCGCGGATTGTCTCAACATTAAACATCAACCCACTTTGGGATAGACAACATGACTCGAATTAACACCAACGTTTCCTCTTTGGTCGCTCAGAACCGTCTTCAAAGCAGCAATGCCGATTTGCAAAAATCGCTGACACGCTTGAGCACTGGTTTGCGAATCAACAGTGGTTCAGATGACCCCGCCGGTTTGCTCGCCAGTGAAGCACTTCGCAGCGAAATCACCGGCTTGAACAAAGCGATCAGCAACACGCAACGTGCCAGCCAGATCATCAGCACCGCCGACAGCGCCCTAGGCCAAGTCGGTAACCTGCTTAACGACATCAAGGGCCTCGTCAACGAAGCCGGCAACTCGGGTGCGTTGAGCGCCGACGAAATTGCCGCTAACCAACTTCAAATCGACTCGTCACTCGAAGCGATCAACCGGATCGCTCAAACGACGACCTTCCAAGGCCGAAAACTGCTCGACGGGTCTCAAGACTTCATCAGCAACATCGGTAGCGTCGCGACGGTCAAGGACGCTTCGATCGATCAAGCCAAGCTTGGCAAAGCGGGCAAGATTGATGTGTCGGTCGACATCACCTCCGCCGCCGAGCAAGCATCCGTTGAATTGAGTGCCGATGCATTCAACGCTTCGGATATTGATCCATCGGCAACCAACAATGTTGCGACGAAGACATCGACGATTTCGATCGGTGGCGAGACCGTCACCATCACCGGTAATGCCGACTTCGATAGCGTGACGATCACCGCAGACAATGCGTTGGCCGCAACCGCCACGGCGGACAACACTGCCGGTGCAATCGAAATCACGTTCGACGGCGACTCGAACCCCTCTGACGTTCAAGACGTTCTGGACGTTCTCAACGGAATCGAAGGCATTGTTGCCACGTCCGATGGAGACGGCACGGGGACCGTTGTTACTGGCGATGCGGCAGCGCTTGCTGCCACGACCGATGGCACCGATGTTGGTTTAAAGGTCACCGGCGCGGGATTAGATGACTTGACGGTCAACTATACCGCTGGAACGGGCGCAGACGTTGTGGCAACATTTGATGCGGATACCAACACGCTGAACGTTGCTCTCGGCACAACCACTTCCAATAACACCCTCACAAACATCAAGTCGAAAGTGGATGCTTTAGACGATCTCAGCGCCGAAATTGTTGATGATCAAGGAGACGCACTCACTGGTTTTGACGACCTGACTGTTTCAACCACTGATCTTCCTGAAGAAGCGACTGGAACGAAGGTTTCAGCCGGCTTGAAGGACGACCTGGTCTTCCAACTCAGTGGCACCGATGGTGCCGAAACGTTCAACTTCGGTGCCGGAACCTCGCTCGCGCAAATCAAGGCCGCCGTGAACTTGGTCAGCGATTCGACGGGCGTCAAAGCCGACGGCACGTCCACCCTGACGTTCAAGAGCGATGACTATGGCAAGAAGGCGTTGGTAAACATCGACGTCATCAATGAAGGTAGCAGCGGAGCATTCGAGTCGAGCTTGTCGGCCACCCGCGCCAACGGCACCGACATCAAGGCCAGCATCAACGGCGTCGCAGCCGATGGAAATGGCAATAGTTTCTCCATCAACACGTCAACGCTCTCGGTAAGCTTAAGCGTCGACGACGGCAGCACGACCGACTTCACGTTCAGCATCACCGGTGGTGGGGCAACATTCCAACTCGGTCCCCAAGTCAATAGCCAACAGCAAGCGTCGCTTGGTATCGCCAGCGTTTCGACCGGTAAGCTTGGTGGTGTCTCGGGTCGTCTGTACGAACTGGGCAGTGGCCAAGCCAAGAGCCTCTCGAATGATGCGACGGGCGCCGCCGACATCATCAACGAGGTCATCAGCAAGGTGTCCAAGGTTCGTGGTCGACTCGGTTCGTTCCAGTCGACGACATTGGAAAGCAACCTGGTTTCGCTCAGCGAAACGAAGGCGAACTTGCAAGAAGCCGAAAGCTCGATCCGTGACGCCGACTTCGCTCAAGAATCGGCCAACCTGACTCGTGCTCAGATTCTGGTTCAGTCGGGTACGAACGTGCTCTCGCTGGCAAACCAAAACCCACGAAACGTTCTGTCGCTGTTGCGATAAGCGAACGGATTTCTTCAGTCAGGTCCGGGGGGACTGACTCGAAGTTCAATCGTGAAACTCATCGAAATCCCGGAGTCCGCAATCTTGCAGGCTCCGGGATTTTTTGTGTGGGGAAACAATTCAAGCCGGCTACGCCACAAACACACAAGCCCGACGCGCGAGCGAGGAGATTCACTGGTGTTAGGAAGTTTGGAACGAACTCCCTCGCTCGCCGGTCTGTTGAATTAATCGTTTAACGGCAAGCCGCAGGCGACAGAGCTTGAAAACGCAGGCGCCTGCGGCTTGCCGTTAAACGAAAACGCCCAAACGTTCACTCAATCAACACGCCGTCGCGCGTCGGGCTTGTATCAATTTTGTTTGAAGAATACCGAACCGGCGATAACGGATGTGGCGGTTTATGCCGGTTATTCCGGTCGACCATTTGTTCAGAAAGTTTCGGTTAATCGTGCGCCGATACTCGAGACATCCCTGTCCTTCGATTCGATCTAGAATGCTCATGAACTATCCCGACGACTCGATGCCCCAGCCTGATTCCGCTTCGCTGCCCGCTGCCTCGCCTTACGAGGCCTCCTATTACAGCGGTCCTGAACGACGGATCACGTTTGAAGATCCCACCGTCAATGTTCACACCGGTTTCGGCCGACGACGCACGGATAATTATCTTGAGTCAATGATCGCATCCGCCTCACCGGCGCGCTTGCGGTTGATGTTGATCGAAAAAGGCGTCGAAGTTGCCCGACATCTAGCCGGCGTTTGGCGAGACACTCCCGGAAAACGCGGAACCAACGAACATTCGCTCAAGTTGTTCGAACTGCTGTCCGAACTGCTCAGCGGCGTTACGGACAAAAACGTGGAAGTCTGTCGCACGGTTGCCGACATGTACGTGTTCCTGTGCCAACATTTGATCGCGGCCGAAGAGAACGGTGACGCGTCGATGATCGACGAAATCCGCTTGGTGCTCGAAACCGAAGCGGAAACGTGGCGGATGGTTTGCGCCCAAGAGGGCGGCCAATCGTCGCCCCAATCTCGAGCCGCCCAATTGCTCGGCGGAGACAAACCGTCCTCAGGCGGATTGAACTTGCAGGGGTAACAACCGTAGGCTGGGTCGTAGCCGCTTCGGCGGAGACCCGGCATTTGCATGCGATTCAACAGCGATCAGGACTCGTGGTTTCGTCCACTACGATCAGATCGATTCGGGAAACGGATTCCAGCCGACCATCGGACTGCCGGGTGTGCGTCGCAAAGCCTCCTTCACCCAGCCTACTTTTCTACTTTTCACGAGACCTTGACTGATGAACTCCGCCATTGAAAACGCTCGTGTGGACCTGCAAGGAACACACTGCCTTGTCACCGGTGGATCCGGCTTCATCGGTTCGCATCTGGTCGGAAAGCTACTCGACGCGGGGGCTCGCGTGCGGGCGGTAGACAATCTGAGCACTGGTTTTTCGCACAACCTTAGCGAGTTCCAAAACGGCCCGTTCGCCGATCAGCTCGAATTCATCGAAGCAGACGCTTCCGAACACGAGACGGCCGAACGAATCGTTGACGGAATCGACCACGTTTTTCATTTGGCGGCGATGGCGAGTGTCCCACGTAGCATGCGAGAACCAGGATTGTGCCATCGCTGGTGTGCGACCAGCACGGTCGAATTGCTCTCGGCAGCCTCGACCGCGCAGGTTAAGCGTTTCGTGTTGTCGTCGACCAGCGCCGCCTACGGCGATTCGCCGTTCGTTTCCAAGCGAGAAACCGACGCCCCGGCACCACTGTCTCCTTATGCCGCCGCGAAACTTTCCGCCGAGAGTTATTGCGCGGCTTTCAATCGGGAGTTCGACATTGAAACGGTGGTCCTGCGGTATTTCAACGTGTTCGGTCCCCGACAGGATCCTCAAAGCGAATACAGTGCCGTCATTCCCCGATTCGTTTCAATGATTCTTTCGGGCGAGCGTCCGGTCATCTACGGCGACGGCCACCAATCACGCGATTTTGTGTACGTCGGTGACGTGGCCGACGCCAACCTATTGGCCGCGACCCGGGAAGGAGTCGCCGGTGGGACCTTCAATATCGCCCGAGGCGAACGCACGACCCTGCTCGATTTGCTCGAAACTTTGCGTGAACTACTAGGCCGTGACATCCAACCGATTCACGAGCCGGCGCGAGCCGGCGACGTGCGAGATTCGCTGGCGGATATCATTCAAGCCCGCCGTGAGTTAGGATTTGACCCATCGGTTAACATGACCGAAGGCCTAAGATCCAGCATCAACTACTACCGCGAACTCTGCACCGCCAATTAGTCGCCGCCAGTAACTCCTTCTCGCCTCTCGCCACTCGCTACTCGCTATGTCGTCTCTGACCGTTCGACGCGTTCAGACGCGACAAGACATGCGGGCCTTTCTCGAGGTTCCACGATCCATCTATCAAGATGATCCGCACTGGGTCCGGCCGCTGTCGGCGGAAGTCAAGACGCGACTGAACCCAAAGAAAAACCCGTACTTTCAACATGCAAACGTGGCCATGTTTGTGGCCCACCGTGGTGAGGTGGCGGTCGGTCGCATCACCGCCCAAGTTTGTGAACTGACGCAACAGCACCAAGGCTTGGGGACCGGTCACTTCGGCTTCTTTGAGGCGGACGATTCATCCGAAACCGCGACGGCACTTTTTCATAGTGCCCAAGAGTGGCTTCGTGATCAAGGCATGACGCGTATGGTCGGACCCTTTAATCTGTCGATCAACGAAGAAGCTGGTCTGCTTGTCGATGGATTTCATCGACCTCCGTTCATCTTCATGAGTCACAATCCGGCGTACTACGAGGGTCTGTTTACCGGTCAAGGTTTGACCAAAGAGATTGACGTTTATGCTTACTATCTCGACATCTCACAACCCTATCCGGCCAGGATCGAACGGATCATGCGGGCCGCGTCGCGGGACACGCAGATCACGCTACGCAACGTTGATAAACAAAATCTCGAGAAAGAACTCAATCTGTTGCTGGAATTGTTCAACGACTCGTGGGCGGACAACTGGGGGCACGTTCCCATGACGACTCCCGAGGTCGACGACCTCGCCATGTTGGTGCGTCGTTTGTTTACCACCGATGCTGTTGTCCTGGCCGAGATCGACGGGCAATGCGCGGGTTTCATCGTCGTAATCCCCAACCTGAATGAACTTACCGCCGACTTCGACGGCAAGTTGTTCCCAATCAATTGGATGAAGCTGATGTACCGTCTTCAGCGTCGGCAATGCACATCCGTCCGAGTTCCGCTGATGGGCATCGCCCGCAAGTATCAAAGCACACGAACCGGAGCCGCGATCGCATTCTCGATGATTGACCGCTGTCGACGGGCAAGCGTCGAAAAAGGCGCGATTCATTGTGAGATGTCATGGATCTTGGAATCCAATCAAGCGATGCGTTCGATCCTGGATGCGTCCGGTTCGGTGCTCGACAAAACCTACCGGCTTTTTTCCAAAGCGATATGATCCAAAAGGACTTGACCATGGGGACGCAGTTTCCATTGGGTCGTCCACATCGCCGCGCCCTCGCTGCTGCGCCAGTGTTCGCCTTCCCAAAACCCCCAAACGATGAATGCGGTGACCGCCGGATGGGCGGCGCAAAGGTCGAGGAAATCGCGAGTGAAGTCAGCTTGGGTTTGGTCATCGATCGCCACGTTGTCGATATCGAACTCGGTAATGTGAAGTTGCCAACCGTAGGCGGCGAAACGATCAAGCACCTCGCCGATGCCATCGATCGAAGGAAGCTGCTGACTCTTAAAATGACTTTGGAATCCGATGCCGTCGATGGGAACTTGGTGATCGATGAATTGCTCGACCACGCTTGCTAGCGGAGCCGCGTTTTGATGTGTCGGACTGCTCAGGACTTGGTCTTCGTTGATGAAGAACTTCGTTGCCGGATGGGCTAACGTGCGAGCCTCTCGAATCGCCGCCCGCAAGAACTCCCATCCCGTGATGTCCCACATTTGATCGTAAAGGATCGGATGATTGACCACATCCCATTCCGAGATGATCGGTCGGTCGGAATCGCCGATCGTGCCATTGAGCCCCACTAGCGAGTTATTGCGTACGTGCTCGGCAACACGATTTCGCAAATAGAACACACCCGCTTGTTCACCCTCGGATTCAAGAGTGCGTTGGTAAGTCTTCCACAGATCCGGAGGTGAGGGCCAGCCGACCGGATCACCCCACATTACGCTGTGCCCGCGCAGTTTCAGTTTGTTTCGGACCGCCCATGCGGCCATTTCGGTCGCCGGTGCGGGGTTGTTGACCCACATCGCCCATTGCTGAGAGTTCTCGTCGGTGATGCGATCAAAATATCTTAACACGATCGATCGGTAACGCTCCGCATCGCTTGTCGTCGACTTCCGGCCGGCACCTGCATTTGCGGCACTAGGGGAAACCCATTTCGCGTTCACGGCGGTACCGATCTCGTATTGGGTTTTGTCGCTCGACGCTCGCTCGGTACGCCACGCGGCATCCACGTCGCGACCTTCGTAACTGTGGATCGGTTTAGGCAAGCCGAAATCCCACCCGCGACCAAAATTCCAAAGACGCCAATCCGCCAACGCGATTCGCTGTCGTCCGTGGCCCAATCGGAAACTCAACGATGATCGCCCCAACGGAAGGTTTGAACTCATTGTGACGCGAAACAGATATGGTCGCCAACGTCCGGTCAAATCAAACGTTTGTTCTTCCCCATCGTAATTTCCGCCATCGACTTGCAATCGCACCGTCAACCGGGCCGGTGCATTGTCGGCAGGGAGATCCGACCTGGTTCCTTTGGCAAAGAAACAAACCAAGACCTCGTCGCCTTCGCTAAACGTTCGAGGCAATCTCCAAACCGCCCCGGCGTCCCACGGATTGGTGTGCGAGCCAACGAGGATCTCGGTCGCCTTCGAAAACGGCAGATCAGCCTCGTCGACGTTGATGGCCGATACCTGCATGTCGCCGACCCAATCGGGTTGCCGATCGGACGGTCCGATCACAAGACCATTGGACCGCGCCGATCGCGAAACCTCGCCCGCGATCGTGATGACAACCGAACGAGTGCTCGGCGGCCCCAATTGGTAGCCATCAGCGGCCTTCAATTCCAACCGGACGGATTCGGGGCCTTCGCCGACGTCATCATCGATCGGCTTGATGAACACCCGAGCGAACCGCTGTCCCGGTTCGAAATGAACTCGCACGTCGGAAGGCTCGTTCTCCGAACGACTCGTGGTGATTGGTATGATTGGCGCTAACGTATAGTCGACGTCGTAGGTTGCGGTTCCCTTAATATGCAAGATCACGTCGAGCGATTCGCTGAGATCGCCGTCACGGACCACGGCAACGCGTCCTCCGATCGCGAAATGTTCCGCTTCATGCGTTTCGCTGACCTCGGCGTGCAGTCGCACGGTCGCCGGTCCCGCCTCAACCAGTCTCCCGTCAACCGGTCCTGCGACTAAACATGCGACCGCCAAGCAAACCATCCATCGCATCGCATTCATCCCTTATCGTTCGACTTTACACTGTCTGATCGCCTATCCGGTCACCAAACGTTTCAGAGACGGATCCTTGACAAGATGGCCCGAGACGATTCGGTCGGCAAGGGCGTCATTGCTTTCGATAGCGTCGTGGACCTGCGTGGTTCGATGGATTCCGATGAGGCAAGCCAGCGACACGCCCACACCACAGGCGGTCCAAATCCAATGGTATTCCGGTGCTCCGCTGATCGCGTCGACTCGCAGAAAGTCATTCACAACGGGTAAATCCAAGTCAACAATTCGGCCGAGGGAGACCGACAAAGCATTGTTGCCGAAGTGGATCATGATCCCCGGCAATACACTACCCGTCCGCAGCGCCACCCAGCCCAGCAGCACGCCCATGATCGACGCGGAAATGGATTGTTGCAAAACGCCGTGAGAGATACCGAACATAAACGCCGTTACGACAACCGCCCGCACGGGGCTTTGGTTACGGAGCAAGCCGCCGAAAATGAAACCACGAAAAGCAAGCTCTTCACAAACGGCGGGCAACGCCGCCATCAACAAGATCACCGACAACCAAGGTGCCGACGCGACTTGCTCGCCGAACGGTCGCATCTGTTCGAGTGCCTGCGGACTGATGGGATACATGTAGCTGACCAAAGACGCCACTTGCAGGTACAACGGGTGCAACATCACCGATAACAAACCCACTAGCGACCACGTTCGCCACGAACATCCGGTCATTCGCAAACTGGATTTCAGTGACGTGGTCATCATCGTCGCCATCAACAACGTCGGCGCGAGGATGAATCCGATCTGCGGTACATAAATCAACATCGCAATGCCACTGAAGGTGGTAGGCATTTCCGTCACGGCGAGTTTGCCAAAGAACAGCGCGACCAAGATAATCGTACCGCAACCGAGTGCCAGCGCCGGCGTTGCGGCACGTTGGCGGTCTCGCCACAAGTGACGCATCCACGCGCCAAGTTCCCATTGATCGCCGTCGCCGAACAAGACCGCTTCGGATTCGAATTGCCGCTTCGCCCAACGCGTCGCCGCGAACAAGCATCCGGCCGTAACCAACGCCACCGTCGGCAAATACGTCAACGCTTCAAAGTGATGGCCTTCAACGAGACTACGCACGAGTAAGAACATTCCGGTAACGGGAATCAAACTCGTTCCCAAGTTCAAGTTCGTACCCGGCAACATCGGCAATAGGACCAACGGCAACGTGACCATCATCAGCGGCATCAGATAATACTGACCTTCCTTGCTACTGCGCGCCATCGCCGCCACGGCCAGCGCCAAAGCGCTAAAAAGAGCCGACAGAGGGACAAGCGCGACCAGCAACCACAGCATCGGCACCAACGGCGGCGAACCCATCGAACCGCCATCCGGGCCGATGCCGATCTGGTTGAACACGAAGGAACTGGTCACCAGCATCGAGCTAGCGTTCAAGATCGCCGTCATCATACTGAACGACATGACCGCGCCGAGTTTGCCCCAGACGATCTCGCCACGCAGCGCGGGGCTGCACAGGAGTGTTTCAAGGGTGCCACGCTCTTTTTCCCCAGCAACTAAATCGATTGCAGGATAGAAGGCACCCGTCATCGCCCACACGAGCATAATGAATGGCAACAGTTTGCTCCAAAATGCCGCTTCTCGCGTGCGCTCTGGAGCAATATCGACGTCATTGATTTTGAAAGGATCTAAAAGCGAAAGCTCGACGCCCGCATCGGCAAGCCGACTTCTCACCCACGTCCCTCGCCAACGATTGAGAATCCCGGTAACCCGATCTTTTGCCACCATCGATTGGTCGGAAGCAATGTTGTAAAACAACCCAACGGCGGGCCCTGTCGTTGCACCGACCTCGACGTCTTGTCGCAGCGGCGCGGTCACGCACACGACGCAATCGAAGACTTGATCACGAACCCAACGCCGCGCCTGGTCGTCCAGATCAGCGGATTGCGCAAGATCTTCGGCGCGGTATGCGAATACATCAATCGTCGACCCCGACTCCCACAATGATCGGGTGAATTCGTATTTTTCCGTTCCCCCATCGCTCGGCGTCGTCTGAGAGTCATTCTCGGAATCTCGTCGGACCTGAACGAGCAGGGGTTCGACGCCGGATTGATTCTTCAGCTCGATAGACTGGTCGTTGACATGTTCCAAACCAACGACGCAAACCGAAATGGTGTGCTGACGCGTGAACTGGGCGATCTGCAATAACAGCATCCCGACGAGTGGATACAACAGCATCGGCAAGATTGCGATCGTGAATAGCGTCCGACGATCCCGCAACTGGTCTCGCATCTCCCGAAAATAGATCAAACGGATCGCGCTTAATCGAGATCGCCCGGCCAACATCGCTTGACGACGTTTTTGCTGAGAAGAATCACTCATCGGACCGCCTCCATGACTGCCGATGACGAATCGTCGCTTTCATCGATCGTGTGCCGTTCGTTCTCGTGTGCGCTGAGCAGTGAGAAGAATAGTTCTTCGAAGTTGTCTTCTTGGTGACGAGACGTTAACTCGCCGAGCGTGCCCGTGTCGAGAATTCGTCCCTGGTGCATGATCGCGATTCGATCACAAAGACGCTCGACCTCGCTCATGATATGGGTGGAAAAAATCAAGCATTTCCCGGCCATCCGCAAGTCGCGAATCACTTCAAGTAGATTACGAGCGACCAAGACATCGAGCCCCAACGTCGCTTCGTCAAAAATCAATACCGGTGGGTCGTGCACGAGCGCACGAGCGATGGAAACCTTCTGCCGCATTCCCGTAGACATCTTGCCGCCGGGGACGTCACGAAATTCATTCATCCGCAGTTGTTCGAATAGCTTTTCCAATCGTTCGTCAAGCGTTTCGTTAGTCATACCATGAAGCTTGCCGAAATATTCGACCATCTCCCATGCGGTCATGCGATCGTAGATCGCCGTATTGTTACTGACAAATCCGATGCGGCGTCGGACTTCGGCCGGCTCGTAGGCAACATCGTATCCGTCGATCGTTGCGATTCCGGAAGACGGTCTCAGCACTGTCGATAAAATCCTTAAGACCGTCGTTTTTCCGGCACCGTTGGGGCCAAGCAGACCGAAAATCTCGCCTGGACGAACGGTAAAGGAAACTTGGTCGACCGCCCGAAAACGTCCACGGCGAAGATCCTCGTAGGTTTTCGTGAGGTGTTGAACATGAATCATGAAGAGGGTACCGGCGAGAGATGGTGGCGCACCGCGATCCTTGCCACGAACGGTCCCATCCGAACGAGTGCGCGAAACGCCTTCAGGTAACGGTAAGCTTCAAAATGTGTCGACGAAAGATTTCCCCGATGACTTCCCGATCAACAGCATCAATCCGACCTTGCCGTGTTCGGATTATGCCGGTTAAAGCGAATCGATCCGCTGTTCCGCAGCATTGCCCTTCTGTCGCCAAACCGTGACGTTAGAGTTCCCTCAATCATGGATGAGGACGCGGGTGCTAGCCGTTGATTGAACAAGGCGACGACAGGATCAAATCGGATGAGGTTGCCATCAATTGGTCACGACGATCTACTAGAGACTTTCCCTTCCTCGCGAGGTGAGTTCAGTGAACGGCAATAGTCTATACGTCGCCACGAATTCGAACGCGACCGGCAAACGCATGGTCGCATTGGGAATGATGGAGCTCGCCTGTCGGCGGTTCGGCCGCGTCTCTTTTTTCCGTCCGGTCGTTCGAGTGAGTCCGGCGGAGGACCAGAGCATCCGCTTGATGCGTTCGCGTTACGCGTTACCGACTTCGGCAGAGCAGATGTCTGGCGTGACGCGGGCGCAAGCCCGCCAATTGTTATCCGAAGATCGATATGAACAGTTGATCCAATTGATCCAGCAGCGATTCAAAGCATTGGAGGCGGAGGCCGATTTCGTCGTCGTCGAAGGCACTAGTTTTCAAGGTTTGGCACCGGAACTGGAGTTCGAACTCAATGCCGACATCGCCGTCAATCTGGGGTCCCGAATCTTGTCGGTATATGGCATGGGGGCTCGCTCGGTCGAGGACACCGTTCAGTCGGCAATGATCGGCAACGATAGCTTTCTCGATCACGGCGGCGTGTTGATCGCGACGGTGATCAATCAGGTGCCTGAAGTTCATGCGGATTCCTTGAGAATGGCGGCGACGGCGTCGGTTTTAATCGATCACGGCCCTCTTTATTTTTTGCCGGAAGAGCCGCAGCTTCGTCATCCGACGATTCGCGAAATTCAAGTAGGCGTTGGTGCGAAGTTACTCTACGGCAACGAAGCGATGCTCGACCGCGAAGTGACGCGCCGCAAAGTTGCGGCGATGCAATTACCAGGGTTTCTCGAGCGATTGTCTCCTGCAAGTTTGGTCATCACACCGGGCGATCGTAGCGACATCATCGTCGGTTGTTTGCTTGCCGGAACCGTCCCGGAAGGCCCGACGCCGGCTGCCGTCTTGTTGACCGGCGGGATCGAGCCGGCCCCTTCGGTCGCTCGATTGATTCGATACTCCGCTTCGCTTCCAGTTCTGATTTGCGACACCGACACTTACACGACCGCATCCCTCGCTTCGGAAGTGCGGGCGGAAATAGGTGACCATTCGCCACGCAAGATCGAAACAGCGTTGGGTGTTTTCGAAAAGAACGTCAACGTCGATGAACTCGCTGACAGACTACAAACGCGATCTCCCGGACGAATCACCCCGATGCTATTCGAGCATTCGCTAATCGAGCGGGCTCGGCAACACCGAGCCCGGATCGTTCTGCCCGAAGGTTGTGAGCCTCGAATTCTCCAAGCGGCTGACGTGTTGTGCCGTCGTGACGTTGCCGACTTAGTGCTCTTGGGCGATCCGAATCAGATTCGGGAAGTCGCTTCGCGAGTCGGCGCGACCTTGCCGAAGTCTCATGTAGAGATCATCGATCCAGCGACGAGTCCTCTGCGAGAATCCTTCGCGGAGACTTACTTTGAAATTCGTCAACACAAAGGCATGACCAAGGACGTTGCCAGAGATCGGATGTTGGATGTGAATTACTTTGGAACGATGATGGTCCATAACGGTTTGGCAGGCGGACTAGTATCCGGAGCGATTCACACGACCGCCAACACGATCCGCCCGGCGTTCGAATTTATCAAAACGAAGACGGGAGTGGACTTGGTCAGCAGTGTCTTCTTGATGTGTTTGAAAGAGGGAGTTTTGGTATTCGGAGATTGCGCCATCGTCCCGAATCCGACCGCCGAACAACTCGCCGAGATCGCCATCAGCAGTGCCGCAACGGCATCGCAATTCGGCATCGAACCTCGGGTCGCGATGCTCTCCTACTCGACCGGCCAAAGCGGCCAAGGAAAGGACGTCGAGAAGGTCCGTCGGGCGACCGAGATTCTGCGTCAGTCGCAACCCGACCTGCTTGTCGAAGGTCCGCTACAATATGACGCCGCCGTGGACCCAAGGGTGGCGGCCACTAAAATGCCCGATAATCCGGTCGCCGGAAAAGCCACCGTATTGATCTTTCCGGATTTGAATACGGGCAATAATCTCTACAAAGCTGTCCAGCGATCAGCCAACGCGATCGCAATCGGTCCGGTCCTACAGGGGCTCAACCGACCGGTCAATGATTTATCACGAGGTTGCACCGTCAAGGACATTGTCAACACCGTCGCCATCACCGCCATTCAGTCGCATGTCCACCACTGCCAAGATACCGGAGCGATCGAGTGAACGTACTCGTTTTTAACGTCGGCAGCACGACACTGAAATTCGCCTTGATTGATTCAAACGGCGGGTCGCGGATCCACAGCGGAATGTACGATCGAATCGGCCAAGATGGCGGCGACGCGATTGATCACGTGTCGGCGGTGAACCTGGTTTTGAACTCGCTTGATCGGAATCAAATCGACGTGATCGCTCACCGCGTCGTTCATGGCGGTGAACGATTCACCGGTCCGACCAACGTCGATTCGTCGGTTCTAGAAAGTCTCGCTAAGCTCGATCATCTTGCACCACTGCACAATCCAGCCGCACGGCGGGTTGTCGAAGCGTTGGTCGGTTTTGGATTGCCACAAACCTTGGTTTTCGATACGGCATACTATTCAACACTCGAACCGGAAGCCTATCGTTACGCCCTGCCCGAAACGCTCTACCAAAACCATCATGTCCGTCGGTATGGATTTCACGGAACATCGCACCAATGGATCACACGTTTAGCGATCGAGCACATCGAGGAAATAGAACGTTCTCAGCGTGTGACGTCGGACCGACCGCCGCTGAAACTCGTGTCCTTGCATTTAGGCGGTGGATGCAGTGCCACAGCGTCGCTTGGCGGAGTCGCGGTCGACACGTCGATGGGAATGACACCGCTTGAGGGATTGGTGATGGCCAGCCGTTGTGGCGATATCGATCCTGCGATTGTCTTGCACCTGATCCGAGACGTCGGATTGACTGTCGAGCAAGTGGACAACCTACTCAACAAGCAAAGCGGGCTGATGGGATTGTGCGGTGACAGCGACATGCGGACGGTCTTAAGCCGCCGCGCCGATGGCGATCCGGTAGCTGAACTCGCCGTTAAAATCTACGTAAGAAGGATCGCCAAGACGATCGGTGGCTTCATCGCCATGCTAGGGGGTATTGATGGGTTGATTTTTTCGGCGGGCGTGGGCGAGCACTCGTGCGAAATCAGGAGCCTAGTTGTCGGATCATTGGAGTGTTTTGGTGCCCGTCTCGATACCGCCGCAAATGATTCGCTTGATCGGACCAACCGTATCAACGACATTTCTGCCGCAACGTCACGAGTGAAGGTCCTCGTTATCGCCACGGATGAAGAACTGGCGATCGCACGCCAGGTGAGTTAATGAATGGATTTGTCGGTTTGCCCGTTCACTATTGACGATTGCTTGTCCGCGATTGCGTTTTCGAAGACGGTGAACCCAAATC
This sequence comes from Neorhodopirellula pilleata, assembly GCF_007859915.1. Classification (GTDB taxonomy): domain Bacteria; phylum Planctomycetota; class Planctomycetia; order Pirellulales; family Pirellulaceae; genus Rhodopirellula; species Rhodopirellula pilleata. The sequence goes on from NZ_SJPM01000010.1 coordinate 139,412, forward strand.
GCAGGCGTGATTCGTGCACGTGCTCAGCCGAGCGGTGCTCGTAATCGTAAACGATCGCAGGATCATCCTAAACGCTGGGGGCGGCCATGTTTCTCTGATCACTTAGGCAGCGCGGCACCATTGAATGCGAACGAGTCGATGGAGCATCTCAAGAAATAGTGACGCCTCGAATGACTGAGCAACGCCTTCAATCCAACCTCGAAGAGTGTCGAGTCATTCAAGGTCGAAGGTTTGCGCAATCACCCTCTCCACCAATCACTCGGACAAACGCTCATCGCCACCGGTCGAACACCTTTCACCCGAACCACCTCTCTCACTCCGCAAAAGAGTCCCGCCACCTTTTCTGGGTCTCGCACGCGCACGGCAGCAGTGGGAGAGGATATTGGATGATGTCATCGAGTGCAGCGATGCACGTCGCGATCTCAATTGACTATCTCAAGAAGAACGGACTAGCGAGCCTTGAGGAAATCTGGAGCAACTTTGCTTCCAAGAAACGAACCGCCGGATGCGGACCCGCATGTCCGGTGGTGTGAGAGGGGTCCGCAGCAATGCGGCCCCTATCTCGATCATGGTTCCCCGCGTTTGCGAGTTCGCCGACCGATCCACGATGAGATCGTCGGCGGACCGTAGACGCGGGTATGCGAATAGGCCCATTCATAGTCGTCGGGCATTACGACATTGGGCACTCGTCTGGTTGTAGGATACCAGAAGTTTCCATCGGGTTCACGCAATCCGCAGCACAGTGTTGCGAGCGTGCAATTGTTACGAGTCGTGTCTGATGCGACAGAGAACTTTGCGGGAGCGATACCGTAGCCGTTCGGAGCATCGAGGAAGTACAACCGAAAGTAGAGATCGAGCGATGTGTCGAGATCAATGTCGCGTTCCATTGGCCGCACGCACCAGCCGAGTCGTAGTGACGCAAGCGATCATTCACCGACCGGAAGACGAAGTCGAATTTGAGATTGAACGCAGAGTCTCCAAATCAGTCGGGGAACGAAATGCGATCTATCCGCAAGTCAGGCGGCCGGCTCAACTAGCAAGTCGAGCTTTTCTAACGCCTGACCATCGGATAGATCGCATTTCGTTTAACCGGGGCTAACGCTCATCGGCTAATCGGAATTGCAAGTGCTGGATGATTCGCTCGACCATACCGGATCGGACAAGACATCGAACTTGGGTTGGATTCCGAGGCCAGGACTCTTGGAAGCGGACATAGTTCCATCGACTCGCTGGGGGGCTCCGTCGGCGATGGAGGTGGTGACGTAGCTGTTAAAATCGGTCGAGGTGAATCGCAGTTCCGGTGGGATGCCTTGGGCTAAGTGCGAGATCGCGGCGGTCACGATGTCGCCGCCCCAACTGTCTTCGAGCGTCATCGCGATTCCGAGCGATACGCACAGATCCCGAGCTTGTTTGGCTCGCGTCAGTCCGCCAAACTTGCTGATCTTGATGTTGACGACGTCCATCGCATGGTCGCTGGCTCCTTGCAGGATCGCGGCGGCCGAATCGATGACCTCGTCGAGGACAAAGGGCAACGCGGTGTTGCGACGGACACTCAGGCATTCCTGATAGGATCGGCAGGGCTGTTCAATGTACACGTCGATATCGGAGACCGCGCGAACGACTCGCATCGCTTCGTGCATCGACCATCCGGTATTCGCATCGGCGATCAGTTTGTCGCCCCGCTGGAGCATTTTTGAAACGGCGCGGATGCGGTCGATATCATCGTCGGGATGCCCGCCGACTTTGAGTTGAAAGCGGCGGTAACCTTCGGCGCGGTACTCAGCGACGTTTTGCGCCATCTCTTCGGCGGGACGTTGGGAGATCGCTCGATACAACCGCACCGGCTCGTCGAAACGACCGCCCAGCAGTTCGCAAACCGGAAGACCGGCGGCTTGACCGAGCAGATCCCAACATGCCATATCGATCGCCGATTTGACGTACGGATGCCCTTTGAGTTCACGGTCCATCTTGTCGTTGATGACGAGCAATTGACGAGGATCGTCGCCGATCAATGAGGGTGCAAGTGTTTCAATGCCGGTTCGAACACCACGAGCGTAAGCCGGCAGATACGCGGGGCCCAATGGGCATACCTCCCCGTAGCCACACAACCCCGCGTCGGTCTCGATTTCAACGATCGTTGAATCAAATACGTCGACGCTTTTGCCCTCGGACCAACTGTAACGTCCTTCTTTGAGCGGCAGATCGACCTGGTAGACGCGAACACGTTTTATTTTCAAGATGCTTGCCCGTCGTTGCGGGCTTCCTTGTTAGCTGGAGAAATCGTAGCGGAAACAGCTTCGGAGACGGATCGGAACGCGGCGTCGGAGGCGTCCGGCGGCATCCGCCAATCGCCTCGAGGTGATAGAGACACGGAGCCGACCTTGGGACCGTCGGGGACGCAATTGCGTTTGAACTGATTGGCAAAGAACCGGCGGATGAACGTGTCGAGCGTTTGTTCGATTTCGGAGGCACGGTACGTTGATTCGAAATCGGTTTGCTTGGCCAAGTACAGCATCTTTTCCCGGTCGCACCCACCGCGGACGAAATGGTAAAGAAAGAAGTCGTGCAATTCATAAGCGCCCAAGGACGCTTCGGTGCTTTGCCGAATCTCGCCCGCTTGATTAGGCGGCAACAACTCCGGCGAGATCGGCGTGTCGGCGATGCGATGCAATAGCTCACGCATCTTGCCATCGAAACGGTGGTCGGCGAAGTAACGGACGAGATAGCGAACTAGTGTTTTCGGGATCGATGCGTTGACGTTGTACATCGACATGTGATCGCCGTTGTACGTGCTCCAACCGAGTGCCTGTTCGCTCAAGTCGCCGGTGCCCAAGACGAACCCGCGACTCATCAAGAGCAAGGTTCGCATCCGGGCTTGAACGTTTTCGAATACCAAGTCTTGCGTTCCATCAGGCGTCGCGGCCAATTCGGTTTGCAACGCATCGATCTCGGTTGTCTCATCGACGGAAATACCCAGCGGCGAATGCTTCAGCCCCACGAACGTGTCGAGGGAAAGTTGTCGGATGTCGATGCTCTCGTAGCGAACGCCCAACAGTTCCGCTAACTCCATCGCGTTGTCATTGGTTCGGCGGGTTGTTCCGAAACCGGGCATGACGAGTGCGTCGATGGTTTTTCGATCTCGGCCTAAATGATCGACCGCGCCGGCGGCGATGAGCAACGCGAGCGTGCTATCGAGCCCCCCTGAGACACCGATGGAAAGCGTTAGCGACTCGGGAAGCTGGGACAATCGTTTGACCAAACCGCCGGTTTGGATGGCCAAAATCTCCGCGCATCGGGCTTCGCGTTCTTGTGGGTTGTCGGGCACAAACGGTGCCGGATCGATTCGCCGCAGAAGTTTGGACTGATCGGCCCCGCGACTCGGCTCGTGATTTTGAATCGGGATTCGGCGATAGTTGTGCGGCAAGGAATCGCGAAAATCGTCGAACGAACCGACGACACGGCGGTCGTGATCGAGTCGTTGCAAATCGAGGTCGCGTGTTAATGAGGTCGCACCGGGCAGCACAGGCGTTTGGCCGTCGCCGATCCGTCGCGATTGGCCGAGCAGGGTTCCATTCTCGGCGATCAAACAATGCCCACCGAAGACGACATCGCTGGTGGATTCGTCCCCGCCGGCGGACGCGTAGACGTAGCCCGCGATCAAGCGTCCCGATTGGCTGACGACGAGGTCATGTCGCCATTTGGCCTTGCCGATCGTTTCGTTGCTCGCCGACAGGTTCACGACGACGTTCGCGCCCGCGATCGCCGCATGGCTGCTCGGGGGCACCGGCACCCAAAGGTCTTCGCATATTTCGACCGCGATCACGGCGTGGCCGTGTTCGAACAACAGCCCGGTGCCGAACGGAATCGTGGTGCCATTGATTTCGACGGTCGAAGGATCACGCGACGTGGCGCCGCGAAAATGTCGACCTTCGTAGAATTCGCGATACGTCGGCAGGAACGTCTTGGGAACGATGCCGTAGATTTGGCCGTGTCCGATAACGGCGGCCACGTTCATGACGCTGGTCCCGACGGTCAAGGGCAGTCCGATGATAACGACCCCGTGGTGTCCATTGGTCGCCGCGACGACATTATGCAGACCGACAACGGCGGCATCGAGCAACGTCCGCGTGGCGAACAGATCGCCGCATGTGTAAGCGGTCAACCCGAGTTCGGGCAAGACAATCAAGTCACTATCACGAAACTGGCGGATTGTTTGAATCGACTGATTCGCATTGAACGCCGGGTCGGCCACTTTCAATCGTGGGCCGGCGGCGGTGGCGCGATAGTAACCGTGAGCGTGAAACGCGTCGGAGCGGGGAGAGGCCGTTTGAATCAAAACTGGTCCGCCCGTCGGTAAGCTTCGATGACTTTACGTTCGCCATCGATTCCCTTTTCGCTGTTGCCGTGTTCCATCCCGATCACGCCTTGATAGCCTTTGGAATGAATGTGGGCAAACACGTTGCGGTAGTTGATTTCACCGGTGTACGGTTCGTTGCGTCCGGGGTTATCGCCGGATTGAAAGTAAGCGATTTCGTCCCAACATGCGTCGATGTTCGGGATCAAATTGCCTTCGGTGATTTGTTGATGATAGATGTCGAAGAGGATCTTACACGACGGGCTGTCGACGGCTCGGCAAATCGCGTACGCCTGATCGCTGCGTTGCAGGAACGTGCCGCCATGATTGGCGTACCAGTTTAACGGCTCGAGGACCATGACTAATCCAGACGGTTCGATCACATCGACGCAGCGTCGCAACATGTCGATGACGTTGGCGGTTTGGTAGCCTTCGGCCAATCTTGCACCACCGTACCGATTCCAATCGCCGGCGTTGTTTTGTTGATCGACACTGCCGGGCACGACGGTACACCATTTGGCGTTGACGCGTTTGCTGATCTCGACGGCGTCTTTCATCTTCGTCAAAATCTCAGTCGTCGAGTCTTCGTCGGGACGAGCGAAGGTGGGCGAATCAAAATTGCCGTAGGCCACGAAGACGCCCATTTGCATGTCGAGCCGGCCGAGTAAGTCGCCGATCTTCGTTTGCATCTCCGGCGACTCGCTCGGTAACCCGTTGTATTCCAGCGCGGTGAAGCCTTGATCGGCCATGAATCGAATTTGATCCAAGACGTCGTTTCCGGCGGACGCTTTGAACATTCCCGGATGGGGGGCGTAGGCCAGCTTGAATTTCTCGGCTTGGTTGGTTTTTGTCGACGCTTCCGAACCGACGACTTCGGCGAAAGATCTTGCCCTCGACAGTCCCGCCAAGGCGGTCGTAGCGAACGCAGCGTGCAGGAAGCTGCGTCGAGAGGGGATAGCCGCGGTCACGAGGGTGTTTCCAAAGAGAAATTCGGATGTCGAGCGAGTCAACCAGATAGCGTCCGGGATTACTCGGCGGATTATAACGCAACCGTACCGCAGGAGTCGAGTTGCCCCGTTTGGTTCGGGCTTGGGGGGGATGGGGAGAACCACTCGCTCACGCTTCGGGCCTTTATGGTTGGCGAGGCGTCAAGGCTGGTTGAGCTAAGCATCGCGTGAACAATAAGTGATGGATTCTTAACGTGGCGTCGACTTTCAGTCGACGTTTCAGGGTTTGGCGACTGAAAGTCGCCACCACTTCATGTTCACGCGATGCTAATCGTAACCCGACGCGTAAGCGAGGGATCATTGAGATTGACTCATCCCTCGCTTACGCAGCGGGTTACGAAAATCCAATGCCACAGGCGAAAGCGAAACTTCAAAACTCACGCGTCGGGGTACGATGCCAGCTAAATCAACACGCCGGTCAGCATGGGGGACTTCGCCGCTTTGAGAATTCTTGCGTCGATGCTTACGCCGCCGTTGGAGGATGTTAAATTGTGGCGGAACGTTCATTTGGTGACAGACCGCCTTTTCATCTTCAAAAAATTGGTTTCATGCGTGCAGCGATACTCGGCGTCGGTTTCATGGGTTGGATCCATTCGTTGGCGTATCGTCGCAGCGAAACGGCTGAGTTTGTCGGTTTTGCCAGTCGCGATCCGACCAAACGCGACGGTGATTGGCGAGGCATTCAAGGGAATTTCGGGCCGCCGGGCGAGCAGTTCGACGTCAGCGATCTGGTCGTCTGCGAAGGACTCGATGGGTTGTTGGAAGATGATTCGATTGATTTGATCGATGTGTGTTTGCCGCCTCACTTGCATGTCGACGCGGTCACCCGATCCCTGAGAGCGGGCAAACGAGTGCTCTGCGAAAAGCCGCTGGCCTTGAATTCGGCCGACGGTCAATTGATGACCGACTTGGCAGAACCCGGCCAATTGATGGTCGGACATATTTTGCCATTGATGCCTGAGTTTGCGTTTTTGGTGGACGCCGTTTCGGATGATCGGTTCGGCAAGATTTTAGCGGGGCGATTTCAACGGACGATCGGGCCGCCGGATTGGATTCCGGATTTCTACGATCCGTTGCGCGTCGGTGGGCCATTGATCGACCTGCAAGTCCACGACGCTCACTTGATCCGAATGCTGTTCGGAATGCCCTCGCATGCCACTACCGCATCGGAACTTCGCAACGGGATTCCCAAACGTTACGAGACCGTGTTGCACTTCGACCGAACGTCCGACTCCCCCGAACCTGGCTTGGGCGACGAAAGTTCGGGAGCGGGTGGGCCGATCGTGGCGGTTTGCGGCGGCGTGATCGATTCGCCAGCCCGACCATTCACGCATGGATACGAAGTGTCGTTTGAACGAGCAACGGTGCGGTTCGAGTTTGCCGCCTACAGTGATGGTGAGAGCGATTCGATCCCGGTGACTGTTTTGCATCAAGATGGTCGCCGCGAGCTGCCGCCGATGGACGGTTCCGATCCGATCGATGCGTTTGTTGCTGAAATCGACGCGGCCGCAGGTGTGGTCGCCGGCGGACCGATGCCCGCGGCGCTGGATCCACAGCTCGCCACCGACGCATTGCGGATCTGTGAGATGCAGATGCCAGCGTCATGAACAAACGCAACGAGCTCACCGGGACGCAAAAACTAACAGCCCTGACGCGTCGATTGGTCGATCATATCGGTTCACTCGGACCCGTCGTGGTCGCGTTTTCGGGCGGCGTTGACAGCAGTGTCGTCGCTGCGGCGGCGGTTCGTGCTCGGCACGATCGGTTTGAATCGGGTGATTTGGATTCAACCGAACGTTGCTTGGCCGTGACCGCGCGATCACCATCACTAGCAAGTTGGCAGACGGATCTGGCGATTCGGGTTGCCGGTGAGATTGGGATCAAGCACCGCTTCGTTTCCACCAACGAACAATCTCGCGATGGCTATCGACGCAATCATTCCGATCGCTGTTATTATTGCAAATCGACGCTTTATCATTTCTTGCAACCGATCGCGGACGAACTGAATGCGGTGATTTTGTCGGGCACCAACGCGGACGATCTAGGGGACCATCGCCCGGGCATTCAAGCCGGCCGCGAAGCCCAGGTGATCACACCGCTGGCCGATTTGCATCTGACCAAATCTGAGGTTCGCTCGATCGCTCAAGAGCTGGGATTATCGAATGCGGACTTGCCTGCCTCGCCGTGTTTAGCCAGTCGGATCGAGTACCGGGTCGACGTCACGCCTGAACGGCTCGCTCGCATCGACGCGGCGGAATCTTGGTTGCGTCGACACGGCTTGCCGGACCTGCGAGTTCGTTTGCACTCGGGCGAATTGGCGAGAATCGAAGTGCCACGAGATTGTTTTCAACGTGTCGTCGAAATGGAAATGAATCGATCGTTGACGAACCAGTTCAGGCAATTGGGCTTTCGCCATGTCACGTTGGACCTCGTCGGTTTGCGTTCGGGCAGCATGAATGAAGGACTCGTTCAAATTAATCAGGTCGGAGAGAAGTCGTGAGTGATCTAGTCGGACGACGTCTCGGGGAGTATCAGATCTTGCGAAAGATCGGCAGCGGCGGGATGGCCGACGTCTATGCCGCTCGCCAATTGCAATTGCAACGAGACGTGGCGTTGAAGGCGTTGCGAGCCGATTCGCCTGGCGATGACGCGAACCTAAAACGTTTTCAACGCGAAGCCCAAGCGGCGGCTCGTTTGAACCATCCGTCGATTGTTCAGGTGTACGAGTTCGGCGAAACGGACGGTGTGCATTACATCGCTCAAGAACTCGTCGACGGAATCAACCTCAAGCAATCGCTCGACCGGGATGGTCCGATCGACGCGGCCGAAGCGATCGACATCCTACGATCGGTGGCCAGTGCACTACAAATCGCCCACGACGCAGGCGTCACCCATCGCGACATCAAACCCGAAAACATCATGCGGGGTGGTGACGGTGCGATCAAAGTCACCGACTTTGGATTGGCGCGTTTGCTAACTCAGGTCGACACCAGCACCGCCAACTTAACTCGGGCCGGCTTGACGCTTGGGACTCCGCGATACATGAGCCCGGAGCAGATCCAAGGGCACGCCGTCGATGCCCGCAGCGATTTGTATTCGCTCGGCGTGACGATGTATCACCTACTCGCCGGATCGCCGCCGTTCGACGCGGATGAACCGATCGCCTTGGCGGTCAAACATCTCAACGAAACGCCCATGCCGTTGGACCGAGCCCGCGGGAAATCGGATTTGCCGGAGTGGCTAGTCTCTCTCGTGATGCAGTGTTTGCAAAAGTCGCCCGAGGCGCGATATGGATCGGCGGCCGATTTGTTGTCCGCACTCGATTTGGCCGGCAACGGTTTGAGCTCTGACGGAACGAAAATGTCTTCGACAACCGAGAGAAGCTTGGTCGGTGGATCTTCACCAAGCGGAGTGAGTGCCGCGACGATCCACCTGCAACGTGTGGTTGATCAAGCGCATCGGGAGCGATCCAAGCGACGGCGACGCCTCTTGGCGATGACGGTGCTTTCGATTGTCGGGATCGGGATCGGAGGATGGCTCGCCGAGCGAAACCGTTTCGTGTCGATCAGTCAACAATTACGTGGCCCGATTGTAACGCGGGCGGACTCGATCGCGCAGCAGTACTTGATCGCCTTGACCCGAAATGACCTTCCCGCGTGGCGAGCCGTCTTGGAATATTTTCCCGCTGACGTGGACGAGACTCGCAACGAGTACCATCAAAAAGCCAAGCTACAAATGGCGAGACTGTGGATCGAACAAGAACAGTTTCGAGAGGCGGGCGAATTGCTCGATCAACTAGAGAAGTCCGCCTCGGTCAAACGGCTTTACCGATTGATGGCGTTGACGCTACGGCATCAAATGGCGACCGAAAAGAACGATGTTCGAGAAGCGAGTCGATTAAAAAGCCTGATTTCCCAGGAAGCCCAGGAACTCGCCACCGAAAACCCATCGGCAATGGAGACCTTTCGACAGGTGGTGCCCAGCGCCGATCGAACCGAGTTCGGGTTGTTGGATTGACGACGAAGGACCGGTCACTCTAGAAAAAACCACCTCCAACGCCGAATCCACCGCCACCCATGTTCGCAGCGGCTTCGACTTGCTTGCGTTCGAGTTCTTCCCGCGTAACGATCGGGTCGGGGCCGACATGACTCTTTCTTAATGCCTCAAGCAGCAAAGCAATTTCATCGTGAACCGAAATGGTCGATGTTACAAGGATACTAGGACGACCTGACCGCCCGTCGCCAATCGGGGCGATCGAACCGGGCCCACCAAGGGCTTCCCAAACATTCGGCTGGATCGACGTTTGAATCAGGCTGAGGGCCTCCTCGTAGTCACCACGTGGTAGCCCCGTGCCTTCGAGAAAATAAATCCGGCTGAGCAATCGGGACTGAACTGATTCATCCGTGCCGATCACAATCATCCCGTTTTGGTAGCTGTAGGCGAGGTCCAGGTCTTGGAAAATCTGCTTGAGGACCGATCTGGCGGGAAGCTGATTGCTGACAAAGTCGATCGGTACATCAGCGGTCAAACCGAAATTTTCCAAAGCTGGTTTATCGATCATGATCGGCACCTCAATCTCGGCGGAGATCATTTCAACGACTTCTTCGAGGGGAGCGTCGATGAAATCGAGTGACAGACTTTGGTTGAGTGCCGTCTCGAACTGCTGAACCAGTTCCTGAGAAACGCTCACCCAACGATCCGTCGCGATTCCATCTCGCGTCAGTTCGGTGAAGTCGGGCGTGATGACCAAGCCTTCGTCTTCGATTCGCGTCGTCAAGCGAAGCGGTTTCAGGATGCGTCGAAGCATCGTTCGAATCGGCTGATCCCTTCCATCAAACGTCACCATCGTTGACGATGGCTCTAGCTCAGCCATCTCGAATGCATCCGGATCAACGAGAACCGGAATCCCCCACTGCGATTCGAGTTGTGCGGCCAATCCATCCAGCTTTGCATCGAGCGTCAGATCGTCGTTCTGATCAAGTTGTTCGGCGACTCGGCGAGCAACGCCCGTGGCGAAACGATCGGGGACAGGTTCGTCTTTGTCCTGCGTACTCATCCGGGAGTTTTTCTTGGGCACCAACTGAACAGGCGGAGCGTTAGGTGTCCCCTCGTTTGGCGAACTGGCCATTTGAACCTGAACCGCAGGACGCTGCTCCTGTCCAGAAACTGGTATCATGCTAATCATAACAGCCGCAGCAACGAACGCCGTCAGGGAGGCCCAACCGAGAGGAGTCAAACGCATCGTCATATTTCCAGAAGAGAGGAGAGAAGAAAAGTCGATCGGCGATCCGGAATTGGGGTCCCGCACGGCGGGTTCGGCTGTCGACCAATCGATTCCGTCGGGTTCGGCATCGATATGAAAACGTTCCCACAAGTCGGCGGCTTCGGCGTCACTGGCTGAAGACGCCATCGCGGCGGCGAACGCTAGGACGGGAACGACGCCTCTGTGTCTCAATCTTGCCGCTAGGATTCGTTTACCGCGCTGGACACAACCGCGAATCGCTCCGGTCGTCGTTTCCAATCGGGCGGCGATCGCTTCGTAGCTTTCGCCTTGCATGATGTGCAGCACAACGGCGGATTGGTATCTCGAAGGGAGTTGGGCGAGTTCTTCGTCGAGAACCCTTGCCTCGTGCCGCCGGGTTAGCGATTCCCAAGCCGTTTCGCCGGGATCGATCGGCTCAACCCCGGGGTTCATTTCCGTGTCATGGCGTGGATAGGTCATTCGACTAGCCCGGGTCGCGACGCGATGCAGCCAACCGGCGAGACGATCGGGTCTTCGGATCTGATGAGCGGAGGTCGCCAAGCAAACCCAGGTCGTCTGAAAAGCATCTTCAGCGTCGGCGGAATTTCGACAGGTTCGCTGACATAAGCTGAGCACCATTCCACGATAGCGACGAACTAACTCGTTGAAAGCGTCGCGATTTCGATCGCGACACCAAGCATCGAGCAAGTCCGCGTCAGTTAAACGATCCCAGTTCTTGACTATCCCTGCGGCCGATCGTCGGGTTGGCGGAGGGGCAATCGGCGGCGGCATCACTTGGTTGTTCATATCTCCCATTTAGGGTAACGAACTTATCCGGCGGCGCGCAAAAAGCGTTCGTCGTTTTCAAAAAAGATGAAAAAAGCGAAAACGAGAGGACTCCCTTGCCAATATCAATGATCCCTCGCTGACGCGTCGGGTTACGATTAGTTCAAGCTGCACGGTTTCTCGCCAGACGAAAAGCTTGGCGAGTTTCGCTACGTTGAGATTCAATCGGCGAATCGGGCACCCGGCGGCAACGGGCTCTCGCTGATGATTTCGTCACCTTGGGAGTCAAACTTTCTCGCACCGTAGGGAGTGGTGGGGCGTTGGTACCAACCTTCACTCGGAATGCCGCCGCCGGAGTAACCGTCGACCGGATACTCATTTCCAATCACCGGCGCACTGAGGTAGGGGTCATGGACCGCTCCACTTTCGTAGCCACCATAGGGTGCGCAGGTTTGGCAGTCGCCTGGCATGCCTGAGACATAACCACCATCGACATAACCGCCATAGCCATACCCGCTTCCGACACACTCGTCGCCGCAGGGTACCGGGGAGCAAGCGACCGGTGGTGCGTAAACGGGAGCCGGATTGCGATTGAACAACCCGCAACCACGGCTCGGCGGAGCGCCACAGGTGGACGGCGCGATGCCGGGCGCTGGGGCGAGTGGATTGATCGCGTTACCGACCGCGCCGATCCGGTTGCACAGTCCGCACTGGGCACCGCGACCGAAAAGGAAGTTCCTCATGCCACCGCAACCGGTCGCACTGCTCGTGACTATCACAAGCGTTACTATCGTGAAAGTTCGGATAGACATCAAAGTTTCCTTAACGGGAAAAGCGAACGTAAACGGTCGCCTCCATCGGCCACCAACTAAAAGTAGGACGTAATTCGTGTTGTGCAAACGCAACAACGTTTTTTTTGGGCAACATTTTGATGTTCCGACGCCACGGCATACCTCGACGCCGTTTTTTGGCCGATAGGAAAGTGTCATCAACAGTGCCCCACCTTTTACGACCTTGTTCGATCGCCCTTCCGATTCGATCCCGAGTCAGATCGCTGCCATGAAGCATTTCCCGATTGAATTTTCTATGCATCGCCGCTTCCGCGAGATAGCGACTTCGTGGGTTGCCATGATCTCGATGTTGGTCGTGTTTCAGGGAGCCAACCAATCGCTGCGGGCGGAACCAAACGTTCCCGAAACCGATGCCGAACTGACGATCAATACTTTCTTACCTGCCCCACCGGAGTTTCTTACCGCAACGTCGGTCGCGTGCCCTGCGCCTACCGCATCGCGATGCTCCAACGATGGGGCGATTTCGGCCGTGCCGTCGTCGCTCACCGCAGAGTTGAAATCCGATCGTCTGTGGCTCATCAGCACGCGATCGATCTCAAGCAATGCGTGCCGAATCAACCTGCGCGATCCGAACTTCCGGATCAGTCGTTTAGACCATTGCGGCCGTCAAACGCCCAGCGACTTAAATGAGTACTTGGCGACCATGGACACGACGAGACCAAGGATCATCTATATTCACGGCAACCGCCGAGACGCCTCAGCGGCGATCGCCCAGGGCATCTGGGTCTATCGCGAGATCGCTCGCAACCGGCCGACCGACCAGCCGTTTGATTGGGTGATCTGGAGTTGGCCGAGCGAAGCCGAGTCGATCCTGCTTTCGGACGTCCGCAAGAAAGCTGAGCGAACCGACGCACAGGGATTGTATCTGGCTTGGTTGTTAACCCATCATCACGCCAACGCCCAGCCGACCGGACTGATCGGCTTTAGTTTCGGCGGACGCATCGTTTCGGGTGGTTTGCATGCGTTGGCCGGAGGCGTCGTCGGTCGGCGCACGTTGGACCAACCACCGATTCGCGGGGCCGAGTTCGATGTCGGCATGTTAGCCCCGGCCGTCGATAGCACTTGGCTGAGTTCGTGCGGACATCATCGCTATGCGTCTCAAAACATGAACCGAATGGTTTTGTTGTATAACCATCGCGACTTTGCGTTGAAGTACTTCCGAATGGTTAGCCAAGATCCCCACTCGCAGGCGTTGGGCTACACCGGCCCACGACCGATCGCGCCGCGACACGATGGCACACAGCTTCCGATTCGATCGCGCGATTGCGCCAACACGGTGGGAAACCACCACAGCGAAAAACAGTACTACCAAAACGCTTGCTACGCCGGACGCGAAATGGCGTCACTGATCGAGTCCAGCTTGATAACCAACTAACGTTAACGCGTCGTGCTCATGTAAAAACTGAACATTCGCTCGTCATCGGTGTCGGCTTGGTTGACGGGGAACGCAAAATCAAACGCTAACGGAGCCGGACCTAGCATCGGGATCGCAATTCGGAAACCGAATCCAGGGGCGACCCGAAAGTTGTCGGCATCGATCTCGATGTCTTGTTCGACCGTACCAAAGTCGACAAACGCGACACCTCGAAATGCGTCATCTGCGGTTAAAGGGAACATGTATTCGAGCGAATTGAGCCATTGAAAACGACCGCCGACCTCGATGCCGTTTTGCACGGGGCTGGCCCCTCGGAAATCGAAACCGCGGATCGTGGCGTAACCCCCGGCGAAGAAGTTTTCAAAGATCGGCGTGTCGTCACCGCTAATTCCTAGCTGAGTGCCGAACGAAATGGTTTGCTTCCCGCTGCCGTCGGCTCGCTGGCGAGTCAACCAGTACTTTCGGTATTCGCCTTCGAACCGTCCGTATTCAAAATCACCGAACGCTTGCTCATAGCTCGCTTTGATGTAATGCCCCTCGCTCGGTTGCAACGGGCTATTTCGAGTGTCGTGGATCAACGAGAACAAACCGCTGTACAATGCGTTGTCACCGTTGGCGACGACTTCGTTTAGCGCCGCGACCGCATTGGAAGCCGGATTGGTAATTTCAACGTTCTGTCCACTCAACCCGGCCGATACGGAAAGGTCAGGGGTAATGCGGTAGCCGAAACTCAGGCGACCGCCCATTCGGTTCTCGTCCCAGTCATCGAAACGCCGATCATACAGGAACCCCGACAGCGACATGCTGATCGGAAGATAGCCGAACAAATTCGGATCAGCGAACTGAGCCGTGTATCGTTGGAATTGACTACCAGGGACGGCTTCGATTCGAAACGTTTGCCCGGCACCACGGAATGCGGTGCCACTGAACAGGTCTTGAAACGATGTCGGCCATCGGGTGATATCAAAATTGCGCTCGTCGATCGTGACTTGGCCGGTAACCCCCGCATCGCTATTGACGGCACCACCGAACATGATGCGGCCCGTTCGCGCCGGGTACCCCTGGATGATCAAGTCCGCTTCGCGAACTGCCGGCCCGGTGACGATTGGCGGATAAGGCGCCACGGGTGGATAGACCGTCGTTGGGAATGGATCACCAGCAATGCCTCCGGTGGCACCACCAAAATCAGGTGCGCCGGTTTGCGGGACAACGTTGTATTGCGGTGTCGCGTTGTACTGCGGTGTCGCGTTGTATTGAGGTTGAGCTTGAAAACTCGGTGGAGTGGAAACGCCGCCGTTGTATCCGCCCGGTTGTGGTACCGAGTACGCCGATGGTGGTGTTGTGCCGTACTGGGCATGGACGTTCGGATGCCATGCAAGCGATACGACGAGTACCCATGCCGATGCAATCGCAAGACATCGCGAGTTGGGATGACGAGAAAAGACTCGCTTCATCTGCGGGGCAATTCCATGGCTCGATGAGATGTCGGTCATTGAGGTATCAGTCTCGTTCGGCTGGTCACTTCGCACGTCGACGACATTCGAGGCGAAACGGTAATTGATTCGGATCATCGCAGCATGTCCTCTTTTGGCACAACCTTAATGTCCGGAGTTTCAGCGATCATCGGGTTGGTCTCGAGCAGTTGGCTTCGTTCGATCCGGCGGCGACTCATCTCCAGTGTTCGTCGGTCGATCCAATCGCCCTCGCGCATGTCGACTAAGTTCAGCATCGTGGTTTCTCGCATCAGGTGTGGCTCCCCGTCGATGTTGACCATGATCCGGCCGATCTTCCAGCGATCGCCTTCGGTGATCTCATAGACGATGTCGGCGACGCCGTTTTCGTCCCGCATGATCGTCTTCGGATTCACTTCGGCGTAGATGAAACCGAGTTCTCCATACCCATAAACAAGTTCCCCGACGTCGCGTCGCATGATGGTTCCGTCGAACATGTCACCGGGCTTGAGTTCGAGTCGAGCGCGTAGGGATTCCTCGGTGATGTACTCGTTTCCGACAATCTGCATATCGCCGATCCGAAATCTTGGGCCTTCGTTGACGACGAAGACGACGGTCATCCACTTACCCGACTCGTCGTATTGAATTCTTCGTCCAACATTGGCCGTCAAGAATCCGAGGGAGTGGTAGTAAGCGGACAAATTGTCGACATCTTGGTCGATCTTTTTCATGTCGGCTTTGTTGCCGATGTAGCTAAGGATTCCCGCCATCGGACCGCGGGACGTGATGATTTTTTTCAGACGGGCTTCGCTGACGATCGAACTTCCTTCGATTTGAATATCCGCGATACGTTCCAAGGGGCCTTCGTTGATGCGATAGATGACCGTCCCCGGAGGAGCCATCGATGTGTCGACTTGGACTTGGTCGTCCGAGCGTCCCACGATCGTGGCCGCGATGGCAACTTGATTGAACCCTTCTTCCTGGTAGTAGTCGATCAAGCGACGCCGGCCTGACTCGACTGAAAACTCACTCAGCGGGTCGCCGACGGAAACTCCGGAACGGCCGGCGATCTCACGATCGTTGAGCCCGTAGTTGCCGTGAAAAATAACCTTCGCAACGACGGGGCGTTCATGAACATAGAACGTAATTTGGACGGTCGGAGTCGCGTCCGTGGAGGGTTCGTCGCCGTCTTCGTAGGTTGACGGTCCGCTGACATTCATTGGTTTGACTTCGAACGTCACTTGGTCGAACGAGCCCATATCGTTGAGACGCCGGACGTCAGCGAGTACCGTTTCGGAATCATAGAAACGCCCTTTGCGGGTTTGCAACTCGGTGTAAATATCGGCGGTTGAAACCACATGGTTCCCGACGATTTGAACCGAACCGACGATCGAATCGCCCCGTTCTCGGCGAAATGTCATTCCGGCGTGGGTGTGAATGTGGTCGCGAAACTTGGGTTTGTCCGGCCCCGAGGGAGCTTGGGCACCGCCGCCGCCCATGCCTCCGCCGCCCATTCCACCCATTTGAGCATGAGCGGGCGGGGTCACAGCCGTTGCGATCATCGATACTGCCACGATTATGAGCGTGGCGAGCGAACGAGGCAGCGGGAAAGCAGCAAAAAGAGGCATCGCCGAACAGATCCTGCGGTGGAATTGGACACAATTCAGGACACCTGCAATCGTTTCCTTCGAACACAAAGGTGTTCAGTGGTAACTCATTGAGATCTCCCGACTGCCGTACCTACCAATGCGGGAACCCACACCACAAGTCGAATTTGCCAACGAGGGTCGCGAAAGCGAAAGTTAAGAAGAGCAAGCCAACGCTCAGCCCTTCGGATTGGGTGAGGCCATCGATGGACCGCTTGGCCCGAAAACCACAATGGCCTGTGCCTGCTGCGGCGACTGCTGATCGAATGAGCCGTTTTGGCGTTTGCGGGCTGTTGACTTAGTTCGCATCGTAACCCGAGGCGTGAGTTTTGAAGTTGCGCTTTTGCCTGTGGCATTGGTTTATCGTAACCCGACGCGTAAGCGAGGGATGAGTCAATATTAATTATCCCTCGCTTACGCGTCGGGTTACGATTCAATCACCAGCCCGCTTGTGGCGGTCGCGTTTTTTGTCTGCGATCCAGTCCTTATTCAGCGCTGGCGGCGTAGCGGTGTTGCAACGACTCGACGTCCATCGGGGTGTCCCGGACGGCTTGCATTGCCCGTACGGCCGCTTCGGCGGCGGCCAGCGTCGTGATGCACGGCACGCCGTGTTGCACGCCGGCGGCTCGGATTTTGCCTTCGTCGGTCCGGGCGCCCTTGCCCGATGGCGTGTTGAGGATCAACTGCACGTCGTCGTTCTTGAGGTAGTCGATCAGGTTCGGATGGCCTTCGGCGATCTTCTTCACCCGAGTCACACGGATTCCTTCATCGGAAAGACGCTGCGCCGTTCCCTCGGTGGCGAGCAATTCGAAACCGAGGTCACACAGGGATCGTCCCAGTGGCACGACGTCGTCTTTGTGTCGGGCCGAAAGTGACAAGAAGATCTTCCCCGATTGGGGCAAGACCGTCCCGGCGGCGAGTTGGCTCTTGGCGAACGCGATCGAGAAGATCTCGCTGATCCCCATCACTTCACCGGTGCTTCGCATTTCCGGTCCCAAAACGATGTCGACGCCCGCGAACTTACGGAACGGGAAGACGCTTTCTTTGATCGAAACGTGGCGTGGGATCGGCTCGCTCGTGATTTGAAGTTCTTTGAGCGTTTTGCCGGCCATGACCTTGGTTGCTAACGCCGCAACGGGTACGCCGGTGGCCTTCGCGACGAACGGAACCGTGCGACTGGCCCTTGGATTGACTTCGAGGATGTAAACTTGCGGACCATCGGGTTCGACCTTGACGGCAAACTGAATGTTCATCAGACCGATGACGTTCAAACGGGCGGCGAGTTTCCGCGTCGCGTCACGGATCTCGCTGAGCACCGGTTGAGGCAAACTGAACGAAGGAATGCAACAAGCCGAATCGCCCGAGTGAACTCCGGCTTCTTCGATGTGCTCCATAATGCCCATGATCACGCAATCGTTACCGTCTGAAATCGCGTCGACGTCGACTTCGGTGGCGTCTTCGAGGAAGCGATCGATCAGAACCGGTTGACCGTCGGCGACGATGAACGCCTCAGCCACATATCGTTCGAACTGCGACCGATCGTAACAGATCTCCATCGCACGACCGCCCAACACGAAACTCGGTCGGACCAACGCCGGATAGCCGATCCGCTTGGCTTCGGCGCGGGCTTCTTCCATGTTGCGAGCAATCCCCGCAGGCGGTTGCCGCAAGCCGAGTTCGTTGATCAAACTTTGGAACAGCTCGCGGTCTTCGGCGGTATCGATCGTATCGACGCTCGTTCCGATGATCGGCACGCCGGCCTGTTCCAAGCCGCGGGCCAAGTTCAAAGGTGTTTGGCCACCGAATTGCACGATCAGGCCGTCCGGCTGGATCTCGTCACAGATGTTCAGAACGTCTTCGATCGTAAGCGGTTCAAAGAACAACATGTCCGATGTGTCGTAATCCGTCGACACCGTTTCCGGGTTGCTGTTGACCATGACGCTTTCGATGCCGAGTTCTTGCAACGCGAACGAAGCGTGACAGCAACAGTAATCGAACTCGATACCTTGGCCGATTCGGTTGGGACCGCCGCCGAGGATCATGATGCGTTTTTTGTCGGTCTTCGGCGGGACTTCCGATTCGGTTTCGTAGGTGCTGTAGAAATACGGCGTGACGGCTTCGAATTCGGCCGCACAGGTGTCCACGCTTTTGAACACCGGCGCCACGCCGAGCGATTTGCGATACGCCCGTACCTTCAGTTCGGTGGTCGAAGTCATCGTCGCGATTTGGCGATCGGAGAAACCACGACGTTTGATGTCGAGCATCTTTTCCAAATCGATCGCTTCGAGGCTGCCGAGATCGCGGATTTCGTTTTCGATCTCGACCAGATGTAGCAAGTGTTCGAGGAACCACTCGTCGATGTGCGTCAGGTCGTGAATTTCGGCGACCGACATACCCGATTTCATCGCGTAGCGAATGTAGAACACCCGCTCGCTACCCGGCGTGCTCAGCTTGGCACGGATCTCGTCGCGGTCGGGTTGGTCTTCGGTGCCCCATTTGTCTTTCGGGTCGCTGCCGAAACCGAACGCGCCGACTTCGAGTCCACGCATGGCTTTTTGGAACGATTCTTGGAACGTCCGCCCGATCGCCATCGTTTCGCCGACGCTCTTCATTTGCGTCGTCAAGGTCGCGTCGGCTTCCGGGAATTTCTCGAACGCGAACCGCGGCATCTTGGTCACGACGTAATCGATCGTCGGTTCGAAACACGCTTTGGTTTTTTGAGTGATGTCGTTGGGCAACTCCCACAAGCGATAACCGACGGCGAGTTTGGCGGCGATTTTGGCGATCGGGAATCCTGTCGCTTTGCTAGCTAGCGCACTCGACCGGCTCACCCGCGGGTTCATTTCGATCACGATCATTCGGCCGGTGTCCGGTTCGATCGCGAATTGAATGTTGCTGCCACCGGTTTCCACGCCGATCTCGCGAATGACGGCCAACGAAGCGTCACGCATCCGCTGGTATTCTTTGTCGGTCAACGTTTGAGCAGGGGCGACGGTGATCGAGTCGCCGGTATGGACGCCCATCGCGTCGAAATTCTCGATGCTGCAGATGATCACGACGTTGTCGTCGCAATCTCGCATGACTTCCATTTCGTACTCTTTCCATCCGATGATGGATTCCTCGATCAAGACCTCGGTGACCGGCGATTGATCCAAGCCGTTTTGCACGAGGGCATCGAAGTCGTCTTTATTGTAAGCAATCGCGCTGCCGCTGCCGCCCATCGTGAAGGAAGGCCGCACGACCGCGGGCAACCCGACTTCGGCGAGTGCGGCGCGGGCTTCGGTCAAGTTGGAGACCGTAAAACCTCGACAAACGTCCAAGCCGATCTTTTCCATCGCCTCCTTAAATTGATCACGTTCTTCCGCTTTAGCGATTACCTTCGCGTTTGCGGCGATCATTTCGACGCCATACTTTTCCAAGACGCCGTGCTTGTCCAAGTCCATCGCTACATTCAAGCCGGTTTGACCGCCGAGAGTGGGTAGCAACGCGTCGGGGCGTTCCTTGGCGATGACCTTTTCGACCATTTCCCAAGTCAGCGGCTCGATGTACGTGGCATCCGCCGTCGCGGGGTCGGTCATGATGGTGGCCGGGTTACTGTTGACCAGCACCACCTCGTAGCCCTCTTCGCGGAGGGCCTTGCAGGCTTGAGTGCCCGAATAATCGAATTCACAGGCTTGGCCGATCACGATCGGCCCGCTGCCGATCAACAATATCTTCTTGATGTCGTCGCGACGAGGCACGAGATTTTTCCAGAAACGTATGGGGTCAGGTTAAAATTTTGCAAAGGATAACCGATTTGCTTCCGCCCGTAGAGGACAGGCAAGCGACCCATCGGTCGGCTTTCGCAGAAAAAAAGAGTTACCCGCCATTGGCATTTTCTGAGGGCGGAGAATTGCACGCCGCCAGACACTCATATTTTCTTCGCGAAAAGTTCTCGACTTCACCCTGCCGGGTGGGTAGATTTGAAGCGGACTTGGGAATTTGCGTCGACCAGAAAAAATAAGTCGAGATGAAATCGAAACGAGTTTGATTTCGCGACGCAGATCATCCGCAGGAGGCGATCGCCCAACGTTCATTGATTCAGCAATGACGCCGATCGAGGAGTAGAAAACAGCATTATGCGAAGATTTGGATTTCGAGTCGTCCTGGCGGGACTTTCGCAAGCAAGCGAAGGGTTGGCTCACGCTCTCTATGACGCCGGATGCACCGACACGTCGGTCAGTTCGCAGAGCGGCGTGGTCGCCGTTCAGTTCCAGCGACAATCCGATTCACTTGAAATCGCCATGCTCGAGGCACGTGGCCAAATCGAAGCGGCCGGTTTTGAAATACAGCGAATCGAAATCGACAGTCAACAACTTTCGGCAATCGCCAGTGAAGTCCAAACCATCGCGGTCGGCAATCATTGGCGTTAGCATCGCGTGAACATTAAGTGGTGGCGACTTTCAGTCGCCAAACCCTGAAACGTCGACTGAAAGTCGACGCCACGTTGAGAATCCATCACTTATTGTTCACGCGATGCTTAAGACCATTTCGACCAACATCGCGTGGGCGGTGACCGCTTCATTTTTGGACTCATTCCCCAATCACCGAAACTCTTGGCGAGTTTCGCCACGTCCTCGATCCGACTTTTCGATCGGCGGACCTACTGAAGGTCTCGAAGTTCTTGCGGAGCAAGCAACTTAAGCAGGGCGACCAATTCCTCGGAAGACAGCGATCGCGTCGAACCGTTCGAGTTATTCGAAGTCGTTGATTGTGCGGTCGTGTCCACCGAAGGCACCACGACGGGACGTCGGACGGTCGTCGGAGCCGGTGGAGCCACCTGGTCTTGGGATGCCGAGGGTGCCGCATGTGGCACCGACGGGACGGCCGGAGCGGGAGTCGTCACGGAGGGCCATGTGTTATGATTGGGAGTCGGTGCCGGTGCGTGCCATGAAGCGGCCGGTGCGACGTGGTAGCTCGGTTGGTAGGCGGGTTGAGCGTAACCGTAGCCGGACACTTGGTAGCTGCCACTTGAGTAGCCGCCGGTTTGGTAGCCGCCACTGGAGTAGCCGCCGCTACCGCCACAGGCGAATGCCGACGCGGTGGTCGTAAGGGCCAACATTCCGGTTAACATGGCGATTTGAATCTTCATTTTGGTCTCTCGATTGGTGAGGGGTGAGTGGTGTCTGCCTAGTCAATGCAGACGACGGCTCCCGACCGGACAAATGAATTTAGATTTTTTGCCGAAGCAATCCGATCACTTTTTGTTTGGAAAACGAGATGACCGACGTGGGCTCGCCCGGCTGCTGTCCCGACCCGCCGGACGACCCGATGGTTCATTCTCCCGATCTGCCGTGGACCGGCGCGGCCGAATATTGGCGACGGTTGCCGCCGACCCGAAAGATGTTTTGGCGGACCTATGCGTTGTGGATGGGCGTGTTGGTCGCTTTGCATGGAGGCGGGATCTTGGCGTCGATGATCCAGGCATATTTCATGGTGGGCGGGACGTGGTGGCTCGCACCGATCTACCTTACTCAGGCGGCCTCGGCCGTGACCGTTTGGCAAATCGCGATTTGGTGGCACGGCATGCATCCTCAACGTCCGCCGGTTCGCGATTTGGCGGGCGTTCTCGCGCTGACATTGGGGCCCAAGTGCCTGTATTTGGGTTTCGTTTTTCTGATCGCCGAACCGAACCAAGTTTTCATTGGCTCCAGTTTTTCCCAGGTCGTTTGGGACGCGGTGTCGGTGGGGTTGGTCATCGTCGGATTGCAGTTCATCCGACCACTCTTCGGCATCGATTTCATTCGATCAGGCACGCAATCGATCGTGGACGTTCGCACACAATGGTCTATCAAGGGAATGTTCTGGGTCACAGGGATTGCCGCGTTTTTGTTTGCGGCACTTCGGTTCACCATCACTTCTTGGCAAGACAGCGAAGTGGCGGACTTGATCCCCCCGGTTCCTTGGATGCTTGCGATCACTTCGGTGCATTGGCTGCGTCTGGTCGTCGTGCTAATCGGTGCCGTCTATTTGTCAGTTCTACGATCAATGCGTGTGGGATTGATGGTGGCATTGCTTGCGATCTTGATCGCGGGAGGCCTGTCGATTAGCAGCGACCGAATTTTCTCGCATTGGTGGACCAACAGCGGCATGGCAGCGACTTCGATCATGTTCACGCCGATTTGGCTACACGTTTTACTGAGCGTTGGCATGATGACGGGACATGTTTGGTTCTTCAGGCGATACCTGCAGGCCGGATACTGGATTCAAGTGCATTCGGTGGTTCACGCTAATTCGTATGTTCGTTGTCAAAGTGTAAAGGATCGTTGATTGAGTGGGCCGACGGCGCTAGGGGCGTGTTAATTTAATCGTAACCCGAAGCGTGAGCGAGGGATTCATCGCCATTATATCCTTTGTATGTATCCCTCGCTCACGCTTCGGGTTTCGATGAGTACTAAATCAACAGCCCGCTAGCTGCGGGCCTGACAGTGAACACGCCCTCCGAGGCCCGTGGCTAGCGCCATCGGCTCACAAGAATTGCCGAATCCACTAAATCAACAGACTGGTAAGCCGGGGGCAGACGAAGCGATGTTTTCAATTGTGTTGCTTAACCACGAGGACTCGCTGATTCTCTATCTATTGGGGAATCGCGAGGAATCTCTTGAAAAACTGGACGAACACCTTGTGTATGTGGCGATGGACGAAAGCGGGAGCGTCGGCACTCATTCACCGTCCGTGTTTTTGCGACCATGGACTCGCGATAGCTCCCTTGAGTACAATGGGCCTCCCGCCTTGCCGTCCCGCCTCCCGTCTACCGCGACTGATCGTTGATGTTTTTGTTTAGGTTACTGCGTTGGTTACCGATTGCGAGTTTATGCTTTGCGATTGTGTGTTCAAGCTTAAATGCGGGAGACTTGCCGGACGGTTCGCAGCAATGGCAGCGCGATTACCAATCCGCCATCGTTCCGATCCTGAATCAGTTTTGTGCCGAGTGCCATCGTGGCGAAGACGCTCACGGATTCGATTTAGATCGATTCCAGGACACCGACTCCCTGCATCGTGAGTCGGCGGTTTGGGATGAAGTTGGTAAACGAATCCGACTCAATGAAATGCCGCCCGAGGGAAGTCCAGGACTGAGCGACCCGCAAAAGGCTGCCTTCCACCGTTGGCTTGATTCTCGCCCCGGTCGTGACCTTTGTGCGACGTTGGCGACTGATGAAACGAAGTCTTGGTACCGCGGCTACGTCATGAGTCGACGCCTGACGCGAACGGAGTATCTCAACTGCGTGAGCGATCTGGTCGCGGTTCGGATCGATCCGTCGCTGGAGATTCCTTCCGATGGAGCAGGCGGGGAAGGTTTTGATACGTCCGGAGATTCGTTGTTCACCTCGGCGGTCCATGTCGAACAATACCTCGCCGTCGCGGACTCGGTTATCGGTCAATCGATTGCTCAAGCAAAGCGGACATCTTCGATCGACTTTGACTCGACATCGAGTGAGCCCCATTCGGATCAAGGGTTGGCCACGCAGTTGTTGCACAATGCGATCGCCAAATCCAAAACGACCGAGAATGAACCGGAGCATCGAGGGATAGCGGCGGATGTCGTCAAGACGTTTGCCCGTCGGGCTTGGCGTCGTCCGGTTTCGGATGACGAGGTTGACCGATTGATGACGCTCTTCGACTTGGCCCGCAAGGAACAGGCCTCTTTCGGTGAAGCCGTTGGTAACGCGATGATGGCGCTTCTCGTGTCGCCTCACTTTTTGTTCGTCGTTGAAACCGAAACACCCGATGGCGGTGTGCAGCGACTCACTCCGCATCAACTTGCGACCCGGATGGCCTTGTTCATCTGGTCGTCGCTTCCGGACGAGGAATTGCTCCGCGCGGCCGATGAGAATCGACTCGACTCAAAAGAACAAGTCATCGCTCAGGCTCAACGAATGGTTTCCGATCCGAAGGCGAGGGCTCTTGGTGAAAACTTTGGTTTGCAGTGGCTCGGCCTGACACATTTCTTGCACGCTACGTCGCCGGACAATGATCTCTATCCCCACTATAGTGAACGTTTGGCGGAAGACCTTCGCGAGGAAGCCGTGCGATCGGTTTGGTCCGTGTTTCGCGATGGGCGTTCATTGTTGGAACTGATCGACAGCGACCATGTGCAGATCAACGGCACTTTGGCATCCCATTACGGAATCGAACTGGCTGCGGATGCGGATTGGCAAGAAGTCCCCGTCCCCAATCGTCGACGCGGTGGCGTGATCACACTCGGAGCCGTCTTGTCGGCGGCATCTTATCCGCGCAGGACCAGCCCCGTGCTGAGAGGGCGTTGGGTGCTCGAAGAAATTCTGGGCGGACGTGTTCCTCCGCCGCCGCCGAATGTTCCCCCCTTGGACGAATCCGAGGCCGACCACGCCAGCACGTTGCGAGAACGATTGGAACTTCACCGAAAAAATCCCGACTGCGCCGCTTGTCACAACCGCATGGACCCGCTCGGGTTCGGATTGGAAAATTTCGACGCGATCGGACGCTGGCGAGATCAGGACGGCGAAACTCCGATTGATTCGACGGGAAAATTGCCTTCGGGCGAAACGTTCAACGGACCCGAAGAACTCAAGCGGGTCTTGTTGAATCGTTCAGGAGAGTTTAAACGTCATTTCGTCAAGAAGATGCTCGGATTCGCGTTGGGTCGCGAACTCAATGAATTCGACGACTGTGTCATCAACGACGCCTTGAAGGCGCTCGATGCCAACGATCAGCGAGCTTCGGTCCTCATCGAGACGATTGTGACAAGCTATCCGTTTCAGCACCGATACTTTAAAGCCGCAACAAAAACCAACTAGTGGTCTGTCACAGCTAAACATTAGGGTTCGCTGTAGTGGATCTTGTTAAAGATCCGACCGCTACAGGATCTTTAACAAGATCCACTACCCTAACTTTTAGCTGTGACAGACCACTAGAACCAACCTGAAAACCATTATCCGCTGCTTAGTAGCAAGTTTCGCTACCCTAAAATAAAGTGCATTCTATCATGCCCAAACGTATTACCAGATCGCAGTTCGACCGCCGACGATTTCTGCGTGGAAGCGGCGTGTTGTTGGGTATGCCGTTTCTTCCATCGTTGGCTCGCGCTGATTCGACCACGTCGAGTCAAGACCAAGGACCCACGGGCGATGAGGCGACTGGCAAGCCGCCGCTGCGTACCGCGTTCCTGTATTTCCCCAACGGCGTCTGGGAGAAGGATTGGGTGCCCACATCAACGGGAACCGAGTATGAACTTTCGCCCACGCTCAAGCCGCTCGAACATCTTCGAGATGATGTCACCATTTTGTCTGGATTAGACAAAATGCATTCACACGGCGGCGACGGGCACTATGCCAAAACTGCCAACTTTTTAACCGGCATGCCGGTCGCCAAGACCACCGGAAAGGACATCAGTAGTGGGGGCATTTCGGTCGATCAACTGATCGCTTCACATCGCGGGAAACAGACGCCGCTTCCGTCCCTCGAGCTCGGAACCGAACCCGTTATCAGCGGAATCGATAGCAATGTGGGCTACACGCGTTTATACGGATCGCATATTTCGTGGCAAACCCCCACACGGCCTGTCGCCAAGGACATTAACCCGCGTGTCGTTTACGAAAGACTGTTCGGCAAAGGGCTTCAGTCCAAAGGAAAGGACACTCAGTCGTATCAAAACCTGCTTGATTATGTCCTCGAGGATGCGAGGCAGATTCGTGGGAAACTTGGTCGCGACGATCAGTTCAAAATGGACGAGTATCTCGACGCGGTTCGTGCCGTCGAGCAACGGATCGAATACGCCGCGAAACATCCCTCACGTTCTTGGGAACAGTCGACGAACGACGCAAGCATACCCGCACCCGAGTCGGGAACTCCTGGCGATTTCCGCGAACACATCGATGTGATGCTCGATCTGATGGTATTGGCTTTTCAAACGGATTCGACGCGCGTGGCGACGTTCATGTTCGCCAACGATGTTTCCGGACGCGGTTTTTCGTTTCTCGAAGGCGTTCGTGGTGGACACCACGAACTCTCTCATCACGAGAACAAGGAAGAAAAAATTCAGCAATATCAGCGGATCAATTACTGGCACGTCGAGCAGTTCGTCAAAATGCTCGACAAAATGAAAGCGATCCCCGAAGGGGAAGGGACGTTGTTAGACAACAGCATGATCATGTTCGGTTCGAGTTTCTCCGACGGCAATCGGCACGATCCCGATAACCTACCGATCGTGCTCGCCGGTCATGGTGGAGGAACGATTCGCGGCGGCCAACACCTTGCCGCACAAGGACAGGTTCCGATTTGCAATCTGTACTTGTCGATGCTGCGTCGGCACGGCATCGACCTAGAAAGCTTCGGTGATAGCAACGCGGAAATCGCGAATTTGTAAAAGGGTTCGGCAAGTGAATGCTTTTGTACCTGTCCGAATAGGGGTCTGACCCTTTGGAGGCGTGTCGAATTTCGCTGGCGTTTATGGCCTCGCCGGAGAGGGTCAGACCCCTTTTCGATTAGGTTCTTAGAACCGCAATCGGATCACGCGTTCAAAACCGTCGAGTAGCCGGTTTTGTAAGTCACCACCGATACCGGCACTTTCAAGAACGGTCGCGGCGCTCTGTCGTAATTGCAGCAGTTCGGTGTCGCTAAACGAACGATCGGCCGTGGTTTCGCGATAGAGATCGACGAAGGCGAAGACGCTAGACATGGACGGGAAACGCAGGTTGGTTTGCAAGCCTCGCAAGTTGTCCAACAGTCCGCCGATGGTTGAGAACGACAAACCACCTTCAAGTGAGTCGACGATCCGATCGGCGGTTTGAAGGATCTCAGGCGAGATCTCGTTCAACCGATCGGTTAAGGAGTCAGGCAGCGAATCAAGTACGTCTCGGACGCGGCGACGCACGTTCTCAACGTTCGTCGAATCAAGTCCCACCAAATCCACGATGCTTTCAACCCGCTCGAGAACCGCCGAGGTTCGTTCGGTTGTCGACAATTCACGATCTCGAGTAATCTCGGCGATTTCACCGATCACGTCCGCAACAGCTTGCCGTGGCAAGTTCACGTCGCGACGCAACGTGTTCAGCTCGGATACGAATGTTCGCACGGAATCTCGCAACGAGCCCGACACTTCGTTCGCGACGTCTTCACCGACGGTTGGCAGCGTGCGAAGCACCGAATCAACCAAATCCACTCGATCCGAATTGATTCGATTGATGATCCGAAGCGCATCAACGGACGTCAAACGCCCGTTCCCATCGACGTCGAGTCGATCCAAGATCGCCGCGACTCGCGGAGGAACCGGAAGATCGGAAAGTTCACCACCCACTTCGGCGGCATTGAGTTCGTTGATGACTTCCAACGCATCGCGAGCCGTCACGGAACCATCCGCATTCACGTCTGCCGCGACGATCTCGGCGACCTCGGCTACCGCCGCCGCATCGGCGGCCAAAAGTCGGCGAGATTCGAGCGACTGAAAGGCAGGTCGAAAATGGGAACGTTTTATCATCCGTCAATCCTTCATCCGAGGACGCAGGTTCTTCAGTCGAACCATTCGATGTGGTGAAAATGAGTTAGCTGAACATCAGTCTAAACGTTAGATCACCGTCGGGCAAACACCTGAAAAACCGCCGCCGGCCGGCGATGCATGCGAAATTCACGCGTTACTTGATATCGGAGCACCTGTTCCCATCAAGCGGTGGTGTTCCAAATAGCGGTTCCCAGAGTTGAATTGGCAGCTTCAAAGTGGCTTGACCGTATGCTGGGATGGAATCGTTTACTTGGGAACCACTAAATCTCGATCACGATCGACTCATCCACAGGATGAGACTGGCAGGCAAGGATGAAGCCTTCGGATTCCTCGGACTTGGTAATCGCGTCGCGACTGACCATTCTCACACGACCCGACGCGCATCGCACTTTGCACTGACCGCAGATACCGCTGCGGCATTCCCAGGGCAAAGTTACGCCGACTTGTTCAGCGGCCTCAAGGACTGTTGTTGACGAATCAATTTCAACCATGCGCGCCGAAGTTGAGAATGTGATGGTCGCTGTTTGGCCGTCGGCCAATCCGGACACCAGGTTGCCAATCGAACCATCGCTCACCTGATCATTGGCATTAATCACCGCTGTTGCTTTTGGCGAAACGAACTCTTCAGTCGAAACATTCTCGTTAGGGATACCTAGCGACACAATCGTTTTGCGAACGGCTTGCATCATCGCGTCGGGGCCGCAAAGAAAAATTGGCAAGTCTTCTAAATCGGAAATGAATTGACCCAGGTCCTCAGCGTTGATGTAGCCCGACTTGTCTTGCCATCGGCTGGCGGGGACATCGTTGCGTGTTTTAGGAAGCGATTGACTGAAAAAATTGAGAACCTGCAGGTTTTCGAATCGATTCGCCAAAAACTCCAACTCGTTGGCAAAGATCATGTCCTCCGCAGATCGCACCGCGTTGATGAAGTAGATCGTCCCGCCCCACGCTTGGTCGGTCAGGTTTCGCAAGATGGACATCAATGGCGTGATACCGACACCACCGGAGATCAACACCACCGCTTCGGCCTTCAGGTCATTGAAGAAGAACTTGCCCGCTGGAGCACCAACGCGAATCGAGTCGCCCGCTTTGACGACGTCGTGCATAAATCGCGACGCAGTGCCTTCAGGATTCCGCTTAATGGTCAGTTCGACGTGGCCACGCTGGGTCGGCGACGAAGCAATCGTGTACGAGCGTTTGACTATCGTCCCGTCAATGTTGAGCGTCAGATTCATGTACTGTCCAGGTTGGTGAACAAACGGGATCTCACCGCCGCCCGGCATAACGAAGCGGAATGTTTTAACGTCGTTTGTCTCGCGACGAATATTTGCGACGACTAAATCACCATTCCAAAACTTGCGGGCAACGGTTGGTGCCGCGACCGCGTTTATTTTTGCCTTAGCCGCCCCACGACGAAGGTCAAGGTAGTGTTTGACACTGCGAAAACCAAGAATCGGCGTCAACACCGCGGCGAAAGCGAGGGGTTGACGAACGTCACTCTTTACCAACATGTAATAGTGGACAACACCCAAAACTGCTGCGACATACGCAAGTCGATGCAAGAGTTTCCATCTCATCGGCCCTAGCTTCCGTATCATCGCGTTCGTGCTCGTTAAAGCAAGCGGCAACATTAACATCACCGCAATGAAACCAACTAGCAAAAATCGTCGAGAGAAAATTTCCTCGACGGTACTACTGACACTTCCCATTCGATCAAATACGACATAGATACCAAAATGAAGAGCAGCGTAGGCAAAGCCGTACAGCCCGAGGGCACGCCGATAGGCGATAAGACTGTTCCATCCCGTCAGCGTTCGTAGGGGTGTAACGATCAATGAAATGAACAAGAAGACGAGCGAAAGAATACCCGTGATGTGCAATGCATTGTTTACACCGTTTGCACCGAGTTGCCCTTGCCAAGTATCCCAACCAAGCATCAGAAGCGGACCAATTCCAGCCAGAATCACAAGATTGCGATAGTATGAAATATTCATCGTGTAAGAATCCATCTTCCGGATAGGCATTAAATGTTAACAGACAGATCGAGACCTTCGTACAGCGACGCGACTTGGTCCTCATAGCCGTTGAACATCAAGGTTTGTCGACGACCGGTCTCCCCAATTCTTTGCTCGGTTGCTTGGCTCCAACGAGGGTGTGGGACATTCGGATTAACATTTGCCAAGAATCCATATTCCGATGGTGCGTATCGATTCCAGCTTGTTGGTGGCTCGTCGGAGAGCAGCGAGATCTTCACGATCGATTTGATTCCCTTGAATCCGTACTTCCAAGGCGTGACCAATCTGACGGGGGCGCCGTCCTGTGCGGGCAATTCTTTGCCATAGAGCCCGACGGCTAGTAAGGTCAGCGGATGCATCGCCTCATCCAAACGCAAACCTTCGACGTAAGGCCACTGAAGAACGGTTGTCTTTTGCCCTGGCATCCGTTCCGGATCGTAGAGCGTCTCGAATGCGACATACTTGGCTTCGCTCATTGGTTCGACCGCATCGATCACGTGTGATAATTGTAGTCCTGCCCAGGGAATCACCATCGACCATGCTTCGACACAACGCATTCGATAGATCCGCTCTTCGATCGGCCCCAACGTTTTGAGTTCAGGGATCGTGAACGTGGTTGGTTTGTGAACCATGCCCTCCACGCGGATTTGCCAGCCGGTCGTATCAAAATTTTTGGCCGTATCGGCGACCGCGTTTTTATCAGTCGTAAACTCGTAGAAGTTGTTGTAGGAAATAATGCTTGACTCGCTCGTCATCGGCTCGTCGACATAGAATCCAAGCTCTCGCCGTTGGTCCTGAGTCAGATCCACTGACGTCAAATCGGAGATTGCCGCCGTCTCGAGTTCCATCTTGCGAACCGGATTGAACCACCGGTACAGCCCCGCAGAAGCTGCTAGCGTTCCCACAGCTCCGACCCCTCGGAGAAATCGTCGACGGTTCGCGTAGAGCGGATAGGGCGTGACTTCGCCGCGAAGGTCGCTACCGAAATGGTTCTCGCTCAAGTGAATGGCTCCTAGGGAAAGCGATGGAAATCAAATACTTATCGTGGGATTTTCCGCCAGACTTGTCATGTACCAGAAGATAGACGCCGCCATTGACCGGAAACTTACTTCCCGTCTAAGAATTTCACGAAACGCATACGGTAAGGCGAATAAAGAATGATCGCCATCTACCAAAAGACCGAGCGCAACTCAGCCTTTTGGCGTACTTGTAAATGGAGTTGTGATGACCGTTGTCCGCCACGGTCTCACGATTGACGCGATCACGATTGCCGCAAGTCCCCGCTCGACCTGTTCCGCTCAACCTCAGGCCATGTCAACCAAGCGTGTAGTCGGCTACCCCGATGATGCACGAGGACCACATGATGTATCCGATGGCGAACGACCCCATGCCGATGGAAAAGGCTTAGGAAATGGCGTCGCCTGCGATGGTATAAAGGCGGGCGAGTCAATGATGGCTTTCGCCGATTTGCCGACGGTGATGGCCTACGAAATGCCGACGACCGCAATCATCGCAAAATCGGAGGCCTTGACCGCGATTGCTGAACATGCGACCATGACTACGGCGTCTGGCGCAACGATGGTGACCGACGTCGAGATCAAGACTGCAATCCGAAAAGCATTCAGCGATCCGGCTCATTCCCAAGCGTTGCTTCAAACCATGATCTCGCGCGAGCCCGCATCGGCGATGTTCTCCGGTGCTCCTGTAAAAGCAGCTCCCATGTTCGCATCATAGCCCGCGATGAAGGCCAGCATGATACAAGACGCGATGATGCGTACGATGGTTCAACCCGCGTTGGCCGCACCCGCGATGAGAAAATAGTCAGCCCCCGTTCATTGTTCGCGGTCAGCTCGAAACTCAGGTCACTGACCATCGAGCAGGCCGTGAAGACATCTAAATCGGATTTGGAATCGCCATATGGAAACAAGTGAGCCCTCAATCGACAATCGCCATTGCCGAGACCTTGAATGTTTTATGCAAGGTTTGATGCGTCGCAATCCAGGAGAAGATGTCTTTCACCAAGCGGTTCGTGAAGTGGCGGAAACGATCATTCCGTTTACTAATGAGAATCCAAAGTATCGAGACGCTCAGATTTTGGAGCGAATGACGGAACCCGATCGCGTCGTTATTTTTCGGGTGACATGGGAAGATGACGAAGGAAATATCCGAGCAAACCGAGCTTGGCGAGTTCAATTCAATAATTCGATTGGGCCATACAAGGGCGGTTTGCGATTCCACCCCGACGTTACACTCGGCACTCTGAAATTCTTAGGATTTGAGCAGACTTTCAAGAATAGCTTGACCGGGTTGCCGATGGGCGGGGCAAAGGGCGGGGCGAACTTCAACCCCAAGGGTAAGAGCGATCGAGAGGTGATGCGGTTCTGCCAATCTTTGATGATCGAACTGCATCGACATATCGGCGAAGACACGGACGTTCCCGCTGGAGACATCGGCGTAGGCGGCCGTGAAATCAGCTATCTGTTTGGTCAGTACAAGCGGCTGTCGAATCGATTTGTTGGAACGTTGACCGGAAAAGGGTTGTCGTTTGGCGGCAGTCTGATCCGCACCGAAGCAACGGGGTACGGTTGCGTTTATTTTTGCGAGAACATGCTGAACCGAGTTGGGGACAGCGTTCGTGGAAAACGGATCGCGGTATCGGGAAGCGGAAACGTTGCCTTGTATGCGATCGAAAAAGCTACCGAACTTGGCGGTATCGTGGTAACCGCCTCCGACTCGTCGGGAACCATCTATGACGCTGCGGGGATTAACGACGAAAAGCTTGAGTATTTAAAAGATTTGAAAGAGGTGCGTCGCGGTCGGATCGAAGAGTATGTCCAGCGTTACCCATCAGCACAGCTTCTTTCCGGTCGGCCCTGGCAGGTTCCTGTTGACATCGCCTTGCCTTGTGCGACGCAAAATGAAATCGATGCAAACGACGCGAAAATGATGCTTGCTAATGGTGTGAGGATCGTCTGCGAAGGTGCGAATATGCCGACGGACTTGGAAGCATCACGATTGTTCGCATCACAGCAAATTCTGTTTGGACCAGCCAAGGCAGCAAACGCCGGCGGTGTTGCCGTTTCCGGTTTGGAGCAATCGCAAAACGCATTGCGTCTTTCGTGGACTCGAGAGGAAGTCGATTCCAAGTTGCAAACAATCATGTCTGAAATTCATGCGAAATGCGTCCGTTACGGAGCCCGCGAGAACGGCCACGTCGACTACGTCGCAGGTGCAAACATCGGTGGATTCATCAAGGTAGCAGACGCAATGCTGGCTTACGGAGCAGTTTGATGACTGAAGATCAAGATTGGTTGTACCGCCTTCGCAGTTCGGATGACCGGGTTCGCGACGATGCGATATCACAGCTTCGCGAACTGCTGTTACGCGGACTCAGCCGATCACTCACGAACCGATACGGCCAGCCGTTCTCGGCTGAAGATGTTGTTCAGGACGCATTGCTCAAGATCCTGCAGTCGCTTGATCAATTCGAGGGCCGAAGCAAATTCATTACGTGGGCGATGGCGGTCGCTACCCGTGTCGGAATCAGTTCTCTGCGACGTAAATACCACCGAGATGTCTCGATGGAAGCGTTCAACAAGGATGACGGCTATCGGATAGAGATTGCGTTCGAATCGTATACGGGTGTCGGTTCCGATGCAGATCGCCAGGAACTATTGACAACGTTGCATCAACTTATCGAAGACGTGCTGACTGACAAGCAGCGTCTTGCAATGCGTGCGTTTCTGTCTGGTTTTTCTACGGACGGAATTGCCGAACGAGTCGGTACCAATCGTAACGCTGTTTACAAATTGATACACGATGCTCGCCTTAAACTAAAAGATGGTTTTGAGCGAGCTGGCATTTCGGCTGAAGACATCAACGCCAGTCTCGCATAAAGTAACCAAAATGAAACTCAACTCAGTGCAACTCGCCAACCTGATCGATCTGATAGTAACCGCGAAGGCCGAAAGCATTGGCTGCGACGGTTGCTATGAACTCATGGACCAATTCGCTCAAGCCGAACTGGATGGCCAAACCGTCCCACAATCGCTGGAGATCGTTCGCACGCACCTGGAACTGTGCAAGTGCTGTCGCGACGAGTACGCCGCGCTGTTGACAGCCTTGAGAGCAATCTCTGAGTAGATCACAGCATCACCGTGCAATCCGCTTGCCATCGAATCCGACATCGTGATAACCATCGCGTCGGTGAGAGCCGACTGAATCGTCACGCGACCGCGTGTCGAAAGCCCTTAGGCTGCAGCAGAAACCGTCAGGACAACAGCGATAGCGGCCGAATTGAACGTCTTTTGCATTTTCTTATCTTCCTGAACAGTCGGCTTTCAGGTTCCCAGATCGACATGATCGCGGCAACACTGACTGGATGCGGTTTGCGTCTCAAGTCTTTCCGACTGGCTCGGTAGCCCCCAAGGGAAACGAGACCGGTGTTACTCGATCAATGCGATAGCGCACCGACGCCGATCGACGTAATGATACGGTTTATACTCGCGAAAAACGCTTTAAAGGCAAACCGAACGTAAGATGTGCTGAAGATATAGCGTCTTAATGAGCGTTGACAGCCGAATTGGTTTCGCCTCATCGAGTTTGCCTTGCAAAAGCTCTGATTGACTATTCGCGGGCGTATCTATGCTTGCTCGATCTGGACGGTCTGCAGGATATCGCTGGCTGAGTCTCACTCAACTTTTTTTAAACAATCCAAACTGCAGAACCAGAGAATGAAAAACGAGCCGGAATCCAATCCCAGAGTATCCAGCGGTCCCCACGAACTGCAATGCATGGAAATCTGGAATGGGAGCAGCCACGTCGAAAAAACGGTAACATCGGCTGGTCTTCACGCCTGGGTGTTTAGTCAGCCTTACCAAGGTGATAAACAGGGGGGTGACGTCCATTACCTCTCGCTGTGTGCCGGTGGAATTGTCACGCGTATTGTGCTTTCCGATGTTGCCGGGCACGGTGATCGCGTCAGTGAAACCTCAAAAAAGCTACGTGCCTTATTGCGAAAGTTCATGAATGCCAAGAAGCAAGATCGCTTGGTCGTTGAGCTGAACCGCGAGTTCACGGAGCTGGAAACAAAAGACGGATTTGCGACCGCCGTGCTTGCAACTTTCCTTAGCCATAAGTCAACTCTCCTGTTGACCAATGCGGGGCACCCGCGACCGCTGATTTATCAACACTCGCGGAAAAGCTGGGCGTTTCTGGATGAGCCGACAAGTACAGCGGGGCAAGCCGATAATTTCCCGTTCGGGCTGGACCGTTCAACTTCCTATGAGCATTTCGTGATCAAGATCGATCCAGGTGACTGGCTCCTGCTCTATACCGATGCTTATACGGAATGTTGCGACACGTCCGATGAGTTGCTCGGCGAGGCAGGACTTCTAAAGATTGTCGAGCAAATTTCGCGAACCGATTCAGTATCGCAATTCGGCCTAGAACTCAACCGGTTGGTTAGTGAACATTCCGCTCGATGGCTTGGCGACGATGATACGACCCTCATCGCGATCCGGTTTACCGACGAACGAAGAACGCCGGGTCCCATTGAAAAACTGACTGGATACTTCAAATCACTTTCCCAATTGATCGCAAGAGTTGGCGAGCGGGTTTAGCATCAGTTATGTCACCGCGCCTATTTGGCCAGATTGTCGAGTGCTGTAGCCGGGCAGTTCGCCAAAGATGCATCGGAAAGATTTCGCAGTGATGGTGCTGTTTGGATCGCTTTCCACGAACGGGACAGCGTATAGCAATCGGTATCTGGAAATTCCCCAAGGGCGATTCTGAGAAAATCGGAACTCGCTTGGTAAGACAGTGACCTGCAACGGCGTCTATTCCTCATCGCAATCAGGAACTCTCCCTGTCGTGCAACAAAAAAACTAATTTTCCAGAAAGAAACAAGATGAAAACGCTCGCAATCTCCACTTCCGGTCTGTTCCTGGTCGCTACACTCGCCTTTGTCGGATGTGCGGAGAATAAAATGACCACCGAAGGCGCGTCGAACGACACGCCCGCTATGGCTGACGACATGAAAGGCGGCGAGATGATGTCCGACAACATGAAGGGCGAGGCGATGATGGCGGAACCGACCATGAGCGGCGACGCTATGACGAAGGAAGGGAACTAGCTTCTACCTTTCTTTTTGTCGATTGCAGTTCTTTAGCGTCTTTGGGGGCGTAATCGAACAAAGTCAGAAAATCAAAGCATTCTGGTTCTTCCAAATCGTGGCAATGGTGTAGTCGCCTTGCAGCGCCATTGACAATGTAAAGTCGCTTGACGGGGCTCGAGAACGAATCGTGATGGGCTGACCTGGCCACTGCGACAGTGAGAAGGTTCGGAACTACGACTACTTCAATGATGACGAACCCCGTCGCAAGATGGACCAATTGAAGTGGACCGGAGTTGGCGTCGGGCGTTCCGACGTTAAGTAGTTTTGCAACCGACTTGGCATCCGGCTGCGGTACATCGCCCGTCATCGAGTCGGACAAGAACACTTCTATTGGCAAACTCGTGGCACACACCGGGGTGCCAATAAAAACACCCTCAAAAACACGGGGTTTTTGAGGGTGTTTTGACGACAGCGGAGGACACGGGACTCGAACCCGCAGCCCCTTACGGGGTACCTCAGTTCCAGTGAGGCCGCTCACCAACTCGCTTATCCTCCGTTGGCAAACTTATCGTTGCTCAACCTTCTTGGTGCGTCCTTAGAGTTTCGTTGATTCGTCGGTTTTTGGCAACCACGGCAAGCGGAGTTGTGAGCAAGTTTATTGAACCTGTTCGGGCCGAAACTCTTGGCGAGTTTCTCGCCGCCTTCAGATGCCATTGCGACGAATATCTAAGCTAACTTGGCTCCCGAGATTAACTTCAGGAAGCCTTCGTTGTCCTCGAATCGACCGAGTTGTTTCGTCAATTGCTCCATCGCGTCGACAGGATGCATTTCGCTGAGCGTTCGCCGAAGCATGGAAACGGTTTCGTAGGTTTCTTCGTCGAGCAATAGTTCTTCGCGACGAGTTCCGGACATCGATATGTCGATGGCCGGATAAACGCGGCGATCAGCCAAACGTCGATCCAAAACGACTTCCATGTTGCCGGTGCCTTTGAACTCTTGGAAGATCGCCTCATCCATTCGCGAGTTCGTATCGACCAAACACGTGCCGACGATTGTTAGTGAACCGCCTTCTTGGAACGCCCGCGCGGTCGCAAACAGTTTCTTGGGGATGTCCATCGCGCGGATGTCCAAACCGCCGGTGCCTGTGGCACCGCCACGACCGGCTTTGCCGACCCACTTATTGAACGCTCGCGCCAACCTCGTGATCGAATCAAGCATCAAGAACACGTCCTGGCCGGCTTCGGCGAGACGTTTGGCGCGATCGATCGCCAGTTGGCTGAGTCGCACATGGCTTTCGATGTCCATGTCCAAACTGCTCGCGATGACTTCGCCGTTGATAATACTGCGACGCATATCAGTGACTTCCTCGGGCCGCTCGTCGATCAACAAGACCATCAGTTTGAGGTCGGGGTGATTCTGTGAAATGCCTTCGGCGATGTGCTGAAGCATGATCGTTTTACCGCTTCGCGGCGGCGCGACGATCAACGCACGCTGGCCTTTGCCCATCGGGGCGAGCAAGTCGATGACTCGATTGGTCAGCGGCAATTTGCCCTTTTCCAGCTTGAGTGGTTGTTCCGGATTGATCGCCGTCAGGTCATCGAAATGAGGGGCATCAACATATTTTTCCGGTGGCGAACCTTCGACATCTAAGATCTCGCGAACACGCGGCCCCTGTTGTCGTTTGGCCTGTTGCACCATCGTGTGCAGCATGACGCCCTGACGCAGACCGAACTTTTCGACCATCGTTCCGGGCACGAATGGATCGGACCGTTCGCGGGTGTAGTTGTTCGTGGGGCTGCGTAAGAATCCGTAGCCGTTGGGGTGCATTTCGAGGATGCCGGACCACTCTTCGAGCGGAGCATCGCTGACGAAATCTGCTGGTTCACCGTTGCCGCCCGAAGGAGGTCCGCCGGAGTTTCCGCCGCCGCCTCCGCCGCCACGTCGTCGACGCCGCGATCGGGGTTTGCCGCCGCCGTTGCCGTTGGAGGTGCCTTCACCACCGTTGTCCGATGGGGAACCATTTTGAGAGCCGCCGTAACCACCTCGGCTACGAGGTGCACGCTTCTTTTTTGCCATCTGTCATTCCTGGTACCACAAGCAACACCCGCAAACGGGCAGATTGGTCGGAAAGTTCGATTGCCGCTTTCGCTTGAGATGGTGCCTTAGCAAAATCACGAAAGCAGAGACCGAACGCGCCAAGTCGATTGGATAACCAACAAGAGGAACCGCGTTTTGAAAACTGAAAGTCAGGTTGTTTGCTTTGAGGGTGGCGGTAACACCTTCAACGCAACCTTCGGAGATCAAGCCAGCAAAGATGCCCGACACGAACTCACGTAAGTGGCAATTCCTTGCCAAAAGATTCCCGTTCGACCCTTCCCAGATAGGATTTGGGATCGCCGAACAACACCCATCGAATTTTCGGAAAACAAAACGACTTCTTGAATTCTTTCTCGAAGTCTGCGAGGAGGCTCGCTTAAAGAGCCAGGCCTCACTGTCGAAAACAATTCCGAGTCTTCGGGGGCCATCAAAAGATTAGGTGAACGGAACGGAGTGAACAAGCACACGTCTTTTCCGAACACCAAAACACCATTTATGTCGCAAATATAGGCCTCCATTAGCTGATGTCAAGGTGTTTTTGAAATTAGTTGACCTGAACGAACGAGTTTTTTTGGCAACACGCTCGAAACGGATACAGCTAGAAACTCAGCTAAAAGCGTGCCTGACGCTGTTGCAAATACTCGGTCAACGCCTTGTCAAACGGCATGCTTGTGTCCAACGGCACATAATCGATCCGCATTCGGTTGCAGCCTTCCCGGTACGTTTCGCGAAACGCTTTCACGCCACTGAGGTATTCGTCTCGAAAACCGGTTGCGTCGACCGTGACGACCTCACCCGTTTCCGGGTCTTCAAACTCGATCGGGCCGTCATAGGGAAAATGAACTTCGGCTTCGTCCATGACATGAAAAACGATCACGTCGTGCCCGCCGTGACGCAATCGCCCCAATGCCATCAACACTTCAGCCGGGTCGCCGAGTAGATCGGAAAACAGCATCACCAAGCTATGCTGACGCAACATCGCAGCGACCTGCGTTAGGCTGGCGGGCAGCTCGGTCGTTCCGTCGGGCGTCATCGATGATAACGCCGCCATCACGTCACCGAGTTGCCCCCGTCGACTTCGTGCAGGCAACACAGCTCTGAGCTTGTCGCGAAACGTCAACAAGCCGACCGGGTCCTTTTGCATCGTCATCAAATAAGTCAGCGACGCCGCCAAGCACGTCGCGTACTCAAACTTGTTCATCGATTGTCGCTGGCTAAACCCCATCGACTTGGACAGGTCCATGACCAAGTAGCCCGTCAGGTTCGTTTCGGCCTCGTAACGTTTGACATAATGCTTGTTCGTTTTGGCATAAACCAACCAATCGATCAGTTTGGGGTCATCGCCCCGGTTGTAGCGGCGATGCTCACTGAACTGCACCGAAAATCCTTGCAGTGGGCTCGTGTGCAATCCTTGCAAAAAGCCCCGCACGACCATCCGTGCACGCAAGTCAAGACGTTTGATCTTCTGCAACGCTTCGGGGGCCAGCGACGCCGTCATGCCCGCGACTCGAGGTGACCGTCGACCAATTCCCACCGTTGGTCCATCGCATCGGCTAGCGTTTGGGAGTGGGTCACGGTGACAAGTACCGCGTTCGCGTCGGCCTGCAAACGTAGCAGTAACGCAGTGATCTCCGACGCGGTGCGTGCATCCAAATTGCCTGTCGGTTCATCGGCCAAGATCAACGTGGGCTGCATCACCAACGCTCGCGCGATCGCGACGCGTTCTCGTTCGCCACCAGACAACTCGCCGGGCAGGTGCGTCATTCGTTCGGCCAGTCCGACGTCGCGAATCAGCATCTCCGCACGCTGATGATCCTCCGGCATGGGACGCCCGACGGCGAGCGCGGGAATCAATACGTTTTCGATGACCGACAGTTGCGGCAACAAATGATGATCTTGAAATACGAAACCGATCGTGCGATTGCGAAACGCCGCGCGGGCTTTCTCATCGAGCAGGAATGGGTCTTGTCCACCGATCGATACGTCTCCCGCGTCGGGTTGATCCAACGAGCCCAAGATCTGTAGCAGCGTTGTCTTGCCGCTGCCGCTCGGGCCGACAATCGCCGCCGATTGCCCGGCGTTTAATTCCAGTGAGACGTCACGCAACACAATCAACGGTTCGCCGACCGTTGGGTACGTCTTGCGAACCTGATGTACTTTCAACACGGCCAAGCCTAAGCGCCTATCCGAAAAGGGGTCTGACCCTCTCCGGCGATACCAAAAAAACAACGAATATAGACGCGCCTCCAAAGGGTCAGACCCCTTTTCGGATGGGCATTATCAAAGTGGCATAGGCTTCCAGCCTGTTTATACCCCACATCTTTTTTGACCCCCACGAGCTCGTCTCGTGGGTGAATAAGGTTCGCAAGCTAGACAACGACGCTACCCCAACCTTCCGATTTTCACTTGTGCTCGCCGCTTCAAGCGGCGAGCACAAGTGAAAATCGGAAGGTTGGGGGACTTGCGGCTCGTGTCTAGCTTACCAACCTCGGCTTCCTGCCAGACGAGCTGGCAGGGGAGCAATACATGAGGACTTGTGGGATATACACAGGCTGGAAGCCTATGCCACTTATTTTTCACGCGATGCTAAGCTTAACGCAGAACACCGGTGCGAACCACCCAATCCGAGTATGCCGAAATCGCGGCCTTATACCATCCACTGCGGTTGCGACTTGGCATGGTCGCCGAACCAGCCTCGTCGTTTGCCCGCGTCGACTAATCGCTGCGGGGGCCGAACGACCAACAAAGTGAGCAACGTAATCACCGCAATCCCCAAAACCGCCAAGACGCGGCGTAAGTCGGCGATCGCGTAAACGCCACCATGGCCAACCGGGATAATCTCGGAAGATGCAATCGGCAGATTGTACTGTTTGGCGAGCTTGACAGCGTTGATCATATTGATCACCGGAACCCCAGACGACAAGAACCGAGCCGCCACACAATCGTTCGGTGATGGCTCTCCGCTGGCGGTCGGCACCGTCCCGGCTTGGGCCACGCCTAGGAATCGACTCGGTGACAAGGCCGAGATCGGCTGAATGATGCCTTCGCCGAGCGTGTCATTTCCGATCGTCCCTCCGACCGAGGCGTCTCCACCACCGACATTGATGTAAACCGCGTAAGAGTCGTCTTCGACCGCTTCGGAGTACGCCAACATGCGCCGCTCGATCGCGTCTTGGTCACTCTCGCTATCCATCAATGGCAAACCGCTTCGCTCGATCGACGCTTCAAGGATGACGCGCGTGTCATCGGTCATTCCAGCCGCGCGATCTTGAAAACCGCCACGGGATACCATCAAGCTGCGATGAGCAAAGATGCCTTCATCGTAAAGCAGCTTTTCCATATCCGGCCACATCAGGTCCGGTTCGTTGGCACCGAATTGACTCGAGGCGGCGCTACTGATGATGACAGGGCGACATCCGAGCGATTCGGCGGCACTGTAGACCGCGATATTCAATGCCGGAAACGATCCGGTGCAGCCGATGGCAATCCGGTCGCCGGGACGGACACCCGCATCGACGAGCATTCGCATCGCGACGGCGGCAAAGTTCGGGTTCACACTCGTTTGCTTCGCTTCGAGGTGACCGGGCAACGTTGTCACCATGGACATCGAAGGGCCGATCATGCCGGTGTCGGCAGGATCATGAAGGTCAAGCAACGCGTGCCCGAGTTGTACACGACGACAGTGAATCGCCTCAAACGCGGCCTCGGCTCGCTCGGATGCTTCGAGCATGCGATCACGCAAATCAGGGATCTGATAAGCCGTGCCGGCGAAGCTTTCGAGCGCCGGCCAACGGGCTGGCACCAATCGGATCGCCATGACCACGGCGATCGAACCGATTGCCAAGAACACCAACGACCAAGAAGAGATCTTCTGTGGTCGATAGTATAGTTTTTTCATTTCAGGTTTCGTTGGGTCTTAAATTGGGTAGTGAACGAGGCCACAAGAGAATGAGTATTGGACGATGCCATGAGCCGGTCTTCGCTATGCCAACGAAGTGACGCCCATGGCGACCAACACTAGATGGACGAGCGACGATGCGATGATCAGCGGCGATAACGTTTGGATGACACCGCTGCGGGAGATCCACAACGCGACCAATCCGGGGATCACGAATCCGATCACGGTCATGTTTTGCAACCACGCCAGCGACATCTCGCCCGAGGCCAGTTCCGCCGCCGAGCCACCCACCAGCGCCATCGAAACACCCGGCCACACGACTTCGAGGATCGCTCGGAGCGTCGCCGCAACGGCGAAACCGAATACCATCGTGAGCACGACTCGTCGTCGTCCGAAAAGGATCGCGTATCGGTCGATTTCGTGGACCATCCACGCGGTAATCAACGCTGCCGCGATTGTCGCGATCACCGTCAACGGTTGATCAAACGACAACGCCAAGTATCCGGGTACGATCATGCCGCCGACGCTCAATCCGAATGCTTCGGTGAACAAGAGACTGACGACCAGTCCGATACCGATTGACAAAGCTAACCATTCCATTTCAGACCATCTCCATCACACGTTCGCTATTGGACGTTGTCTTTCCGGCCGCAACGATCGGCTTGGAAAACTCGACACAACTGTTCGGATCTGCAAAGAAATCAGCCAACGCCATCCCAGGTCCGGCGATGTTGCCGACTCCCATCAACAGCATTCCCGATGCGGTAGCATTTTCATTGGTAGCGGTCGGGGCGTCGGCTTGCGGTCTGGATGCCGTTGTAGTGGCCGAAACCAACTCAGCCGTCTTGATCGCGGCCGTCGTGTGGCTTGACTTGGCTTTCTCGGCCGCAAACGACTCGATCAGCATCGAGACGACTTCGTCACCATTGGCGTTACCCAAGCAAAGGATGTGATCGGGGTTAACGCCACCTTTGAGCAGCCGACGCAAAAACACGTCGGTACCTGATCCGATGATGACGAATCGGTCCGCTTTGCGCCACTGGACACAAGCATCGGCCATCGTGACGCTGCGGTCGATCCGGTCGACCCGGCAGTTCATTACCAGGACGCGACGCTGCACACCCGGGAAGTAATCATAGGCCGCATCCCAAATACGCGTTGTCGACTCGGGATCGTTGGCGGCGAAGGCGTTGACGAAATGCCACGAGTCGCCACGAACGGTTTGTTGGTGAACACGCATCGCGCCTGGATCGGGTTCGGCGGCCCACATGCCACGCAAGGCGACGTCGCGGTCAATGCCGAGCTGTTGGCACACCGCCAAAGACAAGGCGACATTCTCGGCATGCTCGAGATATGAAAACTGCGACAATTCTTCGGCGGTCACGTTTGCCGAATCGGCGGCCGTGATGCTGTGCATCGTCGTACCCCGATCCTTGCAAGCCGCATTCATGACTTGCAATGAGTCGTTGCGGTCTTCGGCGGTCAACAGCGTTCCGGCAACCGGTACCGTCGCCGACAAAGCGCGGGCGACATCGAGTCGTGTCGGCCCCATGACGTCCAAATGGTCGGCGCGAGCATTCGTGATCACCCCGTGAGTGGATCGGACCAGCTTCAATTCGCAGACCGATTGCAACAACGGTTGCAACGCCATGCACTCGATCACGAGGGCTTCGGCCTGCTCGGCGACGGCCGTCTTGACGATTCGTTTTTGCTCGATCACGTTCGCGCGGTCAGGACGGAAGATCGGCAGTTCGCGACCATCGGTAAAAATCATTCGTGCGAGCGTGCCCGTTGTCTTGGCACACGTTCGAATGCCGCCGGCACGCAATCCAGCCGCGATCAATCGCGTGACCGAAGACTTTCCTCGGGTTCCATTGACGTGAATTCGAAATGGGATCTTTTCAAGCTGGCGACGATACCACCAGGCTTCGGCAAGAGCGGCCGCACCAACGATAGCGGCAACCGCTACCAACGCACACAATCCGTTCACGAACGGTTCACTTTCAAAAGGATAGACGCACGCCACCCATTCGATGCCGACGTTGGCACAGGGGGAAAATGGGCAGCCAAAACGACAAACCGGGAACCAACTGCACTCCAGCGATTGGTTCAATTCAGGGAATGAGGACCTTCACTTCGTTGAACGAAGGTGGTCGAGGCTGAGGAAAAGGCCCGTGAACGAGTCAGCCAAACTCTTAATGCTCTTGGGTGAACGCGAGAATTATTCTTTAGGATCGGCAGGAGTAAAGAGCAGTCCTGAAGAAATTTTCAAGGTTCTTTGAAAGTTCATTCGCGGACCACTCAGTGCCACCTACAGGAATCCGCTGGACCATTAAAGGTTTGAATTCCTCTTGACCAAATCACCCAATTGTCGGTCTCGTTCATACTGCGTGGCAAACCCGATCGAACTGCGACGCACGCCCCAAATGGAGTCGGCTTGCAGTTGAGGCATTCCTTGCTGACGAGCATCGTCGCCGTCTCGATCCATCAACACCCAGGCGGCCACGTCTTGAACTCGTGTCGTGATCGCAGCGTCAACAAACATCGATGGCTTCACCTTCGGCAACAA
This sequence comes from Neorhodopirellula pilleata, assembly GCF_007859915.1. Taxonomy (GTDB): domain Bacteria; phylum Planctomycetota; class Planctomycetia; order Pirellulales; family Pirellulaceae; genus Rhodopirellula; species Rhodopirellula pilleata. Next base: position 184,333 of record NZ_SJPM01000010.1, read on the forward strand.
TTCGTCAGGCCGTCGGGCCAACATCCGGCGATCGGCGAGTGACTCCGAAATCGCCTGCCAGCGGTTCCTCCATTGGGGTGATCCGGATGTCGAATCGGCAAAACTTCGTCGCTGTATTTGACGCAATGCCAACATGGAAACCGCCCAGTCGACTGGTAAACGGTCTTCGGATTGCCCGACCGAATCCGCGATCCGTAAGGCGGTGGCGTCACGCCGGTACATCAACGCCAGTCGCAACCGTTGCTCGACCGACCAACCGTACGGGTTGTCGCACAAAGTCCGGTCGATCAACCGCCCCAGCAAACGCGAATCGCTCAAGACGCTCGACATTGTTCGATCGGCCCATTCGAAATGGTCCAGGCGGCGATAAACCACCCTCGCTTCGACCGCGTGATAGTGGGGCTCGGTCGGTGCGATGCACCCGAGATGACTGATAAAAATGTCACAGTCGTCCTTCGTTTGCCCGTCAATCGCAAACCACCGCCACGATGGGCCTGCCTTGCCAGCGAGCCGAGCGAACACTTGCCGCGACTCGAGGTCGTCGCCGGCTCGAGCCGCGAAAGTTTGCCAGTGCAACGCCAGGCAACCGGACGGCTCGAGGTTGGTGGCAAGGTGTGGAATCGGGGCCAAGTCGGGCTCGAGAAAATCTTTCAATTCCCATGAATGTTGCGTCTCATCCAAGTCCGCAAGCAGGCGTTCCAAGCTAAGCTGAGACTCCAGATCCGCATTCAATCCGGCTCGCAATAGGCCCCGCAACAGATGCTGTCGGATGCGATCGAGGGTCATTCGATCGGCATCACGAACAAGCCTTCCGATTTGCTCCTCGGCCCTGACTCGGGTCGCCGGCCGGTCATCACTGAGGGCTTCTGCCCAAATCAAGGCCTCTTGAATCGCCTCGGAGTCGCTCGATACTCGCCCATCGGCCCCCCGACCCTCAACCATTTCGATCAAAAAAAGGCAGCCAACCAGCGTCGCGGGGACGACCAACGAAAAGACCCTGCCCGCTCCATTGGAACGGGCTCGCAGTAAATCTAGCATCCATTTACCCAACGCAAGCGTTTTGTCTGGGAGTGACGAGAGTTCGGACAATCACAAGTCTAGCTCGCAAACCCAGGCGGGCAAAATCCGCGACGTTTATCCTAGTGCTTTGTCTAGATTCAACTTTAGGGTTGGCAACATTAGCCGTTTGGGCGCTAGCGGGCTGTCGATTTAATTAGCCGTACCGCGTTAGCGGCGGTTCCCGCGACCGTTAACCGGGGCTAACGCCCGTCGGCTAATTGTTGTCACTCGGTATACGATTAAACCGACAGCCCGCTAGCCCCGGTTCTTGCGACGAAACCGTGGCTAGCGCCAAAACGGCTAATCCTAAAATCAAAGTTGGACGAAGCACTAGTAGTCTATCGCAGCTCAATTTTCGGGTAGAGGCGTCTTAATTTGATCCGAGCGTCTGCGGTCGTGAACTGCCAATCGATTCCCGTTTGACGCTCGTTTCGCGCGGCATACCACTTGGTAATTCGCTCGCCTCAGCGACCAAAAGGGTTCCTGGGGGAAAGGGGGCCTTACGGAGCGATTCGGCTCAAGCAGCGACCAAAGCCAAACTTGATCAAAGGTTGCCAACTGACAAAGGCTCGTGAATAATCCGGGCTAGCGGGCTGTTGATTTAGTGGTATCGAAACCCGAAGCGTGAGTTTTTGAAGTTGCGCTTTTGCCTGTGGCATTGGTTTATCGTAACCCGAAGCGTAAGCGAGGGATGAGTCAATATCAATTATCCCTCGCTTACGCAGCGGGTTACGAAAAAAGCGCAACTTCAAAAAGCGTGAGCGAGGGATACATACAAAGGACTTAATTGCGATGAATCCCTCGCTCACGCTTCGGGTTACGATTAAATCAACACGCCGCTAGCCGCGGGCATTGCTCAACGCCCGACGCTAGCGGGCTGTTGATTTAGTGGTATCGCGACTCCTTTTCGTTTAACGGCAAGCCGTAGGCGTCAATTGGGGGCATCGCCGACGCCTTCGGCTTGCCGTTAAACGACTAAATCAACAGACCGCTAGCGCGTTCGGCTCACCCTAAAATTAGATTTTGACGAAGCACTAACTTGATAAACACGAATTACCATTAGGTACTCTTCCCCATGACCACTGAAACCGAAAATCAAACCGACTTGGCATCCGCTTGTCTCCAAATCGCCCGTCAAGCGAAAGCCGCCTCTCGCCGTTTAGGTTCACTCGACACCACGATCAAAGACCGGTGGTTGAGCGAGTCGGCGGATGCGTTGATCGAAGCGACCGATGCGATTATCGAGGCGAACGAACAGGACTTAGCCGCCGCCCCGGCTTACGGTCTGACCGATGCCAGCATCGATCGCTTGCGGCTTGATGCGGCGCGGATCGAAGGCATCGCCAAGGGGCTTCGCGAGATCGCGTCCCTGAAAGACCCGATCGGCGAAGTCCTTGATGGATTCACACGCCCCGGAGGCATGCGGATTGAAAAACGGCGGGTGCCGTTGGGGGTCGTATTTTTTATCTACGAGAGTCGGCCCAATGTGACCGCCGACGCGGCCGGAATTTGCGTCAAGAGCGGCAATGCGGTCATTTTGCGGGGAGGCAAAGAAGCCATGCACAGCAGCCGCGCGATCGTATCGGTATTGCACGAGGTCGCTGCTCGGGTCGGGGTTCCCGAGCATGCGGTTCAATTGGTCGAAACGACCGACCGGGCCGCCGTCGGACATTTTCTGAAACTCAACGACCAGATCGACGTGACGATCCCCCGGGGCGGCGAGGGTTTAATTCGCCGGGTTGCCGCCGAGGCGACCATGCCGGTCATCAAGCACTATGACGGCAATTGTCACGTTTACGTCGACGCCACGGCGAACATCGACATGGCCGTCGATGTGATCGAAAATTCCAAATGCCACCGAATGGGTGTCTGCAACGCTTGCGAATCGTTGCTTATTCACGAATGGATCTTGGCCGACGCGTTGCCCGCGATTGCCGCCCGATTGGCCTCTCGGGGAATCGAAATGAGAGTGGACGAGCGAGCGGCCGTGCACGTTCCCGGCGGCATTCCGGCTACGGAAGAGGATTTTTCGACCGAGTTTTTGGGACCTACGATCAGCATCGCGGTGGTCGATTCGCTTGACGAAGCGGTTGAACACATTAATCGCTATGGCTCCGGACACACCGATGCGATTATGACATCGGAGATTGCAGCGGCGGAGCGTTTTACCGATTTGGTCGACAGCGCCGCGGTCATGGTCAATGCCAGCACTCGGTTCAACGACGGCGGAATGTTCGGTCTGGGAGCCGAAATCGGTATTTCCACCGATAAGTTTCACGCCCGAGGCCCATGCGGGTTGCGGGAATTGACCAGCTACAAGTACATCGTACGTGGGAATGGTCATTTGCGGAGCTAGGATTTTCGATGTCAGACGAAGCACTCAGCCAGAACCAGGTCGAAAACCTGCTCAAGGCGATGGAATCAGCCAACGCCGATGCCGATGCCGATCCAGATTCGGACGTGCCCGCTAAGGCGCCCGAAACCAAAGCGGGAACCAAAGCGGGTGCCGCCGACCAAGCAGGCGCGGCCAGTCAAAATGACATCGATAGCCTACTGGCCGCCCAAAATTTAGGCGGTGCCACCCAGGCGAAGCCTGCTCCGCGACCCAACGAAGCCCAACCGCGGGTGCGAACGTCTTCCGGGAAGCCTTATTCGCCGGGGGTCCCCGAAGGTGCTCGGGTCGCCGCGTACGATTTCAAACGTCCCGAACGTGTCGGCAAAGACCAAATGCGGGCGATGCAGTCGCTCCACGAACAAATCGCTCGAAATTTCGGTGCTTCGATCTCCGGTCTGTTGCGAACGATGCTGGAAGTCAAATTGCTCAGCGTCGACCAACTCACTTACAGTGAATTTGTTTTCTCGCTGGATAACCCGAGTTGTTTCAACATCGTCAAACCCGCACCGCTGGAAGGGCATTGGGTGTTGGACATCGCACCCTCTCTGGCCTATGCGATCATCGACCGTATGCTCGGTGGCGAACCGGTTCCCGGCGAAACGATCCGTCGTCCATTGACCGAGATCGAAACGCGATTGATGTGCCGCGTGGTCGATTTGTTCCTTGAACAAATCGTTCCAGCTTGGGAAAACATCGTTACCTTGGAACCCGTCATCGAAGCCACCGAAAGTAATCCACAACTGGCACAGATTGTCCCTCCCAATGAAGTCGCGATCTTGATCGGATTCGAAGTGCTCTTGGGCAAGAACCGCGGCATGATGAATTTGTGCATCCCTTTCAATACGATCGAAAGGTACAACGCGAAATTATCTCGCAACGGTTGGGTCGGCTATGGCAAAACGACTCCCACCGAACGCTCGCGTCGCCGTATCGCTAGCAGCATCGACGCTGCCCCGGTCGATGTGGTGGTAACTTTAGCACGCAGTCGGATCAAAACATGTGACCTGTTGGACCTGTCCGTCGGTGATATCATTGCGACCGAGCAAGACGCGAACCTGCCTTTGGAACTTTCGATCCAAAACGTTCCCAAGTTTCAAGCCACGGCAGGCGCTTATAAAGGCAAGAAAGCTGTTCAGATCCAGCAAATGATTGAACACAAACCTCACTTGCCGATCGATAACGACGAAGCGGAAGCGTCCGCCGTGAACGACGAGGTAGCCAACGCGGTAGCCCAAGCCGAGCAAATTCTGGAATCGGTTGAAACGCATTGATGTTCCAATTGCGTGTCGGGCGTGGAACGACTTGACTTTCACACAACCAGGACAAACGATAAGACGTTGTGTTCTACCGGTGGCTCGTTCGCGTTGTCTGATCCCCAAGATGAACGCTGCTGCAACGCTTGGGAACTGATAAAAATGTCGCGATTTTTCTTTGGAATGTTATTGGGGGCCGTGTTGATGTACGGCGCGATGCACTACCACCTCGTCCGGGGCGATGAAGGTTTTTTCCTCGTTCCCAAAGTGACCAATCAGCTCGGTGAAGTTTATGTCGACATCCGCGGGTTCACGTTAGACGATTGGCGGGAACACAAACCGCTTGCCGCCGCAATCATGAAAAGCAATCGCTCGGAGTTGCTATCGGATGCGGCATTGGGCGGATTTCGGCAGAACCTTCATTCCGTGGTCGACCGTTTATTCTCCGACGAATAAATCTCCTCGCGGCAATCCCTGCGAATGACGCATCGGGATCGTTTGCTAGCAAATCGGCGGCCGAATGACTTTGATTTTCGACCTTGACGGTTTCGGGCAGATGGGAACAATTGGACGAATCGAACGAGCAGGAGCGAGTTCGGCGCGGGAAAGGAATTCCCGTGACAACACCATCTCGACCACCGGACCGTCTCATCGGTCATGCAGTCGAAGTGGCATTGTGAAACTCTTCCCGTCAGCATGGAGGCGACGAGATGCATCACGCAATCAATCGGCATCGTTCACAAAATGCCCACGTCTTTTGGACTTCCCCATTCGTCGCTCGGTCCGAATCGTATTCGCGGAAGGGTCGACTCAGTAAGGCGTCCCTCTTAGCGATTAGCAACGGCCGTTCCGATTTGGCCCCGTCCGATTTGCCGAGTACGCCCAAAGCGGACCTGGATTTATCCGGTAGCGAACCAAGCCATCTGCTGAAGATTCACGAGCCGTCGGACTCGGCGTCGTCCCACAACGATGTCGTCAATGACACGGCGCGTTCGCTGAAGGACCTGTTGCCCCAGGTACGTTTTTTTTCCGGCGACGACATTCGGTTTGAATCGATCGCCGAGTCGGTGCAACGATGTACTCCAGGGCAGTTGGTGGTTTATCGAATCGGCTTGGATTGCCCGGTGGAGTTCATCGCCACGGCGCTCGCACGCGGTGCGGCGGGGATCTTGACCGAGCAAGTCCTTCCCGTTCCGTTGGTTCAGTGCATCGTCGGGGATACCGATCGCGCGTTGGCCGAGATCGCTTCGCGAGAACTGATTGATGAGAACGGCACCCGTCCCGATCAGCGTTTGCTGACCATCGGCGTGGTCGGCGAGAGTGGCAAGACATCCACCGCTCTATGCTTGGCGACGGTCTTGAAAGACTCCCCGTGCCGTGTCGCCTACGAAACCGATTTGGGACATAGCGACGGGATCGGTTCCGAAACGATTGATCAGCCGGTTCCTCGTGGTGCGGAGCTGTTGCGCCGCATTCATGAAGCTGCCGATGCGGGAGCCGCCATTGCCGTTTTGGAACTCGAAGACAACGCATTGCGTTCGGGCGGCTATGATCAGATCGGTTTGGACATGCTCGTCATCACCGGTCGCAATCGCCCACGAACTGACTTTGGTCCTTCGGCGATCGATTGTGCGATCGAACGTGTGTTGCCCGATGGCATCTTGATTGTGAATGTCAGCGATGCGACCGCCATGTCAGCGGCGACGGCGTCCGGTTTGACGATTTTTAGCTATGGTGTCGATACGCCGGCAGACGTTTCATTGAAAACGGCTCATCATCAAGACGGCGTATTGACCGCGATGATCCGGCACGAGATGAACTCGGCGATGATGGAGTCGACGATCGGATTCGGTTGTTTCACCGCACCCTTGGCCGCTGCCGCGGCGGTGGGCGTGGCGACCGAAAACCCGCTGGTTCAGATCGCCGAGTCGTTGAGCCGTTTGCGCTCGATTCCCGGTCGGATCGAGCGGATCACTTGCGAAGATTGGCAAACCGCTCAAACGCAGCCTCAAGTGTACTTGGACGCCTGCGGCAGTCCCGCTCGGGGAGCCTTTGTCCTGGAACATCTGCGGGAACAACTGCGAAATCACGTTGAGGGAGCGACCGGTGTTGTTGAGCCGATGCTCTTCTCGATGGAAGACGTGGTTCAATCCCAGCGAACTCGCGGCGGGCAGATTTGGTGCGTTCTGGCGCCATCGATCGAGGACACTTCCGAAACGTTGATGTTGTACGGGCGGTTGCTCGAAACGCTGCCCGATCATTGCATCTTGACCTGCCATCCTTCCGAGAAAGCCGGCTTTTTGGCGATGAGCCACGCCGTGCTCGACGGCGTCGAGGACTGTGCGGCGATGCGATTGGTTGCCGACCAGGAACGCGCGATCGGTTGGGCGATGCAGGCGGCGCGACCGCAGGATACGATCATTGTGCTGGGCGGATTGGATCGCTCCACGCCGCTCCGCCAACGCGCCGACATCCGCCGTGTGGAAGAGCTGATCGCGGGGGTTCGATCTCGATCAAGTCAAAACGCCCCCTCTCCGGGCGAGCCGGCGGCTCCACCGAAGTTAAAATTGTTTCATCCTGACGCTTGACGAACCCATCGCCTGTGGGCGGTAATGGTGCCAATGCCCACTGACACGAATCGCCAACGATTGCACGATGACCTTCGCGGACTAGTTGAAGGGGAGGTATTGTGCGACAACGTCTCGCTGCAACTCTACGCTTCCGACGCGAGTATTTATCAAGTTCGACCGCTCGCGGTCGTGCGTCCTCGTTCGGCGGCCGACGTAACGGCAACGGTTCTGTACGCGAACGACCAAGACCTACCGATCCATTGTCGTGGTAGTGGCAGCGGCGTCGCGGGCGAGTCGCTCGGCCCGGGCATCGTGCTGGACATGTCGACGCACTTACGGCGAATGATTCCGTCGGACGACGGCAGTCGCATCACCGTCCAAAGTGGTGCGACACTGGCGAGCGTCAATCGCCTACTGAGCCATTACGGCCGGTGGTTCGGCCCCGATCCCGCGACTCGCGCGATCACGACGATGGGCGGCGTGATTTCGACCAACGCCTCGGGTAGTCATTTCCTGCGCAGCGGTTCGGCCCGCGATACGATCGAATCGGTCCGAATGATCAACGCGAGCGGCCAATTGGTCGAGTTGGCTCAACATTCGCCGGACTTTTATCTGCGAAACCATATTCAACCGCCGGCGAGGACCGATTCGTCGCACCGTAACGAGCCCGACGCACCTGGAGAGACGGAGTTCATCCGTCGAGTCGCGAGAGGACTGAATGAAATCCGCAATCAATTCAAAGATCCATTGGCAGCCGGCCCGTTCCGCTCGCCGGCGAGCAACGGCTATCGAATCGATGACGTGGTTGATCATCAACGCGTCGTAGACTTGGGCAAGTTTTTCGCCGGGACACAAGGCACGATCGGGGTCATGATCGATGCGACGTTGCGGACCGAGCTAATTCCCGCTCATCGCGGTGTGGTGTTGTTGTTTTTTCACCGGCTTGACTCAGCCATGCGAGCAGCCGTTTCCGCACTCGGCCATGGTCCGATCGCCTGTGACGTGATGGACCGGCGGTTGTTGCAGATCGCCCGCGAAGGCGAAAAGCGGTTCACGGACTTGGTCCCCCGCGAAGCCGAAGCGGGTATGTTGGTCGAGATCCAGGGTGAATCGTTAGGCGACCTCTACCATCGTTTGGCCATCTTGCGGCAAGTACTCGCCTCGGGCCATGACGCCGCGTTCGCGTCCGAAGATACCGTTCAAAATGAACGACGAGATTTATTCTGGGCGTTGTTTCGTCGCGTGATCCCGCGTCAGTACCGCGTCAGCGGCACCGCGTTGCCGTTGCCGTTTGTCGAAGACATCTACAGTCCGCCGGAGCAGATTCCGCAGATGTTGGTCGCGGTTCAGGATGTCTTGAAACGGTTCCACGTCACCGCCACCGTGTTTGCCCACGCCGGTCACGGCCAGCTTCACATTCGACCGATGTTGGACATGGCCGATGGGATTGACCGCAAACAAATCCGACCACTCAGCGAAGCGATCGCCGAAGCGGTGTGGAAACTCAAAGGCCAGATCGGTGTGGAACATTGCGCCGGGTTAAGTCGTTCGCACCTGATGCCGATGCAATTCGGCGAGTTGTGGCCGGCGATGGGCCAAGTGAAACGACTTTTCGATCCACAACACCGGTTCAATCCCGGCAAACTCTTCGGCGCGATTCTGCAAAAGCCAGACGAGAACCTACGACCTGCCGACCAGACCATTGAAATCGTCGCATCGGGACGCAGCGTCTTGCCGATGCGTCGAAGTTCGGGGCAAACGAATGCGGCGACCGAACCGGACTCCGTCGACGAACTAGACGAGATCGAATCGAAGAGTGATTTCCCCGAAGAAGTCGCTCGGAAGCACGCATCGGGTTTCACCGAATCCGCAACGACCAAACTGGTCGCCTCCCTATTGCCGCACCAACCATCGCCTCAACTTGAAGTCTTGCAGCAGTGGCCGGGCGGTTCGCCGATCACCAGAACCACGCGTGCATGCAATGGTTGCGCGCGTTGTCGTGCGCACAACGACAACGAGCGGCAGTGCCCGATGTTTCGGATCACGGCGACCGAAGAGGCATCCCCACGGGCCAAAGCCAACCTGTTGCGTGGTGTTTTGAGTGGTGAACTTTCGGTCAACGAACTCACCGGAGAGCGAGCCAAAGCGGTCGCGGACCTTTGCTTCAATTGCCATTCGTGCCGGGTCGAATGCCCGGCATCGGTCGATATCCCCAAGGTGGTCGGCGAGATCAAGGCGCAGTACGTGGCGACCAACGGCTTGCCGTTGTCGGATTGGTTGATGGGGAGGATCGATGTCGTGTCCGCCGTCGCCTCACGAGTTTCTTGGCTTTCCAATTTCTTGCTCAGACGTACCGCCGTGCGATGGCTGGGGGAGCGACTATTCGGATTGTCGTCGGCGCGGGAGATCCCCGCGCTCGCCGGTGAGTCGTTCGTTCGATACGCGACGCGACGTCGGTGGCACAAAGCGTCTCCCCACGGCGGATTGAAAGTGGTGTATTTCGTCGATCACTTCGCCAACTATCACGACCCGGAAATCGGCCGCGCACTTGCTGAAATTCTGCAACACAACCAGATCGGTTTTTACGTCCCCGTCGGTCAATCGCTCAGCGGGATGGCCCGGATCACCGCTGGCGATTTGAAGGGGGCCCGTCGCGTGGCGAGGCGGAACGTGCGGATTCTGTCCGAAGCGGTTCGGCAGGGTTACACCGTGTTGGCGACCGAGCCGGCTGCGGCACTGTGTTTGCAACACGAATACCCGAATCTGCTCGACAACGAAGACGCTCACCTAGTCGCCGAACATTCTCACGAAGCGTGCGAATATCTTTGGTCGTTGCATCAGGAGGACCGACTGACGCTGGAGTTCGCACCGATTCGGCATCGTGTTCTCTATCACCAGCCTTGTCACAGTCGAGTGATCGACGCAAACATGTCGGCCGCCCGTTTGATGCAATTGATCCCCGAACTTGAGGTCGAAGTGCTCGACAAAGGATGCAGCGGGATGGCCGGAACCTGGGGGCTGCAGCGGAAGAATTATCGCAATAGCCTGCGGATCGGCTGGCCGATGGTTTCAGCCGTTCGACGAGCGACGAACTGTTCGCCGACTACCGAATGCAGCGCGTGCAAGTTGCAAATGCAACACGGTGGAGACTACGAAGCCATCCACCCCTTGAAGTTGCTTGCCCACGCCTACGGCCGGTTGCCGTGCCCCGATTTACGTCAGAGGTAAACGTCGGCGAGCCGGAAGATTCAAGTTCCGACGCCCCGAAGTTCGCCGCCGATCTCAATCGCGAGGTGGTCGCACGTCCTTGGTGGCACCCGCGCCGGTTTGCGAGGCTCGACGATTCTCGCGTTGAATCGCGTCATAGACCTCTTGTCGGTGCACCGGAATCGCCTGGGGCGCCTCGATGCCTAAGCGAACTTTGTCGCCGCGGATGTCTACGATGGTCACAACCACGTCATCACCAATCATGATGCTTTCGTCGCGGTGTCGGGAAAGGACGAGCATGATGTCCTCGGTTTTGGATATCAGGGGGGAAGATCAATCGGACCAAATTGGTTGGAATCGTGATGCTATCGGTTCGGCAATCCTTGCCGTGATCTGCATTCCATCGCAACGATCAAGCGAGGTCTTCAGTCAGAAACAACACCCGTTGTTTCGCCTCGCTAAGAAGATTGATCGACCGTGGGCAAGAATTTATCCACGCCCGCCTGAGAAGGTCCGCACTTGCCGGTCGTGCGGGTTCGCCACCGTGAATCGATTGTTTTAGGCGGCGCGTGTTTGGCTGATCGGCATCGGCTCTTCGAGCGAATGAACTTTCGTTGGCAACGGTTGTCGTAACGGGCGGTCATCGTTGGTAATGACTTGGCAACCTAACCGCCGATCCAGGTTGACTAGCAACGGGGCTCGCAGGTTCGTGGTTAATTTTCCGACATGACCGGCCACGGTGGTCATGATGTAGACCTCTGAACCGCTCGTTAAATGCAGACTCGCTAAATCCCGACGTCCAATGTGAACACGGTAATCAGGAAAAAAAGCTCGGGGACTGATGACCGCCAAGGCGCGATCGCCGCGAACCGCCGACTGCAACCAGGCAACCGATTCGTTATCTGGATCGGGAATTAACGCCCATTGATGCAGTGTTTCCATCCCAACGAGTCCTTGAGGAAACAAGAACAGTTGATCGGCGTTGAGTTCCAAGGTGCCGAAGCGATGGGTGTCGATCCGCATGGCAGACTTCCGGTTCGCAGGTAAGTGAGAAAAATCAAGAAAGCCGTCGGGCCACTCGGCCAAATCAGAGCTTCTCTCGTACTTTTAATCGGATAAAACCGACGGTCCGGATGACCGATTATTCCGAATATCCTGAAAATAGGATCGCAGGACGATGAATTCAGTGATCGCCACGTTTCGCCTATTGAAATGCAAACGATACAAGTCCGAAGCGCAGGGGCGTGTTGATGTAGTCGTAACCCGACGCGTAACGGCGTGTTGATTGAGTGCACGTTTGGGCGTTTTCGTTTAACGGCAAGCCGCAGGCGCCCGCGTCTTCCAACTCTGTCGCCTGCGGCTTGCCGTTAAACGATTGAATCAACAGACCGGCAAGCGAGGGATAGTTGGCGGCGGTGCCGCATTAACGTTGCTTGCTCAAGAAGATCGCTTCACCGGTGAAGTGAGATCGCAATTCCGCGTCGGACCATGATAGTTTTCCGACCGCCGGATCGCCGATCAGCCATCGCCCACCGTCGGTGCGGCCCATGACCGTCACAGCATGTCCGGCAAAACGGTTTCCCAAAAATCGATTTTCGATCACTGAACCGCTACCGGTCGGAAACTGAACCACGGCCACCAACGGTAACTGCCCCGTTGCAATCCAACGCGACGGATCGCGACCGGCCACCTTGGCGACGTAACCATGTTCTCCGGCGATCGACTTCAATCCTCGATAAAGTCCCAACGGAGCCGTCCCCAACCGACTGCTCAGACAAGCTTCGGCGAGCAGGAATTCGTTGGCAGGAATATCATGATGTCGCAACAGAGTCGCCGCAGCGGCCGGGGCGCAGCTCGACTCATGGGATTGCAGACAAACACCATTTTTCCATTGGGATTGGGCCGGCAGGTCGAGCGGAAAAAACACCGGTCGAGCGATCGGCGTGGCGACAAAACCGATCGCCAACGCCATAAAAATCGCCACGGCGATCGGCCGGAGACCGCGTCGCAGTCCTCGGGTGTGGCCGACCAGCCCTCCGGCAAACCCCAAAGCGATCGGGGTAAGATTGGACCAACAGAGTACGGAGCTGGATTGAATCGTCTCGGCCCACACCAGACGGCCGAAATAACTCCATCCCAACAGGAACGCGAGGCTGATCATCCCCAACAAAACTGCGTGCTCACAACGCTGCGACTTGACTTCATAACGGCTGCCGATTCGATAGGCGAGGAGAGTCAAGACCGTCATCACAAGGACCGCGAAGGCCAACTCGGAATCAGTTCGAGACAATCCTGAGGTCATCAAAGCCCCTCCGGCTGCGGTTACATCCGCTTACGATGAAAATGAAGAAACGACGTCTTTATTGTGAAGATCATGTTAACTATACGTGAGTGGGGAGCCGCAGTGCGCGGGCAATACCCCCTTTTCGTCGCAAAAACCCGGATTTCTTTATGAAGAAGTGCGTCTTTCGCCAATTCGGTGAGATTTCACAATTGTGAAGACGATGTGAAAGCAAATGCGATGCCGAATTGGATGAGCGCAACACGGCGCGTCACGACGCGATGATTTAATCGTAACCCGAAGCGTCAGCGAGGGATTCATCACCATTAAGTCCTTTGTATGTATCCCTCGCTCACGCTTCGGGTTTCGATGAGGACTAAATCAACAGCCCGCTAGCGTCATCGGCTCACAAAAACTGACGAACGCACTCGATAACGAGCCGGTCAGCGAAGGACCGATACCGTTCCCAAGACCGCAGATCGAGGAATCGGCCCCCGATGTCGGCTGTCGATCGAGACGGGGACGTTGTCACCAACAACATAGATTTGGTTGTCTTTTAATGTGACGTTGGTCCACGCGGGCAACCGATCGTCGGTCCGATAAACGATGGGCCGATCGATCCGCAGGCGAGTGGGAATGACCGATGGAGAACCCTCGTCTTTCGCCGTTCGGTCAACAGAGTCCGCCGGCTCGACCCGAAATGCAATCACCGCTGGCATTTCGACGTGTTCGATGCGATTGAACACCACGCGAATCGATGGTTCGTCCGGTTCCATCATGATCGTTTGAACGGCCGCTTCGCTCGAACCGATCCGCCACCCCTGGCATCGGAAATGAACTCGCCGCCGAATGCTCGATTTCGACTGCCAATCAATCGTGACCAGGATTTGATTGACGGGATGCAACGTTCGTTCGAGATGCCAATTGCATGGATAATCATCCATGATTTTTGCTGGCCGACCGCCACGGTAGACGGACCGATGCGTGTACGTCCAATAGCCCTCTTCATCAATGTGCCAGCGTCCGTCCATTGGCAGACTATCGGTCGCAAAGACATCCCATGACGTGTCGCTGACCGCAATTCGGTTCGGACCTAAACCGACTTGCGAGAACTTTCCAGATTCGTCAGTTGTTTGAATCTTCGCCCATTGAGGAAGACAACCGTCGACCAACAATTGCCCCAGCGGATCGACCGAGACACGTTGTCCTCCGACGGCCAACACACGTTTGACTTCCGCGATCCGCTTGCCGTTCGCAGCGGCGTCGGAATGATCGAATCGGACTGACGGTGACGACTCCAGGACCACAACATCGCCGGGTACGATCGCAGCACGATCTGTCTGGGTCACTTCCAAGCGATCCGGCGGCAGACGCTCGACGATTTCGGGAGCCGAATCATCGTGCCGTCCGCAATTCCAACAAAAGTGTTTTTTCTCCGAGGCGGTTTGGCGGACCACCTCTGCGTCGACCCGAGTTCGGATGTGACACGCGGGGCACCGAACGACCACCGAGGCATCCCATAGGGTCGGATTCATGGACGTCCCGGCGACGCGATAGAACATTCGCTCGGATTGAGAGACGTTTCGGCTACGGCAACCAACCAAGTATGCCGTGCTCGCGAACGTCATCCAGCTCACCCATCGGCGGCGAGTGATCGTCTGGCCATGGTGGTTTCGTCGCATAGGGAGAGTCCCTGCGGGTGACGTTGGCAAGAAAATGGACTTGCATCCGTGCGTGAAAATACGCTAACGGTCAAGCAACAACGTAAGGACGCGTTGTGTTTGCCCGCAGAATTGGAATCCTACCATGTCACATCGTTTGATCGGCGAAGAGACGAACCATCCTTTAGCCATAATTGTCGAATCGGTCGCTTCGAATGTTTTGCGGCAACACGCCGCAGCCATTTGCCTGGAAGTGGACATCGATTTTTCGCTCCGTTTGCCCACCGATTCGGCATCGTTTTGCCAGTTGATCGAGAGTCTCGTCCGTCAGGCGATCAACGAAATGCCTGAAGGCGGGGAGATGACGATCACCGGATGTCAAACGCCCACCGGAATTGAAATCGAGATTGCCGATACGGGCACCGACGTCGCCCATCGGGCATGCAAGTTGCCGATGATCGCCGCCGCCATGGCCGCCGAGCTGTCATGGCAAAACTGCCCGCAAGGCGGGGCCGCTGTCACGGCCAAGCTGCCCACCTACCATCAATCCGCTCGCCGCCGAGCCGCCTGAGATGTTCAATCCGTTGGCTGCGACCACCATCGGTGCTCTGGAACAAACGCTCTCGTTTACCGAGCGGCGTCATGAGTTGTTGGCAAGCAACATCGCGAACCTGAGTACACCGGACTATCGCAGCCGCGACCTGAACGTCAGCGAGTTCCAAGCCTCGCTGGCAAAGTCCATTCAAGATTCCAAACAATCGGCCACCTCGCAGATGCCGACGATGCCGGGCTTTCCGCCTGAACTGGCCGTCCAATTCGGGCTCGCCGGACCAGCCGGAATGTCACCGGGTTCGATCGAAGACCCGCGGCTTCAACCCGTCGGTCCGACCGCAGCGGAAACGCGTGACGATCGATGGAGCGGCCCTCGGGCGGCCACCGAAGCGATCGTCTACCACGACAACAGCGACGTGTCATTGGAAGAACAAGTCAATCGAATTTCTAAAAACAAACACCTCCACAACCTAGCCATCTCGACGCTGCGAAACCAATTCGAGCTATTGCGAGCGGCGATCACCGAACGCGCCTAAAGCCTATCCAAAAACCGCTCTCAGAATTAGCCGATGGGCGTTAGCACCGGTTTTCGCGACTCGAACCGCGATCAACGCGATGCAACGAATGGTTATCGGATCGGCACTCAGTACCACAAAGGACAGAAAATCATGATGGTCAGCGCAATGGACATCAGCACTTCGGCGCTCGTTGCCCAACGAACTCGACTCAACGCGATCTCGGGCAACATCGCCAACATCTCATCGCTCGTCGACGAGAACGGCAACCCGAACCCTTATCGCGCCCGCCAAGTGGTTTTTCAAACCGACGAGACGAAAGGCAAGGGAGACGCGGCCGGTGTAAAGGTATCGGAGATCCTGGTCGATCAATCCGAGCCGCTTTATCGCTATCAACCCGAACACCCTCTCGCAATTAAAGAGGGCGAATGGGAAGGCTATGTGGCCTATCCCAATATTGATTTGACAACGCAAATGGTCGACGCACTCGAAACAACCCGCGCCTATGAGGCGAACATCGGCGTGATCGAAATCAGCAAAGACATGAGCCGTCAGCGACTCGCAATCCTGGCATAGAGCCTCTGCGAAAAGGGGTCTGACCCTTTGGAAGCGATTCGGTTTTGTTGTTTCTTGTTAACGTCGGAGAGGGTCAGACCCCTTTTCGCAAAGGCTCTTAGTCTGACTGATGTCCACACCCCTTCGCTTCTCTCCGATCGCACCGCCGGCTATACCGTCGTTTGCGCGAATTGCGAAGATCGACTCACTCGGCACATCACATTCCCAAACAAGCGGCCTTGCGAGTTCACCAGGGTTTTCGCTTAATCTCGAAACCGCCGGAACGCAGTCCATTGGATCGCCTTCGCAAGACATCGGTGGTTTGCCAGGACTGTTGATCAATCAAGTCCGCGGTGTCCAGTCGATGCAGTCGGGTGCCGACGCGATGGTCAATACGATGCTCACCGGCGGTGACGTCAACGAAGCCGAAGTGCTCACGTCGGTTCAAAAAGCGGATTTGGCATTTCGAATGTTGTTGCAAATCCGCAATAAATTAATGGACGCCTACCGCGAAGTTCAGCAAATCCAAATCTGATCTGAGTTCTTATGTTGCAGACCGCGATCGAACAGTTCCGAAACGTTTTCAGCTCGATGCCGATTCCCTCACGGGTCATCGCCGGGTTGTTGCTCGTCGTCATCGTGCTCGCGCTGGGGTTCCTGGTTCGCGGCGGCACGTCGACTCAATACGAATACCTGCTCGGCGGAAAGCTACTTGATGAAAAAGACATCGACGCCGCCGAGTTAGCATTCGGTAGCGCGGGATTGACCGGGTGGGAACGTGAATCTCGCCGGATCAAGATCCCCATCGATCAACGTAGTGCGTATCTTGCGGCGCTCGAACAATCCTCCGCACTGCCGATGTCGTTGCGAACCCATGTTCAATCGGCACTCGATTCAACATCGCCGTTCGATTCGAGTGAACAACGCATCGCCCGTGTGATGCACGCCAAAGAACAAGACCTCAGCGACAACATCACCAAGTTCCCCGACATTCGCACTGCGACGGTGCATTACGACGAAGGCGAGCGGATGGGATTGTCGCGCAGCCGTCCGCAATCGGCGAGCGTGATCGTTCAACCCGAAGGGTTGCAACCGTTGTCGCAAGCTCGCGTGCAAATGATCAAAGAAATGATCCGTGCGTCGTTTGCCGGAATGCGGGTCGACGACGTGCAAGTCACCGACACGAACAGCGTCACGATGCCCGGCAGTGGTGAGGACGAAGATCCGTTGTCGAAGAAACAACGCGAGAAGGAAGCTTACTACGAACAAAAAATCCGATCGCAACTCGCCGGCTACGGACAAATCCATGTCAAGACGTTCGCCGAGATCGACCCCACGATGGGCGTTGAAAAAGCCAGCTTGAAGTACGCCGATCAACCCACCACGTTGGCCGAAACGTCTCGCAAGATGGAAGTCGAATCTTCCAGCCCCGTGCCCGGCGGCGTACCAGGGGCTCAACCCAACACGATTTCCAACCGTCCGGCGAAGATCGACGCGACAGCGCGGACGTCGAAAACCAAAGAAGACGAACGAACCAGCAGTAAGGTCGCCGGTCAGGAATACGAAACCACTCGCATCGCCGGGTTGCCCGTCAAACGAATTCGCGTTTCGATCGGTCTGCCACGTAGTTACTACCGCAAAGTTTGGGCGGAAGAATTTCTCATAAGTAACCCCGACAAGACCGGCGCGGATGCCCCTGCGATGGACAACGACGAATTGCAAAAGTTGCGAGATCAAACCAAGCTCGCGATTCAGTCTGCGGTCACTCCCATGCTGCCCGAGGTTTCCGCCGGCGAAGACCGATTTCCGTTAGTTGAAGTCTGGGATTATCCCGATCTACCGGAACGGGACGTCGCCGATTCGGGAACCAGCCAAGCGGCACTGACTTGGCTGGCCGACTCCTGGCAAACGATCGCCATGATCCTGTTGGCCGGGATGGCGTTGCTGGTCGCCCGGGGAGCCATGAAATCCATCGGCGGTGATGCCGATCCGGCAGCTTTCGCCGAAGGATTCGGTTTGGAACTTCCGGCCCCGCCCGCGCCATCGGAGGAGGTGGAAGGCAAGACCGAACAAATGGAGATCACCGGTGGTTCACTCAAACAAGAATTGGTCGGTTTGGTTGAGAACAATCCCGAGGTCGCCGCTAATGTACTGCGAAGTTGGATCGGCGAAGCCGCGTAGGATAGATGTCGATTCCTCCAACCTATCGAACCTGGCTGGTTCACGCGATCCGATGTTCGATCTTGGCTGGCTTGTTGTTGCTGTTGCCTTCGCCCCATGGACGGTCGCTCGGCGAGCGACTTGCCTTTGGCAATCTCACCATCGATGACGAAGCCGCCGTTTCACCACCTACGCTCGAACAGGTCATCGCGGCAACGGGCGGAGCGTTTGAGGTCGCTCGTGTCGAACCAACTGCGAATGATCGGGGCTTGTTTGAACTGCAAGATCAGGCGGGCAACCGGATCGGATGGGCCGCTCGCACCTTGCCCGCTGCTCAAGACGTCGCCGGTTACCGCGGGCCGACCGAAGCGGTCTTGATACTTGATCAACAACAAGCGATCGTCGCCGTCGATGTGCTCGGCAGTCACGACACCGAAGAACACGTCGACGAGGTTCGAAACTCGCCGGCGTTCCTGAATCAATTCGTCGGCTTAACCTGGGGCGGTCGATCGATCGACGACTCTTCCGTTAACATCGACGGCGTCTCCGGTGCCACACTGACAAGCCTCGCGATGGCACGCGGCATCTTGAAACGACTCGGCAGCGAAACACGTTCGTTGGTCTTCGATCGGCCGTTGAGTTTGGAGGATGCTCAAAAAGTTTTCCCGGACGCTCAAGGCGTTTCCGGTGATCCGGTGGCGACCGTCGTCGCCGACGTTGACGACCCCGAGTCCGTTCTGGGCACGCTCGTTCGGACCGGCGCATTCGTCGAGAACGAAGTCGGTTATCAAGGGCCGACGGAAATGCTGTTGGGTTTCGACGGCGACGGCAAACTGCTCAAACCGGTCGTGCGACAATCCTTTGATAACGAACCCTACGTCGGTTACGTGCCACAGGAATATTCCTTTTGGCAATTCTTCCGTGGCAAGACAATCACCGAACTAGCGGCATTCAACGTCCAAGCTGAGGGAGTCGAAGGCGTCTCCGGGGCGACCATGACGAGCATGGCAATCGCCTACACGTTGCCCCAGGTGGCGGCGAAGATCGAAGCAACCGGGGGATTGAAGCAGTGGACGGCCCCCTCCCCACCGCCGGGACGTTGGGACCGGATCGAGCAAGCGATCAGCCAGATCCGATGGACGCTTGCCGACGGCATAACGATCGGGCTCATCATGTTGCTCGCCGTTCTCGTCGGGACGCATCAAATGCGACGCAAGCCGATTCGCACGGCGTGGTTGATATTGGTGATCATTGGTATCGGTGGATGGACGGGCAATTTAATTTCGCTCGCTCTGATCGCCGGTTGGACCACGTCAGGCGTCAGTTGGTATTTGGCGATCGGCTTGGTCGGACTCGTTGCGGTTGCGATGGTGATCCCGCCGACACGTCGCGGCAATCCCTACTGCAACCATCTGTGTCCTCACGGCGCGATCCAGCAATTGATTCGGCCCGGTGCCACATCGAAACGAAAACGCAACTTGCCGCGAGGATGGCATGCTCGTTTGGCCAACTTACCCGCCGTAACGCTCGCGGTCGCGTATGTGTTGCTGTTGTTCCGGCCGCAAACCGACGTGTCCGTGCTCGAACCCTTTCATGCTTACTTGTGGACAATCGCATCTTGGTCGGCGATCGTGTTCGCGGTCGCGACCCTGCTGTTTTCCGCGACGATTCCGATGGGCTATTGTCGATTAGGCTGCCCGACGGGGCGTTTGATTGAACACATTCGGCTCAAAACGAGTAGTAATCGATGGAGCCGATTTGATTGGGCGGCATCGGGTTTGCTACTCATTGCACTCGTTTCATTTTTGGCAAGACGATCGATCGTCTGAGAAATTCGAGCGGAAAGGCGAGGCGGTCAACGGTTCAGCCGGTCCGGATTGTCGCACGAATTCAATTCGCCTACCGTCGCCAGACCTGGTATAATTCAACGCTCCTTCCCCGACCGCGTCATCGATTTCCCACCTCTTACGCGGTCTGACTACCACCTTCCTGAAATTCATGAAGATCATGTTCCGAATCCTTTCGGCGGGTTTCATTGTTGGCACATGCGTCATTTGGCTCGCTTCGTTTGCTAACGCGGTCACTCCTGAAAACGTTCGAACCGACGCCCAAGCCAGTCCCGCTTCGCCCTCGGTTTCCATTCCTGCATCTTCGATGGCGTTCGTTCGCGCAAACTGCATGGACTGCCATGACGGCGACTCTGGGGAAGGTGACTTTGACGTCAATGCTTTGCCGGGCGATTTGTCAGACGCGGAGAGTATCGAGCAGTGGGTGCGGGTTTTTGACCGAGTACAGAACGGCGAAATGCCTCCGCCCGAAGACGCCGTCGTGGACGCCAAAGAGCTTCAAAAGTTTTTGCCGCCGACAAGCCAAGCGATCAATCAAGCCGAACGTTTGGCAAGGTCTCAAGACGGTCGTGTGCAAGGTCGTCGCTTAACGAACCAACAATTGCAAAACACACTCAATGATCTTCTAAGCATTGACGTGCCGTTGGCATCTTTGATGCCTGCCGAACAACGCACCCATGGCTTTGTTCATTTGGCCGAAGCGCAAGCGATGTCCCACTTTCAACTGCAATCCCACTTGCGAGTGGTCGACGCCGCGTTGGACGCCGCCTTCGACCGGGCGATGTTGCCCGACCAAGATTGGTCGATCGATTACGGCCCGGAAAAGATCGCCAACAAACGCCCCAAACAACGCAACCGTGACCCGGAAATGCGAGACGGGTTGGCGGTGGTGTGGAGCCACGGTCTGATTTTCTACGGAAGGATCAGTAACAGCGAAGTGGACCAATCGGGCTGGTACGACATCGAAGTCACCGCTTCGGCGGTTAAGTCGCCCAAGGATCATGGTGTGTGGTGCAGCGTCCGCAGCGGCGAGTGCAGTTCGGGCGCCCCGCTGATGACCTGGATCGGCGGTTTCGAGGCAACCAAAGAGCCGAAGACGATGAAGTATCGAGCCTGGATTCCTGAAAACCACATGCTCGAGATTCGTCCGTCCGACGTGACCTTGGCCAAAGCACGAACGGAGGGCGGGCAAGTTGGTTTCGGTGAGTGCGAAAATCAAGATGTGCCCGGGGTGGCGATGCATTCACTCAAGATGACCCGAGTGTTTCCCGGCGGCGATGTGGCGACGGTCCGAAAACGTTTGTTCGGTGGCGCATCGATGCAATGGGACAAAAACACGAAACGCTCCTATCCCAACCTGGACGATGTGGACGACGAGGCGGCCGCCATCGCATTGCAGAGCCAACTGTCGCAGTTTGCCCAGTACGCATTTCGACGTCCGACGTCGCCTGACCTGCTGCAACCCTACGTGGAGTTCGCGGTCGATTTGTATCGTAACTTACGTGGCAACGACGACACCGACGCGCAAGACAAGACGCCACGTGGGCAAGCCTACTACGAAGCCCTGCGATCGGGTTACCGCGCGATTTTATGTTCGCCACGTTTCCTGTACTTGACCGAGCCCTCCGGTGCGGATGGTCGATTGGATGACTGGGCGATCGCTTCGCGGCTGAGTTACTTGATCACGAACACGATGCCGGACAAGGCGTTGTTAGTGGCGGCCCGGCAAGGGTCACTGGACGATCCCGCCGAACTGCGTCGCCAAACGACACGATTGCTCGCCACCCCCGACGGCCAACAGTTCGTCGCGAACTTCGCCGCACACTGGCTCGATCTGATCGACATTGATTTCACCGAACCGGACCGACGACTTTTCAAAGATTTTGATGTCGGCGTGCAGGACGCCATGCTCCAGGAGACCCACCGATTTCTTAACAAGTTGCTCGCCGAGAATCGGCCGGTCAGCGAGATGATCAACGCCGACTACACGTTTATGAACAGCCGCTTGGCTCGGTACTATGACATCGGTGATGAACTCAGTGGCGTTTCGGCGAATCAACTCGATGACCAGATGCGATTGGTCAAGTTGAAGAAAGACGCCCAACGTGGTGGCTTGTTGACTCACGGATCGATCTTGAAAGTCACCGCCAACGGCAACGATACCTCGCCCGTCCTGCGAGGTATTTGGGTTTGCGAGCGAATTCTAGGGATGGAAATTCCGGCGCCTCCCGCGAACGTGCCTGCCGTTGAACCAGACATTCGCGGGGCCACGACGATTCGGGAATTGCTCGCCAAACACGAAGCCGACCCGTCGTGCGCTTCGTGCCACAAAAGTTTCGATCCACCAGGCTTTGCACTGGAGAATTTCGACGCGGGCGGTAAGTGGCGACAACAATACCAACAACTCGTTGCGGGCAAATACAAACGCGGTGGCAAGGTCGATCCGAGCTACACGATGGTCGACGGACGCGAATTCGAAACCTTTGATGAGTTCCGCGATTTAATCGCCGGCGACCCCGCGATCCTTGCTCGCAACTTGGCCTCGCAGTTGCTGGTTTACTCGAGTGGGGCCACCATCAGTTTCTCCGACCGTGCCATTCTCGACAAAATGGTGGCTCAAACTCGCAAAGACCAACACGGCTTCCGTTCGATCCTAGATCAAGTCATCGCCAGCGATGGTTTCTTAAAGAAATAGTCTTCTATCATGAACATCGAAAATACTCTCTTCAATTTCCGACAAAAACTTCACCGCCGAACCGTGCTTCGTGGCGGCGGGGTGGCGATGAGTTTGCCGTGGTTATCGGCGATGCGACCATCGTTTGCCGCCGAGCCGGCCTCAACCAATGATCCACAAAACCCCCGACGTTTTGTCGCGGTCACGATGGGACTCGGACTCGTTAGCGAAAACTGGATGCCCGAGGGCGAAGGCAAACAGTACAAGCCGTCGTTGTACCTGAAGTCGCTCGAAGACTTGCGGGATCGGTTGACGATCGCTTCAGGTGCGTCGCACCCCGGCGTGACCGGCGGCCACCGCGCCGAAGCTAGTATCTTGACCGGCACCGCGATGGGAACGAGCGGGCGGGCGGTCAATTCG
Source organism: Neorhodopirellula pilleata (assembly GCF_007859915.1). GTDB lineage: Bacteria > Planctomycetota > Planctomycetia > Pirellulales > Pirellulaceae > Rhodopirellula > Rhodopirellula pilleata. Next base: position 207,482 of record NZ_SJPM01000010.1, read on the forward strand.
ATTTCGATCGATCAGTACCTTGCCAAACACCTCGGCGATGCGACGCGGTTTCCTTCGCTCGTGCTGAGCACCGGTGGCAGCACGAGTCCTTGCTACACCGAAAGCGGCGCCATGATTCCGCCGATTACCTCAGCTTCGCAACTGTTCGCGGAGCTGTTCATCGACGATTCACCGCGAGAACGCGAGAGACAAGCCGCGCGTGTCCGCCAAGGCCGCTCGATCATGGACTTGGTGGGCGACGACGCCAAATCATTGCAACGCACCCTCGGCAGTGGCGATCGCGATCGCCTCGACGCTTACTTCACCAGCGTTCGGCAACTCGAGCAACGGATGGAGCAATCCGAAAAGTGGGCCAAGATGGCCAAGCCGAAAGTGGAAGCGAAACAGCCCGTCGACATCAAGAACCCCAACGACCTAGTCGGTCGATTCAAGACGATGTGTGACGTGATGCAACTCGCGCTGGAAACCGATTCGACGCGGTTCATCACCTTGCATTTGCCCGGTGGCGGCGGTGTGGTGCCGATCGAAGGCGTCGAGGAGGGCTACCATTCGCTGAGCCATCACGGCCGCGATGAAACCAAACTCGAACAACTCGCGATCGTCGAAGAAGCCGTCGTGGCCCAGTGGGGCAGCTTCCTTCGCAACCTCAACGGCTACGAAGACGCTCGAGGCAATTTACTCGATCAAACGACATCGCTGCTGACCAGCAACCTGGGCAACGCGTCCAATCACAGCAACAAAAACATGCCGGTCCTGATCGGCGGCGGTGGTTTCCGTCACGGCGGACATTTGGCCTTCAGTCAAAAAGAAAACTATCCGCTGACGAATTTCTTCGTGTCCTTGGCTCAACAATTCGGCATGGAAGTGGACCAGTTCTCCACCGGCACCAGCACGATGGACGGCCTGCCGATTGCGAGTTAGGCGATTAGCGATTGGCTGTTGTCTAACAGCCGATTTGCCATATGGTTCTCGCCCTGCCTGTTGTTCATCTCCTGTAGGCTGGGTCGCAGCCGCTTCGGCGGAGACCCGGCAGGCGTATGTTTCAACCGGCTTTTTCCCATCGCAATGCCGGGTGTTCGTCGCAAAGCCTCCTCCACCCAGCCTACGGTTGCCGTCGGCGATATTGGGCTCGCTGCTCGGCGTAATCATGAGGCGTGGGCAATGATTCCGATTCGGGACGTTCCGATTCCATCAACCGTTCCAAAAAGGGACGGCACCATCCGCATTGATGTAGGCTGGGTCGCAGCCGCTTCGGCGGAGACCCGGCAGGCGAATGTTTCAACTGGCTTTTCCCGATCGCCATGCCGGGTGTTCGTCGCAAAGCCTCCTCCACCCAGCCTACGGTTGCCGTCGGCGATATTGGGCTCGCTGCTCGGCGTAATCATGAGGCGTGGGCAATGATTCCGATTCGGGACATTCCGATTCCATCAACCGTTCCAAAAAGGGACGGCACCATCCGCATTGATGTAGGCTGGGTCGCAGCCGCTTCGGCGGAGACCCGGCAGGCGTATGTTTCAACCGGCTTTTTCCCATCGCAATGCCGGGTGTTCGTCGCAAAGCCTCCTCCACCCAGCCTACGGTTGCCGTCGGCGATATTGGGCTCGCTGCTCGGCGTAATCATGCGGGGCGGGCAATGATTCCGATTCGGGACGTTCCGATTCCATCAACCGTTCCAAAAAGGGGCGGCACCATCCGCAACCGGTACCCGCCCCGTAGCAGTTCGACAATTCACTGGCGCGTCGAGGTTGTTCGACGCGGATGAACTGGATCACCTTTCGACGCGACACGTGAAAGCACAGGCATACATCATCGTCGTCGTTCATGGTGAACCTTACATTGGCGGCGAACCTATCGTTGCACGCGAGCGTTGCCTTTCCAGATGCTCCAAACTTGATCCTCGTCGGCCGGTTGGCCGTAATCGGTATTGAGCGTCGCGGTCAATGCTCCCGTCGCCCATCCGAACTGCGAACACTTCTCGGCGTCCCAACCCTTGAGGACGCCGTAGAGCAATCCGCCGACGAATCCATCGCCACCACCGATACGATCATAGACACCGATCTGTCGCGGCTCGATGACCGTATACTCGCTGCCGTGCGAAACGATCGCGCCCCACATGTGTGAGTTGGCGCTCTCGACTTCACGCAGCGTCGTTGCGAACAAAGTCGCACCGGAGTACTGTTCTTTGACGCGATTGATCATGCCTTTGAAACCGTCGATCTTCGCGCCGATGCCTTTGCCGCCCGCCTCAGGGCCTTCGATGTCCAAGCACAATTGAAAATCTTCTTCGTTGCCGATCAAGATATCCGACAAGCTGGCGATTTCTTTAAACTGGGCCGACAACAATTCCTCACGGCCTTTCCAAAAGGACGCCCGGTGGTTCAGGTCGAATGAAATTCGAGCTCCGTTCTTCTTGGCAACCCGAGCGATCTCCAAGCAGAATTCACTGGTCTCTTCCGACAACGCGGCGATCAAACCGGACATGTGAACGATCTTGGCACCTTCGTCACCAAAGATACGTTGCAAGTCAAAATCTTTGACGTTGAGTTTGCGGCCCACTTCGCCGGCACGGTCGTTTTGAACACGGGGCCCACGTGAACCCCAACCACTATCGGCCATATTGATCTGGTGCCGCACACCCCACGGGGTGTCTTGCTCGAACTCAGGGCCTTCGTAATCCATGTGTCGACGGGCTAGGTCGTCTTTGATGAACCGAGCAACCGGGCTGTCTTTGACGAACGCGGTCAGGATTTTGACCGGCAATCCCAAGAACGACGAAATGCTGCCGACGTTCGATTCGGCACTCGTGCCCTGCATCTTGAACGTGTCGCTGCAATGAAACGGTTGGTGATCGACCGGCGTCAAGCGGACGCCCATGCTGGTCGGGATGATGAGGGAATACTTAGCGTCGTCGCGTAACTGGATCATGGTCGGCAGTGGAAAGAGTGGGGAATTGAGAACGAATCGATCAGATGGTCACGGAGGCAAAGCCGCCGTCGATAGCGATGTTTTGTCCGGTGACAAACGAGGACGCTTGGCGACTGGCCAACCAGATCGTCGCACCGGCAAGCTCTTCCGGCTTGCCGAATCGAGCCATCGGCGTATGCCCGATGATCTGGCCGCCCCGGTCGGTGTAGGAACCGTCCTCGTTGAAGAGCAGTTTGCGGTTTTGTTCGGCGGGAAAGAAGCCCGGGCTGATCGCGTTGACCCGGACGCCTGTGGTTGCCCATTCGCGGGCCAACCACAGCGTCAAGTTAATCACGGCGGCCTTGGCGGCGGAGTACGCGACGACGCGGGACAGCGGAATGATGCCGGACATCGAAGCGATGTTGATGATGCTACCGACGCCCTGCTGGATCATCGCAGGCGCAAACACTTGGCTGGGCAGGAGTGCCCCTCCGACGAGGTTCAAGTCGAATACCGTTTGCCAAGCCTCGCGGGGGAGTTGGCAAACATCACTGCCCGGCGGAATCGTCGCGGCGGGATGGTTGCCGCCGGCGGCATTGACCAAGACGGTCGGGGTGCCCGCCCATGCGGTGATTTCGTCGCGGGAGGCTTCGAGCGACTCGCGGCTCAGCCCATCGGCGGCAAAAAACTTCGCTTGGCCGCCGGCCGCTTCAATGGCATCGGCTCGAGCACCGCCGCGTTCGCTGTTTCGACCGACGATGGCGACCTTCGCCCCGGCACTACCGAGCGCCTCGGCCATGTGTCCGCCCAATTCGCCCGTACCGCCGATCACGACGGCAACATCATTTTTAAGATCAAAAAGAGTATTCATAGGCGAATACCATAGTCGGGCGGATGTTCGCCGAAAAGCCGTCTCCGGGTGCTTAGCATCGCGTGAACAATAAGTGATGGATTCTTAACGTGGCGTCGACTTTCAGTCGACGTTTCAGGGTTTGGCGACTGAAAGTCGCCACCACTTAATGTTCACGCGATGCTTACGGAGTCGCAGATTCGCAAACGGTCTGGATGTGATCGAGCACCCGTCGATGGATCGCGTGGATCGTCGGATCGGCCCAGATTTTCCAGTACAAGCGAGGACGTACGTCGATGTCGTACCAAGTCGTGCCGGTCAATCGTGTCCGCCCGTCTGGCAAAGGTTCCAGCACAAATTGACCGCGGCGGCTGACAAAACCGTCGTCCAAATGCGGCGGATGCAATCCGGAAAACGGAGTCCATTCCTCCATCGGCAGGGGCTGGGACTGCACGTCGAAGCCGAGCTTGCCGGATTGCTTGGCAGTGACCGGTTCGTCCCACTGGGTGATCGGCTCGACGAACGCTCCCGTCGTGAATTCGCAATACCGACATGCCCCCACACCGGTGCATTCGATTCGGGCTCGGATCGGCGCGGCGATGCCGGCACGGAAGAACCAGGCCGGTTCGGCGGTGATCTCGGGGAAAGCGACCACTTGTTTCCAAACCTCCGGCGTCGGCGCGTTGACGATCACCGTCGTATCGACCCGGTGCAGTTGGCGGTGATGATCGAGCGGCTCGAGAAGCAACGCGAGCGGCAACAACATCATCGACGCATACAGCCCACGTCGTTCGTCACGGCCGCGCAATCGGGAGGTAACGATCGAACGGCCGAGCAGCCCGCCAAAGAAACTGACCGGCCACAGCAACGGAAACGCCATGAACAAACAAATCGCGCCATCGAGCCCGACACACAACATGGCCGCGTAGGACACAAGATTCATGACCGCGATCAACAAAAACAACAACCCGGCGGAATACTTGTACTGAAGATTGAAGAAACCTCCCGAGGCAGCCCCGGCGAAAAAAGGAGTCGTGAAGAACAGGATCAAGCCGTACTCACGCAGCACCCAAACACTCAGTAATCCCACAACGACTTGGATCAAAACACCGATCCCCAAGGCCGGATAGAACGCCGCCGTCGCCGAAGGCCTCCGCGGCGCGTACGGGTTCTCCCATTCTTCCGATTCATCGTCCCGAACCGGCGCGGGTGGCGCGAATGCCGCTTGCGCGACGTGCCCGTCTCGATCCTCCGGCAAGTCGGACGTGCCGGTCCAAGTCGGCAAGATCGAAAGCACTGTCATCACGAAATAATTCAACAGCGGCACCATCATGAACAATCCACACCATGGGCTACGCCCGGCGTCGGCCGCGCGTCGGATGCTCATCGAAACGGCAATCATCACGAACGGAATCGTGAACAGCAACCACACGATCGCCAACTCAGGCGACGCGTCCAGGAACCCTGCTTTGCTGTTGAGCCAAGGATTCAAGAATTCCCAAGGACTAAAAAGATGACCGGTGAGGAACAGGATGACTGAAAACTCGATCGCATACTTGACCAACGACAAAGCGATTCCCAGCGTGAAGTACTCCGACCGCGTGACGGGGCCGTCAACGACAAACCATCGACATGGATGCAACAAGATGGCATTGGGTTGTTCGCTCATGAGTCCTGCCTATTGATCCACTGAATCGCTTCATCGAACGTCGAGATCTCACCATCGAGTTGAGCCTGACGCAAGTGCGACAACCACTCCCGAAAATGTGGCCCCGGTGTGATGCCACGTTGAATCAAATCATTTCCGGTAACCAGCGGTGGCGGATCGAGTGGCCGGTCGGTCCGTCCGAGTTCGTGTTCGGCTCGGTCGACGCCCGCCTTTGTTTCTGGATCGGCGATCGCCTTGGCGACATTCAGCGTGGTCGAAATGTCGCGATCGATCAGCAGCGGTTGCAAACGCGACCACGGCATCGTTTCGCAATCGACGAGTTGCTCGGCCGTCGACACTGCGGTTTGAATCGCCCGCAGGTGAGCCGTCGATAACTTCCAGTTGTTACCGAGTCGGCGAAGGTCTTCGGTCGCGGCCGCGATGGAATCATGAAGTGTTAACAGCGACGTCGCCATGCCGGTCTCGAACGTTAGTAAGTCCATCCGAGCGTATCGCGTTTGCAATCGTTCCCAATCCATCGTCTCCGCCCCCGGCCAAACGAACCGATGCAAACCAGACGTTACCAACCATTTCAAACCCCGGTGACCGAAATGGTGCGCGACGACGCGTTGCATCTCGGCACCGATCCGTTCACCGCTGACGACTCCGATCGTTCCGGCGTGTTCTTGAATCGCCGCGAGCGTTTGCGGTTGCATCGTTAAGTCCAATGTCGTGACGAACCGCACCGCCCGAAGCATCCGAAGTTTGTCTTCGTCGAACCGGCGGACAGCGTCTCCGATCGTCCGCAAATGTTTCTCTCGCAAGTCTTGCAAACCGCCGACGTAATCCAGGACCTTACCCGCCAAAGGGTCGTAGAACATCCCGTTGATCGTGAAGTCCCGCCGCAGCGCGTCCGCCTGAGCATCGCCGAAGGTAACACTGTCGGGGCGTCGGCCGTCGGAGTAATTTCCGTCGGCCCGAAACGTGGCCACTTCGGTGGGCTCACGCAAAACCGCAGCAGAGCCGGATGAATCGTCTTGCGATCGACGAGGCGGCAGAACACCGATCACGCCGAACGAAGCCCCGAAGGCCAACGTGTTGCGTTTGCCAAAAACTTCCCGAACCGAATCGGGAGTCGCATCGGTCGCCACGTCGAAATCCTTCGGCGTTCGGCCGAGCAACGCGTCACGCACGCAACCGCCCGCCAAAACGGCTACAAAGCCCGATCGGCGCAGTTGCTCGATGATACGGACCGCTTCCCGGGCAGGCGGTGAAGCCAGCGTCGAATCAGGCAGCGTGATCGATGAGTCCGACAACTTAATCCCAGCTTAAACAGAAGTCCGGTGCGTACGATGGTGGGTTACGTTAGGATGGAGTTTAGCACAAACGGCCTTTCACCCCACCCAAGATCGACCAGCGATCCCACACTACGAGACCATGCGATGGGGAACCAATCCAGCGACACTCGATTCGGCGATCCTGATCCTATGAACGCGGATTTCACCGACGCTCAATTGATCGCTTTCTTGGACGAGGAACTCGCTCCTGAACTGTCCTCTCGGCTCGAAGCGGCGCTGCGGGAACAGCCTGCCTTGCAGCAGCGTTTGACGATTTTGCGAGGCCAGAACCTAGCTGGCTTGCACACGATCGGTGCGATTTGGCGTCGACAGCGATTGAGTTGCCCGGACCGAACTCAGTTGACGAAGTTTCTATCAGGACAATTGTCACCGTCCGAGGCGGACTACATTCGATTTCACTTAGGCGAAATCCATTGTCGGGTTTGTAACGCGAACCTGGATGATCTGAAGCAATCGCAAAGCGATACTCATGATTCGCGAATCCGACGCGGACGCTTGTTCGAGAGCAGCGCCGGACACTTGCGCAAACGCTAGTGGTCTGTTACAGCTAAAAATCAGGTTTGGCTGTAGTGGATCTTGTTAAAGATCCGACCGCTACAGGATCTTTAACAAGATCCACTACCCTAACTTTTAGCTGTCCCAGACGACTAGGTCATTCTTTCGCCTGGCAGCCGCGACCTGATTCACAGACTCACAAACGCTGCATGTACCAACTGGACGGTATATAAGAATCTGACCGCTAGATTGATTGAGGCCCTTGCTGATCAAGCCGGGTGAACAATTCACTCAAATCGACCTTCCATTTGGGTAACACGTCTTGGCCATCCAAGGTCCCTTCTTCATCGACGATCACGACATGGTTGGACGAACTGTAAACCGCAACAGTTCGACTTCGTGGATCCACCATCCAGACCAACTCAACGCCGGCCTGAAAGTACTCACGTCGTTTTCGTGACATCTCCGCGCGAGTATTGCTGATGCTGAGCACCTCGATCGCAAAATTCGGAACAAGATCGGGAATCGGCTGCTGTGGTAGGCGACCACCTGGCAATCGCGACCAGTTCACGAATGCGACATCCGGGCCGCGGACCGTGTCGCCAAAGAGCCGAGTCATCCCATCAGCCCCCGTCGCGACACCGAGTGGTTCTTTATCCAGATAGTTGTTCAACCACTGCAACAAAACCCCCGCCAACATCGACTCTTGCCACCCCATTGCTTTCTCCACCAAAGTATTGTCGACGAGTTCATACAGTTTGCCCTCGGTTTCCCGCAAATGGTTGACGTCGTCGATCGTGGCCTGCCCAGGTGGCGGGTTGTTTCGGATCCGCTCAAGCGGCACATTTCCAAGGTCGACGAGCCGGTCGGCCAACGACAGGGCAATCGCAGAATTCATCGAGACCTCTGATGGAAAATGACTGATGGATGCAGGGTGGTTTATTCTAGCCTGACTCCAAGTATCCTGCGACTCATTCTTCGAGGACGAAGATGACGACGCGATTTTGAACCAGCCCGAGAGGAATGGTTCAAGCCTTCTCAGCTTCGATCCGATAAAAGAGAAATGTTTCGCTCCGTCGTCAACCGAATCGACTCCGAATTGACGGAGACAAAGCGGCCCGGTGAGGTCGTTTTGACCGTCCACGGGTTGCTCGCCGGATGCCGCAGCATGCGAAGTTTGGCCGATGCGGCGCGGCAAGAAGGTTATTCGGTGATGGATTGGGGATACCCCAGTTTGCGAGGGTCAATCCTGCATCACGCGGCGGGATTGAGCCGCATGTTGTGCGACTTAGCCAAACGTGACGGCGTGAAACAGATCCACTTGGTGACCCATTCGATGGGTGGCGTGATCGCCCGGGCGGCCATCTTGCAATCACGTCTCGAAAACCGCTGGGCCGATAAATGCGGCCGCATCGTGATGCTCGCACCTCCCAATTCAGGGTCGAGGTTGACGCGTCTTCCCTTGGGGCCATTCGCCTCCTGGTTCCCGCAACTCAAGGAACTTTCCGAGGCGCCCGATAGTTTCGTTTGTCGTCTCCCCAACCTTCGCCGGATGAAAGTCGGTGTGATCGCTGCTCAGCACGATTTTGTCGTCGATGAACTTTCCACGCATCTGGTTGGTCAACGCGATCACGCGACGGTTCGAACGTCGCACCAGCGTTTAACCCGCCACCCCGATGCGATTGAAATGACGATCGAGTTTCTCAATACAACCTGCTTGAGACCAGCGGCCACGACCGTCGCCTTTGAGACCGATCACATCGACACCGTTTCCGACGCTCACCGTCGGCGGGTCCATTCCGCAGCCGCGTAACGTTGACGGACGATCGTTTCGGCGGACTCATTTTCAGCATCGCTTAAAACGCCCGCTTCGAACTTGATTCCGAGTTCGCGTTCCAAGCAATCGGTAACGTCCGCCGCGAACGTCTCGATACCCAAGTCGACGTTGGTCAACTCTCGGATGCCAGGCAAGACGTCCGCCCAAGGGGAGACGCTTAACAACAAGCTACCGTGTTGCAAAATGCCACCACGCAGGCGTCTTTGGGCACTTCCAAGAATCTTGTAACCGTGGCAAATCAAGTCTTCGCTCGTGCGACGTTGAAAGCACAAAAACCTCTCGTCGCTTTTCTTTCGCAATCCAACCGGCCGATCACTTGAAACGCGATCGTTTGACGCATCGTTCACTTGATCGAATTCACGAAAAGGACGAGCCACTACGCCAGATTGCGAGAGTGAATCGCGAATGCTCTGGTGAACCGATTGGTAAACGGTCTCTCGGGCTCCGGGATCGTTGTCAGCCAATGGCAAGGACAGCGAGTAAGTCCATTCGCGATGATGTAAGATCGCTCCACCGCCCGTGCCCCGGCGGACAAGGTCGACCGAGTCGTTTGCGGTCTCAAAACTCGGCAACGATTTCAAGTAGGCTTCCGCTTCGGCGAACCGTTGGAAATACCCCAACGATAAGGTTGGTTTCCGCCAGCCGTAAAAACGCAACGTCGGACCTTGTTCGCCGGCAGCAACCGATAACGAGATCGCTTCATCGATCGACATGTTCGACGCCGCATCGAATGATTCGAACGCCAGCAATCGTCCTTGCATCATTGGCCCGAATCGGACGCCGAGGAATCCGATGATGAATCCGTCCAACGTAAGATCGGATGCCGGGCGGCCGACACATCATCGGGGCGACTGATTCGGGTCGTGTGAGGGGCATCGTGGACGAACTCACCGGATTCGTCGGTGATCCGGAACAAGGCTTCGGCGAACGCGTCGAGCGTTTGCTTACTTTCCGTTTCGGTCGGCTCGACCATCACGGCTTCGTCGACGACGAGCGGGAAGTAAACCGTCGGGGCGTGGAAACCATAGTCCAAAATCCGCTTGGCCAAATCCATCGCCGACATCTTCTTCTCTTTCTTCAAACGCGTGGCCGACGCGACGAATTCGTGCATGCATCGCTCGCCGTGGGGAACGTCGAGAAAATGTTTCACTTTACTGAGCAAATAGTTCGCGCTCAAGACAGCGTCCTCACTGACCCGTCGCAGCCCGTCGCCGTAAGTCCGCAGATAGATGTACGCTCGGATCAAGACGCCCGTGTTGCCAAAGAAACTCCGCACCCGCGCGATCGAATCTTCCGAAGGCGACTCGAGATGATAGATGTACGAACCCGAATCCTTTTCATCGGTCGCTCGGGTCACGATCGGACCAGGCAAGAACTTCGACAAGAAATCTCGCACGCAAATCGGCCCCGCCCCAGGTCCGCCGCCTCCGTGCGGTCCGGAGAACGTCTTGTGCGGATTGTAGTGCATCAGGTCGGCACCAAAATCGCCCGGCCGGGTGATTCCCAAGATCGCATTCATGTTCGCACCGTCGAGATAGATCAATGCGCCGGCGTCGTGGACTAATCGATTGATCTCTTCGATTTGCGAATCGAATAACCCCAACGTATTGGGATTGGTGAGCATGAACACGGCGGTGTTGTCATCAAGCTTCGCCCGCAGATCTTCCAGATCCACCATACCGTTGCCGTTGGACTTGACCGTCTTGGTTTGAAAGCCCGCCATTTGGGCACTTGCGGGATTGGTGCCGTGGGCGGAGTCCGCCGTCAAGACGACCTTGCGATCGCTGCCGATCGATTGGAAGTATTTGGCCGCGACGAGTAACGCGGTCAATTCACCATGGGCACCGGCGGCGGGTTGCAGCGAGACACCCGGCAAACCACTGATCTCGGCGAGCATCGTTTGCAAGTCGAACATCATTTCCAATAGTCCTTGGATCTGAGATTCGTCCTGCATCGGATGAACGTCGACCAACCCCGGCAACGACGCAATGCGTTCGTTACGTTTGGGGTTGTATTTCATCGTGCATGATCCGAGCGGATAGAAATGCGTGTCGACGCTCATGTTCAAGGTGGATAGTCCGACGAAATGCCGCACCACATCCCCTTCGGCCAATTCGGGCAAGGGCGGCGGATCGCTCGCGATCATGTTCCGTGGGAGTGCCGCGACGGCATCTTCCGCACCTGGCACGCCAGGATTGCCAAGACGGTGAGCCCGGCGTCCGGGACGGCTGAGCTCGAATAGTAGTTGCGTGGCTTGTTGGTTTCGCATGGGAGTTGCGGAGGGATTGAAGATTGAAGATTGAAGATTGAAGAGTGAAGAGTGAAGAGTGAAGAGTGAGGAGTGAAGAGTGAAGTACCTGCCTCCATTAGCTGCTGGCTTAGCTTGGCGGCTAATTGCGCGGTGGTTCCTGCATCATTTGTCTCCGCATTCGGTGTTTTTTCAGGCATTTGCAACAAGCCCGACTCGCGAGTTTTGAAGTCGCACTTTCTTCGCAACCCGCTGCGTGAGCGAGGGATAATTGATATTGACTCATCCCTCGCTTACGCTTTTTGAAGTTGCGCTTTCTTCGTAACCCGCTGCGTAAGCGAGGGATTATTGATATTGACTCATCCCTCGCTTACGCTTCGGGTTACGAAAAACCAATGCCACAGGCAAAATCGCAACTTCAAAACGCGCGAGCGAGGGAATTCCTTCCAAATTTTTCAATGCCAGAGACTCTACTCGCTTGCGCGTCGGGCTTGTATGTTTGCGGCGTAGCCGCGTTAGCTAAACGGTTGCCATTTGGGGAGCTTGGCAAAGCGTTTTGGCCCAAAGTTCAATTTCGGCTTCGGAGCGTTTTTCGGTGACCGCGACAAGGAAGCAATCGCGATACTTCGCCGCCAATCCGGTGAGCGAACCTTCGACCTGGGTACCCACAAGCGGGTTCAGGTCGATTCCGGCTAGCACGCCCTGAGTTCGTGCATACGCGAGCAAACCGGCGACATCACCGGCCCGATCACGGACGACGAACTCTTTGATAGCGGGACCGTCACTCACAATTTCGAAACGATCGCTTGCGGTGATTTGCTTTTTCGCATAGGCCGTCTTGGCGATGCAGTGATCCGTTGTTTCTCGCAAACCGTGAGGCCCTAACACGCTTAAGTGAACGGTCGCGCGGAGAGCCAACAAAGTCTGGTTGCTACAGATATTGCTGGTCGCTTTCTCGCGACGAATGTGCTGTTCGCGGGTCTGCAACGTCAAAACCCAGCATCGCTTGCCGCGACGATCGATGGTTTGGCCGGCGATGCGTCCGGGTAAACGACGAACCAGTTCTTCGCGGCACGCCATGATGCCCAAATACGGCCCACCGTAACTCAGCGGGTTGCCCAAGCATTGGCCTTCGGCGATGGCGATGTCGACACCCAAATCACCGGGACGTTTGAGCCGACCGAGACTCACCGGATCAAAGGACTGGATCGTCAACGCACCGGCCGCTTTGGCCGCCGAAGCGATCGCCGCCACGTCTTCGAGTCCGCCGAGGAAGTTCGGATGCTGAATCAACACGCATGCGGTCTGCCCATCGATCGCGTCGACGATGGCCTGTGAACTACCGTTTTCGTCGGACGCGACGACGATGAGTTCGGCGTCGATGTTGACCAAGTATCCGGCGAGAATCTCACGGTATTGCGGATGCACCGTGTCGCTCGTGATGACCTTCGTCCGGCCACGCTGCATCGCCAGCGACATCAACACCGCTTCGGTCGCCGCCGACCCGCCGTCGTACAGACTCGCGTTGCTGACGTTCAGTCCGGTCAACTGCGTGATCAGGGTTTCATACTCGAACATCACCTGCAAGTTGCCCTGGCTGACTTCGGCTTGGTAGGGTGTGTACGAAGTGTAGTACTCACCCCGAGAGGCGATCTCGTCGACGACGGCGGGGATGAAGTGGTCGTACGCGCCGCCGCCGAGGAAGCAAACATGGGACGACGCCGACGCGTTCTTAGCGGCCAATCGGCTCAGTTCCGCCGTCAGTTCCATTTCGCTCACCGCCGGCGGCAGTGCCAGCGGTCGATCCATTTGAACGGACTTGGGAACCTGAGCGTCTAAGATTTCGTCGATGCTTGAGGCACCGATCGATTGCAGCATCGCCGCACGGTCTTCATCGGTATGAAACAAATAGGGCATCGTCTATCCAGCCTCAGAGCATTGTTTTTGGTAAGCGGCGTGATCCATTAACGATTCCGGCAAGCCGCCATCGAGTTTGACTTTGATCACCCAACCGAAGTCGTACGGATCGTCGTTGAGTCCGTCCAAGTTGTCCGGCAAGTCGGTATGAACGGCGACGACTTCGCCCGCGACGGGACTGTACAAGGGACTAACCGCTTTGACCGATTCGACTTCACCGAATTCATCACCGACGGCCAATTTTCGGCCGACTTCGGGCAAGTCCATGTAGACGAGATCGTTGAGTTGCTCGATCGCGAACGCGGAGATACCGATCGTGGCAATCGCATCGCCGCCATCGTCTTGAACATCAACCCATTCGTGAGTTTCGGCGTAGCGCAGTTGGGTGGCATCGCGTGCCATGGGGACCTCCTTAAAGATTAAGAAATATTGCGTTGATAAAACGGAAGCTTGGTCGATCGGGCCTCTGCCGCCCGACCTCGAATGTCGATTTGGAATTGAGCATTTTTGGCGTGACGGGCGTCGACCATCGCCATCACGATCGGCACGCCCAACGTCGGCGAAGGACCACCGCTGGTGACTTGTCCGATTTGGTTTCCGTCTGGGTCGAGGACGAGACAGCCTTCCCGAGCCGGTCGTTTACCTTCGGGAAGCAAACCGATGCGAACTCTCGCTGGGCCGTCTTGTTTGATTTGTCGCAACGCTTCGTCTCCGATGAAACTTCGTCCCTCCAAATTCACCGCAAACCCCAGTCCCGCTGAAAACGGATCGATGCTCTCGTCGAGCTCATGACCGTAAAGCGGCATGGCGGCTTCCATGCGAAGTGTATCGCGAGCCCCCAATCCGGCGGCGGTGAAACCGGCATCGCGTCCGACGAGTAGAACGTTTTCCCAAACCCGATTGGCCTCTTCGGCTCGCACGATCAATTCCAATCCGTCTTCGCCGGTGTAGCCGGTTCGACTGACGATGACTGGCTTTCTAAACTGGTCGGTGATGCGGGCTTGATAGTTTTTCAATCGCGATGGGTCGAAATGAAACAATCGTTTGCAGACGTCAATGGCCATCGGTCCTTGGACCGCGATCATGGCGGTCAATTCCGTCCGATCGGACATCGTCACCATGGGGAAGTCCGCCAGATGTGGTTCCAACCAACGCATGATACGCTGGCGATTGGAGGCGTTGACGACGAGCAGATAAAATTGTTTCTGCGACGGAGTCTCTAAATTAGAAACCAGCACATCGTCGAGCACGCCGCCTTCAGCATTGCAAATCATCGAGTATCGAACGCCCCCGATGGGAAGATCCGTCACCCGTCGAGTCAGCACATGGTCCAAGAAAGCCGCCGCACCTTCACCTTCGAAGCGCAACCGCCCCATGTGCGAAACATCAAAAAGGGCCGCCCGAGTTCGGCAAGTCTGGTGTTCGGCGACGATCCCACCGAGTCGCGAGTTTCCGGCCGAGTCGCTCGGGGCGTACTGGATCGGCATTTCGTAACCGGCGAACGGAACCATTTTGCCGCCGTGGTCTCGGTGCCAAGCGTCCAACGGAGTCTTGGCGAGCGGGGTCGCGAGCGGCGGATCGGAAGGATTCGTCATGAGCAAATTCGCGGGCGCGGACGGGCATCACGAACGCAAGCGTGACACCGTCGAACCAGGGCGTTGGAGACTTTCGAGATGAAAAAGATCAATCGCGGGACAACCGCCACGCGGGCGAAAGCTTACCACGCCTCGTTATCTCATCCAGCCCCACTGGCCAACTTATCGAAAATCAGTTGGCAATCGCATCGACTCGACCACTTGATGAATGATCGCGTTTTCCTTGGCGGAAATCTTGCCTAAACCCAGATAACCGCCCGACGCCTTGGCGACCTCCAACATCTGTTTTTGCGTTAGGTCAATCAACCGCTCTCGAGCGACCTCAGACATCGTCGAAAACATTTGGTGAGTGTATCGCCTCCAGGCATCCACACCCAATCCAGGAGGACGCTTGGTAAGCCATCGGTCCAGAAGAATCCACGCGGTCGTGCCCTCAGCAATTCCTAACGCGGTCGCGTGGGACATCACCGACTCACGTTCATTGGCATCCGCGTCGGCTTCCGCCCACGCGACCAACACGAGTGGGAACAGTCGCAGTGCCAACAATCCATCGGCGGTGATCCCGAGCTTGCCGAGTTCGTCAATAAGGAGGGTGTCGTGAGTCCCGGTCGCACGTAGCAATTCTTCTCGCCCGCTTGGACTGTTGGCTTCGTTTCGGAGTCGGGAAAAAATCTGATCCTCGATATCGTGAAAAAAAGCTTCTGTTTGGACGTCGCGATCAGACATGGAAACCCCTCGAGTATGAGCCCTCTCTCGTCAGTACCAGGGAGAGCAACCAAATTCATTGCAAAGCTTGGGCCGCGAACTTTCTAGTTCTATTCCGCACACTTGAAGCCACGATCACCGACTTGAATCACGTCGGTGTGCCCCCAACGCACATGAGCGAAGGCTGGGCGAGCCGATTTCGCCCAACATTGAACCTTGGCATTCGAACTGCTCTGGAACGCAATTGAACTGACACGGCAACCGACTTGTGTCAGCATAGCACGTTTGTTCGCCAAACCCGAACAAACTTCCTTCAATCGTGAGAGCTTTAATGAAACGAATGATGACATTGGTGTTGGTGTTGACCGGCGCATGCCTGATCGTTGGCTTGCATTCCAGCACAGCCGCCCCGCAAGCGGATGCCGTCGAACGGCCTGCGTCTCATCTAACGCCTCTCATGCGAATGAAGCTCGACCGGTCCAAGGGGATTCTAGAAGGTTTGACCTTAGAGGATTTCGACATGATCGTATCGAATGCCCGAGCCCTGCGATTGCTCAGTACCGAGGCCGGTTGGAACGTCATTCAAACAACCGAGTACGCCGCCCAGAGTCGCGACTTCCAGCGAGCCACCGATTTGATCGTCGAAGCCGCCGAGGGCAAAGACATCCACCGCGCCGCAATGGGATACGTGGCGTTGACGGTTCGGTGCGTCGAATGTCATTCGTACATGCGAAAGGTTCAAGCCGTTCCCGAGTCAACCAACCGCGAGTGAATTAGCCATCAACGCCGAGACGCTCATCGAAGGTCTGACAAAACCCGATGCCTATCCGCATCGGGTCGGCGGGGAAGTGCAGGTCCACGAGACCCACATCTCGATCGTATTCCTTGCCGGAGAGTTTGCTTACAAAATCAAGAAGGCAATCCATACCGACTTCTTGGACTACCGCACGCTCGATCGCCGCAAGCATTTCTGCGATGAAGAAGTCCGACTGGATGGTCGCTATTCACGCGATCTCTACATCGGTGTGGTGCCGATCGGTTGGGAAGACGGCCATTTGCAAGTCGGGTCAAAAAAGGAACCGGTTGAGTTCGCCGTCAAGATGCGGCGTTTTCCGGCGGGATCGCTACTGAGTGAACGCCTGGCGGCGGGAAAGTTGACCACGGCCGAGGTTCACCAACAGGCCGAAACGATCGCGGACTTTCATCAATCCTCGGAGGTGGCAAACGCTAACGTTGCCGCTCAATGGCCAGACTATTTCGTCAACAATGTGCATCAGATCTTTCAAACGCTTGAGCCGAAGCTGAGCCAAGAAACCCAGGCAACTCTTAAGGTTATTCAAAACTGGATCGATCAATGGTCGCAGGACCATCCCGACGCGTTAGCACGCCGAGTGAAACAGGGGGCGATCCGCGAATGCCATGGTGACTTGCACGTCGATAACGTGGTGCAATGGGATGGGCGGTTGGTTCCATTTGATGGAATCGAGTTCAGCGAACAACTGCGATGGATCGATGTGTTATGCGATGCCGCATTTTTGGAAATGGACTTGGCGTATCGAGATCATCTCGATCTGGCAAGAACGTTCATGAATCATTACTTGGAAACCACGGGTGACTACGAGTCGCTAGAGCTACGTCGGCCTTTTTTGATCTACCGGGCGTTGGTCCGTGCTCTGGTAGCGATCATCCGGAGTGACCAGAGCCAACTGAGCGCCGGTGAACGCGAAGAGGCATTGGCGGATGCGTGTCAGCATGTCCGCTTGGCTTACCGGTTCACGTTGAAAGAAACGCCACAGCTTTGGATCACCCACGGATTCAGCGGAAGCGGCAAGACGACCTTCAGCGAAACCGTCGTGCAGCGTCACGATGCCATCCGACTGCGGAGTGACACCGAGCGCAAACGTCTCTTTGGGCTCCATCCCACCGATCGCCCGTCACCATCGATGCAAGCTCAAGTTTACAGCGACGGTTCCAACGAGCGGACTTACACGCACCTGGAATCATTGGCAAAAGCAACGTTGCAGGCGGGATACGGCGTGATCGTCGACGCAACGTTTTTGAGGCAACGCGATCGCCAGCGTTTTCATGATCTCGCGCGACGTGAAGGGGTTGAGTACGTCATCCTCGATTGCCGTGCCGATCATCAGACGCTTCGTCAACGAGTCGCCGATCGCATGGCGGGCAATCAAGACGCGTCAGACGCAAACTTAGATGTTCTGGAACACCAGTTTCGATCTGACGAGCCACTCACCCCAGCCGAAATGAAGCACGTGGTCGTCTTGCCCGATTTCGCCGATCGATTGTGATTAGCGTGTCGACTTTCCGGGGAACTTGGGGAACAATCCTCCAACCTGTTCACGGTAGGTTGCGTACTCGGGGAACCGTTTGATCATCGCAATTTCTTCTTCGCGAGTCTTGGCAACCAGTACTGCAAGCAAGATCACCCATGCCGCAAGTCTCCACCAAGTCAACGGGATCGGCATCAGGGCTGCGGTCAACCAGAGTAGTCCTGTGTACATCGGGTGACGGACGATCGCGTACGGCCCACGCGTGGTCAATCGAGTCCGGGAAGACGTGGTCGGATGAATACGAAGACGTCGCCACCCCATTGTGAACCACGCCCAAATCGCCAGTCCGATTCCAGGAGCGGCCAGGGTCATTGCCAAGAACGGAAGAGGCATCCAATCGGCCGACAGGATGAGCCACGCCGACAAACCGAATTGAGCCGTGATGAGAAAGGTGTGATACATCGTGAGCCTCCAACGTCCCAACCGCATGAACCGCCGCGTTCGCTTTAGCATCGCGTGAACAAAAAGTGATGGATTCTTAACGTGGCGTCGACTTTCAGTCGACGTTTCAGGGTTTGGCGACTGAAAGTCGCCACCACTTAATGTTCACGCGATGCTTAGAACGTGTTTTAAAAAGGGGTCTGACCCTCTCCGGCGAGGCCAAAAACCCAATGAAATCGATTCGCCTCCAAAGGGTCAGACCCCTTTTTAAAACACGTTCTTAGCATCGCGAAAAGGTCGGCGGTGATATCATCGTGTCATCATAGCGGTTAGAATGAGAGCCCCCGCAAGCCCGCCTTTTTTCGTAGGAAGATGCAACTCAGTTTTCCTGGTTGCCGTGCTTTCCACGTCCCGCCCTAGCCGTTGATAACGGCTTCGATCATGAAAATCCATTTCAGTTCAAATGTGACCCTACGAAATAGCGATCTCTGCCGTCACGTGAGGGCTTGGTCGATGGTATTCGGTCTGTGCTCGATTGCTGTTGTAGGCGTCGGTCAATCCAACGGCCAGACCAAAGACGATACGAACCGCGCACCTGAGAATGACGGATCGAGTCGAGATACAAATTTCGCAGATCTCAAATCCGATACGGAAAAGTTCTTTCGCGATCGTGTCACGCCGTTCATTAAAACCTATTGCCTGGATTGCCATTCGAATAAAAAACCGACGGAAGCCGGGGTTAACTTTTCACCGACACTCAAGACACCCGGTCACGCTGCTTTTAGTGAGCAATGGAAAAATGCGGCCGCAAGGGTCAAGGCCCATGACATGCCTCCGGACTATGAGGATCAACCATCCGATGCGGACCGGCAAATGTTCGTCGAGTGGCTTGAGAAGATCAAGTATCTCAGTGAGAAGGACCCGGGACATTTCGTAATTCGAAGGTTAACCAAGACAGAATACGCCAACACTCTGCGTGATTTATTTGGTGTGGACGGTTCCGTTGCCGATACGTTGCCCGATGAAGTCAGTGGCGAAGGGTACCTCAATTCGCTTTCGCCGATGCAGCTCGAACAATATCTCGAGATCGCCGACAAAACGCTCGACCAGACATGGTCGGACAAGAATCTTAATCCGACCAAGATCCTTGAACCTTTCCTGAACGATGCACTGGAGCTCGAGGCCGACGCTCGCGATCGAGCCCGGTCGGTCGCTCGCAGTGTTGCCAAAACGGTCTTTCGACGACCTGTCTCCGAAGCGGAAGTGGAGGTTTTGCTGGAAGTATTTGACTTGGGCACACAAAACGAGCTGGATCATCAGGCGGCCCTTCGGTTGATGCTCAAGTCGATGTTGGTTTCGCCTCAGTTCTTGTTCATCACGCCAGCCGGACAAGTCGAGTCGGCGTCCAAGATCGTCCCGCTGGACGACTATCAACTGGCATCGCGACTGTCGTACTTGTTATGGGCAACCATGCCCGACGCCGAACTGACGTCGCTTGCCGATCAGGGAAAGCTGCAAGAACCCGATGTTTTGAAGGCGCAGGTCAAAAGATTGCTCGCCGATCCTCGCTCCCGCGCTTTGTTCGATGGATTCGCCGCTCAATGGCTTCGTCTCGATGATCTCAAAACTAAGGTGTTTGACCCGGACAAGTTTCCACAAATGACGAACGAGACGCGAACGGCGATGTACGACGAAGCCCGATTGTTTTTCGATAGCGTCTTGCGTGAAAACAGCAGTGTGGTGAGTTTCATCGAAAGTGATTACACGTTTCTCAATGACTCGCTGGCATCGTTTTATGGGCTCGAAGATAATGTAACGGGCCGACAGATGCGGCGTGTCAAACTCAGCAGTGCCCACCGAGGCGGCCTGTTGGGCATGCCCGCCATTCTTGCGGCCACCTCATTCCCGAATCGCACCAGTCCCGTCAAGCGAGGCGTGTGGGTCCTGGAACAAGTGCTCGGCGAACACGTGCCATCCGCTCCGCCTGACGTTCCGGAATTGAAAAAACAAGATTCACAAGATTCCTCCAACTTGACGCTACGTGAACTCACCGAACTTCACACTTCCGATCCGGTGTGCGCCAACTGTCACACGATGCTCGACCCGATCGGCTTTGGTCTGGAGAACTTTGACGCGATCGGTCAATGGCGAGAACGCGACGATAATGGCGAAGCAATCGATGCGTCCGGGGAATTACCCGGCGGAGAACGTTTCTCGGGGGTGGCGGAATTGAAAGCGATTCTCGCCGGTCGTGCCGATCAGCTTTCTCGGAATCTGGTCGAGAAACTCTTAGCCTACGCGTTGTGCCGAAAGCTCGAAGGCTACGATGAGATTGTCGTTGATGAACTGATGCAAACGATCGCAGCAGACGGTTATCGCATGCAAACGCTTGTTGAAGCCGTGGTGACCAGTTACCCCTTTACCCATCGTCGTATTGAAGATCAAAGGATTTCCCGATGAACAAAAACATGCTCATGGATCGTCGCTCGTGCTTAAGAGGCGTCGGGGCGTCGCTGGCATTGCCGCTATTTGATGTGATGGGATGGGCGGAAACGATCGGCGGTACCGCCTACCAACCGCCGGTGCGTCTTGGTTTCATGTACATGCCGCACGGGGTGATCTTGGATCAGTTTTGGCCTGCCGATGCGGAAAGCTTCCTAACATCGCCTCCGCCCGCCCTGGAATCATTGGGACCGGTACTCGACCAATGTCTACTCATGAAGGGGATCTCGGGCGTACCGATTGCACCCTACAACGGCGCGCCCCACGCGTTGGAATTGTCGACATGGCTGACGGCCACGTTGCCTGACCCGGACAAACGGAACGAAATTAGCATCGCCATATCGGCCGATCAGATAGCTGCCAATTACATGGGGGCCTTCACCACTTTGCCGTCATTGGAATTGGCAACCATGCCGCAAACGTGGAAGGAAAATCAAGAGGGACTCAACGAAGCGTACTATTCCCATTGCAGTTTTCGTTCGCCTACCCAAGCCGTGCCCGCCGAAATCAATCCACGCAATGTACTCGATCGTCTGTTCAACAAAAACGACCCAACCGACTCGGGTACAGCGTCGCACTTGGGTGCGTTGGACCGCAGCATGCTGGATATCGTTTTGGGCGGTGCGAAGGACCTGCGGCGAACGCTGCCGGCCACCGACCAACGCAAATTGGATGAGTACTTGGACAGTGTTCGATCGGTCGAACGTCGTATCGCGGCCATCGAGATGCGACAACAGGAGGCCGCGCTGGAGAAGGCCGGTGTACGGCCGAGTCGACACAGGGATTCCGATTCGCCACCGATCGAAATCAAGATACCCGAAGGCGACAAACGCAGTGAGTACATGCAGGTCATGTGCGACCTCAACGTGTTGGCGTTTCAAACCGACACTACCCGCGTTTGCACCTACATCGGCTCAAGGCCCAACGGAGCCTCGTATCCCGAACTGGGGTTCAACGATCAGCATCACTCGCAAACCCACCACAACAATCAACCCGACAAGGTCGAAAAGGTTGCCAAGATCACCGCGTTCAATATCGCCCAGTTCGCTTACATGGTTAAGAAAATGCACGCATTGAAAGAAGGCGACGGCACCCTTTTAGACAATTGCATCATGATGTGGGGGTCCGGCCTCGAAGACGGCGACAAGCATTCCCGTGCCAACCTACCTTTCATCTTGGCCGGCAAAGGTGGTGGTTCGATTGAGACTGGACGGTTCCTGCCCGACACGAAAGGGAACCAAGGCGATCTATTGACCACGATACTGGCTTGTGCGGGTATTCCGTTGGACCGTCCGATCGGGATCGCGACCAAGCAGATACCAGAGATCACGACGCGCGTTTGAGTTAGGCCCAAGAGTTTCGATGGCCGTCAAGGAAATAAACCGAAATGGATTGGCTCGTCGAGTCGTCAAAACTAACGTGGACTTCATGGGGAATCGCGGCGTCGATCTTGTTGATCCATGTGGCAGCTTTCTTTTCGGCGTTTCATTCGCTGCAGCACGTTCGCACTTCTCAAGCCGCCGTCGCGTGGGTCGTCGGGCTGATTACGTTGCCCTACCTTTCGCTGCCGATGTATTGGATCTTTGCCCGGCATCGCTTTGAAGGTTATCGCGAGGCGATTCGCGAAGTCGGAAATACGCATGAGCGGTCCGTGGCAGCGATCCGGAGGGAACTGACGACCCCGGCGGATTGCCAATCAACCAACCTGAATTCGCCGCTTGAACACGTGGCCGACGTGTTGGACACACCGATCAGCGAAGGCAATGAGTTTCGTTTGCTAATCGACGGCGATGCATTCTTCGACACCCTGGTTCAGCAAATCCAACGGGCCCGACGTTATGTTTACGCGGAGTTCTATATTTTGCGGGATGACGAAGTCGGCAAGCGTTTCGCCGACGCGCTGATCGAACGGGCACGAGAGGGTGTGGTCGTGCGTTTGCTGTATGACGAGGTCGGTTGCCTGCGATTGCCCGGACAATATGTTCAGCGTTTGCTCGATGCCGGTGTCGATGTCCACGCATTCAACACGCGGCAAGGTTGGGTCAATCGACTCCAGATCAACTTTCGCAACCACCGAAAGCTGGTCGTTGTGGATGGTCGCCACGCCGTGATCGGTGGCTTGAACATCGGTGATGAGTATCGAGGAAAAAATGTATGGAAGGACCGGTGGCGCGACTCCAGTGTTGCGATCACGGGACAAGCCACTCGAAAAATTCAGGCCGTCTTTGCCGGCGATTACTACTGGGCTGCACGAACGAACCTTCCCGAAGCGGACTGGGGCGATCGCGAACCGGAAGCAGTCCAAGACAGCGAGCATCAAGCTGGACCGTCCAGCGAACAACGGACAACATCGACTTCAACAGCAACGGACGCCCGTGGCCGTGCCGCCGTATGCACGACCGGACCGGCGGACATCCGGCCTCGCGCGGCGATGATGTTTGCCGCGGCGATCCAAGCGGCACGTTCGAGGCTTTGGATCAGCACGCCGTATCTGATCCCCGACGAGTCGTTGATGGTGGCTCTCTCGATGGCCAAGGCGCGAGGCGTCGATGTGCGTGTTTTGATTCCGGCGGTTCCCGACGAATGGCCGGTCTTCTTGGCGGGATATCATTACGAACACGAACTCGCCGAATTGGGCATTCCGGTGTTTCGCTATTACGCGGGAATGTTGCATCAAAAGGCCGTCTTGATCGATGATTCGCTGGCCTTGATCGGTTCAACCAATCTGGACAACCGCTCACTCTATTTGAATTTTGAGTTGATGATCGCAATCGAAGACAGCCTATTCATCGATGATGTTGCTAAAGCCTTGAGCCAAGATTTTCGCGATTCCCGGCATAGCAATCATGATCGCAAACCATTGCGTCCCTGGTTTGCTCGAGCGGGAACGGCCGTCGCGAGGCTGTTTAGCCCGGTGCTCTGAGAGGTTGGTTTTTTCTCATCAATTTTATCATCGCTGCTCGACTGGGCAGACTTACCCTGCTCATCGACCCCGACGCGATAAGGTCGCGGTAGCATGACCCCCACGAGCTCGTCTCGTGGGTGAATAAGGTTTGCGAGCTAGGCACCGACGCCATGCCAACCATCCGAGTTTAACTTGTGCTCGCCGCCTCAAGCGGCGAGCACAAGTTCAACTCGGAAGGTTGGGAGAACTGCGGCTTGTGTCTAGCTTGCCAACCTCGGCTTCCTGCCAGACGAGCTGGCAGGGGAGCAATCCATGAGGACTTGTGGCCTATAAAGAGGGCGGGAGCCTGAGATCGAGTGCTTATGAGCGTTTAACGAACGAGAGTTACCTCGCGTTCAGATTCCGCACATATAGCCGTCGAACAATGCGGGGACGTGATGGATGGACTTTCCCATCCGCCACCCATTGCAAGATAGACTTTGACCAAGCTCATCGCGAGGTCGCCTCTCGCCGTTGCCGCCTCCGATTCCGCTAGCAGGTGTGCTTGCTGCAGCCTCAAGACGCGGTCAAGGTTTGCAGCCCCTTCGGTGTAGGAGACGTGTCCGATCCGTGCCGCCTCAAACGCTGACTGCGACGCGCGTTGGATCATGTCCAACCTGGCAAATCCGTTGACGAAACTGACCTGCGCATCCTCGGCTTCTCGATAAGCCTCCAAGGCGGCTTGCTGGTAAGCGTAATACAGTCGCTCGAATGCGTATCGTTCGGCGGCCACTTGGTTCTTGATCCGTCCGTAGTTCAAGATGTTCCAACGAAAACCCGGTCCGACATTACTAATCAGGCTTGCCGCCCCGAAAAGATCATTGAAGTTCTGCGCCTCCAAGCCGACCTGACCGATCAGCGTAATGTGCGGATACAGTTCGGCCTCGGCGATTCCAATTTTCGCACTTTGAGCGGCGAGTTGCCGTTCGGCGACGTGAAGGTCCGGTCGACGTCGTAACAAGTCCGAAGGGATGCCAACGGCGACACCCGCCGACGGGACGGGGATCTGACCGCTGTTTCCCAGCACCTCGTGCAGATCAACGGGGCAGGATCCCGTTAGTACACAGATGCGATGACACGCTTGCCGTCGAAGCGTCTCTAATCCGGGAAGTTGATACTCGACGAGATGAAGGTTCGACTTGCTTTGTTCCACGTCGAGTCGATCGCCTTGACCTTCCTCGAAACGTCGTTGTGCGAGCGACAGTAGCGTTTGTTGGGCCGCGATCTGTTGTTGCACCAACATCATGCGGGCCTCGATCGTCCGCATCTCGATATAACTTTGAGCGAGTTCGGCGAGCATCACTGTGCGAACGAAGTTGTATGCCGCGACCGATCCATCAACATTCGCGTCGGCGGACTCGACCGCACGTCGGAGGCGTCCCCAAAAATCTAGTTCCCACGCCAGTCCGAAGTTACCATTCCAATTATCAAACACGCGATCGGTTACAAAGAAACCAGGAACGGTTACGAAGTTGGCGGTGTTCTCGCTAATCGATAGATTTGAAAAGCTTCCGTTGAGCGACTGTTGTTGGGGAAGCAGGTTGCCGGCAACGACGTTTCGCTTGGATCGCACTTCAAGGATGCGTTTGGCCGCTTCCTTGAGCTCCATATTGTCCAGCAATGCAATCTGTACCAACTCGTCGAGCACGGGGTCGTTGAAACTCCGCCACCAATGCGACGAATGGTCAATTTCACCTTGAATCGCCGGATGGGCTGCCTGCGTCCAAGCGGGCGGCGAGCTCGCTGGAACGCCACGATACTCGGGCCCCACCTTACACCCCATTAAAGCGCATAACGCGATCGCGAATGCTAAGTTTCGGCGCGTCCATTCGCTCGGCATGTGCTTGCGATCCGTTGCAAGTGATTGGTTCAGAGGTCTCCTAGAATCTAGATCGTATCCGTTCACCCGAACCATCAGATAAACAGCCGGTCACCGCAAAAGCAGAACAATCCTGCTTTCCCATATAACTGCGTCGGTACATTCACCGGCTAACCCAACACGCGTGACGAATTCGGTCAAAGACCCACTACGTTTTTTCGTTCATCGTTAATCCTGGGACGGCTTTGCGATACAAGATTCACGATTGGATGATCTCTGGTAGGCGACGAAACCCTAGGATCTTCACTGCAGTAAAAATCGATGCCATCATCGAACCGTTAATTCCCGGCGATCCGATGTCGCATCCTGACAAATACAAGTTGGGCAAGCTCGTTGCCACTCTCCATTGATCTTTGTCGAGTCGGTCTGGATCACATAGCTGCCCGTAAACCATTCCACCGGCATGTCCGGAAAATTTCTCAAACGTGACAGGTGTGGAAAGCTCGGCGTAATCGACCAAGTCACGAATCTTCGGGACGTGTTTTTCCGCCAAACTCAACAACGCTTCGGTGAGCTCGTCTTTCAATCGGTCGTATTCTTCGCCGCGACGTAACCACGGTTTGTCCGCAAACTTTTCCCAGGCGTCGTAATGACTGAATGAGATGATTTGAGCGGTATGTTGTTGCTGCTCCGGATTTCGAAGAGACCCGAACGATAAGAAGCCGCCCCGGATGTCGAGAACGTCTTCAGGTTTCGCGGACTCACTGTGATCGAGCGAAGAAAAGAACCAATAGTTCGCATCATCGAACCCGTGATTTCTCGGGTCGTCGTTCAAACCGAGGAACAATGCCACCGCCGATGTCCCTTGTTTGAGCCGACCGGCCTTTTCCTTCTCTGCTTCGCAATAGCCCTCGGGAACTAGTTTCTTGAACGTGGTCACCGCGCCAGCGTTCGATACGATAATCGGTGCGGTGAAGACGAACTCTTTTCCTTTATGAATCGTTTTTACGCCGCAGGCTTTCCCGTCCTTCACGAGGATCTCTTGCACGGGGTGATTGACTAAACAATCGCCGCCCGCTTCGGTCACAATTTCTTTGACAGAATCGGCGATCTCTTGGGCGCCACCGATGGGATAGAAGGAGCCATTGAAAAAGTCACCGGTCACTGCCGAATGATATGCAAAGGCGCTCTCGGACGGCTTGGCACCGAAATCCGGCCACTGAGCCGTCAAGATTGCCCTAAGAAACGGCGAACGTATTGTTTTTAAATAGTCGTCGGTAATCGTCATCGCCAACTTTCGGCCGGGCCAAGTGAGGACCTTTTGCAACGAAAGCGGCATCATTTTGGCAAAAAAGTATCGGGCGATCCAATTCTGGCACTTCTTGACGTCACGAAAATACTTCTCAATGGCTCGGCGTTCCTCGGGGAACTTTTCGATCAATCGTTCTCGCAGATGCTCTGGATTGTCTGGGTATTCAAACTGTCCTTCGGGGAAATGGAGTCGTTCGACAACCGAACCGCAGCGGTGCCAGAGCACTTGTTTTCCGGTGACCAAGTCCATGACCTTCCTCGAGAGACTTCCCTCGTGCATTTCGCCGACATAATGAACACCAACGTCCCATTCGTACTTGCCACGTCGAAACGAATGCGTGTAGCCGCCCAATTTGAAATGACGTTCGAGCACCAACACTCGCTTCTTGCCCAGTTGGGCGAGGAGACTGGCCACGGTCAAGCCGCCCATCCCGGATCCGATCACAATGGCGTCGTACGATGATTGATCGTTATTCGTGGTTTTCATGATTGATTCGATCCGGAGATCGCGATGTCGGATTCGGGGGTTCGGAGTAGTAAGAGATAACAACAGGGAACAAAGAACAACGCGAGAATGGTCGAACCAAAAACGCCCATCGCAACACAGACGGCGGTCGGTGGCCAGAACTCGCCACCGCTCCAGTACAACGGAAAGAATCCTGCGATCGTGGTAACGCTCGTGACGACGACATGGCGGGAGTTCTCCGTCACGACTTCAATGATTCGACTGCGACACCCACCGCGGGCCTGAGGATCAAGAGAGAGACTCTTCAAGATCAGCATCGAGTCATTGACCGCCACGCCGAGCATCCCGACGAGGCCAACGATCGCCATGAATCCGAACGGCAAACCCAACCAAGCGAGTGACAACAGGCTGAAGCCCGTACTGAGCAAACAGACAACGCCGATGAGCAACGCGAAGCGAAACGAGTTCATGCTGAGCACCAAGACTCCGACGAGCGAAGTCGCCATGATCACGGCATAGACGCCCAAGTTTCCGATCGCCTGCTCTTGCTCCCCGGCCGACCCCAAGAAGGTCAGGCTGTAGCCCGCAGGCACGGCAAATCCACTTTGGTCGAGTCTTCGTTGAAAATCGCTTTGAACGATCGATGGCAACACACCCGCCGGAAGATAACCGAGAACCTCGGCCGTGCGGGCTTGATCGATCCGTGTGATCGACGCGACATCGGCGGCCAAACCGATCGAAGTGATCGCCGAAAGTGAAATCGCTGACGTTTCGTTGTCGATGCGGTCGGGTTGCACTTCGGTGGAGATGATCTGATTGAGGTCTCCGCGTTGGTGTTTGGCGATCCTGACGCGGACGGGAATGCTCTCGCTACCTTCAATGATCGAGCCTCCGACCGTGCCATCGAGCGTTCCATTGAGCGCGCGGGCGATCGCAGTAAGGTCGTAACCGGCCGAATAAGATGCGGTTTGATCGACTTGTATCTCCCCTTTGGCGAGCACCTCATCAATCTCGCACCGCGTGTGAGTGATGCCGGGAGTTCGTGCGAGGACGCCACGAACATCTGCGGCGAGTTCTTGTAGCGTATCGACTTCGGGACCGGTCAAGCGAACTTCGATCGGTGCCGTGAACGGCGGTCCCTGCTCGAGTTGTCGAACTGAGATCGTCGCTTGCGGAAACCGATCCGACAAAATCGGCTGCAATCGCAGCATCGCTTGTTTCGCCATGTCGGGCGTCGGGCAGGTGACAATCGCTTGAGCATAACTAGGCTGATTGGAGCGAACCGATGCGACGTTGTAGTAAAACAGCGGGGCGCTTTCACCGATGAACCAGTGCACGTCATCGACGCCATGGTCCTTCAGCATGACATCGCGTAGCTGCTGTGCGAGTTGTTCGGTTTCTTGGGTGCTCGCATTGGCCGCGAGATCCACTTCGATATGAAATTGATTGCGATCAGCCGGCGGAAAGAACTGATCTTGCAAATTCAAGCCGAGATAAAGTCCGTACAACGCGATCGATGCCGGCAACGCAGCACCGAGCAGAGGGAATCGCATCAGGTGACTCAACACGAACCGATAAGCTTGGGTCGAACGTCCGAAGGGATTCGTGATGGGGTTGTTCTTGCGACGATCGGGTTTCAACAGGAATAAGCTGAGCCCTGGGATGACGGTCAACGACAAAAGATACGACAAGCCGACGCTAATGATGGTGACCTGTGCGATCGAACCGACGAATTCGCCGGTCGAACCCGGCATCAACGCGATCGGCGCAAACGAAAGGACCGTCGTCAGTGTCGCGCCGAGCAGAGGGATCGCCAAGTATCGCGAGCCTTCGATCGCGGCGTCCCGAACCGACAATCCTCGACCGACTCGGTGACCGATCTTGTCCACCACCACGATCGCGTTGTCGACCAGCATCCCCATCGCGATGACCAATCCGCTGACGGACATTTGATGCAGCGGAATATCGAAAATCAACAGTATCGGTAGAACAAACAAACAATTAAGCGGCAACATGATCCCGACCAAGATCGCGCTGCGAACGTTCATCCAGATGCCCGTGCAGATCACCACCGAGATCAACCCCGTCAGGAAGTTGACCCGCAGCGAATCGAATCGCGATTGAACATAGGGATATTGATCAAAGATCGTCTCAACGGTGATGCCGGCGGGGAGTTCGTTCTCGAATTCCCGGATGACTTTTTGTGCGTCGCGGTGCCAATGGTCGATGCGATAGTCGTCTCGCAAGTGAACGCCGACGACCACCGCCGGCCGACCGCTGGTAAGTGCCTTCGACGGTGCGGGATCGGGAATGGCGCGGGTAACGGTCGCGATGTCGCCGAGTTGGACGATCGTGCCGGATGTTTGACGAATCGGGATTTGGCTGATTCGCGTCTTCGTTTCCAGATTGCCGGTGATTTCCAACGCCATCGCACTGCGAGAGCCTTGCAGGCGACCGGCGGGCATCTTGGTGTCATTGTTGGCAATCATCGTGGCCAGTTGATTCGCGTCCAAGCCCAAGCTGTTGGCCCGCTGCCGATCAATCTCGATGATGATCTCTTCGCCCGGATCGCCGGACAGGGAGGTTTTCTCGGTCCCCTGGATTAAGTCCATGCGTTCTTGGAGCCGTTTGGCCAAGCGTCGTAAAATCGAGTAGCTCGGTGGTTCTTCGAGGTCCCACCGAATCGCCAGCAACATCGCATGAGCTTTCGCGTCGAGCTCTTCCAATTCAGGCTTGCTTGCCATCGTCGGTAATCGACCCGAAGCGGCGTTCAAACGCTCTCGCACCAGTCCCCACGCGTTGGCGACCGATTCTCGATCGAGGTGATCATTGAGTTCGACGACCAAAACGGACACACCGGCTCGGCTCATCGATGTCAATTCGGCAATCTCTTTGATGTCGATGAGTTCTCGTTCGATTGGTTTTGAAACCAGCGACTCGACGCGACCGGGCGTGCCACCGGGATAGGTCGTGGTGATGACGGCAAAGCGTGCTGTCAAGATCGGGTCTTCCATGCGAGGCAACGCTTGATAAGACGCAATCCCGGCAACGCAGATCAGGACGATCGCCATCGCGAGAAGCCGGGTGTTGGAAACGAACCATTGAGTCATGGGAGTGTTAGCTAGATGAAATGTGTCG
Source organism: Neorhodopirellula pilleata (assembly GCF_007859915.1). GTDB lineage: Bacteria > Planctomycetota > Planctomycetia > Pirellulales > Pirellulaceae > Rhodopirellula > Rhodopirellula pilleata. Next base: position 237,948 of record NZ_SJPM01000010.1, read on the forward strand.
GTGGTTGGTGTCGGCTACAGTGTCGGACTCGTCAATGAAGCATTCATGCTCTTGAACGCGACTTGAGAATCGACCCGCACGATTTGTCCCGGCGTCAAGCGATGCAAACCGGCGGCGACGATCGGTTCGCCTTCCTGTAGGGTGCCGCGGACGTAGCCACGGTCCGAATCGACAAGGATCACCTCGAGTTCTCGCTTGACCAAGCGAGCGGTGTCGGTCTGTTCGATGGGTTCGAGGGCGAGGACTGCCCACAGACCGTGATCGCCTTGGATGATCGATGACATCGCGACCCAAAAACCACTTTCATCCATCGGCTTGGTGAGTTCGATTTCAACGGATCGACCGATGCCCCAGCCGGGTTCGAGATCGATCAGTTCGAACACAGCCGTATTGGTTCGTGTTCCAGGATCGAGTTCCGGCAAGACGGCTGATAACTTGGCGCCGACCGATCGAGGACCGATGCTGACCGTGATCGGGTCATCAAACATCAAGCGATCGATGTACTCCGGTGGCAACCCGATCCAAGCTTCTGGTGCGGCAACCTCGACCAATCGAACGACCGGTTCACCGGGCGAGACGACTGAACCAGGTGAGCGATATCGTTCCGCCACGATCGCGTCGAAAGGCGAGACGATGCTGCTTTCTTTCAGTTGCACCGCAAGCTGTTCTTTCGACGCGGCAAGCTCTTCGAGCACCGCCCGCTGGGCAAGTACCTGTTCGGAACGGGTTCCCGAGAGCAGTTCGTCGAGTGAGTTTTGCGTCGCGTTGAAGCTCTCTTGTTTGCTTTTGACTTGCGAAAACGTCTCGTCGACCGCTTGCCGCGAAACTGCTCCGATGGAGACCAATCGTTGCGTTCGCGCGAACGAGGTTTGAGCTAGTTCCAGCTCCGCTTGGGCCGCTTTGACTTCGTTGCGGGCGACTTCGATCGTTTGAGATCGCGGTCCGGCTAGCATTTCATCAAGCCTTGCCGTGGCTGCTTTGATTTGTGCGTCGATCGCCTTCAAATTCGCTTGCAACAAGGCGTCATTGAGTGTTGCCAACACCTGGTTCTTCGATACGTGTTGACCGCGTTGGACAGGAATGCTGTCGATCGCACCAATGCGATTGAACCCAACTTCACTGGTGCGTTTGGCCTTAACCACGCCAGTAAAACGTCGTGGTAGCTGAGTGGATGAAAGCTTGACGGGTACATAGGTTTCGACCGTGAGAAGCGGGGTTTTCAATTCGCCACCGGATGAACGGGTGCTGGTCACGCCCAGAGACCGGCCCGGATAGATCTCGGATGCTTGATTGCCGATCCTCGTCAAATGGTCGCGAGACGCGTAAACCAGACCGGAGAACAAAAGCAATCCCGAAGCCGCGACCAGGCTGCGAACACGCAATCGAACCGGTGCCGGCTTCTTGGTCTCATGTATCGCTGCATGAACCGGCGTCGGCGTCACCGAGGTAGCTTCATCGCCCGTGAATTGCGCTGTCGTTCGTTGTGAGCTGACGCCCGCTCGCGCCTTCGGAATCAATTCGGAGATGGGTTCGGATTTGCCAGGACCGTAGAGAACCGCACCTTCAGGCCCGACGGTCCGCTCGAGTTGGCCATTACTAGCGAGGTGATTCAGATAACCGACGATCTCGGGCAGCAACCGCGATCGTTCGTCTAGCGACAACGATCGATTATGAAACGGCTCAACCAGATCAACTGCGGATTGGGGGGTCGCGATCAATCGAACGATTCGTTGCATCCCGGCTTCGACATTGGTTCGGATCTGTCGCAAGCGATTCAGACAGCCTGTATAGGGTGATTGATGTCCGGGTAATACCAACAACTGGTTGTTCGCCAACTGGGCTAGCTTCTGACAACTTCGCAACCATTCACCGACCAAGTCTGATTCTGGTTCGGTGAACGGAACCGTCAAGCTCGCCGAGATGTTCGGTAGAATCTGATCACCGACGATGGCAAGATCTTGCGACCACAATGTCGCGTGTTCGGCGGCATGGCCGTTTCCGGTGGCAACTTTCCAAGTCCGAAAGCCGATGTGGATTGTTTCCATGTCGACAAGCGGTACGTACACGTCCGGCAAGGGCGAAACCCAGTCGCGATAATTGCCTGAGGTTTGGCGTCGATAAGCCTCGAGTTGAATTCCATTGAGTCCCGCGTTTCGCATGAACTCGACGGCTTCGGTCGTAGGTATGTTCGATGAGGTTCGCAATAGCAGCTGGCAGGTCAACCAACACGTCCGCGTCATCCAAAGCGAAGCGTTGTGCTTCTTGGTGAGATAACCCGCCGACCCAATATGATCGGGATGGAAATGAGTCACGATGATCCGCCGCAGAGGTAGGCTCTTTAGCATGGCCGAACCCAATGCGGCTTCCAACGCTTGGATCGACTCGGGCGTATTGGCTCCCGTGTCGACAAGCGTCAAGCCTTTGCCATCTCGAAGTGCATAAACGTTGACGCTCTCGAGCGGTGCCTTCATGGGTAGTCGAATCCACCACACGCCGTTGGCGACTTCCACGGGTGTCCCGAATGCTTCGTTCGCTTTGCACGGATAAGTGATTCCCGATTCGGGAATGTTCTCGCTGATCGGTTGGTTGGATGTGGATGTCATTCGATGTGCTCGGATGGAGAAGTGCGGTCGGCTGGGTTGGTGCTAATGAAGACTTTGCCGGACCGGCCTGGTTGCTCGGCACGGGTGATTGCGTTGCTGATTTCATCGATCGAGAAGACGGAATCGACATCGCTATGAAGTTTTTGACTTGCGAGTAGATCGACTAATTCGAGGATGTGTGACTGACGCTCTTGGGCCGACAAACGATTCAGAATCTTCGACAACCAGAATCCGGTCAGTTGGATATTTCGAAAAATGGTGTGCATCGGATTCAAGCGGCACGGTTCGACGGACAACATGCCGTAGTTGACGATCATCCCGCCGTCGGCCAAGCATGCCGCAATTCGATCAGTCGATTCTCCGGCAACCGCGTCCAGACCGAGCTTGATAGCCTGGCCGTTGAGTTCCGATCGAAGCCGTTCGTCGACGCCGTCCTCGTCCAACAAATTGATGTCGCCGCCGAGTCGTTCCGTCTCGGCGATTTGCTCGGGACGACGAACGAGGTTAACGGTGCGAAACCCTCTGGCTTTGGCGAGTTGGATGACGTAGCGACCAACCGCCGACAGTGGAGCGTTCTGCACAACTAATTCTCCGTCGCGGATCGGTTCGATTTGGGAGGTGAGCCAATGCGCCGTCATGCCCGATACTTTGAGCATCGATAGCTGCAACGGGTCCAAGTCATCGGGCACTTTCACGGTTAGCGAGGCGGGAACCTTACGCAGCGTCGCCCAATTGTTATTGGCCAACAAGAGCACGCGATTGCCGACTTCGAGATGGCTTACCGATCGTCCCACTTCGACGACGGTTCCGACGGCTTCCATCCCGATCGTCGCCGGTGGTTGGTTCAACACGCCGTATTGTCCGCGGATCATGGCAAGGTCAGCGGGATTGATCGGAAACGAATCGATCGAAACCATGACTTCCCACGCTGATGGTGATGTCGGGTCGGCGACTTCTTGACATTGGGCCACGACCGAGGGTGGGCCGAATCGTTCATAGATGATCTGTTTCATGATAGACCCTAAAACAGTCCCTTCGATTTGGGAGCGACCTTCAGAAGGTCGCCGATCAAGTCGATCGTTTGATTGATTTGTTCGTGGGTGTGATTGACATTGATGAAAAATCGCAGACGAGTCTTATCCCTGGGGACGATCGGGTGCATCATCGGATAGCTACAGATGCCGTTTTCCCACAACTTCATTGATAGCCATAAAGCCAATTCCGAATCACGCATCATGATCGGAACGACGCCCGAATCTTTGCTGCGATAGGTGTCTAACCCGGCGGTCTGTGCCTGTTGGATGAAATAGGCCGCATTGTCTTGCAATCGTCGGGCTCGATCAGGTTGCTCTCGCATGATCCGAAGTGATTCGAGCGCCGCGGCAGCATTGGCCGGCGTCGGCGAAGCCCCATAAAGTAGCACACCAGGGGCATAGTGTTTCAAGATCGCGATCAACGGTGATGGTCCGGCAACGTATCCGCCGCAGGTACCAAATGCCTTGCTGAGCGACCCGTAAAGGATGTCGATCTGCTTTCCGTCGATGCCGAAATAGTCGCAAACGCCCAAGCCTCTTGGGCCGATGACGCCCATCGAATGGGCTTCGTCGACCATTAGGAGTGCTTTGTACTTGTCCTTGATCTCGACCAGTTTCGGCACGTCCGGTATATCGCCGTCCATGCTGTAGACACCTTCGGCGAGAATCAATACACGTTCAAAATTCCCGCGATGTTGGTCCAGAAGTTGGGTCAGCGCGTCGTAGTCGTTGTGAGGAAAACTAAAGCGTCGTGAACCGGTCATCTTGCAACCGATCAAGGCCGAATTGTGAATCAACTCGTCATACAGAATCAGGTCTTGGTTTCGGCACAGATAGCCGATCGTGAAGGCGTTGGTGCTATATCCGCCGACCGACAGTACCGCGTCCTCGGTGCCGAGCACGTCGCAAATCTCACGTTCGAATGCGCTGTGCAAATCGATCTCACCGGTGATCGATCGCCCCGATCCGGTTCCCGCGCCAAAGGTTCGAACCGCTTCAATCGCGGCATTCTTGACACGTTCGTCCGAACCGAGCGCGAGATAGTTGTAGGTGGAAAAGTTGACGAACTCTCGGCCGTGGATCGTAACGTTTGCGTCCGAGGCTCCCGCGTGAGGCTGAAACAAGCTTTGCGGGAATGACTGCTTTTGGCAGTACCACTGCATCGTCGTGTACTCTTTGTACTCTGGAAAATCCTTGAATTGAAAATACGCGGGTGGGATGTCGTCGAGGCTTCGAGCGGTCAGGCGTTTCGATTCGGCCACGCTGGCGTGCGCGACGTCGTGGGAAGCTCCGGTTGCCATTGCGTTCGATTGCGTTTTGCCAAGCAACGTGGCACGTAGTTTCTCAATGCTGTTTCGAGTGGTCATATTCGTTGTCAAATCAAGGTGTAACGTCGGTAGTCAAGATGATCGTCGGCCACAAGCCGACGCCAATGATCGATCTCGCGATGCTATGCCGGTTGCATTGCGTTTTCGGAAAGCAGCATCATGAGCGAAGTCTGGGCAAGCGAAACAATGTTGGAGTCTCCGAGCAGTTCGAGCACCGCGACCTTCAATCCCAATGATTGTTCCAAGGTCATTTGAATCTCGGTGGCGACCAGAGAGTCCACGCCGAGTTCGTTGATCGGTCGTGTGGGTTGGATCTGCGACGGGTCGGTTTTCAAAATGCTGGCCAGTACATCGGTGATCAAGGCAATCAACACCTGCAGTTGCTCGTCGGATTCCAATAGTGCGAGTTCGTCGACAAGGGCACTGCGTGCTTGCGAGTCGACACCCGTCGCGTCACCGGCGATCAGTTTTTGGTACCTGGGGGAGGTGCCCGCCCGGACTTCAAAACGGCCCCACTCGGACCACGACTTCATCAAGAGGATTCCGATCTGAGTGACGTCACGATTGATTGCTAACCGCAAGTAATCCAACGCTTCCCGCGACTCCATGCCGGCGAGACCGACATAACTGAGGAACTGCTCCAGCTTCTCGTCTCGCGCGACGATGCCGACGTCACCGATCGCTCCCCAGTTCATCGACAATCCGGGAAGTCCCATTTGGCGACGCATGTGAGCGAGGCCGTTGAGGAATCCGTTGGCGGCACTGTAAATCGATTGGCGGCTGTTGCCGACCAAGTTGGCCGCAGACGAATAGAGGATAAAATGAGCTAACGGCAGATGCAGGGTTTCCTCGTGGAGAACCCATGCGGCGTCCGCCTTGTTCCTCATGACCGTCGAAAGGTGATCCAAGTCGATGTCGGCGATCGGTTCATCGATGATCGCCGCAGCCGAATGAATGATTCCCTTGAGCGGTGGCAATTCCTTGTCGATCCGGGCCAAGAGTTCTCGGACCGCTTCGCGATCGGAGGCGTCGCAAGCGACCGCCACCACATCGATACCGTCGCTCCGCAATTTCGCCACGAAAGCTTGTTTCTCAACTGTGTCGGCACCGGCGCGACCGGTCAACACCAACGATCGGACTCCTTGCTCGATCAGCCAGTTTGCCGTTTGTTGACCGAAACCGCCAAGGCCACCAGTGATCAAGTAAGTACCGTCGGCGGTGATGGTATCCGGATCACATTGGATGATCGGAAGATCCTCTTCGGGAGTGTCTAACGCGAGTATCAAGGTTCCCAAAGAATCGCTAAACGGCAGTTTTTGCCAAGCGATGTCAGCGAGCGAAACTTCAAAGAACTTAGATTCACGGTGACGGCCCGACGACAAACGTTCAACCGATTGCGTCAACGCGGATTGCAGACTCTCAGGCCGACGAGCGATCAGCGAGATCGCCGAACGGATGATCCCCCCGGCGTGATCGGGAACCGGATACGAATGCGACGCGTCTTCGATATCGATGATCCAACCACCCTCGGCGAGCGACGACCATCCGATCGTCGATTGACAACGGGCGGCCTGCACTGCGATCACGGTGAAACCCCGATCGGCTGTTGTCTCGGTAACGAGTTGATCGATTCGTTGCGACGACATCACGTCGATCTCGCGATCACCGAACAACGACGGGTCCAGTTCGTCGATGCGATCGGTAACGATCTGAACTCGAATCCCGGCGGCCTCCATTTGTTCAGCCAATTCCAAACCAAACGGAGTCGCTTCGATCAAGGCAACGTCGCCGGGTCTGAACGGAACTTGTTGCATGACGGCCGCAGCACGAGCGGTATCTTTCAAACATGCGACGAGAGTCGACGCGTTGGTGTCCTGCGGGATCGTGACGGCGTGAATGCAATCCGCCTTCAATGTCAGATGGCTGGCCGTTTCGGCGGGCACGAATCCGGCGACGCGTGAACCAACGACGTACTGCGTGACGTTTTCACCGACATTGAGTACTCTTCCGACGAACTCCATCCACGGACGTTCAACGATCTCGTCAACGTCATCTTTGATGAATTCCAACGGAACCGCAGATTTTTCGATCATCACACGAACTTCGTCCGCTTGAAGCGGAGCCAGATTGGCGTCGAGTACCCGGACGACTCCGATATCGCTCTCGTGGAGACTCGGTCGAATCAACACCGGTGCGTCTTCGCGGATGCGTCCGACCTGCGTGATGTCTTTGGTTAAGTCGTCGACCAGGCTCAACTCGCTGGTGAATCGTCGGCCGTCGCGAATCGCAATTTCGTCTTCGGGTGCATCGCAAATCAGTTCTTGGATGAACGCGTCAAAGCATTCATCACCGACTTGTTTGGGAAGATCGATCGAAGTGACTCGGCCGACCTCCAACTCGTTGAAGGCAACGCGACAAAAACCGTTGAACGTTGATTGAGATGGATTCAGCTCGGCGTCACTCGGGGTCACCTGATGCCCCGCTTGAGTGACCACATAGATGCGAGGTGTATCTTCACGCTCGATGTTCTGGAACGCTTGCAATCCGGCAACGATGTGTCGCAATCGCGTCTGGCCGGTTGGATCGTCGGACTGCGGCGTGCAATCGAGTGGACAGGTGAAAACGATCCCGTCGAATTCGTCGGTGTCTTCGAAGACCCTGGCCCAGTGTTCGGCAGATTCGGACTGTATCTCGTAATCGCGACCCGACACACTGAACCGATCGGATGGTTTGACGTGCGCCGACACGATGGCGCCGAAATTCTCCAGTTGTTGACATACCAGTTCACTCCAACCGGCAGTGTCACCCACGACCATCCACTGGCCCAATCGTTTGGGTTCGGGAAGGTTGTTGCCGACACTCCAAAGGTATTTCAAAATCTGGAGCTTCACCGGAGTACCAAATTTATCGACGCGCTGTCGTTTCGACGCCGCATTGGCCCGCAGTCGCCGAACGGTCGCAACCGGTTGTCCTTCGTTGTCATACAGATCGATATGGCAATCGACATACTTGGCATTCATTTCGATCAATTGACCGTGGCACCAAATCTCGGTCGGCAGACGATCGACATACAAGCGGACCTCATCGATCCCCGTCGGCAAGTAAACGGCGGATCGAACGTCGATCATCGACATTAACGTTTGAAAGCATCCGTCGAGCATCGAGGGGTGGATGCGGTACTTCTCGAGCTGAGTCGCACGATCAGTATCGATCCGGACCTTGGCCAAGCACTGCCTTCGGTCGGCGGTGACCTTCAGTTCCGTGACGGTTTGAAACGCCGGTCCGTATTGCAGACCGATCGACGATAGCTGTTGATAAAAGGCGTCGATTTTGATGTCATCGGTGACGGATCGGCAGATAGCCTCGAGGTTTCGTGCGGAAACCGCCGGTTGCGAGATCTCTCCGATGGTTGCCGAAGCGTGGAGTTGGCCCGGCCCCATTCGGCCGTTCTCGAGGCTGCGGGCGATCACCCGGTTCGAATTGGGATCCAATGTGGTGACGAAGTCGATACCTCGATCGTCCTTCATCACCAAAGGTGCCGCGATGTTGAAGTCACGAACGAACCAACCCTTTGATTCGGGAAACTCAATGGCCGCGAGTTCCATGAACGATTCGATGTATCCCGCCGCCGGTAGAATCGGCAACCCCATGACCTGATGATCCCGTAGGTAATGCATATCGAGATAGTCAAAATCATTTCGATAAGCGGGTGTGGCGGGCGCTTCCTGGGTACCAAGAATGGGATGCACGATCGGATTGATTCGGTCCTGCGCCGCTCGTTCGTTCTCCACCCACATCATCTCCCGTTGCCACGGATAGTTCGGCAGCGAGACCAAATCGCCTTGCGGAGCGATGCGTTGCCAGTCCAGATCACCGCCGGAGCTGTAATGCTCCAGTACGCATCGATCGATCGCGTGCATTTCCGAAGTATTGCGTCGCAATGTGTAGAGTTGCCGACAATCCTTTCCTGAACTTTGGATACACTCTTTAAGCGAGGCGGCAAGCACCGGATGTGGGCCGACTTCGATGAAGATCGAATGGCCATCTTGAATCGCACTTTCAATGGCACGCACAAACTCAACCGGTTGGCGAATATTCTTGGGCCAGTATTCCGCACCGTATTCGATTCCGGTAACCCTTTCGCCGGTGACCGTGGAATACAGCGGCAAGCGAGGCTCGCTCGGAGTAACGTCTTTCAGATCGTAGGCAAGGGGAGCCATCAATGGATCCATCGCTGGACCGTGATAGGGCACCTCGACATCGAGAATGCGGTTGAAGACGCCTTCGGATGTCAGACATTGGGCGATGTCGGCGATATCGTCTGTATCACCAGCGAGGGTGATGTTCTTGTTGCCGTTGATCGCGGCGATGGCGACTGTTCCGTTAGACGCGTTGACTAGTTCCTTGGCCCTATCCAGCGTAACTCCGACTGCGATCATGCTGCCGGCACCTTTCGCCTTTGCCTGCTGTTGGCTGCGATAAAAGCTCACCCGCAGTGCGTCTTCGAGCGACAGTGCGCCGGCGACATAAGCCGACGCCAATTCACCGACGGAATGTCCGACGCAAGCGGCCGGCTCAATCCCGCGTGATTTCAAGACGGCCGTTAATCCAACCTGAAGCACGAAGTTGGCGGGCTGAGCAAACTCGGTCCATGTGATGCGGGAGTTCTCTTCGTCAGCCAACATCTCACGTAGAATGGAAAAGCCCGCGATTTGATGAAAAACAAAATCGGCTTGATCGACCGTTTCTCGGTACACCGGATTGTGAACGTAGAGATCCTGCCCCATCGCCCACCACTGCGGTCCCATTCCGGTGAACACGAACACGGGTTTGCCGTTGCCCGAAAACGGCGCTTGACCGGCGACCACGTTCGGCGTGATTTCTTCGTTGAGCCAAGCACGCAATTGCGACTGTAGATCTTCGGACGTGCGACCACCGACAGCGATCCGGTGGTTCAAATGGGCTCGGCGTCGATTGATCGTGAAGACCAGATCACGCGGGTCGACTCCCGATTCGAGTTGTTCGAGGTAATCCTTGCCTAGACTCACCAGCGCACCCTGACTGCGTGCGGAGATCGGCAAAAGCAAAGGGTCTTCGGACGTCGAAGATTCCCGGATCACATCGACTAGATTAGCAATTGACTTGTTCTCAACTACTGGGAAATGCTCCAGGATCGCGTGGGCGTTGGATCCTCCATATCCGAATGAATTCACGGCAACCCGAGCCGGATTCCCAACGTCGGATCGCAACGGGTACCGGTCGTCGGACAATCGAAGCCCCAGTCGTGCGAAATCGATGTTTGGGTTGGGCGTTTGCAAGCTGGCCAGAGGACTGGTTTCCAAATATCGAAGCGTGAGAGCCGCCTTGATCACCCCTGCCACGCCGGCTCCTGCTTCCATGTGACCGAGATTGCTTTTGATCGTTCCGATGATCACGCGGTCCTCTTCGCTGCGACCCGCTCCGTAGGTCATTCCGATCGCGCGGGCTTCGGTGGGATCTCCGATGGCGGTGCCGGTTCCGTGGCATTCGACATACTGCACCGTGCGTGGATCGACCAAATGCTTATCGCAGACTTCACGAATGAGTGCCGCTTGGGCTTCTCCGCTCGGCATCGAGATCCCGGGCGTACGACCGTCTTGGTTGGTTCCTGTCGCGAGGACCGTCGCCCAGATGTCATCGCCGTCGGCGATGGCTTTCGAAAGTGGCTTGAGCAAAACGACGCCGGCACCTTCGGCTCGTCCGTATCCATCGCCGTCTTGGTCGAACGATTTACACCTTCCGTCACGAGCGAGGAATTGCCCCTTGCACATCCCGATCGGATACTCGGGACGCATCATGACATTGACTCCCCCGACGACCGCCATTTCGCATGCGGAGTTCCAAATGTCCTGGCACGCATAATGAAATGCGACGAGCGATGATGAGCATGCGGTATCGATCGAAAGACTCGGGCCGCGAAAGTCGAACGTATGCGAAATTCGATTGGACAACATCGTCATCATCATCCCGGCGGCGCTGTACTGGTTGATAGCCGACCGGTTGGCAAACGACATTTGCGTGATCATGTGGTCGAGCATGAACCCGCCCATGTAAACCCCAACCTTTCCCTGAGAGTATTCAGGAAGCCGCAAACCGGCGTTTTCGAACGCCTCCCAGGTCACTTCCAACAGCAAGCGTTGTTGCGGGTCCATGTTCTCCGCATCGCGTGGTGCAATCCCAAAGAATGCGGCATCGAATCGACGGGGATCATTTTTGAGATAGCCCCCGCGACGGACATACGCTTTCCCGCGAGAAGCTTCGTTCGTTGAATAGTAGCGATCGGCGGACCAACGTTCCGGCGGAGTCTCACTAATCGCGTTACGTCGCTCCTGCAGCCCCTCCCAAAGTTTTTGGATATTTTCAAACTCTCCTGGGTAGCGGCAAGCAAGGCCCACGATTGCAATCGCTTCGGGATTGCGTCGCACGTGATGGTTTGTTTGTATCTGATTCATCCGCTGTCTTTCATGATGCAAGTTGTCCGCTTCGTAGGAATGTGATGTCTTCCTACCCGTGATGCGTCTCTGAAGACTTCAGCAGGGACAGCCGATCCGGGTTCGATGTCATGTCTATGCCGAGTACTCAAAATCCCGGCCTTCGAATCGCTACAAACCTTACAAACCGAATCCAACGCAAGCCGTTGGAGGCGAATCGATGCTCATCGCAGTAAAAGACTCGTCGCCGAGGGTCCGTCTCGCTTACGGCGAAGTTCTTAGGTGTAACGAATGAGCGATTTAACGCAGAACACAACTGAACGCGTGCTATAGTTTCAAGACTTTGTTTTTTCTCTGCAGTAAACGAGCGCTAGCGGCGCAAAAAACGTGGTGATACTAGATGGTTCAAAGCACGCTGCTTAGTTTTTCTGATATTAGTGAGGTCTATCTGCAGGAACTTCGCAGGGGTAATGCGGTCAAACCAGAATTACTGGCTAATCGATTCCCTCAGTTTGCTGAACAGATCCTTGAGGAACTCCCCTTAATGGCGATGCTCGAGAAAGGGCTGCAAGTTTCTGGCACCGGTTCCGTACGCCTGCCTAGAGTTCCTGGAATCGATCTCATCGGACCCGTCGGTCGGGGTGCAACCGGTGTGGTTTACAAGGCAAAAAATCGACAGCGAAACACCGTTTGTGCTGTCAAGTTGATCAGCCTCAACCCCGAGAATGTGGATCCGGTACGACTCGATCGGGAAATCGAAACGTTGACTCGATTGAAACATCCTCACGTTGTCGAAATCCAATCGTTCGGAATGATTGAGGATTCGATTTATATCGTGATGAATTTCGTCGATGGATGTTCGCTAGACGAAGTCGTTGCCGGAGACGGAGCGACTTTGGCTGCGTATTGGTCGGGCGAACTTCGTCGCGATTGGTGTCGATTGGGAGATTGGGGTTATGAAATCGCCTCAGCTTTGGACTACATCCACCAAAAAGGAATTCTGCACCGAGATATCAAACCAGCCAACCTCTTGGTCGACCAAACGGGACGATGCTGGATCACCGACTTTGGACTCGCCAAAATTTGTGAAACTGGCATGACCGTCAGCCGAACCGGTCAGGTAATCGGCACGCCAAGATTCATGGCCCCCGAACAGATGCGTGGTACGACTGATCGACGGAGCGATATCTATTCGTTGGGTCGAACGTTATATGAACTGGCGGTAGCTGGAGCAGACAAACGCCACAACCTTTCCTCAATCGATCTTCCGCCGATCAAGGAAGTCAATCCCGACTTCCCCACTGAACTCGCCAAGATCATCGACAAGGCGAGTCAGCCCCTTGCGGATCGACGCTACCAGTCGGCGGGTGAACTCAGTGTTGTGTTGGAACGATACCTCTCAGGAATTCGCCCCAGTGATCGACGTCGTCCTGGGAAACGGTTGACGGAACAGCAATACAAAAAGCGAATGCGAATAAAGCATCGTATCGCCATCGCATGCAGTACGATCGCGATGTCAGCCGCCGCCACGTTTTTCGCGACACGTGAATCGCCTCCACCTCCCAAGCTAAGGCCACAGGCTGAGCTAAACGATCCTTCCTCGCAATCTCACTTCAAGGTTCTCGCCGCCGCTCTCGAAGACAACGAACAAGGGTTTGTCGGTGTGATCGGAGAAGCGCTCAAGACCTCGATGATTCAAAAGTCAGATACCGCCAGCGCTGCTGATGTGACCAACAAAATCGATCAAATCGTCAATCGACTCTCGACCGAAGGTCTCAAGCCGGGTGAACTCGACTCGATCATGCGGGGCTATCGCGAATCGTCATTACTCATCGGCAACAAAGTGCTGGCTCTTCGCCCTGTGCTGAAACGCTCCGGTTTGGGATTTCAAGAAAAAGCAAGAGGCGAGCGAATTATCGGACAGCTTGCCAAGGCGACGGTCAATCGAAAAATTGAAACGACCGAAGCCGAACGGATCTTGTCGTCGCTTTTTCAGGGAAATACTCCCAGGCTCGACGAGATCATCAGCACTCAAATACCTGACCGAGTTCTTGCGTCATGGCTTACCCTCGTGGAGTCGAGTTTCGCGACCGAGTTTGAAGCCATCGCTGCCGAGCCTTCTCGCTATAACGACGAGTGGGAAAACATCATTGACACCTACTTCCAAGCGTCGGATTGAGCGAGGCCCATCATGAGCACTAGATCCGTCGACAACCCGAGCAAGATCCTAAATAACCTCCAACGCGATAAAGCAGCAGGTTTGGCGGATCTATTCGAGTTACAACGTTCGCATCTACGTCATTTTCTAAAATGCCGTTTGAACAAAGTCCTTTCTAATCGACTCGACGCGTCCGATGTTATTCAAGAAGTCTATATTCGAGCGCAAAGAAACGTAGACGACTATCTGGCAAACCCCTGCGTTCCGCCTGTCATTTGGCTGCGACAATTAGCGTATAACGTCCTTGGTGATACCCATCGGCGACACTTTCGGCAACTTCGCAATCCATGTCACGAGCAAACGGACCACGACGAAGAGCTGATCACCAACCTGATTGATTCGAACGACTCGGTGAACACGGTCTGCCAGCGAAACGAAATGGCGGATCGAATTCGAATCATGCTGCGTCAACTGAGCCAAGTCGATCGAGAAGTGCTCCAACTGCGACATTTGGAAGGCTATTCGATCGCTGAAATTGCGGACATGTTCGAACTGAATTCAGAGACGATCAAGAAACGCTACTACCGAGCCCTGAAGCGATTCCGAAACATCATCGAAGGCGATCCCTGTATGGAAAACCGCTGTCCGCCGTCGACGAGTTAAAATGTGTGGGTCCGAATTTCGAAAGTGTAGACTCCATGTGAGTCCGTGCTTCCATTTTCAAACATGCCACCAGTGGAACTTATCAAAGGTTAGTTTTAGGTCACCGCTTTGGATAGCATAAGCATTCGATCCTACGGAACATCTTGTTGATGAGCACGCATTGCGATCATGGATTCGATTGCTTCGTAGTCCTCTTCAGTATCGATGTCGATGAGCGGTTGGTTGCATCGGAGTTGGACCACTCGCGATGACGGTTGCCGGCGAATCCATCGTTTGGCTCCTTCGTTTTGCAAATCGTTGATCAAGTCCGCAATCACTTCCGGTGCGAAACAGGCCGGAACGCCGCCTCCTGAATTGTAGATCGTGGCCGCGACCGATATTCCTGGGCGCATGGTATCGATCAGTAGTTGATAGTGCGACGACTCGATCAATGGTTGATCGCACAATGTCACCAGTGTATCGGCTTGTGGGTGCAGCTCTCGAGCCTTCGATAGTCCGAATGATAAGCTGCTCGCTTGACCGGTGGACCAGGCTTTGTTTTCAACGCATCTCAGACGCGAATCATTTCGCCCGACGATGACCGACGTGATGGCATCCGATCGAGCCCCCATGACGACGACGATGTGATCGACACTCGTTTGTCGCAGTCCATCGATCGCGTGTTCGATCAGCGTTCGGCCACCGATCGGCAAAAGTTGTTTAGGACGACCGAGACGCCGTGAGGCACCGGCGGCGAGCAGGATCGCGTTGCACGGACGTGGCGATTCAGGAGGCAACAAGATGAGGGACCGGTTCGTGAAGCGGTTCGAGCCGGTCGTGCAGTGGTTGACCGATGCGTCCGGTCGTCTGGCTGATACGTTCACCGGGCTGAGAGATAAGCTCACCGGGCATGGCGATCAATTCGGCCATGATCGCCATCGCAATTTCGGCGGGTGAGATCGCGCCGATGTCCAAACCGATCGGCGAACGAAGCCGTGCGATGTCATTGTCGCTCAGTTTTCGACCTCGCTTGTAGAGTTCTTGCACCAAACGTCCGAGTCGTCGTTTTGGCCCGAGCAGCCCGATCGAACGGACGGGGGAATCGAGCAAGACCGGCAACAGTTCCCCATCGCGGGCAAAGTCATGCGTCATCACGACCACATCCGTTCGCTCGGATAGCGACAGCGATCGGGCCACCAGGTGATGCGGGCCGCATTGAACCCGCGCGGTTGGAAAACGAGACGGGTCGGCCAGCTCGGGGCGATGGCCGACCACGGTCACTTCCCAATCCAAAACCGAGGCCGCTTGGACGACCGGAATGACATCATCACCGGCACCGAAGATCACCAGTTCTCGACGGGGCCGAATAATCTCGATCGCCGCTTCGACTTCGTTGCCCGCTTCGTCGGTGAATACGATGGAGGCGTTTCGACTTACGCTACGAAACTCTTGACTCACACTCGGGGGTAGCTGATCCGCGAAGCTGGCCTCGGTCCATTGATCACCGACGTGATAGTCGGACGAATCACTTCGGTAGATCGTCAACAGCTTGGCATCTTGGCGTTGTTCTTGGACTCGGCGAAGCACATCGATCGCGGCTGGATGACTTCGATCGACTCTTTGACACAAAACGTAAACGAGCCCTTCGCAGCCGGTGCCATAACGCTGGCCTTCGACCGAGTTGCCGCGGGTGTCCAAGACGATCAAACGCGGGCCGTTGTTCGTCGCTTCCCAAACGCGGCGGCACAGATCTTTTTCTAAACAACCGCCGCTGATGTAACCTTCACGCTCGCCCGATGGCGTTAACAACAGCCGTGCACCGGGGCGACCGTAACCACTACCGTCGAGCCGAACGACGGTACACAGGACGCATGTTTCGTCGTCTTCGAAAGACATGATCGCCAAGTCGACGATTTTGGAAACGCTCACGCCATCACCTTTTCAGGTGTGATGGGCAGGGACCGAATACGTTTGCCCGTCGCGTTGTACACCGCGTTGGCGATGGCCGCAGCGACGCCGGTGATACCAATTTCACCGATCCCTTTGGCACCGATCGGTGACGCATTGAAGTCGGGCGTGTCGATCCACATCACGTCGAGGTCGGGAATATCCGCGTTGACGGGAACGTGGTATTCGGCCAAGTTGTCGTTGGTAATCCGTCCCAAACGATGATCCCAGTGCGTCGCCTCTTGCAATGCGTGTCCGACGCCAAAGATCAAACCTCCGATGAATTGGCTGCGCCCCGTACGTGCGTTCAAGATCGTGCCACAAGCGTAGCAGCCCAACATCCGTCGCACTCGAACCAAACCAAGCGTCTCGTCGACGGCGACTTCGACGAAAGTCGCACCAAAGGAATGATTCGACGTCGGGGAATCTTTAGGGCCTTTAAAGTCCCCGATCGCACTGACGCGATCCTTCATCGCGGCCGATAACAGATCCTCCACGGCGAGCATTGCTGATTCCGCATTTTCGCCCGCAATCAACTTTCCATTTCGCAAGCGAATGTTCTCGGCTTCGACACCCGCGATCGGAGAGCCCTCAGGTGCCAGTTCGATCAATCGTTTTTTCAGTTTCTCGAGCGCCAATCGGATCGCGCCTCCGACACTTGCCGTGGTGGCACTGCCCCCAGTGACGCCTCCAGGTGGCAAGTCGGTATCACCGATTTCCATCGATACCCGTGACGCTGGGATACCGAGCATGTCCGCAAGCAACTGTCCTGCGGCGGTCCGAATGCCAGTACCGATCTCATGGGTGCAGCATTTAATATTCACGGTTCCGTCTGACTTCCAAGTCAACTCGACTTTGGTGGGGAACGTTAAGTAGGGATACGTCGCCGACGCCACGCCGTGACCGATTAGCCAATCGCCGTCATGGGTTTGACGCGGCTGCTTATTTCGCTTGGACCAATTAAAACGTTTGGCTCCGCGATCGTAACACTCCATCAACAATCGACTGCTGAACGGTTTGTCTTGATGGATGTCCTTTTCCGGTTCATTGATGCGTCGAAACTCGATCGGATCCATGTTCAATTTGACCGCCATTTCATCGACGGCCGATTCGAGCGCGAACATTCCGGGGGTTTCGGCTGGCGCTCGCATGAAAGTCGGAATCTGTGTATTCAATCGACAATGCTTTTGTGACAGTCGCAGATTTTGGGTTTGCAACATCATTCGCGTCGCCATCGTGAACGCTTCGGTGTAGGTGTCTTTGATGGCCGTTGACGCGTAGCCCTCATGAATCACCGATTGAATCTTGCCGGATTCGTCGCAACCGATCGCGACGCGTTGTCGGATCGGGGTGCGATGCCCCGTGCCTCCGTACATTTGTCGGCGAGTGACAACGCACTTGACCGGTTGGCCGGTCATCTTGCTAGCGAAGCATGCCACCAACGCTTGAGGCCACATCAAGCCTTTCGACCCAAATGCACCACCGACATATTTGCAAATCACACGAACTTGTTTGGGGTCGAGTCCGAAGACTTTTACCAAGCTCGCTTGGGCGATCGGTAGGCTTTGCGAAGCGTCGTATACGGTTAGAAAAGGCTTGTTGTTTTGGGTCGACCAGTGAGCGATCGTCGCGTGCGGTTCGATCGGATTATGATGATTTCCGATCAACGGATACTGGTGATCGACTTTGATCGCGGCCTTATCCAATGCCGCATCCGCATCACCGATCGAAATCACCGCTGGGGCTCCCATCACACTGTCGGGACGTTCATCGGCGGGAGCGTCGTCGATATCCGTGGTGTGTGGTTTGATTTGGTAGTTGACCTTCACGGCGAGTGCCGCGTCACGTGCCGATTCGAATGACTCCGCCACGACCGCAGCGACGTATTGGCCGGCGAAAAATATCTCGTTCTCCGATGCCGGATAGAGCTTGGAGGAGATGGAGGTTTTGAAGTTCGTCTCGCTACCTGATTGAACTTGTTTGATCTTGGGAACGTTTTCCGGTGTGATGATCAAACGAACGCCCGGCATCGAAGCGGCTTCGGACGTGTCGATCGAATCGATCGTCCCATGGGCAACCGTGGCCGGAACGGCCACGCAGTGCAGCAGATTCTCGATCGGCCATTCGGCGGTGAAGGTGGCTGAGCCGGTGACCTTCTCGCGACCGCTGACGCGGACCAAGGATTTTCCGACGGGACCGTCGAGTTGCAATGATTCATAAGCCATGACAAAGTTCTCGCTTGGAGCTTATCCGAAAAGGGGTCTGACCCTATTCGGCGATACGAAAAAGACAACAAAACTCGACTCGCCTCCAAAGGGTCAGACCCCTTTTCGGATTAGCGTTTAGGATCGACCGTGTTGCATCGCCCAAAGCTGCTCGTCGCTGAGCGGTCCTTGGTCACGAAGTGTTTTCCACGCCCGAATGAGCGTGCGTTTGGCTAAGGGCACCTTGTATTCCAAACCCAAAGGCGGGTTGGCAGTTTGAAGCGCGGCATCGGCGGCGGCTTCGAAGGTCGCATCGGTCGGTGGCTTGCCGATTAGGGCAGCTTCCGCCTCGGGACTGTGCCATGGGATCGAACCGAGTCCGCCGATCCCGACGTGAGCCGCCTCGATTTGATCGTTGTTGATTTGTAGTCCGACGGCGGCACTCGCCAAGGCGAACGCGTAACTGCTTCGTTCGCGAACCTTGAGATAATAACTGTTGCGGAGCGGTTCGCTGATCGGAAGCTTGACACGCGTGATCAATTCACCCGGTTGGAGCAACGTCGTGTATTGAAACGACTCGCCGGGAACTTGGTAAAAATCACGAGCCGCAACGGTCCGCACGCCATCGGGACCACTGAGTTCAAGCTGCCCGTCGAATGCCGTCACCGTCACCGCAAAGTCACCCGGATACATGCCGACCAAACGCCCACCGTTACCTAAGACGGCCAACAAAGTTGTCTCGACGCCTTCGCCGAATCGCGACGCCGGTTCCTCTGGCAAGGGCATGTCGGTGTGCCGATAGTAGGGCGATCGGGTGCGTTGCAATAGATTGCCACCGATCGTCGCCATGTTGCGAATTTGGGGCGAAGCGGCCAGGATCAACGACTGGCGAATGACGGGGAAACGATCTCGCACGGCCTCATGATCGGCCAGCCCCGCCATCGTGCAGCCGCCGCCGATTACCAAAAAGCCATTTTTCGTCTCAACCGATTCATCCAAAACGCTTCGAACATGAACCACCTTGGTCGGTTTGAGAACATTGAGTTTCATCAAATCGATCATCGTTGTGCCGCCGGCAATCGGCATGCAACGTTCTTGGGTCAGGGCCGATTGAGCATCGTCGAGCGACGACGGTTGGTGATATTTAAACGGAATCATCGGGAAGCCTCCAACGTCGCCTCGGTCGGATCGTTGACCGGTTCACTGCCGGCGGTTTGTCGCACGGCGGCGAGGATATTCGGGTACGCGCTACAACGACACAAATTCCCGCTCATCCATTCCCGAGTCTCTTCGGCGGGCCCCGAAGCGTGTCCTTCGTCGATGCACGCCACTCCGGACATGATTTGCCCGGGCGTGCAGTATCCGCATTGGTACGCATCGCAGCGAAGGAAGGCTTCCTGCATCGGATGCAGCGAGTCTTCCCCGGCGAGCCCTTCGATCGTTCGCACGTCGGCTCCATCGATCGTCGCGGCCAGCGTCAGGCACGACAGCACGCGTTTGCCGTCGATGTGAACCGTACAAGCACCGCAGGAACCGTGGTCACAGCCCTTCTTTGTTCCAAACAAACCGAGGTTTTCACGCAATAAATCGACCAGCGTCGTTCGTGAATCGATCGTCAAATCGTGCGGTTGGCCGTTGATCCGGATCGAGATTTTGACCCGATCGATCTGGGCCGCGTTGCCGGAAGCTTCGCCATTGGTCGATGAAGCACTTTCGTCAGCATGGGAGTGACTTGCGTGAACGGCACCGGTGGCCGACGCGGCACCGACGTTTCGCAAGAATTCACGACGTTTGATTTCAGGTGGATTTTTCAAGGGCCCGGCTCCGTGGAAGTCGATGGACGCGATCACGCGATCCACGCTACGCAAACATCGCGCCGCAAAACCCGTTTCCCGCCTTGACTCTCCGGATTGATTTGTAGCGACGCCGATCAGCGACCCGTTGGATCCGGTTGCCGGGTTACAATGCAAACGCGAAATTGATCGTGGCCCGAACCTTCCTCTCAAACGTAAGCTTGATCCTTCGATGACGTCGTCCTCCATCCAATCTCACGACCCGTTCCGTGAAATCCGCCAAACCGATGGCGTGATGCGATGTCCGTTTCACGGCGAATCGATCACGATGATTCTGCGTCACTCCGACGTCCGCGACGCGGCGGCGGATTGGCGGACGTACAGTTCCGATGCCCCGTTTCGCGTCCCGATCCCGTCGGAGGAGGCTGTGCGGACGATCCGCCAGTTGCCGATCGAAACCGACCCGCCGCGACATACCGAATATCGCAAACTGACCGAACCGTTTTTCCTGCGAGCCAAACGGCCCGATGTGATCGCCTCGGTCAAACGCATGATCGACGAAGCCGTCGCGTCATCGTTCAAAGCCGACTCGTTCGACGCGGTTTCAGAATTGGCCTTGCCGATTCAATCGCGTGCGCTCACGCAATTGCTCAACGTTCCGGAGTCGGAGGCCGACATCTGGATCGGGTGGGGAATCCATGTCTTCAAAGTCACCGGCGGAACCTTCAAAACAGGGAACGTGTTGGAAGATTATTTGAACGAACGATTCGACCAAGCCGAAGCCGATCCGGGAGATGATTTCTTCAGCGCGCTGATTCAAGCGACGTTCGAGGGACGACGATTGACGCGGCAGGAGTGTCTGGGGTTTGGGAACCTGACCTTCGCCGGCGGCCGTGACACGATCATCCACACGGCGACCTCGATGATCGCACATTTGGCTTGGCGTCCGGAAGCGTTGGCGTATTTGCGAGACGATCCCACCCGCATCACGTTGGCCAGCGAAGAGTTCTTTCGGGTCTTCATGCCGTTAACCCAAATCGGCCGTGTCTGCCCCAACGGTGCGGACATTCATGGCGTGTCGGTGGCTCCGAATGAACGTGTCGGGTTATGTTGGGCATCGGCCAATCACGACGAGACGGTCTTCGACCAACCCGAAGAGATTCGGTTGGACCGCCGGCCCAACCCTCATGTTTCGTTCGGATATCGGAACCACCTCTGTCAAGGTGCCCCGCACGCTCGCTTGGTGATCCGCAGTTTGCTCGAGACGATTTGCCGGACCGTGGATCGTATCGAAGTGATCGAAGCGAAACCACAAACCGAGCGAGAGGAACGGTTCGTCCGTCAGGTCGGCTATGAATCGCTCCGCGTTCGCTGGAGCCGACTCGAACCATCCGAATCTTAAGATGGCGGATTTGCACGTCGACTTTCACGAAGGCACGCTACGAATCCGTCGGCTGTCACGCCCCAAAGACGATCCCGCCCATGGTTCGTTAGCGGAACGTCTGCGTGAAAATCTTCAAGGGATTCCGTTGGTCTATGACGACCGTGACCGGTGTTATCGGTGCGATGCGATGTGGGCGAGTCGTTTGAGAGAGACGCTCGAGCACGTCGCGCCGGGCGCAATCCAATGGCGGGCGTCAGCCGATCAGCAGTGGCAACCGGACTATCGCGACCGGCGTCACATCCGATTGCGCGGCGATCAAGTTCAAGCCGTCGAGGACTTTGAATCTGGCGGTCGTCGCGGGTTGCTGGTGATGCCGACCGGGACTGGCAAAACCGTCGTCGCGATCGAGTGTCTGTTACGAGCCCGGTGCAGTTCGTTGATCGTGGTTCCGGTCCGCGATTTGATGTACCAATGGCACGCCAAGATTTTGGAAGCCACCGGGGTCGATGCCGGTTTGATCGGCGACGGAGTGCATCGTGTCTCCCCGATCAGTATCGCGACTTACGATTCGGCAGCGATTCACATGCCCCGCATCGGTAATCGATATCACATGATCGTGTTCGACGAGGTCCACCATTTGGCCGGTGCTTGGCGAAGCGACGCGGCGAGAATGTCGACCGCGACGATTCGATTGGGATTGACGGCGACGTTGCCCGACGATGAAACGCGTCTGCAAACCTTGCATGAACTCGTCGGTCCGACGTTGCATCATCAGGCCATCGGCGATGCGTCAGGAGATACGTTGGCCGAGTATCGCATTCACCGCATCGCCGTGCCGTTGACGGCGTCGGAACGCCACGCCTACGACTCGCATTCGCGAACCGTCCGTGAGTTTGTCGCCTCCCAACGCGAACTCGATCCGAAGTTCCGTTGGGAAGACATTCACAAACTCACCGCGTTGACGCGAACCGAACCGGAGCGAGCCGCCGCAGCCGGTGCCGCCGCGGCCGCGTTCCGGGCCAAGCAAAAAATCGAAGACCAAGCCGACGCGAAGATGCGGACCCTCGAAGACCTGTTCCGCCTCCACGCCGGCCAGCCGGTGATCGTTTTCACCGGCACCAACGTGATGGCCCGAGCGATCTCGATGCGTTTCATGGTGCCGTGCTTGCTATCGCACTGTGCCAAGAAGGAACGACAAGAAGTCTTGCAACGATTCGCCGAAGGTCGCTATCCGGTGTTGGTCGCCAATCGCGTCTTAGACGAAGGCGTCGATCTTCCCGATGTGAAGACGGCGATCGTGTTGGGCGGTTTATCAAGCCAACGTCAAGCGATCCAGCGACTTGGACGTGTGTTGCGAAAAGGCACCCGAAACGAACGAGCGACCTTGTACGAGATCGTCACCGACGCCACCAACGAAGTCAAACGCAGTCGCAATCGACGTCGCAATGACGCCTATCAAAAACGTACCCGTTAACCATGCTGCGTAGTGAACATTCTCTTGCGGAGATCGACTTTCGTCGTCGAACGATTCAACCGGATCGCTTAATGCGGGAACGGGATTCCGCGTACATCGACGCCGTGGATGCGTGCTTAAACCTCTACCGAAATTCGATCGGCGAAGCGCGCCAAGAGATCCATCGTGGCGTCGCGGATGTGTTGTCGAGCGTTCCCGGATGTCCCCCCAAGCGGATTGCCGCATTCTGCAAATTGTTCGACGACTCGGCCCGGTACGAAGCGAACGGCCGGGCGGCCAGCGCATTGCGGTGCCGCGTGTTCGAAGCCGCCTCGCCATTACATCCGATCGTTTCACAACGCGAAGGCATCTTCGAACACGACTTGGCGTCGGCTCGACAAATCGTGTGCGAAGCGGTGGGACTGAGTTGGCCGGAGATCGAATCACGCATGTTTGCCGACGTCATCGAGTTGCAACGCTTGCAGGAGTTTGACGATAAACTCACGCCCATCGATTGGTTATCGGCTTACAACATGGCTCAAACGCAGGCCGCCTTGTACCGGGCGACATCGGTGCGCATCGATGCTTGGTCGGATTTCAAAACGATCGCGCGGCATGCCAAGCTCGCGCGACTCATGCACCGCATCGACAAGATCGACCGTCCCGAACCGGGGTTTCGATTCCAGCTCGATGGTGCCGGTTCGTGTTTGCGGGAAACGACCCGATACGGGATCGGGTTTGCCAAGTTGTTGCCGAAACTGTTGACGTGTCGACGATGGCAACTGTCGGCCCGCGTGCTCGGTCCGAACCATCAAGTCTTGCGTTTGGACGTTTCTCCAAAAGATCGCTTGCGATCGCCGCTTCAGCCCGAAGACGATTTTGATTCCGAATTCGAGAGGCAAGTCGATGCGGCGTGGCAACGCAATCCGCCACCCGCGTGGCGTTTGGAACGCGAGAGCGAATTGTTGGTGCGTGGGCAGACCGTCTTGACCCCCGATTTCGTGCTGCGTCATGACGACGGGCGAAAGATCTTTTTGGAGGTGATCGGGTTCTGGACGCCGGAGTACTTGCGGGACAAATCCGAACGAATGCGTGGTTGGCTCGACGGCGGGCAACAAGATCGTCGTGATCGCTGGTTACTGATGTTTCCTAAAAAGCCGTCCGAGCGCGCCGAAAAAATTGCCGAGGTGTTGACTTTGTCTTTCCTCTTGTTTGATCCCAAGCAAGCTCCGTCGGAGTGGATCGCCGCAGTCGAGTCCAAACAGTGACCTGAGCCGCAGCGCGATAGAGAAGCGTCCCGCTTAGAACTGCCGGTGAACCGTGTTGAAACTCGTTCCCAGGCTCCCGCCCCTTCTATAGGCCACAAGTCCTCATGGATTGCTCCCCTGCCAGCTCGTCTGGCAGGAAGCTGAGGTTGGCAAGCTAATTCACCCACGAGACGAGCTCGTGGGGGTTGGATCAGGCAACTTAATTCCGAACGAAAGCTAAGTCGCTTGCCTCAAGAACACTGGGACCGAAGACGTCGACGATTTGGGATCATAGCGGTACCCGTCCTCGGCGAACTGCGTTAGCTTTGCTTCCGTTTTGACTTTGTTTCGGATCACCCACGCCGCCATCGAGCCTCTCGCCTTTTTGGCAAAAAAACTGACGATCGTTGCCTTGCCGTTTTTGACCTCCTTGAAGGCCGGCGAAACGATCGGTGCGGGCAGTATCGATTTTTTTACAACGCGGAAGTATTCGTTGGACGCCAAGTTCAATAAGAAACGCGAGCGGTTGTGTTCCATTTGTTCGGCCAAGAGCTTCGTCACGCGATCGCCCCAAAAGGCATAGAGGTCTTTCCCCCAATCACCGTCGAGCGACGTCCCCATTTCCAAACGATACGGCAACATACGGTCGAGCGGCCGCAGCACGCCGTAGAGTCCTGACAGAATGCGGAGTTGTTCTTGGGCGCGTTCGATTTGCAGCGTCGTGAGGGTTTCCGCCTTCAGACCCTGGTAAACGTCGCCTTGGAACGCGAACAACGCTTCTTTGGATCCTTGTTTGGGGTGAGGTGCCTCCCAGTCTTGGAATCGTTGATGGTTCAGCTCGGCAAGCGTTTCGCTGATCCCCATCATTTGCCGCAGTCCAGCGGGAGTTTCACGCTTGAGCCGTTCGGCCAATCGCCTGCTTTGATTGATCAGAACCGGCTGGCGGTCCGACGCGGCGATCTCGGGCAAACGGACGGAAATTTCGGATTCAAAATCCAACGTTTTGGCGGGTGACAGAACGATCAGCATGATGTCTTCGATTCGAAAAGTGACGAGTTTCGGCGTGATTTTGGAAGTGGTTTCGGGGCGAGCTTACAAAACGTCTCTTGTGTTCGCGACCACCAATCGGCTAGCTCCAAGGCAATCACGGCGCTGTTTGGCTCACGCCGATTTGAGACCGCTTCCATTATCCGACCTCAGCTATGCTTTCATCGCGTTTCGGGCTGATTTGCCTCACGATCCTGCTCGCCGCCGGCGGACTGATGTCGACGGGATGTTCGTCCTTGCTCGACCGCGGCAAGTCCAGCCAAGACGGCGATCCGCATCTAAAAAAATTGCTTGCCGCCCCCGAGCCGCCGGATTTGGTGCGTGAAGCCGCCGTGGCACAAGGGCTCAACGAAATCAGGATCGATGGCGTCGCCGTCGTCAACCGGTTGCCGGGGACCGGCGGTCCCGCCCTGCCGTCGGGATTTCGCGATCGGCTGCTCGAAGAGATGAAACGCAACGAAGTCCCCAACCCGAACGAGTATCTCGAACGTGACGACACCGCCCTCGTCCAAGTCCGTGGGTTGATCCCGCCCGGATCACGCCGGGGCGATCCGATTGATTTGCAAATTCTGACACCGCCGAAAACCGAAGCGACCGATCTGCACGGTGGGTGGTTGCTCGACACGCGGCTGCGTCATCAACAAGTCTTGCAAAACAGTGTTCGCAGCAGCGACGTCATGGCGATCGGGACGGGACCGATTTTAACGCGGGCGGATTTCGACGGAACCGACGACGCCACACTGCAAGTCACCGGCCGAATCCTCTCGGGTGGAATGGTGCAACTGGATCGCAAGCTGGGATTGGTTTTGCGTCCGAAGTATCAACACGTCAAGCTGGCCACCGCCATCGCCGACGCCATCAATCGACGCTTTTATTTCTTTGACGGAACAACTCGCCGTGGCATCGCCAAAGCGATCGAGGACGACTACATCGAATTGGACGTTCATCCACGATACCGGCATCACGAAGAACGGTTCATGGCCGTCGTTCGCGCGATCGCGGTCGCGCCCGAGTCGACCGGGACGCAGGCCAAACTCGTCGACCTCGCCGAGAAACTTCGCAACCCGCCGACCGCATTCGACGCCGCGATCCAACTCGAAGCCTTGGGCGAGATGGCGATCCCGACATTGATCGAAGCGACCGAACTGTCCAACCCCGAACTACGTTTCTATGCCGCCGAAGCGCTCGCCTACTTGGACCGCGTCGAAGCGGTCGCGCCGTTGGTCGAAGGCATCCGAAACCATCCAGCGTTCCGTGCCCCCGCGTTGGCCGCGTTGCAAGGACTCGCCAATCCGACGGTGGGCAACTCGGTTCGCAAGCTACTCGACGAAGCGAGTCTGGAGACTCGGTACGGTGCGATGGTGACACTGCGTGAACGCAAGGATGCCAAAGACTCGCTCGGCGGCGAGAACCTCAAAGGGCAATTCCGCTTGTACGAGATTCCCTCCAAAGGCCCGGCCGCCGTCGTCGTGTCACTCAACCGTAAACCCGAAATCGTCTTGATGGGCGACGTCGCGCGGCCCGCGATGGAATCATTCTTCATCGGTCCTGCCGGTATGGTGATCCGCCGAATCGAAGGTGAAGCGACCTCGGCCGGTCGATTCCGCATCAGCCGATTCCGTCCCGGACAAGAAGACGCGTTCGCGGAAATCGAAGGCACTTGGCAAGCGATCTTGCGCGGGATCACCGAAGTCGGTGGCGGCTACGGTGACGCCGTGGCGACGTTGCGAATGGCCAAAGAACAAGGCGTCTTGGTCGATCAGTTAGCGTTCGATCCGTTGCCTCAGTTCCAACGAACATACTACCGCGATGAAGAGACAAGCGAAGACGATGACGACGACGAGTGAGTAATAGCTGTCGGTCGATGTCAAACTTAAACTTAAACCTCAACTTAAACTTAAACCCAAAGAAGTGAGTTTAAGTTTAAGTTTAAGTTTAAGTTTAAGTTTGAAACCGAGTTACCGCTTTGTCGGTTGGCCTCGTTTGCCTTGTTTTCGGTATTTGTTTGGGTTGTCTGCTTTGCCGGTGATCTCGTACAGGAATCGGCTCGGCGTTGTCGGGATCGGTTTGCCCCATTTGCGACGCGTCAGTGCGAGGGACATCGTTAGCGTGTCTTGGGCGCGGGTGATCCCGACATAGCACAACCGTCGCTCTTCGGCGATGTCGCTTTCGTTGCCGCTCTTGACGCTGCGGCTATGAGGCAGGATGCCGTCTTCCATCCCGACCAAGTACACGACCGGGAATTCCAAACCCTTCGCCGCGTGCATCGTTAACAACCACACCGCGTTCTTCATCGCGAGTTTATCTTTCTCGCTGCCCATCTCGCGACCCGACAAAGCGATCTCACTGAGGAAACCCGACAGATCGGGCTTTTCGCTTTTGTCTTCGTAAGCGGCGATCGCGTTGGTGACTTCGCCGAGCGATGCCATTCGTGATTCGCGTTCCTCGGGTTGATCGTACATGCGGGCGATCTCTTCGCCATACGCGGTGCGTTGCAACAGGGTTTCCATCGCCTCCCGCAACGAATCGTTCGCGGCTCGTTGTTGCACGTCGGTGCATAGTTGTTTCAATCCCGCGATACCACGTTGAGCGGCGGCGGGTAACTCGTCAACGACGGACGCGTCTTGCATGATCTGCCACACCGAAACGCCGCGGGCGACGGCGCGTTCGATCAGCATCCTCGTCGTCTTGGTGCCCAAGCCCCGGGCAGGCGTGTTAACGATCCGTAGCAACGAGACTTCATCGTCGGGCTGGTCGATCCACTTCAAATACGCGACCATGTCCTTGACTTCGCGGCGATCAAAGAACGATTGACTTCCCAGCATCACGTAGGGAACGTCGGCCTTACGTAGTTCGGTTTCGAACAGACGCGGTTGTTCGTTGGTGCGAAACAGGATGGCGATGTTTTTGGGTTGAATGTGTTCGTTGTCGATCAAATGTCTGATCTCGCGAACGATCGTTTCGGCTTCGGTCTGCTCGTCTTTGTGTTGAACGATGCGAGGCCGTTTGCCCATCGGCAGGTCGGGCTTGAGCACTTTGTCGTGGCGTTCTGTGTTGAACGCGATCAAGGTGTTGGCCATCTGCAAGATCGCACCGGTGCTGCGATAGTTGTCTTCGAGCCACACGATCTTGGCGTCGGGCCAATCGTTCGAAAAGCTCAGGATGTGACTGACGTCGGCACCTCGCCAAGCGTAGATCGATTGATCATCGTCACCGACGACGCACAGGTTGCGATGGTCTTGGACGAGTGCCTTGGTGATCCGGTATTGGCTGCCGTTGGTGTCCTGGTATTCGTCGACGAGGACGTGGTCGTATTTGGACGCTTCGGCGAGCCGGATTTCCTCATGGCCGGTGAGGAGTTCTTCGGTATAGAGCAGAAGATCGTCGAAATCCATCGCGCCTCGGGCCCGCAGCGCGTTTTGATATCGACGATAACCCGACGCGGCAAAATGTTCTTTGTCGGTGCTCGCGATCATGCCCGCTTGCTCGGGTTTCACCGACGCGCTTTTCCAGCCGCTGATGATGTTGAGCATGTCCGACGGTTTAATCGCGGTGCCGGGCAAACGTAATTCACGCAAAATTTGCCGGGCGATGGATTCTTGGTCGCTACGATCGTAGATCGAAAACTTCTTGGGAAACCCGAGCGCGTTGGCGTGTTCCCGCAAGATGCGAACGCACTGTGAATGGAACGTGCTGACCATCGGCTTAGGCGTGGCCGGTTCACCACGGCGACGACGTGGTTTGTTTTTGTGACCTAGCAACTCGCCGACGCGATCTTGCATCTCGCCGGCGGCTTTGTTGGTGAACGTGACCGCCAAGATCCGCTGCGGCTGGGTGCCGTGCTTGATCAAGTTGGCGATCCGAAAGGTCACGACCCGGGTTTTTCCAGTACCCGCGCCGGCCAAAACCAAAAGCGGTCCGGATAGCGTTTGGACCGCTTCGGCTTGCGGAGGGTTGAGCCCCTCGACGCTGAATCCATTCAAGAGTGCTTGCTCAGAAGTCTCAGGCGACGTCGATGTTGATTCGACGACCTTCGCGATCGAAACGCACGTGTCCGTCGACGAGA
This sequence comes from Neorhodopirellula pilleata, assembly GCF_007859915.1. Lineage (GTDB taxonomy): Bacteria > Planctomycetota > Planctomycetia > Pirellulales > Pirellulaceae > Rhodopirellula > Rhodopirellula pilleata. Next base: position 267,324 of record NZ_SJPM01000010.1, read on the forward strand.
GCAAACAGGGTGTAATCGTTGCCCATTCCGACGCCCTTGCCGGGGTGGAACTTGGTGCCGACCTGACGAACCAAGATACTGCCGGCGCGAACGGCTTCACCGCCGAATTTCTTCACGCCACGACGTTGTGCGTTGCTATCACGACCGTTGCGGCTACTGCCTTGTCCCTTTTTGTGTGCCATCGAGCTGTTTCAAGTGTTTCGGTTGAGTTAAATCGGAGAGAGGGAACCTGCCACAGGCGATCATTGGCCCGCGAACGGTCCTCGCGTGGTTTGCAGTCGGGAGAGATTAGCGGAAGACCCACCGGTAATCAAGGCGTTCATTGAGCCCATATTTTTTTAGGACATAGGCCTGTTCTGCCGGGTCGTCGAACGCCGGCACGCCGAATCGCACCCGGTCGGCGGTCTGGTCCATCGAATCGCCCGGCCGATAGAAGTTCAGCATCAAGGCTTTGCGTCGATAGGGGGCGTCGGCTCCCTCGCCGTCCTGCTCGAATGCGTTGGTCAAACCGAATACGTTGACGGATAGAAAATCGATGTTCGGGTCGATGTCCACCCAGGTTGCGACGCCCCAAACGCCAGGCGAGTCGTCGTCTTCGGTTCGCGGGATTTTGATCGACGAGATGTCGACCGAATTGTACAGACGCGTCGAAATCTGTTCGCGGATCGCGATCCGCTGCATCGCGGTTGGCAAAATTTGATCGGTGAACTTCTTGCCCGACTCGTGGTCTTCGAGAACGAACATAGGAAAGAACCGCTTCGTGTTGTAGCTGATCGACTCGATCCGCTTATAGACCGGCGTGTTCGGATTGTCGGCGGCCGGCCGCAAGTCGCCACCGCGATAACGGACGCGGTAGACCATGTAATGGACCAGTTTGCGTTGCAATCGGCCGTCCGGACGGGGAATATCGAGATAGATCTGACGCAGCGGTTTGAACGAAAACTCCAAACAGAAGATTTCGCGGCGGAGGATCACCTGTTTGGCCATTTCCTCAAGCGTGCGCGAGCGTGGGTCGAAATGAGGCCGCCCTTCGGGGTGATTTCCCGTTTGCCAACTGATTTCCGGATGAGCGTCGATCATCGTCTGCAGCGTCAACGGCCCGTCAAAGGTTTCCTTGGGGTCCGGAGCGGGTGGAATGACGGTGACCACCCCGGGTGCGAACTGCGTCTGGACCTGGGTCGATTGATCGGCCTTGGCATTGGCGGCCCCTTGAGCCATGGCGACGGAGGAAACGCCGAACCCGCACGCCAACCAACACGCAGACACCACCCAGCGTGAAAGTCGAGTGCGGAGGAAAACCGCGTTGGTAACTTGAACAGATCTGTGCATCAAATTGCCGGTGGGGGCGGGAACGGAATCGGTGACGCGGTAACGTCACGACGGGGGATGGAAAGGATACGTCCTTCGCCGCCGTTCCGGTTCAACGTTGAACCGGAATGTCGCTGGCCGAAGAGACTTCGCCGGAGGATTCGTCGCTCGGACGTGATGCGATCGATTCTAGTCGCGTCGAGCCCGTGTCGCCCAGTTTTTCGCCGGTTTGGCCCGACTTTTCGTCCGATTGGTGCTCCCCGGCTCCGCTCGCTACGTTCCCTCGGGGATTGGCCAATTGCAACGACGCGGCCAGTTGGACATCCGCCCCGTCGAGTTTCGGCACACTTTCACCGTCCATCGTCAACGTGGCGACGACGCGGTGTTGCTCGTCATCGCTAAAGTGCATCATGATCCACTGGATCGGGACCCCTTGGACTTGGCCGGTCGCGACGACCCGCAACATTCGCAACCCGCTTTCGGTGAGGTCCGTTTGGCTCTGCAGGATTTCTCCGAACCGATCTCCGAGTTTACGTTTGACGTCCAATTCGAACGCTTCGATCGTCCACTGTTCGCCTTCGGCCAATCGGGGTAGCGGCCGCAGGTTGAGTTGAGCGATTGATCGGTCGTTTTCGATCATCCTCAAGATCGCTTCGCCGGGTGCGTCTTTCATGATCCGCCAACGACGGTCCATCAGTGCATTGACGCCGACATAATCGCTGCCGATGTTCATCAGCAAGCGATCGCGGGGAGGCGATTGATCGAAATCGACTTTCGCGGCAATTAGAGGCAAACGTTCCGGTTTGGCGAGCGGTTTTCGGATCATCCGAATCGTCGCGGTGACGTCAAAGCCAGGCTCGGCGTTGCCGATTTCTCGTGTTTCATGGACCGCGAACGCCGCCCAAGTCACCGTTTGCAAGGTGGAATCGAGCGTCAATTTGCCCAACACGTGAAGCTGCGTCGGCACGCCCGCAACGCTGCCTTCGATTTTTCCTCGCATCTGAAGTTTCGCGTCGGCTGCGTCGGCGGACACCAACTCCATCTGCACGTCCGAAGCGGCGATCGCGGTCAAGTTGAACACCGAAGCCAACGTCATCGACGCAACTTCGATTTTCTCGCCTACTCGAAGCGTCTTCGTGGGCACCAACGAATCGATCGCACAGCTCGCCACCGGCGTCCGCAACAATTCGACTTCCTCGTGGGTCAAGTAATCGTCGCCGGAGTAGATCGTTTCGGGCAATTGTTCCCGACGGGCGAGGATCGAATCGAGCGAATCACGAAGCTGAGTCGCTTGTGTCGTGCGGTTGAGCGTGCTGGTGCCGGTCGCTTCGTGGTAGTGTCGCTCGGCCACGATGATGGCCGACTCGGCGGTTGCCCCCTCGGGTCGCAAATAGCGTTCTTCGTAATCAAGCGAAATCTTGCCCGTGATCGGCAGCACCTGCTTGGGGCTGTCCGGGATCATCGGATCTTTGGCTAAATTCACGTTGCCTTTGACGTCGATTTGCATCCGCACGCGAAACAAATCACGTCCGCGATTGACCCGTAGCGAAGACTCGCCGGCGGACGCATCGCCGGCGTCCGGCCAACCGGCAGCCCAACTGCTCGCCAAGGCACCACCCGCCAAAATCCGTGATAAGAACCCACGGCGGGTACCGGAGGATACCGAGGGATGTGTCGAAAATCGGAGAACTTCTGAATTCATCACAAAAATCGCAAGCGATGGAGTAAATCGATAGTTAACGACGTAGATCGAGTCACGGCTTCCCGTAGGGAAAGTCGCCAAGACCTTCGCTGCGGGCGAACGGAAACACCGCTCTGTTTCCTCAAATTCGGCATTGCCTCCTCAACCGGTTGAACCCTTGTTTCAGATTGCCGCACATTCTCATTTTGCGACGGAGATGGTTTCAATCTGATTGTAAAAATGACAATTTGGCCACGAACATTCAGGACACTTGGAGACGCCAAAAGTTTTTTCCGCCATCTAAAACCACGGTTTTACCGGACACTTTCGAAGTCAAGCGGAGATTTTTTGGTGACGGTCGGTCGTTTGGCCTGAAAGTTTCTACTAGGCTTCCCGTCCACCACCGGACTGCCTCTTAAAAAGGCATCGGCGGGGCAACGATTCCAGAGGGATTGGCTTTCCCACCGCATTTTCCGCAGAAAATGAATGGGTAGGCCAGGTAAACACGGTCGCTTGGTGGTTTCTGTGAAACGCGCAGGTTGGCTGATTCTTCTTGAAAAAATTGCCGGTCCGATGAACTTTTTACTGAACTTTTCGTTCCGCGAGATGGTCTGATGGTGGGCTGATCGACGGCATGGAGTCGTTGAGAAGGCGACGCGAGTCGCTGCCACTTGTCGCCTTATGGATTAGGCGATCCCCGGGCAAATCAGATTGAACGTGTCGGCGACCCGCCGGGGTTGCAAGGAAATGTGACACGTGATCAGCACTGGGAGTTTGCGAGTTATGCATACTGGATATCGTCACATCGGATTGATGGAACTTCGGGACCAATTGACCCGTTTTGCCCCTCGAGCCAAAAAAATTGAACAGGGCGAGTTGGCTGAAAAGCTGCTCGGTGAAATCGTCGACGGTCGGGACTATGTCCTCGATTATGTTTGCTTCCGAATCACCAACTACCGTCCCGATTCCAAACTTCGCCAAACGATCGCCGCTGCGGATTTAAGGCACGACTTGCGTTTGTTGATCGAAGACCTCTCCGATGCGGCGGACGTCGATTCGCAAACGGTGGGTGAACGGGTATTGACGGTCAATGAGTTGGCCCGCCAATTTCGCGTTTCGACCAAGACGATCAGTCGTTGGCGAGATTCCGGTTTGGTCAGTCGCAAATTTCTTTTCGGAAAACGCAAACGCGTCGGTTTCTTGCAATCGAGCGTCGACCATTTCTTGGCATCCAATCGGGATAAGGTCCGCCGTGGCGAGCGTTTCAGCCAACTGACCGACGACGAAAAAACCGAGATGATCGAACGCGCCCGGCAATTGGTCGAGGGCGGAGCGAGTCTGTCGGAGGTCACCCAACAACTGTCCAAGCAGATGAATCGTTCCCCCGAAACGATCCGCTATACGCTGAAGAACTTCGACGCTCAAAATCAAAAAGTGGCGATCTTCCCGCATCACCGCGAAGCGCTTACCGAGGAAGACAAGCGGGTCGTTGCTCAATTGCATGCCCACGGGGCAACGATCCCGCAGCTCTGCAAACGATTCAAACGAACCCGTTCGACCATCCGCCGGATCCTTGACGACGTCCGATTGGCCCAACTCGCCGAATTGCCGTTGGATCACATCTATAACGAAGACTTCGAAGACGTCTCCCGCGAGAAAGAATTCTTGGCCGAAATGCCCGAGAACGAATCGGCTCGCAAGGTGCGTCCGCCAGCGGATCTGCCCAGCTATTTGGCGGCGTTGTACGACGTCGGGCTGCTCAATCGTGAGCAAGAAGGGCATTTGTTTCGCAAGATGAACTACCTGAAACACCGCGCCGGTGTGTTGCGGGATGAATTGCTCGCCAGCGGGCAGGCGAATAAGCAAACCATGGATCGCATCGCGTCGTTGTACGAAGACGCGGTGCGGGTAAAGAACAAGATCGTCCAAGCGAACTTGCGTTTGGTCGTTTCGATCGCCAAACGACACGTCGCCTCGACCGAGGATTTCTTCGCCTTGATCAGCGATGGCAATATGTCGTTGATCCGCGCGGTCGAGAAGTTTGATTACTCGCGTGGCAACAAATTCAGTACCTACGCGACCTGGGCGATCATGAAGAACTTCGCCCGAACGATCCCGAAGGAATTCAAACACCGCGACCGGTTCCGTACCAGCGGCGAAGAAATGTTTGTCGCTCATCAGGACGAACGGCTCGACCCGTACACGGAAGAAACCGTGCAACTTCAGCGTCAACGAGAGTTGGCCCGGATCTTGGATCGGTTGGACGAGCGAGAGCAAAAGATCATCTCGGCACGTTTCGGTTTGCAACGCGGTGCCGAACCGTTGACTTTGAAAGAAGTCGGGGTCGAAATGGGCGTGACCAAGGAACGTGTTCGTCAGCTCGAAGCAAGGGCATTGAGCAAGCTCCGCGAAGCCGCCCGCGACGCCAAAATCGACATCGAATTGGGCGCCTCCTGAACCCACTCGTAGGCTGGGTCGAAGCCGCTTCGGCGGAGACCCGGCAGTGGGGCGAGAAGCGAGTGGCGAGAAGCGAGTGGCGAGTGGCGAGTGGCGAGTGGCGAGTGGCGAGATCGGTCGAACGTTCGTTCTTCCAGGCCGAATATGCCGGGTGTTCGTCGTCAAAGCCCTCCTCCACCCAGCCTACTTAACGCTTCGCGAACTAATTCGGGGCCGCTGCGTAGCGTTTAGCGGTAAATTTCGCTACGTTCGCGTTTTTCGCTTCCTCGCACCCGTATCCCCCTGGTTTGAATGTCGGCCACCGTCGTACTCGTTTTGGTGGCTGCTGCGGTGGCGGGGTTGATCAGTGCGGTGAGCTTGTTCCCTGTTCGGTGGTTCGCCCGGCAACTTGGGTTGCTCGACCGTCCCGGTGGTCACAGTAGCCATACCGTGCCGACGCCGCTCGGCGGCGGCATCGGGATTTATCTCGGCATTGTCATTCCAATTTTGTCGGCACTCGCGCTCGCCTGGTGGCTGCAAGACGCCGACCGGTCGAGTGCCTTGCCAGACGTACTCGGTGGGATCGTCCCCGCTCGATATTGGGAACAAGCCGTGTTGCACGCCCCGGGGGTTTGGTCGCGTTCGCACGACATGTTGTGGTTGCTCGCCGCCGGAACGTTTCTGTTGTTTTTGGGTTTGTGGGACGATCGTCGCGGTTTGCCGGTGCTTGCTCGCCTGGGTTGCCAATTCGCGATCGCCGCCGCCGTCGTTTTGGGGCTGGGCATCGAACTGACGGCTTACTTGAACGCCGGATGGTTGACCAAAGGTTTGTCGATCGTGTGGATCGTCGCAGTCATCAATTCGTTCAACATGCTCGACAACATGGACGCCTTGTCTGGAGGCATCGCCGCGATCATTGCCGCTTCGATCGCAGCGGTGATGTTGACGACACCGGATCCGGGAACCGAGCGACCTCAACTTTTGGTGGCGGCGCTGTTGCTCGTCGTGGCCGGAGCGTTAATCGGATTCCTCTTTCACAACCGTCCGCCGGCGAGCATTTTCATGGGCGACGGTGGCAGTTACTTGGTCGGATTTCTGATCGCCGTTTCGATGTTGATGGCAACCTTTGCGGGTGGCGCGACGAGCAACGGATCGGTTCGACCCCATGCGATTCTGGCTCCGTTGTGCGCGATGGCCGTGCCGCTGTACGACATGACCACCGTGATTTGGATCCGGATTCGCGAAGGCCGCAGTCCGTTCCAGGGCGATCACAGTCATCTGTCGCATCGCCTGGTGGCATTAGGATTGACTCGAACCCGCGCCGTCGCGACCGTTCATCTGATCACCGCGACATGTGGTTTGTCGGCCCTGCTACTGACGCACGTGTCGATCTTGCAAGCGATCACGGTTTTTGGAATCGTCGCATGCATGTTGTCGCTCGTCGCGATCTTGGAATCGACGCATTGGCGGGAACCTAAGTCGTGAGCCACACGACTCGGACCGGGGACCGAGCGACTTTCGCCGTGCCAGCGGGGATCGTCCACGCGGGCCTGGCGATGGTAGCAGCGTTCTTGTTGGTTTGGTCGACGTACCATCCCGGCGACTCGACGGCGGTCGAACGAGGTGAGTCGTTAGGTCTGACACTTGCGGTGATGATCGGCTCGTCGGTCGGGCTTGTCTCATGGATGTTTGTCGATCCGGAAACGTTTCGGTGGAGGCAAAGTGCTTTTTGGCTCGATGTTATTCCGGTGTTGTTGGCCGTTTGGGTTGTGTTGTCGGCGTGGATCAATGCGGGCCTTTTCAGCGGATGGTCGCCTCCGCTGGGTGGCGATCTTCGCGCGTCGACCAACGAAGCTTGGTGGTGGATTGCAGCGGCCGCTTGGTGGGTGATGTTGCGACGAGGTGCGACTTGTGCGTCTTTTCGATTTGCACTGACCGGTATGCTGGTCGGCTTGGGCACGCTGTTGGCCGTCCATACCTTGCACCAAGAGTTCGTTTCGTTTCCTGAAACATTTGCGGCATACGAAGCCGATCCGGACGGGCAGCTTGCTCAATTGGGGCTCGACGCGCCTCCCGGTTCTGCCGCCCGGATGATTTTCGAAAATCGGCTACGTGACGGTGGTCCGACCGCGACGTTTGCCCTCGCCAATTCGCTTGCCGGACCGCTGGCGATGCTTGCCTCAGCCTGTTTGGCGATCTTGGCTTCCATGATTTCGTCGAGACTTCAACGTCGTGCGACGGGGGATCAGGCACGGATTCATTCTGGCGGTCTTGCCGTGGTGGCGAGCGCTGCGTTCCTTCTCTTGTTCGCGTTGTCGGTAAGTGGCAGTCGTTCGGGCGTTCTCGCGGTGGCGATCATGGCGACGGTTTGGTTGACCCAGACGTTTGCCCGAAAATGGTTGGATGCCCGAGGTCGGTTCGTCTTGATGTTCTCCGGTGCAGCAATATTGTTGCTCGGCATCGCCGTCGTGGCCGTAGACCGGGACTCTTGGTCGCAAGCCCCGGCGACGTTGCAACTACGAATCCAGTACTGGAACGCGACGTTAGCCATGGTCGCCGATCATCCTTGGTTCGGCGTGGGGCCAGGGAATTTTCAGCTTGTCTATCAAGCGTATCGCGACCCGTCGGCTCACGAGTTGATCGCCGAGCCGCATCATTTCTTTTTTGAAACGTTATCGGCTAGCGGTTGGATCGGTGCGTTTTTTTTGATCGCGATGTTGATCGTCGCCGTGAGAGTTTTCCGCAGCGGATTGAAACCGATCGAAATCCAGTCCAGTGACGCGACCGACGAATCCAAATGGATCATCGGAGCGACCGGTGCGGGCGGATTGTTCGGGTTGATGTGGGTTTGGTACGACGGAATTCGTCGGGACTTTCCGCCAGATTTCGACGCCCATCAATGGGCGGTGCCGGTAGCGGTCGCCATGGTCGGCGGATGGTCGGTTTGGGTGAAGGCAAACCGGCAAGACATTGATTTCCGACGCGTCGGAGCGATGGCGGCGGGCACCGGGTTGTTGCACCTTTGCTTTTCCGGCGGATGGACGATTCCCGGTGTCGCCTTGGTGTTGTCGAGTTTCGCGGCGATGGCAGTTCCCACGGCGGACGATTCTCAAACGGATACCGATCTCGGGGCGAACCGAGGTTTGAGATCGCAGCCGTGGGTCGTCGCCGCCGTGATGGTCAGTTTGGTTTGGTGGATGTTCGCTTTTTCATTCCGCCCGGTTGCCCAAACCGATCAAGCGATGAAACAGGCCGAGCGGTCTCTCAGCCGGAACCGGTCCGAGGCGGCAAGGAACGTTCTGCAATCGGCGATGGCCCTTGATCCGCTCGCCGCCGATCCTGCGATTTGGTTGGCCGTGATCGAAAACCGCGATCGTCTCCGTCGCCCGGTCGAGCCCTTGCCCGAGAAATCGCTTGAGATTTTTTCTCAGGCCGTCGACCGCATCGGCAACGATCCGGCCAAGCTGAAAGCGATCGGGGAACTGCACTTGCATCGTTATCAAGTCAGTGGACTGGAGAGCGACTTAAAGATGGCGTCGGATATCTTCAATCGATTGATCTCGCTGTCACCGACTCACCAGGCCTACGTCGCCCAGGCCGCCGAGATCGCTCGCGAACAAAGTCGCCTCAACGGTTCGTCACATGAAGTTGCCGACAAACTCGCCCGGCGGGCCGAGGAGTTATGCGAGGCAGGCGGTGTGGTCACGCGAGCAATCAACTTTCAAATGATCATGCCCTGCCGCAAGTTGGGACGACCGGCGATCGAATCATCCGTCGTGCGACCGGCCGACGAAGTCTTCGCGACTTGGTGACAGTGGTTCGACTTAGTGACAGTGGTTCGACTTGGTGACGGCGTTATCGTAGCGGCAGACGGTCGTGGTGGGCTCGAATGCGGTTGACCAACGTCCACGCCGCAGCATGAGACTTAAGCAACCCGACTAGGCGACTGGTGGAAACTCCCCAGTGTGCAACAACTAAACTCGGTTGGCCTCCGGCAACAAGCAGGTCGTTGAGCACCAGCGCCAAGAGGCCGGGCTTGTCCGGATTTTCGTCGGCCAGTTTCAACGCTCCACGTTGATACTTACGGTGCAGTTCACTTTCCAAAACATCTGGCTTGACGTTTTGTGTGCTCGGATCGAGCATTGATGTGGTTCTGATCGAAACCGCCAAGACGTAACGCAAACGCTGAATTGCGACGGACCGGTTCCGATGCTGATTGCGTTGTTCGGTCGCCTCTGCGGTGATCTCCGTGGGGAGTTCATCGTCGCGATAGGCGATGAAGACGCCTGAGGCGGTTCGGTTGCGGTGTTGCCCGCCCGGGCCGCTGCGGGTTTGGGTGCGAAAGGTGCATCGGCCGATCAAGTCGTCGACATCGATCACCGCCGGATGGGGAGATGCGACGATCATCATTTTGAGCCGATCTTCGGGTTGAGGCCACTTTGCCGAGGTGTCGTCGGGACTTTCCTGGTTCATCGTCTACATCCCGACCCATTGACGCATCGAATCGAGCCAATCACGCCACAGCGCACGCGATGGTAAATGAAGAACGGCTTGGCAAACCGCCCCATCCCACCGGGGAAGCTCGCCGAGGTCCGTTAGAAATTCTTCGGGGATATCCGCGATCGCTTGGTAGGTGTGTTTGGTGTCGTTGGTGACTTCGTCGGAATCGGCCCGCAGTGGCGAAACCGATCGCACGGTCGTTGCCAGCACCATTGCCGAACGACCGGGCACGGACAACCGCACCGGGCAACCGACTTGGATACCCTCGTGGTCGGCAGCGTCGAGGGGCAATGCCACTTGCAACGCGGGAGAGGTCGCAATTCGGCACCACGGCTGCCGATCATCGGCGGCTTCCCCGACGCCGGGTGATAGCCGGCCGGGATAATTGATTTCTCCGGCAGGGTTCCCGAGGATCGTGTTAGCTTGGTTCGCGTCTTTCGCACGCTGATCGCCACCCAAGATGATCCCGTCGGCCGGAGCAATGATATGCAGCTTCTTCTTGCGATCGGCAAGTTCGGCCTGGGTCCGTTTCGCTGCGAGCGAGGCTTCGTCCAAGACCTCCCATTGATTTTCCGGTGCAGAATTTGGTGAAGACGAGCGAGAGGATCGCGCGCCGTACAACGATGCCAATCTTGCCGATCGCGAGCGATGCTTGAGGACGTTGCTTTGGCCCGCGATGGATACCAAGTGAAGTTCCAGTTCCCGATCACTCAAATTGGCTAGCAACTGACCGCTGAGGACTTGATCACCTACGCGCACGTGGATCCCGTCGACGATTCCTTCGCCGGGCAAATAGATCGTGACAACCTCTTTCGCTTCAAGGTTTCCTTGAACATGTCGGTAGCGAGGTATCGGAACGATTGGGATCGCCACGAGAACGACGATCGAACCAGCGGCAAGGAATCTCCGTCGCGTTCGAGGGACGATCGACCATTTTCCATTGCCACGGAACATTCCCCACCATCCTTTGCCGACTCGCGTGACAGCCATGGCCGTCATCAAGGCGACCACGATGGTAGCGATGCGCCACAGGTTCCATTGATCGGCGACCGCTAGAATCATGGCCGCGATCGCAACAAAGATAAAAACACGATACGTCGTCGAGGCAACATGGTAAACGCTCAAACAACAGCCGCGGATCGTTTGGCGGTGCCATCGTGCCCACGGTGTCGAGAGCCATCGCATCCAAGCCTGACCGGCTTCGACGCGAAGATTAGCGCTGTCCAGCAGATCGCTGAGGATGAAGTAGCCGTCGTATCGCATCAACGGATTGGCGTTGAACAAGATCGTGCTGACACCGCAGATCAGGATCACGTTCATGGCGGCCAATCGAGTGTCGGCCGAGTCGGCAAGCACCCAAACCCAAATCGCGAGCACGCACACGACGCCTTCGGCCATCATTCCCGCAGCCATCACGATCGCCCGCCGGATCGGATCGGGTTGCCGCCAAACTTCAGTCACGTCGACGTAGGGACAGGGAATTCCACATAGCAACCACACCCCCGCCACGCCACATCGACAACCTAAACGGCGACAAGCGACCGCGTGGCCGGTCTCGTGGATCGCTTTAGTCAGCACGAACGTGGCACCGATTTGCCATAGCGAAAGTGACGCGAGGTACTTGGTCAGTGAGGGAACACTGCCGATCCAATGTTCCCAACGAACGATCAACATCACCACGCCTAAGATCGCCGCGATGATCCAAAGAAACATTGCCTTGGGCGAGTAGGCCCAGTCGCTGTAAGGGACGATCGACTGGGCGAATCGATCCATCGAAGCGATGGGGATTTTGATCGACAGCGGCGACCAGCCGATTTCGCGGTTGGTCACTCGGGCCCGCGTCCATCCGGCGTGAACGGCCTGTTGTGCGATCGAACGATCGACCGGGATGTCGTCGGATGATGTCTGGCGTCGTAACTGACCCCACAACGTCCGTTTGATTCGGGCGAACCGGCCGCTGATATCATCAACGATGATGCAATCACGCTCGCCGGGCAACGGCAAGACTTGCAAGTCGCCTCTTAGCTTCATGACACACTCACCGCAGCGACCCCGATCGTGCTCGTTCGGCTCGCCACGCCGTCTCTGCTTGCCCGCGATGGATAGTCATCGTCACGTCCATTCCCGGAGACAACTGCCACCCGTCGGCTTCCAGCGGGGAGTTGGTCGTGACGTTGCGTCGATTGGCAACCTCGGCGTGCAGCCGGAAGCGATTGCCGGATAAACGGGTCGGATCCACCGACAAAACCTTGCCTCGCAAGGATTGTTCGATGTCTTCGCCGCTGCTCGGGTCGACCTTGGTCCACTGAACGCTAACCGGCAATCCGACGCAGCGGGCGGGATCGAGTTCGTCGGCGTGGACGAGCGAGTGCAAGTGCAACACCGCCGCGTCGGCAATCGTTACCAACGGCTCGCCCGCATGAACCCATTCGCCCGGTTCGCGGTGCACCTCCAACACGACGCCCTCGATCGGTGCGACGCATTTCAACTGGGCGAGTTCGTGATCGATCACGGCCAAATCGGCGGCCCGTAGTTGCAGGTCGATCTCGGCTTGTCGGCGTTCTTTTTCGGCGCGGGCGAGTTCCAGTTGGGCGCGTTCGACGGCCAACTTCATCCGACGCAATTGGTTACGTGCGACGGCACCGCTGACCCGCTCGCTGGCCGCTTGCCCGTCGTCGAGTTCGGCTTCGGCTTCCGCCAACGCGGTCTCCGCGTAGCGGATCTCGACGCTGTCTTGGATCACCAATCGTGCGGCCTGTTCCTTTAACGCCGCCGCCCGGCGGCGGATCACGGTTTGGGAATCATCGAGCTGGGCGAGCAAATCGCCCGAGCGCACCCACTGGTTGCGCTGAACGGGCAAGACGGCAACGGGGCCGCTTGTGCGGGCGGGCACATCGACTTGGCCGGCAAAATCAACGACCACATCTCGAGCGACCACCGAATCGCCCGACGAACGCGTCGGGGGATCCTGACCGGTAGTCTGCGCCGATGTCGAGGTGGAAGCGAGAAAGCCCAGCGTCAGCATTGCCGCCAACAGGAACCGATTCGACCAACCCATCGCATTCATAGGTACATCCCCACACGTGTTCGGAACCAACCCCAAACGTCTTCAAACAAGAATGACCCGACCGAAGTACCGCCGCAGTGGATGGTGATTCGCGCCGGCGTTTCGACGAGTGGTTGGTCGCCGAGCCGGGGCGTTTGCTCAAGCGTCAACCGCAAGATAACACCCGGAGTGCCATCGATCGGATCGGACACGACGGGCCCGAATCGTTGTGTCGTCGCGGTTTGCGATTGATCGGCCGACCAACGGGGTGCGACGTCGGCAACCAGACACTGCTGCGAGATCGCCTGATCGATCTGTTGAACACGCCGTTGTGGAACCGTCGCGTCGGCGACCCAAGTCGTTTCGGCAGCGATGACGCTCAAGACCGTGTCGCCACGTCGCAGCGGTCGATCGGATAATCGCTCCTGAATCCGCCAAGCGTCGACGCGCCCGTCACGTCGGGCACGTAAAACCAAGTCGTCTTGGCTCTGAGCGATGATCTGCAATTGCTCGTCGATCGATGCGATTTCTTCGTTGATCTCGTCACCGCTTGGCAAGCCGGCCGCGCCGTCGACCGAACCATTGGAAGCGACTAGTTGCCGATTGAATTGATCTCGTTTTTGAGACAAGACGGCGCGACGGCCGAGCAGCGTCGTTTGCTTCTGGCTGAGATCATCCGACCACAACGTCGCGAGCAGATCGCCCTGCCGAACGGTCTGGCCGTGATCGACGTGGATCGTTCGAACAATCGCATCGTGCCGGGCGTGGTAGGTGTCCAGTTCGAGCGGTCGGAGCACTCCGGTAACCGGGATCACCGACGGGATCGGAACCCACAGCAGCATCGCTGCGGTCATCGCCATGGCGGTCAACAAAGCGACGCGGCGACGAACCGGGGAAACCGACGTGGCAGGTGCGCTGGTGGACGCGACAAGATCGTCGGACGATAACTGCGTCCGGTGGGTCGATGGCGACGTTGCTGTTAAACGGTTCCACCACTTTCCGCCCGGAATCGCTTCGATTCGTTCGGCCGCCGCCCAGGCGAGTTGACCGCCGATGAGCATTCGTTCCAAAACCGCCGTCGTTTCGGGGTCGGGCTGTTTGGCCAACGATGAGTCTCCCTCACGCTGCAGCAACACCATCCGCCAGCGTCGATCACCGCGAAGCGAGACCACCCAATGCGGAATGACGGGTTGCTGCTCGTCCGATCTGCGTCGTTCCGATTTTCGGCGGTCGATGACCGGATCGGACTTTGGGTGATCATCGCAGTTGGTTGTCGCATTCTCCGGCGTGTTCTCCAGTGCAGTGTCTGGTGAGTTTCCGTCGGTGGAAATGGACAGGTCGATGGCCCCGGCGGATCGCATCGGTCGCGACGCTGCTTCGCGAATCGCTTGGGCGGCCGCTCCGTGTTGGTCGATCCGGTCGACATGACTGACCGCGACGATCCGCGGGCGTCCACGATCGATTCGGCACAACGCGACCCGTGGACATTCCAACAGTTCAGCGGTCGCGTCGACCCAGGCGGCTAAGACTTGCGTCGTCGACGAGAGCGTCTGCAGATGATCCGCCACGCGGGCGGATCGATTGATTTGGGACAACCGGCGACTTAGCGAACGCAGATGCTCGGCGCGTAAGAACTCCCCGGCGAGGTCCGCCATTTGGGCAAGGAACCGCAGCGAACCCCGTTGGCTCGCGGGACTTCCACCGGGTTCCAAGAACACTTCGATCAAACAGTTCGGCAGCGGCGAATCCGGATCGATCGATACCGGTACCAGCGCCGCCGGATGCGACGTCGGATTGGCGGGCAAATCGGCGTCTGAAGCTCCTGGAGTGGCAGGAACGACGACGGGCGAATGCTGCGCGGCGACTTCGATCAACAAGCCGTCATGAACCGATCGGGCTGTTTCGTCGAGTCCAAGATCGGTGACCGTTCCCAGACGATGTTCGGCGATGTAACGCCAATCAGCGAGATCGGCCGTCGCATCTTCGATACTCCAGATGACCACACCGTGCGCCGCCATCGCACGTAAAATTCGGTCGGCGAGGAAACGCAGGTACGGATCGCGGCCTTGATGCGAGCGTGCCGCCGAGGCCACCTCGCGCACGATCGCCGAGATTTCTTGACGAGCTTGATCGATCAGCGTTTCGGCAGAATCGTTTCGGCGAACGGGTCGGTTTTTGTGCGCAGCCGCATCGGTTGTCCCTGAATCGGATTGCCCCGGTGTGAACAGAAACGGTTCGCTGGCGGCCGTCGCAGTCACGATTTATCGCCACATGCTTTGGCTCATCGAACCGGGGCTCATCGATCCGGAACGCCGGCCGGAATCGAGTTGACGCCGTCCCGGTGCCAAAACATCACCGCGATACGATCCCGATGTTTCTCCCTGGGGAGTCGCGGCCGAATAGCGACCACTGGACAGCACCGACGGAGGCGCCCAAACAACGCCGGAGGAGGATTTGTTTGGATCGTTGTTTCCTAAAGTTTGCGAGGCGGAAACAGGAGTGACTTGGCCGAGCGTTGTGTCGCGTGTTGCGATTCGATCCGCCGGCGGGTTCGTCGCCAAGGGCGCGTTGTCGTTGGAAGCCAATGGAGCGGCCTGGTCCGGACGTTTGGCCGGTTCCAATTGATCCGATGCAAGTCCTTGGGCGCGGCGATGGTACCAACTATCGGCGGTGGATAGTTCGCTAACGCGGCCCCGGTCATTGGCGGCGACAAGGCTATTGAGGTCGTCTTGAGATGGCGTGCTCGTTACGGGCGTGTCGCTCGTTAGAACTTCGTCTCGTGGAGTGGAATTTTGCGGCGTGGAGTCTTGCGGCTTGGCTTTGGCGAATTGAGCCACCGGACCGCTACCCGCTTCGACCCACGACAGCCAATATTCTTGCAGTTCGCCCAGCGAATCGTACCCATAGTGCTTTTGCACGTTCGCCGTCCACGACGGACGCTGCATATAGTCTTTCAAGAATGAAATGAAGGTTTTCGGACCTTGTTGTTCGATCAGGAATCGGCAAACCGAATAACCTTGGGCGTACATCGGCAAAACGTCGGGTGGATATTCGGTCAATAAGAACAATTGGTTCATCGCGATGCCACGTCTCGATGACAAGAACTCGCGAAGCTTGGCTTCGTGCTTGGAACGTTCCGACTCGTGTTCGACCGTCGTGCAGATGCCTTCGTCGGCCCAACGCGGTAGCGGCCGACCGAAGTACGTCGCCAAGACCGTGTGCGTGACTTCATGCGGCAGGACACTATCGAGAATCCGTTCGGGAGTCCCGATCACTTCCATTTGAAAGTCCCTCACCGGGGCGGGGTTGTAGGTCGTCACCCCTTGAGCTGCGAGGGTGGGGCCGGCGACCACGCGAACCGGGCACGGCGTCGGCCAAGGGGGCAAGGTTTGCCCGGTCCAGTACGTTGCCAAGTCGTCGCGATACTTTTCAGCCGCTTCGCCGACGGACTTGGCGAGCGCTGCGTTGGGGGCTTGGATCAAAAAATTGCGAGTGCGAAAATTCGCCGCTTCGGTGGTCGAACTAATCGCCCAAAAGCTCGCGATTACCAGTCCGTAACGAATCCATCCTGCGATCAAGGCATCCATGCCGGTCGACTCCTGCTCGGGTTGATCGACGCCCGGCAAATCGTTCACCGCAGGCGTCGAGCGGGCAGTTTAGGAAAACAGGCCGCTTCGGCGATACCCAGAAAAAGCCATGAAATTCAGAAGAATGATTCAAGTTTCTCTTGGCACGTCAGTCGCTACGTTACCGCCGCGACGCTTTGTTGATATGGTAAAGCAAAAGTTGTTGCCCCAAACCGAAAAGGCCCGCTCATGTCCTCCGCTATAAAGTCACTCATCGACACCGGCACAAAACTTTATCTCGACTCGGTCGAGCCGTCCGAAGTCGACGCCAATTTGGCCTACGGGGCCGTCGGGGCCACCAGCAATCCCGCTATCATTTCCTCGATCGTGGCGGACGGGCAACTCGATGGGGAGATCGAATCGATGCTCGCCGATGGCAAGACCGACGACGAAATCGCGTGGGCGTTGACCGATCAATTGGTTACCCGTGCCGAGAAGAAATTCGCCGACATCCACGAAAAAACCAAAGGCAACGCCGGTTGGGTTAGCTTCGAACTCGATCCGCTACTTGAAGACCCGTCCTTGAACCTCAAGGAAGACGATGTCGTTGCGCAGTACATCGCTTTGGGAAAACAGTGGGCGGCCGGCCACACCAACCGGATGATCAAAGTCCCCGCCACTTCGGCGGGTTTGCGGGCTCTCGAACCCCTCGCCGCCGCCGGCGTGACGCTGAACGTGACGCTGATCTTCACCGACGACCAATACCGGATCGCCCGCGAAGCGATCTGGCGCGGGGCGGAGAATCATGTTCCGCCCGAAAAGTTCAAGTCGGTCTACAGTATTTTTATTTCACGGATTGACGTTTATACGTCGAAAGAAGTGGAACTTTCCGACGCCGCCCAAGGAATGGTTGGCATCGTCAACGCCAAGCGAGTTTGGAAAGAGAACAATGCGTTCTGGGCGGACAAGAACCTGCCGTTGCAGCAAGAACTGATCTTCGCCAGCACCGGAACCAAGGACCCCAAAGACCCGCCGTGGAAGTACGTGCAGGCCCTCGCCGGCAGCGACATCCAAACCAATCCGCCGGAAACCAACGCCTCGATCGCCGACAGCGATTTGACGTTCACACGAACAGTCGACCAGTTGCCATCCGATGAGGTTCTTGCTGAAATCGACGCGAAGGTCGATCCGATGCGGTTGCATCAATATTTGATGGCCGAAGGTGTCGATAAATTCGTCAAACCGCAACGAGCCTTGCTGGCGTTAATCGCCAAAAAACGATCTGAACTGTCACCGGCGACTTAACCAAATCGTCGAGTCCCTACCGAGCTCCGGCTCATTTCCCCTTATCCAAAAAGTCGTATCAGGAACCACACGATGGGCCGGAGTTTTGAAGTTCGTAAAGTGTCGATGGCCAAGACTGCGGCACAGAAAACCAAGGTCTATTCCAAGTACGGCAAACAACTTTATGTGATGGCCAAAAACTCGGGGGCCGAACCCGAGTGCAATCCGTCACTGAAGGCGCTGATCGAGAAGGCCAAACGAGACCAAGTGCCCGCGCACGTGATTGAAAAGGCATTAGAAAAAGCCAACGGCGTCGGCGGTGAAGATTACGTCCCCGCTCGCTACGAAGGCTTCGGGCCTGGCGGGTGCAGCGTGATCATCGACTGTCTGACGGACAACAACAATCGAACGATCACGGACGTTCGCAATTGTTTCACCAAGACCGGAGCCAAGTTCGGGGCTCCCGGTTCGGTCGCGCACAGTTTTGACCATTTCGCGATCTTGGCATTTACCGGCGATAACGAAGAACAGGTTCTCGAAGCGTTGCTTGAAGCGGACGTTGACGTGACCGAACTGGAGAAAGAAGGAAACCGTTTGACGCTGTTCGCGCCCTCGACGGAACATCACAAAGCGAAACAGGCAATCATCGAAGCCTTTCCGGGTGTCGAGTTCGAAGTCGACGAAATCACGTTCGTGCCTCAAACCAGTGCCGAGATTCCGGCCGAGGACGTCGCCATGTTCGAAAAGTTCATTACGATGCTCAATGATTGCGACGACGTGCAAGACATCTATCACAACGCCGTGCTACCAAACGCTTAAGGCGGCAACGCCGCAAACATACAAGCCCGACGCGCAAGCGAGTGGAGTCGCTGGTATTGCGAAGTATGAAGTGGATTCCCTCGCGTGCCGGCGTGCTGATTGAGTGCACGTTTGGGCGTTTTCGTTTAACGGCAAGCCGCAGGCGCCTGCGTTTTCAAACTCTGTCGCCTGCGGCTTGCCGTTAAACGATCAGATCAACAGCCCGTTGCGCGTCGGGCATGTATCAATTGCCTTCAAAAAACACCGACTGCGGCGATGACTGATGTAGAGCTAAACCTGAGTGGTCCCTGAGGTTTTTTAAACGCAAAGGGCGCGGAGACGCAGAGGGTCGCGGAGTTCAGGGGGGAAGAATTCATGAGTGCTGCGAACCCCAAAGACAGAGTGTCTTTGACCGTGTGCAAATCTGGCATGCGACCAACGTTCACTGGTCTTTCCATCCTCCCCAACCTGAATGTGAATTTCCGGGCTCGACGAAACTCTGCGACTCTCTGCGTCTCCGCGTCCTCTGCGTTACAATGACAGCGGACTCGCAACCTCAGTAATAGCCGTGGAGCAGTTAGCCATGTGGGCGGATAAACATGAAAACGAAATTTCTCATGCGATCATTGGCTGTGCGATTGAAGTCCACAAGGAACTTGGGCCAGGTTTGATCGAATCCGTCTATGAAGATGCGATGTGCTACGAACTCGCCCAAGCTGGCTTGCTATTTCAACGACAAGAACGCGTGCCAATTCAATACAAGTCGGTGTTGCTTGCTACGCCACTCAAACTGGATTTGATTGTCGAAGGAAAAGTAATTGTCGACAACAAGGCGAAACAAACGGTAACAGCAATCGACAAACAAGCGTTATTAACTTACCTGCGGCTGAGGAAAGTGCATCTCGGACTACTGATCAACTTTCACGAACTGAAGTTAGTCGATGGCGTCCAGCGGGTCGTTAATCAGCTAGCGGAGCAGCGTTAAAGCATTCCCCCGCGGAATGGCAACGCGTATTCCATTCGAGACGAAACTCCGCGACCCTCTGCGTCTCCGCGCTCTCTGCGTTAAATCTATCGGTGAGGGCATGAGAAATCCTTTCAAGACACCAGCCGTTACCCCCCGAGTCCGAGTTTTTGCTTGATGCCACGGCGCAGCATCTTTAGATTTCTTGGGTTTTGACCCAAGTCGCCTTTGCCGATTCGAGATCGGCTTCCCGCGTGGAGGAGCGTTTGTACGTCCCCCGAGCCCGTGGTTTGTTGCTGCAGTTCGACGTGGACGTCATCGACGAACCGAAACACCGAGGTACTGTGGGTTAGGTGCAGTCGGCGTAGACTGTTCATTGATGGATCGGCTTGGTTCGTTGCCTCTGAGTCCGATGGAGGCTCAACCGCCCAGTTGGATTCACCACCGGCCCAGTCGATGATCGCTTGCTCGACATCCTCCAGCGGGCGTTGGATTTCGAGCAGGCGCAAGTCGGGATCAGGATGTCCGGAGGACAGCGAGGCTTGATTGGATGACCAATCGCGACTCCAATCGTCGATCATCCATAATGTCTTGCCGATCATCGCGATTCCGATGCCCGCCGCTAGGTAACCCAACATTCGTTTTCCTGATTCTTTCGTTGTCTGATTCGCTCGGGACTGATTCAATTTCGATGGACCTTTTCGCCGCTCAAGAAGCCGATTACTTGTTCGCCGCCCAACCGTTGGCCGCCCGAATGCGCCCGCAAACACTCGGCGAGTTCGCCGGACAACACCATATCTTAGGCGACGGCAAACTATTGCAACGACTCATCGCGAGCAAGCGGATTGGATCGATTATCCTGCACGGGCCCCCAGGATGCGGGAAAACGACGTTGGCGAAGTTGATCGCGTCGGAAACAGGATCGGAATTGATCTCCCTCAATGCGATCAGCAGCGGTGTCAAGGATGTTCGAGAAGTGCTCAAACGGGCCACCGACCAAGTCGCCGCTGGAAAAGAGAGACCGATTCTATTCATTGATGAGATTCACCGTTTCAACAAATCGCAACAGGACGCTTTGCTGGCCGATGTCGAAAGCGGCGTCATCGCCTTGATCGGAGCCACAACAAGCAATCCATACTTCGCAGTCAATGGAGCACTGATCAGCCGCAGTCAATTATTTGCGTTGGAGCCTTTGCCGATTGATGAGATGTCGTCCTTGCTGCGTCGCGCGATATCCGACCGCGAACGAGGTCTGGGAGACCGTGGCGTGAAAGTTGACGAGGATGCCATTGCCTTTTTATCGACCGCTACCGATGGGGACGCTCGACGAGCGTTGGCGGCATTGGAAGTCGCCGTCGAGAGTGTTGTTCAGTCGACACGAGTGGTGAACCGGGACGTCGCGATGGAATCGTTGACCAACCGCGTGGGCGGCTACGACGGGACCGGCGACGAGCACTACGATTTGGCCAGCGCGCTGATCAAGAGCATACGGGGCAGCGACGTGGACGCTTCGTTGTATTGGTTGGCGCGGATGCTCGAAGGCGGTGAGGACATTCGTTTTCTTTGTCGACGATTGGTGATCTTGGCCAGCGAAGACATCGGCAACGCCGACCCGCAATCTCTGGTGTTGGCCGTTTCGGCGATGCAAGCCTGTGAGATGATCGGGTTGCCGGAAGCCCAACTAACGCTCAGCCAAACGGTCGCCTACCTATCGTTGGCTCCCAAGAGCAACGCGGCGACCACGGCAATCTCAGCCGCTCGGCGTGACGTACGTGAACGTCGAGTCATTCCCGTCCCCAAGATGCTGCGATGCCAACACTACGCCGGTGCGGAAAAACTAGGGCACGGCGAAGGCTATCGCTCGGCGCATCACGAAGACGACGGGGTCGCGGACTTGGATTACCTTGGCGTCGACCGGCAGTATTACCAACCGGTCGATCGCGGTTTTGAATCGGAAATGAAGCAACGCTTGACGAAGATTCGAGAGCGTTTGCGACCGAATTGAGTCCTCGAGCTTTATGTCTTGTTTGAAAAGGCGATCGACGTCTCGTTAGGACGAAGATCGCACTCAAAAACAAAACCTAGTGCTTCGTCTAGATTGAACTTTAGGGTTGGCAACATTAGCCGTTTGGGCGCTAGCGGGCTGTTGATTTAGTCCTCATCGAAACCCGAAGCGTGAGCGAGGGATACCTACAAAGGACTTAATGGCGTTCAATCCCTCGCTGACGCTTCGGGTTACGATTAAATCAACACGCCGCTAGCGCCAAAACGGCTAATCCTAAAATTAAAGTTGGACAAAGCACGAGCGCCATTCCGTCTTTCTACAGCTTCGCAGCGAAGATCGGTCCGCCGTATTGGGCGGTGTCGCCGAGCAGTTCTTCGATCCGGAGCAGTTGGTTGTACTTCGCCATCCGGTCGCTTCGGCTCGCCGAACCGGTCTTGATTTGGCCGGTCGACAACGCGACGGCCAAGTCGGCGATCGTGCTGTCTTCGGTTTCGCCACTGCGGTGGCTCGAGATCGAGGTGTAGTTATTGCGGTGCGCCAACTGGATCGAGTCGATCGTTTCGGTCAACGTTCCGATTTGATTGACCTTGATCAAGATGCTATTGGCGATGCCTTCATCGATTCCGCGTTGCAAACGTTCCACGTTGGTCACGAACAAGTCGTCACCGACCAACTGGACCTTATCACCGAGTTTGAGCGTTAACTTCTTCCACGTGTCCCAATCGTCTTCGCTGCATCCGTCTTCGATGCTGCAGATCGGGTACTTCGCACACCAATCGGCCAAGAAATCGACCATTTCATCGCCGGAGAGTTGCTTGCCGTCGATCGAATACTTCTCGGTCTTGTCGTCGTAGAATTCCGTCGAGGCGGCATCCAGCGCGATCCAAACTTGCTCGCCCGCTTTGTAGCCGGCCTTGTCGATCGCCGTCATGATCACGTCAAGAGCTTCTTGGTTGCTTTTCAAGTCCGGGGCGAAACCGCCTTCGTCACCGACGGCGGTGTTGTATCCCTTGTCGGTGAGGACTTTCTTAAGGTTGTGGAAGATCTCGGTTCCGCAACGCAGCGCGTCGCTGAACCTTTCGAATCCGAGCGGCATCACCATGAACTCTTGGATATCGACGTTATTGTCGGCGTGTTCGCCTCCGTTGATGATGTTCATCATCGGCGCGGGCAACATCCTAGCCCCGCAACCGCCGAGGTATCGGAACAAGGGTTGGTTCGTCGATGCGGCGGCGGCGTGCGCGGTCGCCAAGGAAACGCTCAGGATTGCGTTGGCACCGAGATTCTTTTTGTTGGGAGATCCGTCGAGGGCCAACATAGCCGCGTCAATGGCGGCTTGGTCGGTCGCGTCCATGCCTTCGAGTGCATCGGCGATCTTGGTGTTGACGTTGTTGACAGCGGTGCTGACGCCCTTGCCCATGAAGACCGCTTTGTCGCCGTCGCGGAGTTCCCAGGCTTCGTGGATCCCCGTGCTGGCACCGCTCGGGACGGCCGCACGCCCGGCGGCACCATCGGAAAGTTGGACTTCGCATTCGACGGTCGGGTTGCCGCGGCTGTCGAGGATTTGGCGGGCGTGGATGGATTCGATCAGTGACATGTTTTTGGATTGGGTGAGAGTTGGAACACGTTAGGAATGGAAAGTCGTCCCGAAATCATCGGGCGTTGTGCGTTGGCCGCGTATTTTGTCCAATGACCTCAAGATTGAACACCCGGCAACCACTCTTCACCCCTGACTCTCTCCCACATGTTCACTGGTTTGGTCGAAACGCTTGGCAAGGTCGTCGGTTTGATCGACCAGCCGCCGGGAAAACGCCTCGTGATTGAGGTTCCGATGTTTCGCGACGACGCCCCCGAACGCGACGTAAAGCTAGGCGACAGCATCGCGATCAACGGATGTTGTCTGACCGTAATCGAAATCGAGGGCGACCGTTTGGCATTCGAGGCCGGCGAAGAAACGCTCAGCCGGACGAACCTCGGCGAGCTTCGTCCGGGCGAATCGCTGGTGAATCTTGAGCGTTCGTTAGCCGTCGGCGATCGTCTGGGCGGGCACTACGTCACCGGCCACGTTGATGGGATCGGACAATTGACCGAGCGGATCGACGACCCGCCATGGGCGAACTTGAAATTCTCACTGCCGCCCGGGCTTCCCGAACAGGTCGTTTCCAAAGGCAGCATCGCGATCGACGGAATCAGCCTCACCGTGGTCGACGTCGGTGACGATTTTTTTACGGTGGCGTTGATCCCCCACACCCTCGAAGTCACCACGCTCGGAAAGCGATCGATCGGCGATCGGGTGAACCTCGAGACCGATCTGTTGGCCAAGTACGTCCAACGTTCGCTGCAATTTCGTGGTCCGGATTCGAATGAAGCGTCTGGAATGAACGCATGACGCAGTCCCCGAACACGAATGATCAAGCGAACATGAGCGATAAGACTGACGAGCAAACTAGTGGTGAGCAACTTGCCGGCGAGGAAACGATTGTCAAGTTCGATCGTGATCGTTCCAAGCATCGTCGTCCCGCCGAAGCCCCGGCACCGGTGATCGAAGACAAGAAGATTCAACCCTACGAGCTTTCGCCCTACGGCAGATCTCCGCAGATCCCTTCGCCCGATCAAAAAGCACAAGACAAACAGCGATCCCGCCGGGCGTCACGGCAAACGGCCACGTTCCTTTCCAAGCGACTGACTGCTGCGGGGTTGAAACCGGTCTCCAAATACGGTCAAAACTTTTTGATCGATTTGAATTTGGTCGAGCTGATCGCCCGATCCGCCGAATTGCAACCCAACGATTTGGTTCTCGAAATCGGCACCGGGGTGGGGTCGTTGACATCGATCATGGCCGAACAGGCCGGCGCGATCCTAACCGTCGAGATCGATCAGAATTTATTCAATCTGGCCGCCGAAGAACTGGTGGCGTTCCCTCACGTCAAGATGATTCACGGCGACGCGTTGCGGAATAAGAACACGCTGCGGCAGGACATCATGGAAAACATTCGTGATGCCAAGGCGAGATTGCCCGAAGGCGGTCGATTCATGCTCGTCGCGAATTTGCCTTACAACGTTGCCACGCCGATCATCAGCAATTTGTTGCACGAATCGCCGCCGCCGGACCGAATGGTCGTCACGATCCAAAAAGAACTCGGCGAACGCATCGTCGCCCAACCGGGGACAAAGGATTACGGCGCACTAAGCGTTTGGGTGCAATCCATGTGCGCTGCGGAGATCGTCAGGATCTTGCCGCCGACCGTTTTTTGGCCACGGCCGAAGGTCGAATCGGCCGTCATTCGTTTGGACCTCGATCACGAGAAACGTAATGCAATTGCTGACCTCAAGTACTTTCACTCGACGGTACGGTCGCTGTTCTTTCACCGCCGCAAGTTTTTGCGAAGCGTCGTGATCAGCGCCATGAAGGGAAGACTGGAAAAGACGCAAGTCGACGAGATTCTGCAATCCCTGGGGCACGGCGAAACCGCTCGCGCCGAAGAACTCGACCTGAACCAGATCATGGCTTTGGCTGAGGCATTACGACTGGCCGAAGCCTGATTTTGGGGATTTCAATCGAGCACACCGATTCGTCGTTTTGCCTGATTTTAAGATCCGTGATCGCCGCAACGCCCCAAGGTTTCCAGAATAACTGGGCAGCCCGCTTCGAGCATGTCGAGCACCTGCTCGAATCCGTCTTCGCCCCCGTAATAGGGGTCAGGAACTTCGGTCGGCCAAGTGTCGTCGAGGAACGAGGAAAAAAGTTGGACGTGTTCGCTCAGTGGCCCCCCTGCGATCGCCTTGAGTCGCCTGAGGTTGGCGTGATCCATGGCGATCACCAAGTCAAACGCGCCCGGTGAGAGGTCGGCCGCCACCACCTGTCTGGCGAGTGTCGTCATTTCGACGCCCCTTTTTCGTGCGGCCGATCGCATCCGAGAGTCGGAACGTTCGCCGACGTGATACCCTTCGGTACCGGCGGAGTCGATGTGGAGATCCAGCCCTGCCTTCTCCGCAAGGGCATGCAAAACTCCTTCGGCGGCAGGCGAACGGCAAATATTTCCCATACAAACAAACAAAACACTTGCTTTCTTCATCACGCTTTCCAAGGATCGTGTTAGGTTGCGGGCTCGTCGGGAAGGTTCCCAGGAATCTTGGTATCCGGCTACCGGTCACCCCCCGAAAAGGGACGAAAACGCTTGATTTGCGACGGACATCTGTTAGGATGTTCGACTCGTTGCCAGAACGCTGGCGGCGTTTGATCTTGCAATACCGCGAGATAACGGATTAGAAATCTTCCTAACAACGGATTTCCGCCTTTTCGGGCGGTCGAAAGGACAGATAAACCTATGGCGATCAAATTCACTCAATCGTGTCCCACGTGTGGTCGACGCATTGATGTACGCGCGTCGCTGCTCGGTTGCACCGTCGCGTGCCAGCACTGTGGTGCGGAGTTCACGGCAACCGCCAACGAACACCACACCATCGAGCGTGACAGCGGCGAAGAATTGCTCAAACGGGTTGAGATGGCCCTCCGCAAGGCCGAAGAAGCCTCGGCGGTCGGGTCCGTTGGCTTTTTGGACGCCGGCATGGGTGTGGGCGAATTGGATTGAACTGTTCTCAATCGGGGACGTAGCGCATCGCGAACTTGATCAGTGCGTTAAACTGTTCATCTTCTCGTGACGCACCGCTCCTCTTTGAGATCATTTGAATGAACCAACCGGATCACCCCGGCACCCCCAACGCGGTCGAGACGCCTGGCACTCCCAACACAACGGTGCCGCATGACGCTCCGATCAGTGAAGCCGACGCGGGTTTGCTGCACGCCGCCCGCCAGCGAGTTCTGGCCGAGTTGGGGAAGATCATCGTCGGACAAGAACATGTCATCGACGAAATCTTGATTTGTCTGTTCAGTCGCGGACACGTGCTGCTCGAAGGGGTTCCCGGCCTGGCCAAAACGCTGATGATCAGCACGTTGGCCAAAACACTCGACCTGACGTTCAGTCGGATTCAGTTCACGCCGGATTTGATGCCCGCCGACGTGACCGGCACGGAGATCATCGAAGAGGACCGGGCCACCGGTCACCGTGAGCTTCGTTTCATGCCGGGACCGTTGTTCGCCAACGTGGTCTTGGCCGACGAGATCAACCGAACACCGCCGAAGACCCAGGCATCGCTACTCGAAGCGATGCAGGAACGGCAGGTCACCGCCGGTCGTGAACGACATGTGCTCGATGATCCATTCTTTGTCTTGGCGACTCAGAACCCGATCGAACAGGAAGGCACCTACCCGTTGCCCGAAGCGCAACAAGACCGGTTCATGTTCAAGATCTTTGTCGACTACCCGAGTTTCGATGAAGAGTTCGAAGTCGCACGTCGAACAACTGGAACGATCTCGCAAGTCGCCGAACCGGTTCTGACCGGCGAAGAGATCTTGCGTTTGCAACATCTCGTCCGCCAAGTGCCCGTCAGCGATCACGTGATCCGTTACGCGCTGTCTTTGGTTCGCCAAACCCGTGTGGGCAGCGAAGGCGTGCCTGACTTTGTCGATGATTTGGTCGGATGGGGTGCCGGGCCGCGTGCGGTTCAGTTCTTGATTCTCGGCGGTAAAGCCCGCGCGCTCTTGCAAGGACGACACCATGTCCAGGTCGAAGACATCCAAGCCCTCGCCCGTCCCGTCCTCCGCCACCGAATGGTGGTTAACTTCGCGGCCGAAAGCGAAGGCATTACCAGCGATGAGGTGATCGAGCGGATCATCGACGCCACGCCCACGACCGAAGACGAATTGTCACGCGATGCCCGATTCCAAAAAATATTTGCGACCTGAGGTCACCGCGCGCATTCGGCGATTGGAACTGACGGCGCGTCGTGTCGTCGAAGGGTTCTTATCGGGGATGCACCGCAGTCCTTACTTCGGTCAATCGATCGAGTTCCTTCAACACCGTCCTTACGTGGCCGGTGATGAGATGCGGCATATCGATTGGAAGGTGTACGCGCGGCAAGACCGGTTGACGATCAAGCAATACGAAGAGGAAACGAACCTGCGTTTGCATCTGCTCGTCGATTGCAGTGGATCGATGGCGTACGGCGAGGGCGATCGTAACAAATTCGATTACGCGGCTTCGATCGCGGCGTCGCTGGCCTATTTGGCACTTCGGCAAAAGGACGCGGCGGGTTTGTTCACGTTCGACACGGCGATCCGCGACAGCGTTCCGGCGCGAAGCAACCAACATCAATTGCAACGCATGTTGCGATCACTCGCGACCAGCCAAGCGGACGGACTAACCGAACTGCCCAAGGTGACTCGCCAAGTCGCCGCCGCGATCCCCCGTGGCGGGTTGGTTTGCGTGATTTCCGATTTGCTGGGTGTGGAATCTTTGACCGAGGGTTTGCGTCTATTGCGATCCCAAGGTCACGACGTGGCGTTGTTTCATGTTTTGCACGACGACGAACTCGATTTCGAATTCACCGGCGCGACTCGTTTCGAAGGGCTCGAAACGCCCGCGTTCTTGAACTGCAACCCGGCGGCGTTGCGGGAAGGTTATTTAGAAGCCCTTGATCAATTTTTGGAAGACGTTCGTCGCACGTGCGGGCGGTTGAAAATCGATGCCATGCAAGTCCGCACCTCCGATCCTCTCGATGCCGTTTTGGCCAAGTTTTTATCCGCACGACAATCGTTGCCTACCTTGAGAAGGTAGGTTGGTTCCGGTGACGCTGCCGGGTCTCCGCCGAAGCGGCTGCGACCCAGCCTACATTTCACTCTTTACTCAAGACTCCCTTGCTGCTTTATCCTGCCCTCGCCGCCGGCTTCCTGTTTATCGGTGTTCCACTGTTGGTTCACTTGATCAATTTGTTGCGTCATCGTCGGACGCAGTGGGCGGCGATGGATTTTTTATTGGCCAGTTACCGCAAGCAACGTCGCTGGATCGTGCTGCGTCAGTTGCTGTTGTTGCTGACTCGGTTGGCCGTGGCGGCGCTGTTGATCGCGTTGTTGGCCGGATTGATCGGCGGCAAAAAACTGATCGGGGCGATCGGGGGCCAAACGACGCATCACGTCGTGGTCTTGGACGATAGCTACTCGATGCGGCAACGGGTGGCTTCCGGCATTGTCGACTCCGGCGCAATAAATGGTAACGACGCGCGGGATCGAACCGCTTACGACCGCGGCTTGTCGGCCTTGTCCACGCTAGTCCGTCGCTTGGCCGCCGATGACGGCGTGCATCAATTGACGGTGATGCGAGCCAGCCGCGCCTCGATGATCGCGGGTTCCGGCGACGGCACCGCTGATGCCGCCGCCGACATCGTCGGACAAACCGTCACCAACGACGCTCGGCAGATCGAACGGCTGATGAGCACGCGTGCCTCGTCGCTGCGGATCGACCTGGTGCCGGCGATCGATTTGGCGTCGGACCTGTTGGCGGCCGCCCCGGCCGATGTCAGCCATCTGTACGTGGTCAGCGACTTCACACGCAGAGACTGGCAATCGCCTCGCCGCTTGGCTCAATCACTAGAAGACGCCGAGAAAGCCGGTGCCGAAATCAGCATGATCGATTGCGGTTCCGCTGGTGGTGACGAAACGCCTCGCAATCTCGCGATCACCGACGTTTCGCCTGAACCGGACGTGTGGGTCGCGGGCGTACCGGTGAAGGTCAATGTGACCGTGAAAAACTATTCGTCCGCTGAAGTGAAGAACGTGGCGATGTCGGCAAACGTGATCACCTACGGCGAAGGCGTTCGGGTGGCCGATCCCACGTCAACGGTTAGCGGCAAGGTCCAGAGTCTTCCGGCGATCATCATCGAGTCGATTCCTGCCGGACAACAACTTACGAAATCGTTTCAGGTTTACATCGATCAAGAGGGCACGCATGTGGTGCGAGTCGGGTTACCCGATGACGTCCTGCCGATCGACAACATTCGCAGTTGCACAATCCCGCTCGCCGACGCGCAGCGGGTATTGATCATCGACAATGATCCCGACGGTTCGGGAGCCTATCACGTGTCCTCCGTACTCGATCCGGGCAGCCAAGTTCGCATCGGAGCGATCCCCGAGGTACGACCGGCCTCGATGCTTCGTGATGCGACGTTGGAAACCTTGAAACGTTATCGCGCGATCTATGTGATCGACGTTCCCGAGGTCAGCGAGCGAGTGGCCGAAACGTTGGAACGGTATGTGCGCGACGGCGGCGGCTTGGCTTGGTTCCTCGGCGACGACGTCAACGCGGAAAGCTACAACCGCGTTTTGGCCAGCGACCAGCATCAGTTGCTACCATTCGAATTGGGGACGCCACGGACAACGGAACAATCCCTCGGCGGCACAACGGATGATGACGACTCATCCGGGCGAACCGCCGATGCGGTGGTGTTTGGCAAAGACAGCGATCTGCTCGGTCCGATCGCTTCGGCGGGCAATGGCGTTTTCGGACTCGTCAACGTGCGGCAAGCATGGACTTCTCAAAGTCCCGATTCATCGGCGAACTCGGTGCTCAATGCATCAACATCGGAACCCGAGTCGGTCGAAAACAATCCTTCCGATTCGGAACTCGACGTGCGTGTTTTATTGCAGCGTGGCGAGGACCCTTTGGCGGTCCGGCACGTGCTCGGACGCGGACGGGTGGTGACGGTGATGACGGGATTGGACGGCCAATGGAATAACTGGCCGGGTGATCCGACGTTCGTCGTTTTCTTGTTGCAATCCAATGCGATGTTGTTCAGCGGCGCGGCTCCACCGACGTCGCGTTTCGTCGATGTACCCGCCGAATTGCCGTTGTCCGGCGACGCTTATTTGCCCAACGTCGTGTTGTTGCCTCCCGCCGACGAGCCGCCGCGTTTGGCAATCGAACTCGAAGCGGATGCGAACGCCAATGCTTCCGGATCGATCCAACTGGAACAATCGACCGCGATGTTCACGGTTTCGCCGATCGAGATGGCGATCACCGATCAAGCGGGATTCGACGAATTTCTGATGCCCGGGATCGTGGAATGGCAGCGGACTCGAACCGACGGACAAACGATCGTCACGCCGATGGCATCAGTCTTACGTGTCGGCGAAAGCGACTTGGTCCCTGCGGCCCACGCTGAAATCATTCGTGACCTATTGCCGATTCAAGTGGAGTTCATCGCCCCGGACGCTTGGGAGAACACCGATGCGGTCGGCGGTTTGAGCACATTCTTGTTGTTTTTGCTCGGATTGCTGTTGATCCTGCTCGCGATCGAACAAGCTTTAGCGGCGTGGGCGTCGTATCACGTTCAACCGTCGGCGAGTTCCCGCAGCAGCCAGCACGGCGCGACCCGAGGCGGCAATCAATCGTTCGCAACCCAGCGGAACCGGACACGCAATCGGGGCGGACGCCGTGGTGACACGACTCGCCCGGCGGACTCGGGTGCAGACAATGGTACACCGGTGGAGGCGTCACGATGAAAATTTTTGCACAAGCCGATCCAACCACCGAGATGCTGTCCTCGCCTTCACAACGGATCGTTTACGAATTTTCGCGTGCCTCCACGCTCGACGGTTGGTGGGTGTGGGCGACGGTCGTGATCGCGATCGCGGCGGCCGTTTGGCTGTGCGTGCATTTTTACCGACGCGACGTCGCTGAGCTTTCACGTCCGGTGCGATGGACGTTGATCGGTTTACGTTTGACGGCGATCTTGGCGCTCGTGTTCGTGTTCTTTGATTTGGTCCGCCGTACCGAACGACGTGTGGTGCGTCCGAGCGAAGTGGTCGTGTTGGTCGACACGAGTCAATCGATGTCGCTGCCCGCTGACAGTACTCTGGACGCCCCATCGCGAACCCGACGTGTCCTCGATTTGGTGGATCGCGCCGACCTGATCGACGAGTTCGGTGACCAACACCGCACGAGCGTCTATTCGCTTGGGGCTTCGAGCCAACCAGAATTGATCACGACTTCGACGCGGAAAGCAGACAACGAAGCGGACGATTCGGATCCCGCCGGCTCCTCGATCGGTCTCAGCTCGGCGTATCAACCGACGACAAGCCCGTTTGCGTTGTTCGGTTTGTTTTGTTTGTGCGTCGCGGCGGTGGCGAGTTTGTTAGCGTTGGTGACCGGTGCGGCTTCGTCGACGCGACCGGCGACAAATCAACGGGCCGTTCGCGCGAGTGCGACGAGCCAATCGACCGGCGAGGTTGCGGGTCCATCGGGCGAGACGACCGGCTGGATCTTGTTGGTCGCCGCGATCACGATGGTCTTGGGCATCATATCGCTCGGAGGCGTTTATGCGGTGCGGACCGAACAATCCATTTGGACCGTGATGGGATTCTCGGATGAATCAGGTACCAAGCCTGACTCGTCGCCGGAACCCGCATCGGAGTCGGATCCGGTAGCAGCACCCGAGACACAAACGGTTGATTGGGAATCCGCGTTGGCCGCCAACGGCTCTCAAAGCCGAATCGGTGACGCGTTGCGTTCGATCTTGGTCGATCATGATTTGACGACGCTCGCCGGGGTGGTCTTGATTACCGACGGTCAAAACAACGGCGGCACGCCACTGTCGTCGGCCCTTTCGCTGGCCCGTCGCGGCGAAGTCTCGTTGTACCCGGTGGGCTTGGGCAGCAGCCGCCCGCCGACGAACGTGCGGGTCGTTGATTTGGAAGCCCCGCGTCGGGTTTATCCGGGTGATAAGTTTGTCGTCTCGGCGGTCTTGCAAGCGACCGGGCCGACACCTCTGGAGGTCGATGTTGAATTGATCGACGCCTTGGACAACGGCGATAACGAAGTCGACCGAAACGAAACGGCCGCGACCACCTTGCCCGGCGGCGAAGTCTTGGAAAGTCAAAAGGTGCGTCTCGAACCCGACGCAACGTTGTCGGGCATCCGTTTCGAAATCGAACCGCAAACCGTCGGTCGACGTCGCTTGGCAGTTCGCATCATTGCGCCGCGCGAGGATCGAAACTCCATCGATGACATGCAATCGGCGCGGTACGAAGTCGTCGCTCGCAAGTTGAAGGTACTCGCCATCGCCGGCGGTCCGACCCGTGAATACCGATTCGTGCGTAACCTGTTGTACCGGGACGATTCGGTCTCTCTCGACGTGTGGTTGCAAACCGGCAGCGCGGGCATGAGCCAAGATGCTGATCGATTGCTTACCGAGTTTCCTGTCACGGCGGACGAACTGTTCGGCTACGACGCGATCGTGATGTTCGATCCCGATTGGTCGGCGATCGATTCGGCGTCGCTCGATTTGCTCGATCGTTTCTTGACTCAACAGGCCGGTGGTTTGGTATTGGTGGCCGGTCCGGTTTATCACCCCAAGATCACGGCCAAACGCAGTGATTCTAGGTCCAACCAAATCAACGGATTCTTCCCCGTCAATTTGGCGACGCGAGGTCCGTTGCTCGGCGGCGGACGTCAAGGTGGCCAGAACGCATGGCCGCTCGAGTTCACCCCCGAAGCGACGTCGGCGGAGTTCTTGTGGATCGCCGACACGCCGCAAGAGAGTTTTGAACTGTGGGAACAGTACGGAAATCTTTACGACTATGTCGGCGTCAAGAGTGCGAAACCGGGCGCGAAGGTTTACGCTTACTTCTCCGATCCGACGACCGAGATCAGTGGCAGTCTGCCGATATTCTTGGCCAGTCAGTTTTACGGTGCGGGTCGAGTGTACTTTCAAGGCAGCGGTGAGATGTGGCGTTTGCGCGCCGGCGGCGATCGGTACTTCGACAGCTATTACACCAAGTTGATCCGCTGGGTCAGTGAGGGGCGTTTGTTGCGTGACAGCAATCGTGGCGTTCTGTTGGTCGATGCCTCGCGTGTGATGGTGGGTCAAACGGTCACGTTGCGGGCGGTCTTGGTGGACGACCAATTTCAGCCGCTGTCGGATCCCTTTGTGGTCGCCAAACTGTTGACACCCGACGGTCAAATCAAGGATCTGCGGATGACGCCGGCGGCCGATTCGCCTCGCGGTGGAACTTACACGGGTAACTTCGTGGCGACCAAGAGCGGCAATTACGAGATTCAATTGACCCTCGGTGATGCATTGGATGAACAGATCTTGCGACAAAGCGTTCAGGTACGCTTGCCGACCAACGAACTCGAACGCCCCCGCCGTGCCGACGAAGAATTGTTATTGCTTGCGAGCACGACTCGCGGGCGATATTGGAAGATCGACGATGACGCTTCGGTCAACACCGTGGCACAAGAGTTGACCCAAGCGATCGTCCCGCAACCACAGATCACATTGCTCGCCGGGACACCCGATCGTTTGTTCGGGGAACGTCGCAACGCCATCTTGATGTGGTTGATCGCATCGGTATTGACGTTCGAATGGATCACCCGCCGTTTGCACCGACTGGCTTGATGAAACGAAACAAGATGTCCGACTCCCCTCACTTGCATCCGAAACTTCGAGAACTGTTGTCGCAGCTGCGGCACCAGGTCCGGCGGTACATCGTTTGGGAATCGGTGCTGGTTCTGTTGGCGATCGCGTTGGGAGTTTTCTGGATCGCGTTCCTGATCGATTATTTACCCGTGCGGATCGGCGGCAGCGAGATGCCGCGATCGGCCCGCGGCGTCGTTTTGGTGGCCACGTTGATCGCGATGGCCGTCTTCGGATGGCGGTATTTAATCTCGCGCTACCGACGCCGACTGCCCGATGATTCGCTGGCGCTGTTGATCGAGCGACATCATCCGGAGATCGGCGGTCGATTGGTCACCGCCGTACAACTCGACACGGAACAGCGTGTGGGCGACTCACATAGTCCGACGTTCTTGGCGTCGGTTCATCGCGAAGCAATGCAGTACGTTGATCGAGTGGATTTGAAGCGAGTGTTCCGTCGCGAGCCGATCGTGCAAAAGATTTGGTTCGTCGCTCCGTTATTGATTGCCGCGTTGATCATGGCGATCGCCAGCCCGCAGACGTTCGGCCGCGCGATCGGTCGATTGACCTTGATGTCCGATTCGCCGTGGCCGCGTCGGGCTTCCTTGGAAATGGTGGGCGTCGAAGTGCCGATCATCACCGCCGACGAATCCGACAGCGGCGCGACCGAGTTGTTGCCGTTCGAAGAGAAGGTCTTGCGATTGGCTCGCGGCAGCAACGCCACCTTGCGCGTCCGCGCCGCCGGAGAGGAGCTCGGGCATGTCGTTCCTGAATTGTGTACGGTGGCTTACTACGACGACGACGGGAACCGCGGACAGAGCAATCTGCGCCGCGTCGGTCGCGTCGTTGATGGCTATCAAACGTTTGTGCTCGACGGTCCGCCGTTGGCTTCGTTGTCCAAATCGGTGACGTTGTCGATTCGCGGACTCGACGATCGACTGAGTGATTTTCGAATCGAAGCGGTCGAACCGCCCGCGATCGCGAACTTGGAGATGCGAGTTCGCTATCCCAATTACCTTCGCGTTTTTGACGACATGACCATCGCCGACGAAAAGGCGGTCGATCAAACGCTTAACTATCAAGCCGGTGTCCGGATTCGCGAAGGCAGCCGTTTGACCCTGGTGGGATCGTCCAGCATTCCGCTCGGTTCGGTCGACGTGACCGCGTCGAGTTTGGAAACGACCGGTGCGACGAACGTCGCCCCCATCGACGCCAATCGCGACGAACAAGCCGAACTCAACCCAGATGTGGAAATTGCCGAAGACGGGATGAGCTTTTCGTTGACGTTACCCGACTTGCGTGAAGCGGTCTCGATTCGAATGGTTCCCCGCGATCCGACCGGGATCTCCGCTCAAGCCGCGTACCGATATTTCATCGGAGTCGTCCGCGATCAGATTCCTGAAACCACGATGCGATTGACGGGGATCGGCTCGGCCATCACTCCGATCGCGAAGTTGCCCGTCGTCGCGACCGCCAAAGACGACTATGGTATCGAATCGGTCCAAGTCCTGATGAACGTGCAAGGAAAGCAAGACGAGTCCGAAACTTCTGAACCGCTCGTCCAAACCCATGTGTTGAGTCCGGTCTTGGATCGTGACGGCAAAACAAATCTGACGATCGATTTGCGAACGCTGACCGACGATAAAGTCTTGCAACCGATCCAGCCTGGGGCGATGGTAACGATCGGCACGACCGCCAAGGATCGATTCGACCTTTCGACGCCACACATCACCCAAGGCGAGCTGACCCGTTTGCAAGTCGTTACACCGGAGGAATTACTCGCCTCGTTGGAACGTCGCGAATTGGAATTCCGCTCGCGACTCGAACAAGCCATCGATGAAACCCGGCGACTCAAACAAAGCCTCACCGGAATTGACGGCGAAACGGCCGAACTGGCGATGCCGACCGAAGACGAACTGCGTTCGCGTCAACGTGTTCAGTTGCGAATTCGCCAAGCCGAACTGCAGGCGGCCAAGACCACCGAAGAACTCGCCGGAATCGTCTCGGGAATTGACGACCTGTTGCTGGAAATGCTCAACAACCGAATCGATTCGGTCGACCGCCGAGAAAGGCTTCAAACCGGCGTGCGTGATCCGCTGAACCTCGTGGTGACGGAACCATTCCCGCGTTTACGGCGTCAAATCGTTGAACTCGAACGGATTCTGATGACCCAAACCGTGGCTTCCGACGGGGAGAACGAATCCCCTCGTGAATCTTCGCCGGAATCGGGATCGCAAGCCGATTCAATCTTGAAGATGCGTCAGGCCGTCACCGAAGCGGTCGCGACGAACGACGAGATTCTGCTGCAACTCTCCGCCGTTTTAGAGAAAATGCTGGACTTGGAGAGTTTTAACGAGATATTGGATCTCATGCGTGGTCTGATCGACGATCAAGAAAGCCTGCTCGACGAAACCGAAGACGCCCAAAAGAAACGAGTTCTGGACCTATTCAAATGAAACATCACCCTCCGCGAATGAACCGGCTTAGTAGTCTCATTGGGATCTCGGTTTGGCTACTAGTCGGTGGGCTGTGTTGGATCGTAACGAGTGCGTCGGCCGCCCAATCGGGTACCGACGCCCCGGCGGAAGATCCCTTGGTCGCCCGGCAATCAAGCGTCGCGCAGCGATACGCGAGACTGGAAGAGTTGTTGTTGCGATTGGCCGACGTTGAATCGCGTGAGAACCCCGAACGGGCCGCGCTGCTCAAACGCGTCGCCAAACAATCCCGCGAAAAGTTCGTGTTGGAAAAGCTCCAAGGCGCGGGCACGTTGATCGCCAAAGGGCAATTGTCCCAAGCGCTCGAGGATCAAAAGACCGCCACGACGGATTTGCAAAGTCTGTTGAAGTTGCTACTCAGCGAGGACCGCAGTTCGCGGATTCGAGACGAGAAGAAACGCATCGCTGAAATCATCAAACAATTGCGTTTGACCGAACGCAATGAACGTAGCGTTCGGGCGAGGACGGAAAACGGCGTCGACTTGGATGAGGTCGCCAAGGAACAAGCCGAGATCGCCAAGCGAGCCGAGCAGTTGAGCGACGAACTCAATGCGCAGGACGAAACGAGCGAAAAGTCGGAGCAAGACGAGAAGTCTGAATCAACCGATCCGAACGCCGATCCATCGGCGGAATCGAAGCCCGGAGAGTCGAAGCCCGCAGAGTCAAAGCCGGATGAAATGAAACCGGGGGAAAACAAACCCAGCGAGAGCGAGTCCGGTGAACCCAAGCCCAGCGAAAGTAAGCCCAGCGAGAGTAAGCCCAGCGAGAGTAAGCCCGGCGAAAGTAAGCCCAGTGAGCCACAACAAGGCGAACAACAACAGGCCGAACAAAAACAAGGTGAACAACAGCAAGGCGAGCAGCAACAAAACAAACCACAGCAACCACCTCAATCACCGGAGCAACTCGCCGAACAGCAGCTCAAGAAAGCCATCGAGAGCATGAAGCAAGCTCAAGAAAAGCTTGCCCAAGAACAACGCTCCGAAGCGACCGAGGAACAACGCCAAGCCGAAGAAGAACTTCGCAAAGCGATCGATAAACTCGAAAAAATCCTGCGGCAGCTTCGTGAGGAAGAGATCGAACGGGAACTCGCTAAGCTCGAAGCGCGTTTACGAAAGATGGCCGCGATGCAATCGGCAATCCTTGACGAAACGATCCAGCTTGCCAAGACGCCCGCGCCGCAGCGTAACCGGGCGACCGACCTGAAGGCGGGCGATTTGTCATTCGAGGAACAGAAAATCACTCTCGA
Organism: Neorhodopirellula pilleata; assembly: GCF_007859915.1. GTDB lineage: Bacteria > Planctomycetota > Planctomycetia > Pirellulales > Pirellulaceae > Rhodopirellula > Rhodopirellula pilleata. The sequence continues at coordinate 304,965 of NZ_SJPM01000010.1, forward strand.
AGCCGACCGGGCGATGCTGCTTTTGAAGGAAGAAGGCTCAAGTGTCGCGTTTCCCGAAGTAATTTTGCAACTTCGTGAAGACACCCGACGGGTGGCCACTCGTTTGGGACAATCCAAGATCGATGCGGTCACTCAAGGGATTCAAAACGACATTTTGGCCGCACTTGAAGAAATGATCGACGCCCTTGCGAAGGCGCAGCGGGACCTGGAAAAGAAGAAACAGCAAGAACAACAGCAACAGCAAGGACAACCCTCCGGACAAGGTTCTCAAGAAGAACCACTCGTCGAGTCACTCGCTGAGCTAAAATTGATTCGCACCATGCAAACTCGGATTCAAAGCACGACCGACCGTTACGGGGAGTTGCTTCAAGACGATAATGCAGGGGATTTGGATAATTCCAAAGTTCCAGAAAACGTCGGTGAGGACATATTGCCCTTGCTACGCGACCTCGCACAACGACAAGATCGGTTGTATCAGATCACCCGTGATTTGGTCACCAAACGAAACCGATAGTGTTGTTTTGCCGTAACGCCAACCTGTTTGGGAGAAAAATGTATGATCCATGCGATCCGAATCCGCTGTTTGACTGCGGTGTGCTTGATGTGCTCGTGGACCGCATGGACGGAGGCAGATGATTTGAATCCCGAACGGATCATCCCCGAGGAAAAAGCCCAACCGCTTGAGTCGATGTTGCCGGGCTCGTCTGAAAAAATGGGTTCGCGAGATTCGCTCGACCGAGCCACCGATTGGAAACCGCTCGACACCGAAGCCATGGCTGAGATGCTTCGCCGCTGTCTCGATACGATCGGCGTCCCGTCCGACGCGATCAATCGCTCGACCGAACAGTTCCTCGCCGACATCCGACAAGAAGACGCCGAGGCGCTGAACGCGTGGGTCAACGCGGCGGCGATGCAGATCGATCCGATCGCCGCCATGATCGGACGATCCAATCCGGATTCGAATGCACCCGAATCGAATACGAGCGTCGAACTTCTCGGCTTGGCCAAACGTTTGGACCCCAGCGGTCCGGACTATCCGACGATCGAATCCTTGCCGCCGGAGATGCGTGCGGCACTGCGGACTTGGATCGGTCGCGAACTCGTTCGGGCTCGTCTGTATGACGAAGCACTTCCGATCTTTGCCGAGGTCGATCCGGCCGCATCGCCCGACGCGGCATCGTTGCTGTTCTATCGTGGTGCCTGCTACCACGCCTTGCTCAAGGCCAAGGAAGCGTTATCGGATTTGCGAAGCTTGCTCCAACACGAAGATGACATTCCTGTTCGATATGCACGGACGGCGAAGATGATGGTCGCCGACATCAAACCGCTCAAAGAAGACTCGCTCGATGAAATCTCTCGCTTAATGACCGACGTCACCCGACGCCTGGACTTGGGACGGGCCGACGACGCTACCCAACATCGAGAACAAGAGGTCATTGATAAGCTGACCAAGCTGATCGACAAAATCGAAGAACAGCAGCAGCAACAACAGCAGCAACAAAGCAATGGTCAAGGGGGAAATCCTCGGGGTGGCGAGGCCAAACCGATGGAAGACAGCCGTATCGCCGGTGCCAGCGGCGAGGGAGACGCCGACCGCAAAACCCTAGACGACAAAGGTGGCTGGGGAAATTTACCGCCCGCCGAACGCCAAGAATCGTTGCAACAGATCAGCCGCGATTTGCCGACGCACTACCGCGAAGCCATCGAAGCCTACTTCCGTAAAATGGCCACCGATTCGTAGTGGACGAGGCGACGACACCCAACCATCGCCAAGCCGATTTAAGAATCGAAAACCTAAACGTGACCGCAGGCGGTAACGTTCTATTGCGCGACGCATCGGTGACCTTGCCTCATGGAAAGATCACCGTTCTCGTCGGCGGCAGTGGCGCGGGCAAGTCGGTCCTGCTGCGTGTCCTCGCCGGCATCCTGCCTCGCGACGGTGAGTCGATCACATGGTCCGGAGCGTTCTCGTTTGACCGTGACTCGTCCGCCCGATCGTCATCGGATCGCCCGCAGCGGACCGGAATCGTCTTTCAACAATTTGCGTTGTTTGACGAACTCAACCCCGTCGCCAATGTTCAGTTCGCGATCGATCATCGACGCGATCGGCATCACCCGCCTCGCTATCGAGCGATGCAGTGGTTGGAACTACTCGGCGTGCCGTCTTCGACCCACGTTGCCGCGTTGAGCGGTGGTCAGAAACAGCGTTTGGCGATCGCACGCACCTTGGCCGCCGATCCGGAAATTATCCTTTACGACGAACCGACGTCAGGCTTGGATGCGGCCAGCGGACGTCGGGTCGCCGAACTGATCCGCGAAACCCAACGGCGATTCGGGCGTACCAGCCTCGTGGTCACCCACGATTACGAGACCCTACTCGGGTTCGCTGATCAAGTCTTGCTGTTGGATTCCCATACGCACTGCATTCGCCCCGTTCCTACCGAGCAACGTGACGGCCTAGCGGACTTGATGGATACCGCTGGCGATGTGTCCGCCGACCGACAGTCACCGCCGACCTCCGTTCCGCCGCAACGCGTCTGGGGTGCGAACGTGTTGGGTTGGTTAGCCGAGTCCGCCAAGCGTTTTTTGACCGCGACCGGCGACACCCTGATCGCCGTCGCTCGATTACCGATCGACGCGTTTCCGATCGTCCCACGCCCTCGTTGGGCGGCTCGATTTTTGGGACACTATTTGCGTTTGATCGGCGGGCCGTCGGCATGCGTTTACTTGATCATCGCCGGTCTGATCACGGGATTCACAACGACTTACTTCACGTTGCGATTCTTGCCGTTTCGACTCTACACGCAACCGTTGCTAATCGATGAAATGCTGGCATCGATCGGATTCGCGTTGTATCGAATTCTGGTTCCGGTTCTCGCCACGGTGTTGATCGCCGCCCGCTGCGGTGCCGCCGTTGCGGCCGATGTGGGGGTCAAGCAATACGGCGGGCAAATCGATGCGTTGAGAACGTTGGGCGTGCGACCGCCGGCGTATTTGCTAGTTCCGATTCTCGGCGGATTCTTGATTGCGACGCCGATACTGGAATGGATCGCCTTCACCGCGTCGCACTGGATCAGCCGCTTCACGTTCTTGGTCACCTATCCGGAGATCGGGATTCATTTTTGGCATCAGCATTTCTTCCGCGCGATCACACCGAAGCCCGACTCATTCGCGGCTGCGTTTCCCGATGGCGGGCTATTTTTGTTCGGCCAAGGTTGGGCTTGGGTGCTGCTCAAGAACAGCGCTTGCGGCATCGGGACCGCCGCGATCGCTTACCACAGCGGCATGTCACCCAAGCAGTCCGCCGGAGACGTCAGCGCCGCGATCACGTCGACGGTTCTGTGGACGACCTTGTATGTCTTGATCGTCCATTTTGTGATAGCCTTAATGGAGTTCTGAGTAACCGCTCGCCGCTCGCTCCCAGGCTCCCGCCCACTTTATCCTACACAAGTCATCATGTATCGCTCCCCTGCCAGCGCGTCTGGCAGGAAGCCGAGGTTGGCAAGCTAGACATTCACCCACGAGACGAGCTCGTGGGGGTCAAAAAGATGTCTAGGATAAAGAGGGCTCCCGCCTGGGAACGCACTGTCTTGGAGGCTCCCGCCTCCCAACCCCCACAAGAACCAATCAACGCATGGACAAAAAAGCAAAGAAACGTTTAGACATCATCAACAAGAAACTACAAACCCTCCGCCCCCGCTTGGCCGGATCGCGAGAGCAAGCCGATGATCCTCAAGAACTCAAAGATCTTGAGAACGAAATCGCCTCGCTCGAGGCCGAAGCGGTCGAGCTGAAAAAATCCTGAAACGCATGAGTGATCCCGTTTGGCGTCCCTACTGCCAAATGAAGACGGCCGCGCCGCCGGTACTCATCAGCGGTGCGGAAGGTTTTGAGTTGATCACCGCCGACGGCCGTCGTTTGCTCGACGGCATGGCCTCGTGGTGGTCGGTCTGTCACGGCTATGGCCACCCGCACATCATCGAGGCGGTCTCGCGACAACTTCGACAAATGCCGCACGTGATGTTCGGCGGAATCACGCACGAGCCGGCCGAGCGTTTGGCCGCCCGATTGGTCGAACGATTGCCGGGCGACTTGAACCACGTATTCTTTGCCGACAGTGGCAGCGTGGCGATCGAAGTGGCGATGAAGATGGCGAGCGGGTATTGGCGGCGACATGGCCAATCCGATCGAACTCGCTTTCTCGCCTTCGACCACGCTTATCACGGTGATACCACCGGCGCGATGTCGTTGTGCGATCCGGACCGCAGCATGCACGCTCGGTACGGCAACGCGATCCTAAAACAAGTCCACTGCCCGCTTCCCCGCGACGAAGAAACGACCTGCGTATTCATTGAAACCATCCAACAACATCACCATGAACTCGCCGCCGTGTGCATCGAGCCGCTCGTGCAAGGGGCCGGTGGCATGCGATTTCACTGCCCCAAAACATTGCGACGAATCCGAGATGCCTGCGACCAATTCGATCTATTGATGATCGCCGACGAGATCGCGACCGGGTTCGGACGGACCGGTACGATGTTCGCGATCGACGCCACCGACGTCGTCCCAGACATTATGTGTTTGGGCAAAGCGTTAACTGCGGGGACGATGACGATGGCCGTGACGGTCGCCGGAGATCGAGTGTTCGATGCGTTCTGGTCCGATGAGGCAGCCGATGCGTTGATGCACGGCCCAACGTTCATGGCCAACCCACTGGCCTGCGCCGCCGCCAACGCATCCTTGGACCTGTTTGAAACCGAACCACGAGTCGCTCAAGCGTCGGCCATGGAAGCCCAATTGCGACGAGGTTTGGCCCCCTGTCGTGATTTGCCTGGAGTCGTCGATGTGCGTTGTCGCGGGGCGATCGGCGTGGTCCAAGTGGAGGCGATACCCGACGTCGAGCGACTGCGTAAACGATTTGTCGACCTCGGCGTCTGGTTACGCCCCTTCGGCGATTGCATCTACACCACCCCGCCGCTGAACTTGCCCGATGAACGCATCAAGCAGCTCTGCGAGGCAATCGTTCGCGCAATCGAAACGGGCATCTGACGCCAAGCAAGGAAAAACCGCCAGGTGCCACCCAAAAAACCGCCAGGTGCCACCCACGTTTCATCGCGATCGCTGCACGGCCTGGTTTCGACCCTCTTTCGTGCTCGTGCTCAGCATCGCGGTGCTCGTGCTCGTAATCGATCGAAGGACGATAGTAATCGAGCCAATCGTGGTCGAACGCTGGTTCGGTCATCGCTGCAATTCGGTTGGCATTGAATTGCAATGACTGCGTTTTTCGCGTTCGGTGTGACAATCAGCGCAGCGGCGAGCTTAACCGACTGGTTCAGCTGGCAAATTGAATGAACGACGTTTGGAAGCAGACCGACTACGTGAAACAGGCCGCGCCGCTACCCTGGCCTCGGTAGTGGTGGCGGCCCGTTTGCTCGGCATGTTGCTTCATGGACTCAGGGCGACCCACACACGCGCTCTTGCCAAAGTAACGTTGCCAGTTCCAAACCAAATCTCGCCACATCGACACGTCAATGCCCAACGCCGCTAAACGCTTCGCCAACCGCGCAGGCACCTCCGCTTTAACGCCCTGGACACTCTGCTTGGCCGTCCAGCAAAGCAGTTCCCAGTAGTCCTCCCAAGACAGATTCAAGAAGCCACGATCACTACTGCGAATGCCACCGGTGTGAACCTCGGCTTCGCCGGACAGGATATCCGGCTTCATCGTCAAAGGGCTCAACCAAGCGTCACGCAGGATCCGACGGCCGGTTGGATTCCTTCGTCTCGCTTTGCGTTCTTTCCGAAGGTCATCGACCGGTGTTTCGCGGATCTTGCGGCCGGCTTCCTCCGTCGGAATCGGCTTCAGGTCAAACGCGGCGGAGTCGACTTGTTCTCCCTTTTGTGCCTCAGCACGATCATAAGCACTCGTAAACCGACACCCTTCGGGGCCTCCCGCGATTGCCGCCCGCACTGGGTTTAAATCCACGTACATGCTGCAGGCAAGCAACCCGGCGTCATCGATAATTCTTTGTGCCTTGAACCTACCTTCCCAAAATCGACCCGTGCACTGATCTTGAAAATTAGCCATCCGTGCGATCGGCTCCGAAAGTGCCCTCATGAACCAGGACACATCGCAGAGTCGCCGCCGCACCTCCGCCAGTCGTTTCTTATCCCGGACAAGTGTTTTGACATCATTCTCGGTCGGTTCAGCCAAATGTTCTTCCATCCGTCGACCAGGAAAGACCCGTAACCAGCCGATCGCGACCTCTTCGTCGGACCACTGCGCACAGACATCGGGCCGATTTCGCAGGATCTGGTGGATATGATTGCTCATAATCGCATAGGAAAGGACATCGATCGCGAACACCGAGGCGAGTGCCTCCATTCTCCTGCGAATCCATTCTTTCCGGAACGAATACTCGACCCCTGAGACCGGATCGACCCCAGCCAGCCAAGCTCTCCGGACACAGCGTTGTATGCAGTGAACATAACAAATCTCTTCTGGCGAGAACTGTTCGGAGCGTTGTGGACGAGGCATGGCAATCTCCCGGTTTGAGCAATTTCCCGAATTCTACGGACTACCTCGCCACATGTCAAAGGTGGGTGGCACCATTTATTGACATGTCAAAGGTGGGTGGCACCATTTATTGATTATCAAAGCCGCTTTTCGATTACGAGCACGAGCACCGTTTCACTGAGCACGAGCACGATGGAGCACTTCGTGCCAGAACGTTTGCGAAAACCGGGTGGCCGCGATTGATCTTCTATCTGTAAACGCGCTGTCGGCCTCTCCGAGTTCATCGGATGGTTATCCGCTTTCCGTCAGCACTTTCATCCGAACCATAGAAAGTCCATAGGCCACGCCCAGGCAAATGTGCAAATTGCCAGAAAGCCGGCACTACCGAGCAACGCCATTCGAATATCCTTTCTAACGAGTCCGACGCATACAAAGAATGCCGTGAGGATTCCAAGCAAATGAGTAAACGCCCATAGTGCAGCGGAGCCTTGCGCCACGGCCGACATGGAAGCTAGCGATTTGATTCCACCGTAAAACTGAAAACGGTCTATCGCACTTGCCGCAATGCAAAGTCCACCAAAAAAAGCAATCGCGGCAAACATATTCCAAATAAGTTGAGTCGGTAGAGACCCAGCCGGAGTTTGTTCTGCGGGGGATTGATATGGGTTAGTCATGTTCAAGAGGCTGACAATCACAAATCGATCAGTAATTTGAAAGATAGCTAAATGCGCCCAGTGAGCGCACGATATATGTCGCGTCGTTCATTGAGTCGAAATCGCTTGGGAATCCGATCGGCTGAACGCGGAAGGTAAATGAAGAAGAATAGTGATGCGAGGCTAGCAGGTGATGCAAGCCAAGCAAAGTGGCGGTATTGCGTTGTGCCAAGAAAGCCAAGGAACGCTAGAAAGAACAAAAATGCAAGAAACGCAAAGTAGCGACGGTCATAGGCTTGGGACATGGTGGTTGCAATCAAGTGAATGGCTTGGAGGTTTCAGAAGGATAACGGACGCCGTCACCCTGGACGGGCGATTGGGTTTCGATTTGTTAAACCGCGTAAGCCGTCCATAAGTGCACGGCCTGGTTCGGGCTTTCGTTCGTGCTCGTGCTCAGCATCGCGGTGCTCGTGCTCGCAATCGATCACCGTTGCGTAGTCTAGCGATGACTCCCCGACCCCGTCAAACTTGATCGCCATCCGAGTCAACATCGAGACGAATCGCTTGAGCTTCAGCTTCATATCACGGCTTGTCTTGATATCCACTCCACCGGACACAACGAGCACATCTTGGATCGCAGCGCATTCAAAGGCTGACCCGCGAGCGATGTCGAGAAAACACGCACGATCCTTCACGCTTCACTTGCCGTTGTCCTCGGCGAGGTTCAGAGGAATTGATTGCGCCGCACGGAGCCATTGATCACGAGCGTGGCGATGCAAACCGCTCAGCGATTTCGAAATCTCGAAAGCCGCCGAAACATCCTCGAGGAACAGACGGTAAACATCCAGACGATCGTGCTCGAAGACTGGATCGTTCATCAAAGCCGCTTTTCGATTACGAGCACGAGCACCGTTTCACTGAGCACGAGCACGATGGAGCACTTCGTGCTCGTAACGCCTGCGTTAACCCGGCGGCAGCCAAGAACCTTCGATTTCATATTCCGCCCGATCCGCCGCTCGGGTTCACCGCTTTGTTCAAGTAAGCCGCTATCGCGGCGGGGAAGTACATTTTGAGTGGTTTGGAGGTATCTGGATTTGTTTGAAGCATCCTGGCAGGAGGAGCTGTTCGCTGTGGACAGCTCATCAACTCCTCCTGTTACAGGAAACTTTCGATGTCCAAGTATAGCAATAACAGCAGCCCCAATCCACTCGGGCTCTTCTTTCCCGCTGCAGTTCGCCAGCGACTCTCCGAAGATTTGCACCTGAGCGGTAAGGCCAAAAGAACCCACGACGGCTACATTCGAGCGGTTCGGCAACTGTCCGACTTCGCTCAGTGCAGCCCCGACGAGGTCGACGAGACTCAAGTGCGTCGGTTCTTTCTGCACCTGAAAATGGATCGTGAGTTCGCTTACGGCTCACTGCGCGTCGCACTCTCGGGCGTTAAGTTCTTTTTCACCGTTACCTGCAAGCGGGACTGGGAAGTCATCCGGATGCTTAAGCTTCAGAACATCAACGCACTACCCGAAGTGCTCACGATCCAGGGCGTTCATCGACTCATCGCCGCCACTACCACTCAACGCATGTTCGCGTACTTTTGGACCGTCTACTCCATGGGACTGCGTCTCAACGAGGGCCTTCACTTGCAGGTCGGTGACATCGATGCTGCTCGTGGACTGATTCACATCCATCGCGGCAAGGGAGCCAAGGATCGCTATATCCCGTTGCCGCAATCGACCTTGGAGGTGCTCAGAGCTTACTGGACGACCCATCGGCATCCACGCTTGCTCTTTCCGGCCGATGGTCGAAACCATTCGTTAGCCAAAAACGGCATCTCCAAGGCCAAGAACCCGATGAGCGAGACTGCCGTCCAGGGAGCGATGAAGGCGATCACCAATCAGCTCGACTTCGGCAAGAAAGTCACGATCCACACGTTGCGACACTCTTATGCGACGCACCTGCTTGAAGCAGGCGTGAGTTTGAAAGTCATCCAAAAGTATCTCGGCCACTCGTCCTTGCAAACAACGATGATCTACTTGCATTTGACCGAGACGGCTGAAGCGAACTCGCGGGAGATCATCGAGGACGTCTTCGGTAAGTTGCCTGGTGGTGTCGACGGCGACGCGGCGGCAAGGCTTGCCAAGCTGAAGTGATCAATCCGGCTTTGTGATGCCAACGGTCGCGGACGCTCTGAGGCGATTCGCACCGGCCTACTTGAAGCAGCATTCGGACTCGATCTCGGTGGCTCAGGACAAGGTGCTCGGCGCGATCACCCGATGCCGAACCGGTGCCTTGGGAGGCGTCCGCTATCAGTGCAAGCGTTGTCAACGAGAACACTGGGTGGGACGTTCCTGTGGCAACCGGCATTGTCCGAGTTGCGGTCATGAGAAGACGCAGGTCTGGATCGAAAAACAATCTGCCAAGTTGATGCCGGTCCATCACTTCCTGGTCACTTTTACGGTGCCCAGGGAGATCGGCTTGGTGCTGCGCGGGTCTCAACGAGAGGGTTATCGATGTCTCTTCGATGCCAGTAGCCAAAGCATCCGCGACGTCGGCGCGGCGACCAAAAGTCTTCAAGGTTGCCAACTCGGATTCTTCGGCGTGCTGCACACGTGGGGTCGTGATCCGGCCGTCTATCATCCGCATATTCACTACGTCGTTCCCGGCGGCGGAGTGAAGTTGGATCGACACGGTCAGGCCGAATCATGGCAGAGCACGCCGAAGAACTTCCTATTTCATCACGGCACGCTTGTGCGTGTGTTCAAAGCCAAGTTGGCCGACGAACTTCGCGATGCGGGCCTGTATGCACAAGTCGACCGTGTCGCTTGGACGAAGAAGTTTGTTGTTGACATTCAGGCGGTCGGGCACGCAGTGCCGACACTGAAGTACCTTGCACCGTATGTCTACCGTGTTGCGATCAATGACAGTCGCATGGTGGCCGTGGATGACGAGAGGGTGACTTACCGAATCCGCCGCAAGGGGAATCGGACGCAGACCAAGACGGTGCCAGGCGAAGCGTTCGTTGAGAGTTTCTTGCAGCACGTGTTGCCGACTGGCTTCATGAAGATCCGCCACTACGGATGGATGAGTGCGAACAGCAAGATCTCGATCGACGAAGTGAAGTGGTTGGTGTGGATCATGCTTGGCTGGACGTTCTGGCTCGGCAGCGGCTATGCGCCGCAGCCGAAAAATCTGACCGCACCGATGCAGTGCACCGAGTGCGGCGGGCAGATGCGAGTGGTCGAGGTGACTTATCAGAGCCTTGATTCGATGGGCATCCAGATCGAGCGTGGCTTGACGTACTTCGATAGCGGATAAGGAAAGATGAAGCGACTCCCACCCATCAATGAACACGAAACGTCTTCGGGAGGGCGAATGATGAAGGTGCGTCTAAGTGGCAGTCAAACGCGTCAAAAAACACGAACAGTGTGCTTGAGGCGGCTGAACCGCGTGGTGACTTCGCTCGTTTTGGCGCGAAAGCACCCAATCAATCCACGCATTCGATCTCGCATAGGTACCACCCTCCGCACCGGAGCGCCAAGCACGGAAGCAAAAACCATACAGGCGATAGGCCGCGTGGGGAATCCAACCGGGCTTCTTGAACAGAGGACTTGAGCTTCGGCTAGTGGCACTGGCTTCGGGCAGCGACTTACGGACCAGCCGAGAAAAAGATTCGAACTCAAACCACGCCTCGCCGCGAAGTCAAATCCTTATTGGTTATCCGCCGTTGTGGGGTCAGAACAGGGCGTAAACATCGTCCTCGCAAAATCCGTCCGAATGAGTCGCCCAAACAGACAATGCATGTTGATAAAAGCGTTGATGAAACGCGACCATTTCAAAGCGGGAGTCGGTGTTGTCTATCATACAGCGAAATTCCACTTCGGACGGCGTTCGCAGGAGAAGCCATAAAGCCCGTGCGGAAAATTGCTCATCCGGGTGGCCCTGCGCAACAATGCATGCATTCAGATGCTCAAGCATGTTCCTCGAAGCGTGCTCTCGAAACTTTCGGAACCAGTCTTGCCGCTGACGCCAGAAATCGCAAGCGGCAGTGACGCCCTTATCGAAGTCTGCTCCGGCATCGACATCGACGTAAAGAAAGACCTCGCGATTTCGATGGCGTAGAGACGCCTTCCATCGCTCAAAATGCGGGTCGAAAACTAGACATGCTTTCAGTTCGTCGGGCTGCATTAGCTTCTGGGCATTTCAGTCGGATAACGGCAGACATCACGGGGCACGGAGGGTTGACATTCCACTGCGAAAAACGCCACAAGCCGTGCTCCCGTGCATGTCATGGTTCGCCGCTTGCTTTGGATTCGGAAGCGAGTTTAAAACGATACGTCACGCCGGGTTCACCAGAGATCTTAGCTTGGCACGATCGCCGAGGTGAGGCCCATTGGCCCGGTGTAAGTCGAATGTGGAATGCGTCACCGTCGGACGGTATGTCGATACCAATATCGTCATGCGCATCCAAGCATTCAGACATCGGCTTGGATTCGTCCAGCAATTCCATAGGCAACGTGAGTACGACCGTATCGAGTGCGATCAATTCGCGACCAGCAGGCCAGCCAAAACGATCGCCCGTAACCGCAGTTAAGACCTTGGTGTTGGATGTACGGTCAGGCACAGGTCTGCTGAGGCCCAGAAGCGAGAGGATACGTGAAATCATTGTCGCAAGCTGGACCTATCGCATTGTGAGGGTCGCCTTGTCTGTCGGCGAACGATCGCGATCACCCCGTCGCGGCGAAAGATTTTCCATTGTCAAAACGCTCGGCTCCGCGACTGGGGTGCATCGCTTGGTTCGCCCTCTTCTTAGTGCGCCAGTGTCGTTTCATCGCTGATATTCAGGATTCTGAATCGATCGCTCCACTGTCGCGATAGTATCCGACACTAGAGTCGGTAAGTCAATAACTTCTCCCTTTCGTGCCCTTTTGTCGATCATTGCAATTGGGAACAGGACAACAGAAGTCTTTGGGTATGTCATCGCGAACATTCGCTCGCCCTCAAACTCCACAGTTACCCACGTCATTGGAGAGTCATTGGCAATGAGGTCTCCAAACACCACTCCGATTGCCTCCAGATCATCAGCTAAAGACATGTTGCCCTTTCCGAGTAGGGCGTTTTTGAAACGAGCGCGAACATCGTCGGGACTATCCCGGGTGAACACAGCCCGCTTGGTGTTTAGATAGGACTCATCTTCCGAAGTAAGTTGACGGATTGAATCCTCGATTGAGCCTCCGGCTTTATTCGACGGCGCACATCCGACGAGCGATAGCAAGAACGCAAACATTGTGGATAGTCGCATCATTTGTTTGTAGGCGAACGGCACGATTCACGGGGATCGCGCGAAAGATTGACCATTGCCAAACCGGCAGCCCGCGATCTCCCGTGCAATCGATGGTTCGTCGTGTCTTCATTTATTGAAGAGTGAGTGAAACGTAACGATGCCGACAGTTGATTTGCCGTCGAATCCATCGACCGATTCAGTGAGGATCAATCCGTTTTTCATGTCGGCGTGCACGAGGATTCTCGCAATGTATGTCGGGTTTCCTTTGATCGTTTTCTCCCCAGTATCTTTCCACGCAAGTCCAGATTCAAAGACGACAGCGCCCTTCGCACCCTGGATGACCATATGCATGTCGTCGCGCGGAAACTCTGCGCGAGTGTCAGAGTCATGCGATGGACCGACTGTCCGGAAGTTGACGATCACGGATTCGTCGAATGAACGTTTTTCGTAGGTGACATCAACAAGCATACGCTTGCCCAATTGGGAAACGTCCGAAACGTGAAAGGGATCGTCCAAGCCGACGGCTTCTTCCATTTGATATTCGTCATCGGGTTCGCCGATTTGATATTCGTCATTGAGTTCGCCTATTTGATATTCGTCATTCAGTTCAGCTGCCACTAGGTTTGGCGTGATCAACATCAACAGAGCTAGTGTTCGGATTAACATTTTGAATCCTCGCAGAAAGTGTAGTGTAGAAAAGAGTGGATTGTCGCAGTCGACGAACACCGCCGATCACGGAGCGGCCGGTGTAAAGTTAGAAGTTCCAAAATAGCGTCTTGGCCGCTGCCGTGCATCGGGATAGTTCGTCGTGTCCCAACGGCGACAGTTCGAACAAGCTTGGCCGCATGTCATTGTATCGAACGCGGGCGAACCAGTGTTCAACGAGCGTTGATTCAGTCCTGGATTCGGGTCGGGGACGGGCGTTGCAGCACCGACGAACGACCCGGATCAGCGGGGACCGGGAGTTGAGCATCCATTCGTGAAAACTGACCACCGGTCCTCCGTTGCATCCGATGGTTCAAGTAAGCCGCTATCGCGGCGGGGAAGTACATTTTGAGTGGTTTGGAGGTATCTGGATTTGTTTGAAGCATCCTGGCAGGAGGAGCTGTTCGCTGTGGACAGCTCATCAACTCCTCCTGTTACAGGAAACTTTCGATGTCCAAGTATAGCAATAACAGCAGCCCCAATCCACTCGGGCTCTTCTTTCCCGCTGCAGTTCGCCAGCGACTCTC
>NZ_SJPM01000011.1:0-203090 GCF_007859915.1 Neorhodopirellula pilleata
GTCGCTTCCTTGGTGAGTTGGTTCCGGCGGCGTGACCGTGAGGCTAAAGAATACCAGACCTTTCAACTCAAGCGAACAGGGTACTGTCCCCTCATGTTATGGATACACTAAACCGACAGCCCGCTAGCCTTTGGGGGGCACCGCTGTGTCCTTCTCAATCGCAAACTCAGTTCCTCGGTGACATTGTCGACGGAACGCGGACTGAAGCTCCGCTGCCATTCGACATGGGGGAGTATTCGGTCACTCGATTGATCGGTCGGGGCGGCATGGGTGTCGTATTCGAAGGCGAACACCGGCGGATGCAGCGGCGGGTTGCGATCAAAGTCTTGCACGCGAACATGGCCGAGGCCGAATCGGCGCAAGAACAATTCCTCGCGGAAATACGCACTGTTGCCCGCTTGTTGCATCCTCGGATCGTGACCGCGTTTGATGCCGGCCAGTATGAGACGATTGTTTATTTGGTCATGGAATATGTCGACGGCCATTCGCTCGACCGACTCAGTACACCCGGTGCCCCGATGGGGCTGGCCGATGCGCTTGAGTGCGTCCAGTTCGCCGCCGAGGGGCTCGCTCACGCTCACTTGAACAACATCATCCACCGTGACGTCAAACCGGGCAACATGATGCTTGCCCATGACGGCGAGTTGAAGATATTGGACTTGGGATTAGCGGCGTTCTCACACGAATTGATCGATGACGAACAGGGCGGTAAGCGTCGCCCAATCTGTGGGACGCCCGAGTTCATGGCTCCCGAGCAATTCGAAGGACGCGACCTGACGGAGTCGATCGACGTCTACGCGCTGGGCTGCACGTTGCATCAATTGCTAACGGGTTCACCACCATTTCGAGGCAGCTTTTTTGAGTTGATGCGAGCCCATTGCGGCACGCCACCACCCCAGTTGAGTGCGATCGAGTCGTTAGCATCCGAGCCAGTGATCGCCGACGTTCAAGCGTTGATGAACGAAATGATGGGCAAGCAGATCCACGATCGCTGCGCCAGCATGAACGAAGTCGTGGAACGGTTAACAAGAATTCGCGGCCGCCTGTTGAACACGTCGGGCAATCACGCGACGCGATCATCAACGCACGTCGTTTCGTCTTCGCCCATCGTCTCGCAAACGTTGGGCGGGTTTTCGACGAGCGACGCGAGGGACGGCACGGCTGAGACCCGCGAAATCACGTCTTGTTATCAAGTCGGAATCGACTTGGGCGGTCACCAGTTGACCGCCGGTGGTTTCGGCGAGGGTTTGCAATCGGACGACTTGGCCCTTCCATCGGGACCGACCGCCGTGACGATTGCGTTGGACGACAACAGCAGTTCAATCGATGCCTGTTTCGCGGTCTCTCAATCGCAAGGATGGGCCATCGGTCAAGCGGCGTTGGTGCGATTGGCGAACGGACGAGCAGGATGTGGCAACGCGATATCGCTGATCGCCAAGCAGCCAAGCTTATCAATCGATGGCAAAGAATATCCGTCTTCGATGCCGTTGGCATGCTTGTTTCGTCGTGCTTTCCAGCGTTCCGCGATGGTCGGACCTGCCAATAGCGTTTTCGAAGCGTCCTTGACGGTCCCGTCCTCGTTCGGGCGCGCCGCGCGGGAACGGATCATGCTGGCCGCTCGGGCCTGCGGAGTACCATCGATTCATTTGATCGATCGCAATCTGGCATCGGCGCTGAGTCAATTTACGTTTCGAGCCGATGGTGAAGGCTCGGCCCCGCGACTTCCGGCCGGGCACTGGTTGGTCGTCACGATTAATGATTTGGTGATGGAAATCAGTCTGCTCGCGGTGACTTCCGGTCGGATCAAAATGTTGTCCGTCGTGGGCGACTCCCGATCGAATCGCCATCGTTTTAGCCGCCGGATGCTCAAGTGGGTCAAGAAACGTGTTGCCAAGATGGGGCAAAGCAGCAGTGGCGGTTCGATCACGTCCGGGCAACCACTGAAGACTCAGCTGATTTCAGAGTTGTCCGGGATCGAACGGGCCATCGACCAACTCGATAAGGACCCTCAGCCGCCGTTTGAAGTCAAGATCGACGGACGTAAGATCAAAGGCGTCCTGACGCCGGGAATGTTGGTCAACTCTTGCGGGGATTTGATCCAGGGATTTGGCGAGATGTTGGCTCAGGTGCTCTCTGAAGCCGGTGTCGACGGGGACGAGGTCAACGCTTGCCTGACGATCGGAAAACTGACTCACGCGCTTCCGATCCGGAGTTTGCTCCAGAATTTCGGTGTGGCAGCCGAGCCGATCCCGGTCGAGCCCGCCGAGATCGCCGGTTCGGTTGCGGCTTGGACCTATCTCAGTGGCACCGATCCCCGCCGTCAACCTCGATTAATTGCCTGCAACGCGCATAACGTCGGACTGCAGTCGGCCGATGAGCACGTGTTGCTAATCCCCCGGCTGACCGCCTTGCCCGCGTCGGTTCAACGCAAGCTCCAGCGATCGGACACGACTTTTGACGCTGCCAGTGAATCGCTGCAGGTAACGCTTGTCGAGACCCTCGGAACAACCGATACGGTACGGTTGAGCGAGCGTTCTTCACATGCCTGGACGTCCTTCGAACGTTACGAAATCGAAGCGAATACCGGGCATGAAATGCCCATGGACGCGTCGATCGAGATGGATGAAGAAGGCCGCGTGCGGTTCCAAGTGGCCTCACGGACCGTTCGCCGGGAAAGTTCGCAATCCCTTGGAGAAGCGGAGGTCGAACGACTCCGCTCGCTGATGTAAAGACTGTGTTAAGAATCGGAACTCTCGCGGCGGAGTTCCTGTTCGATGATCGGGCATCAAGATAGGATCACTCGGAGAAATCCGTTCGTTTCAATCGGTGCCAATATGCTCTTCTTTCAACGTCTTTGTTTGCTCTTTTTGTGCGCGTCACTGTGTACGTTGCCTGCTGGATGCGGCGGTGAGAGCACCCAGGACAAAATGATGCGGATCGCCAAGGAGCGTGCTGCGCGGAACCGCGCCGAGAAAGCAGACGAAGCCGAACAGGAGAAAAACGCAGCGCAAGCGAAACCCGTGGAACCGGCGAAGGCCGAAGTCGCGGCTGACAAGGCTCCAGCCGAAGATACGCCCGCCGACGCCCCCAAAGAAGAGACCAAACCAGCAGAAAAAAACGTCGTCAAGGCCGCCGGTGCGCCGGTACCGGCCAAGAACGAATCGTCCCCTGCGGCCAGTGCTGAATCTTCTGCCACGGGAAATATGGTTGCCAGCGGTCCTGCCACGTCGGAACTGCCGACCGAGCTGGCCAACTTGCCGCCTCGGGATCAATTGCTCGCCTTCAGTCGCTACGGTGAATCAGTCGCCTACACGGGTGCGACCCAATCGATCGGGATCTTTGACGTCCAGTCCAAACAACTGATACGCCAAGTTTTCAATCCCGATATTACGCCGTTCTCAATGGCCATGAATGACGACGGTTCTCGCTTGATCGTTGGAGGGATCGGAGGCACGTTTAAGGTCTTTCCGCTTGGTCAACAACAAGGCCTCGACCGTTTTCAACAAAGCCGGCAACAGCGCCGCGACGCGGCACCGCCGCGGAAAGGACACGAAGGTCCGGTGACGGCAACGGCGATCAATCGGTCCGGAGATTTGGTCGCGACCGCCGGTGCCGACGGCATGGTCAAGCTGTGGTCCAACAACATGGAAGAACCTTTAAAACTAACCAGCGACGCGTCTTCATTCATTGCCGTGAAGTCGTACCAAAACGATCAACTGGTTCTGGGAGCGTCGCCGGACAACCGGATTCTCTTTTGGTCACTAGGCAAAAAAAACTACGAAGCTCGTGAATTCCCCGATGGAAAGTTGACCGCTTCGCCAACCTGTCTGATCGCCGGTTACCAAGACAAAGGGATTTTAGTCGGCGATGCGCAGGGCCAAGTTTCCATGTGGATCGCCGAAGGTGAGCAATTGGTCAAGTCGCAATTCCAGGCGCATCGAGAACCCATCATCGGATTAGGGTTGATCAACGATGGAAAAACGCTGTTGACGGCAACCAAAGGCGGGGAGTTGTTTCGATGGTCGCTTCCGATCGCACCCCAAATCGAGATCAAGACGCTGCAACCATCCCCGCTGTTGGTCGCGGCCAACCGGGACGACGCGGTAGGGGTGGTCAGCCGTGATCGCAACTTGGATCTCTATTCACTCGCCGACGGTAAGCCGGTTCGACGTCACACCTTGTCGGGCACCGGCGGCAAGTTGACTGCAGTGGCGTTCGCAAACGATGGTGAGGTCGTCGCGTTGGCTGATGATCAAGGTCGTATCGATTACCAGACTCGAGACAAGAAAGTCATCGCGGTCACACAAGTTGGCAAAGAGACAATCACCCACATTGCGACCGCACCGCGATCCAAGCGAGCGACTTCGTTCAACTCGATACTCGCTATGGCAACGGCCGATGGCAAGATCCAAGTTTCCCCCTACCCGCAACTTCAACCGACCAACCTCTCGACATTCGCTGGCGAGATCGCTGCTTCGAGTTCATCAGGTACCGAATCGGTCGTCGCTCGAGGCAACCAACTAACGTACTTGCGTCACAACCCGTCCGGCGGTGCCGCTGCCGAGACCCTCAGTTCCTCTCGCGTGCCGTCGGGACAGGTCACGGCCCTCTCGATCGATTCGGGATTGGCATTGATCGGAACGTCCACAGGTGAAGTCTGGTCTTGGCAATGTTCGATCCCGAATACCACACCTGAGAAAGCCGAGATCGGTTCGATGCGTGAAGCGATCTCCGCCGTCTCACTTTCATCCAAAGGTCGCGTGTGGGTCTGCGATGCGTCTGGCTCGATCCAGATTACAGCGTTCCGTGGCAAGAATGATGCAAAGAAAGCGACCGCTCCCGCTGACGCCGTCGTCGCTCCAACCCCAGAACCAACACCCTTGGTTCGTCTGGCCGCAGATGGTTCAGTCGCCGGACGCATTGTCGTGGCAGGAAACAGGAAGATTCGATCGCAGGCCCAGGGTGTCGATGTCACCTCGATGATCGACGAACAAGGTCGCGGCTCAGCGGTGGGCCAGTTCGCATCAATGAGTGTGTTCACTCCGATCGCCAACGCTGGATGGTCCGAAGTGCTACCAACCTCTGCACCGGAGCTCACCCTTGCCAAGTCTGGGCAGAAGTGGTGGCGGATTCAGGGCGAAAAAGCAGACGAACTTTCGCTTCCCTCTGGATCCAAGCCCTTGGCCGTCTCCGGCAATGCGGATCGAATCGTAGCCAGCGACGATTCGGGCGTTTCGGTCTATCGACTCTCCGGTAATCAAGCTGAGTTGTTAGCGAAACTTCCCGACTCATTAGGCCAAGCGACCGCCGCCGCATGGGATGAAACTTCCCAGCGTTTGTTGCTGGCCTTGGCCGACCAACGGATCGTTTCTATTCCCGTTGATCAGGCTGGAAATTCTTCCGTTACCGAATTGAAAGAATTCGGGAAGACGTCTGCCCTTGTTTCAAAAATGTTCGTACTGGCGGATTCCTCCGGCGTGGTCGTTCGCGACTCGAATTCCCGAATCCAAGTCTTCTCCGGTGAGAAAGCCAACGCTCGTTACGATTCCGGTGAAGCGAAGTTCATTGATTTTGCTGTCGCCGGTCAGGACGTTTTCTTGGCCACAGAAGCGGGAACGGTCTCACGTCTCCGACCGAGCGACTCGGCACCCGTTGCCATCGAGTTATCGATGCGAGGCAAGGTGACTCACATCGCCGCGACAGATCGTAACTCGTCTCAGACTCGCGTTGCGATGTTGACGGATCAATCCGAATGGATCACGACCGGCGGTTCTTTTCACGTGGCTACGGTTCAAACCATGAAGGCTCCGAAGAAGGGTAAGGTGATCTCCTTGTCCGTAGGGGAGAACGGATTGATCGAAGCCATGGCGAGCGATGGCACGGTCATGCGGCTTGCTGCCCCGGCGATCGCAACAGTAGACAAGGCAACCGAGACGGCCGCTTGCGATGACGGTTCACTCGTGGCGTTCGCTGAAGACGGAACCAATCTGAAAATCCTTCGCTACGTCGGTGGTAACGAGAACGGGTCGGGCATGTTCATCGCTCAAGAGCTTCCGCCCTTACCGGCCAAGATCGTTGGTTTAGCCTCGCTGCCCAATGAGCCTCATTTCGCCGTCGCGATGCAAGACGGTTCCGTCGCCCGAATCGTTCCTGGACAACGAGATGATAATGTGTTGGTTCGAGCAACCGGCGGGGTGCCGACACCGTGGAATAAGCCAGTCAAAATCAATCTCCAATCGGCGACGCGAGTGTTCGTCCGGCATGACCTAGGCTCGCAAACCGGCAAAGTTCTTGCGGTTGATTTTGAGGCCAACACGACGAAGTGGGTCGATGCCTCCGACGTGCCATCGGTCGGCAATCCCCCTGCCGCCTCGGGCAGATATGAAGTCAATGGAAAGGTATCGTTGGCTGAAATCCATGGCGAGACGTTAGCAGTTCAGTTGGCCAACTCGGTCTCACTACTCAATCCAGACGGCACCAAAACCGCCGAGTTGAAATCAGGAAATATTGCGTTCACTACGATGACCCTCGCCCCCAAAGGTGATCGCGTAGCGACGTGCGACCGAATCGGCCAACTCACCGTTTGGGACAAAAACGGTCAATCGTTATCTCGATCGCAGTTGCCGATCCAATCCGTCAGTCATCTGTTGTTCTCAAGCGATGGATCGCAATTACTCGCCGCTGACGAACGGCGTTTGATTGTTTTCGATGTGGCGTCTGGTTCGATTATCACCCAACTCTCATTGTCCCAGCCGATAAAACGGATGGTGCACTGGAATGCGGACACGGTTCGGTTCTTAACCGAAGATGGTAACTTCCGATCGCTCCCGATCCCTTCTTCAGACTGGACCGCGTCGCTCGACGGACGCCCGACAGGAATGGCTTGGGCATCAGACGGAAGTCGTTTAGTTATCATTTCGTCAACCGGTCAATTGCTGGAATTGGAGGCGACTTCCGGTGCTGAGATCCGCCGAATTAATGTCGGCGGTGGCGGTTTGAAACAAGTCGTCACGCTCACCAACGGCCGAGAGTTTGCTGTCCTCAATGAGGATTCCACCATCTTCATTGTTCCTGCTCAGGGGGCTCCGGTGAAGCTTTCCAGTCGCAGCGCTTTGGGGCTCACCGCGATCAGCGTTGACGAAAGCGTTCAGTGGCTTTATGCGGTGAACGATCTCGGCGAAGTCGTGGTCTATGATTTGTTGACTCCGGACAAGCCGGCCCAAGTCGTCCCGAGTAGCCTCAGCGTCGGCATGATACAACCGATCGGCGGCACTCAATTCGTCGTGGCGTCGAAAACGGACGCGAACCTGACCGTGATCGATGCGAAGACGCGAAGGGATCAAGTGGATCGAACGTTGTCGCGAATCAGTGACATCGGGTTCCTGCCCGATGGTTCCTTTGCCGTCGTTGCCGACGGAACCCGCCGGGTGAAAATGGTGCCGGTCACTCAGGGGACCCCTCGATCACTGGAAGCCGGCGAAGTCAACGTGCAAAAACTAGCAATCCATCCCACCGGTGTCCGAGTCGCTGCGATCGGTGAGTCAACCTCCGACCGCAATCATGCTCTGTTGATTTGGGAAACAGTTACCCAACAACTTCAAGCAACCATCTCCTTGACCGGCCAAACGACCGAAGTGGTTTATTCTCGAGATGGCGGATTAATCGCAGTCGGTTTTCAAGACGGACGTTGCGAAGTCTATGACGGCACCTCAGGCGAACTCCTCGAAGCGATGCCGCCCGTGGAAGGACTCAATTCGATCGCGTTCGCATCGGACAACAGCCGACTGCTGCTCGGACACGCCGGAGGAAACGTCACTGTGCAAGCGATTTCAGTGTTGGGCAAAGTCAAAGCCGCTGACGATCCGGTGATCTCATTAAGCTTCCATGGTGCCGATCGTTACTTGCTCGCCGCAACCATGAAAGGTGAAATCAGTTTGTGGAACCGTGCGGCACTGAAAAGTCCACAGGCTCGTTTTCAAGGAGTCCAAGCCAACGTGCGGTTCGCGACGATCTCCGCAGATGGACAGTACGCGTTGGCGGTTTTTGAAGACGAAAAAAATTCCACGGCTGTATGGAAGACTTCCGCGATCAACGGAGCGACAGGACCGATCCCACCGCATTTGGTCGTTGCCAATACGGTACCAAGCACGTCGGCCAACTTCACGTCCGACTCGAAGTTCTTGGTTGTCGGTGGTTCGGACGGATTGATTCGTGCATGGAGTTTGGACGAGAATCGCGAAATCGCTCGTTTCAAAGGTCACGCCGGCTCGATCGCCGCGATCGCACCGCTGAAAGAACAAGGACGATTCGTAAGTGGCGGTGCCGATCGTTCGATTCGATCGTGGCGTTTCCCGTCGAGCCTGCCAGCACCCGGAGCAGAGGTTCCCGATGGTGGGCTATCCGACACGACTGAGGTTCGCGACGTCGAGCCGCCACGGTTGGACGAGAACGCCGACGAGGAAGACCCCTGGGACGCAGCCCGGCAAGCGCTCATCGCTGGAACGGCCGACACGGCCAACGCGATCGGTGTGCTCGACTTGATCGAAGGCAATGAAGCGGCCAAGTCGATCGCCAAGGAAAGTCTCAATCGCATCCTCTCGATGGAACAAACCGATACCTCGACCGCGGAATCGCTTTCCCAAGAACGCCGCCGATTGGCCAAGAGTCGACGTGAGATCGTCGCTACCGAAATGGCCAAAATTCAGGCGACCTATTCAGGCGGATTTAGCAATCTGTATTTCGCCGCGCCGACGAACTTCAAGTTCGGACTTGAGAAAACGTTCCGCCCCGTGGAATTGCTTTTCTCGGACCGTTTTCTTTATGCGGCGAGGCCTTCGTCGCTCGAACCGGTTAAGGAAAAGTTGGGACGATACCGCAAACCCGATGAGATCAGGGCGATCGCGGATAAGAAACAAGATACCAATCGAAACAAGTTAGACGAAGATGGGAACATCATTGTCGAGGAGAAGGACCCTGACTCGACCGACGGTGATAACGGCGCACTGCTGAGTTGGGACTATCGCTATTCTCAGCTTCAAGCACATGCTTGGTCGATTGAGGACCTCAGCATAAAGGAACTTTATGCCTTGCCACAAGCGGCGGGCGTATTCAGTGCTCCGCAAATGATGCTATTCAACCAAGACGGCTCTTCACGAAAGTTCTCGACCGCGGAAAGCTGGACAACCACCAACTGGAAAGACAGCGACAAACAATTCCTTGCCATCGGCACCGCAGGCGGCAATCGGGTTGAGAGCGATATCTTAAAACTATTCGATATCTCCGAACTCGTCAGCGAAACGGTCAAACCGGTTTCTCAGTACCGAAGTTTCGAAGGCATCATTACGGCAATGGCGTTCGCCAGTAAGCATTCCAAAATCGCATTCGCGGTTCGTGAACGATCTGTTCATCGACTGTTTGTCGCAGATATCGAAACGATGCAATTGAATCTGATCGAAGAAGTCCGTCACGCGAAGCCCTGGATCGAAGAAAAAAACGGCAATGCCACCCGAGTCTCCGACGCATCGCCCGGCATTACAACGCTAGCCTTCTCTCCAGATGATGAATTATTGATCGCTCACGGCAACTACAACAAGAAAGAATACCGTTTCACCGGGTGGAAGTTGGACGACGAACTCAAACCGGCGCTGCTGAAGCCGCAATTCATGGTCACCAACGACAAGGAACCGTTCTTCGACAGCATCGGTTCGAAATCGGTTTGGTTTATCAACTCCGACCGCTACGGACGCCAAGACCGGGATCCGAGCGGTTCGCGTGTGAAGAAGATCGTGGTTCGTCGCAAAGGCGGTTTCTCGATCATCAATCTTGCCAATGGCAGTATCGAGAGGGACATCCCTTACCTGACGACGCAACACGGCCAGCCGATTTTTTCCATTAGCGACAATGGGCGGTGGATCATGATGGGCGACGATCGCGGCATGGCTTATATTTGGGACGCAATCACCGGCGAGAAGTTTGCGATCACGATCGACGAGGAGTCCGAGCGACAAATCAAAGCATCCGATCGCAGACCTGACGATCTGCCTGAGCGACCTGCCCATACCGGCCCGATCGTCGGCGTGGCTTTGTCCGATCCGGATCCCGGCAAGGAGTATCCTGCGTTCGCAGCAACCTGTGGCGAGGAGAATCGCATTAAGGTTTGGGAACTTTTCCCAATCATCGAATTGCAATCTCAACCTTTGCGAGCCCGTGAAACCACTACTGCTGTGAGCCAATAACTGACACCATGAACCCCTACACCCACTGGCTGGATATTCCTGAGTCGGCGTGTCCGCCCAACTATTTTCTATTGCTGGGTGTCGAGGAGGATGAAGACAACGAGGTCCGGATCAAGTCCGCTTACTACCGGCGCGTGGCGAAAGTGAGCGTTTATCAATATGGCGATGCTGCCGAGCAGTGCAACGCATTGTTGCTCGATTTCGCCGACGCCCGCGATTGCTTGCTCGATCCTCGCTCTCGGCAACGGTACCTCGAGGCACTACGCAGCGGTCAACCGCTGCCCGCGAACCGGCGCGACGCGGCCGAGCAAGACGACGTCGAACTCGTCGAAGTTGAAGAGGTGATCGAAGAGGCCGACGTTGCCGCCGAAGTCCAACCGAGCGACGCCGCGTCGATCGCGGGCGAGATGCTCCAGGGCGTCGACTTGGCATCAATGGGGTTTGGGCAGTCCTCACCCGCCGACGCGTCAAGTCCGCTGACGTCGCCTGCCCCCAAGCGGGTTCCCGCCAAGTCCGGTGGTCGCAACCCGTTTGGTATTTTGTCAGTCGTCCGAAGTCCCGATGAGATTTTGCAGGAAGTCATCGAGCAACGAGGGGCTACCCCGTTTCAGTCCGGTTTTCTGAACCAGGGACAAGCCGACCAACTCGTCGTCGGCCCCTACCTACTCGACCAACACCTCCGCACCGGAAGTTGGGGAGATACCTACGTCGCTTCCCGAATCAGCTCGGGCGAAGTCGTCGTGTTGACGCGACTGAACGAGGAATTCGACAAAGAACTTGGTGTTCTCAAATCCGTTTTCAATAAAGTCTCGCGTCTGTCGTTGGAGTATCATCCACGTGTGATCGACTGCGGTTCACATGATCATCGACTGTATCAAGCGACCGAACTGATTACCGGCGAAGACTTGTTTGCCTTCGTCAGCAAACACGGTCCGCTGTCACCGCACCAAGCTATTTATTGCATTGATAGTCTCGCCAAAGGTTTGCAAACGGCGCTGCGCGCCGGACTCGTTCATCAGGAACTGCGTCCTCGTAAAGTTTGGTTGACTCAGACCGGTGATATCTATGTGAGGGACCTGATTTTGGCCAATGTCGTTTCGGTTCGGAAACAACGTTTGCTCAAGACCAACCAATTGATTCAGTGGCTTCCGAAGCATCACCTCGACTACACCGCTCCGGAATCCCTCACAAGCGACAAATCCAAACCCGCTCACGCGGATATGTATAGTCTTGGTTGCCTGTTGCATTTTTGCTTGACCGGCCAAGCGGTCTTTCCACGCGATGAATCGTTGTCAACCGTCATCGCCCACCGCGAAGAACGCGTCAAAGCACTCAAGCCATCCGTGGCTGGAGTCACCGACGAGATCGATCAACTGTTGCAGCGATTGCTGGCCAAGGCTCCTCAAGCCAGATTCGGTTCGTACACGGATCTGCGGCAATCACTGCGCACCGCGTTTCGTTCGCTACCCAAATCACCGGTCAACCCACGACAACTATGGGGCAAGGTGGGCACCGAGGTGGAAACCAAGATCGACGTCCGTCCTCACGACGGCGTCAGTCGTCTTCACGCGCGGCGATTGGCGATGATTGTCGGCGGCGGTATCGCGGCGGCGGTCCTGATCGGTGGAATGATCGTGCTTTCGCTTGGCGGTGACTCGGTCGCAGAAGAAACCGTTCCGGCGACGGAACTCCCAACCACCAGGGCGAGCCGACCCGTTGACGCACTACCTGAGTCGTCCGGCTTCGTTCCTACGCTCGAGTCCGACGACGTTTTTGAAGTCAAGTAACGGTAATGGGAATTGACATCGGATTTCCCACCTAGCGGGCTGTTGATTTAGTTCTCATCGAAACCCGATGCGTGAGGGCGTGTTGATTGAATCGTAACCCGAAGCGTGAGCGAGGGATTCATCGCCATTAAGTCCTTTGTATGTATCCCGCGCTCACGCTTCGGGTTTCGATGAAGACTAAATCAACAGCCCGGTGAGCGAGGGATACTTAAAAGAGAATGAATGGCGTTCAATCCCTCGCTGACGCATCGGGTTACGATTAAATCAACAGCCCGCAAGCCAGGAAACGCAACGAGAGACGATTCCATGCGGATTTGAGTTCGGAGCGAGCTCAGTGTGATGTCAACTCACTGCCGTCTCGATGATGGCGCGCAATCTTTTTGACTCCATATTTCCTTCAACGGTGCGACCTCCCCGGACTTCCTGATGCCGTTGTAAGCCTATGCCCAGTAATGGTTTGCAAATAACCCGTCGAACAAGAAGGGACCCTTGGCACGCCGATCGCGTTGAGTCGGTTCGTCACCCGGACAGGATCGGGCGACTGGATCACGGATGGCCTTGGAACTTCAATCGCCGTTCTCCAACGGAGACGGAAAGGAATTCGCAGATGAAACTCTTGCTCGCTTCCCTTGTCGGCTCGTTCGCATTGATCGTCACTTGCTCGACGTCCGCATCCGCCCAAGACGCACGGTCACTTTACTTGGCGGCTGATCAATACCGGGATGCCATCGTTCACTTCGAAGACGAAGCGAATCGAGTACGTACGATCGATCGATTCTCGCTTCGTTTGATCGACCGGCTCGAAGATCAGACATCGGACCTGCGCAGTGCCACCCGGCGAGTTTCCGATCTCTCGCGAGTGCTCTACGAGTTCAACGAAGTTCAATCGTTGCACCAGCGAGTCCCTGAGGCCGTTTTCGCAAGCGGTTGCCCGATCATCCGAGCGGCGCTCGGACCGTGCTGGAACGAGGCCGAAGTCGCCTATCGTTTACTTGCCAATGAAGTGCGATTATTACAAACATACGCCTACCGATCCGGCTACCGAGGAGACTTCGGTCGTCCTGATTGCGTCCATCCGTTTAGTTCATCGCCGTTGAACTCACCGACATTCCCAAACGCATACGCTCCTGTACCACGAGTTGCACCGGTGCCGACGCTCCCTCCTCAAGCATCATTGCGAAGTCCAACGCCCCCCGCTTATGTCGTACCAGGTTCACGTTTCTCGAATTCGCGACCGCTTCCACCGTCGCCGCACGATCGTTTTCAATCAAACGGCACCGATTTGGGGAACGCGATTCTTGGCAGTCTCCTCTCGCGAGTCGCTCGAGGCCTTTAGATCCGCCCGGCGTGTCGATCCGAATCTCGCTACCTATTTACCTAGGCCCGTCATCAACGGGACTTTAGGGAAGGCGGCAGGTTGATCGGCGCGTTCAACCGGTTGCAACGATTTTTCCAAACGCTCGTATTTTAGGCGAGCGACTTCTCGTAACCATCGCTCATCCTCTTCGGTCGTTCCATTGACTTTCATGCTTGGAATGGGTTGATCGGCCAAGCTTGCCCCAGAGAGTAACCCGAATTGGTCGAGCACGTCATCGAGTGACATCGGTGGCTGATCTTTGTATCCGTTCATCAACTGACTGACCAATTCCATATCAATGATCCCGCCGGAACGATAATGGATATCGGTAACAACCGGTTCGGCGGGGTAAAGACCCATCAAAATCATCTTATCGAAACGAACGTCAGACAAAATGTCGGGTGTAGGAGCATTGAGCTCTCCTTCCCGACGATCAAGCCGATGAAGGTTACGGCGTTCGTCACTGGTTAAGAATACTTCCATCAAAATCGGATTACGAGAATTGCTCGAACCGATCGCATCGGAGGGCTCCGGTTGCGATGGAGGCAAATGAAAGAACAACAACTCGGTGACCCTGCGTCCTTCTTGACCGATCGACGTCACCGTCAGAGCTGCTTGCTCGAAAGTGAATGCCATCACCAGAGTGCGGCCGAATTTGGAATTCAACCGAGTCGCCAATGAAGACTTCAGATCCTCGTTCGTCTGGATTGATGCCGCGATCCCGAGCGATCGAAAACGTTCGACGGCGGATTCGATCATCGGTTCGGCTTTGACAGCGACGCCGGGACGGTCTATTTCGTAGAATGCGGCTTGGCAATCGGTTCCAAAGTAGAGTTGGCCCTGATCATTGCTGTAAATCATCGGTTCAATGACAAGACGATGTTTCTCAAAGTAATCGTCCACTTGCCTGCGGGTGACCGCCGGAAGTTTGTTGCGGCCATTGGGATCCATCGTCAGGCCGATCGTGAAAGCGGGAACCCTTCCGATCGTCCCTGCTTCGCCCGCTAGAGGTAGCGAAATTGTAGGATTGACCGACGCGCCGGGAGTCAGCATCCGGCAAGTCATTGATTTAGCAAGTGTATAGGCTCGATTGACCTGAGAGTCGAGCAACGGCAGTTTCTGCAGGCTTTGAATCTCTTCGAGAGTCGGTGTGGCCCCGATTCGGCCGACCCGCAGAGCGCCGACTCGAGAGTTTCTCTGAGAGACGTCCTCGGAAACTTCGGATGTGCTTGCCGATGCAGCGATTTCCCCGACGGTTAACGCCGGCACATTCTCTTCGATCGAATTCGAATCGACTGCTTGGATGGTCGAGCGATTTTGCTGGAGAGTCTGTGATGCGACCAGACCCGCCAATATCAGTGCCATCACAACCGTGGCGATCTTCAATTTTTGTTGCTGCAACATGGGCTCAGGTTTGGGCAAGTTGGTCGTGACAATCGAACAGTTTGGCGTGGCCGTCTAGTCTAATTCGAGAATCGAATTTTATCTTCTCCGGAGGGACATGAATATGCAGAGCTCATCAACAAAAAAACACCGCCACGAGAACGTGGCGGTGTTTCGTAATTTTCTGAGTGATCTCAGTTCCGGATCTAGTTGCTGTCGCGGACCGAAAGCAGGAGTGAATCACCGCTGAAGTAATTCAGGAACGTGTTGAAGAACGCGACTCCTGGTTTTTGGTGCAGCATCACGACGTCATCCGGAAGGATTCGGATGCGTTGTTTTTTGTCGGTGATGGCGCGGTCGAGGTCACATCGGATGTTGATCTGGCGACCATCCTTCAGTGTACGCAAGACCATCACTTGAGTCGCTTCGCGGACATAGCCGGGCGTGCCGTTTGCTATTGCCGCCCCGCTGAGTCCGAGAGGTCCGCCGGGAGACCCGGTGGCCATGGCGATCGCTTCCATCACGTCGATGTCTTGGTCACGTGGAAGCGGGATGCGAGCTCCCGGCAACAATCCGCCCGTGATGAAGTACTCGTTGCGACGGGGGATGAAGACCACGTCACCCTCACCCAGGATTACATCCTCAGGGCTGAATGGAATTCCGTCGCAGGGGCAACCGGCAAGCGGAATTCGAATCACGCCTGGATTGCACTGGCCGCCTTCGCCACCGCTGACGATGCTTTGCAATTGCCCGCCACTCATGAATGTCGGATTCAGACCCACGCCGTTGCGGATCACATAGAGTTCGCGAGCGGCATCGGTCCCTGGCAATCCGCCGGTTTGCGCCATGGCGTGCAACACGTCGTTTTCGTAAATCGGCAAGTCGATTACTTCGCCGCTACCACGGTGAATCTCGTTGACGGCACCCGGCGGCACCAAAGCAACGCTCGTTGACGGAGTGTCCTCGCGCAAAACCACGACTCGACGAACGCGAGGAATTAACAAGTCAACCGTGACACGTTCCTTACCATCTTGTAGAACGTCTTGGGCGACGTAAGCCTG
The DNA here is from genome assembly GCF_007859915.1 of Neorhodopirellula pilleata. Taxonomy (GTDB): domain Bacteria; phylum Planctomycetota; class Planctomycetia; order Pirellulales; family Pirellulaceae; genus Rhodopirellula; species Rhodopirellula pilleata. The sequence continues at coordinate 15,824 of NZ_SJPM01000011.1, forward strand.
CGTTATTTTGTCGACGGCCTGAGGCATCGTGAGGCCATCTAAAGAGACATCGCCAAGCAGCGGCATCGCGATCGTGCCATTTCCTTCGACACGAATCGGCAAGCCGGTCAACGGCCCGACGACGCTACCGCGTGGTGGATAGTAACGTTGATTGACGGCTTGGGTCCGTTGCTGAACCGGCGTTTCCTCTTCGTTAGCCGGGAAGACGCCGAACACGTAAACAGCCAGCGTATCACCGGGGCCAATGATGTGTTGATCTGGTTTGACCTGCCCGAGCGTCGAGAACGGCAACGGTGCCAAGGCTTCCCGTGGGCAATCAAACAACGACGGGTCGAGTCGATTGGCGGGAATTGCTTTGCAAGCCGATGAAACGGAATGATGGATTTGGCATCCGGTCGTCGCAATGGTGCCAGCGGCGAGCAGTGATGCCACCACCAGCGATCGACGCAAGTTTTTGATTTGATTCTGGAGAATCATTGCTGAGTCCCTTCGCAATGCAGGGTGAATGAATGGTTGGTGGAGTGAATGAACTCGTCGATTTATCGAGCGGGTTTAGTGGTGGATTCTGTTTCGAGCATTTTGAAGGATGACCCTTCGGCTTCGACGATCGCAACGGGGCTGACATGAGTAGGGTCTTTCGCGACTGAACCACTAACCAGTGATGACGTGTTCTGCAGCGGCTCGGCCAGTCGGACGAAACCAACTGTCTTGCCCTTGAAGGACTCACCGGAGTCTTTGGCGACGGGGGTCGCCGTGGTTGGAACGACAGGATTGAGGGAGAACCCGTCGGTAAAGTCAGCTGAGAAGTCCTCGTCATCCGTCCGAGAGAACGAACCGGGTGGCAACTCGGCGGGCATCGGAAAAAACGTGCTCGCGTCTGGTTTAGGGGCGGGAATGGCTTGAGGAGCGATCTCTGCCGGAGCAGGCATCGGCTCAATCGCCTTGGGGGCTTCGTCGACAGGGACCGTCTCTTCAACTTCCGCCGTTGGGGGCACGGGAATTGATTGCACCTTATCTTCAGCGGCCGGTTCAGGAACAGTCGGAGCCATGCGGTTGGAACTCGATTGAACGCCCACTTCGTCTTCGATAGGTAATGGAAGTGCGGCCTCATTTTGGAACATTTCCTCCGAATAGGAATGTTCGATCGGCATTGCCTCGATCAAGTCATCCGAGGCACTCATGCCAACGAAGGAAACCCCGCACGGGCCGCACGCCGAATCGCCGCAAGGTTTGTCGCAGCGTGGGAACGGGCACTCGCAGGTTTCATAAATTCGCAGATAGTGTGTGTCAGGGAACTGCGAGGCACGCGAGGCACCATCTTGCCAGCCACTGTAGTAGGCGTGGCGTTTCTTGTCGCAATGCTTCAGGATCTGTTCTGGTTTGTAATAGCGGGCCGGCGCCACCGCAGGCGGGCAACACTCTCCGCCCGTGGCGACTTCATAGAAGCCATCGATCCATCCACATTTGTAATCATGGGGATAGGAAGAGCATTCTGGATTGCCGCATTTGACATACTCTTTGAAAGCTCGGACGGTCTGAGTTTTCTCGTAGCAACTGTCGGTGATGGACGCACAGCCGGTCAGCGTCATCAACGCCAGCAGGCCGATCGCCGTTGGGTAGTGTCGGTTCATCATAGTCTGGACTCGTTCGTAAACTGAATTCGGGACGGGGGCTCCGCATACTGTTTTCGACGTGTCAAGAAAAAATTCCCCCTCTTTCTGCCTAAACAAGCCGAAGCCATTGGGGACGATCACGCTCAATCGTGATAAACGGATGATTCAGAAGGACTCTGGGAATCCGGACAACCGTTACAGATTAACTCAGCTGGCGTGATTGATCGGTTCGCGACAAGAAGTTACCGGTGCCAACGGCAATGACGAATCGGGTGGTTCATTCATCAAGGGCGGAATGTCGTGAACGCTGCGAGGATACTCCGCATGGTTCTCGGCAAAGTCAATCGATTGCCGTAATGCGACGAGCATCTTTTGAGTCTGGGCATCGAAGTGCAGAAAACTTCCGGTGATGGTGTGGGCGTATTCGAACTTGGTGGGCCCCATCATCGCCGCTTGAATGAAGTTGCGCATGTACAGCCAGCGAGTTCGTCGATCCGCCAACATTCGCCACGCGATCGTCCGAAATCCTTTGAACATCCGCTTGAACTCCCACGCATCGGGGATGTGTTTGTTTTGGATCTTCAATCGCTTTGTCGTGTCGATCACACGGTCCATGAATGCTTTTGGTGAATAAACGGCTTCGATGATATTGTGCAGCTCACGATAGATTTCAACGCGGTCACGAGTGGTGACGAAGTTCAACCCGCTGATTGTTTGGTCTTTCGATTCCAAACTTCGCAGTTCGTACTTGGCATTGGGATCATCGATCCAGCGATGATTTGAATCGATCAATCGACGTTCTTTCGTCAATCGACGAGTGAGTTGCGTGTTGGGTAATGCACTCAATAAACCGATCATGGACAACGAGATCCCACTCTCTTGAATGAAGCGAATCATGGGCTTGTCCGTTCCCGGTTTATCGGTGTCGAAACCGATGATCAATCCGGCTGCCACGGAGATGCCGTAGTCGTAAATCGTGCGAACCCGTTCGATGATCGGATGAACGGTGTTGATTCGTTTTTGCGTGTGGATCAATGTTTCCTCATCGGGCGATTCAATCCCCAAGAAGACATATCGGAACTGGACATCCCGCATCAATTCGAGCAGTTCGATGTCATCGGCTAGATTCACACTCGCTTCGGTTGAGAATACAAACGGATAGTTGTGTTCCTCGTTCCATTGTTTCAGCGCAACCAAGAGCGGCTTGATCAGTTTGCGATTGCCGATGAAATTGTCGTCGGTAAAGTCAACCCAACCGCGATAACCCAAATCATAGAGCTTCTGAAGTTCGGCTAAGAATTGTTCAGGTTTTTTGACGCGCGGTCTGCGTCCAAAGAGTTCAATGATGTCACAAAATTCGCAGTTGTATGGACACCCGCGAGACGACTGAACCCCGACGTGAAGGTAGTCGTCGAAGCGAACCAGATCAAACCGCGGAGTGGGAGTTTGAGTGACGTCTGGTTTAAGTGGGCTTTCGAAGACGCCTCTCGGATTGCCCGCGCGCCACGCGTCGAGCCACATCGGGATCGTCAACTCGCCTTCGCCCATCACGACCGCATCGGCTTCGTGATAGATCTGAGGCTGACTAGTCGGATCGGGGCCTCCCACGACAACAAACTTGCCTTCGCAGTTAGCCCGGCGTACCAATTCAAGGATTCCTGGCTGTTGCGGCAACATCCCGCCCGTGCAAATCAAATCTGCCCGATCCCACGAAGATTGCTCAAGTGGTCCGACGTTCAAATCAACCAGCTCAAACTCCCATGTCTGAGGAAGCAACGCCGCCACCGTCATCAACCCTAAAGGCGGCGCAGTGGCCTTAGCACCAATCGCACGGGCACTTTCAACGAAATTCCAATAGTTCGTTTGTTCAAACCGAGGCTGGATCAATAGACATCGCAGTTTCTTATCCGGATGATCGAGTCCATTGGGAAGTTCGTGGGGGAAACCAAGCGGGCCTGCGATCGATTGCTCAGGATCAATACTGCTGAGACACGCGGTCGATTCGGGTAACGTCTGCATGATCACCATTTCCAAGCACGAATCAGTGGGTTGAATCTTGACTTCCGTTAAAATCCCTCCAAGCAAACTACTCCGTTTATTTAGGAATGCAAAGCCAAAAAGGCATGAAGGATGTGCTGCGGCCGAACGATCGGCAATTACGATGGTCCACGACCACCTCTGTCGAACGTGATTTACCCGAATACCGTCTTTCTTACAGCCCGATTCGACGGCAGCCCAGCCCGCAAAGATTTCAGTTATGAGAAACCACATTCTGCTGACCGGAGGCACGGGAATGGTTGGTTCCTATGTGATGGCGGAATGTTTACGCAATGGGCTGAACTTGGTCGTGCTCGCTCGGGATCGTGGAAAACAGTCTGCCTCCCAACGTGTCGAACAAATCCTAAAGCGATTTGAAGAAAGTTGGATGACCAACTTGCCGCGCCCTCAGGTATATCATTGCGACCTCAATCGGCACTCTCTTGGACTTTCGGCGGACGCCATTGGGTCGATTAACGCTCAATGCGGACGGATTTTGCACAGCGCCGCGAGTCTGAGTTTTGCCCCGGCGAATCAATCGAAGGAGAACGAGCCCTATCGCACGAACGTGGAGGGGACCCAACGGGTGCTGGATTTCTGTTGCGAACACGAAATCCGGAACTTCCACCACGTTTCGACTGCGTATGTTTGCGGGAAACGATCGGGAGTCGTTCGCGAGAACGAATCCGACGTCGGACAGTCCCACGCAAACGACTATGAACGTAGCAAGACGATCGCGGAGGCACGTTTGCAAGACGCTCGCAGGTTAGGACACCTAGATGCACTGACGATTTTGCGTCCGTCGATCGTGATCGACCGCACCGGGTTGTCGCCGATTTCGGCGGATCGAACAATCTACGGTGCGTTTTCGATGTACCAAATGCTCGCCTCACGATTCGGGCTTCCTGAACGTGGTCAATGGTTCAACAATCTGGGATTCGACGGTGCCGAATGCAAAAACATTGTCGACGTCGATTGGATCGCTAAAGCAGTTCGTGTGATTCTAACGACGCCCCGATACCACGATTCCACCTATCATTTAACCACTCGATCGGGCACTTCGGTTGTTGACTTGGATACCGCGTTTCACATCGCGACCGAACAATGGCTTGCTCGTCCTTCGCGAGTGGCGCGAACATCTCCCGCCAAGCTCACCGCGATCTCAGGACAACAACAGGCCGAGTTGGACCGCATGGCGGCACCCTTCGTTCAAACGTTCCTTCCTTATTTTCGCGATGACCCGACGTTCGCACGCGACCAAATCGATCGGGTGATCTCGGGAACCGATCTCGAACCACCTCCCGAGATCGGCACCGACGAATTACTTGAGATGGTTCGTCATTGGTCGGCGTTCATTCCTGAAAAGCCCGACGTGTCACAAAACCAACCCGAGCATCAGGTCGAGTCCGATCCGCTCGCCACCGACCCCGATGAAGTTGTCGTTTGTGGTTACGAAGTGCGTTTACCCGGTGGTGTCGAGAACGTTCATGACTTTGAAGAAATGCTGTGGGAGGGACGTTCCGGGATCGCCCCCATGCCACCCGACCGCCTGGACCGCTCGCTGTACTTCGATCCGACCAAAGGAGTGCCTGGAAAGACCTACTCGCAACTCGGTGGCTGCGTCACGCCATCCCCGTTGAATCACGAACGCGAACGTGAAATCGAAATGCTAGGGCATTTCGACCTGACGCATCGCCAGTTTTGCCAAGTCGCGATGGAAGCGGTCGGGGCCGCGTTCGGAACCCACCGCATCGATCAAGTATCGGGAATCGATCCGTCGCGTGCCGGGATTTTGGTTGGGCATAGCGGAGGGACCGAAATGGGTGGCGCCTTAGCGATGCACACGCTCGCGCCCGCAACTGCCGAATGTTTATTCGAAACAGACTTGAACGCCGCCGCCGATGATTCCGACTTAAGAACCTTGCAAACGGAGCTGACGACGGCGATTCAACGGGGCCGCCCCGGTTGGAAATCCGATGGTTCGCCGCATTTCAATGCTTACAGTGTCGCTTCGTTAGCAGGGTCCTTGACCGGCTTTCGAGGGCGCCGTGAAGTGATCGATGCGGCTTGTTCGTCATCTTTGTTGGCATTGCATCATGCGGTCACAGCGATGCAGGCGGATCGGATGGACATCGCCTTGGTCGGTGGTGCGACGTTCAATAATGTCGATAACCTCGCGTTGTTTTCTCAATCGGGAGCTTGTAGCGATGAAGGGTGCTACCCATTCGATCGTCGCGCCAGCGGATTGATCAGCAGTGAAGGTTATGTTGCCATCGTCTTAGTTCGCCGCTCCCTCGCCGAGCGTTTAGGTCTTCCCATTTGCGCGACGGTCGTGGGTGTCGGTGTCGCCTCGGATGGCAAAGGCAAGGGACTTTGGGCACCGCGCAGTGAAGGGCAACAGCTCGCCATCCGTCGCGCGAGTGCCGCTGCCGAGGTTCCCGAGCCTGAAGGTAACACCGTATTGGATCTTGACTATCTCGAATGTCACGCGACGAGCACCCAGGTGGGAGACGCCACTGAACTGGAGAGCTTATCGGCATTGCTGCGATCCAACCCCGATCTCGTTTCGGATGCCACCTTGGCGAGTCGGCTGCCCATCGGAAGTGCCAAGAGTAACTTGGGACATTTGCTCGAAGCGGCCGGTTTGGTTGGACTGGTAAAGTGTTTGATCGCAATGAAGAAGGGAGAGCTTCCGCCTTCGATTCAATTCGACTACCCGAACGAGTCTTTTGAATGGGAGAACGCGCCCATCGAAGTCGTCGATTCGGTTCGAGTGTGGCCTCAACGAAATTCAAAACCAACCCGGGTCGCCGGCGTCAACGCGTTTGGTATCGGAGGCTTGAACGCGCATGCCATCATCCGTCAATCTTCACCGACGAGACGATCTCGATCCATTCGCGTCGCCCCATCGAGCCCCACTCGGGATCGAGAATCCGAACCGATTGCGATTGTCGGACGCGGTGTGATCTTGCCGGGCGCTGAAAACATTCGGGCGCTGACTGACTTGTTGCAATCCGATCAAACCCAAATTTCAGACCCGCCCCAGGGCCGTTGGCCGATGCGGTCGGATCGAAGTGGATGGATTGGCGTCAACCGAAGCTGCCCCGGTTCGCTGCCCCATTGCCGCGGCGGCTACATCACCGACTTTCGATTCGACGCCCAAAGCTATCGGATCCCGCCTAAAACGATCCGGTTCGCCAATCCTGCCCAGTTGATGTTGATCCAAGCCACCGCTCAGGCACTGCAAGAATCTGGCGTGACGGACGATCTCATGAAGGGCAAATGGGCCATCGATCGCCAAAGAATTGGGGTCGTCATAGGAACCATCTTCGGTGGTGAGTTCAGCAACGCTTTGCAAATCGGATTGCGACTTCCCGAAATCAAGCAGCATGTCGAAGCAATCTTGCGCCGACGATCCGAACCCGGTATCCCGATCGACGAAGTGACGCAACAACTCGGCGGCATTCTGATGGATCGTTATCCCGCCTTGTTCGATGAGACCGGAGGATTCACCGCCAGCACGCTGGCTTCGCGAATCGCTCGCACGTTTGATCTGATGGGCGGAGCCTGTGCGATCGATGCCGATGAAGCGTCCAGTGGGTTAGCGATATTAACCGCTGCGGAACAACTCCGGGGAGGACATGTCGATGCGGTCTTGTGTGGCATGGCCCACCGTTCGATGGACCTCGTCGCGTTCGAACAGCTGTACCGAAAGAATCAATTAGTCGAGTCGGGCTGCCAAAAGGATTTACCCGATGACGGATCTCGGATCTTCCCAGGAGAGGGTGTGGCGATCATGATGTTGCAGCGACTCAGCGACGCGACGTCACAGGGACGCCCCGTTCTTGGAATCATCGATGGAGAAACCGAATCCTGGGCCACCGACGTCAGCGAAGCTCGGAAAGCGGACTCGCGGCAATCCAAGTCAATCGGCTTGGCGTCCGCATCCAAAATCGTTTCGCAGATCGGGCACTTCGGCGGTGGACAGGGAATCGTCCGAACCATCGCCGCTACGATCGCTTTTGAACAGAACCCATCCAGTCCATCCGATTACGCGATCACGGAAACAGCACAAGACGGTTTCCAAGTTCGTTATCAAATCGCTCCGCCGCCCATGCCTGTTTCCATGAATCAATCGTCCTCGCGATCCCAAGCCGGGTCAGACGAAGTGCGTTGCCAAGACGCGCCAAGTGTCAGGCTTGTTGCCTCGAGACCGATCTCCGAAAGTGCGGCGGCACGATCCCTGTTTCGCTATCGTCTGCAATCACGATCGTTGGATCAAATCGAGCACGACCTGCGTCACTTGGCGGCTGACCCCAACGAGATGGTTGGTTCGGCAGTTAATCAATATTTTGAGTCGAACTACCCGACGATTCAAGCAGCGATCGTGGGGCGGTCCACCGAAGAAGTTTCACAGATCGCCCAAGCCTTACTCGACGGCCCCGTTACCCGACGCCAAACCTCCGCCCTCGCGAAGCAATGTGGTTGGTTGCGATTGAATGCCGAGAACCACAGTCAGCGTCAAAACGGGGATCGTGTCGCTTGGTTGTTTCCCGGTCAAGGCTCGCAATACGCCGCGATCCCTTCCTTACTTGACTCGAACGTTGATGCCGTTGCAGCGTCCCGCGCCCACGAGTTCCTCGGCGATATCGACTCGAGACTACGCGCCCGAGGTCTTGAACCGGTCGGCTCGCGGATTGATGATCCCCGTCGTCAGCTCGGTCGCGATATTTGGTGGACTCAACTTTGGGTTTTGGCGATCGGCGCGACCATGGCGGATTCCTTGTCCCGACGCGGTCACCGACCTGATGTCGTCTTGGGGCATAGTTTCGGTGAATGCACCGCAGCGTGGGCCGCCGGTGCGATGACCATCGACCAAGCCATTGAATTCGCCAAATGCCGCAGTGATGCGGTCATCATGACGCGACAAGTCGACGGTGAACTGCTGTCCGTCCGTGGCGAGCCGTCCGCGGTTCAGGCCGTTTTAACGAGGCAATCTTCGTCGGCCGTGATCTCGCATCACAATTCACCGACCAACACCGTCATCGCCGGATCGCGAGCGGAAATCGCCAAAGCGAAGGCTAGTTTAGCAGACGCGGGTTTGGCATCGGTCGTGATCAGCGTCCCGGCCGCGTTCCATACACCGCAAATGAAACCGGCCCAAGACTTGTTGCGTGCTCGATACGGTGGGCAACATTTGATGCCGCCTCGCTGCGGATTTCTGTCGGCGGTTTCGAATCGGTATCTCGCTGAACCGACTGAATTGATGGACAACCTGATCGATCAGTTGACCAAGCCGGTTTGTTTCCACGGTGCGCTCGAACGAATTGTCGCCGAAGGCTGTGGACTGTTGATCGAAGTCGGACCGGACAACGTGCTGACTCGATTGGCCCGAGCAACCGTCGGCGGCCGGGCCATTTGCCTCAGCGCCGACGATCGCCAGCAAGACTACCACTCGCAACATGCCTTGATTGACATGGCATGTGAAGCGTTCGGGAATCAACCACATCAACATGCTTCTGATCGTAGCGAGACCCCGACAGACTCCGCTATCTTGCGAACCATGTCTTCCAAACCGCATCGCAATGGTGACGGCTCATCCGACTTGGTCATGCGGTCCGACACAAGTGAAGGCAATCATCGCAAACGTTTTGATGTCGTTGATGTAACACGGCAACGACGTCGATCGGTCGCCGCGAACCAAGAAGCTAAAGCCGGACCCAAGTCAAAAATTGGATCGGCGGAACCGGGCACCCCGATGATCGGTTCAACGATCGATTTGCAAACACATGGACCTGCGGAACCGATCGCGGCCGTTGATCTTCAAGCCGCTCGCTCGTTTTTATTCGATTTGGTCGTTGACCTGACCGGCTACGATCCCGAGATCATCGAGTTCGACGCGGATCTTGAAGCCGAACTGGGCGTCGATAGCATCAAGAAAGCGCAACTCATCGGCGAAATGGTCCAGTGGGCGGACATCGCTATTGATATCCACGCGATGCCATTGGCCAAATTCGAAACACTCAATGACATCGTCGGTTTGCTGGCCGAAGGCCCGATCCTCGCAAAGACGACGTCAAATCACCAATCCGCACTTGATGGTTTAACAGACGACGTCGACGGAGCGTTCTTTCATGAATCGCCGAGCGATCCGCCCGTTCGTCAAGCGGCACCGGATCTCGAATCGTTGCATCGTTTGATGATCGATTTAGTCGTCGATCAAACCGGCTACGACGAATCGATCATCGACATGGATGCGGACATGGAAGGTGAACTCGGTATCGATAGTATCAAAAAAGCCCAATTACTCGGCGAACTTGAACAACAATATCAGCTTCAATCGCTGCGTGATAGCAATTTGAGCTTAGCGGATTTCTCAACGCTCGGATCGATTCGAGACTTCGTTTGGAAACAACTTACCGGCGGCCCCGACGAGACATCGAACCGCACTCTGCAAAAAAAAAACGAAAGTGATTCCGCGGTAGCGACCGTTTCCGCATCGATACCGGTGCCCTCGGCCGGAACGCATCGTTTTGAGATTCGCACCCATCTCGCCCCACGGCTCGGCGGTGTCGCTGAACAGCCTCGCTGGTACGGTCCTGCGGTCGTGGTGGGACGTAACGTAATTGCCGACGCGATTCTGGCACGTTGGCGTCGCGATCCTGAATCGTCGATTCATCCGATTCATGCGATCGATTCTTCCTTGTCAGCGGACGAACTCGAAACCGAGTTGGATGCCCTATGGAGTGGGGAGGTGTCGCCTCATCTTTTCATCACGACCCCTCATGATGCGGAATCGGGGTGGTCGGTGGATGACCCCGACGCTTGGAAAACCCGACGCCAATCCGGATTGCTGAATCCGTTTCGGGTTTGCCAACGCTGGATGCAAGGGCGGATCGACCTGAACGCCATGCCTCAAAGTTCCCTCGTCACGATCGTCCGCGCGGGCGGTTCGTTCGGTTTTCGTCCGTTGGGTCTCAGTAACCAAGGAATCGACTCCGCCGATAGCATCGCCGCCGAATCGGGTGGATTGGCGGGCTTAACTAAAGCGATGTTGATCGAAGCGTGGATGCGAGGTCATCGCGACACGCCGATGTTGGTCATTGATCCCCTTACCGGCTCGAGCCCTGACGAAGTCGTCGATGGGGTGTGGCGCGAACTCGCCGCGCCGTCCTACGACGAAGAAGTCATCATCGCCGGAACGACCCGTATGACGACCATCGCCAGCTATGCCCCACTGCATGGCAACGATTCATCGTCCGCGACGCAATCGCCGTCGATTACGCCCAAGGGAGCTTGGGTGATTGCCGGCGGTGGTCGCGGGATCACGGCTTTGACGTCGATGGAATTGGCGGCACGCTACGGATTGAAACTGCATTTATTGGGGACCGCGCCGGTACCTCAAATTGACGAATCCATGCGGCGCGCTGCGGCGACCGACCGTGGGGAATTGCGTCGCCGGGTGATGGCTCAAATTCAATCCAAGGGCGGCAATCCCGTAACCACATGGCAAAAACTTGAGAAGGCGATTGAAATCGATCAGACCTTGCAGGCCTGTCATGAGCGGTCGATCGACGCGATCTACCACAGTGTCGATGTTGCCGACGCGGAAGCGGTGAAGGAATGCCTGCGACGAATCAGGGAAGTCGACGGGCCGATTCGCGGTGTCATTCAGGGGGCAGGTGCTGGGCAGGACGCGAGGTTCGATCGCAAGCGACCTGACAAAGTCGAAAAGTGTTTTCGTGCCAAGGTCGACGGATGCGTTTCACTCGCCGCCGCCACCATCGACGACCCGTTGGAATGGTTCATCGGATTCGGATCCATCAGCGGTCGTTTCGGTGCCAATGGCCACACGGATTACTCCGCCGCGAACGACATGCTCGCCAAACTGATCACCCAGCTGAAGCGACAACGCCCTCAAACACGGTGTGTTACTTTTCATTGGCATGCGTGGGGCGACATTGGAATGGCGACCAAACCTGAAGCCAAACTTGCGCTGGATATGATCGGCATGGAGTTCATGCCCGCTCGCGAAGGTCTGCAACATTTCTTAGACGAGTTGGAACACGGCGGCGATTTAACTGAAGTCTTAATCACCGATCGGCGGTACGTCCGTAAGTTTTTCCCAGAAGGCGAATGGGTCGATCGCGATCAGGCGGCGACAGCCACTTTTCCGATGCTCGATCCCGAAGGACATCGGCAGCAGACATCGCCTTCATCGACGTCATACGCGATCACCTTGAACCCGACAACCGATCGTTTTTTGAAGGAGCATCTCGTTCACGGCCGTCCCACGTTGCCTTTCGTCATCGCGATCGAAATGCTTGCCGAAGCCGCTCGAGCCCGCCATGCCGAAAAGACTGGTGAATTCCTTCAAGTGATTGCCTGCCACGACGTTCGTGCCCACCAATCACTGAAGTGTCTCACCGATGATGCGTTCGCCGTTGAACTGGTCCCGGCAGGTGACGAATCTGATCGCTGGACGTTGGTAAGTGATTTGAGACGTCGAGATGGACGACTCGTTCAAGCAGCGCGACCGCATTTCAGCGCCACGATTGAACTCGGACGCGAGGCCGATACTGATCGTTGGACGCGAGAGGATCTGTTCGAGGGGCACAATTTTACGGTGCAACCGGTGGTTTACCAGCCGAACGAAGCGCCGGTCTATCATGGACCTCAATTGCAGTGCCTCCGAGAAATCGGATTTGATCTTTCCGCCGGTGATGATCGCGTTGGGATCGCCGTGGGTTTGGTGGTGGCTCCAAGTCCCGCGCACTTGGCCGGCGAGCAGCGTCCGCTGCGTGGTTGGTCGATCCTTCCGGCAGCGGTCGATGCGGTGCTGTATGCCGCCGGATGTCTTGCTTATCGCATCGGTGATCGGCCGAACCTTCCGATATCGTTTGAGAGAATCCAGGTCGGCCGTTTGCCTCGCCCCGGGGAGGTCTTGCGTGTGGTTGTTGAGTTAAGCGAAATGAATCAACAAGGCGCGATTTTGTCCGCCAAACTTGCCGGTCAAAACCGCGACCGTATTGTGCAGCTTGATGGTTATCAAATCGGATGGCTAGGATAGCGATATGTATCAAGCATCGTCCACCATGCCCGCTCGGCTCAATCGGAAACAATACACCACATCGGAGTCCCACGAACACGACTCACGGCAACTTCGTGATCGAACTTGGCAGATCGTTGCGGCGAAAAGTCAATTGTCAAAACCGGGCGATTATGTGGCAATCAATCGGCTCGGTATCCCGCTGTTGATTCGCAACCACGATGGAGAATTGATCGCAGCTCGAAACGTGTGCGCTCATCGGCAATGCGAATTGGTCGAACTCGGTAACGGCAACCGTAAAGAACTCAAGTGTGGGTATCACGGTTGGTGTTACGGCGGCGACGGAAGAACGCGAAAATTGCCCGTCGCCAAGGATTTCCCCGGGTTCAATCGGGAAGCCCATCGACTCGACATGTATCCCGTGCGAGTGGTCGGCGGATTAGTGATGGTTCACCTGAACCCGGAATCAATCGATGCTGATTCATCGGCCAACAAATTCGATTGCGTGGACGGTCTCGACGGGTGGAAAGATTGGTCCGACGAGTTCGCCCGTCGTAGCAACGATTCGCAATGGGGGCTGATCATGAACGAAGAATTACGTTTCGATTGCAATTGGAAAGTGGCATTGGAAGGGTCGTTAGAGGGTTACCACCTCGAAGAGGTCCACCCTCATACGTTCGGCCCTGCACCCGACGAAGAACATGTCAATCACATGTTTTATGGCAGCGGTACGACTCTCGAGACGATAGCCAGGAACGAATCCTGGATGACTCGTTTAGAGATTTGGTTGGCTCATCGGATGACCGGTGGGCATGATCCGACGTATCGACACGTTCACATTTTCCCGAACACAACTGGTGCGTTTCAGGATAGTGCCGGATTGATTTATCAATTCTATCCCCTCGCGCCGAATCGATCGGCGATGATCGCATTGGGTTTCGGGCGTTTGGCCGATCGCGGCGGACTCGTCGGAAAAGCCTTGGCGAAACTTCGCGGTTGGGGTGCGGCGGCGTTGACCCGCCGCTTGATCGCTGAAGACGGCGCGATCTTTCCCAAAGTGCAACGCGGGATGGAAGGTGGGAATTCGCGACCACGTTTGTTCGGCCGTTGCGAAGAGCGGCTCGATGCTTTTCACCGTCATTGGATGAACACCTTCGATGACGAGCCCATTTCCCCGAGCGACACATGTGACAACAGGGCGATCACTTCATGAATCAAGATTTTCAGGGTAAACGAGCGCTGATTACCGGAGCGAGCCGTGGAATCGGACGGCAAATTGCGTTGGAACTAGCCGGCCGCGGAGCTCGCGTGGCGATCAATTTTTTGAACTCGCAATCTCAAGCGATTGAAGTTGCCGAAGAGGTGTCGAGGCTTCAAGATCAACTCAACCCGACGGGATCGGATGATAATGTGGTTTTGTTGAAAGCCGACGTGTCCCGCCGCGAAGATGCGTTCTCGATGGTCGGCGAAGTCTGCTCGCGATGGGGTGGCGTCGACATCATCGTTAGCAATGCGGCGGCAGGTGGTTTTCGTGATCTTGCCGAATTGACGCCCGTCAACTTTGAAGCCGTGATTCGCACCAACGCTTCGCCCGTCATTTGGTTGACCCAAGCAGCGGCGGATCACCTGTCACGGTTGTCGTCCACGTCCAACGCACCACGAAACGGCAAGGTGGTCGCCGTCAGCAGTCACGGATCACGATGGTCGGTACCGCACTACGGAGCGATCGGAGCGTCCAAGGCGGCGTTGGAAAGCTTGATCCGTCACCTCGCACTCGAGTACGGCGATCGAGGAATAAATTTCAACTGTGTCCTGCCAGGGATCATCGCGACTGACGCGATCGCCAGCATGCCTGGGGCCGACGGACTCGTCCGGGCTGCCGGTGAACGAATGATGGTGGGCGACCGCACGTTAACCGAATCCGATGCCGCCAAGGTAGTGGCGTTTTTGAGCAGCCCAGACAGCGATTTAATCCAGGGGCAAACCATCGTCGTCGATGGTGGTGTGAGCATTCGTATCTGAATGAGTAGAACTGCATCCTTACCGACGACTCCGATCGAGCGTTACCTTGCGCGTCGGGTTCATGGACAAGGGATGGTTTTTGAGATCGTTTTGATCCTCGTCGGACCACTCGATCTTGATCGGCTGCGTCAAGCATGGATAAAAACAATCCAGCGTCACCCGCGAATGTTCGCCCGACTCCGTGGACACGGCCGGCGACAGTACTGGGAGTCTCAACCTCATTGCGATCTGCGGTCGTTTGTTTATCAACCGATCGCCTACGACCATCCTTCCCAGGCCACTTTTGCTGGTCCTGCAGTGGCTTCATCGGACAATTCGCACATCGCGGATCCACGCTCGGGATTGGGGATCCGCTGTTTTGTTCAGTCCGACGATCAACGGCGTTGGTCCGTCCGACTTGTTTTTCATCATGCTTGCTGCGACGGAGTGGGGGCGATTCGCGTCTTCGGTCAGTTCGCCAAACGATATGCCGATCCGGTCCGTCTTGATGATCGGCAAATCGATTCGATCGCAATCGGCCGAGAAACCGAGTTCCATGGGGACGGGTCGAGAGGAAGTCACCAGCCGCCAGCGACAGTCGCGTCCACAACCATCCCGGAGCTGAGGAACCTTTGGACGACGATCCGCGGCAGCAACATTCGACTGTCTCGTCATGCTAGGTTCGGCAACGAGCCGCTAGAACAGGACGACGACGCCAGCTTCACCAATTTTGGTGGCCATCGTCGATTGTTGTTTTCGCAAACACGAAGTGCTCAGATCAAAGATGTGTTGAAGGCGGTAAATGTCAAACTGAATGATTGGGCGATCGGGATCACGATGATGACTTTGGCGGGAATCACCGAGCAGGCATCATCGCCATCTCGGCATCTGATGATACTCAATCCGGTCGAAACCCGGCATTGGGCCGATCGCCATGACACTCGCAACCATATCGGGTTGGCTTTCCTACGGCGGACGCACGAGCAATTGCGAGACCCCGACACGGTGGTCCGATCCATTTCGGATCAAATGAGCAATGTGCGACATTACGGCACGGCTGCCGAAATGGAATTTGGAATCGCGATCGCCGAAACCATCCCAGGGGGATTGCGATTCTTTGAACGATTAGGCACGTTCACGCCCACCGCGACGTTGACCAGCCTGACCGGCTTGCGCCTGGGGAAACGGTTCGGAGTCACCAAACGAGGAGCTTCGCAATGGATCGACGATGTCGAAATTCAAGATATTTACTTCGACGCCCCCATTCAAATAGGAGCCGAATTATCGATTGCCGTTTGGGACTATGATGGTCGCTTGTCGATTTCTTGCCGAACCGGACAGGCTCCGATAGCTCTCGAACTCGCCTCTCGTTTTCTCGAAAAATGGTCCGTTGCGTCCAATCGGTGGTTAGCATCCCAAAATAGCCTGCCCGAGTCTGCTTTTTAGCTTGACGATTCCGGCAACGCCAGTGAATATGAAAACGTGCGGCGGACGGCGGGCAGTCCTGTTTTTTTGCAAATTGAATCTGGTCACGCAACGTGGCTCACAATCCACGTGGAATGAAAGAATATGAATAAGGCGGAAAACGTCGAACCAGTCAATCGAATTGCCCGTCGGCCTGCAAGTTCAGCGATGGAAGATCCCTCCGAAACGCTGGACGTTCTGGAAATCCTCAGCCGGCAGCGATGGCTGATCATATTCCTGTGCTTATGTGGTTTGACAGCCGGGATTGCTTACGCACTGTATGCACCGGTTTGGTACGAAACGAATGCGACCGTGCTGATCAACCAAAAAAGCGCCGGCTTGGGTGGTGACAGCACGGGCCAGTCAATTGTTGACGAAGACATCCTGGCTAACCATATCGAACTGATTCAAAGTCGGATGATCGTCGGCGAAGCTTTGGAGCAGAATAGTCTTGTCTCGCTGCCCTCCATCGTTGAGCAACTCGACGAAACGAAACCCCAATTCGACGCCGTCGACTACGTGATCGAACAACTGTCGATTGTTAAAGGTGGCGAAGGCTCCGCCAAGACGGCACGAAGCTTAAGTGTCACGTTCACCCACACAGAACCTGACGACGCACAAATCATTTTGACCGCGGTAATGAAACGATATGAGCAGTTCATTATCGCGCAAGTGGAACAGTTGATGGGCCGGGCCAACGAGATGGTCAATGAAGCAAAGCAAGAAGTCGAGTCGGAATTACTCGCCGCCGAGCAAGAGCATCTGCAATCGCGACAGAATGCACCTCTGTTCTTTCAAGGGGAAGGCAGCAGCAACGTTTACCAGGAACGCTATCGTCGTCTCCAGGAAGAACTGTTAGATATCGACATTCAAGAATCAACCGTCCGCACCCGATTGACGCGAGTCGAAGACACGCTCAAGGAGATGGACGATTCGGGCGACGCGTTTGATCATTTGGACAAATTAGCGTTGATCGACAGTGAAAGTCTCGAGCGACTCGGGGTGTTCGCCGGTTTGCAGTCCAACGCTGCTGACACGGCCGAATTCAAGGCGGCAATGCCGGCCAAGATGGAAGAGGCCCGCACCCAAATCACACACCTGTTGCAACTCAACAGTGAAAAGCAACGACTGTCGTCCGTGTTTGGACCGGCACACCCGAAAGTGCAGGAACTGGAAAGCGAAATCACGCTTGTTAAGCAGTTCTTACAAGACAACCAAGACTTAACTAGCCCCACATCGGCGTTTGGTGAGAGTGCGTTGACTCCCGAAGGCTTGCTCAAGGCTTACGTTGGATTTCTTCAACACGACCTCGCGGCTTTGGCTGAACGCCGTAAAGAGCTCACCTTTTTGGCGTCCGACGCCGAGACGAAAGCGAAAGATCTGATCGAGTACGAACTCACCGATATGATCCTTCAAAAGAAGATCGCCCGCCAAGAAGCGTTGTTCGACGGGATCGTTCAACAGTTGCGAGAACTCGATACGGCCAGTGGTTTGAGCGGTTACCTTTATGAGTTTTTGGAAGTACCTCGGATGGGCGTTAAGTCATGGCCCAAGCTTCCGCTGTGCGCCCTCGGCGGGCTGATGCTTGGCCTATTCGGCGGACTGTTCGTCGCCGTCGCCAATGATGTCCGTGATGGTCGGTTCCGATCATCGGCAGAACTTGATGAAGCTATCGGCCTACTCAGCCTTGGACGCGTCGGTAAGCTGAACTCGGTCAAGCAGGGCGTGACCGGATTGATCGCAACGGAATTGAGCCCAGATGCGGAAGCATTCCGGCTTGGTCGTACCGTACTGCTTCCCGACATCCGAAGCGGCAAGATTCGAACGATCGGGTTCACCAGCCCGATGCAGGGTGACGGTAAATCGACGGTAGCTTCCAATTTTGCGGTCTCGTTCAGTCAAATCGGATTGCGTGTTTTGCTGATCGACGCTGACTTACGCCGCCCGAGCGCACATCGTTTTTTCAGCGTTGGAAGAGAAGAGGGCCTGTGCGACATATTGAACGATCGAACCCCTTTCGCCGATGCGATCAAGGAAACTCGTGCCGACAATGTTTGGGTGATTCCAGCCGGATCCTCGAGTTCGACGCCCGCTGAGTTGCTGCAGTCGAGCAAGTTTGACGAAATTCTTCGGATGGCGTCGACGCAGTTCGACCTGGTCTTGGTCGACCTACCTCCCGTTTTGGCGGTCTCTGATCCGGTCGTCGTGATGCCGCGGCTTGATAGCGGCATTCTCGTCGTCCGTGTCGCCAATGTGAGACGTGATGAGGTGATCAACACGATTCGCCGTATCGAGAGCGCCGGTGGTCAATTCGCCGGTTGCATGCTCAACGCATTCGGTGCAGGTAAAAAGTTTGATGGCGGTGGTGGATACCACGGCTATTACAAGAGCGATTACACACGACCAACCAACGCAGGCAGCAAACCGGCTCGATCAGGAAGTCTGAATGGTTTCTCGGCAGCCCCTGCGGAGGCCCCGGTCAACGGAAAGGCGCATTAGTCGATGGTCCCTACTCAAGCTCATGGAAGTTGCGAGTTTTGCTCTCTTCAGTAGCTCGGAGCGACTATGCAGAAACCGCAGCCGGAGTAAGGATTTGTTCGCGAAACAATCGCCTAAACCTCGACCAATGAATTTGGTTCGGTTGCACCGCGAAGTGCGGCAGTGGCGATGTCTGTCGATTGTTGAATCCCGAGAACTCGTCCGCGAATGTCGCCCGTTGCGATCGACGTTTGACTGGCGAGATTCTTGACTTCCGTTGCCACGACATTGAACCCCTTTCCAGCATCGCCCGCCCGAGCGGCTTCGATCGTGGCGTTGAGTGCCAAGAGATTCGTTTTGTCGGCGATGTCTTCGATGACATCCGCGACGCCTTGGATTTCATTGGCCGCTGACTCGACGACTCCGAGCAACTGGTTGACTTTTTCGCGGAACGCTTGGGCTTGTTGGCGTTCTTGTACCACGCGTTCCTGGATCTGAATTCGCTCCAGTTCCTGTTTCTCACGTTCGGCGATTTCAGACGCTTGCTTCTGTTCGAAGAACGTCTGAAGCTGGCGGCCCAACAGTGCGATTCGATCATCGCCATCGATGTTGATGTGTTGGCTGTAGTCGCCCTCCGATACGCAGTCGATCACACGCAATATCTCGCTGATGTGATCACTCAGTTCGACAACCCGGGTGCGTTCGATCGTTGCGGATTCTTGCATGGCGAGTCGATCTTGTTGGATCGCATCGACCATCTGGTTATAGCATTTCCCGACGTCGCCGACTTCAGTACCGAATTCGACTTGCACCTTGGCCGCGTCGGAGTAGTTGCCCGACTCGGTCGCCCACTGCATCTTGTTTCCTAGCTCGAGCATGCTTGATGTTGCTCCATGTTCGGCAACATTCAGCCCGAGTTCTTCGTGCTCGCGACTTACCCGCAACGCAGTGAATCGACCGAGCACCTTTAGGAAGACAAAACTGCACCCGAATGCCCACCCGAACGCGGCCCCCACACCGATGCACTGGGTCCCGAGTTGTTGCCATCGGGTAACGCCGTCGGCGAGATGTTGGCTGTTCATAAACAAAGCGAGCAAGATCGTCCCCAAGGCACCACAGAATCCGTGTACGGCCACCGCGCCGCAAACGTCATCCAACTTGCACGTTCGTTCTAGCCAGTTGGCGGCAAGGTAGACCGTGACCCCCGCCAATGCTCCGATCGCGGCGGCTCCGGCGGTTCCAACTACGGCGCAACCGGCCGTGATCGCCACAAGGCCACCCAACACACCGTTGGTAATCATTTCAGGTTCCGGTCGGCGGGTCGGGCCGAACCAAGTGATTGCTCCTCCGACGATTCCGCCCATACACCCGGCGACCAATGTATTGACAGCGATCCCAGCGATGTCGGTGGTCGCGCTGAGCGTGCTACCGCAATTGAATCCAAACCATCCAAAGAACAGTATGAAAGTTCCGAGGTAAACCAAGGGAAGGCTGTGCGGCGCGATCCGACGAGGCTGACGGTTCTCGTCAAACTTGCCGTGGCGAGATCCGATCACGATCAATCCTGCCAACGCGACCCAAGCTCCTACCGAATGGACAACGGTCGATCCGGCGAAATCAATGAAGCCGATCGATTCGAGCCAACCGCTTGCTTCGCCGCTAAAAAGACTGCCCCACGCCCAGTGACCAAAAACCGGATAAATGATCGCGGAGGTGAACAAAGAGATCACCAAGTAAACCCCGAACCGAGTCCGCTCGGCAACGGCACCGGAGTCAATGGTAGCGGCCGTTCCACAGAACACCGCTTGAAACAAAAAGAATGCACCGGTCCAAGGGTCGCTACTCAGATCGGACAAAAAGTCGGTCGAGCCGACCCAGCCTCCAATGCTATCCCCGAACATAAGTCCAAAGCCGATCAACCAAAACGCGATCGTTGCGATGACAAAATCGGCCATGTTCTTCACAGCCACGTTGATGGAGTTTTTCGCGCGAGACATGCCGGATTCCAAGCACATGAATCCGGCCTGCATCAACAACACCATCGCGGCACAAACGAAAATCCAAACATAGTCCAAATTCTGCTGAAGTTGCTGCAGCCCCTCTGCGGTC
Source organism: Neorhodopirellula pilleata (assembly GCF_007859915.1). GTDB lineage: Bacteria > Planctomycetota > Planctomycetia > Pirellulales > Pirellulaceae > Rhodopirellula > Rhodopirellula pilleata. The sequence continues at coordinate 36,575 of NZ_SJPM01000011.1, forward strand.
GATTCACCCGGTTCGGCCGCCTGGCAAGCCGAATGGCTCAAACCCATGTCTAGTGAATCGCCTATTCCACAATCACCCAAGGCGAAAACCGTCAACAGGAAAACAAAAAGGCGGACAGGTCGAAATGAGAATGGCATGGGTTCCTCTGGCTAATCGTTATAACCGTCAAGCTCAGTGTTTTGAGGTTCGTCGAGTTTCCCAATCCTAGGTTGCAAAGTGAGCGATTTTGTCAAAAACGCATTTTTCATAACCTTTTCGCGAGTCTGGATTCTGTGTTCTCGTGCCTCAGTCGTTTCACATCGCTAATGGACGACGAATGTGATGAGGGTATATTGTCCGCCGATCTATCCCTAACGCCCTCTACCGATTGATTTCATGCCCGAAGAACACGTTCTTGTCATTCCCGCCCGTCTCATCGAATCGATCGGTTCGCTCGCTGGATTTGAGCTTGATGTCGACCGGTACCTGCAACCGATTCTGGCGAGCGATGAGCTGTCCTATCGGCCTCGCAGCCAAATGGAACTTGATCCAAACTTTAAGCAGTTAATCCCTTACGTTGTCATGCAGTGGACCGACCCCGCCGATGGCTTAGCCCGAATCTTCACCTACACTCGCGGTGGCGGTGGCGAATCAAGACTTCACGCCAAACGCAGTATCGGTGTCGGTGGCCACATCAGCAGCGAAGACTCCGAGGGTGTCGATGATCCTTACACGACCGGCATGCGCCGCGAACTCGAAGAGGAGGTCTCGATCGATTGCCCCTACGTCGATCAACGCGAAGGCTTGCTTTACGACGATAGCAATGAAGTCGGCCGGGTTCACTTGGGTGTCGTCCATCGCTTCATTCTCGATCGGCCCCTCGTATCAAGTAAGGAAGCCGACCTGGCCGAAGGTGAGTTCTTGACGGTCGACGAATTGAGATCGCAGTTCGATCGCTTGGAAACGTGGAGCCAACTTTGTCTTCAGGCTCTCTACAAGTAGATGCTTCCACCGTCATAATCAGCACCGGCTCGCTGAATCTTGCGACGATGAACCCCCTTTCAACGGCCGGAGGTGAGAATTCGACGCATATTTGAGATGGCGAGTGAAACGCTTTGGAATCATTCCGCAGGCCCTCGGCTAGCGGGCTGTTGATCTAATTAGCATCGTAACCCGAAGCGTGAGCGAGGGATATGTAAAGAGGTTTTAAAGGCGTTGAATCCCTCACTCACGCTTCGGGTTACGATTCAATCAACACGCGCCAAGTGCCGTCGGCTCAGTTAATCAACAACCTGCTAGAGAAGCGTCGACAATAATCCAAATGAGCTGAATGCGGATGACTTGTGTCGGTTCCGTCTCGAGCCACCCGTTCCTGACAAGTCCAGAAACTCTCTTCGACGAGGCCACTTCATGATCGAACCGAATGCCGAACCATCTGGGCTGCGACAATTGATTTACGCCAGCGCGGCCTCCGATTGCTTTGACGAATCAACGCTCGATTTCCTGCTCGCTCGATCAAGAACCAACAACGCTCGGCGCGGACTCACCGGGATCTTGCTGTACCACGACCGGTCGTTTTTTCAAGTTTTGGAAGGCCCTGCCGATGCGGTCGGCGAACTCTTTGGAGCAATTCAACGAGACCCCCGTCACACCAATTCGATCGTACTAGCCGACGACATTGTCGACCAACGCAATTTCGGCCAATGGCAAATGGGTTTCTCTCGGGATCTTGCCGAGATTGCATGTCTCGAAGGGTTTGTCGATTTCTTTGACGGTCACCAACCCGCCAGCCGATTCGTTGATCTGCAAGGTGACACTCAACGAGTCCGCCATATCCTGGACAGTTTCCGACGCGGACGATGGCGTCGTCACACACCTCGAACGGTCGAGTCGGTGGTTCACTGAACGCAGTGCGGGAAAGCCGCCACCGATCCCAAATCGCGTCGGGTCCGGCTATAGTTGAGGGCGTTTGGATGAACGCCACTCTTCTATTTCGGATCCCATGCAGTCTCAGCAAACCATCGATCGTCTCGTCAATCTAATGGACCCCGACGGAAATGTTCTGTTGAACATTTCCCAATCCGACGCGGAAACCGCCGTTCGCAACGGTGATGAAACCGCGATCGCCAAAATCGAAGGCCAGTTCGCGATTTGCGAGAAAGAAGGCCGGACCGTACGGATGGTTCGCACGATCGGTCGTCCGATGCGGTACTTCATGGCCAAGCTGAAGGCCGGTCCGTGTTTAGTCGTTGCCGAGCGGATCGACGAAATCGCCGGATGGCTCGAGAAGGAAGGCTTGCGAGACCAATTCGACCCGAGCTACACACGGATGGTGCCTGCTCATTATCTCCTCGAACTGAAGTTGCTCGGTTGTCCGGATCCCAATCCGGTTCATCGACGCTTCTTCACGCCGCAACGAAATCGATTGCCGGCCGACATCGATGCGATCGGACACGAATACATCTCGCGTCTGTGTCGAGTTTGTGACGCATGGCTCGACCGGATCGATCCCAAGGCACCGATCGGCGTTTTGTTCTCCGGGGGAATCGACAGCGGCGCGGTTTTGACATCGTTGTACCACTGTCTGCTCGCCCGGGGCGAGCCACCGACACGGCTCAAAGCGTTCACGTTGGCGGTCGACGACCGCGCCGAGGATTTTGCGCAGGCGGCCGAGTTCACCAAACGTTGTGGCTTCCCTGAACTACTCGAAGTTGTTGAAGTTCCGTTATCGAAGATTGATTGGAAACGTGCGATCACTTTGGTCGAAGACTACAAGCCGCTCGATATCCAATCGGCTACCTTCGCCGCAGCATTATGTGAGGCGATTCGCGATCGATATCCGGATTGGAAGTGGCTCGTCGACGGCGACGGTGGAGACGAGAACTTGAAGGATTACCCGATCGAGGAAAACCCGGAACTAACGATCCGCAGCGTCCTCAACAATTTGATGCTGTATCAGGAGGGTTGGGGTGTCGATTCGATTAAGCACTCGCAAACCTACAGTGGCGGTCAAAGTCGCGGGCACTCGCGGACGTCGGCGGTCGGTCGGGCGTTCGGCTTTTCCGGATTCAGTCCTTTCGCAGTGCCATCGGTCATCGAAGTCGCCGAAGCGATCCCGTTTATCGAACTAACCGATTGGAGCCATGAGTCGTTGTATCAACTCAAAGGCCAAGTCGTCGCCGCCGGGGTGCGATCGGTCACTGGCATTGAAATGCCGGTCTTTGAAAAACGACGGTTCCAACATGGTGCCGTTGCGCGTGAGCAATTCGATACGATCTTTCCCTCCAACCCGGCCGAGTATCGCAAGACGTTCCGAGAACTTTGCACATGAATTCGACGACGGGTGCGGCTTCCGCTTATGGAATCAGTGTGGAGCAGGAGCCGATCGGCCATCACAAGACTCGCCACACCTTGACCTTACTATTACGTGCCCGTCGTTGTCCCTTCGAGTGCGTGTTTTGCGACTTGTGGTTGCACAATCATGCTTCCGCCACTCCGGTAGGATCGATTCCTTCCCAGATTTCCGACGCGATCGAACAAACGTTTTCTAGAGATCCTTATCGAGGCACCGTCCCGCGCGAACCTCGATGGGCGATCAAGCTTTACAATGGCGGCAACTTCACCGATCCTCTTAGTGTTCCCGAAACGGATTGGACGGCGATCGCGGATCGATGTAAGCCCTTCGATCGAGTGATTGTCGAGAACCACGCTACGATGTGCGGCTCGCGACTACTTAAATTTCAGGAACAACTGCGTCCACGTTTAGAAGTCGCGATCGGATTAGAAACGGCCAATGTCGATGTGTTATCGCGTCAGCAAAAGAAAATGACGCTAAGCGACTTTGATCGAGCGGCCAAGTTTGTTCTCGATCACGGCATGGATTTGCGATGTTTTACGATGTTGCAACTGCCCTACAGTGACGTTAAATGTTCCGTCGACGATTCGATCGCTACGGTACAGCATGCCGTCGGCGCGGGGGCCTTGTTCGTCGCAATCATTCCCACCCGGCACACCACCAAAGCGATGCAAAGCCTGGTCCGATCGGGCGACCATCAACCGCCGAACTTGCGGCAGCTCGAGCGAGCACTCTTCGAATCACTTCGCTGGACAAGCGAAATGAAATCCGATGCTGTCGTGATTGCGGACACCTGGGACATCGACCACGTCGATCATTGCAGTGCATGTCAACGGCACACCATCGCGAATATCCAAGCGATGAACGCGGCACAACGTCCGTGTGCGATCTCGTCGTGCCAATCGTGCGGTACCGAGGCATGCGATCGATGACCTTAGCAATATCGCCGGAGCGTTTCGACGTCATCGTTGTCGGTGCGGGCCCGGGAGGTACGTTAACCGCCTTGATGTTGGCTCAGCGTGGTCGGAAGGTAGCGATTGTCGACCGTGACCTATTTCCACGCTTCGCCATTGGTGAATCGTCAACGCCGATCGCGAGTCGTGCGATCGAGCAGATCGCCCATGACTACGACTTGCCCGAACTGCTGCCGCTGGCGACTTGGGGGGCATGGCGCAGTTCGATCCCGGGTGTGGGAGGGGGACTCAAACGCGGCTTCACTTACTTGGATCATCGGAACTTGGATCATCAACTCGATGGTTTCAATGACCTTGCCACAAGCATCCCTGCGCCGCGGCGATTGCTAGTCGCGGCGAGCATGTCCGACGAGGTGGGCGATACACATTGGGTGCGATCGGATGTCGATTCCTATTTAGTGGATGGCTGCCGTCGTCGCGGCGTGACAGTGCTGCTCGGATATGAAGTCGAATCGGTCTCCAATCAATCTCCATGGCGACTCGGCTTAACCGATCGGATGAATCTTCCGGCCGGTCGCCCGGCATCGTTCACTGCAGACATTCTTGTCGATGCGTCCGGTCGAAGTGCCGCATTGTTGCAGCGGATGGGTTACCGGGATGTCACGGATCGGTTACGCACTCAAACGTCGGCTCGGTGGACTCACGCCGTGAACGTTCCCGCCTTCACTTTGACGCTTGGTGAACCGCCGCCTTATCCGCCTGATGCCGCTGCGGTGCATCACTTGGTAAACGATGGTTGGGTTTGGCAATTGCCGATGTCGGACGGACGCACTAGTTTTGGTCGAGTTTGGAAAGGCGTTCGGCCATTCCCTTCGACGCGATTCCGGCCTTTGGGGGGGGCTGACTTCGGCGGTGGTCTTGCTGACGGATTGGACGTAAGCCAACATCGCAGTTTAGCGGACTACCTTGCCAATGGATCGTTGGCGTCTGACCCCGGATGCTGGTATTCATCGGATCGTGTCCAGCGATTATGGGAAAGGCCCGGTGTAAACGATCGCTGGTCACTCGATCTGTTGCCCTTGCCGACTACCGTCGCGACGATCGATCCACTCCATAGCACCGGTCTGGCGCATGCGATTTCGGGAGCGCAGCGGATCGCCGATTTAATTTCTCGTGGCGCTGCAGATGAAGTCGAGCGTTATCAAAAACAAGTCGGTGCCGAAGTCGCGTTGCTCGATCGGGTTGTCAGTTTGGCTTATCGGGTGATGGAAAACAGCCAACTGTTTTATTCGGCCTGCATGCTGTATTTTGCGATCGCGATCAGCGACGAGGAAGACCGTGCCGAGGGGGGCTTTCGGCCCGATCGCGCGACTTGGTTTGCCGACCGTCTTGAGGTCGTTGATGTCGTGTCGCAGATTGAAACCTCGTTGATGCGGTCTTTCTCGTACCAGAAACCGCTTCATCCGGCGATCGTCCATGATTGTCTGCAGACGATCTGCCACGTCGAACTTGCTTGTCGCGACGATAATCTGTACGGCTACACGTTTGCTTAATAGGAGGCCTTGCTAAAAGCTGGTCTCGTTCGAGTAAGAATGAAGATGAAATGGATTGAGTTGATGAAGAAGTCCGAAACACGCTGGATGCTGCTGTTCAAGTTTGTCGCTTACATCGCTTGCTACTTGGTACTTGCGCTACTTAGTCGGTCTTTGTCGTTCCCGGGCAATTTCGCCGCCGTGTGGTTACCGGCGGGTTTCGCCTTGGCTGTTTTTGCTTACACATCCAAGAAAAGTTGGTGGCTTTGGGGTATCGCAAGCATTCTCTCCGGCGTGATTTACAACGGTTATATTCAAGACAAAGAGCCTGTCGTGACGTTCGGTTTCATGCTCGCCAACGTCAGTCGCACGTTGCTGGGTGCGACAATCTTGCAATGGAGATTGCCCGGACGGTTTCGGCTAGACCAACCCAGCGAAATAGCTGTGTTCACGATTGGTGGATGTTTGATTTCACCGATTTTGTCCGGCGCAATCGGTTCACTCACTTTGCTTTTTGCTTATGGAAACCCTTGGTATGAGAGTTTCCCATCCTGGTACTTCGGGAACGTCGTGGGGATCATGGTGGTATCACCTTTAACGTTGGTGCTTATCGGTTGGGCCAACGGTCGAAATCAATTCCGATGCAAAGATTTGGTAGGATCTCGTTGCAATTTCGCTTATTTGTTCTTGTTGTTGGGATTGCTCGCCGGAATTTCCATTGTCATTTTTCGATTCATATCGGTCCCCGTTTCCTTCTTGGTCGCGCCGGTGATGCTATGGATGGTTGTTCGGTTTGAAATCGTTGGCGCGGCGATGGGAAGCTTCGTTGTCGCCATCGTGATGCTCACTTGCACGTCTCAAGGTTACGGAGCGATGGGTGAGGACATTTCCAACTCCACGAGAACAATCGTCAGCCAAGTATTCTTGACCACGGTGGGCGTGTGTGCGTTGGTGTTATCGGCCGCTTTGCAGCGCAGTCGTCGATTGACGCGGCGCAGCCAACAGACGGGCCGAAGACTGGCGAATCTGCAACGCGAAACCCAATTGATGCTCGACACCATCCCTTCGATGGTATTTTACAAGGACCGCAACAACCGCATCTTGAGGCTGAACCGGTCCGCCGCTGCTTGGATGGGAATGCTCATCGAGGAGATTCAAGGCAAGTCGACCGAGGAAATTCACCCAGGCCCCCATGGCCAATACCTTTACGATGACCAAGAAGTGATTCGCACCGGAGTGGCCAAGATCGGTTATGAAGAATCGGTCGTCCTGCCCAGTGGGGAACGGAGATGGGTCCAAACCGACAAGATGCCGTTACCTTCAGCAGGCCGAAAGGAACCGGGCGTTTTGGTTGTATTGACCGACATCACCGAACGCAAGTTAATTGAAGAGGAACTCGAGAAAAGCAACCAAGATCTCGAGCAGTTTGCCGTCATCGCATCGCATGATCTGAAAGAACCACTCCGCGCGGTCAACGGATATTGTCGTTTCTTGAAGGAAGACTTCGCAGACCAGTTGCCCACTGAAGCCTTGGATTTCGTCGACAAGGCGATCGAAGGTGCCGACCGCATGACTCAAATGGTCAACGACCTTCTCGAGTATTCCAGGATTAGTCGCGGAAACTTCGAGTTGAACTTGGTTGATTTGAATCTGATCGTTGCGGAAGTTCTCAAAGACCTAGATGGCACAATCAAATTGAAGTCTGCGTCCGTGAAAACGACCGCTCTTCCGGTCGTTTCGGGATCCGAATCGCAACTTCGGCAACTGTTTCAAAACCTTTTTATCAACTCGTTGAAGTTCGTTGCCGACGGGATCCAACCACAAATCGAGGTTAGCTCCTCAACAAGAGGGCGATGCATTGTCGTAACGATCTCGGACAATGGATTAGGAATCGATCCAAAAGACCAGAAACGGATTTTCCAGATCTTTCAACGATTGCATCGCCGTGCCGACTATCCCGGCACCGGTCTGGGCTTGGCCATTAGCGACCGCATCATGCAACGCCACGGCGGACAAATTGAAGTCGAGTCGGCACTCGGGAATGGGGCCACATTCCGCCTCGTATTCCCGTCCCCGAGCTAAACGTCCGAATTTCATCAGCGTGGCCATTTAAGACCTGTCCGAATCGAGCTCCTTGAGTTAATATCGCAAGTCGTTCGAGCCGTCGAAGGTCACAGGACTTCGACTCGGACCGCTTTCAAACTAGGCGGTTCTTCACGGGCTTCCTACGCGACAAGTCTTTTCGGGTCGTTCACATCAAGTGAACTTGGCCATCACCGGCGGATACATTGACCGCCTTGGGAACGAAAGCAGCGTCGCGATCTGTGTTTTGCTGGTTGATTGTTTCAACAATCGGCTCCCTCGCCACGCCATCTGTTTCCACCACTCCCTTGCGGTCGATCTCGTGAATCGCCTTGGGGATCATTGCGCCTTGAAAGGCCCCTATGTCGACCTCCTTTGAACCCACCGAACAAAACGAAAATGCGACGGATGCCTCGTCGTTCTTCGAAGAAGCCATGTCCGTTGCCGCCGAACAAGGGCCGAGCCCGGACGCCCTGTTGGCCAGCTATTTTCAAGATAACACCCTCGAATGTATTCCCTCACCGGCAGAAGAAGTCAACGCGTTGTTAGCGATCACCGACGAGTCGGCTCCGATCGAATCTCCGGTTTCGGAGGAGGTGTCCTCTCTGCTTATGAAACCTGAAAAGAAAAAGAAGAAGAAAAAGCGCCTCGCCGAGGAACAGGCCGCCGCAGAACTGGCCGCTCGGTTGCTAGCCGAAGCGACCGCCCAAGCCGAGCCACAAAAGCCGTCGAATCGGCCTGAGCCGATGGCGAACGATCCTATCGGCGTTGCGGTCGAGTCAGAAACCGAAATGAATGACGACCCAGGTTTTTCCGCCATCGGACTTCGACCTGAGGTCTTGCAGGCCGTCTTGAACTCTGGCTACGCCACGCCGACCGCAATTCAAGCCGAAATCATTCCTCACATGCTGGCCGGTCGCGACGTGTTGGCTCAATCGCAAACCGGCACCGGTAAAACCGCAGCGTTCGCGCTTCCGATCCTCAGTACGATCGATATGCACGTCCGCGAACCGCAAGTATTAGTGCTGGCCCCGACGCGCGAACTCGCCATCCAGGTGGCCCGATCGTTCTCGACCTATGGTGCCAATCTAGAGCGTTTCGAAGTCGTCGCCATCTACGGCGGCCAAGACTACGAACCGCAATTGCGACAACTTCGCCGTGGTGTGCAAATCGTCGTCGGAACCCCCGGTCGCGTGATCGATCACGTCAACCGCGGCACGTTGGATCTGAGCCGTCTGAAATGCTTGGTTTTGGACGAAGCCGATGAAATGCTCAACATGGGATTTCTTGAAGACGTGCAGTTTGTCTTGGAGAAGACTCCTGATGATCGACAGGTCGCTTTGTTTTCGGCGACACTTCCGGGGCCGATTCGCGACATCGCCGATGAATACCTCCGCGACCCCGCTCGGATCACGATCAAGAAGAAAACCGCGACCGCCGATTCGATCCGCCAGCGAGCCTTGTTCGTCCCTCCCAAAGAGAAGATCGACGCCCTGGTTCGTTTGTTAGAAGTTGAGGAAACCGACGGCGTGATCGTCTTTACCAAGACCAAAGACGCCACCATCAGCGTCGCCGAAAGCCTCGTCCGGGAAGGCCTGTCCGCAGTGGCACTCAACGGCGACATGCCTCAGAAGGTCCGCGAACGAACGATCAGCCAACTTAAAAGTGGCAAGCTCGATATCTTGGTCGCCACCGACGTCGCCGCACGCGGATTGGATGTGCCACGCATTAGTCACGTCTTCAACTATGACTTACCTCATGACAGTGAATCGTACATTCACCGAGTCGGCCGGACCGGACGCGCCGGACGCAATGGGGAAGCGATCATTTTCTTAACCAACGCGCAGCGAAGCAAACTGCGTCTGATCGAACGCACAACCAAGCAGCCGATTGAAATCATCGACGTGCCGACGGCCAAACAGATCAACGCGATGCGTGTTAAACGTTTCACGCAAAAGATCACGGACGTTTCCGCTGAGAAGGACTTAACGTTATTCAAGGAGATGATCACCGAATACGCCGCCGAAACTGGCAAGCCGCTCGAGATGATCGCCGCTGCCCTTGCCGAGATCGCACAGCAAGGACGTCCGTTTTTGATGAAGGACCGCCCCGCAGGCAAACGCCCTCAAGATTTCGATCGGCGAGAGGATTCGTACGACCGCAGTGAGCGAGGCGATCGCTATGGTGACCGAAAGGAAAAAGATCGCGGCGGCGATGCGGGGCGACCGCCACGTCAACTCGGACCACCCGAGGCCGGTATGGTTCGGTATCGAATCGATGTGGGTTGGAACGATGGTGTTAAGCCAGGCAACATCGTGGGTGCGGTGGCCAATGAAGCCGGCATCGAAGGACAATACATCGGTCCGATTAGCATTCGGAACGAGTTCAGCACGATCGATCTACCCGAAGGCATGCCCGAAGACATCTATCAAAAACTTCGCAAGACTTGGGTTTCCGGAAAGCGGTTGAATTTGGAAGTTTCTCGTGGCGACGAAGAACAGACCGAACGACGCGGCGGTCGCCCTCATTCCGGAGGTGGATCGAGCTTCAAACCGCGACCCGGAAAAGGGCAGCAAGGGAAGCGTCCCTTCAACGGCAAGAAGAAACGAAAGAATTTCTAGGCCTTCGTCAAAATCTAATTTTAGGATGAGCCGAACGCGTTAGCGGGCTGTTGATTTAGTTTGCATCGTAACCCGAAGCGTGAGCGAGGGATACATACAGAGGATTTAATGGCGTTGAATCCCTCGCTGACGTTTTTTGAAGTTGCGCTTTTTTCGTAACCCGCTGCGTAAGCGAGGGATAATTGATATTGACTCATCCCTCGCTCACGCTTCGGGTTACGATTAAATCAACACGCCGGTAGCGTCGGGCGTTGAGCAATGCCCGCGGCTGGCGCCGTCGGCTCACTTCACTAACCCTAATTTTAGGGTTTGACGAAGCACTAGGATCAGGAAGTCACCCGGGCCAAAAAATAACCCAGAGCGAGAGCCGCGATAAACAACGCGGCAAGGATCGTGCCCAATAACAACGGGTCGATGCCCTGTTGCTGTTTACTTCGGGGACTCGCGCGGCTCAATCGTGTGTCGCTGTGAAGAATCTCTTGATCTTTGTGGTTCGAGCCACGCTTCGGTTCGCGGAAACCGGATTCCAGTTCCAAATCGAGCAAGCTTCCGCTGGCCGAACTCAAGGGAGCCCCCATCGACTCAACCTTGACCAATCGGCCGCTCTCACTTGCGCGTTGATTCTGCTCGCGGATGAGTTTGGATCGACTGCTCGCGAGCGTGTCGTCGTTGCGATTGGTGATCGTGTCGTTTTGGTTCTCTTGGTCGAACCCGTTCGAGCTACTGCTGCCGCTGAAGCTCAGCGACGAAAGGTCGCCGATCGCCTCGGGGGCCTCGCCTAAACCGATCCGCACCCGTTCGCCCCTGGGGATCGCCTTGGCAAATCGTTCAAACGCATTGGCGACTTCGCCTGCCGTTTGATAGCGATACTTGGGATCCTTTTGCAACATTTTGACGCACATGCCCTCCAATTCGCCGGGGCAATCCGGGCGAAGTTCTCGGATGCTGCGGGGCATCTCGTTTTGATGCTTGATGATCCGTTGAGCGAGCGTGCCATCGGAAAACGGCGGACGACCGGTCAGCAAAAAATACAACGTGCAACCGAGACCATAGATGTCGACGCGATGATCCACCTGGTGACTGTTGACCGCTTGCTCGGGTGCCAAGTAATCGGCCGTCCCGAGCACATTTTCATTGTTCGCGACGGTCACTGAATGATCCGACTCCGACGCCATCAACGCCAGTCCCATGTCGAGCAACCGCAGTCGACCGCCTTGATCGATCAATAAGTTGGCGGGTTTGATGTCCCGGTGAATGACGCCACGCTCGTGAGCATGTTGCAGACCTCGAGCGGCTTGAGCGATCAAGTCGGCCGCCGTCGAGAAATCCAAAGGGCCGTCGCGTCGCACGAGCATCTGCAAGTCGAGACCGTCGACGTACTCCATCACAATGAAATGCGTGTCGCCTTCGTTATCGATATCGTAGGCACACACGATGTTGGGATGGTTCAACGACGCGATTGCTTGGGCTTCCAATTTAAATCGAGCGAGATACGACGCGTCGTGGACTCGCTTTTTAGGCAGTACTTTAATCGCCCGTTTATCGTGCAATCCAGTGTGCTCGGCCAAATACACGCTGCTCATCCCACCGGTCCCGATATGACCGAGCAGTTTATACTTACCCAAAAAGAAGCCGCGGTACTTTCCGGCGAAAATCTTTTCGACGTGCCAATCGGTTAACAGCCCCGCTTTCTTGTAGGCGGTGGCTAATTTCTTAACATTCGTCGGCAACTCGCCTCCACACTTTTCCCGCACCTTCCCAACAAAACGCTCCTGCGTTTTCTCGTCGATGAGGTTGCTCTTGGCAACCATCGTCACGAAGCGTTCGGAAGTAATCGAAGACATAGACAAGCCGGTCGTCATCCCACCAGAAAAGGCAAACGCGGCAACAGGTAATACGCTCGCGTCTTAATTCGATTCGGTTTAGTTTAGCCGAACATTATCCGAAACGATGCAGTTTTCTAACGGTTTTTGATCCATGTTTCCAGCCAACGCAGAACGTTTTGAAACGACGATCGGAATCATGGCGAAGTATTGGGAACCAGGACGAGTCAAGACGAGGCTGGCTCAGTCCCTGCTTGTTTGCCCCGAAGCCCTCCAAGAGTGCACGGACGTACACTTTTTGGGTTTGCTCGGAGCCCGTCGAGGTCTTGACGTTCGAACTCAATTGTTGACCGTATCGGCGCGCCTGCATGAGCGATTTGTCGTCCAATTACTCAACGAATTGCAAGATTCGGGGGACACGCGTGAGTTAGTAGGGTCCCCCAAGGAGGCGCTCGTCGGGATGGGCGCAATCGCCGGGCCCAAATGGAGAGTCGTCGATCAGGGTACCGGAAACTTAGGCGATCGGATGAAGCGATGGTTTACGACGAAAATGGATAAGCGGGGAACCGGGCAGCGACGCGAAGCCGCTGCGGTGCTGATCGGCAGCGACTGCCCACTTCTGAGCCATGGAGACCTGGAAGGCACCTGGGATTTGCTGGGCGATCACGATATCGTTTTGGGCCCGGCGTTCGATGGCGGTTACTATCTCATTGGAATTGCCGGTGACCGCCGTCCAGAAGAGTTGGCGACTGTTTTCGACGACGTCGCTTGGAGCACCGAGACGGTCTTGAACCAAACGATCGATGCGATCGAAAGCTTGGGTTGGTCGCTGGCCATGCTCACTCCAAAGCGAGATGTGGACTCCGCCGAAGATCTCGCCGAATTGCTCACTTCGTTTCCGTCCCGCCGATCCGATTCGGTGGATCAATTTCGTGAAGACTTAATCCGCATTTTAAACTTTCCATCGACATGATCTCCTCGGTGAACCGCCGCTCAGCCGATCCCCGTTCGAACAACGACTCTCGCGTGAATATCAAGAAAAAGGTGAACATTGTCGGCGGTGGTGTGATTGGTCTATCCGTGGCGTGGGAACTGTCACGCCGCGGCCATGCGGTGACGTTGATCGAACGCAACGCCGATCAATCCATTGCCCCGGTCGAACAACCGACGTCCTGGACTGCGGGTGGAATTCTGCCGCCGGCAAACTTCGAACTCGCGACCGATCCGATGGAGCGATTTCGAGGCTTTAGTCATCAACTTTGGCCGCAGTGGGCCGAGCAACTTCATCAACAATCGGAGATCGATCCTGGGTTCGTTCGCTGCGGCGGATACTACCTAGCCGAAACCGCCGGTGAAGCCGCCGCGATGATCGGGATGGTGTCGTATTGGGATGAGATGGGGATCGTTTGCGAAGCCGTGTCGCCGGATAATTTGCGAACGAAACAACCCTGGTTAGGATCGTGGGCCGATCAAAATCCTTGGATCCAAGAACACCCTGACGCGGCTGCTTGGTGGGTACCCGACGAATACCAAGTTCGCCCGCCGCGACTACTGCAGGCGCTCGTGGCTGCTTGTCAAAAAAATGGCGTTCAGTTCCGCCACGGTGATTCCGTTTCCCACTTGTCGGACGTGACAAGGGAAAGCGAAGACGAACCGATCATCGTGTGTGGCGGAACCTGGGCGGGGTTGGTCGACGTCGATCTGAACCTAGAAAACGCCTTGATCCCGATTCGCGGACAAATTTTGTTGTTGCGGTGTGAGTCCATGAACAATCCCATCGTGGTCAACTTAGGTAACCGCTACCTGATCGCTCGTGGCGACGGGCACGTGCTCGTCGGTTCATGCGAAGAAGAGGTTGGCTTCGATCGATCGACTACCGACGACGAGATTGACACTCTCCGCCAATTCGCCGGTCGGCTGAATCCCGAGCTAACGGACGCACCGGAGATTCAGCGTTGGGCGGGTTTGCGACCGATGACCTTCGATGGATTTCCGATGATCGGTCGCGTTCCTAACCGACACTCTGTTTTCGTCGCGGCCGGACATTATCGTAGCGGCATTCATTTCGCACCAGCGACCGCAGTGGCGATCGCCGATGGCATCGAAAACCAACCCACGTTTATGGACATGACACCCTTTTCAGTCGGACGACAACAAGCCCACGCACAATGAACGAAGATACCTCTGATTTGGATCCACTCACACTCGATCCACCTGGAACGATCGCGGTCTTAGGTACGACGCCGATCGGGATCGAAGCGGCACTTTATGGACGATATCTTGGTTACGACGTGACGCTGATCGCGGGAGCGGATGTCTGGCAATCGCGACCGTTCGCCAACGCCGTATTTCAACGCATCGGCCCGACGTTTCGAGACGACTGGTTCGCGAACCACTGGTTGAAATCCGACGACCTTGAGGTTCGCTGGAACGACCCGATGCCGATGATGCCCGATCGCTGTTTGTCGCCACTTGCGTTTTCGGCCATCGACGCCCAACAGCAAGACCGATTGCGTCCGCGACCGAGCACGATACGGCAATGGATCGAAGTGGGCCTGTATGAAGTCATTCGAACCGACTTGCTGCGAGGTCGAGTGTTCACCGACACGTTCGTGAAATCGATCGACTTGGTGGCCGTCGAAGAGGACGACAAATCGGGAGATGACCCTACCGATGATTCCGCAGATGAGTTCGAAGAAGTCCCGCCGGATTTCCTGTTGACGCTTGCCGGATCACCGCTGACTCAACACGCCGACGACACGGACAACCATCCACTGCGTTGTGAATGCGTGATCGTCGCCGACATTCCGACGAGCGGTTGGCAACGAACGTTCGACTTGCCCACCGACTACTACTTCGAGATTGACCCCGACGCAGCAACGGATATGGCCGATGCGGAGCAATGGCTACGATCCGGTTGGCAACAAATCGCCGCCGTCTACGCGAGCCTAGCCGGTCGCCCCAACCTGGACCTCTACCGCCCCCGACGAACCTAAAAGTAGGCCGGGTCGCAGCGACAGCGGAGACCCGGCAAGAAGCGGTTGTTGGTTGTTAGTTGTTAGTTGTTAGTTGTTAGTTGTTAGTTGTTAGTTGTTAGTTGGATATGAACTGACCGATCAGTCCAATCCGACCGATCTCTCCACTCTTCACTCTTCACTCTTCACTCTTCAATCTTCAATCTTCAATCTCCCCCGCCGGGTGTTCGTCGCAAAGCCTCCTCCACCCAGCCTACTTTTACGCCAAGATTTCCTCGATCACTTTGGCTTCTTCGACTCCGGTCAGGCGTTGGCTGAGGCCTCGGAACTTGAACGTGAAACGCTCGTGGTCGATGCCCATCTGGTGCAGCACCGTGGCGTTGAGGTCGCGAATGTGCACTGGGTTTTCGACGATGTTGTACGCAAACTCGTCGGTTCGACCGTAATCAAAACCGTGCTTGATTCCGCCTCCGGCCATCCATGTCGTGAAGCAGCGACCGTGGTGGTCGCGTCCCGACGTCGGGGCTCCGAGTTCGCCTTGGCTATAGACGGTGCGTCCGAATTCGCCGCCCCAAATCACGAGTGTATCGTCGAGCATGCCTAAACGTTTGAGATCTTGAACCAGTGCCGCAGACGCTTGGTCGGTGTCGAGGCATTGCCGGGGAAGTTGACCTTCGATCGAAATGTGCTGATCCCATCCGCGATGGAACAGTTGGATGAATCGAACGCCGCGCTCGGCCATCCGCCGTGCCAATAAACAATTCGCTGCGAACGTGCCCGGTCGGCGCGATTCTTCGCCATAAAGTTCGAACGTGGATTCCGGTTCGTCGGACAGGTCGGTCAAATCCGGAACCGACGTTTGCATCCGGTATGCCATTTCGTAGGCTTCGATCCGGGCCAACGTTTCCGGATCGCCGGCGGCCTCGGCTTGCATTTGATTCAGGCTGCCCAACGCGTCGAGCAATCTCCGACGCCCGTCACGCGAGACTCCCGGCGGGTTTTGCAGATACAACACCGGATTGGCCCCCGGTCGCAACATCACGCCCTGGTGATTGGACGGTAAATAACCACTGCCCCACAACCGCGAAAACAGGGGCTGACCGGGATTCTTTCCGGTCCCTTGGCTGAGCAACACCATGTAGGCCGGAAAGTTGTCGTTCTCGCGGCCGAGACCATAGCTCAGCCACGCACCCATCGACGCGTGCCCCATCTGTTGAGACCCCGTGTTGATGTACGTCACGGCGGGATCGTGGTTGATCGCCTCGGTCCACATCGAACGGATGATCGTCAGGTCGTCGGCCACGCTTTGCGTATGCGGCAACAGATCGCCGATCCAAGTCCCGTGTTGCCCGCATCGCTTGCCGCCGAACAACGGCTTGACGATCGGAAAACTTTTCTGGCCTGACGTCATTCCGGTCAGTCGCTGATCACCGCGAACCGAATCGGGCAAATCGGTCCCGTGCAGTTGATCCAGTTCGTCTTTGTGATCGAACAGGTCGACGTGGCTCGGTCCACCGGACTGAAACAAGTAGATGACTCGTTTCGCTTTCGGTGCAAAGTGTGGTAAACCAGGAAGTCCGCCGGAGGACGACTGGCTCAGAATGACATTAGCGGGTGCGGCGTTCACGTCATCGGCGAGCAGATTGCCCAACGCGATCGCACCGATCCCTGCCGCCGATCCGCCGAACAACGTCCGTCGGGTCATCAGTTGGCTGTGCTTTTCGTTGAGGACGTTTTCCATCGTCATCGGTTGATTCTTTCGCATGTCACGATTCATAGGTGGGTCACCGTTTCACTGAGGTTTAAGAGCAGAGCCGCGACTTGAGTCCACGCGGCGTGTTCAACCGGATCCAAGTCACGTTCGACCGGCCATTCGCCGACGCTGATCGTCGCCACAGCCTGTTCCGGTGACGATTCATATCGCTTGCGTTCGTCGGCGAGCAATTGTTTCAAAATCGTCAGTTCATCTTCGTTGGGCAAGCGACTGGTAACCCGTTCAAAGGCTGTTTTCAATCGCTCGTTCTCGTCCGCCGGCGACGAGTACTTAAGTAGATCGCCCGCGAGCACCCGAGCGGCTTCGGCGAACTGCGTGTCATTGAGCGTCACGAGTGCTTGCAGCGGCGTGTTGGTGATGCCCCGCTGGACCGTACACATTTCACGATTGGGAGCGTCAAAGGCGCTCATGCTCGGATGAGGGCTGGTCCGTTTGGTGATCGTGTAGAGACTACGCCGATAAAGTTTTTCGCCGTGGTCCTGAACGAAGACTTGTTTCGTCGCCGGCGTGCTGCCGAAGTGACTGACTTCTTTCCAAAGTCCCGCAGGTTGGTAGGGGTGAACGCTCGGTCCGCCGATTCGCGGCACGAGCAACCCACTGACCGCGAGTGCTTGGTCGCGAATGAACTCGGCCGACAATCGGAAACTCGGACCGCGAGCGAGCAAGCGGTTTTTCGGATCGATGCGGCGATTCTCGGCGGACGCGAAACTGTCTTGACGATAAGTGGACGAGGAAACGATTCGGCGGATCAATTCCTTTTGATCCCATCCCCCGGCAACGAACTCGGTTGCCAAATAATCCAGCAATTCCGGATGGCTGGGCCATTCGCCTTGGGAACCAAAGTCCGCCGAGGTGGCGACGATCCCCGTCCCAAAGAACAACGACCAGATGCGATTGACCGCGACCCGCGAGGTCAACGGATGTTTCGGATCGATCATCCAGCGTGCCAAGTCCAATCGAGTTGCACGTGCGGGCGATTCTGCACCATCTGATTCCGGCGATAACAAGTCGGGCAGCACCTCCAACGTCGAAGGCGTCACCTTTTCACCCGGCGCGTCGTATTGACCACGGGCGAGCACGAACGTTTCCCGTGGTTTGGCCGCCGTGTCCATCACCATGGTCTGATACGGTTTGGTCAACACGTCGATGCGTTCTTGCACGTTGGCGATGCGGACCTGCAATCGCTCAAGTGCCGGCGCGTCTTGGCGGTACGTTTGCAGAACGAGGTCACGTTGCTCGTCCGTCCACGATTCTTGCGGCGTGGCGATCGCTTCGGCAACGCTCGGCGCAAAGCGACTGTCGGTGTCGATGCCGCTGAACGCATCGATCCGCCAGTGGTGCGGCAAAGATTGATTGACACCGAAGAACACCATCACGCTGAGGTAAGGCGTTTGATCGACGCGCACCGGTTCATCGAAGGTGAGCGTCAAGTGTTGTTCTTGATCCGGTTGGACCGGCATCCACCAATCGTCGTTGCGTTCGTCCAAAACGTGATAGGCCGCACGGTTCTCGGCCGCCGACGACGCGGTCGCTTGGGCGAATGACTTTTGACGATAGATATCGACTTGTTTCGCGGGCAATTCCCCTGCAGAAACCAATACCGTGGTCACCTGCGGAACTTTCGCCGCGTGCGGGGTGAGTCGTTTCGCATCGCCCTCGCCGTGCGGAAAGAATCGAATGCGGATGCCGTCGATCGTTTGGCCGGTCGCCAGATTTCCAGGCAGCTCGAGCACGTGACTCATCGCGTTGAGCCCGCCGCTGGGATTTTCAAAGAACACCGAACCGTCATCTCGCACGACATAGTCACCCGGTCGATTGGGGCTGGACACATCGAGTGATTTGAGGCGGTGTGTTTGAAACCGATTTCCCCGAGATGCTTCGTGGGCTTGGGCGTCGGCGAGCCATGCGTCGAAGCCGTCACGGGTTTTTTGCAGCGTGTTTTGCAATGTCGTCAATTCGGCTCGCAGCTCGGGCAGCTCCTCTTTGGGCAGAACCGTTTTAGCCATGATCTTCGGTGCGGGGTTATTGCCCGCGTTGCCGTCGAGTCCCCTGTCACTGAGTTCGTTGAAGAACGCGAAGAACTGGTAGTACTCTTTTTGTGAAATCGGATCGTATTTGTGATCGTGACATTGGGCGCATCCCATGGTTAATCCGAGAAACACTTCGCCGGTCGTTTTGACACGATCGGCGGCGTAATTGGTCAGGTTTTCTTCCGGAATCGTGCCTCCCTCGTGGGTGACCATGTGATTGCGGTTGAATCCCGTTGCGATCCGCTCGGCTTCGGTCGCATCGGGCAGCAGGTCGCCGGCGATCTGTTGGACCAAGAATTGATCGAAGGGTAGATTCTCGTTGTAAGCGTGGATCACCCAATCACGCCATAACCACATGTCTCGACCGCCATCGATCGAGTATCCGTTGGTATCCGCGTAGCGTGCTTGATCGAGCCACGGGACGGCCATTCGTTCGCCGAAGTGGGGCGACTCGAGCAACCTACCGATCGCGTCTTGCCAAGCCTCTTCGCCTCGGGCTTGGTAATCGGCGACGAACCGGCGAACCTGCTCGATCGTGGGTGGCAAGCCGGTCAAATCAAACGTTAAGCGTCGAATCAACGTTCGCGGATTCGCTTCGGGCGACGGTGTCAAACCGGCTTCGGCCATTCGTGCCGCGACGAACGCGTCGATCGGTGTTTGCCCCCATGGTTCTCCAGCGGTGTCTTGGATCGTTACTTCGGGAACCAACGGTCGGGCTGGTGGCGCGAACGCCCAGTGGCCTTCGTAGAGCGCGCCTTCTTCGATCCACCTTCGAATCAAGTGTTTTTGATCGTCGATCAGAACCAGATGCGATTCCGGCGGCGGCATCAAAGTGTCCGGATCATCTGAAATGATTCGCTGCCAAGCTTCGCTTTTCTCGAGGTCGCCGGCAACGATCGGTTGGTAACCGCCGAGATCTTCGGCGGCCCCTTCGGGCGTGTCTAAACGCAAGTCGGCGCGACGGCCGTGTTCGTCGGGGCCGTGGCAATGAAAGCAAGTTTCCGAAAGGATCGGTCGAATGTCACGGTTGAATCGGATCGGGCGAACGGCCGTCTTGGCCGTTACGGGAACGGCCGTATCGATCAGCGGCGGATGCTTCACCGAACCGGTCGACTGAATCGTCTTCCACTCGTTTCGACGCGGGATGACCGTCCGTGAATTGGCATCGATCTCGGCTTCGGGATGGGTATCGGAATCTTGTTCGAATGCGACATCGCTAAGAGCTTCGTTGATCGCAATGGATCGGTGCCAGGCGATCCGGTTGGATTGCGATTTGGCGATCCAAGAACTCAGCCCCAAACCGCCGACGATCAACAGGATCGAAGCGGCCGCGATCCAAAAGTCCGCTGCGTGTTTGAAGCTTCCGAAAACACGACTCCGCTGACGCGGACCGCCGCTAAGCATCGCGTGAACAATAAGTGATGGATTCCTAACGTGGCGTCGACTTTCAGTCGACGTTTCAGGGTTTGGCGACTGAAAGTCGCCACCACTTACTGTTCCCGCGATGCTAAGGTCGTGACTCGGTACCATCCTACTCATCTCGGGTGCGAGAAACGTTGGCAAGGGCGTAGCCAGTGCGATATCGATTTCGCAGAAATCCAAATAGCGATCCATCGCGTCGGGATCGCTGCGGAGGATCGCGCGAAGCTCCGAAAATTCCGCCTCGGTCAACGCGTCACTCAAGCGAGCCTGCATCAGCTCGTCGAGACGGGTCAGTGGATGGTCATTCATAGCGTTAAGCCGATTCATTCGAGTCGACAAGGGAAGGAGTGAAGGTGATTGGATCTGCGTCGATTGCGAGGGAGCGTCGGACGCACTTGACGAGTGCCGAACGAGCTCGGTGCAATCGTTGTCCGATCGCGTTGATGGTCGTGTCGTTGGCTTCGGCGATCTGATTGAGCGTCAAGCCTTGTTGATAAAACTGATCGATCAATATTCGCTGAGCGGACGTTAGTTTTTCAAGACATTGACCGATCCGTAATCGTCGAGATTCCAGATCGCTTTGTTGCGGCGCGTTACGCTGCCGCATCGCGTGGCGGGCTTCGGCGAGTTGGGATAGTTCGTCATCGAGCAATGGTACGGTCGATCGGCGTGCTCGGCGGCGGGATTCGTTGCGAACGTGGTTGATCGCGATCGTGCGCATCCAAGCGATCAAGTCGGACCCCGGCTCGAACGTCTCTTTCCGCGTCCACGCGGTCACGTTGGTCATTTGCAATAGGTCTTGCGCATCGGTCACCGATCCGGTCAAGCGAACCAGATAACCGAACATCGGAAGTTGAGCACGCTCGATTGCGTCTTCAAACTCCGGCTGATCGTCGTGATCGGAGGAAACAGACGGGGACGAAATGACGAGTTTTCCTTGCAAAGTGTTCTCTATGAAAAGGAATGTCACACCTGGCGACTATTTTACTGGGTAAAAACAGCCTTCCCGCAAAAAGATCCGAAACACTCCCCAAGACAACATGCGTTTGTTCCTCTTTTCGCTTCCCAAAAACACCCTCATCATTGCGATTTTCTCGGTGTGGCTGTTGGCTTGGCTACCGACCCCGCCTGCAGGGGCGGCCCAGCCCAACATAGTCCTGGTCGTGGCAGATGATCTGGGTTACAGCGATCTGGGGTGCTACGGCGGCGAGATCGCGACTCCGAATTTGGACCGATTGGCCAATGACGGCGTTCGCTTGACGCGTTTTTTTAACGGTGGGATGTGCGTGACCACTCGGGCGTCCTTGATGACAGGGCAGTGGTGGCCGGTAGCGCTTCGAGATTTCAATTCCACCGACACCTTGCCCGAACGCCTCAAAACGACCGGATACCAAACCGCTTTGATCGGAAAATGGCACCTGCCCGGTCATCCGATGGATCATGGCTTTGATCACTTTTTCGGATTCCTCAACGGGTTCGCCGATCACTTCGCCGGAAACAACCAATACCAACTCGATCGAAACCCGTTTCACGATTTTGCCACCGACTTTTACAGCAGCGACGCCTTGACCGATCGGGCGATTCACTTCATCGAACAGGCCGACGCGAATCAACCCTTCATGGTGATGGTCAGCTACCAAGCACCTCACAACCCCTTGCAAGCGCCGCGTGAGGAGATCGAAAAATATCGTGGCAAGTATCGCGTCGGGTGGCATGCGATTCGCGAGGCTCGGTTCGAGCAACAAAAACAAATCGGTCTCGTCGCCTCGAACGCTCAGCTACCCGCCTATCCGGACAACTTACCGCAATGGGATTCGTTGACCGAGGCACAGCAAGATCTCGAAGACTTGCGGATGGCCGTCTATGCGGCGATGGTCGATCGCATGGACCAGGGGATCGGGCGATTGTTGCGGACACTCGATTCGAAGTCGATCGCCGAGAACACACTGGTACTATTCATCAGCGACAACGGAACGGATTCATTTTCGGTGGTCGATCAACCGATGTTAGCGCAAGGCAAATTGCCGGGCGATCGAGGCTCGAATTGGCAACCCGGTACCGGATGGGCCTACGCCAGCGTGACGCCATGGCGGATGTACAAGATCAGCCAACACGCGGGCGGCGTGACCAGCGGCGCGATCGCGCGTTGGCCGGCCAAAATTCAACCCGGCCAAATCCGCTCGCAAGCCGTGCATGTCGTCGACGTATTGCCGACGTTGACCCGGCTTGCTCTCACTGATTCAGTCGCACGAGCCGAAGAGAACGCAAATTTATCAGGTCAATCGTTTGTTGACTTACTTACAACCGGGGATTGGCAACGCGATCGCCCACTGTATTTTCAGTACATGGACAATCGCGCCGTCCGCGATGGCGATTGGACGTTGGCGGAAGTTGACGAATCCGGTTGGGAACTATTCCAATCCACAATCGATCCGCTGGAAACGAACGATCTGAGCGATTTGCATCCTGAAAAGGTCGATGAACTTGCCAAGGGATGGTTGAAATGGTGGCGAATGACTTCGCAAGAGGACACCTACCAACCAACAACGACCCAGGATAGCCCTCACTATTCACCGCAAGGCGACCGGGGTTCGGGCCAGCGATACCACCCGTCGGCAATGCCACCAACGCTCGGCTCCAAGTAGGCGAAGTCATCCTAAAAAAACGTTCTATTCGTTTTTAAGCGATTCCATGTATTGTGCCGCTTGCTTTTCCTGCTGCTCGAGCATTTTTTGGTCTTCTTCGAGCGTGGGCGCACCCGGGACTACTAACGTGCTTTCCTGGCCACCACAGCCGATGCTCAGTAGACAACTGCAAGCGAGCAATGGCACCAAAAGTAGTTTCATTCTCATCTTAGAAAGACTCCTTGATTGTTTCCGAGTTGGCACGCGTGCCCAGTGCGCCCCACAGACCATAAGGACTCTGGGAGCCAGGTGCCTGACCTGCGAAGCCGTTGAGCCATACGTTGCCCGCGTTCGTATTGCCTGAGTCGATCGACTCGGTGACGAACTTCACGGCGCCGTCACCCATGAGGACATGGACTCCACCTTCATGGCGACTTGATGGCGGCAAGACTCCTGTGGAAAGCGTCCATTGATGACACACTGCATTGTTAGGAGGCAAAATGGTGAACATGCTGGTAAAGATCGATGTCGAACTTGCCCAAATGTATCCACGGCCGTTGTTTGCATTGTCGATACCGCCTGATGTCCAAAAGCGAGGTCTGGTCGAGTCAATGAGGCCCGCAGTTTCGTAACAGGTCCGCGGATTGTCTCTGATCGCGTCTTCATTCGCCGTGCCTTTGATGATCGTTCGATTATCGTTATCGCCTATGTCGGTTGCGATTTCACCCATGGCGATCGTATTGGATAAGCCATCCAATACATTTGAAAAGCTGGTCTTCTGAAACCTCGCAAAAAAGCCTCGATTGGATGCACGTGCTCGATTGGAATTTTGAACAAGGGGGAAATTGGCATGACCTCTGTCGCCGATGTTCATCCTATCGATCGAATCGCCAAGATTGACCGCATAGTTGGTGCGCCCCATCGCTGGCAGACCTATCCCAGGATCACTGGGGCAGCGGAACGAACTGACATCCGTCGACCAGGGTTCATAATGTCGGTAGATGACCGATGGTCCAGGCCCCATCGGATAGTAGTCGCCGGTCGAGTTTGCCGACGGTGCAGCGTATGCAATAACGCCGTCCCCGTTCGTATCGTATGAGTTTGAAATGAGTTCCCACAACGCCTGCTGCTCGATGAACGGAGTCAAACCAACGAGAACGCTGAGGTGGATATTGTTCGATGAACCGCTGGCGGTAGACCAATTGAACAGGGGTGATACTTCGGTATGAGTTCCCGAGCCATGGGTAGGAAGCTGATCGTAGGCCGCGTGATAATTGTGAATTGCCAATCCAATTTGTTTGAAATTGTTACCGCAGGACATGCGGCGAGCGGCTTCCCGAGCCGCCTGAACGGCAGGCAAAAGCAAGCCGACGAGCACACCGATGATGGCGATCACCACCAAGAGTTCAACCAACGTAAATGCGTTTCGCGCCGCGGAATGTTTTTTCATGGGTTGGGACTCCTAGAACGATTACGGATAAGGCGTCATGAGGCGATCGCGGAGCCGATCGAGCGTGGTTGAGACTCGCTCAAAGGTTTGGGGCTGTGGCAGCTCGACTCGACGAAAACCTCCATCAGTTTACTTGCCGCTGCGGCTGGCATCGGTCCCGTGTTTGCAGGACAAGGGATGGCGGTGAGACTTTCCGGTTTTTGTGTAGACTGTGTCGGTCGGTCATCCGTGAACGCTGGCGGATTGAGGTCCATCGCGGTGAATGGCTGCCAATTCTGAGAGCCGACGCCTGCGGCTTGCCGTTAAACGATTTGATAACAAACATCATGAAACAGCTTTTGATCATCCTGACGTTCATCCTCGCGTGCGGCGGTGCAGTCGCTGATGAGCCGCCACAGTCAACGCGTGTGCCTCAAGCGAAGCTGCAACCGTTTCTGCAGAAGTACTGCGCTACGTGCCACGGACCGGACGAACAAAATGGTCAAGTCCGTTTTGACCAGATTGCCTGGGAAATTACCGGCAACAGCGAAGCTCAGCGGTGGCAGGATGTGCTCGACCAGTTGAACAGTGGCGACATGCCTCCCGAAGATTCACCGCAACCCAGTAACGACGAACTGGCCGGTGTGCTGGACGCTCTCACCGGATCTCTTGTGGATGCTCGACGACGGCTGACGGATCATGGCGGCGAAATCAAAATGCGTCGGTTGAACCGACGTGAGTATTCGGCAACCATCCGCGACCTGTTCGGATTTCATGTTGCCCTGGATGACATCCCCGATGACGGCGAGGCTGGCAGTTTCGATACCGTGGGGGCAGAGCAGTATTTTTCGTCAGCCCATTTTGAAAAGTATCTGGAGCTTGGCAAAAAAGTCGCCTTCGAATCATTCCGATTCAACTACAGCCCTCGACGAGAACTGACGACCGAACGCTCTGAAGTCGAGACACAAGTGAATGAATATGTACGAAACAATCTCGCGGACCTGGACCAGAAAATGGCCATGAAGAAAGCCGGGGCGACGTGGCAGGAAATGGGGTTCGAGGACGAAGGCGATATGGAGATCATCTTTACGCAATGGGATTCCCGCGCGGAGATGCCTCGGCGTTACTTGCAGTATCCGCTGGTCGACGAAGGCGTCTATATCTGTGATATCGCCAAATGGGTTGCGGCAGCGAGGCATCTCGATATCCGGGGTGAGTACATTGTTCGCATTCATGGCGGCGTTCGCGGCCAGCCGGATCCCCTTCGCCAAATCATTCGCGTCTGGGACAACCACAGCACTCGCGGCACGGCGAGACTTACTGGTACGCCGGAGAATCCCGAAAGTGTGGAGATGCGATTTCGTCAGCCGCTGAATCAGTCTTGGCTCCCTGTCAACGTCAGGGAAAATGTGCCGGAAAACACCATAAACACCTTGCGCGGCTACATCGACAAGGTTCAGGGTCGCGGGGATCACATCGACCCAAGAGCCACTGTCTGGGTCGACTGGGTTGAGATCGAAGGGCCCTTCTATCCGGAGCAGCGCCCCAAGATTGAAGAGATCGTTTTCCCCAACAGACCCACGGGACGAGGCAGCCCCTACATTTGGGACGATGCAAAGATTCCGGAGTTGATCGAGAAGTTTGCGTTCGAGGCGTTTCGTAGGAACCAGCCGGAACCGGACTACGTCGCGGGATTGCACGCCATTTTTCAACAGCACCGAGCGGAGGGCATGAGCCATCGCGATGCAATGACCGAGGTGATCGGAATTGTGCTCGCTTCTCCGGCGTTTCTGTTCTTGCAAGAAAAGTCGGATCGCAACGCACTCACCAACCGCGAATTGGCGATTCGCTTGTCGTATTTCCTGTGGAGCTGTCCTCCCGACGAAGAACTGTACGCCGCCGACCTGTCTGACACGGCCGTCTACGCCCAGCAAGTGGATCGCATGCTTGACGACCCGAAAGCTCAAGCGTTTCGTGATGGCTTCGTCAGTCAATGGGCTGAGTTCGACCGATACGATGCCATCACCATTGATCGACAGGAACATTTTCGATTCAACGAGGGTGTACAGCAGGACGCCAAACGAGAGGTTCTCGAATTCTTCGGAACGTTGATCGATGAAAACTTGCCGGCAGCCAATCTCATCGACTCGGACTTCGTCACCATCAATGCAGCTCTCGCCGCTCATTACGGCTTGGATTTTCCGGACACGAGGACCGACGAGTTTCTCAAGATTCGTTTGCCTGATGATTCGCCGCGTGGTGGTCTGATGACGCAGACCGCGTTTCTCGTGACGGGATCCAATGGTGAGCGATCGTCGCCGGTGATCCGCGGTGCGCTGATCATGGAAAAGTTGCTGCACGAGAAACCCGCTCCGCCACCGCCCAACGTTCCCGAGCTGAGCGAAGCCTCCGCCGAGCCGAAGACGAACCGCGAGATGGTTGAACTGCACCAACAACGGGCGGTATGTGCCTCGTGTCACAAGAAGATGGACGTGATCGGATTTGGTCTGGAGAACTTTGACACCACGGGGCAATGGCGGGATATCGAAAAAGTGGGCAGAAAGCCAGTCCCCATCGAACCCGGTGGAACGCTGCCGGATGGTTTGGCTTTCGATAGCGTGCAGGAATTGAAAAAGGTATTGCTCGCTCACGAAGACGCTTTGGCGCGAGAAGTACTCGAATCGATGCTCGCCTATGCCCTCGGCCGCACGGTCGAATTTTCCGATGCCGACGACGTCGACACGATGCTCGCCAAGCTGAAACCCGACGACTACCGCGTCCGATCCATGATCCGAGAAATCGCCCTGAGTCCTCTGTTTAGAAAACCATGACCCCATCGTTTAACGGCAAGCCGTAGGCGACTGAGTAGTAGGAAATTATTTTGAGAGGCACCGACGCCTACGGCTAGCCGTTAAACAAAGCCAAGCCCATCGTTTAACGGCAAGCCGAAGGCGACCGAGTAGTATGAAATTATTTTGAGAGGCACCGACGCCTGCGGCTAGCCGTTAAACAAGCCAACCCAATCGTTTAACGGCAAGCCGAAGGCGACTGAGTAGTAGGAAATTGTTTTGAGCTGCACCGACGCCTACGGCTAGCCGTTAAACAAGCCAACCCGATCGTTTAACGGCAAGCCGAAGGCGACTGAGTAGTAGGAAATTATTTTGAGAGACACCGACGCCTGCGGCTAGCCGTTAAACAAGCCAACCCAATCGTTTAACGGCAAGCCGAAGGCGACGGTGTCCCAACAGCAACCTCCCAAAAAACACTCGATATGAACCAAGACCGTCAGAGCTTGTATATGCCAATTGCGTTTAGGATGATGAGTAATGCACCGACGCCTGCGGCTTGCCGTTAAACGAAAAACGAAACCCAATGAACAGGATAGGTCTAGCCGAATGATCCACGGTTATCATGTCATCATGCCGATGTATGGGTTTTGGCTGCCGAACGACCCGCGGGGTTCGTGGTCAGACTTTGTTCGCCGCTGGGAAATTGCGAAATTCGGCACCAGCACCAAAACGCTTGAGCGAAGATCACTGAGCGAACTCTCGTCAGAGGAGCTCGAGACACGGGACGCAGCCAAGCGAGCCTTGCAATACGACCCCGTCTCCGTCACGGGGCAGCAGGCGGTTTCCATTGCCAAGGGTTTTGCCACGCAGATTAGCAAGAGCAACTATACCGTCTGGGCGTGTTCTATCCTCCCCGAGCATACGCATCTGGTGATCGCCAGGCACACGTACAAAGTTGAGCAAATGGTTAACTTGCTCAAGGGCGCAGCAACACGTCAAATCGCTGAAGACCAACTTCATCCCTTTCAAGAGATCACGCCTGAAGGCGATCGTTTACCTCGGATGTGGGCCGCTCACGAATGGAAGCAGTATCTCGACAGCGAACAAGCCATCGAACAGGCGATTGAGTATGTGGTGCAGAATCCGATCAAAGAGGATATACACGCTCAGCAATGGTCGTTCGTCACTCCGTTCGCTGGACTCAACACCGCTGGCTGGACCACCTACCACTAACCCAACTCGTTTAACGGCAAGCCGCAGGCGACTCCGACCAAACACACCCACAACCAATCAAATCGTTTAACGGCAAGCCGCAGGCGTCGACATACCTAGATGCACCGACGCCTGCGGCTAGCCGTTAAACAATTTACATCAGGTACCGACCATGACCCACTTCATCACAAACTCGACCACACGCCGCTCGTTTCTACGCGCCGGCAGCTCAGTCATCGCGATACCTTTTTTGGAAACGTTTGCCAGTGCGGCTGCTTCCAACAAAACTCCGCCCAAACGTGTGATCTTTCTCGGTGGCGGCTTCGGCTTCACTGCGGACACCTTCTATCCGAAGCAGGCCGGACGCTTTTCGGAGATTGGCCTTACCGAAGGACTTGCCCCGCTCCAGCGACATCAGGACGACATCACGATGGTCGCCAATATGACCAACATCGGTGCGACCGATCCACATGGTGGCAGTGTTTCGTACCTGACGGGTGCGAACGTTGAAGGCACGCCGGGAAAACGGTTTCACAATTCGATCTCCTGTGATCAACTCATCGCGCGGCACCTGGGCAGCGACACGCGATTCGCATCGTTGACGCTGTCGGCGAACGAGGCCGATGGCGGACAGAATTCGGGGCACGGCAAGGGCCTGTCGCTCGCTTGGGACGACTCCGGCAATCCGATTCCGGGAATCAATCGGCCGATTGATTTGTACTTCACGCTATTCGCCAGCCGTGACGACGCACCGGATAAGGTTCACGCCCGCTTGAAGGAAAAGCAGAGCATCTTGGACATCGTCAAGATCAATGCGGGCAGCATGAAACGAACGCTGGGCAAAGACGACCAAGACAAACTCGATGAATATTTTACGGGCGTGCGGCAAGTCGAGACGGGGCTGGAGCGTCAGGCCAAGTGGGCTGACATTCCGAAACCCAATGCCCCCTTTGAAGCACCCGACGAGGGGCTGACGGGTGAAGAGGCGATCAAGTTGATGTACGACATGATGATCATCGCGTTGCAAACCGATGCCGTTCGCGTCGTGAGCTATCGACTGCCGGTGTGTTCCTTGCTGTCCAGTATCGGTATCAAGCTGCAGGCTCATTCCCTCAGTCATTATGGTTTTTCTCAACCACGCATTGATGCTTCGCGGCAGCGAGATCAAAAATGCATGGGCCTGCTGGCTCATTTCATCGACCGCCTCAAGGAAGCCAAAGATATCGACGGCAGCCGCTTGTATGACAATTGCATTGTGAGCTATGGGACCAACATTCGCTCCGGTCATGAACTAAAGAATGTGCCGGCGATCCTTACCGGCGGTGGTGCGAAAGATATAAGACATGGAAGAAACATTGTCCTGCCAAAAGAGGACACGCCACTCGCCAACTACTGGCTCACGCTCATACAGCAAGCTGGTGTGCCGGTTGAACAGTTCAGTCACAGCACGGGAGTGATCTCGGAACTATGCGGCTAATGCGCAACTCGCCAAGACGCTTCGTTTAACGGTAAGCCGCAGGCGTCCGAGCAGCGCAGAATTCGCCTTCGGCTAGCCGTTAAACGAGCAAAGAACCTCCACTACTCAAAGCAGAAGAAAATACGTCATGAAACTAGCATTCGCCCTTCTGCTGATTCTCTTTCCAAATGCCATCGTGCATGCGAAAGAGGCTCAGCAGGCGATTCCGAAGAATGTCCAGGAACTTTGGGCGGACTATGAAGAACTGGATAAAAGCACTCCGCTGGAGGTCGAAGTTCTTAAAGAATGGGAGCAGGAGACCATCGTCTGTCGCATCGTTCGCTACCAGGTTGGTGTGTTCAAAGGCTCGCAATCACGAGTCGCTGCTTTTTATGCCTTTCCAAAAGGTGGAACGAATCTGCCAGCCCTTGTTCAGATTCATGGTGGTGGGCAATCCGCTTCACTCAATAGCGTCGTTACCTATGCCAAACGCGGCTATGCGAGCGTGTCGATCAATTGGGGCGGCAATGCAATGAATCTCGGTTCGGAGAACTGGGCTGGCCCGCAGACCGATTGGGGAAACCTCGATGCGACTCATCCACCCCAACGCGATCGCGTGAATCATTTTGCCGGACCGCTCACTCCGAACGAATTCACACTGGACAGCGTGGAGTCTCCTCGTAACAGCAATTGGTACGTCGTGCTTATTGCGGCCCGTCGTGCAATCTCGTTTCTGGAACAGCAACCTGAAGTGGACGCATCGCGCATCGGGGTCCATGGTCATTCGATGGGTGGGAAATTGACGACGAACCTTGCCGGGATCGACAAGCGTATCAAGGCCGCAGTGCCGTCGTGTGGCGGTTCAGGGGATCTTGCGTTGGAGCAAACCGAGGTGCCCGGAGGAAAGAAAGACAAACTCGACCCGATGAGATTAGCTTGCGTATCGGACAACGCGTATATCCCGCTGATCACCTGCCCGATTCTTTGGTTGTCCCCCACGAACGATTTTCATGGCCATATCGATAACATGGCCTGGAATTGGCGAAACGTGCCCGACGACATCGTGCGATTCAGCATTTCGCCGCACCTCAATCACCGTCACGCCAGCGAAAACGCGTTAACGGAATATTTGTGGTTTGAACAGCATTTGAAAAATGCCGACTTCAAGATGCCGGAATCGCCGAAAGTCAAGCTTGATCTTAAAACCACTCACGGCGTCCCCCAGTTCAGTGTCACGCCAGACACATCGCGATCGGTTCAGCGGGTAGATGTCTTCTATTCGATTGACCCTCATGCACTCACGCGCTTCTGGCGTGATGCGAAGGCAGTCCAAGTTGGAAAGGAATGGAAAGCCGACTGCCCAGTAATGTCGCACGATCAACCGATCTTCGCTTTCGCCAATGTCATTTATGAGGTACCCGTTCCGTACCGAACCGGACCCCAGATGGCTGGCGTATCGACAGCCGACACCTATGTGATCAGCTCGCGAATGTTATGGGCGAGTCCAAGCGAACTGAAGTCGCCTGGTATCCAGGCCACAGACCGTCCCGATCGCTTGATCGATGACGGCTCACGAGGTTGGCACGACTGGTATCGACTGAATTGGGACCATCGGCCGTTGTGGAGAGCGACCACACGCAAGCTTAAAGATGTCAAATGGCGAGGCCCCGATGGAGCCACGTTGAGCTTTGATGTCATCTGCGAAACCGACAATCAACTCGTTCTTACGTTCAATTGCAATGCTTGGGGCGCTTTCAATCCCGGCCAACGACCAGTCGACTATACCGTTGTGAAGGAACTCAATGGTTCCCCGAAATGGCAGCGAGTGACGGTCAAGTGTGACGAGTTAACGGCAACAGACTCGAGCGTGATTGAACCACTCGAAAACTGGCGAACCGTCACGGAATTCACCATCAGCCCGAGCGGCATCGTCGTTCGTGACGGATTGAAAGTCGATTCCGCAGGCCAACCGTGGCAGGGACCTCGAGAGATCCGAAATTTACGTTGGGAAGGTGGACAATACACGGGACAAGGAGCCACTGATGGCGAGGTCGATCCGCATGCATTTGACAGGAATTTTGATGACGCCATCACGAAGTCTTTGGAGTAGACAAACGCAGTCGGAAGATTTCGGAGTGCCAAGTCATTTTGAATTTCTAAGTGCGAATCGACCTGGCTTATCCGATGCGAAGCAGGTATCGCGATCCGACGGTTTCGGCGCCCGCTGTTTTAAAACCTAAACCTAAACCTAAACTTAAACTTAAACTTAAACTTAAACTTAAACTTAAACTTAAACTTAAACTTAAACTATTACGCGAGCGAAGCTCGCGATGGGAAGTTTAGGTTGAAGTTGAAGTTTAGGTTTAAGTTCAAACCAACCCGCCGGGTGTTCGTCGCAAAGCCTCCTCCACCCAGCCTACTTTGCTGTCCTAAGTGAATCGGCCTTTACAGATACTTGGCCAATGCGTCATGGCGGGTTGCCCGGGCGTCGACTTTCTTGAGAGTCGCGGCATCTTCGATCAGCGGCGGGGCGTGATGCGGTTTGACTCTCGCATCAATCAACAGCGGACCGCGACATCCCCAATGCTTGTCGATCATCACTTCATCGACTCCGCTCAGGTCGATCGCCGGGTTGCTCCGTGTGAACGTCAACCACAACCAGTTTTTCAAGTTTGCCGCCGCGAAGACCGAATCATCGCAGACCGTCATGATCGACAATCCGGGTGGCAGATCGGAATGATTCAAGTCGTTGGACAGTCGTGCCATGTCATCGCGACTCGAGTCGCCGACATGTTTCGGTCCCGCAACGGCGAGCACACCGGGCATCACCAATCGAGGATTGCCAAAACCATCGGGCAATGAAAGATCGGCAGGGATCTCGGTCGCCAATTCCAACCGCGCCGGCCCCGTCGCCGCGATCACGACTTTGGAACCTTGGTTGAAACCGGTTCCGGAATAATCGAGCGTGTCGATCGTCGTTCGAGTATGAAAATGCAAGTCGCGTCGCCAATCGACTCGCCGCAACACATGTTGGATGAATGCGCCGATGTCGTGAATCTTGAGTTGGCCGCTCGGATCGTCCGTGATCCACAAATACTTCGCTAGTGACAATTGTCCGTTGCCCAAGATCGCGTTGGCTTGCGTTAACAACTCTTGAGGTTCGGCGGGCTTCAGATGCGGCATGTACCGCTCGCTGCCGATCGCCAACAACAACGGATGAACCCCGGCCGCGTCGACCGCGTGAACTGCTTTGACCCCTGGGATCACCGTCGGGATGATCGGATCGGTCAATTCATGAATCAATTGACCGAACGTGGTGTCCTCTTGCGGCGGTCGACCCACGACGGTGAACGGCCAGATCGCATCCTTGCGATGCCAAACCCGATCGACTTGCATGAACGGGAATTCATGTTTGAGCGAGTAGTAGCCCAAGTGATCACCGAACGGGCCTTCGGGCATCATCGCGGTCGGATCGATTCGACCTACGATGGCGAAATCCGCGTCGGCGTAAACGGGCGCATGCGAGTCGCCCGCCGAACGAACCATCCGCGTGCGTCGGCCCGCGAGCGCACCGGCAAACGTCAGTTCGGTCAGCCCTTCGGGCAGCGGCATCACGGCGGCGAGACTCATCGCCGGCGAACCCCCAACGGTGATCGCGACGCGTAATGGCTCGCTACGGTCGATCGCGGCCCGGTGATGAACGCCGATGCCGCGGTGGATTTGGTAATGCAAGCCGACTTGCGAGTCAGGGTCATATTCGTTGCCTGATAACTGGACGCGGTACATTCCCAAATTCACACGCATCAAATTGCCGGGCGCCAACGGGTCGCTGCTGAGCACCTGCGGCAACGTCACGAAAGCGCCACCGTCGTCGGGCCAACATTTCAACTGCGGCAATTCGGCCAGACCGCACGAGGAGGCCGTAACCGGTCCCGAACGGACGAATCGCGGTAGCATGGTGAGCGCCGTCAACGGCACACCGGCGTACCGAAACGGACGTTTGGGAAGCGCCGAGGGGTCCAGCTTCACTTCGATCAATCGCCGCACCGATTCGATCGTATCACGAAACAGATACGTCGCTTGGTCGAGCGACGCGAACAGGTTCGAAGCCATCGGGAAGCGACAGCCGCGAACGTTCGAGAAAAACAATCCCGGTCCGCCGTTGGCATAAACCCGGCGCTGAATCTCCGCCATTTCCAAATGCGGATCGACTTCGTCGGTGACCTCGATCAATCGGCCGCCGTCACGCAGATCATTGACGACGTCGCGGGTGCTACGGTGTTTCAACGGGTTGGCTCACGGGGACGGGGAGGTGAATCGGTACTGTAGATTGACCGGATATCCTCCGCCATCGGCAACCAATTGCAAAATGACCGGCTTAGGAAGACTTCGACAACAAAGCGTATTTTCGTTTTCCCCGGCGAAGCACCACGATGCTGCGGTCGCCAAAGTCGCTCGGTACGATGCGTCGCTGTTCATCGTCGACTCGCACGTTATTGAGGTACACGCCGCCCTCTTTCACGCTGCGGCGGGCTTCCCCACCGCTGCTGCACAGCGCCACGAGTTGCAATGCTTCAATGATCCACAAACCCTCACCGCCGAGCTGTTCGGCGGTGACTTCATAACTGGGAACGTCCGCAAAGATTTCGCGTAGTTGCGAATCAGGGGTGTCGCCGAGTTCGCCACCGAACAGGATCTGCGTCGCCCGCTGGGCCGAATCAATCCCCTCGGTGCTGTGAACCAATTCGGTCATCCACTGGGCCAACCGTTTCTGCGCGGCACGGCCTCCAGGGTTGGATGCGGTTTGCTCGGCGAGTTCGTCGTACTCGGTCTTATCGATCTCAGTCAAGTAAGCGATGCACCTCATCACGTCGTCATCGGCAACGTTGATCCAGTATTGGTAGAACGCGTACGGACTCGTTCGCTCGGCATCCAGCCATACCGCGCCACTTTCGGTTTTGCCCATCTTGCGACCGTCGCTCGTGGTGAGCAATGGTGCCGTCATGCCGAAGAGTTGTTGGCCGATCATTCGGCGGCCCAAATCGATGCCAGCGGTGATGTTTCCCCACTGGTCGCTGCCGCCGGCTTGGATCCGGCAGCCGTGTTCTTTGGCCAAGTACACGAAGTCATACGCTTGCAGGAGCATGTAACTGAACTCGGTGTAGCTCAGTCCCGCTTCACTGCTCAGACGACTGCGAACGGACTCCTTGCCCATCATCGTTCCGACGGGGAAGTTCTTGCCGACATCGCGGAGGAACTCGAGGTAAGAGTAACCTTTCATCCAATCGAAATTATTGAGCAGCAACGCACCGTTTTCGCCTTTGAAACCGTCTTCACCCTCGAAGCCGAGGAAGCGTCGCATCTGCGCCGCGACGCCGTCGACGTTGACTTGCAATTGTTCGGCGGACAACAAGTTGCGTTCTTCGCTCTTGCCGCTCGGGTCACCGATCATGCCCGTCGCCCCGCCGACCAAGGCGATCGGCCGGTGCCCGGCCCGCTGGAAACGACGCAACATCATCAACTGCATCATGCTGCCCACGTGCAGGCTCGACGCCGTCGGGTCGAACCCGATGTAGACCGTTTGCATCCCCGAATTCAAACATTCGGCCAAGCCCTCTTCGTCGGTGATTTGGCTCAGCAGTCCTCGCCAACGAAGTTCATCGAGCAGAGTTTGAGTCGTAGCGGTTTCATTCATGGCTGTCTGCGTTGGTTTCAGTGCGTTCGAATCGGAGGGCGGATGCTTGGATCAGAGCCTCGGCGACGAGCAAGTCTTCCGCGTAAGTGATTTTTAAATTGTCGGCGGCCCCTTCGACTAGAGCGACTCGGTGGCCGGAACGTTCGATCATTTGGGCGTCGTCGGTCACGGCGCGGCCCCGATGCCGGTCGTAGGCTTGCTTGATCCAATCGAGCCGAAAAACTTGGGGCGTCTGCGCGACCCACATGCCTTCGCGATCGACCGTTTCACAATCATTGCCCGCGTCGCGTTGGCGTTTCAGCGTACCGGTGACTCGATGGGCCAACAACGCGGCTCCTGTTTCGCCCACTTTTTCAAACAAGCGGGTCAGATCGTCATCTCGGATCAATGGCCGGGCGGCATCATGCACGGCAACATATTGGCAACCCGAGTCGGCGCTGCGGGCGGCGATCCACTGAATCGCTGCGGCGACCGTATCGCTACGCTGGTCCCCGCCCGGGATAATCTCGATCCGCTCTGGTTGAGAGACAAGATTCCGCTGGTCCTCGAATCGAGCCCGGTCGGACTGCGAAACAGCTAAAATGACTTTCCCGATTTCGGAACGCCCGATCAGCTTCTCGGTCGCGTGCGTCCAGAGGGGGCGACCGGCTAGCAGGGCAAAGAGTTTGTTCGATTCACTGCCGAATCGGGAGCCACTACCGGCGGCGGGCAGAACTGCCGCGATGGATTGTGGTGCGATCAAAGTTGCACCCGACTGGATCGGTAAAGCAGACATCAAGAAATCAGCGACCGTTTCATCCTTAGTCGGCTAAGCTCATACAAGCCCGACGCGCAAGCGAGAGGAACCGAGGGTGGGTGAATGGAACGTACTGACTCGCTTGCGCTTCGGGGGTGTGTTTCTGGAACACTCGCTTGCCGGTGTGTTGATTGAGTGCACGTTTAGGCGTTTTCGTTTAACGGCAAGCCGCAGGCGCCTGCGTTTTCAAACTCTGTCGCCTGCGGCTTACCGTTAAACGATTAGATCAACAGACCGTTGCGCTTCTGGCTTGTATGGCGGGCCGTTAAAATCAGGCCGCTTGGGCGATTTTCTTGATCGCGGCGTTGAGGCGGCTCTTCGTGCGGGAGGCCACGTTTTTGTGGATCACGTTCTTGGCGGCCGCTTGGTCCAATTTGCGGCAAGCCATTTTGTAGGCGTCCTTGGCGGTGTCTAGATCGTTCGCTTCGACGGCTTCGCGGACTCGCTTGACGCTCGAACGCATCGTGCTGCGAGTCGCCCGGTTACGAAGGCGGCGGACACCGTTTTGACGAAGACGTTTGTTCGAACTGGGAGTATTTGGCATGTTGATTGGGGGCGGTGATGGGCACCGACAAAAACAGGGAAACGGTCGACCAAACTATCCGGTCGGTCCAAAAGGTTTCTTCAGGGCGGATTAGTATGACGACCCGGGGGGCGACTGTCCATATCTCCTGGAAACTTCCATAATCGGTTTTCTGGTCGCTCTCCTTTACCCGTTTTGAATCGTCCCGCCGTGTCCGATCCATCGCCCCCGACATCTCAATCCTCGCTGCGTGAACCCGCAGCGGCTCCCTCCGGAGGCGGTTTTGTAGCCTTGGTGGGGGCCGGACCGGGGCATCCCGAATTGCTGACGCTGCGGGGACAGAAATGGCTCTCGCGCTGCGATGTGGTGCTCTACGACGGGCTTTCCAACACGGACATGCTCGTCCACGCCCCCCAAGCGGAGCACATTTGCGTTGGCAAGCATGGGCAAACCCGGATTTGGAAACAGCAGGAAATCATCCAAGAAATCCTTCGACACGCGGAGCAAGGGAAATGTGTCGTGCGGCTCAAAGGCGGTGACCCGGCCGTTTTCGCCCGCACCAGCGAAGAGGTCGACGCGTTGGTCGACGCGAAAGTTGCGTTCGAAATCGTGCCTGGGATCACGGCGGCTTTGGCGGCCGGTTCGTATGCCGGCATCCCGATCACCCATCGCGGGATCGCGTCGGCCGTGGCCCTGGTGACCGGTCACGAAGAACCCGGCAAGCCCGAGTCGGCGCTGGATTGGTCGGCCCTGGCCGCATTTCCGGGCACGTTGGTCATTTACATGGGCGTCACGACGGCGGAGGCCTGGACGACGGCGTTGATCGAAGCGGGCAAACCGGCCGGCACGCCGTGCGCTATTTTACGGCGATGCAGTTTGCCCGATCAACAACAGATCCGATGTCGTCTCGACGAAGTGGTCGGGCATTTGACACCGGCAAGCCGATTTCGACCTCCGGTCATCACCATCGTCGGCGACGTCACCCGGCTTTCCGAAACGATGGACTGGTTCAGCAAGCGACCGCTGCACGGTCAGTGTATTCTCGTCACCCGCCCGGCCGGCCAAGCGGATGAACTGGCAGCCCCACTCGAAGACTTAGGTGCCGAGATAATTCGACAGAGCGTGATTGAGATCTTGCCGCCGGAGGATTGGACCGAAATCGATGCCGCACAAGACGAACTCGCATCGTTTGATTGGTTGGTCTTCGCCAGCGCCAACGGAGTGTCTTCTTTTTTCAATCGCCTCGAATATCGTGGCATGGACTCCCGTGCACTGGCTGGTTGCCGGATCGCGGTCGTCGGCAAGGCCACCGCCAAACGATTGGCGGAGTATCGTCTGCGTCCCGACTACATTCCGGAGCAGTTCACCGCAGAGTCTTTGTTGACGCACTTCACTGATCTAGCACCCCAAAACAATAAGCCTCTTTCAAGTCAACGATTCTTGATCGTCCGTGCCAACCGCGGCAGCGACACGTTGCCGCATGGGCTGCGAACCGCCGGGGCGGATGTTCGCGAGGTCATCGGCTATCGGAGCGTCGACGTGGAGTCGGTGTCCCCACAAGTCGAAATGCTCGCGCGCGACGGTGCGATCGATTGGGTGATCGTCACCAGCAGCGCGAGTGCCGAGAACCTGCATCGATTGTTCGGCGACACGATCAAACCATGTCGCTTCGCCGCAATCAGCCCGATCACTGCGGACGTATTGAAGAATTTGGAATATCAAGTCGACGCCATCGCCGACCCGCATACGATGCGGGGTATCGTCGATGCGATTGCCAGCGTGATGAAACCCTAAATCCACTTCGCAAAGCGGTAAGGCGCGCGGCGGATTTCTACCGTAGTGGCGACTTTCAGTCGCCATCCCATCAAGCGTCGACTGAAAGTCGACGCCACGCCACCAAACGAGACCGAATCCATGTCCGATATTAATCCGAATGACAGAATTCCTGGCACCTATCGTGCGATGCACGAGCAATTCCCGGAGTTCATGCAAGCGTACGAAGCGATGGGACAGGCCGCCCGACAAGCCGGACCGCTATCGGATCGCGAGGTCGCGATGGTGAAGCTGGCCATTTCGATCGGAGCGGGTTTGCAAGGCGGTGCTCATTCGCACTGCCGCAAAGCCTTGCAGGCGGGCTGTTCGCCCGACGACCTGCGTCACGTCGCGATCCTAGCGGCACCCACGATCGGCTTCCCGACTATGATGCGAGCGAAGAGTTGGATCGAAGATGTCTTGAATCAACAACCGAAAGAGAAAACCGAATGAGCCCTCTCGTACGATCTGCACGCTTAAGTCTCATCGTTCTTGTCACACTTCTGTACTTGGTCAACGGGATCGCTTCGCAGGTAGACTCGGACGAACTCCCCGCGAAGAATCAGCCCGCGAGAACTCCACCCGCGAAAGTCGGTCGGAAGGACAAGGCGACTCCCCGATTTTCATGGATCAATCCGGCCCAGAATTCCCAACAGGTTCCTGGTCTGATTCACGGCCAATTTCATAGCACGTTGGTCGATCAAAATGTCGGCTACTTCCTCCTGTTGCCACCAGGTTATGAGTCGAAGGCGGGGACTCAATCCCAACAGCGTTATCCGGTGGTCTACTACCTTCACGGTGGCCGTCCGGGCTCGGAAGCCAAAGGCATTTCATTGGCACCGATGATGGTCGAAGCGATGAAGTCTGAGCAAGTCGGCGAAATGATTTATGTGTTCGTCAACGGCGGTCCGGTCAGTCATTACAACGTTCCCGACCAACCCGGCGCGATCGGTGCCGACGTATTCATTCAAGAATTGATCCCGCACATCGATCAGACGTATCGAACGATCGCCGATCGCAGTGGACGTGGACTCGAGGGATTCTCGCAAGGCGGACGCGGCACGATGCGATTGTCGCTTCGGTATCCAGAACTGTTCAGCAGCGTCGCGGCGGGTGGCGGTGGTTATGAAACCGAAAAACGCATCAGCGAATCCGAAGGCCGCGAAAGTGAGACGCTGCGATTCGCAATCGGTGACAATACGTGGGATTTGGCGCGTGTCTATGCGAAATCCGATCGGCCCTCATTGGACCTGATGATCTACGTCGGCACCAAAGGGTTCAACTATCAAAACAACCTTCAGTACATGGCGTTTCTGAAAGAGCAGGGGATTCCTTTCAGGTCATTGATCGTCGAAGGCGTTCCGCATTCGGCCAAAGGAATCTACGAACAGAAGGGACTGGCGATCATGAAGTTTCACGATGACAACTTCGGCTCACGTTAGTCCTTGACGCACGCCCCCCGGGAGTCTATCTTTCGGATATGAATACGCGACTCGAATCCCTACGACGCCTCGACCTAGGCCTGCTACTAAGCAGTGGCCCGAGCCGATTCGTTGTGGTGTTCTGAAGCCTCGTTTCACCCCCGTTCAACGAATTAGCCCGAGCCGCCATGCTATGCGTCTCGGGCTTTTTTTGTGCCTTCGCTGTTGTCCCGTTCTCTCACCAATCCTTGAAACGGTCATGTCTGAAACACCCACCGACGAAACCACGTCTCCCCCCCAACCACAGCCCCGCGCGATTCGAATTTTCGACACGACGCTTCGTGACGGCGAGCAGTCGCCGGGGGCGAGCATGAACTTGGCCGAGAAGCTCGAAGTCGCCTCGGCGCTTGCGGAGATGGGAGTTGACGTGATCGAGGCCGGCTTTCCGATCGCCTCTCCCGGTGACTTCGAGTCCGTCCGGCAGATCGCCGCGACCGTCCGTGGTGCCACCATTTGCGGGTTGGCCCGGTGCAATGAAAAGGACATCGACCGTGCTTGGGAGGCGCTGAAGGTCGCTCCGTCGAGTCGCATTCACGTGTTCTTGGCCACCAGCGCGATACACCGTCAATTCAAACTGCGGATGACGACCGACGAGATCGTCGCGCGGGCGATCGCCGGGGTTCAACGCGCCGCTTCCTACTGTGACGATGTGGAGTTCTCACCTGAAGATGCTTGCCGGACCGAACACGATTTCCTGTGCCGGGTTGTCGAAGCGGCTATCGACGCCGGTGCGACCACGATCAACGTGCCCGACACGGTCGGCTATGCGACGCCGGGAGAAGTCTATGATCGATTTGCGATGTTGATGAACCGGGTTCCCAACATCGATAAAGCGATCTTGAGCACTCATTGCCACGATGATTTGGGGATGGCCGTCGCCAACTCATTGGCCGCCGTTTCCGCCGGAGCCGGGCAAATCGAATGCACGATCAACGGCATCGGCGAGCGGGCGGGCAACGCCGCGCTGGAAGAAGTCGTGATGGCGATGAAAACCCGTCAAGACTTTTATCACTTAACGACCAACATCGATTCGACCCGCTTGGTCCCCGTCAGTCGATTGGTCAGCAAGACGACCGGCATCAACGTGCAACGCAACAAAGCGATCGTCGGACGCAACGCGTTCGCTCACGAGTCAGGCATCCATCAAGACGGCATGCTGAAGGAACGCAGTACGTACGAGATCATGTCACCCGAAGAAGTCGGCTTCTCCAAAACCGACTTGGTGCTCGGCAAACACAGCGGCCGGGCCGCCTTGGCCGATCGCGCCAAACAACTCGGGTTCACTTTGTCGGGCGAACAGTTACAGGAAGTGTTCGATCGATTCAAAGAACTCGCCGATAAGAAAAAGGAAATCTACGACGGCGACATCATGGCGCTCGTGCAACAACAAATCAGTGGCACCGTGACAACGCAGTGGAGCTTGATCGATTACGAAGTCACCAGTGCGAGAAACAAAACGCCGGAAGTCCGACTCACGCTGAAACATGGCGGTCAGGAATTCACCGAACAAGTTTCCCAAGGCGATGGCCCGATCGACGCCGCGTTCTGGGCGGTTGAAAAGATCACCGGCATTGAGTTGGTGTGCAAAGACTTCCGCGTCCGCAGCGCCACGCTTGGACGTGACGCGATCGGCGAAGTAAATCTAGAAGTCGAACACCGTGGCAAAACTTACCGCGGCATCGGGGTAAGTACCGACAGTGTCGAGAGCACGATCTTGGCGATGCTCAACGCGATCAACCGAATCATGGCCGGACAATCCGACGCGAGCGAAGAGGATCTACCTCAACCGTAATGGATCGACTGTGGCGTCGACTTTCAGTCGACGGCGACACGGAACGTCGATTGAAGCTTGACATGATGTCAGTTGTCGCCGCATTGAGGAAGATGCAGGTTGGCGACAAACCGTTTGACAAACCTGAACGCCGCGTCAATACTCTGGGTCAACGATACTTGGTGTCGTGACCGTCCTCTCGACGGGCACGAGAACAGGGAACTTCGGTGAGATTCCGAGACGGCCCGGCCGCTGTATCCGACGCACACGAATGTCCAGCTGTCAGTGATTTCTTCGCCGGCTAGACATTGGGAACCCGCTCCTTTTCTTGGCCATTGCCGGACTTCGGTCTCGGTGAGAAGGCGAGGTGGTGGGAAGTGTCGGGAGTCAGAAGACCTACCAGATATCGGACGTCTGTCGACCTTCTTGGGTGAGGTCAACGTCAGGAATGTATGTCCGAATTCCTTTTTGAATGACTCGACGTTCCCGCCTGCGCTTTCGTGGACACGATGCGGTATTGGGTTCAGATCGTCGGTCATTGCCGCATGCCGTTGATTGACGCAATGACTTTCACCCTTTGGAATCCGATATCGCTGCGCGTTCGTAGCGATTCGAGGAAACGACGCATCGGGTTCACCTTAATCGAACTGCTCGTGGTGATCGCGATTATCGGTGCGCTGGTGGGTTTGTTGTTGCCGGCGGTCCAAGCCGCTCGCGAGGCGATGCGTCGTGCGTCCTGCCAGAATAACTTGCATCAAGTCGGGCTGGGGCTGCACAACTATCATTCCGCGTTCGGCAAATTCCCGCCCGGGGCGATCCAGGTGCGACCCGAGGTGGCCGGTGGTAAGCAGTTCGCTTGGTCCGCGTTCATCCTGCCTCAAATGGAACAAAACGCGTTGGCCGACCGGATCGACTTCGATCGTCCGTTCGATGATCCGTTGAACTTGGATGCGGCCGCCGAGGTCGTTGCCGCGTATGTGTGCCCGACGACGCCTCGTCCCGAACCTCGCGTTGGCGGCATGGGCGTGAGTGATTATGGCGGGATCTACGGCGAACGGATCGTGACCAACAACACACCGCCACGCGGGATGATGATCCACGACCAAGCGTTGGGGTTTCGCGACATTCTCGATGGAAGCTCGCACACGATCATGATCGGTGAAGACGCCGACTTCCCC
Organism: Neorhodopirellula pilleata; assembly: GCF_007859915.1. Lineage (GTDB taxonomy): Bacteria > Planctomycetota > Planctomycetia > Pirellulales > Pirellulaceae > Rhodopirellula > Rhodopirellula pilleata. The sequence goes on from NZ_SJPM01000011.1 coordinate 79,848, forward strand.
GACGGGCAATGGATCAACGGGCGCAATCTGTTTGACCAAGCGTTCGGGATCAACCAAGCACCGGCGTTTGAGAACGACATGCGGAGTTTTCATCCCGGCGGTGCGATGAGTTTGCGGGCCGACGGTTCTGCTCATTTTTTGAACGAACAGATCAACCTTGAGGTTCTTGCCGCGTTGTGTACCCGCAACGGTCGCGAGACACAGTCGCTGGAATAATCGAAACCAAGAATCCATCCCAAGAATCCACATCATGAACTTGAACAAGAACTTATCAGTCCGCTCACGTACTCGGGCACGAAAACAACAATCACCACGTCGCCGGATCCAATTGCAATCGCTCGAGGACCGTCGAATGCTCGCGGCCGGTCCATACGCTCCCGCGGCCGGACTGGAAGGATCCGATGCGATCTCGCGAACCGATCCGGCGATCGTCGGATGGGCGTCGAGAGTGGCCAACTACACGCCGGGCACCAACGTCGATGCCGTCTGGACGAACGCAAACAATGCGCTCGGCCCGGCCGAAGGTGAGTTCGATGGTATTGTTTCACTCGGCCGAGGCGGCTCGTTGACGCTGACGTTCAACACCCCGATCCGTGATGGACTCGGTGATGATTTTGCCGTGTTCGAAAATTCGTTCTCGGACACGTTTTTGGAATTGGGCTTTGTCGAGGTTTCGTCTGATGGCGTGAACTTTCATCGATTCGCATCGGATTCGCGGACGGCCGCGCCGCTGAACAGTTTTGATCTGCTTGACCCGACCAACCTTCACAACCTTGCCGGTAAGTACCGAGCCGGGTTCGGCACACCGTTCGATTTGGGCGAACTGCGCGGTCGTGCCGGATTGGATGTGACCGCCGTAACGCATATTCGTTTAGTGGACATTGTCGGTGACGGTAGCGTGACCGATGCGAGCGGCGATCCGATTTACGATCCCACACCGACGGTCGGTTCGGCAGGTCTGGATGTCGACGGCGTTGCCGTGATTCACGCTCAAGCGACCGGTGAGATTGTCGTTGATTTCGAAACGCTCGGCGCGTCATTGGGTGGCGCGACGTTCGACAACGGCTCCAGCGGATCAGGCGGATTCACCGAACAAGAGATCCGCCTCAATAACAATTACAGTTCGCAGTTCCAAAGTTGGGCGGGATGGTCGGTCTCGCAATCGACCGACAACACAACGCCGGGCTTCACTAATCAGTACGGCGCAATCACCGGAATCGGCCATAACAACTCATCAACCTATGCGGTCGGTTTCTTCGACTCGTCGCCATCGGGAGCATTGCCGCCACCGACGATCACGCTTGATCCGGCCAGTGGTTCGCGATTCGATTCGTTCTATGTCACCAACACCACCTACGCGACGTTTTCGATGCGTCAAGGCGACGGATTTGCCAAGAAGTTTGGTGGCGCGACCGGTAACGATCCCGATCTCTTGCAATTGATCGTCACCGGCGTCGATGCGACGGGTGCCACCGTTGGCACCGTGACGGTGGACATGGCGGACTATCGTTTTGCCGACAACTCGCAAGATTTTATCTTGGATCGCTGGACCAAGGTTGACGTGTCGAGTCTGTCCGATGCCCGATCACTGCGGTTCAGCATGACGTCCACCGATGTCAACGGTTTCGGCATGCTGACACCGGCCTACATCGCCGTCGATGACGTAACGTTATCGCGGCCTGCGGTTGCGTTTGACCTGAGCACGCCGGTAACGCGGGAAGACCAAACCGTTACCGGCCGTATCTCACGTTCAACGTCGGACAACTCGGCCGCGATAACCGTGACGTTGAATCGCACCGGCTCGGATCAAGCGAGTGTGCCAACGACCGTCACGATCCCGGCCGGGGCGCCGTTTGCCAACTTCACCATCACGCCTGTCAACGATTCGGTCCCGACGCCCGACCGTTTCTTAGAGATCACGGCGTCGGCCGACAATCTATTGCCGACGACTCGGTCGTTGACGATCGAAGACGACGAATCGCTAGCGGTCGCGTTTGTGAACGCCAATCTCAACGTGAACGAAGGATCGGGCAATGCGGTATCGTTGACGTTGACTCGAAATGATTCCGATATCAGCCAACCTCTCAACGTCACGATCAGTCCGAGCGTGGCGTCACAATTAACCTTACCAAGCACGGTCACGTTTGCGGCCGGTGCGCGCGAGGTTGTTGTCCCAATGACGGTGCTCGAGAATACTCAGTTGGACGGACCACGCAGCGTCACGGTCAGCGCGATCGTTGCCGGACGAGCGACGGCCACCGCGACGATCCAGATCGCCGACAATGATTTGCCGTCGCTGTTGGCCAATCCAACGACGATTCAGTTAAACGAGAATTTCGCATCGACGAGCCGCAATCTCACGATCAGTCGCAACACGACCGACCTGAGCCAGCCCGTCACGGTGACTTTGACCAACCTCGACGGCGGGCCTTTGGTCGTTCCCGCTTCGGTAATCATTCCGGCGGGATCGGCGAGCGCGGTCGCCACAATCGGCGTGATCGACGATGCGATCCAAAACTCTCGTTCGTCTTATCGCGTTCAAGCGAACAACTTGTTTTTTGTCTCTTCCATCATCGACGTGCAGGTTATTGACAACGATCAGGCATCAATCGAGTTGAACGTGCAGGACTTATCGGGCCAACGAATCACTTCGATTCCCGAAGGGACTTCGTTTCGAGTCCAAGTCCGTCGCTTGGGTACGGCACTGAATCAACCACAAACGATCAGCTTGAACGCGCTGCTCGGCGGAGTCACCAGCGATCGAATCGTCGGTCCCGCCGAGGTCACGATCCCGGTGGGGGTGAATCAAACGACGGCGACGTTTTCTGTAACGCCCACCAGTGGTGCCGGCGACGCCTTGCCGCTGCGAATCACGGCCTCGTCGCCCGGCGTGGTCAGTGTTTTCGAAACGGTCCAAGTCACCGATCCCGATTTGCCGGTTTTGGAAATTGCTGTCCCCGGTGATGCGTTAAGCGAGGCCGATGCGGCCACCGTGATCGATTTCGAGACGCTCGGCCGTGGTTTGCTCGAAGGCGAATTCGACAACGACGCGGGCCATGACGACGGGTTCGTTTCCGGACCGATCACGCTTCAAAATGAGTTCGACAATTCCTTCGGTTTTGATTCTTGGTCGGGCTTCTCGATCAGTCGTGACAACGATACCCAAACACCGGGCTTCTTCAATCAGTACTCGGCGCTGCCCGGAACCGGTGCCGACGGATCAGGGACCTACGCGGTCGCGTTCGCCAGTTCGCCGGTCACGATCACAAGGGAGACCGAGTCCGATCCTTTCGATTCGATTACCGTCACCAACACGACCTACGCGGCTTTGTCGATGCGAGACGGCGACCAGTTTGCGAAACAGTTCGGGGGCGAATCAGGAGATGATCCGGACTTCTTTTTGTTGACGATCGATGGACTCGATCAAAACGGCAATTCGATCGGTCAGGTCGAGTTTTACTTGGCCGACGTCCGTTTCGCCGACAACTCGCTTGACTACCTCATTGATCAATGGACGACCGTGGATGTGAGTTCGATCGGCCAAGCGGTAACGTTGTCGATGCAGTTGTCCTCGTCCGATAACGGAACGTTCGGGATGAACACGCCCGGCTATTTCGCCATCGATGATGTGGCCTTGCAGCCGACCCCGAGCAATGCAGCGGGGGCGTCGTTCATCACGATCGTTCGCAGTGGCACCGATACCGACGAACCGGTTACGATTACGCTCGGCAGTGATCGCGACGACGTTGTATTGCCGCCGAGTGTGACGATGTCTGCGGGGGGCGATTCGGTCGATGTCCCGGTGCGATGGCGAAATGACGAAATCGTCAACGGTGATCGCTCGGTACGCATCACCGCCGAAGCGGAAGGCTTTGCCGGAGTCGCTCGAGACGTGACCTTGATCGATGATGATTCCGCATCGCTGACCCTGCACGTTTCGGCAACGGATCTGTCCGAAGCGGAAGGAGTTCAAACCATCGGCTTTGAGGATGTCGGTGAGGCCCTCGCCGAAGATGCGTTTGATAACGGTTCCGACCAACGCGGCGGGTTCCGTTCGGGATCGCTATCATTTGCCAACGAGTACACACCCGCGTTTGGATCATGGAGCGGGTGGGCTTATTCGAACGTCACCGACACCGTGACCGCTGGATTCGCCAACCAGTTCGCCTCTTACTCCGGTGGCGGAGCGGACGGATCGGACACGTTCGCCGTCGCCGGCGGATACGGAGAGAGTCCGCCGACCATTGAGTTGCCCGACTCGTTCGCGGGGGCTTCCTTCGAATCAATCGCGATCACCAACACCACATACGCGGCGTTATCGATGTTGCAGGGCGATTCGTTTGCCAAGCGGTTTGGCGGCGAAACCAGCGCGGATCCTGATTTCTTTTTGCTTACGATCGTAGGATATGATGCCGTCGGCGATTCCGTCGGATCGGTCGATTTTTATCTTGCCGATTATCGCTTCGCCGATCATTCCCTCGACTATGTGATCGAGGACTGGACGGTGGTGGACTTGAGCTCGCTCGTTGATGCCACGCGTTTACAGTTCCGTTTGTCTTCGTCGGATGTGGGCAACTTTGGAATGAACACTCCGGCGTTTTTTGCCATCGATCAATTGGTGGTCGATCGCAACGTTGACGCCGCTGCAAGCATGACCGTGCATCGCAATTCGTCGGACCTCAGCGGCAACTTGGTCGTCAACGTTCAGGTCGATCCGGCATCGCGATTGGACGTTCCGGCGACCGTCACCATTCCGGCCGGCAGCGACCGCATTCGCGTTCCTTTTGCCGTGATCGATGATGCCGTCTATCAAGTCGACACGACGGTCGAACTGTCCGTTGCCGCGATCGGGTTTGAATCGGACTCACAATTCGTATCGGTGCAAAACGATGAATTGCCTTCCGTGGTGGTTGAAAACGGCGGATCGAATCTCGTTTTGAGCGAAGGCGGCACGGCGTCGGTTATCAGTGTCCGCTTGGAGTCGGCTCCGTCATCCGACTTGACCGTTGAAATCATTGGCAACCAAGACGAACTGATTTTCGACAAGACCTCATTGACGTTCACGCCACAAAACTGGAACCAATCTCAAGCCGTGCTCGTTTCGGGGCGGCCGGATTTAGTGGTCGACGACGCGATGGTCATTCCGATCGTAATTCGAGCAATTGGTTACACGTCTGGACAAGCTTGGATCGAGCTGGCGGATTATCAGCCTTCACGCATTTCATTGATTGATCAGAATGGTCAGATCCGCTTGGTCGACGGCTCGAAAGATCTGACGTTCGACGACTATCCGCTCGACGAAGACATTCTGATTCGGCTTAACGACCTACCGCAACGGTTGACGATCGAACCGATCCCGAACGCTCGCGGTTTAGTCGGTATCGATGTCGCCGGCGGCGATGACGTGGTGACGGTGTTGACGCAAGGCTTCACCTCCATCGACGGCGGCAGTGGACAAGACACCCTGATCATTTCGCCGTTCGATTTGGCCGACGGCGAAGCATTGGATTTGGCCGATTGGTTGCGTCATCGGATCGTCCGGTTCGAAACCATCGTGTTGGGGTCCACCGACCCGAATGATGCGGCGTTCCGTTTCAAGCTTGACTCGTTGGAACTGAAGTCTTGGTTGGGCGACAGTCCTGCTCGTTTGGTGACGTCGGCGAATCAAGTGTTGAATCTTTCAGGTAATTGGCAGTTGGGATTACCGATGATCGAGGATGGGGTAGTCACCAGTCGCTTGGTCGGCGAAGGAGTCGAAGTGAGCGTCTCAACGCAACGACCTTGGCAAAACGTTTTGAATCGAGCTGACGTCAATGGCAGTGGCGATGTGACCGCAACGGATGCGTTAACGGTGATCAACTGGATCAACGCGAGTTCGACTTCGGAACTTCCCACGCCCGAGACAACTGCCGATTTGGTCGGCCGACTCGTCGACGTTTCCGGCGATGGTCAGGTCACCGCGATCGATGCCTTGCAGGTCATCAATTATCTGAACGATACGTCCCTCGCAGGTGAGCCGATCGCGTTGGCGACAGAGAGTTCCTCGGCGGCGATGGCGGTCACGATGCTCGAAAAAGCCGAACGGGCAACGGACGACGACGAAACCGACGAAATGCGAGGTCAACCCCAACGCTCATCCGTCGTTTTGCCAGTCGTGCCTTTCCGCGGCATGGAGCGAGTCTCGTCGACGGTTTCGGCCGAGTTCCTTTCCGGGGAATCGGTCGACATTGCCCTGGCCGAACTCGGGCTGCTATCAGATTCGGATGACGACTTGCGGGGACGATGGCGCCACTTACTGGAATTGAATTCATGACACGATCGTTTTCCGCCAACCTCCCGCCACGCTCGCCTTGCATTGGAATTTGCCAAGTTAATGAGCGTCAGATTTGCACCGGTTGCCACCGTTCCTTGAGCGAGATCGGCCGATGGTCGATTGCATCGAACGAGGAAAAACGTTCCATTCTTGCGGAGGTGCAACTCCGCCGATTTACCGCTTTGAAACCATCCGTTCCCGCTGCCTCCACGTCCAATTCCCTTCAACCCTGATGATTTCGATGAACAAGCTTTCCCAATCCATCATTCGCGCAATCCGATCGTTCGACACCTCGCACGCGGTTATGCTGATGGCGGCCGTCGCGGTCGCCGTGATCGCACGGCTTTTGCCTCATCCACCGAATTTCACGCCTTTAGCCGCCTTGGGGTTGTTCGCCGGTACGGTCAGTCGCAAGCCCGCGATGGCCGCCGTCGCCGTCGTGGCGGCGATGCTCGTCAGCGACGCGGTGATCGGATTTCATTCGCTGATGCCGTTGGTCTACGGCTGTTTGCTTGTGAACATCGCAATCGGCGCGTTATGGGTTCGTGGCTCCAGATCGACGGATTTGACTGCGGGTTTTGCGACGACGGGACGGATCGTCTCAGGCACCCTAATGGGCAGCGTACTGTTTTTCTTGGTCACAAACTTGGGATGTTTTGTCGCCTTTTATCCCACCACGCTCGCCGGCTTGATCGCCTGTTACACGGCCGCGATTCCGTTTTTCCAGTACACGCTCGCCGGTGACCTGGTTTACACCGGTGCTTTGTTCGGTTTGTTTGCCGCCGTCGCGTTACCCCGCACCCGACGGGTCAGCCTACCGAGGGAACTGTCGATGGCCCCCGCTCAAAATTAGGGACGGCCGTATTGAAGGCCGTGCAGTGAAGGCCGTTTTGAACATAAGAACAGTTGGTCGCGGAGGAGTCATTTTCCTTCGGCGCGGTATTTGCTGAAGCGAAGGTGTCCTGCTGGAATGTTCCGCTGGATTGGCACCTACGTCGATGGAGGAGATCAACGTGTGTTGATCAATGATGGCTGATACCAACTTGACAATCTATCTTGCCCACGGTGACGGCGAAGCACGTCGCGATCTTGTCTCGATGCTCGAAGAACTCGGTCACGTCGTGGCCCTCGAAACGGCATCCGGTGAAGAGCTGATTCGACGATCGATCGGTCGACCCCCGGATCTCAACATCGCCGCGCCGACCTTGTCGGACATGGACGGCATTGAAGCTTTGATCCGGATCGGCGAACAACGGCCGATCGCGAGCATCGTGATCGCCCGCTCCAATGATGTGGAGAAAATCGAACGGGCGATGGAAGATCATGTGATGGCGTATCTGGTTGAACCGGTCACCAAGGACTCGCTCTTACCAGCGATCTACTTGGCGGAACATCGCTTTGAAGAATTCAAAAAACTTATTGAGCGGATTGATTCACTCGAGCAGCGGTTGGAGATTCGCAAAGTGATCGAGCAGGCAAAAGGTATACTGATGCACGCGCGAGGATTCTCTGAATCCGAGGCTCATCGATTTTTGCAAAGGCTCGCGACAAAGCAGCGGAAAAAACTTATCGAGATCGCCCAATCAATCTCCGTAGAGGGGGGGCTCCTCCAAGCCGAACTTTGATGTGGCGTTTCCGATCGAGGTCTTGGATTCGCCTCTACGATTCTGCTTACCCGCTGGGGTGGGGTCGACGTTGATTCGATTGACCATGATTGATGATCGGACTATTCTTGCAGTGGCTCGACTGGGTGTCTTGTTAAAACACTGGTCGGACGGACAATGTGCACCCATGGCGGCTGCGCTTCACTTGTCTCTAAAGTTCTGTTGAAGCACACGATGTCCGGTTATGAATCGGGCTCTGCGAAATGATGAAGCCGCCATATGGAAGAAACACTCGAGCCGACTAGCGAAGACCCCCTACCCGTGGAGTCTTTGCCCATTCAGGCGACTCCCATCATTGGCGTCGGAGCTTCGGCGGGTGGGTTGGCCGCCCTTGAAACGTTGTTCGAGCAACTGCCGTCGCGGACCGGTGCGGCGTTCGTCGTCATCCAGCATCTTTCGCCGGACTATCAAAGCCACATGGCTGAGTTGCTCGGTCGCCGGACCAGCATGGCGACGTTGCAAATGAACGAAGCGGTCGTGCCGCAACCCAATACGGTTTATCTATTACCTCCGGGCAAACACGTTGAACACGTTGATGGAGTTTTGCAACTCAGCGAACGTGAAGACGAAGGTGAATTGAACTTACCGATCGACAAGTTCCTGCAGTCGCTATCCTACCGAGTCAACGATCCGAGCGAACGCCGCATCGCTGCGGTCATTTTGTCGGGAACCGGTAGCGACGGCAGTGCCGGCATTGTCAACGTCAATCGGGTCGGCGGTTTGGTACTTTGCCAAGACGAAGACAGCGCTCAGTTCAACGGCATGCCGCTCAATGCGATGAAGACCGAAGCGGTTCATGTCGTCGCATCGGTCCCGGAAATCGCCGAAGCTTTGTCGTTGTTCATTGGCGGTTCGAGCATCGACGAAGTGATTGCTCATTCTTCGCCGTCGATCGAGCGCAATGAACTCGATTCGCTTTATGCGCGTTTGGAGTCGTCTTGTGGTGTTGATTTCGGTCAATACAAGTCCGGCACGTTCACGCGGAGGTTGGCTCGGCGGATGATGTTGTCGAAGATCGACCAACTCGATCACTACATGGAACTGCTCGATCGAGATCCCACCGAACAATCCCGGTTGGCCGACGATTTGATGATCGGCGTCACTCGTTTCTTTCGCGATCCGGACGCTTACGCGAGATTGCGGAAACGTTGTATTCGCCCGATCGTGCAAAGCAAATCCGATGGAGATGAACTGCGCATTTGGGTCGCCGGATGTGCGACCGGGAAAGAGGCCTACAGCGTCGCCATGTTGGTCCATGACGAGATACGCCAGGTCGGCAACGACATCGAGCTGAAGATCTTCGCGACCGATGTCCATCCCGAAGCGATCCGGTACGCGCAGCGAGGTGTCTATCCGAACGAATCTTTGACGGAAATTCCCAAGGAATTTCGCGAGCGATACTTACACCATCATCCCGAAGGCTTTGAGATCAACAAGTCGGTCCGAGGAGCGATTGTGTTTGCCCGGCACGACGTTCTTCGTGATGCACCCTTTACCAATCTCGATCTGATCACCTGTCGAAATTTGTTGATCTATTTGGTGGAAGAGGCTCAATCAAAAGTTCTCGGAGCGTTCGCCCACGCACTACGAAAACGCGGAGTGATGTGGCTAGGCCCAAGCGAAACTCCGGGATCGGCGGCGTCTAACTTTTCCGTGCTCGACAAACATTGGCGACTCTTTCAGAAGGAAAGCGAAAGTCGTCTGCCGCTTGACCTGAAGCTTCGCAAACGTCCTCCGACGAACGCGACCATGTCGATCCGACCTCGGTCGTCGCGAACGCCGTCTCCGGCATTGATCGGAAGTTACGACGTCTTGCTCGAACGTTACGCGCCGACCGGCGTGCTGGTCGATGCTTCGCTGCGACCGTTGCAGGTGTTTGGCGACATTTCAGCATACACGGTTGGAATGCGCGGCCGATTGGCGGGAACGATCGAAGACATCTTAGTGGAACGATTGCGGTTGCCATTGACCATCGCGATGCAGCGAATGAAGCTCAATCAGCGAGCGACCGAATCCGAAACGGCAACGGTAAGCGATCAATTGATCGAAATCCGCGTCAGCCTCATTCCGCATCGCGACTTGAGCGAGACGCACTATTTCATATCCTTTCATGATCAAAGCGGGCAATCGCCCTCCGCTTTCGTATCACGGTCTTCGATGGCAAGTTCGGGTGGTGATGTCGGTACGGCACCAATGGGTTCATCCCCCGACGGAGAGTTGATCTACGAGAGCGTCAACGATCTCGCCGGCGATAACGCGATGTTGCTCGAACGCGTTCGGATGTTGGAGTTGGAACTGGACTTCACCCGAGAAAACTTGCAAGCAACCATCGAAGAAGTCGAGACGACCAACGAAGAGTTGCAATCGAGCAATGAAGAGCTGACCAGTAGCAACGAAGAACTCCAGAGCACCAACGAGGAGTTGCACAGTGTCAACGAAGAGTTGCACACGACTAATACGGAAAGCAATCGTCGCTTAACCTTGTTGACCGAGTTGACAACCGATCTCGAGAATGTCATGCGAGAGAGCGACATCGGGATCATCCTGGTCAATGATCAATTACGCATTCGCTGGATCACGCCCGCCGCGGCGGAAATGCTACTGACGCGCGCTGATGCGACCGAGGGGCGCGCGTTGACGGATTATGCGATGGCGTTTGAAGAGGTTCAGTTGGTCGATATGGTGCGTCAGGCCAATGCCGAGAATCGGACGATCGAGGTCGAGACGGCGGACCGTCGCAACGATCCGATCTTGCTCCGTGTGACGCCTTATCGTGATGGCAGCGGGACGGTGTTGACGATGACGAATCTTCGCGGCGTGAAGGATACCGCCGCGCGACTCCGCAAAATGACGTCGATCATTGAAGACAGTACGGACGCCATCATCGGTGTGGAACTCAACGGACGGATTACGAGTTGGAATCGCGGGGCGACGCGTTTGTTTGGCAACGATCTCGACGTCGAACGTAACGTCGAACTGCAAGATATGATTCCAGCGGATGTGTGCGAGCCGTGTTACGATTTGATACGTGAATTGGTCCGAAAAGGCGAAGTCGCTGCCAAAGAAGTTAGCTTAAAGATCAACAGCCGTAAGCTGAACGTGTTAATCCGCGTGACACCCGTGTTGGACGATCGTGATCGCGTTGCGGCAGCAGCAATCACGTTGTACGACATCACGGCGATGCGGATAGCGGAGGAACAGTTGAACCTTCGGACGCGCGCGATCGACGCGGCCAGCAATGGATTTATCATTGTCGATGCCCGGGCTGATGACATGCCGATCGTGTACGCCAACAAAGGTTTCATGACATTAACCGGGTTCAATCCCGAAGAGATCGTCGGCCGGAACTGTCGCTTCCTTCAGGGGCCCATGACGGATCCTGCTGACGTTCAAACGATTCGCGATGCGATAAGAGACCAGGCCCATTGCCGGGTCACTTTGCTGAATTACCGGCGTGATGGGTCGACGTTTTATAATGACCTGATCATCACTCCGATACGCAATAGCCAGAACGTCGTCACCCACTTCGTCGGTGTCCAGAATGATGCCACGGCGATCGTCGAAGCACGTCGTACGCTCGAAGCAAGCGAGGTGGAGTACCGTAGCACGTTCGAGAATGCGGCAATCGGTATCGGCCACATCGGGATCGACGGCCGGTGGTTGCGTGTGAACGAGAAACTCTGCTCCATCGTCGGCTACACCTCCGAAGAACTCACGGCCAAGTCGTTTCAAGAAATCACTCACCCGAATGATTTGGACAAGGATCTCGTTCTGTTTGCGCGGATGAAACGAGGAGAAATTCCTGGCTATTCAATGGAGAAACGTTACATCCACCGTGACGGACACATCGTCTGGATCAATCTAACGACTTCCTTGCGTCGCAACGCGCACGGCGATCCAGAGTGTTGCATTTCACTCGTCGAAGACATCACCACAAGAAAAGAAACCGAGCAAAGACTGTCGGCGTCGCGTGCGATCATCACCGAGGTGATCCAACGCAGCGACGATCCGTTCATGAGTTTTGACGAGCAAGGCGTGATTCAGGTCGCCAATCGAGCCGCCGGCGAATTGACCGCTTTGGAGGATGCGCTGATCGGGCGACCTTACCAAGAGTTATTCGAGAACGAAGCGGTCTCGCCGTTGGTTACCGCATTGGACCGAGTGCGCCGCTCGCAACGTGGTGAGACGACCGAGTTTTTTTCTCAATTCCTCAATCGTTGGTACGATTGCCGCGTGTTTCCCGTCGAGGGTGGTGCGGCCGTTTATATGACCGATGTGACCGGACGAAAGGAAACCGAATCGTATCTGCAACGTGCTCGCGTGGCGGCGGAAGATGCAAGTCAAGCCAAGAGCAAATTTCTGACCAACATGAGTCACGAGATACGCTCGCCCATGTCGGCAATCTTAGGATTCTCCGATATCGCACTGCGAGATCTCCGTGAGGGCAAGCCGGTCGATCCGTCTAATCTGGAAACCGTCATCCGAAACGGTCGATTTCTGTTGCGCATCATCAACGATATTCTCGATCTATCCAAGGTTGAAGCAGGCAAGTTGGAAGTTCGCAAGACTCGCTTTAAGCTGTTGCCGATGCTGACGGATATTAATGAACTGATGCGACATCGCAGCAAACAATCCGGTGTTCCGCTTTCATTCGAGTTCGCATCGCCGGTACCTGAAAGGCTCTCGAGCGACCGATCTCGCGTGGAACAGATTCTTGTCAACCTGATTGGCAACGCATTGAAGTTCGCACCCGGAGGTGACGTCCGGGTAGTTGTCGATGTCGACCCAAAGGATCCGCCGCAGATCCGTTTTCGAATCATGGACACCGGAATCGGTATCTCTGAAGAAAACCTATCGCGTCTGTTTCAAACATTCAGTCAGGTCCATGACCAAAAGATAGTCGGTGTCGAAGGAACGGGACTCGGCCTCGTGATCAGCAAACGGCTTGCCAAGTTGTTGGGTGGTGACATCACCGTTGAAAGTAACGAAGGGGAAGGCAGTTGTTTCACATTGTTGTTGCCGATTGACAAATCGGCTCATCGTATCGAAGCAAGTCCCGAGCTACTGATTCCGGGAACGACGAAGTCAGCCGAATTGGTCAATGTTTCAGGACGCATTTTGATCGCCGATGACGCCCGCGACGTTCGATTGGTAACCAGCCGTTTCCTTTCGCGTGCCGGAGCCGAAGTGGTAGAAGTCGTCAACGGTGCTGAAGCGGTGCGAGCGGTCCGCGACGCCGAAAGAGAAGGAAGGCCGTTCGATCTCGTGCTGATGGACATGCAGATGCCCGAACTCGACGGCCGCGAAGCGACTCAGCGTCTTCGTGATGAAGGCTATCTATTGCCGGTCATCGCCTTGACGGCTGGAGCTACGTCAGACGAAGTACAGGAAGCACTCAGTGCGGGATGCACCGAGTTCGTGTCCAAGCCCGTCGATGCGGTCGACTTGGTAAGCCGAGTCGCGAAGCTCATCCGAGGTGATCGAGAAACTTAGCCATCCCAACTCTTCTTAAAACGCAAGCACAGTGTTAACGCAATCCAAATCCTGAATTGCTACACTTGTCAGCGGCTTGGTCAACCCGTCAGCGCGGGTGGTGGCCCACCTTACTCACACATGAAGCGATGGCATGGATGACGCCGGAGCGTTGCCGATCCGTACGTTGTTGGTCAGTGACGTGCACTTGGGGTGTAAACATTCCCAGTCTAAGCAGTTTCTTCATTTTCTTAGACGTTTTGAGCCCGAGTCGCTTTATATCGTGGGCGATTTTATCGATACGTGGAAGATCAATTCCGGGTGGCATTGGTCATCCGAATGCGATGAGGTTATCGAGCGTCTGGTCTTCTTGAATCAACAGGGCACGAAAATTTTCTATGTGCCCGGGAACCACGATTCCTTCCTGCGGACACCCGGTTTCGATGCACTCATGCCGGCGATTTTTTCTCAATTTGAAGTCGCTAACGAGTTTATATTCGAGACCGCTAGTGGCTGGAAATTGCTTGTAACGCACGGTGATCTGTTTGATGTTTTTGAAACGAAAGCCCAATGGCTTTCGAAAGGCTCGTCAATTTTCTATGACTCGGCGCTCAGCCTCAATCGTTGGATGCACCATTGGTTTCTGCATCCAAATGAGAACCCATACGGTGTCTGTGCGATATTGAAGGGACGCGTCAAGCGAGCGGTTCAGTTTATCAGTCGTTACGAACGCAGCATCCTCCAGCACGCGCGTTGGCGTGAATGTCACGGCATTGTTTGCGGACACATTCACACGCCTGCGATTCCCCAAACGCCGCCGGCGGACAGTGATAGCCTCGTTTATTTGAACACGGGCGACTGGGTCGAAAATTGTACCGGATTGGTCGAGCATCATGATGGTCTCATTCAGTTGATGTCTCTTTATGGAGATCATCAATCGATCGAACTGCCGCTTCGCTCCGGTGATGGTTCGGAATCGGTCGACGAAGCTCAAGTTCTCGCCAACGTGGCATGAACACACATCCTTGTTTTTTGTGAAAGACTTTCGATGGTCAAACGATGGATCGGACAAAAATGCTTTTCGTTCATTCACCTTAAGAATCTGGTCTACAACACCTGTTGGGAAGATCCCCGTCTGGATCGACAGGCGTTGGAGTTGAGCCCCGACGATAACGTGCTGGTCATCACATCGGCGGGATGCAACGCATTGGACTATGCCTTGCAATCACCCGCTAACGTGTTCGCTGTCGACATGAATCCGTTGCAAAACGCATTGCTCGAACTGAAACTCGCCTGCATCCGTTCGCTGTCCCACGAGGACTTCTTTTCCGTTTTCGGTCGTGGCGTGCATCCGAATTGGGATGAGATCTACCATGACTTGGTGCGGTGCGAACTTCGTCCCGAGGATCAAGCGATTTGGGATCGACGGCTCGACTTTTTCAATGGAACGAGTCGCCGGAAAAGTTTCTATTTTCGAGGAACGTCTGGTCTATTTGCTTGGATGATCAATGGGTATCTCAAGCGTCCGAGTCAACTACGTCGAGCTGTTGATGCCATCCTCGATGCCGAAACCGTGGAGGAACAAGCAAGGATCTATGACCAAGAGAACGTCGATGCTTTGTTGTGGCGAAAGCCGATCCGATGGGCGCTGCAGCGTGACGCGACACTAGCGATGCTGGGCGTTCCGCAGAGCCAACGCAAGCAGATCGATTCGTCCTACCCCGGCGGCATTGGCGAGTTCATTCGCATGAGGATCGAAACCGTTTTCAAGCGTCTGCCGCTCAAGGACAATTACTTCTGGCGAGTTTATTTGACGGGACAGTACACCCCCGAGTGTTGTCCGGAATACCTGAAGGAAAGCAACTTCGACAAGCTCAAGGGTGGGTTGGCGGAACGGGTCAGCACCCACACCGATACCGTCGAAGGTTTTCTCAATCGAAACCGTCAACCAATTTCGCGTTTCGTGTTGCTCGATCACATGGATTGGTTGTGGGACAATCACCCCGCCAAACTAACCTCTGAATGGCAGTCGATCATCAACAACGCCGCACCGCAATCAAGAGTATTGTGGCGTAGCGCGGCGCTAAGTGTGGGTTTCGTTGACCCGTTGGTGGTTGATCGAAATGGAACGCAGGTGTCTGTCGGCGAGTTGTTGAGATATCATCCCGAGTTCGCGTTGGAATTGCATTCTCGCGACCGAGTCCACACCTATGGAAGTTTTTACATTGCCGACCTTCGAGGCTCCGCAACCGCGAATGGAATCACACAGCAAGCGGCGTCGGCGAACGCGGTGA
Source organism: Neorhodopirellula pilleata (assembly GCF_007859915.1). Classification (GTDB taxonomy): domain Bacteria; phylum Planctomycetota; class Planctomycetia; order Pirellulales; family Pirellulaceae; genus Rhodopirellula; species Rhodopirellula pilleata. Next base: position 95,591 of record NZ_SJPM01000011.1, read on the forward strand.
AGAATTTGAGTTCGTCGGATGCTGGCGAATTGATCGGGGGCTCGGCAGCATGAGTGCCGCAGCTAAGGCGAGTTCGCGGTGGAGTGACCTGAAGATCCTATGGCATCTCACGATGTCTCCGGTTCGTGGTAACACACACGCCCAGCGACTCGAAAGTTTTTACTCGGGTCAGGCCGAAAACTACGACGCGTTTCGTGCTCGCATGCTTCACGGCCGGCGAGAGCTGATCGCGTCCATTGATTTCCCACCTGGTGGCGTTTGGGTTGATTTGGGTGCGGGGACCGGCGAGAACGTCTTGGCAGCGGGCGAGCGGGCCGGCCAGCTTTCAGAGATCCATCTCGTTGATTTGTCGCCATCGTTGCTGGCCGTTGCCCCCCGGAATGCCGCCCGCGCCGGCGTGGATTGCGTCCACACTCATTTGGCCGATGCGACGCGGTTTGAACGTGAGCCAGAGTCGGTCGATGTCGTGACCTGCTCCTACTCGTTAACCATGATTCCTGATTGGTTCGAGGCCTTGGCCGCCGCCGAGCGGATGCTTCGCCCCGGCGGAACGATCGCTGTCGTTGACTTTTACGTGTCACGGAAGTACGCGACCGAAGGTATGAAGCAACATGGTTGGTTGCGCCGCGCGTTCTGGACGCATTGGTTCGCAGCTGACAACGTTCACTTGACCGGCGATCACATCGCGATGCTGCATCGTCGATTTGAAGTTCAACGTTTCGAAGAACGATTCGGGAAGATTCCGTATCTTCCGTTGGTCCGAGCCCCCTACTATCAATTTGTGGGCACTAAGCCAGGAGGAAGCTCGCTCGCCGGCGTGTTGATTTAGTGAGCCGACGCCGCTAGCGGGCTGTCGATTTAATCGTTTAACGGCAAGCCGCAGGCGACAGAGCTTGAGAACGCAGACGCCTGCGGCTTGCCGTTAAACGAAAACGCCCAATCGTGCACTAAATCAACAGCCAGTTACGCGTCGGGCTTGTAGGTTGTGACGGGCTTGTCGGTTGCAGCTTGTGGGGGTTTTGTGCGGGTGAACTACGGATTGGACTTTGGCGTTAGGGCCGAATCGACTTGTTGGTATGTTTGCATCATTTGGTCGAGTTGCTTGAGCAACTTGTCGATGTCGCGGCCGTTGTCGAGTGATTCGTTGAGCAGCGGCCGCATCCACTCTTGCATTAAATGAAATTGGCCCTTGATCAGTTCGGCCATGATGCGTGGGACTTTGTGTTGGACGAGGATCTTTTGCTCCGGCGGTGTGATCGCCTGTTGTTTCGTTAAGTCTTCGATTCGATTGCCGGTCGCTTCCATTCGCTGGGCCATCGTTTCGCCCATCGCAAGTAGGGTTTGACGAAGCGCATCGACCCGTGCGTCCATCCGCTCTTCGGATGAATGGTCTTCCATCGCGATCGCTTTGGCGATGACTTGACGAATCGATTCCAAACCGTCACGCATCGACGCAAGCTGGCGCATGACTTGGCCGACCTGGTCTTCGCTGTCCATGCCCGCCATCCGAACGTTCTCGACGAATGCGTATTTGATCGCGTCCCAACGTTGGGTTTCTTCGGCGGTCAAGTTCCCCATCAACTCTTTGAACTTCAACACGTTGGCTTCGTTGTCGGTCGTCAACGTTTGCGCGTCCTGTTCGTAATTGCTGACGATCAGTGTGTTGAGTTCGGCGTCGTTCATCACCGGGGCGACTCGCTCGGCGATGCGGTTCATATTGCGGTAACTTCCCTGCAGTTTGAACGGAGGCTCGGTGCGGTAGGCGTCCGCCTGCGCCGCACTGCGGATGTAGGCTCGGTTGACTCGCAACACGACATCCCGCACACGCAATAACTTCCGCATGACCTCGAACATATCGCGGACTTGGTCGAGTGGCAGGTTGCTTTCCAGTTCGATGCCTTCCATCGAATCCCGCTGGGCGGCAACGATGATCCGCCTCGCATCTTGGGGTGGGCAGGTCGACAGCGGGGCGAGCGTCGGGTTGCTGGTTAAGCAGTTTTCAAGATAGCTCGTTTCAAACGCGTCGGCTTTGTCACCAATGATCTCGCCAAGGTTATAGACATCGGCGCGGTTGGAAAGCATGTCGGGGATTTGGAAACGATCACCGCTTTCGGTGTATGGATTGCCCGCCATGACGACGGCGACGCGTCGGCCACGTAAGTCGTAGGTTCGTGTTTGTCCGTTGCGAACGCCTTCGATCTTGCGAGTTGCATCGCACAACGAAATGAACTTTTGAAGCAATTCCGGGTGCGTGTGCTGAATGTCGTCGAGATACAACATCACGTTATCTCCCATCTCGAGAGCAAGATTGAGTCGTTCGATCTCCTCACGAGCGGCGGCGTTGGGCGCCTCGGCGGGATCGAGTGATGTCACACCATGCCCGATCGCCGGTCCGTTGATCTTCATGAAGACCAAACCGAGACGATTGGCGATGTATTCCATCAGCGTCGTCTTCCCGTATCCAGGTGGCGAGATCAATAACAACAAGCCCATCCGGTCGGTCCGCTTATCCTCGCCCGCCGTACCCATTTGTTTGGCGAGATTGTCGCCGATCATGGGTAGGTAAACCTCGTCGAGCAGTTGATTGCGGACGAAACTCGACAAAATCTTCGGTTTGAACTCATCCAGTCGCATGTCCTTGCGAGCCTTGGCCACCAATTCGGACTTGGCGACGTGCAACGCTTTGAACCGGGGCACGACCTCGGCCTGATAATGCCGCAGTCGCTTCATGAATTCATGATAGTGAAGGGCGATCTTACCGCTTTCGATTCGATCATGACTGCCAGTCAATCCGGTGATCATCGTAGCAACGGGAACGCTGACAACGGTGAGCCCTTGTTTGGGATCGGTGGCGGTGGATAATTCGTCGTCTTGGGTCGTGGCTGTGGTCTGGTTGGCCGAACGCAGGATCAACCACGCGAGTTCATCGCGGTACCAGGTTGCCGGATCGATCTCAGCATCCTTGATGCCCGCCGCCCGCTTGGCGAGGAACGCATCGGCCCAATTGCGAGCCAACACAAAGGATCGCACCGGATCACCACTGTTGGATTTCATCCCCGCGATCAACCATTTGGCGCGGTCGGTTTGAGGGAGTGATTCTTCGAACTCGGTGAACAACTCGATTGCCCGGCCGCTGACGGTCACCTTGGTCGGTGCGACGACGAGTTCGGCGAACAGATAGTCGGCCATTCGATCCGGAGTCACGGTGGGATCAAAAATTGATTGCCAGACGGCCCGGTCGGCATCCGCAAATTCAGACAAGCGTTGTCGAAATTGGATTGCGGGTTCGGCGTTGGGATACGCTCGAGCGAGCTTGGCGAATCCGGCGATCCAGTGATTCATCTCGGCCCGAGGTTTCGCGTCAAGTAGTTGCTTGTACCAGAACTGCCCCGCCATTCTCAGGGAAGGTTCGTACCGCAATAAGCCGAGCTTTGCATCGATCGAAACGAGCGATTGTAAAATTTGCGTGGTGTCGATGTCATGAACGCCCTTGGCGTAGCCTTCGTCGAATCGTCCGCCCATTCGCGCGGCCACCCAGGCCGTGTCGATGGTCTTGTCGGACCCGGCAGCCTCATCGAAGAGCGACATGGCCAAGAACTCAGCCCGGTAGACGGTTCTGTTTTCGCTGACCAGCGATTGGTCCCACAGTTCCCGCGAGTCTTCCAATCGCGGCTCGTGCATCGGTTCAAAAAACTGCGTCCCCGTCAGGTGCAAGCACAACTCGCCGCCCCGGAGCACCGTGGTGAGATCGAGCGGTTGCGTGTTGACCGCGAAACGACGCTCGCCCAACCGGATGATATCACCGCCGTCTTCGTAGAGGTCTTGGCGATCTTTCAAACCTCGCATCGCGTCTTCGCGGGTGACCTTCAAGCGGCCCTGCAGGTCACCGACGCGGACGGCATCGCCGAGTTCATCGAGTTCCTTGATCAGGTCGCGCACCTTGGCGACCATCAAGTCACCGGCGAAATAAGCGGCAATCGCGTCGGTCGAATCCATCGCCGAGACGCGTGAGTCGATCCCTTTCAAAATTCGATCGGCGGCCGAAGCGAGCGACTCGGCGCGTCGGTTGCGTTGTTCGACCAACGCGACTTTTCGAGATTCGAACGCCGTGTAAACTTCTTCCCGCCGCTGGGCGAGGGTTTCGATGAACTCGTCAAATTCGGCGAACCGACCCTCGAGTTCTTCCAGTTGCACCATGACCTTCGTCAGGTACTCGTCACAGCGAGCGGGCGTGTCGCAAACGTCGAGGTAGCCGGATGTGGTTTGTTCGAGAAGCTTCAACTGCGAGGCGAACTCCGCACGGCCTTCAATCCCGACGAGATCACGTCGACGATTCTTCAACGCACTACGGACCCGGTTGACCGATGCGAAAACGTCGCCGATCGAATCGATGATCTGCGTCCGCTGGGTCGCGTCGTCGATCTTCAGGTTGCTGACCGTTTCGGTCAACATTTCCAGCTCTGCCGCAGCAGCATCGATTTCATCGCCGAGTTCTTTGGCGATCGCAACCGTCGTGACTTCCTTGACTTTTTGTTCGGCCGCCTTGATGCGGTCATGATAGGGCGCGAGTGATCCGGGTTGAAGCAAGAACTCGACGCAGCGTCGGCTCAGCCGTTCGGCTTGCTCGGTTACTTTCGCCTCAAGAGAATCGACGATGGATTCGTCGACAAACTTTAGGTCTCGTAGTGTGATCGCGTGTCCGCGATGTTCACGAAGCTTGGTCAACGAGGCGACGAAGTCATTGATCGATTCGAATCGGGCTCGGTCGATCCCTTTGAGTGTCGACTCGATCGCAGCACGAACCTGTTCGGTTTGTTGGTTGGTCGATTGCCGAACCCGAACGACCTTTTCGAATTCGTCGACGGCGGCGGAGGCGGCCTGTTTGATTCCGAGTAGAGGTTCATTGAGATGGTGAGTTTGCTCGTTCTCGATCCAAAAATAACTGTCTAGGATGTCACCGGATTTTTTGACGAGATCGTTGTACAAACCAGCGTAACTGTCGTCTTTGTCGATCAATTGCAACAGTTCGCTGCATTCAGCCATCCCGCGAACGAGGTCTTTGTTGCCGATCTTAAACAGCATCGAATCCGTTTGGCTGTCGGGCAGGAAGTTTTCGCCCGTGAAGGGTGTTTGCCAGATCTGGATGGCGTGGTGTTTTTGCGGCGTTTCTTGCGTTTTGAAACAGACCATCTCGCCGGCTTCAAAGAACGTTTGACCGTGACAGACCAATGGCGTGTCGACGCTTTGTCGGATTTGGTTGTAACGCAATTGCACGTACGTCCCGTTGTGCATGTTGCTAAACAGGTAAAGGTAATCCTCACCGTTACTGGACGCGATCATGCGTTCGAAACGCATGTCCGAAAGCCCGTGATCGAATCGCTTGAACTCGCCGGATTGCAAGTAGTATCCGCCGGGGAAGATGATGCCTTGATCGCCGGGCAACATCACGCAGGCGTGTTGCATCTCGTCCAACCGAACGGCTTGGTTGATCTTGCCGCTGAAAACGATGTATCGGAATTGATTCTCTTGATACGGTTTGATCTTGAGCAAGACGAGGTTGCCCAGGATGGCGTAGTAGGTCTCCGCGTCGTCGAGTTTTTGATCGGGGTTGTCGACCGGTTCGGCGTAGATGCCTTCGCCGGAGGACGTGTTGTTTTCGATCTTGATCGTCAGGTCACCGCCGACGGTTTCGACAAAAACTTTATCTTCGATTGAGATGTGCGGATGGTCACCATAGTGGTGCATGTCCCGCGTAGCGCGTTTCCAATCGAACGCGTGCTGCGGCGGACGTTTGACCTCATGATCGCTGCGGTTGTCGATGTATTCGACCGTCGATCCGGTGATCCTCCATTTGAAAGACTTGATATCCCGAGCCGTACGGCCGACTTGGAAAACCATGTGCAGGGTCGGGCCGGTGACAAAGAACCTTAAAAACGTGGTGCCTTTGTAGAACCGATACAGTTCCTCAAAATCGTTGACGAATCGCGGGTCCTCGATCAGTTCCAAAGTTGCGTTGTGAAACTGATGATCTTGCATCCGGTAGATCGAAAACACATCGGGCAGATGAATTTCGCTCTTGAGTCCGAACTGCACGTTGTATCCGAAGACGAAATGGTCTCCGATCGAAACGATGTCTCGCGGCACACAATTGTGTTCCGTCGAGACACGTTCGGTGGCAATCAACCGGGTTTCGATGTTCCCGAAAACTTCGTTGCGGTCTTGATTGAGTTGATTCAATCGTTGCCGCAAATCGTTAGCCGATTCGCGAAGTCGGTTTCGAAGGATCTCGTAAGTGCCGCCGGCGAGTTGGTTTTCGCTCATAAGATGGCTTTTTAGGACTTGCGACGTTTGCCGGCGACCAGAGTCGCATCACCGTTGCTAGCGGGTTTGACTAACAGTCGTCCGGCTTTTTGGTCCGTTACGTTTGCGGTGGCCGCGATACTGAGCAAACTGGTCAGTTGATTGCGGACACTGTCGGTCGTCGACATGCCCATCATCTTGGCGATCAACGCGGCGATGGACAAATCTTTGACACCATCGGTGTCGAGTCCGAACTGGCCGATCAGCTCTTCGACTTGAGTCCGGAAGTAATCCGCGTTGCCGTCGAAGAACGTGTCCTTGATGTCGGTTGCCACTTTCGAGTTGTAGACGAATCGGTCGATCGCCTTGCCGCCCTTGACGGCCGAAGTGATCTGTTGGAAGAACTCGCCATCGCCGCCGACGATGTCGATCCGAGCGGCCTTAAGGGCGTCACCGATAACGGAAGCTTGGCTCTCGGCAATACCACGCTGCGCGTTGATGGCCGCGATCTCGACGTCTTGTTCCTTCTTGATGGTGATTTTGAACTCTTCGTGCTCTTTGCCGACGCCGTCGAGTTTCTTCATCGCTTCGGCTTTCTCGGTGATACCTTGGGCTTCGGCGGCGTACTTCTCGCGAGAAACCTTGGCTTCGGCCAAACCTTCTTTCTCCAATGAGACCGCTTTGGCTGTTTGCACTTGGGCCTCGGCCAGACCGATCGCGGCGGCTTGAGCCGTTTCGGCTTCGGCTAGCATTTTCGTCGCGGCGGTTTCTTTCTCGGCCGCGTCGCGTTTCGCTTCGGCTTCGATTCGAATTTTTTCTGCCAACAGTTCGCTGGATTCTTTCTCGGCTTGGGCGAGTTTGGTTTGACGGATCAACTCTTCTTCGGCCTTCATCTCGGCCGCCGTGATCTGGACCTTCTTGGCTCGGTCCGCTTTAGCGATCTCTTCGGTGTCCTTGATTTTTTCCTGTTCTTCGACGACGGCTCGTTCGACGGCAACTCGTTCGCGGATGACCTCTTGGATGTTGCGTTTTTCGACTTCGATCGCTTTTTCTTTCTCGACTTCCGCCACGCCGACGACTCGCAATCGTTCAGTCGCTTCCAAGTCACGATCACGGGCGACACGTTCGAGTTCGACCGCATCGGTCTTTTCTTTGTTTCGCATCGCCACCAAGATCTGGCGAGATTTGTTTTCTTCGGCGATGCCGATTTCTTCTTCGGTGATGATCCGTGCGCGTTCGGATTCGAGTCGTTGTTCTTCGCGAACTTTGGCGGCGGCGGCCTGTTCGCGGGCGGTGATTTCGGCGATCTCACGTCGTTGCTTTTCGACCGCTTCGACGCGTTGGCGTTCCAAAGCAAGGATGGTTTCTTCCGCTTCGACGTCCTGTTTCTTGAGCGTCTTTTCTTTGTCGCGGGTGAACTGGTTTTCCTTGACCTTTTCCATCGAGGTCAGTTCGGTGATCTTCTTGATGCCTTCGGCGTCGAGGATGTTGCTCGGGCTGAGCATCGACAACGGCGTCTGTTCGAGATAATCGATCGCCGCATCATCGAGTCGGTAACCGTTCAGGTCGGTGCCGATGACCTTCAAAATCTCTTCTTTGAATTTATCACGTTGGTCGTATAGATCGATGAAGTCGAATTGCTTGCCGACCGTCTTCAACGCTTCGCTGAATTTTGCATCGAATAACTCACGGAGCGTTTCGATCTGGCTGCACCTTTTCGCGCCGATCGCCTCGGAAACTTCTTTCATTTCTTCGGGTGAATTGGCGACACGGATGAAGAAAGCGACTTTGATGTCGGCGCGGATGTTGTCTTTACAGATCAAACCCGCGCTGCCTTCGCGATGGATCTCGAAGCTCTTGAGCGTCAAATCCATGTACTCGTATTGCTGCAACAGTGGGATGACAAACATCCCCTGTCCGCAGACCGCTCGGACGCCGCCTTGACCGGACCGCACGATCGCGCGATCGGGTCCGACCTTGATATAGTATTTGTTGGTCATGATGACCAACATCAACAACGCGAGTACTAATCCGCCGATGACGATGATCGCGGCATCGGCTCCGACACTGTTGGTAATCAAAGCGGCAAGCATGGTTTTTCCCTTCGGTGAACCCGAATGTATTGCAGGGGAGACAGACGAAAAGTGAGACCGTTCGAGTCGGCACTTGCGTTCAGGCAAGAGATTCCGAATCTCGGGGCGCGGGATCGACCAAAATTCGATTGATTCGCAGCTTGGGAGCGGTCAAGACGCCATCTTAGTTCCCCCGATGGGCGGGTGGGACCGTCACGAAGAATTTCATGCTTTCGGTGGGTTGGTTTTAGATCAATCGATCCAACATCGCCGTCGCCAAGCCGAGTACCAGGAAAAAGCCGCACATGTCCGTGACCGTCGTTAACAACGGTCCACTTGCGACGGCGGGGTCGAATCCGAATCGTTTGAGCAGCAGAGGGACCGTTCCGCCGATCGAAACGGCGACGAGCGTGTTGAAGAACAACGCGACTCCGACGACCAACCCCAAGTACCCGTTGCCGTCCCAAATCACCGCGACGATTGCGACCAACGCGCCGAGCGCCGCTCCGTTGATTAACCCCACACTGACCTCTTTGAGCCACACACGCATCATCTCGGTCGGGCGGACCAGACCGAGCGAGAGTTCTCGCATGCTGACCGCGACGGCTTGGTTGCCGCTGCAACCGCTCATATCGCTGATGATCGGCAAGAACACCGCCAATGCGATCACTTTAGCCAACGTGTCCTGATAGACCGCGATCACCCCTGCGGCCCCGATGTTCAAGACGATGTTGATGCTCAACCAACTCAGTCGACGTTTGGCGCGTTGCCAAAGCGGCATCGTGCGGAGTTCTTCGCCGCCGATGATGCCCTGGCTTTTCAAGAAGTCGCTTTCGGCGGCCCGTGTTGCTTCGTAATCGACCGCATTTCGGTGGACCACGCCGAGCAACTTTCCCTCGGCGTCGACGACCGGCACGCCGAGAAAATGATGCGTGTCAAAGAAGTCGATCAATTCATCCAACGGGGTCGTATCGCGTACCGACAAGGGATCGGCGATCATGATGTCGGCGACCGGGTCTTTGCGTCTTGCGAACAATAAGTTTCGCATCGGCAAAACGCCGACGAGTCGTTTGTCCGAATCGGTCAGATAAGCGTACTGAACGTCGTAATCTCGGAACTCCTCCGCGTTCTCCGAAAGCATCGCAATGACTTCGGCCACGGTCGTCGAGCGATCGAACCGCAAGATTTCTCGAACCAGCAACCCCCCCGCAACATCATCGCTGTAGGCGGCTAACTGACGAACGGCACGGGCCTCGGCTTTGGGCAACGCCTTGAGAATTTGAGCGGCTTGTTCCTCGTCCAAATCGCCGAGCAAGTCGGCTTGTTCGTCCGAGGGCATCTCGTGGACGATGGCCGCCGCTTCAGGAATCGACAACGATTCGACCAAATCGGCCGCTTGGATTTCGCTGAGGTGACGCAACAATTCCGCCGCGTCTTCGGCCGGCATCGTTGTCAACACCGTTTTGTGATGAGCTCCATCGAGACGGCTCAGCGCGAGCGCCTGGTCGCTTGCCGATAAACTGTCGACAAATTCAACGAGCGCGTCAGAATCCCCCGCGTCGGCGAGTTCGCCCAATCGCTCCCAAGGCCGATCCATCGGAATGGTCATGGCCGGGGTGGGTTGCTGGCTCAGACTCGTCTCGTCGATCGGGCGGTCGTTTTCATTGTCCATCGTCATTGTCTGTCATAATCATTTCGCGTAGAAGAATTGACAAGCGAAGATGCGGGCGGCCATATCCACGACGATGCAATATCGATTGACCAATTCGCCGGCGTATCATCGGCAAATCCTCGGTCTTGGCACAGGGCAAAAAAAATAATAAAGCACTACGGTTCCGATCATCGCCCAAACCCCGATCGAATGCGACAAGCACTGCGGACCCGAGGAACTGTTCGGAAACAACTTCGGCTTCGCATCGAGCAAAAGAATCGGAACCCGACGCGTGAGCGAGGGATGCGCCATTGAACTTGATCCCTCGCTGACTCGTCGCCGCAGGGCTACTCGTCCCCACCGCTGCGAAAGATTGCGAGACACAAAGCGGTCATCGCTCCCAGGCTGGCGAGCAAACCGAGCAGCCCGATCAAGCTGACGTTTTGGATACCCAGCACCGGCGCGTCGGGAAATAACACCGGCGAGACCTCGTAAGCGAGCAACAACGATGATCCCAAGAACACCGCGCTGGCCATCAAGCCGATGACCAGCCGGTTGATCGCCGGGGCGAATCGTTTCGGATCGAGCCGAAGTTGCAGTTGACCCAACCGAGCCTGATTCAATACCGCGAGCACCTGTTCAGGGGCTTCTTCAAGAAACGCTTCATTCTCCAGATAGATTCTTCTTGCCTGACGCAATCGACGGCCTGGCGTCAAGCGACGGATCATCACTTTTCGCATGTACGTGCGAACAATCTCGAGTGAATCGAAACCGACGCCGAGTTCACGGAGCGTTCCTTCGAGCGAAATCAACATCTTCAGTAACATCGCCGATTGGTTGGGCAAACTGATGCCGTGTCGATGCAAAATTTCTGTCAATTGGTTCAGTGCGCCTCGCAGGTCGAACTGATTGAGCGATTGGCGGCCGAACGTATCAACAAAATCAGCGACGTCGATCTCGAGGGCCGCGTGATCCAAGTCCACCCGCGGGTTGCCGACCTGCCGAATCAATCGGGTCAGCCGTCGTTGGTCACCGGAATTGATCGCAAAGAGCATCTCTTCGATCGATTCACGCAACGACTCATCGATCCGGCCGGTCATCCCAAAGTCGAGGATGCCTAATCGATGATCTTCTAAACAGAACAGGTTTCCGGGGTGCGGGTCGGCGTGAAAGAAACCGTCCTCAAATACCATCTTCAAATAAACGCGAGCCAACCGTTGTCCCAAGTCGGCGGGCAAGGCTTCTTTGGTGATATTCGTGGCGGAGGTGTCATCGGGTCGAGTTTGAAAAACTTTTGCAAGCGGCACGCCGACCATCTCGTTCATCACTAACACGCGTCGGGTACACAACGCATCGACGACTTCCGGAACGATCACTTCATGACGTTGATCGCGAAGCGTTTCGGCGAACTGTTTCAAGCTGCCGCGTTCTCGATTGAAGTCGAGTTCGTGCATCACCATCGGCATCAGTTGCCGAACCATCTCGGTCGGTCCCCAAACGGCGAGCGATTCGACCTTCGACGCCAATTGAGCGAGCCCTTCAAGAACTTCCAGGTCCTGTTTCATCATCCGGTCGATGCCCGAACGTTGGACTTTGATCACCACTCGACGTCCGTCCAACAGCACCGCTCGATGGACCTGGCCGATCGACGCGGTGGCGAGCGGATCAAAGTCGATCGACTTGAAGTGCTTTTCGAAATCCTCACCGAGTTCACTGCCGAGCGTGCGGCGAACTTGGGTTTCCGAGTCCGGGCGGACGTCACCACGGAGTCCCTTGAGTTCCTCGGCGATCTCGGTTCCCACCATGTCCGGACGCGACGCGAGGACTTGTCCGACTTTGATGAACGTCGGTCCCAATTCCGTGATCGCCATCCGTATCCGCTGGGCCCGTGTGTACTGCGTCAGCGGCACGCCGGATCGGTCTTTGAGCCAATTCCGCATCGGCATTCGTTGGGACCGACTGAGCCAGTCGGCCAAGCCGTAACGGCGCAGCACCGCAAGAATCTCTCGCCCCCGGCGAAGATTTCGGTAAAGACTCGGAATGGAAGTGAGTTTCATCGTCCTACGATGCTAACCACTCGCGTGGTCGCCGTTGAGATCGCCGCTACAATGTGCCAGGTGTGAGGATTCCACAGGCACGAAGGTAACGATTTTGACGATCGAAGCGATGGCCGACGATTGGGGGGCGGCCCTGGTCACGACGTTCGCGCTTATGGCTGTTTCGTCGATCCTAGCGGTGGTGATCGGAATCCCCTCGGCGATTGCCGCGACGTTTCTGGCCGACAAGGGAGCAATCGGGCGGGACCGCGAGGTTTCTAACTGGTCGCGGGTTTGCCGCCTTGCCGTGCCGTTGTGGATCGCCGCGATGTTGTTTGCGATCGCGACGCCGTTGATCTTACACGCCGCCGCTTGGGAGTCGACGGCGGGCAAATTTGGTTGGCTCGTCAAAACGATGACCGGTGGAAATCTTTTGTGGGTCGGTTGGATCCACGGCGTTCACGGATCGGCGATCGTCGGACTTCTTTCGTTTTGGGCGATTCGTAACATTCCCGATCTTGTATTGCAGCACGCATCGATCGATATGACACCCTGGCGTGTTTGGTGGAACGTCCGATTGTCGTTGGCCCGCCCTTGGATTGCGCTCGGAGTAGTTTTGGTTGGGTTGGTCGCGGCGACCGAAATGAGTGTCGCGGATCTGCACAGCGTGCGAACGGTCGCGGATCAATTCTATCTGTTTTACGCGCTCGATCCGACAATGACTTCCGTCATGATGGTACTGGTCGTTCCCTTTGTCTTGGCGTCCATTCCGTGCAGTGTGTGGTACCTGTCGGGGCATTCGGGTTTCTACATGGACATGGCACATCGTCGGTCGCCGTCGCAACTTATTTGTGCGTTCTCACCGGGCATGGCTGTTTCTTCCTTCATGGCTTTGCTCTGGTTAATCCTGTCTTTGCTTGTTTGTCAAACGGCAATGTTTGTCGGTTTGGTGCTGCAGGCTGGTCATGCCGTACGCGTCGAAGGCGGTCGGGCGATTGCGTCGTGGTCGTGGACCGCGTGCGTGCGTTCGCTTGCTGAGGCTCCTTCCATGTTTGCTCAAGAATATGCATGGACGATCCAGTTGGCATGCCTGACCACGATCGTCGTAATCCCACTCGCCTGCGTTGTTGGTCGTCGATCGCGGACCCACCCCAGGTCTGCCAAGGCAACCGATGCGGCCATGGTGGCGTTATTCGTGATACCCGGTCCCCTAGTCGCCATGGGAATCGTCCGCCTGTTCGCGTTCGGCGTCCCGGGATTTGAAACTCTAGCGACGCAGACTCTCATTCCGACCATGATGGCGGTGGGCGTTCGTAGCTTCGTAATCGCGTATCTGATTCTGCGATTTGCCTATTCACAAATCAGCGAATCGGTTTGGCAATCGGCTCGGTTGGATGCTTCGTCGTGGCGACGCATAATCAGCGTCGAGTTGCCCGCGATTTGGCCGGCCGTTCTGATCGCATCGATCGCCTCCGCGATCATCGCCAGCGGTGATGTGCCCGCGAGCCTGCCTGTACTGCCTCCTGGCGTGACCACCGTGGGGACACGTCTGTTCGGGTTATTGCACAGCGGCGCTCGCTATCAAGAAGCCTCGCTGGCGTTTTGGTACTTCGCCGCCCTGTTGGTCTTGGGGACGATCTCGTGGGTGATCGTCAAGCGTCGGATGGTTTTGTCTTGAGTGATGAATGAGTGCTTCCGAAACTCTTGGCGAGTTTCGCCACCCTCAGGAACCGTGGCAGAACGCTCGCGGGCTGTTGATTTAATTAGCCGTACCGCGTTAGCGGCGGTTAACCGGACGCCAACCGGGGCTAACGCCCTTCGGCTAATCGTTGCATTGCTGAATCCGACTAAACCAACAGCCCACTAGCCGAACAACAGGTCTTGCTTGGGTGGCGTCCCGTCGCTTGGGTTCTTGCGATACAACCCCAGTTTCTGCAACATCAACAACGAAGCGTAAGCAGGGTTCAGATACAGGTATCGTCGCCACAAACGCGACGGTTCGCGGGTGAGCCGAAAGAGCCACTCCAATCCCGCATCTTGCATCCACGGTGGTGCTTGTTGCAACGTGCCGGCGTGAAACGCGAACGCCGCTCCGACCGCGATCAATGGCATGCGAAGATGCGGTTTCATTTCGTATGCAAAGATTTCTTGGCGAGGGCATCCCAAACCCACGAAGCACATTCGGGCTCCGCTGGCGGTGATCTCGGCGGCCAGTTCGTCACGTTCTTGAGCGTTGATTCGGCGAAACGCGGACGCTCGTTTGCCGACGACTCGAAGGCCTTGAAAACGTTTCGACAGATTATCGGCGAATTGCGAAAGCATTTCTTCGGTCGCGCCGAACAGAAACACCGGCACATCGTTCTTCGCAGCCGCTTCGCACAACCTCAATGTTAGTTCGGGGCCGTAGACTCGATTTTGTAGTTTCCCGCCCGAAAAACGCTTCCCGTGCAATGCGTTGATCGCCCAACGAACGGGCTGTCCGTCTGGGCAAACCAAATCGAATTGATTCAAACGATAAAAATGCTCTCGATCCAGTACACCGGTCATGACACCATGAACAGCTAAGGCGGTCACGGTCATCGATCGTTTTTGCTTAGCTCCAGCGATGATCTTGTCAATCGCCGCATCGTAATCGATCGCGTTGACGCCGATGCCAAGAATACTTTGTTTTCCGTAATCGAGCATGTTTCTGAACCGTCAGTTGAAGGCCTGTCCGAAAAGGGGGGCAACCGCGTTTTCAGTGGCGCAATCGGGTTGAACTTGTTTGATCATGGTAGTCACATCAAACTGGCTTGCGTACAACGACAAAGCCCATTTCATGAAATCAAGCTTGCGGGACCGGGTTGTTGTCATGCCAGGCAAATACGCCATGTCCGAATCGTCTTCACAGCCCAAGAAATCGGGCGGATGCAACAGCAAAGACGGCGGCACGTCCAACCGTCGGCATGTCGCCAGCGCGGCTCGAAAGTAAGTTTTCGCCAGCGTCACGTTGAACCCGGCGATGAAATTCAGGTAGCTGAAATGAATTGGCGTTCGGATCAGCGGCATCACCGTGACGGGAATCTCGCAAAGCGATCGACCCCGGATTTCCCGCAAATACGGTCGATTCGGTTTTCGCATCGACGCCATTCCGCCGTAAAGTTTTTTAGCTCGATCCCGCTGCTCACCTCGCAACCGGGTGCGTGCCAGGAACACCGCCCGGGCGATCGGAGCCATCGACGTTGGAAAAATCGACGCGTCGTAAAGATAGTTCCATTCTGTCAAAACACTCAGCACCTCGTCGGGACAACTGAACCCGGGCCCGCGAAAACCACGTGGTGGGCGACCGAAAGACGTCTCGATGGCGTGATGGGTTGATTCGATCTCGTCACGAATGGCGTCGGTATCGAGCGTGTGCATCCACGGCAAATGGTTGTACGAATGATTGGCCGGTTCCCAAGACTGGAGCGTGTTGAATCGCTCGATCGCATTGACGTCGTCGCTCGAACGCAGATCCCGCCCGACCAAGAAGACGGTTAACGGTAATTCGCATGACCCGAGCAGATCAATCATCCGCTCGATCACCATTGGCAGGTAACTCGAGCAGTTCTCCCAATCATCGCGCCCGGCGGCACGCAAGTAGGCCCATTTGTTGTCCAAGTCAACCGAGATGCTCGCGGCGGGACGCGTCGACATCACGAGGACTCGCCGACCTTGCGGATCGCGTCGATGAATCCGGCGGCGGATCGGGCGGGTGTGTAGGGTGCGACTGTTTTTTGGGCCTGTCGTCGCATCCCAGTGATGGCTTGATCTTCAGCGTCGAGGTAACGGCGAAGCACCAACGCGAGCGAACAATCGCCGTTGCCACTTCCAGACGATCCACTCGTGTGCAATGGATTGTAGCGCCAGCCGTTTTGGTCGTCGTCCACCAGAGTCGTTACCGCTTGAGCATAAACGCTGCCGATCACTGGCATTCCGGCGTGCATCGCTTCGTTGACGACCAACAACCATTCGTCGGCTAAAGTCGGTGCCACGAGCGCACCGTGTTGTTGCATGAGTTCCGGCAGTCGCGAGGCGGGTTGGTTTCCCAGAACGTTGATCTGCAATCGAGTGTCCAAGGCACTCTGGAGCGAAATGGATTGTCCCCTGGCGAGTTGTTCGAGGTCGCTCCGGAGCGGGCCGTCACCGACGAACGTGATTTCGAGTCGTTCGTCGGCGTCTCGACAAAACTGATCCGCTTGACGGACTAATTGCAGGACACCTTTGCGATCGGTAAGTTGTCCGATGCAAATTAATCGGCGACGGACGGCAGCCTCGTCTCGTGGCGGAGGGTCCAAGAGCCAATGACGATCATCGGCCGCGTACGGGGCATGAAAGAGTTTGCTTGGATCCGCACCGAGCCCGATCAGGTAGTCTCGACAGGATGGGCCGTTGTAGGTGATCGCGTCGGCTTGTCGAATCAAACGTTGGCGGACGCGGCGTCGGAACCACCCACGCCCCTGTTCGGTGTGTTCGCTCATGAATGTGGCCAAAATCAACTTCGTGCCACTGCGACGACAATAACGTGCCGCAGCTATCGAGCGCGCGCCGAGTTCGTGCGAGATCACGACGTCCGGCGACAACGTTTTCAATCGTCGTTTCGTGTCATAGGGGACATGCACGAATAGCGGATCAGTGAAACCTGCGGCGCGGTGTTTCCAACGCCGTCGCAACGTGATGGTGTTTTGAACGTCCACGTCGAGCCCTGACCAATCGGGGCGAAATTGGCGATTCGGTTCGATCGGTGTGCTTAGCAAAATCTTCAGTCCGTCGAGGGACTGGGTTAATTCCTGCAACACGCGAACTTGGTAGAGCGGGATGTAATGAGTCAAAAACACCGCCCGGACTTTTAGCGGGGAGGTGATTTCAGACGTCTGCATCCGAACTGAATTCTTGGACGGACCTTGCGAACGGTCCCTCGGTGAACTCATGGTGTTTGATTCGCGAGTCTCGGATTTTGATTCGCAAGTCTCGGAGGAGTCGGTCGTGGAAGTAGCGGAGTTAAGCACAATGAATTGATCAAACGAGCGTCGGTTTATTCTCCGCCGCGCCCCGTCACGGGAACGACCACGGTGCGGGCGATCAATCGCAAATCCTGCAACAGTCCTGGTCGGTCGATGTAACGCAGGTCCATCCGCATCCAATCATCAAACGTGGTCGCTTTGGATTTGTTGACTTGCCAAATGCAGGTCAATCCTGGGCGAACGTCCAAACGCCGACGATGCCATCGCTCGCAGGCGCGGCTTTCGTGCCAAGGTAGCGGACGCGGACCCACCAATGACATATCACCCAGAAGGACGTTGAACAACTGTGGCAATTCGTCCAAGCAAGTCGCTCGTAAAAAATGTCCGACTTTCGTAACCCGGGGATCTCGACTGATCTTGAATGCGGGACCATCTCGGTGACTGGCCACTCGCAACGATGCTTGCATTTTTTCTGCGTCGATGATCATCGACCGCAACTTATAGATTGTAAACGGTCGGCCGTTGAGTCCTTCTCGCGTTTGACAGAAGAACACCGGCCCTCCGTCGGTGAGTTTGATCGCCGCCATTGCGGCGAGGATGAAAGGGCTAGTCAGCAGCAAACCGGTCGTCGCGCCGACGAGATCCAATGTGCGTTTCATTGCTCGGGACGTCCACGAAGGCCGATGCGTTAGTTCGTCGTCGACCACCGTGACGCGGCTCTCGCTAAGAGGCGCCGGGACTGCGCTCGAGCCGCTGTCGAATGAATGGGCAGGTTTGCGATCCCAAGAACTGTTACTTAAATCACTGCGCCGTCGGCTTCGACCGTTCTCATCGACGCCAACCAATTCGTCTTCGTTGCCAAACCCCTCTGGATCGTGAACTTGAAGACTCAGTTCGACGTTTAAATTGGAGGCGTTCATCAAGGTCGTTAAACGATCGAGAACCGCGCGACCACCCATCTCGGGAGTGTCGACCAAAAGTACACCGTAGCACGTTGATGAAAGGATTCCCTTCTCATCGGTCATGCGTAAGTTGTGGTGCAATAGGTCAATGACCTTGCGAGATTGTCGTCGATCTAGTTTGGTGTCCGCACCGTGTTTGCCGATTGATCGGATCTTCACCTGAAGCACGCAGAACGGGATCGTCCGACGGGTCGATCGAACGCGTTCTCGGGCCACTTCCCGTTCGAATTGGCGAGGCGAGAGCAATAGAACGCGTCGATTGCCAAGCGTCGAACTGGTCGGCCAAGCCAACCAGCCTTGATCTTTTGACCGTCGTTTGCGAAATGGGAACAAGGTGTCGTCCTAAGGATAATTGCGTCGTGAGTGCTTCGGTTTCGGGTCAGCGTGGCCGTGCGCTGGAAAATCCATCAATGCTTTCATCGTCAGACAAAATCGAACTCGATGGCGAGTTCGATCCGGATTCGAATTTCGTTAAACCAATTTCCGCTGAATCGGAGCCTGGCAATTCATCAGTGGCGGTTATGGTCGGCACCGTGGCGACCGCCGATCGAGCTTGGCGTTTGGTGCGTTGCTGCGGTGCCAAAGCATCGTGTTCCATTTCGGTTCGAAACGTTCGTGAATCTTGGTCGGCGGAGTCTGCCGTTTGCCGGTTTCGGCGTGATTCAGTTCGTCGGACCGAACTCGTCGGCGAATCACGCAAGATCGCCTGAAGCAGTCCCAGCGACAATGCGAACAATGCTCCGACGACCGACAGCAACGCACGTTGGGGGCCCGCTTTCTTGAGGTTGAGTGTGGCACCTTGAATCACGCTGACATCCGACATCAGGTTTTTGTCCAATTCGGCATTAACCCGTGCTTCTTCCAGCGACCGCGCGTGGCTGCGATAAGTGTCTTCAGCGATTTGGGCTTCCCAATCCAATCGAGACATGACCACGACGTCTTCATTGAGTCTTTGCAAATCCGCCTGGGTTGCTTCCAAACGTTCGACGATCGAATCGCGTCGACTGGCCAGGCCGACTGCTTTGGCGCGGACGGTTTGGAACTGGGTCTCAAGTTCTTGATAAACCGGATTGATGGCCTCTTGGCGTTCTTCTCGTTCACTGCGTTCGACTTCGGCCAATTGCTCGCTTTGGTTCATCTTCGCTTCGATGCGTTTGTAGCGAGGGTGCGAAGGGCTGAGTTTGGCGAGTTCTTCGCCATCTTGAATCTGAACGTCGTACAGTTGGCTACGCATTTGATCGCCGGCCGCGTTGGCGATGCCCAACGTTTTGGCGACGGGCACCCATTGGTCGGTCGATTCGAGTTGGCGACGTAATTCTTCGGCTTGGCTGATCGCTTCAGCTAATTCGCTGTCGGCAGAACTGAGTTTCATCTCCAGGTCAATGATTCGCTCGCTCAAGGTCCGTTCGGCTGCGTCGGCACTCAACCAACCCATCTTGTTTCGGGTTTCCTGAAGTTCCCGCCGGGCGGCGATCGCCAATTCACGACTCTCACGTGCCTGCACGTCGAAGAATGCTTCGGAACCTTTGACCCGATGGGCTTCGACGTGATAGCTGCCGAATTCATCCATCACGGCTTGAACGATCGATTGAATCAACAACGGATCGTCTTCCTTGCCCGCGACCGCGACGGTGTAACCGTTCTTGGCGACCTGAATGTTGATTGCCTTTTGAACGGTCTTGATCGCCTTCTCACGTTCGAGTTGAGCGTCGTACTGTTGCGGAGTCAGATCACCGACTGTCTTTTCTTGACTGCCGGTTAACCAATCTAATTCCTTCATCTTCGCGCCGGCCAATTGACTGAACTCTTCGATCCAGTTTCGTGGTTGGTTGATTTTCTCAACGCCGACTCGCTCGACGGCACGCTCGGCAATCTCGCGACTTCCGATCATTTCACCAATGCTAACGACCTCCGCCGTGCGGCTTTCTTGCATCGATACCGAGTTATTGGTCTTGGCGGTCGGATCGCCACCGAGGGCACCGCGTCCCAACCGGACGTACATCATCCCTTCGCTGCGATAATGGTTCGGCCAAATGACCAAAATCGAGACCACGGCGGTTGTTACCAAGATTGTTGTGAAGATCACCGACGGAATGCGACGCCGGATCGAACGTAAAACGTCGCCGGGGGTGACCATCGCCCAAGATTCGGTTTCAATGTGGGACATCAACTCGCCTTCGTATGGGACCAATAGTGAACAATCATAACGAGAAGGCTAATCATTTCGAGGAGGAGATCGGTCGGAACCGTGATATCATTGGATGATCGCGCCGGAAGTCCAGCACTAATGTTCTAGTTAGAGATGCGAATTTTGTGGTGCGATTTTTTGAAAAAAATGGGTAAAGACCCTTATGTTTGCTTAGGTTTTTGCAATAGGGCAGAATCGCGACCCAATTCATTTTGACGACAACCGACCCGGCCAACGACACTGTTATGATTCCACGTACTTGCGAACCGATTGCGGACGACCCTCTCGTCGAGGCGGAGATCTACCGCGACATGGACCACACCATCGTTAATCGTCAGTTCGTTGACGATTTGATCTTGGGTGGCCCGGTCGGACCTTGGGTGGTCGACTTGGGGTGCGGCCCCGCCCATATTCCGATTCTGTTGTGCGAAGCGATTCAAGGAGACGGCGGCGAGACCCACTATCGCCCCGCCCAAGAACGCCTCCGAGTGATGGCTACCGACGTCGCCGTCGAAATGCTCGAAATCGCCAAGTTCGAAATCGAGATGGCCGGTCGCGTCGAACAGATCGAACTGCAGCAAATCGATTTAAACCAACCCAACGCGTTGCAGGCTGACATCGCCGACACGTTGATGTGCAACACCGTCCTGCACCATTTGGACGATCCGACCAACGCCATTGGTTTGGCAATCCGAGCCGCCAAGCCGGGGGGGAGGTTGTTCGTTCGCGACCTGTTCCGACCGGCGAGCAGCGCCGAAGTCGAAGCTTTGGTCGAACAACATGGTGGCGAATCGTCTTCGGCTCAGCTGTTACGGCAGTCTTTGCACGCCGCCTTCACCTTGGATGAAATCCGAACGATCATCGCTCCCTTGGGCATCGAAGCCGAAGCGGTTCAAATAACGAGTGATCGACACTGGACGATCGACTGGACCAAACCCTAGTTTCTTACGCGAGCGGCAGCAATTTTCTGCGGTAGCGGGATTCGCAAGAATTCCAATTGCACTCGGGGAATTCTTGCGAATCCCACTACCTTGGGTACTTTTTCTAATGCCACTCGTCTTACAATTCGTTTTCCCTCGTTCTGTTTCATTTCATGCACGGCTACTTGCATCTGCTCGACGAAGTTCTTCATGACGGCATCGATCGCGACGATCGAACCGGCGTCGGTACCCGGAGTTTGTTCGGCCGCCAAATGCGGTTTGATCTCTCTGAAGGCTTTCCGTTGTTGACGACGAAGAAACTTCATGTTCGATCCATCATCTACGAACTACTGTGGTTTCTTCGTGGCGACACCAACATTGCTTGGCTCAAAGAAAACGGCGTTCGGATTTGGGATGAATGGGCCGACGAACACGGGAACCTCGGACCGGTCTACGGTCATCAATGGCGAAGTTGGCCCGCTCCTGATCCCGAGCACCTCGAAGCCGCTCAAACGATCGACCAGATCGCTTGGGTAGAAAACGAAATTCGCACCAACCCGCAGTCACGCCGTTTGATCGTCTCGGCATGGAACGTCGCCGATGTGCCTCAGATGGCACTGCCACCTTGCCACTTAATGTTTCAGTTTTACGTCGCCAACGGAAAGCTCTCGTGCCAGCTTTATCAACGCAGTGCCGATCTGTTTTTGGGGGTCCCCTTTAACATCGCCAGCTACGGCTTGTTGACGATGATGATGGCCCACGTGACTGGATTGCAACCGGGTGAGTTCGTCCACACGCTCGGCGACGTCCACTTGTATTCGAATCACTTTGAGCAAGCCCGCGAGCAACTCACGCGGACCCCGCGCAAACGTCCGACGATGCTCATCAATCGGCCGGTTGATTCAATGAACGATTTCCAATACGAAGATTTCGAATTACTCGACTACGACCCTCATCCGCACATCAAAGCGAGCGTTGCGGTTTAAAACCAAAAAACGATTCGATCAATCGATGAGTGTTAGGTTGCATCACCACTGATAAATGCGTTGCGGCAACGCGGTGCACAACCACACCGGAAAGATGCGAAACGTCGAGACGGCGTACGCCTAAATCGCAGGCCGCCCAGATGATCATTCGTCGCGGTGTCGCCGCATGTTGGTGAACTCCATCGTCAAGACGCACGCCACAATCAAGCGACTTCGATGCGAGTTCTGTGTTCGCGATGATCCTAATCTCAGGAACCAAATTTCCGGAGACCAAATGAATCGCGCGGGGGATGATTCCGCACGCCATCACCGGCGCGATCGACACGAGTGCGTTGACACGATGATCAGGGGTCCGCGCGATCGCTTGGCGAGCGACCCAGTCCCCGAAACTATGTGTGACCAAACCGTACCGTCCCGTATCAGAGAGGTCTCCGATCCGCTGAGCCAATCGCTCGATGCTGGCCTCGGTGTCACGAAAGACATAGCGGTCGCGCCAAACTTCCACTTCCACCGGGTACCGTTGCAATCGCCTCTTCAACGGCCAGAACGCTGACCGCGGTTCCAACAATCCAGGGATGAGCAAGATGCGATCGATCGAAGGCACGAGTGGATGACCCTCGGAGGGACGGAACACGGAAGGCAAGCGAATGACGCGAACTAAAGACTCGGCGTCGATGCGATTTTCAATACTTGTCGCAAGTCCATCACACCGTCGTAGAGCGAACGACCGATGATCGCGGCGGGCATATTCATTGCGACCAATTTTTCAACGTCTTCGTAAGTGGTCACACCACCGCTGGCGACGAGCGGGATGTCCGTCGCGGCGGCCATCTCGGCGAGGCCTTCAAAGTTGGGGCCTTGCATCATGCCGTCACGGGCGATGTCGGTGTAGACGATAGCGGCAATGTTGGAGGTAGCCTCTCGCAGCCTTTTCGCCAAGTCGATCGCCCGAACGTCGCTCGTTTCCAGCCACCCTTGGGTCGCGACCAATCCGTCTCGCGCGTCAATGCCGGCGGCGAGTTTGCCCGGGTGCGCGTCGCACATCGACGTGAACCACTGTGGGTCGCGACACGCCCGCGAACCGACGACCAACCTCGCCACGCCGACGTCGATCAACGCTTCGATGGTTTCTTCGTCCCGCACCCCGCCGCCCATTTGGCAAGGCAGCCCGGTGGCTTCGACGATCCGCCGCACGGCTTCGCGGTTGGCGGTCGGATCGTCACCCCGGGCGGCATCCAGGTCGACCAAATGCAAACATTCGGCGCCGGCTTGTTGCCACTGGCGGGCGAACTCGACTGGATCGTCGCCGAAGGTCGTTTGTTGATCGTAATCCCCTTGGCGGAGCCGTACCGGTTTTCCGTGTCGCAGGTCGATCGCGGGCCAAATTTGCATCAATAGATCCGGGGGTTGGAGGGAAGGCGGCAACGCCACCAAAATACAAGCCCGACGCGCAAGCGAGTGGTTCCGCTGAGTTGCACGCGAGTTAATTTAATCGTTTCGGGTTACCATTTTGTCCGCTCCCTTGCGCTTCGGGCATGTATTCATGGCGTTCCGATTGCATCAAGCACGGCGATCGCTCGTTGAAAGGCCCGTGAACGATGATCCAAACGGGGGTGATTTTCAAGGCGTCGAGCGAGATTCACGACAAAACCCTGCTCCCATGACTGGCGATCCATTGCGACCGCCGGCCCGTGTCCACTACGATGCGACATCCACCGCCTCGCCGAACGTTGATTTTATGCTTTCGATTTCCCCCACCTATCTGCTGTATTACCTGCCGCTGATCATCGCGATTTCGTTGGTCTTTGGCGCGACCCGGCACGAGGATCTCAAGTTGATCCTGCGGCACGCCGCCCACACCGCACGTTGGATCACTGGTTTCATGGCCATCGTTTTCGTGGTTTTGTTAGTGATGGATTGGATGGTATAGACGATGCGGATTCTGACACTCGGCGGCGGCACGGTCGGACGCTGGATCGCCGACATGCTGTGTCGGCGGCGTCACAGCGTCACGTTGATTGATACCGATCCAGAAATCGTCCGATCGATCAACAGCGAATTGGACGTCCGAGCGATCGAAGGTAATGCCTCCCAAAGTACGGTGTTGTTCTCGGCCGACGTGTTGAGCGCGGACTTGTGCTTGGCTGTCACCGGCGACGACGAAGTCAACATCGTTGCGGCGAGCATGGCCAAAGCACTTGGTGCCCGCAGGGCGATTGCACGTGTCTACGCGCCGGCGTTTCGTGACTTGGCGACATTTGATTATCAACAACACTTCGGGATCGACAGTCTGCTATCCCTCGAGCAACTTTCCGCTTCCGAATTGGCCCGCGCGATTCGTAATCCCGACGCGATCCCGCTCGAACATTTCGCCCGCGGACAATTACAAGTTTATGAGATGGAGGTCGCCCCGTCGGCCATCGCTGCGGGAAAGAAATTGATGGAATTGGATCTGCCGCCGAGCGTTCGTGTCGGATCGCTGGCCCGTGAAGGACGCATGTGGATCGCCAGCGGTGCGGATGAAACGCACGTCGGTGACCGCGTCAGCCTGGTCGGAATGCCCGGCGCGATCAGCGTCGCACGCAAGGTGTTCGGCAGCGACAAACGCAAACGCAACCTCGCCAAAGTCATGATCGCCGGGGGTGGCGAAACCGGCTATCACTTGGCCAGTCTGCTCGGCCGCGAAGACTTCCGCATCGTGCTGCTCGAAAACGATACCCACCGCTGCGAGCAACTCTCCAAATTGCTACCTCACGTTACGATCGTCAACGCGAACGCGAACCGACGCAGCGTTCTGGAGGACGAAGGCGGCGGAACGGTCGACTATTTTGTCGGTTGCACCGGCAACGACGAAAGCAACATCATGGCCGGCGTCGAAGCTCGTGAACTCGGCGCTTCGCGAGTGATGTGCGTGGTTGGTCGACCGGACTATGCCAACGTCGTCGGGAAACTCGGCATCGACCTCGCCGTCAGCGAACGCGACGTCGTCGCCCGGCAAGTATTGGGATTCCTCAACGAAGGAGCCGTGATCAGCCAAAGTAAATTGCCCAACGGTTCGATCGGTGTTTACGAATTGGAAATCCTCGAAGATTCGCCCGTCACCAAGGGATCACTCGCCGATCTACCGTTGGCCGGCCGCTGCCTAGTCGCGGCGATTCAACGCGACGGATTCGTCCGCGTTCCCACCGCCAACGATGTTTTGAAAGTCGGTGATATCGTTGTCGCTTTGATCGACTTGAACGATGCTGACGAAATCATGACGTTGTTTAACGCCCACTGATCACGAATGAATCACCGCAAGTCGACGACAGACGTTTGGGCGGACATCGGCGGCACGTTCACGGATTGCCTTGTCAACGTTCGACAGCACGACGGCACGTGGCAACAACGCACGCTCAAGGTCCTTAGTAGCGGTCTTGTCGCGGCGGAACTGATCGCGGCGGAAACCGGCCGACTCACCGTCGCAATACCGCCAGCGTTTGTGTGCGAAGGCTTTTGGAAGTCGGCCGGTGTTTTCTCGCCCGATCATGTCAAGCTTGGCACGATCGAATCTTGCGAACTGATTCAACCCGCCGATCAGCAGGGCCGAGCTTTGGTCCGGATAAAGCTTCTGCAAACCTTTCCATCGTCACTCACACCTGGCGTTTCGTTGACTCTGGACGGTGCGATCGAAGCTCCCGTGTTGGCGACGCGGTTAATTCTCGGACTTCCGTTGACCGAGCCGTTGCCGCCCCTGCACGTTCGATTGGGAACGACCCGTGGCACCAATGCATTGTTAACGCGTGGCGGTGCCAAGACGGCCCTGTTGATTACCAAAGGTTTTGCCGACCTGTTGGCGATCGGGACACAGAATCGACCTGAATTGTTTGCCCTCGATATCATCAAGCCGAAACCTCTGCCCGAAACGATCTTGGAAGTTCCCGGCCGCCTCGCCGCCGACGGATCGGAATTGCAACCGATCGACGTGGGACGAGTCAGGGACGCCTTGACATCATTGGCCAAGTCCCCCGATCGCCCGGAGGTCATTGCGATCTGTTTGATGCATGCCTACCAAAACGACGCGCACGAACGTCAAGTCGAAACGATTGTTCGAGAAGCCGGGTTTGACCGTGTGGTCCGGTCGAGCCAAATCGCGGCGCTGCCTCGCATCGTGCCGCGAGCCGAAACAACGACGCTTGATGCGTACCTGCAACCGGTCTTGGAAGACTACGTGCAACGTGTTGAACAACAATTCGGCGGCGAATCCAATTGCACCTTGCGGTGGATGACCAGCGGCGGGAACCTGGTCACCTCGGCCGCCTTTCGCGGACGCGAAAGCGTCTTGTCCGGCCCCGCCGGAGGCGTGGTTGCCTTGGAACAAATCGCACGGGCGATCGGCGTTCAGGGCGCCGTCGGTTTGGACATGGGCGGCACGAGCACCGACGTGAGTCGTTACGACGGGCGGATCGGTCGTCGTCAAGAAAGCGAGATCGCCGGAATCCGCGTGCTCTCGCCGATGATGGACATTCACACCGTCGCCTCCGGTGGCGGGTCGATCTGCGGGGTGCGAGACGGTCGTCTATTCGTCGGCCCCGAAAGTGCCGGCGCGAACCCCGGACCGGCCTGCTACGGACGCGGCGGGCCGCTGACGATCACCGATCTCAACGTGGTCTTGGGCCGACTACCGATCGACAAATTTCCATTCCGTTTGGATCTCGAGGCGTCCCGCGAAGCGCTCAAAAACGTTCATCAACAACTGCCACAGGACATCGCCACGTCTCCTGAAGAACTCGCCGAAGGTTTCTTGAAGATCGCGGTGACTGAAATGGCTGAAGCCGCGCGCGTGGTGACCACCGCCGCAGGCAACGACGTGCGAAAGATGACGCTGGTCGGCTTCGGTGGCGCCGCCGGAGGACATCTGTGCCGGGTCGCCGAGGCGCTGGAAATGGATCACGCGGTCGATCATCCGCAAGCCGGAATTCTGTCGGCGGTCGGCATCGGCAACGCACCGATCGGTCGAATCTTGGACCGACCATGCTTGCACCTTTTGGCGAACCGTTTGCAACCAAACGATGCACCGGAAATTGAGCTGGAATCGGCCAGGACGATTCCAGGTGATGTGGCGAACAAACTCGCAACGGCGGGCGGGGACTTGCTCGCCGAATGCATTGAACGTTTGAAGAACGAAGAGCAACTTTCGTCCGATGATACCAACGAGGATCGGCTGGAGACGAGAGTCAGCGTGGACGTTCGTTATGTCGGGACCCAGTCGCCGATCGAACTCACGCTCGCTCCCATCGAATCGCTTGCCGATCGCATGGATCAACAACACGCGGCCACGTTCGGCTATGCCCGGCCGACGATGTCGATCGAAACGGTAACCTTGCGAGCGGAAGCCACCGTGCGATCGGAGGCTCGCACCTTCACTCTTGAATCGGTACCGGACACATCGCATCGGGCCTTGCAAACCGAGGACTCTTCCCTCGCACCATCGCCTTCCTACGATCGATGCAGCTTGCGTGAAGGCGAAACCATCGATGGGCCCGCCATCATCACTTCGCCACATTCCATCCTCGTCGTCGAATCGGGATGGACGGCAACCGTCGACGCCCGACAATGGATTCAGCTCAGACGTCACCAAACGAGCACACGCGACGCAACCAACACGCCGGCCGACAACCTCGAATCCGACAACGACGCGGTGGAAATGGAGATCATCGCGAGACGGGTGCAAGGGATCGCCGAAGCGATGGGCGAAGTGATCCGCCGGACCAGCGTCAGCGTGAACGTCAAAGAGCGACGTGATTATAGCTGTGCGGTGTTCTTGGGTGATGGTTCCCTTGTCGCCAACGCGCCCCACGTACCGGTTCATTTGGGTGCGATGGGTCACACCGTTCGCAGCATGATCGAGGCCTTCCCCGACATGCAACCGGGCGATTGTTTCATCAGCAACGATCCGTTCGCCGGCGGTTCGCATCTCCCCGATATCACCGTCGTCACTCCCGTGTTTTGCGGTTCGGCGGCGCGGTCGCCGGGCTGGCCGTGTGATTTCTTCGTGGCTTCGCGTTGTCACCATGCCGAGATCGGCGGCATGGTTCCCGGATCGATGGCACCGATGGCGACTTGTCTCGCCGACGAAGGCGTTGTGCTACGGAACTTGCCGTTGGTGTATCAAGGGAAATCCCACCACGCGGCGATCGAGCACCGATTGTCGACCGCCCGTTATCCGTCCCGCAATGTTCCCGAAAACATGGCGGACATCGCCGCCGCCGAAGCCGCCGGTCGTGAAGGTGCTCGGGCGATCGAAGCCATGGCCGACTCGCTAAGCTTGCCGAGACTAACGTCGCTGTTGCGGCGGTTGCTCGACGTTGCCGGCGAAGCCACCGCGTCGTGGATCGAATCGCTCGGCGATCAACCGAAGCACTTCCGCGATCAACTCGACGATGGAACGCCCGTCGAAGTCACGCTGACTCCCGATCCAATTCAACGTCGACTCAGAATCGATTTCACCGGCACCGGTCCGGTGCATCCCCACGGGTTCAATGCCACCCGTTCGATTGTGACCGCGGCCGTCTTGTACGTGTTACGCTGCGTCACGCCGAACGAATTGCCCCTGTGCGATGGAGTGTTGCGCCGGATCGACTTGGTCATTCCACCCGGCCTGCTTGATCCACTGGGGTCCTCGGAAGTCTCCCGTGATCGCACACCCGAGGAATGCCCGGCGGTCGTCGCGGGCAACGTCGAAACGAGCAACCGCGTCGTCGACGTACTGTTGGGAACGCTCGGCGTCGCGGCCGCCTCTCAAGGAACGATGAACAACCTGTTGATCGGCGATCAGTCCTTCGGATACTACGAAACGATCGGAGGTGGCGCCGGAGCGACGGCGAGTCATGGTGGGGCCGATGCGGTCCACACGCACATGACCAACACCCGCATCACGGACCCCGAAGTATTGGAGTCCCGACTACCGATCCGGTTGCGACGATTCGGCGTCCGACAAAACAGCGGTGGAGCCGGAACGCATCGCGGCGGCGACGGAATGATCCGCGAGTTGGAGTTTCTGCGTTCGCTCACCGTCAGCATGATCACCTCACGTCGGCGAACGTCTCCTTACGGCATTGCCGGTGGCGATAACGGGCAGCCGGGGAAACAGTTTCTCATCCAAGACGGCATCGAAACCGAATTGGATTC
The DNA here is from genome assembly GCF_007859915.1 of Neorhodopirellula pilleata. GTDB lineage: Bacteria > Planctomycetota > Planctomycetia > Pirellulales > Pirellulaceae > Rhodopirellula > Rhodopirellula pilleata. The sequence goes on from NZ_SJPM01000011.1 coordinate 124,858, forward strand.
GTCATTCTCGATTCAAGTTCAATCCGGCGACCGCCTGCGAATCGAAACCCCCGGCGGCGGCGGTTTCGGCCCGCCCCTTTCGTAAAGCCTGCGGCGTGTTGATTTAGTGGATTAAGCAATTCTTGTGAGCCGATGGCGCTAGCCACGGGCCTCAAATGTCGGCTTATTTGCTGTAAAGCCCGCAGCTAGCGGACTGTTGATTTAGTCCTCATCGAAACCCGAAGCGTCAGCGAGGGATACATACAAGGGACTTAATGGCGATGAATCCCTCGCTCACGCTTCGGGTTACGATTAAATCAACACGCCGCAAGCCGCAGGATTCGCTATTTGCGTGCAACATTCTGGGGAGGTACACTTGCGTAAGGCTTTTGCATCCGTTTTCAATTCCTACCCCTTTTTCCGCACAATTTGACGATCGGTTTCGAACCGATGTCGACCCACCCCTGCGGACGATGCTGCCGAGCGAATGCCTGAGACCACGGATCCGCTTGATTGCGTGCCATCGTATTAACCATCGACCACCCATCTCTTACTAGGGATCGATCATGCTCAATCGAAGAAACTTGTTGCAATCCATGGCCGCGGGAGCCGGTGCCGCGTTCGGTGGTCCCCTCATTTCTCAGCGGATGATGGCATCGACCGTGAGCAACACGACCCCTAAGCGGATCGTATTCTTTATGCAGAACCAAGGATTCGATCCGAAGACCTGCATTCCGGCGGGAATGAAGAACGGTGGTTCGCTGGCGAAGGTCAAACTTCCCGAACCGATTAGTCCGTTGGAGCCTTACAAAGAGCGCATGCACATCATCAATGGATTGCACGGCGTTCACACAAGTCCCTCCCACAGCGCGTTCTTTGGCGCTCTGGGCGGTTATCGCGGGAGCGATGGCGTGCCACCGAGCGGCCCGACGATCGACTACGAGTTGAGCAATGTGTTGCCTCAAACGCTGCTGCCCCATCTTTGCATCGGGATGGACTCGATCGAGAACATGAAGACCAAGCCGACCATCGCGACATTGTCGGCCAGCGGTGCGGGGCAACCGATCTTCATGTACTCCAATCCGAACCATCTTTATCAAATGCTTTACGGCGGGATTTCCACGGGGGACATCCGCCGACAACACGAAGCAAGATCAAGCCTGTTGAGCCAGATCGAAACACTGGCGGCCGCCAAAGGACAATCCCTTCCGAGCGCCGACCAACAACGATACGGGCAATACGTTCAAGGGTTCCAAGAGACCAACGCATTACGAGATCGTTTGAGTTCCGTTGCCGATCATTTGCGCCAATTCGCGCCCGTGGTGGACGAGCGTTACACGCAACCGGAGTTCGAAACCGACTGGCACGACGTGTTGTTGGATTTGGGTATTTCGGCGCTTACCTCGGGAATCACAAACACGTTGACCATCGGATCGGGCCGCGGCGAAATCTTTGGTGCTTGGAAGGGCCTAGGCGTCGAACAACAGGGACACAATCTCGGCCACATGGATCAACCTGACAATCCGATCTGGATCAAGATCCGCCAGTACAACAGCCGCATGTTGGTCAAGATCATGCAGGCGCTCGAAAGCGTGCCCGAAGGTAGCGGCACGATGATGGATCATACCTTGATCGTCTACACCAGCAACAACGCGGACAAGCAACACACCAGCGGCAACAATTGGCCGGTCATGTTGTTGGGCAATTTCGATGGCACTTTCAAAACAGGCTGCTTTACCCAGCTGGACGGGACGCGACCGATCAACGCGTTGTACACAACCCTACTCCGCGCCGCCGGACAGAACTGCGATCGATTCAACATGGACGAAAAGATTGCCAAACAGTTTGATAGCGGTTCCGGTCCTGTCAAGGAACTGTTGGTGTGAACAATCTGTGCTTTCATTTGCGAAACGTTTCGATCGCGATCGCGTGTTTCATTTCCAACGGATACGGCGAGACATACACGCCGGGCGTGCCGGTCAGCGGGAACTTTGAAAACGTTGCTCGACCGTTTCTTACCAATCATTGTGTCGATTGTCACGGTGAGATCGGACCCGAAGGAGATCTTTCGCTACACGACCTCGGCCCGATCGATGAAATCAACGCAGGCATTTGGCGAAGCGTATGGGCTCAAGTCACGTTGAAGGAAATGCCTCCTGCGGACGCATCTCAACCCGAGGTCGTCGAGCGACTGAAGTTTTCCGAATGGATCGTGAGCGAACTAAGCCGTGTGATGCGGGACAAAGGCGGCTTCCATGACCACCGTGACCCGAACAAGGGTAACTTCGTCGATCATGACCTGCTCTTTGGCCGGCTTCCCGATTCGATCGAACTCGTTCCGACATCATCGCCGGCGCGCCTCTGGCGAGTGACTCCTCAAGAGCACATCACTCGATTGAACGAGTTGATCAACACCGAGCCGGCTTACGACCCGTCCAAGCCTGGACTGCGAACATGGGGCGACGTGGTGCCGACGAACCATGGCGGCGAATTGAAGCTCTATTTCGGAACCGATCGAATCATTCAGTGGCAAGGCGGGACCGTTGCCTATGCGACGTCGGTCAAAAGTATCCCGGCGGTTTTGTCGTCGGCACGAACACACGGCCTTGAAAACTACCCTGATTTTTACACGGTCAATAGTGCCGAAGCGACCCAGATCATGGATGTCGCCGACGACATCATTCGTTACATGGCCTATGGCCCTTATAGTATTGCCGAGCCTTATCAGATTACCGACGACCCCAAGTCGATCGCCGATAAAATGGTGGGTGACCTGCGGGGTTTGCCCACCGCACTGGTCTACAGTACGAAGGTTGTTCGACCGCTGACGCCGGTCTACGACTTGATGAAAGAGGACGGCGTGACCGAACCGAGCTTGCGGGCGGCGATCGACTATCTGTTTGAAGCGTTGACGTTCCGTCAGCCGCTGCCAAGTGAGTCCGACGTTTACATCAAAATCGTCCAAGAGTCGATTGACAAACTTGGCAAAGAAGATGGCGCTGTCTTGGGGCTTTCTTCGATCTTTCTAGATCGTGATGCGTTGTTCCGACCTGAACTGGTGACCGAGGGAAATCCTGATTCGCACGGCCGCGTGATGATGCAAGATTGGGAACTCGGGTTAGCGGTTAACCACGCCCTGCGCTATCTCAAACCGGATGACAAACTACGTCGGGCGATCCTTGATGGACGGATGCGGACTAAAGAAGACGTCCGTCGGGAAGTCGAGCGAATGTTGGCCGACGACAGCAGTCGCAAGCCAAGGATATTGCGTTTCTTTCGCGATTACTTTGACTATGACCTTGGTGGTTACATCTGCAAAGACAACCGAGCGTTAGCCGATACCGGCGTGAGCAATCGCGGGACGGCTCATTACCAAGCCATGTTCGACGCAACGGCCAGCACCGATCGATTGGTGGAATTGATTCTCGCCGACGATACCGACGTGCTCAGCAGGTTGTTGACCACCGATCAAGTGATCGCCACGGAAGCGGACAAGATATATTTTGGAAAAGAACGAACCAAAGAAGAGAAAACGGCGGCCCTTGAAACGGCAAAGCAGAAACTTGCCGAGCGAATCCGGGATCAATCGACGAAGCTTGCCGCAGCAAAAGAGCAGCTAACCGAACTGGAAGCTTTCATCGAAGCCCACCCGGATGAAGCGAGATCGCGAAAGAAAGAGCTGGCCGAAAAGAAAAGAGCGGTGACGGAGGCTGAAAAGCAATTAGCGGCAACAAAGAAGTCAGGACGGAACGACGAGAATTCCGGTGTCGCCAAAGCGGATCTGTCCGGTCCCGAGATCTTCGTTCGCGTCAGCCATCGTAGCTTCGGCAATGGATCGATGAAACCGGAACGTGTCTTGGCCACGGCTCCCCAAGGACAACGCCTGGGGATTTTGACGCACCCGAGTTGGCTCGTTTCTCATTCCGATGCGATGGACAATCACGCCATCCGTCGCGGCCGATGGATTCGCGAGCGTTTGCTAGGTGGCGGGATTCCTGATGTGCCGATTACGGTCGACGCCATGTTGCCTGACGAACCGAAGAACACGCTCCGCGAGCGGATGCGGGTGACTCGAGAGGAATACTGCTGGACATGCCATCAAAAAATGGATCCGCTCGGGCTGCCGTTTGAAATGTACAACCACGCAGGTTTGTATCGCGAGACGGAACTGAATCAACGTGTTGATACGAGCGGTGAGATCATTGATTCGGGTGACCCGTCGCTTGACGGGAAGGTTGCCGACGCAATCGAAATGATCAGGAAGATTTCAGAAAGTGAACGCGCCGAACAGGTCTTTGTTCGTCATGCCTTTCGTTTTTGGATGGGACGCAACGAAACTCTCCACGACGCCCCGGTGCTGCAGGATGCCTATCACGCTTATCGGGAAAACGGCGGCAGCATGAACAGCTTGATCGTATCGCTGCTCACATCGGACGCGTTTCTCTACCGAAAGCGGTAACAAACGCGTCGTCATGAACCCGCTGGTTTTTGTCAATGATCCTCTGCGATACTTCTTTCGCTTGCGATCGCGTGACCCAAGGAGCCGTATCGACTTCGGCTCCACACCGATTCACTTCCTTGACCGCCGTGACGAGTTGATGAATCAGCATCCCGATGCCCGCAATCACCATGGCTGAATAGCCGTAGAACGCCAGCGGCAAGGCGAAGGTCGCTCCCAACCAAGTCGTGGTACCGATGCTTAGCAGCAGTCCCGATATCGCCAACGCGGTTTTGAATTCGGTCGGTCCGAAGGTGGCCAACGTGAATTCGCCGGTCATCTTGGTTTTGATGTTGGTCAGCACCGCCATCGCGAACAAACAACACACCGCCGCCAAGCCCAGTTCCAATCGACCACACGCGACCGCCAGACCGATCAGGATATAGGCGAAACTCAGCGGATCGGTAAAATGATCGAGCAATTCGCCTCCGTTGCGACATTGGCCCGTCGAGCGGGCATGGGTTCCGTCGAGACAATCTGCGGTGTGATTGCCGATCACTCCCAAACAACCGACGACACCGCCCCACCAAACCTGGGTCGAGAACGCGAATCCGACCGCTCCGGCGATCGCGCTGAGATGCCCCACCAAGACGATTCCTTCCGGAGGAAACCATCGGGGAATTTGCAGGATCGGGTAGAGCGATTGTAAACGCGGCCCGATGATCGGGTCCAAAAGGCTGTGAGAGACACGACGAGACATGGCAAAGCTCCTGAAGGAAAACGGTATCGGTTTTATTCAGGAGCCCTTCGCCGACGAACCACTGCGCGGTTTTTAGCGATCTGCCTTATTGGCGATTCGATCGGCAACGATCACGACCAAGATCGCAACGATTGCGAGCACGACGAGACCGCCGACGCTACCGGGATACTCGCTCGGAGAGACAAGATTAAATTCTTGATACTTTAGCTTCAAGTCGGCCGTCTCGGGGGTCACAACCTGCAACGGCCACAACCGTCCCACCGATCCGATCATCAATCCGATCAAGGCTGCCATCGTTGTGTCACGGTGGGTTGACAATAGGTAATTCAATAAACGCGAGAACGCCAGCAATCCGGTCAAGCATCCCAACGCGAACACACCAAGCTGGACGATCGTTGAAAAATCGATGTTCCCACGGGCGGATTCTTTGATCATGCCGATCACCGGCTCGTAGACCCCCAGCAGCAAGAGAATGAACGCACCGCTGATTCCCGGCAAGATCATGGCGCAGATCGCGATCGATGCGCTGAGGAACAAATAGACGAGACTGACGTCCCCGACACTTGCCGGGATTTGCGAGATGGCCAACGCGACCGCGATCCCGATGAGGGCGGCGACATATCGAGAGAATGTCCAGGACGTTACGTTGCGGCGAACCACCCAGACGCTCGCCAGGATCAGCCCGAAGAAGACCGCCATCGTTTCATTCATCCGCTCGTGCAAGAGCCAGTGCATCAAACCGGCTAACATCACAATTCCGCTGGCGATTCCGATCGCCAAGGCAATCAAGAAACGCAGATCGAGCTTGTCAATCAACTCCCGCCACCGGCCACCGATCAACATCGCGATCGCTTCGGAATCGACTTGGCTGATGGCGGCGATTAATCGGTCGTAGTGTCCCAGGATCAACGCAACGGTGCCGCCACTCACACCAGGAACCGTGTCGGCGACGCCCATGCAAAAACCACGAAACACATTCAACGCATCACCCACGGCAGAATCGGGAGGATCCGTAGGGTCGAGAAAAACGGTATCTTCAGAAGTGGATGTCACTGGTCGATGCAGTCCGTGATGCAGGGTGCAAAAGAGATTGGTCAGAAACCGGTTGGCCTGCGCACTTGCCGGAACCTTTTCTAACCTACCTTTTAAAATGAATCCTTTACTCTACTTCAATAAAGACTTTTCGTCGTGACCGATCTTTACCGAGTTTTGATCCTTGCCGTCGTCCAAGGCATTGCCGAATTTCTGCCCATCAGTTCGTCCGGTCACTTGGTGATCTTGGGCTCGATGCTCGGCGAACTTGGCGAATCGGCAACGCTCGAGATCATTCTTCATGCTGGCACGTTGGGTTCGATCTTGGTCGTTTATTGGCGGAAGATTTTGGACTTGATCACCCGTGACCGACGTGTGGTCGGGTTGATGATCGTGGGAACACTGCCCGCTGTTGTCGTGGGGTTAACGATCAAGGAAGGATTTCCGTGGTTGATTCGCAGTCCGCTTTTGGCCGGCGCGATGTTGATCGTTACCGGCGGACTACTAGTCCTCTTGGGGAGATTGCCCGTTCGTGATGGGCGGTACACGGCGATGAGTTGGTTCAGCGCTTGGGTGGTCGGTTGCTTCCAAGCGATTGCGATCCTTCCCGGAATCAGTCGCAGCGGTTCGACGATCGTGGGCGGCCGCATGATGGGATTGAACAACGAAGATTCGGTCACGTTTTCTTTTTTGCTTGCGATCCCCGCCATCTGTGGCGCGACGACATTGGCTTTGAAGGATCTCTTAAGCGAAGAAACCGCCATGTCGAGCCTGTCTGTACCCCTCTTACTAGCTGGGTCGATTTGCTCATTTTTGGTCGGAATTTTTGCGCTAAAATGGCTCATTTATTGGAGCCAAGAGGATCGTTTGCATTGGTTTGCGTATTGGTGCATTCCAGCCGGCGTGTGCGTCGTTGCCTTGCATTTTGTGAATTTCGGTTGAGTCACGCCGAAACTCCTATACACTTGGCGATGGCTTAGGAAGGGTGAATTTCGAAGCGCATCTATACATGCGCATCCTGATAGGCTAGCTAGCCTGGATCGCTAAACTTGCGCCATCAAAGTGATTCATTGGAAGCGACTTTGATCCTACCTGAGCTACGCGTTCCTTCTCGTTCCCATCCCACCTGATATCCGCATGACTAAGCCGCAATTGACTGATCGGCAAAAGGACGTTTACGAGTTGATCCGCTCGTTAATCCAAGACCGTGGCTACGGTCCGACCGTTCGCGAAATTGGGGAACACTTTGGCATCAAGAGTCCCAACGGTGTGATGTGCCATTTGCGTGCACTGGAGAAGAAGGGATTGATTCTGCGGAGAGCGAACAAATCCCGCGCGATCGAATTGGTGGGGGATCATGCCCGCTCGAAAACGGGTTTAGTCCTTATGGGTGTCGTATCCGATCACCCGGTCGAGCTGGACCTGAATCCGACCGACGCAATCGATTTGGGTAAATCGCTGGCGACCGGAGATCGCTTTACTGTTCAAATCTCCGGCAATGCGTTGCGAGATCGCTGCATTCTTGACGGCGACTATCTTGTGTTGGAAACGGCCGAACAAGTTTCTGCCGACACACTCGTATTGGCGAAACTCAACGACGGGCGGGTCGCGATGCGGATTTGGGACGCGACGTCGCCGCACCCGGTGATTGCGTCGACCTCGAGCACCCACGGTTCCGAGGTGCTCGGCGTTGCCGTCGCGTTGGTTCGCGAAGGGACGATCTGATTGCGGCTTATTGAGCCGCCTCGTGGCAGACGTAGATCTGCAGCGAATGGCGGCTGACTTCGATGATCCGGTTGCTCGGTGCCATCGGGCCGTCCGCGTCGGGATAGATATCACCGGGCGACTCGGCGGCGGTGTCCACGAACAAGTTCCATTGGGTGCCGCGACCGATTTCCGGCAGTAGGAAATCTTTGTTGTCGCCGGTGCTGTTGAACATCAAGATCATATCACGTCCGAGACCTTCGGGATCATCGATGCGACTCGGGGCGGCGATGTAGGCCGTCATCGCCAATTCGCCCTGTTCCCAATTGAGCAGATGCCCACCCGCGCCGTACCACGACACGTCGGGAACCTTGCGGCCGTCAACGGGGTGTCCGGTCAGGTATTCACGACGTCGGATCGTCGGCTGGCGTTTGCGGAACTCGATCAGGCCGCTAACAAAGCGGACCAGATCAGCGTTCTTTTCGACCAACCGCCAATCGAACCAAGAGATTTCGTTGTCTTGGCAATAAGCGTTGTTGTTACCTTTTTGGGTCCGTCGGGCTTCGTCGCCGCTGACGATCATTGGCACGCCTTGGCTAACCAGCAAGGTCGACAACATGTTGCGAACTTGTTGATCACGGATCGTGGTGATCGCCTTCTTCCGCGTCGGGCCTTCGATTCCGTAGTTATCGCTGATGTTGTGATTATCGCCGTCGTTGTTGTTTTCTCCGTTGGCCTCGTTGTGCTTGTTCTTGTACGAAACCAAATCATTCATCGTGAAGCCGTCATGGCTCGTGATGAAGTTAATACTGCAAAACGGAGGACGTCCGGCGTGTTGGTACAAGTCACTGCTGCCGGCCAATCGGGTCGCGAGCGGGCCGAGCGTCCCGCCATCGCCACGCCAAAAACCACGCGTGTCGTCGCGATATCGGCCGTTCCATTCGGCCCAACGGGCGTTACCGAAACTACCGACTTGGTAAGCACCTGCGGCATCCCAGGCTTCGGCGATCATCTTGGTGTCGGCGAGCATAGGATCTTCGGCGATCAATTCGACCATCGGCGGATTGGGAATCAAATTTCCTTTTCGGTCACGACTCAATATGCTTGCCAAATCGAAACGGAATCCGTCGATGTGATAGTTGTGAACCCAGTGACGCAGGCAGTGAAAGATCATCTCGCGGACGACCGGGTGATTGCCGTTGATCGTGTTGCCACAACCACTGTAGTTGCAGTAATGCTGACCTTCGCTGAGGATATAGTAAACTTGGTTTTCTAATCCCTTGAACGACAGCGTGGGTCCGTGCTCGTTGCCTTCGCACGTGTGATTGAACACGACGTCCAGGATCACCTCGATGCCGGCGGCGTGGAGCGCCTTGACCATTTGTTTGAATTCATTGACTTGGGCTCCCGGTTTCGAGTTGTGAGCGTAGCCACGATGAGGCGCAAAGAACGCCATCGGGTCGTAGCCCCAATAGTTCGGCCGTGACAATTTTTGTCCGTGTGGGTCACGAATCGGGAATTCATGAACGGGCATCAATTCGACGGCTGTGACACCGAGTGATTTCAAATACGGGATTTTTTCGATCACGCCAAGATAACTGCCGGGGGCCTTGACCTTGGCCGTCTTGCTCTTGGTGAAGCCCCGAACGTGCATTTCGTAAATGATCGTTTCGCTTATGTCGTGACGCAGATGGCGATCACCCTCCCAGTCGAACGATTGATCGACGACGACACACTTGGGCGGCCGAACCAAGCCGTCCTTACCGGTTTGATAAGTTCCCGCAAGCGCTTGTGCGTAAGGATCGATCAAACGTGCCGATGAATCGAAACGATGTCCGTTTTCGGGGTCCCAAGGACCGCTGGCTTGAAAGTGGTAAAGTTGACCGGCGTCGAGTCCTGGAACGTGCAAGCTCCAAACGTCACCCCAGCGATCCGTCTGGCGATCAAAATCAATGATCTGAGCCGGTTCGCGGTCGTTGACCTTGTTGTAAAGCAAAAGCCGCATTTCGGTTGCCGACCGGCTAAAGACGGAGAACTGAGTCCCTTTTTCGGTCAGCGAAGCCCCGAAAGGTGGGGCATAGGCGAATTGAAGATCGGGGCACGGTTGTCGCATCAGCATGGAAAGATCGCTCCTTGAGTCACAGGGTCCAGTTGTCACCGAAACCTACCACCAAGCCAACGATCGGCAAAAATTCTCCGTCCCGGAAGACAAGAAACGTCGATCATTCGGCTCAATAGTTCGATCGGGCAACGGCGAAGTGTCAGCCAAAGATTGCCGGTCGTTCCATTAAGATGGAACAAGACAATCATTCGACCGGTGACCCGAGTGACCTAAAAACGATCTCCTTTGGAGGAACAGAAACTGTCAGCTTGACCGTATGATATCTCCTCCACCAGCTCGCCGGGCTTGCCAATGTGGCCAGAATCGCCACGAAAGGCGAACTCTACCTTATCGTGCCTTAGTGGCAAAATTCTCGCCAAGCTCCACGGAGACCCTCGGCACGGTATTGTGACCAACACCTGGAAACATTCCTCAGAATTGCTGGACCGGCCGAATTGCTTGACCGGCCCTCGGGGGACCCGCATACTTGCCCTTCGGCCCGACCGATGATCAGTCCGGCCACCCCGAGATGATTTTCGAAGCAACCGGCGATAATTACATCGTTCTGGCGCGAGGTGCCCATCGTGCTCGTGCTCAGTGAAACGGTGCTCGTGCTCGTAATCGAAAAGCAGCCCTGATGAACGATCTAACCTTCGACCACGATCGACTCGACGTTTATCGTCTGTCGATCGAATACGTCTTGGTCTCGACTGGCCGCATGAACGAATCGACGAGTCGCGACTAAAAGTCCAAACTCAAACGAATCGTGTCGATGTTGACCCGAATGGCGATCAAGTTTGACGGCGTCAAAGAGCGATCGTTCAGCTATCCGGTGGCGGCCGATTACGAGCACGAGCACCGCGATGCTGAGCACGAGCACGAAACATGGCCACAACTTGGCCGTGCACGTAAGCACGGCCTGCCATGTTTTGCCAATGAAGAATCAATCGTCCGTCCCAGATGACCTCAGTAGTTCTGGCTATCCACCATCGTGCTCGTGCTCAGTGAAACGGTGCTCGTGCTCGTAATCGAAAAGCAGCCCTCATGAACGATCTAACTTTCAACCACGTTCGACTCGACGTTTATCGTCTGTCGATCGAATACGTCTTGGTCTCGACTGGCGGCATGAACGAATCGACGAGTCGCGACTAAAAGTCCAAGCTCAAGCGAATCGTGTCGAAGTTGACCCGAATGGCGATCAAGTTTGACGGCGTCAAAGAGCGATCGTTCAGCTGTCCGGTGGCGGTCGATTACGAGCACGAGCACCGCGATGCTGAGCACGAGCACGAATGAGAGCCAGAGCTTTGGATGCACACGCTTATTCTTACGCAGCCGATTACGGCCACTCGATCACTTCTCGGCCCATGCGAGTCGATAGGTCTTGCCACAGGTCGCGATCGACCGAATCGGTTACGAATCGAACCGAACCATCCATCACGCCCACCAGAACGCCGCCGACGTGGTAACTGCGAGACGTCACGGCGGCGTAGGTCTTTGCGGTATCGGTGATCGTCGGAAGTCCGCCGACGAGGGTGATCGTTTTACCCTCCCGAGAATTCGTCCAATCGGCGTCCAGTTTTTGACCCGAACCGTCGTCGCAGAGGACTTTCAAATTGGGCGTGAACGTGGTCGTAAACCCCGCTTGGTGAACTCGACCGTCGGTCCATTCGGTGTGCCCGGTGTCACGCTTGAATCCGCTCGCCCCGTAACCGAGAGCACAGATTTCCTCTGGCTGGATCGGCTTCGTCAAATCCATCGTATTGGCAACATCCCTCATGTAGGGCGTCCAGCCTTTGACTTCGGCAAACGCCAAGGTATTGCTCAATCCGTCCAAGCAATCGCGCATTCCGAAATAGCGGTTGGGAACGAACATGCCGTCGGCAAGGTTCGATTCGTTTTGTGGATCGAACACGAACCACGTGCCCTGATTGACCGCGTAATTCAGCTTGTAATATTCCGGGCCGCTCGCGCCCAACCGCGGTTGGTCCAGCGGATCGCTCGGGCATTGGTACGTCGGAACTCGATAGGCGGAAATCGGTACGGCTTGTCCGTCAACGACCAGCGACGAATTGGTATAGCCATCGCCGAAGTTAATGCCATCGGCGAGCCCGGAAGCCTCGATGAAAGGTAGGATCCGGGCCTGCATCGACCAGCCCTTTCCGTCGGGCGTCAGGCTCCAAGCCGGCGGCAGTTTCTTGTAGACGGATTCGTAGTTGTGGGTCGCCAACCCGACCTGTTTCAGATTATTGCTGCAACTCATCCGACGGGCCGCTTCGCGGGCCGCCTGGACGGCGGGCAGCAACAACCCCACCAACACGCCGATGATCGCAATCACGACCAACAACTCGACGAGGGTAAAAGCAAAACGTTTGGGGGTGATCGAAGGCGACATCAAACCGGTCATACCAGCGCGCATGGACTTGTCCTAAAATTCGGTGTTGAAAGGATCAAGCATGGCTGGCATTCGGATCACGCATCGAATCAGATCGAAGGCAACCGAAGTGGGCTGGCTAGCTTTTTATTGCTCAAACGGTAATGCGAGTCAGTCGCAATAGCAACCCGGTATGGTCGATTTTCTTAAAAATCGCCACCCCGATTCTCGAGTGGCTCGAGCGTGATCCGGTGGAAACGGAAACTGCAATCGTAAGCACCGACCAATAACGCGGACGGGTTGGGCGTCGCCCAATAATCCGACAGCGATAATTGATCGGCTTTTCCCTGCCAGTTCACGATCGTGCGACCATCGACCAATACGCTCACTCGATTCTTTCGCACCGTAACGATCACTTGCGAAAGTTGGCCTTGCCGGAACAGCGATCCGGTGAAGGTCGTTTCATTCCCGACGTTGCGACCGTCCACGTTTTCGATGGCGCTGCGGTGCTCGTCGCCGACGGAATAATTCAATAAGGTCGCGAACCGTTTGCCGGCGAGCTGATGCCCCAAGATCAAACCGTTGGGCGAATCGAGTGGTTCGACGATCAATGTCAAACGGTATTCTCCGCTCGGCGTAAAAGGCAGTTCCAGCCGAGCACCGTAACGTTTGGGGCTGACCAAGGTGCCATCGCGGGACGTCCAGTCGCCCACCGTCCAGCACTGTGCCGGATCGGTTTGCTTAAGTAAATCAATCTCCTCGTCTGGCCAAGCCTTCACGACCTCGGTTGAATCGGCCGCATTCGAACCGGCCGCATTCGAACCGACTCCGTCTTGAACGATCCAATCTTCGAACCGCGAGGTCGGCCGGGGTGGTTGGTCATTCAGGCGGACTTGGAAGTAGCCCCACAGTTCTTCGCTCGTGCCGTCCTGCATCGTCACGTTGATGCGGTAACTTACCGGAGTCGGTCGTTCGAATGATCCCAGCGTCACCGTCTCCGGCAGCATGGCTTGCTGCTCTTGGGGAGCGTCGATCCAAGGTCCGTTGATGTCCGTTTGGTAGCGAACTCGAATTGATTTGAGCGTTGCGTCATCAGGCCAATCGAGGTTCAAGACAACCTTCTCCCCGGGAGACGGAACGATCGGTTCGGGCAAGGCTCGAAACTCTGAAAACAGTCGCGTCTGCGGATCGACTGTTAAGTCGAGCGGTTCCCATCCGAGGCGGCTTTTTTGTTCTTTGTCTAACCACGATTCACTGATCCATCCTCGGTACTGCCCCATACTCATCACCGACCCGTTGCCAGGTTCCGGGTGGGGAAGTCCGACGGTGTGTCCGCATCCTTCGTGGTAGACCACGCAGTCCGAGCCTCGGTAAGGCACTCGCCATCCGTCCGCGCTAACCAGTCCCCACCCGACACCCCGGTCGGCACGGTAGCTTGCCCTCGAACCGCCCGATGCGGCACCGGGGAAATGTTGACCGTCATGGAGGTTGCCTTCGAATTCAAATCCGCCCTCGGTGGGCGCGAGACGATAAAAATCATCGAGTGGTCGCCAGTTGATTTCGCTCAGTACGAGCAGAATCGGAAAGGCGTCCGTTTTGTCTTGGGCGAATCCGATCCGCCGGTCGGTTTCCTGGAGCGTGCGATAATAGATCGCGTTGGCATCGCCGCTGCGAAGTTGCGACGTCGACAGTTGCGAAACCAATGGCTCCGGATGAATGAGCGTCCGCAACTTTGATTCGCCTTGAAACTCACGGGCGTGAAATTTCTCGATTCTCTGGCAGTAGTAATCGACTCGATCTCGCCAATCGGTCAGTGGTTGACGATCCGATGGGACGAAGTAAACGACCGTCACGTCGATCGAGGTCGTCTCGTACTTCCCGTCCCAAGTATGGGTGTCGGCATGACATTCGAGAGAAGTGGTGAGCAAGATTACCCACGCGAGTGTGAGCGTGTGGCCGGCATGGATCCGCATTGGACGCGTTTCTGTTAAGGAGGAAAGGAGATGTCGGAGTTTACTCCAGCGGCCTTGGTAACCCAAACCGTCGCGTCAGCGATGGTATTCAAATTCCCGACGTTTTCTTTCTTCCATCGATAGCAGTTCTATCACGGCGGCGATCGGTTCGCTGTCGGCCGCCGACGCGGGCGTGGTCGATGAAGCGTTGAGGGCATTGATCACTCGCAAGGCATCGACCGCCGTAATCAATGAATCGCCGCTCACATCGTAGAACAGTTCGACGTCGTGCGGACGGACACCGAGCGAGTTTCCGTTAGCGGCCGACTCGATCGCATCGAGCCGGTTGATGATGATCAACGCGTCCAGGGCGGTGACCAATCCGTCGCCGTTGACGTCGGCAGGGTCCAATGTGTTCTGCCATGCTGGTTCATTGCTGACGCTCACGACGATCGACCGCTCGATCCGATCAGATGCCTCATCGACACGCAAAGTGACTTCCAGTTGATCGTCGTCGGCACTGAGGAACTCGCCGTCGCGTAGCTTCAATCTTCCTTGCGAGATCTCAAACCGATCATCGGAGACGATCCAAGTCTCCGGCAAGCCGTCCTCGTTGTAAACGGTTGCTCCGGACACGAGTGCGTTGATCTGGGCGGTGGCGGCCCCCACGATCGTCGTTTCTGTGGTCGCGGCAATGGTTTGGCCGAACAGACCGGTTGCGATCGCGGTGATCGAATGGGCTGCACTGCCTGGTTCAACCGTCGCCGACGAACCATAGATCCAGGTTTCGCCGGGATCGAAGCTACGATTGAAATTGACGTCACCGCGATTGATCGTTGATAACGCCCGACCGGTCGAGTAGACCACTAATCGAGTTCCGACCGAAGCGAACAAATAGCGGCCGGTCGAGTCGACTTCCATCTCTTCGGTGGTTCCGTCGATACCGATCGCACTGGTTTGAGCGAATGTGGTCGCGCCGAAAACGGAAATGAGATTGGGTTGGGATGTGGCATAGGCGAATCGACCTTCAGGATCAAACGCGATCTCTCGCGCGAACACTCCCGGGGCGGGGTCGGCGAGAGCATACTCGCCGGCCAGCGTCATGTCGGATGTCTTTCGAACGGTGACGCGAACGGGCGTCGCGACACCTCCTCCGCCGATGCTTCCCGATGGCAATGAGACCGCGTGAGCGACCAAGCTTCCGTCGGCGCTCAAGGCCAACGACTGACCATTGCCACCCTCGCTGCCGTCGGCCGGGCTTTGATAAAGAATGGTCGGCGAGGGAGTTGTCAGATCGATCTGATAAAGCGATGCGGGCGTTAGATTCGAGTTGGAATAATAAAGTCTTGTTCGTTCGGGATTGATCGCGATCTCGCCTCCGAGCACGGTGACCGGTAGAGTCGGCCCGACGGCCTCGCCGGTCAACGCATTGAGTTGCATTAAATTTTGATGGCCGAGAACGTACAAGCGCCCATCAATTCCGACTTGAACGTCTCGCGGGACCTGGGCGATCGATAGGCTTGGCAGGATTTCATTGTTCGCGATGTCCAACACGCCGATCGTTTGTGATGTTTCATGAGCGACATAGAGTCGGTTTCCGTCGGGCGATAGCGACATCCCACGTGGACGCAGACCCATCTCGTAAGTTTGTTCGATCAGCAGCGTGTTCGTATTGATCTTCAAAACGCGGTTGCCGGCGAAGTCCGACGCGAACACATACGGAAGCGTCGGATGTGTTACAAATCGATGCACCATGACTCCATCGAATTCCGCCATGACGGTCCCGCGGGGCGACAATCCCGTTTGCGTCGAATGCGGTTGAGAAAACGTGGGGATCGGTTCTTCGGTTTCATCCGCCGGGTTCTCGACGACGCGAACGCTTTCGATCGCAGTGTTGCCGGTATTGGTCACTTCATAGGTCCACTGGACCATTGTATCGGCTAGGAACAAATCGTCACGCTCGGGATCGACCGCCGAACCATTTGCTCGTACGTTGGCATTGATATCCACGGTCCCGCCGAAGTACTGCGAGCTGGCCGTGTCCGATACCGGGTTAACTCCATCGAGTGTTTGTCCCAGTTCATCGACCGGGTAAACGACGACGTTGGCCCGGTGCGACCGAAGACCTTCGGCGGCAAGGAACGAGATTCGAAAGTCCCATGTCTCGCCGGGGGATAGAACGCCGTCGGCACCGATGTCTTCGTTGACACGAAACGGAGTGAGGTCATCGCTCAGGTCGTTCGGTGTTGCTCGGTCATCGACGAGTGTCGGATTGCCCAGGGGCAAGGTGCCCGCATTGGTAACGAGGTATTGCAAACGGACCAACTCACCGGTCGGTACCAGTGCACTCTCCGTGGCGGGGTGTTGAAGTGGGTTTTCAGGCGCAATCAAGCCGACCACCAAGTCCACATTCCCGCCGACACCGACGTAATGCGCGGGCGTTTCCGCCGTGATCTGACGATCGAGCGGATCGGTGGCCGTGAGGGCGAGGTTGCGCTGTTGTGTTCCGGCGACGGCGGTTTGTTCGATCAAGTAGATCCAGGTTTCGCCAGGGTCAAGTTCGTCGTTGGCGTTGGTATCTCCTTGCGCTCGAATCGGCGAAAAATCATCATCGTTTCGAGCCGTTCCGTTGTCTTCGATCAGAGTCACCGAGGATAGCGAGACATTCCCGGTATTGGATATCTGGTAAACCAAAGTCGCGGGATCGCCGACACCGATCTCCGAGCCCGGCTCAACGCCGACGACTTGACCGTTGATAAGCGATCGAAGCTCGACGGAAGAGTCGACGCCGAAATAGCCGACGATTTCGGACTCATTGAACGCGACCGGCGCATCGCCGCTTGCCGAGACGGCATTGAACTGAACGACACGCGTTTGAATTCCCGCCGTCGCGATTTCTTGGACTTCGTAAATCCAAGTTTCGTTCGGATCGAACTGGCCGTTTTCGTTGACATCGCCCGCCAGGTATCGATTGTTTGAATCGATCCCATCGCGTCGTAGGTTGACCTGAGACAGTGCGGCCGTACCGGTGTTGGTGACGGAATGACGCCATAGGAGCGTTTTGTCGATTGCGTGCAATGGCGAGGATGTCGCCGTGACGGCTTCACCTTGCAGCGTCGATGCCAACGTAACCGAGATGGATTCTCCGGTGTAATACGAGGTTGCCACGGCGGTTACCGGATTGCCTTGCGGGTTGATCCCGGTTGCCAAACTGATTGTTTGGGTTGGTCCGGTATCGGCAACTCCTTCGGACGTGTACGACCATCGTTCACCGGGATCGACTAATCCGTTTTGGTTTTCATCGCCAATGTTGATCGCGACGGTTCGACCGGTGGAATAGACCCGCAACCCATCGTCGAATGCGGCGTAGAGATACCGTCCGGTAGAATCCACACTGAGTTCACGTGCCTCCCCGATGACCGATAGCTGATCGGCCAATTGGAAGTCGCCCGTATCCCATGCCGAAATGACTCCGGATCGCGAAACAGTGTAGGCGATGGCATCGTCGGGGCTGTAGGTGATTTCTCTCGGGAACGCTCCCGTTTCGAAATGGCCGATGATATTCATATCGGACAGCGTGTCGTATTTGGCAATTCGATAACCGCCCTGTCCGTTACCGGCGGCGTAGGAAACGAACCGTCCGTCATGACTGATGGTGAGGTCTTGGCCGTTGCTCCCGGTCAACGGACCGGTCGGACTTTGCCAAAGAACGCGAGGCGGGTCGGCCGTCAAATCGTACTGTGTCAGCGAAGCCCAAGGGGCACCGATGCTGGCGACGTAGAGCCGGTCACGCGCCGGATTGATGGCCAGCTCGCCGCGTGAGAACTCGACGGGAATCGAATCGCTGACCGAGTCACCTGTCGCCGGATTGATCTGCAGTAGTTCGCGGTCGGTCAAAACGATCAAGCGACCGTCCGCACCGACGCGGACGTCCCGAGGTACACCGGGCACGATGATGCTGTCGATTTCATCCAGATCGCCAGCGTCGAGAATAAAGATGCGCCCGCGATCAAGGGACTCGCTGAACGCGGCCACGTAGAGTGTGGACGCGTCCGCCGAAAGCGTCAAACCGGATGGCGCGTAATTTAAATCAACCGAACGGATCAGAGTTGACGTTTTGGTGTTGTAAACGGCGACCATGTCTTCATTGGGTATGGTCGCATATAGACGAGGTTGCCAAGGACTACTGACCATCTTGTCAACGCGAGTGTTGGCGAACGTGGCGACCAACGTACCCGAAGCAGCGATCGACGGTGCCGGCTGGACGTTCGGAACGAGGGCTGGCTCGAAGTCATCGCTCGGATCGGCGGGCGTGCCGGCATTTTGAAGGACCCGCAGCCCGGCGATGGGCTGGTCCCCGGTATTGGTGATTTGATAGTCCCAGACGATCGCCGACCCTGGAACGATGACTTGCCCGGGGATGGTCTCGGCGGGACTGCCCTGCAGGTTGACTTGCAAATCCAACTCGGCGGCGAAGACGACGCGAGGGTCAAGTTTTTGAACCGTGAGCGATCGCCGGCGAGGTTGGAATCGACTCGATTTTGCTTGGGGAAAAAGGGCCATGAGCGAACGACCGGGCGGCTGGAGCGGGACAGGATCGCTCTCCAGATTAATCGGCCTGCGCGAAAATACCTCGCTCGATCTCGAAACCTTCCGGTCATACCGGTTATCCGAACGGGAGGCGTCATGTGGTCGCGGCATCCAGTGTGGTGACCGTCCGTGGTCCGAGCCGTTCGGCTCGTAGTGGATCCTTTCACCTTGTACCTCACTGGCTGTGCGACGATGATGGCGATCAGCAGTGATTCGATCCATCCGGCGATTCACCTACTTGCCATGCTTCTTTTCTTTTTACGATGGTTTTGACAATGAATGCGGAGAACGAAAAACGCGAATCGTCGGCCCTTCCGAGGTCGCGCCCCTCGGACGTGCATCGGCAAGACGAACCGCATTTCGACCCAGCGTCGATTTGGAGTGCGATCTCCAAGACACCCGGCGTCGGCATCAGCATCATGGACTCCGACGGTGGACTGCTTTTTATCAATGACACCTCGAAGGTCTTGTTTTTTGACCGAGACCAAGTGGACTATCAGGGCAAGACGATTCGTGATTTTCATCCGCCGGAGTATGTTCAAGAGCGACTCGAATTGATCGCACGGGTTTTGGAGAGCCAACGTCCGGTCGTCATCGGACACATCTATCACGGTCGGAAGATTGAGTCGACCGTTTGGCCACTGCGTGATTCAACGCCTCCCTTCAATCGCGTCATCGTTGTTACGCATCTTGAGTCCGGCGATTCACCGTGGCGTCCGGCTGCCGGTTGCGAAACGTACAAGACTCAGTTCATCGATTTAGGACCTTTGAATGTACTAACGAAGCGAGAACTCGAAGTACTCGCGCTGTTGGGGCATGGGATGAGCGTTCCCAAAGCGGCCGCGATCCTGCACCGCAGCCCCAAGACGATCGAACGGCACAAAGAATCAATCGGTCAAAAGCTACAGATGCGAGGTCAAGCCGAGTTGGTGGCGCTAGTGACCAGCATGGGGTTGGATTTGAGTGACACCCATTTACGTCGGTTCAGCGACCGGCCGGAGTAAACAGGTGATCTCGCAGCGTCGCGCGAGTCAGCCGCGTCCAAGCCGGATGCGGTCTGTCTTCGGGGAGCGACCAATCGATCTGGTCCGTGGTGAACCAGCTTTCATCCACGTCGGGCGGCATCGATTGTCCGCGACCGCGATTATTTCGAACGGTGACGCCCGCAGCATTGGCAACTCGAATCGTGTTTCCGTTTCCCGGGTGCAACTGGTTGTTGATGATTTCGATCGGTTGACGGTTTTGAACGGTCGACTCGTTGTAGATTCGGATCGCAGCGTCCTGCGTTTGGGAAATGACATTTTTTGAAATGGTCAGATTTCCACTCCGGGCACCTTGGTGATCGCGACTATAGATCCCCGCTTGGCCTGCCTTCACGATGGTGTTGTTTCGAACGACCGCGTCGGCGGCGGCTTGAATGCCGTGATCGCCGGTGTTCCAAATGAGATTGCGCTCGATTCGATTGACCGGGCCGCCGCCGGATCCATAAACGGTGACCGCGGGGAATTTGGTGTCGTGAATCACATTGGCAATGATTCGATTGCCCGATGAGCCGTCTTTGATCTCGATGCCGTCGCCTTGCGAAACGTCGGGGCCATTGAGGTGGTGAATGTAGTTTCGTTCGATCCGCCCATCATGAAAGGTTGCCGTCGCGTTGTTGCCGCCGAGGTAAAACGCTTCGCCGTGGCCGGACGTGTGATGAATGTGATTCCCGCTGAAGACACATTGGCGGTAAACCGTTCCCGGTTCATTGCAGGTAATCGCGACGCCGCCGAGGTGATGCAGATGACAATCACGAACATGGATGCCGATGACTTCGTCGGCATTTTCTGCAGAGCGACTGATTCGAATCCCGGCGGCACCTCCGGTGACTTCGATTCCGATCAGGTGCAGGTGCGAGGCTCCGTCGAGGTTGATCGTGTTTTGCGCGTCATCGGGCCGTTCGAACACAACGGTCCCGCTCTCTGATGCGATAATCGTTATCGGCCGATCGGAGGTTCCGCGATGCCGCAACGATAGACGACGTCGGTCTTGGTAGCGTCCCGCCGAAAGCTTCACCACATCACCGGGGGCGAGACCGTCGCCGTCGAGAATCGAGAACCAATCTTGTTCCGGTTTCAAATGGAATGTTTCGGAACTTGCCGGTACGGACCGGGTGACGATCAATAAAAACGCGAAAGCGGTCGTCAGAATTCGCAACATGATGAGCGTTCCCGAGCGAGTTGAACGAGCCAACTAGAAAACAAGCCGTGATTGTAGCGGTTCGGACCGAGCCTTGCGGGCTGTTGATTTAATTAGCCGTACCGCGTTAGCGGCGGTTTACACGGCCGTTAACCGGGGCTAACGCCCATCGGCTAATGGTTGTCATTCGGTATACGACTAAATCAACAGCCCGCGAGCGGTCGCGAGCCGCCGATCATCGAGCGGGACAGGGAACCTTCCGAGCCAAGAAAAGTATATAGTGAGTCCGCTGGCGTCCTGTTAACCTGCCTCTGGCCGGGGCAATTTGGTTTCATTGCGCTGCGGCGGTTTCGATCGGGCACAACGACCAACCAGGGAGGAACGATGAACTTCTTCTTCAATCTATTTCAAACCGAGGGATTTCCGCCGCGCTGGTATTGCGGTTCAGGATGGGCCGAGGAACCTGAAGTCGGATGGCTGCATATCGTTGCCGATGTCGTTACGTTTCTCGCTTACATCGCGATTCCTTGCGTGTTGGCGTTTTTCGTGCTCAAGCGTGAGGAATTGGTCTTCCCCAACATTTTTTGGTTGTTCGCCGCATTCATCGTTTCGTGCGGGTTTGTGCATCTGGTCGAAGCGATCATCTTTTGGTTTCCCGTCTATCGTCTTTCGGCGATTCTGAAAGTAGTCACCGCTATCGCATCAACGGCAACGGTACTGGCGATGATCCGCGTCATGCCCGCCGCGATCGCACTTCCTGGAATCGCGGACATGAACCGGCGTCTGCGCGGCGAAGTCCAACGTCGTGAAGAGATTCAGAAAGAATTGGAACACAACAACGAAGAATTACGTGAGTTCACCGCGTCGGTGCTCAATCGCGAAGATCGCATTTCCGAGTTAAAGCAAGAAGTCAATCATCTGCTGCAAGAACTCGGACGGGCATCGAAGTACATGAATCAGTCATGAATCGATCGGCACCCACGATCGTCTTATTCGCTTTCGGATTCATGGCGGTCTCGCTTGTCCTAGGATCTTGGGCGGCTATCGACAGTCGATCCGGGTACGTATTGGCGTGCACGCTCGTGATCGTTGTGTTGATCGGTGTGGTGGCATGGTATGCGATCCAACTCGTGAATCTTCGAGCCGCCCTGATACAGGACAAGGTCGTCCAGGAGACCGAGCGGTCGGGGCTGATTCTCAAACAGACGGACGATCTTCGTAAACGCAAAGCCTTGATTAGTGTCATGGAAGATTTGCGTCTGGAGGTGTCCCAGCGTAAGGAACTGGAGCACCGGTTGCGTCGGACTCAGTACGTAGTTGATGAAGCGAAGGATGTCGTCTTGATCGTGAAACGCGACGGTACACTCTCCTATGCCAATGAGCAAGCAACCAAGCTTTTTGGATATTCCAATGTAGAACTATTGCAACTCTCGCCGAGCGATTTGGATGATTTCGTCGAAATTGATTCATGGGAATCTTATTGGCAGACGTTGGATTCGCTCGGTAACCAAATCTATGAATCTAGGTATCGACGCAAGGACGGAGTACGAATCGATTGCCAAGTTCATTCTAGTATTCTTCAGTTCGAAGGTGAGTCGCTCGTCGTGCTATTTATCCGCGACGTGACGGAACTGAAACGAGCCGAAGCATTTCGAGCAACCCTTTTTGAGTTGTCCACCAACCCTCATTTGATCTTCGGTGAATATGGGATATTGGATTGCAACAAAGCCGCTATCGAATTGATAGGTGTCAGTTCCAAAGCATCCTTGATGGATCATTCTCCTGTCGAGTTTTCTCCTTTGCTTCAACCGGATGGTCGTCGATCTGATGAGAAATTCCGAGAAATGTATGCGACCGCGTACCGCGATGGCTACCATCGATTCGAATGGATGCATCAGACGATCGATGACGAGCCCTTGCCATGTGAAGTGACCTTGACGCCGGTGGATCATCGCGACGGAAAAAGTCTACTCGCGGTTTGGCAAGATCTTCGTGAACGCAAGATCGCCGAAGCGGAATTACGTCAGTATGCTGACGAGCTTGAAGTCGCCAACCGAGACCTAGAGGAGTTTGCTTATATCGCTTCACACGACCTTCGCTCACCACTGCGTGGGATCGGGCAACTTGCCAAGTTCATTCGTGAAGACGACGCGGACCATTTAACGCCGAGTTCCGTCGAGCATTTGAACAGGCTGGACCAACGCATCCTGCGAATGCAGAATCTGCTCGACGATTTATTGATGTACAGTCGCATCGGACGTAAAGAAGGCAAGCTCGAGGAAATCGATCTTTCCAAATTGGTCAGCGAGGTTATCGATTTACTTGCCATCGATCCTGCCTACGAAGTCCAAATCCTTGACGACCTGCCGGTGATCGTCAGTTATGCCACCCCGTTGCGGATGCTATTCTTGAACCTGATCGGCAATGCGGTCAAGCATCACAACCGCGATCACGGGAGAATCGAGATCGGATTCCAGGAATTTCAAACCGAGTATCGATTCCGTGTTACCGATGACGGCCCCGGAATCGATCCGGCTTTTCACCAGCGAGTGTTCAAGATTTTTCAAACCTTGCAAAGTCGCGATACGCTCGAAGCCAGTGGCATGGGACTCGCCATCGTTGAAAAGACGCTTTTGCGTTTTGGAGGACGGATTGAATTGCAATCCGAATTGGGCGCTGGAACAACGGTTCAGTTCGCGTGGCCCAAGTTCAATCAAGCCATCGCGGGTGTCAGCACCGCTTTGGGCGGGAACGAGAATCGGCCGTAGTGCGAATCCAGCACATCCCAGCGTTCGAGTTTCTGTTCGTGCATCGTTTGCGCCAAACATCGTTCGCTATAGTGGATCAAGTCCCGCCATTCGTTAGGATCAAGCAAGACTAGTTTGGTCTGGCGTTGCTCGGCGACCGAGGCTGCGCGTTCCAGGTGAAGCGTTACCAGTTTGGCCGCATTCGAAGAATCGAAAAAGTGGACCGTTGCGACATCCCCAGAAAAATCACGATTGAATCGATCTTCGACACCACCGCTGCTCAGGATCACGTGGCCGTCTTCGAGGATGCTTGTCAACCGAATTTTCAAACCATGGGCGGTTTCTTCCATCACGATCATGACCAATTTTCGACAACCAATCTGGACGGTTGCCGAAATCAATTGATCCTCGGCACAATGTTCAATCACTAGTGGCGCATCGAATTCCATCTTTTCCAGACTGCTCGCCTGGACTGCCAATTCGCCACTGGTTTCGCTCGATAACGACACGCTGAGTTTGGCATCGAGATATCGACGGGTGTATTCGCTCGCATCGAGTATGTTTTGAAGTTGCGGGGGCTTGGATGCGATTTGGCGGTTGAAGTCGGCTTCACGTTTGGCTTTCGATTGCTTTTTCTTTGGAGATGCAAATTGAACCAATGCGTCAACGGATCGCCCTTGGACACGATCGATCCGCCTATTTAGCCAAGTCCCCGACAACGCAGCCAATCCGATTGACGCCGCCAACCAACCGGCGACGTGCCAAAGCCACTGGCCACCCGATTGTCCGATCGCGCCGATGGATCCCGCAAGATAAAACGCGGCGACGAGAAAACCAACTCCAAGCGCGGCACCGATCCGTCGAGTTATGCGGTTGCCACGACCATTTCGAAACGCGATGCCGGGCAACCCGATGATGGCCGCGAAGGGCGAGAAAATCACCCACCAACCCAAGGTGGCGCTGCCGCACAGTACGAGTCCCAACGCGAGTGTGAGTGATCCGCCGATCGTCCAGGCCAACGCCTCGCGACGGCTTCCGATCAGGCTGACCGGATGCAACGTGTAGGCCGGCAGTTCGGCTTGCGCTGCCAATGTTTCCGGAAGAGTTAGATGCAATAAGGAGGCAACCTTGACAATAAATTGAACGGTCTGGTCTTCGCTGACGTGAACGGTCACGGTTCCGTTTTGATCGATTTCATTTTGGGCCGACGCGACGGTTGATCGTCCCATACTGAGCTTCAGTGGTTGGTGGCCAGAACGTCGCGGTACTCCGCGCGGCAAGATATCGCCGCGGACGAGTTGATCGACGAGGCCTTTGGCGCGGGGATCCGCTAACAGTGCTTGCATCTTGGCCAGCCCCGGCATGGCCGCCGCCTCATCACCGGGCAGTTCCATCTCGCCCGGTGGATGGACCACCGGATCGGAAAGTCGCACGATGCTGGTTTGCTCCGGAACCCCCGATTGCAACAATGCGAGACACGTCAGCTCCACCGGTTCTTGGCGCAATGACCATGCATGATGCAACTTGGGAACGCCGACGAAGCCGCCGGCAACCAGCCCAACGAGGCAAAGCATTGTGCCCAACGATGCACGCCGGAAACTGGATCGGGTGGATGTTTGAGTGCGAAAAAGACCCATGGCGAAATCGCTGCGGGAGGATAGGGATGGCGTTCGGACGCGGAATTCATCTCAAAAGTAGGTTGCATCTTGGCGCAGCGTGCCCGAGAAGTGCTTCGAACCGTTATTTTATGGCTTCACCACCCCCTAGGAACGGAACCTTGAATACTAACTCAACGCTTGATACGCCCGCCGCCGACTCGAACCGCAAGAAGCCGCAGCACAGTAATTCGCTGACCTATTGGATCGCCGGTGCGATTGTGGCGGCCATCGCGTTGGCATTGATTGCGCCGGATATCGCAACGCATTTTGAAATCGGCGGCGAGTTGTTTTTGCGGTCATTGAAGATGATCGTGGTGCCGTTGGTGTTCACTTCGGTCATGTGTGGCATCCTCGGCCTCGGCGATGTTCGCAAACTTGGCAAACCTGGGGCCGCTGCCGTCGGGTATTACCTCTGCACAACCGTCATCGCCGTCGTGATCGGATTGATCGTCGTGAACGTCATCCGCCCGGGCGTCGGAACGGTGGCTCCGGAACAGCTCGCCCGATTCGCCAATCAGGAAGCCAAGCCGCAGCAGATCCTTCGGGCCAGTCTTGCCGAATCGAGCGGACTTAGCGAAGACGAAGTCGGCGCGGTGTTCACCAATTTGGCTTCCGACAATGAAGCGGCCCCCGGTGTCGAAACGATCCTCGAGAATCTCGCGTTGATGCTCGTCACCGACAACCTGTTCGGCGCCGCCGTCGAGACACAGTTGCTTCCAATCATCGTCTTCACGATCGCTTTTGGAGCCTTGTTGACGACGATACCCAACGAGACCCGATCGATCACGACGCTGGTCGGCGAGGCCAACAGCGCTTTGTTGTCGTTCGTCATGGTGTTGATGAAGATCGCACCGCTGGGCATCTTTTGCTTGGTGACCGCTCGGTTCGGCAAGGCGCAGGCGGACGGACGCTTTCTTGCCGAACTCGGTCAGATCGGCTGGTACTTTGCCGCCGTGCTGATCGGTTTAGCCATTCATGCCTTCATCGTATTACCGTTGATCTTTTGGATCGTCCGACGCGAGAACCCGTATCGCTTCGCCTCATCAATGAGCCAAGCGTTACTGACCGCGTTCTCAACGGCGAGTTCATCGGCCACGCTACCAGTAACGCTCGAGTGCGCCGAGTCGGCGGGTATCTCCAAACGATCGACCGAGTTCGTGATTCCGCTGGGCGCGACCATTAACATGGACGGCACGGCGCTCTACGAAGCCGCCGCCGCGATCTTCATCGCTCAGGCGATCGGGTTCGACTTGACGATGGGCGAACAAGTGATCGTCGCAGTCACCGCGACTCTCGCGGCAATCGGGGCAGCTGGAATTCCCGAAGCGGGACTGGTCACGATGTTGATCGTGCTCGGCGCCGTCGGTTTACCGCTCGAATACATCGGACTGATCTTGTCCGTCGATTGGTTGCTCGATCGTTTCCGTACCACCGTCAATGTTTTTGGCGACAGCATCGGAGCCGCCGTTGTTAGTGTCACGATCCGCGAGTAAGCGAACTACTTCACTCGGACCGTCACGGGCAACGAGGTCGTGCCCTTATCTTGGTTGGTTTTCAAAAAGATCGTTCGCTCGCCGGGCGCGGCGACCGGATCGGCGGTGAGGAAAAAGACCTGCTCATCAGAACCGGGCAGCACGAGTAATCCGCTCAAGCCGATGTTGTCCACATAAACACCGTGATGCGAGTTCAGGCACGCGTTCTCGTTACCGAACCTGACCTCACCGTCAAAGCCTTCGCTTCGTTTCAAGACCACACGGGCGGACACCGTCTCGCCGCGTGGAACCTCGATCGTCCAGCTATCGCCCTCGGGAACGTCGCGATCGATCGGTTGAATCATCGGGATCACTTTGGCTGCACCGCCGACCTTCAAACCACGGATCATACCCGCAGCTCGTTCAACGGTCCGACCAAGGATCTCCGCCGACGCGGTAACGGGCAAATCGACCGGATTCTCCCCAGGCGATGCCCCCTCGGGCAACCAAATCATCCCAAACGCCGTTTTCTGGTTCGCTTCGATAGTGACCGGGAAAGTCGATCTCCATCCTTCAGGAAGTTCACCAATGGAAACTTCAATTGGTCCTTCAAATCCATCGGATCGCTCCGAAACGAGGCGGACTTCCCGGCCGGTTCCGGGATGGATTTCTGGTTCAACTTTGGCCACGGTTACGGTGAACGAAGGATCAGCCGGCCGCACCCGAAAGGCGTAACCATAGTCTGCACCTGAGTGTCCGCGTGTGTCGGAAACCGAAACCGTGAATCGACCGTCTATCGGGGCGGTGAACAGCAATCGGCTGGAACTGCCGGTTTTGCGAGAAGGGTCGTCGTCGTTTTCGTAGTAAACATCGAACACCGGCAAGCCGTTGGGCTCTTGAGCTTCATCGGCTGCTAATTCGCGAACGACATAAGCCGGTTCGCCCAACGCGTGCGTCGTGTGCGTCGTTCCGAAATAGGTGTGCCGGGTTCCTTCGCCGGGGTAAACATCGAATCCGGAATCGGGCCCACGGGGGTGCATCCAAGTTTTCGTCACTTCACCGTTGGAATACAGATACTGGTCCAACCCGATTTCCTGCCACCCGAACAAACGGAAGTCGTTCGTTTGCATGCTGTTTTTGCCACGGAACGTGAAATAAGTGTCGCGGACCGCTTGCAAACGCGTCCGCCGAACCAACTCGCCGGACTCGTCCCGAACTTGGATCTTGGGATCGAGGTCGCCTGAAGTCTTGTCGGCATCGATTGCCCAAACCTCGCCCCGTTTGGCCGTGAATCGATAACGATCCGTCTCGCTCGGTTGAGCGATCACGCCCTTGACCTCAACGCCGCGCGGAACATCAATGATGCCCTCGATTGATTCACTCTTGGCTTCATCCATCGTCGCCAACGGTCCCACGTCGAGATAAATCGGCTCGATTCGACTAGCGCGAGCAGATTGTTCACGATCTGGAATCGCGGGCAATGTTCGCTTGATGATCTCTCCGTTCATCAATGAGATGGAGACCGAACTTCCATCACGAGCAACAGCCAGATCGGTCGCCGCGTCAGGCAGCGGCGTCATCGCCGATACCACCGACCAATCATCTGTTCGCAACAACTTCACGTTGCCGGCCTCACTGATGATCACCAAACCGCGACCGTCTTTCGTCAAATCAAAATGCACCACGGGCGACTCGTCGACGAAACGAGTTTGCACGATCGGATTGATCCGCGGTCGATCGACCGATACGAATCGCCACACTCGCAGTCGATTGTCCGCACTACCAGCCAATAGATACTTTCCGTCGTGCGTGAATCGTACCGCGTACACTTCGCCTTCGGGTTGGCTGAGCGTGTCCATCCGCTCGCCCGTTTCGGTATCCCAAACCTTGGCCGTTTCGTCCGCGCACGCCGAAACCAAATGGCGACCGTCGGGCGAAAAGGATAAATCAAAAATCGCCCCGTTGTGCCCTTTCAAAGTGGTGATCAAGTCTCCGCTATCGGTGTTCCAAATCGAGATCGTTTGATCGTAGCCGGCAGTCGCGATTCTGGTTCCGTCGGGCGAAAACTCCGCCGCGTAAAGAACGTCACGATGCCCGACGTACTCTCGTATCAATTGGCCGTTGAGCGCGTCGTAAAGAACCGCTTGCCCGTAACCGCCGGTCAAGCCCGTCGCCGCCAAGATCCGTTGCCCAGACGCATCGAACGACAACGAATTGATCTTGCCGGAATGGGTTTGGATGTTCGCGATCGGTTTGCCCGCGGCGTCGCTGATCTCGATCACGCCAAACCGAGCTTGGGCGAATCGTTTCCCATCGGGTGAAATCGCGATCGCGGTAATCGGTAAGTCGACATCCGATGCCGTCGGAACCTTAGGCGTGCGAAGCGTCCGTTTCAGCGGCATGTCTCCGTCGGGGCCTTTGGCACCGTCATCGATCCACTCGGCCAGAACTTCAAGTTCTTCCGGCGTTGGCCCCTCCATGTCGTCGGGCGGCATTACCGGTTCGAGCTTCCCCGCCGCCATCAAAAACATTCGACTGCTCGACGCCACCCCCGGAGTGATCGCCAATCCGGAACCACCACCGGCCATCAAGGCCTTGTGGGAGTCCATCACCAACCCGCCCTGAGCGTCGTCTTGGGTGTGACAGCCAAGACAGTAGGTTTCCAAAATCGGCAACACATCCTCGACGTAGTCGACACCGACCGCAGGCCGGGCCAAACCGAGGCATATCGCAAGAAAAAATGGTAATCGATTCATGATGTAGTGTTGATTAAACGGCTAATGATTGAATGTAAATTCCACGCTCGTCAAAACGCTCCAAGCTAAATCACGCATCGCTTCGGCTTGATTATCTTCGTACTCGGCGAGCACCTTGGTCAGGTTGTCGACTTCCGAATCGGTTGGTGCGCGTGCGAGGGAACGCTGAAAAAGTGTTTCCAAGAATCGTTGCGGATCCCAAGTTTCTTTCACCGCGATCATCGGCAAGCTCGCCGCGTCGTTGAGTTTCGGGTTGAGCGTCTCGCCGTTGGATAAATGCAAGACCTGAATCATCGAGGATTCATCGTTACGCTCGCATTCACAAACGATCTCGCGCGGATTGCGACCGAACGTGGTCAAGAAGTATGAATCGACGGCTGAATCGAAAAGTTCGATCGCTTTGGTACCGGGTTGATAGAAATCGGTTTTCTGTTTGTCCGCTCCCAAGAACGCGATGTCGGTAAAGGCGGTCGTCGTGCCGAGAACTTGATCGATCGAATCCAACAATACTTCCGCCATCATCCGTCGCGGGTAATAACGACTTAGGTACTTTTGATCGTCACGGTTTTCCGGTAGCGCGATGCTGCTGCGTTGATAAGTTTCGCTTTGCAAGATCGTCCGCATCAACGTTTTCAAATCAAACTTCGCATCGATCAAATGTTCTGCGGCCGCGTCGAGCAACGCTTCATTGCTAGCCGGATTGCTCAACCGCAGATCGTCGACCTGTTCGACCAACCCGCGACCGAAGAAGTTCGCCCAAACACGATTGGTGATCGAACGGGCGAAGTACGGGTTGCTCGGATCGGTCATCCATTGTGCCAGGACTTCTCGCCGATCATTCGGGTCGTCAAACGCGATCGGCTGGCCGTCAAGCGGTGCGGGCGGCTGCGGCTTGCCACGTTTGGGTTGAATCAATTCACCCACCGTCGAAACGTAAAGTTGCCGGATTCCGTCACCGTTACGTGAATCCCCGCCCCAGCCTTTGGCTCGCACCCGCGAGAACAGGTTCGCCATCGCGTAGTATTGATCGTTGGTCCATTTTTCGAGCGGGTGGTTGTGGCATTTCGCACACCCGATCGATAAACCCATGAACGACTGGCAGGCGCTTTCGGTCATATCTTCGGGCGTTTGATTGAGTGCGTAGAAGTTGGTCGCTCCGTTGGTGTCGCTGCCACCGGTCGCCGTCAAAACTTCGCTGACGAGTTGATCCCACGGCACGTTGCTCCGCACCCGCTCGTGCAGCCAATCGTAGTACGCCTTGACCGCGATCGGTCGGAGTCGGTTTCCGTTGATGACCAACACGTCGGACCACTTATATGTCCAGTAGTCCGCGAACGCATCGTCGGCCAACAAGTGGTCGATCAACCAATCGCGTCGCTGGTCTTCCGGTTGGGCAAAGAATTCACTTCGCTCGTCGTCGGTTGGGAGTCGGCCGATCGTATCGATCGTCGCGCGGCGCAGGAACGTCGGGTCGTCGCAACGCGGTGAAGGCGGCAATCGCAGAGTTTCCAATTGTTGCAAATTGATCGTATCGATGAAATTTCGACGCGGCGACGATGTGAACTGTGAGGGCGAAACCTCGTTGGCGTAAGGAACCTTCATCCGGGCCAAGGCCACTTGGCTGGCGTACCAAACCAGTACCGCCGCTTCGCCGCTGCCGTTGACGCTGACCCGCCCACTCTCGTTGACACTCGCGACCGCTTCGTCGGTCGCGGTAAACTGCGACCAATGCGTTACATCACGCGTCGTGCCGTCATCGTAATGGGCCGTCACAAGCACCTGCGAATGATCGCCGGGGGACAGCAAAGCGTTGGCGGGTGTGACCGTGATACGCTGAACGATCGGATCTTCATCGCTCGGCGGAGCGGCACCGCTGGCGATCCACCGGGCCAAGATTTCGTAGTCACGTGAGTCCACGTCGAGCTTCAGCCCGCCTTTGTGCGGCAACGCCCCGGTCGGCTTGGCCAACAACAGACTGCGACCGGGATCCGCCATCTCGATTCGGCGGCCACGAGCTTGACGCGTGATCGAAACATAATCCGATTCACTGTCGTATCCGCGCAAAGAAAGAATGAAACCGCCCTTACCGGCCAACGCACCATGGCATGCACCCATGTTGCAACCCTGTTTAGCGAGCACACTCTGAACGTCGTGTCGAAAACTCCATTGATGCGGATCCTCCCCTCCGGTGACCGTCACTTTGGTCGTCGTCGTACGTCCGTCTTTGGACGTCGCCGTGAGGATCGCCTCGCCGTTGGCGACCGCGTGGACTGTTTGATCGATGACTTTGGCGACATTCGGATCCGACGATGTCAATTCGACATCCTCGACGAGCGAAGCGATCACTTCGCCATGCGAACGCACCACAGCAACTCGTTGAATATCGCCGGCGTGGCTTAGCTCGATCGCATCGGGAACTAAACGGATGCCGTGGTCGTTGTCATCGGCAACGGCAATAGTCGAGAGTGTCGGCAGCCCGACGGTCAGGCAAATAAGAACGCGATAGATCAAGCCACTCATGAAAACAACTCCTTAATCTCGCGGACGCCAAAGTCCACGAGCGGAAACGGACGACCGGCCGGGCCGGGAAGTTCGGCGTGCAAGTCAAGGTCCATCGCTTTGAAGATCGTCGCGATGATTTCGCCCGGATTGGCCGGACGATCGGCGGGCACTCCACCGATCGGATCGGACGCACCCACGGCACGGCCCCCGACGACACCGCCACCGGCGAACGTGCATGAGAAACATTGGGGCCAGTGGTCTCGACCGCCCGCCGGATTGACTTTCGGCGTCCGGCCGAATTCAGCCAATCCACAAACCATGGTGTCGGCGAGCATACCGCGTTGATCCAGATCACTGATCAACGCCGAGTAGGCTTGGTCGTACATCGGAGCGACAATGTTCTTCATGCCCTCGATCGTCGTGAAAGGTTTGCTACCGTGGATGTCCCACGTGATTTCATTGAACACGGTCAAAAACGTATTCACCGTCACGAACCGTACCCCGGCTTCGATCAACCGTCGCGACAATAAACAGCACTGCCCGAATCGGTTCATCCCGTAACGTTCGCGGACCGACGTGGGTTCTTTAGTCAAGTCGAACGCCTCGCGGGCCGCCGGGCTGTTCATCAAGCGGTAGGCGGCGTCGAAATTGGCGTCGAACATCTTGGCCGATTCTGTCGTTTCGAATTCCGCCATGCGGCTTTCGATCGCGTCACGCATCCGCCGACGTCGATCGATACGGACGTCCTCCAGTGCAGGAGGTGGTAAAAGATCCGGGACTTTAAAATTAGGTTTGCTCGGATCGGCCATCAAAGCGAACGGATCGTAGGCCTTACCCAAGAAGCCGCCCGCTTGGCCGTTGGGCAAATTCCCGCCGCCGCGTCCCATCGTTTCCGGCAAGACGACGTGAGCGGGCAGATCCGAGCGACGGCCCCGCATGTACTCGACGACCGCGCCGGCGTGCGGGTAATTCACGCCGCCGTTGAATTGACGGCCCGTTTGCAACATTTGCCAACCGGCATCATGGACGGCGGCGGCGGTATGGTAACACGAGCGGACGATCGAAAACTTATCCGCGATCTCGGCATGTTTGGGAAGGATCTCCGTCAACTCGAAATCACCTTTGGTGGCGATCGTTTTGAAAGGCCCGCGGACCTCCGCCGGCGCGTTCGGTTTCGGATCGAACGTGTCCATTTGGCTGGGCGCACCCAGATTGAAAATCATGATGCAGGATTTTTTATCCGCATCACTGCCCGCCATCCCGTGGGCTCGAGCGGCCATCCACTGCGGCAATCCGAATCCGATCGCGCCGAGCGTCCCGATTTGCATGAAATCGCGGCGGGTGGTGCCGTTGCAGTTGTGCGTTTGCGCACGTGAGGTCAGATTCAACATGGTGGGACCGTCGTCGTTCGAGCGGATGAAAGGTGGGGCGGGAAGGTCGTACGAGCGACCATTTGCTAGCGGCGTGTTGATTGAGTGAGCCGACGGCGCCAGCCGCGGACTGTTGATTTAATCGTAACCCGATGCGTCAGCGAGGGATTGAACACCATCAATTCTCTCTTAAGTGTCCCTCACTCACGCATTTTGAAGTTGCGTTTATTTCGTAACCCGCTGCGTAAGCGAGGGATAATTGATATTGACTCATCCCTCGCTTACGCTTCGGGTTACGATAAACCAATGCCACAGGCAAAAGCGCAACTTCAAAACTCACGCATCGGGTTTCGATGAGGACTAGATCAACAGACCTCAATCATATTGTAACCGAAGTCCCCGTTGCGACTTGCAGAAACCGCGCATGACCTTGTACAAATCGCGCATGGACATGCAAGAAATCTGCTCGAAATGGTTTGAATCGCTCGACGACGCATCGGAACTGTTGCGATTGTTTGATTTTTTGCCCGGCGTGTTTTTGTACGTCAAAGACGATTCGGGCCGATTCGTGGCGATGAACGCTGCCTTGGCCCATCTCAGCGGCGCAGCCGATCCTCAAGAGTGCTTGGGTAAGACCGATGTCGATCTGCATTCGGCCTACTGGGGAAGACGCTATCAAGAGGAAG
Source organism: Neorhodopirellula pilleata (assembly GCF_007859915.1). Classification (GTDB taxonomy): domain Bacteria; phylum Planctomycetota; class Planctomycetia; order Pirellulales; family Pirellulaceae; genus Rhodopirellula; species Rhodopirellula pilleata. The sequence goes on from NZ_SJPM01000011.1 coordinate 159,157, forward strand.
ACCGCGAGGTCATGCAAAGCGGTGTCGAACGCCCCCATCAAGTTTGGTTGGTACCGACCGGGCGGGGGCGATTGGGTACGTTCGTTTCAAGTAAGATTCCACTGCGGGGGAAAGCCGGAACGGTTATCGGGATCGCCGGCGTGATGATCCGGTTGGACCAAGACCTCGAAACGAATGATCCTTCCGACCCCGTCGATCAGGCGACCCGTCGCATGACCGAGCGTTATGCCGACGCTATGGAGATCGCCCGCATCGCCGAAGAAGTGGGTTTGTCGGTCAGCCAGTTGAACCGTCGATTCCGAGCGAAGCATCAAATCCCGCCGAGCGAGTATTTGCAACGCGTGCGGGTGTATCAAGCCAGTCGCTTGTTGGTGGAGACCCAAACGACGATCGGCGACGTCGCCTTGCAATGTGGGTTCTACGACCAAGCCCACCTGAACCGAACATTTCGCAAATGGATGCAGATGACACCGTCGGAATTTCGGCGCCTCGAACGAACCATTTCGTCGAGCGAAGGAACTGTTCGGAAATAACTTCGGTTTTTGCATCGAGCAAGAGAATCGGAACCCGACGCGTCAGCGAGGGATAAGCCGTTAAACTTGATCCCTCGCTGACCGGCGTGTTGATTTAATCGTAACCCGAAGCGTGAGCGAGGGATTCGGCGTCATTAAGGCCTATGTATGTATCCCTCGCTCACGCTTCGGGTTTCGATGAGGACTAGATCAACAAGCTGTGACGCGTCGGGTTAGGAAGTCAGGAATCTAATTACGACGTTTACTAAGATTAATCACATGAACGAACCTACCAAATACAGCCAAACCCACTGGACCGCCGAGATCGATCGTTGTCTCAAGAATCAGCCCGATTTCGAAGTGTGCGTGAAATTCAATATCACTCGCTCGGCTGCGCGAAAACGACGGATCGAACTGGGGATCGTCGCTCAGCGTGAATCCGATCCGAAATGGACGCGGAAACTCGAAAGCCGATTGGGAACGATGCCCGACACGGAACTCGCCGCCTTGATGGATTGTGATCCTTATTGGGTTCGAAAACGAAGGATCGAACGAGGCATCGATGCGTATGTGATGCCGCACACGGTCGCGACCGAAGGAAAGTCTGACGCCCATCAGTGGACGGCTGCCGAACGAAAATTGCTCGGTACCCAACCCGATACGATCATCGCCGAGAAGATTGGAATCCTCGCTGGAACGGTCACCATTTATCGCAACAAACTAGGAATTGCTCCGTTTCGCCGAGGGGGCGAAGTCGAGTGGACACCTGGAATGTTACGATTACTCGGTGAAGTCCCCGACGGAAGATTGGCCAGCGAGTATGGCATCTCACACAGCGTCGTGAAGTTGCGACGGATCCTCGAAGGAATCCCACCTTTCGGGCAAACCGAGATGGATCCCGAGCCCGCTCTCCCGCTCGACGTGATCGAACGGATCGGCAAAGACACCGACAAACATCTGTCGGATGTTTTTGGCGTGTTGCGTGCCAAGATTCGTATTTATCGAGCACTTCACGGCATCCCCGCCGCGCCTCTTCCTCCACAATCGCGACACCAATGGACCCCGGCCGATGACAAATTGCTCGGCACGAAGTCCGATCGGTCGGTCGCGATCGAACTGGGAACGACGGTTTATCAAGTATCTTATCGACGAAAAACTCTTGGTATCCCGCCGGCGGGCGTGAAAGCGTCGATTCGTTGGACACAAAGCCGAATCGATCAGTTGGGCACCGAGCCGGATCACGTGTTGGCCAAACAATGGAATGTGTCGAAGATCACGGTCCGTGAGAAACGGGAAGAACTCGAAATTGCTCCGTGTGAGCGGACCCATCGCGAGATCCCGAAAGAACTGATCGATGAACTCGGCAAGTGCTCGGATAATGACTTAGCCCGGCGATACGAGTTCTCCGCTACGGCAGTGCGGAACATTCGCCAAGAAGCCGGGATTCCGCCCTTCCGATCTAGTCAGTCGTTTCAATGGAAGGCCCGCGATTTGAAACGCTTGGGAAAAGTCCATGACGACGAGATTGCCAAAGAGTTGGGGATCTCACCACAATTCGTTGCCCGCAAACGCGGTGAACTCGATATCCCCGGCTACCGGCGAACGATGAAAGCGGACTGGAACAATCCCAAGAATGTCGCCAAACTCGGAAAGATGAGTGATGCGGATTTAGCAGAGCAACTCGGCGTCACCCCCGGTGCAGTCGCTCACAAACGCCGATCCCTCGGCATCGCTGCCTACGGCAGCTAGCGCGTCTGTGGCGGCAACTCTCAGTCCGTCCCCTCGTTCCCAGGCTCCCGCCCTCTTCATACCCCACAAGTCCTCGTGTATTGCTCCCCTGCCAGCTCGTCTGGCAGGAAGCCGAGGTTGGCAAGCTAGACACAAGCTACAGTTTTCCCAGCCTTCCGAGTTTAACTTATGCTCGCCGCTTCAAGCGGCGAGCATAAGTTAAACTCGGAAGGCTGGGAGGGCATCGGTGTCTAGCTTGCAAACCTTATTCACCCACGAGACGAGCTCGTGGGGGTCAAAAAGATGTGTAGGATAAAGAAGGCGAAAGCCCCGGAGCAAGCGTTGGTAACCGTACACTAGCTGCTTGTTGATTGAATTAGCCGTACCGCGTTAGCGGCGGTTAACCGGACGCCAACCGGGGCTAACGCCCATCGGCTAATGGTTGTCATTCGGTATACGACTAAATCAATAGCCCACTAGCGAGTTGCGACCGGCCTTCATCCAGTCAGGTCATTTCCAAACGACTGGTTCGTATCGCATTGGATTTGGCCGCGTCGTCACCACAACAAAGCACTACGCGTCACCCAACAACTTCGTGCGCAAGTCGGTCAACAAGTTGATCGCATCACTGATCTCTGCTTTCTGGCGAACGGGATCTTCCGGAATCTCACGCTCGATCGTCAGCGGTCCGGTGTAACCGATCTCACGCAATGTTTGCAGGTACGTTTCCATTCCCACATCGCCTTGGCCCAATGGGACTTCGCGTCCCCACGTGACGCCGGGCTGGTCGCTCCAGGTGCCGTCTTTGCAATGAACGCTTCGCACGTGCGGCCCGACCTTTCTTAACGCTTCGATCGGATCGCCGGCACCGTAGAGGATCATGTTCGCCGGATCGAAATTGATTTTCAGGTTTTCACGTTCGACCGCTTCGATAAACGTCAACAACCCGTCAGCGGTTTCTTGCCCGGTTTCCAAATGCAGGTACTGATCGTTGCTACGACAATGATCGCACAGCGTTCGGGTGACTTCGACGATTCCGGCATAGTCGGGGTCGGCCGTGTCGTGGGGAACGAAGCCGAGGTGCAAGGCGACACAATCGACGCCCAACCGTTTCGCAAAATCACTGATTTCGAACATCTCGGCCAGTCGCGATTGACGCGTCGCTGCGGGCACCAATCCGACGGTGCGGACGACCGTCGGAATGTCCGCATAACTCTCGCCCTCGAATCCGCCAAAAACAGCTGTGCACTGCACGCCCATTTCAAGCAACTGTGCTGCAAACGCATCGGCCGCTTCGGGAGTTCGGTTACCGGCATGGGGGGCGTGCAATTGGATCGTCGGTAGACCGAGTTCTTCAATGATCGGCCAAGCGACCCCCAAACCGGCGTCGATGGATGCGAACACTCCGATGGGCCAAACTGACATGAATGAGATTCCTTGGGTGAAAAAAACTTGGGTGAAAATAAAAAAGGCGAGTAGTCGATCAACTCCTGATGTAGCGAAAGTCGCCAAGAGGACAAATTGTACCGAGTTCCTCAGGATGCGTTATGCTGAAGGTCGCATATTTTCTGTCATCCCATTTCCCCATCACCTCGTTCGTTTTTCCTACCTCGGAGTTAACCATGTCCCCGCTCAATCGTCGAGAGCTATTGCAAACCGGTTCGTTGGTCGCTGCTGCCGCGATGACACCAAAACTATTCGCCGATGTATCGCCGCAACCGGTGACGGCGGAGTCGTTGACCAAGACGCTCTACGACACGCTTTCGGAAAAACAGATGTCAGAAATCTGTTTCGGATGGGATCATCAAGATCCTAAGCGAGGTTTGCTGAGGACGTTCGTCGCCAACAATTGGAACATTACTCGCCCGAGTATCAACGATGATTTCTATACCGTCGATCAACAACAGTTGATTCGCGAGATCTTCGAAGCGATCATTCATCCGGATTGGCATGCGAGATACGATCAACAACTCGAAGACGACGCGGGCGGGTTCGGCAACGAGCAGTCCATCGCGATCTTCGGCAAACCCGGGGACGGCAAGTTTGAGTTGGTCATGACGGGGCGTCACATGACGCTACGCTGTGACGGCAACTCGGCAGACCACGTCGCATTCGGTGGACCGATCTTTTACGGCCACGCGCCGGATTTCAACGAAAGCCCATCGCACACCGGAAACGTGTTTTGGCCGCAAGCGATCGCAGCGAACAACGTTTATAAGATGCTCGACGGTCAACAGCAAAACCAGGCCCGAGTCAAAAAAACGATTCGTGAACAGTCCGCCGGATTCCGAGATCAGAAGGATTTGCCCGGTCTTCCAGTGACGGAATTGACCTCAGACCAACGTGAAGAGTTGCAATCGGTCTTGAAAACATTGATCGAACCGTATCGCAGCAGCGACCAAGACGAAGTGATCGCGTGTTTGAAAGCTCAAGGCGGCTTGGATGCTTGCCGGTTGATGTTCTTTACCGACCAAGATCTTGGCAATGACGGTGTCTGGGACAACTGGCGGATCGAAGGCCCGAGTTTCGTTTGGCACTACCGCGGTGCCCCACACGTTCATGTTTGGGTCAACGTCGCCGACAGTTCTGACGTCAAGTTGAACGCCTAAGCATCGCGGGAACATTAACTGCCGCATTATAGAAGTGGCATAGGCTTCCAGCTTTTTATACCCCACATCTTTTTTGACCCCCACGAGCTCGTCTCGTGGGTGAATAAGGTTCGCAAGCTAGACAACGACGCCCTCCCAACCATCCGATTTTCACTTGTGCTCGCCGCTTGAAGCGGCGAGCACAAGTGAAAATCGGATGGTTGGCGAATTGCGGCTCGTGTCTAGCTTGCCAACCTCGGCTTCCTGCCAGACGAGCTGGCAGGGGAGCAATCCATGAGGACTTGTGGGGTATAAAAAGGCTGGAAGCTTATGCCAGCTGATCCCCGTTCAAACGGCTGACTTCGGGAATCCCTTTCGGGTTTTCCGCAAACAGCACTTCTTGTACTTTTCTCCGCTGCCGCAAGGGCACGGAGAATTGCGGCCGACGCGGCCGCGTTTTGGTTTGCGGCCGCTGAACAGCTTCTTGGTATCTTGATGATACATCTTGCGAAGCATCTCGTAGAGCTTTGGGTTTTTCTGTTCGAGAAGTTTCGGGCTCTCGAAAAAATACTCCGTCAACACGGCGAAGTATTCCGCTTCGTTGGTATAGGCGTAGTCGTCGATGTGTTCGGTTTGGACATCGTCGCGCTTGAGTTCTTCGCCTACCCAACGCACCCAAGGGTCGAACGTTTCGTCCGTGATCGTCGGCGGTATCCCGTCAATTTCGCCGTCAGCTCGATCGACCAAATGCGCGAACTCGTGGATACCGACGTTGCGTTTGTCGGTGCTGTTTTGAAATCCCGCGATCAACGACGGCTTCGAAAGAATCATCACCCCGCTGAGGTGATTGGTTCCGACCAGCCCCAAAGTGTTGGCGTGATCGCCGGCATCGGTTTGATATTGCTCATCGAACGAGCCGGGATAAATCAATACTTCACCAAGACGTGAATACTCAAAGTCTTCAAACCCCATGATCGGAATCACCGCGCTGGCGGCGACCAACACGCGGGTTGGTTCATCGACTTCGGTGCGAATTCCCGTGATCTGGACTTCGTCCAAGAAAACCTTCACGAGGTTGCGAAACCGAGTCTTCTTCTCATCGGAAAGAGCCGTGAAGTATTCGACTTGGGTTTGCAGCGTCGCTTCCCACGACTCGGGAAACGGCGAAGCCATGATCTTCAAACGCCGCATCGTTTGACGACGGATCAAGAAAAACAAACCCAGCGCGATCGGTACCAACACGACTGCGATCGGATACTTGACCGCCAAGCCAAGCCCGATGATTGCGAGCGGAACGCTCACGCTATAGGCGAGCAGTCGATTACGTTGATTGTCCGAGGGCGATACAAGCATGAATAGGTTTGCTTTAGATGATGACTTGAAGAAGTCAGATTTGCGAAGTAGCCTTGAATCGAATTCATCGAGCCTATTGGAATGGCTGCAAGATCTTCGGCAATTGACGGTACAGGAATCTTGGCATCAAGCTGAGATAGCGGTCCGATACCGGGTCGTGTTGCAAGAGAATTTCGGTGCCACCTTGAACGGCGGCTAACCGGATGCGATCCAGAACCGCCTGTCGTTGAGGTCCCAACGAATCGCCGACGACCAACAACGGCATTCGGTCGTAAGTCGCGTCCGTACCGACCCACCACACGCTTTGGCCGGCGTCGCGACAACTTAAACCCAGCGGTTGCAGCGTTTTGCGCAGCATCGTGCCGGCGGGATCTCCGGCGTATGGCATCACCAATTGACCGGGCGATAGACGGCGATCCCGAGCGTCTTGCCAATTCACCAACGCGGTCGCTTGGTTAAGCCGCGCCGTGTGACGCAAGAATCCCGCCATCGTGATTGCGGTGTCGAGCTGCATGCCTGACTCGCCGCCCTTGATCAACGGCCAACGCGGCTGGAATTCCTCTTTGGGTATCTGACCTTCGGGCGTCGGCGATTTCAAGCAAATGGCTTCGACCATCCAACGTTGGCGTGCGGTCGCATTGATCTTGGGGGGAATGTCGCGAGCGATCCGCAGTCCGTCGGCGACCAACGCGCTTAAGCCCACTTTCTCTCGCTCGTTCCACTGGGTCGCTTTCAAGAACGACGAGACCACCTCATCCGCCGAAACCTGCTCGTCGCCGAAGTCATCGGTGGAAATGATCGATGCCAGCTTCGCTTTGTACGGTTCCAATTCAAGGGTCACCAACAGTTGATCTGGTGACGGCTCGATAACCAGCCCGGTGGACTTCGCGACTTCCTTGAGTCGTTGGTCGACCGGCTTCCAGCCGGGAGCTTCATCTTTAACGAGTTGGGTGATCGACCACTGTGCGAGGTCCAGTGTGACCCAGTCGATCTGAATCGGAACCTGGGTGAGTTCGCTCGCCAAGAGCATGAAATCCGACAGTGGATAGCCGTCGGTTTGCAAGGCGACACGCAGTTTCAACGCGTTGTTGATGTTAACCTTAGGCGGTGGTGTGGCCAGCAACATCGGATCGATCATCGCGTCGGCGGCCTCCTCGACTCGCAATTCGGCGACGTTGGCGTTCACAGGTTCGACCGGTGGCGCGTCGGGCGCACCGCCGGGCATGTCGAGCAACCGCGTGAACGCTTCGAGTTCCGGTGGTAGACCGATTAAAGGATCGGTCGGCAAATCCGGTTCTTGGTTGCGGACGACGGTACTGGATTCGCCCGGTGTCTTGCCGGCGTCGGTTGATTCGCCACGCAAAGGATCGACGGGCAACAGTCCCGCCGGAATCATCGGACCGGTTTCGGTCTTCGGTTGAGACATCGTCGTATCGGTCGCCGGTTGGCCGTCCGTTTGACCTTGCGGATTTTCAGTTTTGGTCGACGAGCCTACTTCGGGATCAGCGGCATCTAAGGCGGGACTCTGTTCAACATCGGGTTGGATGGAATCAGGTTGGATCGCATCAGATAAGGCGGCGTCGTTGGGGACCGTCGGCGTTGTATCGTCAGCAAGTCTGTCCGGCGAACCCCACATTGAGAACGCCAGCAAGCCGCACGTGAGAACGGCTCCCAGCGATGTCGCCGCGATCAGCAACCATCGACGCGAGTTTTGCTGAGGCGTGCTAGACCAAGGAACTTCTTGGGGCGAGTCGTTGGAATTATCGGCAATCGTTTCCGGTGCAATCGGTGGTTGTCCCGATTGCAGTTCGCTGACGTTGCCCGGGAACGGCGGCGGAATCGGCGGCAAGCCCGCGTGTGGTTCCTCATGAACGGACGACAGATCACCCTGCGTCATCTCTTGACTGTCGACGTCCTCGTCCCCGGCGATCAACGCGGGTGGCGTAGGTTCCGGTGCAACGATTTGAACCATCGATCCGCACTTAGGGCACGCGACGATGGTTCCGACGATCGACTCATCGGTCACCCGCAACCGGCTGTGGCAACTCACGCACTGAACGGAAAAGGGCACAGCCAAAACGAACGACCCGAAACTACTTTCCGCCCGCTTCGGCGATCATGCTGGAAACTTCCGATGCGACTAACGAGGCCGGCAAGGCATAGCTGACCACGCGTCCGGCACGGGCGATGTTCAACCCGATGACTCGGCCTTCGGTATCCAAGATCGGGCCGCCGCATTGCTCAGGATTTAGCACCGTGTCGTGCTGGATCGCCTGTTCGAATCCGGACAAGCGGGCGTTGCGAGCGCCGTTAACGCGGGCGTCGTTTTCCGATTCTTGCAGCACGGTCAACTCACTCATCCGCGCCGGAATATCGACCGTCGAACCGTCTCGTTCGATCGTTAACTGAACGACCTCACCGGGGAACATTCCGTTGAGCGTGCTAACGACTTGGCGAAGATCGCTTTGGTTTTGGCCGTCGATGGCGATGATGCGATCCCCTCGTTCCAGGCCCGCTTCGTCGGCACCACTGTCGGGAACGATATTACGAACGCGAGCCCCGGTGGTTTGGCCGATACCTTCGAGCTCGATCCCCAATCGGCCTTGAGAACCGACTTTACGGGGCGAGGCTCCCATCACGCCCAAACCGATCACGCGGCCGGTTCGATCAGGGCTAACAAGAAAGCTACCGATCAGCGGAGTGAATGACTCAAATCGAACCGGTCGCAGCGACCTCGCGGCGGTGGCTTGATCCACTTGAACGACCAACAACGCCAAGTCACTGCGACGTCGGACCGCCGCCACGCGGGCGGGAATGAGACGACCGTCGGATAGTCGGACTCGGATCGGATCGCCGGAGAGTTCGCTGCGTTTGGTTACCACATAGGCGTCTTGAAGAACCGAGGCGTCTTGACCGACTGAACCGGTTCCGGAGACTGCCAAGAGATTCGATGACGAGGAAACCGCCGTGCCGAGTGCCACCGGACGGCCGTCGCTGATGATTTCGACGATGCCACCCTCGACCTTTTGCGAGATCGGGTGCATCAACCGCATCATCGCGTTGCTGTCGCGACGGTGCAGAACTCGATCAACGAGACGTTGCTGCAACCACTCGGGGATCGGCGAGTCCTCTTGCGCCCAAGTCCGCGTCGATGGCATCGACATGATCATCGCGATCAATAGCGTCCATGCGATTTGAGGCAAACCGTAGCGTTTTGTTTCAATACAAGTCATTGGCCCGTCCAATTTCCACCACCACTCGAACTAAATTGCCGTTGCGGCGAACCCATACTTTAACTCGTTCGCCGGGCATCGTATCCGAAACGGCTTGTTTGAGCGATTCGAACCCGGTGATCTGAACATCCCCGAACCGCTCGACCACGTCCCCCGGTTCGATCCCGGCCGCTTCAGCTGGCGAGCCGGGATTCACTTCTTTGACTAATGCTTGGGAATCGGAACTATTGCCGCGGACGCCCAACGACGGTTTGAAGCCGGGAAGGAATCCCCACGACTCGCCTTGGTCCATGCGTGACCATGATTCATCGTAATGATTGATCGGGACGTGCAAATTGTCCGCGACGTCATTACCGATGCGGCTATGAACGGCAATCAAACGCCCTGACAAATCGAACAACGGACCACCCGAATCGCCGCCGATCAAGGCGCAATCGGTTACCACCGAGCCCTTGCGAACGTCCAAAATTCGACCCACCCGCGTCACCATACCTCGGGTGCGGTCATAACCGCCGGGGTGTCCGGTCGCGATGCACCACATACCGGTCTTTAAATTGTCACTCGAACCCAACGTGGCATGCGGCCAAGGTTTGCCGTCGTTTTGGCCGGCATCAATTTTCATCAGTCCGGCGTCGACGTGCCGATTCATTCCGCGGGTCATCGCCGTCACGGTGCGTCCGTCGGCGAGCGTCAAGACCGCCGCTTTGTTGGGACGCATCGCCACGTGAGCAGCCGTCAGCACATAACCGGTGCCGGTAATGATCACGCCGCAACCTTGGGCCGGTCCGATTTGGATGCTGACGGTGCACTCGGCGGCCCGCGCGGCGATTAATTGAGATTGACGCTGCAACATGCGGAGGGTTTCGAGCGACTCTGGGACGCCGCCTCGTTGCAGCAGATCCAACAACGCGTCGGGCGTTTCGACCCACGTGTCGCCCTTGGGGACACGACGTGGTTGTGGGGGCATGCCCGCATCGACCGAATCGCCCAGCGGATTGACTTGTGTCGAATACGAAGGCGATGATTGCGTCGGTGCGCCATCGGGCACAACTGAATTGGGCACAACTTGACCTGGAACGATCGTCCCCTGACCGAACTGGTCTTGGGCTACGACCGGGGACATCCTTGTTGAACCGAGCAAACCCAGGTTGATGAGCAAGGCGAACATCACCCACCAAGTGCTGTTGTCGTACGTCACCAGCCCCGGGCGAACCTTTCGATCGAACTGTGAAGAAGAAATCAAACTTCAAAATCCATGGAAGATAAAAACTTGCATACGAAACGAGGCGACGGCTCAGGAGGCTCATTGTAACCGCTCGGTCAGCCTCGGCCCATGCTTGCCTGTCCTGTTTTCAGGGGGTCGCCCGTCGACGATGATGCCGTGTTGGATTGTACGCATTAAAACGATTGTTGGGTTTTAGACGCCACGCCCCCACCCACCGTTCCCTGTTTCCCTGTTTCCCTAAATCCTCACCCCCGCTTCTAGCGGGCTGTTGATTTAGTTCGCATCGTAACCCGAAGCGTGAGCGAGGGATATTTAAATGAGAATGAACGGCGTTCAATCCCTCGCTGACGCTTCGGGTTACGATTAAATCAACACGCCGGTGAGCGAGGGATATTTAAATGAGAATGAATGGCGTTCGATCCCTCGCTCACGCTTCGGGTTACGATTAAATCCATAGCCCGCTAGCCCCCTCGACTTTTACCTGATCTCACCGATGACCCGACATTTTTCCATGAATCCGCCTCCCCGTCTGCTCGTTGTCGGATGTGGTTATCTCGGCATGCGGGTCGGACAATCGGCTCGATCGGCCGGTTGGTTCGTCGCCGGCACGACACGGAATCGCCGCACTGAGTTGGAAAACGCCGGTATTCTTCCGATTCGATTCGATTGGAACGACTCCCGTGACCTGGATTCGCTCGGCCGGGCAATGTCCGAACATGACATCAATCGGATCGTGATCGCGGTCAGCCACGACCGAAACAGCCACCACGATCGGTTCGCCTCCCAAGTCGACGGGCTGTCGAGATTGCTGCAAACGATCCGCGTTGCCAATCCCAATCCGGCTGGCTGGGTGCCCGAGGTCGTGTACATCAGCACAACGGGGGTATTCCACCAAACCGACGGCGTTTGGGTCGACGAAACGTCCCCGACCCATCCGACGCGTGAGGGCGGCCGAGCACATTTGCAAGCCGAAGCGAAATTTCGGTCTCAATCGCCCGTCGACTCGTGGTCGATCTTACGCCTTTCGGGCATTTACGGCCCCGGTCGTGTTCCTCGCGCCGCAGATGTTCAGGCCGGACGTCCGATCGCTTCGCCACCAACTGGACACTTGAATTTGATCCATGTTCAAGACGCCGCCGAAGCCGTGATCGCGGCGCTGTCTTGGAAAACGAACCATCCGAATCGTCGCCGCGAAAACTTATATCTGGTGAGTGACGATCGGCCTGTCATTCGCCGTGAGTTCTACCGCGAGATCGCCCGCCAAACGGGGTCACCCGAACCGACCTTCGTGGACCCCGAGTCCGATTCGGGCGTAAGGTTCCGCAGCGAAACGGACAAACGCATATGGAACCGACGACTCAAACGAGACCTTCTTCCTCGACTGGCCTATCCGACCTACCGCGAAGGTCTGCAAGACGTCCTTACCAATGTTCCCCGCCTCTCACGGTCTGACGGCCAACGTTCATGAGCATCAAGCAACTCACCAGTCAGTTCGACCTGCATCAGCCTTTCGCGCCCTCGGGCGATCAACCGCAGGCGATCGAGAAATTGACCGCCGGATTCCTTGCGGGCAAGTCGGCGCAAACGCTGCTCGGAGCGACCGGAACGGGCAAGACCTACACGATGGCCAACGTGATCGCCAACTTGGGGCGTCCGGCACTTGTGCTCAGTCATAACAAAACACTTGCGGCCCAACTCTACGGCGAGTTCAAAGAGTTCTTCCCCAACAACGCCGTCCATTACTTCGTCAGTTACTACGACTATTACCAACCCGAAGCTTACATCCCTCAACGCGACGTTTATATCGAAAAGGATTCTTCGATCAATGAAGAGATCGATCGGCTGCGATTGGCCACGACGAGTTCGTTGGTCAGTCGCCGGGACGTGGTCATCGTCGCTTCGGTCAGCAGTATCTACGGGCTCGGTTCGCCCGATGACTACAAACAACTCGTCATCGACATTCACGAAGGCGAAACCACCCGTCGCGATCATCTGTTGCTCAAACTGGTCGATGTGCAATACGACCGTAACGACTTCGCGTTCGAACGTGGCAAGTTTCGCGTCCGTGGTGATTCGATCGAAATTTGGCCGACGTATGAAGAGTTCGCCTACCGCGTCGAGATGTGGGGCGATGAAATCGAACGCATTTCGCTGATCAAACCGGTCTCGGGCGAAACGATCCGCACGGTGAAGGATCTTTACATCTATCCGGCCAAACACTTCGTCATGCCCGAAGACCGCATCCAACGCGCCCTCAAGATGCTCCGGGAAGAACTTGCACAGCAACTCGAAGTGTTTCAAAGCCAAGGCAAGCTGCTCGAAGCCCAACGGCTGTCGGCTCGCACCAAGTTTGACTTGGAAATGCTCGCCGAGGTCGGACACTGTCCCGGCATCGAAAACTATTCTCGGCCTCTTTCAGGCAAGCCGCCTGGCGCAACGCCCGACACGCTTTACGAATTCTTTCCCAAGGACATGGTTACCTTCGTCGACGAATCGCATGTCACGGTGCCGCAGGTGCGAGCGATGTACGCGGGCGACCGCAGTCGCAAGATGACGTTGGTCGAGCACGGCTTTCGACTGCCCAGTGCGCTGGACAACCGGCCGCTGAAGTTCGACGAATGGGAAGCTCGCACCGGACAGATTTGTTTCGTCAGCGCCACGCCGAGTAACTACGAGTTGGAACGAACCGGCGGCGAAGTCGTCGAGCAGATCATCCGCCCGACCGGGTTGCTCGACCCGATCATTGAAGTCGTTTCCGCTCGCGGCCAAGTCAATCACTTGCTCGAGCAAGTCCGGCTGCGGGCCGAGCGGAATGAGCGAGTGTTGGTGACGGCGTTGACGAAACGGCTCGCCGAAGACCTCGCCAACTTCTTTCAAGAGAACGCCGTCCGGTGCCGGTGGTTACACAGTGAACTCAACGCGTTCGAACGGGTCGATCTTTTGCAAGAACTACGAACCGGACAATTCGATTGTTTGGTGGGCGTGAACTTGTTGCGAGAAGGGCTCGACCTTCCGGAAGTTTCGCTGGTCGCGATTCTTGACGCGGACAAGGAAGGATTCTTGCGAAGCGAAACGAGTTTGATTCAAACGATCGGACGGGCCGCCCGAAACGCAAACTCACGCGTTTTCTTGTATGCCGATAAAGTGACCGACTCGATGCAAATGGCGATCGACGAAACCGAGCGACGTCGCAGCATTCAACAGCAGTACAACGAAGAGCACGGGATCACACCCGTCACGATTTTTAAGAGTATCCGCCAAGGCATCGAGTCCGACGCGGCGAAACATCGCGAAGCCGAACGCAAAGCGACCGCCGAAGGGGCGATCACGTACATCACACTGGAATACGTCGAAGCGCTCGAACGTGAAATGCTCTCAGCAGCGGAGGATCTGGAATTCGAGCGTGCCGCCCGGCTCCGCGACCGCGTGGTGCAACTCAAAGACAACATCGGAAAACCGCTATCGGAAGTCGAGATCAGCGAATCCAAATCCACTTCCGGTGGACAAGGAAAGGGTCGACGTGGAGGCAAACAACGAAAAGGAATGAACCCCAACGGAAGCAAAATTCCTCGACCCAAGCGAGGGTGACTCTCGAGCTGCTGTCTTTGCCTGGCCCTGTCCGGAAGTCTGATCTCGAAGTCCCATACACCAATTCCTCATGATTCAACTGATTCGCCCAAGCATGCGGCATAGTTGGTTCGGTGCCCCAGCGTATACAATTCGTGAATGATTGCCGCTGATTCACTTCGTTTCAACTAACAGGGACCCCATGAGCACCGATTCAAACAATCCGTACGGAACGCCCTCTCAAGCGTCATTAGGTGATGACTTCTCCGGTACCGCAGGGAGGGGATCTTCTCGGAAGATGCTCATCCGTCAAATCGCACCGCTCTCGGCCGGGAAAATTCTCGGTGCGCTCTATGCGGTGCTGGGATTGATCGTAGGGGGCTTCTTTCTCCTCGCTTCGGCGGTCGGCGTCGTCGCGGGCGGTCAAAATGTTGGAGCGGGATTGATGACGGGCGGCCTGAGCATTGTCTTCTTGCCGTTGCTATACGGCTTGATGGGATTCGTGGGCGGGGCGTTTGCCGCATTCCTGTACAACGTGGGTGCCTCGATGGTGGGCGGCATCGAACTTGAAATCGAGACTTAGAGCCTATCCCACAAGCGACCTTCCAAGATGGCGAAGTTGATCCACTGAAGTCGGCATGGAGTGCTGGACGATTCGTTCACTCCGCCTTCGGGCGGCGGGTTCGACGTTCGCGTTCGTATCGGATTCGGCAACCGATCGGAACGGTTTCGGTGACGGTCGGTTGCCGGCCGGCTAACACCGCCTCAATGGCATCGTGGACGTAGGTTTTTTGAATGTTTCGTCCGTTCGGCGAGTCATCGAACGATCCCATGTACGCGATCTTTCGCTGGCCGTCCAAGACAAAACACTCGGGAGTGTATCCCGCCCCGAACTGGCGGGCAATCTTTTGAGTCGGGTCAAACAAATAGGCAAACTTGAATTGTTTTGATTCTGCTTTCGATTTCATCGCCGGCAAACCATCTTCTTCAACTTGGTTGACGTTGATCGCGACGATCGCCGCATTGTTAGCTTGAAGTTGTTGGGAAAGCTCGACCAGGCGATCTTCCAAGTCGACCGCGTAAGGACAACTGTTGCAGGTAAAGACGACGACCACGACGGATTTGTCTTGGAGGTCGCTCAGAGCATGCATTTGATCATCGACGCCGATCAGATCCGACCAAGCCGGAGCGTCATCGCCGATGTTCCGCGTCGGATTGAATTCACCGGCGACGGTGCAATTGCCTCGGCCTTCGAGGACGGGCACCAGGCCAGTCGCGATCATTAAGAAGATCGAAACGGTCATGAAAGAACGGTTGTTGTGTGAAGTCCGCTGACGCATTTTGTTGTTTGCTTGATCGGAAAGTGCTTCGTGAAGATTGGATACCAGGGGTAGTGCTTCGTCAAACCCTAAAATTAGGGTTAGTGAAGTGAGCCGACGGCGCTAGCCGCGGGCATTACGCAACGCCCGACGCTAGCGCGTTCGGCTCACCCTAAAATTAGATTTTGACGAAGCAGTAGCGATACCAAACGTCGGATGTTGACGGTGCGTTAGCGAGCTTGGACCGGCGTCGCTTGCTTTCGCCAGTCGACCAATTGTACTTCGACGCTTCGATAGCCACGGTATTCGTTGATCACGGGGCGGTAGGCGATTTCGATGGGGCCGTCGCATTCGTTGAGCGGATCGCACCAATCGGAGGCGCCGAATGCGACACCGCGGATGACCCGATCGCCCTGTTTCAATTGCACCGACAGATGCCGCTCGCCGCCGCCCATCTTCTTGGCCGGTTCGGCCAGTTCGACGCCCCGGCCCATCAAGATCGGTCGCGGGTTGCCGGCACCAAAGGGGGCGAGCGTTTCGATCTGGTTCATAATGTGTAGGTTCAATTGCCCCAACGGCGCTTCGGCGTCGATCTGGATCGAAGGCGTGATGTCCTGGTCGGTCCATTGCCGAGCGACCGCTTCGCAAAAATCACCTCGGAACGCTTCGATGTCGGCTTCGCGAATCGTGATGCCTCCGGCGGCCGGGTGTCCGCCGAATCGGACGAGACGGTTTTCGCATTCACAGAGCGCTTCGTAGAGATTGACGCCCGTGCCGCCGACGCGTCCGGAGCCGACCGCGTCCGCCTTACCCGCGTTGTCCATGGAAATGATGATCACCGGCTTGGCGTACTTCTCGGCCAATCGACCGGCGACGACGCCGATCACGCCGGCGTGCCATCCGACACCGTTGAGCACCAAGGCCGCATCGCCTTCGATGTCGAATTCTTCTTTGGCCTGTTTCTGAGCGGCAAGTTGGACGCTGCGCTGGAGTGTGTCTCGGGTCGCGTTGAGCCCGTCGATGTACTCCGCCAACATTCCGGCCCGCTCGCCCGCTTCGATCGTCATCAACTCGATGCCCAGTTGAGCTTGGCCGAGTCGGCCCGCCGCGTTCAAACGCGGTGCGAGTGAGAACGCGACGTTCTCGGTGGTCAACTCGGATACTTGGTCCAACTGGGTTCGTTTCATTAATTCCCAGAGGCCCGGCAACGGTTCACGCTGCAACGTTTTCAAGCCATGGTTAACGATCACGCGATTCTCATCGACCAACGGAACCACGTCCGCGATCGTGCCGATCGCGGCCAATGCGAGTGATTGCATCAAGTACCGCTTCATCGGTGGCGTGACTTTCTTTTGTCCGCACTTGGCTTGGCACAACGCCCACGCCAACTTGAACGCCACACCCGCACCGCAAAGTTCACCAAAGGGGTAGTTGGTGCCGGGCAGACGCGGGTGAACGATCGCTTCGGCGTCGGGTAATTGTTCGCCGATTTGATGATGATCGGTGATGATCAACGTGGCGCCGAGTTCTCGACACAGATTCGCGCAGCCGACACTGCCGATGCCACAATCGACCGAAACGATTAGCTTCTTGCCCCGACTGACGAGCTTGCGAATCGCATCCTCGTTCAGGCCGTAGCCTTCTTCGAGTCGATTGGGAACATGATAGGAAACGTCCGCACCGAGAAGCCGCAGACCGTTGACCAAGATCGCCGAGCCGGTCATCCCGTCGGCATCGTAGTCGCCGTAGATCACAATCGGCGTCCGCTGCTCGATCGCGTCGAGTAAAATCCGGGTCGCTTTGGGCACACCCGGCAGTTCTTGAGGATCACGCAGATTGGTCAGCTTGGTGTCCATGAACGCGGTCGCGTCTTCGGACGAGTAAACACCTCGGCTGACGAGCAATTGGGCGACCACGGGCGCAAGCCCCGACGAACGAATCAGTTGCTCGACCAAGGGGGCGTCGTGCGGCGTGATTCGCCACTGCCGATTCATCGGCAAAGCCCCTACTTCTTCTTTTCGTTGTGCCAGGTGTGCTTGCGCAGGTTGGGGTTGTATTTCTTTAGACGCAACTTCTCGCCGCCCGGTTTCTTGCGGAGGGTGTAGTTGTATTGACCGGTTTCTTCGCAGACGAGGAAAATGGTTTCAGCTTTTTTCTTACTTTTAGCCATCGAAATGCGGGCGCATGAAAGGGAGGAGTATTGAATTTGGCCCCGAAGTATGGTCGCCAAGGGGGTATTTTGGCAAGGTCTAGTTGATGATTCAGGCCGGATCGGCAAAATCAGCCAATCATGCCGCCCAAAACTCAAGAAATCCGCCACTTTTTCGTTTATGGTACCCTCTGTCGAGGCCAATGCCGGGCGAACCTTTGGCCGGCCCGACCGCTGCGAATCACACCTGCCTGGACGACCGGGCAACTCTACGGTCGCGCGGACTACCCCGCGATGAGACCTGGAACCGATCGCGTCAACGGCGAGTGTTGGGAATTCGACGCGGCCGAAATGCCGCTGGTGATTCGCACCCTCGACGAAATCGAGGGCACGAATCAGCCCGGCGAGCGGAACCTTTATGACCGCGTCGTGACGCAGGTTCGTTTGCTCGAGGGATCGGAAACCCTGATCCCGGCATTCGGCTATCATTACGCGACCGATCCGCTTGCCGACGGCTTCCATCGGATCGTCCCGATTGGAGCTGAAAGTGGTGTCCGTTGGCCGGGGCATTCAAATCAATAGCCGACACGTGAAGTCTGGATCGCTATCGAGCGTTGGCTTGTTCAAGTTGGACTTGCCAGAATCGACGAGCGGCCCGGATGTAAGGCGCGTAGGCGGCTAAGTCGGCTTCACGCTGTGATTTCAATTCGGTTTCAAAATCGGCCAACCAACGCTGAAAGAACTCGACACTCCGCTTGGAGATCCGACGTTGCCCGCCGACTTCGAAGTACCACGGTGCTGAAACGGCCGCTCGAAAATGATCTTCATGTAGCGTCACCACGCGAACCAATGCCCACCCGGGTTGGCTGACGTTGATCGACGAGATACGTCCACCCGCTTTGGCAAACTCATCCAACTTGGCGGTGTAATGCACCATCCCGTTGACGATGACTTCGAGATAATCAACCGGGTCGCGAACCGTTAACGTGACACGCGGAGTCAGGGATACCTTATCTCCTTCGCTTAACTCAAAAACATAACCGGGCGGATGGTCTTCAAGCTCCGCTTGCAACAACGGTCCATTGGTGACGAACGTGTTACCCTGCCAGACGGAATCCCACAGGCTCGCCGAGGCTTCCTCTCGATTGACATACGTTCGGTTGTAACCGATCGGATGGTCCTGGGCTTCGATGCCAGTCCCCGCCAGTGGTGCGATGCGGAAGCCGGCGCTGAGCATCTCCCAATAAATTTGCTCCGCTTCACGACCGAGCGATCGATTGTCGCGAGGATGTTCGGTCGGGAACGGACGTCCGACGCTCGGTTTCAATACCGGTGAGTCCAAACGCAACCAATCGCCCAAGACAAAGTTTCCGTCGATCTTTTGGCTGGCCAAGTAAACCGGCAATGCCCACGCAAACGGATTGGCGATCGCGATCCTTTGAGCATTTGTTTTATCGGTCAATCGGGTCAACGCGGCCAACGTGGGATCATTTGTCGTTGGCACCGACATCCCTGAAGCTTCGCCAAGGGAATAAGCAATCAAGTCTCCGACCGAATCGGCGTGGACGGGTTCCGATGCGTCGGGAACCTCCTCGGTTGCCGCATTGGTCCAAGCAACATCAAGCTCCTCGCTTCGCATCCGTTGAGACAAGTCGTGTCGAGAATCGGGCGAGAAAGCGTCCAAGCTATTCCACCCCAGTTCATGCATATCCAAGATGCGAGGCAACGCGACGACGTGCTCGTCCTCGCTGGTTTTTTCGATGGTGAAGTTGCCTCGGATGACGCGGTATTCGGGGCCGTGTGTGACACGGAATTCATACGGGCCTTCTTTCAAATTCAGCCGGACCTGCCCGTCGACGACAAACCCAGACGTTGTGGGAATGGTTCCTCGCGCGGACAGCGGACGAACGACTCGGAGAGAATTCCGCCGGGACGTCGGCCGTGGTGCTGGGCGGGACGCATCGGCGGCGACCAGTTCGGGACGGGTGAGTTCGACGCGGGCGGCAATCGGTTCGCCGGTCGCTTCATCGACAACTCGAAGCGTTAGTTCCCCTTCGGCGGACCATCCGGAGGCTGAAAAGGCGGTCAGGGTTACCCATGACAAAGCCACTACCACGTACCGGGCCGTCCGAACCGGCCACTCGGAGTTTGGTTTAACGTTTGCTACAGTTGGAGCCCGACGATCGAATCTGCCAAATTGGCGATCTCGGCTCGCCGTCTTTCTCCTCGTTTCTCCTGCTTTCCTTCTTTGATCGATCACTGTGGCTGAAGACCTTTATCAAACCTTAGGAGTGGCTCGCGACGCCGATAAAACAGACCTGCAAAAAGCCTATCGCAAATTGGCCCGCAAGTACCACCCGGACATGAACCCGGACGACAAAGCGGCTCAGGAAAAATTTAAACGCGTTCAAGAAGCCTACGAAGTCCTCAGCGACGAGCAAAAAAGGGCGGCCTACGACCGCTATGGGAGCGATTTTGAAAAAATCCGAGGCGGCGGTTTCCACCCCGGAGCGGCCGGTGGCGGCGGGGGACCCTCGTTCGAAGGCCTCGATTTGGAACAAATCTTCGGCGCGGCCGGACGTGGCGGGGGAGGCGGCGGAGGCGGCGGTTTCGAAAACGGCTTCAACGATTTTTTTGAACAGATTCTCGGTGGCGGCGGCGGAGCTCGCGGTCGCGGCGGACCGGGAGGTCGCCGACCACAGCCGGCTCCACCACAGCGAGGTGCGAACCTCCGCTACGAGCTCTCGATCTCCTTCGAAAAATCGGTTCTTGGCGGCAAAGCGGAGTTCTACCCGACCGGCACCGGAAAGCACGAAAAACTGTCCGTTACCATTCCTGCCGGCGTTGAAAATGGAGCCAAGATTCGTTTGCGAGGTCAGGGGCAAGCGGTCCCCGGAGGCGAACCGGGCGACTTGATTTTGACGATTCAAATCGACGATCACCCGCACTTCGAACGCGTCGGTCGAAACTTGGAATTGAAGCTGCCCATCACCGTGTACGAAGCCGCCGTCGGGGCCAAGGTCGACGTGCCCACCCCCAAAGGCACCGTCACGCTATCGATCCCCGCAGGAAGCCGCAGCGGAAAACGATTGCGACTCAAGGGCCAAGGCATCCCGTTCGCAACCGGCAATCCGGGCGACTTGATCGTCGAACTGCAAATCCAGTTGCCCGAGAATCTGTCTGAAGAGGCGATCGAGTGGATCAAACAGGTCGACGAGTCCCAAGTGTTTCAGCCGAGGGAAGGTTTGAAGTTCTAAGTTATCCGCAAGGCTGTTGACGCCCGGACGCGTAACGGCTCGCTGATTTCATTAGCCGAACCGCGTTAGCGGCGGTTAACGGGACGCCAACCGGGGCTAACGCCCATCGGCTAATTGCTGTAGTTCGGTAGACAACTAAATCAACACGCCGGTGAACGGGGGACATCACGATATTAACTTCATCAAACTTGTCCCCTGGAAGCAGTTTCGTCGTGACGACATACTTTTGCGTGGCTCATCCGGGTTAGCGGATCAACTTCACCGGCCCCTCGGTTCGGTGCAGAAGATTGTTCGAGAACTCTTCACCGACGAATGCCGATACGCTGACCGAATCGGTTTTTACGCTCGAATCAATTGTGAACGAAACCTCGATCGTGCCGGCACCGGATGCCGTTCGCAACACTCGCTCGATTCGCTTACCTGAGGCGTCTTTGAGTGTGACGTGGAAAGTCTGTCCGCTCAAACTCCGGGGCAGGTCGTGGTGAATTTCGACACTCACCGTGTCACCTGTTTGTGATAACGTTGGCGTCGACATCGAGAACAGCTTTTGATTCTGTCTAGGTTTCGGGTTCTTTCGATTGCTGCGTCTTGCATCGGATTGAGCCTGGACTTGATCGACATATTCGCTTCGTGCGTCGTCGTCGTCGCGATTCAAAAACACCGGTAAGATCGGATCGCCAGACTGTTCCATGAACTGCTGCATCGCTTGACGATGACGCTTGAGTTCGTCTGTGTACGCGGGATCGTCAATCAGGTTGTGCAGCGCATCAGGATCGTTCTCGTAGTCATAAAACTCCTCGGGAACACCGTGTTGGAACAATGCCAAACGTTGGGCAATCAACGGATCCGATTTCGCCATTTCATTCATGGCTCGGTAGGTCAACGTCCCCTGCGTGGCGGTTTTGAAAACTCGCTTTCCGTCCGACCACGGATTGAACAGATAGCCGAATCGTTTGGACTGAACACTCCGCATCGGACTGCGATTACCACCAGAGTTCTCGTTGTAGATTTTATAGACCATTTCCCGATCCAATTGCGATTGTCCGTGAAGGACCGGTGCGAACGATCGTCCGTCGAATCCGTCGGGCGGATCGATTCCGACGATGTCCACGATCGTTGGGGTTAGGTCCACCGCCGAGACCATTTCGGTCTCGTTGACCGATCCCGGTTTGGTGACTCCCGGCCAACGAACCATCAACGGCGTCCGCGTGCTGTGGTTCCAAAGTGCCGTTTTGGCGAATGGCAATGGCATCCCATGGTCGGAAAGAAAGATCACTACGGTTTCCTGTTCCTGGCCGGATTCCTGTAGCGCGTTCATCACGGCGGCGAAGCAATCGTCGGCGCGGCGAACCGATGAGTAGTACTGCGCCAATTCACGACGCACGTCCGGATGATCGAATAAGAAACCGGGAATCGGAACTTCGTCGGGTGTGAACACACGTGACGGGACGTTCGGATCAGGGATCGTTTCGGACTTCTTGCCCGTCGCGTAGAACGGCTTGTGAGGATCCGAGATATTGACATTCAAGCAAAACGGTTTGCCTTGTTGGTCAGCCAATTCGATGCCACGTTTGGTCGAACGGTAATAGGATTCCGCGTTCTTCATGTCTTGCGTTTGCCCATCAATGACCGTCAAGTCCGCGTCCCACGCGTAGGGTTGATAGGGAGTCGAATGAGAAACCTTGCCACGAATCCCGACGAAATATCCGGCTCCCTTCATTAAATCGACGAGGTGCGGATAGTCGGCGTCTTTGACTTGATAAAAACCTTCGACTCCCGTGTTGTGCGGATAACGTCCCGACAGCATGACGTTTCGCGACGGATAGCAATTGCCGACTTGTACGTGGGCATGTTGGAATCGCATCGACCGGGCGGCAAATCGATCGATTGCCGGCGTCGTCTCGGCGAGTTTGCAACCGAAGGCGCCGACCGAATCGCAGTTCATATCATCAACGGTGATGATCAAGAAATTGGGCGTTGCCGCTTCGGTCGGTACCAAGGCCCTGCAAGCTAGGAACAGTAGAAATCCAACGCATAATCGATTCATGGATTTTCCTAATTCGGTTGTCGGCGAGTTTGGTGTTCATTGAACGACAATGATACAAGCCCGACGCGCAAGCGAGAGAATTCGTGTTGTCCCACATTCTCGCGGGACCACTCGCATGCGCGTTTTGAGGTTGCACTTTTGCCTGTGGCATTGGTTTTTCGTAACCCGAAGCGTAAGCGAGGGATGAGTCAGTATCAATGATCCCTCGCTTACGCAGCTCACTGTACCACACAAGTGTGGTCGGATTGGTTGTCTGATTTTTCTCGAGAATCGGGGCCGAAAGCGTCCCATGCGTGGGACAGGTCGTTGACTCGTTGCAGTCCAAGCCAAAGAGTCTGGGCTCCCGGTTGAGTGCTTTTGCGGATCACATAGCCGCCCAAAGTAGCGATCAAACGGATCATTTCGTTGAGCGTCGGTGGCTTCGATGGCAACGCCTTCTTCGTCACCACCATGTACACCGCTTTCCACTCGCTCGGTGTGAACACGATCTCGCAGTCCATGTCCGGGCAACTGCGGCCTAAGTGACACAGGTACAGCACCTTCCAAGCCACTACCAAAAAAACCGCCAGGCAGTTATCGAACCGACTGAAACGCTCGAACAATCGCTCCTCCACCTGGCAACCCGATTTCAAGGTTCGGAAATAAATTTCAATCTGCCAGCGGATGCAGTAACAAGCAACGACCCGTTGGACTTCCTCGATCGTGGAGATCGGAAGCGTCGTCAGCAGTAGCCACTGGATCGGTTCTTGTCCTTCAGGCGGATTGGGTTCCTCGAACAAAGCCGTTTGTGCATCGCGTATCATGTGAAAGAGCCTTCGTGTTTTTCCTAAGTTGTCGTCAGATAACAACTTGGACGCACGCAAGGCTCTTTTCGTTCAATGCTGATGAATAATCCGGGCTAGCGGGCTGTCGGCTCACTTCACTAACCCTCATTTTAGGGTTTGACGAAGCACTAGTTAGTGCCGTCAAGCCGCACAACGCCGATCGTTCTCAATCAAATTGTCCGACACAGGGCAAGTTCAGTTGACGCGCAATCTCCGGGTCAAATGTACCGAGCAATTCGCGAGGATGGTCATGGACCAACGATGAATACAAGCCTTCGAAATATTCCAATTGCGGATCCAACAATCGTTGCAAGACTTCGTCGACCGTAATCATCGTCTTGGCGTACGGGTCCGCATCGAACGAAGATGGCGGCGGAATTTCGTCGATCTCGTCAATCAAATCGTCCAGCCAACCATTGATCGCGATCGCCGAGACGCCCAACGCGATCAACTTGATCGAATCCGATACGGACAACGATTGGCTTTGCATCGATTTCGGCGGCGTCAACCAGACCGGGATCCGATGGCCCGACTCCATGGTACCGATCATCCGCAACGTGAACTTAGCGAGTGAAATGCCATCGATCCGCATTTGGCTCATCCGAATCAAGATCGCATCGGGCCCGGCGGCCACCAACTGCGGCCAACATTTGTCGATCCATTCCGGTGTGATGCTGACGATGACGGCGGCTTGGGGACACAGCACGCGGAGTTGATCGACTTTGGATCGCAAGTGGTCCGCCGAAGGCACGTCGGGAGGCAGCGTCATGGCCGGCACCCATCCGCCGCCGGAAAGCGGTTGGTCGTCCGTTGTCGCCTCCCAGCGACTAATTTGTTCGGGTGAATAAGCGATCCGGCCGGACGCGTCGCGGGGCGGCGACAGTTGCAGATCGACGACACTGACGTCATCAAAATCCAGCGATGACATACCGTAACGCTCATTGCGATAGGGAAGCATTCGCAGCGAACCGCGTCGCGTCTTCTCACCCAATAACCGGTCATGGTCCGGCGGATCGTGTCGCTCCGGTTGCGCGTGACGATCACTTTGAATTCCGGAAGAATCTCGATCACCCAGTTCACTGCGAAGCGCCGATACCAAGACGCCGCGAGACCGCATCGCTTCGAACACGCACGCGGCAACCATGGGTGTCCAGTGGTGCCACGGCGGCGAATCCCAAAACAGCGGCATGGGCAGCGACACTGCATCGCCGGCCGATCGCGCCACCATCATCTCGGTACGGGCCGGGGCAATCCCGCGGCGGATTTGTCCGAGTTTCGGCGGCATCAGGCACAGCGATTCGAGCAACTCAGTGTTCTTCCATTTGTTGGATATAAAGTCGCAAACGTTCCAGTTCGTCGGTCGTGCCCTTAAGCTTGAGCATGTTCTCGACACGTTTGACCAATTCAACCCGGTTGACCGGCTTGCTGAGGAAATCATCCGTGCCCGCTTGCACGCCACGTTCGATGTCGCCCAATTCGCTGAGCGCGGTGACCATCAAAATCATGATGCTGCTCGTCGCAGGATCTTCTTTGAGTTTTTTGCAAACTTCAAATCCGCTCAGCTTGGGCATCATCACGTCGAGCAAAATCAAGTCAGGCTTGAATGAACGGACTTTCGCCAAGGTGTCTTCGCCATCGACGGCGGTTTCCAATTCGCAATCGATGTTGATCAAATAGGCTTCGATCAACTCACGGTTGGCCAAATTATCATCGGCGATCAAGATCCGATTCATCAAACCGCCTCACAGGTTGCTGCCGCCGCTGGCACGGGAAAGGCATGACACATTTCGCGGATTTCCGTTCGGATCGACCCGTGCAATGCCTCATCATCGGCGTTTGCGAGGGCTTGATGAATCCACGTGCCGATGCGTTTCATCTCATCGACACCCATGCCACGCGTCGTCAACGCCGGCGTGCCGATGCGAACCCCGGAAGGGTCCATCGGTTTACGTTGATCGAAGGGAATCATGTTCATGTTGACGGTGATACCGCACGCGTCCAGCGCGGCTTCGGCTTTCTTGCCGCCCAGACCCACCGTCGTCACGTCGACCAACATCAAATGGTTGTCCGTTCCGCCACTGACCAACCGCAACCCGGCGGACATCAACGTATCGGCGAGCGTGCGAGCGTTTTCAACGACGGCTTTGCCGTACGCCGCGTATTGGTCGGTCATCGCTTCGGCAAAGCAGATCGCCTTGCCCGCGATCACGTGCATCAACGGCCCGCCCTGCGTGCCGGGGAACACGTTGCGGTTGACGAGCTTGAGGTGCTCCTCTTTGCACATGATCAAACCACTGCGCGGGCCCCGCAATGTTTTGTGCGTCGTCGTGGTGACGTAGTCCGCATACGGCACGGGGCTGTTGTGAATCTTGGCCGCGACGAGCCCCGAATAGTGCGCCATGTCGACCAGAAGTTTCGCACCGACCTCGTCGGCGATCTCTTTGAATCGGTCGTGCGGGATCTCTCGAGGGTAGGCACTCGCGCCGGCAACGATGAGCTTCGGTTTGTGCTCGCGGGTGAGCCGTGCGATTTGGTCAAAGTCCAAACGATGGTTGACCGGGTCGACGCCGTAGCTGATGAAGTTGTAAAGCCGTCCGCTGATGTTCAACTTCATGCCGTGAGTCAGGTGACCGCCTTGGGCAAGGTCCAATCCCAGGACCGTGTCGCCGACTTCGAGACAACTTAAGTAGACCGCCGTGTTGGCTTGCGAGCCGGAGTGCGGCTGCACGTTGGCCGCCTCGGCCCCGAACAGCGTCTTGGCTCGCTCGATCGCGAGCGTTTCGATGACGTCGACGTGTTCGCATCCGCCGTAGTATCGGCGTCCGGGATAGCCTTCGGCGTACTTGTTGGTCAGCACGCTGCCAGCGGCCTCCATGATCGCCGGGCTGGTGTAGTTTTCACTGGCGATCATTTCCAGACCGTCTTGCTGCCGCGCGAACTCGGCTTGCATGGCTGCGAAGATTTCGGGGTCCTGGGACTGAATGATGCTCATCAAATTCAACTGTTCGGGGTGGGAAGAAGGAGAACACGGTGTCAGAGCGATGATTGTCGACGCCATGGCATTGACCGTCAATGACGATCCCCGCTAACGCCCCGAATCTCGCCAAAATTGGGGGGCCAACGCCCCTGATTGTCGGACCAGGGTTGGTTTTCCCCTCAGCTCAAACGTAAACGAAAACCCCACCTCAACTTAAACGTAAACTTAAACTTAAACTTAAACTCTCCCCTCCGCCGAATCGGCGGTTTTGCGGACGGAGGTTTAAGTTTAAGTTGAGGTTTAAGTTTAAGTTTTGGAGCGACAGTGAGTTACGCGAACCGGCCGTGCAGGAACCAGCGTTTTTGTTCGCCGGTGGCGACTAGGTCGTGGTAAACCCACAAGCGACTTCCGTCGACCAATTCGACGCGAAAATAATCGCGGCGGATCAGCGGCCCACTCCACCATCGCGTCTCGATCCGCTCCGGCCCCCAGTGCCGGTGGACGGCTTGCGAACTTCCGCGAATCCGAAAAGCCGCCGGAAAATGATCGCACGCGGCCGTGTCAGCTTCCCGCCCGCCGGCGTCGATCGGCGTGATCGGCGACGGAACCTCAAGCAGCTCGATCGGTCGTCGCCCCAAGTCGGTCGTTCGCGGCGGCCCCCCACCTGTCACCCGCCCACCTGTCACCTTTCTCCCTCGCATCCGATGCGTCGTCATCGGAAAGTCCTCGACCGAACTTTCCGGCAACGGATCGTCGCTCAAGCGGACGCCGCGGACGCAGTCTTCGCCCAAACGACCCGACAAAACATCGATCAATCGGGCCGCCTCGCTCTGACGCGTCCAATCGTCGCCGCCACCGGACTGGAAATCCGGCCCAAAGATCGACGGCTGGCGACTCGAGAGCGGCGCGTGTTGGGCGACGCAAATCGTCATCTGAGTGACCATTGAACCCAACCGGTGGGCCTGTAACGCGCCGAGCATCAACCGCGTCAGATGCGATCGATCGAGCGTCGGTGCGAACAAACCCGATTCCAATACTGCCGGCGGATGAGCCGTGAAATCGAGATGACACCGCAACCGCAACACGCCCCGGTGCAGAGGTTGTAAATCGACGATCGCTTGGTCGATCAATCGCTCCAAGCGGTCGCTGATCAAGTCCATCGCGTCGGTAGGATATTCCAACACCAACGACGCCGAATGGTCCGATGGTGTCTCCAGTGCAATGAGTGGTTCATCGATTTCGCCGGTCGCCTGGGCGATCCGATCGCAAAGCGGCCTTCCCAAGCGTGTGGCCAGTCCTTCGCGTGGCAAACGCAACAAACTGCCCACCGTTTCGACACCCAAACGGGATAGTGTCGCGACCGTATCGGGTGGCAGCCGCAGCGCCGCGGGCGGCAGCGTTTGCAATGCGGTAAGGGTTTGGCCGGGCGGGGCGATGAAGAACTCAAAACCATTCTTCCTTGACCGGTCTTTCTGCGACGGCGCGGTGTTGGCCAACGCCCAGGCCGCACCGAGCGTGTCGGCGATCGCGAATCGTCCGTTGAGCCGTCGTTTTTGCAATTGCGAGGCCGCCGTGGCGAGCAGTTCCCGCTCATCGCCGAACAAATGCGTGACCCCGTTGATTTCTGAAATGATCGCTTCGGGGTCGTGCCGATGCCGGCCGTACCATTTGAAACGTTGGAGTGTTTCGACGGCCGTTCGCGGACTGAGATGGTTTTGAAATTCAAGAGCGAGCGATTGCAGAGCTTCACGGTCGGCATCACGATCGTGTTCTTCAAAAATCGCCTCGGTCATCGCGGCCAGGTCGGCCGCCTGGGCGACCGGCATCCCCAACCTCACGCCCGCCGAGCGGGCTCGCACGCACGCGGCCGCCACAACCCGCCCGCGCCGCGGATCGGCGTGCCACAGGATGACCGGCTGGGATGGTTCGTTGGCTTTCGCCGCGTCATCCGGTTTTGCGGGCTCGGGCGTGGCGGCGAGTCGACGTTGGATCGGCCAATCGGGCAGCCAAAGACACAGCAACCGCTTCATGACGAGTTTCCGTGTGGCGGGTTTGAGAATCGACGGTGAGCAAGCGGGCATCCGGCGTGATCGCCAAAACCGCTTGCCGTTTGCCGCCCATGCGAACGCGGACCGTCCGCACATCGACGGGGGGACGAGAACCGATCGCAACGGCCGAAGAATGAACCGGAGAATCAGCCGACGCATTGACTGATGATGCGAGCACCGGATCGACGTGAAAACGCACCGGCGCGAACGACGGGCGGGACGCTTCGGAAGCCGCCAACACGAACAAACCCGGCGTGCGTCCGACCTCGGCGGCCAATTGCAACCGCCGGGCATCGCGGTCGTCCAAATGCCACGGCAACATCGACCACACCGCCGCGACCGAGGAACAACGCAGCGCCTGGTCGAGCGCCCAAACACTGTCGCGGCGGTTGTGACAACGGCACCACACGATCCGATCGGGCGAGATGCCGCAGGCGATCGCCCCGGCGGCGTGAAAGGTTTCATTCGGGTCGACCACGATCACCGGCCCGGTTTGGTCGGCGATCGCGGCGGCCACGGTGATCATCGCGAGCGTCCCCGCCCCGCCCGCCTCCCGGCCGGCGACCCACTCGCAGATCTGGCCGCGTTTGAGCCCGCCGCCGGGCAACCAAGTGTCCAGCGTGGCCGAACCGGTCGAAAAAATATCAGCCGTTTCCATCGCGGGGCTGGTCGAGATCGCCGCCACACGGCTCCGCAAATTCGCGAGCAAAACCCGACGATCGCCAGTCTGGGGCGGCGAAGAAAGTGGCGACGTGCCTGGAGCAGGCGAGTTGTCTTGAGGAGCGGGGGCGGCGGCGGAGTCTGCTTTGCGGAGCGTGGCAACGGTCGCGTTGGCCCAACGTGGCGTACGTTTGGTGGGCGTTTTCGCAACCGCCGCCGGTTCTTCCCAAAAACTGAATGTCTGTTGAAAAGCCCCCACACCCGCATCCGCCTTCGACTCGGGAATGGGCACCAAAGCGGAACCCGGCCGGAAATCGGCCTGGGAATTCGAAAGAACCCGGGAATTCGAAAGAACCGAACTCGAAAGAGCCGAACTCGAAAGAACCGAACTCGAACGGGGACAGGCATCGACGTTCGTAGATGCTATCGTGGGCGTAGATGCTATCGTGGGGGGCATGATTCCTTGCCTGAGAGCCGAGTATCGCCGTGTCGACCGCAACCGACGCCGGGCTTCCATTATGCTAGCAAAGGATTTGCTAGCAAATCCTTTGAGTCGAGAACGCTGCCTCTAATGCTTCAAAAAATCCGCTATTTCCTGTTCTTGGTGGCCGTTTTGGTCGTGATCGTGGTGGCTTTTCAAAACCATCACGCGGTGGACATTGAGATTTTGACATTCAGCGGCCGGTATCCGTTGACGTTGCTGCTGTTGAGCACCTCGGTGGTCAGTTTCATCTTGGGATCGATCATGACGGTGTGGCGGTCACGCAAACGAGAAAGAACGAAAGCACGCCAGCAATCGTTGAAAGACCAGCAATCGTTGAAAGAGACGTCCGTTAAGGAAACGAAGACGTCGTCCGCTTCGCGAACGGATTCCGCCGATCCCGCCCGTTCGCCCTTGGAAACCTGATCGCCCTTGGAAACCCGTTCGCCCCTGGAAACCTGATCGCCACTGGAAACCTGATCGCCACTGGAAACCTGATCTCGTCTTTCCGGATGTCGCCGATTCTTTGACTTCGGCCGATTTACGAGGCGACGTGAACTTCTGAAACCGTGTCGGCAAGGTCGGCCTGACGGGCAGCGGCCCCCGTCCCGACGCGAGAATCGGAGGCGAGGCAATGCGATCCGGCCCGGCCCGGGTTGGTTCGGGCCCGGCGGCGAGCCACCAGATCGTGTCGCAATAAAACCGCCTGGGCCAAATCGCCGATCGACTGCACCGGACGACTGCGGCGGCGGGCTTGAGCCTGCATTTGTTCCCGACCCTGGCGGATCAGCTCAGCCAATTGCATCAACCCGTTCGCTTCGTCCGCCTTCGGAACCACAACGGGCGCAGGCACGGGAACCGCGCCAGGGGTGAGATCGGCGAAAAGGGTCAGTTGGGTCATCGAAAAGCTCCTCGCAGTAACCGAATGGTTCGAAACCGGATGGTTGGTGAACGCGTCAAAACCACACAAACGGCTTGACGTTTCAACTGCGAGCATTCTTCGCGGCCCCTGTGACACGTTTGGTCACGGCGTGCAAATGTTCCGGATCTTTCGATTAAAATAGCTGCATCCACCGAAATCCGATCAACTGCCGACTTCTGATTGTTCCTGTCAAAAAGCTGATGTAGGCTGGATCGCCAAGACTCCGTCGCCAAGCCGACGCCCTTTCCTTCTCGTCCGAGCATTTGCCTTGTTGTGGTCGCAATCACCATCGAACGATGATCCGAGTGCCGAATCGAGTGCCGAATCTCCGCCGCGTGAGAACTCGCCCACGCATGAAGACGGAGATTCCATCGATGCCTCGATCGAATCGATGAATGAAGTCACATCCGATAAGGGAGTGGCCGCGGCCGAACCATCGTCCGCCACCGTGACGCCAAGCAGTGACGAGTTTTCAAGCAACGAAGATTTGCCAAGCAACGAAGATTTGCTAGGTAACGACGATTCGCCGAGCGTCGGTGATCTGCCAGAAGGCGACGAATTGGTGGGCGGTCTCGAGTCGGAGGATGAGGACAGCTCGTATTCAGACGCGGAACCCGACTCGGAGCCGAGACCAGTTCTTCAAGAAAGCCCCGTCGTGCCGCCGAGGTTGGACGGTCTTGGGCGTCGTCGGCATCTCAATCACTGCTTGTTTGCCAGCATCGTGAGTTGGTTGGGCGCGACGGCCATGGCGGGTATGGCAACGGTTTTGTTTATCGTGTTGGTGCGACTGTTCGGTGCGACATTCGAATTCCCGCAGGCCGCCGTCGTCGAACCGATGTTGGTCCTGTGGATCGCCGCGACGGGCGCGCTCGGCATTTTCTGGACCGGCTACTGTCACCGGACGCTGGGTATCCGCAAGCGTGACCGGCTCCCACTGCGTTTAAGGAACTTGCTCGACGTCCCCAGCATGAAGGACGAACTTGAGCTTCTTCGGATCGCGGTCATCGTTTTCGCCGTCTTGCCGTTTGTCGGCTCGATGTTGCATTCGGCCGTCCCACGCATTGACCGTGACTTGCCGCCGATCGGATACTCGCCGGTCTTCATGTTTGGTTGGGTCGCGATGATGCTCAGCGGCTTGACGGTATGGGTCTGCAGCGTCCCTGCGTTTCGCGAACTCAGGGCGAAGTATCTCCTCAATAGTCTGCGGTTTCACCATCGCGGTGTGGCGCTGCGCAGTTTTATCTCCGAGTGGGACAACCCGGGCCGGCAAATTTACCGATCGTGTCGTTTGAGTCGTCACGTATCGCGTGCCCACACCTCGATTTTTGTCAGCACGATCGCCTGTTTCTCGTTCGCCGGATGCTTGGCCGGGTTGCTCGATTCGACGCGTTATCTTGGCGACTTGATGAGCCTCGTGTCGATCGCGGCGATCGCATCGATGTGGCCGACGCCGAAACGGTTGGTGAATTGGTCGGCTGAAACGCTTGACAAGTTTTGCGCCGATCGAGAAGAGTACGAGTTCTACTAAGCTCGTCTGGTGATATTTTTCCGCTTCACTAGATTAGCCGTTTGGGCGTTAGCCCCGGTTAAGCGGGAACCGCATCTTTCGGGCTGTTGATTTAATCGTAACCCGAAGCGTGAGCGAGGGATAATTGATATTGACTCATCCGTCGCTGACGCAGCGGGTTACGAAAAAATCGCAACTTCGAAACTCACGCTTCGGGTTACGATGCAAACGAATTCAACACGTGGCTATCGGCGTGTTGATTTAATCGTAACCCGAAGCGTGAGCGAGGGATAATTGATATTGACTCATCCCTCGCTGACGCGTCGGGTTACGATAAACCAATGCCACAGGCAAAATCGCAACTTCAAAACTCACGCTTCGGGTTTTGATGAGGACTAAATCAACAGACCGCTATCGCCAAAACGGCTAATTAACCGAATGACTTCACCCGACGTGTCTAGAGGTCACGCCACGCGGTATTGGAGCGTGTCTTCGATCGCGATTTGAAATTCGTTTTCGGTCAGTTGCAACAGATCCCTCATCGAAATCAATGTCTTGACCATTTCATCAGAGAGATCCTCTTCGCTGGCGGTGGCGACGAGGAACATTGCTTGTAGAGCCAGCAAGCGTTGCGTCATCGTCCAGCGTTTCGAGATCGTCAGCACGTAATTATGCGGCCGAATTCCGGCTTGCCGGGCGATCGAACAAAGCCGACCGAGTTCTTCGCGTTCGATCGGCCGATCGAACATCATGTCGGCCAAGTGCAGTAACGCTTGGACTTGCGGCTCGGTGATGTCGCCGTCTTGGAGCGCGATCAAGACCGCCGATCGAATCGCTTCGTCTTTGTATTGTTCCGCTTGAACGCGTTGGTGGGTGACTTGGTCCATGTTCAAGACGCCCGGGTCCCAATTGCTTTTGCAATGATCGCAATGGACAAACAGTTCAGCTTGTCCGATCGGAACGGTGGGAATGAAGTAGAGCGTCAAGAACGGACGGCGGGCTCGCAACCGATAGGATTGCGTGACCCCGCACGTCGGACAATAAAAATCCCCCGTCTGGCGAGTCCGCGTGAGATTCATCGTGCCGATTAAAATCATGGGCGGGTCGCGGGACGGGGGCGAATTGGATGATGAAAACCACCCAGGCTTTCGAAGTCATCAGGGACCGACGTTGTGATCGGTCCTCGATGGCTATTTTACCAACTTGGTAAGTTCCCGCCCATTGCTTCGCACGGCCAGTCGGACGAGTCCCTGCATCTCTTCGGCGAGACGGAATAACTGCTCGCCCGCTTCGAGACTTTGAGCGGCACCGTCTGCGGTCTCGCAGATGACCGAGTCGATTTGAGCGATGTTCTCGGTCACT
Source organism: Neorhodopirellula pilleata (assembly GCF_007859915.1). GTDB lineage: Bacteria > Planctomycetota > Planctomycetia > Pirellulales > Pirellulaceae > Rhodopirellula > Rhodopirellula pilleata. Next base: position 192,916 of record NZ_SJPM01000011.1, read on the forward strand.
TCGCGACTCGCCAAGCTGCTCTCTTCGATTCGTTCGGCGACCTGTTTGGCAAGCGAAGTGACGTCCGAGACTTCGCCCGCGATCGAAATCGTCGTGTGGCTTTGTTGCTCGACCGCTTTGGCGATGCCGCCGCTTAGTGCCGTCACCCGCGTGATGGTTTTTTCGATCGCGTCGATCGATTCGATCACGTGGCTGGTGCGTTGTTGAACGCACGTGATTCGGCCGCAGATGTCCTCGGCCGCTTCGGCGGTTTGTTTCGCAAGCGCCTTGACTTCCGATGCGACCACCGCGAAACCCTTCCCCGCTTCGCCGGCCCGAGCGGCTTCGATCGTCGCGTTGAGAGCGAGCAGGTTGGTTTGTTCGGCGATGTCTTGAATGACGGTAATGATGTTGCCGATCGTCTCCGCCGAATTGCCCATTTCGACAATGTCATGATGTGATTGCGTGACTGCGTTTTGGGCTTCGGTCGCGACCGTGGATCCTTCCTCGGCGTCTTGGGAAACTTGACGGATCGTCACTTGCATTTGGTTCAACGAACCCGAAATCGAAATCAACTTGTTGGAAATCTCTGACGTACTTTGAGAGACCTGTTCGATGTTGATCGACATTTCTTCGGCCGCGCTACTAACGGTGGCGGATTGACATTTGCTTTGCGCCGCTCCGGCGCTGACGATGTTGGCGTTGCGGACGAGCGATTCGCTGGCGTCGTTGAGCGTGTTGACGCTCCGCTGGATCGGCAATACCACCGACGAACGCAGCAACCACCAGAACACCAGCATTGATGGTACGACGATGATCGCGATGAGATAGATCGCCGACGCCGTCGCTTCTTCGACGCGGGCCTCGGCCGCTGCCGTCGGTTGGATCACTTCGAATGCCCCGTGCAGGTCACCGACGGCGTAGTTCTCCATCGGGAACCCTAACGCGTCCAGCCCGTCGTCGTTGCCCCACAACTCTTGCGATGTGTCCGGCGATCCGTGACACATCAGGCATTCGGCTGTCAGACGGATCGGCCGAAAATAACGGATCGAATGGGCTTCTTCGTCGTGAACGTGATATTGTTTGAGAGAGGGGTCACGCTGAAACGCGGTGAGGGCTTCGGCTTCGATCGTATCGGGTTCATTCTTGGGATTGCGAGGATTGAATTTGGGGGTCCGAAACTCATAACCTCCTTCTTCGGCTCGGCCCATGACCGAGTTGATCGTGGTGATGATCGGAACGGCCGAGAGCACCTTTTCGGTGTCACCCGCCTCGGCCCACTCGGCCAACGTTTTTTGGGAATGCAGGCCGCTGGCCCAATGGGCGGATAACCGATGCTGCATCGAATCAGCCAGATCCGCAACCGATGCGGCCTGACGAAGACAATCTTTGAATGTGTCGTTGCGTACCTGTTCGTTGAACTGGCTCAAGATGGCAGCCGCCACGACGGCAACCTGCAACCCCGCAAGTCCGAGAATTGTGTAGCGGATCGGAAGTCTTTTAAAGTGTTGTATCATGTTGCCCCTCGTTGAAGTTCGACGTGGCCGCTGCATCCGAGCCGCGTCGGAATTCGTCTGTTTGTGAATTGGATGTCGAGTTAACATCGACGTTTCGAAGCAAATGCGAAACGTCTTCCCACAAACGTGGGTCATGCAATGTGACCACCCGTATCCGTGGGGGGGCAGAATTTGCGTCATCGCCATGGATTCATGTCGATCGCAACGGCTTTGACGATTCCCCTCTGTGGACGCCCACTTTTTTCAGTCTCTCGTTCTGGTGCCGAGCTGCGGATGAAACCCATTTCATGCGAATTTTTGCCGAATCAGCTGGTTCGACTGCTCAATCGACCGCCTGAATTTTCCGCATCCGAGTCGGGATTGGGTTGGGGGATGGCCCCCGAGTTGGCCTACGGTCGCCACCGTGGACCGGCGCGGATTCGATCGCGCCAAGCTGCCGTCGCCGTCGTGCTAACTCCCGACAAGGCAGGCGATTGGATCATTCCATTGACGCGTCGTCCGACGGCGCTGCGTCATCACGGAGGCCAGATTTGTTTTCCGGGCGGGCGAATCGAAGCGGGGGAAACGCCCCAACAGGCAGCATTACGGGAGTTCGAGGAAGAACTCGGCGTCCGACCGGATATTGTCGCCTATTGCGGACAGTTACCCTCCCAATACGTTTATGCCAGTGACAACCAAGTTACCCCGGTGATCTTCGTCGCCCGCCAACAGGGGCGAACTTGGTCGCCGGATCCTTCCGAGGTCGACGAGGTCTTGGAGCTGCCTCTTTCGGCAATCATGCGTGATCGCAATATTCGCCGAATTAACCAGTGTCGATCGATTCGGAAAGCCAAATCGATGAACTCTCCCGCGTCGTCATGCGGGCGCGATGACGGATCCGCCGGAAAAATCACTCACTTCGATGCGGCGAACGTCGCTTCCCTGGATTTCAAGGCACCTGCTTTTATGTACCAGGATTGGCAGATTTGGGGGGCCACGGCCGTGATCTTGGATCAGTTGGCCCAATGTTTGCGTCGATCGATGCCGGATAAGTCCGACGCGTTCGATTCTGCCAATTTGGCCTCCTCTGGTATTTGAAGCTCACATCGCTAAATTGTGGGCTTCGGTAAACTGTGGGCATCGCTAAATTGTGGGCCAAGAGCGGACCTTTCCATTCGACCCTTTCAACTTTTCTTGATCAGGAACAAACAAGATGGCTTCCGAAGCAGTCAAAGAATTCACCGACGATAATTTCGATACGGAAGTGCTCAAGAGCGATTCCCCCGTGTTGGTTGACTTTTGGGCTCCGTGGTGTGGTCCGTGTCGTCAAATCGCTCCGATGATTGACGAACTTGCCGAAGAAAACCCGAACGTGGCGATCGGCAAGATCAACATCGACGAGAACCCCGGCGTGGCTCAACGGTTCGGGATTAACAGCATTCCCACGTTGCTGTTGTTCAAGAACGGCGAAGTCAGCGAGAGCTTTATCGGCGTCCGGCCGAAGGCCGCGTTGCAAGAAGCGCTTTCGTCGGTCTGATCGACCTCGCCATTTTTTTCCGGCGTAACGTTCAAGCCTTCCGTGCCGATTGCCGATCTTTCCGGTATCGCGGAAGTTGTTCGTTTTAGGAGCTGAGACGAGTTCGCGGATTCTTTGGTGAATCCGCTCGACCCGGTCTTCCTAAAGAGAACAATTTATGCGAAATTCCTAAACCACTCGGGACGAACGCCTGTTCGTCATCGAGTCCAACGGAAGGCGACGTGGCCAAGTGGCTAAGGCGAAGGATTGCAAATCCTTTATTCGTGGGTTCGAATCCCACCGTCGCCTCTATCGAGTCACCTTGCGAGGTCGGCGGTCGAGGCAATCGACCACCGAACCGAACATCGAGACGCCCGCCCTTGTAGCTCAGTTGGTAGAGCAAATGACTCTTAATCATTGGGTCCTAGGTTCGAGTCCTAGCGGGGGCATTCTTCGGAGCGGAAAGCACGCGACACCGCGTGCTTTCCGCTCCTTCTCAATTCCAAGCCACTAGTGTTCGGTTCGGGCATTTGTATTTGCACGTGGATAGGAAGCGTCGAACTCACGGGCTGGATTGGTGGCGTCGCAGCCTGTGGTCGAACACATCAGCGACATCGTCCCCGGCACGCAGTATTCTTTCGAACCGGCAAGATCATTGAAGATCTGGTTTAGCCGGCACATGAAAAGAAGACCAGTATGTTTGATGCATTCCAATTGATACCAGCGCTGCAAATCATTTTCGCACACGAAATTGAATTTCAGGAGAATAGCTTCGTCGAGTTGACTGTGGCACAATACGACGCAATGAAACGACGTGGCCAACCTCGACACGGCAAGATGTACCGAATCGTTCACTTCGAGCCAGAGGCGATTGAACGAACGCCCGAGAAAATTACTTTGGAACTCACGATCGCTAGCGAATCGGATCGGCAACTGATCTTGGATGCCGTCGAGTTTGTCCACCGCGCCTCCCAATCGATGTCAAAAGAGAATCCTACCTTCGCCGATCGATTGAAATACTTGCGCCCCCGGTTGCCACCGATCATCACCCAATCATCATTCTGATTGGCTCCGCAGGCGGACTTCGCATTCGGCATTGAAAAGTGCCTAGATGTTACCAGCCCCGCTTCGGTCGCATCCTGATTTCGATAGGGCTTCGACGGGGTCAGACGCGGGATTCGGGATTGACGGACGGCTGAATCCCGAATCCCGCGTCTGACCCCAAGCGAAGCGTCTCCGTACTATCACGGCAGCTACATCGACGAACCCGTGATGAGAGCAGGTAGCGGAGGTCTGATCTATTACCACCGCGGCCAACAGTACAGCGTCATCGCCCTAACCAACGGCGGCGGTACCGTCACCGAACGCTACGCCTACTCGGCGTACGGCACACCTACGATCACCGACGATGCTGGCACTACACTTACGACGAGTGCCGAGAACAACCGTTATACGTACACCGGACGTGAGTACGACGAGGCTTTGGGCCTGTATCACTACCGCGCCCGGATGTACGACTCAGTGGCCGGTCGGTTCTGCTCCAGGGATCCAATCGGGTACTGGGATGGTTTGTCATTATATCAGGGATACTTCATACCTTGGGGAACAGACCCCAGCGGGCGAGCATCGACGGCATGGCATCACCTCCTGCCTTGGAAATGGGGTGAGGCATTCGGAACACGGGGTTTTGACATCAATAATAATCATTGGGGCTACGACCTACCAGCTGATGTCCACAGCCAACTTGAGTCAGCGGGATGGGGCGCCGAATGGAACGATTTTTTCCATGATTGGGACAACGGTGGAAGACTGCCTACCGTTGCAGAAATTCGAACGAAGGTTGCTGAAATGATGACTGACCCTCGTTTCGAGCCGCTTCTTAATCAAGGCACTCCTTCTACGGGACGATACCCAAGTGAGACGACCAGAAAAGGATGGGATAAGATTATTGACGGACTCAAAAAGCACGGCGGGAAAGGAAAGAAGCTACTGGCAATACTGGCAGGTTTGGGGATTGGGGGTGCCATTGCTCAGCCTGCTTATGCACTCTGTGGCGGGAGCTGCAACCACGAACGACGTTCGTTTGAGCTAAGCTTGGAAAAATTCCAGTACGCCCAAAAACAGTTTAACTGTCAGGACGTTGCGGATGACTTAAGAACCCTCTTGGAGTGTATCGGCACAGACGACGCTACCAATGGGATTCAATACATTGGTGTTATGACCAGGATATGCACAAAATTTTAGGATTCAGTGACTAAATGATTTCATCTTCATTACTTGAGATTGAGGCATGGCGATCAGGCTTCGAGCAATTGCCTGCTAATGTCCGTTCGGCATTTTCTCCGCATGAGTCTGAGGCTTACTTGGCTGGTGCGAGAGCGATAATCGATGCTTTGGCTGCCACTGGTGAGCCTATTATTCTAAGTGTTCTTGACTGCTTCACTGACAACCACCCATTTAGGGTTTATATTGAGAATTTTCACGATCAACCCGAAATCTATTTTGGTTTGTCCTCCGTGAAACTGTCGCATGAACTGCGAGTGAAGCTCGCTCAACCCGAAAGAGAACTTCCTTTATTCCTTCCCTCACGTTTCGCTCGATTATTTTCGAGGATTAGCAAGTTGACTTGCAAAGCCCCTCATTTCCCAAGGTTGATCGAGCCAAGACGGCTTCATGTGTCTGGGTACGATGGAGATTCTTGGGAGGTCATAACGTACGCTAATCGAGATTCTTTGCTTATACACGGCGACGGGAGCTCGTCGTTCTTCGCGGCGGCGGGGAAGCATCTTTCTGAGATAGAAGCGACCGAACTGTTGGACGCTTTTATTGAAGAAGCTTTTGCGATTAGAGATATCTTTAGGACGGGGAGCGATCAAAAGGGTCAGGAGCCTTAAAGACAAAAGAGGCAAGTATCTGACGCTTGCATCCGAGCAAGTAGCGACGATTGGATTTCGTCGCCAACATCTTTGAGGGAACGCTTCGCGGAGAAGTTTAAGGTGTCAGAGAAGTTTAAGGTGTCAGGTACCAATTAACCCTCAGAGAAGATTAAGGTGTCAAAGATTAAGGGTGAAGAAAAGGTGGGCAAGAAAAGGTGTCGGACACCGAAATGGCGGAATAGGTAAGTAGCGGGCCGTTGCACCTGAGTCGGTTGCTCAGCGATGACAGGAAGTCATTGCCATCTTCGGGGAAGAAAAGGTGTCCGGTACCGTTTACAGCTTGGCCTTTCAGTTCTCGACCGGTTTTTTCTTTGGACGCCCACGGGGTCGCATGGTTGACTCAAGGTCGAATGTTCTGGCGATGTGCTCCACCCATGTCTCACTCCCAAAGGGGACTCCCCGTTTGACACTCCAATCGAGCTGCTTTCGCTCTTGCTCACTGAAATCCGTTGCAACCAGTTGAATCCAATTCGGAGTGCGGCGAATCGGCCATGACGACACTCGCTGCGAGAACGCCTTCGTCTTTTGATGCCAGTGATACAAGCTGCCAAACTTCCAGTCTTCGGGTCGATGACACAGTTCGGCAGCGTAAGCATTCCGTTCGACATAGCGTGCAACGGTCAAGAAGTGCTCATCACTTTGGACGGGAAACGACTTGAATCGCCCCTGATACACATGCCCCATTCCCGTCGTCTTGTAGTGGGCATGGTACCGCTGCGTGTGAGTCAGTCCTATGTAGTGACCAAATCGCCCCATCTCGCCATCAACACCTGGGCGGACCAGAAGGTGATAGTGATTCGGCATTAAGCAATACGAAAAGAGTTCCAGGTCAAAGCGTTCTAAAGCCTCGTCGAGAATCTTCTCGAATGCTTCGTAGTCCGCGTCTTTTTCGAAGATAGTGGCACGGAGGTTCGCCCGATTGAGCATGTGATAGCAATGTCCGGCAGCATCCGCACGCTTGGGGCGTCCCATGTCGCGTTTCCCTGGAAGGAGAAGGAAAGTTGAGGTGCGAGTCTAAGGGGAAATGCCTTCCGGGTCAACAAAAACGGTACCGGACACCTTTTCTTCCCCGTTGAGCAATCTGGCGACACTGGGATTCAAAATCGCCTCAGCCCCGGCCATGAACGTCAGGTGGGCCATTTCGCGCAGATCATTTCCCGGTTCTTTACCTTGGTTGTAAATCTCGGTGACGATCGATATCGCCTGGTCAATCGAGGGAGATGCGCAGCCGTGTGTAAAATCGAAATGTGGCCAATCCGCTGAATCGTAACGGAAGTCACCGAGCGGGAAATCGGTTGATAGGCGGAGTGACAGACCGAGGCCGCCGTGCCATGGAGATAGTTCGAGTGCGATACCGGTGATGGGGAGTTCGCCACGCGCCGTTCGTTCGATCGAAGTAATGTATTCGGAGCGTTCGTGGAGAACGTCAATGATCGCGGCAAATATTCCGTCTCTGCACGCTTCGCATTGCTGTTTCAGTGGCATTTTCATAGCGGAATAACGTCGGCGGTAACGGTGCCGCCACCAAAAATTCTCGATATCAAATCTCGCGTCGTCGGCGGCTCCCGTTCACCGCTTCGTTATGACGTTTCTCTCAGAACGTTGCAGGCCGCCATTACCTTAGCGTGCCAGAATGGCGAATTGACCATTTCGGAAATGCCCTCCATCATTCTGGTTTCAGCCACGCTTGGGTCACTGAACTGCAATCCGAGCAGCAGACCGTTGTTCTGCGGCAAACTCCGAGCGAACTCTTGTACGGCAATGCTGACGGTCTCCAAAAACCAATCTGAAATGGGTTCAGGCTCCCAGTCTAGCTCGTAGAAGTACTCATACAGATCATCGATCAATTTTTCTGCGTCTTCGTGCGGGAGATCTGAATACACGTACTCCCAGTCGCAGACGCACACGTCCGGCTCCGGGGTGGATGATGCGACCGCTTTCGCAAGTAGGTCGGGATGGTCTTTCAACATCTCAAGCAAGCCGGCGTCCACTCCCGTGCGATTCCCAGCGGTTCGATCCAGAGCTTCACGTGTATTTACCGCTACAACTAGTCCTCGAAATCCGGAGGCCGAGTAGAGCACGGTTGCGTAGAGCGTCTCCGGACTCAGTTCGGAACGAGCCCGCCTCTCGCCAGCGCCCAGGCCGTCGAGGATGAGTGTTGCCAGTCTTCCGCGAGCAGCGGGTAAATCCATCCGTTACCTCCCGGTCATAACGCCACCGATAACCCAGCGGCGGCAAAAAAGTGTTGATTTCAGGAAACGCCCGCTCCGCCGCTTGGGTTCATCGGATTGTTCTGCGAGCATTTCTTGTGGGGTTGCCTTTGCGGGCAAGGATGTGTCCGCAATTACACCAGTGTGGCCCCAAGTTGTACCGTGCGAGTTCAGTCATTTCCATCAAGGCGGAAGTCAGGTCGATGAATTTCCACTCGCCAGACCACCCATGCCCTCCCGTCGTCATCTCGAATCCATTTATATTCGCACGAAACGTAGTTGTCGATTCGCAGTCGCCGCGACGATGGTCAGCTAACGAGAATTCTTCGTAGCTTGGTGCAGCGGCTAAAAGCCCAGTGATAGCGGAATCAACACAATCCTCTTCGATCACGAACTCGTATCGTATCGACGTTCCAATATCGCGTGAGTCAATCACACGTATCCCAGGGATGTGAGGAGTTTCCATTGCGAAAGTCATTGTCCAATTCGATCGCAGAACGACGGCGGTAACGGGGCCGCCGCCGAAAAACTAAGATTTCAAAACCCGCGTCATCGGCGGCTCCCGTTCACCGCTTTGTTATGTGTCGTCGTCAGCAACGAACCACTTTTCCAAGAAGTCAGTGAACGAGAAGTATATGCCGTCGTAAGGCTCGAAGCAGCCATTTGAACCGATGGAACCGAACAGCCAACCATTGGCTGCATCGTAAGCCTCGCAATTGCCTGCGAAATCATCACCAACAATGAGCACACCGTCCAATCCACGCGCAGTCTCCGGATCATAAATCTCATCCGGCTCCAGAAGGCAGTGGATCATGTATCGACTCTTGCCAATTGGGCCGTATCCGTAAGTCAAATAGAGATGTCTGAGTTCCTTTGGCATTCCGGGGAATCGCCTCGCCACGGAATCGACCCAGTCAGTCTCGACAGGCATGAACGATGTCGCCGGTTCTCTGTTTTGAATTTGAGTAATCACGTCGTCAATGTTCATGGGCGATTAAACACATAACGTCCGGATTCACCGGGTCGGGAGAGTAAAGTCATCCATTTGAAAACGCCCGCAAGCCCGACTCCGGTGCAATCCATGGTTATCCGTAATTTGTGACACCAACGTGTGCGTCAAACGCCGGACGTTCGTCAGGCGGAAGGTTTGCACGATGGTACCGCAATGAAAACCCACCGTACAGCGTGCCATCATCGTTAATCATCCAGTCAACCACGTCAGCGTCGGCAATGTCGAATACTTGGCCGACAGACAGCAGCGGAACGGACGGTGGAACCTCAAATAGTTCAGCGGTGAATCCAGAGTCGGAAGCTGTCGCGTTGAACAGCCAGACAAAACCGCTCGACTCGCCGTCATCAAGTTTCGTTTTAATTAGGCAGGAATGCGAATCGAATCGCGGCATCATTGAGCGAAACTCATCGAGCGTTGCGCGTGCGTTAGCAACGCATTCTTGGTATGCAGGGTCGGAGGCGCGGAACATATCCACACGCGCACCGGGATCGAGGTCAGGCTTACGGTCCAGTTCGCGTCGGAGCATCTGCCAGTCGTACCAGCAATTTTCCGGATCAAGATCGTCATAGCCACGAGACTCGGCCAGCCTGGCAGCATCGGCAAGCGTCATCATAATGCAAGCGGCATTGTCGCGAATAGTGAGAGCCTCATCATTCGTTAACGGCTCGCCCTTCTTGTCCTCGGCTGCGATAAGGATCGCACCAAGTGCTGGCATGAATACCGGGATAAGGTCAGCATCGTCATTCATCTGTTTGATTTCAGTCGGATAACGGTTGACATCACCGGGTGGCGGCGAACGACGTGCAAGCAGACAAAAAATGCAACCACCGCCACTCCGGTGCAGTACGCCCAACATGGGCGTGATCTTGTGGGGTGCAAGTCCCCTGTACTTAGTTCCGGTTTCTTTCACGACGAGGCAGTATACCAAATGTAACTCAGAAGAAAGACAGTACGAGGCGAAGGCAACTGCGGAAGGGTGACCAACCGTGGGGAGGAAGCCTGCGAATGTGCTCGTGAAGCTGGAAA
>NZ_SJPM01000011.1:203190-273890 GCF_007859915.1 Neorhodopirellula pilleata
ATCTGCGAGCCGCCGTAATCAGCGACGGCAGCGAGCTTGCCGACCACTTTGCGGCTCGCCCAGGAACCCACTACACGCGACAATCCAAGAAAGATAGGCTGCCTGCGATGACCTAGTCACCGATTAGTGTGCCTGCACCCGTTCATGGCGGCCCCGGCAAGCGGGCTGTCGGTTTTGTCCTCATCGAAACCCGAAGCGTGAGCGAGGGATAAATACAAAGGGCTTAATGGTGATGAATCCCTCGCTAACGCTTCGGGTTACGATTAAATCAACACGCCGCTAGCGGGCTGTTGATTTAGTCCTCATCGAAACCCGAAGCGTGAGCGAGGGATAAATACAAAGGACTTTATGGCGATGCATCCCTCGCTAACGCTTCGGGTTACGATTAAATCAACACGCCGCTAGCGGGCTGTTGATTTAGTCCTCATCGAAACCCGAAGCGTGAGCGAGGGATAAATACAAAGGACTTTATGGCGATGAATCCCTCGCTAACGCTTCGGGTTAAGATTAAATCAACACGCCTGTTAGCGAGAGATCAAACGCCATTCAATCCTCAGTATGGATCCCTCGCTGACGCATCGGGTTACGATGCAGACTCGATCAACACGCCGCGTCTTACGGTTTGGCTTCCACGTCGATGATGATCTGGTTGTCCTCGGGCAAGACTTCCAAAATGATGCCCGAGTTGTCAAAAGTCGCGTATTTCGGGGGTAACGGGGATTCCGGGATCAGTCCGGGGCGTTCGGCACCGGTTCCGATCATGGGGTCCGCGATGATGGCGACGCGGTGTTTGCCAGCGAAAGCGCCGTCGTCGAGCTCGTAGGTGCCCAACGTGAACGTGCCGTCCGGAGCGATCACCCCCGTCGCGGTGATCGGTGGATTCCGTCCGATGATTTCAAATTCGACGCTACCTTCACGCAGCACTTGTCCGTCGGGAAATCGAACCAAGCCCGAGACCGGGTAGGTACGCTCGCTCGACGGCCTGCAACCGACGATCGCCAAAGCCGCCAACATAAGCATCAGCATCGGCGAGCATTGCAAGCTTGACTTTCGACCGGGGCAGCGGTCCGCTCGTGCCGGCAGTCCTGCGGCATCGAATTGTGCCGGATCACTCATCCTTTTTGACCAAAGAATAATTGACCATCTGTCGGATGATCGGAATCGACTCGCTCTTGGGGCCGTACAAAATTTTGGTCCCATCGGCACCCGCGATGATTTCGAACGCCAAATCCACCTCTTCTTGAGTTAGCCAGCCCTTATGTTGAAACAAGCGAACCTCGGCCATTTTGCGGAGATTCGAATAATTCGGGTCGGCAATCAATTGACTGACGCGGCGGCGAGCGACCTCCGGAGTTAAATTCGGCAACGGAGCGAGTTTCAGCTTCGAGTCGATGATTTTCCAAAACGTATCGAGTTGTTCGGTGACATGACTTTCGGGAGTCCCTCGTTCTGTCATGACCAAACGTTTGACTTCGCGGTTGTCCATCGCGCCGGAAGCCACCAAGGTCTTGCCGGTCTTGCAGTCAACGATTTTCGCTCGGGTGATGTTTTGAACTTCTTCCGTCCTGGCCACCTTCAGGCTGACGACGACGTAGAGCAGCAGCTCGATGTCCTCCTTTGCCGCCAATTCGGTCATCTCACGAGACGCGCCTTCGCCGATGAACAAGACCCCCGGCACCCACATCCGCTTCTCCGACGAAGAGACGGAGTCGCCACCGACGGTGTACCCTTGGGTCGGGTCTTCTTCGGCGACGTTGGTCAACGCCGCGCCGAATGCACCGCTGGCAATTCGCGTCGACATGCCCGAGGCCAACGTCTCACCGACCAATCCGGTCAATTCCGTCATACGTTCGGCGATCGCTTCGTCAACGATCGATGCCTCGGGGATTGAAACGGCGGGAGCTGCCCTCCGGCCGCTGCCGTCATCGAAGCCGTTCATGCCTTCTTCGCCGCTCATCATCGACGGGTCGTCGGAGCCCGGCTGCTGAAATTCCGAGTCTTGCATTTCCGAAGGTTCCATCCCTTCGAAATTTTGTCCAGCATTCAAGCCCGATCCGGTGCCAGCGACGATGGGGTCAAAATTGGTACCTTCCGCGTCGCCGGTGATGCCAATGGCCAACCCCCACCGTATTTGCCAAGCGGGGCGTCGAAAATACTCGCTGAACTGAATCGACTGCAGATCGGCCGTCGCGGATTCCTCACCCAACGCTAAGTGTCCAAAGAACAATTCACGAGCGAGCGGCAAATTTCCATACCGAAAAGCCACGTGGGCTTCGTTGCGCAGCTTCGGGCCGGTCGCGATCGGCGCATTCGGCATCGACGAAGGTTCTTGCAAACGTTTCAGCTCTTCAGCAACCCGCGAAAAATCGGGTCGGACCATCTGCCACAAGACGACCGGGGAGGCTTCCGTTTTTGTCAGCGGGATCGCTGAGGACGTCGCAGTTCCGTCCGGGCTGCCTGATTCGGAACCGCTCATCGCCATTTCCATGGCCATTTCTTCGTCGGTCTGAGCTTGAGCGATCCCGGCAAGGTTCGCATGCACGATCAAAATGAGCCCGAACATCCACTGAAGACTTCGTCGATGACCCGATAGCGAAGAAAGAGTACGGCGTCGCAAACGGCCTGGAGTGGATATTACGTGAGAGTGAGGCATGGCGGGAATCAGGTGTCCAGTGGAAAAAATCAGTCGTTGGCCGTCGATTCGCGGGTGGTCAACCCCCAGCAGTGGTTGGGATGGCGACCTGTAAGCGGAATCAATTAAAGAATGCGCGTCCTTGAAACCAATTCCGCGTCTATACTAAGCGATAAGCTCTCGGTCGACGACCAGATTCCGTCTGCAGAGTGGGAACTTTTCGCCCCACCGGGTCGTCTAACCGGCAACTCAACCGAATTATCTTCCGACGGGATTCCCCACTATGGCTCCATCCTCCCGCTCTACTCGGCGAGGTTATTTTGAAACTCGGCGTACGCGAACCCGGCGAACTCTTCGCGTGCAGGTTTTGGACGAGCGTCGAGTTTTGGCTGCGATCACGGGAGCGGTTTATCACGACGCGAACGATTCGATTCGCCGCGATGACGATGAAACGGGATTGGTCAGCCGTTTGGTTTACGTCGACCAAAACGACAATGCGTCGCTCGATGCGGGCGAACGCTACGGTCTGACCGACTCGAATGGAAATTTCTCGATCGACGGACTCGTCGATGGCGACTATTGGGTTCGCGTGTTCAATGGCACGGCAAGCCAAGTGCAAACGTCGCCGACCTCGGCAACCCACAACCACGACGTTCTCGCCAAAACCGGGATCACCTTCGCGATTCCGATCGCGGTCCACGACGCCGGACAACCGAACGAACGCATCTCACCGGCCGTGTTCGCTTCCGGCAGCATGCTGCAAACCGTTGCGGCCGACGGCACGCCGGGTAGCCCGTTGGATTTGGGCGCGAACATCATTTCGGTCAATCGTCTTGTCGGAGGCGACTTGCTCGTTTTCAGCGACACCGAATCGGGCGATCGGGCTTGGAAGGTCAGCGATTCGCTCGATACCGCCACTCCATTGGTTGATTCAGATTTAGGACCGACTTTTTCGTCGGCCGGCGTTGATGATTTAGGCAAGGGTATCGCGATCGGCGGGGCCTCCAACGGCGACTCGGAAGTTTGGTCGGTCAGCAATGACGGTCTGACCGCGACGTCGGTCAATGTCCCATCGGACTCCGTCGTGACCGCCGATCCCACCCCCCGCGTCACCGACGGCCCGACCCGGTCGCTGATCAGTTACGCGTCCCAGATCGACGACGGGCAGGGCGGCGTGATCGATAGCTTGGCGATCCATGTTTGGAGCAACGCGAGTGCGTCGATGATCAACGCGGATCCGATCCACGTCGGCGGCGGGTTGGAAGTGGTTGCTTTCAGTGACGAAGCGGGATTGGTCGTCGTGAGGGGAGCCAATGATCTTACGGTTCACGATCTCGATAATCACTTGGCGACGCTGTACACGATCGAGGACACCGGTGGCGCGGTCGACATCGACGCGACGCGCGGTTTAGTCGTCACGACGTCGCCGCGTTCGTTCGCCCCGGAAGACACTGGGTTGCGATTGCTCGATCAAGAAACCGGCTCGCTGGTCGCCGATTTAGCCATCGATTTATCTGCCGTTGGCGATCTCGCCACGATTGCGCTGGATGGCAAATTGGAATTGGTCGTCGTTGCGGGATCGGCGGGGTTGGCTCAGGTTAATCTTCGACGCCCGGCCGCACAAAAAGTGTCCGTCAGCGGTGGCGTGGCGACGCCTGTCGTTTCGTTCGGAATGCGACTGATCGGTGACAACAGTGGTCCGAGTTTTAATAACGCGCCCGTGTTGACGACTCTCGAAGACACGGCGCTATTGCGTCCCGCCCCCGGGATTTTGGCCGATGTGAGGGACTCCGAAAACGATCAATTTGTCGTTATTCCGTTCGGTGATGCCTCCGTCGGCGTAGTCAACGTTTCCGTCGATGGCGGTGTAACGTTCGCGCCCCCGGTCGACTTTGAAGGCCAGTCGGAGATCTCGATTCTGGTGACCGACGGTCGCGATTCCATCGAAACGATCTTGACCATTGAAGTCATCGGGGTTCCAGACGGTCCGACCGGGATAGCGCCCCTCGCGCCCGTTCCTGAAAACATTCCACTCAACGATGTCATCGCCGTCATTGACGTGATCGACTTGGATTTGGTCAACAACCATATCATTAACGTCGACGACCCGCGTTTCGATGTCATCAATGGAGAACTGATTTTTATCGGACCGGACGCAATCAGCTTTGAAGACTTTGAAAACTTGCCGCTGATCCCGTTAATCTTTACCGTCGTCGATACAGATGCCGGCACGAGTGACGAGTACACGATGTCGATCGAGATCACCGACGCCGATGATCCGATTACGGACCTGACACCTGACAATGCAACCGTGCTCGAAAACCGCCCCGGCGACATCATCAAGTCGCTCAACGTGGTCGATGACGACTTTGATCAGTTCTACGAATTTTCGGTCGACGATGATCGATTCGAAGTGAGCTTCGGCGAACTCAAGTTGGTCGATGGTGTCGCCCTTGATCGTGAAGCCGCTGAAACGATCGTGGTCAACGTGACGGTCACGCACGCCGATGATTCGTTTACCAAAGCGATCACGCTGACGGTTCTGGACGTCCCCGAAACGCCTGTTGGGTTTGCTTTAACGAACGCGACCGTATTGGAGCGAAAAGATGCCGCCGTGATCGGTGATCTGACCATCGCAGGCAATCCTGCAGCCAACGGTCATGTGTTGACGACAAACGATTCACGTTTCATTTTCGTAGGCTCAACGCTGCGTCTTGCCGACGGAGTTTCGGTCGAACGCACGCCAGGAGTCGACACCGAAATCCAAATCGAAGTCACCGCTACGCCGACCCTCGGTGGCTCAGCGGCGACCGATCAATTCGTGATTACGGTGATCGAAAATCAATTGCCGTTCCACAACCCGGATTATCCCGAAGACGTCAACGGTGATGGAGACGCATCGGCTTTGGATGCGCTCATCATCATCAACTTCCTTAACGAGTTTAATCCCGGACCGGTCGGCCCTGGCGATCCTGCAATGGGCTATGACGTCAACGGCGACGGTCAAGTCACGGCGCTCGACGCATTGTTGGTAATCAATGAACTCAATGCCAACGGCGGCGGCACCGGAGTGGTCAACAATGAACCAGGCGGCGAACCGATCGCCGAAGATCAGCCGGACGCTCCACCCGCCCCCGCCCCTTCGCCTCAACGGATCGTGACGAATCGGAGCGTCATTCAGGATAACTCGTTCGATTCATTGGAAACGCAATCGGACGAGTTGGTTTCGTCGGCGATCGTCGAGGCGATCGCGAATGACCTCGTTCAGATCGATGAATCATCCGCCGACGACACCGAAACAGAGTCCACTGATTGGGTGTTGCAACAAGGCTTGGACCTTTCGATCAAGAGCTAGTTGCTATTTTCTAATTCGAGTTTAGGGTTCGCTCTATCAGCCGGAACGCGATGGCGGCGTGCTGACTTAATCGTAACCCGAAGCGTGAGTTTTGAAGTTGCGCTTTTGCCTGTGGCATTGGTTTATCGTAACCCGACGCGTAAGCGAGGGATGAGTCAATATCAATTATCCCTCGCTTACGCAGCGGGTTACGATTAAATCAACAGACCGCTAGCTCCGGGCCGAAGGGCAGCTTACTTACTAAGGGCTCAAAACGGCTTTTTTGAGCGGTTCACGCCAAGCTTTCTTCTCCGGATCATAGAGCCCGAAGTTGGAATAAAACTCCCAATACGCGTACCCCATTTTCCGTCGCCTCGCTTCTTCGACGACCGCACGCGTCCAGTTGACCCGGCTGTCGAAAGGTGCGTCTTGATAGGTACCGAACTCACCTAGATAAATTGGCACCTTGTGCTCATAACCGTAGGTGAGCGCTTCATTGAAATCCATCTGCACGCGGGTCCGCTCGACCAACGTATTCGTCCACGTGGTACCGATCCATTTCTTGGCACTCGCATCGAGCCATGGTGCGCCTTGGTGGGTGACTTCCATCGGCGAATAGTAATGGACGGTCAACGCGATGCGGGCATCGTTTTGCGGCAGCTTGAGCGCTGGCAAACCACGCACCGAATTCCAATCGACCGGCCCGATAACGATCCATCGATCCGGATTGGTTTGTCGAATCAGTTCGACGGAATCAAGCAACAACTCATTCCAAAAGTCCGAATCAAGTTTCGCGTGCGGTTCGTTCAAAATTTCAAAGGCGAGTTCTGGCGGATAGTCGGCATAGTCGGACGCGATTTGCCGCCATAGTTCGAGGAACCGTTCTCGTTGAGTTCGCGGTTTCTCGAAAATTTCGTCGTAATGATGAACGTTCAGCACGACGCGAAGGCCCTGTTTCATAGCCTCATTGACGACATGCTTGACTCGTTTTTTGAAACTCGCGTCGATCCGATAGGGCGGCCGGTTGGATGCATGTGCCGACCAATTCACCGGCAGTCGAATCGAATCGAAACCGGTCTGACGAATCAGCTTCAACTGTTCGTCGTGAATCGTTCCGCCCCACTCACCTTCGTTTGGGGCATCCAACGTGTTGCCGATGTTCAAGCCTTTGCCGAAAAAAGGCTTGAGCTGGGCAAAATAGTCGCTTTGAAGGATCGGCTTGATTTCTTCGTCGGGACTCGTCGCGTGAATGTTGAGAATCGAAAACGAATGCGATCGAGACGAACGGTCAACGATGACGCTCAAACGTGCGACTTGGCTGGGGTCGAACGTGCGACTTTCGCTGCCGTACCAAACGCCGACGATTAGCCGCAACGTTGCGGACTCACCTTCGGGCACGTGCAACTTCTCGGCACTGTTCCCGTTCCTTCCGTCACTGCCCGGATTCGCGAGTGTCAGCAACACATCGATTGAGTGATCAGACAAGTTACGAACGGTCATCTCAACGATCGGAGTATCAGTCAGGTTCCACCCGCCCGCAGGCGCCGAGATGGCGATTCCAGGGTAGTCTTCGTCGGCGCGGGTCTTGACCAATAACTCCGGTTCATCCAGTCCGGTCAGGCGGATATCAGACCGGATCGCCTCGACATCGTCAGGGGAAATGCTTCCTGGGTCGAGCAGGTTGATGCGGCCGGGTGATGCCAGGCAGGTCGGGGAAGCTCCCGTTCCAACCACCAAGGCGACCAAGAAAAAGATTCGAGTTACGTGTCGAGTCGACGTGCACATAAGGTGGTTGCTCGCGAAAAATGCTTCCGCGACTACCCTCGGTTGAAAGGTCGACGAAGCACTGCCCGCAATTTCCTTCGTTTTTCGGATAAGTTGTTTGGTGTCGGCTGCACGAGATCGATTCGAACGCGCGCTGCAATGATTGCGTCGCCGCCGATAGTCTAGCTCAGATTTAGTAGACTGCAGACCGAACTCGAAAAGAGTTTCGTTCACGAAGTAATTGCCGGACATCAAATTCCCGGCGAATTCCCTCGAAAGGTTACAGTATGTTTCAACCACGCTTGGTCCTAGTTCTCGGCCTGTTTTCGGCGACTTGGTTTGGACATATCTCACCGTCGATCGGATCGGATTGGCAAGTGGTGTCCGTTCCTGGGGAACACCCGATTGCCTCGACCGTTTGGTTTCGGACCTGGTTGAAGCCGCACGCGAGTTTCTTCAGTCGGCATGAACGAGACCTGTTCGGCGAGTCCGTCATCTTCCAGCTTCGTGGTGTTAACGGTGCTCACGAAGTTTGGATCAATGGAACTTCGATCGGTCGCCTCGGAGTATCGTCAACAACCTCCGGCGAAAAGCCGACTGGCCATCGGCAGTACAAAATTCCGCCGGGAACCTTCGTTGCCGATCACTGGAACGAGATCACGATTCGCATCGATCCCGACGACCAAGGTGTCGTGTTCCAGGATCATGCCCCGTTCGTGATGAATTATTTTTGGGAATGCGTCTTGGAAGGACAATGGGAATCCCAAGTTTTGGATCAACCGCCATCGTTCGGCGAAGCATTGAAAGAAAAGCCTTCTCGTTCGGCATTCGAACGTTTCAACGAATCCTCCCAGGTACTCGCGGCCGCAGATTCGTTTGTCCATGGCGAGAAGATGTCGCCATCGCAGTCTTTGGCACAAATGAAGACGCCCGATGATTTGCAGGTTGAGTTGATGTTGAGCGAACCGCTGGTGGCCCAACCGACCCACTTCAGTTTTGACTCCCGGGGCCGATTATGGGTTTCCCAATACCGCCAATATCCTTTTCCGGCCGGTTTGAAGATGATCAGTCGGGATCGATACTATCGTTCGCATTACGATCGTGTGCCACCACCACCACCCAACCATGATCGCGGTCGAGACCGCATTTCCATTCACGAAGACACCGACGGTGACGGACGTTACGACAAACATTCGATCTTCCAAGATGAATTGAACATGGCCAATGCGGCCGTTCGAGGTCGGAGCGGAGTGTGGGTCATCAATACGCCTTATCTACTGTTCTATCCCGACGCCGATTTTGACGACGTTCCCGACGGACCACCGGTCGTCCACCTGAAGGGTTTCGGCATGGAAGATTCGCACTCAGTCGCCAACGGGCTCGTTTGGGGAATGGACGGATGGCTTTACGGTGCCCAAGGCAGCACGACGACGTGTCACATCACTCGCCCAGGAATCGATGCCGATGATGAACCCGGCATCTATTTCCAAGGGTGCATGGTTTGGCGCTACCATCCCGAAAGTCGTCGTTTTGAGATTTTCTCCGAGGGCGGTGGAAACAACTTTGGCCTGGAGGTGGATTCGGGCGGTCGTTTGTTTACCGGGAACAATGGCGGACAAACGCGAGGGTTTCATTACATTCAGGGCGGACTGCATTTGATGCAGGGAACGACGCCGAACAAGTTCGGTCCGGTGCGAAACCAGTTCGCATTCGGTCAATTACCCTTCATGGCAACCGAACAACCCATTCCCCGCTTCACGCACTTCGCGACACTGGTCGAATCGACGGCGATGCCGGCCCCGTATCAAAACACATTCCTGAGTGTCGAACCGCTTCACAACTTTGTGATCGCGAGCCGACGCCACGTCGCGGGCGCGACGTTTCGGACCAGTGACACGGTCAAGGTTCTTACGTCGGATGATTTCGCGTTCCGCCCTGTGTACATCGGCGGTGCACCGGATGGTTCCGTGTTGGTGGCGGATTTTTATGAGCATTACATTGCTCACGGCCAGCACTACCAAAGCCAAATCGATCCGACGACCGGACGGATTTACCGCATTCGCGGTGTGCGAGAAAGTCTAATTTCGGATTTGAACTTGCATTCCAAATCATCGGACGAGTTGATCGCCTTGCTCGCGCATCCCAACCGCTGGCATCGGCACACTGCCGTGCGATTGCTCGGCGAACGACGTGATCCAGACACACGAGAAAAACTGCAAGGACTTGTTCGGCGTGGTAATGAACTCGAAGCGTTGGCGGCAATTTGGGCGTTGTACCAGGCCTTCGGTTTGGACGCGAATACAGCGACGATCGCTTTGCAGCACAGGACGCCGATGGTTCGCTACTGGGCGGTTCGCTTGATTTGCGACGACATCGGCTTTGCCAATCGACGTCAAGTCGCGGGGCTGGAATCCATCTTGGGCGCCTTCGAAAACGGCCCGGATCGCGTGGCGGATGGATTGTTCGACGTTCTGGTAACCATCGCACTGAATGAAACCGACGCCGAGGTGCGTTCTCAAATCGCCGCATCGGCGAGACGCTTGCCCGTCGATCAAGCATTGAAACTCGTCGCTTTACTTTTGCAACATGACGAAGACATCGATGACGCCTACGTGCCGCTGTTGTGTTGGTGGGTACTCGAAACCAGTTTAGATCGTGACCGCGATGCGGTGGTCGATTTGTTTGACGATCCCGAGTTCCGCAGACAACCGATGGTGGTCGAGCACATCTTGTCGCGGACGATGCGGGCATTGGCCCTCAAAGGCGGCCAAACAGACCTGCGCCGCTGCGCCCGGTTGTTGGAACTTGCCGATCAATCGGCACCGATCAATGCACTGTTGGCCGGGTTCGAAGCCGCCTACGAGGGACGAACCATGACCGGACTTCCGGACGAACTTGGCCGTGCGTTGATTCAAAGCGGTCGGTCTTCGCTTGCCTTGAAGGTTCGCTTGGGAGATACCGAGGCCACGAAGGAAGCAAACGAATTGTTGGTCGACGAACAAGCCGACGTGGACGAGCGAACCGCGATGGCGAGAACTCTCGGTGAAGTCAAACAACCTGAAAGCTTGGAACCGTTGCTCGACGTCGCAACAAGCATCCAGAATAGCCAACTGCAACGGGCTGCCTTGATCGCGATTTCTGGTTTCGACCATCCGAGCATCGGACCAAGGTTGATCGCCGCTTTTGACCAATTCACCGATGATGTTCGGCCGGCTTTCTTCGACGCGATGCTCAGTCGCGAACCCTGGGCGATTGAATTCGTCGAAGCCCTTGCGAGCAAGCGGATTCCGGTCGCAAACGTGTCACTGGATGTCGCGGATCAATTGCGACGTTCGACGAGTGATCAGGTATCCGAAATGGCGGTCGATGTATTCGGCCCGCTTCGCACGCCTGTGCTGGGCGAGTCAAAAGAGAGAATCGAACGCATTCGAAATGTGATCGTCGACGGAACGGGCAATCCTTATCTCGGCGAAGCCATCTACCTGCAACGATGCGCCAATTGCCATCGCCTGTTTCACAAGGGAGGCAACGTGGGACCGGATTTGACGCCTTATCAACGAGGCGATTTGGGAACGTTGTTAAACAGCGTGATACAACCAAGTGCCGAAATCCGCGAAGGTTACGAACAGGTGATGTTGCTCACCGTGGATGGTCGGGTTGTGACAGGATTTCTCACCGACCGCGATAGCCAAGTCACAACGCTACGCGGCAAGTCAGGCGAAGACATTCGAATCGAGTCCGACGACATTGAATCGATCGAACCGGTCGGACGCAGCCTCATGCCTGACGGCTTGCTCGATGATTTGAATGATCAACAAGTCCGCGACTTCTTCGCCTACCTGAGAATTTCGCAGCCCATTAGCGACTAGCGACTGTTTTGATAACCGAAACAGACTAGGTGTTCTGAAATCCCTACGGGATGGTCACGGACGTAGTCCAGTGGCGTCGACAATCACATGTCTTTACGCCGGAGGCGTTGTCAGCGATTAGCCGGTGGTCGAGCGAAGCGAACACCACCGGAAAACTCTGATGGGAATTTGATTTTCGGTCATCGGCGGCGGTTGTCGGAACATGACATCCCGTTTCGCAGCCGATGGTGTTGGTTGCGGTTGGAGTTGGTTTAAGTTTAAGTTTAAGCTTAAGTTTAATATCGCGAAGGCCTAGCCAATAACCAATAACCAATAACCAATAGCTACCCCTTGCCGGGTCTTCGCTATCGCTGCTACCCAGCCTACTTTAGGGGCGGCGGATCCAGACGGCGGAGGATTGGCCTTGGGGGGTGGCATTAACGCTGATGAAACTTTCACCGGCGGGGGTTTGGTTGTCTCTCACCGCGTTGATCTCGCATTCGCTGTCGAGGTCGTTCAAGTTTCGGATCGCGAACAATTCACCACCGAGACTTTTCAGGCTGCCGACAACCTCCACCATGCCGCCTCCGGCACCCAGGTTGCCGAAGTGGCCTTTGGCGGTCGTGACGGGTGGTTGCTGGGTGACGTCGCCGAACACGTCTTGAATCCCTCGGGCTTCGTCGCGATCGATTTCCACATGACCGAGGCCGTTGGCATGAATGTGTCCGATCGGAGTGTCGCCATGGCCGGCGGCATTGGCGCACCGGATGGCCGCGCGGATCGCGTTTGCGATTGCGACGCGGATCGGACGTGGTCCTCCTTGGGGACCCACGCAACTTGTTCCGTAACCGATCACTTCACCGAAAATTTCCGCCCCGCGGGCTTGGGCGTGTTCACGGGATTCACAGATGATCGCCGCAGCGCCTTCGCCGATCACACTGCCGTCGCGGGTCGCGTCGAACGGTCGTGACATCGTGGCGGGGTCTTCGCGATCGGCGGCCAAGGTTTCTTGCATTGACGCGTGCAACGTTCGGAGCAAATGGATTCGCGATCCGGTCGAACCGACGACCAAGGCATCGGCGTGTCCCCGCAAAATCGTCGAGACCGCTTCGGCGATCGCCGCACCTGCGGAAGATTCTCGCAAAGTGATTGAATTGTTCGGGCCACGCAGATCGTTGTAGATCGCGATATGCGAGGCGGGCATGTTGGGCAAATACTTTAACAGCCACAAAGGAGCGACTTTGGGGAGCCCGGTTTGACCCCATTTGTCGAATCGGAATCGGCCGTCTTCGATGCACGCGGCGATGCCGTCGGTGTATTCCTCGGGCGCTGACATGATGTAGTCGCATCCGAACACCACCCCCGTGCGATCACGATCGAAAGACTCCGCATCGAACCGAGCGTTTTGCAGTGCAAGTTGAGCGACCGCGACGCCCATCTCGATTTCGCGGCACATCACCTTGCCGGCTTTTCGGATGGTCTTCTTCAAATCCTTTTCAAGGTCGCCGTAATTGTCGATGTGTCCGGTGAAGTCAATCGCCTCGGCCCCGTGACTGACGCAGTAGGCTTCGGTGGGAACAAGCGTCAGCGGTCGGATGCCCGAATCACCGGCTCGCAATGCCGCAACGAGAGCCTCCGGCGAATTCCCTAATGGGCTGACGACGCCCATTCCTGTGATCACCACGCTCGAGGTGGGGCGGCGCGGCGAAGTGGGCGGGCTTCCCGGTCGGGAAGATCGGTTAGAGGTGTCTGAATGGGAATCTGACATGAATCACGACAAAAAAGAGGCGAAAACCACAACGTCGGGAAGATAGCAAATCTCGTCCACCGGCGGAACGTCGCTCGTTGAATGTCTCGACATACCGCTACCCATCACGCTAAGATCATAAGCGGCGGGCAACTTAACCTGCCCCCTTGTTATGGCCGGCCATTAAGCCCGTCGCTTCGATTTTCCACTCAAGAACGAAAAAACATGAAAACTGTCGCTTACGTTGTCGCCGGATTGGCTGCTTTGGGCATCATGGTCGCTTTAATCGTTTCCCCAACTTCCCAAGGCACGCTCTCGGAAACGGCACCGGCTGCCGCCTCGCTGGTGTCGACCACGACTGAACCGATGACCGAGCCCGGTTCGATGACACTGGAAGTTCCAAGCATGCACTGCCAGTTCGCCTGTTTCCCGAAAGTCAAAGAAACGCTCGAAGGAAGCGAAGGGGTCACTGAGGTCGTTTTGGCGGAACAGCCCGATCCGAACGCTTTGACGGTCAAAAAAGTCATCGTCAAGTACGACACCGGTTTTGACCCCGGCAAGGCGATCGCGAGCCTGAAACAAAAGGGTTTCGACGACGCGCAGCAAATAACATTGGATTGATCTTGCCAAACCTTCCTTCCCATTCGCCCCTCGGGGTCTTGCTCGTCGGTCACGGGACTCGCGATCGTAGTGGAACGGAGGAGTTTTTCTTACTCGGGCAGCGTTTGTCCACCGTACTGAGCGGTCAGGCCGTCGTTGCCCCGTGCTTGCTCGAGTTTCAAGAGCCCACGATTACGCAAGCTTGGGCGACGTTGGTGTCCCACCAATGTTCCCGGGTCGTGGTCGCCCCGTTGTTGTTGTTTGCGGCCGGGCACGCCAAGTCCGACATCCCTGATGAAGTGGCTGCGGCCAAACAAGCGACTCCGGGTTCCGAATCGGTGGATGTCAGCTTTTGTCCGCCCATTTCACGACAAGCGTTGATGATCGACGCCGTTCGCCAGAGACTCATCGAGGCCCTAGAGACGCTTCCGAATGATCGCGTTGGGTTAGCAATGGAAGGCAACCAGCGGACAGCGATCGTGATGGTGGGCCGAGGGAGCCGCGACGTTTGTGCGAGCGCTGACATGCGAGTGCTCAGTGAAATCGCAGTCATGGGCAGGCCTGACGAACAACCGTCGTTGGCCGATCAATACGGAATTGCTCGTGATGGATTGCACACCACGTTCTATGCGATGGCCGAACCCCGATTGCCCGACACCCTCGATCGAGTCGCCGCTTCGGGACGTTTTGATCGGATTGTCGTCCATCCCCATTTGCTGTTTTCAGGACGGCTTTATGAGGCGATCGAAAAACAGGTTCAAGACGCCGCAAAAAATCATCCTCACGTGCAATTCGGGACGTCGGCTTATCTGGGACCGACCGACCTGGTCGCCCGAGCCGTGGCGGCGAGAATCGTTGAAGCTTGCAGCCCGCCGGTGATGTCGGTGTAGTTACGCTATGCTGTCTTGGCGATGAATAAGCATCGCGTGAACATTAAGTGGTGGCGACTTTCAGTCGCCAAACCCTGAAACGTCGACTGAAAGTCGACGCCACGTTAAGAATCCATCACTTATTGTTCACGCGATGCTAAGTTCGCGGCCACCGCGAGTGCCAACACCGCCCCCAACCAACCGTGCAGGTCGACGAGGGCTCGCATCGTTAACGTCGATGCGAGGGGCATCATGCAAACGAACATCGTGCCGATCGTGAGGAACCCAAACAACACCATGCCCCAAAATACAATCGGTTCCGCTCGCCGGAGCTTAACCAGTCTCTGCGCCGGGGCAGTCAACCGATCGGTCCACCGCAAGATCGCATAGAGCGGCAGCGCGACGACGATCACGCCGCTAGCCATCATGTGCCCTAGCAGTCGGTATCCTCCCAAATGTCCGTCGAACCAAGTCGGCAGCGATGTTAACACGGACACGATCACCGCGATCAGCAACACCCCAAAGGTGGCCCGTTGAATGAATCGTTTCATGATCGGTCTCCTTGATCTGCGGTCTTTGCTTCCGGGGGCATCGCAGGCCGAACCATTATGGCGAAAATCTTCGCCCCTGCGCCGGCGAGCATTAGGATTGCCAAGGCGGCTAGCGAAATCATCGTCAAGACTTTGAACTGAGTCCGACCAAGAAACATTTGATTCCAGACTTGGCGTTCGTCATCGCTGAGTCTTTGCAGACTTGCCATCGTAACGGCAGTGGGTCGAATCGGAGCTGGTCCGACGGCGGCCACGGTGGAGGCAAAGATCTTGCCATCGTCGGCATGACATTCGATGCATCCGGTCGCGCCAAGCGACCAACCCGCCGGGCGGACGTTGTGAGCGATCGGCCACTGCACCATGCCGACCATGTCTTGGTTATCAACCGAAGTGGTTTTCAGCTCGTTTTCCTTATCCGATTTCGCGAACACGTTCCCTGTCGAAACATAGACCGCGTCGGAGACCTTCAGTTCGTCTTCGATCGCCGCGAGCGCCGCGTAGACCTTTTCATTAAACAGGCTCGATTTGTTTTCGTCCTGCAACGTCGGCAAACTGATTTCCTCGACGAAACCGCGACGAACCCGAAGCGCTTTCCGCGTCGCCGCGTAAACCTCATCGGGCGGAAGAGGCCGAACGTTGCCTTCCTCGATGAAGCCCCAAAACGCCGGCCAAACGACGCGGGTAGCGCGGACACGGGGCGACGGAGTTGACAGAGTTGACGACGGCCCCGACGATTCGGAATCGGCCGATACTTGTTTGGCCGACAAGTGGTCCGCCGATGGGGCAAACACGGGACCGCGGATCAGAGGCAATTCTTCTCCGGTACGATGCGTTTTGGAACCGAGTCCGTGAGACAGTGACGTCATAATGCCGCCTGCCACGTCGGTCGGGATCGGGCCACTGTGACACGTGGTGCAAGCCATCTTTTCAAAATGGATCGGCGGCAAACCTTCATGAAGCGGCAGCGGTGAGCCAAGCCTGCCCGGTCGATTGGCAATGTTCTTCAACGCGACGGAGGCTTCGGCGGCGTCTTCGTCCAGATAGAAATCCGTTCCCAGGTGACAACCCACGCAACTGAGCGTGACGACCGACTCTCCGGCGGGATGCCGTTCGCCTTCAAAGCCCCGCGAGATATGATGATCAATCCCGTTGCGGTGGCAATCGGTGCATTTCATGCCCGCGCGAAGGTGAACGTCTTGGTCGTGGATCCATCGTTCGTTGATACCAGCGGTTGCACCGGAATGGCCGAGTTCCGCTGCTTGGCTATCCGCGTCGTGGCCTGAATCGCCAAGCGACACCGTCCGCTGACTATGACATTGATAGCACGCATTGTTCTCGACGTGTCGGACTAGGTCGATAAACATAGTGCCGTCTGGATTGAACTTTCGCGGGTCGTATGCCACCGTCGGCAGTTTCGCCTGGACCGCCTCGTCACTCGGATCGCTACCTTCTTTGATCCGGCCGACGGTTCCGTTGATCTCACCCAAACGCAACGCCGCCGTGGGTGCCCACGCAAAGTTTTCGCTTTCGATCGCATCGCGCCGTTGTTCGAAATCGTACGCCCCTGAAACGGCGTGACACGCCATGCAATCGACCTCCAGTTCACCGGACAGTTGCCAGCGAGGGTTTGGATCGTTGATTTGGTCAGGCTTCGTTTGGCCGCCTGGGATACGACCGCCGAAGTAGCGGGTCATCGCCCAGTCATCGATGCCCACATCGGCAGGGTTGAACACGCCCGGCCAGTCGCGGTAGCTCAGCGGCAATTGGGTCCCGGTACGCTCATCGGTCCAGATCCAAGGCTCGCCCGGCCGGCCGTCGTCGATCGCTGGTCCGTTGCCATCGTTTGAAGAGGCGGTGCGAAGGGTGTGATTGCGAAACGCGTTGAAGTGCCAACCGTGCGAGATCGTTTCGTAATCGTGGCATCGTCCGCAAGTGTTTTCGGGCGAGTAGGGGCGTGTCGACTCGGAGGTGATCTTGCGATTGTCGTTGTCGTACAAGTCGATGTGATGCAGATACCTCTTGTCGCTGTCGGACCTCGCGAATTGTCGTGATCCGTCGGCAGCATGGCCGCGCGAAGCGGTCAAAACCAAGAATGCGACCACGATCGCGACCGATCGAAGCGTTGGTAATGAGTAGCCCATGAATTCCATTCTGAATTAGGAAAAAACTTGCCAGCGAACGTTTTCCCGCAGATCGTCGAGCCGGTCAACCGCCGCATCGATCGTATGGACGTCGGGTTTGTATCGATCGTCCGGCGACGGTGAAGCACTTCGCTCGCGGGAGCTAACGCAACGCATTGACACAACCCCCTTGGTTCGATAGGTTGGCGGCCTGAAGACTCACGGCAGACTCACTGTTCGCCCGGGCCCCATCGGTCCGGGCTGTTTTTTTATCGTAACCCCTGACTTCTCTCCTCTTTGCCCAAGCTTGGTTGCTATGAACCCGCAAGACATTTTGCGTTACGTCGATTCGCTGCACCGCGAAAAGAACATCGACTCGGAATTGCTTTTTCAAGCCATCGAATCGGCTTTGCAAAGTGCGGCGAAGAAGCAGTACGGCGAAGATTCCGACGTGATCGTTTCGATCAATCGCAGCAACGGGCAGATCTCGGCGACGCTTGAAGGCGAACCGCTCGGCGACGACCAAATCGGACGGATCGGGGCGCAGACCGCCAAACAAGTGATCATTCAAAAAGTCCGCGAGGCCGAGCGTGATGCCTTGATGATCGAGTACCGCGATCAGATCGGCGAGATCGTCAGCGGCATGATCGGCCGCGCCGATGGCGGTGTGGCGACGGTTAATTTAGGTAACGTCGAAGCGATCTTGCCTCGTAGCGAACAGATCCCTGGAGAGAGTCTGCATGCGAACGAGCGCGTCCGAGCGATCGTTTACGAAGTCCGCCCATCCGGTGGCAACCGTGTGCGGGTGGTTCTGAGCCGAACTCGGCCGCAATTTGTGCAGCAACTTTTTGAACAAGAGATCCCTGAACTCAACGACGGGGTGATCGAAATCAAGTCGATCTCGCGCGAACCGGGTTACCGCAGCAAAGTTGCCGTCAGCAGTGAAGACCAACAGATCGATCCGATCAGCGTTTGCGTCGGATACCGGGGCAGTCGAATCAAGGCTGTTCGCGAAGAACTCGCTGGCGAACACATCGACGTCGTCCGTTACGACAGTGACCCCGAGGTTCTGATTCCCAACGCTTTGCAACCGGCCGAAGTCGATCAAGTGCTACTTTGCGATATGATCGGACGGGCGATCGTTTTGGTGCAAGAAGATCAGTTATCACTTGCGATCGGTCGCCGCGGTCAGAACGTGCGATTGGCGAGCAAGTTGTGCGGATGGGATATCGAAATCATGACCAACGCCGAACTCGAAGAGCAAATCGAGCGGGCCGTGGGTGGATTCAGTCAAATCCCAGGCATCACCGAAGAAATCGCTCAGTCGTTGGTCGAGCAGGGCTATCTGTCTTACGATGACTTGTCGGTCATTGAGCCGGATCAATTCATGGAAATGAGCGGATTGACCGAAGAGCAAGTCGACCAAATCGTTGAGATCGCCGAGCAACGTGCTGAGGAAGCCGAAAAAGCCGCTGCCGAAGAGCGTCGCGTCCGACGTGACCAGGAAAAGCTGGATCGCGACCGGGCCGAAATGGAACCTTTGACCGAACCCGCCGCTGAAGAAGATTTGTCGGAGGAAAGTCTTGCCGACGAGACTACCGTCGAAGAAGATTCAGTGGCAATGACCAGCGACGAAGAAGCCGACAGCGAAGCCGACGGCGAAACCCACAGCGAAACCGCAGACGCCCAAGAGCAAACCGCTGACGAAACGACTCCTCCCTCGGCGGAAACTGAACCGTCCGCAGAGGCGGTGAGTATGGAAGAAGACGCCGCTGAGGTCTCCGATGAGACCGTGGCGGCGAAAGATTCCGAAGGAAACGGTTAAAGCGAACGTGCAGGCCGTTTTCAATTTTCGACGCTTTGCGTTATCCTAGTGCATCGACGAAGCCAACACGTTAGGCTTCGTGATCCAACCCATTTTTTTAACCGCTATGAAATTCCCCGACGCGAATCAATCGAAGTCATCCGGACTTGATTGAAATTGATGTCGATGGAGGTCTTTTTATGCGATTTTGAACGAAAAACCATGAAGCCGTGCGGCCCCGAGCGGGTCCGACGGACTTCATCTATCGAATTTGACAGGATTCCCACCCCGTGCCAGTACGCATTTACGCGCTCGCCAAAGAACTCAATCTCGACAGCAAGGATCTCGTTGATCTGGTGAAAAAAGCCGGAATCACCGGGAAAGGCTCTGCCCTTGCCAGCCTCACCGATGACGAAGCGAAGCAGGTCCGCGAGAACATCGCCGGCAGCTCCAAACCAGAACCAAAATCGTCCTCCGCTACGGCCGTCAAACCCGCCCCTCCTGCACCAATCGCACCCGTCCGCGAAGTCGCTCCGGTACGCGATCTCGATCGTGGCGCGCCACGTCGAACCTCACCGATCGACCTCGGTCGCACGAGGTCCAAAGACGGCGAAAGCATCGGGACGGCCGATAAAGCCGGTTCACCCGAAAACAAACGTCCCGCTCCCGTTTTACGAGCTCCTAAGTTGGCACCCGCCGCTCCCGTTGAACCCGCCCAAGCTCCCGCCGAAACGAATTCACCCAAGCCAGAAATCCGTTTGAAGGACGTCTTGCCGGGGCGTACCAGCGGAAACCTGAACAAACCTGCGACTCAGAAATCCGCTCCTGCTTCGGAACCCAAGGCCGAATCCCAGGCTCCGATCGAGCCGAAGTCACCTCCCGCCGGAGGGATGGCCAGCCGGATTGCTGACCGGATGGCCAATAATTCCGGCGGCCGCGTGGTTCCTAATCGACCGGGCGCACCGCTCGAACCGGTCCGTCGTGAAGGACTCGGTTCCGGTGGCGGAAAGATGCGTTCGCTCGACCGAGCGACCTCCCGCAGCGGCGACAAGCCGAACGATGCCAAAGCCAAGAAACGGGAACCGCGGATCAAAGTGAATTTGGCGCAGTTGCCCAACGCGCCCGCGCCGACGGCCCCGATCGCGCCAGGTGGTCCTGCCCAAAAACCTGATATCAAATTGACCCGCGACGTGATCGAAGGTCACAAGCAGGGCATGAAGGCACCGCTGGAACGACTCGAAAAGGACGACGCCGAAAAGAAGCGGTCCAAGAAGGCGGGTGCCGTCATCGGTGAATTTGCCGGTCGCAAGAAAGCCATCGAAGAAGATGAAAAGCCGCGCAAGAAGGGCTTGGCCGGTATGGCCAGTGCCCGGGCGGAACGCTCACGTGGCGGTGGCGGTCGTCGTGTGATCGGCGCCACCGAACAAGAACGTTCGATTTCTCGCCGCAACCGTCCGCGAATTCGTCGCAAAGGCACCAACACGGCTGCCCCTCGGAAGGAACGTGTTCAGCTCGAACTTCCTTGTACCGTTCGCTCGTTCTGCGAAGCGTCGGGGATCGCCATGTCCGACGTGATGAAGACGTTGATGGGCATGGGTATGATGTTAAACATCAACGCCGAAATGAACCTTGAGACGGCAGAAATGATCGCCACCGAAATGGGTGTCGATATCGAGCTCAAAGCGTCCGAGACGCTCGAAGACGAACTCATCACTCAGATCGAAGAACAGCAAGACGACGCCGACACTCTCGTGCCGCGGGCTCCGATCGTGACGTTCCTCGGACACGTCGACCACGGCAAAACTAGCCTGTTGGATTCCTTGATCGGTATCAATGTCGTCAAAGGCGAAGCCGGTGGGATTACTCAACACATTCGCGCTTATGAAGTCAAGAAAGGCGGACGGACGGTGACGTTCGTCGATACGCCGGGTCACGAAGCGTTCACCGAGATGCGTGCCCGTGGTGCGAATGTGACGGACATCGCGGTCATTGTCGTAGCCGCCGACGACGGCATCATGCCCCAAACGATCGAAGCGATCAGTCACGCCAAAGCGGCCGAAGTTCCGATCGTCGTGGCGCTCAATAAGATCGACTTAGAAGGCGTCGACGCGAACCGTGTCATGACCCAACTGACCGAGTATCAGCTCACGCCGAGTGAATGGGGCGGTGACGTTGAAGTCGTTCGGACCAGTGCCACGACGGGCGAGGGCATGGAAGAGCTTCTCGAAACCTTGCTGACCGTGGCCGAGTTGCATGAATACACGGCCAATCCGAATCGATCGGCATTGGGCGTTTGTTTGGAATCCGAACAACACGGCGATAAGGGTGTGATCGCGAAAATGGTCGTCCAGAACGGCACCTTGCGTGTCGGCGACATCTTGGTTTGTGGTCCTGCCCACGGTCGCGTCCGTGCGATGAAGGACACACTGACCGGAAAGCCGGTTCGCGAAGCCGGACCGAGTACCCCGGTGAGTTTGACCGGATTGGACAAGGCCCCCGGCGCAGGCGACCGGTTCCATGTGCTCAAGGATATCACGCAAGCCCGACAAATCGCGTCCAGCCGGGATGACGAATACAGCCGACAGTCGCTGTCGGGAATCACGACCAAGGTGTCCTTCGATAGCTTCCAAGAGATGCTTCAAGGCGGCAACTTGGCTCCAGGCGAAGAACGCGTGAAGTTGAACTTGATCATCCGAGCCGATGCGCGTGGTTCGCTCGAAGCGATCGATAAAGAAATGAGCAAGTTCGATCACCCCGAAGTTGAGATCCGAGTGCTGCAGCGTAGCGTCGGCGGCATCTCGCTGGCCGATACGACGTTGGCCAGCGCCTCCAACGCCGTCATCCTCGGTTTCAACGTGATCCCTGATGAGCAAGCACGCGTGATGGCGGATCAACGCAATGTCGAGATCCGTCGCTATGACGTGATTTATAAGTTGACCGACGATATCCGAATGATGATCGAAGGACGCTTGAAACCCGAAGAACGCGTGGTCGAATTGGGCCGCGCGCTTGTCAAACAAGTCTTCTCGATCAGCCGCGTGGGCACGATCGCGGGTTGTTATGTCGCGCAAGGATCGATCGTTCGCAACTGCCGGATCCGGGTCAGTCGCGACGGACGTGTGATCGGCGATTACCAACTCGACACTCTCCGTCGCATCAAAGAAGATGTGAAAGAAGTCCCCCGTGGGATGGAGTGCGGTATTCGTTTGTCCGGTTTCAACGACATCAAACAAGACGATGTTCTCGAAGCCTACAAGATCGAAGAAGTCGCCCGAACGCTCGATTGATTCAGACTTCAGACTCTTTACTCCTCACTCTTTACTCCTCACTCTCTACTCCTCACTCTCTACTCCTCACTCGCAATTTGTCCCGCCGACTCCTTAAAGCTGCCGAAGCGATCCGTGAAGTGGTCGCTGCTTCCATCCTGACCGACCTCCGTGATCCGCGGGTTGAAAACGTAACCGTTATCAGCGTGGAGGTGACGCCGGACATGCGCGAAGCCAAAGTGTTCGTCAGCGTAATGGGGGACGAGACTCAAAAAAACCTGTCAATTCGCGGTCTGCAGAATGCAGCGGGTTTTTTGCAGAGTAAGATTGCCAACCGACTCGACACGCGATACACACCGCGATTGCGATTCGAAATCGATCGCGGTCAAGAGAACGCGATGGCGGTGGGGGAAATTCTGGCGCGCATCCAACGGGAAAAAGACGGCGAGCCCGAACCACCGGAGCCGGAGGAATCACCGCCCGAGAACGCGCATTCGAACGATTCTGAATCCTCGAACAACTGATCGGCTGCGATTCGGCGAGAAGACTCGATCGATCCATCCACCATTACCCAATTCAATCTTCCTTTGTTGACCGTTCATGTCTGCAACGAACCGTTCAAAACTCATCGCCAAATTGCACGTGGCGTTGAAGAAACATTACAAAGTTCCCCCGGCGAGCCCGTCGAGGCCGCTGCTTGAACACGTTTTGTATGCGTGCTTATTGGAGGATTGTCCCAGTGAATTGGCCGACGAGGGTTTAGCGAAGCTGGAACAGGACTACTTCGATTGGAATGAAGTCCGTGTGACGACGATCACCGAACTGTCCGGTGTTTTGTCCAGTTTGCCGGACGCGAACAAAGCCGCAACGCGATTGAAATCGACGTTGCAAAGTATTTTCGAAGAGTTCTACTCGTTTGATTTAGACCATCTCAAGAAAGAGAACCTCGGCAAGGCGGTTGCTAAATTCGAGAAACTGCCCGGAATCAGTCCGTTCGTGCTCAGCTACATCATCCAGCACGGACTGGGCGGACATTCGATTCCGATCGATTACTCGGCGATGGTGATCATGCTCGTTACCGGCATCGCGAGCCAAGGCGAAGCGTCCGACGGCCGAGTTCCCGGTCTCGAACGGGCGATACCAAAAAGCAAGGGTGTCGAGTTTGCAAACTTGTTGCACCAGCCCGCCGTTGCTCTCACGATCGACGCCAATGACAAGACCGCTCGCGCTTTGATCGACTCGGTCGTCAAGGGCAGCTCTTCGGGCCTTGATGAGTGGCTCGATAGCAAGGAAGCCGCCAAGAAACGCGTCGCCCAACGGAAAGCCGAAGAACGCGAAGTCGCCAAGCAAGAAGCCGCCGCAATCGAAGAGGCTGCCCCGGTTGTCGCCGTACCGGCTGGCAAGAAGAAACCAATCCGCTCGGCGGCAAAGGCTACCTCGACCACGAACAAGCCGAAGTCCAAAAAGCCAGCGAAGGCGGCTGAACCTATCGCTTCGCCGAAACCAGCCTCCAAGACGACCGATGCCGAAGTCGTCAACGAATCAAAAACGACGAAGCCGAAATCAGCCAAGAAACCCGTCGAAGCGGTCGAGACTGTCGAGGCGGTAGATTCTGTCGAGACGGCTGATAAGAAAACGACGGACAAGAAAACTACCGCGAAGAAAACGGCGGAAAAGAAAGCGGTCAAAACCGTAGCTGAAAAAACAGCTTCGCCGAAAAAATCCGCGAAGAAATCCGCCAAGAAGTCTGCCACCACGAAACCGACTTCCGAAGTCGCGAAGCCGGCTGCCAAATCAACGTCGTCAGCTGCCAGCAAAAAATCTACCAATCGAAAATTGACCAAGCGAAAACCACGCTAACCCAAGGGAACCTTGACATGGCCGGGCATTCCAAATGGGCCAATATCCAGCATCGCAAAGGCCGCGTCGACGCCGCCCGTGGGAAGATGTGGAGCAAACTCAGCAAAGCGATCATCGTAGCCGCCAAAACGGGTGGCGGTGATCCGGCGGCGAACATCCGCTTACGGAAAGCGATCGACGATGCCAAAGCGGTATCAATGCCCAAGGACAACATCGAGCGGGCGGTCAAACGGGGCACCGGGGAACTTGATGGCGATGCGGTCGAAGAAGTTCTTTACGAAGGTTACGGCCCCGGAGGCGTCGCCGTGATGTGTCTGGCGTTGACGGACAATCGCAATCGAACGGCTCCCGAACTACGAACGATGTTCGGTAAACACGGCGGCGAACTGGGCAAGACTGGTTGCGTTTCCTACTTGTTTGAACGCAAAGGCTTATTCATTTTCCCAGCCGCAACGGACGAGGAACGAGTCACCGAAGTCGCCTTGGAAAACGGCGGCGATGACGTTGAAAAAGACGACGAGGGCCAAATCCAAGTTACCTGTGCCCCCGATATCTACGACGCCTTATCCGAAGCATTTGCCGCTGCCGAACTGCAAGCCGATGTCAACGAGATTTCACAGATCGCGTCGACCAATGTGGAGGTCGATGGTCCGACGGCCAAAAAAGTTCTGTCGCTGTTAGAAGCGCTCGATGATCACGACGATATTCAAACGGTAAGCACCAACGTCAACTTTCCATCGGAAAGCCTGGCGTAAATCTCGCCGACCATCCGGTTATCCCTTTTCAACCTCGCTTTGGCAAACAAAACGCGATGGATTGGCTTCAAAACCTTACGGCCGATTGGGATTGGAATACGTTTTGGCCGGAAACCTTGGGTAAGGCCACCGGTGTGATCATCGGGATCATGGCCAGCTGGTTTTTGTTGATTCGCCGACGACTGCAATCGATGAATCGGCTCAAAAGTGGCGACTCGGACGACGTTCTTTTTCAAGCTCACTATTTGGTTCCCGTCTCGACCGAAACGACGGAACACGGACCGGCGACTCGCTACCAATTGTTGTTTCGAAACGTCGCCGAGAAGAAGATCGTCCCGCAGATTTACGACAACCCGGCGGCGGCGGAATTGGTCAAGACCCTTGGTGATCAAACGAGTTTGAACCAACCGATCTTACCGACTCAAGGTACGATCGGATTTGAAGTGCTCAATGACGCGGCGAGTTGGATGAGCGGTGTGATGGCGACATCGTCGAACCAACGCCGGGTTTGGTTGTTTTGCATGACAGCCGAGGATCGCCAAGTGGTACGCAAACGATGTGTTCGTTGCTTCTTGATTCGCCCAGAGGACCTCGAGCGATTTCATGATTGGAATTGGTGCTGTGACCAAGTGTCTGTCGAACGGCCCTGGCATTGGTTCCGGGTCGTCGCCCTGCACCGCGTCGCGAGGCTGTACGCCGATCAATGCCGGATGCACAGCCACCCCGCCAAGTCCACGGCGATGCCGTTGGTCGATGACCAATCCGCACACCGCCGAATCGTTCCTTTGTCGTTAGGTTTAATTGAAACTGAACATCCTATTTGCGAACCATTCGAGTTGGATTGGGCTGCGCTCCGGTCCACTCCAGCCGGACGTCAGTTAATACTCGAAGAGGGGCCTTGGCCCGACGGGTTGTCCTCTTGACGACGGCGTGGGGGCTGCGACCATACGGGCTGATTTCCCCGATACCCACTTCTTCACTGAAACCAAAAACTCATGCGTAGTGCTAAAATGTCTCGTGCAAAAATCTCGATCATCGGAGCCGGAAATGTCGGCGCCACTTGCGCTCATTGGTGTGCTGCCGCCGAACTGGGCGACATCGTTTTATTGGATATCCCACAAACCGAAGACATGCCGCGTGGCAAAGCTCTGGATTTGATGCAAGCGTCGCCCATTATGGGATATGACTCGAACATCGTCGGCACGAATGACTATGCCGACGCGGCCGACAGCGACGTGATCGTCGTCACCGCTGGAATCCCCCGCAAACCGGGAATGAGCCGCGACGATTTACTCGGAACCAACGCCAAGATCATCACGAGCGTTGCCGAAAACATCAAAGCAACCTCGCCGGACGCGGTCGTGATCGTCGTCAGCAATCCGCTCGACGCGATGGTTCAACAAATGTTCAAAGTCACGGGGTTCGATCCGGCAAAAGTTTGCGGCCAAGCGGGCGTTTTGGACACGGCTCGATATCGAACGTTCTTAGCCATGGAACTCGGCGTCAGCGTTGAGGACATCAGCGCACTCTTGATGGGCGGTCACGGCGACACGATGGTGCCGATCCCGAGCTGCACGAGCGTGGGCGGCATCCCCGTGACACAACTGATCGACTCGGCTCGCCTCGACGAGATCGTTGACCGAACTCGCACCGGTGGTGCCGAGATCGTTTCGTTGCTCAAGACCGGCAGCGCCTACTACGCACCCGCAGCGGCTTGTGCCCAAATGGTCGAAGCGGTCGTCAAGGATAAAAAACGTGTCATTCCGGTCGCCGCATATTGTGATACCGAATACGGTGTAGGCGGCTATTACGTCGGAGTCCCCGTCGTGATGGGTAGCGGCGGTGTCGAGAAGATCATCGAACTTAGCTTGACCGAACAGGAAACAGCCGCCTTCCAAAACAGCGTCGACGCGGTCAAGTCGCTCGTCGCCACGATGGACGGCTTGCTGTCGGCCTAGTTTGGACTGCTAAAAAGTTGGTATCGCAGCATTTTCCATGTTGCGCAAGTTTATTACCACGTTTTTTGGCGAAGCGAGTCGGTACGGTTTTCGGGCCAACGGCCCATCTGTTTGCCTGGCCCAGTTGAGCGATTGCCAATCGCTTGAGGTGTTTCCAGGGGTATATTCTCGCAAATTGGTTTCGCGGTAGTCGGCGTTCAATTCGAAGTCTGACACCGCAGGGTGAATCGGATTTAGGTCCTAAACTAAGAACGTGTTTTAAAAAGGGGTCTGACCCTTTGGAGGCGAGTCGATTTCATTGGGTTTTTGGCCTCGCCGGAGAGGGTCAGACCCCTTTTTAAAACACGTTCTAAGATTCCATCCATTACAATCAAGCCAAACGTAGAGTCTGCAGGATCATGCGGTGACTCTATCCGCGCGTCGTATTTCACCAATATCTCAACTTGAAAACCTCGGCTTGATGAGAATTCCTCTGACATTAGTGGTCGCGATGATCGGGACGGTTGCCACGGCTTGCAACATTCCCGTATTTCGATACGCGTTGGAACGTTGGCAACCGGACGCGTGCGAGATCATTGTTTTCCACGACGAAGAGGTATCGACATCCGATGCGGCGAGGATGCGACGACTTCAAAACGATCTAGACCGCTCGGGTGCGAATGCCAGTTTGGTACACGTGGATACCTCGGGCGCGATGTCGGCTGAACACCGCGACTTATGGAAAGATCTCAATGGGAACAAACAGCCGACGCTTCCCTACCTGTTGGCTCGGACCACGATCGGTCGATCACAGATTGTGAATCACTGGCATCAGACGCTGTCCGAATCCTCGAGCAGGGATCTGCTTGAATCTCCCGCCCGCGCTGAGTTAGCCAAGCGATTGATGGCCGGGCACAGTGTGGTATGGGTAATGGTCACTTCGCCTGATGCAGAGCGAACACAGGCCGCAAAAAAATTGCTAGAAAACTCTTTCACGCATTTAGAGCAAACGATTCGGTTGCCCGAAGGCATCGGATTGCCCGGTTCGGAACTCTACGCTGACATCCCTCTGGTCGTGCGATTCAGTTTGCTTGAAATCGCCCACGACGATCCGGCCGAATCGTTCTTGACGAGTTTGTTGACCGGAATTCGACGGCAAGCTTTTCTAGACGGTGAGCCACTGCTGGTACCTGTATTCGGTCGCGGACGCGCCCTCGAAGTGATCCCGGCGGGCGATTTTTCGGCAGCATTGATGGAGGATTTGACTTTGTTTCTCAGCGGTGCCTGTTCCTGCCAAGTGAAGGAACAAAACCCTGGCTTTGATTTATTGATCAGTGCCGACTGGGATACCGCGTTGTTTGGTGACGAAGAGAATCGTCCTCCCGATCGCACGTCGGAAGAAGGCAAAAATCGTGAACCGGTTTTGCTGACCATTCCACCGGGCCGCTAAAGGAACGCTGTTATGAATCGCACCGTGCTCCTCATGATTGGGTCGTTGATTCTACTCGCAGTTACCTTTGCCGCGCTGATCGGTGGCGGTGGATCCGGTCGCAATCCAGCGGAATTTTCATCGTCGGGAGGTGCCTCCTTGAACCGCCAACCTCTGATGGTGTACTGTGCGGCCAGCAACCGGGCGGTCATGGAAGCGATCCGTGAGCAATACGAACGTGAGTACGAAACGCCCATCGAGATTCAATATGGACCGTCTCAGACTTTGATTTCGTCGATCGAAGTGACTGGGGTTGGCGACCTGTTCTTGCCTGCTGATGACAGTTTTCTCGCCATCGGTCGCGAAAAGTCGCTCATCGCGGAAACAGTACCGATCTCGCTTATGCAAGCGGTCGTCGCGATTCGCAAAGGCAATCCGAAATCGATCGAATCATTCGACGATTTGTTGAGAGACGACGTGCGGCTTGTCTTGGCCAACCCAGAAACAGCGGCGGTCGGTAAGGTCGTTCGTCAAGTGTTGGACGCCGAGGATCGCTGGAGCCCATTGGAACAAGCCGCCATCGCGTATCGGGCTACCGTAACGGAGGTTGCCAGCGACTTGGCCGTCGGGGCCGCCGATGCGGGAATTGTTTACGACGCCGTGTTACACACGTATCCGGATTT
The DNA here is from genome assembly GCF_007859915.1 of Neorhodopirellula pilleata. GTDB lineage: Bacteria > Planctomycetota > Planctomycetia > Pirellulales > Pirellulaceae > Rhodopirellula > Rhodopirellula pilleata. The sequence continues at coordinate 232,390 of NZ_SJPM01000011.1, forward strand.
GAACTACATCGAACTTCCCGAGCTACTCGCCGCTTCGTCTCGAGTGGCGATCGGAGTGATCGCGTCGACCAAACAACCAACCGCCGCGCTGCATTTTGCACGTTATGTTTCGTCACCTGATCGCGGTCTTAAGCAATACGAAAAGCATGGCTTTCGAACGTCCGGTGGCGATGCTTGGAGTGATCGCCCGGAGTTGTCAATTTTTGCCGGATCCATGCTGCGTCCGGCGATCGATGAAACGATCACCGAGTTCGAACAGCGTGAGGGCGTGATCGTTAATCGAGTCTACAACGGTTGTGGTATCTTGGTCGCGCAAATGAAAGCCGGACAACATCCCGACGCATACTTTGCTTGCGACAATGAGTTCATGAATCAGGTCCACGATCTGTTTCCCCATCCGATTCCGGTTTCGCAGAACGAACTGGTGATCTTGGTTCCCAAGGGCAATCCGAAAAACATCGCATCGCTGAAGGACTTGGCACGTGAAGGATTAAGAGTCGGGATCGGCCACGAGAAACAATGCGCGATGGGATGGATCACTCAGAACACGTTTCGCGAAGGCGGCGTGCAGACCGAGATCATGCCGAACGTCACCGTGCAAACTCCCACCGGAGACATGCTCGTCAATCAATTGCAAACCGGTTCGCTCGACGCCGCCGTCGCTTACCTGAGCAACGCCGCAGGCGCGTCCGAGTTCCTTGATGCGGTGCAGATCCGTGGGATCGAATGCAGCGTCGCGACACAGCCTTGGGCGGTCTCCAAAGACTCTCGGTATCCGAATCTAGCCGGACGTTTGTTTGAGCGAATTCGATCAATGCCGTCGCAAGAGGCATTTGCCGCCGAAGGCTTTCGCTGGCAGGTCGATCAAGCGGAATGAGCGTCCACGATTTGGATCCGGTCGTAAGAACGGTCCGGACACGCAGCGACGTACCGTTCTTTCTCGTGATGAGCGGGCTATCCGGGTTGTTCGTCGTTTTGATCGTGTTACTGCTGATCGCGGATGTGATGTTCACGTCGGTGTCCGATTTCCGTGAAGCAATCAGCAAACCTGAAATCTTGGCCGCCATTCGGTTGACCATGCTGACTTGCACTGCGGCCGCGATTTTGTCGGTTTGGGTAGCCACTCCGCTCGCATATCTGCTTTCGCGTTACCGATTTCCTGGGCGCTGGTTGATCGATACTCTGGTTGATATTCCGATCGTCTTGCCTCCCCTGGTGTTGGGGTTGAGCTTGCTGATCCTGTTTCACCTTTCCATCGGCGGCTTTGAATTGGAAACATGGCTGCGTGATCGGGTCGGCTTCCCAGTCACGTACCAGTGGCCAGCGATCGTGTTGGCTCAGTTTTCGGTTGCGTGCGCGTTTGCCGTACGCACGATGCGGGTGACGTTTGATCAAATCGATCCACGCGCCGAAGACGTCGCTCGGACGCTCGGGTGCTCCCGTGCTCAAGCATTTACGCTAGTCGCGTTGCCTCAATCTTGGCGAGGAATGATTGCGGCAGCCACCATCGCGTGGGCTCGGGCGCTCGGTGAGTTTGGCCCCATTTTGGTCTTCGCCGGCGCGACGCGGATGAAGACCGAAGTCTTGTCGACGACAGTGTTCCTAGAACTGAGTGTCGGTCAGCTTGATGCGGCCGTCGCGGTGTCGTTGTTGATGGTTGCGATGGCGGTCGTTGTGTTGCTGTTGTTGCGAATGCTCGGCACGGGGCTCAACGCATGATCGAGCTTCGCGACGTAACGATTCGTGCCGGTGAATTCACCTTGAACAACATCTCGTTGGAAGTTCCCTCAGGGCGTTATGCCGTCTTGATGGGAAGTACCGGCCGAGGCAAGACGACGATTTTAGAAGCCATTTGTGGATTGCGAACGATCACCTCCGGCAGCGTTCTGATTGCCGGTCGTGACGTGACACGATGGCCACCGGGTGATCGACAGATCGGCTACGTGCCTCAGGATCTGGTGCTCTTCCCGACATTGACGGTGGCCGAGCATTTGGCGTTTGCGTTGCGACTTCGAAAGACAAGTCGCGTCCTGATTCATTCACGTGTGGTCGAACTGGCCGAGGTCTTGGGGATCACGGCGTTGCTGCCGCGACAGGTCGACTCGCTTAGCGGTGGCGAGTCCCAACGTGTTTCGCTGGGAAGGGCATTGTCGTTTCGGCCCTCGGTATTGTTACTGGACGAACCACTCAGTGCACTGGACGATTCGACGCGCGCGGACATGCAGGATCTGCTCAAGCGGGTTAAGCAATCCACCGGAGTGACAACGCTGCACGTCACTCACAACACCGAAGAGGCCGAAACGCTAGCGGACGTTCGGCTGGTTCTGGATCAGGGACAAGTCCAATCCAGGACGACCGTTGCGGACGATCAATAGGTCGGCATGGACGGGTCGACATCTTTCGCCCAGGCCAAGATTCCACCTTGTAGATTGAATACATCCTCAAACCCGGCCTGACGAAGGATGTCGACGGCCTTGAGGCTGCGTCCACCTGATTTGCAGTGCACGATCACCGGTCGGGATCGATCCAATTCATCCAAGCGAGCTGGCAACTCCGCAAGTGGAATCAACGTGCCGCCTAAATGACAAATCGCATATTCGTGCGGTTCACGAACGTCCAATAGCGTGAACGAATCGCCCTGCGATCGCCGTCGCTGTAACTCTTCCGGCGTCACGTTCCTATCGCATGAAACAACACCACTCGGTGGCATCCCGCAAAACTGAGCATAATCGATCGGGGCCGTAATCGTCGGATGATCGCCGCAGACGGGGCAGTTTGGGTTTCGTTTCACTTTCAGCTCGCGAAACTTCATCTCGAGCGCATCGATCAACAACAAACGTCCGGAAAGGTTCACGCCAAGGCCGAGCAGGATCTTGATTGCTTCGGTTGCCTGGACCGTCCCGATCATTCCAGGCAGAACCCCCATCACGCCTCCTTCGGCACAGTTGGGGACCGCCCCCGGCGCGGGTGGCTGAGGATAGAGGCAGCGATAACAAGGGCCGCCGTCGAACGCGAATACCGATGCTTGGCCTTCAAACTGGTAGATCGAACCATAGCAGTTTGGTTTCTTCAATAGCACGCAAACATCATTGACTAAATAACGCGTGGCAAAATTATCGGTGCCATCGACGATCACATCGAACCGCGACGCGATCGACATGGCATTCTGGCTATCCAGTGCTTCATCGAAACACTCCACTTCGACGAAGGGATTCACTTCGGCAATCGACTCAGCCGCCGAGGCCACTTTGGTGCGTCCGATGTCGCTGGTGCCGTGAATGATTTGACGCTGCAAGTTGGATGCTTCCACGCGGTCGAAATCAACAACACCTATTCGGCCGACTCCGGCGGCGGCGAGGTACAAAGCCACCGGAGACCCGAGTCCGCCAGTCCCGATAATCAGAGCCGATGACGCCTTCAGTCTGGCTTGACCGTCGATGCCAACCTGGGGCAATGTCAAATGCCGTGCGTAGCGGAGTGACTCTTCCGAACTCAGACGTCCTGATTCGGCCATCAATTCAGCCTCCCGCGATGGCGGGCACCAACAACACGTCATCGGTATCGCTTAGTTTGGTATTCCCTTGATCCAAGTCGCGAATGTTTTCATCGTTGACGAACACGTTCACAAACGACACCAACCGGCCTTCGCTATCGAACAAATGATGCTGCAAGTCGGGGTGTTGTTTCACAAGTTGCTTCAAAACGTCATCGACCGATTCGCCTTGAACGCAAACCCGGCTTAAGCCGCCGGTATGTGACCGCATCACGGTAGGAATGATTACATACATGTCAAAAAGTTATTGGGCGAGCGGCAGAAGCAGAAAGGGGAAGATGACCACAACACGGACAATCCGGGCGGCGTTTAATCTTCAAGGAATGAAAACTCATGTCGCGAAGGTCCATGCGAAGCATCCGGTTGTGCAATGGGTTTCCGATGCCGGCGATGGTTTTGATGGTTTCCATGGCAGCCATGCAGGCCACCGTTCCCGAAACCGCACCGAACACAGGAAACTCACGCGTCCAGGACGGTGGTTGTTCCGGCGTCAAACATCGCAAGCACGCCGTTCGACCGGGAACAATTGTTGTCAAATGAGCTTCAAGTTCGTGCATCGCACATTCGACCATAGGTTTGTTTTGGCGGACGGCCTGCTCGTTCATTGCGAAACGCTCGGCAAACAACGGAGCGCAATCGACCACGACATCACACTGGGCAACCAGGTCGGCGGCATTGGTTTCATTCACGTTTTGCCCGACGGCAACGATCTCCAGTCGCGGATTCAGTTCCAAAAGACGCCGCCGAATCGACTCGATCCGAGGCTTCCCGATCCAATCGTGAGTGATCAAGAGTTGTCGATTCAGATCGCTTGGTTTGACATTGCCAGCGTGCGCCAAGATGAGTTTGCCGACACCTGCGGCAGCGAGCTCATACGCAACGACGCTGCCGACGCCCCCGACCCTCGAGACCATGACCGAAGACGCTTTCAATCTCTCTTGTCCGGTTGCTCCGAAGTCGGGCACCCACATCTGCCATTGATAGATCTCGCGTTCTTCTTCGGTCAGCGTTTTTGGTTCAAGCATTCGTCAGGGCGGGGACCGTTCCAGCGGAATAAACGCAGGGCAAAGGCTTCATCGTAACCCTTGTCTTTACATGGGAAAAGCCTGGACGAATGGCATCTAAGGTCTCCGCGACAAGTCGAATATGACGAAGTGAACGACTCCGGTCGATCAACTTGCACAAGAGCGATCTTTAGACAACATGAATGATCGCCTTGATTACGCCACTATTTGGGTCGATCCAAGTGGGAAACACGGTCGGTACTTCGTCGAAGTTGGCGTGATGGGTGATCCAAGGACCGGTATCGATCGCTCCCGACTCGATTAGGCGAATGATGCGTGTGAAGTCACTCGAAAGGGCATTGCGACTGGCCAATAAGGTTAGTTCCCGTCGGTGCATGAAGGGCGCGTGGGGGAAGTCCAGATTTGACTGCGTGATTCCGACGAAAACGACGCGTCCGCCGAAAGCAGCCATCTGCATCGACCTCGCCATGCTCAAGTGGTTTCCCGTAGCATCGATCACCACGTCTGCCCGCCGCCCGTCGGTCAAGCCTTCGAGACGCTCGATATCGTCGGGTCCACCCGTAATCGTCAGCGTGTCGCGGACGCCCATTTCATCGGTAACAAACGACAGTCGTTTTTCGCTCAGGTCGGCCACAATCGTGCGAGCACCCGCAATGCGAACAAACTCCAGCACCGACAACCCGATCGGTCCCGCCCCAAGGATGAGCACCGTATCGCTGGCATGCACTTTTGCGCGGTCGACCGCATGGCATCCGATCGCCAAGGTTTCGACAAGTGCCGATTGCTCATAAGTGAGTTCGTTGGCCGGGTGAAGTTTGCGAGCCGGCAAGATCATTCGTTCGGTCAGGCCTCCGTCGCACATGACGCCGAGCGTTTGGTGATGTTCGCAGCAATTCGTCAATCCTCGCTGGCACGAGTAACACTTTTGACAATTGATGTAGGGTTCGACGCTGCACTTGTCGCCGACCACGACGTTTGTCACGTCCGGCCCAACGGCCAAGACTTCCACCCCGAGTTCGTGCCCCGGGATTCGGGGGTAGGAAAAGAACGGGAACTTGCCGAGGTAGCCGCCCAGGTCAGTCCCGCAGACACCCACGCGGTGAATCCGCACGAGAGCCTCGCCTTCACGCGGCGGAGATGGTTCGGGAATCTCGATTTGTTTCCAAGATTTCGGTTCGTCGATTTGAAGGGCTTTCATTGCGATTGCCCTCCCGTTGATTCCGCCGAACAAGCACGCGCCGACGATAGTGCCGGGTTGGACTGGCCAAGGAACAAGGGCCTCAAGTGCCGCTCATAAAGATTCTTGGTGACTTCGCGTCCGACAATCTCCGCGTTCGCTTTGAGCAGATCCGTATAGCGTTCACCATGCTTGGCAGCGACTTTGAACGACACGTGCAATAATTGCCGCACGTGTGGATTGAAGTGCTCATCGTTTTGGTCGTGACGAACCACAGCGGCGAGTTCCGGCCCCGACATCGACTCAACGGTCGAGGCATCCGGTAATCGCGAACGGTCGATGTCGATCACGCTGGCGTAGGGAGCACAAAATTCGTCGACATGTTCCAAAGCGTAGGCGTAAATTTCCTTGGCAAGCGCCAATCCATCGCCGCCGGCTTCGGACAAACCAATGATTTCTTCGAGCCAGGTCGTTCCAGCCGTCTTCAAATGCAATCCGGCACCGGTTCGATTCAAGCATTCATAGATAATCGGATACAAACTGAACTTGTCGCTGCCGCTATGGACGCTGAGCTTCAACGTTTCGGGCAAACCGTAAGCCTTGATCGCATGCGCGATCACCGCCACATCGTCGGAAAACTCACGTTCGAATTGTTTCAAGTCGCCGACATAATCGACGCCCTTGTTGAATCGTCCGGTAAACTTCGGTGCAATGGTTTGTACCGGCACTTGCTCGTCCGCGATCGCGGCCAAGATAATGAGCAATTCCGGCGGCGTTTGCGGCGCGTCGGTCTCATCCATTGAGATTTCCGCAATCACATTGTCAGCGCCTTTGACGCCGGCGATGTAACGATAGATCTCGCCGGCCTCCTTAACCGCTAATAGGTATTGATTGGCGACCGCAATGACCTCATCACGAGATACCGCCAAGGGAGCGGAAAGACCATCGAGATGCAATGTCCCGATGAGTTCGGGGTGGCGATCAACGAACGCGGTCACTTCCTCAGGACTGGCCGGTTTGCCGATCGAATCAGCCACGTCGATTGTAAAAAAATCGCTGCAAGGCAAAAACGGATCGACCGTCCTGAGCTGGATATGATCAGCATCAACGTGCCATGGCTTATGCCAACCACGCTGATCGACGGCGGCTTTCGCGGCGGCATGAACGCTAGGCGGACTCGAACCGACAAATGTATGTTCTCGGTTGGATTTGTTCCAAACCGGCGTCACGTCCACACCGTCGGCGGCGAGTTGTTCGAAAGCGGTCAACTGGGCGCCCGCCTGATGGGCGAAACGATCACCGACACCGAAGGTGAATTTTTCGATATTGAGCATGTCTTTTTTCAGTAAGAGCCTATCCGAAAAGGAGTTTACGCCTTTGGGGAAGTAAGAAATGACGCTACGCTGTCATGTCGATTATTAACCTAACGGGATTCCGTTATTTTGCAAAGGGAGTGAATTCCAGTGACGAGCCAGCTCATCGCCGACCAAGAACCAGAGTTCGTTTCCAGGCAAGTAACCGAGGCCCGTCGGTACTACCTGAACCTGAATCCATCGCCATCGGATCCGCTTTGCGTTGTTTGTGGCGGGGTGGAACGGATGCGGCCGGATTACGTGGTCGAGCGTGACCGGTTCGCCTTTTTCGGCCTTGAGTTAGTTGTCGAGGGCCACGGTGAATTGACACTCGACGACCATTCTTTCCAACTCTCGCCTGGGATGTTGTTCGCTTACGGCCCCAAGACACCCCACCGAATCGTCAACAAACCATCGCAGCGGATGCGGAAGTACTACGTCGACATTGCTGGTTTCGATGCCGAAAAGATGCTCGGCGAAGCCGGCCTGCTGAACTCACACCCGTTACGAGTTCCGCATTATCACGAACTATCGGAGCTATTTGAAATGCTCGACCGCGAGGCCCATGGTAATGGTGACACCGCCGGTGAAATCTGCGAACAGATCGTTCGACTTATTTTGGTGAAGGTCCGTGTGGGATGCCTGGAAGAGAGCCCGACGGTTCCACGCGCGTTTGCGACCTACGAGCGAGTTCGCGATCATATCGAATCGAACTATTTAGCGATCAACACGATCGAAGAACTTGCCCAACAGTGCGACTTGACTCCGATCCATCTGTCCCGATTGTTTCGCCGGTTCGCTGGAACGGGAGCCTACCAGTACCTGCTTCGCAAAAAGATGAATCGTGCCGCTGAACTGCTCGTCGAAGACCAGATGTTGGTAAAACAAGTGGCCCTTCAACTCGGTTTCTCGGATGCGTTTCAGTTCTCGCGAGCTTTTAAACGGATTTTTGGAATACCACCAAAACATCTCGTCGCGAGCCAACGTGTGCCGGTTTTGCCAAATCAATGAGAACCTGTCTATGAATCGTCTTCCATTTCATCTGATTCTATTCCAGTGTTTTTTCGGCATGTTGGCGAGTGTGCCCGCTGGCGTTTTAAGCGGTGCCGATCGTCCGAACATTCTCTTTATCATGTCCGACGATCATGCGGCCCACGCGATCTCCGCCTACGGGGGACGTTTGGCATCGATCGCCCCGACGCCGAACATCGATCGGCTTGCCAACGAAGGCGCGTTGTTCGCCAATGCGTTTTGCACGAATTCGATATGCTCGCCGTCACGGGCTTGTGTGCTGACCGGCCAATACAATCACGTCAACGGTTCGTTCGATTTGAATGGTGCGGTCCAACCGGGCGACCAAATGTTGGCGATCGAGATGAAGAAGGCCGGCTATCACACCGCCATGGTCGGGAAATGGCACCTTAAAGCCGAGCCTGCCGATTTCGACTATTACTGCGTTTTGCCCGGCCAAGGCCAGTACCATGACCCGGAGTTTTTGGTCCGTGGTGATCAGCCGTGGGGCAAGAACACGATTCAGTTTCCCGGCAAGCATTCGACCGACGCGATTACAGACATCACGCTCGATTGGCTCAAGACGGGTTGGAATCAAGACCAGCCATTCTTCCTGATGCACCACTACAAAGCGCCCCACGATTACTTTGATAATGCGGCGCGTTATGAAAGCTATCTCGCGGACGTTTCGATTCCCGAGCCCGAGACACTGTGGAAACGCGACCCACGTTTCGGTTCGATCGCCACCCGTGGGGCCGACGACGAATTGCTACCCCATATCGGTACATCGATCGGGTCCCGGAACCCAAGACGTTCTTATTTAGCTGAGTTGCCGAAACTTTATCCCAAAGAATTTCCGCCGAACTTTGATCCCGCCGACTTCACAGACGAACAAAACACAAGGTTGGCCTACAATGCTTACCTCAAGAAGTTCTTACGCTGCGTCAAAGGCATCGACGACAATCTCGGGCGTTTGTTCGATCACCTCGAAACAACCGGTCAACTCGATAACACCGTGATCGTTTACACCGGCGACCAAGGTTTCATGCTCGGCGAGCACGATTACCAAGACAAACGTTGGATGTACGAGGAATCTCAGCGGATGCCGCTGTTGGTTCGTTATCCGCCGTCGGTACCCGCGGGACAACGTTTCAACACGATCGTCGAGAACGTCGACTACGGTCCGACGATGTTGACATTCGCCGGAGCGAAAATCCCAGCGTCGGTCCAAGGTCGCTCTTTCCAAACCCTTCTCGAAACCGGAGTCGAACCGAAAGACTGGAAGCAGGAGGCCTATTACCGATATTGGATGCACATGGCCCATCACGACAATCCCGCGCACTTAGGAATCCGTACCAAGACACACAAACTGATCTATTACTACGGATGCAACTACGACGGTGGCTATCGAACTCCACCAGGTTGGGAACTTTACGACTTGATCAACGACCCGTCCGAGACCATCAACCTCTACGATGATCCGGCATCTCAAGTCTTGGTCGCTGAACTCAAAGAGCGTTTGATCAAAGCCCGTGAGCGAGTCGGCGACGACGGTTCGCATTTCCAAAAATGCGAAGAGGTGATCCAAGCGTTTTGGAATTACGATGAAAGCGACCGAGCTGAGGCGATCAAAATCTCGCATAAGTATCGACAACGCAGGCTGCAGGAACTCGAAGCCGGCAAGGTCAACATCCGCACGGTACGTGGACCTTAGTGTTTTGTCAAAATAAAAAACCAGCGTTAGTGAAGTGAGCCGACAGCGCAAGCGGGCTGTTGATTTAATTAGCCGTACCGCGTTAGCGGCGGTTTCCGCGGCCGTTAACCGGGGCTAACGCTGGCCTGTTCAAAATTTGGTATTGCGATATTTTCGTTCTCCGCAACTTCCTGTCACCTCTCCCAGCGAAGCTGGGGGAGGTCGGATCGAGCGAAGCAAGATCCGGGAGGGGGCATCCCCAGGGCAAACCAAGCCGATCCAACCAAACAACGCTGGTGCCCCCTCCCTCGCGGACTCCTGAACGTCGTCGCTCGACCTCCCCCAAACTGCGTTCGGGAGAGGTGACAGGTGGACAAGAAACTGCTGGGAGAAAAAGGAAAGACAACGAGTCAACACCGAATTTTGAACAGCCCCAGGCTAACGCTGGCCTGCTAAAAAGTTGGAGTTGCGGCGACTTCGGGTTGCGCAAGTTTGGTACCACGCCGTTCGGCGAATCGAGCGGAAGTCATTGCGGTTTTCGGGCCAACGGCCCATCCGTTTGCCTAGCCCAGTCCGAAGGGCTGGGTGATCGATGGCACGTTACTGGGTAGGACCAACGGTCCGGCCGTTTGTTCACGTCACTAGCAAACGACCGGACCTTCGGCCCTACATGGATCGCTCGCACATTCAACCCAGCCCTGCGGGCTGGGCTAGGTAAACTGCCGGGCCTTTGGCCGTGAAAGACTGCCCCGACATTCGTTTGAGGTCGGAGCCAAGCTGGCATGCGGAACAAAAACAAATCTTGGAAAGTTCGTGTCAATACCAACCTTTTAGCGGCCCAGGCAAACACCCATCGGCTAATTCCTGTCATTCGGTATACGACTAAATCAACAGCCCGCAAGCCGCAGGTATTGCTTGACACGCGATGCTAAATTTTCACGGAACACTAGACAATGCTGGGGGGAATTGATCATCGCCCTGAGCGACGTTCACGTCGTGTCGGATCGATTCCGATGCACGCGCACCCGATACCGACAATGAGCACGCCGGTTCCTTCAAGGATCGCTCCTGAAGTCAAGATCGCGACGCTGAGGATCGCAAACACGGCGCCCGCAACCATGGCAACGGGCGGGCGTTTGATCCCTCTCCTGTTCGGTTTGAATTCGTCGACTTCGTCCGATCCTTCGTAAGCCTTGGACATGAATTGCCTCCTGCGGATCATCGATAGGCTGCCGAATTGCCTGTTGATACTCCGAGATTGAATTCAGAAGCAAGTGCTTCGTCAAAATTTAATTTTAGTGTGAGCCGAACGCGCTGGCGTCGGGCGTCGAGCAATGCCCGCGGCTAGCGGGCTGTTGATTTAGTCCTCATCGAAACCCGAAGCGTGAGCGAGGGATACATACAAAGGACTTAATGGTGATGAATCCCTCGCTCACGCTTCGGGTTACGATTAAATCAACACGCCGGTAGCGCCGTCGGCTCACTTTAGTAACCTTAATTTTATATTTTGACGAAGCACTCGGGCAGTTTCAGATGTTTTGGCAAACTTTCGATATCAAATCGAATCGCGGTCGGTTTGAGCTTCGGAAAACTTTCGGCGTAGGGTCTTCATCGCTTGGGCCGGTGAGTTGTTCCGGCGGGGCACATAAATGGGCGTCATCGGTTCAGGACAAAGGACGATCCCGAATGGTGTTCGGTAGACCTTCACGTCGGCGGCATTCCAGCGATGCTGCCCGTTGGACGTCGTCATGACGAATCGTTCGTCTTCGATCTCGACGACGCAGACCGAGTCTTGAACCAAACCGAGCTCTCGCACACGATTCCTCATGATGGATTTGGATCGATAAATCAGCGAGGTATAGATCAGTGACGATAGCACCATCGTGAAGACAAGCGTGACGACGAACACCACCACGTTCTGGGAGGCCGCCCAAAAGATCGCCGCTCCGCTGGCGAAGATCATTAGCAAAGACCCGATCGACAGCCGCAGCGGATGTTGGTGCAACAACAGATGATCGATCGCGTGGCGGAGGACGCCCTTGGACAAGCGAAAACTGACGCGGCTGGCGGCGTCGTCAAGTGTTCCCGTGTTCAAATCAACGGACGTGGATGACTCGCCGACTTGATACGGATTGACGGAGGCTTCAGGCGATCTGATTGAAGGCGTGTCGGAAGTGGGCGAGTCAGACATCAGGGAGCCGATCCGGTGAAACGGATGTTGCTGACGCTCGAAGGCATTTCGATGGTCGGGTTTTGGGCTTTCCCCGTAATCTTACGTACATGCGTTTGCACGAAAAGAACCATCTCGTTGAACGTCAATTCGCCGTCGTCGTTGTAGTCGGCTTGCGGCGACGTGAGAAACTCAAGAATCGCCATCGTGAACGCACCGTGGTTCCAACTCGGAGATTCAAAACTGCTTTCCTCGGCTAAACACGATGCGAACACCACATGTCCCCGACCGCGCCAAATGTCCGTGCCGCTTTGTGGATGCGACCGAACCCGCGTGTCACTGACAAAACCGCCGGCATGACACGTGTCGGTGAACAGAATCGTGTTGGTCGGGATCTTGCTTAAGAACGAATCCAGCTCGGCGTCGGAAATGGCCGTCGAGATCAAGCGATCCAGATCGAGTTCGTGACCGGCAAAATACCATTCATCGTAATCGTCAAACAAACCATGTCCTGCCAAATACACGATCACCGTATCACTCGGTTGAATCGATTGCGAAAGCAGCCAAGCAAAGCCTTCTTCTCGGATCGCCTGACTGGTCGCGGTCTCATTGGTCAAGACCTTTTGAATCGTTTCAGAATAGACCGACCCATTGAGGTTCTTCCATCCGTCCGCGAACGCTTCGGCATCCGATTGCGCGAAACCGAGTCGGAAGTCCTGGTTCGCGTATTCCGATATACCGATCGCGAGCAAGAACAAGCGACCTCGCTGAACTTCCGTCGGGGCCCCTCCACGAATCGTGCAGCGAACCGTTTGGCTTCCGCGGGTTTGGTTGGAACTGTTCAATGACAACTCGATCTGATGATCACCTGCGGGCAAGTCGATCGATTGTTCGTACCAAACCTCAACACCTTCGGTAGTCACACGGCGAGATGTTTGACGTGGGCGACCGGGAACCGCATGCCCGTCGACTCGGTATCGCACTTGGCTGAACGTCGATTCGGCCGACCCACGCACGCGTGAAACAACGGTCAGCTTAGGGTCGTCGCTGACGAAATTCGGCACCGGAGACAGAATGTCGATCTTGGGCGGTAAACGCTGAGTCAATTCGCTTCGGGTGGCTTCGGCTAAAGGATCAGGAGCCTCGAAACCAACGACTTCATCGGCAACTTGCTCGAGACCCGATGCCGTGTCACTGTTTCGAATCGCATATCGCACCGCCTTGGGTTGGTAGTACTGTTCTTGGAATTGTTCGATGGGGTAGAACTGCGCCGTTTCGTGCCGGGCGTTGTTGATGTGCCAGCCGACGAATTGTCCGCCTTGACTCGAAGATTCGTAATACCCGTCAGGCGTCCAGAAGACACGCTCACCGTCTCGCGTTAACAAAGAACTGGCCAGGGGCAGAACCATGTCGGGCGCTTCGGCCAATCGGACGTTGACGGTAAACCTCGAGCGTTGCGAAGGAAGCAAGTCGGCACCTCGCAGCAACTCGACACGTACGGATTGCCCCGGCTTGTACTGACCCGACTGGATTTTGCGGATGCGTTCGTAAAACGATCCATCGTCGAACCGCAAGAGTGTGTCATCTTGCCGGATACCCGACGCGTACCCCAGACTAGCCGGAGGAACCTCGCTGACGCGCGTCCCGTCGGTGGCGAAATCAATGTCCCCCAGAACGCGAGCTTGTCGCAATGGCCAAATCCGCAGTGTGCCATCGAGCGAACTGCTGACCAATTTTTGGCGATCCGGTGAAATATCCAAACTGGTGATCTTTGCCGTATGCCCCATGAACTCTTTCGTGATACGCAGCGCAACACGACGATTCGGAAGGATCTCGATCGTCGCTTCGATGAGCTTGCCCGTATCGGTACCAAGCAAACACACGTTACCACCGACTTCACCGGCCGGATCGAAAAACCTCATGCAGGTCGGATTGCCAAACTTCCGTTTCGGAACTCGTACCCGCAAGTTTCGGAACTGAGACGAAACCTGAGGGTCTAGCCAAGGATCGAGAATATAAAACCGGGACTCATCAGCCAACTCGCGGGCGTAGAGCAACCACTCGTTGGACGTTTGCGACTCGAATTTCTCAGGCATCTTCAAAATCATCAGCTCGATCTCGCCCAAACGATCGTGTTGACCGGTCGGGCGAATCGGATGGTCTTCCACCGCCGCCATCTCACGATCGGATAACTTGGTGACTTGAAAATTGGTCAAGTCCAACTGTTGCTCGACACCCGCGTATCGATTGAAGTTCCAACGTCCCTCGGGATAGTTGTTGTCACTGAAGAGCAGCTTTTGACCATCGGACGACCAGCGAACGTTCCACAACGACTGCGTCACCGGGCGGACGATCGGATGCAATAGACGTCCGGTCTTGGGGTCCCAAACGTGGATCTCGCCGAGCGAGTCGGCACTGGCGACCTTGTTGCATTTTTGATTCCAAGCGATCGCGGTCGTATCATAGGGGTGCTCATGAATCGCGATGTCATCACCGTTGCGATCGAACGAAGCGGCAAAGAATTTTTTCTTGACGCCGCTGCCGATCAATACCAGATGCGGATCCAGTTCGCTCGCCGGTGGATCGAGCGTGAGGACGTGCCGATACGAGGACCAATCCCCGAACGGTCCGCGATTGTCTTTGTGACGATTATCTAGCGATCGAATCGACTGGGGGATCTGGCTTAGCGTCGGAATGGCTCGGCGCTGGCTGATCGAGACAACGTCCAGTGAACTGTCCACGAAGTTGAACACGAGATGCTGTTCATCGGGCGTGAACGCAAATAGGTCTTTTGGAACTCGCAGTTCTTTACCCCGAAATGTTCGGCCCCAACCGACTTTGAATTCGATCTGCCAGTCGCCGTTGCTGCCTCTTCGCCGGTAGAACACGATGTTCCCGTCGCATCCCCACGTGGCCAACCATTGCCCTGATTTCGAAAACGTGACGCCACGGGTGCAACCGGTATGCCCGGCGATCAGTTGCTTGATCTTGTCCGGTTGTTTGAGGTCATAAACACGCGTCGATCCGAATTGGCTGTTGTCTGAGACGCCCACGATCAGGTGTTGGTTATCGGGGGCGAACGTGAGTGAGTCGATGTACCCGATGTGGAAACCGTCGGGTTCTTGGTAACCACGTAGGGCGGCGTGCATCTGGCCGGTTTCGAGATTCCATATGCGAACCGTTTTATCGGCGACTCCGGCGAGCCACTGACCGTCGTCACTCAGAGCGACGCGGTCGATCACACCGGAAAACCCCTTCGCGTCCAGCACCAGGTGAGGCCGTTGGTTTGGTGGCGAAGAGTAGTTCGCGTCAATAAATTCTTCCGCTGAAACGTTCGCATCCGCCAAACACGTCAGAAGCGTCAACGCAGCAGTCAATGAGAGACTCGAAACAAGCGGTCGAACGGGAAGGTTCATGTCGGCTCCGACGTTTGGCAGTACACGGCAAAATGATGAGGGCAATCGAGCAACTCCGCTTCGATCGGTGGTGTCAGGTGAAACTGCTCGCTCCACCTTTGGTAGTCCGCAAGGGTTGGGCGTATTTCCATATCAGGTCCACGCGGCGTGATTTGATCGGGTCGCCAATGCAAGAACGCCAGCATGCCTCCGGGGCGAACACGAGATAGGACTCGCCGGAGCAAGTCTTCGGGGTTTTCCAGATGCATGATGTGAAAGAGGACAACGACGCCATAATCGCGGCAGTGGTCGGGCAAATCGGCGGCGACAAAGTTTCCCTGATAGACGAATGCGTTTTTCAGCCCCGCATCGGACAATCGATCCGTCGTTCGTTGGACCATACTTGGATCAATGTCAAAGGTATCGAGACGGCCTCGAAACCGTTTGGCGAGCTCAACGGTGAAGGTCCCATAGCCGCACCCCAATTCAAGCAGGCGATCGGAGGCCGTGGAATTCGCAATGAAAGGAAATCCCGAGATCGCTTGGACGGGGTCAAACAACGTTTCCCAGTACGCTTCCTCAGGCATCCCACTGTCACGGACTTTCATACGTTCGGGCCGACGACCATGTCAGAGAGGTTCAAGAAGCGGGGGTGGCGGGCGACTCACCCGTTCGATTCCAAAATTCTAACCCGGCGTCACGGGGGATGAAACTCGGCTCGCTGATCCAGACCATAATCATCGCGGCGGGCCTTTCACGCGCCGTCAAGGTTCCATCTCTGGGCTGGGCCGTAGCGAAAGTCGCCAAAACCTTCGGCATTTGGTGGTCCGGGCCGAGACACTCGGCGAGTTTCGCGTCCACAAGACCAGTGATGTGTAACAGCTAATGATTAGGGTTGGCTGTAGTTAAAGATCCTACCGCTACAGGATCTTTAACAAGATCCATACCCCTAACTTTTAGTTGCCCCAGACCAATAGGGGGCTGTTGATTGAGTGAGCCGACGGCGCTCACCGCGGGCTTATCAGCAGATAAGCCACCATTTCGGAGCCCCGGGCTAGCCGGTCTGTTGATTGAATCGTTTAACGGCAAGCCGTAGGCGACAGAGTTTGAAAACGCAGCCGCCTGCGGCTTGCCGTTAAACGAAATCGCCCAAACGTGCACTCAATTAACACGCCGCCACACTTCGGGTTACGAAGCAAACTAAATCAACAGCCCGTTAGTGCTCACTCGACGATAAGGAAGATTGGTCGCCCTAGATCAGCCAACTCGGTGCCGGTGGAATCCCTCCGGTGTCCGTTGATGCTTTTACCCCGGTCTGCCTTGACCCACGCTGGTCCACCAGCTAACCTTTCCGCCATTAGAGACGCTAAGGATGGCTAATCAGATTATCAATTTCTGTAATACTGCGTTCTCCAGGTGTTTGTTTGCAGTTCCGCACCCTCGAATTTTTCTGTCATGTCGCCGACCAGCGGAGCTTTTCCAAAGCCGCCGCGGCTGCGGGCGTGACTCAAAGTGCGGTCAGTCAATCGATCGGGCATCTGGAAGAAACTCTCGAAACCATCCTGATTGACCGCTCCAAGCGGCCGCTCGCGTTGACCAAAGCCGGGCAGATCTACCTTCGCGGTGCCCGAGAGATCGTCCGACAATACCGGGAACTAGAAGAACAAGTTCACCATCATGGGCAACAGCTCTCGGGAACCGTCACGATCGGAGCGGTCTACTCGGTCGGGCTGAGTTACATGCCTGAGGCGACGGCGGCATTTGAAAAAAGCCATCCGGAAGTCCGCGTCCGGACGGAGTTCGGATCGAGTCAGCGTGTCGTCGAGTTGGTTCTCGACAACGCGGTCGACTTCGGTCTGGTAAGCTTTCCCCGGGCGACGAAGTCGCTCGGAGCGATTCCTTGGTTAACCGAACCGATGCGATTGGTTTGTTCGTCGGACCATCCGCTTGCCGGCGAGACAGAAATCCCAGCGTCTCGGTTGCAAGGCATCGAAATGGTCGGGTTCGAACGCGGGTTGGTTTTGCGACAAGCGATCGACCAGTGTTTAAAGGCAGCCGGAATTTCGGTTGTGACTTCGATGGAGTTTGACAACGCGGACTCGATGGTCCGCGCGATCCAAGCCCATCGTGGAATCGGGATGGTTCCCGAATCGGCGGTTCGTCGCGAAACAGCGACCGGAACGCTGAAAGTCGTCTCGTGTCGAGACATACAGATGGTGCGGCCCTTGGGCATCATCTTTCGGAAGCGTGGAAAACTCAGCCGCGCGGCGGTCGAGTTCGGCTCACTGCTGTTGGGTCGAGAAATGGAGGTTGAACTCCGAACCAAATCCGAGGCGGCCAGGGCGGACCGCCAACGCAGCGAATCGAACAGCCGAGCGGTCTCGGTTGTCATTTGAACGACTCATAACTCTTCACTCAAGCGTCCCAAAACGATGACAAAGAAACCCCTTTACCACCTACCGCCGGCTCAAGGTCTGTACGATCCGACGATGGAGAAAGACGCTTGCGGTGTCGGATTCGTCGCTCACATCAAAGGTGCCCCGAGCCACCAGATCGTCATCGACGCCGATACGATTCTGCAGAACATGGACCACCGTGGCGCCTGTGGTTGCGAACCCAACACGGGCGACGGATCGGGCATCATGTGCGGTCTGCCGCATAAGTTCCTTCGCAAGGTGGCCAAGGCCGACTTGGGCGTGGATTTGCCCGAAGCGGGTAAGTTTGCCGCCGGTTTGATCTTTTTGCCGCCTGATGATGCGGAGCGGAAGATCTGCAAGGACACGATGGAACGTTTGATCGCCGAAACCGGCCAAACCTTGATCGGTTGGCGTGACGTGCCGCAGGAAACCGATGCCGCCGACGTCGGACCGACCGCTCGTAACAGTGAGCCGGTGATCGAACAGCTGTTCGTCGGTGCAGCGGATGGTTTAACCGAAGAGGAGTTCGAGCGACAGCTTTACTTGATTCGCAAGCAAGCCAGCCACCAGCTCCGCGGCAGCGATACGCTCGAACAAGCACTCGTGTTTTACGTTTGCTCGCTGTCGACGAAGGTCATCATTTACAAAGGCATGTTAACGCCGGCACAGGTGATGCCGTACTTCCCTGATTTGCGCGACGAAGATTTCGAAACGCACTTGGCGATGGTTCACAGTCGTTTCTCGACGAACACGTTCCCGAGCTGGGACCGGGCTCAGCCGCTGCGTTTCATGAGTCACAACGGTGAGATCAACACACTCCGCGGTAACCGTAACTGGATGCGGGCTCGCGAAGGCATGGCCGAGTCGGAAATTTACGGCGAAGAATTGCAAAAGTTGTTCCCGGTCATCGAACCGCATTTGAGCGATTCGGGAACGTTCGACAACGTGCTCGAGTTTCTACTGATGAACGGCCGAACGTTGCAGGAAGCCATCATGATGATGGTGCCCGAAGCGTGGCAAAAACACCAAACGATGCCCGAGGAAAAACGTGCATTCTACGAGTACTTCAGTTGCTTGATGGAGCCTTGGGACGGCCCGGCGTCCATCGTTTTCACCGACGGGCATTACATCGGCGCGACCCTCGACCGAAACGGTTTACGTCCGAGTCGTTATTACATCACCCACGATGATCGGGTGATCATGGCGAGCGAAGTTGGCGTGTTGCCGGTCGATCCGTCGATCGTTCGCGAGAAAGGTCGACTGCAACCAGGCAAAATGTTCCTGATCGACTTCGAACAAGGTCGCTTGATCCCCGACGAAGAACTCAAGAGCGAGTTCGCCCGCCGCAAACCTTACGGCGATTGGCTGAAGAAACAACGCATCCGACTCGCCGACCTGCATCCGGAAATGGAAGGCCACGGGTTCGACGGTGAGACGCTGCTCAACCGCATGCAAGCGTTCGGCTACACCGCCGAAACGATGAATTTTATGTTGCGCCCGCTCGTCGAGCAACTTCGCGACCCGGTCGGTTCGATGGGTAACGACTCGGCACTGGCTTGTTTGTCGGACAAGCCTCGGATGATCTATGACTATTTCAAACAACTCTTCGCTCAGGTTACCAACCCGGCGATCGATTCGATTCGCGAAGAGGTGATCATGTCGTTGGAATGCTACATCGGTCCGGAGCAAAACCTGCTCGCGGCGACCGAGCAGCATTGCCATCGTTTGCTCGTTGATCATCCGATTCTGACGAACGAAGAAATCGCCGCGCTAAAACACATCCATCACCAGGGATGGGACAGCTGCGTGATCGACATCACTTTCGATCGAGCGGAGGGCAAAGACGGAATTCAAAAGACGCTCGACCGAATCTGTGCCGAGGCCGAAGCGGCCTGCGATGCGGGGATCGAATTGGTTGTCTTGTCGGATCGCGAAGTCTCGCATGACCGCGTCCCGGTCAGCATGTTGTTGGCGACCGGCGCGGTTCACCACCACCTGGTTGCGCAGGCGAAACGAACCCGCGTCGGTTTGATCGTCGAAACCGGCGAAGCTCGCGAAGTCCATCACCATTGTTTGCTGATCGGTTACGGTGCTGATGCGATCAACCCTTATCTCGCGTTCGAAGCATTGTGGCAAGCCCACCGTGATGGCCTGATGAGCCCGTCACTTGATGACGACAAGATCGTTTATGCCTACCGAAAGGGTGTCGCCAAGGGAATGCTCAAGGTGATGGCCAAGATGGGCATCAGCACGTTGCAAAGTTATAAAGGCGCACAGATCTTCGAAGCACTCGGTCTGAAAGACGAGATCATCAATCGATGCTTCGTCGGCACGGCGAGTCGCATTCAAGGCGTGTCATTCGACATCATCGCCGAAGAGACAATGCGTCGACATCGACTGGGCTTCCCAGATCGCAAGGACGATGGATTGCCGTCGCTGCCAAACTTGGGTGAGTATCACTGGCGAGCCGAAGGCGAGAAACACGCCTGGAGCCCTCAGTCGATTACGAGTTTGCAGTTGGCGGCTCGGAATAACAACGAAGACGCGTATTGGCAGTTCGCTCAAACGGTCAATGCCGACAATCGCAATCGTTGCACGCTGCGTGGATTGCTCGGTTTCAAGGAAGGCGTTGCCGGCCCGTCGATCCCGCTCGACGAAGTTCAAAGTGCCCAAGACATCGTCAAGCGATTCTGCACCGGCGCGATGAGCTTGGGCAGCATCAGCGCCGAGTCGCACGAGACGCTCGCGATCGCGATGAACCGATTAGGCGGCAAAAGTAACACCGGTGAGGGCGGGGAAGATCCCGTTCGTTTCCAACCTCTTTCGAACGGTGACTCCAAACGCTCGTCGATCAAGCAAGTCGCTTCGGGACGTTTCGGCGTCACGATCGAATACTTGACCAACGCCGATGAGTTGCAAATCAAGGTTTCGCAAGGTGCCAAACCCGGTGAAGGTGGCGAATTGCCCGGCAAGAAGGTCGACAATTACATCGCCGGAATTCGATACAGCACACCGGGCGTCGGGTTGATCAGCCCGCCACCGCACCACGACATCTATTCGATCGAGGATTTGGCTCAACTGATCCATGATCTCAAGAACAGCAACCCGGCTGCTCGAGTCAGCGTGAAGTTGGTCAGCGAGGTCGGCGTCGGTGTGATCGCATCGGGTGTCGCCAAGGCGCATGCCGATCACATCCTGATCTCCGGTGATACCGGTGGTACCGGTGCCTCGCCGTTGACGAGCATCAAGCACGCCGGCTTGCCGTGGGAACTCGGGATCGCCGAAACGCATCAAGTGCTCGTTCTCAATGACTTGCGCAGCCGCGTGGTGTTGCAAACCGACGGTGGTTTGAAAACGGGACGCGACGTCGTGATTGCCGCATTACTGGGAGCCGAAGAGTTCGGCTTCTCGACCGCGCCGCTGATCACGCTCGGTTGCATCATGATGCGAAAGTGTCACCTTAATACATGTCCGGTCGGCATCGCGACCCAGGATCCTGAACTACGTAAGATGTTCACGGGCAAGCCCGAGCACGTGGTGAATTACCTGTTCATGGTTGCCGAAGAAGCCCGACGCTTGATGGCGAAATTGGGATTCCGGACGATCGATGAAATGGTCGGCCGCAGCGACGTGTTGATGACCGACGACGCGATTCGTCACTGGAAGAGCGACGGACTCGATCTGACGCCGGTATTGCAACCGGCCAATCGTGCTCACGATGAGGTCGGTGTGATTTGCTCACGGGCTCAAGATCACGGACTCGAAAAGTCGCTCGACATGACCAAACTGCTCGGCGAAGCACGCAACGCGATCGATACCGGCGAGCCGATTCGGATCATTTCGCCGATCATCAACATCAACCGAACCGTGGGCACAATCGTGTCGCACGAAATCGCCAAGGTTCATGGTCAAAAGGGTTTGCCAGATGACACGATTCACATCGAATTAACCGGATCGGCTGGACAAAGTCTTGGCGCGTTTCTCGCTCACGGCGTGACGATCGAACTCGAAGGCGACGCCAATGATTACGTCGGCAAGGGTTTATCGGGCGGACGCATATTGGTCTACCCGCCTCGTGAACGAACCTTTGTTCCCGAAGACAACATCATCGTCGGCAACGTTTGTTTGTACGGTGCGACCAGCGGTGAAGCGTTCTTCAGCGGCCGAGCTGCCGAGCGTTTCTGCGTTCGCAACAGCGGGGCTCACGCAGTCGTCGAAGGCGTCGGCGACCACGGATGCGAGTACATGACCGGCGGACGCGTCGTCGTCTTAGGTGAAACAGGTCGCAACTTCGCCGCCGGTATGTCCGGCGGGATCGCCTACATTTGGGATCGCAAGGGCGATTTCAATTTGAATTGCAATTTGGCCACCGTGGAATTGGAAACGATCCAACCGGGTGAAGACGAAGAGTTCGTCAAGTCGATGATTTCACGACATCACGAGTACACCTCCAGCAATATCGCCGCGAAAGCGTTGGCCGATTGGCCGACGTTCTTGAAGCAGTGCGTCAAAGTCATGCCGACCGACTACAAACGCGTGCTGTTGGAACTCGAAGCCAAGAAGAAAGCCCAGCCGGTTCCCGTGACCGCGTGATCTACAGGTAACGCATTCCGCGTGTGGCGGCGACTTTCAGTCGCCGTTTGAAAGCTTGGCGACTGAAAGTCGCCACCACTGATTGTTCACGCGATGCTTAATACGAATACTTAAACGAAAACTGACACACTCGGCCGGTCCGAACCGGCCTCACCTGACTGAAAGGGACCTGACGATGGGAAAGCCGACCGGATTCAAAGAGTTTGATCGCGAAAAAGTGCCATGGCGTTTGCCGGTCGTTCGCATCAATGACTACGACGAAATCTACACCGAACACAAAACCGAACAGCTCAAGACCCAAGGCGCTCGATGCATGGATTGCGGCGTTCCGTTTTGCCAGTCGGCCAGTGGTTGCCCGATCGACAACTTGATTCCCGAGTGGAATGACTTGGTCTATAACAATCGCTGGAAAGAAGCGATCGAGCGATTGCACAAGACCAACAACTTCCCTGAATTCACCGGTCGGGTATGCCCCGCTCCGTGTGAGGGTGCCTGTGTGCTCGGCATCACCAACCCTCCCGTGACGATCAAGAACATCGAAAACGCGATCGTCGATCGGGCTTGGGCGGAAGGTTGGATTAAGCCAGAACCACCGCAGTCACGAACCGGCAAGAAAGTCGCGATCGTCGGCAGCGGTCCGGCCGGACTCACCGCCGCCGACCAGCTCAACAAGGCCGGTCATTTGGTCACCGTGTTCGAACGGGAAGACCGAATCGGCGGTTTGTTGCAGTACGGCATCCCGAACATGAAACTGTCCAAAGACGCCGTCCAGCGACGCGTCGACAAGATGACTGCCGAAGGCATCGAATTTCGAACCAGCGTGAACGTCGGCAAAGACATCTCGCCCAACGAGTTGCGTGAACAATACGACGCCGTTCTGTTGGCGTGTGGTGCGACAAAACCTCGCGATTTGCCGATCGCCAATCGAGATGCCAAGGGCGTTTATTTCGCGATGGAGTTCTTGACCGCCAACACGCAACAACGCGTTCACGGTGACAACCTCAACGGCCGCTTCATCAGCGCCGAAGGCAAAGACGTGATCGTCATCGGTGGCGGTGACACGGGGACCGATTGCATCGGCACGAGTATCCGACATGGTTGCCGTTCGCTCGTTAACTTTGAACTTCTTCCCAAACCGCCTGAAGGTCGCGCGTCGGATAACCCATGGCCGGAATGGCCGCGTATCTTCCGCGTCGATTATGGTCACGAGGAAGCCGAAGCCAAGTTCGGCAAAGACCCGCGTGAGTATCAGCTCCTCAGCAAAGAGTTCTTAGTCGATGGGGATGGCAAACTCAAAGGCATCAAGACCGTCCAAGTTCAATGGACCAAAACCGCAGAAGGCGGATGGCAGATGTCCGAAGTCGAAGGCAGCGAGAAGGACTGGCCGGCGCAGTTGATTCTGCTCGCGATGGGTTTCCTCGGTCCCGAGCAGTACGTCGCCGAGAAGCTCGGACTGGAAACCGATGCACGCAGTAACTTCCAAGCCGAACACGGCAAGTTCGCGACCAACCTCGAAGGCGTCTTTGCCGCCGGCGATTGCCGCCGTGGCCAAAGCCTCGTCGTCTGGGCGATCAACGAAGGCCGTGGTGCCGCGCGATCGATCGACATCTATCTCGAAGGCACCAGCACGCTGGCCGCTCCCGGGATTACGATGGGAACGGCTCTGGCCGGCGTTTAGGGATTCATGATCGAGCGTAACGCATAACGGCCGAACGGCTCGTGCTTGTATCGCTCCCCTGCCAGCTCGTCTGGCAGGAAGCCGAGGTTGGCAAGCTAGACACGAGCCGCAGTTTTCCCAACCTTCCGAGTTTCACTTGTGCTCGCCGCTTGAAGCGGCGAGCACAAGTGAAACTCGGAAGGTTGGGAGGGCGTCGGTGTCTAGCTTGCAAACCTTATTCACCCACGAGACGAGCTCGTGGGGGTCAAAAAGATGTGTAGGATAAGGAGGGCTCCCGCCTGGGAACGGACTGCCACTGAGGCTCCGCCTCCCGAACCCCAAGTCCCCGAACTCGTCCGGGGAATACAATCGAGTTCGCACACGACACGAGCCAATCACCGACAAGTCCATCACCATGAATTTCGATCATCGTTCCCTACTCAGCGGTGAGTCGAAAGGGCCCCGAGCATGGGCAACACGGTCGGGCCTGCATGTGGCGAGTTGGCTCTACGGAGCTGCAGCCCGATATCGTCGTTTCCAATACGATCAAGGTCGCAAGCCGATCCTCCGAGCCGATGTGCCCGTGATCAGCGTCGGCAATCTCACGACCGGCGGCACGGGCAAAACACCGATCGTTTGCGAAATCTGTTCGAGTTTGCGCGAAATGGGGCTCCGTGTTTCCATCGTCAGTCGTGGCTACGGTGCGGGCGAGTCGGGCGTCAACGACGAAGCCATGGAGATCGCCGCGAGGTTACCTGACGTGCCCCACGTCCAGCATCCCGACCGAGTCGAAGCGGCACGGATTGCCGTCGACGAACTCGAAGCCGAAGTGATCGTGATGGATGACGGTTTTCAACATCGACGTTTGCACCGGGATCTGGATATCGTCGTCATCGACGCGACCTGCCCGTTCGGGTTCGGTCATCTTTTACCGCGAGGCTATCTTCGCGAGCCGGCGAGTAGTTTGTCTCGAGCAGGACTCGTGGTTCTCACGCGAACCGACCAGGTAGCCGCCCAACAAATCCAAAGCATCCGATCACAAGTGCATCGCCATGCACCGGAGATCGAGATGATTGAGACGGTTCATCGGCCGGTTTCGATCGGTTTCGAGCATACTGCCAAACGATCCATCGAGACGCTCAAAAATCGTCCGATCGGATTGATCTCAGCGATCGGCAATCCGGATGCGTTTGAGCGAACCGTCCGTGCATGTGGTGGGATTGTGCGGGATCATTTTCGTTTGCCCGATCATGACGGCTACGATCGTGACACTCGAAAAGATTTGCGTGCGTGGGTGGACGCACTCAAGAGTAAAGGTGAACTGCGGACGATCCTTTGCACGCACAAGGATCACGTCAAGCTCGCCACCGATCAGATCGCCGGAGTCGAGCTCGGTTTTTTGATGATTGACTTGCAAATCGTCAGCGACGGAGGTGCGGAACTCTTGGGTCGACGTCTTACCGAGACGACAAGCCGTCAGTTTTGAAGTCGCACTTTTATCGTAACCCGCTGCGTAAGCTCTTTATACCCCACAAGTCCTCATGGATTGCTCCCCTGCCAGCTTGTCTGGCAGGAAGCCGAGGTTAGCAAGCTAGACACAAGCGGCAATTTTCCCAGTCCACCGAGTTTCACTTGTGCTCGCCGCTTCAAGCGGCGAGCACAAGTGAAACTCGGTGGACTGGGAGGGCGTCGGTGTCTAGCTCGCGAACCTTATTCACCCACGAGACGAGCTCGTGGGGGTCAAAAAAGATGTGGGGTATAAAGAGCTGCGTAAGCGAGGGATAATTGATATTGACTCATCCCTCGCTCACGCTTCGGGTTACGATGCAAACTAAATCAACAGCCCGCTAGCGCCGTGTTGATTTGATCGTAACCCGAAGCGTGAGCGAGGGATTCAGCGCCATTAAGTCCTTTGTATGCATCCCTCGCTCACGCTTCGGGTTTTGATGAGGACTAAATCAACAGCCCGCTAGCGCCGTCGGCTCACGTCACAAACCCTCGTTTTTGGTACTGACGAAGCACGAGTGCCGATCGATTCTTCATCCGAAGTGCGTTTGAGAACGTCCCCTTCAGTCCGATGAGGCTGGTATCATTAAGAGCCTATCCGAAAAGGGGTCTGACCCTCTCCAGCGAAACCAGAAAAGCAACGAAAACTGACTCGCCTCCAAAGGGTCAGACCCCTCTTCGGATAGGCTTAAAAGACTCCTAGGACGGTCCGTTGTCCAGCGAAACGAACCTGGGCCGTTCGACGCTTGGAAATACCGTTCGTTCAAGAGACACCGCAAGAATGATAAAACTTAAACGAACCTGGCATCAACGATGTGACGGTGTTCGACGTCGAGATCTTCTTCATGTCGGCGGTCTAACTGCCCTGGGGATGGGCCTGCAAGATTGGTTGGGGTGCCGGTCGACAGGTGCCGGTTCGATCGAACCGGTTCGAGCACGATCCTGTATCCTAATTTGGCTTGACGGTGGCCCCAGTCATCTCGAAACGTTCGATCTCAAACCAGACGCTCCGGCGGAAGTGCGCGGTCCCTTTCAACCGATTCGTACCAATGTGCCCGGGATCTTGATTAGCGAGTACTTGCCCGAAACCGCCAAGGTTATGGATAAAATCGCGATCATTCGTTCGATGACTTCCACGCTCGGCGAGCACAATTTCGCCAGTCATTACTTACTCACGGGATACAAGCCGACTCCCGCGTTGGTGTATCCCGGCATGCCGGCGGTGGTATCTCACTTGGATGATGGCTCGACGGCGATGCCGTCAAATGTGGCCCTTGATCGCCCCAATGCAATGGCTGGTTCCGGTTACTTAGGCAGTTCCGGTGCGCCGTTTGTGGTCAGCGGCGATCCGTCGAGGAGCGACTTTCGCGTGCAAGACCTATCGCCCGCGGCGGACCTTGCCCAGCACCGTCAAGCCCGTCGCCGACGTCTCCGCGATGCCGTGGACGATTTCGTTCGGGGGCAAGACCAGGCTCGTCCCTCGAACCAAAACGCTTCGGCGTTCGATCAGGCTTACGACTTAATCGCTTCGGCAGAAGCCCGCCAAGCCTTCGACCTGGACCAAGAACCGGCAACGATCCGCGCCCGCTACGGTGCTTATACGCTCGGGCAGAGTTGCTTGATGGCAAGGCGATTAGTCGAGGCAGGTACCAAGTTTGTGACCGTCACTGATCGCGGTTGGGACACGCACGAACAGCTTTTCACGCGGCTCAAGGAAGGCTATACGGGCGGAAGTGTCGGTAAGATTCCCAAACTCGATACCGCGTATTCGGCACTCGTTGCCGATTTAGCGGAACGTGGTTTACTCGACACGACACTCGTGATCCTGATGGGCGAGTTCGGGCGAACGCCGAAACTCAATCCAAGTGGTGGACGTGATCACTGGCCGCGCGCGTTCAGCGTCGCACTGGCTGGGGGAGGCATCCAAGGGGGCCAGGTCATTGGTCGATCCGATTCGCACGGCGAACAACCTGCCGATCGCCCGGTCACGCCAGCGGATTTGGTTCGGACGATTTACAACCAGATCGGCATCGACGGCGATCATGAACTGCGAACCTCCGACGGACGACCGGTGCAAATCAATCGCGACGGCCGATTGATCCATGAGCTAATCTCTTGACTCGAATCACACGTCGTGTCGCTTTCGCATGGCTCGCCGGATCGGCGGCAATGGTCGATCGCTGCGATGCCGCGAGTTCGGTTGATGCCGCCTTGACGACGCTGGTGCCCTGCCCCGACGGTGCGATTATCCTCGCCGGTTCGCAAGCGGGGGTAACCATTCATGATGCCAACTCATTGGAAATGCTCGACCGTTGGAAACCGGCGATGGACAACGTCCATGACTTGTGTTTCCATCCTGATAAGAAATCACTGGCCGTAGCGGGTGGAAATCCAGGTCAATCGGGCATCGTTGAGTTGGTCGATTGGCCCACCAGAGAACTTAAACGGCGATTCGAGGGACATGATGACATCGTCGACAGCGTTGACTTCTCGAGTGACGGAAAACAGCTCGTCACCGCGTCGGCCGACGAAGTTTGCAATGTGTTTGCGACGTCACAAACGAAACCTTTGATTCGTTATACCAAGCACAGCAAGGGCGTACGAAGTGTTCGATTCTTGCCGGACGACCGCACGATCGTCAGTGCTTCGCGAGATGAGACACTGCGAGTTTGGGAATCGACATCAGGGAACACACTCCGCACCCTTCACAATCATTCTGCTGAGGTAAACGCGTTGGCATTGCGCCCTGGAACGCAAGACTCGCTTCCGATGATCGCTTCAGCCGCCGCAGATCAGACGGTCCGTTTTTGGCAGCCAACGATCGGCCGAATGGTCCGCTTCATTCGGCTCGATAGCGAACCGTTAGGAATCCAGTGGAGCCACGATGGCAGTCATGTTTGGGCGGTGTGTCGCGATGGCGTTTGTCGCCGCATTGACGCGGCACGTGTTGAAGTGGTTGCGGCTGAACAACTCAGTGGAGTCTGGTTGTATGATGTGGCCATTGCCGCTGGAGTGATTGCATGTGATAGCGATGGTCAGTTGCATCGCTGGCCGGTTGATGAGTTTCGCGAAGAAAATAAGTAGTGGCCACTACGGCGGATAGGGTCAGTGAAGGCATCGCAGGCAAGTTGTGCTAAACTAGCGGCCTTCCATTGAATACACGAACTCCTGATGACGAGACTCCTAAACTGTCATGACTCAATCAAACATTATCACGTTCGCGTTTGTTTCCCTCTGTACCGTTGCGTCGCTAGTCTCTGGTAACTTGACCGCGGATGATGTGGCCGTCGATCGGAACGGCGGCAAGAAAGTTGCCAAACAACAAGTCAAAGCCTCGTACACGCCCGACGAGGTCATCGCTTACAGAACGGTCGAAAAAGCGGATGGAACTTCAGACGATTTAGATTTGAATATGTTCTATCCGCCTGGTCACAAGGCGAGTGACAAAACTCCTTGTATCGTGTTCTTTTTCGGTGGCGGATGGAGCGGCGGAAGTCCGTCGCAGTTTTTCCCGCATTGCGAATACCTGTCCGAGCGAGGAATGGTCGCGATCTCGGCCGAGTACCGCACCAAATCATCCCATCAGGTCCAACCGAAAACGTGCGTGTTCGATGGCAAGTCGGCAGTGCGTTGGGTACGCGAGCACGCGACGCGATTGGGAATTGATCCGAACCATGTCGCCGCCGGAGGCGGTTCAGCAGGAGGCCACGTCGCCGCCGCGATCGCCGCATGCACGAAGCTCGAACAATCCTCGGAGCCCACGGCCACGACCTGTCTGCCCAACGCGTTGGTGCTTTTCAACCCGGTGTACGACAACGGCCCGGACGGTTACGGCAACGAACGTGTGAAAGAGTATTGGGAAGTTTTCTCGCCCATGCACAACATTCACTCCAAGATGCCGCCGACGATCGCATTCTTTGGTACCGAAGACAACCTGATTCCAGTCGAAACGACGAAAGCGTTCGGGAAGGCAATGCAAGATGTGGGAGTTCGGTATGACAATCACCTATACGAGGGCCAAGGCCACGGCTTCTTCAATGCAGGCCGCAGCAAAGCCGGTACGGACTATTTTGTCGAAACGGTTCGCGAAGCCGACAAGTTCTTGGCGAGTCTTGGATTCCTCAAGGGTGAGCCGACGATTAGCCGTTTTGTCAACAAGAGTTCCGCACAACCATCGAAGTCCAAGTAGAGCCACCATCGTGAAAAGTTTATTTTGTCTCGTCGTTCTGATGACCGCGACGATCGCTCATGCAGCGAACACTCAACCCAATTTTGTCGTGTTCCTTGTTGACGATTTGGGGTTCATGGATATCGGAGCGAACAATCCCAATTGTTTCTACGAAACACCGAACATCGACGCATTGTCAGATTCGGGTATGCGGTTCACCAACGGTTACGCCGCCAACCCAGTGTGCTCGCCGACACGGTACAGCTTGATGACCGGCAAGTATCCGACTCGAGTTCAAGCGACGAATTTTTTTTCCGGAAAACGTAGCGGGAAATTCAATCCAGCCCCACTGAACAGCAAGATGCCGCTCGATGAGGTCACGATCGCACAGGCACTCAAGGAGAAAGGCTACGCGACTTTCTTTGCCGGGAAGTGGCACCTCGGTGAGACGGAGGAGTATTTCCCGCAAAACCGTGGCTTTGATGTCAACATCGGTGGGCACAGCGGCGGTGGGCCGTACACCGGAAAGAAGTACTTTGCGCCGTTCAAGAATCCGCAGATCAAACAGGAGAGTCCCGAAGGCGATCACCTGCCCGATCGACTCGCCCGTGAGACGGCACATTTCATCGACGAGCATCAAGAACAGCCGTTCTTGGCATACCTGTCCTTCTATTCGGTTCACACCCCATTGATCGGTCGGCCCGATTTAGTTGAGAAGTACAAGCTCAAGGCGGCATCGGTTTCGGGTCAAGAGTTCGCCTCCGAAGAACAGGTATTTGGCGATCAGCCGCGGCAAGTTCGCATCCTACAGAAACACGCGGTGTACGCCGCCATGGTCGAAGCCATGGACTTGGCGGTAGGCAAGGTTCTCAAGCAGCTTGAAGACACCGGACTTGCCGACAACACCGTCGTCGTGTTTACCTCGGACAACGGTGGACTGTCGACTTCCGAAGGTTCGCCAACTAGCAATCTACCGCTGCGAGGCGGCAAAGGATGGATTTACGAAGGAGGAATTCGGGAACCCTGGATTGTGCGTTACCCAGGTGTGACGACACCCGGTGCGGTGAGTGATGTTCCGATCTGTTCGATCGATCTCTTCCCGACGATTGCTGCAGCAGCCGACGTGACGATCGATCACCAAGTCGATGGAATTGATCTTCGCCCCGCATTGGAAGGACAAACTCTCGATCGAGAGGCGTTGTATTGGCATTATCCGCACTACAGCAACCAAGGCGGAATACCCGGCGGGGCGATCCGTATGGGAGACTTCAAACTCATAGAACGCTACGAGGATGGTCGAATTCATCTCTATAACCTGCAAGACGACATCGGCGAGCGAATCGATCTTGCCGAGAAGATGCCCGAGCAAGCGAATCGAATGCGAACTCAGTTGCACCAATGGTACCAGAGCGTCGACGCAAAGTTTCTTTCCGAGAAAGACGGCCTGACTCCCTGGAAACCTTGAAGCTAGACCCTGGTTGCCATGCTTTACGCCGAGCGCGTTGGATTATCTTGTCTTTACTCCGAAGGCGTTGTCAGCGATTAGCCGTTTTAACGCTAGCGGCGTGTTGATTTAATCGTAACCCGAAGCGTGAGCGAGGGATGAGTCAATATCAATAATCCCTCGCTTACGCAGCGGGTTACGAAAAAATCGCAACTTCAAAAAGCGTTAGCGAGGGATTCATCGCCATTAAATCCTTTGTATATATCCCTCGCTGACGCTTCGGGTTGCGATGCTAACTAGATCAACACGCCGCTAGCCACGGTTCCGTCGTAAAAAACCGGGGCTAGCGTTCAAACGGCTATTGTTGCCAACCTAAAGTTGAATCTAGACAAAGCACTAAGGTAGCAATGTTAGCGTCACCCGACGAACGTCCATGACGGAGTCGCCGGGAATCTTCACTGCTTGCAGGATCAATTCAGATTCGCCCTGTTCGAGCTGCATTGTTCCGAGTTCGAGCGTGTGGAACTCTTTCATCTGGGATTCCGCCGGTGGGCGGGGTAGGGTGTCTTGGTTGGTGTACAGGGGTGGGTCCCAGCCTGGCGTAACCTTTCCGCTGACGCTGTGTTTTCCGGATCGTAATTCGACGGTCGAACCGGCATCGTCGATCGGACAGGTGTAGTCGATCGTCACTCTGTATTGGCCTGTCGTGTTGACATCCAACAGCCATGTCATCTTGCCCTGAGTTGTCTTCCAGTTGACGAAGTACGAACAATTCGGTGCGTTGCTGCTTCGTTCGACCCCACCGTCGGGCGTGCCATCGCGGGCGGGCAGCATCGTGATTGGAAACTCTTGATAACCGACCGGAATGGGACGGGGATCGACGGCGTTGCGTTGCTTGGACGCCTTCGCGTCGGCAGGCCGAGCGAGCACTTCCTTCGACCATGCGGTAACCGCTGCCGATAGTCTCTCGGCGACTTCCGGCCGTTGTGAAGTGATCGCAGTTTCTTGGTTAGGATCAGCGGTCATATCAAAGAGGTTCCCTTGATGGTCGAGTCGGTATTGCTGCGTCCGAACGCTGATCTTGCCTGCCCAAGTCGAGAATAGCTCGCGATCAGACCACGGGTCATCCGAACCCTTCATCAGCGGCGTCAGATCACGCCCATCGAGAGGCTTGTCTCCGACGCGTTCGACGCCCGCCAAGCTCGTCAACGTTGGCAACAAGTCGATTGCACCGGAGATCCGGTCGGACCGCACGCCCGCAGGTAAAACGGCCGGCCAACGGAAGTAGCAAACCGATCGAATGCCGCCTTCGTCGGTTGATCCCTTGCGGCCCTTCATGCCTCCGTTCCAACGCCAGGAGTTGGGGCCGTTGTCGGAAAAGTAGACCACGATCGTGTTGTCGGCGATCTTCAGGTCGTCCAGTTTACCCAGGACGCGACCGATGTTCATGTCTTGGTTCTCGACCATCGCCAACGCGCAGCGGGTCTCGTCAAGATTCTCCTGTTTCGGTAGCGTCCCCGTTTGCAAGATCGGCTTGTCTTTGAACCGATCCCAGTTCTCTTGAGGTGCCGCCCAGGGTGAATGTGGGGTCGTGAAAGGGACGTAGCAAAGGAACGGTTGGTCTTGATGACGATCGATGAAATCAATGGCGCGGTCGGTGCAAACGTCCACGATGTAGCCCTTCGTGCGAACCATCTGGCCGTTGTCGTCCAGAGGCGAGTCAAAGTATTCACCCCAGTGACCGGCGGTGTGACCCAAGTATTCGTCGAAGCCTCGTGCCATGGGGTGATAGGGCCACTGCGTTCCGTTATGCCACTTGCCGAACGCACCGGTCGCATATCCAGCGGCTTTGAAAGAATCGGCGATGGTGGTCTCGTCCAAGTTCAATCGTTCTTGGCCCGTCGAAACGCCCCGAACTCCTCCGCGAGGATGATAACGGCCGGTCAGAAATTCAGCCCGAGTCGGCGAGCAAACCGGGCAGACAAAGAACCGATCGAGAGAGACACCTTCACTCGCGATCGAATCGATGTGAGGAGTATTGGTTTGCCGATTCCCCGAGAAACCAAAATCTCCCCAGCCTGCATCGTCGGCCAAGAAAACAACGACGTTCGGTTGGGTGCTCTCGGCATGGGTGAACTCAGCCGATCCCAACAGGAAGAAAAGACCCCAGCAGGAGATAAGGCGAAGTGTTACGTTCAAATGTTTTTCGAAGATGTGGTTCATGAGGAAGTCTCGAGTGGGGCGAGGCTGTTAAGGAAGGAAAATCAGTGATCAGCCGCAACTCGCTTGCGGGCTGTTGATTTAGTGTGCATCGTAATTCGTAGTGTGAGTTTTGTAGTTGCACTTTTATCGTAACCCGCTGCGTAAGCGAGGGATCATTGATACTGACTCATCCCTCGCTTACGCCGCGGGTTACGATTAATTCAACAGCCCGCTAGCGTGCGGTTATCTTGGGAACCGCACGCCAGCGCGTTGCGGTTGACTAGGTGGTTTATTGCGACCGCGACCTAAGGGAAGGATTTCGTGTTGGCGATTGCGTTTACCCGGACGGTGCCGTCGGCGTGGATCAGGGGTTCGGGATTCTCGAATCGGCCCAGCGGCCGGCATCCGGGGCCGATGTTATTGGTTCCCAGATCCTCGTTCACGGACTGCGCAAGTCGTTGAAGCTGCATCACCATCTCAGGGTTCGCTTTGGATAGATCGTTGGTTTCTCCGATATCATCGCCCAGGTGAAACAGTTGGGGGCTGGGCGTTCTTTTGTTTGCATTCCGGTTTGGATCCGCGACCGAGAGATGCAGTTTCCAAGGCCCCGACCGCACCGCTTGGAGATTCAAGCCGCGAAAGTACAAGAAATCTTGACGCGGTTCGTTTTCGGGATCTCCGAACAGCACCGGAGTGATGTCGACTCCATCGATCTTACAGTCTTGAGGTGGTCGGGTACCGGCAAGGCTCGCGAACGTGGGCAGGATGTCCATCGTACTGGTGATCGCATCGGTGCTCGTTCCTGGCGGAATTTTTCCTGGCCACCACGCGACCGTGCAAACGCGAATGCCACCTTCCCATGTTTGTCCTTTGCTTCCGCGTAACGGCTGGTTATTGGATCCATGATTGAGGGCTCCGCCGTTGTCGCTCGTGAAAATCACCAGTGTTTCGTTCTGAAGATTCAACTCGCGAATCGTGTTCATGATTTCTCCGACGCTCCAGTCGACTTCCTGGGCCCAATCGCCGATCAAACCATTCGGTGATGTTCCGATGAAGTCCTTCGAGGGGTAGAGCGGAAAATGAACCGCCGAATGCGGAAGATAGACAAAGAACGGCTGATCTTGATGATCGCGGATGAACTTGGTTGCTCGTTCGGTGTATTGCCGTGTGACTTCGGCTTGTTCTTTGGCACCGACCCGGCCGACCACCTTGTCATCTTCTAGCAACGGTAGCGGGGGCTGTGCCCTGCCTCGGATGCCAAGCTCGTCGCGATTGTTTCGATCGTTGGCGAGTTGTTGTGGTGACGCCTCGGGGAGCGGTTTGCCAGGATTGCTCTTGGATCCGTCTTGCGGAGGTCCCATGTCATTGGAATAGGGAATTCCGAAATAAGTGTCGAATCCCTGGTTGGTGGGTAGGAACGGGGGTTGGTCACCTAGATGCCATTTCCCGAAACAGGCGGTTGCATAGCCGGTTTGTTTGAGCAACTCGGCAACCGTGACTTCGTCAGGGTTCAGACCAACTTCGCCGGCCGGGAACAGCACATGGGAAATCGGTAGCACTCGTTTGGGATAGCAACCGGTCATTAACGAGGCACGCGACGGAGAGCAAACCGGCGCCGCGTAGTGGTTGGTCAGCCGACGGCCTTCGGCGGCCATCTGGTTCAAATGGGGCGTTCGATTGTCCGATCCGAATGGCCCGATGTCGGCATAACCCAAATCGTCGACGTTGATCAAAACAAAGTTGGGCAACCGTTCATCGGCGCTTGCGATGTCGAACCACGCCGCTGAGGCAAGAGCCATGGCTATCCATACGAGCACGATTCGATTGGCAGAGAGAACCGTTGTGCACTTCATTCGACGAACCTTCGTGGCATTAGCGGGAACAAGAGTCCTTGGTTGAGATATGCTTGAATCGATCACTTGCTTGTCTCCTTGCGGTTGTTCTTTTTCTCGCCCGCTCGTTTGGGTCGAGCCGGCTTGGTGTTGGAATGTCGGGGCATCCGCTCCAACGCGGCCATTTCGGTGGGCTGTCCTTGGTCGCCTTGTGATTTCATCCATTGGTCGAGCTGAGAGCGGAGTTCATCGCGGACGTCATTCAGGCTGGGGTTGGAAATGAGGTTTTCGCGATTGAAAGGATCAGATTGGCAATCATACAGTTCCTCGGCGGGACGATGTTGGTAGTCATGAACCAGGCGTGCCGCGTTCGCGTCTCCCGCTTCTGCCATGGCCCGCCAAGTTTTGAACGTGGGGTCGGCAGTGGCGGCATTTTTGAAGGTGACTTCCGGTGTCAAGTTGCGGACATAGCGATACCGTTCGCCACGAACGCTGCGGATACCGTAGTAGTCTGAACCGTTGTTGATTCCCCGAGTGGTTTGCAACGAGAACACATACGACTTGTGACGGTCCGATTCGCCTTGGAGCACACTTAGAAAACTTCGCCCGTCGAGCACATCTGGAGCTTCAATTCCGCACGCTTCCAAGAAAGTGGGCACGACATCGACATACTCAACCATCGCGTCGGATACGCTTCCGGGTACGACGACATCAGGCCAACGCATGATGCAGCCGCTATGAACGCCCACGTCGTAACACGTCCATTTCGCAAACGGAAACGAGTTTCCTTGTTCGCTCAACACCATCACGAGCGTGTTCTTGTCGTGCGAGTGTTTTTGCAACAACTTCATGACTTGACCGACTTGATCGTCAAAATAGGTGATCTCGGCGAGGTACTTGGAATAGCCTTGACGCGTGTCAGGTGAATCTACCAAGACCGGCGGCAGCGACAACTCGTCGGGCGGATAAACCGATGCGTCGCCTTTGTTCCAAGGGGAGTGAGGTTCGTTGGAGGCGGCGACCAGCAGGAAAGGGGTTTCGGATGACGCACACTCACTCATGAACGAATCGATGACCGCCATATC
Source organism: Neorhodopirellula pilleata (assembly GCF_007859915.1). Classification (GTDB taxonomy): domain Bacteria; phylum Planctomycetota; class Planctomycetia; order Pirellulales; family Pirellulaceae; genus Rhodopirellula; species Rhodopirellula pilleata. Next base: position 268,670 of record NZ_SJPM01000011.1, read on the forward strand.
CGGGTTGTTACGATCGGCGGAATACTCGAATGGAAAGACCGAACGCGGCTGGATATGCGTTTTGCCCGACAGATGCGAGCGATACCCGGCATCGTTCAAATAGGTCGCGATGCTTTGCACCCAGTCATACGCCATGGTGTGGTTGGGATAAGCACCGGATTTCACGGGGTAGATACCGGTATACAGACAATGCCGCGTCGGCGAGCACATCGGTGCCGCTTGGAAGCACCGTGTGAACTTCATGCCGTCCGAAGCAAGTTGATTGAGATTCGGTGTTTTAGCCTGGCCGCCATAAACGCCAAGGTCCAAATAAGTACAGTCATCGGCGATCATGAGCACCAAATTGGGACGTGGGGAATCCGCATGAGCGTGTGGCAGGACCATCGCGAACAGCGCGACGGCGAAAACGAACGGGAATCGTTTCCTTGCAGGACTGAATGGTGTCGTGGGGATCACGCGTGTTCCTTTCGGTGTGGCTTCGGGGGAGCATGCTTGCTCGACGGTCAATCTTGTGGTGACGACAGCATAACCGATGCAAAGCCCATCGTAAAAATTTGACCACCGGTTGATAGTCCGCTAAGCTGAACGTCCCTCCGGGTAGCCTATGCCCAGCCCCTCTCGCCCTCATTTCGGCCCGCTAATGCTCACGCTATCACCCGATCGGACTGGTTGTCGGTCGAAGATGACCGATTCCGACTTGCGGACGATTTGTGGGCGACTCGCGTCTCTTTGGTTGATCGCGGCGGTCATCGCTGTTTGGGGCGGCAACGCAAACGCTGAAGATCTAAGTTCCGCTGCCTATTATGTCGATCACATCAAACCGCTTTTGGCGGAAAAGTGTGTGAGTTGCCATGGACCACTGCAGCAAAGTTCTGGCTTGCGACTCGATGCAGGCCAATTGATCCATGAATTCGCAGAGGCCTCGGAGCTCATTGTGCCTCGCAAAGTCGATGCAAGCGAGTTGATAGTTCGGGTAATGCATCCCGATGAAGAACAACGGATGCCGCCGCCGGGCGAAGGCACGGCATTGGACGTTGACGAGGTCGAGCGACTGCGGCACTGGATCGAATCCGGGGCGAAGTACCCCGGTGACGAAACGTATCTTGATTCGCCTGAACAACACTGGGCATTCCAGCCACTGACGCGACCGATGGTTCCCCAGTTCCATCTCGAATCGACATCTGCGACCGATGCCATCGAGTCTCGTTCGACCAATCCGATCGATGCGTTCCTGCAATCAAAGCGAGTCGAGCGAGGTGTGCGAACGTTCGGCCCTGCGGATTCAACAACCATGCGACGAAGACTGAGTTTTGATCTGACTGGCGTTCCCGATACAACTCGGTCGGCCATCGATTTCCAGCCGAGCGGTGAAGAGGGAAGCAAGCGACCGATGATCTCCCGTGACTTCATTCGTGTGGTTGATCGAATGTTGGCCAGTCCCGAACATGCCGAACGTTGGGCCAGGCATTGGATGGACGTTTGGAGATATAGCGACTGGGATGGCTACAAAGAGGAACTTCGCGGCAGTCAGCGGCACATCTGGCACTGGCGTGATTGGATCGTCGATTCGTTAATGGACGACAAGCCCTATGACCAAATGGTCGTCGAAATGTTGGCGGCCGACGAATCCGATCCACTCAGTCGTGATGCTCTGCGAGCCACCGGTTTTTTAGCGAGGAACTTTCACAAATCCAATCGGAACATCTGGCTCGACTCGACCGTTGAACACACCGCTAAAGCGTTCTTGGGATTGACTCTCGCTTGTGCAAAGTGCCACGATCACAAATACGATCCGATTGCCCAGGAAGAGTACTATCAGTTTCGGGCGATCTTTGAACCACACCAGACACGAACGGACCATGTGGAGGGGGAGGTCGATACAAAGCAAGACGGCATTCCTCGCGCTTACGATTCCGACCTCAGCGCGAAGACTCCATTTCTAATCGCCGGCGACGAAAAGCGGCCTGACGAATCGAGAACCATTGAACCGAAAACGCCTTCGATCTTGGGGGTCGATTATCAAATCTCGCCAGTCGATCTTCCGCCCCTTGCTTACGCACCCCATCTGCAAAAGCACGTTCGCCAACTGCTCGTCTCCGCTCAAGAGCGTAAGTTGGCCGAGACCGAAGCAACTTTCAATAAAAATCCGAACGACCCGATCGCCAAATTGGCATTGGCGGCTCAGCGGGCGAGCATGGACTCGTTGATGGCTCGTTACGAAGCTGATGAAGCGAGATTCTTGCCGAATCAAACTGAAGAAGATACTCGCCGCCTGGCGATGCGAGCGAGTGCCTTACAGAACGAACATCGTTTGGCGGAAGCTGATCTGAACGTTGCTCGAAAACGCAAGGCGTTGGAAACCGCCGAGTCATCTCGGGATAGTTCCGACAACGACGATGCGAAGAAACAGCAAAAGCAAATCGAGGACGCGAAACAAAAGTTGTCTCAAGCCGAATCCGAAAGGGATAAAGTGAGTGCGGCGGTGAGCTCTCATGGCGAATCACCAAACGTTTCCTACGATTCCATCGCGAAGACCTATCCTAAAACGAGTTCGGGACGCCGGCTCGCTTTGGCACGATGGATCACATCGCCGAGCAATCCACTCGCCGCCCGCGTCGCCGTCAATCACATCTGGATGCGTCATTTCGGGAAACCGCTAGTCGCGCAAGTCGACGACTTCGGTTTGCGCAGCCCCGAGCCCCTTCATCGCGAATTGCTCGATTGGTTAGCGGTCGAGTTCATTGAGGGTGGGTGGAGAATGAAACCATTGCATCGATTGATCGTGACTTCTCAAGCGTATGCATTGGCGTCATCGGGAGATGCGGAATCGACCGCGACCAATTTGGAGCGGGATCCGGACAACATGACGTATTGGCGATTTGATCCGATTCGGCTGGAAGCGGAGGCCATTCGAGACAATCTGATTGCCGTGGCTGGTCAACTCGATCGTCGTCTTGGTGGCCCTGATATTGACCACGCTCGAGGCGAAGATGTGATGCGACGAAGTCTGTATTTTCGCCATGCCTACGAAAAACAAATGACGATGCTGACCACGTTCGACGCCGCCAGTCCCAACGAATGCTATCGCCGCGATACCAGCGTGATTCCTCAACAAGCCTTGGTGCTTGCCAATTCCAAACTTGCGCGTCAAATGTCCGAGACGCTTGCCGAGCAACTGCATCAAGGGGTAATTCGATGTTGCCAGGATGAGCATTGTCGGCACGTGCCGGACAAGACCGCCGACGAGCGATTCGTGAAAGCCGCATTCCAACGTGTTCTTGGACGTCTGCCGAGTCCTCAAGAACAACGTCTGTGCTGCGAGTTCTTAACCCGACCATCCGGGCAGTCGGGTACGTCGGATGTTTCCGTAGCGCTACCGCAACAAGCACGAGCCAGCTTGGTTCACGTGCTGATCAACCACAACGACTTTGTGACCATCCGATGACCCAACCTTCCATGAACGAAACACTTCAACGACGACGGTTTCTCTTTGATATGGGATTGGGTTTCGGCGGTGTCGCCGCCGCATCGATACTTGCCGACGATGTATCGACTGCGAACGCGGCGGACTCGATTCAGCGAGCCGTCGCGTCCGTCATTCCTGCCAAAGCCAAAAGCGTGATTTGGCTGTTCATGATCGGTGGGACCAGTCACATGGAGTCGTTCGACCCCAAACCGGCGCTGAATCAGTACGCGGGCAAAACCGTCGAAGAGACGCCTTTCAAGGATGTCCTTGAATCGCCGTTTTTAGCGAATGAACGTGTAGTGGCCTTTGATCCCAATAACGGTTTCATTCGCAATGAGATTTATCCGCTCCAGGTTGGATTTCAAAAACACGGTCAATCCGGCTTGGAGATCAGCGATTGGTGGCCTCATCTCGCCAAGCAATCCGATGATCTTTGTCTGATTCGAAGCATGTGGACTGAAGACAGCAATCACGGTGCTCAGTTGCAATTTCATACCGGGCGGCACCGTGTCGATGGTTTCTTTCCGACGATCGGGTCGTGGGTGAATTATGGTCTCGGATCCATCAATGAGAACCTTCCTCAGTTTGTCGTGATGGGAACTCCGATCGCCGACTGCTGTGGTGGAATGGAGGCTCATCGCGCGAACTACCTGGGACCTCGGTACGATGGCGTGCCACTGAGCGTGGACCCCAAGAATCCATTGCCGTATGCGAAACCGCCTCAACACATCGATTCTGATCGGCAACAATCCGAGTTTGAACTGCTTCGCTCGTTGAATCAGATGACGGCTGACGCGTACCCGTCCGATGATGCCGTACGAGCAAGAATGGAAGCCTATGAGTTGGCGTTCCGCATGCAGACGGCTGTGCCGGACGTGGTTGATTTCACCGACGAGGCGGCCGAAACCAAGCAGCTTTACGGGCTCGACCAGAAAGAAACCGAGCCTTTCGGGCGGCAAATGCTTGCCGCGCGGCGGTTGGTCGAGCGAGGCGTTCGCTTCGTTCAGGTTTACCACGGTTCCAATGGAGGCGCTGGAAGTTGGGATTCGCACAAAGGTCTCAAGACCAACCACAGTCGTTTGTCCCGCCAAGTCGACCAACCGATCGCCGCTTTGCTGGCGGACTTGCGCCGGCGTGGGTTGTTGGATGAAACACTCGTGGTGTGGGCGACGGAGTTTGGACGTACGCCGGGATCACAACACGGCGACGGACGTGACCACCATCCTTATGGCTTTACGGTTTGGATGGCGGGCGGCGGCATTCGTGGTGGATTGGCTCACGGTGCTACCGATGAGATCGGATTTCACGCCGTCGAAGACCGTCACTACGTCACCGATGTCCACGCCACGGTGCTGCATCAATTAGGCCTCAACCCGCGAGAGCTTTCGGTTCCAGGCCGAAAACGTCTCGAGAAAGATTATGGCACTCCGATCAAGGCAATCATTGCCTGATCACTGCGTTGCCGAAACATCCGGTGTCGCGGGCTTCCATTGGTTGATTCCACCGGATGCTAATTGTTCACGGTACGCTTCGTGATACGGCCTCACAGGGCACATCTCCACCGTTTCGTTGATCATCATCGGCCGAGTCTCGCTCCACCATGCGTCGTAAGCCTTGCGCATCGCGGCGTAAGCGTTCTATCTCCCCATGTTGACAGGCGGTTTAGCGTGACAGGTTTGTTTCCACCTCCAGGAGAAAACCATGAACGCGTTTCCCAATCCCGAGCTCGCCAGGCAGTGGCGTGAGCGAATCGAG
>NZ_SJPM01000012.1:0-35677 GCF_007859915.1 Neorhodopirellula pilleata
GGCGGTTGCCATGAGAGAATTCCTCGATTGAAGGGCGGAAGCTGATTCCTTCAATGAGAGCACTGAGACTGCCCCAGGGATAGATTTTGGCTATCTTAGGTACATACCAGGCTGGAAGCCTATGCCAGTTATTTTCTAAGCGTTGAAAACGGTTATCGACGGCTGATCGTCGATGCAATTGTAGTCGATGATCCGCACCGAAACTCTTGGCGAGTTTCGCTAGTGGAAGTCTCAAGCGTGACAAGGCATTACCCTGACGGCGGACCGCTCGAAACGACCCGTCCGCCTTCGTCCGCCGCGCCCGGGCCGATATCGATGATCCAATCCGCAGCCGCGATGAGCATCGGATGGTGCTCGATCACAACCATCGAGTGACCGTCCGCTATTAACGCGTTGAAACATTCGATCAGGCGAACAATGTCGGCGAAGTGCAACCCCGTCGTCGGTTCGTCCATCAAGAACAACGTTCGTTTCCTCGTCGATCCCGCTAAGAACGCGGCGAGTTTCAAACGCTGCGCCTCGCCACTGGACAACGTCGTCGCCGGTTGTCCCAACATCACGTAGTCCAAGCCGACGTCGATCAATCGTTTCAAACGAGCCTGGGCTTTGGGCATCGTGCGAAAGAAGCCGTACGCTTCCTTGACGGTCATCTCGAGTACGTCGGCGATCGTGCGATCCCGATAACGGACCTGCAAGACCTCCTCGCGATATCGTCGCCCGCGACACTCGGGACAACGCATCGAAACGTCCGCGAGAAACTGCATGTCGACCGTTTGCACGCCCGCGCCTTCGCACGCCGCGCACTGGCCCGCCGCCGAATTGAAACTGAAATGCCCCGCCTTGAAATTTCGAATTCTGGCATCGACGGTCTCGGCGAAGGCTTTGCGAATTTCATCAAACGCCTTCGCGAACGTCACCGGGCAACTGCGTGGACTGCGGCTGATCGGCGATTGATCGACGAGCAAACAATCCTCGATCCGCTCGACGCCGTGAAGGCTTTTAAAGGGCAAGACATCCCCCAGGCTCGTCGGGGCCGGTTCACCGCGTCGTTCTGCCAATCGGGTCAACACGGCACCGAACAAAGTATCGTGAATCAGCGAACTCTTGCCGCTGCCACTGCGACCGGTCACGACGCATAAGGTTCCCAGTGGAAACGCGACATCGATGTCTTTCAGATTGTGCCCGCTCGCTCCCCCTAATTCCAACATCGCCGTCGGCGGCCGGACCGAGCGTTTGGCAACCACGTCAGTGATGCCCGCCGACAAAAACTCGCCGGTCAAGGAACCCTCCTCTTGGATCAACTCATCGGGGGTTCCCTGAAACGTGATCTCACCACCGCCGTGACCGGCATCGGGGCCGACCTCGATGACCTGATCGGCGGCGGCGATCAATTGGGCGTTGTGTTCGACGGCGACGACGGTGTTGCCACGGTCGCGAAGTTGCACAATCGTTTGAATCAAACGCCGGACGTCGTCTTGATGCAATCCCGCCGTCGGTTCGTCGAGCACGTACAGCATCCCGGTCAACGTACTACCGAGCGCCGACGTCAACGCGATCCGCTGGGTTTCGCCGCCCGAAAGGGTTCGCAAGGGACGATCGAGTTGCAAATACGCCAACCCCACTGAATGCAAATACCGCAATCGATCTCGGATTTGGCGTATCGGTTCCCGGGCGATCGATAATTGACGTTGTTGAGCCGAAGCGAGTAGCTCGTCGAGCGTCGAAGCGTTTGTGTATTCGGCCGGTGCGTCTCGTACCGTCGTGGCATCATCGTCTTGAAACGCCATCAACGTCTCCAAGAAACGATCGAGTTGATCGCATCGCATCGCGAGCACGTCGGCAATATTCTTTTCAGCAACCCGGTAAGCCAATGCTTCGGGTTTGAATCGTTTGCCGTGACATTCCGGACACGTCTTGTAAGTCCGGTAGCGAGCGGCAAACACACGCACGTGGAGCTTGTACTTCTTGCGATCCAACCAGGCAAAGAAGCCGTCGAGCCCGCCGAAGCGACGTTGGGGAACTCCACCGTGGATCTTTTTCAGAGCGGTCTTATTGAGTTTTGAGAACGGAATGTCAACGGGAATGTTGTAATCGTCCGCCAATGCCAACAACTCTTCGAGTTCATGTTGGTAAGACGGAGTGTTCCAAGGCGCGATCGCGCCTTCGCGGATCGTCTTGCTCGGGTCAGGAACGACGCGGCTCATGTCCGTTTGCAACACATCGCCGAAACCTTCGCAAGTCGAGCACGCCCCGAGGGGATGATTGAAATTAAATAGACGCGGGACCGGTTCTGGATAATCCAAGTCGCAGTGGTCACATCGGCGACGATCGCTCACCATTCGTTGCACCAGATCTCGGCCGTCGACCGGTACAACGGGTAAACCGTCGAAAGTTGAATTATTTTCAGTGTCGATCAGCACCATCGCTCGCCCGTTGCCTTCGGCCATTGCCGTTTCAAGAGACTCGGTCCAACGAGCCAGATCGGTATCACCGGACAAGCGGTCCACGACAACCCATGCGGACGCGCCGCGACTGCCGATACGTTTGGCCAGCGGTCGACGGTCTTCATCGGACAACCGAAAGGTCTCGCCCTTGAGGATCAAACGCAGATAGCCTTCCTGTTGCAGCCCCAACAGGATTTCATTGGCGGTCGTTCGATCAGGCAACCAAACTTCGAACGCGATGATTGCACGCTTGACTTGCGATTTTGAATCGGCGAGTTCCGCCGCGATGCTTTGCGGGCTGTCGATCTCAACCGGTCGGCCGCACAAATAACATGTCAGCGTCGATGCTTTGGCGAACAACAACCGCACATGTTCGGCGATCTCAGTCGCCGTCGCCACGGTGCTGCGATTGTTCTTGACCGCCGAGGCCCGCGTCACCGCGATCGCCGGTGGGATGCCCGCGATCGAATCGCAATCGGGCTTTTCAAGCCGGGCAAGGTACTGCCGCGTGTAAGCCGAAAAACTCTCGATGTAACAACGCTGGCCTTCGGCATAGAGCGTGTCCAACGCCAACGACGTCTTACCGCTGCCGGAGCGACCGCAAACGACCACCAATCGTCCCCGGGGAACGTCGACATCGACGTTCTTGAGATTGTTGACGCGGCACCCCCGCACCTCAATGGCCGCGATGGGATCGGAACCGGACGGCGCGGAATTCGTGGGGGAGGAATCCATCAAGGGAAGCATGGGGAGCGAATGGGCCGAAGGCGAGGGGGAGGCAGGCATCGTCGGCGATGCGGCCGAGCCTACTTCTATGTTTTGAATCATTCTGAACTACAATACGTCTCCCACCTACCCCTTCCCCGAGTGCACCATCACGATGAATCATCCTTCCCGCCCGCTGTTCGGCTTGCCCGTATTCTCTCGCAGCATTTGCTGGGCCCTGCCGTTGTCGATCGCGTTAATCAGTTGCCAAGGTTCGCTGGTTTCAGCCCAAGACGCAAAAAAAGCAGCCGAAACGGCCGCCGCAAAACCGCAAGCCGAAACGAAGCCCGAAGCCGAATCGAAGCCCGAAGCAGAGGTGAAGCAAGAAGCGAAACAAGAAACCAAGATAACAGAATCGGAGAAGCCGACGCCGGCGAAGCAAGAAAGCAAGACCAAACAGGGCGAAAAACCCGCTGAAAAACCAGCCTCAGACGCCGGAAACCCGTCCGCCGATCCGAAAAAAATGGAATCCGACGCAAAGGCGTCCGACGGCAAGGAAACCGACAAGCCCAAACCAGACGACAAGCCCAAACCAGACGACAAGCCCAAACCAGACGACAAACCCAAAACGGAGGACAAACCCGCGAAGGCGGAAAAGCCAGCCCCGCCCAGCGAAGCCCCCGAACTGCCAAGCGAAGCCCCCGAACTGGTAGCCCAGTGGGAATCCAAAGGCGTTTGGTTGTCCCCTCCGACCGATGGTCCGGCGGCGATTGATTTCGGATTGGTGGGCGAGTTTGTCGGTGAACTCAAAACTGACGCGAAAGACACAAAGCGTCTTGGTGTTCAAATCCGTGCTCTCGGCAACGGGCAATTCGAAGCCCGAGCTTATCACGGCGGATTGCCCGGCCAAGATGGCTTCAGCGAAGACGGCATGATGGTCTTAATCGGTCGACGTAGTGGCCAAACGTTAGTTCTCTCGGGTGGTCCCTGGGCGATGTTCGCAGGCGAGAAACAATGCAAGATCATCAACGCCGAAGGCGCCACGCTTGCGGAATTGCCCCGCGAGCAACGAATCAGCCCGACGCTCGGTGCGAAGGCACCCGAAGGAGCGATGGTGTTGTTTGACGGCACCGGAACGGACGCGTTTATCAATGGACAGATGACGCCGCATGGTTTGTTGCGTCAAGGTGCGGACATCAACTTCCTGCTCAGCGACTTCGACTTGCACCTGGAATTCAAAATCCCGCACATGCCCAAGTACCTCGACCAAGCTCGCGGGAATAGCGGTCTGTATCTTCAAAGCCGTTACGAGTGCCAAGTACTCGATTCGTTCGGAGCCGACCGAGTCTTCAACGGTTTGGGTTCGTTGTACCGCCACAAGGCCGCCGACGTGAACATGGCGCTGCCGCCCCTCGCGTGGCAAACTTATGACGTTCATTTCACCGCCGCACGTTATGGTGCCGACGGAAAAAAACTCCGTGACGCGCACGTGACAACGTGGGTCAACGGGGTCAAGGTTCAAGACAATCAACGTCTGCCCGGACCGACCGGACACGGCCAACCCGAATCGTTAACCTTGTTGCCGACCAAGTTCCAAGATCACAACGACCCGGTCCGCTTCCGAAACGTGTGGGTGATCGATCGCGGATTGACCGGCGGAATCGAGTTCCCCGTCAAAGCAAAGTAGACGCAAAAAGTAGGATTAAAAGTAGGCTGGGTGAAGGAGGCTCTGCGACGCACACCCGGCGGCGGCTTGGACAAATCTCGTTTGACCAAGCTCATGCCGGGTCTCCGCCGAAGCGGCTTCGACCCAGCCTACGTTAAGACCAGCCTACGTGGAGACGGTTTCGCTTACGCGGCCGACTCGCAAAGGACGCAGCCGCATTCTTCGCAGCTACAGTCTTCGCAAGTGACGTCGTCGCTCGAGCAGCACTCGCAGCCGACGTCACACTGTCCGCAAGCACATTCGCTTGCGGCAACAGCGGTCGTCAGCTTATCCGCACAGCAAGCGGTCTTCGCCGTGCAACAAGCGGGCTCGCTAGCCGCAACGCCGGCGCGACAGGTGTCGCAGGCATCGCATTCGCAGGTCTCGCAAGTGCACTCGGCATCGAGGCAACAACCACATCCTGCTTCGCATTGACCGCAGGGACAAACCGAAGCGGCGGCGGTATCGGGCGAGGCGTTTGCCGTCGAATTGCCGCGAGCGAGGAAAACAGCCAAAACGGCAACGATCGCGATCGAAGCCAAAGTCATCGTGGTACGTAACATCATTCTTTCCATTGGTTGGTAAATCTAAAAAACAAAACACTCGTCGGGGAAACGAGTGTCCGTTAATTCAACCAACGGCAAAGCAGCGCGCAGCGGTCGATCGCCGATAATGAAAACGGCTGATCGTCATACGCTAGAAGGAAAGATGGGGGGACCAGCGACGGAAGTTCGAAGTCCGCTTGACCCGTTAAGCCCACCGAGTCTTGTCCCAACTCTGGTGCTTCGTCGGGCAACACACGGGTGCCCACCCAGCGATCGAGATTCTGGTCTCGGACTTCACAGGGACATTCGTGTTTCACGCCATCGCAAGTGGAACACTCCACGTGCGCGAGAGAGCAACACGCCGGATCGGAAACGCTGGCCTGTGCATCGCTGTGCGTTGCTTGGCAACAGGGCGGCAGGTCGGAGGCGATCTGGGAAGCTGCCGAAGCGCGACAGCAACAAGTTCCCGCCCAAACCGGCCAGACGCAAATCGCCAAGCTGGCCAAAATCGCAGCCCCGAAGCGCGCCGGCCCCACGAGAGATCGGTGAAGACCTTTCATGGAGCGGCGGCGGAAGGTGGGTGACTTGGTCATGTTTGCATTCTACGCAGGAAACGTCCGACGGGTCGAGAGAAATTTGCCTTGTGGACCCGCCCTCGGCTTTCGTAGTGTGCTTTCGTGTGGCGAAATCTGAGATTTCGCCTCAATGGAAGTTTTGTGTTTTCCCAGTTATTTCCCGTCTCAAGTCGCCTTTTTGGCCGCTCCGACCTCCCCCGCCGATTCATCTCCCTCGAGCACGCGAAAAAAATGGATCGCTTTCTCGGGGCTTGCTGCTGCGCGTCGACGCACGAAGTTTGCCATTTTGTCCGCAACGATAAGAGACGTCCTTGTTGTGGTTTTGTTCATCGTTGGCGGGTCGATGACGCTGATCTGCGGGAACGCAATCAAGACGCAAGCGCAAGAACTCAATTCGCTCGATAAGACGGACGCGATGACTGTGCGTGGCACCACCGTGCATCGTTGGCAACATCCAAATGGCGGACAAGATTGTACGTTGGTGACCGGCGATTGTGCGTTGTCACATCAAGGCAAACGCTTTCTCGCGACCAGTGTTTTCATCGTCGTCGACGGGCATGGAAGTTCGCTCGACGTGCATCTATTGATGGACCAAGTCAGAGTCGGATCCGCTCAAAAGACTCGCGAGCCGATCGTAGCCCATTTAAAAATGTCCGAACCGCCAAGCATTGAAGCGGACAACTATCGCGGCCGGACCGACGTGCCCGATCGTTGGTGGTCGCTTTTGGACGTTGTTTCGGATGCCAATGATTCCTCGACGGAACAGACGGGCCGGCAAGCGGAATCGTCGAACATTCGAGCGGTGCAATATGTCGAGTCGCCGATGACCTTGCCGCCGGGAGGGATGGTGTTGGAATCGCCCGTCTTCGAAGAGCCGATCACCAGCTATTCACCCCAAGGGTCGCCACCAGCAACGTCATCGTCGCCAAACATCGCCCCTCCGCCAACGCCGTCGTCGTCTCTGTCCTCTCCTGTCCGACCACTCCCCGATCCGCCCATCATCACCGAAGATGGAGGCACGACCGGTGGCTGGCAATTCCTCGTCGGGGGCGGGTCGCGAAGTTTGGAACTGCTCTCACGAGGTCAGACTCAAATTTCTCAATTCGAAACGATCACGAACGTTGAAAAGAACGAGATGATCGTGGTCGGTCGTGGTGGGATCACGGTGTTGGTCCGCGACGTCAGCGTCTTGTCACCCGATGGCCAAACTATGGCGCTGGGAACGGTGTCGTTATCAGCCGACCGGATCGTCGCGTGGTTGCCGCCGCTGGGAAACGTTCTATCAGGAGCCACCGATTTGTCGGCCGCCGAAGGCGAGATGTATCTCGAAGGCGATATCGTGTTCCGTCAAGGCGATCGGATCATTTACGCCGAAGCGATGTACTACAACGCGACCCGCGAGGTGGGGATCGTGCTCGATGCCGAAGCGATCACGACCATCCCGACTTATCAAGGCACCGTTCGAGTCAAAGCCGAACAAATGCGTCAGGTCGCCCGCGGGCAATATCTGGCATCCAATGCCGCCGTGACGAGCAGCCGCATCGGCGTGCCTCGATATTGGCTGCAAAGCAATCAATTGCAACTGACCCAGCGACCGGTTGCGAAACAGGACCCGATCTCCGGTTTGGTCTATCAAGACACCGAGCCGTATGTCTCCAGCGGTGGCAACTTCGTTTACCTCGCGGGCGTTCCCGTTTTGTATTGGCCTCGGTTCACGACCCCACTACGAAAGCCGACGTTCTACCTGACCGGCGCGGATATCAAGAACGACGACATCTTTGGCACGCAGGTGCTCTTGGAATGGGACTTGTTTCAACTGCTCGGCTTGACCAATCCGCCCGCAGGCGTCGAATCCATTCTCTTAACGGACTACCTGAGTGAACGTGGTCCCGCCATCGGGACGCGGACGACGTACTCGTTGCCAAGCCTGTTCGGATACCCCGGACCGGTCAACGGAACTTACGATAGCTATTTGATCGACGACTCCGGCTTGGATGTCCTGGGGAATGGCCGTCGAGGACTCACGCCCGAGGAAGACATTCGCGGTCGCACGACGTTACGGCACCGGCACTATCTTCCCAACGATTGGGAGTTCATCGCCGAGATCGGCTATCTGAGTGATCGCAACTTCCTCGAGCAATTTTTCGAGGAGGAATGGGACCGCGACAAAGACCGCACGACCGGATTGCGATTGCGAAAGTACGCCGGTTCGCAACTTTACGATTTGAACCTGAACGTTCAAATCAACGATTTCTTTCAAGAGACCGAACGACTGCCGACGCTCGAGCACTACGCCCTCGGCGGCGCCCCGCTGGGCAACCTGTTCACTTGGTCGATGCACAACGAAGTCGGCTACCAACGACTCAATCCGGCTGACAAACCGATCGACCCGGTGATCGCTGCGACCACCGCTACGTTGCCCGGCGAGGTCCCTGCCGAAGGCATCGTGACTCGCACGCGCCAAGAAATCTCGATGCCGCTACAAACCGGTCCTGTGAAGGTCGTGCCGTTCGCGATCGGCGAGGCGGCACACTATGGCGAAGACATCAACGGCGACAGTCTCACACGATTGTGGGGCGGCGGCGGTGTTCGTGCCAACTTGCCGTTGTCGCGGATCGATCCGATGATCCAAAGCAGCCTGCTGAACATCCGCGGACTGGCGCACAAGATCGATCTATCGGCCGAGTATTTCTATGCCGACAGCGACACATCGTATGAGCAACTGCCGTACTACGATCCGCTCGACGACAACGCCCAAGAAGAATTCCGTCGATTCTTTATTTTCGACACCTTTGGTGGGAATCTGCCTGATCGATTTGACCCTCGCAGCTACGCGTACCGGCAAGGAATCCAGCGACTGGTGACTAGCCCGAGCGATACGATCGTCGACGACCTGCAACAGGTACGTTTGGGAATGAAGCATCGCTTCCAAACCAAACGAGGACTGCCTGGTTTGGAACGGATCGTGGATCTATTCCGTTTCGATCTAGAAACAATTCTGTTCCCCGAAGCCGATCGTGATAATTTCGCTGAAACCCTGGGCCCGACCGTCTTTGACGCTCAATACAACCTTGGCGATCGCGTGACGTTGCTCAGTGACGGCTACTTTGATTTCTTTGACGATGGATTACGGTCCATCAGCGCGGGACTGCGAACCAGTCGCCCCGGAGTCGGTGATTTGTACGTCGGTTTGCTGTCACTCGAAGGCCCCATCAGCAGTACGGTACTGCGAACGAGTGTGGACCATCGACTCAATGAGAAATGGATTATCTCGGCCGGGAATACCTATGACTTTGGTGAAGCCGGCAATGTCGGACAAACCTTCGGCTTGACTCGCATTGGCGAATCGTTCCTGGTGCAGATCGGTGCGCGCGTCGACGGTGGTCGCGACAACACCAGTTTCGGGTTCATGATCGAACCACGCTTCTTGCAATCAGGCCAACTCGGACGTTTGGGCGGTCAGTACATTCCACCGCCGGGACTCGAAGGGATCGAATGATGAGCACGCCGTCGAATCGCTCCCGATGGCACCAGAAGTTTCGCGTCGCTTTCACCGGGCTGGTGGAGGCGGTGCGGATGCACAACAGCTTTCATGTCCACGGCGTCATGGCGATCTTGGTTATCGCCGCCGCGATCACGTTGAACGTCCAACCTTGGCAGTGGTGCGTCTTAATCCTCTCGATCGGCGGCGTGTTGACGGCTGAACTGTTCAACACGGCAATCGAAGAACTCGTCCGAGTGTTGCACCCCGATGCGGACCCAAGAATCGGCCGCGTGCTCGACATCGCCGCCGCCGCAGTCTTAGTGGCATCGGTCACGGCCGCCATCGTGGGCTTGGTGATTGGTTACACGCTTTGCTAGTACGGAATCTTGTTCAGAAAAAACTGACCATGGTAACCCGAAGCGTGAGCGAGGGATTTGATTCCATCCCTCGCTCACGCTTCGGGTTACGATTGACGATTCCATCCCTCGCTCACGCTTCGGGTTACGATTGGCAAAACGTCTTGCGGCCAGAAGGAGTGCCAGGAACGCTGAAACACGCAGCCGTTACATGCTAATCCCATTACCCCTGTGCACCCCGTCTGGACGCAAGACCCAGAGAACCGACTTGGAAACCAGAGAACCGACTTGGAAACCAGAGAACCGATTTGAAAACTAGAGCGACGATCGATTAACCGAGAGTCAATCCACAAACCAAATTCATCAATCAGCCGATGGACGTTAGCCCCGGTTTTCAGATTTCGTCGACGCTATTCAGTCGCCTAACGAGCTCGTCGAACAGCAATTATAAGACCAGAACGAACTCGCAAAAAGCTGTCGTCAGATGTTCGCCTGGGCATAGTCTAGTCCCGTCGAGCGGCGTGAGAAGTATGCGTGAACCGAATTTCGAAGAATCACCCCACTCGCTGCATGACGGTATCCAGGGTCTTGCGAAGTGCCGCGCCGCTTTGACGCAAACCTTGGACTTCCTTCGGCCATAAATCAATCTCCATGGTCGCCTGCACGCCCGTGCGTCCGAGCACCGTCGGAACACTCAGGGCGACATCGCGAATTCCGTAGCAACCGTTTTGGATGCTGCTGACCGGTAAAACGGAATGGGTGTCCAAAATAATCGCATCAATGCAATCTCGGATCGCGACGCCGACGGCAAAACCGGCTCCGCCTTTTCGCTTGATCACTTCGGCACCGCTTCCGCGAGTCCGCGTGAACAAAGCCCCGGCCAAGTTCGGATTCCATCCAGGGTACTTGTCCAGCGGCAAGCCCGCGATCGTGGCACTGCTCCAAATCGGAACCATTGTTTCCCCGTGCTCGCCCAAGATCAACGCCTTCGTTTGCGTCGGCGGTGCCCCGAGCTCTTGTGCGATCAACGAACAAAATCGGATCGTGTCCAACTGCGTTCCCAACCCGATGACCTGCTGTTGGGGAAGTCCGAGCATGTCGGCGGCGACGTAGGTCAGGATGTCGACCGGGTTGCTGACGACCAACACGATCGCCGTCGGCTTGGGGCCGGCCGCTTTCACGTTGCGAAGGATCTCGACGAACAAGTCTGTGTTGCGATTGATCAGGTCGAGTCGTGATTCGTCCGGCTTGCGACGCAATCCCGCCGTGATGCAGATAATGTCCGATGTCGGAATGTGCTCGTAACCGCCACCGGCGAAAACCTGGTTGGCGATGCTGGGCGAACCATGCTGCAAATCAAGTGCATGTCCGACGGCGAGTTCTTCGTTGACGTCCAAGAGTGCGATCTCATTAGCCAGACCGCCGCACTGCAACGCGTAGGCGGCACACGAGCCGACCAAGCCGCCGCCGCCGATGATGGAAACTTTCATAGGGTATAGCCTTGAAGCGATTGGCTATTAGCGTTTGGCTAACAGCCGAAGGAAGATTGGTGGGTGAGTCATTCGTAATGCGGCAAAGCCGCATTCATACAAGCCCGACGCGCAAGTTTTGAAGTTGCGATTTTGCCTGTGGTATTGGCTTTTAGTAACCCGAAGCGTGAGCGAGGGATGAGTCAATATCAATTATCCCTCGCTTACGCAGCGGGTTACGAAAAAAGCGCAACTTCAAAACGCGCAAGCGAGGGGCCTATGTGTGTATCGGTAAATGGCACGAATCCACTCGCTCGCGCGTCGGGCTTGTAACAAGGGAGTCCAAAAGCCAATAGCCAATAGCCAAAAGCTAATAGCAAATTTCTTCTACTTGCCCATTTGCCGCAGGACTTCGTCGGTGATCGCTTTGACCAACGCGGCTTCATCGACACCTGCTAGTGCGTTCGGTTTGCCGTTGCTTGCGGCATCACCGGTCGACTTGATCGGTGGCGGCGCGGGGAACGCACGACGCTCGACTCCGGTATCCGCCCACGAATCGCGGAAGATATCGTTGGCGCAAATGTCGCAATCCTTGTAGTCTTCGGTGTTGCGTGGGTCTTTGTATCCCCACTTGTCCTTCAGATCCAAAAGCTCACGTGATTTTTGTTCGTCCAAGAACGACACGTTGCCGAGTTGTTTGGCCAACATCAGCATGCGGCAATACGAATCCAAGATCTCCGTCCACCAGTACGCTTGCTCGACGCTTTCGCCGTACGACACCGTGCCGTGGTTGGCCAGAATCATCACGTTGGTTTTATTGACGTAAGGAATGATCGTATCGGCGAACGCTTGGCCGCCGGGGGTCTCATACTTGGTGATCGGCACGTCGCCTAAGAACACTTCGACTTCAGGCAGAATGCACTGGGGGATCGGCTCCCGCGCGATCGCGAACGCGGTCGCGTGCGGCGGGTGACAGTGAACAACGCTGCGGATGTCTTCACGTTGCTTGTAGATTTCCAGGTGCAGCAACGCTTCGCTGGAGCGTTTCTTCCGCCCGGACAATTGCTTTCCGGTCATATCAACGAGCGAGATGTCATCAGGCTTTAAGAAACCTTTGCAATGCAGCGTCGGCGTGCACAGCACTTCGTTCTCGCTAACGCGAACGGTAATGTTCCCATCGTTGGCGGCGGCGAATTGCCGGTTGTAGATGCGACGCCCGATGTCGCACATGTCTTGTTTGATCTTGTGCAGGTTTTCCATGTTGAAACTCGTATTAAGGGGAGGTGTTGGTTTTTAGTAGCTCGACGCGTTACGGCTCGGAGATGGAATCGCAACCCGAAGCGTGAGCGAGGGATCAGCCAATATCAATTATCCCTCGCTTACGCAGCGGGTTACGAAGAAAGTGCAACTTCAAAACGCGCAAGCCAGGGATCATCGTGTCGTTGAAAATCAAAACTAATCAGGGTTGGTCATTTCGTAATAATCCAAAATGGCAACGATGGACGCATCGATCGGTTTAACGTCCGGTTTAAAGGGTGCTGCGGCTTCGGGACCCTCTGCCAAAGCAACCAGATCGCCCACGCTCGAACCGCACAAATCCCAAGCGACGATCAGATCACCGCCGGGTTGCAGGTTCTCGACGTCTCCGACCGACTCGATGATCTCGACGCAGCGAAGCCGCGAGGCGTGCAGGGTGGGATGCATTCGCGATAACGTCGCGTTGCCGATCACTCGGGCCATTTTCATCGTTGGCCTCCGGCGACCGTCACGGCGGGACGAGTTGAAATTGGTTGCTCGGATCGGCGAGCGATCTGCACGACGGCATTGACCATCGCGGTCAAGTTCAAGTGCTGCGAGTCGAGCACATAAACGGTCGGGCGAAGCTCAAGCTTGAATCGATCGACATCGTCCAAACGATTGATCAAGACCGCCGACGTGCTGGCGGCGATACTGCGATAAACGGCAACCGCCGGTCGGGCCGATGTCATCACCGTGACCCCGGCTTGATCGCACACACGGATCCCGCGGACGGCGACTTGTTTTTCAAACGCGGCGAATATGCCCGCGTCGATGGTCTCGTCGTTCATCAAGCGGACACGTCGATAGGGCGACCGACTTGGAGTATGGGAGGTTCGCCGAACAGCCGACCGTTCGGAATCGGGTCGATGAGTCGATGAATCGCCGCGCAACAAGGTGATGCCCCTGTGTCGGAGTTCGTCTCGGACTGACGGTGTCACCACAGTGGCTGCCGGAACCTGAATCTTCTCAACGCCCGCCGGAATGGCTTTGATGTCTTCGAGCGTGATCAGACGTTGATCCAATGAAAAATCGTTCGTTTTGGAAGGATTCGCTGCGTCGCCAACGATCGATTGCCCGGGCCCCTTTTGAAATTCATGCATCACCCGACGGACGATCGACTCGATGTCAATCTCCGATCGTTCGGCGGTGGGTTGCAAACTGGAATTCATGGGGGACAAAACGTGTGGTGAAATGATTAGTCGATGAGGCCGCACACACTCCAGCGTGCGGGGCAGTTGTCGACGCCGGTGATGTCGCGAACGGCGGTTCCGTCGCTGGTGATCATGACGAAATCACCGGAGCGACATCCCAGCGAGTCCAAAACGAGTAAAGGCGGTCCATCGGTGGCGTTGTCCACACCGACCGGTTGAACGATCACCAATCGGCGACCGATCAAAGAGTCGTGTTTCGTGGTCGCCCGAGCGTGACCGATGACTTTCGCCGTTTGCATCAGACGACTCGCAGTTCGTCGATCATGCTGCATCGACGTTCACGTGTGAACGTGTTCGGGTTGGTGACGCCTTCGCCGGTCGGGCCGGCGATCGAGAACGACAGATATCCCTCGCCGCCGAGTCCCAAACTCGCCATCGATGGGCCGTTCTTGATGAATAGCGTCGTGTCGAGTTCGCGGCCCATCTTGGTCATGTTGGAAACGTTGCGGGAGTGAATGATCGCGGTGTGCCGGAACCCGTGTTCGTAATGCTTGGCCATGGCGATCGCGTGATCGACGTTGCGAGCCCGAACGAAGGGTACGAACGGCATCATCTGCTCGACGGTCACGAACGGGTGATGCTCGTCGGTTTCACCGAAGACCAACTCACATCCTTCAGGAGCGTGAGCCCCGGCGGCGCGGGCCAGCACGGCGGCGTCTTGGCCGATGAACTCCTTGGCGGCGGCATCGTGTTGATCGTCACCGACCTTGACGATGGCTTGGGAAGTCAATTTGGCGATTTGAGTCGCGTCGAGTTGCAAGGCTCCGGCGCGACGCATCGCGGCCATCATTTCGTCGAACACCGAATCGACGACGAACACTTCCTTCTCGGCGATGCACAACAGGTTGTTGTCGTAGGCAGCCCCCTGAATGATGCACTTAGCGGCGTTATCCAAATCAGCCGTTTCGTCGATCACGACGGGCGGATTGCCCGGGCCGGCGACAATCGCTCGCTTACCACTGCGAAGAGCCGCGCGACCGACGGCGGGACCACCGGTGACGCAAATCAACGCCACATCGCGGTGCGTGAACAGCGCGTCGGCCGACTCAAGCGTCGGTTCGGCGATCACGCAAATCAAATTGTCGATCCCGACTTCGGCGGCAATCGCTTCGTTGAATCGACGGACGCCTTCGGCGGCGACCTTCTTGCCCGACGGGTGCGGGTTGACGACGATCGAGTTACCGCCGGCGATCATGCTGACCGCGTTGCCGGTGATCGTCGGCAGGCTGTGGGTCACCGGGGTGATCGCCGCGATGACGCCGAACGGGGCACGTTCGATGAGCGCGATTCCATGATCGCCGCTGAAGGCTTTCGTTTCGAGCATCTCGACACCGGGCGACAACATGCCGAGCGTTCGCAGCTTTTCAATTTTATGTTCGGGACGTCCCACGCCGGTCTCTCGCATCTCCATCAATCCGAGCTCTTCGCATTGATCGATGCTGATGCGACGGATGATGTCGATCACTTGCTTACGTTCTTCCATGCTTCGTCGGCGCAGTTCTTCGTGAGCATGTTTGGCGGCCGCGACGGCTTCGTTGACGTCGGTGAAGACTCCGTTGCGTCCGGCACCGGGGGCCACGTGTTTGGCTAACGGCGTCTTGCCGGCCATCGGCAATGGACCGACCTCGGACAACACCTGAGCGACCACGTTGCGGATAAGGGATTCGTCAAATTGCATCTTGGAAACTCGATCAAAGATAAGCGGGGATTTTTGCGGCGATGTATTTAAAGACGGGGGTTAGTCTTCGTTGCGGTCATAGACCGCTTTTTTCTCAACATGAACACTGTCCACGATGCCGGTGATCACCGCATCGATGGGCAACGTTTTGGTTTCCGGTGTCAGCCGAGCGGAGCTTCCTTGGCAGACCAACACCAGATCACCCTCGCCCGCACCGAGCGTGTCGACGGTGATGAAAGTTCGCCCCGTCGTGACCAAACGGTCGCGAGCGTCCGTGTCGAGCCGATAGGGCTCCACGATCAACAACTTATGACCGGTCATTGTCGGCACCTTCTGAGTGCTAACAACCGATCCGGTGACACGGGCTAGGAACATGGTGGAAGTTAAGAGTTAAGAGTTAAGAGTTAAGAGTAGGCTGGGTCGAAGCCGCTTCGGCGAAGACCCGGCATTTCAAAAGCTAATAGCCAAAAGCTAATCGCTATCTAGCTAAGCACGCCAAGCGTGCGTTTGGCGACGATCCATTCTTCGTTGGTCGGTATGACCCAAATTTGCGTTCGGCTGTTTTCGGTTTGCAGGTAGCCTTCGCCCTTGTTTGCGTTCTCCGGAGGAAGACTTCCGCGATGGTTCGAATTGCGTTGTTCGTCGAGTTCAATGCCTAGCGAACCGAGGTTCTTACACACCGCCGATCGAACGACGTCGGAGTTTTCGCCGATGCCGCCGGTAAAGACGATCGCATCGACACCACCCATCGCGACGATCATACCGCCCATGTGACGGCGAATTTCTTCGACGTACACGTCCAGGGCGAGTTGCGATTTGGCATCTCCCGACGCGGCCGCCGATTCGATATCACGTAAGTCTCCACTCTTTTCACTGATGCCTTTGAGTCCGCCTTGGCTCGCCAACTCGCCGAGCAATTCGTCGAGCGACTTGCCGCTGCGTTGCATCAACAACGGTAAGGCAAACGGATCGAAATCGCCGACCCGGTTGTTTTGCGGTAATCCGGTTTGCGGCGTCATGCCCATCGTCGTCATCACGCTGTGACCGTTTTGAATCGCGGTCAACGAACTGCTGCCGCCCAAATGACACGAGATGATTCGTGCATCGGTTCGGCCGAGCAATTCGGCGGCGCGTTCGGCGATGTAGCGGTGGCTCGATCCGTGAAAGCCCCATTTTTGAACTTGGTAGTTTTCACGCCATCCCGGCGGGGTCGCGTAAGCGCGACGTGCCTCAGGAATCGTATCGTGAAATTCCGTTTCAAAAGCGGCGACCAACGGCAGGTTCGGGAAACGTTCTCGCAACAACGTCATCGCGGCGATGTAGGGAGGATTGTGCGCGGGCGCGGCCGCGTTCATTTCCGCCATCGCTTCGAGGACTTCATCATCGACTAAAAACGTCCCACTCTTTCGTCCCCCGTGCACGGCTTTGAAACCGATCGCGGAAACCTCGGCGGCATCCTTCAAGCACCCGTGTTCAGGATCGGTCAATTGATCCAAACACGCTTGCACGGCGACACCATGATCGGGAACGGGCATCTCCGAGACGTGGTGGTAGTCACCGATCGTGACTTCGCAACGACTCGTAGAGGCGTCGCCGATACGTTCGACCGCACCCCGTGCGAGCACGCGGTCATCGGGCCGAACGTCGGCGGTTAAATCACCGCTGACGTCGAGCAACTTGTATTTGAAACTGGTCGAACCCAGATTCGCAACGAGGATGAGCATAAGGATCTTCCGTGAGTGAGGAGTGAATTCGTGGGGGCGTTTTCGTGCTTAGCTGAAGTAAGCGCCCATCAAACCTTCGGCCGGGCGAGGGATGATGTGGCTGCTGACGAGTTCGCCCGAAGCGGCTGCGGCGGCGGCACCGGCTTCGACGGCGGCGCGGACGCTGCCGACGTCACCGCTGACGACGGTCGTGACGAGTCCGCCACCGAGGTCGACGCGTTTGACGATTTGGACGTTGGCCGCCTTGGCCATCGCGTCGGTGGCTTCGACGAGGGGCAACAGTCCCTTGGTTTCAATCAATCCGATTGCATCATTCATTGGTTTTGCTTTCTAAACAGGTAGTTTTGGGAGGACGGGGTGAGCCAACCGGGCTAAACGGAATGGGTTGGCGGGACTATTTCTTGGGAGCCGCCGATGGGAACTTCAAGACCTTTTCCAAGTCGCCGTGCGGGCGAGGAATGACTTGAACACTAACGACTTCGCCGATCCGGCCCGCCGCAGCGGCTCCGGCGTCGGTGGCCGCTTTGACGGCGGCGACATCGCCGGTAACGAAGACGGCCGCGAGACCCGCGCCGACCTTGTCCCAACCAAGGAATTGAACATTGGCGGCCTTCATCATCGCGTCGGACGCTTCGACCATGGCGACAAAGCCTTTGGTCTCGATCATGCCGAGCGCTTCACTAATTTTTGCCATCGAACTGGATGCCTTTCTTAAACGGAACGAACTGGAAGCCGGCTCTCACCGGCGAAGTGGAAACAGGGGAAAATCGAATCAATGTCCGCACGCACAGGCGCCCGGCATCTTTTGCAAGATCACTTCCGAAGCCGCGTCCAAATGGCACGCGTTGCCTTCGTCGGTATCAATGTGAACTTCAAGCTTGGCGGCCTTGTCGGCGCGGACAAGAACGTCGTCGAACGTGACCGAACAATCATGACTTTTGATGACCAATTGCATCAT
Source organism: Neorhodopirellula pilleata (assembly GCF_007859915.1). Classification (GTDB taxonomy): domain Bacteria; phylum Planctomycetota; class Planctomycetia; order Pirellulales; family Pirellulaceae; genus Rhodopirellula; species Rhodopirellula pilleata. Next base: position 18,154 of record NZ_SJPM01000012.1, read on the forward strand.
GTCGCCGTTGGCGACGCCGTAATAAGCCGCGTCATGGTCGTTCATGTGAACGTGCCGGGCGGCCCGAATGACGCCTTGGTCGAGCTGCACGCTGCCGGCGGGCCCGACGAGCACGCAGCCGGGCGTGCCGTCGATCTTGCCGCTATGACGAACCGGAGCGTCAATGCCCAACGAGATCGAATCGGTGAAGGCCAACTCGAGCTGACTGAACGGCCGCGTCGGACCGAGCACTCGAACGTTGGGCAACATGCGGCGCCGCGGACCGACCACCATCACGGTTTGCTTGGCCGCGTAAAAGCCGTCTTGATACAAATCCTTGTCCGGTTCGAGCACGCTGCCTGGGCCAAAGAGAATTTCCACGTGCTCGTCGGTCAGGTGACAATGCCGGGCCGAAATGCTCACTCGCAAATTCGGCTTGCCGTCGACCCAACCGAGCGGGGCGACCGCTGGTTTACCAGGCTGTGCGCCGGAGGACGATGCCAAGCCACCGGCTTCGGCAATCGCCTTGCGGACCAGAGCTTCGATGTGGGAACGGTCGATCGTCGTGCTCATATTCATGGGGCCGAATCGGCCTGACTGGAGGGGATGGAGGATGAGTTTGTTGTGGTGGATGAAGGATGCGTCGCGATAGCCAACGATAATTCGACCCCCGAAGATTCCAGCCATGGTTTCCACTGGGAATCCAGGCCGTCGTCGGTCACCACCCGGTCCACGTCCTGCAATCGGCATATTTGGGACAAACTAACTTTTCCGAACTTGGTGTGATCGGCCAACACGATCGTTTGGTCGGCAGCCGCGATCATCGCCTTTTCGCTTTCGACCAACATCATGTCGCTGTTGAAAAAGCCTCGTTCGGTCACGCCGGCGACCGACAAGAACGTTTTGGAAACGTTGATATCGGCGAGCATCGCGTCGGCCATCGGTCCGATCGTCACCGACGTGCGACCGCGAACACAACCGCCGATCATGATCAGATCGATCGAATCGCTGGTGGAAAGCAAGTGCGCGACCGGCAACGAATTGGTCACCACCTGCAGCGGCCGGTGGATGATCCGCCGGGCGAGTTCGTAAACCGTGCTGCCGCCATCAAGCAGGATCGTGTCGCCGTCGTCGATGAAGGTCTCCGCCAACGTCCCGATCGCTTGTTTGCGAGGCCAACCGTCGTCGTGACGCGATTGAAAAACGCCGATCGTGTCGGATTGCCCCGTCCAATAAACCCCGCCGTGGGTCCGACGGGCTTGGCCGGCTTCTTCGAGCGTCTCGAGGTCCCGGCGGATCGTCGATTCACTGACCCCGAGCATCGACGCGAGTTCGCCGAGCGCCGCAAACCCGGAGGCTTGGACGTGCTCGCGAAGTTTCTCGCGTCGCAAATCGGTGGACAAAATGCTACTTCTCGCCAGGAGGAGGATTTCTTTCAATGGCTGCAAGTATTCTTGCATTCATCGAAAAATCAAGTAGCGATTTGGCGTTTTAGGTAAATTAAGCGGAATCCCATGCGATCTTAACGCCAGGAAGTGAGAGATATCTAGCGTGTCACGACCCGTTGACTTAATCGTAACCTGACGCGTCAGCGAGGGATTGAGCGCCAGCAAACCCTAGTGCTTTGTCCAACTTTAATTTTAGGATTAGCCGTTTTGGCGCTAGCGGCGTGTTGATTTAATCGTAACCCGAAGCGTGAGCGAGGGATTCATCGCCATTAAGTCCTTTGTATGTATCCCTCGCTCACGCTTCGGGTTTTGATGAGGACTAAATCAACAGACCGCTAGCCACGGTTCCGTCGCGAAAACCGGGGCTAGCGCCCAAACGGCTAATGTTACCAACCCGAAAGTTGAATCTAGACAAAGCACTAGCTAGCGATTTTTTGAAGTTGCGCAATGCAAATCAAGGGTCCGGGAACTCGCATTAAACCCAGTACTCGTACTCAGCCCTCGGCGGTACTCGTACTCGTACTCGATAGTGTGTTTCGAGTACGAGTACCATTTCATTGAGTACCAGTACGCTTGACCTGGAATTTGCTCAACTTCAAAACGAACGCTTCGGCTTGCCATGCAGACCAAAGCATAAGCCCGCCAGTTTCGCTACTTTCAAATTCACTGCGAGCAATGCCTCATGCCGATCGGCAGTCTCTACCGCTGCGTGGTGGAGGTTTCTGCGGCGACGCGGGGCATTTCTTTGCTTGCTGCAAAGAAATTGTCGATCTCCGCGCTTTGCTTGAGTTGATCAAACTTCACGCTCATCGCCAGGTTCGTTTTCTTCTCGATGAGGTCGCGTTCGAGTTCCGAACGAACCGCTTCGAAGTCGCTGACGATTGGTTCGGTGAAGCCTTGGCATCGCAGCATGATGTACTTATCACCCGTGGCGATGATGCCGCTGAGTTCCCCCGGCTTCATCGCAAAGGCTTCCTTTTCGATCGCCGGCTGGCCGCCGTATTGCCGAATCGGTGGGACCTTGCCGAAGTTGCTCGATGACGTCGGTTCGATACTGTACTGTTCGGCGAGCTGTCCGAAGAACGCGTCGGTCGGATTGTCGCGAGCCATCTCCCATACTTTCTGTGCGGTCCGTTGGTCCGACAACACGATCGCGAGGACTTCGGCTCGAGGGCCGAACGCGGACGCGAAACCCTGCTGCAGATCTTCCTGGGTGAGCTGGACGCTGTCTTCGACCAGTTTCTTCAACGCCACACTGGGCCAGACGGCGTCTTGGACGTAGACGTCTTGGGTGGCTTTGCCTTGTGCCAGGATGCTTTCCATCCACGCTTGCGTGTCGGGGCTTCCGTCGCTGCGGACGTAGCCGTAGCTGATCGCGGCCCGAGTGATCTCGTTTTCGATGTCGGTCGGTTCGACGGTTTTACCGGCGGTCTTGAGTGCTTGGTTGAGCAACTTGCGATTGATCTCACCTTCGAGGACACCTTCGCCGTGTCGTTTGACGCATTCGGCGGCGACCGAGGCGAGCGAAATTTGTTGCCCGTTGATGATCGCGGCAACTCCGGGGTACTGATTGGTGAGTGCCTCGTCGCCGAGGACTTTGACGACCTGGGCTTGGGTTTGCAGTTGGTCGAACAGTTCGGCCGCCGCCGTTTTCATTTTCTCGTCGCGAATGCGGTCACTGATTTGTTCCTTGATCGCCGGCAGTGCTTGCGGGCTGGGGTGGCTGGCTGGAAGGCGTCGCACCGCTTGCAAGAACATCCACTGGTCGCCGATTTGCAGTACCGGAGAAACCTCGCCGTCGCTGAGTGCGAAGACGGCCTCTTCGATTCGTGAGTCGCCCATGTACCGGCGGATCGGCGGGATCAGTCCGCCGACGCTCGCACTGGTTTCGTCTTCGCTGAACTCTTTGGCCAGGCGGGCGAAGCTATCCGGATCGGCCTGGGCTTGAGCTTGCAGTCGACTCGCGTTGGCTTGGTCACCAAGCATGATCATGCGGCACTTGACCGCTTCGCCGAACTGCGACAGGAAAGCTCGATTGAATTCGTCTTGGCTGACTTCGACACGATCGGATACGAGCGCCCTCAAGGCGAGCATCGGCCAGATGATCTCGCGGCTGTATTGGTCGGGAGTGATGTCGCGTTCTTCGCGGAGCAGTTGCAGATAACTATCAAGGGACAGGCCAAACTTCTTTGCCACGCGGAGCACTTCGGCTCGCACCTCTTCGGCTGTGACGTTGATCCCGCGACGTTTGCATTCCTGCATGATCAAGTGCCGGTTGACCATGTTGTCGAGGACGTCAACGCCGTAGCGTTGCAGCGCCGCATCGGCGAGGGCGTCACGGCTGATCGGATCAGCGTTCACGACGGCCACGACAGACGATTCGGCCGCTTGGACGTTCATCGTCATCCACCCAGCCCCGATGGCGATGACGGCGGCAAGCAGAGCGAGCAATTTTGATTTGGTATTCGACATGAGCGGACACTCCTTTATCCGAGCGGTTCGACGACGCGGCGACTCCGTGATCCATCACGATGCGTCACTCGGAACGAACCTTAGAAAAATTTCCATTTTGTCTCAAGTCGAATCCTAAAAGTGAAAAATCACATGCGGCGATGACCGACGTAGGCTGGGTCGAAGCCGCTTCGGCGTAGACCCGGCATGACCCACCAACGACCAATCATCCCGAAAAAGCGAACCAACCACCCGAAAATCGATCCGTTTGAACAAGTCTCTTTTCTGAGCAAGCCGCTATGCCGCCTGATCGCACGGTTGCCGGTTTGCGGAACGCGGATCAAACTGGTCACTTCCTCGACTTGCCTTTTTTCACTCCATCGCACGCATGCACCATCCTTTGCCTGACGAGTTTGCCGATTTGGCACGTCGTTTTGATTTCGTCCCCGTTTTTCGGCGGTTTCTCTCCGATGCACTGACGCCGGTGACGGCATTCATGCAGGTCGATGACGGAAAGTCGGCATTCTTGATCGAGAGCGTGATCGGCGGCGAGAAGGTCGGCCGGTACAGCTTTTTGGGGTCGCATCCGTTGGCGCGGTTCTCGGCCAAAGGAAAAACGGTCGTGCGGACCGATTTATTGAGTGGCGAAACGGCCGAAATGCAGTGCGACGACCCACTCGACGAGTTTCGCAAAAACTTCCGCGATCGCACCGCGACGCTCGATTCACTGCCGCCTTTCATCGGCGGGGCGATCGGGTACGCCGGTTACGACACCGTACGCTATGTCGAGGACCTCCCCGACACGACCGAAGACGATCGCAATCTGCCCGATTTGGACTTCGCGTTCTATCACACGCTGTGCGTGTTTGATCATGTCGACAAAACGATTACGGTCGTTTCGCTAGCCGATTGCCGTGATATCGACTCGACCGGCGGGGACGTGGACCGGGCCTACCAAATCGCCAGCGACGAAGTCGACCGCACGATCGCCAGACTCAGCGAACCGTTCTCGCACTCGGTCGAAGAAATCCTCGAAGCCGACCAGCGTCAACCGCTCACGGTCGAGTCCAACTTCACACGCGAATCGTTTTGTGACGCGGTCCGCAAATGCGTCGAATACATCCGGGCCGGTGACATCTTTCAAGTCGTTCCGAGCCAAAGGTTGACCGTTCACAGTGACGTCGATCCGTTCGCGGTGTACCGTTCATTGCGGGTGGTCAATCCTTCGCCGTTTATGTTCTTTGTCCGCAGCCCTGATTGCGTGTTGGTCGGGTGTAGCCCCGAGATCATGTGCCGCGTGAAAGATCGCGTCGTGACGGTCCGTCCACTCGCGGGGACTCGCAAGCGGGGTGAAAACGAAGCAGCCGATCGTGCGTTGGAAAGGGATCTCCTGTCCGATCCGAAAGAGCGAGCCGAACACGTGATGTTGGTCGATTTGGGGCGCAACGACGTCGGCAGGGTCGCCGAGTTTGGTTCGATCGAACTGCCCGAGGTGATGGTGATCGAACGATACAGCCACGTGATGCACATCAGCAGCGAAGTCCGCGGCCGTTTGCGAGAGGGTCTCGACGCGTTCGACGCGCTCAAAGCTTGCTTGCCCGCCGGCACCGTTTCGGGAGCACCGAAGGTGCGGGCGATGGAAGTCATCGACGAGATCGAACCGCACCGTCGTGGCCCCTACGGCGGCGCGGTCGGGTACATCGACTATCGCGGCAACATGGATACTTGTTTGGCTTTGCGGACGATCGTTTTCCAAGACAACACCTACCACGTCCAAGCCGGGTGCGGCGTCGTCGCCGACAGCGACCCGGACATGGAGTATGAGGAAACGCTCAACAAGGCCCGGGCGTTGATCGCGGCGATCGAGTGGACGATTGCGAGAGTTAAGAGTTAAGAGTGGGGGTGAATGGTGAGTTTAGTGCGGGGGCATCGAGACTTGATTGTGTATCAGAAGTCTTTTACTGCGGGAAAACGGATATTCGAGCTTTCCAAGAGTTTTCCGCGTGAGGAAATGTATTCATTGACGGATCAGGTTCGACGATCATCGCGGAGCGTGAGTGCGAATATCGCCGAAGCTTGGAGGAAACGCCGTTACGAAAAATCTTTCTGCAATGCTTTGAGCACGTCCGAAGGCGAGGCTGCCGAAACGCAAGTGTGGATCGACTACGCAGCGGCACACGGGTACCTCGATAACGAAACCGCCGATGCCGCGACCGACTATTACGAACAGATCATTTGCATGCTCGTTGCCATGCAATCGCAATCGAACCAATGGTGCCAGTTCAGCGAAAAAGCACAAGCAAAACATTCAACAAAATTGAAAGAAACCGAAGTTGCCTATCACTTCGCAAACGAACCCATCCACATCGATCAAGAAGCACTCCTCAACCCGCCACCGAACGTTTAGCTCTCCACTCTCCACTCTTCACTCTTCACTCTTCACTCTTCACTCTTCACTCTTCACAAATTCCCATCAACCATTGACCTGGTGGCCTGCTGCCAATATCCTTCGGGGGGTGCGGAGGGTTTGTCGGCCACTTGAGGGAATTACCATGCATCGTTCGTTTCTTTTGCGTCTGTGGCTGCTGAGCTTGACGCTTGGTTTCGGCATCGGGCCCGCCGGTGGGCAAGATCAGGGCAGTCGTGTGACGCCCGCGCCGATTGGCTCGGAAGCGGAAATCAGCCGCACGATGAGCTTGGAACCACAGTCAAACGACGTGGTCTTATCGCCGGCGAACCGATCCTTCAGGAACGGACTCGACGCGTCGCCCGCCACGTCCCGGCACGCATTACTGATCGGCAATAGCGCCTATCAATCCAGTGCGCTTCGCAATCCGATCAATGATGTGCGAGCGTTGGACCAAGCATTAGCCGCGATCGGATTTCAAGTCACGCGGATCGAAGACGCTGATTTGGAACAAATGGACGAGGCGGTGACACGGTTCGCCGTCGAGCTTCCCGAGGATAGTTTGGCGATGTTGTTTTATGCCGGTCACGGCGTTCAGGTCGACATGCAAAACTACTTGATCCCCATCGGTGCTCGAATCACCGAGGCCGCCAAAGTGCCACATCGAACTTTGTCATTGAACATGGTTTTGGACCTGCTCGGCGACTCGCGCAGCAAAACGAAATGTGTGATCTTGGACTGTTGCCGAGACAACCCCTTTACCCGCAGTTGGTCGCTCAACCGGGGTGAAATTCGCCGCGGGCTCGCGGGTCTTTCGGGTAGCCGCAAGAACATGGTGATCGCGTACTCCACCGCCGAAGGCGAGACGGCCTCGGACGGCGCGGGTCAAAATTCCCCCTACGTCGAAAAGTTCTTGGAAGTGATCGCGGAGCCGAACACCGATGGTCTGTATCTGCGGCACCTGATCACGCGAACGGCACAAAAGCTCAGAAGGTCGATCGAACAATCGCCGTGGTCGGCGCTCGACGATTCGATGGACGACGTTTGTTTGATTCCGCCCGCCAACGCCAATGAATCCGAACAGACCGTCTCACTGCCCAAGCAACCCGCCACGAGTCCATTGCTTTCTACCGTGGCATCGTCCACGACCACTTCGCCGACTCCAGCGATGATGCCCGAACCCAAGGACTCGTTCTGTCTGTTGCTTCTCCAGCAAGCTCGCTTATACGAAGACAACCATGAATTTCAAAACGCGATCGGGACGTACACCACGGTTCTGAATCACAGTCGGGCAACGCCTTCGGACAAGGACGCCGCACGGCGTGGCCGGGCGATCGCCTGCATGGCTCGCTGCCGCGTCGAAGACATCAAGATGGCGTTGGAAGACACGCTCGCGGTCGGCCAAGCAAGTATGTTTTTGCCGATCCGCATCAATCAAACCGAATTGATGGATGGGTCGCAGTCGGTCGGAACGCTGAGGCAAGGCCAAGTCGTCGAAGTGCGGGAAATCAACGGCCCCTGGATTTCGGTTTATTCGGTTGGCAATGACGCCAGCCGACGCGGCCATGTCAAGCTGACGTCGCTGGCCGAGCCTGAGAAGGTTGCGTCTTCGGAGCCGCAGATCGTCAAGTCAGAGGTGTCTCAGCCGTCGCAGTCTTGGAACTCTTCGGCGATCCAATCAGTCCCGCAGGCATCCCCCAGCCGCATAACGGTTGGCTCCCCGACAACCTACGTGCCGGCCCAGTCCAACCTCGCCGCTTCCAGCGGCGGTGTGATTCCCAATTACCAAGGCTACGGCCCTGCGGCGGCATCGAATCAACCCACTAACGTTCCTCAACAGCGATCCAGCTACGTTCCGCAAGGAACGAACAGCTACGTCCCTCCAAAGCAAAGTACGAGCACGCCCAATCGGGGCAGTAGCGCCAGCGGCTCGTCGAATGTCTACAACATGACGTTAGCGGAATCTCAAAAGCTGATCGACGCCAACGAGCGAGCGAAATGGCGACCTGGTGCCGACCACGCGGCACTGAATCGTGCGAACGAGCAAATCCGGCAGCAACGCCGACAGCGACTCCACGATTACAATCACGGCGGAATCCGCAGTTCACGTTGATACAACCTAAGTCGCCAAGACTTTCGGCTTTTTGCGGTCTTGGCCGAAACTCTTGGCGAGTATTGCTACCGTACATTCTACAAGTGGCGGCGACTTTTAGTCGCCGTTTCAGGACTTGGCGACTGAAAGTCGCCACTACGTTAGCGAGCCGAGGACGCGCCGACGATGGATTCTTGCTCGACCAGGAAACGTTCGGCGTCCAGCGCGGCCATGCATCCGGTGCCCGCCGACGTGATCGCTTGGCGGTAGTAATCATCGGCGACGTCGCCGGCGGCAAAAACGCCTTCGATTTCGGTATTCGTGCGGAACGGCTTGGTCCACTTCAAATACCCCGCTTCGTTGGTTGAGAGCGCCCCGTTCAAGAACGCCGTGTTGGGCGTGTGGCCGATTGCGACGAACATGCCACCGACGGTGAGTTCGCGGGTCGAACCATCGACGGTGCTCTTGAGCCGCAATCCGGTGACGATCTTTTCATCTCCGAGCACTTCGTCGACGACGGAGTTCCAAACGATCTCAATGTTCGGGTGATTGAGCGCCCGATCCTGCATCACTTTGCTGGCCCGCATCTCGTCGCGGCGAACGATCAAGTAAATCGTCGCGGCCCCCTTCAGGTTGGCCAAGTAGGTGGCTTCTTCGACGGCCGAATCACCACCGCCGACGACGGCCAAGGGTTTGCCTCGGAAGACCGGCAGGGCACCGTCGCACACGGCGCAGGCACTGACGCCTTTGTTCTTGTAGACCTCTTCGCTGGGCAGCCCCAAATAATTCGCGCGGGCACCGGTCGCGATGATCACCGTTTGGGCTTGGATCGGTTCGCCCGATGCCGGATAGAGCGTGTGAGGCGGGCCGGAGAAATCCACCCGCTCGATATCGTCGCCGACCACTCGGGTGCCGAAATTGAGGGCTTGTTGTTTCATCAGTTCCATCAATTCGGTGCCCTGGACGGCGTAGTGGGGCTGGTCGTCTTTGGTGTGACCTTGCGGCACCATCGGCAAGTTCCAGTGACGGTCCTTGTCCACGGCCGACTCCACGAAAGCTCGAATATTGCCGGCGGGGAAGCCCGCATAGTTTTCGACCTCGGTGGTGTAGGCGAGCTGACCCAGGGGGATCATTTCGGGCTTGACGGTTCCCTCGTACAAGACCGGGTCCAGGTTCGCGCGGGCGGCATAGATCGCGGCTGACCAACCTGCCGGGCCGCTACCGATGATGATCGTTTTCTCGGGGCCGTTGCTGCTTGGAGCGTTTTTGTCTTCGGTTGGGGAACTCATGCGAACTTCTTGGGTGGGTCGGTTAGAGGAAGTAGAGAAACCAGTGGCGTCAAAGCGTTTGATTTACGTTAAGATACTATCGTCAGCCGTCAGGGCTTGAGTAGCCGGAGTCGCAAGACTTCGGGATTGGTAAGGAAATCCACTGAACTCTTGCGAGTCCAGCTACCATCTTACGTCTTACGCCGAGGACCTCTGAAAGTATACGGCGAAAGTGAAGTGCGACGAGCCTCCCTCCCCGCTCGTCACTCTTCACTCTTCAATCTTCACTCTTCAATCTTCAATCTTCAATCTTCAATCTCCAATCTTCAATCTTCAATCTTCAATCTTCAATGACCACCCTCGCCGTTGCCGTCGGTTCGATGATCGCCTTTGTGATTGCCTACCATACCTATGGACGGTATCTGGCAAACAAGCTGTTTCGCTTGACCGCCGACGAGGTCATGCCCAGTGCGGCGCTGCGGGATGACGTGGACTTTGTGCCGACGGACCGATCGGTCGTTTTCGGGCACCACTTCACCAGCATCGCGGGAACCGGTCCGATCGTCGGACCTGCCTTGGCCGTGTTCTGGGGATGGTTGCCGGCCTTGTTATGGGTGGTTTTTGGCTCGATTTTGATCGGTGGAGTTCACGACTTGGCCGCCCTGGTGATTTCCATCCGCAACCGCGGCGAATCCATCGGCCAAGCCGCCGGGCAATTGATCTCGCCGCGTGCCAAGGTGCTGTTCTTGATCATTCTCGCGATGGCCCTTTCGATCGTTTTAGCGGTTTTCGGGCTGGTGATCGCGAATATCTTCAAACTCTATCCCGAATCGGTGCTCAGCGTTTGGACCGCAATGCCGGTCGCGGCTTTGATCGGTTACGCCGTCATTCGTCGCGGCGGGAATCTGGTCTGGCCCTGCCTGGCAGGCTTGTTTGTCTTGTATCTGACGGTGTATTTGGGTGCGTATTCGCTGCCGCTGAGTTTGGAGTCGGTGCTTCCGGCTGATGCCGTCTACGCGACGCCCGTGGTGGTTTGGACGGTGTTGTTGCTTATCTACGCTTTTCTTGCCTCGGTATTGCCGGTTTGGTTGTTACTGCAACCGCGAGATTTTCTGAATAGTTTGCAGTTGATGGTCGCGCTGGTGTTGATGGTGGCCGGACTGGCGGTTGCTTCGATTTCCGGTCAAGCCAATCTGATGACGTCGGCTCCGGCGATTTCGAGTGAGATTCCTGCCGATGCGCCCCCGATCTTTCCATTCTTGTTCATCACGATCGCGTGCGGGGCTTGCAGCGGATTTCACTGTTTGGTCAGCAGCGGCACGACGAGCAAGCAGCTCAAGAGCGCCTCGGACGCTCAATTAATCGGTTACGGCTCGATGCTCGGCGAAGGCATGTTGGCGGTGCTCGTGATCTTGGCGTGCTGTGCCGGGGTCGGGATGGGGAGGTTGGAGCGGAGCGGTGAGGGAAGCAGTGTGACGATCGAACGGATCGCCGCCCCGGTCGATGCAAACGGCAATCCGACCAACGACGGCGGACGTTCGGCATGGAAATCCTATTACCGAACTGGGGCGTTGGCCGGGGGAGGGGCGTTGGCGGGCGGATCGGCCGCGACGGAGGACTTACCAGCCGGATCGACGACGATCGAAGGCGGTTGGCGGAAGCAGGGCTTGGACAAGAAACTCGGGGCATTCATCGACGGGGGAGCAAATTTCCTCTCGGCGATCGGCATTTCCTTGAAACTCGGTGTAGCGATCATGGCAGTGATGGTCGCCTGCTTTGCCGCAACCACGCTCGATACGGCAACGCGTTTGCAACGTTACGTGATCAGTGAATTGGCGACTACGGCGGGCTTGACATTTGTTGCTAATAAATACATCGCCACCTTGATCGCGGTCGGCGTGGCCACCGCGATCGCAATTTTCGCTGGGGATTCGCCTGGAAAAGGCGGAATGATGCTGTGGCCGCTCTTTGGCGCGACGAACCAATTGTTGGCCGGTTTGGCACTGATGGTGGCGGTCTTTTACCTCGCCCGACGCAGCCGTCCGGTGGCTGTGTTAGCGATCCCAATGTTCCTGATGCTGCTGATGCCCGCTTGGGCGATGACGTTCGACTTAAAGAACAATTGGTTGCCCGCTCGCGATTGGGTCCTTGTATCATTCGGATTGGCGGTCTTGGGATTGCAGGCTTGGATGATCATCGAGGCGATCGTCTTGTGGCGGCGACTGGAAGTGGATGACCCCGCCACCGATTCCCCTCTCGACTCCCCCGTCGCAACGTGAATCCGCCTCGGTGTGAATTTTCTTCACGCGATCTTCAAATGACGATTTGCTCGGTTGAACAGCGTCGTAACCCGTTGCGAGGCCAGAACCTCGGGAAGCGGCGTGAAAAGAACAGGGTCGCTAACACGGTTGCGGTCGGCTTGCTTGGGTGGAGCTAACCATTTTAGAAAAGTGATGGAAAAGTTAGAATGCGAGCTGGAGTGGCGAACTTCGACGCTCGCATCAAATCCCATCTCCTGTTTTTCACCGCTCTTGTTTTTCGTAGAACCCACCCCCCCCACACTCTCGTTTGCTTAGGCAACAAAAATGAAAAATCTATCTTGGATCGCGTCGATCGCGATTTTGGCCGCTGTTTTCCCGCTTTCCGGATGCAACAGCTCGACCAGCCCTGACGCGACGACGGCCACCATCGACTCGTCCGAACCGGCGATGACGGAAGACGCCCCTGCGGCACCCGCCGGTGAATCCAACTTGGTCGGTACGATCAAGATCGACGGCAGCAGCACCGTGCAACCGATCAGCGACGCGGTCCGCGAAACATTCATCAAGATGCACCCGAAAGTCGACGTGACGGTCAGCGGCAACGGCACCGGTAACGGCTTCAAGAGCTTCTATGACAAAGGCGCTGATATTGCCGACGCATCCCGTCCGATCAAATCAGGCGAGTTCGAAAAATGCGAAGCCAACGGCGTCAACTTTGTCGAACTTCCGGTGGCTTACGATGGACTGACCTTTGTGGTCAATCCCGAGAACGACTGGGTCAAAGAACTGACCGTCGATCAACTCAAGAAAATCTTCGTCGGCGACAACCCCGCCAAAAAATGGAGCGACGTGGACGCGAGTTGGCCCAATGAGCCGATCAACATCTTCTCGCCGGGCACGGGCAGTGGCACCTACGATTACACTCATGAAGTGCTTGCCAAATCCGACGACAAAGAACTTCGCGACGACATGAACTTGAACGAAGACGACAACATCCTCGTCCAAGGGGTCGCCGGCAATAAATATTCGATCGGCTTCTTCGGGGTCGCTTACTACGCCGAAAACCAGGACAAACTTCGCGCCGTGCCGATCGTCAACCCGGACGACAAGACCGCCTACGAACCGACTGTCGATAACATCGCCAGCGGCAAGTACGCTCCGTTTAGCCGACCGCTGTTTATCTACATCAACACCGAATCGCTCAACCGTGCCGAAGTCCAAACGTTTGTCGAGTATTATCTCGAGAATACTTCGGAAGCTTCCGAAAAAGTGGGCTATGTACGATTGCCTGAAGCGGTCATTTCCAAGGCCCAGCAAAACCTTGACGCTCTTGTGACGGGAACTCACTTTACGGACAAGTCCGGTGAGACCCGCAGCGGATCGCTTACGGAATTGTTCGTTGATGAAAACCTCGTCAAATCGTTGAAGTAGTTTCGAATCCGTTCTGGAGACCGGTTCATTGAATCGCCCCGCCGCTCTCGCCGATCGTCAATTCCGGTCTACCGGCACGGGCGAACTTCAAGAAAAACTGATGGTCGCCTTGCTGGCGGTTTGTGCCTTGACCACCGTCGGCATCACCGTCGGCATTGTGGTCATGTTGATCGGCCAAGGCTGGGGTTTTTTCAGTTCTCAGTACGTCAGTATCGGTGAGTTCTTGACGGGAACGCACTGGACCGCTCTTCAGAGCAAGGACGTTGAAAAGGCGCAGTTCGGGATTTGGCCGTTGCTGGCCGGAACCCTTCGCGTGACGCTGATCGCGATGATCATCGCATTGCCATGCGGATTGATTACCGCGATCTACCTCAGCGAATTCGCGTCCAAGCGAGTCCGCGCGATCCTCAAACCGACTCTCGAAGTCATCGCGGGGATCCCCACGGTGGTCTTGGGCTATTTCGCCATTTTGGTCATCAGTCCAAGTTTGCAATGGATCACCGGCGGCGCGTTCGACACCTTCAACGCAACCAGCGCGGGGATCGCCGTCGGCATTCTGTGTTTGCCGATGGTTTGCAGTTTGTCCGAAGACGCTCTCCATGCGGTGCCACGGGCGTTACGCGAAGGCGCTTATGGTCTCGGTTGCACGCCGTTTGAAACCAGCATCAAGGTGGTCGTGCCAGCGGCACTGTCGGGAATCGTGTCGGCGTTCTTGCTCGCTTTCAGCCGGGCGATCGGCGAAACCATGATCGTGGCACTCGCCGCAGGAACCCGAGCGACGTTCTCGTTCGACCCCCGAGCCCAATCGCAAACGATGACCGGTTTCATCGTGGAAATGATCAAGAGCGAAAACGAGTACGGGACGGTTCAGTACTACAGCCTTTATGGTGTCGCGATCACATTGTTTGTCATCACCTTCGGCATGACCCTCATCGGGCAAATCGTTCGTCGCCGTTACCAGGAGGCTTACGCTTGAGCTCGGCCGCCCCCACGACCGGTTCCCCGATGCCGATCCCCGAATCGATCCGCTTGGGCGCGTCGGCAACCAAGGAATCGACGGATAACTCGAACCGACGTCGACGGACGAGCAAGTTGTTCTACCTGCTGTGCATCGCGATCTCGATGCTCAGCGTTCTGGTGCTGGTCGTGCTACTTGTTTCGATCGTGTACCAGGGGCACTCGCGTTTGACCCCGACGTTGATCAAGGGATCTCACAGCGCTTTGGCGCCCGAGACATCGGGTATGTATCCGGCGATCATCGGCTCGATTTCGATCTGTGCCGTTTGCGCGATCGCCGCCCTGCCGCTTGGAATCGGCACGGCGATTTTCTTGGAAGAGTTCAAACCGTCAAACCGTTACCTGCAATACTTGCACGGGTTCATCAACCTGAACATCTCCAATCTCGCGGGCGTGCCGTCGATCGTCTATGGATTGCTGGGATTGAGCCTGTTTGTATTCATGTTCAACATCTTCGGTCAAATCCAAGTCAATGAATCCAGCGGCACCGAGATCATGGGCGTCGAGCGTTTTTACCAAGTCCTGACCTTGGGAGGCGGCGGGCACACGATCTTGGTCCCGCAAACCGACAACGCCCAGCCGACTATTCAGATTTCCGAGCCGATTCAAGCCGTCGATCGCGAGGGCAATCCGATCGAGATTTCCGTTTGGGATCCGAAGTCCGGCGTACCGAAACCGAGCGATCCGGCCGTGCGACAACGTACCGTTCGCTTGAATCAGGTCGGCGGTGCGTACGCCAAGACGTCCTGGAATTATTTTCGAATCCCGTTCGGGCGAAGCTTCCTGGCGGCGGGGTTAACGCTTTCGCTCGTAATCTTGCCGATCGTGATCATCGCGTCGCAAGAATCCCTCCGCAGCGTCTCGCCGTCGTTGCGGGAGGCCTCCTACGGGCTCGGGGCGACGAAGTGGCAAACCGTTCGAAATGTGAGTTTACCGGCGGCGATGCCCGGCATCATGACCGGCTCGATCCTCGCCATGGGCCGAGCGATCGGCGAGGCCGCCCCCATTTTGGTGGTCTTGGGGGCGACGGTGGCCAAGAATACCGGTCCGCAAAATTTGATGGACAATGTGGTCACCATGCCCGTCCTGATTTTCCACTGGGCCGGGCTGCAACAGGCGACTTACCAAGAACTCGCCGCCGCAGCCATTATCGTTTTGCTGGTCGTACTGCTTCTGATGAATTCGATCGCGATTTATTTGCGGCAAAAAATGAGAGTCGAATAAACTCGCCTGCGCTTGGCCTTACAATCTGTACTCCCTTACTACTTACAGTGGCCCTTCGATGTTGCCCACTTCCATGACCGAGTCCGCTCAGCCACGATCCGCACCAACGACCCAGCCGTCCACCGGCCTGGACTCCAGCGTCGCGTCCATGAATGATCCGACCTGCATTGAAATCGCCCATTTCGATGCTTGGTACGGTGCCTTTCAGGCGATTCACGACTTGTCGTTGTCGATCCCTCGTAACCAAGTCACCGCGTTCATCGGCCCCTCAGGCTGCGGCAAAAGCACACTCTTGCGATGGATCAATCGCATGAACGACATCGTCCCGAGTGCTCACAGCAAAGGGACATTGCGACTCGATGAGCTGGATATCTTGCATCCGAGCACCGACGTCGTGCACTTGCGTCGCCGCGTCGGGATGGTGTTTCAAAAGCCCAACCCGTTCCCGAAAACGATCTTTGAGAACGTGGCGTTCGGGCCTCGTCTGCACATGAAACTGCGACGCGGCGATTTGGAAGAACTCGTCGAGTGGTCGCTCCGCAAGGCCGCCGTTTGGGACGAAGTCAAAGATCGCCTTCACGCGCCGGCCCTCGGATTGTCCGGCGGCCAACAACAACGACTGTGCATCGCCCGGGCGATCGCCGTCGGACCAGAGGTTTTGTTGATGGACGAACCTTGCAGTGCACTCGACCCGGCCAGCACGTTGGCGATCGAAGACCTGATCTACGAACTGCGTGAGCAGTACACGATCGTGATGGTCACCCACAACATGCAACAAGCGAGTCGTTGCAGCGACCGAACGGCGTTCTTCTTCGAAGGCCAATTGATCGAATCGGGACCGACCGATGACGTCTTCACGAAGCCGCAACAAAAACGAACCGACGATTACGTCCGCGGTCGATTTGGATGAGCCGCCTCCCTTGGCGAATCTTCATAATTGGTGCATATTGTCCCTATGAGTAAACATCTCGACCGAGCGATCGTCCAATTACGCAGCGACCTGGTCGAGCAATTCGGCGTCGTCGAACAAATGATCAGCCTCTCCGTCCGCTCGCTCGTCGAGCGGCGTCCGGAACTCGCGCAGCAGGTCATCGATAGCGATGACCAAGTCGACGCGACGGACATACGGATTGAGGAAGAATGCTTGAAGCTGCTCGCCCTGCACCAACCCGTCTCCGCTGACTTGCGATGGCTGATCACGGCGGTGAAGATCAACGGCGATCTTGAGCGGATGGCGGACCTAGCATGCAACATCGCCGAACGTAGCAAGTCACTCGATTACTTTCCTCTCTTTCGAGTTCCCGACGACCTGACCGCGATGGTCCATGCGGTCATTGAAATGGTCCGTTCGGCATTGGACTCGTTCCTCGAAGGCGACGTGGACATGGCGGCTCAAGTGATCGAGCGTGATAAAGAAGTCGACCAGTTCAATGTCGAACTGATCGACGAGTTGCAACAGTTGATGCGTGACGACAGCGAATCGGTCGAAGCGGCGGTGCATTGTTTCTCCGCGACTCGGCATCTCGAACGCATTGCCGATATGGCCACCCACGTCGCCGAAGAAACCGTCTATTTGGTTAGCGGTGAAATCATTCGCCACGGTCACGGCCACGACATTTCCTCAGGTAGCGATTCAAAATAGACCGCATGATTCACGCGAATACGCGTTGCCTTAACGAGGCGACGCCGCAACCCTACAAGTCCGAAGCGCGAGCGAGTGGTTCCGCTCGGCTTGGATGAATAGAAGAGATCCCTCGCTTGCCGGGCTGTTGATTTAATCGTATACCGAATGACAACAATTAGCCGATGGGCGTTAGCCTGGCCTGCTAAAAGTTTGGGGTTGCGGCGGCAATGCGATTGCGCAAGTTTAGTTCCTCGGAGCTAATACCGAGATCTTCTTTTCTGGCGGTGTGAACTCCTGGCTTGAGTTGTTCCCACTTCCATGC
>NZ_SJPM01000012.1:35777-219051 GCF_007859915.1 Neorhodopirellula pilleata
CGAGCGAATTACCAAGTGGTATGCCGCGCGAAACGAGCGTCAAACGGGAATCGATTGGCAGTTCACGACCGCAGACGCTCGGATCAAATTAAGACGCCTCTACCCGAAAATTGAGCTGCGATAGACTACTAGAGAAATGCTCTATCCCCCGGTTTTCCCAATGGTAGAACGCGACCCGAGGTCGTTTAAATCGACCTGAGAGAATGCCCAACCGCTCCCCTTTCCATAAATCATAGCAAGTGCTTTGTCTGTAATGGTTTGCGTCATTTTCAAAGGGCCGCTCCTGCACGAAAAAAAAACCTCTTTTTCGGACAAAAGCAAGCCGTTTGACGTCTATGTCATTGTGTCTGAACTCGGCTTTTGATCGAAACGATTCAGTCGCGGTAATCCTTGTCTTGAATGCGGTCGATGTCGTCGCTCGATAGCTCGCGGGTCCGGCGATTGATTAAGTGGCCAAGATTGTGGGCGTCGATGAACAGGATCTCACCCTAGACGTCAGCGAACGGACCTTTACCTGGTTCATGACATCATCAACCGTAATCGCTGACGAACGCCGACTTTGCCGTTGAAATTCTTCGGCATCGTCATTTGCTCCCAATTTCCGCTATAAGATGTGCCGAGTTGCCTTTGCGGGAGGATTACTCGAGTTGCTGCCGCCAGAGTCGCTTCCCAACGGAACCTTGGACTAGATGACGAAATTACCCCCCGCTTCTCGCCGTGTTTTTGTTTGTGGTGCGACCGGATACGTGGGAGGTCGGCTTGTCCGGCGCCTGCTCGAGCGAGGCTACTCGGTGAATTGTCTGGTGCGTAGCCCAGAAAAACTGACCAAGTTTGCATGGGCCCGCGACGCGCGTGTGACGGTAGTGCCGGGCGAACTTGAGGACGCAACAGCGATCGGTCGAGCGCTGCATGATGTTGAGATCGCGTTCTATCTTGTCCACTCGATGAAGTCAGCTAAGGGTGAATATGCGAAGCGGGATCGAGAGCTAGCGACGAGCTTTCGAGAAGCTGTGGAACAATCATCTTGCCAGCGAATCGTTTACTTGGGCGGTCTTGGCGAATTGGGGCCTGACCTTTCTAAACATCTCGACAGTCGTCATGAAGTAGCAGAGATTCTTCAAGCCGGCCCCGTACGGGCAACGGTGTTCCGCGCGGCGATGATTATCGGATCGGGTTCAGCGTCGTTTGAAACGCTGCGGTACTTGGTGGAAAGGTTGCCGATCATGGTGACGCCCAAGTGGGTCAACACTGAGACTCAGCCGATCGCGATTCGCGATGTACTTCGCTATCTCGTCGAGTGTATCGACGTTGATGAAACGGCAGGCCGGACCATCGACATCGGTGGGGCCGACATCATGACCTATCAGAACGTTATGCAGGTGATGGCGGAAAAGTTGAAGCTGCGCCGGCGGATCATTTTTCCGGTTCCGGTTCTGACTCCGCGTTTGAGCAGTCTTTGGATCGGCCTGGTGACTCCGGTCAGCAGTAGCATTGCGAGGCCGCTGGCAGAAGGTTTGAAGAATCGAACCGTTTGCCGCAATGACGACGCGCTTCGCCTGATGCCTGGCGAATGCCTTGGAATCGAAGACGCGATCGAGGCCGCACTTGACCGAACTCACAGCGGTGACATCGAAACACGCTGGTCGACGGCAGGAAAGATTCCCGGCGATCCGGATTGGGCCGGGGGGACAACGTTTGTCGATCGACGGGAAATCATCGTACACGGATCAGCCGAGCAGACGTTTGCTGAAATCCGATCCATTGGCGGAAGCAAGGGCTATTGGGGTGCCGGTTATTTGTGGCGGATTCGTGGCTGGATGGATCAAGCTGTCGGCGGACCAGGTTTGCGTCGTGGACGCAGGCATCCACGTGACCTTCACTACGGCGAAGCGGTGGATTTCTGGCGAGTGACGAAATTGGTTGAGAACGAGAGGCTCACGCTGCGTGCGGAAATGAAGCTACCGGGCGTAGCGGAGCTTGATTTTCAATTGGAGGAACAAGATCGTAACCAAACGAAGATTTGCATGACGGCTCGGTTTCGACCCCTTGGGCTCCTTGGGCTCGCCTATTGGTACGCAGTCTTGCCACTGCATGGACTCGTCTTTCCGGTGATGCTGAAGGGCATCGCCAGAAACGTCCAGTCCAATCGCCCCCAGATTGATGCCGCTGAAGTGCCAGCGACGACAGAACCCCGGACGTGATCGAACGAGAAAATCGCAAGGCGGCTACGCCGCTAACATACAAGCCCGACGCGCAAGCGAGTGGAGTCGCTGGTATTGCGAAGTTTGAAGTGGATTCCCTCGCTCGCCGGCGTGTTGATTTAGTCGTGTACCGAATTGCAACAATTAGCCGATGGGCGTTAGCCCCGGTTGGCGTTCAGTTAACCGCCGCTTGCGGGCTGTTGATTTAGTCCTCATCGAAACCCGAAGCGTGAGCGAGGGATACATACAAAGGACTTAATGGTGATGAATCCCTCGCTCACGCTTCGGGTTACGATTAAATCAACACGCCGCTAACGCGGTACGGCTAATTAAATCAACACGCCGTCGCGCATCGGACTTGTATCAATTACCCTAACAAAAACAACGAATGCGGCGATAACTGATGTAGTTTGCACCAAAGGGGTCAAAACCCAGTCCATTTCAGACCATTCGGTCACCGACGACGCGGACGCGACCGAAACGAAAAAACCCCGCAAAACGCTAAGTTTTACGGGGTTTTTGGGGATGGGCGATACAGAACTCGAATCTGTGACCTCCACGATGTCAACGTCTTGGCACCCGGCGAAAACAGCGTAAAAACCGGGGTCAAACGCACCGATGCCGAACGGTTGCACCACTGGTTGCACCTGATCGCCGAATCGGGTGAACGCTCGGTCGCCACCATGTTGGTTGATCTGGTCGCCGAAACACTCGGCACCGACGCGGTGGGGCGGTTGGTCGAGGCGTTGAATCAACGATCCGTAGCCGACCGATAACCGTCCAGCGTTGGACGGACTCTCTCTCAGGCGGCCGGGCTTGGGCATCGCAGACGAGACAAAGCCGACCTAGGAAGGACCCAGAGGCGGGGGCGTCGCTGGCGATCGAAAGGGACCAATGAGAGGCCCCCGCTCTGGGTCCCCCTAGGGCTTTGCATGAAAAGCGAAGAGCTTCCCACCCAGGGGAGACCTAAACACAGTAAGCAAGTCGCGGGGCCGCCGCCGTCGTCGCGGGTCCTTTTTGCCTCTCTACCTCTGCCGTCTTTACCGCGATGGCATTAACGAGACAGAGAGTCCGTCCGTCTGCGGGTCCTTCCGCCGGTCGGTTTCCTTTGTTGGTGCCACCGAACCGGCCGCAATACCGATCACACGTTGTTTGCTACATCATTCATCCCGAAAGGATTCGTTTTGACTCCATCACACTTTGACCGCACCGCCGATTTGATGCTCGAACACTTGGGGAGCGATGGCGATCCCGGTTGGGTTTACTTCCGGCAATTTGGCGAGTGGGAATTGTTGTTCAACCTGGACAATGACCGCCGTTTGGTACCCAAACTGATCGGCAACCTAGAACGGCGCGGGCTGGTCGAAACCCGCCGGGCATCGGCCGGAATGCAGGTTCGCATGACTGACGCGGGCCGCAAGCATTGCAAAGCCGAAGAAGCCCGATTGGCCGCGTTCGCGTTGGAATACCACATTTTGCCGCTGGACGACCTACCGTGTCCAAGTGATGCGAAAAAGTAGATAATCGGTACACGTCGGGCTAATCACTCGGCATTGAACAGTTGCGGCTGATTACCGCGACTATCGACGGGTTGGCGGGTTGCTCCGCCGATGGTCTCTGCCGTCGTCGTTTCCTATTCGACGACGACGGCGGAGTCCGCCCGGCTGCAATGAATAGGAAAAGTGATGTCGTTGAATGATGCCAACCCGGATAACGATTTTTGGTCAAAGATTGCCGCCGAAGATTGGGACCAAAAACAAAACGCAATAGCGGAAGCCAAACGCGATCGGTTGACACCCGGCGAACTAGCCGAAAAGTCGCTCGAATTGCTCGGGGATTTGCATTGGATAACGCAACACGAAAGCGCGGATCAATGGATTCATCTGCAATCGCTCGAAACCGTGTACGACGATAACGGCGACCACTTCGACGAAAGCAACCTGCAACGGGTTTTCGATCACTTCACCGATGTCTGTGAACGGTGCGAATGGTTGTCGCATCGGTTGGCGTGGTCAGGCGTCGAATACGCCAAGCCTGCAATGAAGCTACTGTCGAAAGTACGGCTGGCGATCACCGGACGATCGAACCTCGACCGATCCGAAGCCGAGTTGGCTCAAAGGGCCGGACGCACCGAAACCGTTGTTCGGTATCTTGCGGGCAACGTGGATCGGATCAAAGCGTTTGAATCGGAATTGACCGATCTAATCGCCGAAATTCAAACCGTCCAAGAGATGGACAGGGGCATCGAACAGGCCGAAGCGGCAAGCCCGCCGGCCTATGCGGTCGCCATGCAAGAGGCGATCGAAGCGGGCGAGGAAACGCGAAAGCAGGCTCGGCAAGTCGCATTCGCGGTGAACGTCATCGACGGGCATCGCCAAGCATGGGAGAACGCTTGGGAGACGTTCGGGCCGTGTTTGGTTGCGTATCTTGCTGGCGAGTCGTCGCGGTCGATGGTCGAGTCGTTGGCGGTGCTCGATGGCGTGATTGAATCGGTCGGATTCGATGAATCATTGGCCGCACTGAACGCGGGTGGTTCGTTCCCGAAATTCGACAACCAACGGGATCAGATCGACGCGGCCGTTTGTCGGTTGGTGATTGGCGTTTGGGCCGCGTTGCGGTTTGATCGGAAAGACCGAGACACGTTGATTGCGGAACTCGATGCCATCACCGCTCGGGTCGCCACTGAAAGCGTTGGATTCGTTCGTGATCTCATCGAAGCCGGAGGGCTGCGGGAGTGTTTTGAATGCGGCGAACAACTTACGCCGTCACAGGTCGGCCCAGGCCGTTGTTGCAATTGCATCGCACGCCAACGAAAGACGTTGCGTTGGCTCGGGGTCGCGATCGAATGCGAGTACCGATATGACAACCGGGTTTACGGCGATGGATTCGATGCACACTTCCCCGAATGGTCGCGATGGCGAAGGCGGTTGCGTGAATGTTACGGCCGCGACCGAACCGATTGGCAGCTATGGGAAGATTGGATCGGCTACGCCCAAGAACATCGAGGAATCGAGGAACAGCAATTTAAGGGGACGCTCAGAAGCGAAGCCGAATCGTTGTTGCCGACGCCGAATCGGGGTTCACAACAAGTTATCTCAGTCGCGCGCGAGACAGGTAGTATAACGCACGGCGACGACCAACAAAAAGAATCGTCACCGACCGATGGGGTACTGAGTCTTTCCAACATCGTAAAGAACCAAACCGTCCGTCGTTTGTTATCTGAACTCAGTGCGTTTGGCAATGCTGGCAAGCGACTCGATCACATTGAACAGAGTCTCTACAACGCAAACTTGTTGTTGATACTCGACAAGCACCAACTTATTCAGTTTGCGACACTTAATAGCTATTGGAGTGGTGACGGAAAGCAACATATCGCAAGCGAAATTCGAGAAATTGATTGGGAGCAGTACAACAACGGATCACCTAAGAAACCTTTGAAAGAGTGCCTGCCGGACTGGATAGCGAGGGAACCGGAATCACTTCGTCGATGGATTCGATTAAGTCCATCAGGATTCGCCGTTTGTGCAGAAATCGAGTTTGCGGACGAACTTGGCAATCCAAGACCCGACAAAGAGGAAATGATAGCCGGGCCGAAATCAAAGCCGGCGACCGAAGCTCAAACCGACGACAGTTTGCCAAAGTCAAAGCGGGCTAGTAGTCCGTCACGGGTGAAGGCTCGGTCGGCATACGACTACGCGATCGAAAGAATCGAGAATGCACACGCTATGACCGGGCCGGAACTTCACGCCGCGATCTTGGAAGACGGGGAAGCCGCCGCGATGGTGCCGGCCAATCCTGAAACCTTTGTGCGATACCTGAACGATGGTGGCATACGTTTGAAGAAGGGCGAGTCTAAATCTGCCGGCGGTTCAGTGGTCCGGCGGTCCGATTTGTAAGACCGGACAGAATCGGACAACGCCGAAAGTTTTTGCGGTTTTTCCCGTCCCGCGAATCACGGGGTTTGCCGGTTCCGACGTTGCGGTCCGGTGGTCCGATTCGTGGTCTGCGTATGGCAAACGCTGACAGTCGCAAGCCGCGACGGTGTTTGCCTGGCACATGACCACAGGCATAGGAATGTCCAAGACTGCCCCTCACGCCGATGCGATCCAAGACGGACGCGGGCGGGCGATGTTATCCGTTGATGACGTTGCCGAACTCTATTTGAATTGCTCGGGTCGGCATGTTCGCCGGCTAGTCGATGCCGGCCGGATGCCAAAGCCGATCCGGCTCGGTTCTCTGGTCCGATTCTTGCGATCGGATATTGAGCAATGGTTGGCCGATGGTTGCCCCAACATTCGCAACAACGCGAAAGGGGGCAAACGATGAAGCGTTCCAACAAGAACAAAAGCGATGGCAAGAACAAAGGCCAGCAACGCCGCGACCGTGGGATGCAGTTAGCCGCCGATGCCAAGAGCGACCGCGTTGCCGCCGGACGGCTGGCGTTGCTGTCGGCGCTACTTCGCTTGCCGAACCACACCGGAACGATTGACGACGCGACCGACGACGACGCGATGCACGCCGCGTTTGACGATGGCGGGTGTTGGCGTGGATCGGTAACGCGATCGCTTCGCAAGGACGGTTTCATCGAAGCGGTGGACGCGGGGCAAAGCCTGCGCCCGTCGCGTCATTGTGGCTTGCGTCACGTTTGGCGGTTGGTCGATCCGGCCGCCGCACGGCGATACGTCGGACTGCAACAAGCAACAACGGTAAAGGACTCCCGCCAACAAAAAGAGGCTGCCGAATGAATCGACAACCCCCAAAGAGTGACAGTGCGACCCGTCACCAACATTCTAAACGCCGGCCGTCCATCGCAGAAGTCAAAGCCGCTGCCCGTGGACAGTGGCCGGGGCTGTTGATGGACGCCGGTTTGCCCGCTGACTATCTCGATGGCAAACCGCGACCTTGCGTTCATTGTGGCGGTGACGATCGGTCAAACGCGGCGAAAGACGTTGCCGAAACCGGGGCGGTGTTCTGTCGTCATTGCTTCAACAAGTCGTCCAAGATCAAACCCGGTGACGGTATCGCGACGGTGGCTTGGTTGATGGACACCACCAACGGCGAAGCGGCAAAGTGGATCGCCGAACGGCTCGGGATGGTCGGCAATGACGACGGCAAGCCGGCCGCCGCCGTGGACATTATCACGGCGACGTGTCGCGACAAACGAATGCCGGTTGATGCGTTCAAGTTGTTCGGCGTGAAGGAAGCCCAGCGGGGCCGCGATCGTTTCGCGGTTTGCCGGATCGACCTTTACAACGATGCCGGTCAAGTTCATTCGTACTTCGACCTATGGCCGGGTGACAAAGGCCGGGTCAAGAAAGCGACAACGAAGGACGAACGCCCAAGCGGATTGTTCTTTCCTGGTCGCTTGCCCAAACCCGGCGAACAATGGTTGGCAGTCGAGGGCGTGAAGGATGCCGCCGCGTTGATCGGACTCGGCTATCTGGCTTTCGGTTATGTCGGCAACAAGATGGCGACGAAATACGCTCGGTTGTTCGAGGGCGTGGACGTGGTTGTCGTTCCTGATCTGGACACCGCCGGCAACGTCGGGGCCGATCACACCGCCGGCAATCTGTCGGGCATCGCTGCGTCCGTCGCGGTCGCTCGGTTGCCGGGTATCGTGAAGGACAAACACGGGGACGATGTTCGCGATTGTTTACGAAAGCCGGACGGCGAACGGCTGGTCCGCGAAGCGATCGAAGCGGCAACGCCGTGGAAGCCCAGCGAGAGCGACGAAGCCGGCGACGGTCGGCCGGAAGTCGTTGTCACGATGAACGAAGCCGCCGTCACCGATCAAGTCGTTCGGCACCTGGGGCGGCTCGGTTGGGTAACGCCGTGGATCAAACCGGAGTACGCCGAAGCGGCTCGGTTGTTTGTTCGCGGTGGCGTGTTGGTTCATGCGATCGAGAGCGACGACGTGGACGCGGAAGGCCGTTTGGCCGTTCGCGATATGCCGCCGTGTTTGGTTCGCGAACGGATCACACAATCGGTTTCGCTGATTACTGAAACCGAAAGCGAAGATGAAGTCGAAGTGAAACCGACCCGGCCGCCTGGTTGGTTGATCGACGCGGTTTATCGGCGGGGTAGTTATGGCGGTGCGGTGCGTCCGTTGTCGGGCATAATCGAATCGCCAACGATTCGCGTCGATGGTTCGATTGTTCAAACGCCGGGCTATGATCGCCAAACGGGTTTGATTTTCCGGCCGTCGGTGGACTTCCCGGCGGTGCCTGATGAACCAACGAAGGATGACGCGGCGAAAGCGTTGTCGGTGTTGTTGGACGTGTTGGCGGACTTCCCGATGTTCGAGGATGCCGACCGATCGGCATGGGCGTCGATGGTGTTGTCCATGATCGGGCGTTCCTGCGTCGATGGTTACGTTCCGTTGTTCGCGGTGACGGCCAACATTCGCGGGGCGGGCAAGTCGTTGCTGGTCGATGCGGCAACGCTGATCGCCTACGGCCGCCGGGCGGCACGCAAGGCGTTCACCCGCGACGATGACGAAATGCGAAAGACGATCACGGCGGTTGCCATTGGTGCGGTGCCGTCGGTGTTGTTCGATAACCTGGACATTCAGTTGGGCGGGGCTGCGCTCGATGCCGCCATCACATCGGCAACGTGGTCGGATCGAGTGTTGGGGCAGTCTCGCATGACGGGTGATTTGCCGATGCGGACGATCTGGTCGGCGACCGGCAACAACATGGCTTTCGGAAGTGACGTTGGCCGGCGGGTTCTGCCGATCCGGTTGCAGTCACCGCTCGAAACGCCGGAAGATCGGTCAGGGTTCGTTCATCCTGATTTGTTGGCGTGGATCGAATTACAACGGCCGTCGCTTGCGGTCGCTGCGTTGACGATTCTGCGGGCCTACTTCGTTGCCGGTTGTCCGGTTCAACCGAAGGGTGATTGGGGTTCGTTTGAATCCTGGTCGGCGAAGATTCGCGGGGCGATCGTTTGGGCCGGCGGTGCCGATCCGTTGCCGACGCGGGCGACCGCTCTTGCCGGCGATGATACGGCCGCGTTGCTCGGCAAGCTGATCGCTGGCATCGAACAGGCTGATCCGTCGGGCATTGGTTTGACGGTGAAGGAAATTCAGGTCAAGACGTTTGGAAGCCAAGCGGACTTTGACGAACACGAAGTGTTGGCCGAAGCGGTGTTCGAGATTTGCGGCGAACACTTCAACGCTCACAAACTCGGTCGCCGGATTCGCGGGATGAAGGGTCGCGTTCACGGTGGCAAGTTCATCGACGACGATTCGGCCGGCGGTGGCGTGAAGCGTTGGCGGGTACGGTCGGCGGACAGTGGGTTCGGTGGGTTTGGTCGGTCTGATTCGGCTCGGTCGGACGTTGAACCGAAGTCGTCGCCGGATGCCGCCGGCGGTGTTGACGCCGACAACGAAGCGGGCAACGCTTGCGACAACAAGCAAACCGGCCGCGACCGACCGGAAACTAACCCCTCGAACCCACCAAACCCACCCGAAACGGGATCGGGCCGTGGTGGTGAAAGTGGGTTAGGTGGGTTTGGTGGGTCCGATTCGGCTCGGTCGGACTCGGGGGCGTTGTGGTCGCAAAATGAAGCGAACCGATCGGGCACTGAACCGGGCACCGGATCGGCGGTGGAATTGTGACCGCCGCCGTCGTCGCTGAATTGTCGGCGATGGGCGTTGCGGTGGTATGTTCGACACCGGGCAAGATTCGTTTGACCGTGGACGCCGGCGAAGTGCCTGCCGAAGCGGTCGCGATTGCCCGCGATCACAAGCCCGCGTTGTTGGCTCACCTGCGACCAAACTGCCGACCCCATAACAACCCCGCCAACTACATCGACACGCCGGCACCGGGCCGGCCGGGCTGGATTCGGACGACGTGCCGCGTTTGCGGTCGTTTCGTTGGATACCGCCAAAACGCCGGCCGCTAATTCGGTCGCGGTCGATACGCTCAAAACGGTATGATGCACATCGCG
Organism: Neorhodopirellula pilleata; assembly: GCF_007859915.1. Taxonomy (GTDB): domain Bacteria; phylum Planctomycetota; class Planctomycetia; order Pirellulales; family Pirellulaceae; genus Rhodopirellula; species Rhodopirellula pilleata. The sequence goes on from NZ_SJPM01000012.1 coordinate 45,929, forward strand.
ACGGCTAGGGGAGGCTTAATTACCCGCCCCGAAAAGTCGGCATCACCACCGATCTGCCGTCGCGATTCTATTTCAATGGTGAACGTGAAAAGGTGAAACACACAATGGGAACGCTAATCAAAAAAGTCGTCACCCGGCCGATGCCGACTGACGCAAAGATTGTCACCCGCCAAGGCAAAACGATTGCCCAGTGGACCGACCGACGCGGCAAGAAACGAACGGCCGAAGTGACCGCCGGCAAAGATGGTTCGCAACGGATCAAGACCGAAGCGGGCAAGTGGATTGCCAAGTACCGCGACGGGGAAGGGTTCGTCCAAGAAGTCGCGACGGGATGCAGCGACAAGCAAGCCGCGATGGCGGTGCTGAATGAATTGATGACGCGGGCCGAACACGTCAAGTCAAAGATTCTGTCACCGGATCAAGACCGGATCGCCGATCACGCCGGTACACCGATCGGCGATCACATCGAAGCGTTCTTGAATTACCAACGGCAAAAGGGAACGCACGCCGACCGGGTGAAGCACTACGAAACGAAGCTCTACGAAACGGCCGACGCTTGCAAGTTTCGCACGCTGTCGGACTTGTCGGTCGATCGGCTCGAACGATGGTTGTCCGAACAACGCAAAGGCGACCGCAATTTGTCGGCATCGCTCTACAACGGATACCGCGAAACGTGGTTGGTGTTCGGGAATTGGTGCATCGGCAAACGCCAAAGCCGAAAGCAAACGCACTTCAACGGCGAAAAGCGTTTGATCGCCAACCCGTTCGATGGCATGACGCGGTTGAATGAACAAGCCGAACGCCGCCGCGAAGCTCGGGCGTTGACCGAAGCGGAATTGGTCAAGTTGATCGAAGCCGCCCAAACGCGACCGCTCATTCACGCTCGAACGGTCTATCGGGGCAAGAACAAAGGCAAGCTGCTGGCGAAAGTTCCCGATGATCGCCGGCGGGAACTAGAACGGCTCGGCCGCGAACGGGCGTTGATCTATAAGACGTTGGTTCTGACCGGACTGCGGGCCAATGAATTGCGAACGCTGGAAGTTGGCGATTTGTTGTTTAAAGAAGTACCCAGCATCAAATTGAAGCACGGAAACGAAAAGAACCGGGCCGGGTCCGAAATCGCGTTGCGGCTGGATTTGGCCGCCGATCTGCGGAAGTGGGTCGAGGGACGCGACCGAACCGACCGAGTGTTCACGGTTCCGTCGGGCATCCTGCGGATTCTCAACCGCGACCTTGCCGCCGCCGGCATCGAAAAGACGGTGGACGATCGAGTCGTTCACGTCCATGCGTTGCGTCACAGTTTCGGGACGCATTTGTCGTTGGCGGGCGTCGCACCCCGCGTTGCCCAAGCCGCGATGCGACACAGCAATATCAGCCTGACGATGGGCACCTATACCGACGCTCGGCTACTGGACACCGCCCAAGCGGTCGAGGCGTTGCCATCGCTGCCGATCGCCCAGCCTGCCGAAGCTAACACGACGGAAGCGACCACCGCCGAACCGTTGCACCGCGAACCGAAATCGGCAAACGAAAGCGGCGATGATTCACGCCGCGAAACACAGCAAACGGACGCCGAAACAGGCCCGCGAACCGTTGCACCACTGGTTGCACCTGCCGTAGTCCAAACGGGTCAAAATAGTCCCTTTTCGTCCATTCCTGACCAAACCGACGAAGCCCAAAACGAAGGGCCAGACCACGAAAAAAGCCCGCAAAACACTGGTTTCTACGGGCTTTTCAATGATGGGCGATACAGAACTCGAATCTGTGACCTCCACGATGTCAACGTGGCGCTCTAACCAACTGAGCTAATCGCCCGAATGTTTTGGGGCTGGCGTGGCAGGAAGCATGTCCTGGGGCATCGCCGAGTTTTAGGTGTTTCGGCATTTGGGACGCCGTCGAACACTTTGCTTTCCTGAATTTGGTTTGCGTAGTTTGCGTTGGGGCTGTCGTTTCGTCAAGACGGCTAGGGCCCCGTGAAAACCGTTAATTTCGTCAGAATCGCTGTTGACGGCCCCCGCCCTTTGGCCGGATACTTTAGGCAAAGTGGGTTCGTAGCTCGGGTGCGGTGGATTGAGTTCACCTGTGCAGCGGTTGCGACCTAAAATCTATGGAGGAATCGATTGCCTGCTGGTAGTTGAATTCTTTGTCCTTTCAAACCTAATTGCGCCGGATCGCCCTCCGGCCGGAGAAGATTGCTTTCGTGGCATTGGCACGACGAACCGTTCAACCTGAAACTCGCGATGCGACGCGAATCAATCAACAAATTCGCATTACTCCGATTCGCGTGGTCAGTGAGTCCGGCGAACAACTCGGGATCATTCCCACCGAACAGGCTCTCGAGCGGGCACGCGATGCGGGGTTGGATCTCGTCGAGGTCGCCCCGAACGAACGACCTCCGGTCTGCCGCATTATGGATTACGGCAAGTTCAAGTACGACAAAAACAAAAAGAAGAACAGCGGTTCTTCGCACACGAAGACAAAAGAAATTCGACTGCGACCGAAAACGGGTGATGAAGACATCCGTACGAAAGTCCGTCAAGCGGAAAAATTCTTGGAGCACAAGGACAAAGTCCAAGTCAGCGTTCTTTTCCGGGGTCGCGAAATGGCTCACATCGAAGAAGGCCGCAAGGTGATGGAGCAGGTCATCGAGATCCTGAGTGAGCATGGGAAGGTGGAAACCAAACCCCAGCAGCACGGGCGTCGGATGATCTGCATGATCGCCCCCAAATGATTCGGTCTTGCGAATTTCATTTGGCACCTTGATTGCATTCCCCAGCTGCTACAATGTCAACGGTCTTCCCGCTTTCGGGGGCCAAGGTTTCGTAATCACGCAGCCCTCGTGGGGAAGTAAAAGATGTCTGGAAAGAAACTTCGTTGGTTTTTGATGATCGGTGCCATCGCTTTGGGATCGTTGGCGGTGACACCCCAGCAATCTGAAGCAGGATGGGGCTACGCCTACCGTGCTCCGGTCCGCGCCTATCGTTATGCCTATCGTCCCGTTGTGCCTTACTATCCTGCTGTCGCACCCGTGGTGGTGGCCAGACCGGTCTACCGTCCAGTCGCTCCGGTCGTAGCGGCACCTTACTATTCGGGCTACCGAGGCTATTCGCCGTACCACTCGGGATACAGTGGTTACTCGCCGTACACGAGCGGCTACCGAGGGATTAGCGTCAACATCGGGTATGGAGTTGCGCCAGTCGGTTACATCGGATACTAGTCGATATCATCGGATAGTCATTTGGATAATGGATTGGTCGATGCCGTGGTCATTGGAGGTGGTCCGATAGGGATCGAGACCTCGATCGAACTGCGTCGCCGTGGAATCGAGTCGCTCGTCTGTGAGGCGGGCGCGTTAGGGCACACGATTGCTTGGTGGGCACCCCAGACGCGGTGGTTCAGTAGCAATGATCGAATCGCGATTGCGGGGGTTCCACTGCATACGGTCGATCAATCCAAAGCAAGTCGTGAAGAGTATTTGAACTATTTGCGAAGTGTCGTGGATCAATTCCATGTACCGGTAAAAACTTTTACCAAAGTACAATCGCTCGTTCCGGTGGATCAATCAGACGAGCCGAAATGGCGATTGGCGTTTGCCGGCCAAACCAATTCGTTGGAAACTAAGGCTGTCATTCTGGCGATCGGAGGAACGGATTTTCCGAATCGATTGAACGTACCGGGTGAATCGTTGCCTCATGTGGACGGCTATCTCCGCGAAGTTCATCGCTATCACGGTCGACGAGTGTTGATCGTCGGGGGACGCAATAGTGCGGTCGAGGCGGCGATCCGCTTGCACCGCAGCGGAGCGAGAGTCATGTTGAGCTACCATGGCGAAAGCTTGCCGACCGACGGGATTAAGTATTGGCTACGACCGGAAATCGATGGATTGATCCGCAGCGGTTCGGTACCGGCCTGGTTCCATTCTCGAGTCATTCGAATTGACTCCGACGCAGTCCATTTGCAGGTCCAAACGCCCGCAGGGGAAGAAGAAGTTCGCGTCGAAGCGGACGACGTGCTAACGTTGATCGGGTATCGACAAAATCAAACGCTCTTTCAAGAACTGGGGATTCTTTCAGATGAGCTGGAGCCCAAACCGATCTTCGATCCCGAAACGATGCAGACGCCACGCCCAGGAATTTATGTGGCTGGGACGGCCGTTGGTGGGACTCAGTCGAGTAAGTATCAGGTCTTCTTGGAAAACTGCCACGATCACTCGACAAAAATCGCGGACCATCTGCAGCGTCGATTCGATTCCCGGCGATCGACAGTGGAATCGTTATCGCTCCATCGTCAAACGGAATCGCTGGACAATCTTCGCCAGAGAATCGGGTTGCAACCGGAGAGCTAGTGGTCTGTCACAGCTAAACATTAGGGTTCGCTGTAGTGGATCTTGTTAAAGATCCGACCGCTACAGGATCTTTAACAAGATCCACTACCCTAACTTTTGCTACAGGATCTTTAACAAGATCCACTACCCTAACTTTTGCTGTAACAGACCACTAGTGCTTCAGGTGAGTTTCGCTACGCTGCACATGACGAAGGTTGCGGAGGGCAGTCAAAACAGCATGTCGGCAAGACCGGATTCTTGACCTTCGTCCTCGTCATCCCATCCTTCCGATCCGAACACCTCATCGACCGGGATCACGGCAATCGCCGCCCGCTCGGTTCGTTCATTCGCGAGGGATTCCATCGTTTCCGGATCCGTCGGCACGTCGATCCAGTCGAATGCGGGAAGGCTTTCGGATCGATCGTATTGCCAAGCCGACAGGTCCGTCGTCGGGAGTGCACTGACGACGATGGAGTGACCAAGTGGTTCGCCCCCGACGCTTGAAGAAATCGTGGATGTCTGGTCGATGGAGTTGAGGTAGTTGATCGTGGTGAGGGCGTCGAGCGCAGTGACCGCCCCATCGCCGTTAACGTCATAGTAATAAAGTGGATCATTGGCGAGTGGTTCGCCATTGATGAACTCAGGCAATGCCGAATCGTTTTGCGAGTTCAACCGATTGATCACGAGCAATGCATCCAGTGCTGTGGCTTGGCCACTACGATCGACGTCGTTGGCGTTGATCGGATTCTGCCAAGTGGCACCGGCCACTAGCCGCAGCGTCGCCCCGTTCGCCGTCAGTAGGTGCGAAGGGATGTTATCGATCTCGACGGGAGCTTGGAGTTGCCAATCGCTACTAAGTGTCAACACGTCATTGGAGCCGACGCGAACAAAGAGTTCGTTGCGTTCATCGGTGATCGCGATGACACCGAGGGGATCAAGAAAAATGTTTTGCGTTGTTGGCGGCGGTGCTTCATCGCCGCCGGCATTGGGATCGGCCAACGATGTCCGCTGAGTCACCGTGTCGATCTCTTCGACATTGCGGGCGAAGATTGCCATCGGATTATTCGGCGAGATACTCAGCGAAGGATTAAAGAACAATCCGTCTCGATCGAGTTGCAGGACATCATAACCCGTTGACCCATCGATCTGTATGCGAGCGGTCTCGTCAACGATGATACGATCGTTTCCGCCCGACGCGTCCAGACGTAGAGTCTCGTAACCCATACCGGAGCCGATCGCAAATGTCTCATCTCGCGACCCCGTGGTGAACACGCCACCGACGAGAGGTTGCCGCTGCAGCACTAGCTCAACGACTTCGTCGTCGCGAATCTGTTGTGCGACCAGCGTGACCTCGTCATTGATCACCTTGACCTCGAGTTCACTTAGATTCGTGTCGACGTGGATCACCGACAAACGCCGGCGTCCGATCGAGTCATAGCCCACCGCTTGGGATTCAGGCGACACGTCGATAAAAATCAAACCGATCTCGTGGCCGTCGGCCACGTAATCGTCGTCGGTCGTGACGGTGACTGTTTGAGTCACGTTCCAGTTTTCAGGCGTGAACGTCAATGAGGTTGGTGAAACGTTGACGCTGTCGAGTTCCGATTTGTCGAATGTCAATGTTACCGGTGCGGTCGGCTGAGTGTCCAATCGGAGTTCGAATTGATCGGCGAGGCCAAACTCCGTTGCGAACGTCGTTGTTTCCGATTCCATGATCGTGAGACTGGCTTGATCATCCTCGACTATTCGCACCGGGATGATGATGGGCTGTATCGTTCGAAACGCGGGATCGCTATTGCCCCCATCGAGATCGATCCTCAGTTGGACGGTCTCATCACCGCTGGTGCGTTGGTCATCAACGGTGCCGACGGTGATCGTTTGGGGTTGCGACCAATTCAACGGTGTGAAAGTGAGTTCGGCTACATTGGTTGTCAAACGCGACGAGGGAAGCACGCGGAATCGAACCGGTGACAAAGGCGCTGCGGGAAGCGAGATCGACAAGCTTCTAGTAGCGGGGGCATCGGGGCGGTTCGTATCACGATCTTCACTAAGGGTGAAGCCCGAGGCGATCGATTGTCCGACAGCATTCTGCAAGTTCAAACCAGCAACTTCATCATCGATCACGCCAACACTTACCACGACGGGAGGATGACCCGTCGCGGTGGCAGTCAGGGCGACGTCGCGGAGACCATCGACGCTTTGGTTGTCGATCGTAGTTAATGGCACTTCGATCCGACGGAAACCGCGTGGGAAACTGATCAATTCCGGCCAATCGAATTGATTGCTCAGGTTCGTGCTCAAGCGGACGGTGGTTTCCGCGATGGTATTTCGAGTCAGAACCAACGTCGCTGAACCGTTGCGCTCGGGAACTCGGTTAGTGCTCGACCCCACTTGGTTCGTGGGCAAAACCAATTCGGCAGTCAGTTCAGGAACGTCGTCTTCTGTAATCTGCAGATCGATCGTTGATGAAATGTAGCCAACCGAATCGACAGTGATGCTAGAATTCCGCAATCCGCCGACAATATCGTTATCAAACGGTTGCACCGGAATGTCGACAAACGAATCGCCCGGCAGCATGGTCGCCGAAGACGGGAATATGATGAATTGGGGCGCGTTGGAGGTGATTTGAATGGTTACTGCCGTCCCCAGCGCGGGATCGACGGGAGTGGGAATCGGAGCCGGCAAGGTTACCCGGATAAAGACAGGTTCAGAATTTTCGGGAATGGAGCCGTCGGCAATGATCGATCCGTCTTCACGCACTAGCACCGTCGAAAGCTTTTCATAGTCGTTGACAATAAGCTCAGTGACGGCGTCTTCGTAAATTCCAGCCGACGCGGTCAGCATAAAGGTTCGATCACCGTTGAGTAGATTGTCATCGTTTGCCGAAATCGTAATCGGGTCGGAGAGCGACTCACTATCGTCAAACGTGAATCCGGCCGTAAACGAGAGGCCACCAACCGGATCGACCGTGATGGTTCCCGACAACGCACCGGCGGTGTCGGTACGGCGAATTCGAACGACCGCCTCGCCATCAAGTTCACTGATTTCAGGAGGTGGTACGACCAGGGTCCCGGTTTCGGGATCAAACACTGGAGGCGCTAGCGATGGAGTGATGAACTCGAACTGAAGCTGTTCGAAATCAGTGATCGTCACCGGAGCGGTGGCAGGTTGATAACCCAGGGCTGATCCGACGATCGTGACGGACCGGGTTCCATCAAGCAGGTCATTGTCGGCCGCTCTCAATATGAAGGGGACCGAAACGGTTTGTCCTGGCTGAAACTGGACCGTGATCGGATTGCTGAAGGCATCCGCTGGATCCGATGCCACCCGCGCAAGGAGCGGGCCATTCGGATCTGTTCGTCGCAGGCGGCCTTGAAGTGTGCCTCCATTTTCGGAGACGGTACTGGAGTCTAGTTGCAATGCCAACGCTTCAAAATCAGTGACCTCCAATACGATCGATTGATCGATCAGCCCCATGCCCGCGACCGTAATGTTAACGAATTGGGAACCATCGAGGATATTGTCGTCGACCGCAGTCACGGGGACGCGCACGGTTCGTTCACCGACGGCAAAGGAGACGCCCGGCGGAAGCAGTGCTTCGGTGGCGTCGTTCGAAGAGATCGACACAGATTGGACACGGGTGGCGTCGCTACGGGTGAGCACTAATTCGGTCGCACCGCCCTGTTCACTGATCGACGAAGCGACCAATGACAGGTTGAGCTGTTCGAAATCCGTTACCAGTATATCGACTGATCCCGTTTCGATGTTGGGCGCGGTTGCGAACAACGTAGCAGTTTGAGTTCCGTCGAGAATCGTGTCATCGATCGCATTGACCGTGAAGGTGACCGATTCGGCACCGGCGGGAATGATCACCAACGGTTGGGTTTGCAACTCGGTTCGATCGGAACTGCTTAACGCGACATTCAGCGAAACGGAAGTGTCTGCAAAAAGTCGAGTTAACGTCACCTGGGTCGATCCCCCGAATTCGCTGATCACCGGGTCGGCGACGTCGAGCCGGAATCGTGGCGGCGAGAACGAGAACGTGCTGCGGTAGGTTCCCCCGGGGATCCCATCTCCCGAAGGTGTTTGCACCCAGATTGCGGGGTCAACGTTGCCGGGAATGTTATTGGTCAAGAACTCGCCATCGAGCAGTTGTCCGGCAGTGTTGCGAACGCCTCCGTCTTCTCCGTTGACCTCAATGATGTAAAACCCACTTGCCAACGGCGTCGACAGGCTTAGGGTGGCCGTCAACGTTGTCGGATCCCATTCGATCAACCCGTCCGAATCAATGATGATCTCGTCATCGCCGTCGAAGAACTGGGCGTCATCGCTGCGACGCAAGAACAGGTTGTCCGTCGTAAGGGTGCTGGTATCGATCTGGCCGCTGAAGGTGACCGAGAACGAATTGATGCGTTGAGGTGATCCGTCCGGATTGACCCCGATGACATGTTCGCCTGGGGCGATCGACGTCGCCACAACGGATGGCCCATGATGAAAACCGTCGACATCCACGGCCGTGCCGGGAATGATTTGTTCCAAGACGATCCCTTCGGCACCCGTGGTCGATTCGAACTGGATGCGGACCGGATAAACGCCCGCGATCAATTGAGATGACAGATTTCCTCGGGTCGGATTCTGTTGCGAACCCCAATTGTTATCAACGAGTTCTTCGGGCAGGTTGCCGAAGACGCCATTGCGATCCAGGTCGATGAACATCCGACTGCCGTCCTTGCTGCGGGTCAACAGTTGGGTTCCGGTTTCGCGCACCCGCAAGAATCCGTCCCATTGAACCGAGAAGTTCTCCCAGTTGGCATCCGAACCGCCGGTTAAGTTCACATCAGCCCGCTGACCGAACGATCCGAAGCTGATGAATTCGATTCGATCATCAACTCGGCTCCCGGCAACTGTTTGGGTTGTCCGCCAATCCTCAAACGCCGTCACCCCACGCAGCGATTGATTCACGTAACTGCCAACTAGCCCAGGCTGTGTCAGCGAGGCGTCTTGGAACAGCATCGATTCAGTGACGACCCCGGTGACCAACACTTGTTCGGCCAGATCCAAGATCAAGCCTGCGGAATCCAACACACGACCTTCGATCAAGTAACTACCCGAGTCGGGAACTCCTCGTGTGTAGAGAAACAGGGGGCCGTTGCTCGTCGCACGAATCGGATCGTAGACGGCGTCGAGCGAGGCAAAGGTATCGTCTCCGGTCGACAGAACACCATCTTCGCCCGCACCACGCAGTGTGAACGAAGCGTTCCGAACGGATTCAAGCGAAAGCGAATCGGTCAAACTGATGGCGAACTGTCCACGTTGATACGCATCGCGGCGATAGTTGACCGCTTGAACGGCAGCCGGATTGGAATCGGTTGACGTAATGGTGAATCGGGAAATGAACGTACCACCCGGGCTGCCATTGCCACTGACGTCGGGGAACGCAAAGTCGGGTGCGATTTCGCCATCGATCCGATTGCCGTTTAGGTCCGTAACCCCGTCGATTGTCAGCGTGTAAGTCCCAACGGGAAGCGGAGCAGCGGCCGTCCAAACGATCGATGCGGTCAAGGGATTGACGCGGGCAGTGCCGTTGACGCGAGTTCCAGCGGCGTTGGTTACCCGGAACGTGTTGGAGTTGATGGAACTCGCATCCACGATGTCATCAAGCAAAACCTGAATTTGATTGGTCGTGTCTAACGTCGCGCCGTTGTCCGGCGACAAGCCGATCACGCGGGGAGCGGTCGATTCGATGGCACGATTAGGGGTAACTTTCAAACGATAGTTACCCAACGATCCGTTCTTGCCGGTGACTTCGATCGTCAACAACCCTGGCGGGATGAAGAACGAATTGCCAAAGTCCAAACGGACGTATGGATCGACCGAAGTGATACCCGATTGGCGATCCGTTGCATTATCGCTGCGACCGATGATGTCACCGGCCGCGTTGCGAACCACGACGATCGCATCGACGGGCATTTGAAATTCCGCCGAATCGATATCAATGTCCCAACGAACTTCACCGGCAGGATTGAAGGTGAAGCGATCGACATCAAGTTCGCTGTCGAGGGATCCGAAGACGACGACTTTGTCATTACTTGGATTGTCTTGAACTTCTCGTGAGACGGTCAATTGGTTGGCAAACAAATCGGCGGAGACGAGTTCTTGGTCACCGTCACCGTCGAGGTCGGCGGCCGTTAATGAAACTTCGTCTCGCGTCGTGCCACTGACCCAAATCGCGCGGGTGAACCCGCCTTGGCCGTCACCCAAAATCACGCTCGACGAGAACCGCCGACCGCCGATCAAGAGGTCGGCGTTTCCGTCGCCGTCCACATCGGCCGATTGAACTTGTTGGGCCTGAACACTCAACGGAGTCTCGAAGATTAGGTCGAACTCACCGTTTCCTTGCGAGCGGTAAACCTCTGCGACGCCACCATCGGCACTGACGACGGCAAGATCGGCAATGCCGTTTCCGGCGAAGTTGCCCGCGACGACGGAGTTAACGTTGCCGCCGACTTCGATCGAGCCGGCTCGCGTGAAGATGCCAGTACCCAGGTTGCGGTGGATGGCGACCGTCGCATTATCATTGGAGCCGATGAATACATCTAAGTCTCCATCGGCGTCGTAATCGCCCGTTGTGATCGAGCGAGGCTGACTTACGGTGGTAAAACTGACGCCATCGGCGAACAAGCCGGTTCCCGAATTACTAAAGACAAGTAGTTCGCCGTTGGCCGTCGTGACGAGAATGTCCCGATCTCCGTCACCGTCGACGTCGGCGGAGGCGGTGGCCAAAACGCGGCCGGACGTTGCTAACGTCGCCCCGGCGCTAAGCACTCCTCCGATGCCGGCCAAATAAACCCTTGTTTGATTGGCTTGCGATAAACCAACGATCACGTCATCTCGTCCATCGCCATTGATGTCGGCAACGGTTAACGGCTCGGTGTTGAAGTCGAACCGGGTCGTCACATCGATCGTCAGCGGTGCGTTCAATACCCCTGACGCATCACTAAGGAACACCAACATATCGCCGGTTTGTTCGGTGATAGCGACGATGTCATCGCGGCCGTCGCCGTTGAAGTCGCCGGACTGGATTTGCAGCGGTCGATTGACCGTATCGACGGTTTGAGACACCGTATGGTCAATTGACATTTCGCGCAGCGGTGCGTCCAGCGAGGTTGCGAGCGAGTTGTCTCGGGCATCGCCGATTTCATTGAGGACGACTTGAGCGCCCGCTTGCAGACTGAAGTCCAAGTAGTTGCGGTGATTGTTAACCGCCGTACCGGGTGTTCGGGAATCGGTGCCGTCGAAAGAGAAAATACTACCATTGGGCAGCAATTGCGATTGGCCGTCGTAAGACATGAACGCCTGAACGTCACGGGCGTGCGGCAAACCTGCCGCGTGGCCGAATTCATGATAGACAGTTGGCGTGCTGTAATATCCCAGTCGATCGGTAGCGGTCTCGAGCGCTGACGTGACCGCGTTGCCTTGAGAACTACGCTGGCCGCGGCTACCACTACCGAAACCGCCCGCCCCGATGTCGCCGAAATCGCCGACACCCTGGGCAACTCGTTCAACACCGTCGGGCGGCGATTGTCGTGTCACCTGGACGTCGTACGGACTGTACTTTGCATCGAACGAACCGACGTAATAGGGAATCGCCTCGGCAACCGCGTATGGATTTTGGCGATTAAACCCGAGATAGGGTTCCGTTCCGTCAAAGTCCAAGAAATGCGTCGTGCCGTCGCGTTGTGGCGAAATGTCTTGAACGAAGTTGGCTGCAAGGCCATAGGCACCTGTACCGATCGGTGAATTTGCCGACACCGCGATGAAGTAAGTGCCCGGCGCGAACGCATCAGGCCTTTCGGTACTCAGCGATCCAGTGTTGGACCGAGCCAAGAATTGACCGTACTGGTTGTACAGCGTGAGTGTCTTGCCACCCCGCGTGATGTCGTCGTTGCCGTTGAGTTCAAGATTAAAATTTATGTAGTGGAATGCGTCGATCTCGAAACGAAACACGTCAATGTCGCTAGTCGTTTCCAATGTAGAGGCGATCGATTGCTGGTAATTATTGGATCCATTGGGCGGATCCAATTCCCAATTAAACGCATCCGAAAGCGTGTCGCCGGCTTCGGCCGCCACGTCCGTGTCGGCCAGAATGTCAGTGACCAGGACAATCGCCGAATCACCTGGGACTCCAGCGATGGATTGCAATTGCAAAACAAATGTCCCTCCGTTCTCGCTGCGATATGCCAACCCGACGCCATCAAGATCCGAAGCAACGACATTGTTTGCAAGATCAAAGATTTGAGCCGCAGGGCCGCGCGCCGACGTCCCCGCATAACTGACGACGAGTGTCTCTGATGGTGCCAATGTGAACGAGAAACTGCGAGTTTCATTGAGTTGGAAAAAGGTATCCTCGAGCGGGGTGCCGGTGATCAGGGGCACCGGAGCCGTCGCACTCTGAAATGGAATGCGTGCTCCATTGAAATTGAACTCCTCGGAACGCATGGCGTACTCGCCAACAAACGTGCCAAACGCGTTTTCGCTGGAAACCGCCAGGGTTACAAAGCCGGTATTGACGTTGACGAATTCCAGAGGGCTGCCGTCAAAGGAAGTAGCTAATAAATTGCCGTTTTCGTCGAATACCTCCAAACCTGGTGGAAGCGTGGGCGAAAACAATGGCGCATTGAAGTTGAACGGGTCCAGACGAAACCGGTCACCATTTCCTAAAAAGAATCGAAAGTAATCGATGTCGGTGGCACTGGATAAATTGCCAACAAACGTACCAGCGGCCGGGACCGGAGTCGCTTGAGCAAACGTGTTGTTCGGCTCTATTTCCGCTGCCAGCAGCTGGCGATTTTCAAGCGACTCGATGAGTGATCGACGTGAGGTGTGGCGACTCACGCGGCGCCGCCGTTTTCGCCTTGCTGAAGTTGTCGAGGTGGAGGAAGCAGAGGAGGGGGATGCGGCACTTCGGCCGGACAACGGGTTCCAGAATGGCATCGATTCTCAACTCAAAAAAACGACCGATCGGAGCACTAAAAAGTGAAAAGGCTCCCGCAGAAAAGCACGAATGGCCTATTGTAATGCAAATAAAACAAATTTGGTGGGAATTTCCGACCTATAACGATTGGGAGGGGTTTTGTTCTTATGGTACAACCGTGCGTAAAATGAGCATTCGCATTCAAACCGTTACCGAGACTTCTCGCGGCCCGATCCATTTGGTGATCGCCGGGTACCGGGCCAGTCCTGCGGCGGACTTGATCCGGGCGGCCGGGTTGCCGGGTTCGGTTTACGCCGTTCACTGGGCGGCCGGAAAATGGGCCGAGGCGGGAGCGTCGGTCGGTTTGTTGGCTCGGTCCGTTCGCGTCGGTGTGCCCGCATTGAGAGCCGGCCACGTCATGGCCGGAGTCGGTTCGCTCGCCGGCGGCGCGGGCGGGGTGCTGATGGTCGGTGCCGGACAGTTTCGACATCGCTACTGGTGTGCCCGGCGGGATGGTGCTCGGCTACCGGAGGTCCTGCAAACGATCCCTGGAATCGGGAAACGGCCGCTTCATTTGCTTGGGCATTCTCTCGGGACCGTCGTCATTCGATCCGCCTTGGAAAAGATCGACGAGAACGCCTTTCGCATCGAAGACGTGATGTTGATGGGCGGCGTGGCCGGACGCAGCGGCTGGGAGAACTTGGCCGAACGGATCGCCGGGCGTCTGGTCAATTTGTACTCGCCTCGCGATGCGGTGCTTTCGATCGCGCCGGTCTTGGAACGATTGGTGGGCAACGGAATCGTGCCCTCGCATCAGTTGTGGTCAGGCGAACGCGTGATCAATCACAACGTATGCCATGAACTTCCCAATCCGATCAAACCGATCGCCCATCACAGCGGCTATTGGAAACACTTCGGGCGTTATTGGTCGCGGTAGATTCAATGGCGAGTTGGGTGGCAAGGTGCCGGGTCTGCGCCGAAGCGGCTTCGACCCAGCCTACGTGAGATCCAGCCTGCGTGAGGTTCCAGCCTAGGTGGGATTCCACTCGATTTTGGCGACGGGGTTGCTCGAGTTGGTGGTGATTGCCTTGACGGTTTTGCCGTTGATGACGTTGAACCGATGCACCGGGGCTGCGTGGGGGTGCGTGTGGGCAGGGGCAGGCGTGGTCGGATCGTTTCGATCAAAAAATCGGCAACGTACATGGGACGGAACATCGCCTGGGGCGGGTTCATATTCGAAATACCACCACACGTGGGCACCTTCGTCTTGGCGTCCGACCCAGTGATACCGCTTTCGCAATGAGGTTTGCGTCTCCGAGTCGTTGGGCCAAGTGGTCAGTTCTTGCTCGTTTCCGAACCGAAAATTTTCAACGAGTACTTTCGTCTCGCGATCCGACGCTCCTCGAATCGCTCGAACCCATGTTTGCTCGTCGAGTTGGGACAAACGCAACGAAACTTCAATCCGTCCTGTACGATCGTTGAGTTGCACTTCAGCGAAAGTCTCCTGAACAGGATGCAGCATCAGCGTCGCAAGCAACCAGCCAAGCGGCACGATCATTCGTCGGATTCCCCGCTCGATTCATCGCCTGCGGCCTCACCGGAGCCCTTGCCAGAATCCTCTTTATCATCCGACTCGCCGTCGGCTTGGCGTTCGGTTTCGTTGTCGGATGTTTTTGCCTTGTTGGCCGCCGACTTTGCCGCATGCAGTTTTTGCATCGGGTTCTTTTTCTTTTCGTCCTTGAACAGTTTGAAACGTGACGGCTCGAGCCGAGGCGGCCAGTGATTATTGGAGACCTCGGTATCGGCGATCTCGCGTTTGGGGTCGATCTCTAATCGAGCGATCTTCTTTTCGGAAAGCAGCAGCTTCTGCACTTCGGAAGATTGATGACGCCAAATCTCGGCGGGCAGGACGATGTTCTCAGCCGTATTGTCGGCGTAATGAATCCGCATCGGTACGGGCATCACCAAACCGCCGATGTTGGATAACGTCACGACATAAAATTGAGTCGTCCGGCGTAACAAACGCCGCTCGTCTTTATCGAGACGATCTAGGAACTTTTGATAGGCTTTGCGGTCGGATTCCTCGACTCGATCTTCATCGTAGTCCGGCGAGTTATAAAAATCTTTCAATCCCGGTTGCCATTCGATGCGCTTGGGCAGGTTTTGATTTCGGTCTTCGGTGGGCGTCTTCTCTTTGGTGTCTTTCTCACGACGACGTCGTTCGGACGCTTCGTCAGGATCGCCCGTGTCAATGACAAACAATTCGACTGACTTGATCGCGACATCGACGTGATCGGTGCTAAAGAACCATCCCCGCCAAAACCAATCCAAATCGGTGCCCGACGCATCCTCGATCGTTCGAAAGAAATCGGCAGGCGTGGGACGTTTGAATTTCCATCGGCGACAGTATTCGCGGAATGCAAAGTCAAATCGTTCGCGGCCCAGAACGGTCTCCCGCAGGATGTTCAGCGCCGCGGCGGGTTTGGCATAGGCGTTATTACCGAACTGCAAGATCTCTTCGCTTCCCGTCATGATCGGCCGCTGGTTGCCACCACGCATGAACGGCACGATCTTTTCCGCCGGACCACGGGAGGACGGATAGTCGTCCTCCCATTCTTGTTCGGCGAGGAATTGCAGGAACGTGTTGAGCCCTTCGTCCATCCACGTCCATTGGCGTTCGTCACTGTTGACGATCATGGGGAAAAAGTTATGTCCGACCTCGTGGATGATCACGCTGATCAAGCCGTACTTGGTGGCTTTGGTGTACGTTCCGTCATCTTCGGGGCGAGGTCCGTTGAAACAGATCATCGGATATTCCATTCCGTAAACCGGTCCGTTGACGCTGATGGCGACGTCATAAGGGTAGTCGAACGTGTAGCGACTGTAGACTTCGATCGTGTGGGCGATCGCCTCGGTCGAGTATTGACTCCACAGCGGTTCGGCTTCATTGGGATAGAATGACATCGCCGTTACGGTTCGTTCGCCGACGCGGACCGGCATGGCATCCCAAATGAACTTCCGACTGGCCGCCCAGGCAAAGTCGCGGACGTTTTTGGCTTCGAAACTCCAGGTTTTTTCGGCGACCTTTGAGTTCTTTTGATTCGAACGTTCTTTCGCGGCGTCTTCGTTCGCCTTGGCTTCCTTGGGAGTAATGATGAAGGTCGGTTTGGTTTGGCCTTCGATTTCAGCGAGTCGTTCGATCCACTCGGGCTGGAGCACTTCTTGAGGGTTGCCCAATATGCCGGTCGCGGTCACGACCATATCATCGGGGACGGTGATGTCGACATGGTAATCGCCCAGTTCGAGGGTGAACTCACCACTGCCGATGAACTGCGCGTGTTGCCACCCGGTGTAATCGGTATAGGCGGCCATTCGCGGAAACCATTGTGCAATTTCGTAAATCGCCTCGCCGTGTTCCGAATCGTCGTCGCCGGTGAATATTTCATATCCGCCACGAGCCCGAATCACCGACGCGTCGACGATGTTGTAGTGATAGACAATACGAATCTCCGTTGATTCGCCGGGTGACAACGGTTCGGGCAGATCGACTCGCATCATCGTGTCGACGATCAGGTGCGTTAATTCGCTCTCTTGGTCGGTGCCGGGTTGCGTCACCGACTCAATCTCGTATCCGCCCTTGAAAGTCGTCTGCGCCAAAAGCGAATGCAGCGATTGAAACGACATCTGACCGTTCAAGCCGGGGGCGGTCCGTGATAGCACGGATACCGACTCGTTGCGAAATCGGTTTTGGTCTAATTGAATCCAAACGTACGGCAACGAATGAGGCGACTCGTTGTGGTAGGTGATTCGGCAGTCACCTTGAATCGATCGCTTCTCGTCGTCGAGCCGTACGTCGATGTCGTAGTCGGCTCGCTGTTGCCAATAGAGCGGTCCAGGTGCCCCCGAAGCGGTACGGTAGACGCCGGGAGTGGGCAACCAATTCGTGATAGGAAAGAACAGGTCCTTGGAGTCGGTGTGCTTGAGGTTCGGCAGAGGCTGTCCCATGACGCGTTGCCCGACGACCGAGGTCAAAGCGAGCGTCATAACGATCAGAATGAAACAGCGGTGAAGGTAACGAAACAAGACGTTGGCTCCGATCGGGCGAACTATTAGATATCCCAAAGTAGCAGGACAACGACGATCATAATCAAAGCCGTCGTTGTCGGGGACATGTTGTCCAAGAAGTCGGGGACGTGTTGTCGGGGAAACCGACTGTCGCTTTCGGAGTAATCCGCACGAACGCTCGCTCCAAACCGTACGGCATCCCCTCCGATCGTCAAATCCATGCTGACCTGACTCGGCGGAGTGGTTTTCCTGACAGGGGCCGAAAAAGGACGTCAGGGTTCGGTGCCGGTTTGAGCATAATGGGCCGTTATGAACGCCTACATGCAACTGGTTCGAAGTTTCCGTGCCGCCGCGACATGCCTCCCTAAGTGTCGCGTTCTAGGTAGCTTCGCGTGCCTACTCGGATTTTCCGCTGTGTTGACTGCGTCGGAACGTACCTCGGCCCGGCAAACCTTTCGATTGACCGTTCCGGTGACTTCCAATGTGGCGGTACCGAACGTCGAGAGGGATGTCGAACATCTCGTTGAAGGCTCTGGAGAGTTTCCCGAGCACGTTTGGTCGCTTGAGAGCAATTCGCCCTCGGGCTTGGTCGCCGACTTCAGCGTCGCCACGGCGTTCACGCATCAGGACTACCCCTCGATCCAGCACGATGCCCGGTTGCGCGTGCGGATCGGGAACGCCACCGGACTCGGGCAATGGACGGCGACCCAACAGGAAGACGCCACCGACCGAGAAGCCGGAGATCAGCGAGCGAACGTCCAAGTTCGTTCCGACGCTCCGGGGCGTGCTGCGGTGGCGCTGCAGGTCAGCATGATGGATGAGTTCCACTCGCTCGCTCAAGGCAGGTATAGCACGACCGTTGTCTGCACGATCTCGATGCCTTAGCGCACGATGGCTCGGTTCCTCGTGGGAAATCGCGTTGAACCAATTAAAAATATCGGCCATCGGAACGCTAGTTCACCAAGACAGGTCAGGAACGGCTAAGATAGATGTTGACGCTGACGATCGTCTGCGTCTTTGTTTCTAATTGGCCGTGTTTCTTAAACGTTGGAGATTGTTGCGATGATTCCCCATGATCTTGTTCGAACGTTATTTTTATTTGGATGCATTGGACTGGGTCCGATTGCCATTTTGGGCTGCTCGAAAGAGAAGATGGACGAACTGGTTGCCTCGGCAAAAGAAAAGACCAATCAAATTACCGATGCGACGGCAACGATGAAGGAGCAAGTCAGCGGTGTCGCCGCGGGAGTTTCCGAGCAGGCTAGTCGCGTGATCGATCAAGTTGAAACGGTCCTTCCCGGAAGCGGTGAGATGGTCCTGCAACTCGATCAGCCTTTGACGCTATCGCGAGCCGAGTTGCAGATTGTCCGCGTCGATGCCGAGCGTCCGATTGTTCTGCAAGTCTTTTCGTATCCGACCGACAAGCCGATTGCGGATTACCCGGCGGTGATGTTGCGAGCCTTGAGTGAGCCGAGCGATTCGGTCTTCACCGACCCGAGCCCATGGTTCGATAAGCCATTGAGTTGTTCGGTTTTCATTCAAAAAACGCCGGAAGGTCCCATCTGGGCGACTCAACTTGGTGAAAGTATCGAGTTAACCCTTTCGGCTCACTCGGAAGATGCCAACATGGTTTCGGGCAAACTTGGAACCGGCACGTTGGCGGGCTCCGACGGTAGTTCGCTCACACTCAGCGGCGGAACCATCACCGCGAAAAGGTTGCCCGTCGTCCGCGGAACTCTGTGATCGCCGCCGGGATCGACCCCGACATTCCATAGATGGATCCGCCGCACTACCGCGTCGTCGATTGTGAGGATTCGCCCATTCTTGTGAGCCGATGGCGTTAGCCACGGGCCTCGAAGTGTGGCTTCTTCACAGTAAAGCCTGCGGCTAGCGGGCTGTTGATTTAGTCCTCATCGAAACCCGAAGCGTGAGCGAGGGATACATACAAAGTACTTAATGGCGCTCAATCCCTCGCTGACGCTTCGGGTTAGGATTAAATCAACACGCCGCTAGCGGCGTGTTGGTTTTGTTTGCATCGCAACCCGACACGTGAGTTTTGAATTTGCGATTTTTTTGTAACCCGCTGCGTGAGCTCGTCGTACCACACAAGTGCGTAGATTGATGCCGTTGCGTTTGAAACCTTGATTGGTTTTCGAGATGGACAGTTTTGTGGTCCAATTCAAGTTGCCCAGCGGAGCAAGGCAGAAGGACCCCTTCCAGAGGGAGGGGGTCATGGGAATCGTGGTACTCGTCAATCACCTAGAGAACCAGAGCACTGGGTGAACCATCATTCGCCTGCCGAACTGAAAGTCCTGCCCACAGTTTTGTCGTCCTCACAAGACACGAGAGATGTGTGGTACAGTGAGCTTACGCTGCGGGTTGCGAAAAAAGCGCAACTTCAAAATGCGTGAGCGAGGGATACTTAAAAGAGAATGAATAGCGTTGAATCCCTCGCTCACGCTTCGGGTTACGATTCAATCAACAGCTCGCTTGCGCCGTCGGATCACTAAATTTTCAGCCCACTAGCGCGGTTCTTGTCATACCGCTTTGCAGCGGTACTGATTTGCGAACGGGCTGTCGATCGATCTGCCGGTCGGCCCCTAAGCCTTGGGTTCTTTGCGAAGTTGAATCCACTCGGTGTGGAAGGTGCCATCCTGGTCCGTTCTTTGGTAGGTATGGGCACCGAAATAATCTCGCTGTGCTTGCAACAAGTTTGCGGGTAGGCGCGCCATTCGATATCCGTCGTAGTAGCACAACGCGGTACTGAACGCCGGAACTGGGATGCCCATAATCGATGCCACCGCAACGACCTTGCGCCATTTTTCCTGAGCGTTCTCGACGGCTTTTTCGAAGTACTCGTCGAGCAACAGGTTCTCGAGATTGGCGTCCTTGTCGAACGCTTCTTTGATCCGGTCGAGGAACTGAGCCCGGATGATACAACCACCTCGCCATAATAACGCTGCGGCACCGTAGTCGAGTCCCCAACCGTGTTCGGCCGAGGCGGCTTGCAGTTGAACAAAGCCCTGAGCGTAGGAGACGATCTTCGATGCGTACAAAGCCTGACGCACCGCTTCGACGAATTCCGCCCGATCACCGACGAGCGACTTGGCGATCGCTTGCATTTCGGGATTCGACGCCGCGGACGGACCGTTGAGCGTTTCGGAGGCGCGGACTCGAGCTTCCTTCTGGGCGGACAAACCGCGTGCGAACACGGCCGTCGTCACCAACGTGCTGGGCACGCCCAAATCGAGAGCGAGTTGGCTCATCCATTTTCCGGTTCCCTTGGCACCGGCGACGTCGAGAATCTTGTCGACCAAATGGCCGTCGCCTTGTTCATCTTTAACGCTGAAGATGTCTCGTGTGATCTCGATCAGATAGCTTTGCAGTTCGCCGGCGTTCCAAGCTTCAAAAACGTCGTAGAGTTCATCGTTGGTCAACCCGCCGAGTTCATGCAGCAATTGATAGGCTTCGCAGATCAACTGCATGTCACCATATTCGATGCCGTTGTGAACCATCTTGACGTAGTTGCCCGCGCCGCCGGCTCCGAGCCATTCGCAGCAGGGGATGTCGTCGTTGGGGCCGACCTTGGCGGCGATCGATTGGAACATTTCTTTGATGTGCGGCCACGCCTCGGCACTTCCGCCGGGCATGAGACTGGGGCCTTTCAACGCCCCCTCTTCACCCCCCGAAACGCCGCAACCGACGTACAGCAATCCGGCCGCTTCGACCTCCTTGACGCGTCGTTCGGTGTGCAAGTAATACTCGTTTCCGCCATCGATGATGATGTCGCCGGGTTCGCAATGTGGCAGCAATTGTTCAATCAATGCGTCTACAGCGGGACCAGCCTTGACGAGCATCATCAACTTGCGAGGCCGTTTGACGCTCTTGACAAACTCCTCGATCGTATGCGTTCCGACGAAGTTTTTGCCCTTGGCACGGCCTTCCATCAAATCGTCGACCTTGGACGTCGTGCGGTTGTAAACGGCGACTTTGTAGCCGCGGCTTTCCACGTTCAACGCCAAATTCTCGCCCATGACGGCCAAACCAATCAGCCCAAAGTCGCAATCACCGCTCATCGTATTCATTCCAAGTGTTTTTCGAAAAAAGCATTCTGAGGCCGGATTCTAAATGCTCAGCAAAAAACCGAAAGGGGGAACGCCCATCAGTGGCTTGACTGGTAGGCTGGGTCGAGGAGGGCTTTGACGACAAACACCCAGCAACCAAGTGTGGAAAAGCTGGCTTGAAAACGAGGAATGCCGGGTCTCCGCCGAAGCGGCTGCGACCCAGCCTACGGCGGAAGACCGGAGTTACGGGCGGTCGATCCACTCGTTGGCGGAATCGCTAACGTCGACGTTTTCTTTCAGAAACGTAACGATCTTCGGAATCGCGGTGGGTTCGTCGTTGATCAACGCGGCTCCGCTGAGGTTCGTCGATGGCAAGAATAGCTCGTATCCTGTCGCCACACCCCGGTTGAGCTTTTTCTTGACGGTTTCGAGGCGGCTGCCGATTTTTTCAGCCTCCCGGCCTTGGGGGCTTGCCTTTCCGGCAAGGATCAAGGTCGGCAACCGAACCAAGTTGGGATCCTGCATCGGCGTGACCATCGCCATCCCGTTGAGGTTTTTTTCCGGCGAGACGTAAACGAGTGCCTTGACATCTTGCCCCTGTTTCATGCGTCCGACGCTGGGGATCTTCCAATCAACCGACGCCCAATAGCCAGCCATGATCGCGCCCTCGCCGATGCCAACGAGTGACAAAGCATTGAGATTCAATCGGCCGGCGTTGTTTTCGGCTTTCAGGAACTGCTTCACTTCCTCGATGTCGTACCGAATGATCGCTTCGACGTCGCGCCGCCCCATCGTGGCGATATTGAAGTCCTGTTCGGTACCTCGCTCGTCCGTGTAGGTTTTGCTGGTCCCATGCCCACGGTATTCCAACGCAACGACGGCGAATCCGGATTCACGCAACGCCAAGAATAACTTCATGTAGGGTCCGGCTTGGCCCTTCCATTCATGAACCACGATCACCGGGACCGCTTTCTTGCCCTCTTTGGAAGGAAAATAAAACGCGTTGATTTTGACTTTGTCTTTGGTGGTCAACACTTCACGGCGTGGCGTCAACGCCGGATCCTCGGCCGGTTTGCGAACTCCCGGAGGTTGGGCCAATGCCGTCGATGCGACCGAAGCCCATCCGATTGATGCGAACACGGCAACCACGATTAATCGAAAAAACATGGAACGAGCAAACATCGGTTGAGTCAACATCGAAGCGGAAAACCCAAGAAGGTGATTTCGGTATAGCATACTGACGAGTGGGGATCGTGTTCGAGAAACGGGGAACGCCCAAAGGCAAATCGGTTCGACGGGCGAACGTGCGTCCCAACCGATCTTGGCCATTTTAACCGATCCTCGGACGCTTTGCAGGCTCATTCGCTTGCGTCATGGCTGTCGACGACCGACAATCCAATCTCACCACTTTTCGATCTGAATCGCTGATTCCACTTTTCTACCGTCTTGATTCTCATGCTACCGCGAAACCTGACCATCGTTTGTATCGCGTTGGTCGTCTCGACCGCCTGTCATTTGCTACACCGCCGCACCAAGACCGCCATGATGGTGGGGGAAGCGATGGAGATGATCGATCGGTTTTATGTCGAACCGGTCGAAAGTCGCGACTTGATGATTGCGGCGATGAACGGGATGACTTCGAACCTCGACCAGCACAGCGAATACATTCCGCCGCAAGATTACCAAACCTTCCAGGACTCGATCCAGCAAGAGTTTGCCGGCATCGGCATTTACGTCGATCAGCCCAACCCGGATGAACCGGTTCGAGTCATCACACCGTTGGTCGGATCACCGGCGCTGCGTGCAGGAATCCTGCCCGGGGATGCGATTCTCAACGTCGACGGAGAAGACGTCTCGACGATGGACATTCGCGACGTCAGCTCTCGATTGCGAGGTCCGATCGGCACTACGGTGAAGCTGGATCTGAAACGCGGCGATGAGAGCATCGACACCGCCGTGCAACGCGATCGTATCGAGATCGAATCAGTAATCGGCGACCACCGTGATGAGAACAGCAGTTGGGTCTACCGTTTGGAATCGAATCCTAACGTCGCTTACATCAAGATGACGAGCTTCGGTGACAAAACCGTCAACGAACTTCGCAGCGTCCTGATCGATTTGGATAACCAATTCGATGCACTCGTACTGGATCTGCGCGGCAACGGAGGCGGCTTGTTGACCGCAGCAGTGGATGTCGCCGACATGTTCTTAAATAGCGGCAAGATCGTTTCGACAAAAACTCGCGGTGGCGTCTTGGAAGAGCAAGCCGTCGCAACCGAAGGCGTGTTGGTCGATTCCGATAAGCCGATGGCGATCTTGATTGATCAGGATTCGGCCAGCGCCAGTGAAATCGTGGCGGCGGCATTGCAAGACGCCGGTCGGGCGATCATCGGCGGCACCCGCAGTTTCGGCAAAGGCACCGTCCAGAACATTTTACCGTTGGAATACGGTCGCAGTGCGCTGCGCTTGACGGTGGCAAAATACTATCGACCGAGCGACCAAAATATCCACCGCGGCAAAGACGACGGCGAAGACGACGTTTGGGGCGTGACACCTGATGAGGGCTTGGCCGTCGAGCTGGACCTCCCCCAACTACGACGCTTGATGATCCTACGTCAGGAAGCGTCGTTTCCATCGCTCAAGGGAATCGATCGTGAGGCGTTGCAACAAACCACCAACCCGGTCCCCGATGTGGACGCTGTTCCTACCGAAGACGGTATTCCAGCCGAAGATGAAGTTGTTCCAACGATTCCGATCGACGAAGACGTCCCGATCGCCGACGACGCCACCATCTGGGAACTCGACGAACCACTCAAACGCGTCGTCGAGCGAATGTTGACGACTCAGCAATCGCAACAAGCGGCATAGGTATGTTTGCGAAACTCTTGGCGAGTTTCGCCACCTAGTGCTTCGTCAAAATAAAAAATGAAGGTTGGCTTAAAACGTGGCACGGTGGTCCCCACCGTGATTCTCGACGGAGGACCGTCGAGCCACGTTGCTGACACTATAGTCAAATGTGGACGAAGCACTCGTATGAGGCTGCAACGGACCGTTGGGATTCCTCACGGTTTGATCCCGCGGCGGCGAAAGAATTCTCCGGTTAATGATTCCTGGCATCCGCTGATATCTTCCGGAGATCCCTGAGCGACGATTCGCCCGCCGCCGCTGCCGCCTCGGGGGCCGAGATCGATCAACCAATCGCACGACGCGAGAAGGTCAGTATGATGTTCGATCACAACAACCGTGTTGCCCGCGTCGACCAATCGGTCCAACACCACGAGCAACCGTTGCACGTCGGCGAAATGCAATCCGGTGGTGGGTTCATCGAGTAAGTACAGCGTCTTGCCCGTTCCAGGCCGAGCCAACTCGGTCGCCAGTTTGATCCGTTGGGCTTCGCCACCGCTTAACGTGGTGCTCGATTGACCCAGCGTCACGTAGCCCAATCCAACGTCGACGAGCGAAGTGAGCAGGTGATGAACCTTGGGGACGTTCTCGAAAAACGTTTGAGCTTCCTCGATCGTCATCGCCAGCACGTCGGCGATCGTGGCTCCTTTGAAACGAACCTGCAGGGTTTGGCGATTGAAGCGTTTGCCACCGCATCGGGAGCATTCGATCAACAGATCGCTGAGAAAATTCATTTCGATCCGTTCAAACCCGTTGCCCTTGCAAACGTCGCAACGGCCCGAGGGCGAGTTGAAACTGAAACGCGCCGATTTGAATCCGAGTGTCTTGGCCGCTCGCGTGGCGGCGAAGACATTGCGGATCGGGTCCAATACGCCTGCGTAAGTCGCCGGACAAGATCGAGTCGTGCGGCCGATCGGCGATTGATCGATGGGGATCAATTTATCGAGCTTGTCAGCGCCGGTGAGTTTTTTGAACGGGCCAGGCGTGTCGGCGACTAGACCCAGTTCGTGTGCCAAGGCCGGGTAGAGCGTGTCGACGATCAACGAACTCTTACCGCTGCCCGACACACCGCTGATACCGATCAACAGACCCAGCGGCAACTCCAGGTTCACGTTTTGAAGGTTGTGCAACGACGCGCCCGTCAGTCGTAGCTTTTGACCGCGAACAGGTTCGCGTCGGGGGCGGTCCAATCCGATCCGATGATGTGACGACAAGAACCGTCCCGTCGGGCTGTTCGGATCAGCGGCGACTTCGTCGGGCGTTCCCTGGCTGACCAGTTCGCCGCCGTGAATACCCGCACCGGGGCCGATGTCGATCAAGTAATCGGCCGCCCGCATGGTGTCTTCGTCGTGTTCGACGATCACGATCGTATTGCCTTGCGATTTCAGTTCCGCGATCGCGGCCAATAGTCGATCGTGGTCGGCCGGATGCAAACCGATCGAAGGTTCGTCGAGCACGTAGCACACGCTGACCAAGCCGCTACCGATGCAGGTTGCCAGTCGAATCCGTTGCAACTCGCCACCGCTGAGCGTATCGGCGGTCCGGGAAAGCGTCAGGTAATCCACACCGACGCGTCGTAGGAAGTCGATGCGCCGGATCATTTCGTCAACGATCGGCGTGGCAACCCGGCGATGAAGTTCCGACAGAGGTCCGGCGATCTGGGACATCCAGTCCTGGGCTTCGGCGAGCGGCAATGCGACGACGTCGGCAATGGAACGTTCGGCGATCGTGACCGCGAGGGCCTGAAGCCGTAAACGACCGCCTTCACAGTCCGGACAGGTTTGCCGAGCCGATTCGTGATCGGCGGTCGGTGCGGCGACCGTGCCAAGTCCTTCGCAGGTCGGACAGGCACCGTAGGGACTGTTGAAACTGAATGTTCGCGGTTCCAACTCTTCGAAACTTTCGCCGCATTCGGCACACGCCATCGCCGTGCTGAACAGTTTGCTGTGTTCGTCCGCGTCGGGCGGCGCGATCACCGCTGCGCACATTCCGCCCGACAACCGGATCGCCAACCGTGTCGATTCGTCCAGCCGAGACTCGATGCCGTCTTTCAACACCAATCGATCGACCACCGCTTCAATCGTGTGGTTCTTGCGAACGGCCAACGGCGGGACGTCTTCGAGCAAATACACTTCGCCGTCCACGCGAACGCGCACCAATCCCTGCGCCGCAATCTTTTCGAAAACCTCGACGTGCGTTCCTTTGCGTCCCCGAACCATCGGGCTCATCAACGTCAGCTTGGTTCGCTCGGGGTAGGCGGACAATGCGGCGACGATTGCGTCGACCGTTTGTGTGCTGATCGGACTGCCGCATTGGGTGCAGTGCGGCGTTCCCACACGGGCGTAGAGCAATCTTAAGTAGTCGTAGATTTCCGTAACGGTCGCTACGGTACTGCGAGCGGATTGCGTGCCGCTCTTCTGATCGATCGATAACGTAGGTGCCAAGCCGTCGATCCAGTCAACATCGGGACGCGGAATCGAATCGAGGTATTGCCGCGCGTAGGTCGACATGGTGTCAATATATTGACGCTGGCCTTCGGCAAACAACGTATCGAATGCCAACGAGCTTTTGCCGCTGCCCGAAACACCGGTGATGACGGTGATCGCGTTGCGAGGAATGTCCACGCTCAGATTCTTCAGATTGTGAACGCGGGCACCGCGAATTTGAATCGGCGTACTCAACTTGGTAATCGGCTCGGATTCCATCGATCGATCACTGCATCATCTCCAGAAACGTGGCGCTCATCGTGAATCCGTTGAGTACAAAGTGAACGACGATCGGCGGCACGAGTGAACCGGTTTGGCGATAGAGATAACCAAGGCCCAGTGACAGGAAAAACAGCGGAATCGGTGCGAGCCCCTGCCCCCAGTGCATCAACGCGAACAGCAGACTCGCCACGATCAACGGCCACACCGCCGTTGGTGTCCAGTCCGCACGGGTCGCCGGATCAGCGATCGCTTGCATCTCCGACGGACTTGCGGCGATGAAATCGTCCGTCGAAGCGGGCGGTGACTGGTAGGGATTGCGGTCATCCGTACCATGTTGGGTTGCGGTCGGTTGCATGGGGGCGACTGGTGGATTGATTCGCACCAAACCCCAGTTGATCGCGTCCGTTCGAGCGTCGGCGAGGCGTTGCAATCCGCCCTGCAATAACCCGCGAAACCAAAACTCCTCAACCATCGGCGTGACGATCGCGGTTGTGAAAAACAACGCGGCAAAGACAGCATAATTGGGCGGCCCGTCGGCTTCGGTCGGTTGCAACGCGTCTAGCACCGGGTGCGAGTATTCCTGCAGTACCGAAACCGCACCCATCAGCAACATCGTCGGCGGCAGGATCAACCAGGCGCCGATCAAGCCTAAGCGAATCATATTGCGATCGGGCACAAAACCGAACCGGGGTTGCTCATGGCCGACGACTTCTTGACCCGGCAATCGCAAGATTTCGGGACGACGCAAACGCAAGACGAAGATCGTTGCCAAGGTCGCCGACAACATCGCGAACGAACTGATCAACAATTGGGGAACGGTGATCTGTGAACCGTCGCCTGCGGAAGGGATCACGTCTTCGGGAATCAGTTCGACGGCGTCCGCGATTTCATCGGCTGCCGGATCCGGCGGAGACGTGGGGGCTTTGGGTTCGACGACGCCATCATCGGCGGCTAGTTCGACAACAACCATGTTGGACTCGCCCTCGGAGCTTGGATCAGCCGCTGCGGTTTCGCCACCGGTTAGTTCGCTCAGATCGACGTAGCCCATCATTCCGGCGATCCCCGTCATCGCGACGCTGAACAGGATCACGAAACCGTAGAACATGATGAAATGAACCGCGTTCCAATACGGCCGCGGACGCGACACGACTTCGAGAAGCGGTTGTGACCCGAAAGGCCGTTTTCCCTGACGGATCAAAGAAATCCATTTAAACAGTGAACTGATAAACGCGACCAGAATCAGCAACGAGAGCGTAGCCAAAATTCCCTGGGCGAGACCGGGCTCGGGATCGATCGCAACCGGGCCGACCGCTTCAATCGTTAGCGAATCTTCACCAGTCGTCGTCAGCGGTGGCATCAAGTCAGTCTTTCGGAGCGGGAGAGGGTACGGGCGAATCGGCGGGGCTCGAGGTCGGCGAGACCGGCGAGGCTTGCATCACGCGGGCAGCGATGAGGGTGTAGTCGACGCCAGAATAAACCGTGATTCCGATTGCCGCCCAAACCAAGACCGTCGTCGTGCCGGGCAACCAACCGGGAACCGGCGTCAAGACGTACATCAGCAAAACAGCCACGATCGCGGCGCACTGGACGACCATTTTCCACTTTCCCAACCAACTGGCGGAAAAATCCCCCCCGCCGCCTTCGATGATTCCACGCAAACTCGTAACCAGCAGTTCGCGGGCGACGACGATCGTCGCCATCCAAGACGCGATCGGACTCGCGTCCACTTCGACCAACGCGATGAACGTGCCACAAATGATGATCTTGTCGACAAAGGGATCAAAAATACGGCCTAATTTCGTAACTTGTCCGTATTTGCGAGCCCAATAGCCGTCCATCCAATCGGTCGAAACGGCGATCAGGAACGTCGCCAAGGCTGCTCCGAACTCCCCCAGTGGGATCAAGACGACGACCGCGATCGCGAGTCCGAACCGGACCGTCGTCAACGCGTTGGGAACGTTATAAATCGAGGGGGTTTCCATGCGGGGTCCGAAGCGGTTTCGACCAATAACAGCAATCAAACCGCACAACTTATCGGACGAACGCGTCAACGCCAAGCTATTGCCAGAAACCGCAGGTCCCGACTCGGTTGAATTACCCTCCCGTCGGTCGGTTAATGTCATCGTGGCACGGTGGTCCCCACCGTGAAACACGGCGGGGACCGCCGTGCCACGATATGCCAACCCGAACTTAACGTTGGAACAAGACACCAGCATTTTAGCACAAAGCAGTTCGCTATAATCCGACTTCCTTTTGCCACTATCGTTCCCAAAACCACTTCTTGTCCATGACCTCCTTCGCCGCAAATGGCACAATCCCCGCACCTCCCACGCCGATCGATCTGGCCAACCTGGTCGGTCAGATGCGTGGTGAACTTCACACGGGCGACTTGATGCGGCGGATTTACGCAACCGACGCGTCGGCGTATCAAGAGATGCCGTTGGCCGTTGCCATCCCGCGTTGCGAAGACGATCTGTCCTTATTGATTCGCTTCGCCAACGAACACCACGTCGGCTTGATCCCGCGAACCGCCGGCACATCGCTCGCCGGACAGGTCGTCGGTTCGGGCATCGTCGTCGACGTCTCGAAGTATTTCAATCAAATCTTGGAGATCGACGAATCGCATCGCACCGTTCGTGTTCAACCGGGCGTCATTCGCAACGAACTCAACCAAGCGCTCAAGCCTCACGGGTTGTTGTTCGGCCCCGAAACGTCGACCCAAAATCGCGCGATGATCGGCGGCATGGTTGGCAACAACTCGTGCGGTTCCAACTCGATCCGATATGGCAGCACACGCGACCATCTTGTCGAAGTCCGCGGCTTCCTTTCCGATGGATCGATGGTTGTCTTCGGCCCGGTGACCGCCGAACAGTTCCACGCCAAGTGCGAGCAAGGCGATTGTTTGGAAACCAGGTTATACCGTCACGCCCGCGAGCGATTGAGCGACCCAGCGGTCCGCGACGAGATCACCCGCGAGTTTCCCAAGCCGTCGATCCACCGACGCAATACGGGCTATGCTCTGGACCTGTTGATGGACGCGGCAGGCTTGACGGCCGACAGCGAGCTTCCGTTTAACTTCGGGCGTTTGATCGCCGGCAGCGAAGGGACGTTGATGTTCGTAACCGAAATCAAGTTGAACGTGCTGCCTCTGCCGCCACCGGTACTGGGTCTGCAATGCGCCCACTTCGATAGTATTCCCGACGCACTCAACGCGACCCTGCTCGCGGTGCAACAGGATGTTTATGCGTGCGAACTGATCGACGACGTGATTTTGGAATGCACCGAACGCAGCATCGAACATCGCAAAAACCGGTTTTTCATCCAAGGCGTCCCGAAAGCGATTCTTGTGACCGAAGTCCGCGGTGAAACCGAAGAGGAAGTTCGTCGCGTTCATGCGATCACTGAAGCCCGGATGCGGGAAGCCGGATTGGGATACGCGTACCCGGTATTGTTCGGCGACCAGGGTGACCGCGTCTGGGATCTTCGCAAAGCCGGCTTGGGGCTGTTGGGGAACATCCCCGGCGACGAGAAGACCGTTCCGGTCATCGAAGACACCGCCGTCGATGTGCAAGATCTGCCCGCCTACATCGCCGAGTTCAATCAAATCCTCGGTGAGCGATTTGGACTGCAATGCATCCACTACGCCCATGCCGGTTCAGGTGAAATCCATTTGCGTCCGGTGATCAATCTGAAAACCGACGACGGCAAGCGTTTGTTCCGCGAAGTCGCTCAGACGATCGCCACGCTCGTCAAGAAATACCGAGGATCGCTATCGGGCGAACACGGCGACGGTCGTTTGCGGGGCGAGTTTTTGGAACAGATGATCGGTACAGCGAACTACGAATTGGTCCGCGAGTTCAAGCGAACTTGGGACCCTAACGGTGTTTTCAACCCGAACAAAATCGTCGATACCCCACAAATGAATCATCAACTGCGGTATCCCGATTCCGTTACCGAACGTGATATCGAAACCGTGTTCAACTTTTCCGACACTCAAGGCATCCTTCGCGCCGCCGAGATGTGCAACGGCAGCGGGGATTGTCGTAAGACTCATCTGTCCGGCGGGGTGATGTGTCCCAGTTACATGGCGACTCGCAACGAGAAAGACACCACGCGGGCGCGAGCCAATACACTGCGTCAGATCCTGACACACTCGACCGACGCGAACCCGTTCGACAACGAAGAGATCCTCGAGGTAATGGACTTGTGTCTGTCGTGCAAGGGTTGCAAATCCGAGTGCCCCTCGACGGTCGACATGGGTAAATTGAAAGCCGAATTCTTGCAGCACTATTACGATGCCAACGGAGTTCCCCGGCGCACGCGTTTGATCGCTGATTATGTCCGTAGCCAGCGGTTCGCGGGCCGCGCCGCGTGGCTTTCAAACTGGATGACCGGAAATTCCACGCTTCGCCGAATCCTGAACCGAATGATCGGATTTCACCCCGATCGATCCATTCCGCCGGTCGCGACGCAAACCCTAACCGCTTGGTTTGAACGTGAAAAGCCACGGGCCAATTTGGAACGCATTCAAGGTCGTGGCGTCTATTTATTCGCCGACGAGTTTACCCAGTACAACGAACCGGAGATCGGGCGATCGGTGGTGCGATTGCTCAACGGTCTTGGTTATGACGTTACCATTCCACCCCACGAAGAAAGCGGTCGCAGTCGATTGTCCAAGGGTTTGTTGCGCGAAGCCCGCGAGATCGCACGTCGCAACGTGATCAAGTTAAAAGATTTGGTATGCGAGACCACCCCCTTGGTCGGGATCGAACCGTCGGCGATCTTGAGTTTCCGAGACGAGTATCCGGATTTGGTCGGCGACGACTTGGCCGAAGAAGCCCGCGAGTTGAGCAAGAATTGCTTGACGTTCGAAGAATGGTTTGCCGGCGAGATCGATGCCGGACGGATTGTCCAAGACGACTTCAAGGATGATCCGGCTCGAGTGTGGATTCACGGCCACTGTCACCAGAAAGCACTCAGCGATGTCGGTTTCACTCAGCGATGCCTGTCGTTGCCGAGGAACTACGAAGCCACCACGATCCGCAGCGGATGTTGTGGGATGGCCGGTTCGTTTGGTTACGAAACGGAGCACTACGACTTGTCGATGCAGATCGGGGAGTTGGTGCTGTTCCCGGCCGTCCGTACCGCCGGCGAAACAGACTTGATCGCGGCAGCGGGCACGTCGTGCCGGCACCAAATTCACGACGGAACCTCCCGCCGAGCCCAACACCCCGCCGAAATCCTGTACGCCGCGATGATCCCGTAGGCTGGGTCGCAGCGATAGCGAAGACCCGGCATTCAAGCCCCCTCCCACAACACCCCAGCCACCAATGTCCTTGAGTTGGCAACGGTGATAGTAGATATTCATCCCGATTCATCTTCGAAACTGCCATCTTTGCCGGACACACCATGTCACCGCTGCCTGAACGTGACCCGACCCTTTTGCGATCTCATCAATGGTTTGGCAAGGATGATTTGCGATCATTCGGGCATCGTTCGCGGCTCAAGGGGATGGGGTTTGACGACATCGACTATCAAGGTCGCCCGATCGTCGCGATCTTGAACACGTGGAGCGAACTGAATACGTGTCACTCGCATTTTCGCAATCGAGCTGACGAAGTCCGACGTGGCATTTTGCAGTCCGGCGGTTTCCCGGTTGAGGTGCCGGTGATGTCGCTTGGTGAAATGATGATGAAACCCACCACGATGTTGTATCGCAACCTCTTGGCGATGGAAGTCGAAGAAGTATTACGGTGCCATCCGATCGATGCGGCCGTCTTGATGGGCGGATGCGACAAGACTGTTCCCGCCATGATCATGGGGGCGATCAGCGCGGACATCCCCAGTATCTTCATGCCGGCCGGTCCGATGTTGCGAGCACGATGGAAAGATCAAACGCTCGGCAGTGGTAGTGACGCATGGAAGTATTGGGATCAACGTTTAGCCGGAAATCTGTGCGACCGGGATT
This sequence comes from Neorhodopirellula pilleata, assembly GCF_007859915.1. Taxonomy (GTDB): domain Bacteria; phylum Planctomycetota; class Planctomycetia; order Pirellulales; family Pirellulaceae; genus Rhodopirellula; species Rhodopirellula pilleata. The sequence goes on from NZ_SJPM01000012.1 coordinate 78,936, forward strand.
GGAATCAAATCGAAAACTGCATTGCCTCGTCGGCGGGGACCTGCATGACGATGGGCACGGCCAGCACGATGGCGTGCGTCGCCGAAGCGATGGGCTGGACGTTGCCGGGCGCGGCGACGATTCCAGCCGTTGTCGCCGAGCATTCACGCTTGGCCGTCGCCACAGGCCGGCGGGCCGTCGAGATGGCTTGGGAGAATTTTCGACCGTCGAACTTCATGACCACGCAATCGATCGACAACGGATTGACCACCTCGCTCGCGATCGGCGGTAGCACCAACGCGATCGTCCACCTGATCGCGATTGCCGGCCGGATGGAACATGAGTTGACATTGCAACGATTCGATGAGCTGTCGCGGACCACGCCGGTGATCGGTGATTTGCGTCCGAGCGGGCGTTTTCTGATGCAGGACTTTTTCGAAGCCGGCGGTCTGTCGGCACTGCTGGTGCGGATCGAAGAACTGTTGCATCTGAACGCGAAAACGGTTTCAGGCCGAACGTTGGGCGAACAGATTGCGGGTGCCGAAGTGATCAACGACGAGGTCATTCGGCCTCGGGACAATCCGGTCGCGCCGGCCGGCGGGGTATGCTTGTTGCGAGGTAATTTGGCGCCAAACGGTTGCGTCATTAAATCGATCGCGGCGAGCAAGAAATTGATGCATCACCGTGGCAAGGCGGTCGTTTTCGAGGACTATCCCGATATGAAAGCGCGAATCAACGACGACGCGTTGGAGGTGGACGAAAACAGCGTGTTGTTGCTGCGTAGCGCCGGGCCTTTGGGAGCCCCAGGGTTTCCCGAATGGGGTATGTTGCCGATTCCCAAGAAACTTTTGCGGGCTGGGGTCACGGACATGGTTCGGCTGAGCGACGCGAGGATGAGCGGAACGAGTTACGGAACCTGCGTCTTGCACATTTCCCCGGAAAGCGCCGCCGGAGGCCCGTTGTCGCTGGTCCAGACCGGCGATGATATCGAGATCAATCTTCCCGAACGAACGATTCATTGGCACGTCGACGACGCGGAAATTGAGCGTCGACGGGCGATCAGCCCTAAGCCGCCGGCGTTGGCGGAGCGGGGGTACTTGAAATTGTTTGCCAATCACGTCACGCAGGCCGATCAAGGCTGCGATTTTGACTTTCTCACCGGGCGTTCACCCGGACAGGACCCGGCAATTCACTAACGCAAGCGGGGTTGAAGTATCATGCCCTTACGATTCTGATCTTGGTTTATCGTCGACGCCTGTTCGGCAACGAGTCCTTCCCATCGAGGTTTGTTTTGAAAGATATTTGGATAGGTTTTGATCTCGGCGGCACCAAGATGTACGCCATCGCCTTTGACGACTCGATGCAGGTGATTGCCCGCCGACGTCGGAAAACGCGGGGGCGTGAAGGGTCTGACAACGGCATCGAGCGGATCGGTTCGACGATCACACGGTTGCTCGAAGAGAACGAACTGACGCTCGATCGGATCGCAGGCATTGGCATCGGATGCCCCGGCCCGATCGACTTGGAGAAGGGTCGTTTGTTGATGACCCCCAATCTCGGCTGGGACGATGTTGACGTCAAGAAAGCCCTTGAGAAACAATTCGACTGCCCCGTCGTTGTTCTTAACGATGTCGATGCGGGAGTCTACGGCGAATATTTGTTCGGTGCCGCCCAAGGCAGTCGCTGTGCCGTCGGCATTTTTCCCGGAACCGGAATCGGTGGCGGTTGTGTTTACGAAGGAAAGATATTGCAGGGGGCAGGAATCTCCTGCATGGAGATCGGCCATACCCGCGTCAGCAGCGGGGTGAAAAGTTCCGGCGGAACGCTGCCGGGCACGCTCGAGTCCGAAGCGAGCCGATTGACGATCGCGGCCGACGCCGCCAAGTTGGCGTACCGCGGAGAAGCTCCCGCCCTCCTGAAAAGTGTCGGAACGGATCTGTCCGAAATACGCAGTGGTGCGTTGGCGGACGCGATCAAAGCGGGCGACAAGGAAATCGAAAAGTTAATCGACGAAGCCTCCACCGTGATCGGATACGGCGTCGTCAATGTCGTCCATATGCTTTGTCCCGATACGATCATCCTGGGAGGCGGGTTGGTCGAAGCGATGGAAGACATGATCATCAAACGGGTCTCCAAGACCGCCCAGGATCATTGCATGCCGGTCTACAAAGATCGTTTCAAGGTCGTCGCCGCCAAACTCGGAGACGACGCCGGAGCCATGGGCGCAGCCGCCTGGGCCAAAGCCCAATGCCCCGCCCCACCCCCCACCGACCAAACTTAGTCAAGTTTTACTCGCTACTCGCTACTCGCTATGCACGACCAAAAAATCACCACGCTCAATCTCGAATTGCCGCCGGCCCCCAAACCGGTCGGGGTTTACAAGCCGATTGTCCAAGTCGGTAACCTGGTTTATCTGTCCGGTCACGGGCCGTTGAAGTCGGACAAGACGTTGATCACCGGACGCTTGGGCGAGGACATGGACGTCGAAGCGGGCTACGCCGCCGCACGCCAGACCGGATTGGCGATGCTTGCCACGCTTCGCGAGCATCTCGGTTCGCTCGATCGTGTCGAACGTTTGATTAAACTGCTCGGCCTCGTCCGATGCACGGAATCGTTCGACGCTCAACCGGCCGTCATCAACGGTTGCAGCGAACTGTTCCGAGACGTTTTTGGTGAAGACGCCGGGGTGGCCGCTCGCAGCGCCATCGGCACAAATGCCTTGCCCGGCGGGATTGCCGTCGAAATCGAAGCGATCTTTGAAGTCAAGGGCTAGCGGGCTGTTGATTTAGTTTACATCGTAACCCGAAGCGTGAGCGAGGGATAATTGATATTGACTCATCCCTCGCTTACGCAGCGGGTTACGATGCAGACAAAATCAACGCTTCGTCAAGCGTCGGGTTATGATTGAAGCAATAGCTCCTCAGTTCCCCACTTCAAGCCCCCACCATAATCACCATGACCCGAAATCTTGTTTGCCTCTGTGTCGTTGTCGTTGCGGCAACTTGGTTCGCCGCGAATCCTAACCAACCACTCCTGGGTGATGACGCGCCGTCGAAATCAAAGTTGAAAGCCTTGATCATCGACGGGCAGAATAACCACAACGCATGGCCCAAGACGACGATGATGATCAAGCGGTATCTGGAACGAACCGGCCGCTTTGTTGTCGACATCGAGCGAACGCGGTTTACCTGGAAGGGCGGTGACCTGGTCAAGCAGTATCCACTCAATGACGCAATAGTCTACGAGGACCTTCCCAAACCAAAGAGTGATCCGGACTTTCATCCGGCGTTCGCGAACTATGACGTCGTCATCAGCAACTTCGGCTGGCAGACGGCCGCTTGGCCGGAGTCGACGAAGCGTGATTTCATCGATTATGTTGCTGGAGGCGGCGGATTGGTGATCGTCCATGCGGCCGATAATTCGTTCGGCGATTGGCGTGAGTTCAATCAGATGATCGGCTTGGGAGGTTGGGACGGACGCAACGAGAAATCCGGTCCCTACGTGTACCTCAACAACGATGGCGAAACCGTCCGCGATGAATCACCAGGCGGAGGTGGCGACCACGGGCCGCAACACGAATACCCGATCATCATTCGCACGCCCGATCACCCGATTACGCGGGGTTTGCCGCGGATGTGGATGCACGGAACCGACGAGCTTTATCAAAAATTGCGTGGTCCGGCGACAAATATGACGATCTTGGCGACCGCTTACTCTGATCCGAAGTACAAAGGCACCGATCGACACGAACCGATGCTGATGACGATCGATTATGGCAAAGGGCGAGTATTCCATACTCCGATGGGGCACGACGACAGATCCATGGAATGCGTCGGTTTTATCACGGCGCTGGTTCGCGGCACCGAATGGGCTGCCACCGGCGATGTTACGATCAATGAAATACCAAACGACTTCCCCAAGGCGACCGAAGCCAGTCGACGCGAATTTGCGTCAGTCGGACTGACCGATTAGTCGGTTTGATGGCCGGGTTAATTCACTGGAACGGTTGGAGTATAACAGGACGCTGATTCGCAATGAGGCAATTCATCACCCGGCACCGCAGTTGAACCCCATGGACGCCCGCATTCTCGCCGTTGACGATTTGCACGTCAGCTTCAAGACCGACGACGGTTTCGTCCGTGCGGTCCGTGGCGTTTCGTTCGACGTCGCTGCGGGAGAAACCGTCGCGATCGTCGGGGAAAGCGGCAGCGGAAAGAGCGTGACGAATTTGGCGATGATGGGGCTGGTCCCCAAACCGCCGGGCATCATCGAGGCTGGCACGGCGATGTTCGATGGTCGCGATTTGCTTCAGCTGAACGAGCGTGAGATGCAGACGATTCGCGGGCGCCACATCGCGATGATTTTTCAAGACCCGATGACGGCGCTCAACCCGTTGATGACGATCGAGCAACAGCTTACCGAGATGACTCGGCTGCACCTCGGACTCACCAAACACGACGCCCGTCGCCGCGCGATCGAGATGTTGGGATTGGTCGGCATCACCGCGCCGGAGCAGCGATTGCGAGACTATCCGCATCAATTCAGCGGCGGAATGCGTCAACGAGTGATGATCGCGATGGCACTTTCATGCGAGCCTGAATTGTTGATCGCCGACGAACCCACCACGGCTCTTGATGTGACCATCCAAGCCCAGATCATGGACTTGCTGGCCGACTTACAGGAACGCAAAGGCACCGCGATCGTCTTAATCACCCACGATTTGGGAGTGGTCGCCGGTGTCGCTGACCGCGTGATGGTGATGTACGCCGGACGGATCGTCGAGGAATCTCACGTGCGTCCGTTGTTCGCATCGCCACAACATCCCTACACGATCGGTTTGCTCGGTTCGCTCCCCAACGTCGAATCGAATCGCGACGAACCGCTGCACGCGATTCCCGGCCAACCGCCGGACATGTCGCTTGAATTACAAGGCTGTTCGTTCCGGGATCGTTGCCCGCACGCCTTTGAACGCTGTATCAGTGATGATCCGATTCTGACGCCACGACACGGCAATGAAGAACATCTTGCGGCCTGCCATGCGGAGATGCCCCAGTGAATTCTAACGTCGCGACGCAAACGAACGACGCTACCGAATCGAACACGAACGGAGGATCGCCGCTTCTATCGGTGCGTGATTTGAAAGTCCATTTTCCGTTCCATCGAGGTTCGTTGTTTTCTCCTGAAAAGGGTGTGATTCGCGCCGTCGACGGGATTTCGTTCGACATCGCCAAAGGCGAAACACTTGGTTTGGTCGGTGAGTCCGGATGTGGCAAGTCGACTACTGCGAGGGCGATTATCAACCTCGTGCGCCCGACCTCGGGCGATGTGCTTTTGGACGGAAAATCGATCGCCGGAATGTCCGATGCGTCGATGTTGCCGTACCGGCGGCGGGTGCAGATGGTGTTTCAGGATCCGTTTGCTTCGTTGAACCCGCGGATGACGGTCGGCGGGATCATCGGCGAGCCGTTGGTCGTTCATTCGCTCGCCAGAGGACGCGATCGCAAGTTGGAAGTCATGCGGTTAATGGAATTGGTCGGATTGAATCCGCGATACCTGAATCGTTACCCACACGAGTTCAGCGGCGGGCAACGACAACGAATCGGGATCGCTCGGGCGCTCGCCGTCGAACCCGAGTTGATCCTTTGTGACGAGCCGGTCTCGGCGTTGGATGTTTCGATCCAGGCCCAGATCATTAACTTGCTGATGGACCTGCAACAAAAGCTGGGTCTCGCCTACCTGTTCATAGCTCACGACCTCGCCGTCGTTCGGCACATCGCCAACCGAGTCGGTGTGATGTATCTCGGCCGATTGGTCGAGTTGGCAAAATCGGAAGAGCTCTACGTCGCGCCCAAGCATCCGTATACGGAGGCATTGTTGTCAGCCGTTCCGGTTCCGGACCCGGAGATCGCGTCGTCCAAATCGCGGATCGTGTTGCAGGGCGAAGTACCCTCGCCGGATCGGTTTTACCCAGGATGTGCGTTCGCGGATCGGTGCCCGGTGAGAGTTGAACGATGTGACCACGATCGACCGCCGCTGCCCGCCAAGTCCCATGCGGCGGCGTGTTGGGTCCGCGAAGACTTGTAGTTACCAAGATTGCTTGACCGCGACCGTTTGAAATTTCCCCACCCGTCCTCGCTCTACAATCCAAAATCATGAACGTGTCCGCAGCGCCTGAGAAGACTTCCAGTCGTTACCCTTGGTTGCACCCACGCGATGAGATCATGCAGACGATGGCGCGAATTTATCGCTCCCGCATGACCACCACGTCAGGCGGCAATCTGTCCATTCGAGACGACAACGGAGATGTTTGGATCACGCCGGCGCGGATCGACAAAGGGAGTTTGAAACGAGACGACATCGTTTGCGTTCACGCCGACGGCACGGTCGACGGTAAACACAAGCCGTCTTCCGAGTATCCGTTTCACAAAGCGATCTACGAGGTCCGTCCGGACATCAAGTCGGTTGTTCATGCGCACCCGGTGGCTTTGGTGGCGTTCAGTATTTGTGGCCAAACACCCGACACCCGCATTTTTCATCAAGCTCACGCGGTGTGTGGTCAAACAGGATTCGCGCCTTACGCGTTGCCCGGTAGCGAGCGTCTCGGAGAGAGTATCGCGGAGCAATTTGCGGCGAAATGCGATAGCGTGATCTTGGAGAATCACGGCGTCGTCGTGGGCGGAGATTCCTTATCGCAAGCGTTCGAACGTTTCGAAGCATTCGAGTTCGCCGCCAAGACGATCATTCGCGGTCGTCAAATCGGAGACATCAAGTATCTCGATGAGTCTCAACTGCAGATGGCCCGCGATCGAAGCGTCGACTTGGAGTCGATGGATCACAACACACCCACACCCGCCGAAAATGAGTTGCGGCGGCAACTTTGCGAGTTCGTCAGACGTGGTTGTCGGCAAGGATTGTTGATCAGTACCGAAGGAAGCTTTTCGGCGCGGGTGAGTGACGATTCTTTCTTGATCACGCCGACACAACGCGACCGTGAAACGTTGCAAATCGGAGATTTGGTTTTTGTCAGCGGCGGGAAACGGGAAGCCGGAAAGAAAGCCAGCCGAGCGGTGTTCGCTCATCAGGCGATCTATCGCAAGCATCCCAACGTCAAAGCAATCGCGTTTGCGCATCCAGTCGCGGCGACAGCGTTCAGCGTCACCGACGCCGTGTTTGATTCAAAGATGATCCCTGAAAGCTATGTGTTCTTGCGAGATGTGTTGCGGATCCCGTATGGCGTTCAGTATCAAAACGACGGAACCATTGCCGATCACATCGCGGACTCAACTCCCACGGCGGTCCTCGACAATGATGGCGTGTTGATTACCGGTGGTACGATTTTAGAAACGTTCGACCGTTTAGAAGTTTTTGAATCCACGGCCGAGGCGCTGGTCCAATCACGGGCGATCGGTCCTCTGTCGGCGATGCCGGATAAGGTCATCAATGAGCTCAAAGATGCGTTTGGTTTGAAGTAAGGGCCATTGATACAAGCCCGACGCGCGAGGGCCTGTTGATTTAATCGTAACCCGAAGCGTGAGCGAGGGATTCATCACCATTAAGTCCTTTGTAGGTATCCCTCGCTCACGCATTTTGAAGTTGCGCTTTTTGTGAGTGAGCAGCCAGATTGGTATTGCAAAAATGGCGGGGCCAGCCCATGACGAGTTGTTTGTTGTTTTCACCCTTCACGTTGAAGGCCCCACCGATGATCATCGTCGCCGAAGTCGCCCCTAAACTCAAGACCTTCCTCAGCCACACCGGGCTCAAACCGCTGGCCCAGGCGATGATGCTGCGAATCGTCCTGGCCTTCATCATGCATCGTGGACGGATGAGTTGCAGTGCCGCTGCTGGTGCGATCGCCGCCGAACCCATTCACCGGGGCGAACTGACGCGATTTTTGGCTCGGCCGCGTTGGCAGAAGCACGACTTCAACGAGCCATTGATGCGAATGTTGCTGGCCAAAGAAAAGAAACGCGGCAAGTTCCTGTTCCTCATTGATGCCACGTTGGTCAGCCAAGCCGGTAAGAAAACGCAAAATACGTTTAGCACTGGCAATCGAACTCGACGCAAAATCAAGAAAGGCTTTCGCTACAACAAGAAGAAGGTCGTTCGCAAGAACGTCCACAGCTTCACGTTCGGATTGCTGATCACTCCCTCGGGAATCCGAATCCCGATGCAGATCCCTCACCGAACCAAAGAATACTGCCAAGAACATGGCATCGAGCATATGACCACAGCCGAGGCGGCTGCGGAAATGGTTCGCACGCTGCCGCTGGATGATGACGCTGAAGTCGTCGTGCTAGGCGACACCGCCTACGAATCGGAAGTCGTTGAAAAAGCGTGCGAGGATAAAGGATACACCTGGGTTTTCCCAGCCAACCCCGAGCGGGTTTACGAAGGACCGACTGGGCAGCGTGCCAAGTTGCGATCTCGACTGAAGGATTGGACGAGTCTGTCGCTGAAGACCATCAGGCTTCGAGCGTCCACGGGCAAGTACGCTGATTACCGGCGACTTTCTAAGTGGCGTGTTGGGCCGAAAATGAAACCACGCGTTTACTACGCTCATCAGGAAAGACGGCAAGTGCGAAGCGTTGGCGACGTACAGATCGTTTTTTCGACAATGAAACCAGACCTAGCGAAGGCGACCCCTGGCGACGTGAAGATCCTGATGACCAACGCGGTTTGGCTGAGTGTGAGCGAGGTGTTGGAGTTGTACAGCGTTCGTTGGCAGATCGAGATCACCCAAGCGGAATGCGTATCAAGAACGAGCTTGTATCGACTCGCCGCTTGAAATTACAGTGTCTGTGGCTGCTTTGATGCAATTGGTCGCGTTCTGCCGCAACCGCCACGCTCAAAGCGATTCACTCGAAACCCTCGTTTGCGTGCGTGGATTGAAGTCTTAGTAACCTGCAATACACGCGTAAAACGCCGAGGGTTTTCGAGTTTTCTAAATAAATCGCAAATCAAGCTTCGCTTGATTGAGGTCTAGTGGCCACGAAGGGACGCGCGGTAATCACCAGCGCAACAGGGTCATTTATTCAAAACACACACTTAGGCCCCATTTTCCTGAGCGATTTTGAAATGCCAGAAAGGTGGGCGGATATGGGAGGAGTCGATTGGCCTGCATCGGTATGGCAATGCATTTCTGCGATTTCGATATTCAGTTTTGGATTGATCGCTTACCAAATTGTTGATGGCTTTGAAAACGTTCGGAAAGCCCGCGAACCGACTGAAGCAGCGAAGCGAATCGCAATCCAATGCGGCATATGGATTTCTAGCATCCCGTTCTTGTTTGTCATTCTCACGGTACGTACTGGAGTACTCGATCGATACTGGATGCCGCTGCTTCCACTTGTTTTGGTAAGCCTTGCAGAATCGCTACTGCGACCAAGTGCGAGTGAGGTTTCAAGATCACCGCCAGCGTTATTGGCTACTGCACCGCATCGACCTCCATTTGCCATCGCGGCAACTTGTTTTTTGCTAATACTCGAGTTGTCTTTCTCTGTCGTTCTAGTGAGAGATTTTTTGACCTTCAATGCTCGGAGGTGGCAGCAATACGAAGCGTGGCTCGATGAAGGCTACATCCCGCACGACATTGATGGAGGGCGAGACATGAACGCTTGGTTTCGTAGCCTCGAGGACGTTGATACTCAAATGCGTCCGGGGGGGACCAAGGCATGGTGGACGAGCTTTGCAAAGGTTGCCATGTCGATCGGTCCTCGACCGGGTTGGCGAGAAACAGGGCGACTTCGGTGGTACGCTTGGATTGACCAGCAGGAGCATGAAATTCTGCTCTTGGAGAAGCGATAACCGAACGTTCTTTCATAACGGCCACCTTAGGAACCACGGTTAGCAATTTGAATCCGAAAGAATCAACCTAAGGTCGTCAACAAGCACGCCACACAGCCCCAATTGGCTATGGCTTGGGTGTCGCTCTGGCTTGGAAGTCGCTCTGAAGCCGGGTCGTCATCTCGTTCGTCCAATCTTTCGGTTGTGTCACGGCGATCCAAGCGTGGATGTAGCTTGCCGGTGCGTAGTTGTGCCCGAAGCCGATTGGTACCGTCGTCGCCATCGGGATGTCAAAGGCCGCTTGCAGGAACGTCACAATCGGATACCAACGCAAGTGGGGCGAAACATCGGGGCCTCGCGGGTCGTTCAACCAATCCGGACGCGTCCAGGCTAGATCCGGCGAGAACCAAACCATCGGATCGCTCGCATGTTGAATATACACATTGCGCATCGGTCCCCATGGCCGGTCCGGTTCGAGCGAGTTCGATTCGCCGGTGAATCGCAGCAGGCGTCCGTCACGAAAAGTGGGTAACCAACTCGGACTGTCCGGATTGCGACTGGCGATCGCCGATCGCCATTTTTGACTGGGAAACGGCGGCCCCGACCAAACCGACCCGTGGATCGGGTCCTCAAATATCTTGAACAGATCGGCCGACCGTTCCGACCCCAACGAACCCAAACTTAAGCCGTGCAAGTACAACCTCGGCCGATCCGACGCAGGCAAGGTCTTCCAGTAGTCATAGACCGCGTCGAACAATGCCAAACCGGACTCGATGCTGCGACGGGGATCGACGACGATGGTGATCCACGAAGGCAAATAGGAGTACTGCATGCTGACGATCGCACAGTCGCCGCCATGAAGGTATTCCAGCGGGTCGACCGCCGATGGGTCCAACCAACCGGTGCCCGTCGGGGTCGCGACGACCAACACGGATTTGTCAAATCCGCCAGCTCGTTTGAGTTCCTCGAGAGCAAGTTCGGCACGTTCTCGCATCGTGGGCCTTGAACGCATGCCGACATAAACACGAACCGCCGGCGGAGTCGGCTTGCCCCAGAACTGACTGACCGCTTCCGACGTTGGTCCCGTCGTCAAGAACGACTTGCCCTGGTAACCAATCGTTTCCCAGGAGACCAGCGACGCGTCACTACCGCACATGCTCGAGTCGGCGGGTGGATCCATGCCGTCGTCAACCAATTCATCGGCTTGGGCGAAGAACGAATCGGCGGCATCCAATAGTGAGCGGACCACGACATCGTTCGCAAAAACCATGGCCGTGAAGGCAACTAACGAAAAGCCGAGGGCAATGGAAAAACGTCGCGGGAAGAATCGCTCGAGCTTTGCCGAAACCCATTGGCACGCGACCAGAAACCATCTCGCCGCGGCGATCAACAGTCCCGCCCATAGGATCGCGATCAACGCAACACGAAATGGGTAAGCGGTTTCCAGGTCGGGCATTTCCATCAATTCGCGGATGGAGTTTTGCCAAAACGTCATTCGCCACAAGAATGCCATGAAGGTGATCGCCACGATCACGCCGCTGGTCCACCGCGATATGGTTTGAATTTTCGGCGGCGGCTGTCGAAATCCGGCCAAAAGATAGACACCGACCGCCGCAAACCCAACGGCATATCCCGCCGCGATCGCGAATCCGGACAGCAAGCCTTGGGTGACGAAGTGCCGGGGTAACAACGACGGCGTCACCGACGCGGCAAAGAAGAACATGCCGACGACGAGCCCGACGAACGAAAAAGATCGTCCGTATTGAATCATCGAGTCGGCAATTTTCTTACTATTCAAGATTGCTCAATCAACGGTGCTGCCCCACCAGTCGGCATTGGGTTGCCAATCGGGTTGCAGAATGCGGGCATGACTCGATTCCAGACGTTCTTTGCCGGGCCCTTGTATTTGAGCCATCCGTTTGGCTGCTTGATCGGGATCGTAACGTGGGTCCGGTTCGGGAAACTTTGCGTCAACCGATTTCAGATATGCCATCAATTCGGCTTTCAATGACGCCACCACTTCGGGATGCTTGGCGGCGAGATCGGTTGATTCCGACACGTCGCTGGGCAGATGGTAGAGTTCGTCATGTCCATCGAGATGGTAATGAATCAACTTGTAATCACCGCGCCGGATCAGCGAGGACGGTTCACCACCTTGGTTATCGTAATGGGGGTAGTGCCAGATCAAAGCCCGATCTTGAACTGATTCGTCGACCTCGCCTTGGAGGACCTTGGCGAGCGAAACGCCATCGAGGTGTTGTTCGGGGCGCAACGGCAATCCGGCCAAGTCCAGGATGGTTGGATAAAGGTCCGAACCGGTAACGGGAACATCCGAAGTGGCCCCGGCGGAAACTTGTTTGGGATAGCAAATGTAATAAGGTTCGCGGATGCCGCCTTCCCATTGCCTTCCTTTGCCGCCACGCAGTGGTAGGTTGCTCGTCGCGAACCCGTCACCCGACGAGACGCCCCCGTTGTCGCCGGTAAAGATCACGATCGTATTGTCGCGATCCCCTCGAGTTTCCAACGCGTCCAAGACCAGGCCCACGGCGTCGTCGAGCGTTTCCATCATGCCCGCGTAGACCGGATTGTCTTGAATCTGCCGAACCGGCAACGTTCGGTCGACTTTGAAACGATTGCCATCGGCCGGTGCCGGCGGAGCCGCGTCGCGGTACTTTTGCCAACGCTCTCGCGATGTTTGCAAGGGTGCGTGGACGGCATAAAACGACAACATCGCGAAGTACGGTTGATCGTCGACCGAACCGATGAAGTTTGCCGTTTCGCGGGCCAATCGCATCGTCAGCGATTCGCCGTCGGGCCCGTTCTCTAGTTTGGGATTTTTATACGGTGCAAAGAAGCCACCTGGAGGCGAGCCGGCATGATGTCCGCCGACGTTGATGTCAAAACCGTGGTCGGTCGGCAACGAACCCTCACCGCCAAGGTGCCATTTCCCGGCGAAGAACGTCCGGTAACCGGATTGTCCGAGCGCTTCGGGCAACGTCACCGCCTCGGCGGGAAGCTGACGCTCGTATTCGGCCGACAAAAGGGCTTCCCCGCGATCGAAATCCATTCCCGACTTGCCACCGATCCACTGGGTGATGCCGTGCCGGGCCGGGAAGGTGCCCAACTGGATGCTCGCCCGCGAGGGGCTGCACACTCGGCAATTCGCATAACCCGCGGTGAACCTCATGCCACTCTTGGCCAGGCGATCGATATTCGGTGTTCGGTAATATGAACTGCCTTCAATCCCGATGTCGTGCAAACCGAGATCATCGACGAGGATCAGGACGACATTCGGACGCGATGGAGAGATCGGCTCCGCGCTCAAATTGGATGGGAGAACCGTCGCCAAGAACGCGGCGGTCACAAACATGCGGAGTGCAAACATAGAACATCAAGCAGATTGGAGAATCAGTGCTTCAGAGACAAAGTAGACAGGGTCGAAACGTAGGCTGGGTCGAAGCCGCTTCGGCGAAGACCCGGCAGGCCCGGTATTATACACCAACGAGTCACATCAACTCACATCACCGGCGAATCGATCGATACTGGCGGATCGGCCGCGAACGGCTAAACTTTCGGCATGAATTCAACAATCAAACTCGCGGTCCACGGGGCCGCCGGACGAATGGGACAACGTGTCGTCGCACTGGCAGCGGCCGAGGACCATGCCCCCCGTCAATCTCGATTCCAAATCGTTGCGGCGATCGACCATCCCGATCATCCGAAAATGGGACAGGACGCCGGATTGGTCGCCGGCATTGGTGAATTGAACACGACCTTGTCAGCGACTTGGCCGAGCGAAGCCGACGTGGTCATTGATTTCTCGTTGCCCGAAGCACTCGATGGTTGCGTGGATGCTTGCTTGAAACACGGTATCCCGCTCGTCGTTGCGACGACCGGACTCAGCGACGCTCAAAAGGAGAAACTGGCGGAGGCCGGCAAGAGTCTCCCCATCGTTTGGGCGCCGAGCATGTCGTTGGCGGTGAACTTGTCGATGCGCATCGCCGCCCAAATTACTACGGCTTTGAAGGACGTCGCCGGCGGAGTCGACATCGAAATTTTAGAACGTCATCACCGCTTCAAGGCTGACGCGCCCAGTGGTACGGCGTTGAAGTTTGGAGAATTGATCGCCTCGGCGATGGGCGGAGAAGTCGATCATATTCACGGCCGCGAAGGCCATACCGGTCAACGCACACGAAACGAAATCGGTTACCACGCCATTCGTGTCGGCGACAATCCTGGGGAGCACACGATCGTGTTCGGGATGCTCGGTGAACGGATCGAGTTGAATGTCGCCGCCAGTAACCGAGACTGTTACGCCTCAGGAGCGCTCGCAGCGGCACGTTGGTTATGTGGGCCGAGCGATGGCACTGCCAAGCCCGCCGGACTTTACAACATGTTCGATGTTCTTGGCATGAGTGATGAGTAATGTCGGCATCGCATCAAGTCGTCGTGGGTTCGGGCCGACGTATCCACTTGGGCATTTCAACCTGTCCGAATGACACGTTCGCCTTCGCCGGTTTGTTGGAAAATCGGGTCGACACACGGGGGCTGCAATTCGTAATCGATCTGCTCGACATTGATGAACTCAATCAAGGTTTGTTCGGCGGTCGGTTCGATGTTCTCAAAGCGAGTTTTCATGCGGCCCTGTTGGCGAGCGAGGAAACCATTGTCCTACCAGTCGGCTCGGCACTCGGTTTCGGCGTGGGGCCGCTGTTGTTGTCCGCCAAGCCGGGCATGTGTCCCGGAGCGACATCGGATAGTCCCGAAGCTTTTCGCGAACATGCATTGACGTTGTGTCCAGGGGAACACACAACGGCGAAGTTGTTATTCGATCTGTTCTATCCTGAATCGACCCGCGTCGAACATGTCGTGTTCTCGGACATCATGCCAAGTTTGGCTGCCGGCACGGCGGATTTCGGTGTGTGCATTCACGAAGGCCGGTTCACGTACCAGGAGTCCGGGTTGCATTGCGTCGAAGACCTCGGCGAACGTTGGGAAGCGACCACAGGAAGTCCATTGCCGCTTGGTGGGTTATTGATGCGGACGCGACATGACGAAGCGACGATGCATTGCGTCGTCGACGTCATTTCCGATTCCCTGCGTCTGGCCCGCGACGCGCCCGAAACCGCATTGCCCGCGATGCGACGATACGCTCAGGCGATGGATGACGCGATATTGATGCAGCACGCCGATCTTTATGTGAACGAATGGACACACTCTCTCGGGGAGGTGGGGCGTGCAGCCTTGGATAAGCTATCGGAAATGGCCAAAAAATCCGGTAAAGTGGGAGACCAATCGCCCGGTTTACGCGTTTTGGGTTAGGCGTTTTGATTGTGAAGTAGCCACGCAATAATTAACCTAGAGTATCGAGTCCGGCATTTGCCGGACTTCAACGGCGACGGACCGAAGCTTCTCTTCTCTTCCCAATGCACGGCCGCATGGACTCCTCCTCTTCCTCCATCCGACCCGAAGCCTCGACGGTGCATCGCGCCGCTTCGACCGATGAAAAATCGTTGTATCCGGAGCAATCGAGAACCAAGGACTCTGAGTTGGACAACTTGGAGGGTGCCGACACGGTCATCCGCCAAGACTTCTTTGACGCCATGGGTGGTTCCTCGCGACGGGTCGAAGACGGACAACGCGAGTTGCTAGGTGGAGCATCGATCAGTGGAGAAAAATCGGAGGAGCCGGGACGACACGGTTCGAGTCGCTCGCGAGCTGAAACAAACTTCGACGGCAGTGAGGGCGACCGGGCGGGCGGCCCGATGCACGCGACACCGGCCTCGCTGACACGCGAACTTCAAGGCCAACGACTCAACCATTTCGAGCTACTCGAGCAGATCGGCGGTGGCGGAATGGGAGCGGTTTTCCGCGCCCGTGACGAGCGTCTCGGACGAACCGTGGCGGTAAAAGTCGTTCCGTTCGCGGCCGGCGATCCTGATTTGCAACGTCGGTTTCGTAACGAAGCTCAGAGCGCCGCGAAACTCGATCACCCGTTGATCGCGCGGGTGTTCGAAGTGGGAAACGACGGACCGTGGTATTACATCGTCTTCGAATACATCGACGGGTCCAACATCCGTGACATTGTTTCGCAGGACGGACCATTGTCGCTCGATGATGCCGTTTTCTATACGTGTCAAGTTGCCGAAGCGATCGGACATGCGTCCAAACGCGGGATCGTTCACCGCGATATCAAACCGTCCAACGTCGTCGTTACGGAGGCCAGTTCGATCAAACTAGTCGACATGGGTTTGGCTCGCTCGGATAACTTTGAAACGAGCGAGGACATGACCGCCAGTGGCGTGACGCTGGGTACGTTCGATTACATTTCACCGGAACAGGCGCACGATCCACGCCTGGCGGATATTCGCAGCGACCTGTATTCGCTCGGTTGCACGTTTTATTTCATGCTAACCGGTTCACCGCCGTTTCCCGGTGGCACGATGCTGCAAAAGTTGCTCAATCACGGCAACGCCGCGATCCCGGATATCCGAGACGAGCGGCACGACGCCAGCGAAGATCTCCATGCGATCTTACAGAAGATGTTGGCAAAGCAACCGGATCAGCGTTATCAGGATTCGCAAGCATTGATCGCCGATCTGCGTGAATTCGCCCTACGCGAAGAATTGCCACGCAGCAGCGGCGTCGATGTTGTCGCCGTTGAAGTTGAAAACCGATTGTTACAGGTTTTCTTGTCACATCTTCCCTGGGTGGTCGCGGCGTCCGTGTTGTTGGCCAGTGCCGGTTGGCTGGAGATTCTTTCATGGCAACAACGGAGCGAGTTTAGTTCCCAACTGGCGGCCACTGTACCATCTTCTGCGCTGGAGTCTCTGCCGGATCGATCGGCGGGGCAATCGCCCAACGGCGAGACGTCGGATGCCGGTCAGCAAACCCCATCAGGTACGGCGGGGATTGTTTTGCCTCAAGCGGATCCACTGATCAAACCTTTGTCCGGCGTTTCCAGTGCGTCGCAGGGGCAATTGCCCGGCATTCCGCGTCGCGATGGGACGTTCGAAGAGGCGACTGCACCGAAATCAGCCGATTCGGACACCACTGCGGCCGCATCCGAGATGACACCGAACGATCCCAACGGACGCCCAAAAAGGATTGCCGACACCGCACCATTCCCAGGTTTACCGTCAACGGATCAGCTTGGTAGTGTCAATGCAGCCACGGATTCCGCGACTGCCGCAGCGCCGGGCGGGAATATGGCGGAGACGGGGGTGGCTGCCGATCCGCAAAAGCTCGGTTCGGTGCGTCTGCCGAGTGACCCGCCAAGTTTTGGAGGGTTTCCGTTTCCGATCAACTCGAATGACAACGAGGGGAAAGCATCCTCGCAATCCGAAGGCGATTCGGTTGCCATGGGAACGGACCTATCCGATCGTACTCTCGCCCAACTCATGCTGGCCGACGCGACCAAGGAATCGTCCTCGTCGGAGGATCCGGCCAAGAAAGCGACCTCCGTCAAACCCGTGCTTCCCATGATCGGCACTTCCTCCGACCCGATGTCGAACCCGACGACGACAAGTCCTGCTTTAACGCCGGACGAAATGGCAGCTCCGGCTGAGGTCAACGTGATTCGCGTTGTCGAGGCGGCATCAATGCAAGATCAACGTTTGCTAAACCAACTTCGAACCGAAGGGATCCGCCCGACCGCGACGCTTCGCGAAGCAGTCGAGCTTGCCAGAACGAGCAATGCCGAACGCATCGAACTCAGCACTCCTTTATTAGTCAGCGAACCGATCGTGATCGAGCAAGATGATTTGGTGATCGCGTCTTCGGTTCCCGGCGGAACGTCGGTGGTTTTTCGTTCCGACAATGAAGTCGATATGCAACGCAGCGAGATGATTTCGATCGGATCGAATCGAATCGAGTTCGTCGACACTCATTTTTATTGGACAGTGCCGGTCACCGAAACCGACGGAGGTGGTCTGTTGTCGATGACGGCGAACCGACGAGTTCGTTTGACGGATTGCTCGATCACGATCGACAATCCATCGCGACGTGACGAAATCTTTGCGTTCAACGTGGTGACGCAAGCAAAATTAGCCACCGAACGAACCCTTCCAGGGAGCGAGACGACATCCGCCACGACCGAACCCACCCCGGCCACGTTGCCGCTGGTTTCGATCGAGATGTACAACGTGATCGTACGCGGCGAAATCTCCATGTTGCGGATGGATCAGGCCGCCGAATTGCAGTTGCTCTGGGAGAATGGTTTGTTGGCTGTCTCTGGCCGAATGATTGAAACCGGTGGCTCGGTCCAGCGGCCTCAGCCCCGGTCTGGCTCGATCCGTTTGTCGATGCAGCGTCTGACCGCCTACACACCTCAAGGGTTGTTGCAGATGCGTCTGAATTCGAACACATCCTATCCGGTCGAGATTGAACGACGGGCCGAGGAAAGTGTGTTCGTCGTTGACCCCGGAATGCCCCACATCGAAATCACCGGAACGTTGAGCGAAGACCGTGACGTCGATTGGTTGAGGCTTCGTGGTTCGTCCAACGCCTACGAAACCGACGCCACGTTAAGTGACCCGTTGTTGATCGTCCGCGACGTATTGGGACAAACGAACACGACCACCATGGACGATCTCGCCGACGAAATTCCAGCCTGGGCCGACGATCGCACACCCCGATGGGTTGTCCGTTGGAGCGATCCGCTGCCGACCTCGATTTCGCCCAGTCGCATGATTCCAGCAGATTTTCGTCAAGATGGCTCTTTATTCGCCGGATTCCAAGAAAGAAGCTTGCCAAAAATGCCGATGCAGCGAACATTTGACAATCCCCCCTATGAGTGACTTTAATAGGGCGGTCGTAACCGTTCGGCAAACCCACCTTTTTTTTACCCACCCTGTCTAGATTTAGGAAACAACTCGATGAAACGCATGGCTCTCGTGATGGGCATTTTGACTTGCATGGTAACTCCGTCGTTCGCGATCAGCGAATTCGGAAAGCAATTTAAAGATCAAGTGATGGAATCCGACGCCTCGGAAGACTTCAAGAAAGACGTAAAGAAAGCAAACTGCTACATTTGCCACGTCAAAGGCGAAGACAAGAAAAAGGTCCGTAACGAATACGGCAACGCGGTCCACAAGTATCTCGACGGTGAAGACTTCACCAAGGAATACCTCAAGGAAAACCCCGAAGAAGCCAAAGCCAAGATCCTCGAAGGTTTCAAGAAAGCCAACGAACTGAAGAGCAAAGACGGAAAATCGTTCGGCGAAAAGATCAAAGCCGAAGAACTTCCCGCCACCGACGCGGGTCTTGATTCGTAAGTCGTTTCAATCCAACTGAATTGCCAGCCCGGAGGATCCTGTCCTTCGGGCTTTTTTGTTTGGATCATCGGTTTCATCATCTTGAATGATCTCATTCGTACGATCGATCTGCCTTCTCTTCCCGGTTGCGATCCGTACGACAACCAACGTCTGATGCGAGTGAGTCAATCGATGGACGGTTTGCCATTGATTGAGTTTTTGCAACGACTTCATCCGCCCACCCCGATCCAACAGTGGCAATCATGGATCGCCGACGGCGCGATCACATCGGACGGCGTCACTTTGCATCCGCGGGCTCGTGTCCGTTGCGGCCAACGGTTGATTCATACTATGCCCGACACGATCGAGCCGGAAGTTGCCCGGCGGATCGGCATCGTCCACGAAGACGCCTCGATCCTCGTCGTCGATAAGCCCGCACCGATGCCGGTTCATCCGAGCGGACGATTCAATCTCAATACGTTGACGCGGTTGCTCGAATCCTACTACCCCAACGAAACCCTACGGATCGCCCATCGACTGGACGCCAATACGACTGGAATCGTTTTGTTTTGTCGAACGCGCCGCGCCGCCGGCCTGGTTCAACCTCAATTCGAATCACGCAAGGTCCGGAAAGAGTACGTCGCTCAGGTGCACGGAATGGTACCTTGGGATCGTCACGATTGCCGACTGCCCATCGCCCGGGCCACTCAGGTTGAACCGTCCAGTCAGGTTGAAATGGTGCAACAGGCAGATCGTTCAATACGATCGGTCGATACCCAAGGGGCGCGGGTCCCCCATGAACAGGGCCAATCGGCACAGACTCAATTCCGGGTTCTCGATCGCGCGAACGAGCACAGCCGCGTCCAAGCGATTCCGATCACCGGTCGGACCAACCAAATCCGTGTCCACTTGTGGTCACTCGGCCATCCGATCGTCGGCGACCCGTTGTACCTGCGTGATCAACGTTTGGGCGAACAACAAACACTCGCGGTCGATCAACCGCCGATGCATCTGCACGCTCGATCATTAACGATCGTCCACCCCGACACGAACGAGCCGGTCACCTTCCGCCGTCCGGCCGCGTTCGAAACCAACCTTTGATCAAAATCCTTATAAGCCTGACTTCCCAAAGATCTCGATTTCAGAGATCGATACCGGATGATCGGACTCGGAAAAACGGAGCGACAGTTGCAGTTGCTGTGCTGTCACTTTTGGTAACTCGACGAAGTCGGATTCGAACTGGTCGCCGGACCACGTCTTTAGGTCGGATCCATTGAGTTCGGTACATCTCGCGAAACTCTTCCATTACCTAGGCGTTAAGGCGAGTTGCTTGTTAGATCGGACTGTTCCGGAGCCTTCGGTTCGAGCTTGTCTATTCCGAAATCGATATACTGCCCGCCGGTCGATTGGCGGCACGAGATGGCGACCGTGTTGATTCCCGAACGCAGTACGTTCGGATCGATCTCAAAAGTTTCGTATCCCGTGGTGAATCCACCGAGAGACAGGACGAGTTTCCCATTGATATACATCTTGGCGTCTTCATCGTGCCAGATGCGAATCGCAATCCGTTGAGGAACTTCGCCGACGATCTCGATGTCGCGGCGAACCCAAATGTTGGCTGTGTTCCAACGCGTCCGCACGACGCCGTCTTGGTTTCCAAAGCCGCCCGGTCCTTGCCGCCAACTTGAATCGTCGAAGTCCGCTTCGAACCAAGCGTTTGATGGTTCAACCAAGGTGTACGAATACGTCGGAGCTGAATTCTCGCTGGTGGGGACCAGGACGATTCGCTCTGGTGCGACTGGCATCGGAGCCCATCCTGATGATTTGGTTTGATCTCGGCTTGCGTACTTGGACCAGACCTTATCGTTGTAGAGCAACTGTAGAAAAACGCCGCCGACAACCGGTCGTGCATCGAAACCGACCTTCTTGGCAGTTGATGTATAGTACCAATCGGTCATGGGAGTGCGTTGCGGCGTTGAGCTGAGAAACTCGTGAACCGGTTCCACCAACGCGTCGAAGTCGGAACGATCTTGCGTGAGTGTGGCCGTCCAAAGAACCCAATCAAGTTTCGTGTAATCGGACCGGTTATCCAGTGGCAACCCAAACTTATTTTGAGTTTTACGATAGAACGCCATTTCCGTTTCGGCGACGGAGCTTGGGAAAAGCCCCAAGCCCAATAAGCGATCCCAAACCAAGTTGTACTTTTGGCTCCAGGTTCCCTCGCGATCGAATGCCAACCGATAGTGATCACCATCCCGCGCGGCTTGCATCCACTGCTTGGCGTAGTTTCGGGCGACGTTCAAGAAATGAGCGGACTCTGAATGAAGTCCGCGTTTCTCGCACATCAACGCGTATGCACCCAAACCACAAATGGCTTTCGCACTTAAGTTCACGTTGTGTGCCATGTGTCCGGCGAAGTCGTCGGTGCAGAGTTGGTTCTCGGGATCGAAACCTTTTTCTTCAAGGTAGTTGGCCCACTGCTTCAATTGTGTCCAATAGTTTTCAGCGAACTCGGTGCTGTTCTCCATTTGGGTCAAGGCACCGAAGAGGATCAGCAGGTTGCCGGATTCCTCAACCGGCATTTGACCATCTTCGGTTCGTTCGCCACCTCCGTATCGCTGACCGTTCGCCTTGGGATAAGTTCCCAAATCGTGAGGAGCATAGGGGAACTTCCAACGATCCGAAGCGGCATACTCCATGAAGGGAACGAGCACGGATTT
Organism: Neorhodopirellula pilleata; assembly: GCF_007859915.1. Lineage (GTDB taxonomy): Bacteria > Planctomycetota > Planctomycetia > Pirellulales > Pirellulaceae > Rhodopirellula > Rhodopirellula pilleata. Next base: position 100,672 of record NZ_SJPM01000012.1, read on the forward strand.
AGTAAGTGTCGGACCGAACAAAAGGAACTGCGGCATCATCGGATAGAACACGTCCGAAGTTGCGATACATCCGTTGGAATGATTCTCTTTACAGAACTGCAGCGGTTGCCCGTTCTCGTCGGCGACAAACTTGCCGGCGGCAAGGCATTGGCGATATGCCAGCGCTGCGATCTCGGCGTACTTTCGCCCGCCTGCTGCGGTTAGATCCGCCATGAGTTCTTGGTCAAACGATTGGCATTGTTCGATCAATTCATCATGCTCGTTCATCGCGGCGGAAATTGAATCGCGGGCCTCCCATCCGTCTTTACGCCAATACGGACGCAGTCGCGATTTCATGAACTCGATCGAATACAAGTCGTCATAGGCAATCAACGTTGTACACGAGACCGGCTGCTCGCTTGTCTTGCCCAACGACATCGTGATCGCCGCAGCAACGTCACCCGCTTTGGCCGGAAACCGATCGGCCGCTTCGTCGGTTCGGATCACGCCATCGTTTGCAAACTGCTGGCGGAGAGTATCCGCGTCACCAAAGCTCGCCACCGTTTGGAAGTGGTCAAACGCCGAAACATACAAGTAGCCCCAATCGATTCGAATATCATCGCCCGAACGTCCTAAAATAAGCTGAGTATCGGTACCTACCTCGAGCGTCTTGAGCCCATCGATCTTCGGCAGCGATCCCGAAACCAATTGGTCGCCGACATCACTGGCCAACTCACCCCGTGCATCGAAGTAAAACTCGATCGAATGTGGCTTTCCGTCGCGTGACGCCACGTTGCAGTCCAGATAGGTTGTCGGACGACTGATGATCGAAAGATCGTACGGCAGTGATGGCGTTGTGAAGGTAAGAGTTACCTCGATCGACTTTGTTTCAAACTCATAGATCGTTTGCGTCGGATTGACGCGAACGGATCGCTGTTGCATCGCGGCGATCGTTTGAGGACTTTCGCCCATCAATCGATAGGCGGTTCCATCGACTCGAACGATCGCGGCCATGCGATGACGGGCACCGGTCCAATGCGTCGTCGGAACTTCCCACAGTTTGTCGGCTTGGGACCAAACGCTGAAATACGGATCGCAGGCAATCAGCGGTACGGCAGGCGGACGGAACGCATCATCCGATGCGGTCGCAAAACAGGCCATCACGAGGGATGCGACGACGACCGCAAAGTGCCGGTTAGATTGAACGAACTTGAGTGGCATCATTACGATCCGGCCTGGACGAGTAGGTGAGTTGAAGAGAGAAAATATCGAGCTTTTTAGGAAGACGTGTCATTCGCGGTTTCGACCGTGACGGCCATGACCACCGGTGCGGAAACATCTTCCCCTTTGATGAATTCGATTTGCTTAATCGAATCCTGACGTTTCGGCTTGATGCTGAGGTATCGCATCTGTTGGCCCTTTTCGAATTCAAAGGCGAACTGGCTTCCTGAGACATCGTTGCGTTGCAGATAGTCGGCGAAGTGGACGCCATTGATCAGAGGATGATCCTCGATTTCTTTGTCGCGATAGTGGAGCCGCACGGTCATCGACACACTGGGCTCTTTGATGAACGGATAACTCCAACCTCCCACACCGCTGAGTAGATGGATCGCCTTGGCGGCCATTCCGCAGGGAATCGTGACCGATTTTGGCATTCTCGAAGGAATGGGTGCCGAGTCGCTGTGCAAACTAATGATGTTGCGACGCATTTGGCCCATCGGATCAGTGAGCTGAAAGGGCACTCCGTGAAAGGTTTTCGGAGTCCAATCGGGAAAGACGAATCGATCCGGTCCGTCGTTGTGGAAAAGTCCCTTCGAACTGATCGCGGTCGCGTAGGGCGCTAACTCGATCGGGACGTATTGATGTTTTTCGACGAGGAACGCCAGCAAATCCGACATGTCCGTGCGACCGATGGATTTCTCAAATCCTTCGGGCATGATCGACTGCGATGAAATGAACAATTCTTCCACATCATCTCGCAGGATTCGATTGGTCTTGCCATCGGTCGTGACCAATCCGATTGATGTTTTGGTTTCGTCCGAAAGCATCCCGCGAAGGATCATCCCGTCATTGGTCACGATGGTGCACGAACGGTAATTGGCCTCGACGTTGCGATTGGGATCCAAAATATGTACGAGCAACTCGGATCTCGGCAGGACCGCCATTCCCGTCAGGTCAGGGCCAAGACGATACCCTAACTCGCGATGAACGTGACATTGCGAACAATTCTTGATGAACACCTGCTTGCCATTTTGGGCGTCGCCGCGATGCCGAGCGGTCCAAGCATAATCTTTGAGAACTGCGAATCGATCTCGTCGGGGTAATTCGTCGCCGGCGGCCAAGAGATCTTTCGCCGATCGCCTGATCTTTGGATCCGGATGTGAAATCAAATTCTCCCGAGTAGCGAGCGATAGGTCCGACAACACGAGTCGTCCTTTTTTGGCCGCGTCCAACATCTCAAGTGTCGCCGCCGGTCGCCGAAGGAGTTGAGCCATGGCGGCCTCGCGGGCCGGCGGCTTCATGGCGCTAAGTCGACCAATCAACTCGCTGCCAAGTCCTTCCCAGCGACAGTTTTCTAGCGATTCGACCAGCCCAATCGCGACCGGCTCCGGTGTCATCGCTGTGATTTCATCAAGCAACTTGATGGCAACGCGACGGTCGTTTGGTTTGAGGTCAACGGCCTGTCTCGCTGCGGCAACTCGTTGCTCCACGGAAAGATCGCTTTGGTGAACTTGAGCCAACAGATCGTCAACGGCTTGTTCGGTTGCTTTGGCGAATCGGCGGCTTCCCCAAAGAGACGCCAACCGCACCAGTTTCGCTTTGGAGGCCGCCGGAACACGAGCTGCGATCGATTCGAGCTTCAAGTCCACGATGGTGTCGATCGAGGAACTTTGTTGATCGTGGGTACCGGCGGAAAAGCCAGAGATCACCGCTTCGATGACGTGAGGCTCGACGGTATTCAGTTCCGCCAGCAGCCTCGCGTCGTCGGACCGTTCGACGCCGCGCGATTCGTCACGCGCGTGATGTTCTGCGACGCGTTCGATGATTCCGCATGCCGTCACTGGCATGCCGCGCTGGTGTTGCAATCCTCTTAAAACCGCGTCACTGTGCATCGCGGAGGCGGAAATCACTGCATCGGGTATCCAGCGGTCGGCCAGATTGTTGGGATCGTTAATAGCCGCCAGTAACGCATTGCCGATTCGGGCATTACCGATGCGGGACATAGCGGGCGAATTGTCGCCGAGGTTATGGTTGCTGTTGTCCGGCGAGAAGTCCGACACGGCAAGCAATGCCGCCAGACGAACGTGCCGATCGGGATCAACGAAGAGTTTCGCATCCAACAGGCAATTCATCGCCATCCAGGTTGGTGGCAAAACGCCCGCAGCGGCACGACGAACTCCCGCGGACGGATGCCGCAATGCGTCGCAAACGGATTGGCAAGCGGATTCGTGCCAGGCTCGCTGCATCGCGGTCGCATCGGCACGCGGGGGTATTAATAGCCCAAGCCCGTCGAGGGTCCACAAAGCGTGCATCACGCCAACGTTCAATCCGATCGCATCGGTCGATTGATCTCGCACGAGGCCGCACAACGCATCACAAACGTCCGCTTGGCCTCGTTCAACGAGAAGCCGTTGTGCGTGTTTCCGAATCAACATCGTCGGATGCGATAACGCGTTGATCAGCTGATCGGAATGAACACCTTGAACATTGGGATAATCCGAAACCGAATCGTTCGGTTCCGATTGATCCGCGACGATGCGATAGATCCGCCCTCGTTGTTTGTCTCGCAACTCGGTCTCATACGCGCCACCTTTCCCGGATTCAAATCCGTCGGGCGTCGGGTTGTGCTGAATGATGTAATTGTACCAATCGATGACCCAGACTTGGCCGTCTGGTCCAACTTCTGACATGATCGGTGCCGTCCATTCATCATCGCTTGCGAGCATGTTGAAGGCGTTGGTCGAACGGAACTCGGTTCCCTGCCGACTTAAAACAAACGCGCCGACTAAATGCCCGGTTGGTCCATTGACGAACGCGACTCGGTTCCAATACTGCGACGGATATTTCCGAGCCGTGTAGAGGGCGTGTCCTGCTGCCGCAGTGAATCCGCCGTGCCAATCGCCCTGACGAATGTTCGACGTAATGGGACGAAACAGATGGCTGTCTGCGATGGACGACAACGTTAATGACGGAAGCCAACCGTGGACGCGTTCATAATAACGATTCGCGATCGGCATGAAGACACTCGGGGTGCCGTTGGCGGTCGAACCAAATACAAAACCCTCTTCGCTAAAGCCGAGACCCCATGTGTTGTTATTGGTCGACCGGACAAACTCCACCTCGGAACCATCCGGCTTCATTCGGAAGAATCCCATCCGAAAGGAATCCTGATCGCTTTCGCCCCCGACCGGTGCCGACTGGTTGTAGCCTTGCATTCCCCAGATCCAATTGTCCGGGCCATATTGAAAATTGCTGACACCGCCGTGCGTGTCGCTCATCTCCCAGCCCGACAACAGCACACTGCGAATATCGGCGACATCATCGTTGTCGGTATCTTGCAGAAACAACGTCTCGGTTCCGTTCTGTACGATCACGCCGCCAAATGAAAACGCGATGGTCGAAGGAATGCTCAATCCCTCCGCGAAGACGGTAAACTTGTCGGCCCGACCATCTCGATCGGTGTCTTCGCAGATTCTGATCCGATCGTTGCCACGGTTATCGTCAGCCAGCGAGTTGGGATAGTCGACCGTTTCCCCGACCCAGCAGCGTCCGGCGGCATCCCAGGCCATGCAAATCGGTTTGCCACCTAAATCCGGTTCCGCCGCAAACAGCTCGACATGAAAGCCATCGGGAACGACCAGATGCTGCAACGATGCTTCAGGAGAGAGCGGCTTTTGCATCAGCCGTTCTAATTCGGGTTCGCCACTGCCCGCTTCGGTCGTTCGGTAGACGGGAATTTGCGGCCCGACATCCTGCATCTCGAGCGGGGGCAGATCGTCGGGAGTTGCGGCAATCGATGGCACCGGGAATGTCGCCATTGATTGATAGCTGCCTGTCGATTCAGGAGCGTTCCCCGTCGACCAACGCAGGCCTCGCTCGATCAAATTCTGAAAACCCGGATGCGTCCATGTTCGACTGTCGTGCCCCCTGGCGGTGTAGAAAACTCGGCCTTTTCCATACGGTTTGATCCAAGTCCACGGCTCGCGACCGTTCGAGTCGGCTCGGTACTCCAAGACGGTCCGCTCGTTCTCTCGATGGTGACTATGAACATAAGACTCGTCCCAACTTTCAAAGCCACCATACCCTTGGACGATCGGATGAGAGAACTCAGAAACGTGGGCGCGAAAAACCCCCGAGCCGTGCCGATCAAACTGGGCACCGACCAAGTTGATGTATTCGGGTGAGTTACGGAAACAAGCACTTGCACAGTGGATCGGCAAGAAGCCGCCACCGCTAGACACAAATTCATACAAGGCGGACGCTGCCGCAGGATCGATCTCCAAAATATCCGCGTAGAGAATCACCGCGTCAAAATCCGCGAGATTTTCTTGGTTAAGATCCGCGAGACTTTCGGTGTAACTGAACTGAAACCCACGAGCTTCCAAAGCCGCCTCGAGTTCGACGAAGCGGTTCTTCGGCTCGTGATTGCGTCCCGCATCACCCAAGAACAAAACACGAATGTCGGTTGGTTGCTCGGCGAACCCAAATCGACCGATGGCCAATCCAAACCAAACCACGACAATGCAGATCGCGACTCACCTGTGGTTGCAGGAGCGGGACATCGACAAGGATCGTGAATTCAAAGCGGGGCGGCTAAAAAGCAATTGTCTAGAAAGCATTGGCAGAATCGTTGCTAAGCACGATTGCAAAAGTAAATCAACAAAACACGTAGACGAGTTTCTGCGAGAGTCGCAGCATTCAACGTCTCGGAGAGACGCTACTACGTGTGATTCGCCCAAAAAGTTATGGTCAGGTGCCTAGCGCCTATCCGAAAAGGGGTCTGACCCTTTGGAGGCGAGTCGATATTGATTGCGTTTCTGGTTTCGCCGGAGAGGGTCAGACCCCTTTTCGGATAGGCTATTAGGTTGTCACCTAATTTTAGTTCGCAACCGAGCAAACGTGCATGCGAATAAGCGCATAGACCCTGTGAAAAGTCGCAATGCCGTCAATATGGCCCGACCGCCCGAATCGCCTGACGCACGCAAGGACCTAAACCGGCGTCGATTCTTTGACGAGCATTTGATCGACCTCATTGCTAACGATGACGCCGTAATTGATCGCGCCGAGCCAGCCGCTCATGATGATGCCGACGCTGCCGGCGTGGTACATACCGGAGATCTGCTGCGAGAGCGCGCGGCTGACCGCGAGTCCCTCGAACTTGGTTCCGAAACTCGCTCCGCCTTCGTGCATGGTGTAGTGGTTGAACGTCCGAGGTGTGGCCGCTTCGGCGCGGTCGATCTTATCGCGGATGCCGGGGATATACTTTTCAAGCGAGTCGATCGTCGTATCGACGAGGTCTTGTTTGCTCGCCGCGTAGTCCTCTTCGTTCAGATCCGCCCAATCGGACCAGTTCGCGTTCGTACTGCTAACGATCGCGTATCGCTCTTTTTTTGTCGGTCGGGTGCGGGGATAGTAAAAGCTAAACGTTCGCGACGTGATATCACGACTGAGCAACAAGTCGGTGCGGAATTCTCTCGACGTCGATGTGAAGAACAAATCGCCGGATGATTCGTCGATTTCTTCGCCCGGCTTGAGCGCCATGTAGACCTGCGTGCTTGAATTGTTCAGACGCACCGCTTCGGTTTGTTCGACGAAGTCGCGATCGAGTTTTTCGGGACCGATCATCTTCAGAATCGTCGTTCGCAAATTCGCGTTGCTGACCACGGCGCGGCACTTGATCGTGCGACCTTGGACTTTGACGCCCGACACTCGCGTTCCCGTGATCGGACTTTCGGAAACCTCGATCTCTTCCACCGGGCAATTGATGCGGATGTCGACTCCGTTGGCAACCAACTCTTTCTTCATCCGCGCGATCAGATCATCGGTGCCGCCTTCGTAAATGAAAACACCTTTGTTCATGAAGTTGCTGAAAACGATCCCGTACGTGATTGCGGGATCTTCGAGCGTCGACCCGTTGGCGTACGTGATCGGTTCCATCAACAACCGCACCACGTCGTCTCGACCGGGAAAGAAACGGTCGAACAGTTGCCGCGTGGTGGTCGATTGATCGTCGTAGAAGTTCATGCCTCGGGCGGTGTCGAAGAATTCGTTGACGGTGTTCTCTTCGATGCCGAAGCGACTGGTCAACAACCGTGTGAAGTCTTCGCGGTTGAACGTCGTCGTGAGCGAGAACTGTGGGTTATCGAAACGGATGTTCTTAAGCTGCACGATCCGGTCGGCGATATCGCGGCTCCAATAACGACGACACGACTTGATCATGCCGTAGGGGAAACCGTGCAGCGAAACATCAAACGTGTGTCCGCCGGGTCGCAAGAACCAAGTCGCCAAACCGCCGAGTTTGTAGTGTTGTTCGAGGAGCAATACGCGGTGCCCGGCGCGGCCGAGAATGTTGGCCGAGGTCATGCCAGCCAAACCGCTGCCGATGACCACCACGTCGTATTCGCCAGCGGCACCTTTGAGAAAGTCTTTCGGCATGGGAAGAGTGAAGAGTGAAGAGTGAAGAACGGACTAGGACAATGGTTGGTCGGCGGATTGGAGTTCGGCGTAAACACCGACTTGGTCTTCGTCGGGAGCTTTGTCACCGTAGAGCAACAACGATTGTTCGCCAACTAGCCACCGCTCGTCGAGTAGGCGGACAGGTAGGCGGATGGTCTCACCCGGCGGCATCACGACGACGTCCTGTCGCTTCAAGCCGGTGCTGACCACGTCGTGCGATTGGCGGAACAAACGAGTGTGCTCGTCGGGCAAGACCGTGCCCATTCGGCGGGTGGCCGATTCGCTGCGGACTAGTGTAGAGATTTTCCAGCGTTCGTCGCGGGGATCTTCGGCGATCTGGATCGTCACGACCGACTCTCCGGGTGGCACCGCGATCGCCGAGTACCACTCCGGCTGGGTTCGGCCTCGGGGCAGGATCGTACTGTAAGCGATCCGATAGAGGGTTTTGGGTGGTTGGGCGGAATTCCAACGCTGCGTCGGATCGTCCGTCACGGGTGTCCGAACCCGAAATCGGTACGTCAGCGGCGTGTCGGAGGCGATCCGGACCACCGCGAGCGAACCGGCGGGCGTATGATGCAAACTACCGACCTCTCGCCGCAATGCGTCCAATTCCGTTTCCGCTTGACGCAATCGGACGATGGAAAACACATTCCCGCCAACCAACGCGGCGATCGTCGCCGAGACCATCAACGTTTGCAGCGACCAGGAAATTCGGCGGGGACGATTCATATCAGGATTGTAGGCTCATATCAAGATTGTAGGCGTTGAGTAAAACCCGCTCAAACGGTACGTTTTGGGGTTCCTCGAAACCGAGTTTTGCGCCCGCGTTTCGAGACCGTGTTAACCGTTCCACCGTTCTTCGTGTCTAACCGTTCTTCGTGGGTTTCAACCAACGTGATCGCCCCCCATCTCGCTTCGAAACTTCCCGACGATCAGCGCATCGTCATCACCGGCATCGGCTTGACGGCACCCAACGGCAACGACTGGGGCACGTTCCGGCAAGCTTTGCTGGAAAAACGCAGTGGCGTGCAACCTTATGAAATCCGCTATTTCGGCGAGACTCTGGCCGGCGTGTGCGATTTCGATGCGAAGAAATACCAGTCCAAAAAGGACATCCGCCGCGGCACCCGGGCGGGCAGCGTGGGGGTTTACACGGCCAATGAAGCCGTCGCCCACTCCGGGCTGGATTGGGAAAACCTCGACCGTTCGCGGGTCGGCATTTACGTCGGCGTGACCGAACACGGGAACGTCGAAACCGAAAACGAAATCTTTGTGATCAAAGGCTTCGACTATGACACGAGCTGCTGGTCCCATCACCACAACCCCCGCACGGTCGCCAACAACCCCGCCGGCGAGATCGCTCTGAACATGGGCGTCACCGGACCGCACTACACGATCGGGGCGGCCTGTGCCGCAGGCAACGCCGGGATCATCCAGGGGGCTCAGATGCTGCGTTTGCACGAATGCGACGTGGCGATCGCCGGCGGGACGAGCGAGTCGATCCACACGTTCGGGATTTTCGCCAGTTTCAACAGCCAAAACGCGTTGGCCTCGCACGCCGACCCCACCGCGGCGTCGCGACCGTTTGATAAAAGTCGCAACGGGATCGTCGTCGCCGAAGGCGGGTGCTTGTACACGCTCGAACGGTTCAGCGACGCGAAGGCCCGCGGGGCGGAGATTTACGGCGAATTGGTCGGTTACGCGATGAACACCGACGCCACCGATTTTGTGCTGCCCAACCCCGAGCGTCAGGCTCAGTGCGTCAATATGGCGCTCAAACGGGCGGGGCTAGAACCTGATCAAATCGACATCGTCAGCACCCACGCGACGGGCACGATGAGCGGCGATTCACAAGAGTGCGCCGCCCTGCGTTCGGTCTTCGGCCAGTGCACCAACACGCGGATTAACAACACCAAAAGCTACATCGGCCACGCCATGGGTGCCGCCGGCGCGCTCGAGCTAGCAGGCAATTTGGCGGCATTCCGTGACGGGGTGACCCACCCGACGATCAACGTCGACGACCTCGATCCGGACTGCCATTTGCCGGGCTTGGTGCTCAACGAGCCGCAAGAGCACGCCCGCGTCGATTACATTCTCAACAATTCGTTCGGAATGTTGGGAATCAACTCCGTTGTCATCGTTGGCCGGGTGTAGGGAACGCCCATCGGTGGATACAATCTTGCCCCGTGACTAACCTCTCGTGTTTCCGCTCTCAAACTCTTTCATTTCGCTCAACCGTCTATGACCCCCGCCGAAATCCGCGCCGAAATCATCGATATTCTCGACGACATCTCACCCGATGAAGATCTCGACGGGCTCGATGACCAAAAACCATTCCGCGACCAACTCGAACTCGATTCGATGGACTTCCTCGATATCGTCATGGAACTGCGAAAACGACACCGCGTCCAAATTCCAGAGGAAGACTACGGCAATCTGGCCAGCATGCACTCGACGGTGACCTATCTCGAACCAAAGATGAAGGATATCTAAATGGCTCTTGGCCGTTGGCGATTCGCTCTTGGTTCGATGGCGGTCAAACCCGTCAATCCTCTTCCTAAGATCACGATGAATCAAACAGCCAATCGCTAATTGCCAACCGCCAACTGCTTCCTCATGTACGACACGATTATCATTGGCGCCGGGATGAGCGGATTGGCGGCCGGGATCCGGCTGGCCCACTTCGATCAGCGTGTCTGCATCCTCGAACGACACTACACGATCGGCGGTCTGAATTCGTTCTATCGCATGGGCGGCCGCGATTACGACGTCGGGCTACACGCGATGACCAACTTCGCCCGCAAGGGCGACAAGCGGGGACCGCTGGCCAAGTTGATCCGCCAATTGAGATTCGGTTGGGAGGATTTCAAGCTCGCCGAACAAATCGGCTCTTCGATTCGCTTTCCCGATGTTTCGTTGGACTTCAACAACGATATCGAAATGCTCCAAAGCGAGATCGCCAAGCACTTCCCGGATCAGATCGATGGCTTTCGCTCGTTGTGTGGGTCCTTGTTGGATTACTCCGACATGGACGGCGGCTCGCCGGATTTCATGCGAAGCGCCCGCGAAGTCATGGGCGAACACCTCAGCGAACCGTTGCTGATCGAGATGTTGATCTGTCCGTTGATGTGGTACGGCAACGCCCGCGAAGACGACATGGACTTCGGTCAATTTTGCATCATGTTTCGGGCGTGTTATTTGGAAGGCTTCGGACGACCGTACAAAGGCGTTCGCGTGATTCTGAAAAACCTTGTCCGCAAGTTTCGAGGTTTGGGCGGTGAATTGAAGTTGCGTCACGGCGTTTCGAAAATTCACGTCGAGGATGGACGCGCGCTCGGCGTGGTGCTTGACGACGGGACCGAAATCCAAGGCAAACGAATCCTCTCGTCAGCCGGAAATATTGAAACGATGAGGATGTGCGACGACATCACCACACCGGAGATCGCCAAGGCCGGCAAATTGTCGTTCATCGAATCGATCAGCGTGCTCGACCGAGACCCCAAAGAACTGGGATTTGATCGCACAATCGTCTTTTACAACGACTCGGCAAAGTTCCATTGGAAACGTCCCGAGGACGAACTTTGCGACGCACGGACGGGCGTGATCTGCAGCCCCAACAACTACATCTACGATGCCGACGAAGGCCAACTGCCCGACGGCATCATCCGGATCACGACGCTCGCCAACCACGACCGATGGAGCGAACTGCCCGATGCGAAATATCAGGCCGAGAAAGTCACCCAGTACGACGCGGCGGTGGCTTCGGCGGTGCGATTCATGCCCGACTTCCGCTCCAACGTCATCGATACCGATGTGTTCACGCCCAAGACCATCCGGCGTTTCACTTGGCACGACAACGGAGCCGTTTACGGGGCACCGGACAAACAACTCGACGGGGCAACGCACTTGCCGAACCTGTATTTGTGCGGTACCGATCAGGGCTTCGTAGGCATCGTCGGTGCGATCGTTAGCGGGATCAGCATGGCCAATCGCCACTGCTTGGTCGAGTGAATTCTTCAACCACAACGACGCGTCAGTTTTTATCCCGGAGGGATGTGTCTAGCTTGCCAACCTCGGCTTCCTGCCAGACGAGCTGGCAGGGGAGCAGGTCACGAAAAAACCTCGCCCGAATCATCGAGCGAGGTTCTTATGAGTTCATTCATTCGACGCACAGGGCGTCCAACTCAGACTAGATGTCGGTGTTGGCGTCTGGCGTGGGAACAGGAGGCGCTGGAGGAGCGGCTTCGTCGGCAGCTTCCTTCTTCGGAGCTTCCTTCTTAGGTTCCGCTTTCTTGGCTTCCTTCTTCGGTGCTGGAGGAGCAGCGTCGCTGCTGCTTGGGACGGCATCACCGGCCGAAGGAGCGGCGGGAGCAGCCGGTGCGGCGGGAGCAGCCGGAGCCGCAGGTGCTTCTGCTACGGGAGCAGCAGGAGCTTCAGCGACGGGAGCGGCCATCGGGGCTTCGACGGTCGTGACGCTGCCGGGAACCAAGGTTTCGCCGGGAGCAAGTTCATAACCTTCACTGCTGACGGCAGCTTCCATCATCGGTGCGGCGTCGCCACAACCGCAGGAAGTTTCCATCACAGGCTCGGCACCGCAGCAAGGCTCAGGAGCTGGCTCGCAGCAGGTCGGCTCGGGAGCACAGCAAGGCTCAGGAGCTGGTTCGCAGCAAGTCGGCTCGGGAGCACAGCAAGGCTCTGGAGCTGGTTCGCAGCAAGTTGGCTCTGGAGCACAGCAAGGCTCAGGAGCACAGCAGCTTGATTTCTTCTTGAACAACTTGCTGAACAAGCCAGCCTCAGCGGTTCCACTAAATACCAACGACGCGCCTGCCAGCAATGCGAAGGCCGTCGCACCTTTCACCAAATTCCGATTCATAGACATCTCCTAAATAGGTTTGGAGTGTTCGGTGCGATCCGAATTCGCACACCTGAAAACTAGGAGGCGGATTCCGACCACCCCATGTGACTTGATTCACCAGAAGCCCCGACACGCTGTCGAAACCCCCGATCCAGACGCTCCGGGCCGCCCGATTGGCGGCGTGGGGAAGCTGCGGCGACTGCATCGCCTGTCCAGATGATTGCGTTACAGTAACCCGGGGAGCATCGTTGTCAATTACCTAGATACCCCAAAGCATCGAGATCGCAAGGTCATCGCAATCGCACCAGGGGAATTCGAAATCAATGCACACCGCATGTTGATTGGGCACAAATCACGGAAAAGAGCGTATTTCGTGCGGTTTTCGCGATTGCGAGCCTACTGAGCCACCGCCGGTCAATGGTCGTGGGGTCGACGCAAATTCGGGCGAATCCTCGATCGTCCGAAACCAAAAAAATCACGAAACCGCTTCTTTTAGCGGATCGGATCCGAAGGTGTCTGTCCCGGCGACTGGGCGGTTTGAGCCGCCGGGGCCGATCCTAAGATTTGCGCCATCAGATCACCGTTCTCAAAATCCAGGACCAACGGTGGCTGGCTCGGATCCATTTCGAGAATTAATCCGGAGATGCGGTATTGATCACCCTGCATCACGACGGACCAAACGACCTGATAGTTTTGCATCGCTCCGGTCGGATTGCCGGCCGCGTCTTGTTCGGCCGGCTCGGTCCAGATGCAATGAACCAAACGGCCATTGACGGGGCTTTCACCTGCGGCAGGATCCACAGGCATTGGTGTGCTGCGGGTGACCTGAAACTGAGCGTCGGGCGAACCGATCGGTTGAACTACTTGCCCGATTCGTTGCAATTCTGATTGCGCCCGATCGGTCAACAACGCCATCGCGTCTTGATGGTCACCGCCCCGTCGGATTCGATCCAGGAATTGGCTTACGACCGCTTCGGCGTCCTCAGCCGACATCGGTGGGCTGGCAACGGCGACTGCGTTCGATGAGGCCGTCTGAGCGACTTCTTGCTTGCCACATCCGATCGGGGTGGCCAACAAGATCGTTCCAAGTAACCATCGCAAAATTCGTCCTCGGTTTCGCGTGCGAAAGCGAGGATTGTGATCGAAAGAGAGCAAGGAAGTGGCCATGATTCGGTTTACCAGGGTCAGGTTGAGGTCGTTAGATCTTAAGAACAAAACGTTCCAGGACTCCTCAGGCAATACGAATTGATCGATCCAAGTGTCAAGATGGATCGCGAATTTCGGGCGGGCGGGTAGGCGGAACGCTACGATACAAACGCACCTACAAGCACACTCCCACCCAACATTTTTAACCGCCTCGTCAATGGAGTCGACCCGCGTGACCACGTCCACGGAACATCCCGCCACCTTGAACCCTCCCGACGCGTCCAACCTCAGCGAATTGATGACGACGGGTTGGCGATCCAAAACCGTCAAACAAGAAATCCGCGACAATTTCTCCCGGATGCTGGCCGCCGGCGAGGAACTCTTTCCTGGCATCGTGGGATACGACGACACCGTCATTCCCGAAATCAACTTGGCTTTGTTGGCCGGACATGACATGCTGTTCTTGGGCGAGAAGGGCCAAGCCAAGAGTCGACTGATGCGTCAGTTGGTTCGCTTCCTTGATCCTTTCATCCCTTATATCGATCATCCTGATCTGCCGATCCACGAAGACCCACTCAAGCCGATCTCGTCACTCGGTCGACGTTTGGTGCAAGAGCATTCCCCCGAAGACATCAAGATCGCTTGGTGGCCGAGGGCGGATCGTTACGCCGAACGACTCAGCCCCGGTACCAAGTTCGCCGACATTATCGGCGAGATCGATCCCGCCAAATTAACCGCCGGTGTTAGCATGAGCGCCGAGGAAGCCTTATCGTTCGGCTTGATCCCTCGACTGCACCGGGGCATCTTTGCGATGAACGAACTTCCCGAACTCGACGATCTCGTCCAAGTCGGTTTGTTTAACATCTTGGAGGAACGCGACGTTCAAATCCGTGGCTATCCGATCAAGTTCGATGTCGATGTGATGATCTTGTTCTCGGCCAACCCGGCGACGTACAACCGCAGCGGTAAGGTGATCCCGCAGTTGAAGGACCGCATCGGCACGATCGTTCAGACTCACTACCCGCGTGAACGAGACCAAGGCATCGAAATCCTGCAACAGGAAGTCGGCTCGGACCTCGGTGGTGAGTATCCGGTTCACGTGCCGTACTTCATGTATCAGATCATCGAAGAGATCACCAATCGGGCACGTCAAAGCAAGTACATCGATCAAGCGTCCGGCGTTTCGGCGCGGTTCTCGTTGGCGAACTTCCGAACGATCGTGGCGTCGGCGAGACAACGCGGCATCGTTCACAACGAAAAACCCGCCGTCCCGCGAATCAGTGACCTGGGGCATCTCTACGCAAGTTCATTAGGCAAGCTCGAACTCGACTTGATGGGCACCCATCAAATGAGCGAGAAACAAGTCCTCGACGCGGTGATCGCCGAAGCCATCCAGATCGTCTTCAGCGAATACATCGAAGAGCACGGCCTCGCCGAAATCGCGGAAATTTTTCGCGGCGGTGTGCGAGTCGAAGTCGGTGATCTGTTACCCAGTCGCCAATACGCCGAACGATTGCAACACGTGCCCCCGGCGTGGGACCGCGCCTTTGAAGTCAACGCGAGCGAGAACGAAGCAATGCGGGCCTCGTGCGTCGAGTTTATCTTGGCCGGACTTTACAGCCTCGACAAAATTAGCCGCTCTCAAAAACACGGCAAGATCCACTACGAGACCTGAGACAACTACCATCGGTAATTGATCTGTCAATCAATAGAAGAAGGTGAAACATCTCGCGTTCAATCAATGACGCCTTCTTAATGCGGCGGCGATGCGATTCGCAGAAACTCGTGATTTCCGCGCATCGTTTCGATTCAAAGACCACGCAACTAGTCGCACAGGTGCCATCGCCCTGTTGATCTAATGGAAACTGCCGATTTAGTCGTGTTGCGTTTTACAATTGTGAGCGGCAAGGCGCTAGCGGGCTGTTGATTTAATTAGCCGTACCGCGTTAGCGGCGGCTTACACGGCCGTTAACCGGGGCTAACGCCCATCGGCTAATGGTTGTCATTCGGTATACGACTAAATCAACAGCCCGCTAGCTGCCGGTAGTGGCGAGTTGCCCGCGGCTAACGCTTTGCGGCTCACTAAATCAGCAGTCTCCGACGAAGTTGGGAGGGTCGGAAATCGAGCGTTCAGCAAGATTTCCGTTCAAGCGTAACTCGCCGTACTCGCCCCTCACCTCACACCGCTTGTTCGCTCCTTCCTGCCTTCGGCAAGGATGAAGTGTCGTAACGATCGTTATTCACGTGCCGCCGGAAACCGTGACGTGAGCCGTTTGCTGTAGAAAGTTGGCATATTCGGGATCGAGGCCTACGGGAACGAAATGGTTTCCAATGACGTTCTCGTTGTATAAGGTTTCGAACCACACGCACCCCAACAGATACTTTCCTGCTGAGCTTGCGTGATGACCGTCGATGCCTAGTTCGCGTCTCGCATCGTCCCGTTTCTTCCAGGACCAACCAACGTGCAGCGAGTGCTTTTGATCGGGGAGGTTCGGGTAGGAGGCATTCTCAAAATCAAACTGATCGTCGACGCGGTATCCCCAGACCGGATCCGTGTCGGCGCGAAACATGGCATCGCCGCTGGGCAGAACGTTCAGGTTTAACTTTTTAGCCAGCGCCCGATAAGCGTCACGAACCTGATCGTACATCACAGCGTGAGTGTGAGGTTCTTTGCCTTCGTTGGACGTTTGGAAACGAGGATCGTCGGATCGATAAGCCCAAATCTGATGAACGAGAATCGTCGCGTCGGGAGCGTGCTCACGAATGTAGCGATGTAAATTGTTGGCGAATGGCTGGTACGTCTGCAAATCGTGGCTCGTGTAACTGACCTGCTGAATCGTGATGAAGTCCCAACGATCTTTGGTCAGCAAATCCTTCAACGAGTATTTTCCACCGCCATAAGGCGACCCCTCCTTGCCGTCGGGATCCGCCTCAAACTGTTGAGCATGTTTCCAGTGACGCTCCAGCGTGCATCCTCCCAAGTTCGCTCGGCCAACGACAAGTTTGTGTCCGGCCGATTCGACAAGCGACGGCAAGTACGTAAGAGCGTTCTCGGCAAAACTATTACCGATCGTCAACAGACGTATCGTCTTCTGTTCCGCTCGCACGCTCGAAGAAAACGTCACCAAGAACAACGAAATCGTGACGGCAACCACGACGCTCGAATGAGATGTTTTGGGACAACGTTCCATGGATCAATCCTCTTGCGCTTTCAATTGGTTAACGATTACTTTCATCGTTCTTAGGGAACTTTCCGGAATTAACTTCTGCCCTTGCACCGGGTAAGTGCGTACTAGCTTTCGACGTTTACTGGAAACGACTCGCGTACCAATTAGGACACCTTATCCAGGCAGACAACGAGCGGTTCTCCTGCTTCGACCGAAGCTTCGGCTGCTGCGGGAAGGCTAACTTCTTCCGCTAAAACTTCCGGTTCGATCGCCGACCGTAAACGGCCGGCAAGCCATAAGCTTAGCAATGTGAAGGCGGCCGAGACGAACCCGATCAGCCAAAAGTTCGCAAGTCGACCATCCGCCGCTTGTACAACAATCAAGCCTCCGATGTAGGATGCAACGCCGCCGGCCATGTGTTGGATCGACGAGTTCGCGCTCAGAAACGCACCACGATTCGACGGTGCCACGCTACTGACAACCATCGCCATCGCGGGGATCATGCGACCGACGTTGCACACCATCAAAGTTGCAAATACGGCAATCGCCAACCACTTCGTGCCCGCCGGCAATTGCGTGATCAACAACAGCATCAGCGCCGACACAGGAGCGATCGATCGAAAGACACGCAACTTTCCAAAACGGTCGGCATATCGCCCCACCACCGGCGAGGCGAACAAGGTCAGCAATCCGCCAGCGACATAAACCATGGGCAACTCATTCTCCGTCATGCCAACATTGCCGACGAGGTAGACGCTCAGAAACGGAAACACGAGAAAGCCACTCATCGTCAACGCAATGATCAGCGCAAACGCATTTAAATGGTTCACTTGCAGAAACGTTGCACGGAATGCCTTGACCGTGAACGGACGTGATTCGGACAAATGAGTACCAAGGGGGGGAAGAGCAAACCAAGCGAGCAGTAAGATCGGAAATGCCAACGCGGACAACGCAATGAACGACATTTGCCATCCGTAGTTCGTACCAATCACCAACCCCAGTGGAACACCGACCACCGAGGCAATCGCGAAACCGGTCATGAGGGATCCGGTCGCACGACCACGACGACTTTCCGGAAAAACGTCGCCGATGATCGCCATCGACATCCCACCCAAAATGCCGCCGAACGCGCCCGTCACGATTCGCGCGGTGAGCAGTGTTGGATAACTCGTGGCCAGTCCGCACAGCAGGGTTCCTAAAAGAAATCCGCTGTACAAAAACATGAACGCGGCCCGGCGAGAAAACCGGTCCACCGTTGCGGCAGCAATCAGTCCTGCCACTCCAGCGGCGAACGTATACGACGACACGACCAATCCGAACGCTTGGGGGGCGATGGCCAACGACCGCATCAACTGAGGCCCGAGCGGCATCACAATCATGAAATCAACGATCGTGATGAATTGCACGGCCGCCAAAATCAGCAGAATCAGTTGCTCGTGATACAACGGTGGCTCAGATTCGTTCTCGATTGGCGGGGCCGTCATGATGATCAGGCTTCGATCCAAGCCAATTGCAATGTTGAAACAGGAAGCGTCATTCCGGCTTCGTGCCGGCGGGACTCACTAGCGGACAATCAAGTCACGAACTTGGTTCGGCCACGTTCTTCAAAAAGAGATTCACTCAGTGTCGATTCACCGCTGTTTTCGACGACGGGTCAATTATTCTTTCGGCCAATCGGGCAACTGAAACTTTTTCTGGACGTTTGCGGTGTGCTCGTCATAGTGCTTCCTCCTTACCGCTCCAAATAAGGTTGCGAGCTTCGTAGTCTGCGGGCATTTGCTGCGGATTTCGATCGACGACCGGGATGCGAGAATCAAGTGCGTGGTAAATCTGAGAGAAGAAAAGCAACTGTCGACCGGCCATGTGTTCGGCGTTCCATCGCGGAGTGTGTGTGCCATCGGACGGCCTGAAACTCATTTGTTCGACCGACAACTGGCGAAAGACATCTTCTGAGCGACGATAATAACTCAGTGATCCTTGAGTACACCCGCACCCAAAGTGTCCCGCCTCGAAAGCATCGACGAACCAGCGTGCTCCGATGTCGGCCGCCGGTGCGCGCTCGCGACGGGTCGAAACCCGCTCCGGTCTGAGTCACCTCCAATCCAAAACGGATTCACTTCGAGCTGGCGGTTTGTCCAACTTCTGCGGACTCCAATCTCCGCTTCGGTCGATGAAAACGGAGCGTACTACGCTGCTCGAAGAACAGGACGGTTCGTCCTGAACTCGCAACGGATCCATTGACGGCAGAGCTTGTCCGATCTGGACGCCCTGGGTGACCAACTTCCGAAGTCAGCATTCCTCCTGGAAGCTGACCTGACCGACGAGGCGCAATACAATGCATTTCTCGCAACCGACACAGGCCATTGCTTGATGCTCGCTCATCACCTTTCACTCCCAAAACGAGGCGGGCCTTGAA
This sequence comes from Neorhodopirellula pilleata, assembly GCF_007859915.1. Lineage (GTDB taxonomy): Bacteria > Planctomycetota > Planctomycetia > Pirellulales > Pirellulaceae > Rhodopirellula > Rhodopirellula pilleata. Next base: position 119,912 of record NZ_SJPM01000012.1, read on the forward strand.
GTGGCGAAATCTTTGAAGAAATACGTCCAATTCGATGCGTGACTGGCAGACTTTACGTGAATGAGTAAGAAAACCAGCGAATTAGACAGCTACGAACAGTTCATGCGGCGATTTTTGGAGTGCCAGCGTGGGTTGCTGCGCTACGTGATGTGCTTCGTTCCAAATGTCCATGACGCTCGTGACATCGTGCAAAACACGGCGATTGCTCTATGGAAAAAGCACGAACTGTTTGATCCTTCGGAGCCCTTTATGCCGTGGGCGTGCCGCTTTGCACTGAATGAAACGCGACTGTTCATGCGGACGAATGAGCGATGGAAACACTTCTTGGATGATGAGACAGTCGCCGCGCTGGCCGGGCGCCGTGAAGAGATGGCGGATGAGCTAGATGAACGCCGGATTCATTTGCGTGAGTGCCTGCGAAAGCTACCGAAGGATCAACGTTTGGTTGTGGAAGGGTACTACTTCGAAGATCTTTCGGTCGAACAACTCGCAGAATCGTCGCGGCGAAGTGTCGACGCAATCTACAAGTCCTTGCAGCGAATTCGGATGGCGCTCATGAAATGTGTGCAGCGGCGACTCTCTTTCACCCTGGGAGTAGAGTGATGCACAGCGACTTTCAGTCTCTAATTTCCGCCATGTGCGACAACCGGGCCACGGATGCTGAGTTGGCTCACTTGGCGGATTTACTGCGTAACGATCCCACCGCCCGCGACGAGTACTTGCGATATGTTGATCTTCATTCGGCGTTATCCGACGAAGCCCTGCCGACGTTCGATTCCGATGTCATTGACTATCGCATCCGTGACAATCACACGCCTACAGTAGGTGGTCGCATCGCAGGTTGGAGCCCTACGATGCGCTGGTTCGTGATCGCGGTCTCAGTAGCGATCATTGTGGGCATAGATTTTGTGGCATCACGTCAACCGCCAACCAATGCAGTGGTCGACAACAACGGCCCGTCGATCACCGCCGCCCTCCCGCTAGCGACAATACTGTTGGCGGAAGATTGCCATTGGCAAGGCGATGACTTGAAGGAAGGCTCGCGGCTGAACCCCGGACGCCTCGGACTCGATCGTGGCACGGCCGTGCTGCGGTTTGACGGGGGAGCCGAGTTGGTGCTGGTTGGGCCTGCCACGATTGATTTACGGTCGGCAGCAAGTGTCGTTGTTGAACTTGGCGATATCGTGGTGCAAGCGACCGATGGCGCTGAAGGATTTGTCGTGATGACGCCGACCAGCGAGGTCATCGACCTTGGCACTGAGTTCGCCGTCAAAGTAGCCCGTAGTGGGGCAACGGAGGTGCATGTCCTTGATGGCGAAGTCAGTTATCGCCGGATTAACGCGACGCAGCAGTTGTCAAAGATACTGCGAGCCGGTGAAGGTGTCGCCATTGATGATGACGGACGTCCGACGGCAGTTCCAATGAACTCGCCACGATTTCAAGAGTTTGTCAACCGAGTGAATCCGCGCTCACGAGCCGACTTGCTGATCGCCTACGAAGGTTTCAACTATTCACCCGGAGTTCTGCCACTGGAGGAAAGCACGGTCGGGAAAGGTTGGGCGGGGCCCTGGCGAAAACGAATGCCAGATGAGCGGCAAGCCCCCGTCGAAGACGACTCACCTGACCACTTTGAAATCGTACATGCCCAGATGAATGTTACATGGCCAGTGCCCGGTGGTCGGTTGGGAATGCTCAAGCTGCCGCCCGGTCGCGTGTTTTACGTGCGGTCACTAATGCGCTCGCTCGATCTCGACCGCGAAGGTGTGACGTTCTTCAGTTTGATGGCACGGGAGACAGAGCGGCGGACTGAATCACACACGCGTCGAGAAGATCTGCGTCTGACTTTTCGGTCCTCGACTGACTACTTCTCGGATTCGATCAGCTTTGGCCACAGCGTTGGATTTCAGCCGCGTGTGATGACCGGAAGCGGAGTTTTTCATACCAGCCCGCTGGTGTTGCCTGCCGAACAGACCACGTTGTGGATCGGTAAGATCGTCTCACGCAGCGAAGGGGAAGACGAAATCTACTTCCGTATCTATGGCGAAGAAGACGTGCTCGGGTATGCCGAACCGGCCACATGGCATGTTGTCACGCGCGGCGTGGACATGGATGCTCACCTCGATCGTGTGTTGCTGAGTTCAACGGGATCAAAAGTCCGCCTGGTTGATGAGCTGCGGATCGGTCCAACGTGGCGGAGTGTGGCTCCAATGCAGGAAACGAAATAATGAGAAGTCCGTTTCATTTAAAATCTGAATTTGTTGGCGTTGTCAAGCTATCGACAGCCCCCGTCGTCATGGCGCCATCGTGCCGCCAACCTTTGGCGGGATGCCGCAGATACGCCTGCCTCATCGCCGCAGTTTGGATCCTCGGTCAAGCAACATTGGTGTCTGCTGCTGACGTCGATGCCGCCGCTTCTCCCGTCGGCCATGCCTTGATGGAAAGGCATTGTTACCACTGCCACGATGATTCGAATTCCGAGGGTGGGCTGAATCTGCAGGACCTGAAGGTTCAACCCGATGATACCGTGAATCTTGCCACGTGGGCGAAGGTCTACGATCGGATCGTGTCCGGTGAGATGCCGCCTGAGGATGAAGAGCGGCCTGATCCGAAGGAAGTTGCAGCATTCACGAAGTTGACGGCTTCTGCTCTGCAGTCGACTTGGCGTGATCGTTATGCGACTCGTGGTCGCGTGGGTGGACGGCGGCTGAACCCGGTCGAATATGAAACCACGATGCGCGATCTGCTGGCGGCTCCGTGGTTGGAACTCAAAGAGATGCTGCCGCCCGATCCTGAATCAGACGGTTTCGACAACGTCGCTGCGGCACAGGAGATATCCTACGTGCAGTTGGCCCGCTATCTCGAAGCTGCCGAAGTGGCGATCGACGGTGCGATGCGTTTGCGGCCGGCTCCAAAGCCGACCAAAGTCCGCACGTGGTTCACCGAAGAAGGTCGCTATCTCGGTAAGGACTGGAAAGAGCGATACGGCAGCGTCGACAAGCGTCCCGAGTGGACTTGGTTCTGGCAACAACCCAACAACGCTCAAGCCCCACGACACATTCGCAACACATCGCAACAAATCCCAGGTTGGTATCGCTTCCGTGTTCGCTGTCGTGCGGCGTTGTGGGACAAGGGCGAGTTGCTTCCACCAGAAGAAGGCCAAGTGGCATGGATCACGACGGCCGCCAAGCGAGTTCTGGCAAAATTCGATGTTCCCGAGGGCGAAGATGGAGGCGTCGTCGAGTTTGTTGCATGGCATCAAGAGAAGGAGCTGCTCGATTTCTATTGCGCGACAATGGACGATCGGCAAGTTTCACACACGACAAAGCAGAAAGATCCGAAGTCGCAACGGGAAGCTCATGAGTCGTTTATGAAGGGCTATCGCGGCCACGGTATCGCAGTGGATTGGTTTGAGATCGAGGGGCCGTTCGCTGATGAATCGTGCGAGGGTGGATCAGACGATCAACCTTGGCCGTCAGTGAGTTATCGACAACTGTTCGGTGATCTGCCGATTGAGCCTTGGACAAAAGCGAGCGGGCTGAAGCCGCCTGAGCCTCTGAATTTGCCAGACTTAACCGCTAACAAGCACGGGCTGCGCGAGGCGTTTCAATTGTCGCCAGACATGGTGATGGTGGTCTCAAAGGAGCCTCGCAAGGACGCGGAAACGCTGTTGCGTCGATTTATCAAGCGAGCCTATCGTCGAAGGCCGGAGGAGTCCGAAATACAGCGTTGTCTCGCATTCGCACTCGACGCTATTGACGACAAAGCCTGCTTTCAGGATGCGATGCGACTGGCTTACAAGGCGGTACTTTGCTCGCCAGACTTTCTTTATCTGCAAGAAATGCCGGGTGAACTGGACGGCTATGCCCTTGCAGCTCGGTTGTCATACACGCTTTGGCGAAGCATGCCGGACAGCCAATTGATCGAAGTGGCGGAGTCCGGTGAATTGCTGACCGACGCCGGATTGCAAAGGCAGTTTGATCGGATGCTTGCCGATCCCAAGTCCAAGCGGTTCATCAGTGACTTCACGGGCCAGTGGCTCGACCTTCGGAAAGTTCACGACACATCTCCAGATCGTGATCTGTTCCCTGAGTATTTCTCAGACAACCTTATTGTCGCTTCAGCCGTGGCGGAAACCGAAGCGACGTTTGCCGAAATGCTTCGTGAGAACCTGCCCGTGAAAACGATCGTTGACTCTGACTTCGTGATGATCAACGAGCGACTGGCGGAGGTTTACGGAATCGATGGAGTGAAGGGAATGCAAATTCGCCGCGTCACATTGCCGGCAGAGTCACCGTATGGCGGCCTGCTAACTCAATGCAGCGTGATGAAGGTCACTGCCAACGGCTTGACGACTTCGCCAGTACTACGAGGCGTATGGGTGATGGACCGAATCTTGGGAACTCCGCCTTCGCGACCACCACCCGGCGCTGGCTCCATTGAGCCGGATACTCGCGGTGCCACCACGGTTCGAGAGTTATTGGCCAAGCATAGCCGATCGGAAACATGCGCGAGTTGCCACAAGTCAATCGACCCACCGGGCTTCGCGTTGGAAAACTTCGACGTGATGGGCAAATGGCGTGACCACTACCGCAGCTTGGGTGAAGGCAAAAAGCTTGATCAGGTCGTTGCACTTCGCGACGTGAGATACCGACAAGGATTGCCAGTAGACGCTTCTGGTGTCACCGATGACGGTCATGCGTTTAACGACATACACGAGTTCAGAAACGTACTTGTCGCTCAGGACGAGCAACTTGCACGCAATCTGACCGAGCGGTTTCTAACTTTCGCAACCGGTGCGAGCGTTTCGTTCGTGGATCGCGATGTGGTGAACTCGATCCTTCGTGAAAGCAGGAAAGAGGGATACCCGATTCGCACATTGCTCCAACAAGTCATCCTCAGCAAGACATTTCGATCGAAATAGGGTATCCTTCATGACCAAGAACTCTCAATCATATATCAGTCGCCGCACGGTATTACGCGGTCTTGGCGTTGGGCTTGCTTTACCGCTGCTCGACGCAATGGCTCCGGCTTTTGCCGCTGCGGAAGCCCCTGTTGGGCCGCAGCGTCTCATCGCGATTCAAACCAATCAGGGCATTCTTCCCAAGTACTTTTTCCCCGACGGCGTAGGCCGCGACTACAAGGCTTCGCCGTACTTGCAGATCCTCGATAAATTCCGGAATCGGATGACTGTCTTCTCCGGTGTCTCGCATCCTGAAGTTGATGGTGGTCACGAAGCCGAGCAGTGTTTCCTGACCGCAGCACCACATCCCGGTATGGGGGGATTTCGGAACTCGATCTCGGTGGATCAGTTCGCAGCTGAACGTATCGGGCATCTGACCCGGTTTCCATCCTTGACGCTATCCGTCGGTACAAAGCGAAGCCTTTCGTACACGCAGTCCGGTGTGCAAATTCCCGGCGAAGATTCACCGTCGCGGTTGTTCCGGAAATTGTTCGTGCAGGGTTCGAAGCAGGAAGTCGAAGCGCAGCTCGCGAAGCTTCGTCACGGACGCAGCATTCTTGATTCGGTGGGTGAACGAGCACAACAGCTAGGAAATCGAGTCGGTTCGTCAGATCGAGACAAGCTGGACCAATTTTACACTGGCGTTCGCGATCTCGAAAAACGATTGCACAAGAGTGAGCAGTGGGAGCAACAACCTAAGCCGAGTGTTGAAATGGCACCGCCGCAAGATTATGACGATCCCGGCGCTTTGATCGAGCGGACTCGTGTGATGTATGACCTCGCTCGCATCGCGATGGATACGGATTCGACGCGACTGGTTTCGATCTTCGTCTACCAGAACGATGCCAAGCCAAATATTCCCGGAGTCGGCACCGGCACGCATCCGCTGACGCACCACGGCAATCAGCCTGAAAAACTTGAGCAGCTCCGACGTATCGAAGAAGCTCAGTTTCAAGAACTCGCCACGTTGCTTGGTGGATTGGATGAGCGCGATGCTGGCGGTGGTTCCTTGCTCGACACGACATCAGTGATCTACGGCACGGCTTTGGGCAACGGCAATTCCCATGCGAACAACAACTTACCCGTCTTGATCGCCGGAGGCGGGTTCCGCCACGCACAGCACCTCGCTCTCGGCGCCAACAGCGACTACCCGCTGCCCAACCTGTTTGTAAGTGTTCTGCAAAGACTCGGCATCGAAACGGACAAGTTCGCCACCAGCACTGGAACGATGCGGGGGCTGGAAGCACTATGAAAAACGTTATGAGAACTTCACCTGTCACTCTCTTGATCGCCGCCGCTTTAATCATCGCTCTGCCGGCAGTGGCCGACGATGGAGGAACAAAAGAAGCCGGTTTGACAGACCAGCAGTTTTTCGCCCGGGTCGACCTCAGCCTGCCCGGCCTCTCAAAGGTTCAAGAAACCGTGTCTCGATCTGACTGGCCGCAGGCGAGAAAAGCATGGGCGGACTACCTTCGCAACCGTGATAATGTGAAACACTTCGAAGCGCGCTTCGTGAAAGATCGGGGACCGCGGAAGTCGAAACTGCCTCGCTATCCGACGTGGGCGGAGTCGCGGGTTGCGAACTTGAACGAACGGATCAAAGACGGCACGTTCGAGCCACATTTCCAAGCACGCTACGACGGCGACACGCTCGGCTTGATTACGCTTTACGCGCAGTCACAGGATTCCAAGCATGCCAAGACCGCAGCTTGGTTGATCCGTGATTTCGTGGAGCGTTTTCCCTATCCGAGCGAGCTTTGGGATGTGACTCCGGATCATAAAGGCGGCACGCCCGAACCGTGGACCACTCTCAACTTCGGACTGCGCACCGGCTACTCCTGGTGGAACAGCTACGTGACCTTTCGCAAGGACCCCGAATTTACCGACGACACGCTGGTGATCATGAGCAAGTCCCTGATACAGCAGGCAAAATACTACTCAAGTCTTTCGCTCACCCAACGTGACACCAGCAACTGGATGGGGGCGGAAATGGTAGGTCTCTATACCATCGGTGGGATGTTCCCGGAATGCCCGGAATCGGCAATGTGGCGCAAATTCGCGATCGAGGCACTGTATGAATTCACGGACTGGCGCTACCTTCCGGACGGAACATTTTTCGAATTCTCGTTCTGGTATTCTCACCTGGGATTTAACGGCGTGCAGGAAATCTATGAGCGCGCTCGGGAATGGGGACGGCACGATGAATTTCCCGAGGACTATCTAAAGCGGGCCGAGAAGTTGGCCGACTTCACCATGAAACTCTGCCCGCCAGATCGCACTGGCTATTTCTATGGGCAGGGTCATTCCGAAGAGGCCAGCCACTATTTGGCATTTACCGACAACCTGCTTCTGCGGGCGCTCGAGAACTATCCGCACCGCGACGATTTTCGCTATGTCGCCACACGGGGCAAAGAAGGCAAAACGCCTGACTTTTCGTCGGTGTATCTGCCCTACGGAGGAATCTGCATCATGCGTTCGGGTTGGGATACGAGCGCAAATTACCTAGCGCTGGACGCAGGGCCGGACGGTCGAGCCAGTCACGCACACGACGACGCCAACAGCGTGGCACTTTGGGCCTACGGGCACCCCCTGCTCTACGATTCCCTCCATGGCAGGAAGAACCTCGGTGGAGCCAAGGATCACAGCACGGTGTTCATTGATGGCAAGACCGCCAAGCGGAACAACAACTACGGCAGCCCGATCGACGCTTCCTGGGAATCGACACCCGAATACGATTTCGCCTGCGGGGTGAGTCGTGTCGGAGATCGCAATCCGGTTCACGTTCGGCGCGTTCTATTTCTCAAGCCGGACCTGTTTTTCGTGATCGACGACGCCAACGTTCCCGGCACACCGACGACTCATCAGTATGATCTCTACTGGAATTTGCTGACCGATCAGGTCGAAATCGATCCGGACACAATGGCTGTCGTGACCCGAGAAGATGGCAAGCCGAACCTCGCCATCGTCCCCTTGGCGTCTGAAGGCTTCGAGACGCAGGTTTTACCCGATCCAGAGAATCGCTCCTACTTTAAGAATATTCCAGCCCGCCTCGTGACCCATCGGACGGAATCAGAGACATTGCGCCACGTAACCCTCCTGGTGCCCCTGAAACCGGGAGCGACCAACCCGGTAGAGACAGTATCGATCGGAGATGGTAACGTGTACTCTGTCCGCTTTACCGACGGTCGTCAGTTCCGCCTGAAGATCGAACCCGGCGATCATGGGAGAATCCATGTCGAAGAGAAAGGCGGGGCCGGTCGGAGCGTGGTCGCGGGAAATTCTCCGTCGCTTCTACCCACCGAGGTTTTTACCCGTATTCGGCAGACGGCATCTCCCGAAGATTATGTCCGGCTTCGAAGCAGGGAGAGGAAACAGCCAGAATGAAGTGGATCATTGCAGTGCTTCTGGCTTTCCTTGTGCCTGGGCGAAGTCACGTCTGCTCTCATCAGCTTTCGAAGGTTATCGGATGAGTATTAACTCAAAGAACTCTTTGGTTCACTCATTCCTGACACTTTTACACGCACCATTACTGGGAACATTCTTCTTGGCGTTTGCTGTGCCGGTCCTCGCAAACGAACCGATCCGAACAACGCAAGAACTCGTCGCTGCGGTGAAGATCGCGAAAGCAGGAGATACGATCGAACTCGCGGCAGGAACGTTTGAACTGGACGCTACGCTGGAACTAAGCGGTAACATCACGCTGAAGGGTGCGGGAATGGATAAAACCACGCTCACTCACGTTCCCAAGTGGAGACCGTCCACCGAAACGCTGCCGGACCCCGAAATGAGACTGGAAGGGCTGGACGTTGATGCCTATCTGATCCGCATCATGCGGGACACCAACGACGTCGCGATCTCGGACATGACTCTGTACGGCCCACAATTACACGGGGCGATTTTCAGTTGGTTTTCCACCGGCGTGCACCTGCATCACCTGCGGATCAAGGAGACGATGTGGAGCGGCATCCGCACTTTCGGCATGAAGAGGACGAAGATTCACGACTGCGAGTTCGTCGATGCCGGCGGGCGTTGGCAGAAAGGCCAACCGGGAGTGAAGGGCGGCATCACCGGCGGCGGCATCTTCGCCGTCTGGATGAGCGAATGCGAGATCTTCGACAACCGTTTCACCCGCACCCGCACGGGGAAGGAACACGAATTCTATGGCATCAAAGTGCGGCAGGCCCGACAGTGCCGGGTTCATCACAATACCATCGAAGTGAATTTCAGCATGGAGTTCCCGTTCGAGAATGACGAGGACAACGAACTCGATCACAACGTGTGTCACGGTACCATTTCAATTCCTAAGCACGCTGGCGGGCCGGTCCCCGAGAGCGGCAAGACGTTCCACATCCACCACAACTACTTCAAGGACAGTTACAGCATTGAGTTCGTGCGCAACGGCGTCGAGATCGACCACAACCTGTTCGACTTCGATCCACAGGCGGACCACGGCAATCTGATCTCAGGATTTGGCAAGGCTCCCGCAAAAGGGCCGGCGGTTTTTCACAACAATCTTGTTAGCAATCCCGGTCGTGGTGTCATCTGGATTAATGAGCCCATCAGCAATCTCGTGGTTCGAAACAATCACATCATCGCACGAGCCACGGCAACACCACGTACCGAGGGGCTATTCGGTTTCCACCGCGACAGCAATTTTTCAACCATCGTCATTCGCGATAACGTCGTCGAGTGTCATAAGCAATCGCGACCGCTGCTTCGCAATGACGAGAGCTATGCAGCCACAATGAGCGGTAACGTGCTTTCGAATGTATTTGACGCTGACCGAATCGACTCCGCTCGTGTCAATCAAAACGCCGGCCTAGAAGCGTCTCTGACATTTGCCTGCGGGGTTCACGGTGAAATGACTGTGGACGGCTGGAACGTGAAACAGATCGATTAGGCGCGCTCACGAGATGCCACGTTACTCCATCAAATCACGGCCAGCAAAAGACCTTACAACTGTTGCCGACTCACGTCCGTCGCAAGTGGATGCGTCAGCAAAAGCCGGACTTTGATCTGTTCGAGCCGCTGACCCTGGACGATTCGAAGCGGAAATGAGGACGGCTCGAGACGTTGGGGCTCTGGCGGCAAGGACGACCATTATTCCAGGCAGGCGATACGAAAGGATCAAGACACTCGATGAGTTTCGCGAGTTTGAAAAAAGTGACCAGGAGATGCTTGAACGAGCTTCTCCGGTCGTTGAAAAACACCGCGTGCTTTGCGGTCGAGAACCACAAGGACCAGCGGATCAACGAGCGAATCGCGTTGGGTTCAAGCCCGTAGTAGCCTAAATGTCTCTTAACCCGATCGCGAAAAAGACTGACCACGATCTAATCGAAAGCAACCCCGATGGTAGCCGGATTTCGCTACCGTGAAAACATACAAGTAACAGGGACTGGATTCCAACCTGCGACCACAGGGTTATGCCCGTGACGCGTGTGTTCGGCACCGTACGGAACCGGATGCGGCGACTTTTTCGCTTGCGCGCCTATGAGAACGTGTCCTTGCGCAGCTAACGAACGTAACCAACCTCCGCGAATGATGCTCCGGTGGCCGACTTCGGATCACTGTCCCGATCGATGAAACCGAAGCAGCCTGGCAACTTGGTCTTGAATGAGTCAGGACGATTCGTCCTAAGTTGCCAATGTGCACCGCAATCAAGACTCCGTGCTGGCACGCTTCGTGGTCCGGTTTGGACTAAACCGATGAGTGCCCTGGGCTTTCTCGGGTCTACTGGTCGGTTTCGTGACTGCGTTACTTTTGGGATCCGAAGGGACTAAGTGCTCGCAGCTGTGTTTCCCGAGATAGGTATAGTATACATCACTTGTCCGCTAGAATAACCAATTCTCGCCGACCGTTAGCGATACATTCAGTTTCAGAACTTTCCAGGACGTCAAAATGACAGACTTACTCAAATTGTTTATCTTAACGTTCGGTTGCGCGATTGTTCAATGCGGACTCTTGCAATCCAACGCGGTTGCTCAGGTCCCATCTGCAGGCCCCGAATACGAGGTTCTTAAAAACGATGCCGGGGAGTGGGATGTTGAAATCACCAATTACGCAACTGGAACTCCTGAAGTCACCAAGGGCATTGAATCCAACAGGATGCTGGGCGACTTTTGGCTGATCAGCAACTTTGAAGGCAAAATGATGGGGTTAGAATTCAAAGGCCATGGAAGCACTGGCTATGACGCCGAGACAAAGAAATACGTTGGAACCTGGGTGGATTCTTTGAGTCCTGGAATAATGCATATGAAGGGCAACTACGACAAAGACAAAAAGACAATGACACTTGTCGGAATTGCACCTGGCATGGACGGCAACCCGGCCAAACACAGGTTGACCACGGTCTACATGGATCGAAGACGTGTGATGACCATGTACATTACTCCCCAAGGCAGCGAAGAAACCAAGTTCATGCAATTGGCTTACACAAGAAAAGAGAAGTAGATGAGCTGATTATCAGCATCACGCAAGATTTTGACCTGCAAGCGTTTCGAACGCTTGCTTTTTCTTTCCGCAGCAGTCGTTGGCTTCAACAATTGTGCCGGTGTAGTGCCGCCCGCGCTGCATAGTGAAGCCGAGCGGAAACAGTTCTCGACCGATAGCCGGAACAGACTAAGACAAAGGGCTTCAGAGTGAAACTCCGATGGCACATATCAGCAGTAGGTGCATTAAGTGGAAATGCATAATGTGGGCGTATCCTTGGTCGAACAGCAAGGGAGTCTGCGGGCACTGAACCTACTCCGGTGGCCGACACCGGAGTGTCTTGCGATCGACGAAACCAGAGCGTCCGACGCCGCACGTGATCAACACATGCAGGTGGGGATGCCAGTGCAAGAGTTGTCGGTGAGTCTGAATCGCCGCAATCATGCTCGGTACGACATTGTCGCGCCCCAGCAGCCTTCGGGCTTCCGCCTTGAGGCACCTCCCGGCACAAGACGAAAGTTTACCCGGCAGCCCGCGATCAAAGCGGTTGTGACTCGACGGAGGTTACGCGATTGCCGATGGTTTCCAACGCATCATGATAGCGATCCGTCGCCTTCGCATTTCCCAGCGGGCCGTATCGAGATTGGAGAACGCTCAGTCGTTTCAGTGTGTCGGCCAACAACTCGTCGTTGTACTTGGAGCTTATCATCGACTCCGATACGTCGGTCTGTCTATCGGCCTGCACGGTTAAGCGGCCCAGAATCGATTCCAATTCGTTGGCGGCCGTTTCGATGATTCCGCCTAGCTGATCATAGTCTCGTTGATTGTTTACCGAATACGATGCACCCCAGACTCGGTAGCGGATCATCTTGATTTCGTGGGCAAGACGCTCGGAAGCGGATTGGGGCGAGGGAATCGGTCGCCAGGCCGTCTCCAACGTCGATCCGATTTGCTCTGCGGCGGAGAGCTGTAAGTAGAGCGACTGTTGCAACTTCGCATTGTTCAGTTTGCTGTTGCTCATAAGTCGTTTGGCCGCATCAATGACCTGCTGCGCTGACGCCGTCACCTCGTTTTTTATACGATCCTTCAGCGATGAAAACTGTTCTTCTGGTAGCGGTCCGATCGCGATGGCGCGTGTCGATAAGGATTGGCAACCTGTGCTGAAGCCGTTCAGTCGTGGTATCGCATTGTCCCTCGAATCTTCGTCGCTGATCGATTCCATTTGAGCGAGCACCGCAACGACAGCACGCTGGAAATTGTCCAGCACCTTGTCGGGCGAGTCCTCGTTTTTCAAGTAAGTCTTGACGGCCTGGAGCGGTATTTTTTCGCGGCCCAAGTAAAGCCCGACACCGATGCTTGCCATCGCCAAAATCACCAACAACACGATCGCTGCGCGAATCAGACTCTTGCGTTGACGATCCATTGTGCCGGAAACTTGACCGGCGATTTTTTTCCACAGGCGACGTTTCGGCCGATGCACAGGCTCGGTGATAACGACGGCGGGCGGAAGTTCGTCGAACGCGGACGTGCTGACCGCGGACAACGATTGTCCTTTGGCGGGTAACTGGATCGTTTGACGGCATCCCGGGCAGACCGCTCGCGAAGCGACATCCAGCCTGCGAATCTTCATCGACAACCCGCATGCGGGGCACTCGATCAAATCAGAATCGGCGGAAGTGGACATCGCAGAGCCTATTCGACCAGAGAGATTTCTAACCTGCGCGATTCTAGCACGCGATTGGAGATCAGTGAACGGTGTCACCAAGGCTGGCGATCGAAAACTAGCCGAGGGTGCATTAACGTCCCTACCGCCACGGACTCATGTGTCGATTCTCTCGCCGCTCATCAGCTGATGCAGTCGCTTGGCTGCTTTCTTAATCGAATGTTCTTAAACGACGTTGTTGCGGCCTTCTTCGGACAATCTTTCTCGTAGCTCGCGTTGTCGTCCCCTGCAAAGGTGATGGTGTTCCCGACTGAAGCCCCTACTCGGGTTGGCAGATTGGGATACACAACGTGCAATCGATACCACGGAGTGTGGCGATCGTTTGCGACAGCCGTGAACCGAGGATTAATTCGGATGGATAAAGATCGTAGACAAAATTCAGTCGCGGTTGATAACCGCTGGCGGGCAACCACTGTTCTGCAAAGATTCGCCAAGTTCGATCGAGTTCGGTAAGCGATCCGTGAAAATGAACCAACGCCGTTTGGCCTCCGGGGATGAAGGTCGTGCTGGCAACGCGGTCAGTCTGAAACATGCTGTTGATCTCGATTGCCGCATCGTATCGGTAGACGGCCGACGATGCTTCGATGTGGTCGCTCCAATCATCGTAATGGATTCCCAGGAACGTCGAGTTCTTTTTGGTCAGACCACGTTGTCGACACCACCGTATCATTTCGGGCCATATCCCCGCCATGCCGCTGGTCGGTCCCATGTAACGCATCAAAGCGATCCGCCGCGTCGGCGTCCTTTCGATTTGGACTGACAACGGGCAAGCGGCGAGCGCACCGCGATCAGCTGACGGAGCGCCGGGTGTCGGCAGTTTGATGTAGGCGTGTCGCAGGTTGTTGGCGCGGAAATCGGCGGGCGATTGTCCATAGGCTTTAGTGAAAGCGTGAGTGAAACCGGCATGGGTGGCGAAACCGGATTCCATCGCGACTTGGGTGATCGGGCAATCGGAATTCTTCAAGATGAACGCCGCGTTGGCCAGACGAAGTCGCCGCAGATGCGACATCACGCTTTCGCCGACGACCTGGCGAAAGAGCCGCTGGAAATGGAACTCGGACAAGTCCGCATATTCCGCTAGTCCGGCGACGGTGAAGCGAAAGTTCAAGTCGCATTCCATCAACAGGCAAGTGTCGACGATTCGGCGTCGGTTGTTGTCGGAAATGTCCGGCATCGCATCGATGTTGGTTTGGATGATGTGTTCAACCGAATGCTTATCACGCGACGAGACGGGGCAAGGGTTGCGGTCGCGGCGTTGCCCTCACGGCTGATATTTGAATCACTGATTATAGGAAATCGTCTTTTGCCGGTCAGTTCGAACCTCGTCCGGCCTGTGAAAATAGCATTCCTCGACAAGCCTAGCAGTCTCCCCCGCACTAGAATGTCGTTTGTCCATAAGTGGTAACCCGTACTTCATCCGCCAATTCCCAGCTTGCGCGAGTCCGGTCATGTTTCAACGCTGTTGTGGAGTCGATCCAAGTATTCAGGAGTCCGACTATGTCGCGAGATTCGTACTTTGAGATCCTGAACACTATGCAGCGCAATGATAGTTCGAAGCGCGGCTCCCGATTGCGAAATCGACGCTTTTTGCGCCTCGAGCAACTTGAGAATCGCGAAATGTTGGCGTGTGGAGTCGAAGTCATCCCAGACAATCACCCCGGTTTGACCGGCGAGTTTTCGGCGAGGATCGATGCTGAGACGGATTCCTTGATATTGAAGTTTGAGAACGCCGAAGACGCAGAGGGCATCAAGGTCTTTGGGACTGGACTTACCTCGGCCGAGGGCCATCGGGTTGGTAACTTCGACTTGGACTTTGTGCAGGACACGACGCGAGTCGATTTGACATCGGAGTTGAAGCCATCTCCGGTCGCAGCGGGAAACGCTGAGTTTCGAATTCGAGATATTTCAGCCAAAGTGCTTGCAGCCTACACTCCCATCCCGATTCCCATCGACCGCGTGATCCAGCCTCGACCTCAAGGTTTCGGTGCAGTCGAGATCACACAGCTAGCTGAACGCGCGGCGCCTGGAGTCGAGATCGAATTTGCGGAGGGACCAGCCGTCTTAGTTTTTCGCAATAACAATGATCTCGACGTTCAGTTGAGTGGTACGCCGGTTCAAGTAGTCGCTGGCAACGGAACGCTTTTAGATGGAACCCAAATTCGGTTTGGCGAAGAGTTCACAGTGGGGATCGACCTCTGTAATGTCGCAGGACGGGAGTTCTTTGGGGATGTTTCCCGTCCCGGCGGTTTTCGCAGTGAGCGTTTTTCCGTTGACGGGATCACTTCGACTTACAACGACTTTGAGTTTCTGCGCTTCGAACAAGTAGAGTTTTTGCCCCTCTTGAGCGTATTCTCCATAGATACAAACCACCTACTTCTCATGCCAGTGGGCATCTCCGCCGACGATATTGCTCAGGGAGTTCATAAGCAACGGCTCCGTGACGCGGGCAACCTCTTTAACGTCGATGAATTGCCATTGTTTTTATCCGTGAACTATGGGGATGGAACCACCGAGGTGATTCCCTTCGAATTGGGAATGAACCTTCAAGCAACGCTGCGGCACGTTTACACAGAGCCCGGCGAATTCAATGTATCCGTACAGGTTGTCCGCGAGTTTCTTGATCGATTTGTCTCGTTCTTGGATATCCGGTTCGACGAAAAAGTCGTTGTTATTCAAGAAGGGACTGAAGATCCGGATGCACCGTTCGTAGGTGTAAATGGTCTCTTCGAGATCGACAAGTTTGATGTCGTGACCGACGGCAAATCGGACAACAACACGATCAGTGGAGGCGTACGCATTGGTGCCGTTCACGGGCGGCTCGCTGGCGGAGTCACGGGCGACGTCAAGATCGGGACACGTGTGCAATCGTTTATCGGGGCGAAGACGGGCAATCTGATTGATGCCAGAAACTTTTTTGATGCGATCGCTGTGGTGGATGTCCAGAACGCCGCGGGCGCGCCGCGACAATCGTTCAGTTTTGACTTGGAAGACGCAATCGCCGCCGGAGATCTCGGCGGGTTCTTTGATCCCAGCGTGTTTGTACCCGCTGGGATTAAGCACCCGGAAACTAGATTGACGTTCCTCTTGCTCGACTCCACGGGAACAGAGGTACTCGACGAGATTCGATTACTGCTCGACGATGTCGAGGCGCTTTTTGTCGAAAGTTCAGAGCGACTGGCACAGCCGGTCGACGTGGATATTCGCACACAGGCCGAAGTGTTGCACCCAACGGGCGATCCGACGCAGCCTTTCGATCCACTGACCGTTTTCGTCACAGCAGAGAACATCCTTTTCAATCTTGGTCCCACCGATGACCCCGCGACGCTGACCATCGACTTTGGGGACGGCACGCCACTGGTTGTGCAATCGATCGTGCCAAAACGATCCAAGGACGGAGGATCGCTTAACGACGGTATTTTCGCCGAAGTGCCGGACTCCTTCACCGCGGAATTGTCTCGCCAATTTACACATCAGTACACCCAAATCGGCGAGTACATCGTTCGCGCCACGTTGACTTTGCCGAACGGCCAGCAGTCTGCGGAAGAACGAAAGGTCTCGGTGGGACCGCTGAATCCACCTTCGTTCTCGGTCTCTTCGGTTTTTACGGATCGTATTCATACCGCCCCTGGAGTCGCCAAACTTCGCGTGTCCGGCTCGGTGGCATCGGCGCAAATCGGCGAAGAAGTCAGTTTGTCATTTCAGATCGGCGATCGTACCCAACGGATCACGACGATCCTGGACGGCAAAGGCTACGACGTCGAATTGGATCAAATCGACCTGTTGGAACTAATTCCAGAAGGGACGCGTGAAATTGCGTTGAAAGGACTTGTTAGCGTCAGCGGCCAGACGATTGGTGACGGAGTGTTTCCATTCCAGTTCAAAGTCGAGCGGCAGCAAATCGAATTGGGCAGCTTCTCCCGTTCTCTTGGAGGCGATCCGGATGACCCGCTTGGAGGTTTCGCGGATGACGACAACTTGACGTTTTTTGGCATCGGAGACGAATTCGATATTAGTGTTCCGATCGCGTTGCTACGAGGACCGTTCGGGAATCGGCAGACGGTTCAAGATACGGGCACTTTTACCTTTGTCGCGACCAACCGTAACATGCACTCGGTGAGTGACATCGCGTCGCTCGCGAGTGCGGCGGTGGGCGGCGGTTTGTTCGACGCCCCGCGCATGTTGAAAGAGGGCGTGATAACAATTAAGTCGTTCCTGATCGATCCAAACACAAACGGTCGGACACAGATCGACGAAAAGTCCTTCAGTATTCCCGATCTGCTATTGGCACCCAAGTTAAGTCTTACGGCCACGCCAGTCATCGAAGGAGCCGTCAACCTGGGCGGCATCGGCGGCACGTTGTTTAACATGGTCGGAGATTTGACAGTTACGATCGATTGGGGAAATGGCGAGCCACCGACGTTGCTCCAGCGAACGGGAGCGTTTTCGGGCAACCCGCCGTCATTTAACACTCAGCAGGTTCCGCATCAGTATTTCGACGACCCGGCTGGACCTGAATCAGGCCAGACGTTCCGCGCCGTGGTTGTGGTGACGGAAGGTGGGAACGAGATCGCTCGCGAATCCATTGATGTACCTGTCAGCGATCGCGGCCCCGCCGGTTTGCATTTAGACGTCACTGTGACATCGGCCGCGCTCGATCCTGTATCGCAACGCGAAGCCGTGTTAGAAATCACCGGCAGCGACACTTTGGAGAACGGCAACCCAAGCCTAGATGACCTGAAAGCGACGGTTCTTTGGCGCGACGGGACGACAAACATATTTGTCATACCGCAAGGCGGCGGAACCGTGACGGCACGCCACACTTACGATCAACAGTTCTTGGAAGACTTGGCTGCTAACGGCAGTGAGTTGCGCGTGGCAAGGCCGGCGGTAACGCTGGATGATGATGATGGTTCGCAGATCACTGAGTTGGTCAACATCCTGGGTTCGCCCAAAATGTCGATTCGTTTCCAGGACGATCCTGCGTTGCTGCGGGCCGAGTGGAAGGATCGTTTTGGTCCGGAGTTGGCTGCAGGTAAGGCATTTGTTGGCGAGCAGGTTGATGTGGTGATCGCACTGACCGAGGCGGATCGTCGCCGCGTTGATGCGCTATCCGCAGACGACGAGTTCATCATTAACGTCGAACTGGGGGATGGACAGACGCTGGAGCTGGTCGGGCGGCGCGTATCCGGGACAGCCTTGCGAGAGGAGTTTCATGTTCGCAACGCTGATGGAACGCTGGGTTCGCGACTGACCTACAACGATGTTAACGGGCAGATCGAGCTCGAAGATTCCGCGACGCGTGAATCGTTAGTCCGATACGATCGGGCCGGTGTCTTCCGTGTTCGCGCTTTTGCTTCGACCGTTCAGGCTCAAGGGGATCTCGTGCCGATGGCGGCTGCGTTCGTCGCCATCTATCCGCGCGTCGAGGTCGTTCTCGGCGACGATGGCAGTGTTACGATCAAGACTCAGGTCGGTAATGTCGACGCGAAACCCGCCCTCAAGCTTGGCATTCCCGGCGAGGACATTGGCATCGAGGACGCGGTCGGGTTTGTCGGTTTCTCGGATTTGGACCGTTTCCGAGCTCCCAGCGATCCTCGACGCGACATCAGTGCCGGTATTATCCGGTTTGAACAGGGAGAACTTCCATTTGACGTCGCCGTTGGTGGTGAGCTGCAAATCTCGCTCGAAGTGTCCCGGGAAGAGACGGCAAGTGGTGGCGTAATCGGATCGCAACTTGTGCTGCCATTTATCTTCGGCGCTGGCCAAATTCGGCCAATCCAAGTCATCGCTTCGGCGACCATTGATCAGAATGTTCCTGTACCGCTGAGCCTGATACTATCGGACGTTGATCGAGAGATCGTGAACTCCCTGCCGTCCGACCCGTTTGCCGATGGCGGAACCTTTATCATCACCTTGAGTCTTGGAGACGGCACTCCAACTGTTCTGTTGGCGCGTCGGCCTATCACGCCGCCCAATACGTTTGAAGTGCATGCATTTCCCGAGGACATACGCTTCGGCTTGGGCTTGTTTGACCGCAACACCGGACGTGAAAGGCCGCTTTCCGATGAACTCGTCGCTTACGACACGGTGACTGGGACTCTGCGTCTGGACCGGCTTACCAATGAAACGCCGTTTGTCGTCTACAAGCGTGGCGGCCTTTTCGAAATATCGGCAATTACTCCGGAAGCGTTTGGTAATGCCTTCATTTCGGTGAGCGATCTGGCCCCATCCGTTGTGCCGGGATTTGAGCAGGATTCATCCGGACGTTTCACTAACACACAGTTCAACCTGCATTTTACCAACGGTGGCAGGGTCAAGATTCGCGACGAAGAGCGGGAGGTTCCCGCTGGTCAGAGCCTCGTCAGCCTGGACGAATTCAATATTCTTCCGGGAGAAGCATTTCTCATCGAAATCGAGGAATTTAGAAAGGGTATCCTGCGCAAACTCGAAATCGTCGCTCCTTCCGCGCCCGATCTAGAAACAAAGATCGAAAACCTAACCGCTAGAAGCACCGACGATAATCAGGTGAAGGTCACAGGTAAATTGCCGGGAGAGTCACGCGACGTAATGATGACCGCCACCGACTCGTTGGGGAACGTGTTGGGACAAAGCACAATCGTTGCGGGCCAAGGAGTGTTCGAATTCCATATCCTTCGGCCGACAAACGCTGGCGATGATTTTCTCTTTCTCGAACTGAACAACGGCGAGGCAATTTCGCATGTCTCCACCGAGATCCGAAACAACATCAACATTGATGTTCAGAAGAATCAGACAACGAACGAGTCGCAAGAACGAAACTTGGAAATCCGACTCGATATCCTGCAGCCCGAGATCGAGTTGTTGAACGTGCTTGTAGAAACGTTGGCCGGACAATTGGCAGCACAAACGTCGGGCGGCGAAGTCGTCGGATCAAACCTGCAATTCAACGGTACGGTCGAAGAGGTTCGGCAGTTTTTGGAGTCGGTTGTCTTTCGTCCCGTACCGGGTGAACTCAAGAAAGCGTTCGTTGATATCATCGTCGAGGATCGTATCGACCCAACTGATTTAGACGCGGCACGTATTGAGCTCACGGTTGCAACGGCCCCTGCGAGGACGCGAGACTTCGGTGATGCACCAGCTCCGTTTCCAACCACACTCGCGGCAGACGGAGCGAGGCACATTGCGACCGGGCCAATGCTAGGTCAAGCTGTTGACACAGAAGCCGATGGTGTGAAAAGCGACGACGCCGATGGCGATGATACGAGCGGGGCAACGCCGGACGACGAAGATGGTGTCGCATTCGGCAGTACCTTGCTCGCAATCAGCGATTTTGCGACGACCGCCAACGTTTTGATTACAGCGTCGGAAAGGGCCAAGCTGGATGCGTGGATCGATTTCAACGGCAATGGCAATTGGGACGATGCGGGTGAGCAGATCTTCGCGAGCCACGACGTCGAAGCGGGCGAGAACACGCTCAGCTTCACAGTGCCGGCCAGCTCGAGCGTGGGGCAAACGGCTGCTCGATTTCGCATCAGTACCGCTGGCGGTCTGTTGCCGACCGGCCAAGCCGACGATGGCGAAGTGGAAGACTACCTCGTCACGATCGTTGACGGCGACACGGCGGCGGATGTCTCAGTTCATCTCCCCGGCGGCGAGACAAGCGTCACGATCGAAATTCCGGACGAGCCCGCCGAAGGTGAATCGCCCACCAACGCGACCTTGGTGGTCCGCACCGGTACGCAAGAACTGTTACGGGTTCCACCAGTGTCCGTCGCGTCGATCCGACTGATCGCGTCACCGCAGGACGATATCGTGTCACTGATGGATTTATCGGCGATCGTTGGCCGCGCGTTGACAGTGCTCGCCGATGGTGGCGATGGCAACGACACGTTGCGACTTCTCGGAGCCAACTTTGCCGTTGACTTGACGGGCGACGGCGGGACGAACCTTCAGAATTTCGAGGCGTTTGACATCATCGGCGACGGCAACAATTCGTTGAAGCTGGACGCGGACCAAGTCTTGCGACTCTCGCCCGCGAGCAGCACGTTGCTAGTACGATCCAACCCCGGCGACCGTGTCGAGATCGGAGAGGGTTGGGGACGGATCGCCACAGAGGTCGTCGATGGCGAATTCGTTCGCGTCGTCTCGCAGCAGGCCGCGACGCTGCGGCTGATCGGTCCCGACGAGTGGTCCAACCCGGTCGACCCGCACGACGTCAATAACGATGGTAGCGTGAATGCTGTGGATGCTTTAACGGTAATCAACGAATTGAATCGCCAACGGTTTTCCGATAACGAGGGACTGCTGGTACCTGCGTCAACGACTGGACCGTTTCCTAACGTGTTCTTTGACGTTACCGGTGATGCAAGGGCGTCGGCCCTCGACGCATTACGCGTGATCAATTTCCTCAATCTACGCGACTTCGAAAACCCGGCGGGCGAAAACCTGTCGAAACGTACGAGTCCGACATCCTTGATCGCCATTGCAATTGCGAACCACTCGATCGGGCAGTCGCCACCAAGATCAAACCGAGAATTCGACGGCACCATTTTGCCAGGCGGACAGTCGAATCAGAAGATCGTTGCAGAACTTCTAACGGACGATCGCACCGGATCGAAAGCCATGGTCGGCATGCAAAAGGAACGTGAAATTTTGGTGGATGCCGTTTTGCAGCAAATGGATGAGCCTCCATTGCCCGAACAGATCGCATCGTTGGAACTGCGTAACAATTTTTGATTGTGACATCCGGTGCGATCTATCATCGGGTCACCCGAGGTGATGGACGCAAACCGATTTTTTACGATCAAGGCCATTACGATCGCATGACAGATGGGGTGTTGGATGAAGTCACGCGGAGCGGATGGACGTTGTTCGTATCTTGTTGAATGCTGAAGGAAATGCTTCGCGTAGCGTCAAAATCGGGTTTTGGTTCTCATGTTTGCGTCCAATTCGAGACCCGAGGCAGATCATCCGCGAAGTTCATGCAGCATGCAGCTCGTGATTCGATCGCCTTTAAAGGACTAGGAACGCTAATCTGCGCTAATCGAACACTAATTGGATTCTCCTGCTCATCGTGTTGTACATCCTGATGAGTGTGCGACTAGCAGAGATTAGCGTTCTGGTACCTTCGATGGAGAGAATCGGCGTTGTTGATCTTCTTCGGTCACGGACGAACACAGATCTGCACAGATGGTGGATTCGCATTCGGATTTGCGGAAATCGGTGCAATCTGTGGCTGTCGAAGAACACCCGCGCCGGGGCCAGCGAAGCCCCTTGCTCTTTACGCCGAAGGCGTTGTTAGCCAGTAGCCCGGTGGTCGAGCGAAGCGATACAACCGGGCAACTTTCCTTACGCTGGCAGTTCGGCCAGCACCTGTTTAGTGCCGGCGATGTCTTAGTAAGCAAGATTGCCGCCAAACTCCGGGATTCGATCTGACTTTACCACATCGATCCAATGCTCAAGTTGTCGCCGAGGCGATTTCCAGAACTCCTTGCAGAGTTCAAAGTAATTCAAAACCACCTCTTTCTCGCCGCGCTCGAGCAGTTCCTTCGCCAAAAGCATATTTGGTCCGAAGGAATTGAGTTGAGGCGAGCCATTGGTCTTGCCGGCAAGAAGCAACCTTGACTTGGCCTCGTCAATCCTTCCTTGAGTAAGGGCAATCCGACCGAGAACAAGATTTCCATGATGAATTCGGTTGCCTCGATTCCATCCCGTCGCGTCATCGACAAGCATCATCTCCGCAAATTTCTTCGCATCGTCTATCTGACCGGCCTCAAACGCGGTCGCAGCCAAGGCGGCCAGAAGCGAATCGGATTCCATCGGATCAGAGCGATCGTACGCTAACTCATAATGACGAAACGCTTTGGCCGCAGCCGCGGTTCGAACCGGGCCCATCGGAAGCGAAGTCATGCCAAGCGAATAGAGCTGGCCAAGCGACGCTGGCCATTTGGGATCTTCCGCATCGAGCCGTTGTCCTTTCAGCAAGAAGTTTTCTGAGATTCTGCGATCATGCAGCAAAAAGAACTTGGACGCATTGCGGAGTGCGACGAGATTCTCAGGGGACTTTTGAAGAACGCTTAGCCAAGCGTGCTTGCAACGGTCGTACCCTTCGGGATCGAGCACCTTATCGAGCTGACTATACGGTAAGCCAAGAACCTCCGATTCCGGAGCATTTGCAATCAGCCACCTGACATGACGTTCCTTGGCGGCTTTGGCATCTGGATCTTGGCGTCCCTTGGTGAAATAGTAACCAAGAAGTTTCGTTCGCGATTCAACGTCGTCTGGTTTTTTTGCAACCTGCTCTTCGAGTGAAGCTTTCTCGGTCGCGTTCAACTGGCCCCCAAGCCTAGCAAGTATGTGAGCATCGTCAGCCATGCACGTCATTGCCGAAAAAGAGAGAAACACGAGCGTGAGACAAAAGAACGGTGTTGCATCGAATCGCATCTATCAGGACCTTGTTTTCGTAACCACAAACTGGATGTTCTCCAGGATAGTCTATAGGATCGTACGCAGCGGTTCAGTGTCCGAGCCGGCAGCAGTTAGTTTGGTGACGAGGACAACTCGTATTTTTTCTCACTACCGATCCAGCGGTGGTTGCTTGATCGCATTAGGATCAATAGCAAAAAAGTAAAGAAATGGAATCCAAGGATCGTGCCGGCGTTCTGTTCGATTTGGCCATCGCCGGCTTGTCCCATCGACTCCACTAGAGACGCGGAGACGACGAGTTGTGAGATAAGGATGGGAATCGCGAGCACGGCCGATGGCCACCAGCGGCCCAGGATCACGCTTAAGACGAACGTCCACACGAAAGCGTTGGAAACGATCACCACCAACTTTGTCGTCGATATTTCCGGCCATCGGCAACCCCAATTCAACACCGCCGCGATGATGGCGATGATGAACGTCATCTCCATCAGGTGCCGAATCTTCCGGCGGTGCGAGACGACCTGTTCAGTTCGATGAATGCGGCGTCGCGTCCACTGCCAAACGAGGATGGGTCCGGCCGTGGCTACCATCGTTGATAGCACCGCCTCAACGAATAACGACGAGTAAGGTCGCGACATCCAGCCGAGATATACGATTTCGACGATGCCGATGACCGCGACCGCAATTCGAGACCGGACGCGTTGCCTCGTCGGATCGGAAGCCGAGGGCAAATGAATCAGCGCCGCCCACGTAGCCGCCGCTGTCCAAGTCACCGCGAGCCCGCCCATCGCGAAACCCAAGACGAACCGACTGTCATCGGTCAAGTCGTCGAGCGTGGACGTTAATTTCAAAAGGCTCGCTATGACAACCAGGAACGCGAGCGACCAGATCCCGATCCAACCGAGCAGTCGCCAATCTTCGTGATCGCAATGAGTCGAAATAGCGTTCACCTAATGCTAAAGACTGTCGAGTCGCTGTTGCTGGATCGTTTGAAACGATCGGGGCAACTGTCCGTCGCGGCGATCAATCATCTGATGCAAGACCCGCGGATCGGTTTGGCTCGCTTGAAACCGGATCTCCCCGGAACCGAACAGCACATGCGTTCCGGCGGGGTGCAGACTGCCGATCGATCCGACGGCGGTCGGCGGATGCTTGACCCATGGATCGATCGCACCGACGATACCATCGCCCGCGTTGCGAAGCGTCGCCCGCGTGCCGCTGAGCCAACCCAGGTCGTCAAAGCCGGAGATTTTCTCGGACACAAAGGCGGTGTTGGAAAGCCCATCGCTGACGTCGTCGCGGGTGATCGCGACGTTCAGCACGAACACGCCGTGATCGGTTTCGTCGATCGGTTTTTCGGTGGGATGATGAAGCCCAACATAGCTACTCGCGTTGGCCGGGTCGCCGCTGCTCGAAGGACATTGAACGCCCGGATAACTCAATTGCAAAACGTCCGAGTTGGCGTCGTCGTAAACGCTCACCGATCGATCGATCCGTCGAGCGATCACGGGTTGGTCCATCAAGTCCATGAGTCGACCAAGCCAATTGTGATGATCGCCCGACGCCACCGATTCGATCGGTCCTGATTGAGCCATCGTGCCGATCGGAAACTGCATCCAGCGATCGTGATAACCTTGAATCGCCATCCCGATCGGAATCAGCCTCGACTGGCACTTAGCCCGTCGAGAAGTTTCTCGCATCGACTGCACCGCTGGGGCGGCCATTCCAACGAGCACACCGATCATTGCGATCACGACGAGCAGTTCGACCAGAGTGAAAGCTTTGCGGTTCATAATTGAATAAAAAGTAAACGGTAAGACGTAGGCTGGGTCGTAGCCGCTTCGGCGAAGACCCGGAATGTCAGTTTGACGTGGCGTCGACTTTCAGTCGACGTTCTGGGGATTGGCGACTGAAAGTCGCCACCACTTAGTGTTACCGCTCTACCAGTTCGGCGGTATACTTCGGCTCTTCACTCGACGATGAGATTCGTTTGACTTCGATCCAGCTTCGCGAAGGTTCGTTCAATGGAAGTTTCATGGTATCGTTCTCTTGAGTCAGTAAACCGGACTGGGCAACCGCTTCGATGGCTGCGCGTAAATCGGCGTGGCTTTGGCGTTGAAGTTCATGGCGGCGTTCGTGTGACGCCAAGCTTGTGACCGACGCGGCGAACGTTCCGACCATCAAAGCCAAAACGAGGACCAGAATCAACGCCACCGCCCCTCCGCGATATTTTCGGTTCGGGCAAATCGAACAGCGACTCATCGAGATCCCCTTCGCGCTGCCATGATTTTCAAGGGATCTTCCGGGCGCTCGATTTGAGTCAACGTCCATTGGACGATTCGATTATCGTCCTTGAGTGCGGTTTGAATGTTGAACATGGGACCGACGAGATACCGATCGCGTGATTCCTGGTCCGAAGTGTCATCGGATTGGGTTTGTTTGGTTCGTCGAATTTGGCCGGGCTCGATTCGGTAAATGATCGTCGTCGGCGGAGTGCCGTTCGAAATCGTCATCACCTCACCTTCGACCGTCACCTCGTCGGCCTCGGCCACATCACGGCGAACGTCATCGGCAAAACGGCGGATTTCGGATCGGGATAACCGACGTTCTTTGGCTTGTTTCGTGCTCTCACTTGCGATCGACATCAAGCCGATCGTGCCCGCCAACAACGACCCCACCAACGATAGCACCAAAACGATTTCAATCAGAGTGAAGCCAGACACAATACTTCGACGAGCGTGACGATGCGATCGACTCATGGCTGTCCCTTCAAACGCCAGTAATGTTTTGTCAAACGGCCGCTGGCGGATTGCGTGGTGATGATCGCGTGCCATCCCGTCGTGGAGGAAGCCTCGGTGGTATCGGATTCTGGAAGATCGGTCTCGAATGATTCAACGTCGACTTCGGCGTGCGACTCTGCGGCGATTCGCTTGGCCGATTCGATCCATTGTTCGTCATCAATGAGCGACAATTGTTCGGCGATGTTCTCGAGTTTCAACTGATGGGCCAACCGGTCCATCGCACCACGGTCGTAATCCAAACGACCTTGATGCATCTTCAACGTCACTCCCGATGCGACCGCCAAGAAGGCCAGCGCTAACATGGTTTCCAGTAACGTGAATCCGCGTGATCCACAGACGCGTGGTGCGATCATGAGAAGATCAAAATGAGATGGCTTAAGAATTCAAACACGGAAAACGCGTGCATCAAGACGAACAATCCGACTAACACCGTCGTCAGAGGCACGAACCACGCCATCCGACGTTTCCATCGTAGCGTTTGTCGGCGATGAATGTTGTCACATAAATGCTCGATCGCATGTGGCAAATGCCCGTTGGCCTCTGCAGCGGTGAGCCAGGCTTGCTCGCTCGTCGTGATCAAGCGTGCCCGTTGAAGAGAGACCGGCACCGATTTGCCGTCGTCGATCAGCCGTCGAGCGGTTTGGCAACGTCGACGCGACCATCGCGTTCGGGCGGTTTGTTCTGCGAATTCAAGAATTTGTCCGACGGGATGCCCGACCCGCATGCCCCGATGGAGCGAATTCAAGATCTCACAACGTCGTTGGTCGATCCAGCGTGGCCCGAACCAAGGGATCCAACGAACCATCCCCAACGGCAGATAGCGAATCACCCACGCGGCGAGCACCCAAGTAACGACGAGCAGCGCGATCACGTTACTCGCCGCTTGAACAGAACTGAACAATCCCGACTCATGTAAAAACGAACGTAAGGTTGCGATGTTATCGAATTCGTCCCTTAGGCGAATTAAGAACTCTCGCGTCGTCTTCCCAAACAACCACGCCATCAAAATCATGCTGATCGCGTACGTCATGTGTTGCGGTACCAGTGACGTCGATCCGGTACCTTGCCGTTGCGCCAACGCGTCGGTTGCCTTCCTTGCATTCGATGCACGCCATGTTTGTTCCCGGGACACGTCTGGATAAACCATCGCCGCGAACGTATCGGCCTCGATCGGAAGACGGGACTTACGGGCGGCATCGATCACCGGCACCCCGATGTTGACGCGTCGAACGAAACTCTTCGCTTGACTCGCCAAACGACTGCCCAGTCCATCGGACACACTTTCGACGACGACCGGCAACGGTGCCCCCACTTCAGCCGCACAGTGGAGCCAGCGGTTGAGCGATCGGGTTTCTTCGGAGTATCTCAAACGCGATGCCGTGATGATCGCAGCGACCATCAAGACCAACAACAGGATCGTCGTTGGGTGCGGGGCGGCGAGCAGAATGGCGATCAAGAAAGCGTACCAAAGTAGCCACTCAAACAATACCAAAACTGAGATCGGCCATAAACGAACCCGATCGGGCGGTCGACGCACGAGATTGAGTCGGATCGTGCGGATCGTGCCAGCCAGCATTCCGATTCCGCCCGCGCCGGCGATCATCAATAAAGGCGAGGTGACATTCATGTCAGTCCTCCGAGAACGGATGCCATGAACCGCGTCGAAACCAGCATCGCGAACGCCGCCAACCCAACCGATCCCAATAGACAAAAGATGGAAATCACCTGGATCGTCCGCTGCAACCGGGATGCGATCAGCTCGTGGCATTCCGTCGCCGCATCGTGCCAAACTCGGAGGGATTGGTCCGCTGATATTTGGCTTTGAGTCATGGCGGCTAACGCCATTATCGAACCTTCACGCGTCGGACAGGAGCTTAATACTTGACCAATTGATCGACCCGATCGGATTTGTTCAGCCGCACCGGTTGACCAAGGTTTCAAACCATCGGATTGCATCTCAACGGCTGCTTTCGAGAACGCTTGATCATAGGTCAACGAATCGCCGAGCGAATGGAACATCGATTGACAAAAATCAGCGACCGCGACGATCCGCATCGTCGAACCAACCCACGGCGTCGAAGCGATCATTTGCCAAGTCGTGCCCGGTAGTCGATGGTGAATCATCAACATCGCCATGACGTAACCCACCAATGCCAAGATCCCGATTCCCACGTAGCCCCAAATCAATTCGGTCATCCATCGCAGTTCCAGGGTTTCTTGATTCCAACCCTGCAGATAGACCGTGTCGTGGGCGACGTCCTCGACCGCGTGGATCAAGAAAGCGCCAACCAGCAAGGCTAACAGAAGATAAACGAAGCCGATCGTTAACGTTCCCGATAGACGACGTCTCGCCTCGATTCGGACGTGCCGCCAAACTTCCAACTCGGCGTCTCGACCGATGGATGAACGGTTCATGGCGTTACCTCCTTGAGGATTTCCAACAACGGCCACACCATTGTCCGAACCAGCCACACGATGACGGCGATCATCAGCACGGACGAAACCCAACGCGGCACGACATCGATCCACCATGTTCGGCGTCGATGCGATCTCTGGTCGTACAAAACCGCGAGTTGCCAAAGGTCGTTCTGAATCGATTCGGTGTCTCGGCTACCGCCGACCCAATCGGCCACACAAGTTTGAACGGCATCGGGCGTTCCTGCGGGCATCATCAATGAGGAGGCGGCGATCGAACCACCGCGAACCCGCTCGACGACGGTTTTCCAGGATTCGGCGAAGCGAGGACCGACGACTCGAGCTGCTGTTTCGAGCGTGCGGGCGGTTTCGGTAAGACCGAGTTGCAATGCCAACCAACGACAAAAGATTGCGTGATCTCGAAACGGATCGGACCGGTGGATCGACCGAATCAACCAAACGTAGACGCCGCCCGCAAACCCACCGACGACGATGACGGTTGCCACGACGGAGAGCAGGAAATTCTGACGGAAGGTTTGGTTGATTTGTTGAACCGATGGAGCGAACGCGTCTCGGATCGGTTCGGATTGGGCGAACGACGTGATCATGAATGGCAACACGAAAAACGCCACCGTCGCGGCCACGATGACGTTGAGCAACGGATTGATCGCCGCCAATCGACTCTGTCGCAATTGTTCGTCGCCATCGCGGATTAATCTCGCGGCCTCTTCGATCGGTTCGGTCGATCCGGTGCGGGCCATCACGTCCATCGCGATGCGAACAGGCTCGCGATGCGTTCTCGAAAGGTCGGCAATCGCATCGGCCGCCGAATGCCCCTGTTCGATGCGGCGGCGGACCCATCCGGCCGCCCTTCCGATCGGCCCCATGCCGGATTGATCCAAATCCACCAAACCTTCAACGAACGTACGTCCCGAACGAACCATCGCGACGATTTCGTCGAGCAACATGGTCAACGCGTCGTCGTCGAGCTGAGTCGGTTTGTCGGTCACTTCAGGTTGCTTCCTGGGGCTTGGTCATCGTTGATTCCTATTTTAGAACTCATGGACGTCCCCAAGACACGGTAAACTTCGGCTTCATCAGTTTGTCCCTGCTCGACCAAGCGGGTCGCTTGGGTCCGCAAGGATTCAACGCCCGCCCGTGTCGCGATCTCATCGATCTCGTGAGCGGGACGATGCTGAACCAATGCGTCAAAGATGGATTGACCGGCCTCAGCCCCGTCGAACGTGACCGCTTGGGCGATCGGCACTCGACCATCATACCCGGTCCCGTGGCAACAGTGGCACGCATCGTCCGTTATCCGTGATCGGCCCTCGCACGCCGCACATCGACGACGAAGCAAGCGTTGACACAAGATTCCTCTTAGACCGCTTTGGATCGCGAATGTGGGTAGGTTCATTTGCACCAATCGACGCAGCGTCGAGCCGATCGATCCGGCGTGGATTGACGAGAAGCACAAATGCCCGGTCATCGATGCTGCCAAGACCGCATCGGCGGTTTCAACATCGCGGATCTCGCTGACCAACAACACTTCGGCGTCTTGCCGAACCGCAGCGCGGAGTGCCGATGCCAATGTCAATCCGGTCATCGGTTGCAGTTGGCTTTGACTGATCGAATCGATCACCGATTCGACCGGGTCTTCGATCGTCAACACGCTGCGTCGCGGTTGTCCTGAACCGACTTCATGCGGGCCGGTTGGATGCGAGGCGATCCGGTTCAAGCACGCGTAAAGCGTCGTCGTCTTGCCGCTGCCGGCCGGACCGGCGACCAACAACCAACCATCGGTCGCGTCGCAAATGGATTGCAATTGCACCTTGATGTTGTCATCGAATCCGAGCTGATCGAGATCACGGATCGACTCGCGACGGTCCATGATACGGATCGCCGCGCGGGTGCCATGGACCGTGGGGAACACACCGACTCGCATTTCTCGTTCGTCGCCGTGCTGCGTCGTCCACCGCAGTGGACCTTCTTGGGGAACGCCGCCACGGTACGACGGCAATCCCGCCAACGCCATCAGACGGGCAACCGGGTCGCTTTCCTCACTGCGATCGAACGACTCGACTGGTTGCAACACGCCGTCGATCCGAAACGAGATTTCCCAAGTCGCCGAGCGGGGCTGGAAATGCACATCACTGGCCCCACACCCGATCGCCGCATCCAAAGTGGCTTTGACCATTTCGGTCGCGAACTGCGGACTCGACGGGGATCGAGCATCAATGGGCCACTGGATGAACGGTTTCATCTCCCGCGTTTTGGATTCGGGCGGCCCGCGTTGCTCTTGTTCGGCGGTGAGTGGACTTTCAGGATCGGCACGTCATCCAATACGACCACCGATCCCGTTCCCGTGAACCGCTTGGGACTCGACGAGTCGTCATGGAATCCTTGCTCGCCGTCATCATGGACGCGCGACGCGGTGATCTGGTCGACTTTGGATTGGCCGGTCGATCCGATACGGGGTTTGAAACATTTCCCCAGAGGACTGACCAAGAGGGCGGGCAACAAGATCAAATCGCCGATCAACGCGGCGGCGAGCATCACCAACATCAACGTTCCGAATCGCTGAGTGGGTGTGAACGTTGATAACGCGAACACGAACAGACCGAGCCCACCGACGATGGTCGTTTGGGTCATCGCGGGGCCGACCTTGCGATACGTGGCGATGATCGCTTCGACTCGCGTTTTGCCCTCTTCGAGGAATTGGCGGAACCATGACAAGAAGTGGATCGTGTCGTCGACGGCAACACCCATCGCGACGGACGCCGTCATCATCGTGCCGATGTCGACGGCGATGTTGAAGTGGCCCATCAAACCGAACACCAACAAAACCGGAAAGATATTCGGGATCATCGATACCGCGCCGGCGGCGAATCCAGTGACCATATTCCCCGGTTGCAGCCATTCGAAGGGGAATCGGCCTGGGTTCAGTAGCACCACCATCACCCCGCCGATCAACACGAACGCCATCATGATCGACTCGAGCAAACTGCCTAACAACGTTCGCTGGGCTTTGTAAACGACGGGGACGATACCCGTAAACAAGACTTGCGGCGACGTCGCGCGATCGACATCGAACACCGGCACGCGACGTGGCGTTTCGACAATGCGAATGCCGGTGCCATCGGCCGATGGATCGGAGTCGATCGTGACGATGTCTTTGCCGATCGGAGTGGCCGCGATCTGATCGGCGCGAATGACGATTTTGGCGGCGGCGAGATACTCCGTCGCACGCGAAGCGGCCAAGGGTGGAGCCGACCCGGATCGATTTTCAGAACCGAACGCTTCTTCAATGCCGCTGACCCAAATCACCGCGTCGACCGCCGAGACCAACTTCTCCCAAACTTCGTCGCCCGGTTTGGCTTTGGCGTCCGGGTCGTTCGGGTCGATCCAGATCGTACTCTTAAGCCGCTCGTTACCGAGCAGTTCCTTCAGCGTCGCTAAGTAAACCGTTTGCGCGTCGAGCGTTCCGTCTTCATGAACCAATTCCGCGCTTTGCAAATCGCCCACTCCGGTCGATCCGACGACGAGCACGCGTTGTTTCCCTGACAAACCGCCGGGTGCCGAACTTAATTCGGTAAGCAACGCCGCACGGGTCCGATAGGCTTCGATGACGGGCTCGACCGAGTGACGCAGATCGTTGATGAACAAGCCGTAGTCGTTGTCCGACAAGGCGCTGACCCGCAAACTCAATCGCCACATCTCGCTGCCGGCCAACGGCCCGGCTTTTTCAATTTTGACGAAATCGCTCTCGAACAACTCTTCTTTGGAAGCCGAGATCCGACGATTGAATTGGCTCCGCACGACGTCATAGCCGTTGCTCACTGCGGGCAGCGGTGGCAAGAACGTATCCATGCTCGACGCTTGCCCGACTTCGCCGGTGCCCTCTTCGCCGAGGGTTCTTGTGACGACCGTGCGGATCCGCGAGACAACTTCGATCCGCTCGAGCAAGGTAAGCGCGATCGGGTCTTCTTGTGGTGTCGGAGGTGGATCCGATGTCGCCACTTGATCGATGGCGTCCAGATGTTCTTTTTGTAACTCGACCGGCATCCGGACGATGATTTCCATCGGTACGAGGTTGCCGAAGTTTTCTTCCAACCACGCGTAGTCTCGCAAGATACGGGCGTCGGGGTCGAACAGTTTCAGCAATTGAACCGACGTCGTGATCTTAAACAGTCCCAACGAGGCCAACACCAAAACGATCATGCATGAAATCGCAACACCTCGGTAATGCGAGGTGATAAATCGGCCCACGCCCACCCACCAGCTGGCCAATTCGATTTCGAGTGCGGTTTGACCGCCGGTTGCACCGGCTAACTTGGCAGTTTCGGTTTTCTCACCGTCTGGTTCGTCGGCTTGGCTTTTGTTTCGTTTCTTCTGACCGGCCAACGGCGGCGAAAAAACTTCCAACGCGGCGGGAAGGTACGAAAACAAAATCGCGAGCGTCGAGAGCACGCCGATCGCGGAATACAGACCAAAGTTGCTGATCGGTTTCAGGTTGCTCGTGTAAAGCGAACCCAATCCGATGGCCGTCGTGATCGCTGCCAACGTACACGGCAAGATCGCGTGTTGAAGCGCTCGCCCGGCCGCGCCTCGGCGACCGCGTGAGCTGACTTCGTCGCGGTAGTAATTGATCACATGGATCGCGCCGGACAGACCAAGCACATACACAAGTGACGGCATGCTCAATAGAATCGCGTCGACGTGACCGCCTGTCCAACCGACCATCGACATCGACAACATCGCGCTGCTGCCGCCGACCATGAACAACATGATCGTGATCTTGAAGCTGCGAAAACAGAAGTACGAAAGCAACACACCGATCAAGATGCAGTAGCCGATCAAACGTACCAACGTGACCGTGCCCTCTTCATCGATCGCGATGTTGTCGACCGGTGGTCCGCCCATTCGTAGCGGCGGCATCCCGCCGACCGACTCGGGTGGTTCGCGATTGAACGGCGGTGGAGCGGTCGATGGCGGCGACGGCGGGTGCACGCCGCTTTGTTCGGCCAGGGCGAGCAAGCGTCCTTTGGGTGTTCCCAACGTACCGCGGCCGATCGCATACGCGAGGTTGTCTTTGGCCAAGTCCGTCAACGTGACGAGCAAGCACGTTAGCCGTGGCGGCGGTTCGACTTGCAACGAATCGAACACGGCATACCAGGCTTCGTCTTGAACCGGGATCGTGGCCGTTTTGATTCGCGAGACGTCGCCGTCGAATCGCTCGTCGGCGAACGCTTGCAACGTGTTTTGGACGATCATGTCCATCGCTTCGGGAACTTCATCGCGGCGCTCGGGCGGGAGTACCGATTTGAAGTCGTCGACGGTCCAATCGAACCCCGGCGGGACCGCTGGGGCGAACAGACTTCCCGTGAGTCGTTCCATCGCGCGGCGACGGGCGATCAGGGGACGTTTCTCGACATCCGTTAAATCGACCGGCCACAACGCGCCACCTTCGGACGCGAGTTCTTCGACGATCGTTTGCCCGGTTTGTACCGTTTCGAATAACGGGGCGCACATCAACGCCGGGTCGTTGTAAAACTCGTTGATTCGCTCGTCGGTCGAAGGTTCGCCGATCGCGGTGACCAGGGTCCCTTCGAGTTCGTAAACATTGAGCGCTCGTTTGATCGAACGGATCAAACCCGCCGGCCCGTTGTTGGCTTCTTCCCAACGATAAAAACGGCCATCGGGCGTCAGGAAATACCACGTCCCGTCCGCCGATGCGAGCCACTTTTCGTCCCGGCCGCCCCAGTTGTTGAGCGATTGTCCGGGCGGAAACAGTTTTAATTCCATGCCCAGCTCGCGGGCCCGAACCCGGGCGCGACGCTCCGCCAACGTCAGACCACTGGCGGCGGATTCTTCCTCGGCGAGCAGTTTGTCACGAAAATCGGCCGATTCGTGCAACAGCTTGTCTTCGAGCAGCCGCAGCCGCTGGTCACCGACGGTGCAGCCGGGCCAAGTCGCCAGCACAAAACTTTCGCCGGCGAAATGATCGGCGAACCAGTCCAATTCCGCCGTTTCCGGGAAATCGCTGGGTAACCAGTCCTTGATGTTGTTTTCTTTTTTCTTGAGACCCTCACGTGCCCCTCGAAAGGCGGATGGTAAGATAAAGAAAAACGCCATCAGCACCAGCAAAGCGACGCTGGTGCCCCAAGGACCGGGGCGTTCGAGAAAAGAGCGATGATCGGGGGACGAGGTCATTCGCGGGCACAAAGAGTGGAAAAAGACAGCATCTTACGCGGAAGAATCCACACAAACTAGCGAGAATTCTTTCTCAGAACCATCGCATTTCACCCGCTCGCACCTGATTCTAGTCAGGTCCCGACTTTCTAGCTCAATAAACGTGACGGATGCCGAAATGGATCCCTTGCAGATAAAACGTATCACCGCGAATCCCGGCCTGAGGCGTGTCGGTGGTGTTGTCCGGATCCATCACGCCCGACAGACGCACCGCATCGGTCAAGGCAATTAAGTTGTAACCGAACGTCACATCGAACCGAGGATACTTGTGCCAGCCGACCGAAACATCGAGTTCCGGTACCCATCCGAACGTCGAATCATTGATGAGCCCGCGATTGTCGTCGGTCACCAAAATGCCGGTGGGAGTGTCTCCAGGTGGCGGCGTGTCCGTCGTGATGATGGTACGTCCACGGCGTTCGACTTCACGGGTCAGTTGCCCAAACCCCACCTTAGCGAGGAAATCAAAACTCCAACATCCTTCACGATACCGTCCGGCTAAACCAAACTGGCCGCCGTGGAACTCGTTGCGTGTATCGAATTCGTCGAGCGACGTCAAATTGTTGCCGACTTCCAGCGGAAGTTGTTGTTGGGTGATCGTGCTGGACGTTTGCAAACTCAGGTCTTCGTCCAAACGCATGAATTGGTAGCCGTACAGGACGTCGTAGGTCGTTCCCAAACCCCCGGTCCAAAACTGTCGCACCGATACGTCGGCACCGTAAACGTTACTCGACGCTGAGACGTTGACGGAACCAAAGCGACCTGCGTTTTCAGCGGTGTTGGGAAATGCCACGATGACCGCGTTGGGCGTGCCGCCGGTCGTCGTCGGGATCGCCAAAATGTTTCCGGAATTGATCGATTCGCGTCGGCCAAACGAGTAGTCCTCTTCGGTCGCCGTCCACAGTCGTCCCACAATGCTTCGATTATGGCAAGAGTCGATCCAAGTCCCGATCGTCAGTCGTCCACCGGCGGTAATCTCGTCGAAAATGTTTTCACCTCCGGCAAGAATCGTCGCGGCCGGCAAGCGTCCCGCCGTCGCGATTGGCGTGTTTCCAGGGCTCGTCGTGACGAGTGGCGGAATCCGATCGCCTTCTCGCCACAACAACAGTAGCTCCAACGAACCGAACCAACGACAGGGATCCAGGCACAGTGATCCATTGCTGTGATGACCGTATCCGTGATGTCCGAACCCGTCGTATGGGTAGCCATCGCATCCATACCCGTCGCATCCACCATCGCAGGAACCGCAGCCCCCGAAGTGATCTCCGTGAATCGGGTAAGGTTCTTCATCGACCCAGCTTTCGCCCGACAGAATGGTTTCGTGTTGAATGAGCGTTTCGTCACCCATGGGTACATGGCGATCATCGTGACGCGGTATCCAAGTGCGATTGGTTGAAGCGACGCGATTGGTCGCGGCGGTTCGATTCGTCGAGATCGCTCGACCGATCGGGGCGGTTGGCCGAGTCGCTGATGGCTCGGCGTAGCTCACTCGCTGAATTTCATTGACGGACTCGAGTTGAACCGAACGTGGGTCCTCGAGCTCGTGCAATTTTGGCGAATCAACCCGCAACGGCTCGATACGGATCGGCTTGATCACCGCCGGGGTGCGACCTCGATCGTCTTCTGGATCCGAGGAACTTGGCTGAGAAACAGGTTGCCCACCGATCGTTTTCGTCGAGTCGGGTTTGGGGTAGAGCGTCGACCCGCCAGGTTGATAGACACCTCGATCCGGCTTTTTCGTGCGGACCTGAGCGTGGACGTTCACGGAGCTGGCGGCACTGATCGCAAAGACGGCAATCGTCAGCCAAATCACGTTTCTTCGGGAAAGGTTTGAAGTGGTGTTCATCACTGGCTTCATGGATCGGTAGAGTGTAATTGTGCCCATTTCCAGCAGACGCGCGAAACATCCGCCTGATCCATGTATCGGGCCTGCCGATCAGGCCGGTTGAGCAAAACTGGCAAACTTTACCGGTTGCGGTGCCTGTGCGGGCCGCGGCATCAAACCAAACCACGCCTAGGATTCGATCAACGGCGTAACCGTCCGCCTCTAAAGAACCGGTAGACAGATCCCCGGCTTTTTGCCCTGTTTGCCTAATCCGCCTCCGCCAGGCTTCTGCCCTAGTCGCACTCTTATCAAAAAGATTGGCCGGAAGATGAACGGCACCCATTTTTCTGCCCACAATCTTCCTGCCAAAACGAACCTGAAAAGTGCCACCCACCATCTGTCGTAACGCCACTGAAAGGTGCCACCCACCATCTGTCGTAAGGTGGGTGGCACCTTTCGGAATTTCCCGCCGAAGGCGTTGTCAGCCATTAGCCGGTGGTCGAGCGAAGCGAAAACCACGGGATAACTGAGGCGCAGGGTGGGTGGCACCGTTGGGTCGGTCTTTAGATCTGCCGGTCCGCACGTCAGACGTTGCGGTCTGACGTGCGGGCCGAGTCGGCCTGATAGGGCCGACTTGACTTCAATGCTGCCGCCGTTAAACCGCTTGGCATACGGCTAGCTCTTCGGATCGCGTTGGCATCGGCACCGTGGCGGGGAAGTCGTTTCGCATCGTTTCGGCCAATCGCTTTCGGGCGGTGTGCAGACGTCGCTTGATCGTTCCCACGGGTGCGTCGAACCGGTCGCTCATTTCGATCAACGTTTGTCCTTGCAAGTAGAACGCTCGCAAGGTCTGTTGATCGAGATCGCCCAACCGGTTCAAACCTAAACGTACCGCGTCGGCTTGTTCACGGTCTTCGGCCATGTCGTCAGGCGAGCCTCCGTCGGCGCACGTCGCTTCCAAAGTTTCGGGATCGCAAGCGATCGACAATCGTCCCCGCGTGACGCGGTTGATCGCCATGCGGTGAACGATTTGACGCAACCAACCGCCGAATGCTTCGGGTACTCGCAGTTGCGAGACCTTTTGCATTGCTTGGATGAAAACGTCTTGGGCCAACTCTTCGGCTTCGTGCGTGTTTCGCACCCGGCGCATCGCCAGCGCGACGATGGTCGGTTGGTATCGTTCGAACAGTTCGCCCATTGCGTCGCGGTCGCCCTCTTGAGCAAGCATGACGAGTTGAGCCACGGTGAACGTGGTCAGATCGGCAGTGATTTTGCGTTGCGTCATCATCATGATCGTTTCTTCCTTCCCAAAGTCGCGCGGCGGTTCATTCGCCGACGTCGTTTGACTTGAGAATTGCGTAGGGGTAGGCCGAACGTTGCCAAGTTCGGCTACGAGATTGTCGTTGGAGTTGGCTGCGGGGCGATCGAAAAGGACGAGCCGAGAGCGAGATCAAGTGAACCGAGCGGAGAAGGTGATCGCGGTCAGGCTTGAAAGTCTTTCAAGCGGAACGACCACGTCAGCCCAGCTAGGCTTGGTTGGATCCGGTTCAAGGCGCGAGCATTTCGGATGCTTGCATGCCGATGGGTTCGTTAGCGGTCAAAATCGCCAAGCGGCGAGATTGACGTTAGCCGATCGAGGTGTTCGAACGACTCGGACGCGAGCATTCACGTTGGCGTGTTTGCTCATATAATCGCCGATAACTCGGACACGTCTGGTCCGCTATCGCGATGGCATGAAGAGGCTTTCCAAATGCCGCCGCGAGAGGCCCGGCCGGGAATCTTGCCGGCATGACCGCATGGGTCGCCGGCATGATCTCGGTATGCCACCCCGTACCGGGGTGCATCGAAGCCATGCATTTGCCGGCAAACTCGATGACGCCGTGGAGGTCCGCGACCAACGTCGAAATCCGGGCGAATCCATTGCGTACGATGCCGCTGATGCGGGTGTCGCGAATGACGTTCAGATTGGAGATCAAGTTTCGCATTGGATCCTCCCGGCACCGTTGATCCGGCGCGGATTTGGAAGCACAAGTGGTAAAGACAGCCCCGTCCCACACCGTCGGGTGTCCTGGAGGCTGACGACTTAGAGGTTTATTTCAGCAGATGGTTCGCGCTGACACAAAGGAAATTTGTAAAATTTTCGAATGTTGTTTCAAAAGCCTGCCAGAACGATCGCCGAAACGATTTCCGACGCTTGGAATTCGCTCGCTCCGCTGGTGTTTCCGCCCGCCTGCTGTTTGTGCAGCGAGCCGACGCCGATGCGGATCACGGGTGAAAATGAGTCTGCATTGATTACCGTTTTTTGTCGGGCATGCGAAACATCATTAGTGCAGACCGGCCCGCTATTGGAGAACGCCTGCATGAATTGTGGGTGGCCCCGAGGTCTCTGCCGCGGTTTCGCGTCCGGTGGCGAGTTGCTGCCTTGTCCGCGTTGTGCCGCGCGGAAAAACTCGCATCCGTTTAGCCGCATCACTCCGCTTTATCGATATCAGGACACGGTAACGGCCGCCGTCGTGGCGGCCAAATATCCTCGCAATTCGGCGATCACTCGCGAGCTCGCCCGGCGATTGGCGGTCCGGTGCAAAACTCGATGGCCGGAATTAACGGTCTTGCCGCGTTCATCGACTCCGATCGTGACCAGTGTCCCCAGCCCGGTGATGCGGCAGGCTCGCCGAGGCGGCAGTGGCACGCGTTTGCTCGGCCAACACTTCGCGGCCGAGACCGGGCTGCCCTATCGAGCCTTGATGCGAACGACCCGAAGCATCGCCAAACAGGCATGGCTGGACGACGATTCGCGCCGGGAAAACGTATCGGGAGCGTTCGCACTTCGCCGAATCGGGTTTCGCAGGCCGGTCTTGATGGGCCGGGAAATCATTTTGGTCGACGACGTGATGACGACCGGGGCGACCGCCGATGAAATTACCCGCGTGTTGCTCGACGCGGGGGCCGTTCGCGTGTCGGTCGCCGTGGTAGCCTTGGCGATGCGTGAAGATTTATGAATGTTTCGCCGAACGGTTTGGCGATTCGGCTTCTATCAGTTATGACGGGGCGCAGCCAGCGACTTTGTCGTTCGAATCATATTGATGATCGGCTTTGCGTGCTACAGTTTCCCAGGCGGCTGAATTTGATGGCGGTACTGTCTTCATCCCGTTTTTCCCGTTCCTTTTTGTCCATCGTTCCGCTGCAGACCTAATTCATGACCGAACCCACCACACCTGATTCGTCCCCCGGCAAGGATCACGAAGCGAATCACGACGTGGCTCATAACCACGATCACGAGTCTGGCGCGACCGGCGGCAAGGCCGGCGGTAGCGTCCGTCGTGCCGTGTTGCGGGGATTGGGCGTGGTTTTGCCCCCGCTATTGACCATCGTGGTTTTGATTTGGGCTTGGAACGCGATCGAAAATTACGTGCTCCGGCCCGTGGAATTGGGGATCCGCAGCGCCCTCGTGTGGAGTGTCGCCGATATCCGTGACCAAATCCCCGACACCGCGATCCGCAACGACACGCCTCCGCCGCCCGAAGGATCACAAACCGGACGAGGAACCGGTCGAGATCGCACGTTGGGTTTCACCTACAACGGGCTGTCTTACGTGCCTGATCCGACGGGCCGACGTTATCTGCCCGGTTACGTCGTCCAAGAGGTTGACGAAGAGATCGACGCGTTCGGGTTGGAGGCGATCCCGCCGGCCACCGCCGCCGCGTACTGGGATCGTTATGTCCAACTTCGCTACATGCCACGCTCGGTGGTAGTTCCGGTTTTTCTTATCGTCTTTTTATCGTTGTTGTATTTCCTCGGCCGATTGTTCACCGGCGGAATCGGGCGATGGTTTTTGGGAACGTTCGACGCCACAATTTTGCGAATTCCGATCGTCAACAAGGTTTACGGCAGCGTCAAACAGATCACCGACTTTGCGTTCGACGACCGACAAATTGAGTTCAACCGAGTGGTCGCGATCCAGTACCCTCGCGAAGGCATTTG
The DNA here is from genome assembly GCF_007859915.1 of Neorhodopirellula pilleata. GTDB lineage: Bacteria > Planctomycetota > Planctomycetia > Pirellulales > Pirellulaceae > Rhodopirellula > Rhodopirellula pilleata. Next base: position 160,699 of record NZ_SJPM01000012.1, read on the forward strand.
GTCTCTCGGTTTTGTGACGGGCAATTCGATGCGTGAGATTTCAGAGGCGGCTGGCGAGCCGATGCTCAGCGTCTTGATGCCGACCAGCCCGATGCCGATGACCGGATTCACCGTCACGGTACGTCGCAGCGAAGCGATCGATTTGGATTTGACGATCGATGAAGCGATCCAGTTTATCGTCAGCTGTGGCGTCGTCGTGCCACCGCAACAACGACCGCTGGTTCCATCGCCGATCGCGCCGGTGGGAGCAATCAGCCGCCCAGCGAAGATCTCGCCGGATGTCGCCAAGGCGTAGCGAAAGTCGCTACGGTTCAATTGACTTGGCCGCTCGCCTTAGGTTGATCGAACAAGCTTCAAGGCTTCCTCATGCAGTCGCCCGTTGGTCCCCAATCCTTCACCGCCGCGAATCGTCTCGACGCCTTTCCAATCCGTGAATCGTCCGCCCGACTCAGTTAAAATCGGCACCATCGCGGCGACGTCCCAAGCATTGCAGATTGGATCGACCATCAGGTCCGCTTTGCCCGTGGCCACCATCAAGTATCCGTATCCGTCGCCCCAAGTCCGGGTCAGGAAACAGGATTTTTCCAGCCGGCGGTAAACATCGTCGTCGCCGCGAGTCGCAAATGTTTTGACTTCGCTGGTTACGAACACCGCGTCACTCAGGTTGCTTTGCGACGATACCTTCGCAGCCGTCCAAGTCGTAAGATCATCGGTGTAAAAACATCCTTGCCCGGTCGCCGCGACGACGGCTTGGTTCAACGCGGGGATCAGGATGATTCCTGCCAGAGGCTCACCACGATGTTCCAGTGCCAAGAGTGTCGAGTACAACGGCACGCCACAAATGAACGACTTCGTTCCGTCGATCGGATCGACCGTCCATCGATACTCGCTCTCACCTGATTGTTCTGAAAACTCTTCGCCGGCGATCGTGTCCCCTGAAAATCGTTCGCTCAATAGGGTTCGTGTTTTCTGTTCGGCTTCGCGATCGGCCACCGTCACGGGCGAATTGTCACCCTTGCGATCGACGACGAGGTCGTGCTTGCGAAAGTGTTGCAGTGTGACCTCACCGGCGGCGATCGCGACGTCGACTAACGCCGCCAAACGACCCTCGTGAAGCAGTGCCCAATCTTGCGTGATGTTAGCTGTACTCGACATATTCATTTCTCATCATTTTCGTAGTATCACCAGACGAGCTTACGATCGGCGGGGCTCGAACTTGTTATATTCGTCTGAGCCTAACTATCTATCGGAACCTAGGAAAGATGACCGGACTGCGAGCTTGCCATTGTTGCGGGATGATTCATCGTATCCCAACGTTGTCGGTTCGACAGCGTGCTGTCTGCACGCGTTGCCGATCATCGATCGCATCGGGACAACCGGCGGCTTCGGCGAGCGTCTCGGCCAGCCGAACGGCGGCGGCTGCTTTGGGAGCGTTCGTGCTTTTTTGGCCGGCCATCCTCTTACCGATTCTGTCGATCGAAAAACTTGGCCGACATCATGAACAAAGCATTCTGTCGGGCATCATCGAACTTTTGTCGACAGGCAATTACTTTGTCGGCGGCGTCGTGTTGTTGTTCTCGATCGTGTTTCCGCTGACCAAACTGGTGCTGTTATTGGAACTGTCGTGTTGGCAGATCTTGCACGCTCGTCACAAGGCGACCACTTTGCGATGGATGGAACACGCAGGGCGTTGGAGCATGATGGATGTGATGTTGCTGGCATTCTTGGTCATGTTGGTCAAACTCGGTAATCTCGTTCACTTCAACTTCGGCCCCGCCGTGGTCGCCTTTACCATTTGCGTGGCCATGAGCATGATCGCGTCGCTCTCGTTCGATCCCCACTCGATTTGGAAAGATTCCGCCGCGTGAACGCTCCTGATTCATCGACCGAAAACATCGACCACGTAGAACCAATACCGACCGCTGAGATCGAATCGGTCCGATCCACAACGATCGTTTCAAGGATGTGGTGGTTGGCGGTCGTTTGTTTGATCTTGGCGATCGGCTTGACTTGGGCGTCGATGGATTCCCCCGGACGCGAGATCACGATTCGATTCGACCAGGGACACGGACTCGCCGAGGGGGATTCGATCCGACACCGCGGGATCGAGATCGGGCGAGTTCAAAGTGTTCAGTTGATGCCAGATCTATCCGGGATCGAAGTTGTGGCCGTGTTGGAACGGCACGCCAAGGAAATCGCTCGCCGCGGTTCCCGATTTTGGATCGTGCATCCTCAAGTCGATTTCGGTGGCGTTCGTGGCTTGGAGACCGCTATCGGTGCGAAGTACATCCGTGTGTTGCCCGGCGATGGTCCCGAGGTGGTCGATCGTTTCGATGGCATGTCAGTCGCGCCACCGGACGGGGCCGAGCAGGCGGGCGTCGAGGTTGTCTTGCGCGGCGAGGATCGTTACGGACTTTCGGCCGGATCACCGGTGACCTTTCGGGGCGTCGAAGTCGGTCGAGTACTCTCGAGCAGTTTGTCTCCTGATGCGAAATACGTCGATACAATCGTCCAAATCGTTTCGCCCCATGATCGACTCGTTTCTTCCGATACCAAATTTTGGAAAACCAGCGGTATCGATATCGCTGTTAGCCTCAAAGGCGTTGAACTTTCGGCGCAGTCGCTGGCAACCGTGCTTCGTGGCGGGGTGGCCTTTGCCACGCCAGGCAATCGAACGATCCGAACAGACTCGACGAAACTGGCCGAAGGATTTGTGTTCGAGCTTCATGAGAAAGCGGACCCGCAGTGGCTCGATTCGCAAGCCGCTATCAACGTACTCTCCGAACCGATCCCCACTCCCATCGCGGTCCGCGCGTCATGGAGCGAAAAGACGTTTGGCTTCAATCGCAAACGGATCGAACATGCCTCCGCCCTCGTCATCGAAGGCGAACATCAAGACGAACTGGTTTTCCCCTGCGACTTGATCAAACTTCAAGATTCAGGCGAGAAGGTTTCCTTCGATCTGAGTCTTGTTATCGATCCGATGTCCAGTCCGGAATCTCAGGTCAGTTTGATTCCCACGCTTCAAGGACGCGAGGTGCCTGTTAGCGATTGTTTGGTCACGCGGATCGCGATCGATGATCTTTCGATCGAACGATCCGCGTCGTCGGAAATCGTGAAACAGCGGGTTTCCCGCAAACGCTTGCGTTCGCCGGATCAGATCGAAGATTGCTTCGTGGTCCGGTATGCCCAATCTAATGCGACACCTTCGAGTTCCACGCGATCTTCGAGCGCAAAAGGACCTTCGAGTCCGTCGGGCGATGGTTCTCAAACGGTGTTGTTGGAGATGATCGGCAGCCAAGATCTGAGAGCTGGCGAGGGGTTCTGGAGATGTTCGACGACGCGTTTGAGCCGGGATTTATGGCACGGGGCCCCAGTCATTTCTGCGAAAGACGAAAAGTGCATCGGGATGCTTGTTGTGGATGCCGGCGAAGTTCGAATCGCGATTTGGTAGAGTTTGCCGATTAAAACGCCAAGTCAGTGCGTTCGAATGCTGGTTTGACGGTTTCCAACGGTTGCTTGACCAATCGCCTCAACTCGTTCAAGGGCCGTTACCGAAACCCATAAGGCAGTCTTGGTCTGTCCACATTCTAAGCAGGTGCATCGGTGCCCAAATTCCCCACGATTCCGCGACTGACAATTGTTGTCCCTCATTTCGGCGAGACGGAGTCCTTTGAAAGCTCATTGGTCAGTGTCTTGCAACATCGTCCCGACGATTGCGAAGTCTTGGTTCCGCACTCCGGTAGTTACGATGACCCCTTCGATCTGAGTGATGAGGTCAAGTTCGTCGACGCGGGTAGCCCGGACCTGGTCCAGCAAATCGCAGCAGCAGCCAATGTCGCTCGCGGTCGTTTCGTTCATGTGGTCGCCGACGGGCATTTGGCCACTTCGTCGTGGACCGAGCCCGCCTTGGCCGAGTTCGAATACAGCGAAGCGGGCGTGGTTGTTCCGGTCGTTCGCGTCGCAGATGATTCGAAACAGATTGCCACGTCGGAAGTTTTGCACGCCGGTTGGAGCCGTACCGGGGCATCGGTCTGCCAACTGATCGCGTCGGGGGCGACCGAAGTAACACCACGGCAGTGCTTGCGGGTCGAGGGCGGATTTTTGTCGGCGAGCTTTTGGAGACGAGATTTGCTCCGTAGTCTCTCGGGTGCGTTTCTGGGTGAAGACATCGTCGAAGCGTCCTTGGTTTATGGACTGCTCTGCAAACGTGCCAAGTGGCGTTGTGTGGTGAGCCGTGAAAGCACATTATTCGCATCCGATTTGGAGTGCGCATTCGCCGCATCGGACTACGAGACGCGAGTTCGATGCAATCAACGTCGCTTGCAAGCGATCGCCGACGGTATTGGAAACGGCGGCGGTTGGAGCAAGAGTTTGGGTCGCTTCATGACGACCTGTCTAGGAAGCGGTCTGCGACCGGCGATCGGTCGTGCAATGGCACCCTTGGCGGTTAAGGCGGTTGGTCCGCTTGTTCAGCCGACCGGCGTACTGCGTGCCGACGAACAGGCTGAAACGCTTCGCATCCCTGTTAGCGGACTGGCCGAGCAACGCCGCGCCGCTTAACCGCCGTAGAGCCTCGCGAATGCGATCGTATCTTTCACGCCCTGTTGTTCGAGGAAATCGTTCAGTCGTGATGGATTGGTCTTCCCGGCTAAACGACTGAGTTGATCCTCGGCAACCAATTTCGAGGGTAGTAGACCTTGTTCTCCGGCGGACTTCTTCGCTTGCAATAACAAACGCTCTGCCCGATCAAACGATCGAGCGGCAAGGCGATTGAATTTCTCCGGATAACGACACAAGGCGATCCCTTCGATCAAGTCAGCCTTGCAGGTGGCGACGGGAAGCTTTTGACGACGCAGGCACCCGATCACGTGGTTGAACTTTCGGACTTCAATCGCGTCGGCATGAGGTAGGTGCGAGAGCAGTACCAAGGCTCGCAATTCATCGACCAAGATCCTCAACACCTGGACGCGTCGGTAAGTCACTGACCGAATGCAGTTCTTTTCTGCCCGCTGCAATGCCGATAAAAGTTCGCCGGAGCGATTTTGATAAATGGCCGTGAGCAGATTCTTTGTGTCGCCGACTAAGGCGAATCCATCGACACCGAGTGCGGCCAAGTTTACGGAAAGCGAGTCATCGATTTGTTGCAAACTTGCCACGTCATCACGTCGAAGGAAGCCTACCGACGCATATCCGAGCGACCCCATCGCCAGGACGAATTGGTCGCTCGTCGACGCACTCTCGTTTTGCATGTTGTCGACGAGAGTCCCTAACGCATCGAGTTGACCGGTTTGAAAGTACGCAACCGATTCAATGTAACTAGTGTGGGCGATCTCGAAACCGTGATAGATTTCACTAGAGAGGTAGGCTTCGCGGGATTGTTGGGCAAAGTCCGACACCTCCGCGAATCGACCATCCATCCCGACCGCCCAAGCGTATCCGGCTTTCACATCGCCGCGACGTGAGGGTTCGTCGCCCTGATCCAAACTTGCGTCGAGTTCATTGAGCAGTTCCATCGCTTGTCGCCGAGCTTTGCCCGGTTGATAAGAATTGAAGACACACTCGCCGACCAGGATTTCGATCTTTTCATGCTTCGTTCCGACGTTTCGAACTAAATCGCCACAATACAAACTCAGCTCAGCTGACAACCAATTGTCGATATAACTGAGTGGCCGGATCAATCGCAAACAAGCGGCGATTTGATTGGATTGCAGCATCGTTCGCATCGCCGGGTCATACGCTGGCGTCGGCCCGAAACGCTCGCGAAGTCGCAATTTGGACATTCGCCACACCAATGACAGTTGAGTCCGCCACGGCGATTTCTTGCTGGGTAACTTCAACCGAGCCAACAGGGGCGCAAGCCGATCCGTGACTTCATTGAATCGCCCCGAACGGATAAAGCAGTGGACTTGGTCTAGTTCAGCTTCCAGTTTGGCTTGGCCGGTCAGTAGCTCGGAAAGCTCCAAGTACACCTGAGCGGCTTCGTAAACACGACCTCCCCGTTCGAGTGCTTCGGCGGACATCTGCAACGCGTCCGTTTTCTCGGCACCCCAGGTATGATCGGCAACGCTTCGATACCATCGCGCCGATTCGATGGGGGCGTAGAGGTGCTGTGACTGTTCCGCTGCGACCTTGGCCCAGTAGACGAACGATTCGATGATGCCCGCTTTCTCAAAGTGCTCCGCGATCCGGCTGGCCGCTTTGAATTGTCCGGTATGAAACGAGCCGCTGTCCTCGTCACACGGGATCGTAATCTGGGACGCTAAAGACTCGGCCCAGTGCCGGTGGATCGCGATGCGTTGGTCTTCCGGAATCTCACGGATGAGTTGTTGCCCAAGTTGGTCGTGCCAGACACTCAGCAATTGACCATCGGCACCGTCACGGACGAGCAATCGTTGTTCGACCAGTTCATCCAATTGGGTTTCCAACAACGCTGTATTGGAGGTATCCGCAATCCAACGCAATTCATCGAATGTCACCTGACGTCCGGCGACAACGATTAAATCCAGCAAGCGGCGAATCGGTACCGAGAGACGATCGCTGCGATACTGCCAAACCTCGTGGATGGTTGGAGCCGAACGGCCCGCCGCAGTCGGTCCGGATTGCAATAGGCCTGAAGGAGTTAGCTCGCCGAGATAAACATCCAGCCGATACGGCAAACCATCGATCTGCTCGTTGAGAGATTGGATTTGTTCCTCGGTCAGTTCGACGCCTTGATGAGCGACTTCCTGTTGGATCGCTTGCCGTGTGACCGACTTCGAGAGCGGTCCCAAATTGATCGAATGATGAGGTTTATGTTGTTGGCGATCTCCATCGCATCGCGAGACGGTAATGATCCCCAATCCTTGGTATTGAGGCGGCCCGATGCGGTGATCCACGGTCGATTGAAAATGATCGAGTACATGCAGCGTGTCTTGGTCGGCCCACTGGACATCATCAATCACAAAAAATACCGGACCGGCACGCCGCAATTCGTTGCACGCTTTCATGCCTGCATCCAGACCACCTGGTCGACTCGGCGAGGTCACAATGGGCGATTCGGACCAATCGACCTCCAAGACCTCCTCGAAACCCGGAAGACTCCGTTGCAAGATCGACTCGCTGACTGAATCGACGCTAAGTTTTCCAATCTTGCCTTGCCGGTATCGCATGATGATCTCATCAACAATCTGGCTGAAGGCTTGGAAAGGACGTTGCTCGAAACGTTGGCAACGCGCGGTCAACACTTGTGCCCACGATTGTCGCCGCAGTTCTTCCACGGCCATGTCCAGAAACGTCGACTTTCCGATGCCCGACGCCCCTTCGATGTGCAGACGTTGAACCTGACCACCCAAAATCAAATGAGTCCAACGTCGAAACTCGGCCAGTTCGGTCTGACGCGCGGTTTGCGTAATTCGAACGGCGCGAATGGACTCATTATTGGTAAACGAGGCGTTCGGACGTGCCGTCGCCAAAGGTTGGCCTAGTCGCGACAACGACATCGCCGTCGGGCGATCCGAGACGTCCGGTGAGAGCATCTCGTCGACAATGTCCCGCAACAAATCGGGAATCGAATCATCGATCCCCAAGATGGCATTGTTGATGTGTTCACGATCCGTTTCGTAACTTTCTTCGTCCCGTGCGATCGCGTCGTCGTCGACTGCATTCGACGCGATCACATCGTCAGACTTTTTCGCTGTTCGAGAGGCAACGATTTGATCGCGCGCGATGGACTCGCGATGACTTGCGCTGAACAAACGCAAGGCCTCAAGTACGACCATGCCTAAACTAAAGATGTCGCTAGCCGGACAATAGGATTGGCGAAACATCACTTCCGGCGCAACATACATCGGCGTCCAGATCAGGTACGCGCGAATGTTTTCAGGGTCGCTCTCGGCTTCGAATTTTCCAGTCAGGTCACAATCAATGATAACGAATCGATCGCCGTCATCGGTCATCATCAAGTTTGTCGGCTTAATATCGCGGTGAACAAGTTGATGGGCATGAGTCCAAGCGAGCGCCGAACCGACTTGGCGGATCATTTCGATCAAACGATCACAAGCCTCCGCCAGCGGTAACGATTTCCAAAGCCGCAATACCTCGACCAGGTTTTCGCCGTGGATACGTTCCATCGAGAACGCAAGCCACTCATCGGAATGATGAATTCGATGCAGTCTCACCAATCCCTGGTGTCGCAACTTGCTCATCCGCCGAAAACCCGTCTTAGCCCGGACGGCTTCCTTTTGGTTCACTGCCGGCAAGATTTTGACGGCAAACTCCTTTCCCGTGGCGACTTCGATGGCGCTAAACACCCAACCATGAGACCCAAAGCCGATGACTTCGATCAACTCAAATCCGGCAACGACCTCGCCCGAACCCCACGGCGGCTTCTCCAACCGCGGGCGTTTGGAGACGCCACGCGTCAATTGATCGTCGGAAATCTTCAGCCGCGTTTCGCGAGCGCTGCTCGGACGCAGCCATTCATCACCACGAAAATCGTGGTCGGCGAAATCGTCCGAATCCGTCATCGCTTAACCGCCCCATTTTCCAAGGTATAACGTCACTGGATCGACATATTGACACACCTCTGTTCACCTTGCAAATCAAAACCGGGTCCCAGTCGCCCGAAATGCCGCATCGATCCCCGCCCCCACGCCGGTCACTTGCGAAAAAAACCGTCGCCAAAACCAGGCCGCAAAGTCGGCGGCCGAGCCATTGACCGCGAACCTTCAGCAAGTTATTTTCATCTGAGTTAGTCGTAACTACCGTCGCTGCCATTAACACACTAGCACCGATAGTTTGCCGACTTCACTTACGGTGGTTGTAGCTCAGTTGGTTAGAGCGTCGGATTGTGGTTCCGAATGTCGCGGGTTCGAGTCCCGTCTTCCACCCTGCTTCTTTTTTGCCGATTCTCCCGCGTTGGACGCGGTTTTTGAGACACCGGGCGAGTTGACGGTGCACGTTCGACTGTAACGGTTAGGCGATAATGGACTCGATGACTTCGCCGGCCACGTCGGTTAGCCGAAAACGGCGGCCGTTGTACTTGTACGTTAGCCGTGTGTGGTTGATGCCCAGCAGATGCAGGATCGTGGCGTGTAAATCGTTGACGTGCACCTTGTCCACAGCAGCTTTGTATCCGATTTCGTCTGATTCGCCGTAGGTCGTGCCACCCTTAATCCCGCCACCGGCAAGCCATGCGGTGAAACAGTGAGGATTGTGATCCCGGCCCGGCTTGGCAGCTTTCTGAGCCACAGGAAGTCGACCGAATTCGCCACACCAAATCACCAGCGTATCCTTCAAGAGACCTCGCTGATCAAGATCCGCAAGCAGGCCCGCGACGGGTTGGTCGGTTTCCCCGGCGAACTGGCTGTGGTTGCCGTGAATGTCGTTGTGCCCGTCCCAAGATCGCTGGTTCTCCATGCCGCCTGAGTAAATTTGCACCATGCGTACGCCACGCTCCACCATTCGCCGCGCGGTCAGGCATTGTCTTGCAAAATGATCACACCGATCATCGCCGATCCCGTAAAGGTCTTGAATGTGTTTCGGTTCCGAATCGATGTCCAAAGCCTCCGGAGCCGCCGACTGCATTCGGTAAGCCAACTCGAAGCTTTCGATCCTGGCGGAAAGCTCCGCTTCGGCCGCTCGTTCTTCCTGATGCAAGTTGTTGAGACGATTGAGGAGGTCCAGTTGGTTTCGTTGCGCATGGACGACTGGCTGAACGGGCTGCAAATTGTCGATCGCCGCGCCGGTGGGACTCAGGTGCGTCCCCTGGAAAACGCCCGGCAGGAATCCCGAGCTCCAGTTGGAAGCGTGCCCTTTGGGTAGCCCTCGACCTTTGGGATCACTCATCACCACAAACCCAGGCAGGTCACTGCTTTCGCTTCCCAAGCCGTACGTGACCCATGACCCGACACACGGAAATCCCATCCGAGGCAGTCCACAGTTCATTGCAAACAGCGCAGGCGAATGGTTATTGGATTCCGTGTGGCCCGAATGAATGAAGGCCATCTTGTCGACGTGTTCGCCCAGTTTCGGAAAGATTTCCGATACCATCTTGCCGCACTCGCCACGCGGGGTAAACGCAAACGGCGACTTCATCAGGTTCCCCACCGCGTCCTTGAAAAATCCCGTGGTGTTCGTGAATTCCGGGGCAAATTCCTTGATCGATTTGTCGTTCCGACGTTCGAGCTCCGGTTTGTAGTCCCATGTATCAACTTGGCTCGGCCCGCCATTGACGAAAATCCAGATCACCCGTTTCGCCTTTGGTGCAAAGTGCGTCGCTTGAGGAGCCAGCGGGTTGAGCGCGCGGCTACCGAGATCCTCAGCCGACGTCGATGATAGCAAGCCTTGGTCATGAAGAAGACCAGCTAACCCCAGCATGCCGAATCCACAACCCGCGCTTGCCAACGCTTGCCGCCGATCGAGAACCGTTTGTTGCCGATTGAGAACAGTGCGAGGCAATTCAGATGTGATGTGTTTGCGATTAATCGACATAGATAAATTCGTTCATGCTGAAGAGTGTTTGACAAAAATCAGTTAACGCGGCCTCAGCCGCATTCGCGATCTTCGCTTGACTGTAAACATCAATCTGTTGCCGAAGAAATGCTTCCGCCAATTCGGACTCTCGTGTTGACGGAGCCCGACCGAAGGCTAGCTGATACGCATCCGCAATCGGTGCAGCGGTGTCGAGCCTAGCCGCGAACGCCGTGGCATGTCGTCGCCCTTGAGGGCTGTTCATGAACATCAGGGCTTGTGGAGCGATCGTGGTGGTCGAACGTTGTCCGATACTGACTAAATGCTCCGGCCAGTCGAACAACATCATCATGGGAATCAACTTGCTGCGTTTGACGAAGAAGTAAATGCTTCGCCGCTTCATGTTCACGTCCAAAGTGCCCGGTCCGTACATGGTCGGGTCAAGTTGCCCCGACACGGCCAGCATTGAATCGCGAATCGCCTCGGCCTCCAGACGACGAGGCGTGCGTCGCCACAGAAGTCGGTTATCCGGGTCAAGCTTGCTTCGGTCGGAATGGAACGTTGACGATTGGCGATATACGCTGCTGAGCATAATTTGTTTGTGCAGCCGTTTCAGTTTCCAGCCGTTATCGATCAGATCGGCGGCCAGCCAATCGAGGAGTTCAGGGTGAGTCGGACGTTCACCCTGAAAACCGAAATCGTTCGGAGTAGCAACGAGACCCTGCCCAAAATGATGTTGCCAAATTCGATTCACGATGACGCGGGCAACCAACTGTCCAGATACGTTGTTCGGATCGGTCAACCACGTCGCCAGTGTCGCGCGAGAAAAGTCAGTCGTCGCGTTCTCAGGTTTTGGCAACGACCATTCTGAGATGTCCGCGCCATCAGCATTGAGCACCTCCAACAGTCCACTTTTCACGACGCCCTGCTTTTGATGGACGTCACCACGATCCAACAGGTGCGTGGTTTCGTAAAAATGAGGGTAACCGCGTCCGTTGGCATGGTGTTCCAGCTTGGGAACGTTCTCGCTGCTGATTTGCACCTTCGTCAACTTCACACCTGCGCCCTTGGCGATGTGATCGGCCAGCGACTGATTGAGCGTCGTCCAGGCGGGTTGAGTCGACTTGAACCAGTTCAATGCCGTTTTGAGTTGTTCCGGATCTTGCGAACCGTTCCTCACCGCATCAAGAGCGGCCAAAGTTGCGGCGTCCGGACCAGTGCCGCCGACGACGACGGGTGGGGTAGGCAATCCGGTGACGGATAGGCGAAGTCGTCCAAGGACATGCTTGGGGTTCGGATGATCGAACCTCATTTCAATCTTCAGCAACCCCGACTCCTCAACCAGCAGCGGTTCAGCGAATGTGAAGACCGCCGCGTTGTCCTTTCCGATTCCCCCAAAGTCAACCGCCCAGCCGGTTGTTGGGTGATCGTCGATCGAAGCCGCAACGGAGAGGTCAGCCGTGTTCTGCTGATGCGTTGCATTAGCTGCGGACAGTTTGATTTTACGGGGAGTCGCTTTTCCGTTCTGCGTGCGATCGAACGCAACTGACAGATCGCTCAAAACAAAGTTGCCGTTCCCCGCGAGCCCTGGACCTCGTCTCGGAAGAGACGGATCGGTTAAAGCTTCGATTCGCAACGCCGTAAGATTCTTTTGTGGCACCGTCGCGTAAAACGTGATCGTGTTTTGGTTCGGAGAACTTCCGGTTGCCAAGATGGAGTTGTCCGCCTGCACCTCGTAAGTGCCGTTAGATTCGATCCGGTCGGCAGCAAGGACGATCCAATCTTCGGAGGGAAGCTCGTCGTGTGATTCAAGCCAAGCCTCAAAAGCAACTCTGAGTGGACCGGTTTCATAGTCATTGATCGCGGCTGTTAGCAGTTTCGATTTTTCGGCGAATTCAAGACGCCGATTTTCGTTAGCGTCGGGATCGAGGTCCAATTCGATTTCGCTACGAATCGTTTTGGTAAACGTCGCTGCAAGGCGATAGTAGTCGCGAGTCGGAATGGGATCAAATTTGTGATCGTGACAACGTGCGCATCCGACCGACAATCCCAAAAATGCCACGCCGGTGGTGGCCGTCATGTCATCCAACTCGTCGTATCGAGTCGATTCGAACTCGGCTTCGGTCAGCTGGGTTGGAAAGACACCCGCCCCCAGAAACCCCGTGGCCATCTTTGCCAGTGGATCGTTTGGTGCGAATTCGTCGCCTGCCAATTGCCAACGCACGAACTGATCAAACGGCATGTCAGCATTGAACGCTTTGATCAAAAAATCGCGGTAGTGGTACGCGTGCGGGCGATCGTAGTCTTGCTCATAGCCGTAAGATTCGGCGAAACGAGCCACGTCCATCCAATGCCGCGCCCAGCGTTCGCCATAGTGGGGCGATGCCAGCAGTTCGTCGATCATGCTCTCCCAGACGTCATCGTCCAAGGCCGCTTGGTCGGACGTGTTCTGGGCCGGTAATCCGACCAATCCGAACGCGGCTCGTCGCATCAACGTCCTCGCATCGGCATCTGGATTCGCCGTCAAACCATTCGCTTCTAGCGAAGCAAGAATGAACCGATCGATGTCCGTTCGGCACCAAGCTTCGTCGGTTACTTCTGGAACCTGTGGTTTGGACAACGGCTGGAACGACCAGAAATTACGGTCATCGTCGGTAACCACCATCGGACCTTTCGGCTCCGACGACACGTCCGTCAGTGGAGCATCGTAGGGAGCCCCCAGGTCGATCCAATCACCGATTCGCTTAATCGCGTCGCTGGGAAGCTTCGGTTTCTTAAAAGGCATCGCAGGTTCTTCATCGTGACGAACCAATGCCATTAGATAACTATCGCCGGGTAAGCGTTCTATCTCCCCATGTTGACAGGCGGTTTAGCGTGACAGGTTTGTTTCCACCTCCAGGAGAAAACCATGAACGCGTTTCCCAATCCCGAGCTCGCCAGGCAGTGGCGTGAGCGAATCGAGCGTTTCGACGATGCCGGGACGACCATCGCTGAATTCTGCCATGCCGAAGGCTATAGCGTTGCTTCGTTCTATCAGTGGCGAAGACGATTGCGACAAGCCGCTTGCGAACCGGCGGGCTTTATCGCGGTCGAAGTGCCGGACAATCAAGAATTATCTGTCGTGCCGGCGAATATCGAGATCGAACTTCCCGGCGGTGCTATCGTTCGTCTAAATGCTCACGGTGGCGTCTCCGTTTTCGAGCCGTTGCTTGCCGCCGTCGTTGCCGCCACCGACGCCGCCGCGAAGGAGGCGCCATGATCTCCGTCGCCTCGGGAACTCGCATCTTCGTCTACGCCGGGGCTGCCGATATGCGAAAAAGCTTCAACGGCTTATCCGGCATCGTGACCCAGCACTTCAAGGCCGACCTGTTCTCAGGCCATTTGTTTGTGTTCTTCAATCGAACTCGCACCTACGTCAAGATCTTGGCCTGGGACCAAGACGGTTTGTCGTTATGGTCCAAGCGGCTCGAAAGCGGAACCTTTGAAAAGATCACCGGACGCGACGACACAAACTTCGAGATCGATGCCGCTGAGCTGATCATGATGCTTCGCGGAGTCCAGATCGAAGGATCGCGGCGACGAAAACGGTACTCGCTCGGCGAACAAGACGCCGCCTGATCAACGACCAACTTTTTTGAAAGAAACCCAACGCAAGGTCCCAGCGGAGCCTTGCGTTTTTCTTTGGATATGCGACAACAAACACATGCCTGCACCGGAGAACAATAGCGACTTGCAAAGCGTGTTGAGATACAACACGGAGCTTGTCATAACGGTCGAGCAGCAACAGAAAACTATCGAACAACTTCGTGAAGAACTTGCACTGTATCGCCGCAAGCTCTTTGGCCGATCATCCGAGCGATTCGTCGATGACGAGTCTCAACTGCGGCTGTTTGAGACGGGCGACGAACAAGGCAGCGTCGACGAACTCGAGGACGATCAGGAAGACGATTCCAAAACAAAGCGTCGTCGCCGCAAAAAGAAGTCCGAGAAGATTCCGTCGCATTTGAAACGTAAGGTCATCGAGGCGGATGTCTCGCCCGAGAAGCGGATGTGTTCATGCTGTGGCGAAGAAATGCCGATCATCGGTACCGACATCACCGAACGAGTAGACCTAATTCCCGCCGAATTGTTCGTTTGGGAAATTCATCGTCACAAACGAGCCTGCGGCAAATGCAAAGACACCATCGCACAGGTTCCCGCCGGTGAAGAACCCGGTGGATTGACGACACCGATACCCGGCAGTGATTACGGCTTCGGCGTTTACACGCAGATCATCGTCAATAAGTTCGCCGATCACCTTCCGCTTTATCGTGGGGAAGACATCTTCGCCCGCGCCGGGATGCTGATCCCACGAAATACGCAGTTTGGGATGCTGGTGAACATCGCGGCGTTGGTCGGTGGACTGCTCGAGTTGATGGCCTCGCGCGTCGTATCAGGCAAGGTCATCGGCGCGGACGACACGACGGTTCGGGTGCAAGACCCGAGCCTTCCTGGCAAGATGCGAACAGGACGTTTCTGGCTTTATCGAGGTCGCGAGGACAATCCTTACAACGTGTTTGACTTTACTGAAAGCCGTGGTCGAGATGGTCCGGCAAGTTTCTTGAAAGACTTCCGCGGCCATGTGACGGTCGATGCCTACGGAGTTCATGAAGGAGTTTATCTAGGAGCCACCGATAGAATCTATGCGGCGTGTTGCAACTCGCACGCGCGACGAAAATTCAACGAAGCGAAGCCGAATGATCCGGTCGCCGCTGCGCATGCGTTGTCGCTTTACCGCGGCCTGTACGATATCGAAGATCGCTGCCACGATTTCTCAGCGGCGGATCGCTTGGAGCTTCGCCAAAAGGAATCGGTTGCGCTCATGAACGAACTTCATGACTGGTTGATCCAGAAGAGCAGCGACCCGCGGGTGTTGCCGAAGAGTTCGATCGGCAAAGCAGTTCGCTATGCATTAAACCAGTGGGACGAGCTGTCGGTGTTCCTGGGCGATGGCGCGATCCCGATCGACAACAACCAAACCGAAAGCGAACTTCGCAGCTTGACGATCGGTCGTCAGAACTGGCTGTTCGTTGGCTCGAGTCGTGGCGGTGAAGTGGCTGCTGCGATGTACAGCTTGGTCTCATCGGCGGCGCGTCATAAGCTGGATGTTTGGGCGTATGTCGATGACTGTCTTCGTCAGCTTGCCGGTGGCAGTACGGATTATGAAAGCTTGCTACCGGACATATGGCGAAAGGCTCACCCCGAGGCAATACGTCCGTACCGCGAAGCCGAGGCGACGTCGCGTCGCTTGACGACTCAGCAGCGACGAACGCGTCGTCGTGAAGCCCGGGTGGCTTGATGGCGAAGTTGACTCATCGCATCGAACTGACGATTTATGATCGCGACTTGATACTGAAATACGGCTACGTCAGTGGTCGTTTGGAAGCATCGCTGCGTCGCTGGCCCAAGGGCCAGATGGTTCGCCGTGTGGGCATGGATCGGGTGGAGCTTCGTTGGTTGATCAGCGACCTAACTCACCGTTGCAACAAAGATAAAACGGGGCGAGACCTCGATGCGGTCGTGGAACTGTGCGAGCACCTGGAGTGCGCCCAACGAACCGGCGACGGTGACTCGGACTTCTAGTACGCGGCCCACTGCCCCGGTTCACCCGCCTGGGCAGATAGAACGCTTACCAAGCGGCTTGTCGCAATCGTCTTCGCCACTGATAGAACGAAGCAACGCTATAGCCTTCGGCATGGCAGAATTCAGCGATGGTCGTCCCGGCATCGTCGAAACGCTCGATTCGCTCACGCCACTGCCTGGCGAGCTCGGGATTGGGAAACGCGTTCATGGTTTTCTCCTGGAGGTGGAAACAAACCTGTCACGCTAAACCGCCTGTCAACATGGGGAGATAGAACGCTTACGAAACGACTGGCTGGCGAACCACTGGTCAAACCTTTCACCCGAAACGAAACTTCGGGCACCTTCAAAGTCTTTCAAGAAATCGCGATGGGCGGCCAAGAGTATGGAGCCAACACGATCAAGACCGGCGGTAACGGCGAGATCGCTCAAAACGTTGCCGATAACTTGGGCGGCGTCGGTTATGTCGGATTGTCCTACGCGAACGCTCCCGGGGTGAAAGCAGTCCCAATCGAAGGCGTTACGCCCGATCCGGCTAACGCGTCGACCTATCCGCTCTCGCGTAAGCTTTTCTACTACACGATCGCTGACAAAACGTCACCCGAGGCGATGAAGTTCATCAAGTGGTCGCAATCGTCAACGGAAGCCGCCGCGATCATTACCGAAGTCGGTTTCATTCCCGGGAAGTAAGATCGGCAGTCATCAGCTCTGACGTGTTCGTAGTCGTAGTGGATCTTGTTAAAGATCCTCTTCTTGGAGGATCTTTAACAAGATCCACTACCTTCAAGCCCTCTTTCGATAATAGACCCGGTAGACCGGGATTCCGAACTTGCGACTGCGACGTTCAAAGTGAGTGTGATAGTCGAGGTCATGGTTGGAATCCCGTTGCGTCTCCGGCAACGGGACGCCGAGTTCGGGAGCGATCTCGGCGATCAACTCCACCGTCAGTTCGAAATAGTCCAACACGTCGGTCCAAAAGTGCATTCGTCCACCGACTCGCAACGTGCGGCTGAATTGACGAATGTTCGCTTCGCTGAGCACCCGTCGTTTGCGATGTCGTTTCTTCCACCAAGGATCGGGGAAGTAAACATGAACCGCCTCGAGCGAGCCATCGGCGATCCGTGGCGGACCGTCGGTAGGTCGAGGGTGCAGCGTCGGTTGCATGGACTCGGCATGAAACGGTGCAAACAAGGGCGTTGCGTCGCCGGCCAACATCATCGCGTTGCTTAATTCACGGCGAGCGAATCGGGCCGCCGCGTGAGCGGCGTACTTCTGAGCGATCTCGATCCCGAAAAAGTTGTGTTCGGGCCGTCGCTGCGATTCGGTCTGCAAGAACAACCCCTTGCCACTACCGACCTCAATTTCCAGCGGTCGATCGTTGCCGAAAAGGGTTTGGCTCGAAATTGTTTCAGGAAGTTCTTCGGGCTGCTTGAGGTAGCGAGTCAGGTCGAGATCGGGGCTGGGTTTGCGAAGGGCGGCGCGGGGCATGGTTAGTTTTGAGTGGCGAGTGGCGAGTGGCGAGTGGCGAGTGGAGAGTGGAGAGTGGAGAGTGGAGAGTGGAGAGTGGAGAGTGGAGAGTGGAGAGTGGAGAGTGGAGAGTGGTGGGGTGAGTTTAGCGCGTTGGGGCGGTTATCGCCAATGGACGCTTAGCCATACCAGGGGCACCATGACGGTCAAATACAGACATGTCCGCCAAGCGGATATGCGGGCGTGAATGATCCAGGCCGCCAAAAGGTAAGCCGTCAAACCACCCGCCCCCCAGCGGACCGTGCCGGGGATGAGAAAGGCGATCGCGGAGATCGCTTCGAATACTCCAGACCAGAACAACAGCCAACGGGGCAAGCGTAGGAACTCGTCCCACTTCCGCTGCATCGTCGGCAAGCCGATCCATTTGGCCGTCGCACTGGCAATCGCGATGGAGGCGATCGTGATGGCGAGGATCCAGCCTAAAACCTGCGACGTCGGCACGATCGAGTTGTCTTCGTTAGAGTGAAAGGAACGCAAAGGCCACGCACGATAACGATTCCTTCCCCCCGAGGCCACACGAGCATGACACACGAATTACCGAATTCGATCACCGTCGGAAACGATCGCGTTCGCTTCTCCGAGTCACAGATCGAACAGGACGCCGCGACGGCGATCGAATTGGCGGCCGATTTGTTGCGAGAAGCTCGCAAATTGCAAACGCCGCAGGAACGCCGTCAGCAATCCGAACTCGATCGGATGATCGGACACGATGCGGACAAGGCAACCCTCGTCGAGATGACCGACCAAGCGTTCCGAACCCACACGGCGGCCCGCGTCGCCGACCAGATGACTCACATACTCGATGTGCAAGGCATCCCGCGATTCTTCAGCCCGGTCGAACAGGCGATGCTGCGTGGATTTCAATCCTTCGGTGAGTATCTTCCCGGCGTGGCGGTGCCCCTAGTCAAAGAGAAAATGCGTCGTGAAACGGCCAACGTGATTCTGCCGGCCGAACCGGAACTGTTGGCCTCCCACCTGAGGAACCGGCAAAGTCACGGTGTGGCGATGAACGTGAATTTGCTCGGCGAAGCGTTGCTCGGCGATGCCGAAACTCGCAAACGCTTGCAATCGTTCTACGAACTGTTGAGGATGCCGGATGTTCGTTGCATTTCCGTTAAGCTAACAACGCTCTACAGTCACGTCTCGCCGCTCGCCCGCCGGCACACCATCGCGGTGGTCGCGGACCGATTGGAAACGTTGTACCGGATGGCCAATCATCAGGAATCCAATGACATCCGGCATGAAAGCAACGGCGATTCGAACGCCACGGGTCACCGCCACAAGTTCGTGTATCTGGATATGGAAGAATACAGCGACCTGTATTTGACGGCCGACGTATTGCGGGAAACACTCGACCGCGGTGACCTGCAATCGGTCGACGCGGGCATCGCCTTGCAGGCCTACGTGCCGGATTCCTGTTTGGTGATGCGAGAGCTTTTGGCGTGGTCGGCCGAACGCGTCGCCGGTGGCGGCAAACCGTTGACGATCCGTTTGGTCAAAGGTGCCAACTTGGAAATGGAACGGGTCCACGCTTCGGTCGGTGGGTGGCCGCAGGCCCCGTACCCGTCCAAGCACGAAACCGACGCGAACTTCAAACGGATGTTGCGTGAACTGATCGAAGCCGCCTCACAAGGCGTCGTCCGAGTCGGAGTGGCGTCACACAATTTGTTCGATGTCGCTTTGGCGATGATCTGGACACGACAACTTCAGTGTGAGTCGGCGGTTCAGTTTGAAATGCTCGAGGGCATGGCCAACCATCAACGCCGAGCGCTGACCGAGCGAGATTCACCGATGTTGCTGTACGCCCCGGCGTGCCGCAAGTCCGATTTCTTGCACGCGATCGGTTATTTGATCCGTCGACTCGATGAAAATACCGGACCGGAAAATTTCCTGCGTCATGCTTATCGTTTACAACCCGATACACCGGAATTTGATTTGCTCGCCGGTCGGTTCAAAGACGCATGTCGCGATGCCGGATCGGTTTCGATCCAGCCGCGTCGAACTCAAGATCGCCGGTTGACTCCGGTGCAACCACCGGTTGCCCGCCATTGGACCGAGTTTGTCAACGAACCGGACACCGATTGGTCCTTGCCCCACAACGCCGATTGGGCGCAAGCGACGCTGGATCGTTGGAAACCGATTTGCGGTGACCGAGCCACTGAAGTCGTTCCGGTGATCGCCGGCGTGCAGGTTGACGGGCCCTGGAAAACATCGCGGGACGTTTCTCGTCCCGGCATCGTGACGTGTCGCTACCGAACGGCTCCGCTTGAAGCGGTGCAAGCGGCCGTCGACGTAGCCAGCGGTTCGACGTGGGCTCGAGACCTGGATGTCGACGCTCGTCATGACATCTTGCGCCGGGTCGCGCAGCTCGGCCGTGAACGCCGCGGCGATTGGATCGCGAGCATGGTCGCCGGGGCGGGGAAAACGGTAGCCCAAGCCGACCCGGAAGTCAGCGAGGCGATCGACTTTTTGGAGTTCTATCCCTTGACCATGAAAGCTTGGGCGAACTTCCCCGGTATCACGTGCGAGCCTCGCGGAGTCGTGGCGGTGATCACGCCGTGGAACTTTCCCTTGGCGATCGCGTGCGGTGGCATCGCGGCGTCGATCTCGGCGGGCAACCCGGTGATCTTGAAACCGTCGATGCAAACCTTGTTGCCCGCCTTGATGTTGTGCCAGGCGTTCTGGGACGCGGGAGTTCCGCACGACGCCTTGCAGTTGATTCCGTGCGAAGACGAAGTCGCCGAGGCGATGTTGGTGAAGAACCCAGCAGTCGACACGGTGATCTTGACCGGTGGGACCTCGACCGCCAAACGCATGCTCGAAGTCCGTCCCGACTTGCATCTACTCGCCGAAACCGGTGGCAAGAACGCGACCATCGTGACGGCGATGGCCGACCGAGATTTGGCGATCAAGCATGTGTTGCATTCCGCGTTCGGCCACAGCGGCCAGAAATGCAGTGCGACGTCGTTGTTGTTGCTCGAAAAAGAAGTCTTTGACGATCTCGAGTTTCGCGAAACGTTCGCGGATGCCGTTCGCAGCTTGCCGGTCGGTTCAGCCTGGGACTTGCACACGCGGATCACGCCGCTGGTCGATCCACCGACCGATAAACTACGTCGTGGCCTGCAAGAACTCGAACGCGATGAGTCTTGGTTGGTGATGCCCGAACACGTCGACGGCAATCCGACGTTGTTCCGACCGGGGGTCAAATGGAATGTTCAACCGGGCAGTTTTACTCACGTGACGGAGTTGTTCGGGCCGGTGATCGGTGTGATGCGGTTTGGCCGTTTGGAAGAAGCGATCGAGATCGTTCGCTCGACCGGATACGGTTTGACCAGCGGTTTGGAAAGTTTAGACGAACGCGAGATCGCCTTGTGGCGAGAATCAATTCCGGCGGGAAATCTTTATATCAACCGACCGACGACCGGCGCGATCGTCTTGCGGCAACCCTTCGGCGGTGTCGGTTTGTCGGCTTACGGACCCGGCATCAAAGCGGGTGGGCCTCATTATGTGCTGGCGCTCTCGCGTGTGCGATCGAACGCTATCGGACCGGTGGACGCGACGTCGAGCGAGAATACGGCCGAAGGGGCATCGATCGAGCACGGCCCGTTGGACCGCTTCTCCGATTGGCTGCGACGCAATCGTTTCGCCGAGGGACAGCTTCAGGCCGACTTGCGAACGCGAATCGAGCAAGCTTTGCATTCTCAACGGCGCGCTAACGACTCGGACTTCGCTCAGGAACACGACACGTTTCGATTGACCGGCCAAGACATCATTCGTCGCTATCGCCCCGTCGACGGCATGGCGATCCGGATCGACGCTGCCGCCGATTTGGGTGACGCGATCATCGCCATCGCGGCATCGGTATGTGTCGGAACACCGATCACATTGTCGCTCTCACCGACCTTGCCCGCGGAACGATTGTCGATGTTGGAATCGGTCGCGGATTGGTTGCCCGGCTTGATCGATCCGCTCGAAGAAACCGACGAGGCCGTCGCCGAGAGAATCAAAAGCGGGGCGGTGACCCGTCTGCGATGTGTGTCGAAGCCAAGCACCCTCATTCGAAGAGCATGCGGCGAACGTTTCGTCACGATCATCGATGAACCGATCGTCGACGAAGGCCGCATTGAATGTCTGCGTTATTTGAACGAGCAGTCCATATCGCACGACTACCACCGTTACGGCAACCTCGGCCGGCGTCCCTTTGCCCAAAGCCGATGATCGTTCGCCACCTCCTATTGCCGAATGATCCGTTATAAAGTCTGGCACTCTGTAAAGTTTTGCACTTTAGCATCGCGTGAACATTAAGTGGTGGCGACTTTCAGTCGCCAAACCCTGAAACGTCGACTGAAAGTCGACGCCACGTTAAGAATCCATCACTTATTGTTCACGCGATGCTTAGCGACCATACACGTTGGTCGCGGGAACGAATGTCGGAAACAATCTCTCGCTTTGAAAGAACCCATGAAAATACATTGCGTGAATACCCATTGATGACGTTTGCCGCTTATATCGAGCCGTTCGCGAGTCATCCCGTGTTGCAACGACGAGTGCTGCATGTCTTGGAGTCGCTCCCCGATGAGGTACAGCGGGACTTTTTGGACGACCCTCGATTTCGAGTCGAGATCGACAACTATATTCCCGGCGTCGGCTGGTCGTTTTGGATGCCACCGCCCGGGGTCGATGGTCAGGGCAGTCGTTGCGTGATCTTGCGTTCCAAGCTTGCCGAAGCGAGCGAATCGTTTGCGCACTACGTGATCGCTCACGAGTTTGCGCACGCGTTCTTGCGAAACGGCGGTTGGGGCGAGATCACCGATATTGAACAGGCCGCCGACGCATTGGCGGCGTCTTGGGGCTTTGTTCATTACCCTAACCGTTGATTTACTCGTATTTATTGGGATTGCACTTGGCGTCATCCCGTTTGCGGTGTACTCTTGTGGGGTGAAAGGACGCCAAACGGATTGGCGGCTTCACCGAAGACAGGTCGATTGAAAACAGGAAACGCTTCTCATTGTTAAGCGTGAATCGACCGGCGAGACATATCTGAATCAAGGTTTCAGCTTCTCGTCCATGGTTGAGGGATGACAAACACGTTTGTTTCGCCTCACCACTGCTGCCAACCAAAAGGTCGTGTCGACCCTCCTGGAAAGCTGCTCGCTTCCTCACATTAGGAAGCACCTTGCTTCGAGACTCCTCTTGTTAGTCCGAAGTTTCCAGAAGTGGCAACGGCCACTCTCTTATTAGCTTTCTCACAATGTGATAGAAAATTTTGAACACGTTTGAATCGATGGATCTCTTTGCGCCCGTTAAGAAGGCGCTCGCTGATCAAGACTACACCACCCCCACCCCCATCCAAGCCCAGGCGATTCCGCCGGGGATCGCCGGGCAGGACATCCTCGGATGTGCCCAAACCGGAACCGGCAAGACGGCCGCGTTCGCGATCCCGATCTTGGATTTCCTCGGCCACGAAAAACCACGTGCCAACCCCAATCGCCCGACGACCTTGGTGCTCGCACCGACTCGTGAATTGGCGATCCAAATTGAAGAAAGTTTTCGCCGTTATGGCAAACACATGAAGTTCCGATCCGCCCTCGTTTACGGTGGCGTCGGTCAAGGCAACCAGGTCAACTCGTTGCGACAAGGCGTCGACGTTTTGATCGCCACCCCAGGCCGGTTGATCGACTTGATGGACCAAGGTCACGTCGATCTCCGCGACGTTCAAATCTTCGTTCTCGACGAAGCCGATCGGATGATGGACATGGGCTTCCTGCCCGCGCTGAACAAAATCATCGCTAAGCTGCCCGGACAACGACAATCGTTGTTCTTCTCGGCCACGTTGGCACCGAAGATCCGAGAGTTGGCCGAAAAGCTCCTGTTCAACCCCGTTTCGATCAACGTCACGCCCAAGAAAACCAGCGTGGAATTAATCGAACAGCGTTTGCGAATCGTTCGACGAGACAACAAGGTTTCGTCGCTCTCGAAGCTGTTGTCTAGCCAAGAGTGCGATCGCGCGATCGTCTTCACGCGAACGAAGCACGGTGCCAACGCGTTGGTCCGCAAGTTGGAACGCGATGGGATCAAAGCCGTCGCGATTCACGGCAATAAAACTCAAAACGCGCGTCAAAAGGCGCTGCTCGCGTTCCGCAACAATGACATCGGCGTGTTGGTCGCGACCGACGTGGCGGCCCGCGGCATCGACATCGACGGTGTTAGCCACGTGATCAACTTCGACATGCCCGTCGAACCGGAAAGCTACGTTCACCGCATCGGCCGGACCGGCCGCGCCGGAGCAGCCGGAATCGCGATCTCGTTCTGCACCGGCGACGAGCGAGACGAGTTGCGTGCGATCGAAAGTTTGATCGGCAAAAAGATCCCGGTCGAGAATCCCGAAGAAGCCTTCGAGGCCCCATCGGGTGCTCCGAAACAACGCGGCGGAGGCGGACGAAGCGGAGGCGGCGGCAATGGCGGCGGACGTGGTAGTAGTGGCCGCTCCAACGGCGGCGGACGCAGCTTCAATCACAGCAAAAAAACCGGCCGTCACGCTGCGGTGTGATCGGAAGCCGATTACGGATAACAAAAAAACCTCTGGTCCGATCGCGTTAGCGAATCGAACGAGAGGTTTTTTATTTGACCGTCACACAGAACGTGTGCTTCATCGAGATCGAATTTCAGGGTGAGCCGGACGCGATAGCGGGCTGTTGATTTAGTCCTCATCGAAACCCGAAGCGTGAGCGAGGGATCAGTCCAAATCAATGATCCCTCGCTTACGCAGTGGGTTACGAAAAAAGCGCAACTTCAAAAAGCGTGAGCGAGGGATACTCAAAAGAGAATTAATCGCGTTCAATCCCTCGCTGACCGGGCTGTTGGTTTAATCGTAACCCGAAGCGTGAGCGAGGGATTCAACGCAATTAAATTCTCTGGATGTATCCCTCGCTTACGCTTCGGGTTGCGATGCAAACTAAATCAACAGCCCGCTAGCTCCATCGGGTTGCTTCAGTAACCCGAATTTTTACTTTGGCAAACCACCAGGCTGGCAAACCACTAGACGAGGTTCTTGCGAACCGCCCAAACGGCCGCCTGGGTTCGGTCCGAAACACCGAGTTTGCGCAGGATATGCTGCACGTGCTCTTTGACGGTTTCATAGCTGATCCCGAGCATCTTGGCGATTTCTTTGTTGGTCAATCCCAACGCCATTTGACGCAGCACTTCGCTTTCTCGTTGAGTCAGCGGGACATCAATGTCCTGATTCATCCTTGGTGTGGCCAACGCACCGGTGACTCGGCGAAGTTCTTCGCGAGTCCAGGATTGCTCGCCGGCGAAGCACAGGTTCAACGCTTCGATCAAACGCTCCACTGGTGCCGACTTGAGTACGTATCCCGCCGCACCCAAAGCCACCGCACGGGCGACGTAGGTCGGGTTGTCGTATCCGGAGAACAACAGCACGGGGAGGTCGGGGTGATCTAATTTGATTCGGCCCAAAGTGTTCAAGCCGTCGCCACCTTCCATGCGAATATCCAACAGGATCGCATCGGGAACGGATTTTTCGACGAACGCGAGGGCTTCAGCGGCTTTGGTGGCTTCGCCAACCACTTCGATATCCGTGTCGCTGAGGGCAGCACGCGTGCCCAGTCTTGAAACGGCGTGGTCATCGACGATTAGTAGTCGTTTTGACATAAGTCTCTGCCTTTATATGGAGAAGAGAAGAGAGGGGGAGGGGATAGTGATCCACAGGTCAGCTACCTCGATATGGTATCAAGACGGCAACCAACGGTGGGGATTTTATTGTTCTTTCCCTAGGTACGCGAAACGTTCACGGCTTTTTGGGGGATTACCAATAATACACCCTTGGGGGCGGTTTGTTCGATCCGTCCAAAAGCGTTTTTTTTGGGGGGGGGGCGAAGAATCTTGCTGTTTTCCTGCCCAGAGCTTGAATATTTGTGAATCGATCGGTCGCAAGCGACGACTGTATGGCGTAAATTGGGGGTTTTTACGGAGTTTTGTTGATGGCGAAAGGATTGTTCACACAGGGCATGAGCGTGCTGCTGCGTCGCCCCATGCCCCTGGACGAGATCCATGAGCGACTGAAAAGTTTTGAATTGGTTGCCCGCCAGGAATCCGACGACGGGGACGCTCCCGAAACGCTGGTCTATGCTTTTCGTCCGGAAGTGGGCGGTCATTTGCTGGTCACGCCGACGTCGATTCCGTGGCCCGACGATATGGGCGATCCGGATGAATCGCCGGAACGATTCGTCGCTTGGTCGCTCGGTCAGTTCGGCCCGTTGGCGTTTCCCGGCGGGTTGGAACGCGCCGCCTCGCAGTCGTGGGGGTGGGAAGGGGCCCAAACGGCGGTCGAAGAACACACGGCACACATTCGGTTGTTGATTAGTTATGTGTTGGGCGCCGACGACGAAGACGACGACGACTTGCCGTTGGTACCCGACGATTACGATTCGATGTCGGAGTTGGATACGTTGACGCGCGCCGTGGCGGCGTTGCTCGAGTCGCCCGACGCACTTTGCTACTTCAATCCCGGTGGCGAAGTGCTTCGAGACGCGACCTTGCTTCGACAGGGGCTCAATCACGCTTGGTGCCACGAATTGCCGCCGCTGGACATGTGGACCAACGTTCGCATTTTTTCCGAAGACGAAAAATGGGTGGTGATGGACACCGTCGGCAACGGCCAGTTCGATTTGCCGGACATGGAAGCCGTTTGTCGACGCGAAGTCTATCCGCCGGGAGAGGTTGAGAATTTCTTGCGACACGCGACCTTGTACCTGCTCGCCGGAGATGAGGATGTTTGCACGGGAGACACCGCCGACGGACCGGGCGAGATCCTGTGGTCGGCCATTGAATGCGCTCAATCGCTTTCGGATCCACCACGGCCGACGATCCGTTGGATCCCAGGCGACAATCATCCGCCGCCGGAGCACTTGCTCGATCCCGGCGACGAAGAACTCGATGATGATTTACTTGATGATGACGAACATGACGACGAAGACTTTCTCGACGATCACCATGTTCAGGGTGATTCGGAACCGGAATATTCCGATGATTTCTTGGATGATTACGATGAGGACGACGACGACGATTCACCCGATTCAGCTCCTTTCTAGAATCGGACTTCAAACCGAATGATGGATCTTAGAGCCTATCCGAAAAGGGGTCTGACCCTTTGGAGGCGAGTCGATATTGATTGCGTTTCTGGTTTCGCCGGAGAGGGTCAGACCCCTTTTCGGATAGGCTCTTAGTTACCAATGTCCAAACGTTGCCGGACGTCCGCCGGCGGCCCGCCGGGATATAAGATGACCGACGTGTCCATCATCTGATTGGCGACATCAACATTGTTCGCGATGCACTGGGCGTTTTCGAACAGGGGAAAATCACTGAGCGTTTGATCGATCGGCGCGGTCGGTCCGCTCGGGGTGACTCGCCGGAAGGCAATTTCTCGATGGACCAAACCATGGGCAATCAAACGCCCTTGAGTCCTGGCCTGCACTGCGGACTGGCGAAAGTTCATGCGTCGATGTGACCTCACGATTGTCACCCCGGCCAAGGAAACCACCGCGATCGCGAGGATCGCTAGCACGATCGCAGATCCTTTTCGGTGACTCATGGTTGGGCTCGCATTTGAGGAGGAAAACAGACTGCCGTTTTCAAGTCAGCTTCCCGATCGTCAGGCCGCAGGCTGGCCGCCTCATCATCAGTCCTTTTAAGACGTAAACGAATTTCGACACCGCTCGGGGAGGTGTTGCCGGGAATCGGATTGAGTTGAATATCCACGAATGATCCAAGTACACAGGTCGTTTCGTTTCCCAGATCGTCCCTAAGGATCAAGTCCGATCCCACGCCGGTCTGCGAAGACTGTTTGACGAATTGGTATACGCGAGCGCCACTTTGAATCGTACGACCGTTGATCGAGGTAATGCCGCCGATCTGGTCCCACGTTTGAAAACGGTCAGCCAGTTCGCGAAGCGATTGACGCCCTTGAGCGACTGCCCCCGAGGTCATCCGGGCCGACGCGGCGACCCTCGCCGAATTTTGCATCAGACCGACGATCGAAGTGGCCATCGACGCGACGATCGCCACGCATGCCACCGTTTCAATGAGGCTCAGCCCTGATCTCCGGATCGACGAACAATGTGTGGTCGATGACGTCATGATGGGCGGCACCACTGGGTTTGAAGTGTTTGCTCGAGTTCGTCGGCGTCGAGGCGACCGTTCGCGTTGGCGTCTTGGTAGGCCACACAATGAATCGTCAAAAGATTGGCGATTTGAGGATCGCGAATCAATCGAGTTCGAGTTCGATACTGTTTGGAATGATTGTCCGTCACCGGTCGATCGCCTGGAGAGCTCGCAAGGTCGAACACGCCTACGTCACACAGTTCGATCATCTGCATCTGAATCGCGCGTTCAGCCTCGAACAGCAAGGCCTCTTTAACGGTCATGTCGGAAACCAGCGATGTTGACTTGCCCATCAATTGCATGGCGGGAATCAAGACCAGCGACAACACGGCCGCGCCGACGGCAACATCGATCAGCGATGCTCCCTTTCGTTGAGTTGTCCACTGTCTCATGGCGAACCTCCGTCTCATGGCGAACCTCCCAGCAGAATGTTGCCGGTCACTGACTCGACTCGGATCGAGTACGATTCGCCACCGTTGGACAGGCTCCAGTTGGCATCCTGCGTGCTCGTCCCGTCGGATTGGAAAACAATCTCGTTGGTGTCGGCGTTCAATCGAGTCGTCGACGCTAACCAGATCGGATCGACCATCCATTCACTCGGGTTCGTTGACACGAGTCCGAAATGGCTTGCATTGGACGCGTCGACCGCGCCGGAATACGGACTCGGCTGAGCGAGCAACTCGACAACGACGCAGCGTTGACCCGACGAGGGATGCGTTCGCCTCGCGGTTCGAATGTGGATGTCACAACCACACGTGATGGCGGTCTCGCGAGCAAGACGAACGCAGCGGAGCACTTCGTCGGTGTCTTGCTTTAAATCGGTGCGAGTGTGAAAAGCACCGCTAACACCCATGATCGACAGCGACCCGGTCAGGATCAGAAGCACCATGAATACTTCCAATAAAGAAGTGCCCTGGCGTTTGCGGAGATCAATGAGCACGTAACGAACTCCGAGAGAAAAGACTGCCGATCGGTGATAAACAGGCCGGAGAGGCGCGAAAGCCCTCAGCCTTGTCATTTGTCGCGATTGGTTCCAATCCTTAGAGGGAACCAATTACTCGTCACGAACTACGGCGTAGTCGGTTCGCTGAAACGACCGTCGGCCCGGTTGTACGGATAGGTTCGCAACTTTCGCAGGCGTGTTTGTTCCGCTGGCGTTTGGTTGGAGATGTAACCTGCGTTGACCAATGTGTTCACGTTGGCCGGAAAGCGACCGTTTTCGAGATAGTAGGTTTGCGACATCGCGTTGAGCGACGCGACATCCTGGATCGCAAGCTTCGCTTCACTCTTTGCCCGCATCGGGGCAACGGTGGCAACGGTGGCGGCCGCGACAACCGCCAAGATGACCACGGCGGCGATGACTTCCAACAGCGAGAAGCCGTTCTTCTTTGTTTGATTTCGTTTCATGATAGGAGCTTCGACTCGATTGGGCAAAACGTGATAGCAAGGAAACTGTCGACATGACACGATGGCGACATGGGCGGTCGACATCGACAACCCGACGAAGCAAACCTAGGTCAGAAAATCCCCCCAGACCGAGAAATTTTTTCAAGAAGTTGGCTCAGGCACGCTAGATCACGCCTTCGGTCAACGATGCAGAGCGGTCGCGACCAAACATTCGTTACAACCGGCCTCAAGATACGTCGCCACGTCGGCGGCACTGCGACAACCGCCTCCCGAAATCAATCGCCAGGACGGGAATCTCTGGTGCAACTGCTGGCAACAATCAATCGCCGCAGGCCCTGAAGCCGTTCCGACTGCGGAAACGTCCAGCACCAACGCCGCTTCGACGCCAGCCTCGCGTCCCGACTCGACCCACTGGTCCAGGGTCCGCTGGGTGATGGTCCGCTGGGTGACGGTCCGCTGGGTGACGGTCCGCTGGTCGATCGGGTCCGCCGACGGGTCGTTTTTTTTCGATCCCGCGAAACCAGTCGTTCCGACGTTGAGTTTTCCCTGTCGAAGATCGATCCCCAAAACCATCGATGCCGGATCGATGGTTTTAGCGAGAGAGGAGACCGTTTGATCGCTTAACGAGGATTCGCTGGCGACGACCCACGAGATCGAACCGCAAGATCTTCGGTTGAGATCGAGCAGCCAAGCCAGATCATCCGCGTCGACGTTTTCGTTTAAGCCGACATCGAGAATCCATTGCTCGCCCGGTCGCCGGTGATGAGCATGACTATCCGCGATGAGGTCTTCGAGACGACGGGTTTGGACGGCACCCCCGGACAACGCATCCAAGTCCGCGACGTAGAACCGATGGATCCCTCGTTGGCGATAGTGATTGATCAAACCGATGGCATCGCCGTCGATTGTTCGTGAGGAGCTTCCGCTCGCGAAGCGAGATAGCTCGACCGGTCGATAGAGATGACGTTGGCCTGCGATTCCATGCACGGCGACATGGTTCTTGAGATCGATCACCCCGACGATTCGATCTGCAACGGATTTCCAGTCCACGCCGATTTAGCTCGGCAGGGTGTAAATGGACTCCACTTTGACGATCGCGTAATCGTCGGGGAACGTATGGATCGCTTGAATGAGCATTGATCGGCGGCGGGTTTCGATATTGACATAGCTCACCGCGCCGAGAGCCATCCGTCCGCTCGAGCTGAACTGATGCAACAACCCTTCGGTCGGGCCTTTGCCGAGCTGCTGGCCGACCATCCAGAACATTTCTGCCCCGACCCGTTCCAATTGGAAATGGCTTCGATACTCCAAACCGCTTTGACACGTCGCCTCTTCGGTGCGGCTTCCCTTGAGCGATTGGTGGATTAAACATCGCCGCGTCGGTAACGGCTGACTCGCACTGGTGGCCACTTCGCACAATGTCGCCTTGCCGGAATTGAACGTGACCACGTGGCCGCAGTTCGTGATGTCGATCTTGGCGCTGTACTGATCTCGCTCGATCTTACGCGATTGGTGAACCAGGATCAGTTCAGGATGAATCGGGCGGCTGAATAAATGAAAAGCAAGTTCAGCGACTTTTGGGCGAACCGAAATCACGTCGATGAATCCAAACAAGTGGAATGAAAAGGAAGCAACCGGAACTCACCACAGTGACACGCCGGGTCGTCAATTATACGCTTGGTGACGGGGAAGTCTAAAGAGCGTTTACGCGGTAGGCGACGAAGAATATCCTTTCTCTTGTTCTGGTTCGAATTCATCTTGACACGCCCCTCTCTTTTGATTGCGTTTTCGCCATGCTGCTGGTCATCGATAACTACGATTCGTTTACCTATAACCTCGTTCAACGCTTGGGCGAAATCGATTCCTCCGTTGACGTCAAAGTGATCCGAAACGATGACGCCACGTTGGACCAGATACGCGAGATGGCGCCGGCCCGCCTGCTCGTATCGCCCGGCCCTTGCACGCCTAACGAAGCGGGGGTGAGTGTCGAGTGCGTGAAGCATTTCGCCGGCAAGATCCCCGTGCTGGGCGTTTGCTTGGGACATCAATCGATCGGTCAGGCCTACGGAGGTACGATCGTTCGCGCCCCGCAACTCATGCACGGCAAAACGGATGAAATCCATCACGACAACGGCGGACTGTTCGCGGAGTTGTCCAATCCCTTTGTCGCGACTCGCTACCACTCGTTGGTGATCGATCCGCCGACACTTCCGAAAGAATTGGTGGTCACCGCATGGACCGACACCGGTGGCGTCCGGCAGATCATGGGGGTCCGCCATCGTGAGTTTCCACTCGAAGGATGGCAGTTCCACCCGGAAAGCTTCTTAACCCAACCGGGCGTAGAATTGTTGACCCGGTTCCTCAACTGGGGCTCGTAACAACCCGACGGTCCGGAATCACATCATAAAAAAAGCCACTTCCGAGACAGGAAGTGGCTTTTTTCGTTAAAGAGCGGCTGATGGGATTCGAACCCACGACAATCACGTTGGCAACGTGATGCTCTGCCAACTGAGCTACAGCCGCATGTCAGGTTGGTTGCGTCAGAGTATAAAGTCGTTCGTCGAAGTGACAAGACCGTCTTGGCATCTTTTTCGCATCTTCGAATCCAGGTTTTCCCGATTTAGCCCCACTTTGGGGTTCTGCGGGAGGGGCGTCTTGCCATTTCGCGCTCCAAAACACTACACTTCCGAGTTGATCCCCTTCCGTGGTGCTCCTCGATTTTCGTCGGGACGCCCTCCTCTGGCCAGAAGTAAGAACACAGGATGTCCACGTCCGTCGAAAACGAACTCACCGCCGGCGATACGCCGCCTGAAAAAGCCGCGTTGCAACTGCAAGTCACCGTGGAAAAACCGCACTCCTGCTTGCGAGAAGTGATCGTTTCGATCCCTCGCGGCGAGGTCGACCGGTACCTCAAGGAAGCGTTCGACGAACTGGTCACGGACGCTCAAGTTCCCGGATTCCGCGCGGGTCGTGCCCCGCGAAAATTGGTCGAAAAACAATTCAAAGAACGCATCCACGAACGGGTCAAAGGTTCGTTGTTGATGGACAGTCTTTCTCAAGTCACTGAGGAAGCGGAGTTCTCGGCCATCGGCGAACCAGATTTTGATTACGAATCGATCGAATTGCCCGACGAAGGTGAATTCAAGTATCAGTTCAAAATCGAAGTTCGCCCTGAATTCCAAACGCCGAGTTGGCGAGGTCTGTCGTTGACCAAACCCGTCGAAACGATCGAGGAATCGGACGTCGACGTGGCGATGCAACGTGTTCTGGGACGCTACGCGACACTCGAGGCGAGCGACGCTCCTGCGGAGCTCGGCGATAAGCTACTGGTCACCTGCGTCTTTAAAGACGGCGACAAAAAGTTGTCAGAGATGGACGAGGAACGCGTCACGTTAGCCAATCGCTTGAGCTTGTCCGACGGCGTTTGCGAAAACTTCGGCGAGCTAATGAGCGGATGCAGCGAAGGCGACACGATCACCGGCAAGGTCAAACTCAGTGCCGGACATGCCAACGAGGAATTACAAGGTAAAGAAGTCGATGCGACTTTCACCGTCGTCGAAGTCCTCAAGCAAGAGCTTCCCAAGCTGACTCCGGAATTTCTTGACGAACTCGGCGAATTCGAATCCGAGCAGGAACTCCGCGACTTCGTGCGAATCTCCCTGGAGCGTCAGGTCAACTTCCGCACCGAACAGGCATTGCGAACCGAGATCGTCGGTCAGCTCTTGGCGTCGGCTGAATTCGATCTGCCACCGACTTTGGTTCGACGTCAAACCCGACGCGAACTTGATCGTAAGGTGATCGAGTTCCGTCGTAGCGGATTCGACGAAGACACGATCCGACGATTCGTTAACGCCAACCGCCAAAACTTGCAGGCCGGCACCGAGGCTTCACTACGTGAGCACTTCATCCTCGAACAAATCGCCGAAGACGAAAAGATCGATGCGTTGCCAGAAGAATACGAAGCCGAAATCGCTTTGATCGCCGAGCAAAGTGATGAATCACCGCGTCGCATCCGCGCCCGGTTCGAAAAAACCGGTCAAATGGATGGGCTACGCAATCAAATCGTCGAGCGTAAAGTGATCGATTCGATTGTTGCCGCCGCCAACGTTACCGAAGAACCGGTGACGAAAAAAGCGGAATCCAAGGACGAGGAATTCGCGATCTATCACGAAGTCATCACGACCCGTGATCACGATGCGATTCCAGAAGCCAAGTATGACGACAACACCCCCAAGGGTGCCGGGTCGGAACCGGAAATCGAAAAAGAGAAAGACTGATTCTTTCTTTCGAAACAATGTTGAGACCAGAAACGCGGCGAGGCAACTCGCCGCGTTTTTTTGTGTACCGAGTGCTTCTCCGAGATTGAATCTTGGGGTAGCGAAATTCGTTTCGCTGCTCCCTTACCCTGGCACGACTCGCCGCAGTCGTGCTGGCTTGGCCCGTTGAGACAAAATCGGTATGGCGTTTGCCACGTCCTTCCCGATGGTCGATACGAACGCCCCATTCAAAGTGAGAGACAAGCCAACTAACCATTCATCACGGGGTACCGTATCTTCGCGAGCAAGGCCGAGGCAGCATCGTCATCATGTCATCGATCAACGGCACTCGCACATTCACCAACGAAGGCGCGAGCGCCTA
This sequence comes from Neorhodopirellula pilleata, assembly GCF_007859915.1. Classification (GTDB taxonomy): domain Bacteria; phylum Planctomycetota; class Planctomycetia; order Pirellulales; family Pirellulaceae; genus Rhodopirellula; species Rhodopirellula pilleata. The sequence continues at coordinate 194,521 of NZ_SJPM01000012.1, forward strand.
CGCCAGCAGCAAGGCCGGACAACTCGCGTTCGGGAAAATGCTTGCGATGGAACTCGCCCCCAGCAAAATTCGCGTTAATGTGATTTGCCCCGGCGGCATCCATTCGAACATTCACGAAAAGACCGAGCGGGAGAATCTCGACAAGATTGAAACCCCCACGGAGTATCCCGAGGGGCCGATCCCGCTGACACAGGGCGAGATGGGTGATCCCGAGGATGTTGCCGCTATGGCGGTGTTCCTGCTCAGTGATTTGGCCTCGCACATTACCGGTACACCGGTCTGGATCGACGGGGCCCAATCATTGCTGCAGTAAGCGGGAATTTCACCGAACAAACCTAAAGGCATGCCTGGTTCGTCGGCAATGTCGCGAATCCACTTGATTGCGGGCCTAGCGTAAGAGTCACTGCTAACGTTTAAACGCAGAGTTCGCCAAGGCGCAGAGGGCCGCAGAACTAAAGCCCGACGAGCTCATCGACGTCACCGAGCTCTGCGATCCTCTGCGTCTCAGCGGGCTCTGCGTTGGAAGAAATCGCTGATTGGCGCTACCTAGAGGCGGCCCTTGACCATGCATTTCGAGCTCGAGCGACGATTATCGCAACCTCAAAACTCACCGGCCTATTGACTTAATCGTAACCCGACGCCAAACGGCGTGTTGATTTAGTGAGCCGACGGCGCTAGCCGCGGGCTTTACTGCAAATAAGCCACCATTCGGAACCCGTGGCTAGCGGGCTGTTGATTTAGTCCTCATCGAAACCCGAAGCGTGAGCGAGGGATACATACAAAGGACTTAATGGTGATGAATCCCTCGCTGACGCTTCGGGTTACGATTAAATCAACAGCCCGCTAGCGCCATCGGCTCACAAAAACTGACGAACGCACTAAATCAACACGCCGCAGAGCGAGGGATTAGTCAATATTAGTTATTCCTGGTTCACACGTCGGGCTTCTATGAGAACAAAATCGATAGCCCGTCAAGCTTCCGGTTACCTTCGACCAACATGCCGTTGATCGTTGTGCTTGTTTCAACCTCACTCAAAATAGGCTCAAATACGACGCCATCTGACATCGGATGCTCCCAAAGATCCGTCACTGTTCGAGTCCATTACCTAAGCATTTGCATCTCCAACTTAATGAACAGCCAAGCGTTCTCGGTACACCTGATTCGGCACGCCGAAAGTGAGAACAACGCACGTCCCGTTCACGAGCGAGTATGTGACCCTCGGATCACTCAGCGCGGTCACTTGCAGACTCAGTATCTTGCCGATTGGATGAAAACCTTGCGATTGGAATTGCTGATCACGAGCCCCTTTCAGCGAACCTTGCAAACCGCTCAAGGAATCCTGCGAGCACGAGGACGACGCACGGAAGTCTGGCACGACATTTTTGAATCCGGCGGTTGTTATCACGGTCACCATGAATCCAATTTTGCAGGGGCACCGGGGCTGAATCGCGATCAAATCGTTCAATTCTTCGGCACGCCCTCGGTCGCCGATTCATCGGATGATTGGTTGGTCATCGATTCACAAATCGGCGTCGACGGATGGTGGGGCGGGCGACCAAGGGAGGCTCTCGAGCAAACCCGAGAACGCGCGATCCAAGTCAACGAACGCTTGATCCGAACGTTTGCCGGGACGGGCGGTTCGGTCGCCTTGGTCGTGCACGCCGACTTCAAGCGTGAACTATTGCAACTCATGCTCAGCGACATTCTTGACCTCGATGCCGTTGGGCCGATTGCCAACACGTCGGTCACCGAACTCCAATACAGTGGCTCACCTGATCACGGCCGATGGCGATTGGGTTATCTCAATAGTGTCACCCATCTGCCCCCAAGGCTGATCACCGGTCGAGAGTGGTAGTTACCGTCTCCGGCTAAGGCTGGGCAATTGATCGCCCGCCGATGTCTTGCCGATCAAGCCCGAGACCATCTTCTGAACGGAATCACCCTCACGGATGGAGGGTGATTGCCGAAAATGAATTTCGCACGTGCATGAACGCATAGGCTGGTGTGACCAGCCTATCGTGGCAGTGACTGCTTACTTGGCCTGTTTCAGTGCCGCTTGGGCGGCGGCGAGACGGGCGATCGGCACTCGGAACGGGCTGCAGGAAACATAGTCCAGTCCGGTGCTGTTGCAGAATCCGATCGATGATGGGTCACCGCCGTGCTCGCCACAGATGCCGATCTTTAACTTGCTCTTGACGCTGCGTCCTTTCGTGACACCCATTTCAACGAGTTGTCCCACGCCAGCTTGGTCGAGCGATTGAAACGGATCGACCGGAACAATTTTGTGCTCGATGTAATCCGGCAAGAACCCACCGACATCGTCACGGCTATAGCCGAACGTCATTTGAGTCAAGTCGTTCGTGCCGAAGCTGAAGAAGTCGGCGTACTCGGCGACTTCGTTGGCCGTCAAGCACGCACGTGGGATCTCGATCATCGTGCCGATCAAGATCTTGAGTTCACCTTCGTGCTTCTTGGCGGCCTTGGTCACTTCGATCGTTTCTTCCACTTTGGCTCGCAGGATGCGTAGCTCGGCGGCGGTTCCGACTAATGGGATCATGATCTCTGGCTGAGCATCAATGTTCTTCTTGGCGCAAATAATGGCTGCTTCGACGATCGCTTGAACTTGCATTTCCAAGATTTCCGGATACGTCACGCTGAGGCGGCATCCCCGGTGACCGAGCATCGGGTTGGACTCGTGCAACGCTTCGCTGCGTTTTTTGATGTCGGCGGGTTTAACGCCAAGTTCCGTCGCCATGTCTTTTTGAGCTGCGGCTTCGTGCGGCAAGAATTCGTGCAGCGGTGGGTCTAACAGACGGATGGTCACGGGCAAGCCCGCCATCGCTTTGAAGATGCCCTCGAAGTCCTTGCGCTGGAACGGAAGCAGCTTCTTTAGCGCCGCACGACGATCGGTTTCATCGTCGGCGAGGATCATCGAACGCATGTGAATGATCCGATCGGCTTCAAAGAACATGTGCTCGGTGCGGCACAGCCCGATGCCTTCGGCACCGAACTCGCGGGCTCGCTTGGCGTCGGCGGGCGAATCGGCGTTGGTGCGAATCTTCATCGTGCGATACTTGTCGGCCCACTCCATCAGCTTGGCGAAATCGCCTGAGAGCTTGGGTTCTTGAGTTTCGACTTCGCCCGCCATCACCTCGCCGGTCGTGCCGTCGAGGCTGATGGTATCTTTGTTGGTAAACTTGCGACCATTGACAGTGATCGTCTTGGCCTTTTCATTGATTTCGACATCGCTAGCGCCCGCGACGCAGCACTTTCCCCAACCTCGGGCGACCACGGCGGCGTGACTGGTTGCCCCGCCGGTGCTGGTCAAAATCCCGACGGCGGCGGACATGCCTTCGACGTCTTCAGGGCTGGTTTCGCGACGGACCAAAATCACGTCTTCACCAGCTTCGAATCGCTCACGAGCTTCGACGGCCGTAAAGACCAGCTTGCCCACCGCAGCACCGGGAGACGCATTCAAGCCGCGGCACAGCACATCGGCGGCGTTGCGGGCGGTCGGTTTGAACGACGGCAACAAGCAATGCGTCAGGTCCGAAGCGGGCACACGCAAGACGGCTTCTTTTTCGGTGATCAAACCTTCCTTGACCATGTCACAGGCGATCTTCACAGCGGCGATACCGTTGCGTTTACCCGTTCGGGTTTGCAACATGTACAACTTGCCCTTTTCGATGGTGAACTCGATGTCTTGCATTTCTTTGTAATGCGTTTCGAGTTTGTCCTTGATTTCCATCAACTCTTTGTGGGCCGCTTTGTCCCACTTGCCCATCTCGGCGACCGGCTGCGGAGTGCGGATCCCGGCGACAACGTCTTCACCTTGGGCGTTGATCAAGAACTCGCCGTAGAACTTGTTTAGTCCGGTGTTCGGGTCGCGAGTGAATCCGACACCGGTTCCCGAATCGTCACCCATGTTGCCATACACCATCGCTTGCACATTGACGGCGGTACCGATCAGGTTGGCGATTTCGGTGTTGCCCTTGGCGGCTTCGATTCGGCGATACGAGATCGCGCGGTCGGCGTGCCAGGATCCGAAAACGGACTCGATGGCCAGTTGCAATTGCTTGATCGGATCCTGCGGGAAGTCTTCGCCGGCCGACTTCTTGTAGACATCTTTATAGGCTTCGCAGAGTTCCTTGAGTCCTTCGGCGGGGACTTCGGTATCCTCGGTGACTTTGTATTTTTTCTTGATCTTGTCGAAAGCTTCCTCGAAGCTGTGGTGGGACAAGCCCATCACGACGTCGCCGTACATGTTGATCAGGCGGCGGTAGGCGTCGTAGGCGAAACGTTCGTTCTTGGTCGCTTTGGCGAGACCTTCGGTGGCCGCGTCATTGAGCCCCAGGTTGAGGATCGTGTTCATCATGCCGGGCATCGAGACCGCAGCCCCGGAACGAACGCTAACGAGCAGCGGGTTATCGTTGTCGCCGAACTTCTTGCCGAGTTCTTGTTCGAGTTGGGCGATCGCGTCGTGGCACTCTTCCATCAAGCCCTTTGGTAATTGCTTGCCGTGCTTGTAGTAGTCGCCACAGACTTCCGTGGTGATGGTGAACCCGGGAGGAACCGGCAGACCGATCGACGTCATTTCGGCGAGGTTCACGCCTTTACCGCCTAGCAGCGTCTTGGCCAGTCCTTTGCCTTCGGTCTTGGATTTGCCGAAGTAATAGACCATCTTGTCGGGTTTAGCAGCTGCTTTGGTTGATTTCGCAGCTCGGGTGGACTTCACAGCTTTCGTAGACTTAGCCATCGTCGAAATTTGTCCCTGTGGGGGTGAGTTGGATCGGGTGTTCAATGGGATAACGCCAATTGCCGCAAAGCCTATTTGCCGACGCCATTTCGGTCAATCAGACAGACGCCCAATCCGGCGCAGAATACCCGCTTTTTCCAACATTTCAGCCGTCTTCGTCGGTCGCGTACTGCTGAAGCTCTTCGAGGTTGGCGAATTCCAACGCCGAAATATGCGTTGCGGCAAGATGGACCTTGGGCGCTTTGCCGGCATCATAGGCTTCCTTCCATCGGGCCGCGCATAAGCACCAACGATCGCCAGGATGCAGCCCCGGGAACTCATACATGGGGACCGGGGTGCTCAAGTCGTTGCCCCGGTCGCGGCTGAACTCGAGGAATTCAGCCGTCATTTCGGCGCACACGACGTGCAGACCGACGTCCTGGCCGCCGGTGTTGCAACAACCATCGCGATAGAACCCGGTCATCGGATCGGTGCTGCAGACTTGAAGTTCAGTACCGAGGACGTTTTTGGCTTTGGATGCGGGCATGGTGGGTAATCGAGAGAATCGCGCACGAGGTAGTGGTACGTCAAATTGAAAAAATCAGGGCTGGTGACTGTGGCCGGTCATTCCTCGAGCGACACCCAGGCTCCGAATTCCGCATCGCTGCGTCGCAGCGCGTCGAGGACTCGCTGCGTCTTGAGTGCCACGTCGGCCGCATGAATGCTGCCTGGGGCGATGTGATGGGAGTTTTGCAACACGTCGACGGCGAAGTTGCGGATCATGCGGACTTCTTGTGAATCCGGCTCGCCGCTGGCATGCTCTTTGACCGCGTGCGAGGTGGAGTGACGACCGAAGTTCCAACGGCAATTATGAATTTGTAGGTCGTGCGTGTTGGTTTGCCATTTGACTTCGGCGTCGACAAACGGCAGTACAAAGTCGTCGATCGTGATGTACCCTCGGTCGCCCGAGAGGGTAGCGGTTTGTTGATTGACGCAGTGGAACGAACAGAAAAATCCAGCCGACAAATCACCTTCGAAACGCAGTTCGCCCTGGAATTCGCTCGGCACGCGACCCTCATCCAGGGTTCGGATCGAACGACCGGCGACGGCGATCGGCATTTGAAATCCTGATGCCCACAAACTCATGCGGATGCAATACCAACCCAAATCTCCCAGGCAGCCGTGCGGTTCCAATTCCGCGCTGGCGCGGATGTTGGATTGATCGAAGGAGTCATCACCGCAAAACGAAAAATGCGTTTGGATGCGACGCAGCGTCCCGAACCGATCGGGATCCTTGAGCGAGCGACGCAGTTCCGGCAACCGCGCCGAGTGATCGAACATCACGCCGTCCATGAAACCCACGCCCGCCTCGCGACACGCTTGGATCATTTCTTCGGCGTCATCACCGTGAACGGCGACCGGCTTTTCGCACAACACGTGTTTGCCAGCTTTGGCGGCGGCGATCACCCACTTTTTGCGAAGCGATGTCGGCAGCGCGATATACACCGCATCGATGTCATCTCGGTCGATTAGCTCTTGATAATCACCGATCGCAAGAGGACGTGTTAGCGTGGGGTGCTCGTCCTCCTGTTCGATGACCGGCGGGCATTCGAGCGAACAGTCATGGATGAACGCTTCGGCCCGACTGACATCGCGACTGGCCACAGCCGCAACGACACTGTTGCCGCTCATTCGAACGGCTTTCCAGTTCTTGCGGGCGATCGCGGCGGCACCGATAAAGCCCCAACGGCAGATTTTTTTTGTCATGGATTCGTGTTGGATCCGGAGAAGGAAAGGTTGATCTGTTCTTGCAATTGGTTCGCCTGCTCGATCGCTTGGTCGATCGGCAAACCTGCTTTGATGCCCGGTCGCTTGTGCCCGGCGGCGGCGACGTAGGCATCGCGGAGCAAACGCATTTTCTGTTGAAACAATTTCAGCCTCTTTTCATCCGCGACGCTTGGAATTGAATCGGACGAGCCGACACCATGGCTTCGCAGCCATTCGACGACGCAGTCGGCGATCACCTCGTGACCTTCCAGACTTGGATGGACGGCGTCTGTTTGAAACGTGAAGCTCGGATCGTCCTCGCGGCGTGCCTGGAGTTGCTTGCTAAAACAAGTGTGCAGGTCGATCACCGGCTGTCCTTGTTTGTTTAATGACATTAACCACTCGCTGTACGCGGTTAGGGTGTCATCGTATTGCCAGTACTCGAAGCTCCCTTTGGCTTTTGCGATTTGGTTGTCAAACACAACCGGAGTCATCAGGACCAAGGGGACACCACGCTGAGTTAGTTCATCTCGGAGCCGTGTAATGCCGTCACGATAGGCTTGCATTCGATCCGCGGAAACTGGCTGGTAAATACCGCAGTTCATTCCATAGCACGCGAAAACAAAACTTGGCTTGGTCGTGTCAAGAACTCGCACCAAACGCTCCATCAGATCGGGGCGAGGGAATTTTCCGCCGGCGTGCCCCTCTTCGCTCAACCCGGAAACCGTTTCACTGGGCAATCCCACGTTGATGACCATCGGCGCAGGCGATCCGCAAGCATGCGATTGCAGATAAGCATCAATCAAAGCGACATAATCGCCCTGGAAGGTAATGCTGTCACCCAAAAAGACGACTCGCTCGGAGGAACAGATTTGTTCAGCCAGAGTGCGCGATTGAGCGGGCGGCTGAGTGGGCGACTGAGCAGCGACCGGATGCGGGGCGAACCAAACGAAGATCAGGCCAAAGCAGACAGAACGCAGTCGAAACTCCCAGCGATACGGTTGGAACATGGGACGGTGCCAAGCATTGCAGGTTGAAGAAATCATCAAATGGTATCGTTTAAGTTGCGTTTCTCGGGCAGCGCCGAGTCGGTTTCGACTGGATCGATCGCATCGGTGGTTTGATCGGTATCGCTGCCGACGGTTTCATTAAGCCCTGGCGTCGCGGCGAGGCTTTCGGTGCGTTCAATCACGACCATGCACATGTCGTCGAACTGGTCAGCTTTGCCGATATGTTTGAAAACATCTTCGACGATTCGTTGCTTGACCAACGTCGCGGCGACTTCTCCGGTACCCGGCATCGCGATCGTATGCCGAATGATGTCGCGCAGCGGCTCAGTGCCCCATTCTTCGTCGTCGGCGTCCATCGCTTCGTTGACACCGTCGGTGTAGAGCACCGCGACATCGCCTTCGAGGAACTCGCACATGGTGACCTGGTATTCCATCCCTTCGTCAATCGCGATCGGCAAGCCCGACTCTTCTTCACCGGGTTCGACGATGGTGCCGTCGGCCGCCCGACGAATGATCGGTGCCATGTGACCGGCATTGACGATCGAGACGAAATTGGAATTGGGGTCGATCACAACCAGCAGATAAGTCACGAATCGTTCGACGCCGAGCCGGCTCATCGAATCGTTGAGCCGTTCGATGGCTTTGGCGAGATCGGGCTCGCTTGCCAAGCAGAACCGGGTTTCGGCGGCTAACTTGGCCATGTACATCGCCGCCGCGACGCCGTGACCGACTACGTCGGCGACAACCACGCCGACGCGGCCGTCGGGCAACTCGACGTAGTCAAAGTAGTCCCCACCGATGTGATTGGCGGCTTGGTAGAAACTTTCCAACCGGAAGCTCGGGACCTCCGGAGGCACCGACGGCAGGAACGCTTGCTGGACTTCGGTCGCCAATTTCAAGTCGACTTCGACTTCCTTTTGACGCAGTGATTGCTCGTGCAATCTCGCATTGTTGATCACGACGCTGGCTTGGGCCGCAACGCCGGTCAACAAGTCGATGTCCTCATCACGAAACTGGCCGCGGCCTTGAGTCGAGTCGATCTGCAAGGCCCCGATCGCTTTGCCGTCGCCGTCATGCAGCGGCGCGCACATCATCGATCGGATCGAAAAGTCGGCGATCGACTCACTGCTATCGAAACGGCTGTCGTCCATTGCGTCGAGCGACAGGATCGTCTCGCCGGTTTCCATCGTCTTGCGAATGATCGTGCGGCTGATGCGGACGGTCTCGGTCTCGTCCAGCTTGTTGCGAGTCTTGACCCATCGCGGGATCAAGGCGCCCTCGGAACTTTCCATCACCACGAAACCGCGGTCGGCCGAGGGGAAGACTTCGAACAAGCTACCGAGCACCTTGGGTAGCACTTCGTCGATCGAGATCGCGCCGGTCAGGTTGCGGTTGATCGCAAGCAATGCCGCCAGCTTGGCTTCCGGCGTGGCGGTCATTTTCAGCCCGTCGTCGCTGCTGCGAAATTCCACCTTGGACAGCCCGCTGGCGCTCGAGTCGGTCTCGTCGACCATCTGGATCCCGAAATTGGAACCGTCAAAAGTCATCGCGCTGGTGCCGCGCGCAAACTCGGGGACTTGGTCGTCGTGGAAAACCAGTTCCACTTCGCTGATCCGGATGCGGTCACCTTGGGAAAGAACATGAGGACGGGATAGTAGCTGGCCGTTGAGGAACGTACCGTTGCGGCTGCCAAGGTCTTCGATCGTCCAGTCCTTAGCCGCCCGGACGAGTTTCGCGTGGTAGCGGCTGACCGCACCGGCATCGACAACAATGTCGCATTCGGGGTGCCGACCGATCCGCATCTCATCCCGATCCAATTCGAATTGATCCGAAGGGGTGCCGTTGATCGAAGTAGTCACATGTGCCATCGCAAATCCCAGTCCGAATCGAAATGATTTGAAGCGAGCATTCTAGCACGTTGGCAATCAAATGCACCGGGCGAACATTCGCGGAACTGCCGCAGGTCCCGCCGTAGCGAAAATTGCCAAGAGTTTCGGTAAGGACGCGTTCGGAAATAACTTCCTGATTCCCTAACCCGACGCGTGACGGTCTGTTGATTGAATCGTTTAACGGCAAGCCGCAGGCGACAGAGTTTGAAAACGCAGGCGCCTGCGGCTTGCCGTTAAACGAAAACGCCCAAACGTGCACTCAATCAACACGCCGGTGAGCAGAGGATTCCTGGCGAGGGACTCATCAGCCGCTTGCGTTGCCCGAGCCGTAGATCGCGGGATTGAGCGACGGATCGTTGTACATTTTCATCTGACGATACGTTTTATGCCGCTTACGGCCGGCGAACAAATCGTCGATCAACGTTTGCAAACTATTGGAAAGGTCGGCGTGTTGAGATCGGCAAATCTCGATCCGCGCGGCGACTCTTGCCATGTGGGTGGCGTCCGCCTCGACCCGTTCGAGTTGCTCGGCGTAATGGTACAGCCGAAGGGCCATGATCGAGAGCCGATCGATCGCACTGCCGGGGGTCTCCGTGTTCATGGGCGCGGCCGCGCCAGTCGTGATTGCGACTTTTGCTAACAAATCCGCGATGAAATCGTCGAGCTGTTCGATCGCGTCGTTGCGTTGTTGGTTCCAGCGATCGATTGCCCGCTTGACCGTAGCGATCCGTTCGTCGGTCGCCTCGGGGCTGCGGGCGAGGTCCTCCTCGTGCCAAAGCCGAAAGTTGAACTCGTGTTGTCGACACACGAGTTTTTCGAATTCGAATTCATCCGAGTCGTCGAACGGATTGGTAATCGGTTCGCGATGCCATCGCTGGACGCACTCGACTTGAATTTCGGTCAACCGCGTGACCGGCGGCAGAGGACTCAGGGGATCAAACCTCTTTTTCGTCGATCCAGCTCATCATGCGGCGAAGCCCCATGCCGACTTGTTCGACCTGGTGCAATCGTTCGCGGCGACGGGTGGCCTTAAAGAACGGGGCACCGGCACGGTTCTCGCTGATCCACTTCCGAGCGAATTCGCCGCACTGGATTTCGTTCAAAATCTTCTTCATCTCCGCCTTGGTTTCGGGGGTGATGATCCGCGGACCGGAAACGTAATCGCCGTACTCGGCCGTGTTAGAGATGCTATATCGCATGTAGCTCAGGCCGCCTTGGTAGAGCAAGTCGACGATCAACTTCAGTTCGTGCATGCATTCGAAATAAGCCATTTCGGGCTGATATCCGGCTTCGACCAGCGTTTCAAAACCGGCTTTAACGAGTTCGCTGACTCCGCCGCAAAGAACAACTTGTTCACCGAACAGGTCGGTTTCGGTTTCTTCGGCGAACGTGGTTTCGATCACACCACCACGAGTACCGCCAATGCCCTTCGCATAGGCCAATCCGATTTGCTTGGTCGATTCGGAGGCTCCTTCGCCGAGTGCAATCAAGGATGGCACGCCGCCGCCTTTTTCGTACTCGCTGCGGACCAGATGGCCCGGTCCTTTGGGCGCGACCAAGAGCGTGTCGATACCTTTGGGCGGTTCGATCTGACCGAAATGAATATTGAACCCGTGCGAGCACATCAGCACGTTGCCGGTCGACAGGTTGTCACGGATGTGATCACGGAAAATGTCGCCTTGGACTTCATCAGGCAACAAAATGTTGATCACGTCGGCGGCCTTAACGGCTTCGGCGATCGGCATCGGTTCGAACTTGTGGGAGACGGCCAAGTCATAATTTGGACTGCCAGGACGCTGCCCGATGATGACTTCGCAACCGCTGTCGCGGAGGTTTTGAGCCTGAGCGTGACCTTGGGAGCCGTAGCCCAAAATGGCAATTTTCTTACCCTTGAGGTGCGACAGATCGGCGTCGTTGTCGTAATAAATCGTGGCGGCCATCAGTTTTAAAACCTTGTAAAGTACGGGCGGTGTGGAAAGTTATGGGGTGAATACTTATTTGCCGGTCTTGGCGGCGGTTTGGCATCCGCTGCGGACCATCGCGATGCGTCCGGTGCGGACCAGCTCGCTGATTCCGTACGGGCGGACCCGTTCGATGAAGGCCTGGACCTTGCTTTCGCGTCCGCTGATCTCGACCATCACTTCATCAGGACCGACGTCGACGATCTGGCCTCGGAAAATATCGACCAGCTCACGGATTTCCGCCCGAATGCTGCCCGCCGGGGCGGCCACCTTGAGCAATAACAGATCCCGTTCGACGAAGTCGTTGGAGCTGATATCGAGGACGCGAACGACCGTTACGATCTTCTCGAGCTGTTTGCGGACCTGTTCCAGGACGCTATCGTCACCCACGACCACGAATGTCATCCGCGACAGTTTCGGGTCCTCCGTTTCGCCGACGGCGAGTGAATCGATATTGAATCCACGCGAAGCGAGCATACCGGAAATGTGAGCCAACACGCCTGGCACGTTTTGAACGAGTGCGGAAAGGAGGTGTCGGTGATTCGAGTTGGCCATGACGCAAAACGCAGCCGTTTGGCTGCAAAGAAGGGAGCGGGTCGCGACTGAAGGGCAGGCATGATAATTTTGACACCCTACGCTGCCAAGGGCTGCGCCGACCTCCGACACCACTTCGTCATCCAACGCCCGGCTTAATCCCCCGATTCCTCATGAATTTCCGTATCGATTTGCCGATTTATCGCGGTCCCATCGACTTGTTGTTGTACTTGGTCCGCCGCCAAGAACTGTCGCTCTCGGAGATTTCCTTGGCGAAATTAGTGAACCAATACATCGAATATCTCGACTTATTGGAGGAATTGGACCTCGGCGAAGTCGGTGATTTTGTCGATCTGGCCGCCACGCTGGTGGAAATGAAGAGCCAATCGGTGTTGCCCAAGATCGAAGACGAAGACGAGGAGGAAGTCATCGAGGAAAATCACGAATCACTCGTCGAGCGTTTGCTGCAGTACAAGGAAATTCGCGACGCGGCGTCGGTTTTGGACGAAATGTCGACGAGATGGCAAACCCGATTCGAACGCCTTTCGGATGATTTACCCTCCCGCCGCAACGATCCGGCCGACCAACCGATCGTCGGGTTGGAAATCTGGGACTTGGTCAGCGCGTTCGGCCGAATCATGAGAGAATCAGCCGGTCCGCCGCCGACCGAGGTTATCTATGACGACACCCCGATTCACGTTTACATGCAACGCATCCACCAAAAACTTTCCGAGCAACCTCGCGTCGAATTGGTCGATTTGGTCCGACCGGGCCAGCACAAGTCGGCCTACATCGGCTGGTTCCTGGCTATGTTGGAACTGACCCGCCACCACGGAGCCGCCGTGACCGAAAACGAAAACGGAGACATCGAAGTCGTTCGAACCGAGCGTTACTCCGCTGAACTGAACGTCAATGAAGTCGACAACTACGCCTCCGAAGCGATCGAAAAAAGCAACATGCCCATCCGAATGAGGTAGCGCATTAGCTATTAGCTGTTGGCTGTTGGCTGTTGGCTGCTTTCCTCTCGCCACTCGCCACTCGCTACTCGCTACTCGCTACTCGCTACTCGCTTCTCGCTTCTCGCAACTCGCTACTCGCCACTTTCTTCCCATGCTCGAAAACGTTCCCGTCGCTTCCCACACCCACGATGGTCTCACCATCGAAGGCTATTCCCGTGCGGCGGTACAAACCTGTTGGCGTGTCAATGAACTGAAGCTGCTTTTTGATGTCGGTGTCCAGCCGTGGGATTTTATGGGGACCCCCACGATGTTCGTCTCACATGCTCACCTCGATCACATCGCGGCCTTGCCCGCGTACGTATCCCGGCGGCGGATGATGAAGATGGACCCGCCGGTGATTTACATGCCTGACTCCGCCGTCGACACGGCTTGGAAAATGTTGCAAACGTTCCGTTCGCTTGACCGTGGTGCGATGCCCTGTGAGCTAATCGGTTTGCTCGGCGGGGATGAGACTCCGATCGGTCGCGAGCTTGTCGTGAAGTCCGTTGAAGTTCATCACACCATCGATGCACTGGGTTTCATCGTTTATCAACGACGCCACAAGCTCAAGCCGGAATACCTCGATCTTCCCGGCGAGCAGATCCGAGACCTGAAACTCGCCGGAACAGAAATCACCAACGAGGTCCGCGTGCCGATCTTCGCTTACACCGGAGACACCGCCCCGAAGGGCCTTGATCAAAACCCCGAGTTTTATGATGCCAAGGTATTGATCAGTGAACTGACTTTCGCCGCACCCGAACACCGCCGCGATAAAATTCACAAACACGGGCACATGCACGTCGACGATTATCGAGAACGCAGAGATCAGTTTCAAAACGAATTGATCATCGGTTCGCACGCGAGCACGCGGTACACGGACCCGCAAATCAAACGATTTGTCAAAAAGACGCTTCCCGATATGCTCGGCGATCGATTGAAACTGTGGCTGTGAACTCCGCTCCACCCGGCGGTTGGCCGACTCCGCGATCGCTTTACATCCACGTGCCGTTTTGTCGACACCGGTGCGGCTATTGCAACTTCAGCGTCGTCGCCGGACGAGATGATTTGCAAGGTCGGTTCCTTCACGCCGCCGAAACGGAATTGGCGTCGATCGATCATCCCGCCGATGTTCCGCTCGAGACCGTTTACCTCGGCGGCGGTACGCCCACGCAACTTTCAATGCCGCGGCTCGAACGATTGATCGATTCCGTTCGCAACCGTTTTCAAATCGCTGACACCGTTGAGTTCACCGTCGAGGCCAATCCGGAAGACATCACCAACGTGTTACTCGATATGCTCGTTGATACGGGCGTCAATCGTTTGAGTTTAGGGGTGCAGTCGTTTGATAACGCGAAGCTGCGGCTGCTCCAGCGGGGACATACCGGCGACCAAGCGATCGACTCGGTTCGGCGCGCCTGCGAATCCATTGCGAACGTTTCGATCGATTTGATTTTCGGGACATCCGGCGAAACGATCGAACAATGGAACGAGGAGTTGCGGATCGCGTCAACGTTGCCGATTCGTCACATCTCGACGTACAGCTTGACGTATGAAAAGGGCACGCAGTTTTGGTCGAGGCGGCGCAGCGGTGAGTTGCAAGAGGTCCCCGAAGACACCGACATCGCGATGTACCGCCAGTGTCGGCGCAGACTGCAAGCCGCCGGGTTTGAACATTATGAAATCAGCAGTTTCGCCCGGCCATCGGCCCGCAGTCGACATAATTCGGCCTACTGGAATGGACAGGGTTGGTACGCCGTCGGTCCCGGTGCGGCTCGATTCGTCAATGGAGCAAGGCATGTCAATCATCGCAGCCCGACGACGTACATCAAACGCGTGCTCGACGGCGGCGACGCGACGATCGAGACTGAAGTCATTTCCTTGGATCAACATGCCCGCGAGTTGGCGGCATTCGGTATTCGCCAAATCGATGGAATTGATCTGAATGTTCTCAACGAACGGCTCGGATATGATTTCGCCAGTGAACTCCAGCCGATCATCGAGAGCTGTTTCACGCACAAGTTGCTGCAACATCACGCGGGCCGAATTCGTCTCACCCCTCGCGGACGACTGCTCGCCGACCGGGTGGAAATGCAAATTCTGGAGTGGCCTGAAAACCCAAAATAAGCCAATTCGTTCGACAATCATCAGGCTGCTTGTCACCATCGAATGACCGGGGCAGTCCAGAGAAAACCGAATCGACACGGACGTGACGCGGTATTGAGATGAAACAGTTGCTGAAATGAACTTGCCGTTTTGTGTGAGATAATTAAGAATTAGGCGTTTCCGGGAAGGACCGGTGTTTCCTGGCATCAAACTTCTACATCAACCCAATCCTTTGAAGAAACGGAGTGCAACATGCCCACGAAAGCGGACAAGCGGAAGAAGGAACTGAAGGCTTTCGCCAGGCGACGGGCCAGCCGTCCCGAGCCAATCGTTGTGGTAAGCGAGTCGCTGAAAGTGAGCGGTGGCGTGGAGAGGAGGATCACACGCAGCCATACCGATCTTTTGCAGAATATCGAATTCGTGCTCGTCGGCGCAGGACGCGAGCTACCGGAATTCGATGACCAGTGCGTCGAGCAGGTTTTGCGTGGTGCACTCAGTCATTACGAGCACGAGGATCCAACCATTCGCTCGGTTATCGATTCACTGGACGACATCCGCACCGCCCGTGGGCTGAGTTCGGATGATCTGTGGAGCGACGCGCTGCGAGTCGTCTATGCGTCACTGAAGCGGCACAGCGAATGCCTGAACGGAGATCGAAGCTACCTCAAGTTCGCGGGCCAGTTCATCCACTAGCTATCGCACGCTTTCCAGTTCGACAATGAAGTGCAAGTTGGAATGGGGCGGAATCGAACCTGGTGAACCACCTTCGCCGTAGCCCAACCGGGATGGCACCCACAGTTCGATCATCCCGCCCTCACCGACGAGTTGCATCCCCTCGGTCCAACCGGCGATGACATTTTTCAATGGAAACGTCGTCGGTTCGCCGCGTTCGTATGAGCTATCGAATACTTTTCCGTTGTTGAGCCAACCACGGTAGTGGACGCTCACGGTGCTTGAGGCGGTCGGTTTTTGCCGATCGGATGATCGCAAAATGCGATATCGAAGCCCTGAGTCGGTTACCGAGAACTCGGGTGCGGCGTTTGAGTCCATTCCCCCGGTGCCGGATTGGAGTTCGGCTTTATCGACAAAGGTGACCGGTTTCCAGGTCGCCTGTTGGGTCGGCGGCATGGCCACCTCCGACGTGATCTCTGCGGTCGGCTTGGGCGTGGAGCGACACCCGGAAACAAGCAACGCGACACTGAATAAACTCCATTTCAACCAGCACTTCATCGCCGTCTCCACATTCCTTTTTCGACTCCCAAATTGAACCAGTCTTGCCAAGCCGACGCGATCTTTCCCTCCGCATGACCGGGGTAAGCTAGCGAAATAAAGCACACCAAGATAGATCGTAATTTTCCAAGCTCAGACGGATTCCAATGCATTTGAATGCGGTCGACGGCATGAACCGAAGCTCAGAATCATATTCCCGGAGTGATCGGTTATCGTGTCAGCCGATCCATAGCGCCGCTCGGGCTAATTGCAACCACGCTTGACCGCTGGGGTGCGTCATGTCGAAGTCTTTGATCGGGATGTACGCTTTGCGATGGTCGACGATTCGTACCGGGACGGACGCGTTCTTAACGAGTTGTTCGATGCGGCGTCGGTTGGAGTATTCCAGTACGATGAAACGATCGTTATTGGTGATCGACGCGATGCCCCAGGCCGCGGCGTCGAGTCGCAATTCGCATAATTCGATCATGCGTTTGGCGGCGTCGGGCAATGGGCCGAACCGGTCGATCAGCTCTTCCCGATAGCCCGCGATTTGGCTCGCTTGATCGATCCGGGTCATCCGTCGGTACAAGTCGATCTTATGCCGCAAGTCGGGCACGTAATCGTCGGGTAGGTAAGCTTCGATCGGCAAGTCGATGTCGACCTCGGCCGATAACTTTGGCGGAAGCTTCTGGGCTTGCCGGACGGCGTCTTCAAGAAGTTGGCAATACATTTCGTAGCCGACCGCAGCGATGTGACCGCTCTGTTGGCTGCCTAACAAGTTCCCCGCACCTCGGATTTCCAGGTCACGCATCGAGATGGCGAAACCGGCCCCCATTTGCGAGTACTCTTCGATCGCTCGCAAACGTTTGCTCGCTTCGGGCGTGAGGTGTTTCGTCGGCGAGACCAACAGGTAACAGTAGGCTTGGTGTTTGTACCTGCCCACGCGGCCGCGAAGTTGGTGCAAGTCGGACAGTCCGTATCGATTGCCGTCGTCGATGAACATCGTGTTGGCGTTGGGAATGTCCAGACCGCTTTCGATGATCGTGGTCGCTAGCAGCATGTCAAACTTGTGATCGATGAAGTCGATCATGATTTGTTCGAGTTCGCCTTCGCCCATTTGACCGTGACCGATCCCGATGCGAATCTCCGGCACGACTTCCTGGATCTTGGCGGCCAAGTCCACCATGTCGCCGATCCGGTTATGCACAAAATACATCTGTCCGCCGCGGTTGAGTTCACGGACGATGGCCGAGCGAATCATTTTCGGATCCCAACGCGTGACCTTGGTCTCGACGGCCATCCGTTCGGCCGGCGGTGTTTCCAGGTTGCTGATATCACGGGCACCAACGAGCGCCATGTGCAACGTTCGCGGGATCGGCGTTGCCGACAACGTCAGGACGTCGACGTTGGTGTGTTTGGTTTTCAAGCGTTCTTTGACGGCCACACCGAAACGTTGTTCCTCGTCGATGATCACCAAACCCAGGTTATTGAAGTCGACGTCCTTGCTCGCGACGCGATGCGTGCCGATGACGATATCGACTTTGCCTCGACGGATTTCTTTGACCGTTTCGCGTTGTTCGGTCGCGGTGCAGAACCTTGATAATTTGCGGATCTCGACGGGGAACTCCGCCATCCGGTTGCAGAACGAATGATAGTGTTGTTCGGCGAGCACGGTCGTCGGGACCAACACGGCGACTTGGTAGCCGGCCGTGACGGCTTTGAATGCCGCCCGCATCGCGACTTCCGTTTTCCCGAAACCGACGTCGCCGCAAATCAAGCGATCCATCGGTCGATGCGATTCCATGTCGGCCTTGACGGCGTCGATGGCGGTGAGCTGATCGGGTGTTTCGAGGTAGGGAAAACTCGCGTCGAACTGCCGTTGCCATTCGTTGTCGGGGTCGAACGCGATGCCGCGTTTGGTGGCCCGTTTGGCTTGCAATTCCAACAACTCGTCGGCCATGTCGACAACGGCCGATTCGGCGGCCTTGCGTTGATTGGTCCATGAGATGCCGCCGATCTTGGCGAGTTTGGGACGGGTCTTGGTGCCGCCGACGTATCGCTGGATCAATTGAATCCGTGTGGCGGGAACGTGAATCTTGGTTCCGCCGTCGAATTCGATCGTCAGGTGTTCTTGATGTTGGCCCCCTTTTTCGATCGTGTTGAGTCCTCGATACAACCCGATGCCGTGGGACAGGTGAACGACCAGATCGCCGGGGGTCAGTTGCAAGAAGCTATCGATCGGTTTACCGCGAACGCGCGTCGAAGCCCGGCGCACGGGACTGCGATGAAACAGCTCGGCACCGGTGAGGACGAGCACTTCGGCTTGCGACAACCGAAAGCCGCCGCTGAGGTCGGCGACCGTCATGTGCAACCGCCCCGAACGGGCCGCGTCGGTGTCGGCGAGCAGTTCGGTCAAGCGTTGTCCGTCGGCGGGCGTGTCGCCGACGACGATGACTTCGTGACCCGCCGCGACGCTGTCGACTCGGGCTTTGGTCTCGTCCAATGAAGCCGCGAAACTGTCCGCGCCGGCGGTTTGGAGGTCGACCACGTCGTCTTCGTTCCCGCTGGCGAGCAGACTTCCCGTGACGACCTGGTGGCTGTGCAGGCCGGCGAGCAGTTCGGGCATCGTGACGAAACGTTCCGTCCGGGCGACGCGTCGGAGCAACGCTTCGCTGGTCGCTTGGCATTCCGCCGGATCGACCAACAGGATCACGGTGTCCTCGGGCAAGTAATCGACGACGGTCGTCTCGGCCCCGATCGTATCTTCGGTGTATACCTGGTCGGGGTTCGGGGGCGTTACCTCAGGAGGCATCGCATCGGGATCGAATTCGTCCTCGGGAATGACCAACATGCCGGCCGGTCCGTCGGCACCGATGGCGGCGATTTCCACGCTCGTGATCGTTTCATTGCTACGCTGCGTCGCCGGATCGAAACGCCGGATCGATTCGATTTCGTCGCCAAACCATTCGATCCGAATCGGAGTCGTTTGGTCGGGTGAATGAATGTCGAGCAAACCACCTCGGCTGGCGAACTCGCCCGGGACTTGAACCGCAGTCGTCGCCGCGAAGCCCGCTTCGGCTAGCCATTTGCGAATCACTTCGGGGTCCACTTCGTCGCCGACGGTCAACCGGCGGGTCGCCCGAGTCAATCGGTCTCGTGAGGGGACTTTTTGGATCGCGGCCCCGATGTAGGCGGTCACGACGAGCGGTTCGGTGCTGTCCTGGTCCCTCGCCCGGAGCGATTGCAGGACTTGCAACCGGGCGGCGTAATCGGCGTCGCGGATGGACGATCCGGTGCCATCGCCGGCCGACAAAGGCAAAGCGACGACGTCGGATATTCCGAACGATCGAACGTCCCCGGCAACGACGTCCGCGTCAACGGCTTGGGGCAACAATACGAGAACGTGCGGCGTGTGCCTGGTCAACGTCGCCGCCAAGAGACCGCGAATGCCGCCCCAAACGCCGGCAAAGGCGAGCGGCGTGTCACGTTTTTGCCGCTGCAGGACCGTCCCGACTGAGGCGACCGCATCTAGAATCGCGGGCACGTCGTGTAAGCTGCGCAGAACCGGCAAAGGCGAAGAGTCCGACTCGGGTGACCCAGAAGCCCGGCGACGCGACGATGAGGCGGTGGTTTTCAATGGGACGACAATCCATCGGTAGCGGTAGGGAAGCTCAAAACGTATCCTGATCGTACGAATTCGCCTAGCTCCGCATCGACGTAGTTCGTCCAACGACTCGGCCTAGCAAAAAACGCACCTTCGCCGCAGGTACACGAGTTTTCGGCAATCTCACTCGCTCCCTTTCATTAACGCAAACACTTCATGACTATCGGAATCGGAATCGTCGGCTCGGGAATGATCTCGAACTTTCACGCCAAAGCCATCGCGGACACTCACGACGGGAAATTGATCGGTTGTTACGACCGCAGCTTCGAGCGGGCCCAGGAATTCGCGAAAAATAATCATTGCAAGGCGTTCGAGACGCTCGAAGCGATGTTGGGCGACCCCGAGATCGCGGCGATCGCCGTCTGCACACCCTCGGGGGCGCACTTGGAACCCGCCGTGGCGGCCGCCAAAGCGGGCAAGCACGTGATGGTCGAGAAGCCGTTGGAAGTCACCCCTGAAAAGTGCGACGAAATCATTGCCGCCTGCGAGGCCTCGAACGTGAAGTTGGCCGTTACCTTCCAAAGTCGTTTTCACGAATCGTCGCAGTTGATGAAACAAGCCGTCGACGGCGGTCGGTTCGGCAAAGTGACGATGGGCGACGCATACGTGAAGTGGTACCGCAGCCAAGAGTATTACGACAGCGGCGCGTGGCGGGGCACGTGGGCGCTCGACGGCGGGGGAGCCTTGATGAATCAAGCGATTCACAGCGTCGATCTGCTGTTGTGGCTGATGGGTCCGGTCAAACGGGTGTCCGCGATGATGGGTACGATGACCCACGAGCGGATCGAAGTCGAAGACATCGTCGTCGCCAACATTCAGTTCGCATGCGGCGCGTTGGGGGTCATCGAAGCCACCACGACCGCGTTCCCGGGTGCCCTCAAGCGGGTCGAAATCGCCGGCAGCGAAGGCAGTGCCGTGCTCGAAGAGGAAGACCTGACACAGTGGACGTTCAAGCATGAGACCGACGAAGACCAATCGATCCGCGAACGAATGATCGGCAAGACCGAAACCGGCGGCGGAGCGGCCGATCCGTCAGCGATCGGCCATCACGGACACACCGAGGTGTTCAACGATTTTCTTGAGGCGATCGAGAAAGGACACGAACCGCTCGTCAACGGACCCGAAGGAAAACGAAGCGTTGAATTGATCTGCGCGATCTATGAAAGCGCCCGGACAGGAAAGACGGTTGATTTGGGAGGTTAGAGGTTTACAGGTCACAGGTCACAGGTCGAGACCCGCAAACCCGCAAACCCGCAAACCTATAAACCTATAAACCTATAAACCTATAAACCTATAAACCTATAAACCTATAAACCTATAAACCTATAAACCTATAAACCTGTAAACCTGTAAACCTGTAAACCTGTAAACCTGTAAACCTGTAAACCTGTAAACCTGTAACGCTTCTAAGAATCCGACCATTTCTCATTCCCCCCGCACTACCGTGTCCAATCGCCAATCCGACTTCGCAAACCGGTTGAGTGTTTGGAGGATGGTATTTTCGACGGCCTTGTCCGAACGGCTCGTTTATCGTGGCGATTTTGCGTTGGGCACGTTGATGCGGTTCTTGCCGATCGTCACGCAGATCTTTTTGTGGTGGGCGATTTTTGATTCGATCGATGCGGCCGGAGTGGGCCAACGTAGTGAGCGTCTTGTTTCTGAAAATCCCGGCGGTGAACCG
Organism: Neorhodopirellula pilleata; assembly: GCF_007859915.1. Lineage (GTDB taxonomy): Bacteria > Planctomycetota > Planctomycetia > Pirellulales > Pirellulaceae > Rhodopirellula > Rhodopirellula pilleata. The sequence goes on from NZ_SJPM01000012.1 coordinate 216,076, forward strand.
ACCGCTCAGATCGGCGGGTTTGGGTTTCGGGACATGGTGGCGTATTACCTGCTCACGATGATCGCCCGGGCGTTTTCATCGATGCCGGGCTTGGCGTCGGGGATCGCGTTGCAGATCCGCGAGGGTGAGATCAAACGTTATTTGATCCAACCGATCGACTTGATCGGTTTCTTGTTACTCAACCGGATAGCCCACAAGGTCGCCTATTACGCGGTGGCGATCGCTCCGTTCGCGTTGGTGTTTTTTCTGTGTCGGGATTATTTCGTCGACGGGTTCCCGCCGCCGCATCTTTTCATCGCATTCCTAGGTTCACTCGTGATGGGATTCGCGATCGGATTCTTTTTGGAAGCGGCGATCGGGATGATCGGGTTTTGGTTCTTGGAAGTCTCGTCGTTGTTGTTTCTCTATATGCTGTTTAGTTTTTTTCTTTCGGGTCACATGTTCCCGCTGTCGTTGTTGCCTGACGACATCGAATGGTTCGTGAACTTGTTACCGCTGAAGTATCTCGCATACTTTCCGGCTGCGGTTTTCTTGGGGAAAATTCCCGAGGATGAGTTGGCCGGCGAGATGGCGATCCAGGCGGCTTGGTTGGCGTTTTTCATTATCGTCTGTCGTTTCGCGTACGCCCGCGGTGTGGCTCGTTACAGTGGCTACGGAGGCTGACGCATGTTCAACGAAATGGCTCGTTACCGCCGCGTGTTCATGACGTTCGCCCGCAACAGTTTGGTGCGGGACATGACGTTCCGAACCAATTTCGTGATCGAGTGTCTGAGCAGTCTCGGATGGACGGCGATGAACGTCGGTTTTTACCTGATCATCTTTCAATACACCTCGACGATCGGGGCGGACACGGGTTGGGACCAAGAAAAATTCTTTCTTTTCTTGGCGACGACTTGGTTCATCAATTCGATCGTGCAGGCGTTCTTCATGCCCAACGCTGAGGAGTTCAGCGAATTGATCCGAACCGGCGGTTTGGATTTCGCGTTGCTCAAGCCGATCGACACGCAATTCTTGATTTCGTTTCGGCGGGTCAGTTGGAGTTCGCTTGCGAACTTCGCGGCCGGGATGGTGATCATGATCGTGGCGTTGTCTCGCTTGGCGACGCGGGAGGTCGACCCGTATGTGCCATCGCTTGTGTCAGTGATCTTGTATGTGCTGTTTTGCGGTTGTGGTGTCGCGATCATGTACAGCCTGATGATTTGTTTGTCGGCGACGAGTATTTGGCTGGGCCGCAATCAGACGCTGTATAACTTTTGGTTTTATATCACGAACTTCAGCCGCTATCCGATGGAGATTTACAACCGTGGTTGGGGGACACCGCTATACGGATTGTTCACGTTCGTGATTCCGGTTTTGGTGGTCGTCAATGTCCCGGCGAGATTGCTGGCCCGCCCGATTTCGCCACGCACGGATTACGAATGGATGCTCGTCGGCTGGGCCGTGATCGCGACCGTGCTCAGTATTCTGGCGAGCCGTTGGGTATTTCGAACGGCGTTGGGAGCCTACCGCAGCGCCAGTTCGTAAGCTCCCGATGTAGGCTCGGTGGAGGAGGCTTTGCGACGAACACCCGGCAAGGTCGCGAATAGCTCGATCAAGATGGCACTCTTTCAGAAAAATCGGTTTGTTTGGAATGAGCCCTGGTTCTTTGTTCATCGCGTTCGTCATTGGACGGCATGGTGTTTTCTAACGTTTTTATTGTCGTGTCTCGGGTTGGGCGTGGCGTCGATCGTGGTGACGGCGACGCCCGACGGTCAGCCGATCGACTGGATCAATGTCGCACTCATGTCGTTGGGGGCCGTGGGGATTGTGTGGTGGGTTTTCGACGGCACCAACTCCCGTCGGCAAGCGATTCTGACGGATAAAGAACTCATCGTCGGCGGCGACATGGGGAAGTACTCCGTTCCGACCACTTATCATTTAGAAAAGATCCCCGGTGCGGCGATCGTCTTGCCTGAGGAAAGCGGTTGGCCCAATCCAGGACTTTATTTCTATCACGACGGAAGCGAGGAAGTCGTCGGGATCGGCGAGCAGGTGGAGCTGCCCCGATTGGCCCGTGCGATTCATCAGGCGGGCATCCCCATTCGGCTCGACGGTTGGGACCCCGCGACGGACAAGACGGTGGCCGAAACATTTTCTTGGCAGCGCCCCGAAGGCCGGCCCAATCGGACGGCGTCGATCGAAACGTTGGGCGACGATCAGGCTTCGTTGATCTCGCCACCGGCGATGATCTGGGCGATCGTGCAGCAGTGCTTACCCTTCTTGATTTGGGCGGTTAGCGTCGGATACATGATTTGGTACCTGTACCAGAATTGGAATCAACTGGTCGGTTACGAATGGATCATCGTCGTCGTGTTAACGATCCCGGGGATGATGGTCATGGCCCAGATCACCGAACGTTATGCGACGGCGGCGACCTCGCGTACGCTCGGGAAGATGGTCCGCAAACAAATCAAGCAGCGGACCGGCTACAAGATCGATGTCGATGCGCCTGGCAATTTTGAGATCGAGGTTCGCGAGACCGATCAATTCGACAAGCTCGTCTTCAAGATCCGCGAGACCGCCTTGATGGTAAGCGTTCTATCTCCCCATGTTGACAGGCGGTTTAGCGTGACAGGTTTGTTTCCACCTCCAGGAGAAAACCATGAACGCGTTTCCCAATCCCGAGCTCGCCAGGCAGTGGCGTGAGCGAATCGAGCGTTTCGACGATGCCGGGACGACCATCGCTGAATTCTGCCATGCCGAAGGCTATAGCGTTGCTTCGTTCTATCAGTGGCGAAGACGATTGCGACAAGCCGCTTGCGAACCGGCGGGCTTTATCGCGGTCGAAGTGCCGGACAATCAAGAATTATCTGTCGTGCCGGCGAATATCGAGATCGAACTTCCCGGCGGTGCTATCGTTCGTCTAAATGCTCACGGTGGCGTCTCCGTTTTCGAGCCGTTGCTTGCCGCCGTCGTTGCCGCCACCGACGCCGCCGC
>NZ_SJPM01000013.1:0-133803 GCF_007859915.1 Neorhodopirellula pilleata
CAGCTTGCCACGTTTACCGGTGGCTACCTTGGCAAAGGTTTCGCGTTCTTCGTCTGTCAGCTTGATACGATAGAGCTTGCGGTTTGACATTCGACCGTCCGTGGTCTCGGGGGAAGAGGGGCTTAAAGACCTTTTTCTACCCGAAAACCAAGCTGCGATGGAATACTAGTGCTTCGTCAAAATCAAATTTTTGGGTGAGCCGAACGCGCTAGCGGGCTGTTGATTTAGTCCTCATCGAAACCCGAAGCGTGAGCGAGGGATACATACAAAGGACTTAATGGTGATGAATCCCTCGCTCACGCTTCGGGTTACGATTAAATCAACACGCCGCTAGCTCCGTCGGGCGTTGAGCAATGCCCGCGGCTAGTGCCGTCGGCTCACTTCACTAACCCTAATTTTAGGGTTTGACGAAGCACTAGAATACGCTTGGTGGGAAGCTTATCGATGAACACGGGCGTGGGTCGGCAAGTGATTTTTGCCGATTCGGCCGTCTCCTTTCATCCATCCCAAAGGACGGTTGTTGTGTTCGACGATTTGCCATCCGCGAACAGCCGTCGGGATCGCCTCGCCGGATAGGTACATCCACGCCGCATGGTCATCGAGTTCGGTCCGCTCGGCGTCGAGCAGGTGAGGGTGACGCAGCGCCGCCGCGTGGGACGGTTTCCATGTCGTGCCGGTGCGATGAGCGATCTCGGGACCGAGAACGTACTCTTCGCTCGTCCAAGCCGGGGCATCGTGGGGGAAACCGTCGATGATCCAATCTCTCGGTTGGTACCACATCGTTGCTGACGCAAAAAGAAACGGCAACTGTTCGGTCGCATCGCTGGGTGCCGTCGCGGCGTTCTTGGATCGTTCCCACAAGTCGGATCGGCGATGCTCCGCCTCAGCCGCATCAGATTCACGCTTATTCAAACACGCGGCGAAACTTCCGGCGCATTCATCCCGGTGCGGCCACAGCCGGTAGGAGGCTTCCGACAACGGACTCGCGTGTGCGACGAGACGCTGCACTGGAGTCGAAAGATAGTCGAGGTCATCGATCAGGAATTGAACCTGTTCCTCGTTCTCGGCGACCGCGAACGTACAGGTGCTGTAGATCAATCGACCTCCTGGTACGAGCAACCGATCGGCGGCGCGAAGGATCCGTTGTTGGCGAGCAACGTTGGTGGCGATTTGAGATTCCGAAACCGAGGTCGCGGACTGTTTGCCGCGTGCCATCATCGCCTGGCCGCTACACGGCGCGTCGACGAGGACGACGTCGAATACGCCCGGCAAGCGATCCGCGAGCGTGTCGGGATCGAGATTCGTGATCGCGTATCGGTCGCTGCCGGTTCGGGCGAGATTATAGGCCAATGGAGCGATCCGCGATCCGATCGTTTCGTTGGCCAGCAGAAAACCTCGCCCCCGGTCGCCGACGGGCCCCGATTGGTCGATCGCTTCGAGCACACCGCTCGCTTTACCACCCGGGGCGGCGCATAGGTCCAAGACCGTCTTGCCGCTCAATTCGTGCGTATCGGCCGAGGCGGCGGCCAGGGCGAGTAGCGATCCGGCGTCTTGCAGATAGAAATCGCCGGCCGCGTAGTCGATGGTTTTCGATGGTCGATAACCGCCCTGATCGTTCGGCAGTTCGGTGTGCGCGTACGAGACATCTTGTTGGTACCGAACCGCCTGCGGATACCATGGTACCGGTCGCGTCTCGACGGGGAAGTCTACCGTGCGGTCGCGGCGGATACGGATCGCGTTCTCGTGCCGAATCGAGACCGCATGGGTGAGTCGCTCAACATCGTCTGGAGATATCGGCAGGTCGCCTAGTTTTTCCGATCGCAAGCTCGCACGGATCGCGTCGAGCGATACGAGCGGAGCAGCCTTGGATTGCTTTGAACGCGACCGAGCCGACGAATTGCTTTTGCTTTTGCTACGTCTCAACGTTTCGTCAACGACTTCAAGAAACGGGTTTCCTTAAGCGTCATGGCGGTCGACAAAAGTCCGGCGATTAACAGCGGCGAACTCAGCGTGAACAGAATAAACAAAATTTGTGGACCGCGTCGGGTGCGGTCGGCGGTCACTTCGGTCCCGAACAGCACCGAGAGCTCTTCTTGGATTTCCGGTATCCGAGCCGCGTAGACCAATCCGCCCGAAAACACGGCGCTGACCAGTACCAACAACAACATCGCGGCGATACCGATCTGCCAAGTCGGACGCGACGACTTAGTCATCAAAAATACCCGAACCGAAACCGGATCGGTCGTCCTCATCGTCGTCGCGTGAAGGCTGGGCTTCAGCATCGCTGGCGTTCACCGGAGCGACCTCATGTTCCCGCGAACGATCGTTCATGTGAGGAGCAGGGACGGCTTTGCCCAACATACCGCGTTCGACACGGACCAACCGGTCGTCCGATTCGTCCCGCGACGAGTCGTTCGCTTGATCCGCCGAATCGGCGACGGCGTCGCCTGTCGCAGTCGAAGGCTCGACTGCTTCGGGAACCGGATCAAACAATCCGGCTCCGAAATCTTGGTTCCACGTCATGGCGGGCTCATCAGGTTGCGAGGTGGTGCATGGCTTGACAGCGGCGAGTTGTTTCGCCGGATGCGGCCCGTTGAGCGTAACCGATTGCGCGGTTGCATGTGATGGGGCTGAAACGGTGGGACCCTTCTCGGCGGGCACGTTGGCTGACGCATCGTCGTAATCAGCGGCATCGTAATCGCCCGCATCGAAATCATCGTCGTAACGACTTCGGTAACCCGGTTGGGCGGCACGATTCAATTCGGCCTGGAATTCCGTGATGACAGCGTTCTGGATCATCTCGCGACATTCACTGTTGATCGGATGCGCGACGTCGGCGTAAAGCTTTTGTGGCGAATCCCCGAAACTATTGTTTTGTTTGTTGCCGCACTGGTTGCAGTATCCGGCACGCAAGTGGTTCTTGCCCCCGCATCGCGGGCAATGCCCGGTCAGCTTGCGCGAGGGCATGGCAACGAAGGGACCGTTGGTCCCATCGATTATTTTCAAGTCGCGAACAACGAAGCTCTGATCGATCGTGATTGAACAAAACGCTCGCAAACGATCTTCCGACCCTTCCATCAATTTGATGCGGATTTCGGTTATTTCCACCACCATCCCCTATGCGATAAGAATCTCCGATGCGGCCATGCATGTGGACACCGCTCGAATCAATGCTCCGCCCGATCGGACGGAACTTCCCTCGGCAATCATTGCCTCCGGACCGCTTTGCTCCGACAAGCGGTTTGTTCTTTGGTCACGAGTTCTTACAAGATCAGCGGCGAGCGTTCGGCCCGAGTCATTCGGATCGGCCAGCCAAACGAAACTCGCCGAACCGCTTCCGGTCATCAAACAAGGATTCGAACTTGTGTCCGCTAACCAGTGTAGCGCCTCCCCTACCTGGGGTGAAAGCCCGCAGGCGGTTGATTGTAGCGCATTGTACAGAATCTTTTCACTGATGGTGCTAGGTTCGTTACAGAACGCATCAATCACCACATCGCCCGTCCGAACCGGATCGGAAACGTGGCAATTTCGATAAACTTCAGCAGTCGACAGCGCCACGCCCGGATAGACGACGACAAATTCGTGGGATCGAGGAAGATCGAAGAATTGCAATTTCTCCCCCCGCCCCCGGGCTCGGGCAAGTCCGGAAGTCGGGTTCAAGAAAAACGGAACGTCCGAACCGAGTTGTTCGGCCATGGACTTCAGATCCGCGTCGTGAAGCGTGCGGACGCGATCCGACGCTGGCGATCGGGCCAGATCCTCGATAGCCGCAGCGGCGAGTCGCAAGGTAGCCGCCGCATCGCTACTGGCCCCGCCCATCCCGGCACCGGCGGGGATGCGTTTGCCCAAACCAACTTCCCATCCGCCCCGATATCCGCTCGCTTGGTTGACCAAGTCGAGAGCACGATGGACCAAATTACTCGGATCGGCAGGAACGTCTAAGACCGATGCGTCGGAGGCGACTCCGAGTTCGTCCGCGATCGCCGACCGGCTTGGCAGCCAATCGACGCTCAAAGAAATCTCGGGCGGTTCGATGGGTCGCACCGATAGCTCATCGCGTAGATCGATCGCCACCATGACGGTATCCAATTCATGAAATCCATCATCTCGTTTCCCGAGGATTTCAAGAAACAGGTTCAACTTGCCCGGCGGCGAGGTGCGGTAGGTCGGCATGGCCGCCCATTGTAACGCGGGTTGAGTTAGAGGGGAGTGGCGAGTGGCGAGAAGCGAGAAGTTATTGGTTATTGGTTATTGGTTGTTGGTGGGGCAAACCATGATCGGACCGATCTGTCCGATCGGACTCATCCGACCGATCTCGCCACTCGCCACTCGCCACTCACCACTCGCCACTCACCACTCGCCACTCACCACTCGCTTCTCGCTTCTCGCTTCTCGCTTCTCGCTTCTCGCTTCTCGCTTCTCGCTTCTCGCTTCTCGCTTCTCGCTTCTCGCTTCTCGCTTCTCATTCCGGCGGGGCGTCTTCTCGTAGTCGTTCGAGGTGTTTGAGGCGACCGTGCAAGACCGAGCCTTCTTCAAACAATAATGGCTTGGGATCGTCGGAGTTCTCGAGATTCGCTTCGATCGTCGTTTGTAACTGCTCAGCCTCAGCGATTTGGGCTTCGATCTCATCGACTTGATCTTGCCACATTCGACGAGCATCGCCCGAATCGGGTAGGTCACGGGTTTCGTAAACCCATTGTCGGTCACGGCGTTCGCTCAGTAGCCGTTCGTCGAACGCGCGGGCTTGGTCGCGTAGGGCCTCGGCGGCATCCGCTTGGGCTTTCAACGTCGATTCGATCGGATGCGATGTCGGACGCACGTCTGCCTCAAGGATGATCTGCTGACGATCGTTGAGTTGAGAAACGGCGAAGCGAAGCATCAAGCCTGTTCCGACCATACACAAGGCGATGAACGTAAGCACGATCATGATCCGCGAGATACGCTGCTGGATCGCCGGCCTGTGGCCGATGGCGGCGCGATCCAGCGACGTGCCGCCGTCCCCTTTCGGGAAGGCGGTGCTCGCGTTGCGGTTCGATTCGGGATAACGACTCATGCTATAGATTAGCTCACAAATCGCATGATCAGCCGGACGCTCTTGAGTGATTGTCGAGTTATTGTTGACTACTTCGTCAGAATCGTCGGCAAGTTATTGGCGATTTCTTCAAACGCACTCACCAGTTGCTGACCCGAATCGGCGTGGTAGTGCTTTCCTTGACCGATCGTAGCGACGGTTCGCATGGCGTCTTGATTAGCACCGGATCCGAACGTCACCGTTTGGATGTTCATGTTGTAAGTGGACATCAATTGGGATGCGACGGTATTGGGACTCACTCCCGAGTTGTGGATGCCGTCGGTCATGACAACCATGGTCTTGGACGCGAAAGGCCGGGCGTTCTGGTGATCGAATACTCGCTTGCCTTGGTTCATGCCGTTGCCGATCCCCGTGTTTCCTCCGGTTTGCAACGTATTAATCTCGTTGCGAATCGATTGGAAGTCGTGGGTCAACCAGTGATCGAGAGTCCCGCTACTAGAATAGCTCGCGACGGAAACTTGTTCGTTTTGCGGGGTTTGATCGAGGACGTTCAAGAACGCATCGACGGCCGCGACGAGGTCTTCCCACGGAGTCGGGGGAAGGGCGCCGAGCCCCAAGTGATCTTGCCACAAGTGAGCGAAGTATGAGTCTTGGTTGCTTCCGTTTGAGTAATACAGATTGCCGCGGTACCGATAAAGTTCACCTGACGCGACTCCTGAATCGAGGGCCGCAGTGCTCCACGGGCTGAATCCGGTGGGCCAATCGTATGTTCGCCATTCCATCGACCCACTACGGTCGAGCACCAATGAGATGTCTCGGTCAACCTGCATCGCGATGCTGGAGAACTCCGGTGAGAAGTCGCTCTTGGCGAACATGGTCGGGAACACGAAGCGAACCGGACCATTTGGCGAATCGGCACTTCTTTTAGCATTGATCCGGATCGAACTGACCGACAGCGCGTTGCCGTCGACTTCGCTGGTAGGAATTTTGGTGAATTCGAATCGGCTTGAGGCATTCGCTTGCGACGATGATCCAAACTCGATGTCCGGAGAGTTGTTGCCGATGGCCAACTGAACCGGATCGCCGTTGACGTTATTGAGCGCTGCGGTGGATTGAGCGGCCGCCATCGCGTCGGCGACGGTTTGCTCTTCACTGAAGGTTCGCCCTGCGGAACGAGCGGCGGCATCCGATGCGATCATCAACTCGGTTCGCACCATTTGCATGTGAGCGGAGTTGATCGCAAAGGCGGTCAAGATTGCCAACATCGGCAAAACGACGGCCAACAAGACGGAAACGCCGCCGAGACGACGAGGGGCGATCGATGATACGATTCGAGGGGAGGTGTTCATGACAAGGTTCTCGTGAAAGAGAGAGTTCGAGTGAGTTCTTGAAAAGCCCCCCCGGGCCGTCTTGATTGGTAATTGGATTGATTCAGTAGGGTCTCATTGCTGATAGAAACCGCTGTAACGCTCGGTCCTCATCTTCGCGGTCGTATCCAGTTCGATTCCCCCGAGAAACATCGGGGTAAACAACGCGATCTCGTCCAACTGCACCGCGACTCGGACGGAGACTTCTTCCGTGTCGTCGCTCAGCGGCGAACACTGGACCGTGAAGCCCTGATTGAAGATCGCGCCCATGATCCGATTGCCTTCGGCTTCCGCCTCCGCCGGTGTCGCACCGGGAACGATAGCGACTCGAGCGGCATAATACGCAGCGTCCTGCATCAGGTTGCGAGCCATGTTCATTCTCGCAAACTCCATGCACGTGAAGATCGTGATGATCAACACGTTCGAGACGATCGCGAACTCGACCAAGGTCGCCCCTTTTCGTGTTGGACGACGTCGCGCCGCGCGATCTTGCGTAAATGTTGGTTTGATTCGGGAACGAGTGCGTTTCATGGCGATTTAGTTCTGATTCGCGAATTCTTTTCGCATGGTGACCCGGGACGTTAACGTGAGATCACCGTACAACCTTGCCGGTGAAAGCAAATTGCCGGCGGCCGGAACCGTCACCACCAAGGTGACATGCTCGAGCGTCTCGGCATTGTTAAACGTCGTTCCATCGAACGTCACCACATTGCCGTTGTAGGACACGCCACGCTCGTCGAGGACTTCGCGAACTCGCGCCGTAGCGGCGGCGTTGGTGCCGCCGCGGTTGATCCCCAATCGTGCCCCTTCGTAAGCCGCGATCGCGACGGTTTCTTTCAAAAAGAACATCGAACACAAGTCGATTGACGCGAGCGTCAACGTCATCAAAACGGGCAAACAAATGGCCACTTCGGCGGTCGCCGTTGCGCGACGTTGACACCTTGAGGGACGGACCGAACGTCTCGAGCCGGTTTGTCCGGTCGCGGCATCGCTTCGTCGGGTGGATCGTTTGACTGAAAACATAGCTAGGTCTTTGAATGGCAAAGGCGGTTGATCCGCCTAGGTTTGCGAGAGCCGTTTGATTGGTAAATTGCCCTCTAAGAGCAAACCTAGCTTTGATTTCTTCAGCAGGCCGGAAGAATCTCAAAAAAACATGGCGTGACGCCATGGTCAAATCGGGGAACGAACCCTCGGGACCGATTGTCGACAAAAACTCGCCGGATTGCCCGCTGAAGCGCGAGCTTGTTAGACTCGGGAGATGAAATCAAAATCAAAGGGAAAATCGCAGTCGAACGAACGATCCGACCCGCCCTCCAAGCCGACCAAACCAACGAAACTTCGCATCATCGGCGGAACCATGCGGGCTCGCACGGTGACGTATCACGGCGCCGAATTCACCCGGCCGATGCGTGACAGTGTCCGGGAAAATCTATTCAATATCCTAGGCCGGGCGTGCCAAGGTGCGATCGCGTTCGACTTGTTCGCCGGAACCGGTGTCCTCGGTTTCGAAGCGATCTCCCGGGGTGCGACTCATGTTTCCGCCGTCGAGCCGGTGCGACAAGCCGTCATCCAGATCAAGAAGTCGATCGACCATCTCGGGGTGGCTGCGAAATTCACCCTGATTCAGGCCGATGCGTTCTATGTCGCGGATGATCTGTTGCGCCCTCGCATCAACGACGACACGCCGTGGATCGTCTTCCTCAGCCCTCCCTACGCTTTTTGGCAAGAACAGGAAACTTACGACAAACTCTGCCGGATCATCCGGCAAGTCCAGTCCAACGCCCCCCCGGGCAGTGTCTTGTGCGCCGAGACGGACACGCGATTCGATATCGAGCTTTTGCCTCCGGGGCAGTGGGATGTGCGCACCTACGGAATCACGCGACTGGCCTTCATCGAACCGGCCAACGTTTGTGGAATGAATCTGTAGGGGATGGTTCGCCGATAACACCGGCTATTGGTAGCTCATCGATCGATTTCTACTTTTCGACTGACGGAGGTTTTTGGGACGTTTAAGTTTAAGCATCGCGTGAACATTAAGTGGTGGCGACTTTCAGTCGCCAAACCCTGAAACGTCGACTGAAAGTCGACGCCACGTTAAGAATCCATCACTTATTGTTCACGCGTTGCTAAGTTTAGGTTTAGGTTTAGGTTGTTTTGCCGACGAGCTGGTCGGGTTAGTTTTGGGGGAGGACGATCAGTTGTCCTCGCATGCCTGGACGCACTCGTTCGTCTGGGTTGGCGACTTCGGCCCACAACCGTACCTGCGAGGTGACCGGATTGAGTTCGTCCGAAACGAACGTGATTTTGCCCAGCAGGCGGATTTCGTTGGAATGATTCGTTTCGTCGGATTCAGCTTTCCAAATAAACTCGGCCCGGCTACCGACTAGAGACCGGTCACAGTCGCGTCCGTCCACGAACGCACTGATGCGGATCGGGTCGAGCGACACGAGCCTTGCCACCGGAGCCCCCGCATCGACCCATTGCCCCACCTGGACGGAGGCTTCGGCGACCCGGCCGGGAACGCGGGAAACGATCTGGTGTTCGGCGACGCGGAGTTTCGCCAGATCCAGGGCGGCGGCGGTTTCGTCCACCTTTGCGCGAGCCACCTCACGTTCGTGCTCGGCCTGCTCGACCGATAACTGAGCTTGGTCGATGACCAATTGCAGACGATCGATCTCCGTCGCCGTCACACTTCCGGCGAAACGCTGGTTCGCTTCGACGGACTGACTCATCTCACGTCGGCGGACGTCGAGCGTTCTTTGGGCGTAGCGGGTATTCACATCGTTTTCGGCTTGAATCAGTGACGCATGATAGGCCGCTTGGGCGGCCGCCAATTCACCGGCGGCCCGGTCCGCATTGATTTGAACGAGCGTTTGATCTGCGCCGACGAGATCGCCTTCTCGAATCAAGACCTCGTCGACCACCCCGGCGATCGGTGAGGCGATCACGGTGTCCTGAATCCGCACGACCTGCGCGTCGGCGATGCTCATTCGAACCGAGCCCTCGGGCTGTTCCGCGTCCGACTCACACCAGGCGTTGCCGCTTATCGTCAAAAACACGACGCAGCCCCACACTGGCACTCCGACGGGTCGACACAAAGCGACTAGCATGTCATGGAGAAACATTTCAGATATCTTGTCTGGGGATCGAGTCGCCGCAACGGGCGGGGATTGAAATCGAACCGTTCAGACTAATCGGGACGTCGATAACCGCAAACCGATTGCCAGGCGACGCGATCGGTTTTTCACCATTCTGCCAAGGGAACCGTCAATGCAACAGGTTAAGATATTCAAAGGTGTGGATTCCGATTTGCCGGAATTGGAGCGGCAAATCAATCGATGGATTCGCAAGTCGGGCGTACGAGTGCTATCGATTTCTGGAAATCTATCGAGCCAACCGGGGGCGTCGTCAGGACCGATGAGTTCGTTCGCGGCCGGCGACGTACTCGTCATCGTGCATGTGGAAACCGAACAACCGATGGGGTGAGTCCTCGACAATATCCCCACAACGAAGCGATATCTTGTGTTGAATTGGCCAAAACGTTTCATCCGCAGTTCCGCCCGGAAACGGGAGAGATGCAATACTTTACGGACGCCACGATTGGACCTTCTTGAAAGCCGGCGGGTGTTGGCGAGTTTGGTGGCCGAGATTCAGGTCGTGCAGGTTTGCAATAACAGCGGGAGCCAGTGCACGGCATTGGGGCCGGGTGATGTTTCGATCGCGCGTCCGAACGAATACGCCTACGAAGACGTGGTCAATGAGATTTGGTCGCAGGCAGACATTCAATTCGAATTCAGTTACCGAACTTGGAACAATTCGGCGGCTTTGAATCTCACCGCCTCGGAAATGAACCAATTGCTAAACGATCAATGGACCGCCGGTGGAACGCCACCACCGGCTCTCATCGATGGGCTGCAATTCTTTTTCACCCAAGCGATACCAAGCCTCAACACGATCAACCTTCCCGCCGGATTCGACGCGACGCGCCAAGGGACCAACGCGGGGCAAACCCAATTGGGGCTTCCGTCGCCTCTCAACGCGACGCCGACCGGTCGTGGAGTGATGGTCAATGCCGGCGTTCCCTTCAGTGTACTGGGAGGAACACTTGCCCATGAAATCGGCCATGCTTTAGGATTGCGACATATCGGCAACCCTGGTTTAGGCTCTGTTGGCGATCCGACGGTGAACCTGCCGATGACGTCACGAAACCTGATGTGGGAAGCCGGGGCTGGGCCGCCACTGACAATCGATCTGACGCCGCTGCAGAGCTTCCCGTTGACGACCGCTCAAATCAACGCCGTGCGGGCCAACGGGACCAATCCGTTGTTCGATGCCGATGGAAATGGCCAGCCGCCTCTCAAAGATGCCCCCGACCTCACGCCACCCGTGGTCAGGATCGTGTCGACGAACCAGACCGTTTCCGAATCACGCACCGAGGCCATTGACCTTGTCATCGCGATCGATAAGCCGGCAGCGACGGAGGTAAGCGGCAACCTCGCGGTCGGTGGAAACGCAATCGCTGAAGATTTCGAATTGCCGATTTCGAGTTTTGTGATTGCGGCCGGTCAGTCGCAGACAACCCTTTCGATCAACGTCCTTGATAACGCCCGGGGCGAACCAACCAGACAAATCGACGTGACGCTTTCGAACGTCAGCGGTGCGACGCTATCGAACGAAAGTCGCTTGACGATCACCATTCTGGACGATGATCAGCCCGCCACAGCGATTCGGTTGGTGGCTCCGAGTCTCACCGCCGGGCCCCGCCAGCAACCCGGTGACAACCGGCCGACGGCAATTCAGTTTCGTGCCACGGTGCAAACAACGCTTTCCGTTTCGTCCGCCGAGTCGACTTTAACGGTCGATCAAGTCCAGGCGTTCGACCGCGACCGGAATTCGGTCGGCCAAATCGTCCAAGGCGTCTTCACCGCCGAACTAGCTGCAGGCGAGTTGTACGCGTTGGTGTTGCCTGCGTCGTCGGTTGACGTCAGCTACTTAATTGAATCATCGGCCGGTGAAGAAACCCTCGTTCGCTCGGGATTCCTCAATCTCTTGAACCCTAACGATGTCAACGCGGACGGGCAGGTGACCGCCGTCGACGCCCTGCGCGTCATCAATCGCCTGAATTCGCTCGACCAGACAGACGGAGGAAACGACGACCCGTCGACCACGGCGAGTCAACCGATGTCGTTTGAAGATGTCAACGGGGACGGCTCGATATCGGCGGTCGACGCTCTGAGGGTGATCAATCACCTCAACGCCCAGGATGGCCGAGCCGGTTCGACAGCGCAATCCGAACCGATCCCGGTGAGTCCGCCATTTCCCGCGTTACCGCTGCGCGAACGTCTGGGTCGAGACACAAGGGGCAATCATTCGCTCGCCGAAGCGTCGCGTACATCGGTCAAACAGATTGCGTGTTCGCCTCACATGACGGACAATCTTGGCTCGACTGTTCATTCTCAAGGCTTAATCGCTCCGTCTCGGACGAAGGGCGATGCGAATGAACCCGCCCTCATTGACGCGGCCATGGGACAATCGTCCGATTGGTGGACGTTGTCTTGATCCCCAGGAATCACCTTGATGCGAACCCAGCTCGAAGAAACGTTACATCACCTGCACCAGCAACTCAGCGAAATCGATACGCTGCAACCGGACGAGAAAGCCCGTTTGCAAGCGGCCGTCCACGAAATCCAAGAAAGCTTAGACCGAGAAGAGGTGAGCTCGCATTCATTGGCCGAACGCCTTTCCGAGGCAACGTCTCAGTTCAGCGAAGCCCACCCATCTCTCGCCAATTCAGTCGGCCGGGTCGCCGATATGCTGGCGCAAATGGGGATTTAGAGCCTCGCCTACGTGATTTTAGCGTCCCAGTTTTAAGCCCAGGATGGAATCGAGCTTGAGCGAGTCGTCTTTACGGATGACCAATCGGTCACCGGGTCGCAACGCGTAATCGGACTCGGGACGGACTTGGTGTTTGTCGTTCGGCGAGAACAAGACATCCATTCGCACACCTTCGAAACTCGAGGGCGACGGCCGGTAGAGCGCCGCTTGCACGCGTCCGTACTTTTGCAAAACGCCGGTTTGGGTCAGCAGCGTGCTCACGAAAACGCCTGATGACGGTGTTTCGGAACCTTGGGTACTGAGACCGGAGACGTTGCCGGCAGGAAGCGGTAGAACACGGAGCGGTTCATCGTTCTCGAGGATTTGCAACACGATCGCGTTGTCTTGCTTGGCTTTGCGAACCGCTTGGTAGGCTTCTTGATTGAACGAAACCGAGGGCAATGCGGCGTCACCTCCGACGGGCACGTAGGTTCCGTCCTGCGACGATTCGGACTTCAACGCACCGAGCCCGATCATCCCCAAGCCGCTCTTTCCCATCACCCCGCCGGAGAAAATTGAGCATCCCGGTGCGACGACGATGATCGACAGCCAAAACACTCCCAACAAGACCGGCAGCGAGCGGGACGGGCGATTCGCGGATTCGCTGGAGGCTTGAGCAGAAAACATGTTTCGGACTTCACGAGCAGGGAGAGGTTGTCGATTATGAAGATCGGGAGGTTTGGGCAAAATTTGCCGACAGTATTGCATCGACCGATTGGTTCGGGTTTCTTGATGAATTTCTAAATTTTCACTCAACCAATCTCGCCGTCCGTATGAATTCTTTGACTCCGGGTTGATCGGATAGATTCGTGTTGGTAGAAGCCCGCTCATGAATGACTCACGTCCCACTGCCGAGAATCCTCCCACAGACTATTCTTTGGGTCGTCGCAATCGCAAACGTGGCGTGATCGGCGTGATTTTTCGAGACGATCGGCTGCTGGTGATTCGCCGATCCATGACGGTCAACGCCCCCGGGAAACTGTGTTTGCCCGGTGGAGGGATTGAAAGTGGCGAATCGGAAACCGAAGCGCTCGTCCGCGAGATGCAGGAAGAACTGGAGATCCCCGTCAATCCGGTTCGTTTATGCCATCGCAGCGTAACGCCTTGGGGAACCCAATTAGCCTGGTGGATTGCCGAGATCATCGACAACGTCGAACCGACTGCCAATCCCGAAGAAGTGTCGGATTTCTTTTGGATGACGCCTGACGAAATCGCGCAAGCGTCCAACGTTCTGCCAAGTCTACCGGACTTCATCGGAGCGTGGCGATCCGGGGAAATCGACCTGCCGTGGTGAATGTCGTGGTCTCGATGAATGTTTTCCATCAAGCCGGCTGCCGCTTCATGGGGGCCTAGAAACGGACCTTGTTTGATATGTCGGTTCTGCTACGCTCTATGGGTTCCGTCTCGCTGAATCGTTTTGGCGAGACATTTTAACTACAATACCTCTATTTTGATCCATGAACACAGGAGAATGACCTAGGTGGGTACGAAGCGAACCGGTAAGGGAAGACGTAAAGTGGGCCGAAAGAAACGACGAATGCGAGCCAAAATTCGTCACCGCAAGAAATAAACAATGAAAGCATTTTGCTAGCTGATGTCTGGTCCTTCCATCCAAGAACTGTTGGGCTTGCCCTCGGATGTCACCCATCCCAACGCCTACCAATTGTTTGGATTGGAGCTGGGTGAGTCGGATCAGGCGACGATCGAAGATGCGATTAACCGAAGAATCGCATCGTTGAAGCAAGCCAAAACGACCGTCGGTCAGGAAACCTGGAAACGAGCCGCTGCGGCAGTGGTAGCAGCCCAGCAGACTCTCAAAGACCCGCAGGCCAAAGCGGAACTGGATGCGTCGTTCGGAATCATTCATGAGCCGGACGGGCTAGAAACTCCAACCAATCCGCCACCGATGGCTGATCCGTTGGCGAGTTTATTGCCGCCAAGCGCCAACGTATCGCGTTCAGCTTCGGTGGTTGCTGCGCAGAACGAGCCCGCTGCCGTGATGCCGGCGTTACCGCCCACGCCTGGCCCCAACCCGGCACCGCCTGGCCCCGACTTCGGTGTGTCGGCTTTGGATCCTGGGATGGAAGCCGCTACTGCGACTTACCCGCCGAACGCCTCCGGAACGCCTAACGAACACACCCAACATCCGGCGACCCCGATTGTTCGGCGTCGGACTCCGGTGCGACGCCGTCGCTCCTGGGGTGGATTGATTTTCGGCACACTGGTGTTGGGATTGCTCGCGACGATCGTCGGCGGAATGGGCTACTTTTATTTGAAAGGCCCCGGCAATGTCGCCATCGTTAAAACCGACGATGGGTACATCATCAATACCGGCGGAACGCGCGATACCACCCCGGTCGCGTCGCCGCCTCAGGAGCCAAACTCATCGCCGCCTGCATCGCAATCCGATGGGGTGATGATGACTCCTCCGCCAGTTCGTGGCAATCCAGCCGATTCTCTGAGCAACGACATGCGGTCCGACGATCCGGGCATGTCAACCGACTCAATGGGCATGACGACGGGGAACCCAACGATGCCCGAGCCGATGACGCCGGCCAATCAAACGCCCCCGGCCAACGTTCCGAGCGATCCTCCGGTAACGCCCGAACCAACCCCTGCGCCCGCTCCAAGCCCAACGCCCACCCCGCCACCGGCGACCATGAATGCACCCTCACCCGAGGAAATTTCGATGGGTCAGGTCGCGATCGACAAAGCTCTCGAGGCGATTCGCAGCGCCGATTGGGAGTCCATGAAGCCGCTCGCCGAAGCATCCGAATCGGCTGCCGTTACCCCCGAACAAAAACAGCTCGCCGAAACCCTTTATCAGTTCGCGGACTTGGCGACGTTTTACCAAGGCGCGGTGCAGCGAGCGGTTTCGGCGTTGACTTTTGGCGAAGAAATCCAAGTGACCAAGACGATGAAGGCGATGGTTCATCAAGTCAACGAAAATCAGTTGACAATCAATCGCGGCAAAGATGCGTCGGGCAAACCCCAACTGAACACGTTTCCGATCAATCAAATTCCTTTGATCATTGCGCACGCGTTGGCACCCAACCAACTTGACATCGATTCGCCCGAAGGCCAAGCGGCCATGGCGACCTACCAGGCGATCGGCCCTTTCGCCACCGCGGGACGACGCAACGAATCGATCGAGATTCTTCGTGGCCTTGAAAAGGTTGACGGTGCCGATCCTCAACGTTTGGCTGACTTTTTGGCTACGTTGGGCGGTTAGTCGCTTATGTGTGGAATTACCGGTTCGGTTTGGCTGCGCGACGACCGCCGCGTTGACGACGAGTTGATCCGTTCGATGACCCAGGTGATCGCACACCGCGGCCCTGATGATTCCCAGACTTGGTGCGACCCGACTCATCGAGATGGCCAAGGCCGAACGATGGGCGTGGCGCTCGGCTTTCGTCGCTTGTCGATCATCGATCTGGAAGGCGCTCGACAGCCGATGGCGAACGAAGACGGTCGCGTCCGAATGGTCTTCAACGGCGAAATCTACAATTACCAAACGCTGCGCCAACGTTTACAAGGCTCCGGCCACCGATTCGCCACCGAAGGCGACGGCGAATCGATCTTACATCTGTACGAAGACATCGGAACGGATTGCTTTTCGCAACTCAACGGAATGTTCGCGATCGCGATTTGGGACGCGACTCGCAATCGGCTCGTTTTGGCTCGCGATCGGATCGGTCAAAAGCCGTTGTTCTATTCGTTCAAAGACGGCCGTTTAGTCTTCAGCAGTGAGCTCAAGTCGCTTTCGATCGTGCCAGGGATTTGCGAAGAAATCGATCCCGCCGCGGTCGATGAGTTCCTGACTTACCAATACATTCCTCACCCCGGCACGATTTGGAAAGGCGTCCACAAATTGCCGCCGGGCCATTTCGCGGTGCTCGACTCGTCCGGGTTTCGCGTCGAGCGATACTGGAATTACGATCCATCGATCGAACACGCAATCAGTCACGGCGATGCGGTCGAACGTCTGCGGGAACTGCTCAGCGACTCGGTGCGATTGAGGATGCGGAGCGACGTGCCTTTGGGATCGTTTTTGTCCGGAGGCATCGATTCGTCGTTGATTACCGCTTTAGCGGGCGACTGCACCGATCAACCGTTGCGAACGTTCAGCATCGGATTTTCGGTCGCCGATTTTGACGAAACCGCCTACGCCGCCAAGGTCGCCGGACATCTCAAAACCGAACACACGCGGTTCGAAGTCACTCCGGACGCGATCGGTATTCTGGACAAACTCGTATGGCATTACGACGAACCCTTCGGTGACTCGTCCGCGGTTCCGACTTGGTACTTGTCCGAACTGACACGTCAAAGCGTGAAGGTCGCCTTGTCGGGAGATGGCGGCGACGAATTGTTCGCCGGGTACGATCGCTACCGCGCGCTGTGGCTCAGCCAAAAGTTGCAGCGGCTTTTTCCGGTTCACAAGATGCCGGGCATCGGATTAATTCAACGGCTACCCGATTCGAACCAACAACGCAGTCTTGTTCGTCGCGGCAAGCGATTCTTGGAGGCGCTCGGCCAACCAGTCGTTCGGCGGTATTTGAATTGGTTGCAGATTTTTCCCGAATCGATGCGAGCATCGCTGTACACGGACGAGTTCGTCGCGGAACTTCCGGGCGAAGACCCGCTGGCGTTTTTAGAATCAGTTTGGGCGCGCAGCGAAGGACGCGACATCGTCACGCGAGCCTCGACGTCGGATGTGTTGTCGTATTTACCGTGCGACTTGATGACCAAGGTCGACATCGCCTCGATGGCACATGGACTCGAAGTGCGGCAACCGATGCTCGACTACCGTGTCGTCGAATTCGCGGCTTCACTTCCGGTCGAATATAAGTTTCGCGGTCGGCGTGGAAAGTTGTTGTTGCAAGATGCGTTCGCAGATCGAATCCCGGGCGAGATCTTCACGCGGCCGAAAATGGGCTTCGGAATCCCGATCGGCAAATGGTTCCGCGAGGACTTCCGCCCGCTCGTTCACGAAACGATGCTCGCCGACGACGCCAAGATCAGTCGCTTCTTCCGCCGCGAAGCCGTGGCGGATCTGGTTCATTCCCATGAATCAGGACAACAAAACCATGGCTATCGGCTGTGGAACCTGTTGGTGCTGGAAACGTGGTTGCGGCAACAGTCCTAGCCCGGTGTTTTCAATACCCGACGCGTGAGTTTTGAAGTTGCCCAGCGGAGCAAGGCAGAAGAACCCCTCCCAGAGGGAGGGGTTCATGGGAATCGTGGTACTCGTCAATCACCTAGAGAACCAGAGCACTGGGTGAACCATCATTCGCCTGCCGAACTGAAAGTCCTGCCCACAGTTTTGTCGTCCTCACAAGACACGACAGATGTGTGGTACAGTGAGCTGCGTAAGCGAGGGATGAGTCAATATCAATGATCCCTCGCTCACGCTTCGGGTTACGATTAACTCAACCGCCTGCTAGTGCCGTCGGCTCACTTCAATAAGCCTAACTATGATTGGTCACGAACCACTAGCTTTTCGATCGCATCGACGGCCAGTCGCAAGGAACGCGCTGCCATGACGAAATTCGTGTGACCGCTGACTTCCGGCTGGATCGATTCGTACAACTCGGTCGCTCCGCGTAAGCGGCGGAGTTTTTTCTTGGCCATCTTCAGGTACGCCTTCGGATCATCAACGGCGTCGAGGGGACCGACGGCCAAGATGAAGTCGTAGAGATCGCGAACGACCTCCCGCAGGTCTTCGTCATCATCGGCTTCATCGCAATGCTTCAAGAACGTGCGAACCATCCACACGTGAGTCAACAAAGCATCGATCGAACGAACCCGCGACATCGGGTCGTCCAAAGACTCGCTTGGCTTAGCGCTAGGAAACTCGCCAGCGGGATCGCTCGGTGAGGGTAACCCGGTCTCCGAACTCACGTCGTGGATTCTTCGGCAGGTAGCGTTTGAGGTTTGAGTGTCGGTTCAGTCGATTCGACCACCGGCGTGGACTCCGTCGCCGGCTTCGCGGGCGCGTGACCATGGGGTGTATTCATGGCGACGAGGACGACGCCGACCACAGTCAATGCCATGCCGACCCACAACAACGGGCTGACGTTCGTTCCTGCGTGCAGTCGAATAACGGAAACCAAAGCAGTCACCGAGACCGCACCGCCGAACACGATCGGCATGACCAACAATGCATTGCCACGGCTGGTCATCATCGCGGAAGTCAAGCACAACGCACCGAATGCACCGAGCGATCCGGCAAGGAAACCCCACTTGGCGGTGGGGAAGTGGGTGCCTGTGAAGTTGAATGAATCGCCTTTGACGCCCATCATCAGGAGCCCGCCGAAAATCGCAATAACAAGGTACGCGATTCCGATGAACACATAGGGTTTGAAAGGTGACCACAACGGGACGCCCTCAGGCCGAGGAGCTTGCGCGTTACCGATCGTTGGCCCGTAACAACCCCAAAAGAAAGCCGTGCCGAGTGCGAAGAGAATGGGTATCAACATTTTGTTCATGAATCCCTCAGGTGGGAGGTCGGGTAACGATCGCTAGGGGTTGATCAAGAAATGACAGATGTCACCGTCTTGCATAATGTAAGCTTTGCCTTCGGCGCGAAGTTTTCCAGCCGCTCGAATTTCTTTTTCACTCTTGTACTCTTCGAGGTCGGCAAGACTGTAGATCTCGGCACGAATGAACTTGTGTTCAAAATCGCTGTGGATCACTCCGGCCGCCTGGGGTGCGGTCGATCCGATTGCAAACGGCCACGCTCGGACTTCTTTCTCGCCGGCCGTGAAATAACTTTGCAAACCTAATGTGCGATAGGTTTCCCGGGCGATGACGTTGAGTGACGGTTCGGCCAAACCCACGTCGGCGAGCATTTCGGCCCGATCGGCTTCGTCCAATTCGGCGATCTCGGCTTCGAGTTTGGCACAAACACATGCTACACCCGCGCCCGATTTGGCGGCATGGGCTCGGACTTTCTCGACTAATGGATGCTTGCCTTCGAGATCATTCTCATCGACGTTGGCGACGTACAAAATCGGCTTGGCGGTCATCAAGCCGTAGCTGCTGATCGCGTTGGATTCGGCGGGATTGAGCGTTAGCGTTCGCAACGGTTGTTCGCTTTCCAAGTGAGCGTTGCATTTTTCGATCACCGAAACCCGCAACAACGCTTCCTTGTCGCCACTGCGGGCCGAACGTTGGGCTTTGCCGAGCGCGTTTTCGAGCGTTTGCATATCGGCCAATACCAATTCGGTCTCGATCGTATCGATGTCGGCGATCGGATCGACATTGCCCGCAACGTGAGTCACGTCGGGGTCCTCGAAACAACGCACCACTTGCATGATCGCATCGACTTGGCGGATGTGAGAGAGGAACTTGTTGCCCAGTCCTTCGCCTTCGGCGGCCCCTTTAACGATGCCGGCGATGTCGACCAATTTGAGCGCCGCCGGAATGATTTTCTGAGGGACGATGAATTCCGTGATCCGCTTCAAGCGATCATCGGGAACACTGACGATTCCCTCATTCGGCTCGATCGTGCAGAAAGGGTAGTTGGCGCTCTGCGCGGCGACGCTGCACGTGAGGGCGTTGAACAACGTGCTCTTGCCGACATTCGGCAAACCAACGATTCCGGCTTCCATCGAAAACTCTACGAGACGAACCAAACGCCATCAGCGACGCCGCGCCGATGGCAAGAAATTGAAAACGATCGGCACTTGAGTGCCTGGGACCGATGTTATCGCCGGAGTGAGCCGTTTCGTCGACCCGAGGCAGCCCCGTAATTCGCTATTTGGATTTTTGGTAAATCGCGGTCAGCAAAGACTCGGTATCCTTGAATTTCTTGCCACTTTGGACCGCTTCGTCGATCAGCTTCCGCGCGTCCGCTTCGCTGTGTCCGAGCGTCACCAACGCGACGAAAGTTTCCTCGATCACCGGCGATGATTCTCCACTACCTTCGGACAGCTCGTCGCCCGCGACCATCAACGCGAAGCGTGGCATTTTCCGACGCAGTTTGGCGATAATCCGTTCACTGGTTGCCGGGCCGACGCCGGGCAACGCGGACAGTGACTTGGTGTCCTGCTCCTCGATCAAGATCGCCAACTCCCGAACCGGACGGACCATCGCCCGCAAGGCTTTCTTGACACCGACGCCGTCGACGCTGCAGAACAGATCAAAAAACTGGCGTTCGGGCAGCGTCAAGAACCCGACCAGCCGAGGGGTCAAACGTCCGCCCTGGGCGTTGCCTTCGATGTAGTCGAGCGTGTGCAATCGAACCTCTTGGCCGATCTTGGACTGCAGTTGCCGACGCGTGAAATCGCCCACAAAGACTTCGTAATCAAACGGAGAGGCGGCGATCGTGACGGACGTTTCACCAACTTGGACAAGCTTACCGGCAATAGCGCTGATCAAGAGCGGGCTTTCAAAGGAAGGATGGGTTCGTTGTCGAAGACGAGCGAACCGTTAGCGTTGTTTGGCGTCCGAATCCGCTTTGGCGGACTGCGTGTCGCCGCCCGTCGGAGTATCGTTCGCCACCAACTCTTCGGTCATTCGGGCGCGATATTCCATCATGCTACCGGCTCCCTGGAAACCGACAACGGTCTCATCCCAATTTAGTTCTTTGCCCAGCAAATAGCCGTTGTCGATGTCGAACCGAATGCTGCCGTTGCTGAGTTGTTGAACGACTTGGGCTTTGATCGATTCTTCGGTGATCGGCGTGAGCGTTTCGCTCTTGACGTCGATCGTCGCCACGCCCGTTTTGACTTTCTTGAGCGTGTAGACTTGTCGGATTTTGATCACCTTGACCAACCCGTCATCGGTGCGAGCCTGGATCTCCGAGGGAACTGTCCATTTGGTCCCGATTGAGACCGGTTCGGCCGGTAGCGATAGCGTCAATGCGCCCATTCCCAGGGAAGCCTTGGATCCGGCATGACTTTCGCGACGAATTTCGTCGCCTTTTTGGTTGATCGTGACCGTGGCGAGGGGCTTTCCGATTTGTTCGGCCACGACGCTGAAGATCTTTGGCGGCTGTTCACCCGAGACACTGTCCCATCGAACTTCGTCTTGATCGCCGTTCTTTTGGGTCATCGATACGGATTCGATTTGATGATCGAATGTCATCTCGGTGGGTTGGACCTCGCGTACGTCCCACGACCGCACACTGGTGGTGTGGACGTTGGCGATCTCTTCGGTACCATTGATCCGAGTCTTGGTCTTGGCAACGTGCGTGACCTCGTATCGAATTTTTTGATTGGAATTGAGTTTATGGCGAAGCAGATACGTCTCGTCGCCGGTCGTTTCGGACGGCGAGTTTGAATCCGCCTTCACAAGCACGCTCGGCCCGCCCGCTTGTTGTTTCTCAGCAGGTGTTTCTCCGGGCGAGGCTGCAGGGGTGATTGCACCGGCGACAACGGTCAAACCGAAAGCAACGATTCTGGCGGCGATTCCGGCGGTGGGGCGAAGCGGATGATGAATCAACACAACCAATTCCTCATGAATTCGAACAGATGGGCAAAACCAGTCTCGCAAATAGCAGAACTTTCCCGCCGTTTCCAGAGTAACATCATGAACTCGAATCTCCCCCAAACTGACTATTTGGACTAAGATGCTCCCAGTTCCAAACGAATTAACCGCCTTTGCCGAGAAATCGTACCCGTTGATTGACCCCCGTGGCACACTCCAAAGGGGAGCGTTCGGTTTCCAAAAAGAAGGCAACGAACGCAAGCCATCCGAAAGTCCGTTTGCTTACACAGAGTTAGTTTGAATTGATGATCATTAAGAAAGACGACATACTTCGGATGTCGGCGATCGAGCCGATCGCCTCGGATCTGCTTTATTACGAAGATCTGGTTGTGGGGCAGCAGTGGACCAGTCCCAGCCGACAAATTACGGCGGACGATGTCGAGACGTTTTCGGAACTGACGGGCGACTTTGATCCTTTGCACAAAGGCAACGACGGCTCTCCATTCGGCCGCCCGATCGCTCATGGGCTTTTGGGGCTCAGCATCTTGGCGGGCCTAAGTACCGAATACCCCCGGGCGGCGACGTTGGCACTGGTCGGCGTAACGGACTGGCAGTTTGAAAAACCGATCTTTTTCGGCGATACGGTTCATGTGCTTACTGAGGTGACTGAAATTCAACCTCACGGTCGTCGTGCCGGTCGGATTACGTGGTTGAGGAAACTGATCTGTGACGACGGCAGGGTCCTTCAACAGGGCGTCTTCATTACGTTGGTGGCGTCCCACTCGCGATCACTCGCAAGCCACACGTCGCAACAGACCGAAAACAAACCACGCGTCCCACGGCAACCTCGGTGAGCCAGCGATTTTCGGACGCACCCATTTCTCGTTTGGTCGGCTTTCAAGTTCGTCCATTGGAAGAAACTGATTCGAACAATGAGTTTCTCGGTCGCGCGATCGTCGACATTCAATGCGGTCCACAACATCACAACCCGATGGGACGTGTCCATGGAGGGTTGGTGTCCGCCCTGGCCGACGCAGCGATGGGAATCGCATTCGGACGCACGCTACTGGATACCGAAGACTTTTCGACGATCGAAATGAAAGTCAGTTTCATCCGGCCGGTTCGTGAAGGACTGCTGAGCGCCGACGCCAAAGTCATCCAACGCGGTCTGCGGATCGGTTTCGTCGAATGCGTCATCACCGACCAACGTGGCAAGTTGATCGCAACCGGTTCATCGACTTGTACGGTTCTGTCGCGTTAAGAGCCTATCCGAACAGGGGTCAGATGGGCACCAAGTCATCACGCCGGGCCCATCCGCTTTGGGACGTCGTGCCCTCGATCAGGCACCAATCGCCACGCTGTTGGCCAATGACAAACGAGCGACCTTCCACGCCGGCCAACTCATTGACCACTCCGAACGACTCGCCGTCGCCACCACGAAGTTCCAAGGTGTCGACCACACTGATCGCTAAACCGCTGCGTGGTTCGACTTGATCGAGCGTCACGATGCAACAACCGATCGACACAACAAGCATCAAGGCCGAAAGCCACCAGCGTCGGCCTGAGTCCTTCCGACTCCCCGCCAGTCGCCACCAACCAAGCCACCAAAGCAACCCGCCGACAACGAGCCACGCCAATGGCATGAACCAATGCCTGAACCCGAGTCCCAATCGGGCTTGGGCGATGATCAGATTGGCCTGATTCCGCACGTCCCATGGCGTGAACGTTTGGGCGATACGATAGTGGGCAACGCTGCGCCCGAGTTGATCGACTTGAAAGTAAACGTTGCCGAGATTCTTGTGGATCGCTCCATTGTCGATCCCACTATCGATCAACATCTGGTACCTCTTCGCAGCGTCAAGATATGATGTCCTCGCGCGACCGACATCGCCTTGCGATTTCCACTGCGAAGCCGCGTGATACGCTTGATCGGCTTCATTCAGGACGGTCGCCTGTTGAGCCTCATCGAGCAGCACGACCGAGGTCGCTGCCCAAAGGTTTGGCATCAGGTTCCAACTTGCTAGCGCGAACAAAGCCATCGGAGCGACCGAGCGACGCACCGTACCGAGAGCCGACCCCAACTCGTGGGAACTCGCTTGACGGCGTTTGAACACGAAGCGATTGTTTGATTGGGCTGCCGCGATGGTTTCCAACCATTGCTGGGCATCGTCGATGAGGCTTCGCCTTTGATCGTTCTCATTGATCGTTGTTGTTGCGGTGTTGTGACAACGATGGGCTAGTGACTCAAGCTCGGCCGCCTTGTCCGAATAGCCGTGTGATCGCAGGACGCCCAAGCAGCGATGCCAATCCACGTCAGGACGAAGACCGAAGCTTCGTTGTACATAAGTTTGCAAGATAGCGGGGATCTCATTGGGCGTTGAAACATCACCAAGTTGATTGGCGGCAAACTGTTTTGCCGGTCGCAAACGCTGAAACATCAATGGAAGATGGCCGCGATGGCGAACCAAGGTTGCAATCAATCCGATCACCAGCGGCAAACCATAGACCAACCAAACGATTCCCTTGAGCGAACCACGCTGTTGATTTTGTAGAACGACTGGGCCGGATTCATTGGCGAGTAACCAACGAAACGGCGACCAATCCTGCAGCGACGAGGGGCTCGATACCGCGAGCGGCTCGTCACTCGATGTAGTGGATTCGGATCGATCCTCGGGACCGACGATCGAATCCATTGCCAATCTTTCAGCCTCTTCCACCTTGATCGCGATCGGCTCGGTTTGGATCGTTTCGAACGTTTCCGTTTTGGGGTCAAAGAAACTCATTTCGATCGAAGGGATCGAATCCACGGTTTCGTCGATCGGGCGGATGGTGGTCGTGAAGTACTTCACGCCATTCTGAATGAATCCCGCGAGCGGTTGTCCGTCGATGCGAAACTTTTCCCGCAAGTGATCCAGTGGCGGGGCTTGGACGCTATCCAAGGGACCGTCACCGGACACGCCCAATTGTAATGTAATCGGATCACCCGCACTGACGCGTCGCAAATCTGTCTTGGCAATCATTTCATAGCGACCGACCGCACCTTGAAACGACGCCGGTCGTCCTTCGCGGGGAATCGGTACGACCTGAGTTTGATCGACCTCGGCTGTCGCGGCGATCGGTCGGGTTGCCGCGACCACCAGTCGCGAACTCATGGCGGAATCAAACCGGTCACCAAAGGGCGAACCGAACTGGCCGCCGAAGGCCTCGTCGAACATGCTGCGGCGTTTTTCGATGCGAAGCTCAAGCGGGTAATTCATCGCGATCAACACGTTGCTCGCGTCGATTTTTCCGGGCTTGTTCGGATAAATCGTCGTGTCGATCTCGTAAAGGTAATAGCCTTTCGACTCGCCCTCGGGCGTCTTGCGCACGACGTTCTCACCACCGGGGCGTTTGCGCTGTTGGGCCATGTCGGTCATGGCGGGCTCGAAAGGGCCCCATGAAGTACGGTCGGACAGCATCTGCCACATCTCGCCCTCGCTGAGCAAACGATCGAGCGTTTCGTCGCGGTAGGGACGCACCCAAATTTTTAGCGTCAGTTCCAATGGTTCGCCGACGTAGACGCGATCCTGTTTTCCGACGATTTCGACCAACATTAAATCGCCCGTTTCGCTGACGGATGCGACGAAACCCAGAGGTGATGTCTTGACCAAGCGGCCGTCGACGGAAACTTCCATCGGCGGAATTTCGAACGTGCCCGGTCGCGTCGGGGTGATCTCGTACACCAGCGTGACGGATTGTCGCGAGGACATGCGGCCGTTGATGATCGTCGTTTGAGAACTTCGCCTCGGAACTCCGGCGGATTCGATCGTCAAACCATCGACCGTCGGAATCTTGGGCGGCTCGTAGGTTTCGGCGTCTTCGATCGTGATTTGCAAATCGATCGAATCGTTCACGTAGGCTTGCCCGCTCGACAACCGCGCGTCGACCTCGGCACCGCTGGAAGGGGACGCGAGCGTCACCGAAATACAGGCTAACACCAACATCCAAATGCGTCGCATCGTGGGATCGATCAGCGACGGATTCTTAACGTGGCGTCGATTTTCAGTCGACGTTTCCGAGAATGGCGACTGAAAGTCGCCTCCACGTAGAAAACTAGTTAGCATCAGTTTCCCGCGTCGCATCAGGCTCCATCTCCTCGTTTTGGGCAGGTCAACAGAAAACATCGTTTACGCCGACCGCGGGGGTGGGGTTCGGGTGAGGAATTTTAGCAATGAAACGACTCATCTGATCGCCCCGGTTGTGCCGATGAAAGGGGTGTTGCTGTCTAGGAGGTCGGTTGGCCTCGGTTCGTTGCGATGTCGCCAAACGGGAAATTCACGTGATACGTCCATCCATTCTGTTGTCCGTCGCCGCAGTGATCCTGGCGATTTCGACTTCCATGACCACACCATCCAACGCCCAAGGGGTGCCCGGCTACGGAGCACAAAACCCGCAAGGTTTTGGTGCCCAAGGCTACGGAACCCAACCCGGCTTCGGACAAGCCTGGGGCAGTTCAGCGGCCAACGTCGATTGGAACCGATTTTATCACTACCCCTACGTTTATTACCCCCAGAACTTCTGGGGACAAGAGTATTTTAAAAGCAGTGATAGTTTGTACCACCGCTATCCCAACGAGATGCGAATCCCGGTTTATAATAAGCAGTGGCACAACTACTATCCGAGCAATCGCCGCTTCCACCGCGGCAATCACTTCATTCTCGATACGTTCTAAATCACGCTGGACGATTCTCACTCACCGTCGACGCCGAAACCGAAACGCAATCGCAACGCTCAACTCGTTCGATTGCTCGACGCCGCCGATGCGTGCGTGTGGCTGATCGATTCCGACTCGAGCGTGGTTTTCGTTTCCGACCCGATGCGAGCTTGGCTTGAGATCGAATCGGACCTGCCCGCCGAGGTGGTGCAGGCACTCCTGCCGCCGTCGTTCGCGCGGGGATTACCGGCTGCCGTCCACGGGGCTCGTTCCGACCGTGGCCATCAAACCTGCCGCCTCGTGATCCCGGCAATGGCGGCCGAGGATCACGTTCCGCTCAAAACCGCAACGGCGCATTTCGTTGTGCTCGGTGGTGGTCAGTCTCATCCAGACTCGGACTGCCCGACGCTCATCCTGGGATGTCTCGGCGAATTCGTTTCCGATGCCGACATTCCCTGGGAAGTTTGGTTCGGTGAATCGGGCATTCGCGATGCCGCCGAAGCGGCTGATGCGATTTCGAGTATGCGTGCCGAACGCAAGGCTCGTTGCCAAACGCTCATGGCTGGAAACTCTTCAATCTCGCGTCGATTTCGAAACCGAGTCGACTTGGCATGTCGCGTTCGCAGTCATGTCGGTCTGTCCGGTGATCCGGGTAGCGGCATGAGCGAATTGGCATCGGTGATTCATCACGGTGATGCGGACCGCGCGAACGAACCGTTCGTATGTTTGGACGCTTCGTTGATGGACGCCGAGCTGTTGGAGGTATACGCGTCGCCCGCGATCGTGCCGTTGTCCGATTCAGAGTCGGCCCGATCAACGTTATGCCTGGATCGTTTCGACGAGATGCCTCGCGACGGGCAGGATAGACTCGTGCAGTTTCTTCAAACGTTTCCAGAACGATTACGTTTGATCGGGATGATGAACGCCGATTCGGACGAACCGCTCGCCGATCAACTTCGCGACGAGTTGCACGATGCGATGTGCGTATTGCCCATCACGGTGCCCCGGCTGCGCGAACGACAAGAAGACCTCCCGGCGATGGCTCAAAGCCTGGCTCGTTCGACGCGGCTATCTCGCGAAGCGATCGAGTTGGTCCAGACGTATCCTTGGCCGGGACAATGGGACGAATTGGTCGCCGCAATGCGTTTCGCCGAAGAGGTCGTGCGGGGCGAGCGAATCACACGCGAGCATTTCCCGCTCGCCATCCGTTCGTTTCGCGTCTCCAACACGTCCACGGCGCAGGCTGTTCGCCACGAAACGTCCGTCGTGATCACAAGAAAAGAAGAGCCACTTCAGGCGTTTCGCATCGAGTCGCTCGATGCCGCTTTGGCGGCCTACGAGTCGGAACTGATCACCAAAGCGATGCAGGCCGCCGGCGGCAACAAAGCCGACGCGGCTCGCCGATTGGGCATCAGCCGCGCTCGATTGTTGCGTAAGTTGGAAAGCGAATGACGTTCGCATCAAGGCTGCCGATCGCCCCGGTTCCCGATCATTGGTGTTGGATCGGTGAGGACGACTCCGCTTACCTGAGGGGACTGATCGATTGGTTAAAATGCCGACGAAACGCGATCGATCAGGCGAACGATTATCATGTTCAACTTCTGAGCGTCAGTTCAACGAAGAAGATCCAGAAGTTGCTCGCCAAGACGAAGGCAGATGT
Organism: Neorhodopirellula pilleata; assembly: GCF_007859915.1. GTDB lineage: Bacteria > Planctomycetota > Planctomycetia > Pirellulales > Pirellulaceae > Rhodopirellula > Rhodopirellula pilleata. Next base: position 28,059 of record NZ_SJPM01000013.1, read on the forward strand.
GTTTGTGTGGTCGATCGACCGAGAAGGGATCGCCACGTTGATCCGCGAGATCGTTTGGTTGAAAGCTGTGCAACCGAATGCATTTCAGATCGCAGCCGGCCCCGCATCACCTGCTGAACGAAACGCATTCTTCGAAGCCGGCGTGCGATTGCACATCGAACATCCCACTCAATGGCACTCGTCCCGTAGGCTGGGTCGCAGCCGCTTCGGCGTAGACCCGGCATAACGCAGATATCGCGGCTCTTTGACGACGATCCAGATCAAGCCTAGTGCGACGGGCCAGCAAACACATCAGTCCGTGAATGCATGGGAATTGGAAAGTCAACGACCTTCCGTAATTCATTACTGAGGTGTTAACGCAGAGTTCGCCGAGACGCAGAGGGCCGCAGAGCGTGGTATTTGACGCAAGTCACCGATCTCTGCGCACCTCTGCGTCTCAGCGTGCTCTGCGTTAAAACTCACACTTCGAAGTTACTTCGCTAACTGGTTTTCCTCGAAACTCAGGCCACTGAAAGTCGCCACGACGGATCTTTGAACCGACTCAACAGCGATGCACCGACGCCCATTATGAATAGGAAAGCTAACACGGAAGGTTCAGGCACGGCGACCGCTTGCGTGGTGAAGGCGAAGTCGTCGATGTTGAAGGAACGAGAGCCAGAAGAGGTCGTCGTCGATGGTCGAGCGACAATGTTGATCGCCGTAATCGATGCGTCGGTTGGTGCTTGAAAGTCAAATAAGACCGCAACACCTCCGAAATTATACGTATAATCCACCGTACTAGAGAACGAGTTTGAATTCATCGCACTGTCGGTATAGAAGACTTCAATCTCCATATTGTCATCATCGGTGCTCGACGCAATCCGACGTACTGCGAACGCAACTCGGTTGATCACTTCGGTCGTGCTTGAAAGCGATAGATCAACGCTGACATTGTTCCTGCTGTTGAGCCATTGATTGCCTGAGAAGAAAGGTGACGATGTCCCAAAGGAAATCGCAAACGCATTCGTCGGAGATGGGCCGGGATCTTGTGTCCCTAACAACGTGATTGTCTTGCCGCCGTTAGCGTAGGTTCCGATCACGGTTTGCGGATCGGGTCCTAACGTGCCGTTGTCAAAATTGATCACGCCACCCATTCCGGCATTCCACGCGTCGCGAAACTCACCTTGAAGCTGCAGCCGAGCTGGTTCGGATTGAGGAATGTTGCTCGCGATGTCGGTATTGCGATTTTGCGGATTGAAATCCCCGACCGTCACAAAAGCTGCCCGACTGATACCACTCAACGCCAGCCACGAAAACACCGCCAGCAGAATCATCCTTGAACATTTCATTGCGTTTCGAATCCTATCGTTAGCTGGGAAGGGCGCAGGATTCTAAAGTGAACCCCCGTCCCATGTCATCGCCCCTCGAATGGGGCCGGGGCTGGCGTTAGGGCTGAGGCACCGATCGTCATCCATGGTGCGATTTGGCCGATTCGCTACAATAAGCTCGTTCGCTATGCTTCTCTCCATTCTGCCCTGATCTGGCTACTGCTGATGGCTTTCCGTTTGCCCGTTATCGCCGCCCCTGAGATGCCCGCCGGAACCGAGGTCAGCGCGACCGGTCGGTTGCCTCGTTGGCTCAAGCGGCCGATCCCCAAATCCAATTCCAACCATCTGACCGATCAATTGATGGAGGAGCTGAATTTAGAAACGGTGTGTGAGAACGCCAAATGCCCCAACCGGATGGAATGCTACAGCCAACAGACCGCCACGTTCATGATCCTGGGCAACGTCTGCACCCGCCCCTGTGGTTTCTGCGCCGTCCATCGAGGCCGCCCGCCCGAAGCCCCGGCGGTCGACGAACCGACCCGGATTGCTCAGGCGGCCCTGAAGTTGGGACTCAAACACGTCGTCATCACCAGCGTCACGCGGGACGACCTTCCCGACGGCGGGGCGGATCACTTTTATCAATGTGTTGTTGCCGTGCGAGAGGCGACCGGAGCAACAACGGAAGTCCTGACCCCGGACTTCGTTCACTGCAAGGATGCGTTGGAGCGTGTGATCGAAGCCCGCCCCGATGTGTTTAACCACAATATGGAAACCGTGCCTCGTTTGTACCGCCGCGTTCGCGGCCCCAAGAGCGATTACGCCTGGACCTTGCAGATGATGCGGGAGGTCAAACGGTACGATTCGTCGGTCAAAACCAAGAGCGGCTTGATGTTGGGCTTGGGCGAAGAGCGCGGCGAACTGCTCGATGCCTTGGCCGACCTTCGCGAATACGGCGTGGATTTCTTGACGCTCGGCCAATACCTGCAACCGGGCGAGAAATACCTACCGGTCGTTCGCTACGTTCCGCCGGAAGAGTTCGACGAGATTGCCGATTTAGCAAGGGCGATGGGATTCGCCAAAGTCGCCGCCGGCCCGTTCGTGCGAAGCAGCTACCACGCCCGCGACATGGCCGAAACCGATGTGACATCCTCCTAATCGTCCGTTGGGATCATCAGCATCAAGATCGCCAACGTGATCAAAACCGCCCCGACCAATCGCATTACTTTGACCGATCGTGGGGCGGCGAACTCTTCTCTTGAAAAGAAACCGCCGACGGTGGCAACGGCGATCACGCTCCACAAACCGCGCGAGCTGTAGACGACATTGGCCGACGCGGCTTGTCCCCACGTTCCGATGGCGTAGGTCAAGAACACCGATTGCAACCCGGTCAGAATCGATCCGCTGATCAGCCAAGGCCATGCCGCCCGCGAAATCGCCGAATAACGGCCCTCGAGCATCGGGATCATCAACAATAGCGAAATCCCGGCGGAAAAGAACATCGTCAGTGGCAAGAACGTGGCGGGCGAGAACGCCGGCGACCAAACTTGGATCATCGAATCAAAGATCGCGTAAGCCAACGCCGCCACCAATGACAACACGGCCGTCAAGCCGATCCGGCCGCCCCAAAACCGCGTCGTATCGGTCGCCGGACGTGTCAATCCGTTGCCTCCTTGGTAGCTTAAACAGGCGATCGCGATGATCGCCAAAACCGACGCCGGCCAAATCCAAACGCTGGGAACTTGCCCGACGAATACCAACAACAACGCCGCGACGAACAAAATCTTCAATCCTAAGATCGGCGTGGCGACCGAAACGTCGCCTTGCGTGACCGCCAACACCACGAACGTTTGGCCGATGACAAAAAAGACACCCACGACAAACGGCTGCCAAAGCAACGAATAGTCCGTCAGCGGATCGCCCCAAAATAGCATGGGAGCGAACACCAACGCGGCGACAAGATTGCACAGCAACGTCGTACGCCAAGGCCCGGGATTCCAGATCGTCGAACGCTTGAGCATCAAGACGCCGGCGGTGTAAATCAAAGCGCCGGCGAGCGCGCAAATGAAAGTTCCGGCGGAGATCAAACGAGTTTCCTTTCAAAGCAATGTTCGTTGGGCCAGTATCAGCAACCCATGGACCGTCATTGAACCAATCGGCTGTCATTGAACCAACGGGCGGTTATTGCACCAACGGGCTGGCCGACGAGCCGAAAGACAATTCCGATTCGTCGTTGCAAGGGATCGTCCGATAACGATAGCCGACCGATTGCAAGGCATCGCACACCGTGTTGAATTGACCGAACGAATCATCCCAAACCGCAATCGTGACATGATATCGACTTGGTGGATAGCTGCGACGAATCCGATCGGCAAACGCTTTCATCGCTGTCGCCGTGACCGGTGTCCCCCGGTGAGGCTTGGGGGTGATGCGGGTCTTGCTTCGTTCGATGTCGATCGCGAAAAAATCGTTCACGTTGAACGTACGACTGTTGGGCGAATCTTGGAACAGATAAACACGTCCGTACCGCAACACCAAGATCGTTTCCGTCGAGTCGGCCAATTCTAGTGGCCGGAAAGCGATCGAACGTTGACCGACCTTTTCGGCTCGCTCGAGTTCATCGCGACGGGTCGCTAATTTTCCGGCAAGTTGATCGCGGCGATTTCGCTTTTCGGCATGATCAGACTGTTGGCGATCCGCACGCTCGCTCGCTGCGTCGAATTCTTTCTGCGACCGCGCGGTCGCGCGCGTGGCATCGTCCAACAGCGACCGAATCGCTTTAATTTCTTTCAACTTGGGCACGTCTTCGGAATCACCAGGCAAGTTCGCTAGGACGGTTTGCTCGGTTGCGATCGCTTGAACGGTTTGACGAATCTCCATCTGAACGATCCGGTCGTCCGTCGGCGGATGCACCTGGGTGGGTGCTTCGGGGACGGATTCCGGTTGCACCGCTGGGGCACCCCGAGAGAGGATCATCAGCGCCGCGAGCAGCGTCAAGAACATCACTCCGCCGAACACGTTCGACACCGTATCAAGCAATAGGTCCAACGCATCGTCGTTTTCGGGCGCTCCTCGGCGACGACGGGTCATGGTGCGGCCACTCCGCGATCGGAGGGCTGTTGGATGATTTGCGTTTCGGAATCGAGTAGTTCCAATGCGACGTTGTATCCGAGCGATCGCATCGCCCTTAACAGCTCGCTCGCCCCGCCCGCCGCGGAGGGACGAAACAGCAAGACAACCGATAGTGAGCCTTGATTTTGTCGTAATCGTTCGGCAATTCGCTTGGCGAGCGTGGGCGGCTCGATCGATTCCTCGAACTCCATGCGATCGTTGTTCGATGGATCTTGCAAACTCATTAACTCAGCCGATCGACGTCGCACATCAACCAACCAAACATCGGCTCGTGAATCGGTTGCCCGAAATGTGATGAATTCACCGCCCGCGAACCGCTGCAATTCGGCTTCGATCACGGCGAGTTCGTTCTGCATCGATTCCACTTCTCGTTCGACTCGTTGGAACTCATCGCTGCTGGCGTTTGTCGTGATCTGTTCTGCGAGCGATTCGGTATCGCGATTCAAGTCTTGTTGGCGGGCGAGTGTTTCGTCGAGGCGTTTGTGCAGTTCCCTCAATGTCGCATCGGCACCGATCGACTGAACCTCGAGCCGATCCTCGGTTTGTGAACGCAAGGAAGCGAGTCGTTCGCGGAGTTGTTCGAGGTGCTCGATATCGGAGTCCGACGCGACCGGGAACAGGGGGCCGTCGGTCCGCTCCGATCGAACTTTTTGAGCCGCCGGAATCGCCAGTTGAACGACCAATAGCAACAGGATGAACAACATCACGCCGGCGACACCGGTGATGATGTCCTGGAACGCGAACAAGCTCAGCGCGTTTTCTTGACGGCGGCGGCCCATCTCAATCGCTCGTTTCGATTTGATTGAGTCGCAGTCGATTGACGATCACCCGTTGGCAATGCTCGGCGCACTCGTCCAAGAATTCCTCCTCACGTTTCTTGACAAACGTGATCAGCATTTGGACGGCGAGCGCGGCGACCAAGGCGACAAGCGTGGTCTCAAACGCGGTGGCCAACCCTCCGGTGACGCCTTTGAGCGCGTCGATCAACTGCGCCGGGTCATCGGTTTCGCTGAGCACTTTGCCGAAACCGCCGATCGCGGCGGAGAGCCCCGAGACGGTTCCAATGAAACCGAGAATCGGGATCGCCCATACCAGACCACGGATCGCGTTGTAACTGGTTTCCATCGTCGACTCGTCGTGGTCCGCTTGGCTGCGCAAGATCTCGCCGACATCCGTCACCCGCCCGAGATTTCGCAGATTCGACAGTGCGATGTGAACACGATTGAGCAGCACGAAACTTTTGGGATCGTCGCTCACTTGAAACAATCGATCCATCACACGATCAACGGTCGCGACCGAAAGCACGAATCCGGTTTCTTCGGGGATCAAGTCCAACTCGAGCGCACGTCGTTGTAATCGCAGTTTGCTGAGTTTAATCATCAAGATCACCAATGACCAGATCGTGAAGAACACAATCACATACGGCGTGAAACCACGTTCGGTCAGCATATCGGTGTAAACGTTCGGCTCGACCACCATTAACGTGGCATAGATCGCGATGGTCATCGCCGCCGCGATCAGCGAACTGAGCAAGCCGTTGACCCGCGTGAATCGACTGCCGCGAAATCCCATTCGCTGTTCGATGTCACGCAGAGACCAAACCAAACGTGAAGACGGCTCCGGCATGGAAGCCGCAGGAAACGAGTTAGGTATAGGCGGACCGACTGTCACGGACGACTTTCAAACGGGTTGATAGATTGCGAATGCGGTAGTTAGTAGGACAACCAAAGCCATCATCAATGCGGCAAGAGTCCACGCCAGCGATTTCCAAGCCGTCGTCGCCGTGCGAATCGCATCGACGATCGTCGCGCCGGACCTGGCTTCGCCAGCCGTAGTCAGTTCCTTTTTCAAGGCCACCAAATGGACGCCTAGCCAAAGGACGAATGCACCAACGACGACGTGGACCACTCCCAGAACCAATTGTGGAATCGAGAAAAGCATTGCACAAGCGACAAGGCAAACCACGCCAAATCCGATCAGAACTACGCCCAAAAGGAACGCTGCATTGCGAGCCCATCCGACGGCCGACGACCATTGCTGTAATTCATAGTTGATCTGATCGACGACCGTACCGCCGGACGCGGCGAAGGGTGCGGTGGTTGAAGACGCAGCCACACCGGACGTTCGCCCGCTAGCGGATTGGAAATAGGCGGCGAGAGAGGGGACCGAGCCGGCTTCGGCCCAGTTTTCCATGTCACTCTTCCAGACCATGTCGGTGTTCGAGAGACGGCGAGTCCGAATCAGTTCAACCAGTTCTGCGGAACCGATCGGTCCTTGTTGGGCTCCGTTGACGGCGTAATACCAGGACGTGGAATCGTCGGCCGGGGACGCCGAGTCGTTTTCCCATGGATCGTCGACATGAACAAAGCCCGGATCCGCGCTGGCGACTGGGCCTTCGGCAGCCGTTGATATCGATCGCGTTGTCGGTTTTGGAACCGGGGAGCGCGAATCCGGGGCGGTGCTTACCGCGACGAACAACTCCGGCATTGCGGCGGCCGGCCGCCAATTTTGTCCATCGCCGCTGATTTCGTGGATGCGGCTGAGTTGGCCTCGGGCGACGAGAGTGTCCAATTTCGCACGATCGATCGGCCCATGAACGCGGCCTCGGATTCGGACGTAAAACGCTGCACTCATCCCGGTCGGACCCAATTCTGCCAATGCGGACGAAACAATCTAGTCAATCAGTTTAGACCATGCAGGCTGGGTGGAGGAGAGCTTTGGCGACGAACACCCGGCACGGTGATTGTTAGCTTTTAGCTGTTGGCGTTTAGCTGTTGGCGTTTAAAACGCGGATACTGACACGGTGATGTCTGCCTCGGTTACTGCTCGCCGTCTCAGCCTTTATCTCTCCCCCGACGCATGTGGGGGGCCGCGCCTGATATCATTTGATGAGCAAGATCTTGCCCGGTTGATTTCGCGGTTCCAGCTTGAGTCGCTCGGCAGAAGGTCTACCCCCGCATAGTCGGGACGCGGTCAAACGAGTGCCTGCGTCATTAAATAACCCAAATTGCTACCTTTTCGAAAGCAAACGGATAGCCAAAAGCCAAAAGCTAAAAACAAACTGCCATCGGCGGTAACGCCGTTTTCTGATTATCATTGTTCGGCCATGACCAAACGATTCGAAAAACTCGAACCCCGACTTTGCTTTGCATCCGCATGGCAGAATCCGCAATTGCCGCTCGACGTCGATCGGTCTGAGGATGTTTCGTTGTCGGACACCCAGGTCGTTTTCCAACGAATTGATCAATCGGACACATTGGATTTGCCGGCGACGCGGCCCGATTCGGATCAGTACTACGACACCAGCGGCGATCAGCGGGTCACGCCCCTGGACGCGTTGTTGATCGTCAATGCTTTGAACCGGTACACCGACCCGATCTCGGTGACCGCAGATTTGGATGTTGCCGACGACCCCAACGGCAACGGTGTCGTGATCGGGGATTCGATGCGATTGCAGGGTGTAACGTTGCCAGAATCACGGGTCGACGTCTTCCCAGCCAACTCGGCCGATTCAGCACCGGTCGCCCAGTCAGTCCAGTCTGACTCCGAGGGGCGTTTTGTCGTCGACGTCCCCCTCAATCGCGGCTTGCAGACGGTGATGCTGAAAGCCGTCGATCCGCTCGGTCGGACGGACTCAAGCTCGGTGACGGTCCGGTGCACTGATTTGGTAACCGATTGGAACGCGGTGATTTTGGATGTCATCCGTGCCGATCGAACACCACCACCGCAAGCGGCCAAGAACATGGCGATGATGCATACCGCGATGTTTGACGCCGCCAACGCGTTTAATGGCACTTATGAGTCGTATCTTGTCGGATTGAGTAATGCCCCGTCGGGATCGCGCGACGCTGCGGCGGCCGCTGCAGCCTATCACGTTGCAAAACATCTTTATCCCGATTCGCAATATGCCGATCTTTGGGCATCCACCTTTGCCGAGTCTTTGAGTCAGATTCCCGACGGATCGTCCAAGGAGGCCTCCATCACGTTCGGCTATCAGGTCGGTGAAGCGATGCTGACGTTGCGAGCGACCGACCAAAGTGAAGTGGTGTCGGATTATCAATCTTCCAGTGATCCCGGTCGATGGCGTCCGACCGAACCGGGGTTCGCCGACGGGTTGTTGCCGCAGTGGCCGGGCGTGACTCCGTTTACCTTGGACTCGGCCGATCAATTTCGTCCCGGTCCGCCACCACCGATGGACAGCCAAGCGTATGCCGACGCGGTCGATGAAGTCATGCAGATCGGCGGCAAAGACAGCACGATTCGGACGGCCGAACAGAAAGAGATCGGCGTGTTTTGGGCGGACGCGGACGGGACGTTCACTCCGCCGGGCCATTGGAATCAAATTACAGGCAACGTATTGATCGATCGCGGCCTTGATTTGGTTGACAACGCTCGCGTCTTCGCATTGGTGAACCTCGCATTGGCGGACGCGGGGATCGCCGCATGGGATGCCAAGTATCTTTACGATCTCTGGCGACCGATCGACGCGATTCGACACGCCGATGCCGACGGCAACGATCAAACAACCGCCGATCCAAACTGGACGCCCGAATGGATCAACCCGCCGTTCCCTGCTTACACGTCCGGCCACAGCAGTTTCAGCGGTGCCGCCGACGCGGTGTTGACATCGCTGTTCGGTGACAACGTAGCCTTCGAAACGCAAAGCGATCCGGCATCGTTTGATTCGATCGTAACACGGTCGTTCGATAGCTTCCGCGAAGCGGCCGACGAGGCCGGCGTCAGCCGAATTTACGGAGGGATTCACTTCAACTTCGACAACACGGCTGGCTTGCAAGCCGGCCGTGGCATCGGTCAATGGGTCGCCCAACGCGTGCTCAAAGAAGCAACCGGGGTCACCGCTTGATCGTTTTTCCCGCCTCAATTCTATCCCCACCTCTGCTTTAATCGGACTGACATGAAACGTCTTGCCATTTTATTTCTCTCGCTGTCTTTTGTTTCGGGATCGGGCGTGCTCGTTCATGCCGAAGAATCTGCCGACGCCAAAAAGCCTCTTCAGGTCTTGCTCGTGGCGGGTGGTTGCTGTCATGACTATGAGACCCAAACGCGGTTACTCAAGGAAGGCATCGAACAACGTATCAGTGCTGAGGTGACGGTCGTTCACAACCCCAGCAAGGGAACCGACACTCGGTTCGAGATCTATGAATCGGACGATTGGGCGGAAGGTTTCGACGTCGTGATTCATGATGAGTGCTCGGCTTCGGTGACCGAACGGCCGTACGTCGATCGAATCTTGAATGCTCACCGCAAAGGCGTCCCGGCGGTGAATTTGCACTGTGCGATGCACAGTTATCGTTGGGGCGATTATCGCCAACCGGTCGAGCCTGGTGCAGAGAACGCAGGTTGGTACGAGATGCTCGGTTTGCAGTCCACCGGCCACGGGCCGCAGTTGCCCATCGATGTGACTTACACCGATTCAAAGCACCCGATCGTGGCGGGCCTCGAGAATTGGACGACGATCAACGAGGAACTCTACAACAATGTTCGCACGTTCGATGGTGCCGAAGTGTTGGCGCGGGGCGATCAGTTGCAAACACCAAATAAGAAAGAGCTCAAAGCCGATCCGAACGCGAAGCCTCGTGCGGCGACCGCAGTCGTCGCGTGGACGAACCTTTACGGCCCCAATCAAACGAAAATCTTTAGCACCACGCTCGGGCACAACAATGACACCGTGGGCGATGATCGATACCTCAATCTGATCACCCGAGGCATTCTGTGGGTGGTTGGAAAGTAGGGCGAGTAGTGTCCGCTCAGTTTCGCTGAGGTCGTTTAATCGTAACCCGAAGCGTGAGCGAGGGATTCATCGCCGTTAAGGTCTGTATGTATCCCTCGCTCACGCTTCGGGTTTCGATGTGGACTAAATCAACACTTCGTTGCGCGTCGGGCTTATGTGTTTGCGGCGTAGTCGCCTTGAGAATTCGAAGTCTGCTGATTGAATTAGCCGACGGGTGTCGGCTAATTTTCAATCGGCATTTTCAACAGAACGTCCCGTTCTTTGCACTAAACCCAGGTCGGTTCCCAACCATCGCGGTAGGATTTGCTCAGATAGGCTTCGGCAGCCGGAGCATTGCTGATTCGCATGCTATCGGAATCCCATTGAAGCGTCTCACCGGGCATTCGGATCGCCACCGTTCCGAGTAAGACCGTTTCGGTCAGCGGTCCGGAGTAGTCGAACGAGGAAGTCGTTTGGTCGACGCCTCGGCACGCATCCGCCCACTGCACGTAATGATCGACACCATCGACGATTGTCAGTGGCGAGTCGGAACCGTTGCCGGTCCCCGAATCACCAAGAAACAATCGCGGCATCGCGACATGAGGAATCACCAGGGAACCCTTTTCACCGACCAAGACCGAACCGGCGTTGGGTAGCTCGTAATCGGACGGAATGTGCGAAAGGCGTTCGCGCGGCGGTCGGGCACCCACCGCGTCGTACCAGGTCACATCGATCGTTGACCCAGCAGTCCGGGTTGTGCCGGGGAATCGATATCGGATGGTCGCTCGATCCGTCCAGGTCTCCGCTTTGATCGGCGGTGCTTCGGCGACCAATTGAGTCGGCGCGGTGAGTTCCAACGATTTGAAAACGGGGTCAAGAATATGACAACCGAAGTCTCCAAGTTGGCCTGTGCCGTATGCTTGCCATCCGCGCCATGAAAACGCGTGGTAAAGATCTTTCTTGTACGGACGTCGATCCGCCACACCTTGCCACAGGTCCCAATCAACGTGGTCCGGAACCGGGTCGGCTCCGACCGGCCGGTCGATGTGTCGCGGCCACGAGGGGGACCCACCTTGCCACGAGTGTACCTCGATCACTTGACCGATCACTCCGTCATGAACCGCCTTAACGGCCGTGCGATAGGCGGTGTGCGATTGGATCTGATTACCCATTTGAGTGACCAAACCAAACGATCTCGCCGCAAGATTCATTTGGCGGGCTTCGAAAACGGTGTGCGTCAGCGGTTTTTGGCAGAACACGTGTTTCCGCAGATGCATTGCGGCCAAGGCGATCGGAGCGTGCATGAAGTCGGGTGTCGAGACGATGACGGCGTCGATGTCATTGGAGTCGTCGAGCAGTTTTCGCCAGTCCGTCATTCGCTTCGCACTGGGATACGTTTCGGCTGCTCGTCCGAGATGCTCGGCGGAATGATCGATATTGCATAACGCGGCAACCTCGACCGATGGACTGGCCGCGACCCCAGTGAGGTCGCTCCAACCTTTGCCGCCGGTTCCGATACTTGCGATTCGAAAACGATCATTGGCCCCCTGAACTCGTGAGTAACTCAGCGCCGAAAGAGCGATGGCGCTCCCCGTACTTACGATATTTCGTACAAATTCACGACGATTGGATTGATGTAACATGGCATACTCTCAATAAGGCGGGATGATTGGCGGGGAACACGTTAATCACCGAACACTGCTGACACGCGATTCGATTACGGTCGGAGTCCATTGTAGCCGCACCGATCGGGGTTCGTTGGCACCGGTCGGTAAAGTAGCTCGGCGTTCCAAGTCGAGTCGGCACGACGCAGAGAGTCATGCTAACTTCTTCGGTCAGGGAATCCGTTTCAACTTTTCACTTTCAACTTCACGAACAAAAATGTCCCGATTGACAACAAAGATGATGCTGCTTCCGATTTGCTTGATCGTGGTCCTATGCGTTGCCAGTCCGGTGATTTGCCGAGGCGAAGATTGGCCCCAATGGCGTGGGGACAATCGTGACGCCCAAATCGACGATCCATTGATCGCAAAAAAATTGTCCGACGGCCAACTGCCACTGCGATGGAAAGTTCCCGTGGGTCCCGGCTATAGCGGACCGACGGTTGCCAACGGACGTGTCTATTTGACTGATCGCCAAGGCGAAGAGCGTGACGTCGTCGAACGTGTCTTGTGCTTCGATGCCGAGACAGGCAAGACATTATGGACGCATGAGGATTCCGTCGAGTATTCGATCGGCTACTCGGCGTCCGGGCCTCGTGCCGCCGTCACAATCCACGGCGACAAAGCGATCGCCGTCGGAGGCACCGGACGGTTAAGTTGCCTGCAAACCGAAACCGGCAAGATGATTTGGTCCCGCGATCTCGAATCGGACTATCAAATCCGCATGCCGATTTGGGGTATCACGGCGGCGCCGTTGGTTCACGATGGAATGGTGATTCAAGTCGTTGCCGGAACAGGGGATGCCTGCTTGGTCGCGTTCGATCTCGAGACCGGTCAAGAACGTTGGCGGGCGATCGATGAAAAAGCGGGCTACAGCGCCCCCATCATCGTTCAACAGGGCCAACAAGATGTCCTGGTTTGCTGGACCGGCGAAAGTGTGACGGGACTAAATCCCAGCAACGGCGAAACATACTGGTCCCAACCGATGAAACCAATCAACATGCCGATCGGCGTTCCAACTCCCGTTGTCCAAAATAACAAGTTACTTGTTTCATCTTTTTACGACGGATCGATGCTGATCGCACTTAACCAAGACCGACCCGCCGCCTCCCAATTGTGGTGGCGTCGGGGCGCGGATGAAAAGAACACCGATTCGCTGCACTCGATGATCTCCAACCCGTTGATTAAAGGTGAATTCATTTACGGCGTCGATAGTTATGGTCAGTTTCGCTGTCTCGACCTGATGACCGGCGACCGTGTTTGGGAGGACTTGAGCGTGGTGCCTGAGGCTCGTTGGGCGACGGTGCACATGATCCAGAACGGCAACGATGAAATCATGTTGAACGAACGCGGTGAACTCTTGATGACCACGCTGTCCCCACAAGGCATCGAGATTCGTTCGCGTTCCAAGCTGCTCGAGCCCACATTGCAACAATTACGTCGCCGCGACGGCGTTGTGTGGGCGCATCCGGCAATCGCTGACGGAGTGATCTATGCACGCAACGATCGTGAATTGGTCAGCGCGTCGTTGCGATGACCGGTTCGTTCCCGTCACAACCCGAAGCCTAGGTTCACTGCGTACGATCCGCCGGATCGATCTTTGTTTCCCATCCCCCAAGTATGTCGGTTAGACTGACGTGATGCCCGCTCCCGTTCCTCTTACTCCTACGCAAGAATCGACCGAGATCGCTTGTCAGTCTTGCGGGGCGATTTTGAACGTGGCCGCGAACATTCGGTCGACGACTTGTCCCTATTGCGCCTCGCCGTCGATCATCACGCGTCCTTCGGCTCCCGACCGCCCCACGCCGACATTTTTGGTCGGATTCGTGGTCAATCATGAGCGAGCGACCACCGCGGTCCGTCAATGGCTATCGCGAAGTCACCTGTTTGCACGTAGTGATTTCAAGTCGGCCGTTCCTGAATTGACGCACGGCATCTACCTGCCCGCGTACTTGTATGGAGCCGTTGCTCATTCAGCTTATTCGGCGAGTATCGGTGAGAACTACACCGAGACAGAAACCTACACGACGACCGATTCAAAGGGCAAAACCGTGCGACGAACCCGGACGGTGACGAAAACCGAATGGCGTCCTCTCAGCGGCCGACACGCCAGTTACATTGTCGATGTCATCGTGACGGCGTCCAACGGTGTGACCAACGAAGCGTTGCAAGCGATTGAACCGTTTGATTTGCGCGCCCTGCGTGCCTATTCGGATGCGTACCTTGCGGGTTGGTTGGCTGAGGAACCGTCGCGGACGGAAGCGGCTTGTTTTGATTTTGCCCGCCAAGAAACTCTGGCACAGATCGGTGGGAAGTTGCCGAATTTCATGCCGGGAGATAAGCATCGAAATCTGCAACATCAAACCACTTTAACCGACGAAGTCATCGATCTTGTACTGCTTCCGATTTGGGTCTACGCGATCCGATACGCCAACGACCAGCCGCCGATTCAAATACTGGTCAATGGTCAAACAAGCCGAGTGGCTGGGAAGGTTCCGATCTCCACGACCAAAGTCGCGTTTGCCGTGATCGGAGTGCTGGTTGTGATCGGTGTTGTTTTCCTCATCTTCGCAATGGCGAGGCAATGAGGATGTCCAACGCCCCAATCGTTGCGAATTCGAATGTTCAGATCCACTGTCCGCGATGCGATTCGCCGCTTGAGGCCGGTGATTTGCGATGCTCGATCTGTGGTCAAGCCGCGCCCGATCTCAAGAACTCCACTTCGTCGCACGTATCAGTCAAGTTGCTTCGATGCCAAGGATGCGGGGCTGCGATCACCTACGACCCGGACCTTCAGGCTCCGGCATGTTCGTTTTGTGGTGATGTGCTGGAAGTCGAAACGAACGACGATCCGATGGAGCAGACGCAGTGGTATCTTCCGATGACGGTCTCGGCCAACGAGGCGCGAGCGGCCTTGAAAACATGGCTTGGCACTCGCGGATGGTTCCAGCCGTCCGATTTATCGTCAGCGTCCAAGTTGACCGAGATCAAACCGCTGTGGTGGGTTGCCTGGGTTTGTGATGCCGAGGCGCTCGTCAGTTGGACGGCCGATTCCAATGCGGGAGCGGGCCGATCCGCGTGGGCACCGCATTCGGGCCAGACTCCGATTCGATTCGCAAGTCTACTCGTCTCAGGATCGAGAGGTTTGACACAGAAAGAATCCGATGCGATCACGCCAGGTTTCAAGCTAGAAACCGCCATGACGTCTCCGAGTGGTGGCGGTGAGCACCCAACGCTCGAGCGATTCGACGTTTCGCGCAGTCAAGCACGGCAGCAAATCGCGTCGGCAATCAACTCGACCGCGGCGGCTCGCGTCGAGCACGAGTTCGTTCCCGGGACTCGTTTTCGCCATGTCCACGTTTCGATCGTGCTGCGTCAACTCATCACTCAACGCTACGCTTTTCCCGCCTACGTGTTGGCCTATCGCTATCGAAACGAACTGTACCGTGTTGTGATCTGCGGCCAGGATGCTCGCTACATCATCGGTTCGTCACCGTTTTCGTACGCCAAATTGTTTCTGGTCATAGGTGGCGTTACGATGATCTTATTGTTGGGGTTACTTTTGATGTCTTCGATCTCCTGAGCAAAGGACGACCTGATGTTTGAGAAGCGAAATCGTTTGGTGGAGTCGTCTCGCCTCGGCGCTTTGTCGTTTGTCTTGTTGATATTTCTCAGTGCGATCGCGGGAGCAGAGGATCCGGTTTTTTCAGGACCTCAAATTGGCGAAAAGTTATCGAGCTTTAAGATCCTGTTAGTCAGCGAGGATGCTCAAGCGACGACCGTCGATCCGATCGAGTCCGCCAGTGAGAAACCGACTGTGTTGATTTTTGTCCATCAACTAACGCGTCCGGGCATGGCGTTGACGCGAGCGATTTCGGAATACGTGGCGTCACAAAAGACGCACAACGTTCAATGCACGATCGTCTGGCTAGACGACGATCAAGCCGCAGCCGAAGCATACCTGCGGCGGGCGGCCCCGTCGTTGCGGTTCGTCGTTCCGGTCGGCGTTTCGATCGACGGCGAAGAAGGCCCGGGGGCTTACGGATTGAACCGCAATGTCGAGTTGACGATTTTGGTTGCCAATCAAAACCAAGTCACCGCCAACTTTGCGTTGATCCAACCGAGTCTCACACAGGCCGCGCAGATTGCCTCGCCGATCGCGGCGTTAATAGATCAACCGGCACCCGATCAAAAGCAGTTGGAAGCGTTGGCGTATCCGCGCGGACAAGCGATGCGTCGCGGCGGAGAGACCCGTCGAGCCGCCTTGCAAAACGAAACATCGCCCGACGACCGATCGACGAAAACGAAAACGCCCGAGTAGGTTCATGACCGATGCGATCATTTTCGATCTCCAAGCTGTTTTCGTTTGTCGTGGTGATGCTCCAACTCGTTACCCTTGGATCGATCGTCAGCGTCGTTACGGTCTCGGCTGAGGAGCGGCCGGCGGCTCAAGGAGTCGTCATCGATTTCGATACCGAGATCATGCCGTTGTTGACCCGGCACGGATGCAACGCCGGATCGTGTCACGGAGCCGCCATCGGTCGAGGCGGTTTCAAACTGTCACTATTGGGATCCGACGCGGCGAATGATTACGACTCGATCACGCGATCGCTGGAGGGACGGCGTGTCAACCGCTTCCAACCCGAGCGCAGTTTGTTGTTACTCAAACCGAGCGAACAAATCGGTCATGAAGGCGGCTTGGTTTTGGAGCAAAACTCGGCTGCGTTTCAAAAGCTGTTCGCTTGGATCGAGCAGAGGGCAAGACGCCAACGCGTTCGAGAGTTGGTCGCCCTGACGACCATTCCGGAAAGCATCGTGCTGGATCGTCCGGGGGACTCGGTCTCTTTTTCCGTCGTCGCGACTTGGCGGGAACACAATCGGAACGAAACAAGTTCGAACGTTTCGGATTGGACGGTGCTGACTCCCAATGACGCCGAAGCGGTCACGATCGATCGACCGACTAGCCGTATGATTGTTCACCGACCCGGTGTTCATGTCGTGATCGCGCGGTTCATGGATCGCGTTTTGCCGATTCGTTTGACCGTGCCGATGCCGACTGGCTCGCAAACAACCGTCGAACCGAACGCTCTTGCTGAGACATCCACCGAGCCATTGGATTCAGAGCGAATCAATCCGATTGATCAGTTCATCAATACCCAACTTCGGGAACTGCGAATTCCAAGTTCGCCGCTCGCAGATGACCATGCTTTTCTCCGGCGCGTGACCTTGGATCTTTGTGGTCGTTTGCCCACTTTGACGGAAATCGAAACCTTTGTGACCGACACCAGACCTGATCGGCGTGCGATCCGCACCGACGAGTTACTCGAAACGCGTGCCTTCGCGGATTATTGGGCGCTCAAATGGGCGAACATCTTGAGAATCGACGCTGGCCAATTGCAATCCGAAGGTGCTCAGGCATATCACCGATGGTTGGCCGATCGAATCGACCACGACGAACCATTCAATCAAGTTGCACGGCAATTGATCTTGTCCGAAGGTGACAGCTACGAGATCGGACCGGCGAATTTTTCTCGGTTTGGCAATCGTCCCGGCGATCTCGCCGAACATGTCTCACGTTCGTTGATGGGAGTGCGTTTGCAATGTGCCAACTGCCACAATCATCCGCTCGACCATTGGACCCAAGACGACTACCACGGGTTCTCCGCAATCTTTGCGAAACTGACACGGGGGCGTATCGTATCGATCGCCAAGCGAGGAGAAGTCACGCACCCCGTCACCGGCCAACCGGCAATCCCAAGGATTCCAGGACAGCGGTTCTTGACCGCCGATGAGGACGGACGTGAGGTCTTGGCCGACTGGCTAACACGCGAGCGGACACCGTATTTGGCTCGCGTCACCGTCAATCGTTTGTGGCGGGAATTGATGGGGCGAGGTCTCGTCGAACCCGTGGACGACTTGAGGGCAACCAACCCCGCAACGCATCCGGAATTGCTCGAGTGGTTGGCTCAAGATTTTGCCGACCACGAATTTCGGTTCAAACACACGATTGGCAAAATCTGTCATTCGCAAGCTTACCAACGTCAATGCGAACCGGTGCTAGGCAACGAAACCGACGAGACGTTCTATTCTCGAAAGTTAGCACGTCCGTTGGAGGCCGAAGTGATTGCTGATGCGATCGGCGACGTGACCGGGATTCCTCTGGAACTTGACGCGCCGATGACGACCCGCGTGGTGAACCTGACCAACAATCTTGCCGAGTCACGCACGCTCGATTTGCTCGGTCGTTGCGATCGAACCGCAGATTGCACGGGCGTGAACGGTGCAAGTGAGTCTCTCGCCCAAGCGTTGTACTGGATCAACGGTCCGCTGCTACAGGATCGTGTTTCGGCGGTTGACGGTAAACTTTTCCAGTTGCTGCGACATAGCAACGACGACGGTTGGGTGTTGGATCAGTTGTTCCTGCTGACGCTCACCCGACCCGACGCCTCGGATTCGCCTTTTTGGAAAGCGGAATTAGAACGCGACTCCGACTTAGACACCGAAACAAGACGAGCTTTTTTCGAAGACGTGTTTTGGGGAATTCTCGCCAGCCAAGCTTTCGCAGCCAATCACTAAATGTCGATTGGTTACCGGACGGTAGTCGTTTGTCGCTTGAGCAACGAAAGATCGTTGTCGACCATCGCATGAGCGAGATCGCGGCACGTTCCCGAAGGTTTCCAGCCTAGATTGCGGGCCGCCTTGCCAGCGTTCCCACAAAGGTCGCGCACGTCGGAAGGTCGCATGTATTTGGCATCGGTGGTCACGAATTGATGCCAATCCAATCCGACCCGTTCAAAGGCAAATCCCAAGAAATCCTCGATACTGTGGGTCAGTCCGGTCCCCAACACGTAGTCGTCGGGCGTGTCGTGTTGCAACATCATCCACATCGCTCGTACGTAATCAGGCGCGTAGCCCCAGTCGCGGCGAGAATCCAATGCCCCCAAGCGAAGCTCGCTTTGAAGTCCGAGCGAGATCGCGGCCGCCGCTCTGGTGATCTTGCGAGTGACGAACGATTCACCCCGCCGCGGCGACTCGTGGTTGTAACAGATCGCATTGCATGCGAAACAACCGAACGATTCGCGATATACCTGGACCATCTGGGTCGCGAACGCTTTGGCGACGCCGTACGGCGTAACCGGTCGCATTGCGGTTCGTTCGTCTTGCGGCGACGCGTCTGGACGACCAAAGATTTCACTACTGCTGATGTGCAAAATTCTTGGTGATTTTTCAAGATCGCGAACGATCTCGAGCAACTTCAGTGTTCCCATCGCGGTGAACTGGCAAGTCGATTCGGGAATCTCGAAACTCGCTCCCACATGGCTCTGTCCGGCTAAGTGATACAACTCGTCGGGCCGCGTCTTGACCAATACTCGGCGAATCGTGGTCGCATCATCCAGGTCCGCGTAATGCAAAAAAAGCTTATGGTTGTAAACATTTTTATCGTCAAACAACGGATCCAGACGCGAGCGAACCGTGTTGCTGGTTCGGCGCACTAGTCCATGAACCGTGTATCCCTTTTCAAGCAAAAGCTCGGTCAAATACGAGCCATCCTGGCCGGTGATGCCGGTGATCAATGCGGTCTTGATAACGCTTGCCTTTTCTGAATCGATAGAGGGGGTGGCTCTAGCGGGCTGTCGATTCAATCGTAACCCGAAGCGTAAGCGAGGGATGCAACTCTTTATATATCCCTCGCTCACGCTTCGGGTTTCGATTCGGACTAAATCAACAGCCCGCTAGCCCGTCGGATCACTAAATCAACAGCCCGCTAGGTGCGGATCGGCGGAAACCGAACCTCGGCACGAATGCGGAGTAGATCGCTATCTTAAACACTGTTTCGTCGGATGCGAGACCGGTAGATCGGATCGATAGTGTTATTCTTCAGTGCTGAAACGTTGCCGATACTCGGCCGCCAAGGCGACATAATGGGCGGTGCCTTCTCGGCAGCGACGGGCGAGTTCTTCGGAAACCGGTTTGATCGGTTTTGCGGGGCTGCCGACGGCCAGCATTCCGGGCGGGATCACGGTGTTCTCGGTGACGAGTGCTCCCGCCCCGATGATCGCGCCGCGTCCTACTCGAGCACCGTTGAGAACGATCGCGCCGATGCCGATGAGGGCTTCGTCTTCGATCACGGCACCGTGAACGATGGCGGCGTGTCCGATTGTGACGTCTGCACCGATAATGCACGGTTTACCCGGATCGCAGTGCAACACGCATTGGTCTTGCACGTTCGATCGGGCACCGATTTCGATCCGTTCGGTATCCCCACGCATCACCGCGCCGAACCAAACGCTCGCGTCCGCGGCAATGTGCACCTGCCCCAAAACGACGGCCCCGGGGGCAATGAACGCGCTCGGGTCGATGAGAGAATAGTCGGTTTGCGAGGTTACCACCGATTCGCGTCGGCATATTTCTTGATCCACACGGTGTTCATGAATATCGGAGTCGATAACCGAATCGGAGGAGGCTTTAGTTTCGCGTGAGTTCATGGGACGATAATGGAATGATGAAAGAACCTGCACAAGCCAACGACGAACCCGACCAACCGCCCCGTGGCGTCGTAGGCCGTATACTGATTCACGTTTTTGTGTTGCTTATTCGATCGTACCAGATCTTCGTCAGTCCGTTGTTGGGACCGAATTGCCGATTCACTCCAACGTGCAGTTCTTATGCGATCGGCGCGATCCGTAAGTACGGCTTACTACGGGGTGGTTGGGCATCATTGCGGCGAATCGGAAGGTGCCACCCATGGAATCCTGGTGGCTACGACCCGCCATAATGAAGCCGCCCACGTTGACTCGCCCCCCAACGCTAGCGGGCTGTTGATTTAATCGTAACCCGATGCGACACGGGATGTTGATTTAGTCCGCTGGCGCCTTCGGCTCACCTTAAAACTAGATTTTGACGGAGTACTAGTTAGGCCGCTCGCGCCGTCGTTTGCTTGGCGAGTCGCTTCGCTACCTTCTCCGATGGGGTACGCCACCTGCGGTGTAACCACCAGTATTGCTCAGGGGCTAAGTCAATCATCGCCTCGAGTTGACGGTTGTACCAATGCGTCAACGTCGCCACCGACTCGCAGTGCGGATCGGTGTGGCCATGTTCGCTTGGTCGCGGGTCGGCTTGGGCCAACATGGCCGACTCGAATTGCATCGGCCGCCCTCCGATCCGCCGGGTATAGACGGCAAGCATCGGGGCGTCATTGGCCAGCGAAAACAAGGCGAGCGCCTTGTGGCAGGACGCGGGTTGCCCGCAAAAATCCACCCACAATCCTTTTTCGCCGGCGTGCTGATCGGCCAGCAACGATAACGTCCCGCCGCCGCGAAGATGCGCGTCAACGATCGGGGCGCAACCGTTCTTGTCGACAATTTGTTGCCCCTTCGCACCGCGAAAGTTTTCCACCCAGCGGTGCAAAAAACGGTTGTCCAAATTGCGGGCGATCGCGAGCGTTTCCAACCCCATCAACCCCATCGTGTAGCTGCCGATTTCGAAATGGCCGAAATGACCGCTGACCATCACCGCCGGGCGAGGTGAAAAACTTGCTCGTAACATTTCGCGATTGCCACGGAAGACGACATGCTCTCGCCAATTGCTGCGATGTAACCGTCGCTGTGCCCATGCCACCTCGCACACCATCAACATCAAGTGGTGCCACATCGCCCGGGTCAACTCATGTTTGCGGATCGGATCAACACCGGGAAAGATTCGATCCAACGCATCGTCGATCTCCTTCCGACGAACCGGCAACGGTCCCGATAGAAGCCACGCAAGGTTGCGACACAAGTGATCGCCCATGTCCAGCGGCATCGCTTGAACGAACGCCACGACCAAACGAACCGCAGCGTAAGCGATGAAATCGACAAAGGGGGGGAGCAACGAACGCATCAACCGATGTTCTCAAAACCCGGTGACGATGCCCAGACCAATTACCAGCGACGCTGGGGTTTTTACGAGTCTCGGAGAGAGTCGGCTACGTGATTTGGAGTCTCGGAGAGACTCGGCTACGTCAAGTGCGGGCGTCCTGACGACCTCGAGAGTCTGAAGGTTTGATGGCTATGAGTCATGGCAACCGGCAAAAAGGGCCCCTGTTTTACCTAGACTTGCTAGATTGCGAACGTCAATCTACTCGACTTCGAATCCTGAGGTTTGCAGTTGCTCTTGCACCGCTGCCTTGAATGCATCGCCTAACGTCACCTCGCTCGAGGATGCTGCTTGCTTGGCTTGTTGGTCGGCGATAAACGCTTCTCGCTGCCGGTTGGCGTCGGCCAATTGCGACTTGATCTCCGCCCTGCGTTTGGACATTTCTTCGATTCGTGCCAAGCGTTGTTTTGACGTCAATCCTTGAAGCTCTTTCGGCAATTCAGCGTCACCGAGTTTCACAATCGCAGCCGGGTTCTCCTCAAACGTATCGACGAGATCTCGGCCGACGTTACGGTACAGCGGACTTGACTTGATCAAGGCGCGGCTGCTCAGCGAGCTTCCCGCATTGGAATCTTGTTGCATCTGATTCAACGCGTAACCTTCTCGTTTGTCTTGCGAGCCAAACCACAGGTAGGTTTGGTTCAGCGACGTGTTCAATTCGATGATGATTTTGTCCTGCGGGGCCGGGATGTGCGTCACCTTTTCATCTTGGTTGATGTTCATGAATTTACCTTCGGCGAGTTGGGCACCCTTTTGCCACTTCCCGTCGACTCCCTGTTGGTAGTTGCCGCAGTGAATCGTATTGACCACGATGCCGCTCTGGATGGCATTCTTGCAGGCGCCTTGAAAGTCGACCGATCCCTGATCAAACGGCTCGTTGCCGGCGATAAAGATGGCTTTGTACGCGTTGGGTTCCGAACTCCAATCGAGCCGCTTGACGGACTCGGCGATCACCGCGCCGCAATACTCGTCGCCACCGCTGGTCGTTAGGGCGAACAGAGCCTCGGAAACTTTGTCGAGGTCATCGGTCAACTGAGCGACTTGTCGAATGTAGTCCTCCGATGCCGGAAGTCGTGTGTTCCCGTATTCGAAAACAGAAACCCGCAGCAGCGGTGTTTTCCCGTTCTTTTTCGCTTTCGCAAATTCCTGCACGATGTTCCATAATTGGCTCTTCGCTTGGTTGATCAATCCGTCCATCGAATTGGACGTATCGAGCAGGATGGCGACATTCACTTCTGGTCGTTGCCCCGCGAAGGGTGGCTTGGACTTGCCTTTCTTCTTCACCTTGACGGTCGAATCGTTGTCCGTTTTCACTTCGATCGTCACGTCTTGCGCGGAACCATGCGGAGCGACCGGATTGCCGAAAAGGCAAAGTAGTGCCAAGGTCGCAAACAGAGAGTGAAGGCGTTTCATCGTTTCGTTCCTGAAGAAGAGAAGAGGTTTCCCAAAAGTGGGTCCGGTGTCAGGCGACGTTCTCATTCTATCACCACGCGTTAAGCGAAAGTGTCTAAAAAGAACCGTGCCTGATTGAGTGACGCTTCAAAACGTGATTCATTAGTGCGAAAATCCGAGGAAAAAGAACTCTTTTACCACTAACCCTCTATTTTACGGGTCCCCATGTCTTCCAGAACACTTTTCAAATGTCGGCTGTGTTGCTTGACGTTCCTTTGTTTCGGCTTGCTTGCCGGACAATCGAACCTAATTGATGCGGCGGATATTGTCCGACCGAACATCTTGCTGATTGTTTCGGATGACCAGGGCTACAACGACGTTGGGATTTTGGGAAACGGCATCATCACACCCACGCTGGATCAGCTTGCTCACGAAGGAACCCGATTAACGGATTTCTATGTCGCGTGGCCGGCATGCACTCCGTCTCGCGGTTCGATTTTGACGGGACGCTACCCACAGCGGAATGGGATCTACGACATGATTCGCAACGAAGCCCCGGACTACGGACACAAATACCCATCGGCCGAGTATGAAGTCACATTCGAGCGTATTGGTGGGATGGACGTTCGCGAACGGATCGTGGCCGAGCTATTGCAGCACGTCGGTTATCAAACCGCCATCTACGGCAAATGGGACTTGGGATCGCTTAAACGTTTCTTGCCAACCTCACGCGGGTTCGACGACTTCTACGGTTTCGTCAACACCGGAATCGATTACTACACGCACGAACGTTACGGCGTGCCGAGCATGTATCGCGGCGATCAAAGAACCGAACAAGACCGGGGAACCTACTGTACGAAACTTTTCGAACGCGAAGCGATTCGCTTCCTGCAGAACCGTGATCGAGACCGGCCATTTTTTCTGTATGTTCCCTTCAATGCGCCTCACAATTCCTCATCACTCGATCCAGCCAAACGCTCGACCGTGCAGGCACCAGATTCGTACAAGGCGATGTACCCGTCGGTCGAGAACGAGGACCGCGAAGCGTCAGCTTCACACAAGTACGCCAAGGCGACTGCCCGCGTGGCGACGCCGGAAGCGCGGCAACGAGACTATCGCGCTAGCGTCACGTGCATGGACGAAGCGATCGGCGAGATCATTCGTGTCCTGCAACAACAGTCTTGTTATGACAACACGATCGTGATCTTCTTTTCCGACAATGGCGGCAGTGGCGGCAGCGACAACACGCCTCTTCGAGGAAAGAAAGGGCAGATGTGGGAAGGCGGCATACGTGTTCCCATGATCATCCGTTGGCCCAGCGGTGGGATTCCACCGGGACGCGTCAACGATTCGTTTCTAACGTCGCTGGAACTGGTACCGAGTCTGCTCGCGGCGACCAAGACTTCTACTCCTGATGATTTGATCCTCGATGGATTCGATTGGTGGGATTGTTTACGAGGTGCCGGAGAATCACCACGTGACCAAATGTTTTGGCAACGACGCGATCACAAAGCCGCTCGGGTCGGCGATTGGAAATGGGTCGACATGGGAACCGCCGGAGGAGGACTGTTTGATCTGTCGATCGATATCGGTGAAACCAACGACCTATCGCAACAACACCCGGACAAACGACAAGAGTTGGAGGCATCGTTCGAGACTTGGCGGCAATCGATGCAAGCTGTCGAACCCCGAGGACCGTTTCGCGATTTCTAAGTTTTTCGTGCCAGGAAAAAAAATTGGGAAAAAATTTGGTGCCACCCACAAGGAAAACATTTGGTGCCACCCACAAAACATAATTCATCATAAATGGTGCCACCCATCGTTGACGGGTAGCCCGGCGGCGCGTACGATTCGGGAAATTACTCAAACCGGGAGATTGCCATGCCTCGTCCACAACGCTCCGATCAGTTCTCGCCAGAAGAGATTTGTTATGTTCACTGCATACAACGCTGTGTTCGGAAAGCATGGCTGGCTGGGGTCGATCCGGTCTCGGGAGTCGATTATTCGTTCCGGAAAGAATGGATTCGTAGGAGAATGGAGGCACTCGCCTCGGTGTTCGCGATCGATGTGCTTTCCTATGCGATTATGAGCAATCATATACACCAGATCCTGCGAAATCGGCCCGATGTCTGTGCGCAGTGGTCCGACGAAGAGGTCGCGATTCGCTGGTTACGGGTCTTTCCTGGTCGACGGATGGAAGAACATTTGGCTGAACCGACCGAGAATGATGTCAAAACACTTGTCCGGGATAAGAACCGACTGGCGGAGGTGCGGCGGCGACTCTGCGATGTGTCCTGGTTCATGAGGGCACTTTCGGAGCCGATCGCGCGGATGGCTAATTTTCAAGATCAGTGCACGGGGCGATTTTGGGAAGGTAGGTTCAAGGCGCAAAGAATTATCGATGACGCCGGGTTACTTGCCTGCAGCATGTACGTGGATTTAAACCCAGTGCGGGCGGCAATCGCGGGAGATCCAGAAGGGTGTCGGTTTACGAGTGCTTATGATCGCGCTGAGGCACAAAAGGGAGAACAAGTCGACTCCGCCGCGTTCGACCTGAAGCCGATTCCGACGGAGGAAGCCGGCCGCAAGATCCGCGAGACACCGGTCGATGACCTGCGGAACGAACGCAAAGCAAAACGAAGGAATCCGACCGGTCGTCGGATCTTGCGTGACGCTTGGTTGAGTCCTTTGAGAATGAAGCCCAATGTCCTGTCCGGCGAAGCCGAGGTTCACACCGGTGGCGTTCGCAGTAGTGATCGTGGGTTCTTGAATCTGTCTTGGGAGGACTACTGGGAACTGCTTTGCTGGACGGCCAAGCAGAGTGTCCAGGGCGTTAAAGCGGAGGTGCCTCCACGGCTGGCGAAGCGTTTAGCGGCGTTGGGCATTGACGTGTCGATGTGGCGGGAGTTGGTATGGAACTGGCAGCGCTACTTTGGCAAAAGCGCCTGTGTGGGTCGTCCCGAGTCCATGAAGCAGCACGCCGAGCAAACGGGCCGGCACCACTACCGCGGCCAGGGTAGCGGCGCGGCCTGCTTCGCGTAGTCGGCCTGCTTCTAATCGTCGTTTGTACAAGCAGGCCGCTGAACCAATCGGTTGGACTTGTCGCTGCGCTGACCGTTATACCAAACGCAAAAAACGCAACATTGCGATTCAATGCCAACCGAATTGCACCTATGGCCGAACCAGCGTTCGACCACGCTTGGTTCGATTCCAATCGTCTTTCAATCGATTACGAGCACGAGCACCGCGATGGTGAGCACGAAAGAAAGTCAATACTAACCCGTGCACAGACCGCGATGAAAAGTGGGTGGCACCTTCTAGCTCGTTCCAGCTGCGTTCCAACCGCCTATTCGTGGGTGGCACCATCTAGCTTTATGCAATGAAATGTGGGTGGCACCTTCCAGCTCGATGATGAATAGTGGGTGGCACCTTCTTGCAGGTGCTTATTCGTGGGTGGCACCTTCTGGGCTTCTAGCTCGATGGCGACGACGGCTAGAGTTCTCTCTGTTGTTTGTCTTAGACTCGGCGCGGTGTTAGAACGTTTAACCTGAATGATAAAGTACCCAGTGATGCCTGAGATTGATTCGATTTTGGAGACGGCCGTCGGGGCGGCTCGCGCTGGCGGTGCGGTCTTGCGGCATTATTTTGATGCGGGCGTTGCCATTCGTGACAAGTCCGTCCATGGCGGGAAGTCTTACGACCTTGTCAGCGACGCGGACGAAGAAAGCGAGCAGGCGATTGCGGCGTTTTTACGACAGGCGTATCCGACGCATGAACTGCTGGGCGAGGAAGCTTTACAGGGTGCCGATGCGACGGCCAGTCATTTGTGGATCATCGATCCGCTCGATGGAACCAATAATTTCGCTCATCGGATCGAACACTTTGCCGTTTCAATCGGCTACTACGAGAACGGTGTCGCGATGGCGGGGGCGGTGCTCAATCCGGCCAACGATGACTTGTTCACGGCGACTCGGGGCGGGGGCGCGTTTCGAAACGGACGGCCGGTCCGCGTTAGTGACGCCGATTCGTTGCAACGGGCCATGATCGGTTGCGGTTTTTATTACGACCGGGGTGCGATGATGCGAGCGACCTTGGCGGCGATCGACGAGTGTTTCTCGCATGACATTCACGGCATCCGGCGGTTCGGAACGGCGTCGCTGGATTTGTGCATGGTCGGCTGCGGAATGCTCGACGCGTTTTTCGAGTTCAAACTGTCGCCGTGGGACTTCGCCGCCGGTGCTTTGTTCGTGACCGAGGCGGGCGGCCAAATCACCGATGCTAAAGGAGGCATCCTGCCGATCGCCAGTTCGAGCGTTTTGGCGAGCAACACGAAATTGCACGAATCGATCCGGGCGATTACGGAAAAACATGCCGTCTCTTAAAATTTCGCCCGCCCCCAAAACATCCCGCGTGCGATCCATTAGACTGGGGCCGCCGAAATCCGCATTTCGCCCTCTGCACTCATTCCCCGTCCCCTGATTCACTCGAAGTCTATGTCCGAAGCCACGCAATCCGGTTCCATCGATCACGTTCTTCACGAGCGACGTCTATTTCATCCGAAACCGGAATTCACGCAAAAAGCCGTGATTTCGACGGTCGAGCAGTACCAAGAACTGTACGCGGCCGCGCGGGACACGCCGGACGCGTTTTGGCGGGACCAGGCCAACGAGCACCTGCATTGGTTCGAACCCTTTGACGAGGTTTGCCGGTGGGAACCACCGCACGCGAATTGGTTTGTCGGTGGCAAAACGAACGCTTGCTACAACGCCGTCGATTCGCACGTTCAGGCCGGACGAGGCGATAAACTCGCGATCATTTGGGAAGGTGAACCCGGCGATACGCGTACGCTAACGTACCGAGAACTTCAGACCGAGGTCGCCAAGTGTGCCGAGGGCCTCGTGGAACTCGGGATCCAACAAGGCGACGTGGTCAGCATTTACATGCCGATGACGCCGGAACTGGCAATTGCGATGTTGGCGTGCGCACGCATCGGTGCGGTTCATTCGGTGATCTTTGCCGGGTTCAGCGCCGAATCGATCGCCGATCGGAACAACGACGCGTCGGCCAAAATGGTGATCACGTCGGATGGTTTGAACCGTCGTGGGAACGTTTTGCCGCTAAAAGCAACCGTCGATGAGGCGCTCGCGAAGTCCCCGACCGTGCAAACGTGCTTGGTACTTCGCCGCACCGGCGGTGACGACACACCGATGACCGCCGGACGGGATGTATGGTGGCACGATGTGATCGACAAACAACCGGGCGATCTGGCGGCTAAACCGCTCGACAGCGAAACGCCGCTGTTCATTCTTTACACGTCCGGCAGTACGGGCAAACCCAAAGGAATTTTGCATACCACGGCAGGTTATAACTTGTGGGCCAAACGCACTTTTCAATGGGTGTTTGATCATCGCGAGGATGACGTCTATTGGTGTACGGCGGACTGCGGTTGGATCACCGGACACAGCTACATTGTGTATGGACCGTTGTCCGCCGGGGCAACGTGTGTGATGTACGAGGGGGCACCCAATCATCCCGCCGAAGATCGTTTTTGGGAGCTGGTTGAAAAGTACAAAGTGACCATACTTTACACCGCCCCGACGGCGGTGCGAGCGTTTATCAAATGGGGCGACCATCACGTCGACAAGCACGATCTGTCGAGCTTACGATTGCTCGGCAGCGTCGGGGAAGGGATCAACCCGGAAGCTTGGATGTGGTATCACGAAAAGATCGGTGGCGGGCGATGTCCGATCGTCGATACGTGGTGGCAAACCGAGACCGGCGGGATCATGATGAGTCCGTTGCCGGGGATCACGCCAACCAAACCGGGCTCATGTACCAAACCGTTGCCCGGGGTCGTTCCGATGATCGTCGATGAGTTAGGCAATGACGTTGATACCGAACACGGTGGCAAGCTGTGCATTGCCCAGCCATGGCCCGGTATGCTGCGAGGCATTTGGGGTGACGAGCAACGGTTCGTCGAACAATACTGGACCGACGTGCCGGGGAACTATTTAACCGGCGACAACGCGCGATGCGATCGCGACGGGTATTACTGGATCATGGGTCGAATCGACGACGTCATCAATGTGTCCGGTCACCGGCTCAGCACGATCGAAGTGGAAAGTGCTTTGGTTTCGCACCCGGATGTTTGCGAAGCGGCGGTGGTCGGACGACCCGACGATTTGAAGGGTCAAGCGATCGCGGCATTCGTGACGACAACGGGACGCGAATGCAACGACGAACTGCTCAAGGAACTCAAACTCCACGTCCGCAAGCAGATCGGTGCGTTGGCCCAGCCTGACGATATTCGGTTCACGGCGGCCTTGCCGAAAACCCGCAGCGGAAAGATCATGCGTCGTTTACTGCGTGACGTCGCGGCCGGCCGGGAGTTGGCCGGCGACACGTCGACGCTCGAAGATCTCGCGTCGCTTGCTAAACTTCAAGAAGAGTCCTAATGCCCAAGAGCCGATTCATGTCGGATTCTCATCGCTTGCGGACCGGTGTCGAACCGGGATCGCCGCACTCGAGAACGATGTGGTTGGGGATTGCGTTCCTGGTCCTGATGATTGTGGTGATGGCGATCGTTTCGGTCGTCATCGAGCGGTCGATGCGGCAGCTTTACGGCCGTGCGATCGAAGAGATTTTGCGAGGTAAGGTCGCGATCTTTGACGCCTACATCGGCGAACTGCGACACGAAGCGGAGCGTTTGGTTCGTGAACCGATGGTGATGACAGCGATCGCGGACTTGATCGGCGCTCCGGCCTCGCCCGCTACCGAATCAAGGCGATATCTCGCGCGACGGATGGCGGGGCAACGGCCCGGTGTGGTCGCGTGGCTCGTCGTCGACGACGAGGGCAAGATCGTTGCGTCGGATGATGCCAGCCGGATCGATCAGCACTGCGGATGGAACGACGAAGATCATCAAAAGCTCGAGCTGGAATACTCTCGCTTGATCCTTCCGCGTGAGGTCAAGGAATATCGTGACGGTATGATTGTCTGCTTGTCGCCCTGGGTCGATGACTTCCAATTCAAGGCGGCGATCGGCTGGGTGATCGACCCTCGACTTGACCTGAGTGATCGCTTATCGGTGTCCGATGCCGAGGCGGCGTGCCTGTTCGATCGAAACGGGCAACTGCTTTCGCGCCCCCGATTGAATTCGCACGCCAACAACAGCCTTGCGGGGGATCAAGATTGGCAGCCGATTGTTCTGCGTGATCCCGGTTTTGAAATGAGGGACGCGGTCAAGTTGTCAGGCCAAGAGTGGGCGGCTCGACCCTTGACCAAGATGGCAGAAAAAGCGATCCGCGGATCGTCCGGATTGGACATGGACGGATATGCCGACTATCGCGGCGTCTCGGTCTGCGGCGTTTGGCAATGGCTTTCCGAGTATCATCTCGGGATGGCGATGGAAGCTGACAAGGACGTTGCGTTTGCATCGGTGCGGTTATTGAATCTTTTAATCGTCTGCATGTCGGTCTTGCTGGCGGGATTGGGAATCTGCGTTGCGATTCTAGCGATTCGCACGCGACAACTGCGCAACCGATTGCAAGCCCGCGAAACGGCCGTGCGTCGATTGGGACAATACGAACTCACCGAACTCTTGGGAGTCGGTGGAATGGGATCGGTGTATCGAGGTCGGCATCAGTTCTTGCGCCGTGACGTGGCAATCAAGGTGCTCGAAGGTGAACAACTTTCCAAGCAAGCGATCACGCGATTCCGACGAGAAGTCCAACTGACGTCCCATTTAAGACATCCCAACACGATCGCAATCTATGACTATGGACAGGTCGAAGATTTGTCTCGATCGGGGCTGGCGCTCAATGCGTCGGCTTCTCAAATCGCCAAAGCGATTCGGGACCCCAACGCGACGGATAAAGCGGATCCGGAACCGAGCGATGAGGGAGGCATTTTTTATTATGTCATGGAATACATTGACGGGATCTCGCTGCAACAACTGATTGACTTCTACGGCCCTCAGACGCCCGAACGGACGGTTCATTTGCTGTTGCAAATATGTGGTTCGATCGCCGAAGCTCATCAGGCGGGCTTGATCCATCGTGATATCAAACCGGGCAATATCTTGTTGTGTGCCCAGTCGAGTTCGTATGATCACATCAAGGTGCTCGATTTTGGTTTGGTCAAGGATACCAACGCGGTCGAAACGATCGCGTTGACGATGACGCAGTCCAATTCGATCACGGGGACTCCGTTGTATATGGCGCCCGAAACGATCCGCGATGCGACGCTGGCGAGTCGATCGGGTGACCTGTATTCGATCGGCGCGGTCGCCTACGCGTTGATCACTGGCAAACCGACCTATGAAGGCGATTCGGCGATCGATTTGTGTTTGAAGCAATTGGAACGCCCACCGATACCGCCCGACGAACGACTCGGACGCCGACTGCCTGAACCATTACAAAAATGCATCATGAAATGCTTGTCGATCAATCCCAAGGACCGCCCGGCGTCGGTCGCGGAATTGGTTCAGGAGTTGGACGCCATGCCGGAGTCGAGTGGTTGGCATCAAATCGACGCGGCCGATTGGTGGGAAAACGTCTTTGAGGCCAATCGACAACGAACCCCCGTGGAAACGAAATCCAAAACGGTTGTCAATCAACCGCTCGATGCGATCGGGGCCCGCTAGTGGACTGGATGGTCTTGACAATCATTTCGGCGTCACTTTTGGGCCTTTATGATGTCGTTAAAAAAATCTCCGTGCGTGGCAACGCGGTGCCGCTGGTGTTGCTGATTAGCGTCAGCATCGGTGCGATCATTTGGGCTGTGTTGCTCGGTTGGCAACGTTTGTTCGGCGTCGAGTACATCGCCCGGTGGTTGGTTGTCGATCCACTTGATCGCAACGAACACTTGATGTTGGCGGGCAAAGCTGTTTTGGTCGGTACATCGTGGACGATGGCCTTTCACGCGCTTAAAGAATTGCCGCTTTCGATCGCCGCGCCGATCCGTTCAACGAGTCCTCTGTGGACGCTCGCGATGGCGGTCGGTTGGCTGGGCGAACGTCCCTCACCCCGACAGTGGTTAGGAATCGTGGTGGTGTTGGTCTTCTTTTGGGGGCTGTCCATTGTCGGTCAAAAAGAAGGAATTCGCTTCACCACCAATCGAGCGGTATTCGTGATGATCGGCGCGACGATATTGGGCGCGATCAGCTCGATCTACGATAAAATCCTATTGCAGCGATACGGATTCGGACCGGCGACCGTGCAGGCTTGGTTTAGTTTTTATTTGGTTCCGGTGATGATTCCCATGGCGGGTTGGTGGTGGAACGATCGGCGACGCGAGAGGGCGGGGCGGAAATCAACCCAACCGATCGGCACGACCGTGAAAACGCCCGCACCGTTTCATTTTCGCTATTCGATCTTGTTGATCAGTCCTGTATTACTTGCCGCGGATATGGCGTATTTCACGGCGTTGGCGGACCCCGACGCGCTCGTGTCGATCGTCTCTTCGCTGCGCCGAACCAGCGTCATGGTGACAATACTATTGGGCAGTCGGATGATCGGCGAAGTGAATTTGAAATCCAAGGCGATCTGTGTGGCTGGCATCTTGATCGGGGTCCTGCTGTTGATGGTATAACGGTCCATTATGCAACACATCGAAGTCAAAGTTCATGATCGCGTAGCGACGTTGTTGATCGATCGGCCTGAAAAGCACGGCGCGTTGAGCCCCGGGCTATTGAGCGATTTGCGGCAAGCGATCAGTGACGTCCATCAGGAAAAGCGTGTCCGAGCGGTGGTGTTGACCGCTCACGGCTCGAGCTTTTGCAGCGGCGTGGACATGAGCGTCCTGAAAGAGATTCGAGAGCTACCCGAACGAGAGCAACGTCAACAGTGGTTTGAGTATTGGCGGCAATTGGCCGAAACTTGCGAAGAATTATTGAGGCTACCCAAACCGATCGTCGCGGCGATCGATGGTCCAGCGCTGGGCGCGGGATTTGCAATCGCGCTGGCCTGTGACATGATCGTTGCGACGGACAAAGCGGTCTTTGCCGCTGGCGCGGTGCGACATGGATTGGTCGGCGGGATCACGGCGGCGCTGCTCGCGTTTCGCATCAACACATCGTTGGCCGCGAGGATGAGTTTGACCGGCAATCCGATTTCGGCCGACGAAGCGTTTTCGGTCGGTTTGCTGGTTCAACCGCCGATCACGAGCGATCAGATCTGGGTGACCGCATGCCAAGTCGCCAAGGAGGCTTCGGTAGGATCTCCTCAAGCGATTCAAGCCACCAAGCGACTCATCAACGAAAGTGTGGGTGAATTGCTATTGACGCAAATTTCCGCCGCTGCGGCCGACAGTGCCACCGCATGCACGACCGAATCGGCTGGCGAGGGGATCGATGCATTCGCTAAGAAAACCAAACCTCAATGGTAGAATCCATTCGCCCGACATCCGATTTCGTTTGATGATCGACTCCGTTTCCTTTCCGATTTCGCCTGAGACTAACTTTGATGACCGACTTGCGTTCATACATTCGAGAAATCCCCGACTATCCCAAGCCAGGGATCCTGTTTCGCGACATCACACCGTTGCTTGCCGATGCGGAAGCGTTGAACCACGCGATCGAGGCCATGGCAGCGCCGTTCTTGGATGCAGGAGTCGAGATCGTCGCGGCGGCAGAGGCCCGTGGGTTTATCTTCGGCACACCTTTGGCGATGAAGCTTGGTGCCGGATTCGTCCCGATTCGCAAACCGGGCAAACTCCCATTCGATCTGCATTCGTTTGCCTATGAGTTGGAGTATGGCACCGACGAGTTACAGATTCACGTTGACGGAATCCGTCCCGGACAAAAGGTCTTGATCGTCGACGATCTGCTCGCGACGGGCGGGACGATCGAGGCATGCTTGCGATTACTCGAAAAGTGCGACGCCAAGATTGTCGGATGTTCGTTCTTGATTCACCTCGAAGACCTCGGTGGCGAAGCCCGGATGGAGCCGTATGACATTCACGCGGTGTTGAAATACGGCGGTGACGACCGCGAAGCGGAACTGAGCATCCAGAACCGGCAGCCCGGACCGAGCATCTAGGATGGCGTTTGAACTGCGAACCACGTGACTTTGACCTCGTTTCCAGGCTCCCGCCCTTTTTATCCTACACAAGTCATCATTTATCGCTCCCCTGCCAGCTCGTCTGGCAGGAAGTCGAGGTTGGCAAGCTAGACACAAGCCGCAATTAGCGCAAACCACCGAGTTTCACTTGTGCTCGCCGCTTCAAGCGGCGAGCACAAGTGAAACTCGGTGGACGGGGAGGGCGTCGGTGTCTAGCTTGCGAACCTTGTTCACCCACGAGACGAGCTCGTGGGGGTCAAAAAGATGTGGCCTATAAAAAGGGCTCCGACCTGAGACCAAAGTCGCAGTCCAATGATGTACGTTTCAATACGATCGGTTGGCCTAGATCTCTTGTCATCACCTAGTGTCTTTTGGTATCGGCGGTACGGGTCACCGTTCCGTCCTGCCCGAAAGTTACCTGCGTGCCTGATCGACCTGACGTCCAATCCGATTCGGAAAAACGCCCGCGAGGCGGTCCGTCCTTTGCGATGATCGCGGCAATCTCGACCACGGTCGCGACGTTTATCGGTTTTGCGTATCTGTTCGCCGTATGGGCGGGAAGCTCCGAGATTACGGACGAGGACAAGCTGCGTCTCGCTGCGGCACAGTACGTCGCCGGGAACGTAAAAGTTGCCGGAAACCTGGCCGCTCAAGTTGTCTTGCCGGATGACAAACCGATCGCTTTGGACACCGACGGTCAGCCGACCGGAGAAGCCGAGATCCCCGACGAGGGCGCCGATGCGGAGCCTGAAGCGATCATCGACGAGGGGCCGGGTGGGGATGACACTGTCGCCGAACCGGCCGAAGCGGCCGACAAACCGGACGGATGGCTGCCTCTACAAAAATTTCTTGTCGGTGCCGGGCTGTTTCAAGAAGCGATCGAATTGGAGTTGCCGGCTGATCGCCGAGAGCGACTCAAGGAAGCCGTTCCCTATCTTGAGAAAGCCAACAAGCTAGGGTTTCCTCCGGGGCGTGACGCCGACGGTTATCGAATGCTCGGAATCGCCCATCAAGAACTGGGCGATTACGAAAAGGCAACGCAATATTTGCAGGAGGCTATCCAGCGCGACCTCACGATGCGAGATGAGCTCAAGCCGCTTCTGGCGATCTCCAGCGCGCGTCGCCCTCGAGAGGACTTGAGCGAAGCCATCGTAGCGATCGACGAAGTGTTGGCTCAAGAATCACTAGACCGGCAAAAGCGAACCGAGTCCGAGCTATTGAAGATTCAGTGGTTGATACAGTTAAAGCGTTTCGATCAAGCCGAACGGGTGATCGAGAACGCCAAGACGCGCATCCAACCAGCCGTCGAGGTGCAAGATCGGTGGGCACTCAACGCGGCAGACTCCCTGTTGCTCGCACATGCCCATCGGGTCGTCGAGGAAGTCTTGTCGGGAATCGAACCGACGCTCGGCGAGGTACTTGCAGCCGGCGTTCCGACGAAAGCGCACTTACAGGTAAGTCCATCCCAGCGAACCGAATTGTTGGACCTAATCAAAGACCTCACCGTGATGCAACGCGAAGCCGCGCCGAAACTCGCAGCGCAATCTCGGATCACTGCCGGGCAAGCGTTACTGTTGGCGGGAGAAACGTCGCTCGCGTTGGCTGAGTTCACCCAGGTTCGACAGCAACGCCCGTTCAGTGAAGAAGGTCTCGAAGGGGGTCTCTCGGAAATGGAACTGTTGGCCGAAGATTCGCTCGGTGAAGACGTTCTGCAAACGTCTCGCTATCTCGTTCGTGAGATCTCGCAAAGTCGACATTTGAACTTCACCAACAAACGCGAGTCCGACTTTCAAAGTCGTATCAAGAACGTGCTTGCGCGTCTAAGAGGTGCCGGGGAGTACCAATCAACCGTCGAGATCGCCGATGCGGTGACGAGTTTATTCGGCGTTGATGCGGCGTCAACCGAAAAAGCCATCGCGTACCGCGATTGGGGAGATGCGACCTTGAAAGATGGACGCGGTCCCGGCGGTGAAACATCGCGTGAAGCATTCGAGGTCGCGAGGTCCAAGTATCGAGAAGCCGGGGACGCGTTCTCGATCGCCGCGAATGAAGAATTCAATACCGAAAACTACGTCAAAACGCTCTGGTCGGCGATCGACGCATATCAACGAGGTCGGCACTTTTCCAAGAGTATCGTATTGCTGGAAAAATATCTTCGCTACGAAGATCGAATGCGCCAGCCTCAAGGGCTTGTCGCGCATGGACGTGCCCTTTTGGCCGAGGGGCAACCCGTCGCCGCGATGAAGTCGTTGCAAACCTGCATCGTCGAATTCGAGCGCGATCCGATGCGATACGAGGCACGACTGCTCGCCGCCCAAGCCGCCGCCGATACGAAAGACAACGAGCAAGCCAAGACGCTCCTCCTTGAAAATTTAAGTGACGGAAAGTTAACACCTCAAAGTCCGATTTGGAGAGACTCGTTGCATACCCTCGGTGAACTGCTCTACGCCGAAAGCGATATGGCAATCATGCAAACCGACGAATTGAAACTAGCCGAAAGAATCGATTCGATGCGCGTCATCGAACCCAAGCTGACCGAGGCACTGCGCCGCCTCAACGAAGCCGTTGAACGTTACTGGCCGTCGCCCCGCGCTCAAACGAATCGCTACCTTTTCGCCCGAGGCCAACTTCTGGCCGCCCGATTGCCAGAAGCTGAAATGCAAGTGGATTCATTGCTCGATTCAGCCAAACGTGATTTCCGCCAGAAGAGCAATCGATACCGGCAAGCCGCGCTGGATCAGTTCACCGCCTTGATTCGATTTCTTGATTCGGAGGAGCGCGACGGCGACCTCAGTGAAAAGCAACAGTCTATCTTGCGAAATTCGTTGCTCGGCCAAGCCGACACATTGAAAACCATGCAGCGCTACGTCGAAGCCGCCGACGCGTATCGTGATATGTCATTGCGATACATCAACGAGCCGCCCGCCCTCGAAGCATTGCTGGGCCAGGCCCGAATGGCGCGTCTACTTGGACGGGACCGCGAAGCCGATCTGTTGCTCGCTCAGGCCGAGGACGTGCTAGAACGGATTCCTGAAACATGGGACAACCGATTCGAAGAAATGACCCGGTTCGACCGTGACGGTTGGAAGCGTTACTTGGTGTGGGTGAACAAGCGAAACGATCAAGTTCGCGGCGACAAGGTCAACGGCAGTATCTAGTGCTTCATCCACAATTGGCTTTAGGGTGTCGGCAACGTGGCTCGACGGTCCTCCGTCGAGAATCACGGTGGGGACCACCGTGCCACGTTTTAAGCCAACCCTCATTTTAAGCACTAGGCCGACCCATCATCGTTTACGGTCGATTCTGCTCGGCACCCGCTGGACTGACCAACTGCCTTGAGAACTGAACGACAGGGGAGCCGTTGCCGCGTCGATCGCAACGAAAGAACTCGCTGACGTATCGCTCGATCTTCTTTGTTTCGACGACTCGAAAACGATCGCCTTTTTGCAGGACAGGCCGATCCTCTTGCATCTCACCGAACAATTCGCTTCCGGCCGCTTGGCAAGGATACCACGCACCCGATTCGTCGCCGTCGCCATCCACTTCTAAGTAGAACTCTGGGTAACAGTGACCGGGAATCCATACCATCCTCGCCGGCACACCCGCGTTTCGACACAACGCGACAAACAAACTCGTCATGTCTTCGCAATCACCTTCGCCCTCTTTCAGCGCGTCCGATGCGTTGCGAATCGGCCCTTCGACGTAACGTACTTTTTTTCGAACGGTATCGTAGATCTGACGCACCCGGTCCCATGCCAACTGGGGTGCCGTATCGGCCAGTTCTCGAGACAACGCTCGGATGTTTCCATGAGTCGCGTCGATCATCGGACTGTTGCCCATGTAGGCTCGCATCTCACGCGAAACGCGTTGCGGAATCACGAGCGAACTTGGATCCGCAGGAGCAACGATATCGCGTTTATCAATTCGGATGGTGAAGTTCACGTCGAGCGATTGATTGGAAGTCACACGAGGAATCGCGAGCACGACCTGCCGCGCCCCACCATCAAGGTCACGCACCTGCAAATGGCTGACTAGGGAATCCACATCGCGAGTGATGATCTGAACGCTCTGTTCGGGCCAATCCATCGGAATGGGAAACGTCGCCAAGCCGTTGGTAAAGGCAACCGGCGTTCGGATCGACATCCCGAATTTCCACTCGAACGTTTTCGTATCCGAGTACGACGGAAGATGCGGCTGGGAATCGGCGGTTTGGGTTGCGTCAACCGGTGCATTCGATTGCGACCAAACCGAACGGGGCAATTGAGAAGTGGCCAACACGGCTGCAACCGAACGCTGGAGAAACTGCCGTCGAAATAGGGGTGAATTCATCGCTTGTTTGCTTAAAAAAGGAGAGCGAACGCTACCATCATAATTCGATCGGGATGAGTCATCGAGAATTACCGCACCCCGTTCGGCCAATCGACGGTCGTGCTGCAGGTCGTAACGACTGCGCGTTGTGTGTCAGTTGAGCTTCCCGATCGGGCGGAACGCCGATCGCTGACCGAGCAACGCAACAACCACGAATCCGTGTGGAAAAGCGACGTTTCTATAGACATCGCAGCTATTTTCACTTAAACGTTGGATGCAAGAACGATCTTGAACCTGTTACCACTCTCTCGTTTTTCCGGCCGCGACTTGTCCCCTCCATGAATTCGATAGAGATCTGCCTGACTGATTCGTCGGATAATCATGTTTTGACCAACGCAAACGTATGGTCGCACGATGGTCGTTGGATCTACTACGACGTTCGTTCCGCAGATCACCGATTCGATGGTGATCGGATCGAGCGAGTCGATCACCAAACGGGAGAAGTCCAGGTTATTTTCCAGGCCCGCGATGATGCGAAGGTAGGCGTGGTCACGGCCAGCCCCACGGATGATCGAATCGCATTCATCCATGGTCCGTCACGACCGACGAGCGATTGGCGATATTCGGCTTGCCATCGACGCGGCATCGTGATGACGCCGGGACAACCCGATTCGGTTTTGAATTTGGACGCCCGCGATCTGGTTCCACCCTTTACTCCGGGTGCGCTGCGTGGCGGTTCGCACGTGCATGTGTTTTGTGCGGACGGGCGTTCGATCAGTTATACCTACGAAGATCATGTACTCGACGTGGCCGACGACGAACGGTGCGAACGCAATCAACGCAACGTTGGCGTATCGATTCCGATCCGACGGATCGCCGTTCCGAAAACCCATCCTCGAAACCACGACGGTGAGTTCTTTAGTTTTCTGGCAACGCGGACTCACGATCGGCCGGAACCGGGCAGCGATCAAATCAGCCGCGCCTACGAGGATGCATGGTTGCCATCGACCTATCGGTCGAACGACGATCCCGAATCATCGGGTGCGTTTGCTTTTATCGGCGATGTCATGACGGTCCAAGGAAAGTCTGTCCCGGAGTTGTTTCTGTGTCAGCTTCCCGCTGATTGCTGCATGGCCGGGGAAGGTCCGCTCGAGGGCACACCGACGACTCGCCCTCGCCCGCCCAAAGGTACCTTGCAACGTCGCCTCACTCGGACGACGGATCGCGTTTTTCCAGGTCTTGCTTGCGATGTACGGCATTGGCCGCGCAGTTCGCCCGACGGTCGACAAATCGCGTTCTTGATGCGCGACGATGCCGGTGTCGTGCAGATCTGGCTCACTTCACCCGATGGTGAGTCGCTCCGGCAGCTCACCGATGGACAACACGGCATCGCGTCCAGCTTCACGTTTCGCAGCGATGGCCGGGCGATCGCTTGCGTGATCAGTAACGCGGTCGGCGAAGTCGATACCCAGACCGGTCAAATCACATCTTTGACCGATCCCGATTGTGAGCATCCGCCTCAGGGCACTGCGGTCGTCTATTCGGCCAACGGCGATTATGTTGCTTATACCCGTTCCACCCGTCGGCATTCGAACCAAACGGCTCAAGTCCACGTCGTAGAAACGACCCGCTCATCGCTCACCGGTTGATTTCAGTTCAAGTATAATCCTGCTCCGCGATGCGAAATCCGCCATTTTCAACCACCCTTCACCCTGAGGCTTTGAATGTCTTCTCCCCGTCCCCTGAACCGCCGTCACTTTTTGCGAACCACTTCCGCTGCGGCGGCGACTGGATATTTTGTGGGCTCGAGCAGCCTCACCCGTGGTCAAGAGTCGCCGAACGAACGGCCGGTTTTTGCCACGATTGGTTTGCGTAATCAAGGTTGGTCGATTACCAGCAAATCGACCAAATTCGCCGACTTTGCGGCTTTCGCGGATGTCGACGCCAACGTGCTCGGGGAGAACCTTGAGAAACTCGAAAAGCAAACCGGCAAAAAGGCGGATGGATACAGCGACTACCGCAAGGTTCTCGAGCGAGACGATATCGACGCGGTAATGATCGCGACGCCCGATCACTGGCACACGAAAATTTCGGTCGAAGCGATGTTGGCCGGCAAGGACGTCTATTGCGAAAAACCGCTGACGTTGACGATCGACGAAGGAAAATTGATCGAGCGAGTGGTCAAACAGACCGGCCGAGTATTCCAGGTCGGGACGATGCAGCGTACCGAGAGCGATCAGCGATTCCTCAAAGCGATCGCGTTGATTCGAGACGGCCGAATTGGTGAGATTGTGAAAGTGACTTGCGGAATCAATGGTGCGACCGGATCGCCGGTGATTCCGGCCATCGATGTGCCTGAAGGACTCGATTGGGACAAGTGGCTCGGCCCGGCTGCCAAGGTTCCTTATCGCGCGTTGCCTCAAATGCGTGAAGGTTACGGCGGCGGCGTCCCGCTCTACACGAACTGCCATTACGCATGGCGCAATTGGTACGAGTATTCCGGTGGCCAAATGAATGACTGGGGTGCCCACCACGTCGACATCGCGACCTGGGCACTGGGCGCGAGCGATTCGGGACCGAACAAGATTACCCCGGTCAGTTATTCGTTGCCGGTCGAATATGAGAATGGATATCCGACCGTCGACGATCAATACAATTCGCCGACCAAGTTCGAGATCCATGCCAACATGCCCGGCGACATTCCGTTGGTGATCACCAGCGAAGGCGACAATGGTATTCTGTTCGAAGGAACGAAGGGGCGATTCTTTGTCAATCGCGGCAAATTGACCGGCAAACCGGTCGAAGACTTAGAGTCCAATCCGTTACCCGAAGGTGCCGTGGAAGCCGTCTATGGTGGCCCGGTGAGCGAGAATCATACCGCCAACTTTGTTGCCGCCATGGCGTCGCGTGAACAACCCATCTCCGATGTTTGGTCACACAACCGCATGCTAGAAATTTGTCACTTGGCCAACATCGCAATCCGTTTAGGACGGGAACTGAACTGGGACCCGACCAAACGCGAAATCGTCGGTGACGAACAAGCCAATGCGTTCCTCTCGCGAGAATGTCGCAAAGGCTATGAGATCGACATGTGAGCGTCGGTCAAAAGCCCCCCCTTAACCGTTGAGCGGTTACGCCGCAAACCTACAAGCCCGACGCGCAACGGTCTGGTGATTGAATCGTTTAACGGCAAGCCGCAGGCGACAGAGTTTGAAAACGCGGGCGCCTGCGGCTTGCCGTTAAACGAAAACGCCCAAACGTGCACTCAATCAACACGCCGTCGCGCGGCGGGCTTGTATCAATTGCCTAAAAAAGACACCGAATGCGGCGATAACTGATACAAGGCGAACCGGTGATGTTCGCTTGAACGGCAAAGCTGACTACCGCGTTTCGATCACGAGCGTTTTCTTGACGATCGGCGCGGTGTTGATCGTCGAGAGGTCGTGGACGTAACGGTCGGCGGTGTGCTTGCCGTGATAACGGGTTCCCGCGACGAAGGACTGATCGCTGCTAAAGACGGTGATGAATTCTTGGCCCGTGGCAGCTTTGACGGTCAGGGTGCCTTCCTCGGGGAAACGGTGCTCTTGACCGGGCGACAGTTTCGTTCCTGCCGGAACGAGGACGATATTTTCGCCCCGAGTGCTGGTGCCGATCAATTCAATGAAGATGGGTAGCTTGCCATTGTTCTTGACCAGAATCGCGATCTTGTCGCCCGCGCCGAACAACCGAGTGCCGCGAGTCGTCGTAAGTGTAATGTCTGGTCCAACGCCCAAGGGAGCGTAGTTACGTCGCGAGATCGCATCGAGCGGCACGACCGGTTTACCGAGCCCAAGTTGGTGGACGACTTGGTCAAAGTAGTCTTCCCAAGTATCGCGACGGATCGCGCCTTTGCTGGCCAACGGTAGCAAACCCAACGACGTGAACTGGCGACTGCGGAATACTGCCGCCATGTCTTCGGAATCTTCCAAACCGAGTTCACCAGCGACCGTGCCCAACAACAACGGGTCTTCCAAGTACCGACGTGTCACCGGCACCAGTGGCTCGATCGATTGAGGCCGTCCCAAGACTTTTTCCAAGGCGCCAAGAAAACGATCGGTATCTTTTTTGAGTAGCGCACTG
Source organism: Neorhodopirellula pilleata (assembly GCF_007859915.1). Lineage (GTDB taxonomy): Bacteria > Planctomycetota > Planctomycetia > Pirellulales > Pirellulaceae > Rhodopirellula > Rhodopirellula pilleata. Next base: position 70,681 of record NZ_SJPM01000013.1, read on the forward strand.
AGTTCGTCCTGTTCGGGATACAGTGCGAGCACTTGTTTCTTGTTGAATCCCAAATGTCCGGGCAAGCTCTCGATCGCCGGACGAACGACGTCTTTGAATGGTTTGATTCCTTTGTCATGACATCGAACACACGACAATGCGTTGCGAACGACTTTGTCTTCGGCGAATTTATCCGTGACGATCGCCGTCGGCCCGGCATCGAGACGGTTGCCGGCGGCATCGGCTAGGTAGTAGCCTTGCAAACCGTTGGGCAAATTGAAAATCATTTCGCCACCGACGCCATGCAAGTCGACCGGGTCGCGGAAGATGTTCTCGCTACCCACGTTGCTGGAATAGTCGATCGACTTCCAATACGCGCCGTGCGGTGCCGAATAGCGTTCGGCAGCCCGGTTGTTCCGCGAGACGCCCGACAAAATGACCGCTCCACGATGGATGCGTTCGTGGTGAAGCTCTTCGTCCGCGTCCACCCCGATGATGTCGCGTTCGAGTTCCGAAACCGTGTGGGGCAATCCCATGATGTCGTGATAGAGTACCGGTTGCAACGCCGTGCTGCAGAACCAATCTGAACGCAGATAGGGAATCTGACGGACCATCTCCGAAGGTTTCAAGAACTCCCGCTCCAAACGATCGTACGTTTCCGAATCTTCGTATCCGATCCCATAGGGATACTCCAAAAGAATCAGGTCGTACTTATCGAGACTGCTCTTGGTCGCCAAAAAACTGTCCGATGCCTTTAGCACATCGGCGTGCCATCCCAACTTGCGTATGTCGACGGCGAACACGGTTGCCGTTTCACCATCGATGATTTCGAGTTCGACGGGATCACGCTCGTACGTCAGGTGATTGATCGTTTTAGCCAATGCGTCCCGCTGTAGATTCAACTCGTCACGCGTGGCACCACGAGTCAGCAGGTGATTGCAGCTAAAGTAGCGGATGTATCTCTGGTGATCCGGCTTCTGTTTTCTCTGGTGAGCGAGAATTTGTTTCAAGACGTATTCGACGCCCACCAATCCCGCAAACGCATCCTCCTGCTGTTGGACCTCGGGGCGCTGGACATCTTCCGGGAACGCTTTCGCTCCGCCGGCGATCCAACGGCGAATTTTTTCGATTTCCTCGGCGGGTAAGGCGGGGAGATCTTGAGGCATTCGAACTTCCGGGTCGTCCGTCGTGATGACCCGCATCAACGCCGAACCGTCGGCGTCGCCAGGAGCGACGGTTTTTGATTTGATGAGGGATTCGACGTCGAGCACATCAAAATCAGTCGACGAGGCTTCCGCACGGTGGCATTCTAAACAACGACTGCGAAGGATCCCCTTCACTTCGGTGAGCGCGATCGAATCGAGATCGGCCGACGCAACGGTCGCCCAACACGCACTCATGCCGACCCAGCAAAGGCCGCGAATCCAGGTCCGGTAAACGGTGAAAATCATAATTAGCTCAGATGGGACATTAAGAAAGTCGCAGAGTTCTTCGACGAAACCGACACACGTCACCCCGATCCATCGGTCCGATTCAACACGTCGTTATCCCTAGAATACTGAAAGGAAGCCTCGACCGGACATGCGCGGAAGAGATTTTGATTTTCTCACCTCACCAGCGTCCAAAAACGAGGATCGAGGATGCCGATCACCCAACGCGGCCAACCGGCCGATTGCCGTGAACGCAACCGCGTTTGCAGGTTAGCCTTCAAACATTCTTGACGCGTAGAATGTCGACCGCGTCCGTAGACTTCACTCATGTGAGCGTCGGTCAAGTCCGCGAACTCGGGAAAATGATTCGAGATTCGTTGGCTAAACTCCGATCGCGTTTCACCAAATCCTCTTTGAATCCCGATCTCGGCGAGATGCAAGATGGCCGCCCGCTGAGTCACGCGAACGAAATCTTCCTCGCCCGCGATCCAGGGGCACCACCGGATCCATGATTTGATCAGGTAAAGCAACGCGATTGCCGCCAGCAAAATCCATGGCAGGTCGGCCAGTTTCAACGGAAAATGGCGAGAGTACTTCTTTTCGCGAATACGACGTTGGTGCTGGTCCTTGTTGCGAGCCTTGTCGGCCAAGAACTGACCGACCGTCGGATCGGGCTCCGGCGCAATCAGCGTTGATTCGTCGATTTTCTCCGGTGAGACGTCCGCAACCACCCAGCCCGCTCCGTCGAGATAAATTTCCGGCCACGCATGCGCGTCGGTGGACTGAATCAAGATCGATGAGGACTTCCCATTCCGCTGAGTCGGAACCATGTACCCGGTTCCGATCCGCGCGGGAATGCCGAGCGAACGCAAAAGATAAACGGTCGCGTGCGAGATATGAACGCAGTAACCGAAACGTTCGCCGAAAAGAAACTGTTCCGCCGGATTGACGGTCGGATCGTCGAATCGCGGGTCGTGCGAATAGGTCGTGTTTTTTTCCAACCACCGTTTGATCGCCAGCGTCTTGAGCATCGCCGAATCTTCGAGCCCTTCATACGCGACCGTCGTGATTCGTTCGGCGATGATCGTTTCGGCGAGTTCACGGTATCGAGGATCGTCGGGGCCGCGCGTGTAGTGGGCCCACAAGTCCTCGTCCCATTCGGAGTCGCCTTCATCAAAGTAGCACAACGATGAGTACAAGCTGAAAGTTTCCTCCTCGACCGTCTCATCGGTTAGAACGCAACTTTCGGCGCGGAACGACTGACGAAAATACTCGGGGTCCGGGTTCCGCATCGGGGCAAACGAAATCATGCTGGGCATACTGAACGGCCGAGGTTGCTCGGCGATCAAGTTAACCACCAGCGGAACGATATCGTGCATATTCTCGGGTAACGGGATTCCAACAATCTCGACCTCGTCACTCGAGAATCCGCTGGGAATATCGTCGTCGAAGCGGTCCTCCGATGCGGTCACCAAACGCTTGCCGTTGAACAGGCTGACTGCGGTCTGCCGAAAATACCAAGCGTTCTCGACGGGCTGAAAATTCTTTTCCAGCAACACCAACGCTATCGGCTCGGGCGTGGTCGATTGGTTAGCGGCCGAAGGCATCGGATCGTCGGATTTCGAGCGACCGCTTCGACCACGTTTCGCATTTGTAGCCGGTGCGTTGCCCGAATCGGACTCGTTGTTTGACTGAGAGTTGCTGTTTGGCTGGGTCTCGCTGTTTGATTCAGACCCTTTTCCCGATTCTGAATCGCCATTTCCTTCCGAGCCGCTCGATTCGGCCGAACCGCTACCCTCAGTCTCAGCGCCTAGCTCTTCGGCTTGACCGCCGGTGCCGGAGCCATCTGATGTCTCGTCCGGTTCCCCTTGATCGGAAGGATCATTCGAAAGCGTACCGCCGGACCGTTGGGCGGCCTTGCCCGATGAAACGATTAGTTCAGAGGTTGGGTTTCGCAAAAATCTGCCACCGAGCCACATCAACACCATAAAGAACAACAATACACTGATCACCGAGAGGGCGGCGTGTCGGGCACTAGTGATTCGCATCCCCGCAATCAGTCCGAACGACAAGGCGACGAGTCCGAGAAGCACGAACAGGAATGGAAGTTCGTAGCCTTCGATACCCGCCCAATCGGCGAGGAACCGTGGATGTCCCCAATGGTAGTTGCGATGCGCCGCGAAACGTCCGCAGATTGCCGCCACCATCACCAAACCATCGATCATCGAGAACACCCGCGAGCTTTGATTCAACGCTCGGGCTAGCATCACCACACCGAGCGACGTGATCGCCAGAGTCGCCGATTGAATCAGAACCAAAGTGGCGGAGATCCCGAACAAACTCGCTACCCACGACGCTTGTCCGATCCAAGCCGGTCCCCAGAGTCCGAAGATCAAGAACGCCAACGCGATCAACGCAGGAACTGCATTGCGAAAGGTTTGGTCGATCAACCAACGATACGAATACACACCGGCAACTGCACCGAGTCCGGTCGCAACGACTCCCGGAACGCTCGCGATCGCCGACGACAAGATCATGAACGCGACGCCATATGCGATCGCCAGCACCATCGTCTGCTTGCGCGTGTCGGGTCGACTCATGCCGATTGTCCCCGCAACGAGATCGTTGAGATAGGTTGGCCCGATCGGCGATGGATGATTCGCGTCGCAATCCCCGCTTGAGTCAAACGACTGACCACCGACTGGACTTCGTCAAGTTGCACCAATTCTGCCGACGGCTTACGAAAAGTCCATGAAGGAAGAAATCGATGAGGCTTCGATGAGATCGGTTCATCGACGCCGATCACGGCATCGATTTCCCAATGCGATGCCGTCTTGCCGGCAATCACATGATCGATCCAAGGTCCTGGTTGACTGGGAACAAACGCGATGCAATGACGAATCACGTTCGACGGCATCGTCGCGCCCAATGCCGCGATGATTCCACCTCCACGAACCCGCATGTCGGCCGATTGGATGATCTGATCAAGAGCCTCGAAGGCGCAATCGGTCGCCCGCGAGGCACCGTCCGCTTGAAACAACAACTCTTCGCCCGCCTGAGTCAATTCCGTCAAGATCGTTCGTGCCACACCAGCACTGGCTTGGTCACCCGGGCCGGCGACGAAACACGCGATCGTTTGGGTCATGCACGCGATCGATTTTTCTGGTTGACGGACTAGAAGCTGCTTCGTTCGTGCGTAGTGCTTCCAAAGCACCAATTTCAATGGATCGCCGGGGCGGTAGTGACGCATCTCGATCAAATCGCCATGTGGTTTTCCATTCGGGTGAGCCAGATCGTCACCCTGTTGATCGCGGCGGACTTGCGTCACCGCAGCGTTGACCGCAGGCAATGGTTCAATCCGAACGGATTGTGGAAAGGTCCGCTGAAACTTCACTCGGGATAAACCGAACACATCGCCGATTTCGAATTGCCGAACCAGTTCGTCTCGCTGGCCGCGTTGCGATGGCCGAGCTCGTTCGTGAAGACAACCTTGTTGGCTTACGATGGACACATCGACGCCCTCAAAGTTGAGCCAACGAATGTCAACGGCGATGCAAGGCAAACTCACCCAAACGGGAAGAACCAAGCCGGTCGAAATTTCAACCGTCTCCATCCCTCGGATGTCCGACAAGGCCGGCGTCTTCATCCAACGAAGCGCGATTGCGGTAGCGAAGACCACCATTGCGATCGCAATCAACAAACAGAGTCCTCCCGTCGTGGCGGCCAATAACAATCGATCGTGCTGTTGCAAGGCAAGATTCCGCAGCGTCCACCAAGCAACCGGAATCAGAATGACTCCCCTCGCGGTCAACGGAATCCAGTCAAGGACTGATCGGAGAGTGGATTTGAGCGTATTCAAACGTGTCTTTGGTTGAGATGGACAAGTCGTTGAACTCGCCCTGACAAAACGCGGAGGTCTGCAGGATGATTCTTTCACCCCCCTTGTGATAGAATACCAAGCCGATCGATCAAAGCCAATCAAGCCTTTCCGGAAGAACGAGTCTTTCATGGTTCCCACCGTCAAGACGTTGTCGGACGTCCAAGCCATCTATCACGCCCTCAAGAACTCATGCGAGACGCAGGTTCAAGGGCGGTCGGACGTGATCGATCTGATCTTGGTGGCGTTGTTCGCGGACGGTCACGTTTTGCTTGAGGACCATCCGGGTTCGGGCAAAACGACGCTCGCGAAAGCTCTTGGCGGTTGCATCCATCGGGCAACGAACTCCGATCCTCGCTTCGCCGCGTTTCGGCGGATTCAGTTCACGCCGGATTTGTTGCCATCGGACGTCACGGGTACGACCGTGTTCGATCCCAATCGGAACCAGTTGACCTATCAGCCTGGCCCGGTTTTCGCAAACATCGTTTTGGCAGACGAAATCAACCGGACCAGCCCCAAGGTGCAGTCATCGATGCTTGAGGCGATGGCCGAGAAACAAGTCACCGTCGACAACGTCACGCATCCGCTCGAAGACACGTTCTTGGTTTTGGCGACCCAGAACCCTCTCGATCAAGCGGGCACTTATCCGCTGCCGAAGGCTCAGCTGGATCGGTTCCTGTTCAAAATTCGGATGACGTTTCTTTCGCGGGATCACGAGTTGCAAGTGCTGGCGATGAAGTACCCACAGTGTCGCGAAGATGGACACGCGACATCGGCGGCCCAATCCACCCGTGAACCCGATGCGTCTCCGCCACTGATCACACCCGAATCGATTTCGCAAGCACGGAAGGTCATTCAAGACCAAATCAAAATCTCGCGTTCGATCACCGAATCACTCGTCGAGATCGCAGGTCGATTACGAGCGGACCCGCGTGTCGCACAGGGGATCTCCACCCGCGCGCTAGTTGTCACGATCCCCGCGTTGCAGGCTCGCGCGATGATGTACGGCCGCGACTTCGTCATTCCTGACGACTTGAAGGCATTGTCGCTACCGGTCTTCAGTCATCGGTTGGAGTTGCAGCCGGGAATCGCTTCGTCCGATACGATCGTCGAGGAGGTCACGTTGCAAGTGATCGAATCGCTTTGCCGAGATTCGTTGAAATGAGGTGGCGAACGTTCGAATGCATCTGGGCTGTCGGCATCATCGGTTGCGGTCTGCTCGGTTGCGGTCTCGCCGGTTGCCAAAACAACGAGGTGCTGTATCCGCCCAGTCCTTTTGAGCACGTTGCCGATGGCTTTCCCGAGATCATCCCGCTGCGAGAGGAACCATCGCCCGACGATGAGGCCGCCTACGAGGACTATTGGAATACGATCGCCGAGGTGTCCGAGAACTCGCTCGAGCGAACGATTCTGGCGCAAGGCTCTCAACAGGAAAAAGATCTGTTCATAGCGGTCGAGGAAGAACGGTACGCCGAAGCACGTACGCTAGCCGACGCGATCTTGCGGGAAAGTCCCGATTCGATCGTCGGACTCTACGCGATGGCGAGAGTCGAAGCGTTCGCCGAGAGCGACATGGCCTATGCACTCAATTCGATCCGAGCCGCTCGGCGACAGGCGGAGGCGATGGCGGACGACAACCCACACGATCCGATCGGGCAAGAGTGGTACATCCGAATCCTTTCGACGGAATGGGATATCCTCACGGCAATGGACCGTTCCGAAGAAGTCCTGATGGCCGCCGATCGAATCGAGCAGGTTTACGCACCGGTTCCTTGGCTGAAAACGTTCGCATGGATCAAACTTGAAAAATTCGACGAGGCGCGGGCTGAGGTTGCGAGGTATCAAGGGCTCGGTCAATACGACATCGACGCGAGTAATTCGTTGATGATCATCGAAGACAAGCTCAAGAGCCGCGAGTCAAGCTTGCAGGCCGCACGTCAAATGTGTGAACGTTTTCCCAATCAACGAGTGCTGCAAAACAATTTGGGTTACGCCGCAATTTTTAATGCAAGCTTTGGCGAAGCCGAACAGGCGTTCTTGGCAGCGGCGGATGCGACGGAGAGTCCGATGAACTCGTCACCTTATGTTCCGCTGTCGGCAATGCTGGTCCAGCAAGGTCGTTTTCCCGAAGCACTCGACGCGATCAAGAAAGCGCAAGTGGACCGAGGCGATCGTGAGCCATATACATTGCACGACGACGAAGCGAACACGAACCTCGCGATCGCATCGGTGTTGCTGGCATACAACGAGTCCGAATTGGCGATGCGATTCGCAAGACGTGCGACCGAATCGCCTGACCGTGCCGCTTCGACGAGTAACTCGTCGATCGACTTAAGTATCTCCGACGCGTTGATCTTATGGACGATTCAGAAATACGAACGCGAGCAATTGCAGGAACAACTATCCATTGGATCGGTTCCCGTTGGTAAGTCGCTCTCCCGAATAGCGTCGCTGCAAGCATCGCTGTGGACGACCAAGCAACGACTCACGAGCGAGTTGAACGGCACGCGGCTTGTCGACTTGGTGAGTCCTTACAAACCCGGTGGTGTGGGTATCGAAAGTCAGGTGCAATCATGGCACCGGTTCTTACTTCTCGACTTGGTCCCACTAGGCGTCTTGGAAGTCGCTTTGAACCAGGCCGAACAAGCCGAGCAACAACCTTGGATGCCACCGTACTTTCAAGCCCTTCGGGCGGGCGTTCGTTTGCGCCAGGGCGACGAATCCGAAGCATTGCGTTTGGCCGACGCCGCACTCGTGGACTTGCCACCGCGAGCGGAAAAGTTGTATCGCGCCTTCGTGGCAACCATCGCCGGGCAAGCGGCGTGGCAACTGGATCAACCTCAAGTTGCTATCGATCATTGGAGCACGACGTTGAGAGATTTCCCGCAAGCGTTTCGTTTATTGGACATCGCCGTTCCGATCCGTTTGAACGTCCAGAACGGCGAACGGGAACAAGCGATCGCGTCGTGCCTTGCTTCGTCGAGCCGTTTCTTCGAACACGACCAAGGGTGCGAGATCAACGTACGACCATTCGACGGGGGCCAGTTGTTGATCGAGATGTTTCGCAACGATCGCTCTCGTCACATGGAACTGCTCGTCCCGTTCTCGAGCGAAGACGGATTCATCGAAACGACCGTCGACGCGTTTCACCAAAAGTTCTTTCAGCCGCTCGTCGAGTTGACCCAAGGTGATCTCGGTTCGCTCGATGGTTCTCCGGTCGCGGCGAGGATGCGACGCGACGTGGACCAGTTATTTTCCGATTTCATTCTCACCGAAGAATCGAAAGCGGAACCGGATGCGCCGTGATGCAACAAGTCGCTACGGTTCGTTCGCGATCCTAATCGCGTGCTCTTGGATCACGATGACGTTTAGCCACGAGATCGGGCATCTGATCGGCGGATGGTGTGGTGGAGCGACGCTGACGGGTTACTCGGTTTCGCCGTGGCGTCTACCGTTCTCATTGCACAATCCCGATCCCAATCCCATGTTAACGCTTTGGGCCGGGCCAGTTTTGGGAGTGACGCTCCCGATCTTGGCCGCGTTGTTGATCCGGCAATCGTGGTGCTGGTTCGTTGCCGATTTTTGCCTGTTGGCCAATGGTGTGTATCTCGCGTTGGCTTGGTGGGCGGGCGATCGATTCCTCGACACGCCCAGAATGTTGGCGGCCGGCGTCGCCCCCATCTCGATCATCACCTTTTGTTTAGCGACCGTCGCATTGGGCTACGTAAGGTTTCGGGCCGACTGCATTCATGTGTTGGCGATCGATGCCCAGGAGCCCTCCGAGTGAGACTTCAAACGTTCCTGCTGCTCGCGACGGTCGTCGCGATCCCTGCATCATTCATCGCGGCCCCGTATCCCAATGAGTTAGTCCTTCAGCACGTACCGACTGTATTGGGTATCACGCTTTTGATCGGATCGGTGATTTGGTTTCAACCGACACGGCTAGCGGTGGGTTGTTGCCTTGCGTTCTTGTGGCTGCATCTGATCGGCGCGCGATGGATATATTCATTTGTACCTTACGACGACGTCGTTCGAATATTAACCGGACGAACATTGACCGAGATGTTTGATTGGAAACGCAACCACTACGATCGTCTGGTTCATTTCGCTTCGGGCGTGCTCGGTCTGCCTCCCTTGTCGAATCTAATCCAGTCGTTCTGCCAAGTCCGCCCGTTGGCGGCGGCGGTCTTGGCGATGTGCTGTGTCCTCGCCGTCGGAGCCGCGTATGAAGTCCTCGAGTGGCAAATCGCCATCGCCTTTTCGCCAGCGATGGCGGAGTCTTACAATGGCCAGCAGGGCGATCCCTGGGACGCCCAGAAAGACCTCGCCTTGGCGTGGCTGGGGGCCGCCGTCACGATCCCGCTGATCGCTCGCTGGCAAGCCGGCGAGTTGCCCACATCTGCCGAACGTTCAACGCGATGAATTGCGCCGACGCATTACGAAATCGAGTACAATACGAACCCGTCCGTTATCAAGGCAATCATTCAATGAAATATTCACCGACCTCCATGAACTATCTCGGGATGTTAAAACACCTGTTCATCGTCACGTTTTGTGTGGTATTGATTTGCACGGTCGCGGATGCCGACGAGGGCATGATCGGCAAATGGAGTTTCGGATCCGAGGAAACGATCCCTTTTGAGATCAACGGCGATGTCAAACGGGACCAAACCGGCCCACGTCCGCCGGAGTTTCCGGATCTTCCCAGCGACAACACCGCGTTGCGGTTCGGTGGCAAGGGATATGTGTTCATTCCGACCGCCGACGAGCCAACGCGTTTTCAATTTCAACAAGATGATGAGATTACGATCGAGGCGTTCGTCAAGTTAGACAAAACCCGAGATGGTCATCAGATGTACGTGATCGGCAAGGGACGCTCCGGATCACCAAGATTCCCCAAAGACAACCAGAACTGGGCATTACGAACGACGTCCCAAAACGGCGTCGCGAAACTTAGTTTTCTGTTTGCGACCGAACCGACTTCGAGCGACAAGCATTGGCACCGCTGGACAAGCACGGAGGGTTTTCGCATTTCATCGGGTTGGCATCATATCGCCGTCGGATACCAATTTGGCGATCCGGAATCGATCCGAGGTTGGATCGATGGACAAAGGGTCGAGGGCGTGTGGGACATGGGCGGAGCAACTAAGTTGCCTCCCGTGGTCGATGAAGACGAAGTTTGGATCGGTTCGGCGAGTCGCGGCAACAACAGCAATAGCTTTTCGGGTTGGATCGACGAGGTTGCCGTGCATCGCATGATCCTCAGTGATGATGTTCTCGCTACGCGAACCCCGCCGCGCGACGGACCGCTCAAGACCGTTGCTCTGCCTGCGGTAATGCCGGACATGACCTTGCCCGATCCAAACCGCGTTCTCGTCACGTTTCACGAGGGGCTCGGCGACGCGGGTCGATGGTTGGTCGAAGGCGAAACGTGGCCGGACGAAACAACACGATGGTCGACGTCTTCGTTCTTGCTACCTCGGATGCCGGCCCGATTTGACGCTCAGGGATCGCGAGTACTATGGGATTCGCCGGTGCTGGTTCGGATTGCTGGTGATTTTCGATTGCCCGCCGGGACTCATCGCATGCTGTTGCGGGCACGATCGCTGAGCCGATTGTGGATCGATGGAAAATTAGTGGCGACGACTCAACCGTTGCGGCGGCGGGGTGGGAATCTGGAACCGATCGTTCCGCCTGCCGAACCTCCCTTTCCCGGTGGACGACGCGCCGGTTTCGTTCAACAAGAAGCGATCGTCGAACATACCGTTGAATCCGACTCCACCCGATCCCGGGTCGTTTTGGAATTCGTTGTGGGCGGCAACGGGCTGCGAGTCGAGTCGGGCGAGGTGTGCGTTGCCATCCAACCCGAAGGCAGCGGCGACTTCTTGATTCTTTCGCCGACAGACACGATGCCGTTAACCGACGCAGCGGTCGAACAGGCTTTGCCGCAAATCGAAGCGTCGCTGGTTAGCTTGGAAGATTCCGATCGAAGACGGGCTGCCGCGTCGGAGGACGACTATTGGGACCAACGTCACCAGGCCGCTCGCGAGTTGGTGAAAAGCTCATCGAACGAACAGCATTCGATCGACGCGTTCATCAAGTCCAAAATAGTGAAGGCCGTCAAACGTCAGGCCGACGCGAAAGCACTTCAAGATGCCGAAACGTTTCATTCGGAAGTGTTGCCGATTTTGCGAGACCAGTGCTTCCGATGTCACGGTCAAAAACAAAAAGGCGGGTTGCGGTTGGATCATCGCGACGAAATGTTGAAGCCGGGTGAATCGGAACAGCTCGCGGTCGTCCCTTTTGATCCCGATGCGAGCGAACTAATCGTTCAGGTTCGTGACCGCGCGATGCCACCGACCGACGAAGGGTTGACCGACGCTCAAATCAGCACACTTGAAAATTGGGTCGCCGCTGGTGCCGTTTGGCCTGAGCCGATTGTTGATTCGGCCAAGCTTCAGCCGTCACCGCTCATCGATGACGCCGCGTTCATTCGCCGCTTGCATCTCGATACGATCGGAATCCCGCCGACTGCCGCCGAAGCCAAGGCCTTCTTGTCCGATACAAGCCAAGACAAGCGACTCCGGTGGATCGACAAGTTGCTGCGAGACGATCGCTATGCGGATCACTGGGTCAGTTTGTTCATGGACTTGCTGGCCGAGAATCCTGCGTTACTCAACCCATCGATGGGCAGTACCGGACCGTTCCGATGGTTCTTGCATGACTCGCTCAAAGACAACATGGCGTTGGATCGCATGGTTACGAATTTAATCCTAATGCGTGGCGATCAACACGCCGGCGGCAGTGCCGGTTTCGAGCTGGCAGGAGAGAATGATTCGCCGATGGCGGCGAAAGCGCACCTGTTGTCGTCGGCATTCTTGGGCATCGAGATGAAGTGTGCGAAGTGTCATGATTCGCCCTACCATTCGACAACCCAAGAGGACCTTTATTCTCTTGCCGCAATGCTTGGACGTCGCCCACTGACGCCACCAAAAACCAGTCGAGTGCCGGATGCGTTTTTCGAAAGCAAGGAACGTGAGTCGCTCATCAGTGTCACGATGGATTTCTCGCATCCGGCTCAAGCTTCCTGGCCGTTTGATGATTTGATTTCATCGGATTCTTCCGCACCGGCAAAGTCTTTCGAAACATGGTTACGGAAGCCCGAGGACACTCGCGAGCAAGCCGCGTTGATGTTCACATCCATTGCTAACGAGCGTTTTCCGCGGGTTTTGGTCAACCACTTATGGAAACGGCTCATCGGCACGGGTCTTGTTGAACCGGTCGACGATTGGGAAGGTAAGACACCCAGCCACCCGGAATTGCTCAATTGGCTGGGGAATGAACTTGTCCTGCATGACTATGACATCAAACACATCATGCGATTGATCATGCGGTCGGATTTGTATCAACGCGAAGCGATCGGCGACAATGCGACCGATTCGGAAGAACAACGCTACTTTGCTGCACCGGATCGGCGGCGTCTCTCGGCGGAGCAAGTGGTCGATTCGCTGTTTCATTGCACCGGTTCGACGATGAATGTCGAAGAGCTGACGTTCGTGCACGATGGCTCACTTCCCGAATCCAAGCGACTCTCTTTAGGCGTTCCCCATCGCGCATGGATGTTTTGCGGGTTACAAAACGAACGTGACCGTCCGAGTCTTTCGATGCCACGAGCCCAAGTCGTCGTTGACGTTCTCGACGCTTTCGGTTGGACGGGAGCAAGACAAAACCCGATCGCCCTTCGGGACACGGATCCCAACGTGTTGCAACCCGGAATCCTTGCCAACGGAACTCTGACATCGAATTTGACACGAGCGTCTGCGGGAAGCGAACTCGCGGAACTGGCAATTCAAACCGCCGACGCCGAGAGCTTGCTCGAATCCTTGTTTCTGCGATTCCTGTCCAGATTCCCATCGGACACCGAACGCGAGAAGTTCACTCTCGCTTTGGCGACCGGATTCGAAGACCGAATCCTCCCCGATGCCGAGTTCAGCGAGGTGCCTGCGGACGAGCCCTTGCCCGTCGTCACCTGGACGAATCACCTCGTCGGCGAAGCGAACGAAATCCAGCAAGAGATCCAACGACGCGTGCAACGCGGCCCAGCGCCGGATCCCAGGTTACGCCCGCAATGGCGTATGATGTACGAAGATGTCGTTTGGAGTTTGATCAACCATAATGAGTTTGTTTGGGTACCTTGAGTGCCTGCCCGGAAAAGGAATTGAAACCATGAACACCCCCATCAATCGTCGTCGTTGGTTGGCTGCGGCGACCGCATCGACCGGATGCCTACTCGCCCAAGGCGAGGGCCGAGCATCGCAGACGTCGTCGCGTCCTGCTGGTCGCGCCGAACATGTCATTTCAATCTGGCTCGGTGGCGGAATGGGACAGATCGACACGTTCGACCCCAAACGCATCGGCGACCCGAAGGCCAAGAAACCAGGCAGTTACTATTCCCCCATCGACACGGCTGTCGAAGGCGTGCAGGTCTGCGAGCATTTGCCACGGATGGCCGCACAGATGGAACGCATTACGGCCGTCCGCTCGGTAAACCACGGCGTCATCGACGAACACGCCGCCGCGACCAATCGAATGCATACCGGGCGCGATATCAGCGGAACGGTGACCTATCCCTCGATCGGATCGATCATTGCCAACCAACGAGGTGCGATCGGCGATGGCGTTCCGCCTTACGTGCTTATCGGATATCCCAACGTTACCCGCGGTCCCGGTTTTCTCGGTGCACAAAGTGGTTACCTCTATTTGACGGATACCAGTCGTGGTCCCGCCGGATTGTCCCGGCCCGATGGAATCACGGCGGATCGACAGGCTCGTCGCGAAGCCTTCCTTGAGACACTGCGATACGCTGGCAAAACCGCCGCCGATCAACGTTTGAAAGATTACGACGCGGCGATCCAACAAAGCCTGAAACTCAGCGGCCCGGAATTCTCCAGCGTCTTCGATTTGGGTCGCGAAAGCGATTCGCTGCGAAACGAGTACGGCGGGGAGTTCGGCCAGCGTTGTTTGTTAAGCCGTCGTCTGGTCGAACGCGGGGTGCGGTTTGTCGAAGTCTCGCACAATCTCAACTTCCTTAACGGTGCCGGATGGGATGTTCATAACGCAGGGATCGTCGATCAGCATCGACTGATTGCGGAACTCGATCATGCGGTCGCGACACTCATTACCGATCTCGAGCGAGTTGACATGCTCGACAAGACCCTCATCATGATCACCACTGAATTCGGACGTCCACCCGAGTTCGACAGCGGAGGCGGACGCGGTCATCAAGGTAAAGCGTTCACGTGCGTGTTGGCCGGAGGCGGCTTGCGGCACTGTGGCGCCTATGGTCAAACGGACGAACTTTCCAAAACAATCCTCGCCGATCCTGTGAGCGTTCCAGACTTCTTTGCAACCGTCTGCTCAGCCCTACAAGTAGATCATGCCAAGACGCTCTACGACGGCGATCGCCCCGTCCCCATCACCGACAACGGTACCCCGATCGCGAAGCTGTTCGGCTGAAAAAACGGTCGAGGATAACGTCCGGATTTCCGAACCCCACACGCAACGGTGTGTTGAATTAATCGGATGCCGAATCACGGCAATTAGCCGATGGGCGTTAGCCCCGGTTGTCAAGACTTAGGGCCAAAGGCCCGGCTGTTTACCTAGCCCAGCCCTCAGGGCTGGGTTGAATGTGCGAGCGATTCGTGAAGGGCCGAAGGTCCGGCCGTTTGCTAGCGACGTGAACAAACGGCCGGACCATTGGTCCTACCTAATAACGTGTCATCGATCACCCAGCCCTTCGGACTGGGCTAGGCAAACGGATGGGCCGTTGGCCCGAAAACCGCACTGACCTCGGCTTGCTTCTCCGAACGGCGTGGTGCCAAACTTTTAGCTCAACACGTCGGTGAGCAGGGGATCCCTTATAGTTGGATGCAGCCAAAGAATCCCTCGCTTACGCTGCGGGTTACGAAAAAAGAACAACTTCAAAAGTTGCGTGTCGGGTTACGTTATATTCAACAAGGCGTAACCCGTCGGATTACCATTTACTTGCCCGATGAAACTTGGAAAGTTTTTTGCGATCAGATCGTGGAACGCGAACTTGCCATGCACACGATCCTCAGAACCCCAACCACCGTTACGAACGGACTGGGTTAGCGACGACCGTAGCTCGCTTGGTTTCGTCATCGTCTCGCGTTTGGCGGGTGCGACCTACGCTTGCCATAGCATTCAATCGATTGATCGGCAATCGGATCAACACGGCACCACGAGTCTTCTGAGCATCTGTCGTCATGCACGACTCCCGATCGCCCGACCCCGAATCGACCTGTCGCTCCGGTACGCCGTCGAGTGACGAGGTCGTCGGATCGCCCGACAATGATTCGAAGAATCGCGATGGAAAATCGCCTGGAAAGAACCCGTCGAGAAAGGCCTCGTCGAGAAAGGCCTCGTCAAGGAAGGCCTCGTCGAGAAACAGCTCGTTGGGAGGCAGTCGATCACGAAAAGCTCCGCTGAATCTGCCCCCGCAAGATCCGACCATCGGATCCGGCGCAAAAGGCTCGTCAGAAGACAAGTCTGTTGCGGTCTCAATCACGCCAAATTCTTGCGAGGAACCTTCTCGTTACGAGCGGTTGGCGGAGGTCGGACGTGGTGGATGGGGAATCGTGGAAAAAGCCTTCGATCGCCAGCTTGATCGTGAAGTGGCGGTCAAGCGGTTCTGTGACGTCAACGATGTCAGTGAACAAGAACGGCAACGGTTCTTGCACGAGGCCAAGGTCACCAGTCAGCTCCAACATCCCGGAATCGTTCCGGTCCACGAGTTGGGCGATCGACGCGATGCCTTCTATGTCATGAAGCTGCTCGATGGCATCACTCTTGCCAAGTACATTCAAGACCATCATCAAGCTATCCGGCAGACCGGTAACCAAACTCGATTTCAGTTCGGCGATTCTCTCGAACCCTTGCTGCAACGATTCGTCGACGTTTGTCACGCGGTGGCTTACGCACACCAACGTGGCGTCGTTCATCGCGATTTGAAACCTTCTAATGTCATGATCAGCGACTTTGGCGAAACCGTCGTGTTGGACTGGGGACTCGCTCAGTCGGTCGAAAGCCGCCCGCCCGAGTCTGCGTCAACTACCGTCCCGTCAAAGCCGGTCGGCTTGGCCGATGTCTCATCATTGTTCGAGCCCGACGGAACCGTTATCGGCACACCTGCCTACATGTCCCCCGAACAAGCGCGGGGCGAAGTGTCTCGGATCAACATTTCATCGGATTTGTACTCTCTAGGTGTTGTCCTCTACACGATCATTGCGGGTCGCCATCCCTATCAAGGGCAGTCGGTCGACTCGATCCTGCAACAAGTTCGAAACGCCGATTATCCAGATCTTCGAACCATCCAACCGCTCACACCGACGCCACTGTTATCCATCGTTCGCAAAGCGATGTCAGCGTCCCAACATGACCGGTATCCTGACGCGCAAGAGCTTGCTCAGGATGTGAGGCGGTTCATCGCGGGAGATTCGGTCTCGGTTCATCGCGAGAATGGTTTGGAACGAGCGATCCGTTGGTGCCGTCATCACCAAGGCGTTGCGGCCACTGCCGCAATCTCGACCACCGCATTGCTAGTTGCCGCTCTCGTCTTTGCAGTTTTTCTTCACCGATCGCATCGTGCCGAGCGAATCGCCCGCATTGAAGCTCAACAAGCTCACCGGGAAGCGATCCTTCAACTTGGCGAAACGCTCGAAGCCACCGATACGTGGCTTGTCGAACTCAGTGGGTCATTGCAGTTCTACCCAGGAATGGCTTCGATCCGATCGGAACTCTTGGACCGCGCCATCGAGCAATACGAAGGAATTGCAAGCCAGAACATCGGTTTGACCGAGCAAGCCGAGACGAGTCGCGTCCTCGGAACCTTCGACTTGCGTCAATGCAGAAACGACACCGAACAACTGGCGTTATTGGAACGGATCAAGACGCATCTTCGGTTGGGCGATCTTTACCGTCTAACGGACCAGATAGAGGACGCATGTCGGCAGTATGCCGCGGCCGAATCTCTGCTCAACGATACTGGCGACGACGATGAGAAATGGAAAGTCAGGTTAGTGTCGGTTGGGTCGATCGAAACCAAGCTCGAGAGTCAGTTTGGGATCGAGCGGGTGAATTCGCTGATCGGACAGCTACTGCTTCCCGACTCAGCCTATACGGAGCCGCCTTCGATCGAGCGGATACATGCGGCTCGTCAGTGGCTTGACGAACAATTGTTGAACAATCTCTCGATAGATCAACCGACCTGTGACGCGGCGATGCCTCCGCTGGTCGCTCGGGCCGCGTCCGCTGCGGTACGCCTGGAACTTGCCTATCGTAACAATCTTAAGGTGCGGCGACATCACTCTTGGACCGAGCCACCGTATTTACGTGCCATCGAAATTGCGAGCTGGCTCGTCCGACAAAGAGGAACCGTTGGCGATCGACGACTTTCCGAAACCATTCAAACCGACAACTCGCGCCGGCTGCAAGATGCCGAAAACTACGAACGTGCCCAAGAAAGCTGGTCTCGGTTGATTAACGACCTTGACCAATGGATCCAGCTTGATTCAGACCGGATCGACTATTTGCAATCCAGTGCCCATGCCTTGCTGCAACGTGGCAACATTCGGGTGCGACTTGGGATGCTCCAGGAAGCCGCTGCCGATTTCAAGGATTCAATCACGCACCTCGATACCGCCTGGCGTTTGACGGACGACGATGAGTTTTATCGAGTGAACTTGGCGACCTCAAAAAACAATCTTGGGACGCTGCTTTCACGAGGCGGCCAACGAGACCCAGAGCTCGCCGGTCAGCTACTGCGGCAGTCCTTGCAGACTTACGAAGCCCTCCTGCGGGAGGAAATCACCTACGACATTCTGCATCGATATGCTCAAACTCACGCGGCTTTGTCCAACCTGATTTTCGAATCCGCCGACGCAAGTTCTCGCGCCCTAAGCATCGATCATGCGAAGAAATCACTCGACGCTTTTGAGATTCTCAAGGACTACCAACCGCTCCAACCTGACGACGTATCCCGATGCAATCAGCTCCGCTTACGGATCGACTCGGTAGGCGACGTACAGTAATTCTTTTTGGACGGCAAACTTGGCTAACGCTGGGTTGCTAAAAGGTTGGTATTGCGGTGACTCCCGATCGCGCAAGTTTTACTCTACGACATTCTGGTTCCCCTCTCCCCCGCGAAGGAGACTGCTGACTTTATTAGCCGTTTTGGCGTTAGCCACGGTTGCGGCATCGCTGAACCGGGGCTAACGCCCATCGGCTAATTGTTGTCATTCGGTATACGACAAAATCAACAGCCCGCAAGCCCGGTGGAAATCCATTGTCGCGTCATTGCGGCTAACCGTAAGTCGCCAAGACTAGCAGTTCCTGAGGGTTGCTTCCGAACCTCATCCAACGTACTCAATACGTCAGTTCCGCGCCCACATAGAACCCGAAGCCGGGGCGAAACACGCCTAGACCAGAACGATAGTCGATGTGTTCTCGATAGAACTTATCGGTAACGTTTTCAAATCCACTGGTGACCAATAGGGCACCAAGTCGTTGGTAAGTTCGAATGTCGTAAACGGTGAACCCCGGGGTTTCGATCTCTTGCAAGGTGGACGCGACGCGATCCTGGTTGTCGACGATTCGAGCGGAAAGCTCGATTCCCCAACGGTCTAGCGGCGACGGATCGTGAATGACAATCCCAGTCCGCGCTTCCATCGGTGCGATCCCCGGCAACGGTTCGGCCTCCACCGTGCTATCGCTGCGAGTCGGCTCTCCCGTATGTCTCGAAGGATCAATTCGGGTGTGGTCACGTCCCTCCACAAAAGTGAGGATTCCGAATACAGACATCATCGAAGACATCTCGAACTGGCCATAGGTTTCGAATCCTGACAACGTGGCTAAGTCGGTGTTGACGAACGAAGCACCCTGCTGAAACCCGTCAATGGTTCCTGCGGGATCGAACAAATCGTACGTGATATAGTCCTGAATAAAGGCGTGGTGACCATGCAAGCCGAATTGCACGCCATTCTCGATGTACTCAACACCAAGGTCCATTTGATACAGTTTTTCAGATTTCAGGTTGGGATCGCCATCAAGAAACGTGAGTCCTCGTTGCAGAGATCCGATAAACGTATACTCGGCGTACATCTCGGTTAACGTCGGCTGCCGCATTGCGAAACCCATGCCCGCGTTTGCGGTCCATCCCAAACCGAGATCGCGATTAGCCGTCAGATACGCCGACCCAAGGAAGAATTCTTTTTCTAGCGTTGTGCCTTCGGCATCACTGATCGCATACGGGACCCCTTGCACATTGTCACGAGAATCGGTGAAGACGCCGTCCAGCCGTGTCCCCGCCGTCAACACCCAGACGTCATTAGCCTGAACGATTCGCTCGGCATAGATTCCGATGTCGATCGAATCGCTGCGGGGGATCGGAAAGTTGTTATCGTTCGGGTCGGGATCATAAAAGTCGTATTCGTTGAGCTCTTGATTCAGATAGATCAAGTCCGTTCCGACCGAACACTGATCTCCGTCACTGAAGAAGGTGGCCTCGAAACGGTAACCAGCCGATAATGCATCCCCATCGGTGAAAGTGAAACCATCCGCTGCCCCGAGAAACGATGGTTGAAACGCGTCGACTAAAGTCGGAATCTGACGAGCTTTGCTTGGTCGCTTGGTATCGCCTTCGAATCGTGTGCGGTTGTACCAAACCTCGGACGTAAAGTAGTCGGCGAACCCGGGATCTTCATTGACATAGGTCATTTCATACCCATCGGTGACCAATAGATTCAGGTCGGTCACCAATCCAGGGAACTCCAAGTCCGTTTGATCCAACCGTAAAGCATTCAATTCGATTCTTTCATGGTCATTCAGATCGAAGCCGACGGCAACGAACAGATCCCGAGACTTGTAGTCGGCCGGAATGAAGAATCCGTCTTTTCCGGTCTCGTAATCGCTCCCCACGCGATGCCCATAACTTAAGTGAAAACCGTAGTCCTCCGCCCCGCCCCAAAACGACTGGCGTCCATAAAACTGGTCACCGTTGGTGTTGTACGTTCCGCTTGTGGACCCGTGTCCTTCATAGCCGTCAAGGTAGCGTGGCGATTGCAGAAACTCCAAATCAACAAAACGAAAGCCGGGGCCGTAGCGACTTGCGTACGGTCCTTTGATCAAAATGGAGTCCTGAATCAGACGCGAGTCGATCTTGCTCATCATGGTGTCCAGGTCCATTCGGGCGGGTGCCCAATAGGACCCCGACGCCAATACCTGGCCGACACGTTGCCCACGAATGCGAGTGTCGCTCACGATCGGGGTTCGGTTTTGAATCGAAACGCCGTGGGCTCCTTTGGATCGTCGCAACAAGTCGCCGATATCAGCGGTGCGTCGACCCAAGGCCTCTTCCCGAAAAACGGCATCGGCGGCAGGCGAGATCGCCAGCGACTCTCGATCTGCTGGCAACCCGTCGATTTGACTGACGTCACCAAACAACCTCGCGACACGATCATCCGACGCGATCGATTTCTCAGCGTCAGAATCCGTGGAGGAGACGCCATCGAGGCGAGACGGTGGACGCTCCGCATCCTCCGGCAATTGCATCGGGCTTGGTATGGGCATCTGCATTTCCATCGGCACTGCGGGCGACTGCACCGGCGCTGCGAAATCTTGCGAACTCGCCTGTTCGGTATGCCACATCGCCGAACTGACCAACAGGATACTGATCGATCTTTTTATCCAACTGGCTTGATTGATCATGGGAAGGAATCGCCTCCCGAGACGTTTCCGGTCCCCGTATTCGCAGACGCGGTTCCATTGTTGACGCCTTCGTAGCCTAAGTCACCGTTGAAGTCGGCGGAGTTACCTTCGAATGTTCCCGTGCCCGAGTTCTCGGCGAAACGAAATCCGGTCAATCCGTTGGCATCGGCTACGTTGTCGACAAAATCACCATCATTGTTCGAGAACAAGAATCCAACGTCACCGTTTACCGACGCGGTATTGCCGGAGAAGACACCACCAAAAATGTTGTCCGTGAAGAAGAAGCCTTCATCACCATTGAGGTTGGCCGTATTGCGGAGGACGTTCCCGTAGTTGTTATTGAAGAAGTAGCCGACCAAACCATTGCCCGATGAACTGTTGTCAAGGAAATCACCGTAGTTGTCGGCAAAATCGAATCCGACCGAACCATTGTCAAACGCCAGGTTTTCTTGAATCGTGCCGTTGTTGTCGACGAAGTCAAACCCGAGTGAGCCGTTATCGAATGCCGCGTTGCCTTTGACCGTTCCGTTGTTGGCCGCGAATGTGAATCCTTGCAAACCATTGTCGGCGGATAGGTTGTTGTTGATCTCGCCGTTATTGTCGGCAAAATCGAATCCGCTCGCGTCATTCTCGTACGCTTCGTTGAGGTTGAACTTGCCGGAGTTATCACCTGCGTAGAAGCCAAATCCTTCGTTTCGCAGCGACCGGTTGAGCGTGACTTCACCATCATTGTCGAACAGGTCAAATCCATTGCCGACGTTTCCGAGTGAGTTGTTTTGATAGAACTCACCCTCATTCAACTCGATGTCGAATCCATGGTTCCCGTTACCCGTCGACCGGTTGTGCGCGATCACGCTCAAGGGATCCAATGTTCCGAAACGGAATCCACTGTCGGCGGCGTCGCTGACGTTGTTGCTGAAAATCAGCACGCCGATCAAGTCATCCAATCCTCCGGGCAAGTCACTCGAAATACCGTGCTTTCCTCCGTATATGTCGAAGCCCGAGATGATGCTGTGGTCCGCCGTCAAAATCACCGCTTTGGTATCATCCGTTCCGGTTATTTTGATCGGAGTTCCGAACTTCGCTTGGATACCGGTGTCAGCCCCTTTGACCCGTAGTCCGCCGGCGAGCAGTTGCTGACCCAATTGAACTTCGATCGGTTCGTCGAGTTCCAAGTTCCCGCTGCCTCCATCAATGATCACCGAGTCGGTGGTGGCGGTGGCGACCGCATTAGGAAGGTCATCCGTTCGCGCATCCAAGACCGTGACGGAGCCGATCTCAAATTCATAGATCGCGTGCACGGCGGTTTCTTGACCGTTTGGCGTGGGCGTCACGGCGGCCACCACATCGACGTCTCGCACGATGACGTCAGTCATGCGTCGCTCGAGATGAGTCATTTTCCGTCGCCGATGACGATCCAACCCGAACGGCATTCGTATCCCAATGGTCGCGGCGGTTTGCGAGTGACGAACACTGTCGTATTGATATTGGAACCCGACGGTCATCCGCGAATCGATCGCCAGGAACGGCAGATCAAACGATCGCAATTCGGCTCGAATCCTTGGTCCTGAAATGGAATTGGCGGTCGGTGAGTTAGTGTCGAAGTGGTAGCCACCGGCGAAGGCCCGAACCTCGCTGTCGCACCACTGAGGCAAACGCCAAAGCAACATGCCGACCTCGGCATCGGTACCGTAATAGGCTCGCTCGGTGTTGTTCTGGACGACTAAGTTTCCTCCCGATACGACCGCAGTGGCCTGAGCCGCATGGGCCGAACCTCCTTCGGGGATGTAGCCGTTCCAACGTGCGTCAAACAGGTCGCTGAGCAATTCAATCCCAAATGCCGCTTGATGAAACGTGTTTTCATTGGTCGATCGCTTCACATCATAAAAGCCGTATGTGCCGACGATGAAACTGTTGTCGAACATGTGACGGTACGCCAAGCCCAAGTTGCCTTCCGCTCCACCGCCGTAGAGAAACTGACCTCGCACATCAGCAAACAGGAGATCATCGTGTTGCGAGACCAGTGGTGCGAACAAGTCGGTGTGGACCCGATTGGGATCATCGGCCCGACCGGTTAGCGAGGCATATGCCCGGTAGGCCGGATCGTTGGCGACGTACGCAAGCTTTCCGTCGCGACCGAGGACCGTTCCTGGGACCTGGGCCGACGAGTTCGTCACCGTGCAAACCAGCACGACTGTTTCAACGGCGAGGAAAAACAGCCAGTTCTGCACGAACATCCCTCGGTATACACTTCGGCAGTGTGAGGGCCAGTTCCCCCGAAACTCTGCTAGGTCATTTCCGGTATCGGCCTTACAATCCTCACAATCGATTAAATCTAACCATTAATCTGATTTTTGAGCATTCGCTTCGGAAGCCGTTCAGGAACTTGAGGCTTCGGTCACCGGCGTTTGCGAGCCGTTGATTGAATCGTATCCCGAAGCGTGAGCGAGGGATGAGTCAGTTTCAATGATCCCTCGCTTACGCAGCGGGTTACGAAAGAACGCAACTTCCAAACTCACGCTTCGGGTTGCGACGCAAACTAAATCAACACGCCGCTCGCGGATCAAATTCGCGATCAATCACGTGGTAACTCTCGTTCTTTCCATTGTTCTATCGTTAACACCTGAAACGATCCGTCGGCAAGTTGCTCGCGGTTGGTAAGACGTTCAAAACGCCGCCGGATCGTCTCCGTGGTTCCCGTGGCCGCACCAATGTTCCACAGCTTAGCGGTCCAGTCGGCACTCGCCGTTGCCAGCCATTGTCCGTTGCGGCTCAGATCCATCGCCATGATCTCTTTCGAGTGCCGTAACGGCGGACCAATTTCACTGCCGGTTCGCGAATCCCATTGGCGAATGCTGCCATCTAAGTAGCCAGCCACAATGGTTTTGCCATTGGGAGAAAACGCCGCACACTTGACTCTCGAATCATGTTTCATGACTGACCCGATCTGCTGGTTCGTCAACGCGTCCCAAAGCCGGATACCGCCATTGGCGACACAGGTAAAATACATGGTTCCTGCAGGGTTGACGCCGACTGATGTGACGAGACTTTCCTGAGGCAATTCGATCGGCGACTGGTTCGACATGTGATTCAGGGAATAAATCCTTACCTTTTCATCCCACGAGCCGACAAGAAAGCGATCGCCATTGGGAAAAAAAGCACTAGCCGAAATCCGGTTGGCGAGCCGAATCGTTGATCCCGCTAACTCGCTCTTGGTAATGTCCCAAAGGTGAACATTACCCGCTTCGGTTCCTACCAGCAGAATCGAGTGATCAGGACTGAACGCGAGATTCTTTGGCACGGAGTCCAGCTCGATCGCCTGCGATACCGGCTCGCCTGTTTCCACGCTCCAAACTTGCACCGCATGTTCGTCGGATGCGGTTGCGAACAACTTGCCGTTTTGAGATAAGGTCGCGACTTCGAGCCATCTTTCGCCTGAAATCGAGTCGCCTGCTGATATCGGTTCGTCAAGGAACCTGCCTTTTGGAAACTTGACAAGACGAAGTTCGCCGGGCAACACATAGGTTCCCGCGACGATGGCACCAGAAACCGTCAACAACGACTCCGACGAAGGGTCAAATTGGGTCGCAATGACGTTGGCATTCCGACCCAGCGGTATTTCTGCCGAGCGACCATTCGCAACTCGCCACCGGCGAAGTCCCGAGTCGCCGCAACCCGTCAACACAAACTCGTTATCCTTCGTGAAGATCGCCGCGTTAACGATCGACGTATGATGCAAGGCAGATCCCACCAAGTCACCCGTCGCGGTTTCCCAAACCCTCGCCCGCTGATCGACACATCCGGTGACCAGCCGACGACCGTCAGGACTGAAACTAACATGACCGACCATGCCCGCATGCATCAGCGGCAATCCGACCTGCTTGCCTGTATTAATATCCCACAGACGCACTTGATGGTTGAGTTCGGCGGTGGCGGCCGTTTTGCCGTCAGGTGAAATGGCAACATCAAGCACCGCCGAACCAAGGTCCCAAGAAACGCCAATCATCTTGCGAGTCTCAGTATTCCAGACATTCACGTGGCCCTCCCAGTCGGATGCGAGAAGCAGGGGCGACGAGGGACAAAAGGCGACGTCTGTGATTGATCCAGTATGGGTGAGAACTTCGTTGCCCGGCTCGCGAGAGTCGACGTCCCACAAACGAATCTCAGTAGCGGAGGCCGTCGCCAAAACACGTTCGTCCGAATTTAGCGATAACGCGACGACAACCTCGTCTACCGAAATCGGCTCGCCGAGTGCTTCGCCGGTGCTCGCGTTCCAATAGCGGATCGTCTTATCTTCGCTGGCCGTAATCAGACGATCGGTCATCGTGCAAAATGCCATCGCAGTCACACGTTGATCATGTTTCAGTGGAGAACCGATCGGACGGTCGGTGGCCAGATCCATCAGCATGGTCGGCCCATTGGTTGTGACTAGCAGCTTGTTCCCGTCGGAGCTCAACAACAACCCGCGGATCGCTCCGTCCGAAACGATCGTCGACTCGAGCGTGTTCAACGCACCTTCCCACCGGCCAATCTGTTCGCGGATGGAGTATTCGAGATCGGTTGCATCGATCGCCTGGGCTTCCTCCAAGTTTTGCACCAGCGACAAGACGCCGTCAGACGGATCGCGACGCTCGAATAGCGACAAACTTTGTTCGAACGAACGACTGGCCGCCTGCCACTGAGCCTTCTTGCGAAGCTCCGTTTCACGTGCAGCCAACACTGACTTTTCGTTGGCCAGGTTCTCGGCAAGAAGACGTTGTTGGTCGGCGATGTTGCGTTGTCCGCTGATCAAGACAACCGCCACGAGCAGGACGACGATGATGGCGACGGTTGCAAGAGAGACCGCACGAAACCAAGCCCCGTTATGGCGTAACCATCGAGCCATGCGATCGGTTTGCGACTCGACGTAAACGCTGACTGGCTCATCGGCCATCCAGCGTTCTAAATCGCTTGCCATCGCACGAGCGGACACATATCGGTCTTCCGGTTTCAACGCCATCGCCTTCAGACAAATGGCATCGAGCGATTTAGAAACGCCCGGCAGAACGGTACTCGGTGGTGCGATGTCTCCCGATTGAATCGCCTTGAGAACATCAGCCAATGCTTTGCCCGTTACCGACGTACGACCTGTCAGCAGATAATAAAGCGTTGCACCAAGGCTGTAGATGTCAGCGGGCGGCCCGATTAGATCGATCCGCCCGGCAGCTTGTTCCGGTCCCATGAATTGCAATGTCCCGATCGTCGATCCCATCCGCGTCGGCTCGACGGACCGGCCTGAAACCGGCTGAAGCGGATCATCGGGAGTCGTCTCGACAGAGCCGATTGGTTCAGACGAGATATCCTTTTGGCCCAGCGGTTTGGCGAGCCCCCAATCGACGACCAGGGTTTCGCCATATGATCCCAACATGATATTTGCTGGCTTGATGTCGCGATGAATGATGCCTCGGCTATGTGCATATTCGATCGCTTGACAAACGGCAACGAATCGTTGCAACAAGCCGCGGAGTTCCACTGAACGTTCTTCGACGGACGCGGTTGGTGTCTGATGATACCGGTCGACCACGTCTTGAAGACTTTGCCCCTTGATGAACCTCATCGCATAATAGGGGCGGCCGTCGGGAAAGAAGCCCATTCCATAAACCGGGACGATGCTCGGATGTTCGAGTCCGCCGGTCACTTCGGCTTCTAACAAGAAACGAGCCCGAGCCGATTCGTCATCGGCGTATTGAAGCCGGATCTCTTTGAAGGCGACTTCGCGATTGAGCTCGAGGTCCTTGGCTACGGAGACTTTGCCGAGACCACCTTGGGCATGGGGACGCAAAATACTGAAACGCCTGGCCGCTTCGCGGTGGACCCGTCTAGCCGTTTCGGAATCAGAAAGACGAGCACCACCTGAATCAGTGTCTGGCACGACGGTTTCGATCGAGGGCACGTTTCCCCGATCCACTGGAGGACCAATCCACGTGGTGACTCCGGTTTTTGCCTCGGTATCAATTGATCGTGACGAAGCGTCATTCATGCCCGGCACGATCGTCGCGTCACTATCAGGTTGTTCGATGGGCATAAGGTAGGGCGTACTTCGAAGAGAGACGCGGTGTGAAAGCCAATCATAACATGGACCTAGCCAACAGCGTAAAGATGGCGTCCCCCCCCGTCCGCCTTGGTGCAATTTCCCCGAGCTAGGGCCGATCGAACGCGTGCATGCGAGATGGTTGCCGAAGGTGCCGTTTACGTCCCAACCCGATACGCTCACACCGACAAAATTTTGACGACAATGGACGCGATCATCACCCGAGCCGGTTTGATCGAGTGGAAAAAGCCGATACAAAAAATTCGCACCGCCTGGGAAATCAACCATCGAATCCACCACCGGGGGTGCAGGCTAACGGCCGCCATCCCGAGACACAAAAAAAGCCGATTGAGGAAAACCCTGCAAATAACAGGGTTTGTCTTCAATCGGCTTTGGCTGACTTGCCATTAAGCTACCCCGCTAGGACTCGAACCTAGAATGACTGGACCAAAACCAGTTGTGTTGCCAATTACACCACGGGGCAGTTTTCCAGGGAAACACCCGCGAGGCTCGTTTAGAAACGAACAATCATGAGTGATCCTGACGGCTGATTCGACACTTGAACCGCTTTGCGTTGGCTCTTGCGAGCCTTGGGCAGCGTCGTTGCGAGAGTTTAGCACGTGATCCTGGGTTGCTGAAGAGGAGTCTTTCAGATTCCTGGGGGTTCGCGACGAAATTTTTCAGACGAGTCAGATTGCGCCAAGAATTTAACCGGCAACTCTCGGTTTGAACGACCATTCAGCCACGTCTTTGTGTTCGGTGATGGCTACCAGTTCCCGATCGTCGATATTGCCGGAGTCGATATTGCCGGCGTCGATATTGCCGGCGTCGATCTCAGGAATGGGTTGGAAACCGAACCAATCTGTTTTCCAGGGACTCACGCCCCGAAAACTTGTCTGTCGACCTAGGGGCTGTCAAAAAACGCAATTTCAGGAATTGCGTCTCGTGCCTATGATCAACGGGTCTCTAGGATCAACTGGTCATCGTGCACGAACTGATAGATCGCGTACGGCTCGATGAAGTATGGAGTTACCTAAGCATCGCGTGAACAATAAGTGCTGGATTCTTAACGTGGCGTCGACTTTCAGTCGACGTTTCAGGGTTTGGCGACTGAAAGTCGCCACCACTTAATGTTCACGCGATGCTAAGTCGGGATAAGCCGGGAGGGCGGGCGGTCATCACGTAGAGGCTGTAAAGTACACCTGGCACGAATCCAAGGACCGTTAAAAGGCAACTAGCCCAGAAGTGCCGATCGATGCCAAACTGCAAGTAAACCGCCAAGGGCGGGACAAGAAACACGATCAACAAACGAATGAATTCCATCATGACTTCCGACAAGAACGTTTCAGCGGCGAGGGCGTACAGAGTGACAAGGTTGCGTTCTGACACCGTTAAATTGCGACAATGCAACCTTTGTTCCAACTGACGAGCCGGTGAGGCTCCCAAACAAACATTCGAAAGGACCGATGACATGGTTGACGTACTTGATGGAGAACTTTCCGATGAGGAGTTGGCGGAGCTTCGTGAAGCCAAGCGAATTTTGGAACATACCGGAATTGCCGATCGACTGACCGAACTGGTCGGGGCGCCGATTACAGCGTCGCTGAAGATGTTGCCGGGCGTTGCCGAGAACGCGATCTACGCGGCAATCGAGAAGTCCCTGGGCATTGCACTGGATGTCGCGCTTCGAACGCTTGGCGATGACACGGTCAAAACGGGTAAACCTCGGTTATTGACGCATAAATTGCTTGCCGGATTGTCCGGCGCAGCCGGGGGAGCGTTGGGCGGAGCCACGATCGCAGCGGAACTGCCGGTCTCGACTGTCTTGATCCTCCGCAGCGTCGCCGATATCGCCCGCAGTGAGGGTGAAGACCTCTCGAGCGTGGAAGCAAGACTGGCGTGCTTGCAAGTTTTTGCCTTGGACCCGGGCGATAGCGACCAAATCGAAGACGACACCGAGATCGGGTACTTTGCCGTCCGCGCGGCGATGGCGAAACAAATCCGAGACGCGTCGCAATATGTGATCAAGCACGGGCTGTCGGATCGAGCGGCCCCGCCGCTGGTAAAATTGGTCAGCCAGATCGGGAACCGGTTCGGAGTCGTGGTCAGCGAAAAGATCGCAGCGCAAGCGATTCCGGTCATCGGTGCCCTTGGCGGCGCATTGATCAATAGCTATTTCATCGATCACTACCAAGACTTAGCTCGTGCCCATTTCACGATCCGGCGATTGGAGCGAACCCACGGAGAAGCATTGGTGCGGGAAGCGTATGGCACACTCGAAAAGGGCTAGTGCTTTGTCTAGATTCCACTTTAGGGTTGGCAACATTAGCCGTTTGGGTGCAACCGAGCTGTTGATTTAGTTTGCATCGCAACCCGAAGCGTGAGCGAGGGATACATACAGAGGATTTAATAGCGATCAATCCCTCGCTGACGCTTCGGGTTACGATTAAATCAACAGCCCGATAGCGGGCTGTTGGTCTAATCCGAATCGAAACCCGAAGCGTGAGTTTTGATGCTGCGTTTTTTTCGTAACCCGCTGCGTAAGCGAGGGATAATTGATATTGACTCATCCCTCGCTTACGCGTCGGGTTACGATAAACCAATGCCACAGGCAAAAGCGCAACTTCAAAAAGCGTGAGCGAGGGATATATAAAGAGAATTCAATGGCGTTGAATCCCTCGCTCACGCTTCGGGTTACGATTAACTCAAAAGCTCGCTAGGGTGTTCGGCTCACTCCAAGATTGAATCAGAATCGAGCACTAAGATCGATCGCTCGATTGTTTGTTGCTGCGATCGTCTTCCAGCTTTTTCGCAAGGTCCTTAGCTTTCTTAAGATGTTTTTCCACCTTTTTGCTCATTTCTTGAGCGACCGATTGCAATTCATTCGGTCCGGTGCTTTCGATCGCTTTGAGCTCGGCCAACATCATCGTATGGGCAACGGACTGTTGCCCGAGAAATGCCATGTTGAAGTCTTGGCCTTCGTAATTGCTGAGCATCTCTTTGATCATCATAAGAGCATTTTCGCTCGCTTGATCGACGACCTGGCACAACGCCTGCGGCACCATCGGCGAACCAACGGTTGTGGGTGAAGTCGCTTTAGTCGCAGATTTCATGTTCGTCAGTTGCTTCAATTTTTGCTGGCAGGCTTGGTGGTCCTGTACGAGCGTCTGCGCGAACTGCTTGACGTCGTCGTTGTCGGTCTTCTCGATCGCCATCTTGGCCAGTTCGATCTCCGCTTGGTTGGCTTTGTGTAGTTTCTTGACGATCGCTTCCTTCACCGTCAACCCCTGCTGGTTGTTATCCGCAGAAGCTCGGCGAGCTTCATAGCGTTCGGATTGGTTGATTTGCGATCCGGGAAGGTCAACCGGTGGCGTGCCTGCATTTTGCTGAGCACGAAGCGGTGAGAGGGTGCACAGCGTAGCGAAAGCAACGGTAGCGAGTGCAAAGCGAGTCTTTGACATCATCGAGTTCCTGAATGTCGGAGAGGGGAAACGCCGGGACAACGGTGCCTGCGGCGTTCACTCTGAGAGAAGCATTCGTCATACCCTTCGAATCCACTTCATGGAGTTTTCATTCGCCGGCCAATGGCATGAGATTCGCAACGTTAAGTTCACAGACGAAGCAAGATGAACAAGCCAGAGCTGATCAAATCGATCCGCCGATCAAACTGAATCCCGATATCTCACGTCACTACTGAAGTCGAATCCCAAGGAAACCAACCATGAGTACAGAATCCAAGATTGAAGAAACCAGTGAGTTCAAGTGGATGCAGGTCCGCGAAGCGATCACCCAACGCTGGCCGCATCTCAACCGCGATGAGCTGGTCGATTGTCCAAATGACGAAAAGCAGCTCGTCGAGTTTATTTCGCAACGGGTGGACGCCAGTGACGATGAAATCAACTCGGTTGTCAACGAGTTTGCTCCGCACGAGACAATGGTCGACCGGGTTAGCCAAGTCGCAGGTGATCAGTGGTCTCACGCGAGTGAATCGGCTCAGTTGGCCTACATGCGAGCCGACGAGTGCATTGCCAGCCGACCGACCGAATCGGTACTTGCCAGTTTCGTCGCCGGCATCCTCGTCGGAGCCGCCGTGACCGCACTATACATGCAGTCGACCCCCGAACCCAGTTTGTGGGATCGGATGAAAGATCGGTCTTGGTCATAACGATGTTTGCGTTCTTTTCCAATCGGCTCGGCTGTATCGGATCGCTGATCGTTTCCGTCATCGGAACCGTGCTCTTGTTGCTATTGTTTGGCGGACTGTAGGGTCGTGCGGCGCTGAGTCTGTTTCGCGGGGGTCTGTTTCGCGGGCGCGAGGCAATTGTTATTCTTGGGAGCTTGATGACTCATCCGTAGCTCCCTGAAACTCTGGCCAACCCAATGCCTTCGATCACGTCCAGTCCGCAATGGAACGCTTTGCAAGATCATTATGCGTCGATCAAGGATGTGCATCTGCGAGATTTTTTCCGAGAGGATGAATCTCGCGGACGTCAGATGACGATCGAGGCGGCGGGCTTGTACCTCGACTATTCCAAAAACCGCATCAATCGCCAAACCCTTGACTTGCTCATCAACCTTGCCGATTCGCAAGGGCTCCCCGGCAAGATCGAAGCAATGTTCACCGGTGAGAAGATCAACCTGACCGAGAACCGAGCCGTCCTGCATACCGCACTGCGAGCGCCGAAAGAGATGTCGTTGGTTGTTGATGGTGTGGATGTTGTTCCGGAAGTCCACGCGGTGCTCGAGAAGATGTCCGCGTTCAGTCAACGGGTTCGGTCGGGTGCTTGGAAAGGGCACACCGGTAAACCAATTAAAAACATCGTTAACATCGGAATCGGCGGCTCTGACCTTGGTCCGGTGATGGCGTACGAGGCCTTGAAACACTTCAGTGATCGCAACTTGACCGTCCGGTTCGTCAGCAATGTCGACGCCACTGACT
Organism: Neorhodopirellula pilleata; assembly: GCF_007859915.1. GTDB lineage: Bacteria > Planctomycetota > Planctomycetia > Pirellulales > Pirellulaceae > Rhodopirellula > Rhodopirellula pilleata. The sequence continues at coordinate 102,759 of NZ_SJPM01000013.1, forward strand.
TTGCCGAGGCCACTCAAGATTTAGATCCGACCGAAACCCTGTTCATCGTCGCATCGAAAACGTTCACGACGATCGAAACGATGACCAATGCGGAGACCGCCCGCGAGTGGTTATTGCGATCCGTTGGTGGCGACCAGTCGGCCACCGCCAAACACTTCGTCGCCTTATCGACGAACGCAGAAAAGGTTTCGGCATTCGGCATCGACACGGACAACATGTTCGAGTTCTGGGATTGGGTTGGCGGTCGCTATTCGATGGATTCGGCGATCGGACTATCCACGATGCTCGCGATCGGCCCGGAAGGATTCTCGGAGATGCTAGCCGGATTCCATGAAATGGACCAACACTTTCGAACCGCTCCGGCTCGGAAAAACTTGCCGGTGGTGATGGCTTTATTGTCGGTTTGGTATTCCAACTTCTTCGGCGTCGAAACCTGTGCGGTCTTGCCCTACGAGCAATATCTCAAGCGTTTCCCGGCGTACTTGCAGCAACTGACGATGGAAAGCAATGGCAAATACGTGACCGTCGCCGGTGAGAAAGTGGACTATGAAACGGGTCTGATTTATTGGGGCGAACCGGGCACCAATGGACAGCACTCGTTCTACCAACTCATTCATCAGGGAACTCGTTTGATTCCCTGTGATTTCATCGCGTTTGCGAAATCGCTCAATCCGATCGGTTCGCATCAAGACATTTTGATCGCCAACGTTCTCGCGCAAAGCGAGGCCTTAGCTTTCGGCAAAACTGCGGACGAAGTTCGATCCGAAGGCACCGAAGACTGGCTCGTGCCACATCGCGTTTTTGAAGGAAACCGACCTTCCAATACGTTGTTCGGTGAGTCGATGTCTCCGTCGATGCTGGGCAAATTGGTAGCTTTGTACGAACACAGTGTCTACGTCCAGAGTGTGATTTGGGATCTCGACGCGTTCGACCAGTGGGGCGTGGAGTTAGGCAAAGTCCTGGCCAAGAACATCATCCCTGAACTTGACGCCGATGGCGGCGAGTTGAATCACGACAGTAGCACGAACGCGTTGATCGAGCGTTACCGCAAGATGAAGGCGTAAAGCCGGAAACGGAATCGCCCAAACAAAGCAGACGATGCAGTGAAATCCGCTTCCGTGAGGAAAACGCTAACGCTTGCCGAAACGACGCGTCTGACAAAAGTCCAAATGAGTTCACTGCGGGCTCAATGGTAACCCGCAGCGTGAGCGAGGGATGAGCAGGAATCCCTCGCTTACGCTGCGGGTTACCATTGTCGATTCCGTCCTACGAGCCGGAGAGGACTTCATCTAGGCGGCGTTTGATCAAGGAAGCCCAAATCGCGTAACCAGCTTCGTTTTGATGTAGCCGATCGTCACGGAAGAACTCCGCTCGAGGCTGGTCGTCCCGGTCCATGTAAAACTCGGCGGTGGCGACGAAGTAGGTGTTCGGTTCGGTCAGGGCGATCTCTCTTATCTTCCCGTTGAGTTCGCGGATCTTGGACCAGGCGTCAAAACGCGACGGCGTCGGCGTGACTTCGACCAATAGAATCGCGGCTTGCGGTTGGTGTTCCCGGGCAGTCCGGACGATGGCCCGTACCCATTTTTCGACGGCCTCGACTTCGTGATCGGATTGACCGCCCGTGATGTCGTTGGCGACAAAGATCACGGCTGCGCGAAATTCGTGGGGGACGATCAAACGTCGAGAATAGACCAACAGATCGCTGTATTTCGCTCCACCGTATCCGCGCCGGATGACTGGATACGGGGCCAAGGCACCGGCCGCGTTTTCCCACAACCGGATACTACTGCTGCCGAGCAGCAAAACGGCGTTTTGCGGGTCAGGCTCGTCTTGGTCCTTTTGTTCGAGTTTTTGGATTTCGTCATCCCATTTCTCGACGGCGATCTTGAGCTGCCCCAGCGTCAAAAGTTCCCAATTCGGATCGTTTGCGGCTTTGGAATCAACTTCTGATTCGCGCTTCGGCTCGACGGCGGGCTCAACTGGGGGCTCGACTGGGGCTTCGATCTGCGAATTAACTGACGACGCCTCTTGAGACCAAGCCGGCCCAATTCCCTGGGCCATCAAGGTGCCTGTCACGGCAATCAAAATGAGGCAGCGACAGGCATGTAAAAATAGGCGAAATAGCGGGTTGGTCGTGATACACATGAGGATTTCTCAAAGGGAATTCAGTCGTGGAGAATAAATACTTTACCATCCCATGAACCATCGGTGGACGCGCCCGAGAAAACTCAAATGAGCTGATTTCCCGCTCAATCGTAACCCGCAGCATAAGCGAGGGATCAGCAGGAATCCCTCGCTCCCACTCCGGGTTACTTTTGTCGATTTCCTCTCCGTGGTGTCAACTTTCGGTCGCCGCCACGAGGATCCCTTATCCATTCCCGCTCTTGATCGCTGAAAAACTCCCAGATTGTCCCCGCCTTGTCACTTGCTTGCCGATCGCGAACACTGTTATGAACAAGCTCGTGTTGGCTACGAAGCTCACCGCACCGATTGGGCGTTCTTGGTTAGCCGCGAGATGGTCGCCCGTGTTTCCCCCTGAAGGTATTTATCGAATGTCCGATCCGTTTGGTTACTCGTCTCACATGATCGCCGGTGGCGTCGATTCGATGTCCGATCATCGCATGGCCGCCAGTTACGCTTCCCAGAGTTACCAACGCCAGCGTCAGATGACGCTCGGCGACTTGTTGCTCGAAAACCGGATCGTGTTTTTGCAGGGCGAAATCCATTACGCCAATGCCAACGAAATCGTGATGAAGCTGTTGTACTTGCAGAGCGAAAATCGCCGCAAGGACATCCACTTTTACATCAATTCGCCGGGCGGTAGTGTGACCGCGACCTTGGCGATCTACGACACGATGCAAATGGTTTCTTGCCCCGTGGCGACTTATTGTGTCGGCGAAGCGTGCAGCGGTGCGGCCGTATTGTTGGTCGGTGGTGCTAAAGGCAAACGATTCTGTTTGCCCAATAGTCGGGTGATGATGCACCAACCGATGGGCGGCGTTTCGGGCCAGATTAGCGATATTGAAATTCAAGCGTCGGAAATGTTCCGATACCGCGACAAGCTGAATCAAATCATCAGTAGTCACAGTGGCAAGTCGATCGAACAGATCGCCAAAGACACCGACCGTGACTTCTTCTTGTCAGCCGAAGAGGCCAAGGAGTACGGTCTCGTCGATGACCTACTTAAGGGCGAACCGCTCGAAGAAGAAGAGAAAGAAGAAGCCTGAGACGCTCTTCGTCGGTACCATTTCCTAACCATCCAATCCCGCATCCGAAAGATTTTCCCATGCCAATCATCCCTTACGTCGTCGAGAGCAACGGTCGCGAAGAACGCACGTACGATATTTACAGCCGCTTGCTCAAGGATCGAATCATTTTCTTGGGTCAACAGGTTGACGATCAAATCAGCAACGCGCTCGTCGCGCAAATGCTATTCTTGCAATCGGATGATCCCAAAGCGGACATCCACATGTACATCAATTCTCCCGGCGGTAGCATCACCGCTGGCATGGCGATTTACGACACGATGCAATTCGTCAGCTGCGATGTGGCGACGTATTGCATCGGCCAAGCTGCGTCGATGGGTGCGGTCTTGCTGACCGCCGGTGCCAAAGGCAAGCGATACTCGCTGCCCAACGCCCGAATCATGATCCACCAACCGCTCGCCGGGATGCAGGGCACGGCCCGTGAGGTCGAAATTCACGTCGGTGAACTACGACGGATTAAACAACGGATGAACGAAATCATGATCGAACATACCGGCCACTCGCTCGAGAAGATCGAGGAAGATACCGACCGAGACCGATTCATGTCGGCCGACGAAGCGTGTCAGTACGGCTTGATCGACAAGGTTGTTAGTAAAGTGACCGACAAGATGTAAGGGTTTGAGGTTGACAGGTTTGCAGGCTTGCAGGTTAACAGGTTGGCTTTGTCGCTCGTGATTTGCCCCCTTCGTCTAGTGGCCCAGGACGTCGGCTCATCCAGTCGGAAACGCTCGTTCGAATCGGGCAGGGGGTAATCCGCCATTGGTAGGCTGGGTGGAGGAGAGCTCTGGCGACGAACACCCGGCAGCTACACTGTAGGCTGGGTGGAGGAGCGCTTTGGCGACGAACACCCGGCATCGGGACGAGAACACCCGGCATTGGGACAATTGGTCGATGGCAATTGACCAGATGCCATGCACTCGAGAATCACGAACATGCCGGGTCTCCGCCGAAGCGGCTTCGACCCAGCCTACGTGGTGACTATGAAATCTGGGTTAGGCTAGCTTTTGGCCGACCCGTTCGAGCAGTTTCTTGCTGGCCATGATGCCTTCCTCTTCGCTCAAGGCGCCGCCTTCGTACTCGATGCCGACGTAGCCGTTGTAGCCGAAGTCCAAGACGATCTTCATCATCTTTTCGTAGTCGGTGTGGACTTCGTTACCGTTCTCATCGAAGTCGTGCGTCTTTGCGCTGACGGCCTTGGCATACGGCATCAGAGCTTGCACGCCGTGGTATCGATCGAACAGATCTGGGTTTTCGCCACGGGTGATGTAGAAGTTTCCAAAGTCCGGCAGGGTACCGCAGTTCTCCATCCCGACGCGTTCCATGACGACGGCCAGCCAAGCACCGTTGCTGCTCAAGCCGCCGTGGTTTTCAACAATCACGCCGATGTCCTGCTTGGCGGCATACTCACTCAAGCGACGCAATCCGTCGGCCGCGTAGTCGAGTTGTTCGGTGTAGGAACCACTGCTGGCGGCGTTAACACGAATCGAGTGGCAACCGAGATATTTGGCGGCGTCGACCCATTGATAGTGTTGCTCGATCGCTTTGGTGCGTTCGGCATTGTCGGCGTGCCCCAACTGGCCTTCGCCGTCGACCATGATCAAGACGCTCTTGACGCCGTTGTCGTTGCAACGTTGGTTCAATTCGGACAGGTAGGCTTCGTCGCGTGCCTTGTCCTTGAAGAATTGATTGACATACTCGACCGCCTCGATGCCGAATTTTTCGCGGGCGATCACGGGGAAATCCAGGTTGGTGATCGTCGCATCTTTCGCTTTGAGTGCGCGGTGCAACGACCATTCGGCCAATGAGATTTTGAAGGGCATCGCGGGCGAACTGGTCTCGGCGGCCATCGCGGCGGGACGCGCCAACGCCGACAAGGCTCCCAAGGCGGCAGTGGTTTGCAGGAATCGACGGCGGGAAGGTTGATTGGTCATGAAGGGGGACGCTCTGGGAAGGAGGAAAGGAGGGCGGAAAATGGATTCCGAATCTCGACAAGTTTAGTCGGGCGATCCATCTTTTGTAGTGGACGAAACCGGACGCGCGGGCAATACCCAATCCGGTCGTGGGAAATGGCACGTGTATCCACCGGGAAACTTTTCAAGATAATCCTGGTGCTCCGGTTCGGCGTCCCAAAAGTCCCCGACCGGTTCGACTTCGGTTACCACTTTTCCCGGCCATAAGCCTGACGCGTCGACGTCGGCGATGGTGTCAACGGCCGTTTGCCGTTGCTCTTCGTCGACATAATAGATCGCCGACCGGTACGACGGGCCGCGGTCGTTTCCTTGACGATTTGGCGTCGTCGGGTCGTGAATTTGGAAGAAAAACTCAAGGATTCGCCGGTACGTGATCAGCGATGGATCGAAAAGAATTTCGATCCCTTCGGCGTGTGATCCGTGGTTGCGATAGGTCGCATTGGGGACGTCGCCGCCGGTATAGCCGACGCGTGTCGATTCAATGCCGGGAAGCTTACGAATTAAATCTTGCATCCCCCAGAAACAACCTCCTGCGAGCACCGCACGTTGTTGATTGGGTTTTGTCATATTGTGTCCTTTACGATCGTGTGGATTACTGAACAGGATGAACGCCAAATTGTACGCGGGCGCCCGTGGTGGCGACTTTCAGTCGCCAATTTTCGAAACGGCGACTGAAAGTCGCCGCCACGCGCAAAAAACGCTTCTGATTGATCTCGCATTGCGTAGAAACAAACTGCGCCGCAATTCGTTGGCAGAGGTTTGTGAAATCTGCACCGGGACAATCGGGCTTGTTGGTTAAGTGAACCGACGGCTAGCGACCTATTGATTGAGTCTGCATCGTAACCCGAAGCGTGAGCGAGGGATACATACAGAGGATTGAATGACGCTCAATCCCTCGCTCAGGCGTCGGGTTACGATTAAGTCAACAGCCCGCTAGCGGCGGGCGTTGCGGTAGAGTGATGGACGCGTTATTTGTTGACCAGTTGCAAGACAGCGTCGACGGATTGTTCGCCGCGCACGATCGCGTCGACGACGCGTTGCAACAACATCGTTGAGGGCGTGTCTTCGGGATGCGTATCCATCAACGATACGAGCACGCGGGCGGCTCGGGTCAGATTATTGTCATGAAAATTCTGCAGAGCCTCTTCGTATCGATCTTTCAGATCGTTCCAAGCGGGCGTCGACTGGTGAGCGAGCTGGTGAATTCGCAAATGCGATTGAACACCGACCGGTCGGACGTCGGCAATCTGCCGAAAGGTGATGACGCTGGTATCGCGGCTTGCCTGGACCGCTTCAAGAGTCGACTGGGTCACCAAGGCGGTGACGCCGAACTGCTTCGTCATTCCCTGCACGCGACTGGCGATGTTGACGGTGTTGCCCAGTGGCCCGTACTTAAACTTGACGCGAGAGCCGGTATTACCAACGCGAGCGTTTCCCGTGTTGATTCCGATGCCGATGCCGAATCTCTCAGGCGTGATGTCGCTCCATCGCTGCCGCAACGGCTCGACTTTTTGCAGCATCGCGAGTGCCGCCTGGCAGGCCAATTCGGCGTGGTGAGGTTGATCGGCCGGGGCACCCCACATCGCCATCAGTTCATCGCCGATGTAGTCCACCAAGACGCCGTCGGTTGCCAAGACGCACTCTGATAACTCCGTCAGGATGTCGTTGATCCATTCGATCGTCCGTTGAGGACCGACGCGTTCGCTGACCGCGCTGAACCCTCGAATATCGCAAAACAGAACGGTCACCTCAGCATCGCGTCCGGACAACAAGCCTTCATCGGCTTGCAACGAAGCGAGGACTTCCGGCGAGAAGAACTGGTTCATTGATGAACGCAAATCGGCTTCGCGACGTCGTCCCGCTTCCTCTTTTTGCCGAGCGATTCCTGAAGCCACGGCCGCCGCCATGACTTCGATCAGGGCCGCCTCCAAATCACCGATCGGGGCGTCGGGCGAATCACTGCCCAAACGCCGATCACCATAGAGAGCACCAATGACATTATGATCGTAATCAAACATCGGTGCGGCCACCGCTCGACCCAGTAACATCAATGATGACCCGATCGATGACAAATAGTTCTCGGGCTCAAAAATGACGGTTTGTTTATCGAGCATCAGCCGATCAAGTAACCGACCGCTGCCTTCGGGAATTCCTTCGGTGTCGTTACCGTCCTCGTGCTTCCACGACTCATTGTTTTTCCTGGAATAGGTCGACCGCAAGGTCCAATGATTATCGCTACGAAGCAGAACGTAGGCGTGATCCAAGTCGACCATCTTCGCCGTGCTTTCAATCGCCGCTTGAAAGAACTCGTCACTGCCTGCGGCTTTTTGCACCACCTCCAGTGCCTTCTTGACCATCGTAACGGCCAGCCGGCCCCGCTGGTCGTCTTCGTCACTGCGCAGAAGGTTTCCCAGATCGGCGGGTTGGTCGTCTTCGCTTCCCGGGGGTATCCATTGCATCGTCCGCAATGAATCGCCGGCAAACGACTCGACGGCGCTATCGGCCGGCTTGCGAAGAGTGTTCACCGGTTCCATCCTCACCGAACAACTTCGTGTGATCACGACAGTCGTCGGCGTCTTTACCGAGTATTCATGGCCCGGAGGCAAGGGACCGGTTGGATCCCCGATCAAAAACGTCAATCGAGGGTGAACGTTTCGCACGACCAAGCCGCCGTTTTGGTCAAAATCCAAACGGATCGCGGTCCGGGAAACCTCGCGAACGTCGCTCGAGGCGATCGTGACACGATAATGCGTCCCCAAGTCCAATACCTGAAACGCAGAAGGCTCGTCCGGCTTCTGCCGGCCTAGCTCGGCGGGCAGGGGGATGACCGAGGACCATTGCTCCCGGTTGTCTTCAAAGATCGTGATCTTGGCTTCTAACACGGCGAAATAGGAGCAGGCGGAAGAGTGGGAAGGAGTCCATTGTAGTCGATCGGACGGTTCGGCGAAGTTAGAAAGCCTCTCCCAAAAAGGACGCTTGGTATCACCAAGCTGGTTGTACCATTTGAGCGTCGACTTTTTCCCACTCCGCAACCAACTCGTTCAATAAACCTGCATGCCGGTCGGCCAAATCGTTTTGTTCGGCAAAATCGTTCTTCAAATCCGTCAACGTCCAAGCCAGCGACGCTCCCTTGCCCGCCTGTCGAGACACCTTCCAATGGCCACGACGCAGCGCCGCCCGCTCACCCACTCGCCAATACATCGGACGCTCGGGAAGGGCGTTTTGAGATGCCCCGAGATACGGAATCAGATCGTCGGCGATGATCAAGACAACATTGGGCCGGCCGGCGTAGCCGAGTTCCGCCGATGCGATTGCCAAGACAATTCCAAGCGCAACGACTTGCGAGGTGATGCGTTTCATGAGATCCCTGACTCGATCGGACGAAAGTGTTTTCGCGTTAGAAATCGTGTCACGGCGGTCCCCACCGTGAATCACGGTGGGGACCACCGTGCCACGATGCAGCCTTCCCCAAACTTTTAAGCCGACAACGTCTTACGACTTGATCGCGTCACTGAGTTTGTCCGCCGGTTTTAGTTCGTACGACTGACCGTCGATCTCGATCATCACGCTTCGAGACGTCACGCCGGTGACCTTCCCGCGAACCGTGCCGATCTCGAACTCGTCACCGACTTTCAACTTCAGCGTTTGGCCCCGAGTACGGACGCTCATCCAGGCCGTCCAATCATCACGTCCATGGACCAATGCCGTCAAGAAAGTCTGAGTGGAGTCGTCGAATCCAGGTGACGGCGGTGTCGGCTTGGGTGGCGGAGGTGGCTCTTGAGTCTTCACAAGAACCGTTTGCGTCGTCTGCCGGGACGGATAACCGTTGTCGATGGCGGTCACTTGGACTTCGATCGGAGCCAGCTCCGCAGATGGAGTTGGTGATTCCTCGCCGTCAACCGATTCGCCTTCCGTCGGCTTTGGAGGCGACACGATCAATCGGCCGCGAGATTCATCCCACATTGCCCACGGCGGTAAGTCACCGTCGATGGTCAGCCGGATGTCATGCTTCTCGGGATCCTCAAACTCGAATTTCAACTCATTGGATTGACCGATCGTCGCCACCAACTGCTCCGATCCGCGATAGCGTGGTGCCTGATTGGGTGGCTTGAAAAAATTGCGATTCAGGATGCTGTTGCGGTAGTCTTCTTTGGATTGCGCAATCCGCCATGAGGGTTGGTCCGTTGGTGTCGGCGGATTCGTTTCCGCAATGCTCAAGGAGATCGCGTCGATCACCATCACCACGCTCAGCGTGTCTTCGGTTTCCTCTTCCGAAACTCCCCGGCGGGCGGCCTTCGTGACGGGTGCGAAGTTGAGATCACGGATGCGATGCAGCTGATCGCGAGCTTGCACCTCATAAACCAAATCAAGCAATCCGGGCAAATCGGTCTTACCCGACAATCGAAAACCGTAGCGACGATACAAGTCTCCGACCGGAATGTCGCCGACCGGATCGACGATGGCGTCTTGAAGTCCGACCTCTCGGACCGTCTCGAGCAGCCAAGATTGAAACGAGCTTTGAGCGATCTGGGGATCACTCGAAAGCGAGCGGATTTTGTACTCGCCCATCTGCCGCTCGGCCTCGGCACCAGCTAACCAAGTCATCTGCATTGTCTCTGCTTCGCCGGCCAATGAGTTCAGCCGGTTCTGCCTAAATCGCAGCGCACCTCGGTACTGATTGAAGATCCACTGCGCGGCAACGACAAAGACCAAGCCACCGATAATGATCGACAAAAATCGTTCTCGCTGGGTCATGCTTGCACCTCTTTCAGGGTGAGTCCATTGTCATTCGCGGTGCGTTCGATCTCTTCGTCGGCACTCACCTCTTCTTCGGTGGCATCCGATTCCTCGGTGGCATTCAATTCGTTGTTCATGTCCTCACCCTTGATCTGGTCACGAAGTTCTTGCTGTTGTATCCGCTCGTACCGTTGTGATTGAACCGCATCGGGTGCGACCAAGATGGTCTGCGTCATCTGCCAACGGTAAGCGTCCTCGGTTGCCAATTGAGTGACCTTGTCACCAATGATTTGATGCGAGTCGTCTCGCATGGTGGCTTCAAATTCGTCGATCACAGCTGGCGATGTCACACGCCCCGAAACGACCAGACGCCCGCCACCATCACGAACTTCCGACGCCGCGTTCACTTCTCGCAGGATCAACTGATCCGAACTCGGCATTGTCGTCGCAAGTCGTTGCAACTCTTCGAGCCAGTTCACATCGCCGTTGAGGAATTGATCGATACGAGCGGTTTGGTCGATCATGACTTCGGCGTCGTCGGATTTTGATCGCAACTCCGCGTTGGCGAACATCTGCTGTTCGATCTGACGGTCGAGTCTCGCGAGATTGCCCCAGAGCATCCACACGATCGCCGCGACGACCGCGACGGGGACACCGACCATGGCGGCTACCTTGCGGCGGTCGGTTGTGACCTCGATCGTCTTGCGAGGATTCTCGAAGTCAATCAATTTGTCCGCGTGGCCGCTGTTGGCGGCTAACAGGCCGACCAAGGGCGCGAGACGTCCGACGGTTTGTCCCACGGACTGACGGGCCGAATCGTCCGCGCCGACCAGTTCGAGCGGATCGATCAATTGAGTCAAACAGGCGGCCTCTTGTTGTTCACTGAGTCGCTCGCCCAACTTTGCGATCTCGACCGCGTGCCGATCGGCAACACCCCACATGATCACGTTGCAATTGGTGCCTGCGGCACCGCACGCCATCATGCTGCGGCGGATTTCGCCAGCCAACGCATTCGTTCGAGCCGGCATTTCCGAAGGCAACCGAACCGAGCGGACGAAGACGATCTGACTGCGCCTCAGCAGGACGATCTCGGCTTCGTCACTGACCAAGTCGATCAACGCCAAGGTCGAAGGTCCATCGGCGAGCGAAGTGACCGGTCCCGATTGGGCAATGCCTTTTCCACGATTCTCCAACACGAAAATGCGGTACAAGGCAGCCGAGGCGATCGGCCTCAACGCGATCCGCTGGAGCGTCCATCCGGTCGAATCGATGATCTTGTGAATCGGCTTGAGATGATTCGGTCCGGTTGCTGAAACGATCGCCTTGATGCCTTGATCGTCGACTTGGGTCGTGATGAAGTCCACCGTCGCACTGTCGCCCGCCGAAGCGAACTGCCGGATCGCTTGAAAGCGAACCATGTCGGGCAGCTCCTCGACCGGTACCGGCGGGAAATCCATCTGACGCAGCTCCGCTTGGTCGCGACCGACGGCGACCAAACACGGGCACTTTTGAAGGGAGTATTTTGCGATCAGCGATTGCAGCGTCGCAACCAATCCGCTTTCGCCCACCGGAACGATCGCGGCATGGCGCAACCGTGTCGAGACGCCATCGGACTCGCCGGCGACCAAGCGAATTTGTTCATCATCCCAATCGAGGGCAACAGAGAGCATGAGATTTTTTATTGAAGATTGACGATTGACGATTGAAGATTGAATTGGGCAACCCCAAGTTTACTCGAAGGTCTGCTTTAAACTAAACTTAAACTGAATCTAAGTGGTGATCGGGAGGCGGGAGCCCTCTTGATAGGCCACATCTTTTTTGACCCCCACGAGCTTGTCTCGTGGGTGAATTAGGTTCGCCAGCTAGACAACGACGCCCTCCCAACCTTCCGATTTTCACTTGTGCTCGCCGCTTCAAGCGGCGAGCACAAGTGAAAATCGGAAGGTTGGTCGAATTGCGGCTTGTGTCTAGCTTGCTAACCTCGGCTTCCTGCCAGACGAGCTGGCAGGGGAGCATGAGGACTTGTGGCCTATCAAGAGGGCGGGAGCTTGGGAACGAGTGCACCAGTGCATCGCGTGCGGATGCCGCGATAACTGCAACTCGATCGGTTAGCGGCTGAGTCTGAGTACTGGCTAGATAAGTTTTCACTGGGTTGGATTCCCTCCCAAGACCGAGGCATCGAACCCCCGACCCAAATGTGTCAAGTCTCGATAGGCGACCAGTTGAGGGTTGAGCGTTGTGGCGTCGATGATCGCCTCGCCGCGAGACGCCAAACCGCTCGAGTCGTCGAAGCCGATGATCTGTGCTCGGAAGACGCTGCCGCCGACGGTCACCAACGGCAGCAACGCTCGCATCTGGTCCAACGTCACGATCCCTTCGGTCAACGGCCACGTCTCGTGGCTGCGATCGGTCGATGAATCCAATGCTGTTCCGGTACCGCCGGAACTGCGGGCTTCCACGATCGCCGCCATCGTATCGGCATCCACCAACGGCAATCCGGCAAGAATCTCCACTGGGGCCTCGTTCAGGTGAATCCGCCCCGGCAACACATCGACATCTTGCGAAGACAACTGGTCCATGAGCAACGGCAAGTACTCGGCCATCAAGCTTGGCTCGCCGATGAATGGTGACGCGTAGGTGACCGCGTCGTCCCCCTCGCCGGTCGTTACCTTGGCGTCGATCAAGTCCAGTATCTGATTGATTTCAACCCCCGCGCCAGCCGTCAAATCAAACGATTCCATGGCGTCGACGGTCCAGGGAAGTGGCGGATCCTCGTCTTCCTCCGCGTTGAGGGTCTGAGACACCTCATCGCCGCCGGCTCCCAACGCAGCTGTCGCTGCGGCGGATTCGGCTAGCGTCGATTGGCCAGACATCCTATAGGCGACGATGAATGACGCAAACGTTTCATCACCGAGCGCGGACATCAATTCGTCGTAGAGAACTTCAAGGTCCTCTTGGTTCACATGGATACGGTCCAATCCGGCAGCGGTCTTGTTAGTTTCCGCACCATGAATGGTTAAGTACGATGCCCAACCGAGGACGCCTTCGGTTTCAATACTAGCGGCGGTGCGTTGTTGCTCGTCCAAATCCAAGACGCCGTTGCGATTGATGTCCGCCCCGAAAAGTAACTGGGGCGTCACGCCTCGAACGAGCAACAATTCTTCGACCGTCCGTAGAGGTCCGTTTGCCGCCGCGTAGGGCGATGGAAGCGACGAATAGTACTCGTCTTCACACCCGAGTGGACGCGGTTCGGTGTCTTCGTCGATCCAATCAAGGATCGCGTCGGCGGTCGCTTCGTCCATTCCAGGCAAGGTCATCAACAAAGTCACGGCGATGTTCTCGGCATCGAGCGACTCAGTTTCCGATTCACCTTCGACTGCACCGGAGGTGCCCGTCGCGATCCCCAACATCCCTTCGACATCAACACTTCCGGACGATAACGTCGACAATGTATTGATCGCGTCGGAGTTTTCTTCGAGTACCAAGAGGGCGTTGATGTTCAATCGTGCGGATTCGTTCTGAAGTCCGAATCGAATTCCGCCCAAACGTCCTTCTTCGGTTAGGCCTGTCGCCACGACCGTGAATCGCTGCGCCGATCCGTCCGCTTCGCTGTTGATCGGAATGCCTCGGAACATCGCCGCGTTGTTGTACAGCCCGCCGGAAGCGTCGAGCGATTCTCGAGTCTGGGTTAACGTCAAGCGAATGGCCTCGACTCCTGAATCGACGTTCAAGCGAGTCTGGACCAAGTCGCCGCTCAAGTAAGCCGACTCATCCGCAGCGAGCATCAATTCGGTAAACGAGTAAACCGCCATCGTCGCCACCGCGATGACGACAAGCACGAGAATCAGAAAAAAACCGTTGCGTTTCATCATGATTCAAAAATCCTCCGTTTCGGTCGCCGCTTGTCCCTGAGCGAGATACACGACGTGGGTGAACGTTCTCGTGTTCATTTCTAGCGTGACGCGGACGGCCGGCGGGAGCGAGCCGAGTTCGTCGGAGTTGATCATCGGCAACCAATTGACCCCGTCAAAATATTCGAATGAAATCGCGGTGACTTCCGAGGCGATCATTTCGCCTGAACCGGCCAATCGGGCGATGCCGCCTGTCGAAGCGGCCTGCACATGGATCGCCCGATCGATCGACCGACGGACCAACCCGCCCGTCATGAAGACATCGTCTTCGGTCGGGCCGGTCGACGGCGGGATTCCCGCCGAAGCAGCCAAACGCTCCAGCGCGTCGTTATCGTTACCCGAACCGGCCGGTTGGACGAAGTAACTGATCGTCTTGATGTCGCTGGGACGATCCAACAGTTCGCCGTTGGAAACCGCCAACGCGGGATCAATCATGGTCTCTTCGAGCTGCGGCAAACGGCTGACGTCGATCTGCAATTGATTGACATTGCCGATCAATCCGGGCATCGTCAGCACCGTTCCCCCCAAGGCCAAGTCGACCGAATCGGCCGCGACGATTTCCGATTCCTCCTCGGACATCGCTGTCTCTTCCCCGGTGCCTGAATCCTCCGGCAGATCTTCCTCGCCCGCGATCCCGCTGTCGGTCCCCGATTCGGAGCCGCCACCCATCATTCCCGTCAAACCCGCCATCGGCGAAGCCGCCGCCGAGAGGACTTCGGAAAGGGCCTCGGTAGAAACAGGTGTGGTTGTGACCGTCATCCGCAAGTCGTCTTCGATCATTTGCAAGACCGAGGTCGCGATTTGGGTTTGGCGAAACGAATCCTCCGCCGTCGACATGTCCCGAACATAAAACGACATCGCACCGCTGATCAGCGTCATCAATACGACACACATCGAGAGCGTCAACAGCATCTCGAGGAGGGTGAAGGCGGTACGAGGTTGGGTAGGCATTTTTTTTAAGTGGCGAGTGGCGAGTAGCGAGTAGCGAGTGAAGAGTGAAGAGTGAAGAGTGAAGAGTGAAGAGTGTTGAGTGAAGAGTGTTGAGTGAAGAGTGATGAGTGATGAGTGATGAGTGATGAGTGTTGAGTGTTGAGTGTTGAGTGATGAGTGATGAGTGATGAGTGGTGAGTGGTGAGTGGTGAGTTGTGAGTTGTGAGTGGTCTGGAGTCTGGAGTCTGTTAGGAGCTAACAGCCAATCGCTGGCAGCAATCAAATCGCCGGGTCTTCGCCGAAGCGGCTACGACCCAGCCTACTCTTCACTCTTCACTCTTCACTCTTCACTCTTCACTCTTCACTCTTCACTCTTCACTCTTCACTCTTCACTCTTCACTCTTCACTCTTCACTCTTCACTCTTCACTCTCCCCGCCGGGTGTTCGGCCAGCGCCAGACGCCACCACTTTTTGTTCCCGCGGTGCTAAGATATAGCGTCTGGGCATGCGTCCCTGGCTTTTCGTATTTCTTTCCGCACTTCTTTTCGCACTCAAAGCATTTCTCTTGAACACGCCGAAGCCTTCGGAATTGTCTCATCGAATCGCGGTCTACACCGGCTCGTTCGATCCGATCACGTCGGGGCACTTGCACATCATTCACCGTGCATCTCAGCTTTTTGAAACACTCGTCATCGGAATCGGGATCAACGCTGACAAACGGCCGTTGTTCGATTCGGCCGAGCGGGTGGAATTGGTTCGCCGGGTGACCGACGGGCTCCCTAACATTCGCGTTGAAACGTTCGACACCCTGGCCGTCGATTTTGTGCGATCACTCGGTAGCAGTGTGATGGTACGCGGCATCCGGCCACTGACCGACATCGCCGGCGAGTTCACGATGATGATGGCCAATCACCAACTCGACCCGGCGATCGAAACGGTTTTCCTGATGGCAGACGAACGATTCGCGCACGTCAGCAGTTCGTTGCTCAAACAAATCGCCGCGATCAGCGACAATGACGAACATCTGGCTAAATTCGTGCCCCGTGAGATCATTCCGGCTCTACGTGAAAAACTGCGAAACGCGTAATGAACCGCCGATGAACTCGCGATTTCAAGAAGTCCGCCTCGCGTTGCAGGAAGAGCTTCCTCCGTGGGGCGTGTTGGTGTTTGAAAGTCATCACGCAAGCGAATTTCAGATGCCTTGGCGGACGCATGCGTTTGCCAAGATCGTCTACGTCCTCGAAGGTGCGGGTAGTTTTGACATCGAAAAGAATGTGATCGATTTCTCAAGCGGCGATGTGATTTTGATACCGCCGGGAGTCCGCAATCGAATCCGTGATTGCGAGGGCCAGCCGGTCAGCCTTTACGCCGCGTGCGTTGCGGAGTACGTAATCGACTGTGTGCCCGGGCTTGGCAAGCGAATGCGGCCAACCAATTGGTCCGACGAACCGCGACGGACGTTGGCAATCGCATCGGTGTTGCGACGGATGGTTTGGACGCAAGACCATCGTCAGGCCGCAAGATCGTTCGAGATGTTGGCCGACGCGTGGCGATTGTTCGGATTGATCGCGGAAGAACCGTCGAATGATTCATCCCCACGATCGCTTCGAGATTCCAGTCGTGAAATCCTGCCCGACCGTGAAATCAATTCTGACGGCGAAATCCATTCTGATCGCGAGATCGTCGAGCAGTATGTCGAAGAATTGAATACAAGCTTTTTGGATGCTCGCTCGATCGATCAAGCGGCGGAAACCTGCGGTCTTTCGCGGCGAGCGTTCACGCATTGGTTCCGCGAAGTGACCGGAACGAGCTGGCTGGCTCACGTGCGTCAACTCGCGATCGATCACGCATCGGTGCTGTTGCGAGATTCTGACCTGCCGATCGTTTCGGTCGCGTTCGAGGCGGGCTTTGCGGATCTGTCGACGTTCTATCGCCAATTCAGCAAACGCGTCGGCCTTTCACCGGCGGCCTATCGTGACCAATCGCGAAAACCGAATTGCTGAAAATCCCAACTGGTTACTAGGCTCCCGTACTCTTCATACCCCGTATCTTTTTTGACCCCCACGAGCTCGTCTCGTGGGTGAATAAGGTTCGCAAGCTAGACACCGAGGCCCTCCCAACGATCCGAGTTTAACTTGTGCTCGCCGCTTGAAGCGGCGAGCACAAGTTAAACTCGGATCGTTGGGAGAACTGCGGCTTGTTTCTAGCTTGCCAACCTCGGCTTCCTGCCAGACGAGCTGACAGGGGAGCAATAGATGAGGACTTGTGGGGTATAAAGAGGGCTCCCGCCTGACGATCGGTGGAGAACATCGGGGGGTGAGTGGCAGAGCGTCCAAGACAGTGCGGTCCCAGACGGGAGCGTTGGGAACGAGTTCAAAGCGGGCAAGTTCGCGTGGGCTGGTCGTTCTCAACCCAACGTTTATTTCGACTCCACCGCAGTCGGATCTTCAAGAGGAGCGAGGACGATTTCTTTGAGCAACTCTTCGCCGTTTCGATAGATCTTGATCGTTTGTGTTGAACCGACCGGCTGGCGCTCGACAACCTCTTGCAAGGCCCCTGGTTTTTGGACACGTTGGCCGGCGAATTCGAGGATCACATCCATATTCTTGAGTCCAGCCAGATCGGCGGCCGATCCTGAAATCACTTGATAAACAAGCACTCCCAAATAGGCGGGCAGTTTTAACTTCGTCGCCACTTTGGGATTCAATTCGGCCAAGCGAATGCCCATGGCGGCGCGGCGGACACGTTCGAACTGAGCCAACTCGCGAGCGATCCAGCGGCTTTGATTGGTCGGAATTGCAAATCCGATTCCTTGGTAGCCGTTGTTACGCGTGGCGATCGCCGTGTTGATCCCGATCACGTCGCCATCGAGGTCGATCAGCGGACCTCCGGAGTTGCCTGGATTGATCGCCGCGTCGGTTTGAAACAATCGACCTCGGCGGATACTTCCGAGAGTGCGGTTCTTGGCACTAATGATCCCCGCGCTGACGGTCGCTTCGAGTTTGAAGGGGCTGCCGATCGCGAGCACCCAATCGCCGATCTCCATCCGGTCCGAGTCACCCAAGGTCGCCGTCTTGAGAGGCAAATCGGTTTCGACTCGTAATACCGCCACGTCGCTGTCCGGATCGCCGTAAACGTCGCTGGCGGCAAGTTCGGTTTCGTCGGGCAATTGAACCACGACGCGACGGGCGTCCGTGATGACGTGGTTGTTCGTCAAAATCCAATAGGCCGATCGATTCGGCAAATTGTTTTTGTTGCCGTCGACTGATCGGGACGCGTCGAAACCCAGGTCTACAATGACGCCGGATCCCAAACCGGTCAAAGGCAAGCCGTCGTCCTCGCTCGTCGCCGGAGGTTGGGGCCCGAGCGCTTCGTCGCCCGGTGGAATCTCTTCGATGTCACCATCCGAGTCCGAATCCAGTGTCGCTCGCGGCTCGCCTGAATTCTGCCCGTAGGAGAAAACGGTCACCACCGACGGCGTCGCCTTGCGGGCGGCTTGGCGAAACGCCTGTGACAACGCACGAGCGTCGCTTTTAACCGAATCTTCGGTTTGGGAAACCTCCGGGGATGCCAGCGGTTCGGTCTTCAACGTGACGACTTCCTGTGCGAACGCAGCCGGAACCGTCGCAAAACACGCCAGCAACCAGATTTCCACTAACTTCGATTTGATTGACCAGAGCGAGTGAAAGTGATCCGCCAACAGGCAAGAAAGTGATGTCCGAAGTGCGCGAGAGATCATGGATAAAATCATATTGGGAACGAAAACGCCTCAAACCCCAGTAACGCTCGACCGGGGATCAATTTCGTTCATGATAGCGGCTTGTTTCGGCGACGAACATGATTCGCCTGCGGGATGGTTCGGTTAGGTGAAAAATCATGGACAAGAATCCATTAAATTTTATCAATCAAAGCTCCGCCGATGGATTGTTTGGGGCTGCCGATCGGTTTACGCTGAAGGTCCGCGAAGGCGTCAATCACCCCTGTGTTGCCAAAGCAGCGGGGGCGTTGAAGACGTTTTGCGGTTCCGACTTCTTTTCATTCTCGGTCGAGGGGGACATTCGTGTCGCTAATCTCTGTCATGACATCCGCTCATCATTCCATTCCTGAAATGGACGCTCCGTCCGAAGACGACGTTTCTCGATTGGTTCAAGCGGCCGTGTCGGCCCGCGATCACGCTTACGCCCCTCATAGTCACTTTTATGTCGGTGCTGCGGTGTTATTGCATGATGGTCGGATCATTCCTGGATGCAACGTCGAAAACGCGAGCTACTCCCTGACACAGTGTGCCGAACGGGTCGCCGTGACGTCCGCAGTGGCGGCGGGCTATCGGAATTTTTGGGCCGTTGCGATCGCGAGCATCGGCGGTGCGATGCCGTGCGGCGCGTGTCGTCAAGTCTTGGCGGAATTCGGCATGGACATCTTCGTCTATACTGTCGACGTCATCGACGGCGAACGCCAAATGCGTCGACTTTCCGACCTATTGCCCGACGCCTTCTCCAACTCCGACATCCCCTCATCATAACTTCACTCTTCACTCTTCACCGCTCGAGCAGCCTCATGATCCGTCTTCGCCGGGCTCCCCACCAGAGTCGTCTCCCGTTCCATCACCTTCTTCTACTCGGTAGTATTTTCGGCGGCGGACTGATTGAGAACGCTGACGTGGCGAACGCTCAGACGTTCTCGCAGATTGGACCTCGTTACCCTGGCGAAGTGATCATTTCCGAGCGAGTGATCACGCCCCGCGCCGAGCCTTTGCCGGCTCCGCGGCAAGGCACTCTCGCCGGCCCTCAGTCATCGAGCCGTTCTAATCCAACGTTGTCGATCGCGGACAATGAACCAATGTCATTGTCCGACGGCGGCTTCAAGTCGGATCGCTCACTCGCCGACCAGCCGCCATTGTTCGCGCTCGGTCACGAAGTTTGGAAACGAATGCTTGAACTCGAACGCGAGAACGCGGAGCTGCAAGCGAACTTAGACTACGAACGCAAGTTGGCGACGTATTTTGAACACAGCCAAAACGTACAGCGGAATCTGAATGCCGAGATCGTGACGCTGCGTCAGAAGATCGAATCGTTGCAATCGGAAAGCAACCAATCGCTGAACCGGGCGATGGCTAGCGTGAGTGAATTGACCAAACAGAACAGCGAGTACGAAGACGAGATCCGTACGCTACGAGGCGAACTGGCCAAAACGACGAGCCCCATCCCTAACAAAGCGGTCCAGTCGGAAGTACTAGCCCCCAAGCGGATTCAATCACGCTTGGCCGACGTCAAAATCGCCGAGTCCAACGACCGCAAGAAATCCGATGCCAAAATACCGGCATCTACCGAATTACCAGCTCCCGGTGAATTGCCAGCACCCGGCGAATTGCCAGCACCGACAACCGTCGAGTCGAAACAGCCATCAATGGCTTCGGAACCCACAAAAGAGCAGCCGAAGACTGACCAAGAGAAGGAAAATCGCCAAGAAGGCACTCTCGCGGTGATTCCGATCGGGTTCGAAATTGGGGACAAAGCAGCCAAGCCCGCCGACGAAGCGAACGCAGAGGATACTTCAAAGGATCAAGACCCCACTCTTGAAGCCGAGACCGGGCTTGAGGGTGGGGCATTGGGCCCGTTGGGACGCAACGGCGAGGAAAAGTAGCCTCGTCGTCGGGTTTACTGCTAATGTCGCGAGATCAATCGGTGACGCATTCTTGAAGTAGCGGCGACCTTCAGCCGCCGTTTCAGAAAACGCCAACACCGACCGGCGCGGGGAGTTGGTCGATCAATCGGTATTGAAGTGAACCTAATAAATCCCGATCGAGCCGATCGTTCACTTGGGCCAACAACGCGTCGTCGTATTGCGATAGAAACCGTTGGGATTGGTAGTAGTTCAAGTCGAAGGTTCGATCCCGAATCTGTTCATCCGGGCCGACTCGAAGCTTCTCATCAACGAGTTCGGGATTGAGACGCGTCAACTTCAGTTGCCTTTCTAGTGTTCGCAAAACCGCAAACTGATCTTCTTGAATCGTTTCGGAACGAACGACTTGGGCAAACACCGGATCGATCGCCATACCAAGCCACATGCGGACGAGCAAATTGTATCGATCGATCGGATTTCGGCC
Source organism: Neorhodopirellula pilleata (assembly GCF_007859915.1). GTDB lineage: Bacteria > Planctomycetota > Planctomycetia > Pirellulales > Pirellulaceae > Rhodopirellula > Rhodopirellula pilleata. The sequence goes on from NZ_SJPM01000013.1 coordinate 123,679, forward strand.
CTGATACGTTCGGCTGGATCCGAGAACAAAATCGGCGAAGGAGCACTGAGTCCGACGTCCCTGTTTTTCAAACCGGTAAAACGAGGCGAGCCAGGAGTACGGATGCCGCACACAGATGACAAACTTCAACGGGTTGCCGTGAATTTGGTCGCCCTGGCACCACAAATTCGGCCCGTGCTTCCATCCCAATTGATTTTGAAGGACATCGGTTGCAAAGTTCAGACGCAACAGGTGACTGATCAGGTTGGTGCAGCTTCGCGGTAAACCATAGATTTTGACAAAACTTTCCAACTTGAGACCTTGCCTCGAGATCTTGTTTTGTCGGTTATCGTCGTTGGCGATCACGGCCCCTCCGCCGCTCGCCAGTTCGTTCAACCCGGCGGCAGAAACCATCGCCGTCTGTGCCGACCATGTTTCGGTGTCGTTGTTGATATCGGACGTCGACCGAGTCGGATCGTCGGAATGATCAACATCGTACTGCATCGCTTCGGATCGAATATCAATCGCGGGCTGCGGTTGCAGGACGAGCGGGTTGACGCTCTGGGAAGGCGGGCTGAACAGTTGACAATCGAAACGAACCGACGGTGGTTGCTTGCGGGCCGGTGAGCCATTGACCGACACCCGCTCGAATCGATCGTTGGTTTCTTCGAGTTCACAAGTCAGTGTGATGGTTTCGCGACGGCCGGCCACCCGCGTCCCGGTCCATTCATGATTGCCCTTCTCGAGCAAGATCGGAGCCGCTCGGTCGCCCATCAAGGCGAGACAGATGGTCCCGTCGGGTTGCTCGAGTAATTGCCAATGGGTCGGCAATTGACGAACGTTGCCAGATAGCGTTCCTCCGCTTTCAAATCGCGTCGTACCAACGCAGCGACCGTCGAGCCAGCAGCTCACCTTGGTGGCGCGGGTTAGCCGGTCTCGTTCATCCCGGATTGTTTCGCTGCCCCCAACGCTCCACTCGTCGAGGATTTCGTTCCAAGTTTGGCGGAGTTCATCGATGAATCCGAGGCAGACGTCTTCGTGTTGGAACCCGGCGATACATCGATTCTGAGGTTCGATGGTCCACTTGGCCCTCGCTCGATGTTGAAAAATCACCTGACCGGTCGGATCGAGTTGATAGAGGACACGAAAGTTGGGTGGGCTGCTCGGACCGAATGCAACCGTGTTGAAGGCACGACCTAATCGATGCCATGCGAAACGAAAAGTATCCTTGTCTCCATAGACGTAGTGGTAGTACACATCGGCGTTCTGATTGAAATACAAACACAAGTTCAGCTCACGCCAAACCTTTGATTTATCTACCAACAATTGTCCGGATTCACACTCGGGTTCTTCCCGAAAGGGCACATTCATGATCTGCCATGCGGAAGGCTGGACGGTCCCGTACGCGGATGTTTCTCCGCGATAGCGATCGGTCCAAAAAAGACTTCCGCTGCGTCGATAGGACCGGTCTGAAAACAAGTATTCGGGGTCACGCACCGGAAGCGAATCCGAATCCAAGTAGAGCACCTCGCGAAACGCACTGTGAATGATCGCAAATGGTTTGATTGCCCACCCCGGAAGACGCGCCACACCGACGCGACGCGCAACATCACTGGCGTTGACACAGACGACACCGTATGGCTCGAGCAACGAACGCATCGTCGGCGTCATCTCGGCGTCATCTCGATGCCACAGCTCAATCGGAAGGGAACAGCCGAGATGACGAATCAAACGAACGTTGACCCAAGCTTGAATGAAATAGGTCGGTCCTCCGGCACAAATGACGATCCCCTTTCCCTGGAACGAATTCGACGGGTAATCCGGCAAATCGGAAATTGCGTCGGCCGCACTTTGACGTAGAAAAGCAGTGGCATCTGACATGTTGTGATCGCTTTGGGTTGCGGGGGGAAGCCTTTTACCTAAAATGGCGTGCATGACAGGAATATAATCGGGCTCCCACCAGGGTGGTATGATGCTCAGGTTAAGAGGGGATCAAATCACATTATTTCGCCAAACTGACTGACTTATGGCTTTCATCCGTGTCGTTGAAAATGGCGTGCATCGACTCGATCGCGCCGTCCCTGACGAATTTCAAGAATTGGGGTGCGTCTTCTATCTCGAAGAGTCGTTTGTCGCCACATTGTCCGTCGGCGGTTCGGTGGAGTGCGGCAACTTCACGGTTTCTTTTTTGAAAAATGATCCGGCTAACACCAAACTCACCCAGGAATCCAATCCGACATCCGCTGACAGCGATGTTCCGAGGTCAGTTCGGGTATATGAAGAGACCGACGACCTGCAGACCAAAGACCCTCTAATGGGGGACCCGGAAACGATAATGGCGGGCACCCACTGTGCCTCCGAAATGGCCGACGATCATTCAAGTTATCCGCAAATACGCCTCGAAGTGTTGCCTCGCATTCCGGGCTATGACTTGCAGTCGAGGATCGGACGTGGAGGAATGGGGTACGTTTGGAAAGCGATGCAATTGTCAACGCACCGGATGGTCGCGTTAAAAACGATTCATCCTCGACGGCTCGGAAATGTCCGAAACCAAAAACGCTTTCAACGTGAAGTCGAACTTGCCGCTCGATTGATACACCCGAACATCGTTCGGGTGTATGACGCGGGGAAGATCGCCGGCCAGCACTACTATTCGATGGATCTCGTCGAGGGAGTTCCTTGGAGCCAGTATGTACGCAAACAACGCCCCGATCGCGCGAAGGTCTTGCAACAGTTGATCGAAGTCCTCGATGCGATCGCCTATGCTCATTCCCAAGGAATCGTGCATCGAGATTTAAAACCCTCGAACATCTTGATCGATAAACATGGCAAGGCTTGCGTGGTCGATTTCGGATTGGCCAAACATCGCGACTTAGAATCGGAAGGCCTATCCGAGCAGGGCGATGTGATCGGTACACTCAATTTTATGTCACCCGAACAGGCGTCCGGGAATGTGGCATTGACCGATTCACGTTCGGACGTCTACTCGCTCGGAGCGGTGCTCGTTTATTTACTTGGAAACGGTCTATCGGTTGCCAAACTAGGCGAACGCCAAGACTACATCCGACTACTCAGCGAAGGTGCTCTTCAAAAACAAGCCCTCGAGCTGCTTGAGATGGATCCAGCACTCCGAGAGATCCTCATGAAAGCGTTGGCACCACAACCATCGCAACGTTATCAAGATGCGGACGCTTTCGCATCGGATCTCAAGCACTACTTGGCCGATGTGGTCAGCAGTGACTCCAAGGCGGCCTCAATAGCTGGCACGGAGACACGATCAAGCACGGCGTCCACAACGAAAGCGGCCCTCTACCTTTTCGGTCTCGTTTTTACCGTCGCATCAGTCGGCTTTGTCATTTGGTGGTTCGCGCCCAAGAACGCCCCGGCGTTTTCCGCATTGGACTCCGGTCAAATGTCTGGCATTTCGATTCCGGACGATCCGTCGGTGTCAATGACGCCGCTTCAGAAATTAGAGAGTCAGTTTGAAGCTTCGTTTACATGTGACGGAGAATTAAGTAGTGAGGCTGAAACGACCGCCGGAGTCGGGAATGAGGACCCTGCCAATTTCTCCATCGTTCATCCAAAACGATGGCCGTTGGTGGGCGTGAACTTGAGCACCTATCTGTTCAAAAGCAAACTGATTATCAAAACGATTCAACCGATTTTTCGCGACCCGGTATCGGGGCGTACCGAGACGTCACAAATGCTGGGTCGCTTGAACCCGGACTGTCGATTCGAACAGGTGATCGCCAAATCGGGATATTACGTTTCCGGACTTACCGCCGTCGGTGGTCGACGGGTCCATTCGCTGAAGCTCATTTTTCATCGCGACGAATCAATACCGTCGCCGGAAACCGGCGTGGCGACATTATCGCCGGTCAGCACGAAAGCTGTCATGGATGACGGCGACACCGGTCGCCGATACGAGTCGCCCTGGTACGGACAAGAAACCGGCGAGAACACATTGAATTCGGAAATCAAAATAGGTGATTCCGAATCAACCGCCATCGGGATCCGATGTTCTTACGAAGTCGATCTCCATCAGATCGCGTTGATCTTCCCACCCGATCAGGACTGAGTCGTTGGAATCATTGTTTTAGGAAGTTCCGTCAAGCGTCTCGGCGAATTGCCAATCGACTGTCAGTTCTGGTTCCGTCTCTCGCAAGATCGTCTTGATCGCGTCCCTTACCGAAGCGTCCAAATGCGGGTACCGGTCCGGCGTGGTATCGCTTGACAACACCCGGCCCAACTCACTCATCACGGCTCCCCGAAGTTCGGGTTGCAGGGCCGCGAATGCAGCCGAGTGGACCAGATAACTGCAGGGGTATTTGAACATCCGTGTTTGCAAATCAAATTCACGCAGTGATCGGCCTTGTGAGTCGGCCACACCACGTTGGACGAACTCGCTCGAAAACGTGATCGAACCTTTAATTTCGTTCTTGAATTCCGCTTCCTCATGAAACAACAACGCATCGACCACTTCGCGGGCGAGCAATCGCAATTCAGCTTGCCATTCCTGACCTTGTTCGCTCAACGAGTTGTCATTTGATGTGTCCCTCGGATTGTCGATTGCTCGTTCGAAAACCCGTTTGCGATGGGTGAAGTCCGCCCGCGTCAACGTGTTGTGCATCTGGGTTTGGTGTTCGAGCACCATCAACGCCACGATATCGCTGTACGGAGTTAGGTACTCGTAGGTATCGAACTCATCTCGCAAGCTCAATCGGTTTGCGTTCTGAACCGTGTCCAAATGACCGCCACGTAAATAGGTGTTGCCCATGTGACGCATTTCACCGTGGCGTCCGGTCACGTACCAACCGCCCCATCGCTCCTCCAAGGGGCTGGTGTGATCGGTGATGAAGGATTCACGCTGCGAGGCGATGCCTCCGTCGAATTCCGGCACGACACTGCGGACGACATGACCGGGGACGCCTTGACTCATACTCGTCGCGTGACACGACAAACAGTCGTAGGTGGCCTGAGTGATATGAGGCAGCCTCTTTGGGAGTTTTTCCCCGAAGCTTCGTTCAGGCTCCGCATTGACGGTATAGAACGCAGCACCCAGCATAGGGTCGAACGTGGAAATCTCCATGATCGGACTTCCGCGAACCCATCCGACATACGTGTCGTCGTTGAAATAAATCGCGCGCGGGTTGCGACGAGAGATATATCGCACCTGCAAACTCGTTTTGGAAAAAACGAGCGTCTGCGTCGATATCGGGATATCAAGTTCGGCCAATAATGACTTCAAGTATCCGGTCGATCCGTCCACTTTCAATTTCGTTTGCCCAGACTCGATTCGATCGATCAATCGGCTGACTCGATTGCTCGCGGGCGTCTTGCTGTACGAAATCGGTGCCGCTTCGATATCGATGGCCACCGAAGAAACCCCTTGCCCGTTGACGAACTCGGGGCACGTCATCGCGATCGATCCGATCAAAACGATCAGCAATCGGCAAACCCACATCATCAAACTCATTTCAATGTCACGGTATCGGGTTGAGGGGAATCCTTACCAAACAACGGATGGGTGTCACGGAGGATCTCCAGAATTTCCTTTCGCATCGTGGCGGTCAGATGCGCGTACTCGGGCGATTGATCGTCACCGCGAAGGATACAGTGTACTTTCGCGACCGTTCGCGAGCGGGCTTCATCGGGCAATCCCATGAAGGCGTCGCTGCCGATGAGGTAGCTGCACGGGTATCGGAACATTCGGTTTTTCAAATCAAACTGCCGCAGTGATCGATGTTGCGAATCGAGCTTGCCTCGAGACTCAAACTCGTCGGCGAACTCGGTCGACCCGCTCACCGAATCGGTCAAGACGAACTCGTCACAAAACAACAGTTGTCGGACTAAATCGTCGACGACGGAATCAATTCGACGATTCGCGCTTTCGCTGAGATGATCGGCGGGGCGTTCGAGAAGTTCATTCATTTGGTAAGACTGATAGATCGCTTGGCGGGTTTCGTAATTGGCCGCCGCGATCGCGTTGTGCATTTGCGTTTGATGCTCGAGCACCATCAACGCCACGATGTCACTGTGCGGCGAAAGGTAGTGATTCGCGTCGAAGTATCGCTCCAGAGCAACTTGGTTGGCACCGCTTTCGCGATCGAACTCGTGTTCATCACCGCGACAGATTGTGTTTCCCATGTGCCGCATCGACCCGTGTTGTCCGGTCACGTACCAACCGCCCCATCGATCTTCGAACTCGCTCGTGTGATCGGTCGTGAACGTACCACTGCCTAGCTTCGGGCGTCCGGCCGCATCGGAGAACACACTTCGGACGAGATAACCGGGCACGTTTTGCGTGCGACTGGACGCGTGACACGACAAGCAACCGCCTCGATCGCGGACAAACTCAAGCGATTCCTGTTGCGTATTGGCGAGCGTATAAAACGTCGCGCCCTGCTGAGCATCGGTGGCGGCAAACTCGAGCACATCGCCTTGTTGGCAATACCCGACATAAACGTCATCGTTGAAGTACAACGCCCGGGGACGACGCGGTGAAATGCGATGCAACTGCAAGCTGGTTTTTGAAAACACGAGCGTTTGAGAACTGACCGGCACGTCCAAAGCTTTCAAGACGGCGGGCAAGTAGCCATGCCGATCATCAAACTCGAGATTTGCTTTCCCGGCTTTGAGTTGTTCGGCAAGGACCGCAACCCGGTCATGAACTTCCGCGTTGAGATAGTCGATCGGCGGATGCTCGAATCCGTTGCGCTGCGCCAACGCTGTTTCGGAGAACCCGCCGATGACGATCGTCAAGCCGACCAGGAATCCGAGATAAGACGGCACACGTGCGAATCGGTACGGAAGTTCACGCATGATGAATTCCAAAGTGGTGGGTGGGAAGCAAAATGATGCTAAGTAGGCGGGACCGCAAATGCGTAAACTCATGGTACCCACATCATATCTGCACGTCAAGGTGCATATTAGAGGGTTCGTTGAATCGGGTGCGTGCGCGACGCTTCGGTTTCGTCGCCGACAGTGGTGACGAAACGCCCCGACGGGAATTATCCTAGAGTCATTCTGCTTTTCCGTTTCCCCACTGTGATTGGCTTTCATCATGGACCGACGTTCTTTTCTCACTCAATCCGCGATGGCTTCCACCGCCGCCGCGCTGCATGGCCAGGCCTATGCCGCCTCGACAACGCGTCCACGTCGCGTTTCGTTGATCGGATGTGGTTGGTACGGAAAATGTGACCTGTTGCAACTGATGAACATCGAACCGGTGGAGGTCGTTTCCTTGTGCGACGTGGACTCGCAAATGCTTGACGAGTGCGCTGAACTGATTCAATCGCGTCAGAAGTCCGGCAAGCGTCCTCGAACGTACGCAAATTATCTTGAGCTACTCGCAGAAAAAGACTTTGACATTGTCTTAATTGCCACGCCCGATCATTGGCATGCGTTGGCAATGATTGCGGCAGTGAACGCCGGGGCGGACGTCTATGTTCAAAAGCCGACCGGCGTTGATACTCTCGAAAGCAAAGCGATGTTGGACGCGGCGCGGTCGACCGGCCGAGTCGTGCAAGTCGGTACGCAACGTCGTAGCACGCCTCACTTGATCGAAGCGAAACAACGTGTCGTCGATGAAGGGTTACTCGGTGACGTCGCGTTCGCCGAGGTGTGTTGCTATTACCATATGCGAGCCAATAAGAATCCACCTGTGACGCAACCGCCCTCACATTTGGACTTCGAAGCATGGACCGGCCCCGCACCGATGCGTCCGTACAACGAATTGATTCATCCGCGATCGTGGCGGGCGTTCATGGAATACGGCAACGGTATCGTGGGCGACATGTGCGTTCACATGCTGGACCTGACTCGTTGGCAATTAGGATTGGGATGGCCCAAACGGATCAGCAGCACGGGTGGGATCATGGTGCAAACCGATTCGATCGCCAATATCACCGATACACAAACGGCGACATTTGATTTCGACGATATGGACGTTGTTTGGACTCATCGCAGTTGGGGCAGCGCCCCCGATCCGAACTACCCTTGGGCGTCGATCATCTACGGCGAAAAGGGCACATTGAAAATGAGTGTCAATCGATACGATTTTGAGCCACGCGGGGGCGGCAAGAAACTCAGCGGCGAAGCGGTCATCGAGCTGGATCAGTATCCGACCGACGCGACCGACCAAGAAAAATGGCGGCTAGAGTTACATGTCGCATCAGCGATCCGCGGTCACATGCGAGATTTCCTTCAAGCGATTGATACACGCTCCAAGCCGGTCGCCGACATTGAACAAGGGCATATCAGCAGCGCGTCGTGTTTCATGGCCAATACGGCATTGGAACTGGGCCGAACGCTTCATTTCGATCCCGCCACGCACACGATCCTCGGTGATGACGAGGCGACCGCTCAGCTTCAACGCCCCTACCGTGATCCTTACGTGCATCCTGCCAGGGCTTGACGCGTTGCCCTTGCGAGTGACCAGGCGATTTTTGTACTGACCACAATTCGGCGGTTGGAACTCCGTCAACTCATCCGAAGGAATCGGATCGAAAATCCATTAAGGCAGGGAAGCCAACGTGGTCCAGTGGTTGTGGTCACTCATACAAGGAAAGAAACGAAGCACGCGCGGCCGACAGTCCGCTGTTGGGTCGCTGGTGCGTTGGTTCACACCAGGGCTGACCGTTACGGGAGTCTTTGCGTCCATCATCGCCGTTCTTACCGGCCAGGTAAACTTGCCTCGGCTGGACTCCTTTCGTGGCAGCGAGCCGCCTGTTTACGACGACCCGATCTCCGCTTCGGTTTCGTCATCAACCCAGACATGGCATCCAACCGAGTACTCGTCGGCCCGCGCTCCGAATCCATCGATACCGAGCCAACCCGGGGCGGTCGGTACGTTCCCCAAAACTACGGATACGCCAAGCGGCGTTTCACCGGTCAGTTTGAATTTGCCCGGCGGCTCGTTCTCGTGGAAGTCGCCAACAACCATTCGGATTGCGACGTTCAACATTCAAATGTTCGGCGAAAAGAAATCAAGCGATCCGGCGATCATGGCTCAACTCGCGGCGATCTTTGCGCAGTTTGACGTCGTTGCCGTCCAGGAAATTCGCGGCGATCCTGAAGTACCGATCGGCCGTTTGATGCAAGCGATCGCAAAACTCGGAGGACGCTACCAAGCGATTCACGGTCCACCTTTAGGTCGTTCATCGCAAACGGAATGCTATGGCTTTGTTTGGGATCAAACCCGGGTCTCGCTTGTCCCTGACTCGAACTATGTTGTTGACGACCCGGTCGACCGGATGCACCGCGAACCGATGATCGCGAGCTTCCAAACGACGTTTTCACCGGCCGACGCGAGGCAACCGTTTCGCTTTACGTTGATGAACGTTCACACCGATCCCGATGAAGTCTCCGGCATCACCGGTGAGAACGAACTCAATGTCCTCGACGACGTTTTTCAAAGTGTTCGTAACTTTGAATATGAAATCTGCGGCGAAGACGACTTCATCATGCTCGGTGATCTCAATGTCGATGTCGGCGGGTTGAAACAGTTGGGCGAGATTCCCGGAGTCGTTTCCTTGGTCGGTGATGTGCCGACGAACACTCGGAAGACCAAGACTTACGATCATTTGCTGCTCGATTCTCGCGTGACGACCGAGTACGTCCGTCGCAGCGGCGTGATGGACTTGGAATCCTTCTTGGGTATCGACATGGAGGCGGCCACCAAAGTTAGCGACCATCTGCCGGTGTGGGCCGAATTTAGCGTCCACGAGTCGCCCCGAACCTACTGAAACCTTCGCCTACTGAACCCGCTAGTGCTTTGTCCAACTTTAATTGTAGGATTAGCCGTTTTGGCGCTAGCGGGCTGTTGATTTAGTTTGCATCGTAACCCGAAGCGTGTGCGAGGGACACCAACAAAGGATTTAATAGCGTTCAATCCCTCGCTGACGCTTCGGGTTACGATTCAATCAATAGCGCGCTAGCCCTCAATCAAGCGACTGCTGACTGAGGTTTTGGCTGAATTTTGGCGTTCATTACAGGCGGACCGGGGGCTCGGCTTGGTGTTGGTTCGTGATCGAATTGGCATGGCGGTGGTCTTTCGTGGCTGGGTGGTTGCGGCGGTACTGAAGCATCCAGACTTCAGCTTCAACGTGCGTTGTGCAGTCAACTTCGCAGCGGCATCGAGACGTG
>NZ_SJPM01000013.1:133903-169234 GCF_007859915.1 Neorhodopirellula pilleata
CTGACATGATGAGTCCTTCCTAGACTACGGGGCCTATCCAACTTCAGCCGATCTTAGCGTCCTGGCTGGAAAATCGCCCTCCCAATTCTCAAACGTCATCCCAACGCCGATTAGCGTGCCTGCACCCTCGACGTAATCAAGGTTAAATCCTCGCTTGCAACGTGATCCACATTTGCACTACAAGCCGGACGAACCCATTTCCTTTCCCTCCTTCGTCGGGCACGCGCCATGCCACCGCGATCGCGGACGCCAATCCGACGGCCTCGGCTGTCACCCCAGCTCGCTTCCTTCGGCCTCGTGTGCTTGGCCGTTGTGGGGGCCACCATTCCTTCGATTGTTTCGGCCCAGATGCCGACACAGAAGCAGATGGATGAGGCATTGCAAGCCGAATTGCCAGATGATCCGGCGGCGACGGTCGCCATCGTCGGTCAGAGCGCGATCGTGATGGGCGAGATCTCGCCCAAAATCGAAGCGAGAATCCAAGAAGTTCTTGCTAACGCCGGCCAAGAAGTTCCCGATGACCAAATCCAATTCGCTCGCGTGCGAATGACCCGGGGCCTGCTCGCTCAAACCATCCAAAGTCGGATGATGCGGGAATCGTTCCTGCTCGACCAAGTCGCCACTCAAACCGCCGAAAAACGACGCGAGGCCGAAGAAACGATGCAGGCGAAAGCTCGCCAAATGTTCTTCGAAGACGAAGTCGTCCAGCTTAAAAAACAGTACGAAGCCAAGGACCTCGGCGAACTCGACGCCAAGCTGCGCGAAAAAGGAACGTCGCTGGCTGCGCGGCAACGCGAGTTCATCGACGCGATGCTGGGCCACCTCTACATTCGCGGCAAAGTCAACAAAGACCCTTCGGTGTCGCTGGCTGAAATTCACGGCTATTACCACACCCACAGTGATGATTTCCGACATGCGGCGAGGGCGAGATGGGAACAACTCACCGTGCTCTATTCCAACTTCCCGAACAAACAAGCCGCCTACGACGCGATCTGGGCGATGGGACGCGAAGCGTTCTTCGGCGGCAGCATGCAAGCGGTCGCCCGTGAAAAAAGCCAAGAACCGTTCGCCGACGAAGGGGGTCAACACAACTGGACCAACAAAGGATCACTCGCGTCGGCCGTTTTAGAAGAACAGATCTTTTCGCTACCCACCGGTGCGATGAGCCAAATTATCGAAGACACCGACGCCTATCACATCGTTCGTGTACTCGAACGGGAAGACGCCGGAATCACGGCGCTGGCCGATGTCCAAGACGATATTCGCAACATCTTGCGTGACCAAAAAATTCAAGCCGCACAAAAAGAAGCTCTTGCCGAAGTCCAACGACGCGTTCCGGTCTGGTCGCTGTTCCCGGAAGACATTCCCGGTGCCAAACCGTTGCCCCGGATCGCCACACAGCCTTTCCCGAAACCCTCTACGCTGCCGCGGTGATGACGGGCCACCCAACTCACGACGCGAATTTTACTAAAGCCGTCGGCCCTCTAGGCCGAATGAATCGACGCAGGATGACTCGACACCGAATGTCGAATCTTATCTTGGCGACGCTATTCATACTTGGCACCGCTTCGGGATGTCGGCAATTGGTCTATCGGCTGACCAGCGATGTGCCGCCCCAGTTCGTTCCCAACCCGTTGGAACTTCCGCCGGTGGCCGATGATTTCTTGTGGTTGCAAGTCGTCGACACACTTGACGATTACTTTCGGATCGCCCGTCAACAACCCGTCGTTAACCGAGCCGACTATGTGCTCGAAGGCAAACTCGAAACGAGCTACAAGATCGCCGGTTCGGTTCTGGAACCGTGGCGAAAAGACACGACAACCGGATTCGAGCGACTGCAAGGCACACTTCAATCGATCCGCCGCCGCGCGATTGTTACCGTTCGGCCCAACGCGACCGGCTATTCCGTCGAGGTCATCGTCCAAAAAGACCTGGAGGACACCGACCGAACGCAGTACGCCACCGAATCGACCGCCGGCTTGCGACACGATGGGTCCAGGTTAAGCCGCCAGGACCCGTTCGACGACAGCCCTCAAACCCTGGGATGGATTCCGTTGGGCCGCGACGCGACGCTCGAAAACGCAATCCTCAACGATCTCTTCGGCCGTGTCACGCAGCCCGACGGAAAACATTAACCCAATTCTGGGCTTTCCACTTGAAACGGGATAATGGATTTGCGTAAGCACGAGGGAGCGAATCTTTCATTCCCTCTCGGCAGAGTGAACTCATGCCATACGGCGTCTATCTATCGGCTGCGGGAGCCCAGGCTCAAAGCCACCGCCTGCAGCAGGTTTCCAACAATCTCGCCAACGTCGAAACGCCGGGGTTCAAGCCCAACGCGACGATTTTGCAGGCCCGTTTCGCCGAAATGATCGAGCAGGGGCATGTATCACCGGGTCTGGGCGGCATCGACGACGTCGGTGGCGGTGTCACGATTCAACCCGAGCGGACCGAGTTCAAAGTCGGTGCCGTACGGACGACAGGCGGCGAAACGGATTTCGCCATCCACGACCGTGAAAGTTTCTTCGTTCTCCAGCGGGGCGACCAGCAACTGCTCAGCCGGGCGGGCGACTTTGTATTTGATTCGGCCGGTCGTTTGGTCAACTCAGGCGGAGATTTGGTCCTCGCTAATGACGGGGCTCCGATCCAAATCGATCCCCGTAAGCCGTTCCAAGTGGGTGCCGAAGGCCGAATCTCTCAAGCCGGGGTGACGCGTGAGTTGATGCTCGCGCGACCGAAGAGCCTGGGCGATTTAGCCAACGTGGGCGGAAACCTGTTTCGCCCCTTGGCCGAGTTTGATCTTGCCCCGCAGGGTCAAAGAAACGTAGTAGCAGGTTCGCTCGAGCAATCCGCCGTCAGCCCCACGGGCACGATGATGGAACTGATCGAGACGACCAGGGCCTACGAAGCGAACGTGCAAATGATCAAAAACCAAGACAGCGTGCTGGGGTCATTGATCGGTCGAGTCTTGAAGGGATAGGCGATCGCCGTCATCAATCTAGGAATTAACCAATGAGCGTTCAGACTCTATACACCGCCGCCACCGGCATGGAGGCGATGCAGACGAAACTCGACGTCATCGCCAACAATTTGGCGAACATCAATACCACGGGTTTCAAAAAAGATCGCGCGAACTTCGAAGACCTGCTCTATCGCACCGAAACCTACCCAGGCATTCAAGACGCCACCCAAACCCCCACGGCCGTGGGCACGCAGGTCGGATTGGGCGTGCGAGTGACCAGCACGCAAACCGATCATCGCCAAGGCACCTTGCAACAAACCGGTCGCGACCTTGACGTCGCCATTCAAGGGGGTGGTTTTTTCCGCGTCGTCGATCCGTCCAGCCAAGAAACGATGTACACCCGCGCTGGTAATTTTGACATCAACGCCAACGGTCAACTCGTGATCGGCTCGGCTCAAACAGGACGTTTGCTCGATCCGCCCATCACTATCCCGCCGGACGCCACCGCGGTTGTGATCAACGGCAACGGCGAAGTCCTCGTGCGACAACCCGGCGTGAATGATCTCGCCAACCAAGGACAACTGCAACTCGCGCAATTCATCAACCCCGACGGACTTCTCAAAGTCGGCGAGAACATGTACACGGCCAACGAGGCATCGGGGCCCGAACAGCTCAACAATCCTGGCGTCGACGGTTTGGGTGTCTTGCGTCAGGGCAATTTGGAAGCTTCCAACGTCGAGCCGGTTCAAGAATTGATCGACTTGATCACGACCCAACGGGCGTTTGAATTGAACAGCCAAGCGGTTCAGGCGGGCGACCAGATCATGCAGAACATTTCTAACCTAAGACGTTTTTAAGGTAGGGTCCGTTGGTTAACCAGTTCCTGCTACCGAATTCCTTGGCCGTGTTGGTTTGCCTGTGCCCATCGCCGGTCGCGATGGCGCAGTCGACGGCACGTCCGTCCGTGGCCGGCGAAGTCACCACGCCATTGTATTCGTCCGCACGCCCTTCATCGGTCATGATCGAGAAACGCGAACCGCCCTCTGCACCGGAGTCGGACACGGCGTCCGGTCGCACGCCGACCGTTGCGACGCGTCGCACGTCGACGATTGACGAATCGACACGATGGCAGTTCGTCAGTCGCGAGAACATCGTGGTCGACCGCCCCATCATTCGTTTAGCCGACGTCGTCCGTCCGCTTGAACCCGATCTGGTGGCCTGGGCACGACTGGGGCAATCGACGATCGGATTGATGCCCGCCGATGGTGGCGATGCGAAGGTGTCACGGGACCGGCTTGCTCAATTGATCGCCGGCGCGAACGCGACCCCTGGGCGGATTAAGATCTACGGGCCCGACACGATTGTTGTCCAGCGCGCTCGCACCATCCCTGCCGCCTATGAAGAGTCAACTGCGTCGGTCGATGAGTCGACCGTTTCCGATTCATCGCTAGCCCAAACGGCATACCAAGTCGCCCCGGACTTGATGACGTCGAGCGAGACGCCCCTGGACACCGAAACCCGCGAGCGGTTGGAACAATGGGTGCGGGTAGGTGTACGGAGTCAGTTTCGTGATCTGGACGAATCGTTTCGCTACGACGTCCATTTCGAACCGAGCGAGTTTGGAACTTTAGAGAACATCCAAGGCATCCGCCAATTCGTTTTCTTGGACCCCGCACCGATTTGGTCGCATGAAAGCAACGAATCGGTCAAGTGTCGTGTCCGGTTGCTCGGCCGCGCCGGCAGCGAAGATTGTGAGGGCATCGTACGATTGACCTTCCATCCACGCCCCGCGATCGTAACCGCCCGCCACTCGTTGCGTCGGGGCCAAACCGTCACGTTGCACGACCTGCAATTCGAACCGTACTCCGTCGATGGAGTCAGTTTGCCCGCCGACGTGGTGGCAGCACCCGAAGAATTGGTCGGTTTGGAGGTCATCGGTTTGGTACGTTCCGGTGTGGCGTTGACACGCAGCGCCTTCGCCGCGCCACGGGTCGTTCGTCGCGGCGAACTATTGGAAGTTCAAGTCGGTGGTGGCGGTGTCCGAGTGACAACCGGTGCGAAAGCCCTCGCCGATGGGGCCGTCGGCGAGTTGATTGAAATCGAAACGCTGCAACCCAAACGCCGGTTGTTGGCCAAGGTCGTCAATTCATCATTGGTCGAGATCATCACCCGTGCGCCACGCGTCGAAGCGGAACCGAAAGGGTTTTAGAAAGTCATGAATCGGATTCTCGTCTGCTGTGTCCTCGCTTTCGTTCCTACGGTCGCTCGGTCACAAAACTCGTCTCTGTTGCACGTTGCTGCACCGGAGCCGACCCGTGTTGCCCCCCGAGGCTTGCCGGGGATGTCGGTCGTTCAAGCTCAGGACCAAAACCCCGAGTTTTTGCCGGCACCAAGACCGGACTCACAACCGGACGTGTCGGGATCGCCGTCGGCTTTTGATCGTGGTGCGACGGCCGTGATGCCTCCCGAATTCATGCCGCCGATGGCACCTCCTTCAAACAACGTTTCACCTCGAAATCTACCCAACATTGATCCGGCGATTGGCATGCGCGGGGTCAGCTGGACTTACCAACCGGCACCGCCTCTGCGTCAATTTCGCGTGCATGACATCGTGGCGATTCGCGTCGACGAAATCTCTCGTACGATGGCCGAAGGCGACGCCCAGAAACGCCGCAACTCGCTGTTCTCAGCAGTTCTGTCGGATTGGATCAAACTCACCCGAAACGGCATCGTTCCCGATCCGATGGCTCAAGGCGACCCGACGGTGGCGTCTCAATCGCAATCGAACTTTCGCGCCGAAGCGAGCATCGAGTCTCGCGAATCGTTCACCTTCAACATCGCCGCCCGGATCGTTGACATCCGTCCCAACGGCAACCTCGTCTTAGAAGCCCGAGAAAAATTCCGGCATAACGACAACCTGTGGGAAACAACGCTTTCGGGCATTTGCCGGGCTCAAGACATCGGGCCGGACAACGTCGTGCTCAGCGGCGACCTGATTGATCTGGAAATTCAAAAGGAAGATCGCGGATACATACGCGACGGATACCGACGCGGTTGGTTCCAACGATTCTTTGACCACGTCAAGCCGTTCTAACGGACCATTCCATGGATTTGATTCGCGTTTTAATCTTGCTCGTCGGTCTCACCCTCGCTTCGGCAGCTCATGCGGGCGGCTTGCGTTTGGGTGATCTTTGCCGACTCAAAGGGCAAGAGACCAATACGTTGCAAGGGCTTGGATTGGTCGTGGGACTGCGAGGTACCGGCGATGGAGATGCGGCACCGACGTCGCGAGCCCTGGCACGGATGATGCAATTGATGGGAGGGCCGATGTCGGTCGACGCGACGGGCAATTTGAATTTGGGCGACGTGGAGGATTCCAAGAACGTCGCGATGGTGTTCGTTAATGCGAAGTTACCCCCGGTCGGTGCCCAGCAGGGCGATATCCTTGACGTGACCGTCAGTGCGATCAGCGCCAAGAGTCTCGAGGGCGGTTACTTGATGCTCACACCGATGCTCGGCCCGCGAGCGGACAACCCCACCGTGTACGCGATGGCACAGGGACGTTTGACGATTGCACCAGATACACCCGCAACGGTGGCTTCGATCCAAGGTGGTATGAAGATGGAAGCGACCGTCAAAGCGTCATACGTCAAAGAGAATAAAATCACCCTCATCATCGACCGTGATTTCGCCGACTTCAGTACCGCTCAGCGGATCGAAGAGGAGATCAACTCATTTCGATCGCTCACGATGGGTGGCTTGCAAGAATCCCGATTGTCGGGCAATCGTTCCGGAAACGATGACAACGCCGCCCGAGCGTTGGCCATCGATCAGGTTCACGTGGAAGTCTGGATTCCCAAGATCTATCAGTCCAATCCGATCAAGTACATTTCGATTCTACTGGACATTCCGATCCAACTCGCCAATCGTGGCAAGCGGGTCGTCATCAACGAGGCCGATGGCGTCGTCGTCATCGGCGACGATGTGGAGATCGCGCCCGTCTTGGTCACTCACCGAAACCTACGTATCCAGGCCGGCGGCGGCAACGGCTTCGTCGAGCTTGGTCCTGACGGGACTCCTGCGGCGGCCAAGTTGAAAGCACTCGCCGACGCTTTGGGAGCGTTGGACGTACCGACGGAGGATTTAATTGCGATCATCAAGACACTCAAAGCCAAAGGTGACTTGTATGGCGAGGTCATTTTTAGGTAAGGGTGGTGGATCATGATCCAATCTCTGAACCAACAATCGATTCCGGCGGCGGCCGCCCAGCCGAAATTGCCCTACGAACTGTCCGCTAAGTTCGGCAGCGCGGGCAGCCCTACGTCATCGGGTACGCCGTCGACCGACAGCGAACCCATGCGGGAAGCGTTCGGCGATTTCGTCGGCCAAACCCTCTTTGGCAGCATGTTGTCATCGATGCGAAAAAGTCTCGACAAACCAGCTTACTTCCACGGCGGTCGGGCCGAGGAAGTGTTTCAAGAACAACTCGACCAAAAACTTGTCGAAGAAATCTCGGATGCTTCGGCAGATTCGTTCGTCAATCCGATGTTCGATCTCTTTCAACTCCAACGGCGTGGATAATCATGACGTCTTCCAACCCAGGCTCCTCAGCCGCGAAACCTTGGCGAGATCGGGTCGCCGACTACGTCGACGAATTGGCCGAAGTGGCTGAAACGATCGACCTGATTCTGGACGAGACCCGCGTTCGCACGATGGGGCTACGATCAGACGAGGTCGACGCGTCGACGGCGCAGCTCCTCGCGTCGATCAACGATCTGGAAAGAATGGTGGAACGCCGCGACGAGCTGATCCGCGACGCCGACGCCCCGAACCCCGGCGTCAGCCTCTCGGAAAAATTGTTGCTGAGTCGAAAAATCGAGGACGCTCGCTTGGCGCGGCGGTGCGGCGAAGTGGCCGAAATGATCGCGACGACCCACCAGCGGGCCACCGCGTTGTTCGTTTGCCAATACCACCTCAGCGAACTGCAGCGGGATTTGCTCAATCGGTTGGCCGGTGCGACCGGACCGCAAACCTACGACAAATCCGGCCGACGCCCCCAAGGCGGTACCGGACTGTTCAACGAAGCCGCTTGAGGACTTCAGGTTGACGCGGTCAAAAGCCGATACCTGTCGATGTCCCCAAACACGCACGGTTTGGAGCAGCCTATTTTTAGGGCTCACGCTATCAGCCGTTTGGAGCTAGCCACGGCTCCGTTAGGCGTTTTCTCGCTAGCGGGCTGTTGATTTAGTCCTCATCGAAACCCGAAGCGTCAGCGAGGGATAACTAAACCAACATGAATCGTGTTCAATCCCTCGCTCACGCGTCGGGTTACGATTCAATCAGCAGCCGGTAGCTTGAAAACAGCTCATTCGAACATTTTGGTCGAACCGAGCACTCAGGTGGCGCACCACTAGCGAGTCGAGTCCCGATCCGCTACAGTGTCGCGTTCCAAAATTCACAGTCCCCTTTTCCCTTTTGCTAAACGACGGATCCCCGATGGGAAACAAGATGAAGACCCACAAGGGCACGAAGAAGCGTTTTCGCCTCTCGGCCACGGGCAAAGCGATGCACCGCTGCAGCGGAACGAGCCACTTGGCCAAAGGTTTGACGAAGAAGCGTCGTCGTAACCTCCGTGGTACAACGGCTTTGGATGCGGTCATGCAACCTACCATCCACGCCGCCTTGAACGGCTACAGCAACTAGTCGCTAACCAAACCCTACCCCTACCAATTTCCTCCACGGAATCGCCCGGCAACTCGATTGGGCAAAACTTCGGCGTTTGACTCGCCGGGGCCTGAATTGAGACTCCGAATGATTGCAGAAAAACCCAACTGATTTAGGAATCGAACGATGCGTACACGTAAAGGTGCCGCCCGGAACCAGGCCAAGAACCGACTTTTCAAGCGAGCCAAAGGCTTTCGCGGAGGTCGTGGGTCGCTGATCCGCAGCGTCAAGGAAACCCTTCTCCGCAGTGGCGCGTACGCGTTTCGCGACCGCCGCGTCCGCAAACGTGAATTCCGTAAGTTGTGGATCATTCGAATCAACGCCGCCGTGAAAATGCACGATCTCCGGTACAGCGAATTCATCTACGGACTGAAGAAAGCCAACATCGGCTTGGACCGAAAGTCGCTTTCTGAAATGGCGATTTACGATCCCGCCGGCTTCAAAGACGTGTGCGACAAGGTCAAGGAAACCCTCGCCGCCGCCTAAATGTCTTTGCAACCTTTTCTTGATCGTCTCGACCAGCTCCAATCCGATGCGCAGAACGCGTTTGATGGAGCGGCCGATGCCGACGCGCTCGAGGCCGCCCGGGTCACTTTCTTGGGAGCCAAGAACGGTCAGTTCAAAGACGTCCAGAAGATGCTCGGGGGGATCGAACCGGCGGACAAACGCGCCGCCGGGATGCGACTCAACGATGTCAAACAGGCGATCCATACGGCATTCGAGACCGCTCAATCTCAGCTAGGCGGCGGTGGCAGCTCGCAAATCGAGCCCGGCTTTGACCCGTCACTACCCGGACGACGACCGCGATTGGGACACATCCACCCGATCACCCAAACGATCGACCATTTGACCGAAATCATGGGCCGAATGGGTTTCGAGGTCGCCGAAGGTCCCGAGGTCGAGGATCCGTTTCATAACTTCGTGGCGCTGAATATCCCCGAAGATCACCCGGCTCGCGATCCGTTGGACAATTTTTATCTGGCTACTGCGGGAACGGCGGTCGACATCGGTGAAGGCGATGCGTTACTGCGCAGCCAAACCAGCACGGTGCAGATTCGGGTCATGCAAGAACGGCAAAACTCGGCACCGGGACAGCCGATTCGCATCATATCGCTCGGACGCGTGTATCGTCCCGACGCCCCGGATGCGACGCACTTTCCGATGTTCCATCAGATGGAAGGCTTGTTCGTCGACGAGCACGTCACGATGGCCAACCTGAAAACCGTGCTGAGGGTGTTCGCGAACAACTACCTCGGTGATGACGTCGAAATCCGCTTTCGTCCTTCATTCTTTCCGTTCACCGAACCAAGCGTCGAGGTCGACTTCCTGTGGAATGGGACTTGGATCGAGTTCGGCGGAGCCGGGATGGTGGATCCGAACGTATTCGAGGCCGTCGGCTATGATCCCGAAAAGGTCAGCGGGTTTGCATTCGGCTTGGGCGTCGAACGGTTGTGCATGAGACGCCACGGAATCACCGATATCCGGGACCTGTATAGCGGCGACCTCCGGTTCTTACAGCAGTTCTAGAATTAGATCTCCAACGTCCCTCAAACTTAAACTTAAACTTAAACTCAACAGCCTATCCGAAAACGGCTCACCGCTCTGGCGCTAGTAGCCTGTTGATTTGATGGTCTCCCTCCCTTACCGGGCTGTTGATTTAATTAGCCGTACCGCGTTAGCGGCGGTTAACCGGACGCCAACCGGGGCTAACGCCCATCGGCTAATGGTTGTCGTTCGGTTTGCGAATAAAGCAACACGCCGCCAGCCGTAGGTTGCGTGCGTGGTTTTCGAATAGGTTTTTTAGCGTTTAGTTTTTCCAATCCTTCACTCCCAATTCTCCACTTAAAGCCGTGCTAGTTTCCTGGAAATGGTTGTCGCGCTACGTTGATCTGACTTTGTCGCACGACGAGTTGGTCGATCGTTTCAGTTTGTCAGGGTTGAATCACGAAGAGAGCAATACGGTCACGCTCGACAGTGGTGCCGAAGACATCATCATCGATTTGGAGGTCACCTCCAACCGGGGCGATTGCCTTGGACACATCGGAGTCGCTCGCGAGGTCGGCGTACTGACCAACCAACCGCTCAAGATACCGACGATCGAGTTTCAAGAGTCGGCTCGCAAAGCGTCTGACTGCTTAACCGTTCGCAACGAGTTCGAGCAAGCTTGCCCACGGTACACGGCGAGGGTGATCGAGGGCGTCCGTGTCGGCCGGAGTCCGCAGTGGATGCAGGACGCGCTCAAGTCGATCGGTATCGGCATCGTCAACAATATCGTCGACGTTACGAACTACGTCATGATGGAATGCGGCCAACCCTTGCACGCGTTCGATGCCGATCAAATCGACGGCGATACGATCGTGATTCGCCCGGGCAAAACAGATGCAAAGGGCAAGAGCCAGGAAGTGCTCGAAGCGATCGACCATCGCAAGTACGAACTCAATGCCGATACGTGCGTGATCGCCGATGCGTCGTCACCGCTGGCGATCGCCGGAGTGATGGGTGGTGCGATTTCGGAAGTAAGCGAAACAACAACTCGTATTGTGATCGAGGCGGCTGACTTCGTACCGCTGTCGGTTCGCCGAACGGCACGTCGCTTGAAACTGCATTCACCGTCGTCGTTCCGGTTCGAACGCCGTGTCGATCCCGCAGGCATCGATTGGGCGAGCCGCCGGGCGTGCCAACTGATCACCGAGATCGCCGGTGGAACCGTACTGACGGGCGCGATTGATACGGCCGACTCGGTCCCCACTCGCGAACCCATCACGCTACGTTTGTCGCAGATCGAGCGGGTGCTCGGGATCGCAATCGACGCGGCAACGATCCACAAGATTTTGGTCGGTCTGGGATGCCGAGCCGAGATCAGCCGAGACGCCGAATCGGCCAATACAATCGACTGCGTTCCGCCGACATGGCGTCACGATCTGACACGTGAAATCGACTTGATCGAAGAGCTCGCACGAATCAATGGCTATGACAAGATTCCCGAGACTGCGCCGATTCCGGTGACACCGAGCAGCAAGCGGACGTTCGATTCGGCGATGCAGCGTCTGCGTGGCGTGATGACGGCGGCGGGCTTCAGCGAAGCGATGACGCCCAGCTTGGTCGTTGAAAAGTTAGACACGTCGCTGTCCCCGTGGACCGATCGCCCGGCCTTGCAAACTCGCACGGCGATGCTCGAAGGATCCAAGCGTTTACGGCGGACGTTGATCCCGAGCTTGCTGCAAAGCCGGGCGGCGAACTGGGCGTCTGCATCGATCAACGCTGACTTGTTTGAGATCGCTCACGCCTATCTGCCCGCTGACGAAAACGCGACCGGCGAAGATGCCTTGCCCGCCGAGACTTACCATGTGGCGATGATCGGCGGCGAAGACTTTTTCGGCGTCAAAGGCGTGATCGAGACTTTGCTCGGCCGAATGGGCATCGAAGGCGACTTGCGAGTTGAATCGGTCGACCGAGATGGTTTCGCGCCAGGCGGCTTGGTGGCATTGAAACTGTCCGACGAAACGATCGGTTACCTCGGTATCCTCGATGAGAAGTTGATCTCATCGTGGAAGTTGTCCGGACCGGTGATTGCGGCCGAATTATCGGCGGACGTTTTAGTGCAACACTCCCAGCTTGTTCCACAACAACGTCAGGTCAGCGCCTTCCCCGCGATCAAACGCGATCTCAACTTGGTCTTGCCCGAATCGATCCGATGGGACGGTCTGTCCAGCGTGATTCGATCCGCCGCCGACGAGCGATTGACCAGCTTGTCGTATCAAGAGACCTATCGCAACGAGAAAGTCGACGGCCCGGATCGCAAACGAGTGCTGTTTTCGATGGAGTTGCAAAGTCTTACTGAGACGTTGTCGGGCAACGACGCTGACGAGATCGTCGAAAGCGTCGTCACCCGATGCGAAAAAGAACTCGGTGCGGTTTTAATGCGGTAGCCTGGTGGCCGTAGTGGATCTTGTTAAAGATCCTTTACGCTTGGGATCTTGAACAAGATCCACTACCCTAGTGCTTTGTCAAAATTTAATTTTAGGGTGTCAGCAACGTGGCTCGACGGTCCTCCGTCGAGAATCACGGTGGGGACCACCGTGCCACGATGATAGGCACCCAAAGCCCTAGAAATCAATGCGGATAGGCATCAGACGTCTTTCCAGCATCGCTGGGCGGCGCTATCGAGTACCGCGTCACAGACCTTTTGGGTTTCCAAGGCATCGCGGAAGTTCGGGTGGCAATCTTCGCCCGTCTCGACCGATTTTAAGAAATCGGCGACTTGGTGAATGAACGAGTGCTCGTAGCCGATCTGCAGTCCGGGCACCCACCAGTTGCCCATGTACGGTTGGTCGCCGTCGCTGACGTGAATGCTTCGCCATCCGCGGACGATCGAATCGTCGGCGTGGTCGAAGTATTCGAGTCGGTGACAATCGTGGAGGTCCCATCGAATCGAGGCATGTTCGCCGTTGATCTCGAGCGTGTACAACGCCTTGTGACCGCGGGCGTAACGGGTCGATTCGAATAGACCGAGCGATCCATTCTTAAAGTGGCAATGGAACGTGCAAGCATCGTCGATCTTGACGGGCGTCTTCTTGCCGGTCTCGGCGTGGACGCGTTCTTTGACGAAAGTTTCGGTCACGGCCGAGACGTCTTGAATGCTGCCGTTGAGCCACAAGGCGGTGTCGATGCAGTGGGCGAGCAAATCCCCCGTCACGCCGCTACCGGCCGCTTCGGCGTCGAGTCGCCACGTCGCCGCTCCGCCTTGGGGGACGTCGGCGTTGATCGTCCAATCCTGCAGGAAGTTGGCGCGGTAGTGAAAGATCTGACCAAGCCGGCCTTCGTCGATCAACTGTTTGGCGAGTGTCACAGCGGGAACGCGGCGGTAGTTGTACCAAACCATGTTCCTGACGTTCGCCTTTTCGACCGCGGCGCACATTTCCTCGCCTTCGGCTTGATTCATCGCCAAGGGCTTTTCGCACAAGATCATTTTGCCGGCTTCGGCGGCGGCGATCGAGATTTCCTTGTGCAGGTTGTTGGGGACACAGATATCGACGGCGTCGATGTCGTCACGCTTGAGCAGTTCACGCCAATCGGTTTCGATCGATTCGTAACCCCAAGTGTCGGCGAATGCTTGAGCCTTTTCGGCGTTACGGGCGCAGACCGCCTTGAGAACCGGTTTGACTTCACAGGGGAAGAAATGAGGAGCCTGGGCATACCCGTTGGTGTGCGCCTTGCCCATGAAGCCATAGCCGATCATTCCAATGTTTAAGTTTTTCATTGTTGTCTTGGTAAGAGTTTTTTTAGTGAGTCAAGGGTCGTAAGCGTGTGAGAAATAGAAGTCAGTACTCGCCTGACGTGATCTGCGCCCGCTTCCATAAATCAATCCACGCATCGTGAACATAGGGATTCAATGTGCCGCCGAAACTCTCAGGAAGTCCGTTGGCCTTCACCAATGAAATAACATCGGCAAAATCCTGCAATCTCTCGGGTGCGGACATGCCACACGCAAGTTTCATTTCAACGACTTTTTGAAGCGTCAAGTAAGGCAACCCATCTTCGAACTCAATGATTTTATCATCCGATGGGTCAGGAAATGACACGGGTTTGGGTTTGCCGTCGCCTGGAAAATCACCGGCGATTAAGACATCAACGGGAACTTGATGAATGGTGTCGACAAATCCTTTGGACCCTTCAAATTTCTCAAGCCAACCGCGTCCCAGATGCTCGTCTTTAAAGATTTTGAGATCTTCCCTTCGCATCAAGATATCGACGTCTTGAGTAGCGCGACGATGACCGTGATAGTTCACCGCCATAGCACCAGAAATTACGAAAGGGATTTGCATCTCGCCGAGAGTTTTAGACAGACGCTTAACCGTTTGGAAAAGAGGCGCGGTGCCCATAAAAAACTCGTCCAAATGAAGGAGGCTGGATCGTTTGCGCTGAATCATGACAATCTTCAGATGAGGAATTAACTAACCGATTCATTCCAACCATGCGCGTCCTGAACGCTGAGCATGGCCGCGAGGATGCTGTTCCACGTTTCGCCTTGGTGCATCACGTCGTTGGGGAACATGCAACCGTCCCAACAAATGTGTCGGCACACTTGCAACACGTCACCGTGTTCGTCACGCAGCCAATGCCCGGCATCTTTGGCGATGTCAAGCTTTCCGTTGGGATCGTTGGGAAGGCAGTGACGTCCGGTCTTGTCGTGACTGCCGGTACCGTGAACGGTGGCGTCATTTTGAGCGACGTGGAAATCGATCGTCCACGGCCGCAAGGCGTGCGTCAGTTCGTGCAGCGCGACGGCCTTTCTTTCTTGATCCTGCCAATCAAAATTCTGCGGCAAGATCGCGTCTTCGGGTGCGTTGTAACCGAGCAGATAGAGCAACGTGTGAGCCATGTCGGCTTGGAATCCGAGTCGCTCGGGGTGTCCGACGCGTTCGAGCAGATCGACCATCGACCGCCAAGAGTGCATCCCACCCCAACAGATCTCACCTTCGGCGGCGAGTCGTTCGTCGTACTCCTCGGCGATGTCGCAGGCGGCCTTGAAGGTGTCGGCGATCTTGCTTTGGTTGGTCGCGGGGTCTTCGAACCAGGCCGCCGTGGCGGTGGCGCTGTCGATCCGCACGACGCCGTTGGGCCGGACGCCCATTTGCCGCAGCTTGCGACCGATCTCACACGCCTTGCGAACTTGTTTCAAAAACGCATCGACTTCCTCGGGGCCGCCCGCTGCGCTACCGCCACCGGTCGGCGGCCACACTGGAGCGACGACCGAACCGATATCCAGCGATCGGCTGCGGACCATGTCGGCGACTTTTTCGAGTTCCTCGTCGGTCGAATCGATCGAGATGTGGGGATCGGAAAGGAACACGTCGACCCCGTCAAATTTCCGGCCATCGACTTCCGCCGCTGCGGTCAGGTCCAGCATTTCTTCGAGGGGAATGACCGGATTGGCATCATCATCGCCCTTGCCGACCACACCGGGCCAGGCCGCATTGTGGAGTTTCGGGTAATTGTTGGGATGCTCGCTCATAGATTGACAACCGTGGGTGAGGGGGTAAGGGGAAGATTGCAAGAAACGCAACGGCCCTATGGTAACGGAATCCGCCGAAGTTTGAATTACGGGTGGAGACTCATCTTCCCAGATAAGCGTCGAGCTGTTCGGCCTTGCGTAGCAAATACGGCACGTGATCGTCGGTCGCCTGAATCAACCGTTGAAGTTGGCGGAGTTGGTCTTGGAACTCTTGGCTGAATTTGCGTTGTTGTTCGTCCCGCCAGGTTTGCTCGAGCTGGTTCATTTGCGCCGCGAGCGAGCCGCCACGCTGACGCAACTCTTCACTGAAGTGGGCCAACTGGGAGGCAAATTGGCGGATTTGGTCGGGATCACCGATCGCTTGGTTCATGAAAATCTCTTTTTCGCGTTAGAACGTGTTTTAAAAAGGGGTCTGACCCTTTGGAGGCGAGTCGATTTCATTGGGTTTTTGGCCTCGCCGGAGAGGGTCAGACCCCTTTTTAAAACACGTTCTTAGGAAGCGGCTTTGGTTTTGTTGTCGGACTCTTGAATCGACGCGAGAACGGACTGATAGTGTTCGAGCGTCGCGGCAAGTCCGTGTCGATCAGCCAGATCGATCAATAACTTCAGGGCCGCCGAGCGAACTTTCGGTGGTGATGCGACCGCCCGTCGCAAGCACGCGTTTCGCAACCATTTCATCGCATCAACGTCGCGTCCAGAGACAAGATGGCATCGCCCCATCCACAGCGACGCGGCCGAACCGTGCTGCTCATGATCGGCCAAGGGGGCGAGTTCCTCGATCGCTTCGTCGTAACGGGCCAGGTCGTACAACGCTTCACCGAGTACCAAACGCAAGTATTGTCGAGACTCATCTCGCGCGATGCGAGATCGACAAATTTGGATGCGACAAACCGCCCAGTCCGTTCGACTGCGTTCGAGTTCCTTGTCGGCTAAGCTGCTCTTGGTCTTTGCCACCATCGTGGAGACTTCCGACAATTGCTGCAGCGACCGGGCTAAACGGGCTTCTTCCCATTCCCACAAGATCGTCGCGTCATCGGGAAAAACTTCGTGGCCCTTTTGCAGGATTTTCGCCGCTTGCAACGGTCGGTTCTCGCTGCGGTAAATCGCCGCGAGTTCGAGATAGGCGTCGCGGTCGGTGTGGACGTCCCGCAAGCGGCGCTCAAGCGCCTGCCGTCGGGAGGGGCCCGCCTTGGAAGCGTCGGCGTTTTGGGGATCGGAAGAGGACAATGCAATCGAGCCTAGGAAGGAAAACCGGTTCCAGTGCAATATAACCGGAAACTGCACCGCAGTGTCCGAGCCCCGGCCGAAACGCGATTCGCAACAACTAGTCGAAATCGGCAAGATTCGAAGGAAGCCTCAGCTTTCCTGCGTTTGGCCCTAAACCGAATGCTCAAAATCCAGCACCAATGTTCCGTAGTCGATCAATCATTAACGCACAGCCAATGAAAACAAACCACGACGAAACCACTAACTTGAAATGGAAGATGCCAACTCGATGGATTCAATAATAGGATTCAAAATTCGATTGCCAATCCATTCGATTGCCGGAACGCAGACGGCG
Source organism: Neorhodopirellula pilleata (assembly GCF_007859915.1). Lineage (GTDB taxonomy): Bacteria > Planctomycetota > Planctomycetia > Pirellulales > Pirellulaceae > Rhodopirellula > Rhodopirellula pilleata. The sequence goes on from NZ_SJPM01000013.1 coordinate 151,166, forward strand.
TCGCCGAACCCGAAAAGCTGCTGATTTGTTCTGCCCACCAACGGGAAGTCATCTGCGCCCTGCAGACGAGCGTATTCAACAGGCGTCATCCACTTCATGCGAATCCGATCCGGCTCTACAACGATTACTATTTGACGGGCACTGCCGCCTTTCGGGGTTCGCAGGCATCCTGCTGTTCCATCAAAACGCACTTCCGCCCGAGTTTTGCCGTGCCGTTTGCGTCGATAGATTGTCCCGATGGACAACGATGATTCGCATTGCAAACGATCCACCTCGCTACGATGGATGCCGCTCATCATGTCATAATGTTTCTTAACAAGCACATCATCCCACCATAGCTCGTCCTCGCCAAGATCTATCAATTCACCCAAGCGTTTTACTGTAGCTTTCGGAGTGATTACTTCAGAACAGAACCAGCCTGTTGCCAATTCGGTTGTCGCCATCAACTCCACTAATCGAGCGGGTCGAAGTTCCGGGTTGCAACGAACCAAAGACTCCCAGTCGTTTTCTCCTAATGTAAATTCGGCATCAGATCTTGTGAATGGACAATCTTCGATGTGCGAATCATGCACACCCACAAAAAAGATTCTTGGACGACTCTGAGGCACAAAGTGTCTTGCATCAAGCCGAAATGCATCCAACCAATATCCAGCATCCCCAAGTAGCTGACTTAGCTTACGAAAGTCTTGCCCCTGCTTTGAAGACAATAAACCGACTACGTTCTCAAGAAGCAAAATTGGTGGCCTGCCGAGATCTTCAATACATTCCAGGAACCCAAAAACCGCTGACGAATGTCTACCCTCAATACCCTTCCAATGCCCCGCGAGGGAAAGGTCGGTGCAAGGAAACGAAGCAGTTGCTAATCGGACATTGGATGGCATCAAGCTTCGCATCTCTTGGAGCTTAAATACGTCGCAAAGATGGAAATGCTCCTCGCCGAAGCGAGCTTCATATTGCTGTTGTTTCTTGGGATCGTTGTCGTTTGCGTAAATGCAGCTCCAACCCGCACGTTCGAGGCCAAGTCGTACCAAGCCAATTCCAGCAAAAAATTCCGCGAATGTCTTCGCCGGTTTCGTCATGGCACGTTCCTTCCGAATGATACACAGAGTCCGTGGACTGATCGTCCTCATCTCGCGAAATTTTACGGCATGAATGTCGAACAAGTAAAGCGTCTATTTGGAAAAAGCGTGCGAAAACATCGGATGGCTGCTGGTTTGACACAAGAGGGCCTGGCCGATGCGGCCGAACTTGATCGAAGTTATGTTGGAAGCGTCGAGCGAGGCGAACGTAATTTAAGTATCGAGAACGTCTGCCGACTAGCGTTCGCAATCGGCGTCACGCCTAGCGATCTGTTCGATTGGTGGGACAGCAAATGACTTGTGTCGCACTATCTCACGTCCTGCGTCAAATCGAATTGGCGTCAGCAGAGCTGTCCGAATATCCACCGAACTCAATTGACTGGACTTTTCGGTGCCGATCCGTGGCTGAACGTCTTGTTCCTTGGCTTACGCGTGAATCCGCACCCCTCGCCGAATTTCTGACAAAGGTAATGAACTCCCCGGCAAATGTCCGGCGATCGGTCAATTCCATCGTAGCGGCCGTAGAATCGCATCAGCAACTCAGGTCAAATCCAATCGTAAGATCGGACATTCAATTGCTCAAATTGGCTCTCGACCATGAGACCCTGCTGCTCTCTGGAACCGGTGGTACGGTCGTAAGCAAGCTGATCGAGCGGTTCCTTATCGAGCGGTCAACGGATTGGGAGCTCGAATCGAACGGAGCGAGCGATTATCCAGATCTGTATCTAGGCAGCGATGATTACTCTCAGCTGCCGGACTTTCGTAGAGGAAAAGACCAAGTTTATGGTGCATCACTTAAAGGGAAGTTAAAACGTCCGGTGCGTGTTCCAGACGGTCTTGAAGTAAAAACTTGCCGACGAAACTTTGCAGTGGACTGCCACCATGCGCATGCCGGGCTTCATTTGGTGGTAATTTTCGATCGAATCGAGAAACAATTCGTCGTAAAAGATGTCTTAGTTGGATTTTTGCGACACGAGCTTTATCGAGTTACGGTTCCAGCATCACCAACAACAACGCTTAAAGCATCTTTTAACGGACAACATTTCATTTCAATTTTCCCGGAACCAGATTGAACTTTATTGGATGCAAGGTAGGTACCTTGTTTGGCTTGAGACATAAACAGAACCGCTATTGCCTCGCAAATTTATTGCAAGTAGAGCGAAACCAGCGATGATCAAGCTCTTCCCTACGCAACGTCGCGGTACAACATCCGGACGTTGTCCTGGTCCAGGGAAATCGGGTTGAACGTCCCGGTCCACTGTTGCAACGCGTCATCGACAAACCTGCCGATATCCGACGACGGGATCGCAAGTTCGTCGAGAGAAACGGCGAGTTCGGCGGCTCCCATCCACGACAAGACGAGTTCCGCCAACGCGTCGGGGGCATCAGGCGTGGCAATGTTCGGTTCGATCTCCCGCATCAACTCGGCGTACCAATCGGCATGCTCGACGCCGTTGAATCGAATCACGGCGGGCAACATCAGGCCGACCGCTTGGCCGTGGACAATGTCGTGTCGCGCCGTCAACGGATTGGCGGTCGCGTGCGCGGCCCCGAGCATGGACGTTTCGATCGCCATGCCCGCCAAGGAGGCTCCCAATTGCATGTCGCCGCGTGCTTCAAGATCCTGGCCGTTTTCTAAAACACGTCGGAACGAACCGGCCAACAATGCAAACGCTCGGCGGCTGTACATCGTCGACATCGCATTTCGCCGACGCGTTACGTACGTTTCAATCGCGTGCGAGATCGCATCGATTCCTGTCAGGGACGTCACTCGCCGTGGCATGGTGAGCGTCAGTTCCGGATCCAGCATGGCAATTTTGCAAGCCGCTCGAGGATCACCGCAGGCCATCTTCACATGCGTTTGGGCGTCGCTAATCAAGGCAAAACTCTGCGTTTCACTGCCCGTTCCCGAAGTCGTCGGGATGGCGATCATGGGCAGCATGTCAGCGGTCGCCTTGCCGACGCCGTGGTAGTCGTGGATCGAACCGCCACAACTGTAAACGAAGTTCATTCCCTTGCAGCAATCCAGGCTGCTGCCGCCGCCCAGTCCTATCAACACGTCGGGCTGGAACGCGGCCGCCGCCGTCACGGCTTGGTCGACCATCGCAGAAGTCGGATTTTCAGCAAATTCGTGGAACGACTCGACCATCAATCCGCTCTCAGTCAGCAGACCCCGAACTCGCTCAAAATGGCCCGCCGCGACGATTCCTTGATCGCAAACGACCAAAACCCGAGCCGGCCGTGACGCAACCTTGGCTAGCGAACGGGTCAACTCGCCCACTTTCGCGAGCGTGCCAGCACCAAAAATCAAACGCGTTCGCGGTTGAAGGTCGAAAGACGCAGTCGTGCTCATCGTTTCCATGATCAGGCGGGCAAAAAGGGGGGAGTGAGGGGCGGGGCGGGTTCCAATAAGATACCTGAAACTGGAATGTTCCCATACCTTGCCGATCCGACAGCCGATTGTCTGGACCGACGACGAGTCGACCGGCTAAACTTTCGTATCCGCCGAACTCTTTTTACTTGTTTTTTGATGTCTGACACTTCTCGCGATGCCTTCGGTCATGACTCGCCCGGTTCGGGAGATCTCCACGATTGGGGCGATTCCGGTACGACGCCTTGTATCGGAATCGACTTGGGCACCACCCATTCGCTCGCGAGCTATTTCGTCGATGGGCAACCGAAGTTGATCCCGACCGCTCACGGTGGATTCTTGACGCCTTCGGTCGTCGGAGTGTTGCCTGGTGGCGAAATCGTCGTCGGGCAAACCGCGAAAGAACTTCGCGTCACCGATCCCGAATCGTGTGCTTGGTGTTTCAAACGATTCATGGGTCAAGACCGCCGGATCGCTCTGGGCAAGAAAGAATTCACGCCCCATGAACTGAGCAGCCTCGTGTTGCGGTCGCTCAAGAACGATGCGACGGCGGCTCTAGGCGTTGAAGTCACCGATGCGGTCATCACCGTCCCGGCGTACTTCAACGATCACGCCCGCCAAGCGACCCGATTGGCCGGCGAGATGGCGGGATTGAACGTCCGTCGGATGATCAATGAACCGACCGCCGCCGCATTGGTTTATGGATTCCATCAGCGTGACGAAGAAAAAAACTTGGTCGTCATCGATCTCGGCGGCGGCACGTTTGACGTGACCGTGATGGAAGTTTTTGAGGGCACACTTGAAATTCGCTCTAGCGCCGGCGAAAGCATGCTCGGCGGTGAAGACTTTACCGACCGGATTGTTTCGGAAGTCCTATCCGCCGAGAACGCGCGGTTGGAAATCGCCGAACTCAACGACGCCCTTCGCGTGGCACGTCTTCGCAGCGAATGCGAAACCGCCAAACGCACGCTCGCCGAACACGACGAAGCCCACATCCGCGTGCCCGATGCGGACGGCAAGTACGGCGACAAACCGAAACGTTTTCGCATCGATCGAAAAGTGTTTGCTAAGTTGTGCGATCCACTGCTGCAACGGATCACCGGACCGATCGCCCGCGCGCTGCGCGACGCGGAGATGAAAACGTCCGAGATCGACGACGTGATCTTGGTCGGAGGGGCGACGCGGATGAACCTGCTTCGCGACTTCGTCGCGGAATACTTCGGCAAGCCGCCGGTGATGAAACACAACCCCGATGAAGTTGTCGCGTTGGGCGCGGCGGTCCAGGCGGCTTTGATCGGCCAAGACGCCGCCGTCGACGATATGGTGATGACCGACGTGTGTCCGTTCACGATGGGTGTCGAAGTCGTCCGCGAACTCGGCGGCCAAGTCCGTGACGGATATTTTTCGCCCGTCTTACATCGAAACAGCACGATCCCGATCTCGAAAGAGCAGGTATTTAGCACCGTCGCCGACAATCAAACTTCCGTCACCGTGAACGTTTATCAAGGGGATGCACGCAAAGTCGCCGACAACGTGTTGCTCGGTTCGCTCGAGGTCAGTCCACTGCCGCCGGGACCGGCGGGTAGCCCGTTCTTCATTCGGTTCACTTACGACATCAGCGGCGTCTTGGAAGTCGAAGCGTACCGCCCGGGCGGCAAAAAGTTCCGAACGGTGTTAACGAATCATGTCCAAGGTTTGTCACCCAAGTCCGTCGAAGCGGCCAAACGGCGGATCAGCGAGATGAAGTTCTATCCCCGCGAAGACCTTTCCAACCAACAACTCGCTCGCTACGCCGAACGCATGATCGGCGAACTTCATCCGACCCAGCGGGAACAACTCGACGGGGCCCTTGACGCGTACGAAGCGGCCATGAACCGCGCCGATCGGGCTGAGTTTGACGCCGCGCGAAACCATCTGCTGATGTGTCTGTCGGCGCTCGGCTTGGATCCCAACGGAGAAAACGCGTGAGCGGCGCGCCGGACCCGAACGAGTCCCCCGTCGATAAATCTCTACCCGACAAATCTCGCTCCGGTGAATCGCTCACTAGCGAACTGAAGCAGGCGATCGCGAAATCCTACGTTCGCGAAATGCTGGAACTTAATCCGATGTTTCAATCGCCGCAAATTTTGCGACGGCGTCGCGAAATTTGGCGGGCCGACGAATCCGCCAATACGAATCCAACGATTCGCACCTCGGTCGCAAGCGGAACTTCAGAGGTCGCCGACGCCCAAGCCGATCGTGAATTTAAATTGCGGGCCAAGGCCTGTTTGGAGAAACTGCGAACGAAGTTCTACGAATTACCCGACGACACGCTGCAAAAGTACCTGCGAGTGATCTCCAGCCCGCGAGTGCCGCAGTACGCCGCCGTTTCGGCCAGATTGCGAGCGGTCGCGGCCCAGCGGTTAGCATTGTTGCAAGCCACCGAAGAGACCGGTGATGTCAAATTCGCGTACTCCTTGCAATTCGCCATGATCGGAACCGCCGCCCAAGGTGGTGCCCTACGAGAACAATACATCGAGTCGATGATCGCCGAACGTCGCGTCATCGAAGGTGGTCGAATCGTGAAGAAGTTCATCGAGCGACACCCAGAGATTTATGCGATCGATCACGATTGGTTCGACGCGTTGCTCGATCCGGCGAACCAGCGAGATTGGTCCGCCAATTATTCCACGATCAGCCGCACGCGACGAATGATCGCCCGCCCTAAATGGAGCACAATCGCGTGGGCGATCTTCATCGCGATGGTCATCATCAACGCGATCATTCAGGACGACAAGAATCCCAAGCAGCGACGCAGTTTCCCATATACGCCCAGCGCGACTCCGACACCCGCTCCCGTGCAGCAGACGCCGCGATCGGTTCCGACGACCCCTCCTCAGGCGAATCGTCCTGGAAACATGCCCGACCGCTTCATGGGCGAGCCTTTGTTTCCGGATCCTTTCACGCCCGGTTTTCCCTCAAGCCCGCCGCCATTGCCGTCAACGTTTCTCGAGCAGCCGCCGTTACCACGGTTTGCGCCGAACGGCTTCCCTGACGATTTACCAAGCTTTGCTCCCGAGGCACAGCCCACCGAGATGCCGCCATTGTTCCGCGATCTGTTTCCTGGCGTTGAGCGTTTAACACCGGAACCTTTCGCACCCGATTCATTCTTGCCGGCCAACCCATGAGCGATTTGAAATGGTTGCCCGGCGAGCCCATGCGATTCTTTGGGCTCGACGCAGATTTCGATCGACGTGATCTCAAACGAGCCTACGGCAAGGCGATCCGTCAATATAAACCGGAGACTCACCCGGCGGAATTCGGAATGATTCGCGAAGCTTATGAACGGCTCGAAAAGTCATTGCGTTACGGGCAACAAATGCAATCGCTTGCCCAGGCAAGCCAGGCATGGGAAGTCGACGACTCGCATCAGGGCGAACCGATCGAAGATCCGGTTCCTCGAACCAGTGCGTCTCCCGAAATCCAGCCGACACTCACGTCGCGTTCGGTTGTTCCTTCCACCCCGAAGCCCGATCTAACGCTGCGGCAATTGGCCGTCGTCGATCCGGTCGCCGCAACCGCCAAACTCGATTCGACCGTCCGTCGGTCTCCGCAAGACTATTACATCGCGGCGGTGCTCGCCGACGCCGTATCCACCCGAGCGACGCCGAAGTATCTCGGACACCTGATCGACGGATTGATTGCGTTCCCCGACGATCCCGGACTGACGTCGCTGACGAGTGAATTCCTGCGAACAGAGATTCCTGATGAGATACTGAGTAAGACGATCGAATTCGTTGCTCAGAAAATCACGACGCCGCTGTTTTATGTGCTGACGGAATCGTTGTGGCTGCGATTGATCGAGTCGAGCGAATTCGGTGTCGTGAAAAATTTGCTTGATCAATGCGAACGCGCGATCCGTCAAGACGATCCGGCCGTCCGCACGACGTTTCAATTGCGCTTGATGCGTTCCGCCATTTGGACCGCGCCTTCGGATTGGTCAGCCCAAATCATCCATGAGATCGAAACACATTCCGCATCGTTGAACTACACCGCGCAGATCGACCTACAGTTTCTAGTCGACTTGCAAACCTTGCTGCGCAGTCCGAAGCGTCGCGACCCGATCCGCCAGCAACTGCTCGGCGCAGTCCGAGCGGCATGTCGCTATGACGAGACCCGTTCGGTCGCCCAGGCCGTCCAACTTCTCTCGGAGGTGGCTCGCGATTCAACGGCCTTTCGCGAAAGTTTTCCGATTCAAAACAACGACGAGGACATGGCTTGGGTCAGCGTGATCGAAAGTGTGGTCGATCAACTCGAAGCGTACCAGGAATCATCTTCCGACGCCGCGTCGGTCGACGAGAACCGCTTAGCGGCTCAATCACTACAACTGATCAAAGACCTATTTCCCGACATCGGTTTGGTTGTTAGGGCAGTCGACCAAGCCAAGTTCCGCTACAAGTCGGTGCCGATGTTGGTATGGCTGATTGTGATCCCCGTCGTCGCTGCATTGCCTCTGATCATCGCACTGTCGGTCGCCTTTGGCGGAAACCAATGGGCCGCGATCTTGACTCTCACCGGTCTAGTTTTCATCATCGTCGGCGTCGTTTGGTCATTCTTCGGCTGGTTGTATCCCAAGAAACTGGCACCCCGCCAGGAACAGTTCAAACAAACACGATTGATGCGAGACTACGCCAAATATTGGCGAGCCCGGTTGTTCCGGTTCAGTCAAGCGTGCGGCGAGCCGATCCACGTGCAATGCATCCGGATCGCTCAGATGGGTCGCCAAACCAATCAAGCCGGAGTCAGTGACCTGGCCATCCATTTCATCCGCCAAGACTCCGGGCTGGTGGTCTTCGCCGCCTTGCAGCGGATTCTTAAGTAGGCTCGCAGATTTCACCGAGGCGACTGAACGAACGCTCGTTTTTAGCAGTTCGGAATTGCCAGTCGTACCGGATGTACACCACGTCCTGAATTATTTGACAGTTCCTCGTTGGCATTGTTGGGATCAGTATATCAACGCGTGTAAAAGTTGGAAGCGACCATCGTCCAGGCGGGATGAGTCACGCAATCCGTTTCCTCTCCGTTGCCCCCGGAAAGAACCATGTCGAGCACGCCTGCCGGTCCGTCGGCTGAATCTAGTTCAACTTCATTAACCAGCCCGCGAGAGACTTCGATCCAAGATCTGGTCGAAGACCTCTCGACCGCACTTGAATCCGCGATCGGCGAAATTCACAGCGTCAATGCGGAAACGCGAGTACTCTCGCTCAACGCGAGAATCGAAGCGGCGCGAGCCGGACAATACGGCGCCGCATTCAGCGTCGTCGCCGAAGAGATCCAAGAGTTGTCCGAGAAAACATCCTTGATCGCCGATTCGATGGCCAGTCGAACACGCGAAAAGACCAACGAGCTGATTTCGCTGATTGATGGTTCCGTGCGGGGAACTCGACTAAGCGATCTGGCCTTGGTCAATATCGACTTGATCGATCGTAATCTCTACGAACGCACCTGTGACGTGCGCTGGTGGGCGACCGATGGGAGTTTGATCGACGCCTTGGCCGACGACGCAAACGAGGATGTCATCGCCTACGCTTCGAAACGGCTCGGTGTCATTTTGGACGCCTATACCGTCTACTACGACTTAGTTCTGTGCGACGTCAACGGCCGCGTGATCGCTAACGGACGACCGAGCCAATACCGCAGCATCGGACAAAACGAATCGTCGTCGAGTTGGTTTCAAAGTGCGGTTCGGTCCCGAAGCGGCAACGATTATGGTTTCGAATTCGCCCACTCGTCACGATTGGTCGACGGACAATCGACGCTGGTTTACTCGTGTGGCGTGCGAGAAGGCGGTGAATCGTCCGCACCCGTCATCGGCGTGCTCGGTATCCTCTTCAATTGGCGCGGTTTGGCCGGCCCGATCTTGGACAGCATCCCGGTATCTGCTCAAGAAAAATCATCGACCAAGGCGTGCATCGTCAACCAAGACGGCATGATCTTGGCAAGCAACCAAGAACGATTGATGAGCGATCGCATCGACCTGCCCGACTTCAATCGCGTGCTCAATTCGCCCAAAGGCTTTTACGTCGCCAAGGTCAACAACCAATCCATGTGCATCGCTCACGCGAAAGCCCCCGGATTCGAAACCTACTCGACCAAGTGGTACTCGATCGTGATGCAACCAGTTTCGGAATAGACGTCGGCGTCTATAGCATGGCTAACACGTAGCGAAAGTCGTCGAGACTTTCGGCGATCAATTGCCCCGACCGAAACTCTTGGCGAGTTTCGCAACTAAGGTTCAATCTTAACGACGCACTACGGCACCAATAACGCGGTGCCGGTTATCGCGGCGGCTTGGTACCACGCACCTTTAACGCTCAACGGCACCGGTGGGATGATCCACGGGGCACAGTTGCCGGGGCGATAGTAACCCAACGCGTATTGGCATTCGTGCGGCGAATGGACGCCCATCTTGTATGGCAAGACGGCAATGTTGAAGAAGAAGTGAGCCGACGAGATTACCGGTTGGGCGAACGGCCCTGCGGTGTGTCCGTAACGTTCCAAGTTAACTTCTTCGAAATACAACGGCTTGTGACACAGGTTCGAGGCCACATACGTCATCGTCGTCGGGGTCCAGCTGCGGGGCGTATAGGCGACCTGTTCGATCAAACACTCCGTCGGCAATCCCCAATTCTGTGAGATGTACGCCAGGTCGGGTTCACTGAGTCGATTCAGCGGCAACTCTTCTTGGCTGCCGAATTCGGTGGTGATGACGGCCTTTTCATACGCCAAGTCTTCCAAACGTCCGGTACCCAAAGGTCGACCATCGATCGAACGCCAAACACGGGCTTCTTGCTTGGCCTGAAACTTACCACGTAGTTTTTGAAATTCGTCTTCGTCGATCACGTCGGGACGAAACGGCGGACTGATGTCGAGCGAGACTTGGTCGATCGTCGAAGCTTCGATGCGATCGCGGAAGTCGTCGCATGACAACCCGGTTCCGCTGCTCGCCGGACCGTCGTCATCGGAAAAGATCGAAGGACGCCCCGCATCACGGACGCGGTTGCGTTCGCGTTGCTCTTCACGCTGTGCGTCGCTTTGGCGACGTTCGGCGGCACGTTCGTCTTCGCGATTTTGAAACGGGTTGGGAGCGAATGTTTCCCGATCCGACGGCGAATCAATTTCGTCGACGACATCGGGAGTATTTGATGGTGCCTGATCGCGCGGTACCGGTACCGGCGCGGGTTCGCCTTGGATCATATCGCGAATCGACGAACCATCAGCCGGCGCTGTCGATTCAGGTTGCGGCATCGGATTGATGGGCTTCGAATCGGCCGCCGGGGGATCGATTTCGAACAGTTCGGAAAGTTCGTCAGGAATCCCAGGTGCAGACTTTGGTACAGGAAGCACCTGCATCGGTGCGATAGCCTCGGGCAGACCGAACGAAGGTTCCCCCGGTGGCAGAATTTCGGGAGTACCGATCGTGGACGAATTAGGCGGCGTTGAGGCGTTCGGTGTGGGACTGCTAGGCGGGTTAGCTGCCGAGTCACGGAACAGGTTATCCGGGATCGAGAATCCGCCGGCCGGTTGGTCCGCGTTTGGGTTGGCCGCGTTTTGATTCAACCAAGCGACTCGTTGCACGTTACTCGCCGACGATTGCCGCAGGCGATTGTCGGTCGCTGGTTGATGCGCTGGTTGTTGCGTCGGTTGCTGCGATAGTTCGACCGGAACCGGTTGCCCTGATGCGGCGACGATATTGGGTTGCGTTGTCCACACGTCAGGCCGGGTTGATTTATCCTCGAAAGCCGAGTCACTGATTCGGCGAGCCTGTTCGGCCGCGATCGTGGGGCTGGTTCGCCATTGCAGGTTCCATCCCGAACGCTGGGTCGAAGTGACCGGGTGGGGACGGTCGGCGGTCGATGCGGTGTGGAAATCGCTTGAAGGTCGACCGGAATGAACTGCAGGCGCCGCGCGGAAGTGGCGATTGTCTTGCCAGTTGTCATCGGCATGACCGATACTGGCTGTGGCAAATGCCCCCAAGCCGATGCTGCCCGAAAGCAGCAACGTCGTTGACAAGAGGGTTCGTTTAAGCCGAGTCGCCCGAGTTGACGTCGGGGCTGTAGTTAGGCGCTTCTTGGGTGATCGCAATGTCATGCGGGTGGTTCTCCCTCACCGTGGCGGCCGAGACGCGAATGAATTTCGCGTCTCGTCTTAGTTCTTCGATCGTCCGTGTACCGATGTAACCCATGCCCGCTCTCAACCCGCCGACCAATTGGTAAGCGTAATCCGACAGCGGGCCTTTGAACGGCACTCGCCCTTCGACACCTTCGGGGACAAGCTTGCCCGCTTCGGTGCCTTTTTGACGATACCGGTCACTACTTCCTTTCACCATCGCGCCCATGGATCCCATCCCCCGGTACGCCTTGAAGGTACGACCTTGGTACAGAATCATCTTGCCGGGACTTTCGGCCAAACCGGCAAATAAACTGCCGATCATGACCGTCGAAGCTCCGGCGGCGAGTGCTTTGGTAATGTCACCGCTGAAGCGAATTCCGCCGTCCGCGATGATTGGAATGTTCTTTTCATGAGCAACCTGCACGGCGTTCAAAATCGCGGTCACCTGAGGCACTCCGATGCCACTGATCACGCGAGTCGTGCAAATTGATCCGGGTCCGATGCCGACCTTCACCGCGTCAGCTCCCGCAGCGATTAAATCCGCTGCCCCCTGAGCCGTCGCGACGTTCCCCGCCACAACATCGATATCCCATGCTTTGTTCGTTTTGATTTCTCTGACGGTATCGATCACGTTCTTGCTGTGCCCGTGAGCCGAATCGACCACGAGTAGGTCGACGCCTTGAGCGATCAGCTTCTCGGCCCGAGCGAAATCGCCCACGCCGATCGCGGCACCCACCCGAAGTCGGCCCAGCGAATCTTTACAGGCTCGCGGGTGCCGCTTCATCATGTCGATGTCGCGGATCGTAATCAGTCCCGTCAGTTTTCTTTCTTCGTCAATCAGCAGAAGTTTCTCTACCCTTTTTTCCGTTAAAATCTTCTCAGCTTGCGCAAGACTCACATTCCCTACAGCCGTCACCAAATTATTTTTGGTCATGACTTCGGAAATGGGCAAACTGGGGTCTTCAAGGAACCTCAAATCACGCCTGGTCAGGATCCCCACCAGAGTGCGGTCCGCCTTGACGATCGGGATGCCCGAGACGTTGGCGCGGTCCATCATCTCGACCGCTTTGCCGACCTGTTCCTCCGGCGACAATGTGACCGGGTCGACAATGATGCCGTTGGCCGAGCGTTTGACTTTCAACACTTCGTCGGTTTGGGCTTTGACAGAAAGGTTCTTGTGAACGATGCCCAAACCGCCTTCTTTGGCCAGCGCGATCGCCATTTCCGCTTCGGTGACGGTGTCCATCGGCGACGAGATCAGCGGGATCTGCAATCGAATCCGCTGGGTTAACTGGCTGCTGACGTCCACCTCGCTGGGCACCACTTCGCTGTAAGCGGGAAGCAGAAGGACGTCGTCGAAGGTGATGCCGAGATCACCAATTTTGTCGTGAAACATGAAGGAAGGCCGCCGCTGGCAGGAAAGTGTCAGGAAGGCGAGCGATTATGACGCGAAACGACAACTTGGTGTAGGGCAGGCGAATCCATGCGGCCCACCGTTTCAGCCGACTAACCCTGATGAGTCATCACCCGACGCGTTAGCGAGGGATCATCGGTAAATCCCTCGCTTACCGGTCTGTTGATTGAATCGTTTAACGGCAAGCCGCAGGCGACCGAGTTTGAAAACGCAGGCGCCTGCGGCTTGCCGTTAAACGAAAACGCCCAAACGTGCACTCAATCAACACGCCGTTACGCGCCGGGTTCTGATTCATCCGAGCTAGGCAACGATTTGAAACTTCAAAAAATTGCGAATTTCATTAGGAGCAACGGGGGGGAATTGCTATAACGAAGTGGTTCACGGGACGAGCATCGGGGGAATGACCCCCCTTTCGCCCCGGTAACGGGGTCGTGATCTGAGTTTTCGATCAAGAAACAACGAAACTTCCCCCCGATTCGGGCGTTTCAACGATAGCCGTCGCGTTCGTTGCGTCCCGACGTCGGCTCCCTCCGGTTTTCCCCCCTCTCTCACCCCATAATTGCGAGTTGGCTCATGCATGATGCCGCGCAGGTCCGTTGTTGTCGGACATTCTTCTTGCTTCGTGGATTTCGCTTCACGGCTGGTTTGGGTCTTTTGGTTCTCATCGCGGGGATGTCGGGGATTGCCTCCGGCGAACCGGCCAACACGTCGACTCCGAAACCGGACCCGAACGGGCGCACCATCATCGATCCGCTCGATCAACGTTTCGCCGACGTGGGTACCGACCAAGTGCCTGATTTCCAAAAGCACGTCATGCCGCTGCTCGGACGACTCGGGTGCAACGGTCGCTCGTGCCATGGATCGTTCCAAGGTCGCGGCGGATTCCAACTGTCACTGTTCGGATACGATTTTAAAGCCGACCACCAAGCTCTTTTGGATGAGAACGCCGGAAGAGTCGACGTGGATGATGTCGCCGAAAGTTTGATATTGGCTAAGCCCGTCGATGCGGACATGCACGAGGGAGGCAAGTTATTGGACGAGGGCACTTGGCAATACAACACGTTGCGACGTTGGATCGAATCGGGTGCCAAGACACGTCAGGGCGATGCGTTGACGCTGGAACGTTTGCAAGTCTTGCCGCTTGAATTGCAATTCGAGTCTGACCAACAACAAGTTCAGTTGCGTGCGATCGCTCATTGGGCGGACGGGACGAGCGAGGATGTAACGGATCTTTGCCGATTCGCCAGCAACGACGACGCGGTGGCGGCGATCGACGAAAACGGATTAGTCCATAGCGGCCTGACTGGTGATACCCACGTAGTCGTTTCTTACGACCGCGCCGTCGTGCCGATTCCCGTGACTCGTGCAGTTCAACTCGATAGCCCGGTGACGGCACCGCCGACTTCCCAACATCCGATCGATCAATTGATCGCCCGCAAACACGAAAAGTTAGGCATCGTCCCATCGCCGATTTGCACCGATTCCGAATTCATCCGTCGCGCATCGCTTGACATCACTGGAACGCTGCCCGCCGCCGAAGACGTCCGATCGTTTCTCGCAGATCAATCGCCAAACAAACGAGAACGACTTGTCAACGAGTTGCTAGATGCCCCCGGCTATGCCGCTTGGTGGGCAACCCGCATGGCCGATTGGACCGGTAACAGCGATCAGCAGCTCAACAACGTGTTACCGATTCGTGGCTCGGCTACCAAGCTGTGGTTCGAATGGCTACGAGTGCGTTTGGATGACAACGTGGCGTATGACGAAATTGTCGAGGGCATCGTGATGGCCGAAAGCCGCCAAGAGGGTGAAAGCTATTTGGACTATTGCGAGACAATGACCAAAGCCTGTCAAAAAGGCGGTGAAGAACTTTTCGCCGCCCGGGACGGAATGCCGTTGTATTGGGCTCGTCGGAACTTCCAAAAACCGGAAGAACGCGCGATCGGTTTTGCTTATGCGTTCTTGGGCGTGCGGATCGAATGCGCCCAGTGCCACAAACACCCGTTTGACCAATGGTCCAAAGATGACTTCGAAAAGTTCTCGAAGTTGTTCGAAGGCGTTAACGCGAGACAAAACAACATCGATCCCGAGAGTCGCGAGATCCGTGATGAACTGCTCACGAAGGTCGTCGGTAAACCATACGACCCGAAAAAGATCAATGGCGGTGACTTGAGGAAGATGATCTACAAGGCCGCAGCGGACGGTCAAACGGTCCCCTTTAGTGAGTTGACCTACGTCAATCGAAACGCGGCGGCGATGAAGCGAGCCAAAGCGATGCAGAAAAAAGGCAAGGAAGTCGAAGTAGACGTTCCCAAAGGCTATCTGCTCGGAGCGGCCGACCCATTGCCGCTCGATCAAGACCCACGGGGCGAACTGATGCAGTGGTTACGTTCACCAGAGAATCCGTATTTCGCCAAAGCGATCGTTAACCGCGTGTGGGCGAACTACTTCGGCATCGGGATCATCAATCCGACCGATGACATGAACTTGGCCAATCCGGCCAGCAACGAAATGTTGCTTGAAAAACTAGCGAGCGAGTTCGTTCGCCAAGATTACGACTTGCATTGGCTGCACCGGATGATCGTGACCAGTCATGCGTACCAACGCTCCACCGAGACTAACGCAAGCAATCAACACGACCGCACAAACTTCAGCCGTCACGTGCCTCGGCGGTTGCCCGCCGAAGTCATCCGTGACGCGGTCATGCTGGCGACCGAGTCGCAAACGACGGCAGAGAAAATGCGGACCCAATTGCAGGAAATGTCCATCGCTGGTGACGTGGCCCAAAACCGCAACAACCAAGACTTTGCCTTGCAGGTGTTCGGTCAATCCGAGCGTGAGAACAATTGTGATTGCGACCGCAGTGACTCACCAAGCTTGTTGCAGTCGATTTATCTGCGAAACGATCTCGATGTTTACAAACGTTTGGATTCTCAGCGAGGATGGGTGACCCAGGCTTGCAAGAGTCTTGGTCATGACGGACCGGCCGCGAAAGGTGCTTCGGATGCCGTGGCCAAATCCCAAGACTTGCAAATCCGCCGCAAAGCGGACGAGATTCGCAAACAAACCATCGCACGGGTGAAACGTTTCAACTCGTTCGATGAGAAACAGCGGGCTCGGATGATCGAAAAGGCGGAAACTCAGTACGTGCAAACACGCGCGAAGTTCCGCGAATATGGTTTCGACTCTCCAACGTTTGCCGAGTTGATCGAGAATCCAAATGCCTGGAAGCTGACCGAGGTCGAAGAGCCAGCATCCCAACAACAAGGTCACCTCGTCAAAGGTGCGACCTTGGAATCGGTGATCCAAGATGCCTACTTGCGAACGTTGTCACGTTTTCCGGTCGGCGAAGAACAACAAATCGCGGCGGCCTACATCAACGAATCCGATACCGTCGCCGACGGACTTGCTTCGCTGATGTGGGCGTTGGTCAATACGAAAGAATTCATCATTACCCACTAAAGTTGGGTCCAATCGGTTTTACCCGTAGTGGAGGTTGTTAAACCTCCAGAGCTAATAGGATCTTTAACAAGATCCACTACCTATCCTCCCCCTTCATTTTTGAAAAGCCTAGCATGCGTTTACACAAAACTTGTGACGGTGTGACTCGTCGAGATATCCTCCGAATGGGGACGCTCGGTACCGGTGCGGTCGGAATCAGCGGTTTGACCATGCCGGGTTGGCTGAGCATGGCCGAGGCCGGTGAGATCGCCGCCAGCGGTGCCAAACGCGCCATCTTTATCGAATTGGTCGGTGGCCCGTCGCACATGGACACGTTCGATTTGAAGCCGAATTCACCCAGCGAAGTGCGAGGTCAATTCAATCCGATCAAGACCAACTCACCGGGCGTCGAGATTTCTGAACACTTGCCCAAACTCGCCCAGGTGACCGACAAATTCGCGATCCTTCGCGGCGTCAGCCACACCTTGGCCGCTCACGAACTCGGTCGCGAATACGTTAACGCTGGCAGTCGACCGATTCCGGCTTTGAAATTTCCGGGATACGGAAGCGTCGTGACGGCCGAGCGGGAATGCGACATGGACATTCCCCCACACGTGGCGATCCCCAAGTCGGGTCAAGGCCCCGGTTTCATGGGATTGCAAAACGCCGCACTCGAAACGAAAGCAACGCCGCAGTTCGGTCGACCGTTTTCGGTTCGCGGTATTTCGCTGCCAGGCGATTTGTCGGTCGACGAAATCTCTCGTCGCCAGCAATTGCTTAAACGACTCGACCGTCGATTTGCCGAAATGGAAGCCGATGATCAAATGCTGCAAGGCTTGTCGCGTTTCGGCGAACAAGCTTATGCGATGATCACCTCCCCGCGCGCTCGTAAAGCGTTCGCAATCAACGAAGAACCCGAGAGTTTCCAAAAACTGTTCGGCGAAGACCCGTTCAGCCAAAGCTGTTTGCTGAGCGTTCGATTGATCGAGTCGGGCGTGAACTTCGTTTCCTTGCAGCTCGGCGGTTGGGACACGCACCAAGACAACTTCACCAAACTGAAGACGGACAACCTGCCCAAGCTCGACGCGGGACTCGCCGGGTTGCTCAACGGACTCGAACAACGCGGCTTGCTCGATTCGACTGCCGTGATGGTGACGGGAGAATTCGGCCGCACGCCGAAAATCAACACGAGATCAGCCGAAGGCGGACGCGACCACTATCCACGTTGCATGTTCATGTTAATGGCGGGCGGCCGCGTTCGCGGCGGCCAAGTCATCGGCGAAAGCGACGACAAGGCCTCCGCCCCACGTCATGAAGCGATCACGCCCGATGACGTCGCGGCAAGTTTCTACCACAACCTGGGCATTGATCCGACAAAGGAATTCGAGTCCGATACCGGACGTCCGATCACCTTGGTTCGCAACGGAAAGATCATCCCTGAGCTGTTCGCTTAAGGAACACCAACGTTTGACAGCCAAGCCCTAGTAGTCTATCGCAGCTCAATTTTCGGGTAGAGGCGTCTTAATTTGATCCGAGCGTCTGCGGTCGTGAACTGCCAATCGATTCCCGTTTGACGCTCGTTTCGCGCGGCATACCACTTGGTAATTCGCTCG
>NZ_SJPM01000014.1:0-2766 GCF_007859915.1 Neorhodopirellula pilleata
GAGCGTATATTCTTAGCCATCCTTGGCCCTTTGAGTATTGGTTTGGTGTGAGAACCTCCAATTTCTCTGAGGGCCTTTTTCGTGGCAAGATCAATTTTGAAGTGATAGGCAATCGCCTAAAGTGCAGTTGCGAATGCGAGATGATCTAAAAGCAAAGGCACAAGAGTTGGCCAGCGAGCAAGGCGTTTCGTTGAACAGTTACATCAACGCGACACTTGCAGCCACGATCGCTCAATCCGAGACGCTCGTGATGATGGGCGACCGTCTAAGCAATGTCGATCGGGAGCAGTTGCATGTACGAGTGCTGAAGTTCATGTCCAAGACCCAAGGCGGAACCGAGCCAACTCCAGCCGAGATTGAGCGAGCAGTCTCGGGAGAGTAAACGGCTTGAGATAGTGGGGGCCCGCTCACCAAGCGATAATCTTATCCCCTATTTTTATTTCACTCTTCACCCCTCACTCTTCAAACTTTCTTCAATGACTTGGCGAGACTGGTACGACGCCCTCGAAAAACCGGCTTGGACTCCCGAGCCGTCGACGATCGGTACGATCTGGCAGATCCTCTACCCGATCATCCTGGTTACGTTCGGCTACGTCTTCTACCGCGTCGCCCGCAAGCAGATCCCGTGGCCAGTCGCGATCCCCTTCGCCATTAACCTGATCGCCAACATCGCCTTCACTCCGATCCAGTTCGGCCTGCGAAACCTCCCGCTAGCCGCGATCGACATCGCCATCGTTTGGATCACGATTCTCTGGGCCATGAAGGCTATCTGGCCTCACCACCGCTGGATCGCGGTCGCTCAGATTCCGTATCTGATCTGGGTCACGATCGCGTCTGTGTTGCAGATCTCGATCACCTGGAACAACGGATGAGCGGCTCGTCGTCCTACCAGCCGTTTCGACGCGATCAGGCTGTTGTTCTAATCGTAACCCGAAGCGTAAGCGAGGGATTCAACGCCGTTAATTCTCTTGTAAATATCCCTCGCCGACGCTTTTTGAAGTTGCGCTTTCTTCGTAACCCGCTGCGTCAGCGAGGGATCATTGATATTGACTCATCCCTCACTTACGCAGCGGGTTACTAAAAACCAATGCCACAGGCAAAATCGCAACTTCAAAACTGACGCTTCGGGTTTCGATGAGGACTATGAGCCTATCCGTGAAGATCCGTGCCAATCCGTGGCCAACATTTCAAACTTCACCACTCACTCATCAGACTTCGTTGTCCCATTGATACTCACTGGCACTCAGTTCCGACACGACGCCCTGCAAACTTTCGAGAACGACTTCTTCGGTAACGGCGAGAGCATCTTTGACGGACTCAAGTCGCTGATTGAAGAAACGCATCAAGGTGAGTTACAAGAGGTTCCCTTGGCCTGGATGCTTTGGCCGATCACTGCTGGCGGACTTGGCTTGCGATCGGCGACAGTGTTGTGTGGGCAATACCAGTAGAGGCAGGCGACCCCGCAAGTTACTCCTTCCACGCACCGAACGCGGCGAAGCAACTGTTTTTGTGCAGCAGTTCGACGTGGGCGAAGCCGACGCGGCGGAGCAGGTCGAGCTGATACGTGACCGGTCGCGGCGAATCTTCTCGGTCGATGTATTCGAACACCTTTTGCCGGTACTCGACGCCGCCGAATCCTTCGAGGTAATCGCCGTAACGTGACCACATCAATTCTTGAACGGGAACCGTTTCTTGAACCACCAAGTCAGTGATCCAAAACGATCCGCCGGGACGCAGCACCGAAAAAATCTTTTCGAACGCGGCCCGCCAATCTTCGTCGTCTCGCAAGTGATGCAGCACCGCAGCGGCCAGCACGACGTCGTAGCTTTCCGTGGGCAGGTCGGCCTCGCGGAGATCCGCGTGCCAAGTCGTGATCGCGTCGATCCCGGCATCGCTCACTCGCTGTTTGGCTCGCTCGAGCATCGGGTTGCTCAGGTCCAACAAGTCGCTTGCGAAGGGCTTGCCGTAAACTTGCCGAAGCTTCAGCGTGTTGTTGCCGGCTCCGCATCCGATATCCAACACCCTCTCGATCTTCGGAGTCAGTCGCACGGCCGCTTCGGTGATCAATTGCATCGACAGCGGCGCGTCGATCGTCGCGGACTGGCCGGTTTCCAAGTTGCTAAATCGCTCGACATCGGCATCGAAACGCGAGGTGATATCGTCGGTGGTCGACTTCGCTGAAAAGTCCTTCACTTCGTATTTGAACTTGGCGGACCGCCCCTCGTTCGTTTCGTCATCCATCATTTAGTTCCTACGTTTCGCCAATGCTGACTGTTGCTTCAAGAACGGATTAGCCGATTTGGCGCTAGCGGCGTGTTGATTTAATCGTAACCCGAAGCGTGAGTTTGGAAGTTGCACTTTTTTCGTAACCCGCAGCGTAAGCGAGGGATAATTGATTTTGACGCATCCCTCGCTTACGCTGCGGGTTACTAAAAACCAATGCCACAGGCAAAAGTGCAACTTCAAAAAGCGTGAGCGAGGGATTCAACACCATTAATTCTCTTTTAAATATCCCTCGCTGACGCTTTTTGAAGTTGCGCTTTCTTCGTAACCCGCTGCGTAAGCGAGGGATAATTGATATTGACTCATCCCTCGCTTACGCAGCGGGTTACGATAAACCAATGCCACAGGCAAAAGCGCAACTGGTATGTTGCTCTCTTAACAAAAACAAAGAAAGCAAAAGTCATCTGGACCACTGTGGGGAAGCTACCAGTTGTTTTTCCCACTCTAGCAGAGGCCCAGATGACCACTCTTAGTCCAACCCAA
>NZ_SJPM01000014.1:2866-145953 GCF_007859915.1 Neorhodopirellula pilleata
CGAGCGAATTACCAAGTGGTATGCCGCGCGAAACGAGCGTCAAACGGGAATCGATTGGCAGTTCACGACCGCAGACGCTCGGATCAAATTAAGACGCCTCTACCCGAAAATTGAGCTGCGATAGACTACTAGGATTGGGAGCAACTCGAACTGCTCTGGTGATCGTTCGTGTCGGATTGTTAACGTCGCGTCGACGGCGTCCCCATGGACGCCCACTTCGCTCCGATTGCCGGCAAGCCTTTTGATGTCCGACGCCATCCCCCCGATCGATTCTCTTTCTCATTCGCCTCGTATTTTGATCGCCGGTGCGGGCGACGTCAGTGACGTCGTTCATTCATTGCCGGTGGCCTGCTGCCTTCGCGATCACTATCCCGATGCACATCTCGGCTGGCTCATCGGGCCCGAAGTCGCCGCATTGGTTCGCGGTCACCGAGCGATCGATGAAGTCCTCGAAGTACCACCGGGTTGGTATCGTTCGCCTTCGCTTGTGCGTGAAACTCGGAAGGCTTTGCGTCAGTCTAAATTTGACATCACGATCGATTGCCAAGGCGACCTAGTTTCGGCGTTGGCTTGTTATCTCAGCGGTGCTCGGCACCGGATCGGCTTCACCGCTGGACATGCATGGGATGCCTTCGCTTGGCTGAATAACGAGCGAGTCGTTCCGGTATTTGATCATCTCGTCGATCGGCGTTTGGAGTTACTCACGCCGTTGCGGATCCACCACCCACGTGTTCGCTGGGACTTGCCGATTGGTCGCCAAGACCAACTTTGGGCGAACCAATGCCGCAGTCAGATCCGCTCGGCGCGTCTGGCGATTCTGAATCCGGGAGCAGATTGTCCGTCGAAGCGTTGGGAAGCCGATCGGTTTTCCGCAACGGCTCGCTATCTAGCAGATCGTTACGGTTATCGTAGCTTGGCGGTGTGGACGACGTTTGAAGATCGCTTGATGGCCGAACAGATTGTCGAACGTTCCGAGGGCACGGTGACGTTAGCACCCGACACCACATTGATGATGGCGGCGGCATTGTTCCAGACGGCGGATCTGTTGATCAGTAGCGATGCCGGGCCGTTGCACCTCGCCGTCGCCGTCGGCACACCAGCGATCGGTCTGTACGGACCAAGCCGTCCCAGTGACCGCGGTCCCTACCATCAAGTTTCCTTGCGACGACAAACAGAATCAAGCAGTCATGGTTTCTGGCGATCGGTGGACAACTACGCGATGACCGCAATCGGTGTGGAGCATGTTTGCGAAGCCATCGACGAATTGCATGCTTCGAACCAGATAGGTTTCTCGCGAGCCGCCTAGTGCTTTGTCTAGATTCAACTTTAGGGTCGGCAACATTAGCCCCGGTTTTTGCGACGGAACCGTGGCTAGCGGGCTGTTGATTTAATCGTAACCCGAAGCGTCAGCGAGGGATTGAACGCTATTAAATCCTCTGTATGTATCCCTCGCTGACGCTTCGGGTTGCGATGCAAACTAAATCAACAGCCCGCTAGCGCCAAAACGGCTAGTCCTAAAATTAAAGTTGGACAAAGCACTCGCTTCAATTCATTCCAAGCGAACTGACCGCCCAGGGAAAGCCCATCTAAAAAGGGGGGTGATCGCTCGGAAAGGAAAAAAATCCTCGCAAGAACGCTTCTCCCCCCAAATTGCGAGCTACGGTTGTACGAAGGCGAAAGATTCTGCATTGATGCGGAGAATCGATGCGGCGATGGATCAAGTTTCGCCTTGGTAACGTGCACACCCCCTAATATAAAATCTCGAAGCGAGAAACCGAAATGAAAGTTTTGTTGGTGGATGATTCCGGTGTCATGCGAAAAATTATCGCACGTGGACTCAACAGTCTTTGGGTCGACGAAGTCGTCGAAGCTGCGGACGGTGTCGAAGCGCTCGAAAAATTTGGTGACGGAGTCGGATTCGATCTTATCCTGACGGATTGGAACATGCCGAACATGAACGGTCTGGAGTTAATCCAGTCGATTCGTGGTGCCGGTCATAAACTGCCTATTATGATGATCACGACCGAATCGGAGAAGTCGCAAGTATTGCTAGCGATCCAGGCCGGTGTGAACGATTACTTGGTCAAACCGTTCGACCAAGACATGCTTCAAATGAAATTGGAGCGTGTGCTTCCTAACCCGGCCACTGCGTAGGGCCACTCCTGATTCGGCCAACGCCTCACCCCCGAGACCTAATATGTCCGCTCTTTCCCTTGATATTAATGTCGCCGTCCAAGAAGCGATGGATGCCTCCATTCGTGAAACCTTCTCGATGATGATCGGTGAAGAGATGGAACATCTCAACACCCGCCATGCACCCATCTCCGCACCGCTAATGGATTGTGCGAAGGAAACGATCGAAGAAGCCACTGTCGTCGTCTCGCTCAGCGGCGGCCTTCAAGGTAGCATCAGTGTTTGCTTGGACCTCGGTGCTGCGTTGCTTTGGACGCAACGCCTGATTGACCATGATACCGACCATCTCGATCAAACCGTCGTTGATGCGATCGGCGAGCTGGGCAATATGGTTGTTGGCGGTGCCAAAGGCCGGTTGGAAGACTTCATGCTCACCCTAGGACTTCCCTGTGTGTTGTTGGCCGGCCCTTCGCGACTCGCGTTTCCGAGCAACTGCGTCCCAACGGAAGTGACCTATAAGGTTGCCGGACACGAGATCCGAGTTTATGTCTCGTTGATCGCATCGAACCTGTAACGGTTTCAAAACCTCCACGCCGCCTCGACGAACAATGCGTCGTCGAGGTCGACGTCGGTCGCGTCGTTCTCATATTCAATGCTTCGGTTGAACACATATCCGGCTTCGAATTTCCAACCGCGATTGCCCGTTTGGATCACTTCATAGCCGGCGAATAAGCGAATCCCGCTGACCGTCAGTTCGTCGCTTTGGCCCGTCGTCGGGCCGGATTGTCGAGTCACCGCCCACGTGTTGCCGCCCAGTGTGGCACCGGCGTAGGCCCAAGCTTCGGCAAAACCGCCGTCCTTCCAGACGCGGCGATTGATTTGGGGACGCGGCATCATCAAGTCGATCTTCCACCACGGCGCTGGCGTCCAAGTCAAACCGGCTGCCGGTAAGACGCCCAAGTCGGCTCGGTCCAGATAAACAGCGCCCAACCCGATGCTCAGATCGTCGCGGCATTGCCAGTTCACTAGCCCTAATCCGAATAAGCGGAACGCGTTGTCGCTCGTCGTGAAATCGCTGCGAACCGAAGGCGTCGCGATCAAGATCGTCGAGACCCGCTCGTTCCATTGTTTGCGCTGAAAAAGAGTCGCCCCGGTGCTGTAGAGGGTTGCCGGGACGTCGACCACAGTGGGACCATTCAAATGATCGGCGCGAAAGAACGGGCGGACGACCAAGATGTTTTCGAGGCTTCCCAGTGGCACCCCGAACGCCAAGCGGGCTTCCCAAGACGTTTCATCGACCGATCGCGCCGGGGCCGCCGCATCGCCGACGTAACCGCCGATCAATTCGCCGCCTTGAAAGAAGCCACGGCGAAATCGTTCAACCGGTACTTCCGGTGTATCGATGATCGACCAAGTCTCCATCATCGCGGGTTCCATCGCGATCGGGATGGCTGTGACCGTTGTTGCCGCGATCGATGTTGACGTCTCCGGTGGATTAAGAATGGTTGTTTGAGACTGGACCGGAGGTGGAAAGCCAATCGCCAGTCCTGCAACGAAAGTCCATACCGTAAAACACACGACGGTTGACCACTGCCAAGATCGGCCGACGACGTGCGTTGGAGAACGTAAGAAACCGACCATTGGGCTGGACAGCCATCTTGGTTAGGAAAATGAGAGCGTTCGATGCAATCGTCTCAATTACCAATATCGTTGTGATCGATGCTAGTGCTTCGTCAATATTTAAAATGAAGGTTGGCTTAAAACGTGGCACGGTGGTCCCCACCGTGATTCTCGACGGAGGACCGTCGAGCCACGTTGCTGACACCGTAAATATCGAGTGAACAACAAGTGGCATAGGCTTCCAGCCTTTTTGTACCCCACAAGTGCTCATGTATTGCTCCCCTGCCAGCTCGTCTGGCAGGAAGCCGAGGTTGGCAAGCTAGACACGAGCCGCAATTCTCCCAACCTTCCGATTTTCACTTGTGCTCGCCGCTTCAAGCGGCGAGCACAAGTGAAAATCGGAAGGTTGGGAGGGCGTCGTTGTCTAGCTTGCGAACCTTATTCACCCACGAGACGAGCTCGTGGGGGTCAAAAAAGATGTGGGGTATAAAAAGGTTGGAAGCCTATTCCACTTTTTTAATGCGCCAGTTGATGTTCACGCGATGCTTAGCGACGCATTAACCTATCCGAAAAGGGGTCTGACCCTTTGGAGGCGAGTCGTTATTCATTCGTTTGAGGGTATCGCCGGAGAGGGTCAGACCCCTTTTCGGATAGGTTCTAAGACCGTCGAGTGGAGACCGGATGGGTCACCGCGAATCGGTGTAGATCCGCTTCGAGCGTCGTGAGTTTCGCATCCATCCAGCGATCAAAACCAGCGTCGGCGGTTTTTTCGATTCGTTGCGTCAACCAACCCCAATTCGATGTGGTGATAACTTCACTGCCGTGAAGTTCGTTCCCTTTGGAGGAAGCGTCTCCGCCACCGGAAGGGTAGGTTGAGTGAGAGGTGGACATGATGAACTCCCATGAATGCACAAAAGACATAGGTAAGATGGGTCGGCCCGATAAAAAGTTCGGCAATTTTGATACCCGATGAACAGTTCGATCGGTCCAACGGCTCGTAAAGTCTTTGCAGGGAACGACTTGAACGCACAATTTTCCGTTCGAACGGGCTTTCGGTTTTTTTCTCAAGCCGAATGGTCTGCCGCAGAATCGCGCATCATGCCGCATTCTGCTGCCTTTCTACGTCTGTCGCCGAACTTGAGCCCAATTCTTTCTTTTTTTGCGCCCACGTCGCCAAGATTCCTCCGCCTGGAACGAAGAGCTTGTTGAAGGCACCTGATCCGAGGCGGACCGGGTCACCGAAACATCCAATCCACCGACTGGGAAACAAAATCATGCTACGCAAACTTTTCATGACGGGAGCCACCTGTGCTCTGTTGTCCGGAATCACTCTCGCCACGCCGATCGGATCGTACGCTCGTTGCGGTTGGGATTACATCACCACCTCGGCCAACGACGCCGTTCCGTTGGAATGGGAGCTCAAACGGGCACGTCAGATGATCGCCGATCTGACTCCTGAAATTCACGACAACGCCCGACGTATCGCGAAAGAAAAAATCGAAGTCGTGCGTTTGGAACGACAACTCGTCGACACCGATAGCAGCCTCGCCAAGGCTCAGGAAGAAATCGAACGATTGTCCGATGACCTGCGAAACGAGAGCACCGTTTACAGCTACGGCGGTAAGACCTACACATCGGTGCAAGTCAAATCGGATTTGTCGAACCGTTTCAAACGATTCAAAACCCGTCAACAAACATCTGACAAGTTGCAAAATATGCTTTCGGCCCGACAAGCTTCCCTGCGATCAGCTAACGAGCGGATGGAAGCGATGCTCGACGCCAAGCGTCAACTTGAAGTCGAAGTCGAAAACCTGCAAGCACGTTTGGGTGCCCTCCGCGTCGCTCAAACGAGCAGCGAGTTGAACCTTGACGACAGCGCCTTGTCACGTTCGCGTGAATTGCTCGACGAGATTGCCTCTCGCATCGATGTCGAAGAAGAAACCATGGCCGTTGATGTCGAGTACTTCGGCGAAATCAACCTGGACGAGCCGTCCGACGAATCCTTGCTCGACGACATCTCGTCGTACATGAATGGGCTCGAGGGACGAGATCCCGGTTCGTTGGTCTCGATCGAGATCGGTGAAGATTCGACCCTGTAGAAACTCTGCCTTTTCTTGGTCGATACACTATCTTGGTAGATACCATGAGTGTCGCATTCGCATCCGTTCCATCCCGAGATCACGGCCGCAACATGAACTTTACCCACTGCCCCGACGAAGTCGTTCTGGATCGTTATACGATCCAGCGTGGCATCGGCATGGGCGGATTCGGTGAAGTTTATTTTGCGATCAGCCAGGCAGGCAAAGAGGTCGCGTTGAAAAGGATTCAACGCAACCTCGACGTCGAATTACGCGGCGTGTCGCATTGCTTGAACCTCAAGCACAACAATCTGGTCTCGCTTCACGACATATGCCGTGATGACGACGATCAGGCTTGGGTGGTCATGGAATACGTTTCCGGAAAGAATCTCCGAGAAGTCCTCGACGGTGCCGACGCGGCTCGAGGGTTCGTCCCGCAGGTTCCGTCGATGGAAACCGGCTTGCCGATCTCGGAAGTCCGTCGGTGGTTTTCCGGGATGGCCGCCGGGGTCGCTCACTTGCACTCGGCCGGACTGGTTCACCGCGACCTGAAACCGGGCAACCTGTTTGACGACGATGGGGTCATCAAAGTTGGCGATTACGGTTTAAGCAAATTCATCTCGACCTCTCATCGGGGCGGACATACCGAAAGCGTCGGGACCTTCCATTACATGGCCCCGGAAATCGGACGTGGTCAGTATGGACGCGAGATCGACATCTACGCGATGGGCATCATCCTGTTTGAGCTCTTAACCGGTATGACGCCGTTCAATGGCGAAACGCCTCAAGAGATCATCATCAAGCACCTGTCCGCCACGCCCGACGTATCCATGATTCCCCGTGAGTACCGCCATGCGATCGCGTCGTGTCTGGAAAAGGACCCTGCTCATCGACCGTCCGATGTCCCTTCTTTGATGGCGATGTTGCCGTGGAAGAGTTCGGTAACGTGGACCGATGCCGACCGGATTCCTGTCATCGATCCGCAACAGGTTGCCTCGAACGAACAGCCCGCTCGACCGGTCTCACCGCCAACCCGTTCAGCCGCGTCGCCGGCGACCGCACCGGCGGTCACGTTGCGAAATCCGTCATCCGAAGAACCCATCGCCCGCGCGATTCGGAACAGTGTCACCGACTTAGGACTTTGGTGGAAAAACCTCGAACGGTCGCCGGGCTCGAAGTTCGTGATCGTCTTGGCAACGATTTTCATCTTGTTGTTCAACACACATTGGCTGCTGCCCGCGTTGTCGATCGTGGGTTTCATCTACGTGCCGTACTACATCATTCGGCACATGGTGTTGCAGATCTCCGAGCCGGACACCTACGCGTATCCCAATCCCGATTCAACAACATCAAACACCTCGCCGTCTCACTCGTTCGCTTCCGCGGATGCACGTTTGTCGGATCCGACCCCCGTTCCCAAACGGCTTTCCAAAACGCAGGTGCGACAGATGTTGCGAGAGTCCTTGGCCGCTCGATCGCGCACCACGCTGGCGGCCGAGTGGACCACGTCCGGGATGATCTCGATGATTGTTGCGGCGACGCTATTGTTGATTACTTCGGTCATCGGTCTTCGCAACGCGACGGTCAGTCCGATGGCGTTGTCTCCGTATGTATGGATGGCGTGCGTCGTGTGGATCGGTTCGTTCGGGCTGCTCGGACTCGGCAAGGCGTGGGAATCGAGTGACGGCGAAGGGATGTTGCGACGATTATCGTCGTCGTTCCTCGGTGCCGGTGTCGGTGTGGTTGCCTATTTGCTTGCCGAAATGTTGATGGTGCCGATGGATGTGGGATTGGGACGCGACATCGATGCGACGTCATTGCCCGTGTCATTTTATCATTTGTCCGGCGTCCCCAAAGCGGCCGCCATGATGGCGCATTTTGCGGTCTTGTTCGGCTTGCTGCGAATGTGGAAACCGGTCGATCCCTTGCGACGGGCTCGGTTGAGTTTGTGGGCGGTCGCCGTCGCCGTTGTTGGCGAATGGTTGGTTCATCAAGTCATCCCGGTTCCTCAACCGTCCGGCATGTTGATCGCTGGCGGTATCATCGTGATGACTCAAATGTCGGCACCTTGGGTGAAAGCGGATTCGGTGGCAACGCTTGCGACGATGAGAAAGGCTTAACCCATGAAAACGATCAATCCGCTCGAGCGAACATCGCTTGCCATGACCCTCCTGCTGGCGACCTGTTTTACGCTCTCCGGCCATGCCGACGAGAAACATGCCGACGAGAAACATGTCGGCGAGAAACATGCCGACGAGAATAAAGCGGCGGGAGAACCATCCGCTGAACTGAGTATTGCTCCCTTGGATCATGTCGACTATCCGAGTGATCGACCCAAATGGGTCCAACGGAACGAGAATGACCTGTCGTTGCCGACGGACGCATCTCAAACCGATCAAGTGATTTCAATCGTGGTCGTGTCGCCGCCTCAACCGACTCCGGAAGCGGCCGCCGAGATGATGGAAGTCATGGCCAAAGGCGCGGTCGAAAACTACATCGACCAACAAGCCGCAACGATCCCCGAATCAATCGACACTTCCAAAATTGTCGTCGAAATGGATTGGATTCGTAACGAGTTAATCACGCGTCGATACGACGGCGAAGTTCGATCCGGTGACCAAACCGAATACGAAAGCGCGTGTTGGATGCAGCTAACCACCGAGCATCAGACCACTTTGCAGAATTTGATTCAAAACCATCGATTGATGCACCGACTCGGTGCCGTCGGTGTATTCGCACTCGGCGGTTTCGCAAGCTTGGTCGGCGGTTCGATCCTCTTTAGCGGCCTCGCCGCCCGTCAGCAACGACGAGCGAGTTAGTCATCACTCATTCTTGACATTAGCTCAAGAGCCTATCCGAAAAGGGGTCTGACCCTCTCCGGCGAAACCAGAAAAGCAACGAAAATTGACTCGCCTCCAAAGGGTCAGACCCCTTTTCGGATAGGCTCTACGCCAAAATGTCCTGAACAACGTGGCCGTGCACGTCGGTCAGTCGATAATCGCGACCTTGAAAGCGATAGGTTAGCTGCGTGTGGTCGAAGCCCATCAAGTGCAAGATGGTCGCTTGCAGGTCATGGACATGAACCGGGTTCTCGGCAACACGGAACCCCAGTTCGTCACTTGCGCCATAGTCGAGACCACCTTTCACACCACCACCTGCCATCCACATCGAGAAGGCGTCGGGATAGTGGTCGCGACCAAGAATTTGTCCGCCGGCCGTGCGTCCTTCGCGGAAAGGGGTTCGGCCAAACTCGCCGCCCCAAATAATCAACGTCTCGTCAAGCAAGCCACGCTGCTTCAGATCCTTGATCAAGGCGGCAATCGGTTTGTCCATCGTCGCACACTTGTTCGTCAAACCATCGGTTAAACCCTCGCCCGCTCCCGTTCCGTGGAAGTCCCAGCCCCAGTCAAACAATTGAACGAAGCGAACGCCGGCTTCGCTCAGTCTTCGCGCCAGCAAGCAGTTATTGGCGAAGCTCGCTTGACCGGGCTTTGCCCCATAAGCATCCAGTGTCTCTTGAGACTCCTTCGTGACGTCCATCACGTCGGGAACACTTACCTGCATCCGATAAGCTAGCTCGTACTGCGAAATTCGCGTCAGAGTCTCGGGATGTCCCATCTCTTCAGCTTGCAATTGATTCAAATCATTCAAAGCATCAAGACTTTGTCGCCGCACTTGTCGATTCATGCCTGCCGGATCGGAAGAGTACAACACTGGGTCCCCCTTGGATCGACACTGGACTCCTTGATAGATCGAAGGAAGAAACCCGGAACCAAACGAGTTCTTGCCTCCGTTGGGTTGCACGCCGCTGGAGATCAAGACCACGAACGCGGGCAAGTCTTCATTCTCACTGCCAAGTCCATAACTGGTCCAGGCTCCCAATGATGGACGTCCCGATCGGGAAGATCCGGTCAGCAACAACAGTTCAGCCGGAGCATGGTTGAACTGATCGGTATGCATGCCATGGATGACACACATTTCGTCAGCGATTTCGTGGAAATTCGGGATCGCATCGGACATCCACGTCCCAGACTGGCCAACCTGTTTCCACTGGCGTGGAGACCCGAGCAGTTTGGGAGTTCCGCTCGTAAAAGCAAACTCTCGTCCCTTTAAGAACTCGTCAGGACAATCGGTTCCACTGAGACGCGCCAGTTCCGGCTTGTAATCAAACAGGTCAAGATTTGGCGGTGAACCGGTCATGTGAAGGTAGATAACTCGCTTCGCCTTGGCCGGAAAATGAGGGGCCTTGGATGCGAGTGAACTAGGGGCGGCTGCCGCGCCGGCACCTTGGCTTTCGTTTGCCAACAGCGACCCGAGCGCGATCCCTCCGATCCCGGCTGTCGACTGCTTGAGAAAGTGTCGACGAGTCTCCGTCAGCAATCGCTGCATCCGCATGTTTTGATAATCATTCATTGCATTTTTATCGGGGCATCAAGAATTCATCGAGATTCAGAATCGTATTCGCAATCACGGTTAACGCAGCATATTGAGCGGCGTCAGCTCCGTCGGGCAAGCTTCCCAGAGGCTCGCTCGCCATCAGTCGGGCATCATCGGAGTGTTCGCCGTAGTACGCAACTAGGTCGGTGTACATCGATCGCAAGCGATCGAGTTCGCGTGCATTGGGATCACGCAGTAATGCACGTTCAAAGCCGTACTGCAGTTGCTTGTCGAGCGAATCCTGCTGCGCCATTTGTCGGGACAGCGATTGTGCCGCTTCGACGTAAACTGGGTCGTTCAAAGTCACCAGCGCTTGCAGTGGAGTGTTCGTCCGAGACCGGCGCACGGTGCAGACTTCACGATTAGGTGCGTCGAACGTTGCCATCGACGGGTATGGATTCGAACGTCGCCAAGTCGTGTAAATCGCCCGTCGATAGCGATCTTCTCCTTCGCTCGTACTCCAATCCGTCGCTGATCCAAATGCGGCCGATAGGCCGAGGGATGGCTGTGGCGGACGAACAGGAGGCCCGTAAGCTTTATCGCTCAACAGGTCCGTAACGGCTAACGCTTGATCGCGAACCATCTCGGCCGAAATCCGAAATCGTGGCCCGCGTGCACATAGCCGATTATCCGGATCTGCCTCGAGCAAATCGGGACTGATGGCGCTTGATTGGCGGTA
The DNA here is from genome assembly GCF_007859915.1 of Neorhodopirellula pilleata. GTDB lineage: Bacteria > Planctomycetota > Planctomycetia > Pirellulales > Pirellulaceae > Rhodopirellula > Rhodopirellula pilleata. The sequence goes on from NZ_SJPM01000014.1 coordinate 13,814, forward strand.
AGTTGCCGACATCACTATCTGCTTGAGCAGTCGTTTGATGTCCCAGCCATGGTCGATCAGGTCCACCGCCAACCAATCAAGCAACGCCGGGTGTGTGGGCAATTCGCCTTGAGAACCAAATTCTTCACTAGTTTCCACGATGCCAATTCCAAAGACCTGCTCCCAATGCCGATTAACGATCACTCTTGCCGTGAGGGGATTTTCAGCAGAGACCAGCCACTGCGCCAACGCCAGACGGTTCGCTGGCATATCCGCAGGCAGCGAATGAAAGACCGCGGGAACTCCTGCCGTCACTTCGTCACCCAAACTAAGGTAGTTTCCTCGAAGCTGAATCTTTGTCGTTCGTCGCTGTGAATCGGCCACGTCTCGCATGATCGGCACACTCGTCGCCGGTTTGATGTTGTCGTAGGCAGTTTGCAGTTTGCTAAGTTCGGCTCGAGTCTCGGCAAGTAAAGGGGCAAGCGTTCGGTAATAGCTGGCTAATTGCACGCGTTCCGGATCGGAAAGCTCTCCCTTCTTCACAAGTGCTCGAACCGATTCCGGCATGGATGACCAATGCGACACCTGCGCATCGGCCGTGATAGCAAACCCGAAATTTGTCAGCAGATGTTGGCCAAAGCGGGAAACTTGTTCGAGATGCAGCACCAGTTCCCCTTCACCGAATTTTTGGGGAGTGGCTAGTATCAATGTCAACGCATGCGATGCGCCTGTACCACCAGCAATCGCCCATCCCTTTTCCGGATTCGGAGCTTGGTCAGTGCTTGCACCGCTGCTGGGCAGTACACTGTCGCCAGAAAACTGGTCTTGTGAATAATCGGCTGATGCCGACGCAAATTGCAGTCGGCGCGTTCCGGTCAGCTCATAGGAGTGACTCGGGTCAGGAATTCCCTCGGAGTTCGACGACCACACTTCATTGCGTTGATCATCCAACAGCACGACCCGATAACCGGCAATCCGCTCTTTGATTGCTCCGCCATCGTCGGTTCGATTCCAAACCACGACGCGATCAATCGGTTGCCACTGATGAAGATCGATTTCCAACCATGGATTCGTTTCCTGGCCCGTATGAGTGACCGAGTTCGCTTGAAAATTACCGTCGGTATTACCATCAATGGCTCGTTCGGCAGGACCGCCGAAAGCCGTGGAACTTTGCGAGGCCTTTCCCTGGAGCGCGACGTTGGTTCCTTCATGAAAGACTTCGACCTCAGCGACATGTAGGAAACGGCCGGCACCCGGAAGTTCAATACGGACGAAGCGAGCACTTGGAGATTCGGCGATTGCTGGTACCCACGCCGCGCGAACACGACTGAGGACAAAATTGCTTTGTTGTTCGGGATGGACTCGCAATTGGATGGCGGCTACGTCCTGTGGATTGTGAAATGGCATCCGCACGGTATAGGTCGCCGTATTCGGACGATCCCCTTTCAGTTCGACACGCGTACCCTCGGCTTGCAGTTCCAATGTTCCCGCGTCGGACGTGGCCGATTCGATTGGCAGCGGTTGCCATTGTGGTTCTTCTTGAAGTTGCTCGATCCATTGCCCCATCGCTTCATCAATCGCGGGTGTTTGTGTGTCAAGAACCTTCCGCAGCGACGCCAGTTGCTGTTCGAGTTGACGACGTTGTTCTTTTTGTTCATCGGTCAAGATCTGCAGCAGCGGACTTTCATCACGGCGGTCAGCATCTTGCGATTGGTTGAAAAAATCAAAGAAACGGAAATACTCTGCTTGACTGATCGGATCGTACTTGTGTGTGTGGCATTGGGCACATGCCATCGTCGTGCCCATCCACACAGCCATCGTTGTATTGACACGATCAACAATCGCTTCGTTGCGAAACTGTTCGTCGTTGGTGCCCCCTTCGTTATTGGTCATCGTGTTGCGATGCAAGGCAGTTGCGATCAGTTGTTCATCGCTCGGGTTCTCCAGCAAGTCGCCAGCAAGTTGTTCGATAGTGAATTGGTCAAACGGTTTATTTTGATTCAGTGATTTGATGACATAGTCGCGATAGGCCCAAATCGTTCTCGAGGGATCGTCCGCGTATCCGGCGGAATCCGCATAGCGGGCAAGGTCCAGCCACACGCGAGCCCATCGCTCACCAAAACTCGACTTTGCCAATTGCGCATCGACAAAGATCTCGTAGGCTTCTGGGCGAGTGTCGTTGACGAAAGCTCGTACTTCTTCCCACGTTGGCGGAACACCATTGAGCGTGATTGCCACCCGCCGCGCGATGGTCGCTCGTTCGGCCGGCGGCGATGGCTGCAAGCCCTCCCGTTGCAACCGTGCAAGAATGAAATCGTCAATCTCATTCACGCGGGAATGCGGAAACGGGTGAACTGGAGGACCACTCTGTTCGGGTTTGACATAAGACCAGTGTTGCGCATACTTGGCACCGGAATCGATCCATTGTCGCAGCAAACGGACCTCCTCTTCGTTCAGTTTTCGTCCCTTGCCGGTTGGCGGCATCCGCATGTCTTCATCGTCGGACAAGATCCGATGGATGATGGTACTCTCGTCGGCAGAACCAGGGACGACCGCAGCGTAGTCCCCCAAGTCTTCCGTGGCGCCTTTAGCCGTATCCAAACGGAGATCGGCTTCGCGAGTATTCTCATCCGGTCCATGGCAAGCGAAACAACTGCCCGAGAGGATCGGACGGATATCTCGGTTAAAATCGATGTCGTCGCCCTTAGCCGAGATCGCTGGAGACAACGTCACTAGGCTCAACGTCGCTAGACGCCAAACGCACCGGGGGCCAAGGTCGAGAAACGGCAGCTTCATAGGGGTGGGCAGCAGGTGAGGTGGGGCTTCTGAAATGATTCGTCAAACACCAATTAGTATAGTGCCCCATGCGTAGCGGCGTGTTGATTTAGTCATTTACCGAATGACAACGATTAGCCGAAGGGCGTTAACCCCGGTTCCGCGGTGCCGAAACCGTGGCGATCGGGCTGTTGATTTAGTTCTCATCGTAACCCGATGCGTGAGTTTTGAAGTTGCACTTTTTCCTGTGGAATTGGTTTTTCGTAACCCGAAGCGTAAGCGAGGGATGAGTCAATATCAATTATTCCTCGCTTACGCAGCGGGTTACGATTAAATCAACAGCCCGCTATCGCCAAAACGGCTATTTCATTCAGCAGTGTCCTCCACTCGGGAGAGGTGTTAAGCTACGCAACTCAGCTCCCCGCTTCACCCCACATGTATTAGCCTAACAAAAACATGCTTTTGAAAACCGTCATAGCATCCTTTTTACTCTGGATCCTCTGGGCGTCGACGATGACTGTTCTTTGTCACGCTCAAGATCAGATCGACACCAGCCAGAGTACCTTTCTGATTCCGGCTACTGACGAAGGTTTGCCGGGTGCCGGACCGATTCGGCGATATGAATGGATGCAGAATGTGTGGTCGCAACGCCGGGCAACTTTTGCGCGGCGGGCTGAACAGGATCACGGTGCCGTCGTGTTCTTGGGTGATTCGATCACGCAAGGATGGAAGGATGATTTTGCGGGAGACTTTGCCGGTATGAAAGTTGCCAATCGAGGCATCAGTGGCGACACGACACGAGGCATGTTGATTCGATTGCAAGAAGATGTCTTGTCACTCGATCCGGCGGCTGTCGTCTTGCTAATGGGCACCAATGATTTAGAAGAACTCGCCGAGCCTGCTACGATCGCCGGCAATGTTCAATTGATTCTCGACAGTTTGAAGAAGCATAATCCAGCCATGCCGGTTGTGCTCTGTCAGGTCATGCCAAGCAGTGCTTCGAAAAAACGCTCTGCCGAAAGCATCCAACAACTCAATGAGTTGCTAGTCGACATGGTTTCTGGCGATCGCCAAGTGACCATGGTGGACACCTGGACGTTGTTTGCCGATGCAAATGGTGATGCCATCGCGGCCGAGTTTCCTGATCTCTTGCATCCCAACCGCGCCGGCTATGAGAAGTGGAGAGACGCCCTCATTCCTCTCTTTGAAACACTTGGTCTACTTGAGCCAGAAGTAACGTCACTGACGATCGAACCCGGCTTTGTCGCTCTGCACAATGGCAAGGACCTGACCGGCTGGGAACTTCGTCCCACGCCCGAGCCGATGCGAAAGAGCCGCGAACGTTGGCTCAGTCGTAATCCGAAGGGCATTCATTGGCCATTGGTGGAAGAGAAGTTGGTATTGGACGGCAAGACTCAAACACCCAACGAACGCTTCGTCGCTCGTCACGGAAGAATTATCGTGACCACACCTCCGGACGGTCGCAGCATTGAGCAGTTATGGACGTCGAAGGATTTTTCAGGCGACTTGACATTAAGGTTGCAGTTTCGCGCGACGCCGAATGCCGACAGCGGTGTGTTTTTGCGAGGTCCTCAATTGCAATGTCGTGATTTCAAACTCGCCGGACCCTACAAAGAATTAATCAAGTACCGCCCCCAGAAATGGAATGACCTCGAGATCGTCGTCAAGGACGATGTCGCTCGTTGCACTTGCAACGGCGAAGTTTTGGAAGAAGCATTGGCGATTCCCGCCGACGGCCCGATCGGACTCGAAGGCGACCGCGGACAGATCGAGTACCGACACATTCGCATCAAGCAGTAGTGATCCCAGCGGCGGAACCGCGACAGCATGCAGCCCCCATGCGTGAGCATGGGGGCACCTCCAATTCCCATTGGTACAATCCGTTTGTGTCATCGCAAGAACCTGAAGAAGGTCAACCTAACACCAAATTGTTTATCGAAAAAATTGCTTGACCCACCCGCGGGGCGGCCGCATACTGGCCTTCCGAACTACCCGGCGATAAGTCCGGCTACCCGGAGATAAGTCCCCATGCACCCAGCGATAACACCCCGCCTGTCACGTAGGAAGCCGAAGGCACACCCAGCGATAACGCCCTTCTCGCGACCTCATACCCAGAACAACCGGGGATAATTACCTCGTTATTCGATTAGTGATATACAAACCAACTGCGTGCGAACTTACACAGTAATTGAACGCCTGTTTGAGACTCAGCGGTTCGGTATCGCTCGCGTTGCTACATTCCAATCGGACGACGGATATGATTCAGACCATAAGACGATAGTCGACGCATGGTGTGTATTCGACGCCGATAATAGTTCCAGGCTTGAACACTATTCATCGTTTGACGCCGCCATGAATAGGCTTCGCGAGCACTCGCATGACTTTTGTTCAGCCGCGATCCGCGATGCTTCGTCGTTGGCAAATGCTATCGCATATGGTTGCCAACTCGGACGAGTTATTCTCGCCGATGCTTTGTGGCGTTCCGATCAGACCATTGATTTGCAGTTACACGTTCCACGCGTTGCTGCTGGGCAACTTCGGTTCAGTGTTGTCACCACACATGACATTTTCTCTACAGAACGACCTCCGCGCGAAATCTTGCGATATACTTACGAACTGTCGTCTGCCGACTTGCGAATTGTAGATCGTTTGCTGTATCCAGATCGCGAATAACCAAGCGATGGTGACGGAGCTGCGGCAAACTGGTTTCCTCTGCTTGCATGTCGCACGTCGCCGCCCGCCCATCGCAACCGTTCGTCGGACTAAGAATCTGCGTTTGCTGTGAATCAATCGCCCTATAACCCTCCGAGCGAAACAGCGGCTTCAAATCCCCCACCGGAATCACAGGGTGGGCGTACCGCATCGCTCATGTTCAAAGCAACGCAGGTTATTTGCTACGGATGGCTCTTGGTTCTTTTCTTGATGTGGCAGCAAGACGGGCTTAATTTTCTAATCCAGCGAGACATTGGCCGATTGATCTCGATCGTGACTAGCTGTACTACGATTGCTGTAGCGGCGATCTACGTCCGACAACGGCTGCCTCTGCAAAAACGGCGATGTGTGGCATATGTCGTTTTCGCCGGGCTCCTGCAACTCGGCGTTGTAAACACGATCGTGAATCACTCGGTTGAAAGTTTTCCGATGTGATGGAGCTTTGTTTCTTCTGAACAAGCGCTGTAGAATTGTCTCTCGTTGCCTATGGAACGTCTATTGAAGCTGCCCGGTGAAGCGACGAACCATCGGTTGCAACGGAGGCCGCGAGGTGACCTTTTTGAAGTGGAGAGTCGTTCGCGCGGCCCCGCTGAACCGTACCGTTCGTCTTGAAACCTGCGACCACAGTCGCTCCATACGGAATAGCACAACGATCTGATACAATGACCGGATGGACACACTCTACATCGAAACGTCGATTGTAAGCTATGCGACTGCATGGCCGAGCAAGAACATTCAAATCGCGGCAATCCAGGAGCAGGCGCGAGATTGGTGGCGGCTTGAGCGTCCGAAGTTTGATTTGGTAACGTCGCAACTTACGCTTGACGAGGCCGGTGATGGCGACCCAACCGCAGCGGCGGACCGACTTAAAATTTTAGATGGCTTGCCTATCATGCCGATCTCTCAAGACGCTGAACAACTTGCCAGCCGCATACTGGCTGGACACATGATGCCGCAGAAGGCTGCCGCGGACGCCTTGCATGTTGCCTTGGCTGCACTAGCGCGAGTAGACTATTTATTGACGTTGAACTGCAAGCACATCGCCAATGCACACGAGCTTCCTCGCGTTTACCGGTTACTCGCGAGTGAAGGACTGAGTGGCATGTTGATTTGTACACCTGCGGAATTTCTCGGAGGCCAATCCCCATGAACGATCCAATTCTTGATGAGCTGCATGCAACGCGGGAACGATTGCTTGCTGAATCGGGTGGCACACTCGCTACATTGGTAGCGCGCCTGCAACGTGAAGAATCTACATCGGGTCGAGTTCTCTGGACACCAAGACGAACCAAGGATTGCACCGAAGCCGACGAACAACCGCGGCCTGATGGTGCATCTACCCCGTCGGCTCGGTGAATCCAGTCGTTCGGCCACGAAGTGCTCCATCGTGCTCGTGCTCAGTGAAACGGTGCTCGTGCTCGTAATCGAAAAGTAGCTTTGATGAACGATCCAATCTTCGACCATGATCGACTCGATGTTTACCGTCTGTCCATCGAGTATGTTTCGGCGGCTTTCGAGAGTTCAAAATCGCTGAGCGGTTTGCATCGCCATGGTCGTGATCAATGGCTCCGTGCGGCTCAATCGATTCCGCTCAACATCGCTGAGGGCAACGGCAAACGAAGATTGAAGGATCGCGCCCGTTTCTTCGATATTGCTCGCGGTTCGTCGTTTGAGTTTGCAGCGATTCAAGATGTCTTGGTCGCGACTGGTGGCTTGGACGATTCAACGAATCACGACTTGAAATCCAAGCTCAAGCGAATCGTTGCAATGTTGACTCGGATGGCAATGAAGTTTGACGGCGTCAAAGAGTCATCAGTTGAATACTCGGTGGCGATCGATTACGAGCACGAGCACCGCGCTACTGAGCACGAGCACGAACGAAAGCCAGAACTAAGCCGTGCACCTAAGGACGGCTTGCGCGGTTTTACAAATCGAGACTCAATCATCCGCCCTAGGTGACGGCGGTCGTTCGTCGACTGAGTTACTACTCCACTAGTCCCTGTACGCTCTTGCGCCGTTCAATTTACGAGTCGTCTCCCCGTTCAATCTATGAACTTCCTTTTCAGTATACGGAGTCAGAAAATGATGCGCTACGTTCTTGCAATCACAATTTCCACACTCGCCTTACTAGGTGTGACCAGTGCTCAGACGGCTGCTTCAAAAGAAAAGGCAGAGGAGGCCACGTCAGCGTTGCCAGTCTACTCGTTGCGTCCGATTGAGCTCCGAGAAGGAATCGATGCCACCAATTTTGAGGCATTCGTAAAGGATGAATTTAAGAATGCCTTTTCCAAACCGACGCACGGGATTCGTGCATTCATCGTAAAAGGAGATCGGGGAAAGGAAAAAGGGGTGTATAAGATTGTGGTAGTATTCGATTCCAAAGAGGTTCGCAATAAGTATTTTCCTGTTGAGGATGGTGACGCGTCTGAATCTCTGCAAAAAGATGCTACGCCAATGCAGATTTCTGCCCTTCAGAAGCTTTCAACTTTTGTAAACGTGGGCGAGTACTCAGATTTTGCAGCGATTGGGGATTAGCTTTGCTATGCAGAGGAGATGGATAATCATCCGGTACAACCGAGCGGCGAAATCGAGCATTTTGAATTTGAAGATCATTTGTCACCGCCGGCTGATCGGTGATGTTCTGGCACGAAGTGCAGTTCGTGCTCGTGCTCAGTGAAACGGTGCTCGTGCTCGAAATGAGGTAACGGTGACCGAACCAATCTATGTGTCGGCGGCTTTCGCGATTTCAAAATCGCTAAGCGGTTTGCATCGCCACGCTCGTGATTAATGGCTCCGTGCGGCGCAATCGATTCCCCTGAACATCGCCGAGGGCAACGTCAGGCGAAGCGTGAAGGATCGTGCTCGTTTTCTCGACATCGCTCCCGGTTCAGCTTTTGGATACCTGCAATCGAAGATGTGCTCGTTGTGTCCGGTGGATTGGATATCAGGACAAGCCGTGACATGAAGCTGAAGCTCAAACGAGTCGTCTCGATGTTGACTCGGATGGCGATCAAGTTTGACGGGGTCGGGGAGTCATCGGTAGACTACGCGGCGGCGGTCGATGACGAGTACGAGCACCGCGATGCTGAGCACGAGCACGAACGAAAGCCAGAACTAGGCCGTGCACCCAAGGACGCCGACACGGCGGCTGGCAACTACCGGATAGCTTTCGAGATCCCATCCCGATTTCGTGGAATTACAATCGGGGGAAGTCCATCCCGCCACTGCCCTCGAATCGCTCAATCACATGAATATTCGCCCGATTGCCTTGTTATGGACGATCCTGCTCGGGTTCGTCATCGGCTCACATGCGTTGCCTGCCCAAGGTCCATTCTCTGCCGACCGGCTGCGCGACTTGGTCCCGCCCGGCTTCGCGATCGGCGGTGTCATGGGTGGTTACGACACGCCAACATTTGACTCTCCACCGCTTGAGTTTGCCAAGTCGGAATTCAATGCCGTGACGACCAAGGCCTTCATGCCTTTTGGTCCATGGTCCGACCCAAACTTACCGATCGACACGTCGGGCTTGGTCAACAACGTCAATTGGGCACGCAGCAACGGATTTCGAGTTCACGCCCACATCTTGGTTTACCCGACCGAGAACGTTCGATTGCCGTGGTTTCGTGACCTGCCCAACGATCAAGTCGAGGCGACGTTGCAGCAATACGTGACGACCATGGCGTCGAGTACGGCGGGCGACGTTTGGGTGTGGGACGTCGTCAACGAGATCATCGGCGATAACGGTGATGTGATGGACGCCGATGGGTTGCGGATCGGACTGGGGTCGGGCGACGGCTTCATTGCTTACAAAGAGTACGAGGCGATGGGATCAGACTATGTTCGCAAGGCTTTCGAGTGGGCCAAGGCCGCTGATCCCAATGCGATCTTGATCGTCAATGAGTACTCCGCTGAAACGATCAACGACAAATCCGATCGCTTACTTGCGTTTTGCAAAAAGCTGCGTGACGAAGGCGTTCCGATTGATGGAGTTGGCTTTCAGAACCATTGGTTGGATACGCGATATGAACCCGACTTTCCGAGTATCCGTGCGAACTTTCAACGATTCGCCGATGAAGGATTTCAACTATTCATCACCGAATGCGACATCGCGGCCACGATCACTTCGGATCCTCAGGCGGATCCGCCCAACTCGGCCGAACTCGAACAACAGGCCCGTTCGTTCGCCGAACTATTGCAGATTGCACTGGATCAGCCGGCTTGCCAGTCTTTCTTGATGTGGGACTTCACCGACGAAACGTCTTGGTTGCAAAACACCGATTTCACACTCACGTTGGCCGATCGACGTCCCGGCTTCTCCGACACGATCGTCCCGCCGGGCAGTTCGATGTTTGCCACACCACTGAGCGGCGGTGATGGAATCATTCCGATCACTCCCAAGCCTGCGTATTTCGCGATGCAAGAACGACTCGCCGGACGAACAACGGATTTCGTTCGACTGAGCAGCGGTTGGGATCGATCGAGTTCTTATCTCGCACGATTCGGGTTCCCCGATGAAACCGGTAACTATGTACCCGGTTCGGAGATTTACTTGGAAACGCTCGATGACACGTCGCGACAATGGTCCAGTTTGATCTGGCAAATCGAGCGGGTCGAGTCTGGAGTGTTTCGGCTACGCAATCAATGGCGAGACGGTGCCGATTATCTCACGCGGCAACCTTCCTCAAACAATCCGTCGACGGCGGGAGCCTCGATCGCGTTGCAGGGACTCAACGAAGATTGGCTCAGTCAGCAATGGACGCTGGTCCCACAAGGGGATGGCGGCTTTCGCATGATCAACCGATGGTCGTCACCCGACGGAGCCTTCACAAGAGAAGCTTCGGGCCAAAACGCCAGCGGCGACTACGTTCCTGGTCCCGAGGTCCGTGTCTATCCGGTCGCGGATTGGTCCAGCCAAGTCTGGTATTTCGAACGAGTCGATCAACTCCAGCCCGCTAATTGATCGGACCACTTTCTCAATTGATCTTTGTGTTTTTCGATCCCCGCCAAAACGCTCAAGAGAATCAAGCCGGTCGTGATGCCGAAGACCCACCAAGGCCATACCGCGTCGATCGCTTGGCCGGCGTGCCAGACCATGCTCATGATTCCCAAGAACGTGAAAATCGTCCCCAAGTACAAGAATGGTTTGACTCGCATGGCCACGCCCGCAACCATTCCTACCAGCGACAACCCGATCAAGATCATCGGTCCCCAAAGCGACGTACCGATTTCGCTGAATAAGATGTCCGCCGTACTGCTGAGATAAATCATCAACGTCGCGCCATACCGGATCGCCGATCCGAGCTTCGGTTCCAAGGAATCCCGTTGCAGATGCGCGATCAGCAGCACGCACGCGGCGGGCGGAATCAACCAGGCTTGCGGATGCGAGAGGAATCCCCAGCCGGGCGTTTGAGTCAACATCACCCATAACCCGGCGTTCGCCAACACGACGGTGGCAATACGCGGGAAACCATTCTTCCAAAGCATCGACATGATGCCGTAATAAATCGCACCGACGATCAGAATGGCTTGATACGATGTCGCTCCGCGATAGAACGTCCATGACCATTCCAGCTCATGCCACACCATCGCGTACGCACCACTGAGCCAAAAGCCAACGACCGGAATCAGGGGCAAGAACATCGCGGTACGTTTCATCGCGTCAAACAACACGTTGTCTTGACGCCGCAACGCCCACTGGGCCATTCCCACGCTCGCGAAAGCGATCCCCATGACGACATAAGGCCAAACTTCACGCAGTCCCAAATAGGCCGAACTGCCACGGCATAGATAGAAATGCAGCCAAGTTAATCCGGCAACGATTTGAGCCCCATAAACCAATGCGGTTCGCTGACGATCGCTTAGTCGTAACCAGTTCGGCTTGCGATCGTTCCCAAACACGGGGCCGCTCAATACGGCCAACGTGCCCGCCATCACTGCAAAGAATCCTAAGATCAGCATCACTACGATCACGACCGGCATGGGCAATCCCTCGATCCCAAGATCTCGTTCTCGTAATGTCCACTCGAGAACCAACATCATCGTTAAAGAACCGATAAACGTCCCACCAGCAATCTTCCCACCGCGCCGTAACGCCAACTGCCACCGATCGACGAAGGGACCTTTGAGCAGCTTGGGGATGACCAATAGCAGCAAACTGATCGCCACGACCGAAGCGATCACCAGACGCATCGTCGCGATCAAAACGGGCAGACCCTGATTGATCGAATCGTCTCGAAGTAGCGAACCGGAACCCAGCGTGGCGATCAATGCGATTGCCCATAAACCGATTCCGACGCACCGATGCCGTCGGCGCTGCGCGATCGGTCCATCGGTGGGTTGGGTTTGCTCGGAGAGACTGAACATGCCCCAGGAGAGAATTCCGATGCCCAGCACGCTCAACCGAGTCCAAATCCCGGTCAAGTTGGATTCAACGCCCGGTGACGTGGTGGCTATCCCGATCGCAATGAAGGTTCCCAACAGCGTGCAACCGATGGTAACACGTTCGATCGCGGATTCGATCGCTCCATGACCTCGGCGAGGCAGGCACCAAACCGCCGCAACGAGCGCCGACGAAGCCGACAAACTCAACACGACCCAAGGCGTTCCCCAATCCGTGCTGAACACCGTGGCGGCTAGACCGCATCCGATCGCGAGCGAGCCAACGATCAGCCAAACACAATAAAGCCACCTTGATCGAGATTCCGTGTCTTCCGTCACCCCGCCGCGCAAGTCACGGCACATCCACGCCGAAGCACCCGCAAGCAGGGCGACCCCACATTGCAAGACAGCTTGGGTAACGGAATTATCCCACGACGAAATCCAGCGACCGCCTGATTCCATCAAGACCGTCCATCCCGTCAAACCCAGCATTGGCAGCATCAATGCGGAAGCTTCCGTATCGGCCCGACTGCCGAACGTGGACGGGCGATCGGGCACCGCAAGGTCGCCGGTTGAAACCCCGTTAAGTCTTAACCGGTCGCTCCGCCAGAGAACGACACAACCGCAAAGCCACGCCATGATTCCGGTCAATGAAGTCGCATGGAAACGATATCCGACCAACTCGAAACCGATCAGGTAGGCACCGGCCAAGATCACCAACCAACCCAGGCCGCGGGAAAGCATTCCCGATGTGAATCGCATCAACGCTACCGCCGCGAACATCAGTCCAGACACCGCGAGCAAAACGTATGCGTTGGATGCCGACCAACCGCCTGGAATGAACGCGAACAATCGCGTTGGCTCGCTCAACCCAATCGCCGATCCGGTCAAGAATAAACTTTGGCCGACGACGTGCCACGAATGGGCCGTTGATCGACGCCACCACACGAAGATCGATGAACCAAGACACCCGAGCCAACCGCACACGACCACAACAGTCATGATTTCGTCCCGGGAAATCCAACCGAACATCGCCGCGAAACAGGCAAGGTGCCCACTCATGATCGGAAGCAAGAACGGCAACGGCCAGCGGTAATCACGCGTGCTGCCGATCGCGAATGTGATCAAGGCCGCGAGCGTCATCACGCCGCCGAGCGGCAAACTCCACGAGATCGTCCAGGTAGCTTGCGTTACGATACCGACCAGAACCATCGCTGCACAAATCACTCCGACAATCCGGATCCAAGCAACGGACAAATCGATGGCTTCGTTCGGATACGAATCGACGACTCCCACGGCGGACTGCTTCCAGCCTTTCGTAAAGAATCGTCTTGAGATCTCGTTGAGCCCGATCCAGACAATGGCCCCCAACGCGGATGCTTGAAACCAAACAATTGGTGATGTCCAACGGAGCGCGGGAGTCACCATTGCCGCCGTCAGCGCGAACAAGACTGCGGACAAAATCGGGTGCCAAGACGTTCTCGATCGCATCAACCCCAACGCCGACACGATCCACCAAGCCGCCATCGAACCGGCGATCAAACGATCAGGCGAAACGTGGTCCATTACCGATGGGAACCATGACGTCCCCAACAGCACCATCGAGCCGACACTCACCAACCCGATTGCACCGATCGCCAGCGGTCGTGATCGCATTTGCCAATACAGCACAGCGAAACCGGTGGCAGCGAAACTCACCATTGCGATCAATCGTTCGTCAACCGATTCCGTCAATTGTGTGGCCACGACGACCGCGATAAACAGCATCCCCACCAAACCGACGCCGACGCGTAACCGTTCACGCGAGGCGGTGGACTCATCCCGACGAGCAAGGTAGCCGCTCAGCAACAATCCGATCAAACCGGCACCGTGCAACGCGAGCGTCCATACCGACATCGCCGGCACGGCAAGGAAATCGAAAGCAATATCTGAGACGCGTTCAAACGGAGCGGCAACGATCGCGGCGGACCGCCACAGCGTCCCGAGTCCCAAGATTCCGATCGAAAAGACTTCCCACAGATCCGTCCACAGTTTTGTCGACTCGTTCTGAAGCCCGAGACCCCATCTCAAAACGATCCCGATGAGGAGCATACCCACCGCAAACAGCATCGGTTCGCCACTCAATACCGTCCGGAGCAAATCCACCTCGGCCCAATCTTGGCCGCTCATCCAAACCGTCGACGTTGCCATCGCCACGAATGCGACGGGCAACATCGCCAGCAATACTTGGTCGCCGCGTCGCAACAAGACACTGAATAAAACCGCCGAGAGACTGACCGCGATCGCGTGCGTCCACAGCCAAGACAAACTGCCGAACGACGCCGGCAGAATCGCGGCGGTCGCTCCGATGGCGACGAAAACCAGTACGGTAGCGATAAAACGCTGTGTCGCTCGATGACTGCTCGCTAACAACGCTTGTGATCTGAAGCCAAAACAATGCATCGCCTCGATCATCGTGATGGCCACCCAAATCGGGACGGTCGAGATTGCGATCTGTAACCAGATCGCCTCACCCGCATCACGGAAAAAGAACGCGGCGTAAACCACCACACTACCAAGAGCCCCGACAACGATCCCCATGTGCAACCAGTGGTTCTTCCAAGCGCGGCGGCCTTTCAAGGTCGTCGAACCTCGTCGCATTACCAACGCGATCGCGGTGATTAACGTGGGCACCAAGATCATCCACCCGGCGTGAGAGCCCAGCCACCGGCCCGCCGCAGGCAGCAACGGAAGGCTGAGCGATGACGCGATGACACTCGAGGTCAGCGCCAAGGCACCACTACGGCCGACCAACGCAAGAGACGCTTGCCACAACAACCATCCGCAACCGATCGTGGCGACAACGATCACACTCAGCGTGACCGGGTCGGTCAGCGATACCGAGGTGGCGTTCGCGTTGGCACCCGCAGCGGCAAGCCCCGCGAGCACGCATAGCGGAACTAACAACGTCGCGATGATCAGAACCGCTCGGCTAGTATGCCGTAACTTCCAACGACGCATCGTGTACAAACCGGCGGCAAAGATCGCCGCATCGGCGGACATGAAGACAACCGCAGGGACAATCCGGTGGGCGGCGGTCAGCGTGCTCCACAAACTCAGAACGAGTCCGATCGAACATAGCACGATCAACATCCCGGCAATCAATTCACCCCAGCGAATGTTGTGCTGTTCCAGGAAACCAGCCAACACATCGGCCAGACCACGCCGGGCAGCCGTCTCGGCCGAAACCGGCCGGGAAGATTCTTCGTTCCAGCGTGGAGGAGCTTGCACCGGCAGATCGCTCATGACCGGCGTATTCGCTGCCGCTGGTAATTCGACGGGCTTAGGTTGAATCGGCTTGGAAGGCAACGCGGCGTATTGTTGAACAAACTCACGAGCTTTCGTCTTGAGCTGCGTGGCTTGATCGCCGGAAATCTGCTCGGTCGACGTTAACGCATCTACCATCCGCGAAAACGCGGCCAGATCTCGTTGGGGATCGGGCGCCGACCCTGCCGGCTCATTCCTTGGAATCGCCGTCGCCACCGGACGCGAAACCGGTGGCTTGGTAGGATCGGAAGCAAGAACGCGGAAAATTCCCCGGATCAAGACCCAAGTGCCGTGCCCGAGAAGCGTTAGAACGCCCCAAATCAGAATGCCAACGAAGAGAACTTCCATTAAAAACACTCGCCGCAGGAGCAACAGGACTTTGATTCACAAGAGTAGCTTTCCCGGTGCCCATTTGCGTAGATTGGATGCGCAAAAAAACGACTATTCAGGTTCGGTGTAGTGGATCTTGTTAAAGATCCTCAACCGATGGCACCTTTTACTGACGAAACCGACAAAAAGTCGGAATTGCGGAAACTGGGTCGGAATGGCAACCTGAAACGTAAGCGAACTTCAATGACTCGTTGCTAAAGTCTAAACGCAGAGTTCGCCGAGACGCAGAGGGCCGCAAAGCGTCGTATTCGACGTCCGTCATCGGACTCTGTGTTTAAGCATCGCGTGAAAAAAAGTGGCATAGGCTTCCAGCCTTTTTATACCCCACAAGTCCTCATGTATTGCTCCCCTGCCAGCTCGTCTGGCAGGAAGCCGAGGTTGGCAAGCTAGACACGAGCCGCAATTTCTCCAACCTTCCGATTTTCACTTGTGCTCGCCGCTTGAAGCGGCGAGCACAAGTGAAAATCGGAAGGTTGGGAGGGCGTCGTTGTCTAGCTTGCGAACCTTACTCACCCACGAGACGAGCTCGTGGGGGTCAAAAAAGATGTGGGGTATAAAAAGGCTGGAAGCCTATGCCACTATTTGTTCCAGTCGATAGGGAAACACTCTCGTTGATGACTAAGGCTTTTACTTTTTCTTGTTATTCTTCTTCGAACCACCTTTCTTGGGCGTTTCCAGCGGATCGGCTTCCTGCTTCAACGTTGGTAGTTGCGATTCCAAGCGATTCACCACCCCTTGCAACGCTGTCGAATCCTGATTCGGGCCGAGAAGATTGTTCCATTCATTCGGATCGTTTTGCCGATCGTAGAGTTCAAGGTCTCCGTTGGTGTACCGAATCAAGTGCCATTTGTCTTGATAAATCGCATGGTTGCCGCGACCGTGAGTGCAGATCGCAGGATGATCCCACTCGGCATCGGGATCTTTCAACAGCGGCATCCAACTCGGACCTTGAACGTGCTTTGGTGTCGGTAAACCAGCTAGTTCACAGATCGTCGGGTACAAACTCACGTAATCGACCGCGGCATCACAACGTTGCCCCGGTTGGGTAATGCCGGGAGCGGTGATGGCGAGTGAAGTATGCGTCGCGTCATTCCACAACGCGAATTTTCGCCAGTGCTGCTTCTCACCCAAGTGCCAACCATGATCCGTCCACCACACCACGATCGTATCGTCGGCGCGACCGCTATCTTCGAGTCCTTGAAGCAAACGTCCGACTTGATCGTCCAAGAACGATATCGTCGCCAAGTAGCCTTGAACGCCTTGCTTCCATTGGTCGTTTTTACGAACGGCCCGGTGGTCTCCATCCGGTTTGGCCATCTTGATCGCCGATGGAGGCAAATCCGCAAGATCGTTTTCTTGGACTGCGGGGAGTTGAATCTCGTCGAGCGGAAAACGGTCAAAATACTTTTGCGGAACGTACCACGGCAGGTGCGGTTTGACGTAACCGACAGCCAGGAACAGCGGTTTGGTTCGCGGCGACTGCTTCAATGTCTTGATCGCCCAGTCGGTCAATTGATGATCGCCCATCGCTTCATCTTCACACGACAGAGGGCCCCAATCGAAGTGCGATTGATCGAGCCCATTGACGTTATGCGGTAACGGTCCTTTGTCTTTCGGATTCCCTATCCATTGCGTCCATGTGTCATCGCGGCCTTCGCTTTGAAACCCGTGATAGATTTTGCCGCCACCGAGTACTTGATATCCGTTGGCGAGGAAGTGACGATTGATCGTGACGGTGTCTTTCAACACCTCGTGCGAAGGCGAACCATTGACGTAGATTCCGGTTTCATAGGGACGCCGACCGCTCATCAACGCGGCCCTTGACGGGTTGCACGCGGGTGCCGCGCAATGGGCATTGGTAAACACCATGCCTCGATTGACCAATCGATCGATGTTCGGCGTGGACGCTTGGACGTGCCCGCCGAGATGACCGGTCCAGTCGTTCAGATCGTCTACCGCGATAAACAGAACGTCTTTGGGCCGGTTATCGGTGTCGTCGGCTTTGCTCGTGGATAACCCACCAAGAAACAGGGAAACAAACAAAACCAGTTCAACGCGAATGGGGGAACGCATGGCAGTGGACTCATGTACGGGAAAGCGAAGGAGAGCGAAACATCCGTCACATCAAAACGATTATCATCTCGGTCTCACATTGTAACGGTTTTCTTTCAGGCAAACAAAATCGATGGCCGCTGACGAAGTACTTGATGACATGACACACCCAACGGCGAGTGAACGAGGGCCGATGTCGGGGCAATCTGCGACAACCCGGCAGCCTCCGACGACGAGCTTTCGGATCCTTGGTAGTGTCGGTCCTGGATTGATCGTGGCCGGATCGATCGTCGGGTCGGGCGAACTGATCGCGACGACGAAAACCGGAGCGGAAGCGGGATTCACGCTGTTGTGGTTGATCGTCCTCGGATGCGTCGTCAAGGTGTTCGCGCAGATCGAGTTAGGTCGTTATACCTTGACCAGCGGCAAGACGACATTGCAGGCACTCGACGAGGTCCCCGGACCACGCGTTTCCGGTCGAGGCAATTGGCTCGTTTGGTACTGGTTGGTGATGTGGTTGGCCAGCGTCAGCCAACAGGGCGGTATCGTCGGCGGTGTCGGGCAAGCGCTGTCGATCAGCGCCCCGTTGACCGTTCAAGGACGCGACGCGAACCGCCTAGCCGACGAAGAACAATTGCTGCGTTTTGATCAATTTGCGGCCGAAGCCGCTGATACGAACGTGGACTCGGAAGATTTCCAAGCTCGCGCTTCACGGGTCGCCGAACTGCGATCCGAATACGAAAGCCGCTATAACAACACCTCGCCCCATGACGTCGAGATTTGGGCCGCGATCATGGCCGTCGCGACCAGTTTGGTTTTGGTGTGGGGGCGATACGGACTGATTCAAAGTTTCTCGACCGTGTTGGTCGCGTCGTTCACGCTGTTAACGATCGTAAATGTTTTTCTGTTGCAGGACGAACCGAGCTATCGCGTTTCGTGGTCCGAAATTTTTTCGGGGCTTTCGTTTGGATTGCCCGAAGGTGTGGCGGGTTCAACGGCAAGACCGATCGTTACCGCACTCGCCACATTCGGCATCATCGGCGTCGGGGCGGCCGAGTTGATCGTCTATCCGTACTGGTGTCTCGAAAAAGGCTACGGACGTTTCACCGGTCCCAACGACGGAACGCCTCAGTGGAAAGAACGAGCGGCCGGATGGATGCGAGTGATGCGTGTCGACGCTTGGGGAGCAATGGTGGTTTACACGTTCGCGACAATCGCTTTCTATTTGATGGGTGCGGCAGTATTGCATCGCATCGGATTGAATCCGGAAAAATCCGACATGGTGCGAACGCTCGCGGTGATGTTTGTTCCCGTCTTTTCGGATTGGGCATCGACGGTGTTCTTGTTCGGCGCGATCGCGGTGTTGTATTCCACGTTCTTCGTCGCCAACGCCAGTCACGCGCGAGTCTTCTCGGACGCCCTTCGCGTCATGGGCGTGATCGATGGAAGCGAAGCGACTCAGCAAAAGTGGATTCGAATCTTCAGCGGTCTGTTTCCGTTGATTTGTTTGTTGATCTACGTCGCGTTTCCCTCGCCGGCTCAGCTCGTCCTGCTCAGCGGTGTCGCGCAAGGCATCATGCTACCGATGCTGGCCGCCGCCGCGTTGTATTTCCGTTACTACCGAATCGACGACGCCCTTCGACCAGGACGACTATGGGACGTGATGTTATGGTTGTCGGCGTTTGCCATGCTAATCACCGGCGGATGGACGATCGTATCGCAGTTTTGAACCATTCGTCGCGATGCCGTGTCCGTAATCCTAATTTCCGGACATTGCCCACCTGCGGCCATCCCGATAGACTTGAATTCTGAGAGATTGACGAAGTCCGTCGAGTGATGAGGAAGGCCGCCGATCACTCATTCGACGAGGTTTCTCAATCCTGCCATTTTCGCCATATGGTCTACGGGCCGATAAGCCCTCACCCGCGCCCATAGCTCAGCTGGATAGAGCAACGGACTTCTAAGGCGAACGCAAGATTTCTGAAACGCCTAGAACCCAGCGTTTCGGCACTTACAGCAACTGCAGCAACCGGTTGTATCGGACAGAAAATGCAATTATCGGTTGTAGTCGTTGTAGTACAGCGGTCCTGGTCAAAGGCGTTGGAAAAGTTGGTTCAAATCTCGGTTTTTGTTGACCATCGGACGCTTTCGTCCGTTGCTGTTTGAATTCAACACAAACGCATTCGCCGCGTTGCCTGATCCCGGCCGGTCTGACGGTGATAGATGAGGGCTGTTTACAACCGCTGGTTGTAATACCGCAGCCCTGTGCCAAGGGGGTGGAAAACTTGGTTCAAATCTTGTCTTAGTTGACCAGCGGACGCTTTCGTCCGTTGCTGTTTGAATTCAACACAAACGCATTCGCCGGGTTGCCTGATCTCGGCCGGTCTGACGGCGATAAACAAGGGCTGTTTACAACCGCTGGTTGTAGTCGGTCTGGACGCGTCATTGACTTGCCGTCATACCCACCGCACCGCGAATTACAATCCGTCGTCGATTCGTTTCATTCCGTGCCAGGAATTGGCAGTAGTTAACGCGGCGGTCGAAAAACTGAGCAACGAGAAATGTGAGCTAGTCTGATAGCAATTCATTTGCTGACTCATCTTCGGGTAGCAAGAAAGCGGGAGAATGAAAGTTGTCATTCAGGTGAACCCCACCACTGCTGAACCATGCCACGCGTGACATATAGCGGCCCTTCATGATGCCAAGGTAATTCACGCCAAGCCTCCCGATACCAAATCTGCCAGTGAACTCCCTCAGTGTTCAGGCGGCCGGGGACGCCGTCCTCGAGCGGAGCGTATCGAAGGCGGTCGGGGTTGATGTCCAAGTTCTTTGCGATCTGACGGCGTAGGTCGTCCATCAAGCCGACTCGGTTGTCCTCAGTCAGTTTCCGGCGGTGTCCTCTCCCTCGGTTCATACGGGGATGGTGGCGGGAACCGTGACACGTCTGGTCACCGTTGATCTGATTGCGAAATGAAGATCAGAAAAGGAACGGAGGCCAACAACGGTAGAATCCCCGCTAGGAGGAGATACCCCGAGAACAATGCCCATCCCCAAGCAATCATCAGCGTAAACCCCGGTATCAAAATCCAGAACGCTTCTGAGTTTGTTGGTTTAGCTGCATCGGGCTCCTCTGTTAACTCGTCCGGCGGTTGATAAGGATTGCTGGTCATGGTTTCATTGTAACGATTGACGTCTTTCCGACGGCGAGAAGGTCTCCGCGACACGTTTGGTCACTTGGTTTCGGTGATGCAGGCAAAACCGATCGCCACGACCCATGCCAAACCGGCCCCCAGCAAATCGCCAAACATGACCGCACCCACACCTAGGGCCCCGAATGTCATAGTTGCAGCAACGGCGAGAATTGGACGGCGGGTCTCCCGCCTGTCATCCGCGGTAGCGTCGTCAACTTCGGGTGGCGTTTCATACGGATTGCGGTTCATAGGCTCATTGTATCCGCCGCCCGCGTAAAGGATTGATTCCGCCCAATCGGTCGGCGTTGTTGTCCGCAGCGTCTTGATCGGAAAGGTGGTGATGACCACCACCTTTTGACCGTGCCTCAGAACCAAAACATCGTAACTTCCAGGGTTGCCCCTGAAAGGTGGTGGTGGTGGTGGTCTCCCAAAAACTGCGTGCCAGCGAGTTCTCCTCGGACACCTTTCCCGCGCGGCACCCCCGCCGGCCGGGGAAGGACCCGTGCCGTTTTTTTGAGCCGAAGGGTGCGTAAAGAGGGGGCGGACGCAGGCGCTGAAGGAGGCGCGGGCGCTATTGCAAGGGGATTCCGGTGGCCGAATGATGCCGGCATGAACGCACCCGCGCGGGTGTGAAGAAACGGCGCGAGCAGGGACGGCAATCCCTGCAAGCGCCTAACCCGGAAAGCTTTCTAGGAGCTCCCCAAGTGTCGAATTATTGTACCCCAATCCAGCGTCTCCAGGTGGTGCGCGAGGGATCGATCAACCGCCGGCCGCGGATCACATCAACCGCA
Source organism: Neorhodopirellula pilleata (assembly GCF_007859915.1). Lineage (GTDB taxonomy): Bacteria > Planctomycetota > Planctomycetia > Pirellulales > Pirellulaceae > Rhodopirellula > Rhodopirellula pilleata. Next base: position 35,409 of record NZ_SJPM01000014.1, read on the forward strand.
ACGGCGCGCAGTTTTGCCGAAGCATTTTTTGCCCAGCGTGGCGCGGATCGCGAGTGTTTTGTTGTTGCTCACTTGGACACGAAACACCGTCCAATGTCCATTGAAGTTTGCACGGTGGGAACGCTAGACGCGTCGCTTGTGCACCCTCGCGAAGTATTCAAGGCGGCGATTCTGGCGGGCGCGTCCGCAGTTCTGCTGATGCATAACCACCCCTCGGGCGATCCCACGCCCAGCAGGGAGGACAGAGCGGTAACCGATCGTCTCGAGCAGGTAGGCAAGATTATCGGTATTAACGTTCTTGACCATATCGTTGTGGGCGATGACGAAGGCGGATCCGTCTCACTGCGGAAGGCGATCTAATGAGCGATCAAAAAACGAATAACCGGGTTGAGTTTAGCAACGGGATCCCGCGCGTCTGGGTCGATGGTTATGGGGACAGATTTGCGGAAGGCCTCGAGGTGCACGCGTTGCTAGCGTCTGGGGATAGCAATACCAAAACACGCAAGAACGTGGGCTACCTGTCCTGCGGATTGTCGATGTCGCCGCATCAGTCGGTAGGATTCGGCAACGTTTGCACGGACGCCAGTCCGGCATGCGTTGCGGGTTGTCTCAACGCGCAGGGGCTGGCAAGCGTATTTGAAACGATCGGCTACGCGCGGAAGGCGCGGACGGTTTTATGGTATCTGGCGCGTGATTGGTTTCTCGAGACGCTAGCGAGGGACGTTGAACGATGGCAACGGAAAGCAGAGCGCAAGGGGCTGGAGCTCTGCGCCCGGTTGAATATGTTTTCCGATATTCCTTTTGAACGTTTCGGGATCCCGCAACAATTTCCAGAGGTCAAGTTCTACGATTACACTAAGCACCCCAAACGCGCTGGAGCTCTGCTGCCGAACTACTGGGTCACATTCTCGAGAAGCGAAACAAACGACGCTGCGGTGCTTCAAACGTTGCGAAATGGCGCGAACGTTGCCGTTGTATTCCACGACACCGCAGGGCGTTTTGTTGGCAACCGGTCCGGACGGCAGCGTCTCCCGCAATCCTGGCGGGGATTCCCTGTAATCGATGGCGACACGACCGATTTGAGATTTGACGATCCCCGCGGCCGGACGCGCGGGCGCGTCATTGGGTTACGTTTGAAGGCGCACAGTAACAAAGCACGCGCGGAAATGATCACATCTAATTTTTCGGTTGAGGTTCGAAAATGAAAAGTCTATTAGTCGAGCTCGAGAAGTTCTTGCGATGGCTGTCAAACTGCACGCCAGCTGAACGGCGCATGCACGACAGCGAAATAGCGGAAATGGCGCAAGTGCTAACAGAGCAACTGCAATCGGAGAACGATCGTCTCGAGCTCGAGGACGACGACAACGAAAACACGACCGATTAAACGAGAACGCTCCCCAGCGTGGGGAGCGTGTGCGGTCTTCGGATTGCATACGCTCCCCATTTTCGTTTGGGGATTGCTCGAGCTCCTCGAGGAAGACAGCAGCAACGACGACAGCCAACAACTAAACGACACGATCACGACCACGCTGGGGAGCGTGTGCGGTTTTCGGTCCGGCCCTGCGCCAGATCGGTATCGCATGCGCTCCCCATTTTCGTTTGGGGATCGCTCGAGCTACGCGAGGAGGACAGCAACAACGACGACAGCGAACAACTAAACGACACGATCACGACCACGCTGGGGAGCGTGTGCGGTTTTCGGTCCGGCCCTGCGCCAGATCGGTACCGCATGCGCTCCCCATTTTCGTTTGGGGATCGCTCGAGCTCCTCGAGGAGGACAGCAGCACCGACGACAGCCAACAACTAAACGACACGATCACGCTGGGGAGCGTGTGCGGTTTCCGGTCCGCCTCTGCGACAGACCGGTATCGCATGCGCTCGAATGCTGCGCCGATGTCGACATCGGAAACATTCTCGCGAGAATTTCGAAAATATTTCTCCGGGATCGCAGCGCAGATTATGCGCAACCTCAAAACTTTCAAAAAACACGATACGCCATCGATTTGACGATTTTCTTTATAGACATTACCGCTATTCAGTCCAGCGATGCCAGTTCGTCTTCAGGATTCGGTATCGACTTCATTCCCGCTCATCGCCACTCGAGATTCAGCTTTGAAAGCCACCTCCTTTCAACGTGGAAGAGAACCTCAACTCGGGTGCATGCGTTGGCATTCCCGCACGCGAACCATAGCTTTCAAAAAGCATATTTTTTCGCCTTGCAAGAATCTCAAATGAGCCGACCGTTCACCTGCTCAGACGTTTCTGAAAAAGAGGGCCGTCGATTTCAACCTGTTTACCGCTTGGCACCAACCATCGTGGGAAAGGTTATAACATTGCCATTAACTGGACACTCTCAGACATATTGATCGAGTTTAACGAATGGCTAAATTCCCTGGCCCCAATTCCGACCTGATTTACGAGTTCGCATCGCAGTGGCGTGAACAGTGTTTAATTGGCGAGGGATCTTTGCTTTGGCAGGGTGAGAACGTCTGGACACAGAACTCTTTGGCGAGCTTCAACAAGTGTTTCATCGAAAATGCTGACGAATCGGACGCGACTTTTGAAAACAAGTTCAAGTTGCAACTAGGATCAGAAGATACGACCACGACGAAATTGGCAGTCGAAATGCTCGCCGTACATCTCTCTTTTACCTCGTCGGTAGGCTTGATTCGAAAACGAGGCCTGATAGATGAGGTGCTGAGTTGGAAAGAGATCAAAGTTCCAAAAAGCGAGAACGCACGATTGAACAACGTACTTTCGAGCGGGATCGGCGGTGCCGGAATGGGTTACAATCTCAACCGACCGTACGAGCTAATGTTCATTGGCCGCTTAGCAATCGAGATAAACAACAAATCCAGCGCTGAACGCCTGACTCTGCTCGCTGACCATGTCGCTCTTCGCACGTTGATGGACAACATTCCAACTGACAAAGCGGTCCAAAGTCGCGATGTTCTGTTGCATTTACTCTTCCCCGATCAGTACGAGCGGATAGCAAGCCAGAACCATAAACGGCTAATCGCGGACACGTTCAGCGAAATGCTCAGCGAAGGGGAGATGGGTGACGACGATCAAGATGATCGAATCGTATCGATCCGCAGAAGGCTTCAAGAATGTTTGCCGGAAAGGAATCTCGACTTTTACGAATCTCCACTTTATGAATGTTGGTTCGCTTCGCATCGCTCGAACGAGATTGAGCCGATCGAGGCACTTAGCCATAAGCGGCAGATTGTCTTTTTTGGTCCGCCAGGCACTGGAAAGACTCACGAGGCGAGAGCCGTAGCCGATCGTGCGATCCGTCGATCGCTGCTGAAACTCTGGGGGCCGAACAAGTATTTCAGCCACGATTCGATCCAGAGTCTTGTTAAGGGACGTTGGCGTCGAGTTCAGTTTCATCCGGGCTACGCTTATGAGGACTTCATCCGCGGCCTGCAGCTGGTGGGCGACGGGAAAACGGACTACCGGAAAGGTGTGCTGTTGCGAATCGTGGACAACCTCAACGATGACTCGGATGAAATGAAAAAAATTCCCTTCGTTGTCATTCTTGATGAAATGAATCGAGCGGATCTGAGCAAAGTATTTGGCGAGGCGTTTTCTTTGATGGAAGATCGAGGCCTGCCCGTCCAGTTGGCTGGTCAGGACGAAATACCTCTCGAAGTCTCACTACCGGACAACTTGTTCTTCATCGGAACAATGAACCTGATCGACCAATCGCTTGAACAAATAGACTTCGCCTTGCGCCGTCGCTTCCTCTGGTTCTTTCGAGGTTTTGATCGAGAGCAGTTTCTGGAAGTGGCGCAATATCGCTGGAACAAAATTCAAGCGGACTTGCCTCGCGTCAATTCTTGGGATCAGTTTGCTGGCGAGTTTGAGCTTCTTGCGGATCGTGCAGAGCGTCTGAATAGGCTTATTTCAGAGCATCGGTCACTTGGCCAGCAGTACGAGATAGGTCATGTCTATTTCTGTGATGTCGTTTCCTTTATCAAGGAAGACCTGAAGGCAAACCCAGGCCGGCAACGGGTCCTGTTCAACAACAAAGGCGTTGGATTGGCGAAGACGCTCGGTGTCTTGTGGCAGTATTCGCTTGAGCCATTGTTGGGACAGTACCTTTCGGGCATTGACCAGGTGGACCGATCGCAGTTCTTGACGGATGCTTGGAATGTCTTCGGAAAAGGATCGAAGTGATGGCTCGTCAGGCCCGCGCGATCGAAATCACTACGACCGATCTAAGCTCAATTGGAAGACTAACCGACGAAGAAGACAGGTGGATTCGTGAGCTTGCCCATATCTCGGACACGGGACGGCTTACAATTTCGTTATCTGGCAACAAACAAATTGATCCGGAACCACTGCTTCGGTTCGACACAGTAACGAATTGCTGGTGGACCGGGCGTTTCGTCGGCGAGGTTCAGTTCAAAGGCGGAACGTTGCGCATCAGCCCACGATTCGGGGACGTTCAATTGTCGCGTTGGTTAAGTCGAATCTGGGGAGTTCAATTAATCGACTCCAAAGGAGCCTACAGTCAATCCCGACTTTGGATTTGGCACCTCATTGCCCGATTATGGGAATCGAGACTAGTCGCCGCAGCAAAGCACGGGCTTCCGACCCGCCGAATTGATGAGGCTCATATAGGCCAAGCGATCCGAGGACGACTCGATATCCGCGGAACTGTCAAACAGCTGAGTTCAGGACGGCATCAACTCGTCAGCCGTTCACGCGAACGATGGATCGACCAACCAATTGCGAGCGTTTTACTTCGTGCGTGGAAGCGACTACAGATCGAATTGGCCGGCAGCCAACGACCGATTCGATGGCTTTCACCGCAGGCGGACGATCTAATTTCGCGGTTGCGACTGCACTCAGGTGTCCGCTCGGACACTTCAACAGAGAGGAAGCCGATTGGGATACGCTACACGCCAATTACAGAAAGTTATCGTCAGGTAGTTGATCTTTCACTCTCAATTTTAGCTGGCCAGGGCATTACGTCGACTTCGCGGGGACAGCGAGATGTGATGGGTGCACTGGTGGACATGGCTGAAGTCTGGGAACTATATATTTACCACTTACTTCGCACTGGCCTTCCTGATCTACGCCTACGTCACACTGGGCGTGATCAGGTGAACGAAGGTCATCTTTTTCACAGTTCAGTCGATCAAACAAGCGTAGGGGGGCTCAAGCCTGACATTCTGGCTTACCGGCGGTACGAGAATACTCTTCTCGGTGTCATAGACGCGAAGTACAAACTCACCACACCGTCAGAACAACGCCCTAACGGCTTGCTACGTGAGGATCTCTACCAAATCAATGCGTACGTTACAGCGTTCTCGAACAATGCTAGCTGTATCAGTGGTGCACTGGTTTACCCCAGTCCCTCGGAAGCCTTTGACCGTTTAAGTGATGCAAACCCATATTTTTCTGCAACTAGTTCGGCATCAGTCTATTTCGTGGGACTAGGCACAGAAGAGGAATCGCAGCACCAAGTGCGTTACACCGCCGAAGAGCAACGGTTCCTGGCAACGATTCGGCGAATGCTCGTTCCAGCATGTTGATCGATCAACACGACGGAATCGCAATCACTGCCACAAACAAGTCACCTCAAAGGCTTTGCAGGATCGGTGTTTTGGTAGGCGGTTGGAAATTGCGAATGGATCGTCCGTTCAGATTCAAATCCTTCAGCGCATACTGTTTCAGTTGCTTAACGTGCGGGACTTGATCTCGTTGCTATTCGCTGGCTCGGCTTCCAGCCTGAAAGCAAGCTCTTGGGCCGCGACAAGCGGAAATAGAAGTCGTCAGGCGATTTTGTCCGTACTTCGCAAGACGAATCGGTCGTTTGCCCCATCACAACGTTGAACCGATCATCAAGCGAACCTGACTCGACCAAACCAACAGACTGACCTTAGCACATTGGACCCCCGACAATCGTGCTGGCAACAGATCCCAGCGCAAACTTCACGTCCCAAGAAAATGATGAGCGGCGACCAATACCGATGAGCCCTGCAAAGCGACATCGCAATCACCATTAAGAATCTCGGGTGCTGCTGTCTCTCCCGCACGCCAGGTACCATCCGCGACGCCAGCGGATCGGTAGTTGGATAAATCCTCAGCGGATCAATCGACCCCTCCGCCGACTCCGCCGGATCAGCCTCGCTCAACATCGGCATTAACATGGTTCACCCCCTGTCCAGAACGCTGATCTGGTGAAACCGCCGACCGTACTGACGTAAAGTTGGTCTCGTGCCCGAGTTGCGGCGACATAAAGCAGGTTCTGCTCAGCCGAGATGTGGCGATCGCGTGCTCGCTGGTCCTCGTCTCGCCCCCGAAACTTCGTCGGAAAGACCGCATCGGCCAGTCCCGCGATGATGACGCATCGGAACTCAAGCCCTTTGACTCGATGCATCGTCGCTAATTGCACTCCGCTTCCGACGGACGTGTCGCCATCAAGAACGGTGAATTCTACGCCTTCCTTCTTTAGCGTCGATTTGAGCTGCTTCAGCAGCCAGCCCGCTCTGACGACGATAGCAATTTCTTCTGGCGGAAATTCACCCTTGAGCGAGATAACGAGTTCGGCAATCGCATTGGATTCAGATTGCTGGTCATCGTGTTCGAGCAGAACAGGTTCAGGACCGCCCAGCAGCGAGTGCGTTGCGATTTCCGACCAAGATGAGTCACACAGGTCCGCAGTGGTCAATCCACTGCTTCGTCCGGTCGCCCAACTGCGAATCTGCTCGGTCGTCCGATAGTTGATCTGCAAGCGATGAATTCGTTCCGAAATATGAATGTCACCGTCGGCGAGTTGCGTGGGTTCATGATAAATTCTCTGCCGAGGATCGGCAACGATGAACAGATCGTCGGCGGCCGGTCGAACCAACGACCGGATGAATCGCCAATCGCTTGCGGTGAAGTCCTGGCCCTCGTCGACAATGAGGTGTCGATAGGTTGGCGACGCGGCGGTAGCGGACAGATTGCTTGCGGTCGCAGTGACACCGACCCAACTCATCTTCCCACTCAAGCGAAGCGCCTCGTCAAAACTCTCAAACGCTTTCCAGACGCCGGCTTTCTCACGTCGTGACAACGATGGCGTCCGCCCGACGCGAGACATTTGCAGGTATTCGTCTCTAGTGGTGACGCCTCGGATGGCGTGTGTGTAGAACCACTCATCACGCAGAATATCCGTTTCTAGCTTGGTGGGATTGTCGATCGCCACTTGATCCCATGCGAGTGAAATGTCATCGTCGGAGGCGACCTGAACCGGACCGGATGTGCGCAGCCATGACATCGCGTGTTCGTGGATGTGCTGAACTTCGATGCGTTCGTACTCATCGCCACAAAACGTCCGTAGTACCGACCGAACATTCTCCGCAAGGTTTTTCGTAAATGTGGTGAAAAGAACTCGCTCGTTGGGTGGTAACTTTAAGGCGAGCTGCCTCGCTCGGTGCATCGCAACAATTGTCTTACCGGTTCCTGCGCCCCCCAGAACCAACGTCGGTCCGGCGAACGACTGCTGAGTCATCTGACGTTGGTGAGGATGCAGGAACACTCGCCATTGTTCCAACGGTGCCGAAAGAACACGATCCAATTCATCGTCACTGTCGACTCGGCGGAAACGTCTAGACGACTGATTGCTCCCCAGCACTCGATCTTCTTCAGCGATCTCATCAAGGGACGATCTCTGTTCCTTCTCTCCGAGCAGCAAGCCGACATACTCTTTGACGCTCTCGACCGACTCGCCCTCGGCAAGCCATACGAGCGATTCAAACGCCTCGGCCGGCAGCACGTTTTGTAGCTGCGCGAGTTGTTCCTTTGATTGCAGTTGCCGAACCGCCGGCAGTAAGACGGGTGGGATTCCGAGCGAAAGCAAGGTCGCGTCATCATGAGAAAACAGAGCGTTTTCATTGGCAGGTGCCGCCGCCGCTTGGTCGACCGCCTGTTGGACTTGTTCGACGTTCAAAATTTGCAGTGATTGAGTCTCCGGATGCACCTCGAACGTGCGATTCTTGGCCCAATCCATCGCCTCGTCATGGTTGTCGACCCAAACCAGTACGTAGGTGTTCCCAGTATCCGGGTGCAGCACGACGGCCCGGTACTTTTGGTCAATCCGAACGGTGCGAACGCGATCGTCCGCCATGTTGTGGATCTTCTCGTAGTTGATCGCCGCCGATTTTGGATCAGCTCTGAACTTTTTGGCAAACTCTTGAACCTTCTTGCGTTGCGACTTCGGCAGTCGCGCCAGAGCATCCATGAATTCGTTGCTGATGGCCAATTGCGGAACACTCATGCCGTGCCCGCCTCTTTCAGTGCAGATTGAATTGCCTTCGCATCAGCGGCAACATCTTCACTGACAACAACCGTCCAGCTACGTGACTTAAACTGCTCTGCTGAACCATCATCACCCTTGCGGAAATAGGCAACCGATTTATCGGGCCACGCCAACTCGCACTCGGCAATCGTGACGCCGTCTTCATCGTCCAACGGGTGCCCCGGTTCGGGGACCGGGATTTTTTCTTCGGCAAGTCGAAGCACCAACTTGCGGACGTCGCCACTGACTAGATCGAGAACCTCTTCGTAGTCAGCGGAGAGCTTGGTAGCTTGCTTGGCGACGGGGGACATCGTGGCCGAAACTTTAACAACGCCCTCACCGCCACTTGCCGTGGGCTTCGGAACTTCCGAGCCCAATGCTGCGGTTAATTCTGCGTTCTCATCCAGCGAACTTGCAAACTCTTTCCCCACCAGCAATCGGCCAAGCTTTTTCAGATGACGGCGCATCGCACCGCTATCATCCAAATCAACACGTGTGATTTCCAACACGTTGTATCCCTTGCTTCGTAACCACGATCGGATCTCGCTATCCTTGGCCGCAGTTGCCGCGTTGCCGTGGATATGGTTGCTCATGCCATCGAGATAAATGCAAATTCCCATTTCGTCGGGGTCATCGGGATCCGGATCGAAAAAGACATCGGGAGTCGTGCTGCTCAAATTCGGACTTGGCCGAAACTCATGCTTAAATCGAATCTGTTGTTGAAACGAGCCGGTTGCAAAACCTGCCGCTGACAACAAGTGCTTCAATTTGGCTTCGGCATCATTGACTTCGCCAGCCGGCGCGACTGGATTGTTGTCCGGCGACGGTTGCAGAGATGGGATGGGATGCTCTTCGACAAGTTGGTTACCCGCTCGCTCGAAGAACTCCAACCCCGCGTGACGATCGAGATAGCGGTGGTAGTACGCATTACGAAACGTTTGCAGACAGTGGTTGCAGGAACTGCCGCAATCTGAAGGGCAGCCCGCCAACATCTCCGCCGCCGTCGAGATGATGCGTGGAAAGTTATCAAGCAATTGAGCCAGCAAGCCTGAACCGCCCGGCATCGGATCCCACAGGCTGGCATCGACCTCATCACGATCAACGTGACCGACGACCAGCACCTGCAAATCATCCAGGTGCATGTCCAAAACCGATGCCGCCGCTTGGCGAATGGATTCAAGGATCGTGTAAGCCGTTGATTGATCCTTGACGCCCACCATAGTGATCGAGTCCGCGACGACGTCGGCATAGAAGCCAACATTGACCGGTTCATGCCCGCACCACTCCGTGTGCTTATCGCGGAAATTTTGGATTTGGCGAACCGAAGAAAGCGGAGACACGCTCTGTCCGCAGATCTGGCAAACCGGGTATCCCATCTCCGGCGGCGTTCGATCCACCAGCGAAGACGCACCCACATTCACCATGCGGTAGTGAACGCCTCGTCTAAAATGCATTGGGCTGCCGCCCCAGCCAAACGCTTGGCCGCCGTTGTGCCGTCCCTGTTCGCGCCCGTACGTCGATACGGACAATTGAAATCGGTTCTCTTCCTCGTCCGAAATCTGGGACATGTGAACCAAGTCCACGTCGCAAACAGGAATGGCCATCAACTCGATATCGCTCAGGCTGCCTGCGGCGCTGCTGCGGTCACTTTCGATAATGGCTTCGCGATCGACGTTCACCGCAAACACTGGTGTATCGACTTCATCCATGTCAGCTTCGCGGTGGAATCGACGGGCGACAAAGCGATGTCCGTTCGCATAGATCAAATTCCCCGGCACGTACTCGCGGAGCGCCATCGACGCGGCCCGAGGCAAATTGAAATCCATCGCCCCTATTTGCCAACGCGGCACTTCCGCCATCCCAACGATCGCGCCGCCGTCCAATCCATAGCCCGGCAAAAACCCTTCCTGCGACAGAACGCTGAACGTCACCGTGTCGTCAACGCCATCGGCATCGCCGCGACGACGCCGCCCCATGCCTTTGAGCTGTTTGACGAGCCGATCGCAACGCTTGAAGTGTGCTTCGTCGTCATAGCTGAGCGTGCCCTCGTCGTCACGCACGCGATTCAAACGGCGAATTTCACGAATCGCCCATTGCAATCGTTTGCGCAGCCGACCGATCACGCTGTCCAGATTATTGGCCACTTCGTCGATGTGCCTAGCGATCTCGTCAGCCGTCGTTACGTCGGCGTCCTCGACCGGCCAACCATCACGAAACGCTCGACCGACGTACTGCAACAAATCATCTCGATGCGATGCGATCAAATCCTGAAGCGGCTGAACGTTGAACGGTTGGCTGCGCAGTTGACCCGATGCCGTGAATAGGTAATGCGTGATGCGAGATGGCAGCGTTTCCTTCAACGTGTCGTGAATCAACTCTCTGGCCGGTTCGGATAAGCCGGAGGCCGGTCGGGCCAGTTGATTCAGCCGCGTAATCACCGTGGCCGCAACATGTTTGGCAACCAAGACATTATTTCGCAAGTTGAACGCCGGCGGGTCGACCCTTCCGCCAAGCATTCGCATCGGATCGTTGAAGTACGATCGGTCGTGCGATGCGGGCCGGCAATAGGTGATATTCACCGCCATCCGGTGACGACGTCCAGCACGCCCGGCACGCTGCCAATAGTTGGCCGGTAACGGCGGAACATTGCGAAGCAAAACCGAGTCCAAAGCCCCGATGTCGACACCAAGTTCCAAAGTGGGCGTGCAAACCAATGTATTGACTCGATCGCCGCCTCCCTTGAACCAGTTTTCAATCTTCTCACGATGCGTCTGCGGAACCATCGCCGTATGCTCTTCCGGGCGTAGCATCGCGTAGCGTTCGTCAAGCACCTGCAAGTCGTAGTTGTCAGGATCTTCGCCCACAAATTCCAGTGTGCCATCGCACTGCCAAGCTAAACACAGACTGCCCGGCGTCCGTCGAGTCACCCGACGGCGACAACGATTGCAGCAGTAATAACCATGGTTCTCGGCGATACGAATCTTGTCCGAGTCAATTTGGTAGACCCCACTGCATCGCGGCAAAGCCCGCCCCTTGTTACTACGTAGCGTCACCGGCACGAGCAACGCCTTGGTTGGATCCGTACAGTAGGCCCACAGGTCTTCGATGAATTCGCCCACATCGTCCGGTGGCACGCCCCACTTACGGACAATTGACCGGATCAAGTTGCTGCGCTGAGACATCCAAGCCGTGACACGTTCTCGTTCATCTGCACCGCCCAACTCTAGCTTCATTCCCTTCGGACCGGGCAAGATCGGTAAATAGCCGCGTTGAATTTCACGATCACCGTCGTGCCAATAACGTGAGAAGATTTCATTGTGTGAATCCCGCAACAAACGTCGCCGACGAAGCATATCCAACAGCGTTTCAACTCCGATCTTCAGCTCTTCCGCCGGCATCGCCAATCGGTTCGCCCACGACTGAATAAAAGCGTCCGAAGTGCTCAGCCCCTCATACGACATTGTGATTCGCCCCCACGGTTCCAAGCCCTTGCGTTGATTCGATGCCATCGTGATCTCACGCAGCATCTGAATCCGCAAAAAGTACGCTCGCTCGTCCGCGTGCGATCCACCACTGCCCTCTTTCGGTGCAACCCGCCAAACTTCGGGGATCAACGCTCGCGAATAAGAATCATCCCGATCAAGCCCATCGCTCATCTTCAGCGCCACATCGCCGATCGACACCGCACCACCCGCAATTGCTTCGGCCATCAAACCCCGCAAACGGAATCGGCGGGCATGGTCCTTCATCCAGCCAGCTTGGAATGCCGCGTCCTGTCGATTGTCCGCAAACAACAGCAAACGCTTCCGCTCGGCGTGATGCACCATGTCCTGCGCAAGAACATGCACGTCGGCAACCGAAGTCGCGCGGACCTCGCGGATCGGTTCGCGATAACGTCGCCCGTTCGTACTGCCAAGCGCCCGGCAAGAAAAACAGCTCGTCAGATTGCCGGGATGCGACTCTTTGCTTTTGACGGCGTACAGCCGAACCATATCCGACATCGTGCCACAGGCTTGGCAACGCGACTTTGCATTCGGATGCCCCGCACCACATTGGCGGCAAAAATACAACGCCGTGGCTCGCGCATGATTGGCGAGGTCTTGACCGTCTTGATTGACGATCGTGTCCAGCAAGACCACGCGAACGCCGCCGTGTTTCTCTTCTTGTGGAGCCCAAAAGTGGTCCTCGTCCTCGCCCATCTCTCCGCCACCAGGCGTGTTGCCGGTGTACTGAAAATCCTTCAAGTGCGTGGTCAGGTAATGTTGACCACAGGTGTTGCACGAAAACAATCGCGGACGCCACCACTTCTCAGCGTTCTCGCCCCGTTCTAATTCCTCAGCACTGCTGAGCGAAAGCTTCGGTTCGCTTCCCGTTTCAAACGAGACCACGCCGCCAGTGATGCCACGCAAGAATCCATGCACGACCGGTCGCATCAAAGGTCGGCCGTCCTTCAGCGATGCCGCACCCAGCGTCAGGTAGCACAACAACTCTTCTTCACCGACTTTGCGACCGACCGTGGTGTTCAACTCACTCAGCAATGTCGACAGCTCGCGAGGCCCCATCAACGAAGTGCGGATCTGCTTGGCGATTTCGTTTTGGCGAAGATCATCGAACAACGCTTCCTGCCAATCGTCACCACTGATTTCACGCTTCGTCAGCCGCCGGTAAACCGACGTGACCTGCTCTTCCGGATTGAGCGACTCGACCGCGATCAGTGTGTCGGCCAGCAGCTTAGATAGCTCACGAGGCCGCTCGGGAAGGTAGCTTGTGCTGGCCCATTCGTCGTTTTGGTATTCCTCATTGACGGTCACGACCGACGCCGCATCGACGCCAAAGAATCGAGACGCAAACTTTCGCGCCGCGTCCGGTTCTGTTTCGTCAACGATCGTTGCCGAAGTCGCAATGCAAGTCGTGTGCGAAGCGTCCTTGCCACAAAACGCTCGCAGTCGTCGGATCAGGCAGGCGGTCTCGGCCCCCTGAATCCCAGTGAATGTGTGGGCCTCATCAAAGACCAAGAAGTCGAGCATGGCGTTGTCGAACAGTTCGACGTCACGCTGCCGAGTCAGTAGCAGTTCCAACTGCTTGATATTTGTCAGCAGGATGCGTGGTTGGCTGCCGCTGGTCCGCATCATCTCTCGCGAGCAAACCTCCTCGACCGGGTGAACCGAATCGCTCAGTCCCGCCTCACGTGTTTCGCGAATGCGGAACTCGTAATCGCCGCGGCTCTCACCAACCTCCATTCGGTGGCCGTGAACCTCCCGCTCGTTTTCGGGTGTCTTGCCGACATACATCCCGAACGTAATACCGCTGCCCGCCAGAAGCCCACGCATCCGATCCAGTTGATCCTCAGCCAAAGCGTTCATCGGATAGACGATCACCGCCGTCACACCTGCCGGCGAGTTCTGGTCACGTAGTTCCAAACAGCGACTGATAATCGGGTACAGAAAGCACTCCGTCTTCCCCGATCCCGTACCCGTGCTGACCAGAGTCGGGCTGCCATCCGCCACCGATCGGAAGGCCCGTTCCTGGTGCCCATAGGCTGCCGTGAAACCGCTCGGCACGATCCGTTTCATGTGCGGATGAAAAACCCCATCGTCAATCAACTGATCAACCGACGCGCCTTGGCGAAACCCACGAGACAAACTGACGTAGGGACCGCGCAGCAGCGGTGATGTTCGGACGGTATCGAGCCGCAATTGATCCCGCATTTGGTCGTACAAACGAGGATCAGCCAGCGCGTAGCTGGTCAATTGATAACGAAGAAAGCTCCGAACGATCTTTTCGGTATAAACAATCGGATTCAGCGGCATCGGTGCCCCTTGGAAACAGTCGCTGTCGGCGGGTAAGCAAATCAGCCAACATCATAGAAGATCCTTCTTCCTGCGGCTTCCCCTGGTTCTCAGCGATGTTTCAATGGGGCAAGGATTGAGAAAGTCGCCACCAAAGCCCAAGTCGCACGCGGCAATTGGTCACAAAAAAGAAAAACACGTCAGGCACCGAAGTGCCCAACGTGTCCAGGTGGAAAGTGTGTGTGCCCCGGAGGGCTGAGAATCGGTCACGTGCCAGCGACCTCACCTCTTCGCCTTTCGGCCGCACTCAATGTCGGTCCGGAGTAAACCCCGGTCCAGTCTCGAGCGGAGTTCCACCCGTGTGTGTCAAGCGTAGCACCGAGGAATTTGCTTCTCAAGCAGGTAGGTTGTCGTCGAAACGTTCGTATCCCAATCGAAGAACATACTTTTGCCGGCCAGTTCCTCCAATGCGTCCGATACACCAGTAGATTTCTCAACCCAGCAGAAAATCAGACGCAGCAATCCCTTCCGAATCTTTTCTTCAATAAGTGGACAACAGGCAAGATCTGCGGCCAGCATCAGGCAATCCGCTCGCATGCCTTTCGCAGTCGACTTCCGAAGGAAATCCCTGGCTGCCTTGACGATCTCTCGAACAAGACGCCCATAGGCGGAACGATCCCCGCAGAAATAGAGCAAGCTAACCACTGTAAAGTAGTCCACTTCTCCGGGCGGCGATTGTGCCCGGGAGAGATTCCAGATGGTTTCAGCCAAAATTGGATTCACGTTGTGAACCAGATCCAACTTTGCAATCGGGATCAGAACAACCAACAATGGCAGGCAGGGCGGAGTCTCTCGTGACATCGCATTCGCAGCCAAGTGAGTGACTTCGTCGGCAATGCGCTCATTCAGGTCGACAACAACAGATGGATCCAAGTCGAAATCAGCGTGAATCTTGTCTGAGATCAATTGGTAAATTGTGGCGACTTTAATGGCGACCTGATAGCGAAAGTCTAGCTCCAGCAGTTTGCTCAGAAGAGACACCATCCCGCCTTCGACAAATTGACAGCATCGACTGCTATTTGCTGCCGAAACTTTCCGCTGCAGGATCGAAAGCACGTAGCTGACACAGGATTCATAGTGGCAGCCCGATTGCGCCACCTTGGTTTTGATCTTCCGAAAAGCGATTCGGCAAACGCTCTTTGGAATCGGGCGTTTTTCCTTGTTGGCGCGAAGGAACGACTCATGCAAGTCGTCGACCAAGTGGCTCAGCTCATGCTTCAGGGCGCTCAGAGTAGACATGAAAGGGGATTCCGTCTCCACAGTCTTCGCGTCATTGATGTAGAGCTTGCAGTTCTTCAGCTCCTCGCGGATAGATTGCTCGACTTGGTCAGCAATGCTGGTTTCGTTGAAGAAGATGAAGAAATCATCCAGGTATCGACGCACCTCGCATTGTTTTCCGAATTCGATTCGGTTGCCTAGAGAACCCAACACTGCCGTGTCGACCGTTTGCAGAATTAGTTCGGCGAAGATGCGCGACATCTCCGGTCCAACCAGGATGCCATGCGTTTCACCGTGGTTCATCGAACGCATCAATGAATCGAACCTAGCATCGAATGTGAAATATGCGGATCGGTCGCCTCGACGTTTCGCGTTGGCCTTGCCGCGAATGGCCCAAGCGATCGAATGCGTGTAGATGTTGCCAAAACAGGACTGGACGTCGATTGCGCGAACGAAACGAAACTTCGATTCCAGCCGTTCGTAGTCACGCGATCCGTAAAACGCGTAAAGCAGGTTGAACGGACCGTAAGCGAAGTAGCACACCGGACTTTCGTCCCCTTCGTAGTCGCTTTGAAAGCCGGGCTGCTGATTTTGGTAACCGATGTCCTTGGCTCGACGGGCAATTCCCGATGGCGATCTCAGTGTCCATTTGCTCTTCATGCAGTTCGACAGAATCTGCGTCGCGTACGTCTCGTAGAAGTTCACAACCTCGCGGTAGTGGAACGGGTGCATCACATGAATGTCTCGCGGTGTCTTGCGCCCCCTGGAAAGTGAGAATGTGTACGGGACCGTCTCTGGCGGGCCGCTGTTATCGTTCTGGTGTTGGAAAAGCGCATCATCGAGAGTGGTCAACGATGCCCCTCGCATTCGGCGGTAAACGGACCGGAGAGAAAATCGTGGCGGAACTTCGTGCGGTAGAATTTCACTCAGCAGCACACGATCTCGGTCAGACGTGTCGATTTTTTGCATTTTAGACATGCTTGAAAATCCCTCGGATTTCCCAAAGACGTTTGCCGGTGAAGCGATGGCGGATGTTCTTGGAATAACTCGCAGTAAAAGATAGCCGTCGAAGCTGGGTCTGCTGGCCCTTCGTAAAGCACGAATTCACGCCATCACGTGATGCGGTCCGGATCCAGTTGCCCAGGTACGCGTCGAGTGCTTGCAGTGCTGCGTCATCGGTGATGTCCTGATGAGAAGCTGATAGACCCAAAGTGATCCGTCGCCGTTGGAAACTGCTGTAAACCGAGCAGCCGCCGGTCAGGTATCGGATCCGGTCTCGAAGAAGCCGAAAGTCCTTATTGTCAATGAAGTCGTTGAAGGCCAACTGGACTCTTTTCTTGTACCGGAGCATTTTGCTTGTCGCGATGCCAACGTGTACTTCGGAGCGTTTCCGACTCGCGATGTTGCTGGTTCGTCGGAATGAAAATCCAAGATAGTCAAATCCAGCCTTGGCTTGGCGGGTGTCGCCCCACCGACAAGCTTGCGTTTTGTCTGGATTAAACGATAGGCATTTCGGAAGGTAATCGCTGATAGCGGCTTCCAACTCGTCCAAATCGTCCGACGCGGTAACGATGACGATGTCATCGACAAAACGCCCGTAGAACACAACTCCCTCGTGGCTGATCACACTTCGATCAAACGCCGCCATGAAGTGTTCCGCCAATTCGCCGCTGATCGACAGTCCGCGTGGAAGCTTGTCGTCGGTGTAAGGGTTGGCGGACAGCATCTTCATGCACCAAGCGTACTCGACAGCCGGAAAGCACGCCTGTACCGATTCCAGGTTCATCGCCTCATAAACCGGTATCGAACCAAAGAAGTTCGTGATATCAGTCCGCAAGATGAGGTGGGACACATCGGCCTCCAAAATCTTGACGATCTGGGAAGCGATTTGCTTTCGGTTCAATGATCGGATGCCGCGCTTTCGCCTCAGCATCCTGCAACCATGACGCAAGAAGAGCACGTCTGCATAGCTAGACGCGGAGTGAAGAATACGTCGACCACCATCAAACACCTTCAGCGGCGATGGTTGGAAGATCCGCCGCCCAAATTCGTCGGCAAGCTGCGGCAGAAAAGAATTCGTTCCACCACTTGCCTCAGGAAACCGGCGAGGATCGTCGGATCTTGTCAATTTACGCAGGTAGTTTGCGTTGGCGAGTCGTCCTGTCATGCCACGTAGCCTTCGCAGGGGGCGGCATGTCGTCCCTGAACCCAATGAAGGTGGTGGATAGAGAAACGCAGTTCCATGACAATCGCTAAGCAAAAACAGAGAGACATTTCCTTATTGACGCCGCATTGATGTCTCAGGTTCGCCGATGCGTGGGGATGGTTGAGCGGCCCCGAATGGTGTTTCGATTCTAGTTTCATGCGTCTTAAAACTTTGGTCCAGGCAAAAAGCCGACGAACCGGAAGTCGTCCGTCACGCTTGCGTCTTTGGCGGTGTGGGCGTGGTCGAGACCCTTCAGGGTGCATTCGCCGCTTTTGGCGTTGAATCTGTCCAGGTACATCAGCGACATGCAGCCACATTCGGGGCACTCGCGACGAGTGATATAGGGCCGCACGCGGAGCAGCGAGCCGTCGCGGGCGACGAAATACAAACTGCCGGCCTCCAGTTCAGCATCATCGCTTTCCGCTTCCTGTTGAGGCGTCAGCGGGTGGTCACCCATCAGGTCGCGGTATTGATACCGAGTCACCTTTCGCATCGAATCGCGGTTCGTCTTTTCTATGAATCGAAGCGGATATTCGGACAGGAACTCTGTCGCGGAATAAAGATACTCGACGTCTGCGAACACCTCGTCGAACTTATCCGCAACCGCAGCCCCCTTGGGACCACGTCCGTGAGCTTGGTCGTTGCGAGCTTCTGTGATTCGCTGCATCGCCTTGTCGACCTCAGGATCGTCCTTGATAAACGTCAACACTTCGGGGAACGGAGCGTCAGCCAAAAGACGCTTCCATGCCTTTGATCCGGACACTTCGCGAATGATCGCCAGCCAATCACCCATACTCGTTCCCACCGACTTTTCACCGCCCCTGCCAAGTCGCTCGGAAATCTCACCGACATACGAAATGCTCGCTCCTTCGAGTGCGTCGGCTTGAACCATCGCCATGGAGGCCAGGTAATACGCCAACACTTCAGCCGCCTCGAGCAGCTCAACGTATCCCTCCAAGTCTCGACGGCTGACCTCAGCACTGCGCCATCGGATGGCGACCGGATGGGGATAGAGCGAACGAATGCGATAGCTGACGTTGTCAATCGCGCCTGCTGCTGCACTGCGCAGCCGACTCAAACGGCTCGCTGCCATGATCTCGTTTCGCATTTCCGTGGGAGACGAAAAGCTAAACAGAAAACTCCTGGCCTTTGTCGCTTGCGTTTTGTAGCGATCAAAGTGCGAGATCGCTTCATTGAGATCGTGAACCGCGATCTTCAAGTTTTCGTCAGGAACCGGAACCTGCATCTCTCCGAACGGTCCGCGGAGCAGATGAAGAGAATTTCCACAACGAACGGCTAACGCATCGGCAAAGTGCTGCGACTTCATCATCGCTACCAAGACTTCCAGATCTAGCTTATCGAGACCGTCCTTCGGGCGTAGCACCACCGTCGATTGAGAGGCGACCGCAGGAAGGTCATCTTTTTGAATTTCAGCAAAGACAATTTCTTTGTCGGAAAACCGACCGATGCTGCGGAAACAAAGATCGCCGACCCGCAATTGTCGCTTCCCTGCGTCGTCGACCCAGTGTTTAGCTTCTGTGGGTTCAACTCGGCCATCTTTATGGATCGCTCGGCCATCAATGACGCGAAACCTACCGTCGGCGGCTTCGGTGTGCAGCCCTTCCCTGGCATGCGTCGTGTGCAAAATCGGGACAAAGTCAAACAGTTCATTAATCCGCTTCAACTCACCGATTGCTTCGAGCGATTGTTGCTTTTTGATGAATTTCGGGTCATACAGTTCGTGAATCAGTGGCGCATCGGTCGGCAGGCCACCACGGATAACGTATCCGAACTGCGTCGTCCCTCCTGGCTGATTGACGAGTCGCTGAAAATCCGAGGAGACCATCTCAAAAGAGTTTTCGTTCGTGACTTCACCTGGAACAAAAAACTTGAGCGGCGGAGCTTGTTCAGCATCGACGTTTAACGTGACGAGTGCAAACTCAAAGAACGCGATGATTCGTTGGCTAATTCCCCCATTTGTGTTCTTCAGCTTCGTTACGATCGCCGGCGGATGCTTCTCGAATAAAGATGATCGAAAGCGTCGATACCGTTCTGCCGTCAAAAGATGGTTCGGGATCAGGAAGCTAACCTGTGATCCGGCAGGCAACGTATCGGTCGCTGCCTGCATTGCTTCCGCTTCGAGGTTCAGTGGCCGATAGGTTTGCTTCACATTTTTTTCGAGCGGTTTAAGTACGCCGAACGGAGGAATCACTACGCAATCGCCAGTGCCGTGTTTTCCGATCGCCGCTTTCAATGCATCAGCAAACTTATCGACGCCATGGATCGAGATGCAATTGAAGTCTTCTCCGAGCAATTCTGGTATTTCTTCCCATGGCTTTTCACCCTGAACCGATCGCGGATAAAAGACAGTGACCTTACCGATGTTTTCACAACAATTCCTGAGCAAAAAACGGAAAGCAAGTTGTGCGTAATTAGTCTTCATGAAAGTCCTATGCAAGCGTTGCAGTTGGTGGCCTAATCATTTTCGTTTTTTGGAAGGCTTAGGTTCGCCGGTTAACTGGAATGGAACCTCTTCTTCTCGGACGGCGTCAATGTTTTCTTCACCAACCACAGCCGCCGAGTCACCAGCGACCAGTTTTTCGTAGGCGGCTTGGCCGAGGAGGTTTCGGGCGTGGAGGTGGCATTCGGCCCAGGATTCTTCGGGGGTTTGGGCGAGCTGCCAATCGTAAAAGCGAGGCCCGAAACACTCCCGCACCGGTTGAGCCTGCTTCGCCCGTTCGTCATGACCCAACCCATAATCCGATAATCGCAACGTCTCAGGAAGCTGCCAACCGTCGGGCGACAAAAATTTCATGATCGCGTCGTCTCGGCCTAAAGACAAGATTTCTTCTTGTAACGACTGAAACGCAACCAGTGCCAAGACGGTTTCCCGCAATTCAGGCTGATGCGTCTTATCAACTCGCCAAAAGCCAACACTGTTGAGGCTTTCCGAGTTTGCCGCCAACCACGCAACCGGCCGATCGCAATCCGCGAGCACCGATTTAAGCTGCTGGTTTTCCAGCCCTAGCAACTCTGCGGTAACCGCATTGCTCGCAGCCAGCGACTCAAGCCGCCTTCGATCAGATACCGCCCATAGCTTTTGCAATGGATATGACATGATCTCTTTGTTTGATTTTGCCGCTTCTAAATAAAGCTGCGATACATTGAACGATGGATAAGCCAACCCCAAGGCGGCGAACGCCAATCGGCCAATATGCGATGTGGGCGGAGTCGCTGATTCGCGAAGGAAGAAATAATTCACATTGGTACCAGCAATTCGTCTACGCATCTGCCAATCGAAAGCGTACGAACTCAAAAACATTCCGAGCGACATCATGACAAGCGGGTCCGCCGTTCGCGACGTAAGAACTCCAAGGCTATTGCCAGCAGGAAGCCCCGGAAATGGGCTGCCAATGATAGTTCGTGAGTCCGTTGTTCGCGCGATAGATCGGAAACCATACTTTGCTCTTCCGTAAGACGGAGTTGCCAGCGCGGCCACAGGCTTTCCGATGACAAATTTTGAGTAGACGTTGTCTTCGTAGCTATTGGATATCCGCCACTTTCGATTTCCTGATTCAGAGAAGAACGCACGATTGCCGAGCAGCTGATTCATCATGATGCCCTGCAAGAGAGGTAAGCCAATCGCCGGGCCAGTTGGTTGTATCTCCTCCGTCTCCCCTTCTTCGTTCTTGACTTTGAAGACGATCGGCTTCCCGTTGGCTTGTGTGAACTCCTCCACATCAATGTCATCTTCGTAAATGTATTGTTCTCCGTCGCGGCTGAGAAAGATGCCGGCGGGGATTTGCGTTCGCGGGCAATCCGGTGGCGCGGGGCTGCTTGCCGTGCGGAGTTGCCACTTGCCTTTGATCCAGCGGCTGTACTCGTCAGGGATGTAGCCGCGTTCTTCCCACCAAGCCCGTGGCGGAAACAACTTGCTGTCGTTGGTCATATGGAATTCAGTTACGTATTTGATGCCCCAGCCGTCGGGGCCGTCGTCGCCCAGCAGCACGCTTCCCGAATAAATCTTCTCGAGCACGTCCAAATCTCGTCGCGACTGGATTTCCAAAATTGCTTTGCTGCGTGGTGAGAACTGGATCACTCTCTCGCGCGGATACTCGGTCGCGTATCGCTCGCCTGATTCCCAATCCTCGATGTCGCGACGCATGAACGCCGTTTTAATCGACTCGGTGCGGCCACCCTTGGTGATGATCAACGGGTTGAACTTGAACGAGCGGTGAATGTCAAAAATGCCTTCGCGATTTTCAAATCCGAACAACCATTCCCACTGGCACCCGTCCAGGAACAGTTCTCGCAAAGTCCGAGTGCCGTGGTCGGAGTAGATGCCCGATGGCACGATCATGCCCAGACGGCCCGATCCGCGTGCGATCTTGTGGGCTTGTTCCAAGAACATTTTATAGAGGTTGATGTCGCCGCCGCCTTGATGTCGAAACCCTCGCGTCTCTTCGAGTCCACGGGAGTAACCGGTTTGGGCTTCGCGATTGTCTCGCCATTTTTCATAGCGATGCACCGAACGTTCCCACGATCCCTTGCCACCGCCACCGAGCGGAATATCGTGCGACTGTTTGCCGGCCGATGTGGTCGTGACACGGTCGCCGTAGGGGTAACCGGAACTCTTGAGCCAGTTGGACTGGGCGCGAAAGCCGGCATTGTATTGCAACCAATCGTACTCGATGGTTTCGGTCGCTTCAAAGAGTGTCTTTTGGACCTTCAGTGCCTCTTGTTTGCCGTAGCTCCGGTACAGCGGATCGAGTGCGGAGAAGAACTCTTTGCTGTTGGGTTTGGCAATGTCCCAGGGCGGGTTCCCGATGACGGCGTCAAATCCATCGCTGTCGGTATTAAACGCGTCGGGGAATTCGAGTTCCCAGTGAAAGAATCGCTGGCGATCGGCGACCTGGCGAGCGATTTGCTTGGCTTCGTCGGAAAGTTTGCCCGCGTAGAACTCTGATGGCAGCGGACACTCGTCGATCTGGTCGGGCGGCCAAAACCACATCGCACACCACAGGTCGAGCGAAAACCTCGCGTCGATAACCGACTGGCGAGATTGCAGTTCGCGATACATCTGGGCACGCGTTTCGGCTTCGTGGATGCCTAACTGGTGAATCGCCTTAAGCGCTTGCTCGGCTTCGTCGTGAACGGTTTTGATCGTATCGAGATCTTCGTCGGTGAACATGTAGAGCGCACCGTCGATGTAGTCGATCAATTCGTTTTTGACGTTTTTGACTTTGCCGCTGATCGCTTTGGTCCAGCCTTCTTTTTTGTAGTGGACACCGTCGCTGTGGTTTTTATCGCCGCCCTCGCGCATCCAGGCCATCGCGGGGTAGTGCATGAATTGGTCGAACCAGGTTCCGACCAATGAGTTGCCGCATTTGATCTTGTGATCGAGGAAGGTGAACGGCAGGCGGCGGTCGAGCGTTTCGATCCACAGGCTCAATCGACATAGCTCGACGGCCAGCGGGTCGAGGTCGACACCGTAGATGCAGCGTTCGACGATGTAACGACGCAGTACCGCCTTGGTTCGCGGCTCGAACTCGGCGTCGTCGGGACGACACGGCAAGGTTTCGTCGGCCAACGTGGTTTCGTTGTCGGTGTCACGAATCAGGTCGATAACGGTGCGATCGTCGTAGCCGGTGAATCGCTGGTGATGGACGAGCGAGTGGTACAAAGCGTCGGTGAGGAACCGCAGTGCCGCGAGCGGGAACGAACCGCTGCCGCAGGCGGGATCGCAGACTTTTAGGGCGAGGATTTCTTCGGGGCGGCGTGGGGTTTCGATCGCGTTGGCGGCCTGGTCAACAGCGGATGAATTGTTGTCGTCACCCGCGGCTAGCGCCGTCGGCTCATAAGCTAGTGGACGTAGCGTTCGGTGGACGGTGGGGATGGCCAGTTGCGGACGGGTGTAGAACGTGCCGCTGCCTTTTCGGGTGCCGCCCCAACGGACGAGGTAGCGTTCGCCGGGCAATACGACTTTCGTAATGATCTGCTTGGCTTTGCGGTCGATCGCGGCCTGATGACCGAGTTGCTTTTCGGGCGTCATCGCGCCGCGTGGTTTGCGGACCAGCTTGCCGACTTCGATCGCTCGCTTGGCCCAGGCTTCCGCTGCGGTGCGGGCGGTATGGCGAATGTCGTCGGCGGATTCCTCTTCGACGTCCTCGCTTGTTTCATCGTCGGCATCGTCTTCGTCGCCGTCCTCTGAATCGAATTCGCTGGAATCTTCGTCGGCAGCATCTTCGTCGCTCGCTTCCTCTTCGTCGTCACCGGATGACGTGTCCTTCATTTTCTCCAGCAGGTTCTTGAGCGACTTGTCATTCATCGCTTCGAGGATCGATAGCGGCAAGGCGGGTTGGTTGCCAACGGCCAAGAAGATGACGGGGCCATCATCGCCAGCGACGCGAAGCTCAAAGTCGAGCAGGCCTTCGTACAGGATGCCGATGTATTCGCTGTCGAGCGATGAAAAATCGACGGGCGAGGGAACCCACGTGCCACCGCGGCCTTGGCGAATCTTGACCTTGGTGCGTGAGAGTAGGTCGAGGATAGAGTAGACCTTGGCGTCGCTGATGATTTCGTGTTCGTAGCAACCTTGTTCGAGCACGTGCAGGGCACGGCTGACGCCGTCGTCGCTGTCGGCTTGGCCCGGTGCGAACAGACTTCCGCCATAGCTGGGCACGGTAAGGCCTTCGTGGGAACTGCCGTCGTGGATCAGCCGAAACAGGGACACGACGCGTGGATAGGCGGAATAGCTGCCCGCGCGACGACTTGGCGAGACGCGTTCGAGTTGATCTCGCAGGCCGGAAAGGGAATAACATTCGTGAAAGATCGGGTTGTCTTTGGGCAGCAAGCCTTCCCGTGATTCGGCGAACAGGCCGACGACCAAACGCATGACCAACCGCACGCCGGCTCGGTAGATTTCGGCGTGGGTGGGCGGTGTGGTCGATGTTTTGCTGATGTTGTCGAGCACCGGTCCGTGAGCTTGGATCAGGATTTCGACGGCTTGCCGCACGCGTTCGCCGAGAACGGCCGACAAATCGGCTTGCCCCTTGCGGCTGTCGGCGATGGCTTCGACCAGCGGACTGCTTTCGTCGCTCGATGGCGGCGTCCAGATCGGCGGATTCAAAAGCGCCCGCAGCCCGAATAGCTCGGCGGATGTTTGTCCGCTCTCGAGCCAGCGGTCGATGTCCCATTCACAGAACGCTTCGTAGTCGAGGCCCGCCATGACGAGACGCCACTGGCGACCGTTGGTAACGACGGCCAATTTTTCATCGCCGCCGCGCAGCCACTGGATCGCCGCGGTGACGGCGCGTTTGCCACGACCAACGCCGACGCGTTTTTGGTCGTCGATGAAGACGGGCAGGATCGCATCGGATGGACCACGCCACAGATGGCTGGGTTTGACGTTGTCGCCGGCGATGGTGCGCCGGGTCCAACGGGCGGGATCAACGGAGGTGCCGCGATCCCAGGTTCCGGCACGGGCGAATCCACAAATGGAATCGAGCACGTAGCTGACGAACTTGCCTCGTCCGGCATTCTCATCTTGCTCGAATGAGACGATGCGGCGACGGAGTCGATCGGTTTCAAACGAGCTGAGCGCGGGCGGAGGATCGGAGATTAGCTTGGTGAGCCGCGTCGGATCGACGAGCATGCCGCCGTGACGAAGCGCGTTCCACCAGTCGAGTGGGTCGGGGGTTCCTGAGTTCATAGCGTGACGAGTTTCGATGTCGATTGATTGTTGGCTGGGTTGGACGAGTGGCGGAGATTCGTTGGAGGCTATCCAGGTAAACGAATCTCGACGGCCAACGGGAACACCGACGCGTCGCCGTCGATGCTGAATCGCCGGGGCAGCAGCCGATTGATGACTCGTTCGCGCTCGCGGGTCAGTTGGCTGCGGACTTCTTCGTAGTGCCGCTTTCGCCGCTCGATCTCTTCTTTCTTCTTGGAGATGTCGCGGTCGATTTCATCCAGGGTGTCTTCGCTATCGAATAGCCGACCTTCTTGCCGCTGGCGTTTGAGCGTCTTGATCTCTTTCTCGATCTTCTCAAGCGTGTTGTCGGCGATCAGCGTCGATACTTCACCCTGTCGACTTGCGAAGTTCTTGTTCTCTTGTTCGATCGCGCTCTTGCTGTCGATGGCAAGCTGCCCAATCAACTCATCGGTCAGCTTGGTTTTCAAACCGGCGATGGCGTCGAGAAGGTCGAGTTCGATGTCGGCGAAGATTTCGGCCGCGCGGTCTTTGAGCGTCTCGTCGGTTGTTGGCGAGGCACCACGAAGCTGTCGGGCGGGCACGTGTGGCAAGGCGGGCGACAGTTCACCGCCAGCGACGGTAAACGTCACCGTGCGTATCCAGTGGTGGAATGTCTCGCGGAGTCCGTTGACGGCCAGCTCTTCCAGATGCAGCAAAACGAATGCGTCGGCCCCGGCGGGGACTTCGCCGGTGCGAACCGTCCAGCGGCTGACGGCGGACGGGCCTGGATAACGACGTCGACTAAGCGAACCGATCGCCTTGGCCACCAGTGGATGGCCGAGGTGCATCATTTGCAGATTGCCGGGAGGCCGAAAGACGAGCCGGTTGCCGATTTGTTGCAGGCAGGGATCGGCGGTGAATGCGAGGTACGGAAGTGCCCCGACAACGCTGCCGGTGCTGCCGCGGCGAATCGTTTGGTCGATCGTGTCGCTCCACATCGGTAGCCCAGGGTTCAAGATGCGGCAGCGCCCCTTGGCGTCGGGCTGGCCGAGTTGCGGTCGTGATGCACCCATGCCCATCGCGACGTCCAATAGTTCGTACTCGGCGTCACCATCAAAATCCAGTTCAGCGGCGAGGGCTTCCAGACGATCAATGCTCGCATCGTTATCGTCCATCTCGGCGGTCGATGCGCTGTCGTCGCCTTCAAATTCGGCCTGCCCCTTGGCCGATTCCAACCGCAATTCGAGTTGTTGCTGATCGACGGTCTCACCCTTGATCATTTGGCGGTGCATCGCTTCGTCCAAGATTTCGCCAACGGCACCAAGGTCTTCTCGCATCTGATCGACTTTGTGGATCAGTTTGGACATGAACCGCAGGTCGGCGTTCTCTTGCGAAATGAAGTGATAGGTGAACACGTCGCGGGCTTGGCCGTGACGATCCAGCCGGCCGTTGCGTTGTTCAATGCGGGCTGGATTCCAAGGACAATCGAAGTGCAACAGATGGCGAGCGGTCTCTTGCAGGTTCAATCCTTCTGATGCGGCGTCGGTGGCAATCAGCACGCGAACGTGAGAATGGGGATCGTTGAATTGTTCCTTGATCTGTTCGCGCTGCAGGTCGTCCATGCCTCCATATAGTGAGAGGAAGTTGTCTTGCTGGTCCGGGAACTTTTCACGAACACGGCGAAGCAGATAGTCGAGTGTCGTTTTGTACTCGGTGAAAACAACTAAACGCTCCTCATCGTCCCAACCGTTGTCGTCTTGAAGTTGTGTCTCGATCAGTTCGATCAACACATCAAAACGGGCGTCCGCTTTGGGATTGATCGTGTGTCTTGATGAGGACAGTTCCAGATCTTCGGCCGAGGCGGGCAATGGAAAACCAAGAGCCTGGACCGCATCGTCGATGGCGGCGATTTCAGCGGCAAGATCGTCGGCGAAATGATTCAGCCAAGCACCGATGACGGTCGTGGCGGACGCTTCACGTTGCTGCGATTCATTGTCGTCGGCGGTGTCCTCAGCAACGCTGCGGCTGGCCGCGGCCATCTCGCCATCGTCCGCCTCGTCTTGTTCCAACAGCCCGAGTTTGCACCGGTACCAGCTTTCGGCGAACGTCGCCGGTCCGCTCAATAATCGCTTGCCCAAGATCTCGATGGCGAATGTGCCCGACATCCGACGCCGACCACGAGACTGGGCAACGATCTTGCGAACTTCATCGCGAAACTCATCAACCGCTGTGATCAGTTGGCTCTCTTTCTTCGAGAACGACAACGGAATTGCTTGTGGCTCTTTTCGTTCGGAAAACTTTGGCGGATCAGTGCGAGCGTTGATGTCGCGTTTCAATCGCCGGACGACGACTTGTTCGATTCGTTTGCGTTCGGCGGGTTTCAGTTCGTCGGTCTGGCTAAAGCGAACAGGATCCAACATCTCGAGCAAGCCGGAGAACGAACGCGTGCGACCGTTGTGCGGTGTGGCTGTCAGAAACAGACGATGCTCGAAATACGGCGCGACCAGCCGCAGCATTTTGCATAAGTCACTGTCCTCGCCCATCGCTGACGGCATCAGGTTGTGGACTTCGTCAACGATCAACAAGTCCCAAGGAAGATGCGGTGAGTCTTCGCTGACCTGACACGCACTGTGGAACTGTTCCAAGACATCGGGTTGTTTGAGAAAATGGTACGAGGTGATCGCACGGGCGCTTGATCGCCACGGGTTGGCGTCGATGCCAATCGTTCGCTTCAACTTCTGGGTCGCGTCGCGGTCGATGACATCCATGGGCAACGAGAACTTGTCCCACATTTCATCTCGCCATTGGATGCGTAACGACGCCGGCGTCAGGACCAGCACGCGACGGATCCGTCGACGGATCAACAACTCGCGAAGGACCAAACCAGCTTCGATCGTTTTCCCCAAGCCGACGTCGTCCGCGATCATCATGTTGATACGCGGCATCCGTAATGCCTTGAGCAGAGGCACCATTTGATAATCTTCGACCTGAACCGCTCCATGAAACGGCGAGCACACCGGCATCCGGTCCAACGGACCATCGCCATCGGGATCCAGATAGGGCGACAACGCGGACCAGCGACTGGCTCGGACGACGGCATCGAATTCGTCCGGTGGCATTGGCCGGTCGGACGGTAATGGAACGGCAGCCGGACTGAGAAGTTCGCGATGCGGTTCACATTCCCAAAGCAACTGTTCCGTTTCGGGCGTCTCGCTGTCTTTGTATTCCAACCGCACTAAGTGCACGACACCATCGTCACCATCAAACGGACGTACTTCACTGATGACGGCCCGACGTTTTCGCACAATCGCCATCATGCCGACGCGAGGATTCTCAGCAGAATTTTGAACGAGAGATGCCATCACGGCCCCATTTGCAGCGTGTTTAATAACGAATGAGGCAAGTCGACTTGGATGCACACCTCAAACCACCCCAGTTTATCGTTTTCAAAGTCGCCTAACGAGATGGCTACCTAGGACTGCGAAGACCTCCCAATGGATCTTTCATTCACCGAGTTCGACAAAAACCCCACCATACTGAGCGCACGGATACGGCTTCTTTGGCATTGGATCGTCGACCAAAATGGTCAAGACGGTTTCGCAGTGACGATAAAGTTCGGTGCTGCGCGTCACTGCACAGGGAAAGCACAATTCCTATGTTGAAACGGGATCAAGCTCGTTCTTCGTCAGCCTATCTCACTGATCTTGCGGACTGTTTGCGGTGATGCTGCATGGTTCCGAATGACCATTCCGAATTTTGCTTTCGATAACACCTTATGACGAGAAATGCTTCGCGAGCCAACTATGCAACCAATGCAATTTGTCCGGCGGCAAAATATTCGGACTAGCGTGGAGGTTGACGAGTGCAAAATTCTGCGACGAATCTCGTTGTTCTTCATCGAGCGATTCGGGAGTTCGTACTGTGCAAATTGAAAAAAAGCGAGCGATCAGGGAAGCTCTCGCCACACTTGCTTCGAGCCACGCGATCGTAGTGCAGCAACTCGAACTGGCGATTGAGTTGCTCAATCAGGAAATCGGCTTCGACGATGAACCGGCTGCGATCCAAACATTCCAGCTATTCGGATCCAAGCGGAACTCGCTCGTGGACCCGAACTCGCAGTCGGTTTTGTGGAAAGGTCGGATCTGCTTTCTCGGCAACAATCTTCTTTTTCGATTCTTTGAACGCATCTCTCGATCGCCGAATCAGTTCATCTCGTACGACGTACTGCTCGACGAGGTTTGGGGAGGGCCGCGTGAGAACTCGAGCATTCGAGGCGTTGCAAAACGCCTTCGAGATCGACTGGCTCTGGGAGGAATGGCCGAACTGTCTAGCGCGATCGATGGTTCTAATTCCGGGTTCTATCGTTTGATACTTGTTTGATCACTGCTTGAAAATCAAACGCAGATCAAACGCAGAATCATGAATAGTCAAACGGGAATCAAACGGGGACTCGACATACTGGGTGAAACCGCACGGCCTATTTGCCGCAGTCCACCCAGGTAGCCAATAAACAGGAGTTCCCGTCATGCATGCAAACACAGATCAAACTGAGATGAAACTGGTTCGAGCCGCGCAGTACGTCCGGATGTCAACCGAACATCAGCAGTATTCGACCGCCAACCAAGATGACATCATTCAAGAGTACGCAAAGAAACGAAACTTCGAGATTGTGAAAACCTACGCGGACGAAGGCAAAAGCGGTTTGAATGTCGCTGGCCGTCGTTCTCTCCAGGCGATGATCGCGGACGTACAAAATGGATCGGCCGACTACGAAGCCATCCTGGTTTACGACGTGAGTCGCTGGGGCCGATTCCAAGACGCTGACGAAAGTGCCTACTACGAATATCTGTGCAAGCGAGCCGGCATCTCCGTTCACTATTGTGCCGAGCAATTCGAGAACGATGGTGGGCCGACATCGACGATCATCAAGAGTGTCAAGCGAGCGATGGCCGGCGAGTACAGTCGAGAATTGTCGACCAAAGTGTTTCAGGGCCAGTGTCGTCTGATTGAGCTTGGCTACCGTCAGGGCGGGCCGGCGGGGTTCGGACTGCGGCGGATGTTGATCGATCAGTCGGGTGAAGCGAAAGCCCAGTTGGCTCGCGGCGAGTGCAAGAGCCTGCAAACTGACCGCGTGATTCTGGTGAAGGGACCAGAACAAGAGATCGAGACCGTCAATCGTGTTTATCAGATGTTCGTCGTGGAGGGCCGGCGGGAACGCCAGATCGCTGATCAGTTGAATTCCGAAGGTATCGCGACGGACCTCGGCAGGTCATGGAGTCGCGGAACGGTCCGACAACTACTGACGAATGAAAAGTATATCGGCAACAACGTCTACAACCGAACGTCGTTCAAGTTGAAGCAACGACGGGTATCCAACGAGCCAGACATCTGGATTCGCAAAAACGCTGCGTTCGAGGCGGTCGTCAGCCAAGAATTGTTCTACACCGCCCAGGGAATCATCCGGGAGCGAGCCAAATGCTACAGCGACGAGGACATGATTACCTGTTTACGTTTGCTGATGGAGCAAAACCCCACCCTTTCAGCCGGACTGATCGACGCCGCCGACAACACGCCCACATCCTCAACCTACCGTAATCGGTTCGGCAGTCTGATTCGGGCGTATCGGTTGGCCGGTTATCAGCCCGACCGTGACTATGATTACATCGAGATTAATCAGAAGTTGCGAGAGATGTACCCTGACTTGATTGGTGATGTGATGGCCCGTCTTGGCGCGGCGGGTGCGTCGGTCACCCAAGACGTCGATACGGACTTGCTGCTCATCAACGGAGAATACAGTGCTTCGATGATGCTCTCTCGGTGCCGGCAGACCAAGTCAGGTTCGCTTCGATGGATGATCAACGTTGAGCAGAAAGTCGCTCCCGATATCACAATCCTGGTCCGCATGGATGCTGCCAACGAGCATGTCGTCGATTACTACCTGTTGCCGATCATGGACATTCAATCGCCTCGACTGCTGTTGTGCGAAACCAATGGCGTTTACTTGGACACCTATCAGTTCGACAGTCTCGATTACTTCACGTCGCTGTCGGAACGCACCAAGATCGAGGTGGCAGCATGAACACTCCCAACGACAAAGAAATCCGATTGATTCCCCTCGATAAGATCACTGTGGTCAATCCTCGTGATCGGGGACAGAAAAAATTCCGCCAGATCGTTAATAACATCGCCAACATTGGTTTGAAGAAGCCAATCACCGTCACACCGAAACCGCGCAGCGATGACGAGTTTCTGTTGGTCTGCGGGCAAGGACGCTACGAAGCCTATGAGAGGCTGGGAGAGACTGAGATTCCAGCGATCGTAATTGACGTCCCTGAGGACAAGCTGTTGTTGATGAGCTTGGTGGAGAATCTCGCTCGTCGGAAGCCGTCGTGCGTTGAGATGGTTCATGAAATTGGTGCTCTTAAAAAGCGAGGGTATTCGTTCGCCGATATTGCGAGGAAGACGGACCTAACCGTCACATATATTCGCGGAATCATCAAACTAATCGAACGAGGCGAAGAGCGACTCATGATGGCGGTCGAACGTGGCCAGATTCCGGTCAGCGTCGCAGTGACCATCGCGGTCGCCGACGATCACGATATCCAGCGTGCATTAACCGAAGCCTACGAGTCAAACGATCTGCGTGGAAGAAAGCTTCTTGCGGCGCGTCGTCTTATCGAAAAACGACAAACTGACGGTAAGTCGCTGCGGAGTGGCCCACGTCGCACCAAGTCGATGGTGTCCGGGAAAAAGCTTTTAGAAACCTATCAGGCTGAATCCGCAAAACAGCGGTTGGTCATCCAGAAATCGAAACTATGTGAGACCCGATTGTTGTTTGTCGTGTCCGCGATCCGGCAACTCATCGACGACAAGCGTTTCGTCGAACTGCTTCGGTCTGAAAAACTCGACACGATGCCGACCTATCTCGCGACCGAACTCAACAGAAGGGGCACCATCTTATGACGTCAAAAGTACAACTGGCATGCGAAACGGTCGTCCGCGAGCTTTCGCTCTCGGAGATTCTTCCCATGCGAAAGATCCCCAAGAACGCCAAAGGCACCGTCAAGTATCGACAGATTGTGGCGTCTATTAAGCAGATCGGCTTGATCGAACCGCTGGTCGTCCATCGGCAAAAGGGCAGTGAGGGACAATTCATATTGCTCGACGGCAACGTTCGATACGAAGTGATGATGGAACTGAAGTTCGAAAAGGTCAAATGTCTGATTGCTCTCGACGACGAAGCGTTCACTTACAACCACAAGGTGAATCGTTTGACTGCAATCCAAGAGCATTTCATGATCATGAAAGCGGTGAAGAGTGGCGTATCGGAGAGTCAGATCGCGGACGTACTAGACATCGACGTTGCCTTAATTCGGAAAAAGCGGGACTTACTGGTTGGAATTTGCCCCGAAGCAATTGAGCTATTGAAAGGTAAGAAACCAACGAGTGCCACGTTCGTTCAGATGCGAAAGGTCATCCCGATGCGGCAAATCGAGATGGCCGAGCTGATGTGTGCAACGAGCAACTTCACGGACTCCTATTCTAAATGCTTGATTGCGGCGACGCCAACCGAGCAACTGGTCGACAAGGAATGCTCTCGCGAGGTCGATGGACTTTCGTTGATCGACATGGCGAGGATGGAACGGGAGATGGACTCACTCGCGAAGGACTTCAAGCAAATCGACGAGGTTCACGGTAAGAACGTGCTCAACTTGGTCATTGCGGTTGGATACCTGAAATCACTTCTGGATAACGCGAGGATTGTTCGATACCTCGCGGGGAACTACCCCGAAATTCTCAACGAGCTTCAGAAAGTTTCTGAGTCACGAATGCTGGAAGTTGACACGGATCAATAGTTCGCGGTGGAAGCCCTCGCGGCAACAACGGTTGGCAAGTGAAGGTCGGAACTCTCAAAGACGCCTCGATCGAGTTCATCCTCAGAGAAATAGAAAACGCCCGCGGGGGATTTCTCCTCCGCGGGCGTTTCGGGTTTGTTCGTCTTTCGACTTACAGTTCGACGGATTCGACTTCGCGGACGAAGCGGGATGCGTCGTTTTCTAGGAACGATGAAACGACGTTGAACACGGCGTCACTGAAGCCGCCGATGTTTAGGATGTCGTTTCGCTCGAGTGCCTGGCTGTTTCCGTAGGGTTGGATGTCGATGCAGACTAGCTTTGGATCGGCAATACCGTGTCCGCGCTGCGTCTTCTTGAACTTCTCCCATTGGGTCATCACTCCGGTTGAGCCGTTTTGGCCGTAGCCGTAACGACGTCCCGAGGTGATCCAGCTTTCGTTGTCGCTGACCAGCACGATGCCGGCGAAGGCTTGCTTCGCGTATCGCGTGTTGGCTTCAACGAATGGCAACGAGCAATCCGTTCCTCCGCCTCCGTACTTCGACAAGCGTGCTGACAGAGACAGGATCGTATCGCTTGGATCGACCTTAGCCTGGTAAGCTTGCGTATCGAATGGAATCACGACGCTGTCTGGGTTGCGACGCAGGATCGCTGCTGCGAACAGTGCCGCAACATCGACGCATCGCATCTTTGACGTTCCGCCGCGACCACGGTTTCCCGTGACTGGGCAGCCCATCGAACCTGACGTGTCGAGGCCGATGATGACTGGGCCTGGTAGCGTTGGCACGTTTCCGCACGCGATCTCGGCAGCGTCATGCAACGCTGTCTTGATTTGGGATGGAACCTCGTCCGATGCGTTCATGTAAGCCGCCAGGAACTGGTACGGAAACTGACGGCTGCGAGCGATCGCGTCTCGGTCAGCCAGTTGGCCGGCCACGTAGTCGATCATCGCGTTGTCGGTTCCTGCGAATCCGAGGATCCCAGGCTTCTTGAACACGTCGTGACGCAGTAGCGTGTTGAGGTTCATTCGCAGTGCTTGCGGTCCCATCTGTCGGGCGATCGCCTTCCAAACGAGCGGTCCCGTGGCTGCGTCAGCTAGCAAGTCCCATCGGACTTGCAAGTCGCCGGCGATCAGCGTTTGGGCTTCGGCCGTGTCAGCTGCTCGGTACGCGACCAATGACTGCACCGTCGATGGCAGGTTGTCAGCCGTAGCTGGTGCCCACTTCTCGACTGGCTTGTCGGTCAACCATCCGAACAGTGCTCGACGCGCGTCATCCTTTGGCGTTGGACGTGCCATTCGCAAGATGTCTCGCAGGCTTGGATCGTTACCGATCGAAGCTGAAAGCAACTTGCCAACAGACGCGTCGTTCAGCCAACGCTGGAACGCACGCTGCAGCGAAGACGACAGACCCTTGCGACCGAACTGTCCTGAACGAGTCATTTGGAAAACGGTGCGCAGAACGCGGCCGTTGTCCGCGACTCGGTCGAAGACTTGGTGCATGAGCTTGGTGTCTCGCGTCGACAGTACGACCAACAGCGCTGCCGGCATGTCCTTCATGTAAGCACGCTCACGTGAGTAGACGGCCAGCTTTGCCAAGAATTCGTTGTCGTCAATCTCGTCGATCAGCTTTCGCATTGCGTCGAGTTGGTTTTGCGCGGACGCGTAGTAGACGTTACCGAACGTGCCGGTCGCCGCCATTTGGGCGAGCGCGTGCTTCGCTGACATCTTGTACGCTGGGCCGCCTGCTTCGTTAACGACAGTCGCTCGTGGCAGGACGCTGGTGATGCTTTGGAATAGAGACTTGTTGGCCATGTTTGACCTCCTACGGAAATGCAGTGAAACCAGCACGCTGCCGGTCCCACGAAGTGATAAAGCACTCGACGAATTTGTGGACAGAGATCCAGCCCGTTAGAGATTAACGAAGCGGGCTGGGCGGGAGTCGAACCTGCAAAGCCATGTACTCCGTACCGGCAGTCGAGTGTGTCTTGTTTCGTGGGATAAGCTTCCAGCTTGTCAATTGCTGAGTGACAGGCAGGATGCCTATCCCACGGGTAGTGATGCAAAAACGCGATCGACGAAGCGTCTGAAAGTTCGAAGGGTGAAGTTCGAGGTTTGAACCGATTGATCCAGCCCCGACCTTTCACACTTCACCCTTCTGACTTCGAACTTCTAGACATGTACTCCGAATCGACAGTCGATCGTGAGCGATTTCTATTTCGTTTTCTTCTTGGCGGGTTTTCCCATTTGTTTCCAAAGGGAACGGCCGTTGTCTCGGTCAAGCCGGACGAGTTGTTGCTGTCGTGTGTCGAAAGCGATCAGGTTTCCTCTGGGTCGCTTCGCGTAAACGAACGGCAAGCAAACGGCAACGACTTTGTGCGGTTCGCCGGCTGCGTTGGGCAAGTAGCGAATTCGAACGAGTTCGTCGATGGGTTGTGAGATGCCTGAGCAGTCCCATAGGTAGGATGGAAGCTCGATGATCTCGCTGAGGATGGTGACGTAGTCACCTTTTGCGATGTCTTCGCCAGCGATCCTGGCCGCGACGGTCGTCACGGTTTTGGATCGGGATTCGGTTGTGGTTTTCATGTTTCCGCAATCGTTGAAAGAATGAATTGTGCATGTGTGTTCTCTGTTGAAACGCGAGCCTGGATTACTCGCGGCCGGTCGTAATGGCGAAACAGGAATGTAAAACACGCATAATTCGATCTCTCGAGACGATTGGGGCAAACGCGACTAACGAAGTGGTTGAATCAGAATCGCTTCGACGCTCTAACCAATTGAGCTACGGCACCGCTTGGCAATGCCGGCGGGGATCGAACCCGCAACCTCCGAATTATGATGTACTCCGAAACGGCAGTTAGTCGTGTATCGG
Source organism: Neorhodopirellula pilleata (assembly GCF_007859915.1). Taxonomy (GTDB): domain Bacteria; phylum Planctomycetota; class Planctomycetia; order Pirellulales; family Pirellulaceae; genus Rhodopirellula; species Rhodopirellula pilleata. The sequence continues at coordinate 71,391 of NZ_SJPM01000014.1, forward strand.
GTGTGGGATAAGCTTCCAGCTTGTCGACTGCTTGATGACAGGCAAGATGCCTATCCCACGGGTTGCTGTGTGTAAAAACGATTGACGAAGTTGGTTAATCAGACATTTCGATGCTCTACCAACTGAGCTACGAAGCGAACACAAGGTTCACTTCGGTGGGACTCGAACCCACGACACCCGAGGTGATGTAGTCCAATCAGGCAGTCAATCATGTGCGGTTGTGGGATTTCCCACGTTTGGTTGATCAAATCAACTGACGAGGTGTTGACCAGAGAATCTTTCCTGCGTGTTTGCCAATTCCACCACAACGATCTTGCGATCGCAGACGGGACTCGAACCCGCAAAGTCTTCCGACCACAGAAACCCATGTACTCCAAATCGGCAGTCAGTCGTGTTTTGGGGAGCCGTGAGTCCTGAGGGTTGAGACTCGAGGGAATTCGATCCACTCAAGACTCACAACTCAAGACTCGCGACTTTCGTTGTGTTGTGATCGGCCAGCGAAGGTTTTGAATCAGACGGTTCTTTAGCAAAGATGTATTCCGATTCGTCAGTTGGTCGATCAAGAAACGCTGGTGGGAGTCGAACCCACTTCGACCGGGTTGCAGCCGGTTGCCTGGCCATCTGGCTCCAGCGTTACGTTGCAGATTAAGACTCGCTGCCGAGTCCATGGTTCGCGGCAATTTGGATCCAAGTTGCATCAACTTTCGATTCTACCTCGTGCTCGATCTCTGCGAAGAACCACTCAAGCGGTTCCGTCGACTTGCCTGCTGTGCAACCGTCAACGATCAGGAAGGCGAGGAGTAGATCCCAGTCATCTATGACTTCAAGCAACTGTCGCTTCCGTTCGCTGTGGTCACCTCCATACCGATACTTCTTCCAGAGAGCAAATGGCTCATCGTGAAACTGGACGATCGTTAGCAAATCGCGATCCTTGACATATCGTTCCAGGAACTTCCTCGCCAATGAGGCGTGGCTGTTCGGATCAACGATCGCTACGCCCGAACTTGCATCAGGCTTAAACGTATCGTGCGTGTGAATCAATACCCGCAGTTTCCAGAACTCATCGTCAGACAACTTTGGCCTGAGCCGTCCAAGATTGTGTTCGAGTTCCATAATGTGCTGACGAATTGAACCTTCCGGGTGCCCCGATCGCGGTTTGCCCCACTCAAGATTTGCTTGGTACGCCGGTTCGGATTGAATGCAATTTAGGATTTCTTCGTAGTTGGTCATGGTGTTCCCTCACCTATCCTTCTTGAGAATTGAATGTCTGATGCTTCGGTCCTTTCGGCTAAACAGGTCGACCCGTTTCAGGTTCGTTGGCATCCGATGTGGGCCATGCGTTGCACCGATGGAATTATAAGCTCTGAATGCTCTCGCCAGGAATCGAACCTGGTCTACGACCTTCGCAAAGTCGCGTGCGAATCCGGCACACTCCGAGAACATAGGTGTGGTGTGAGTCTCGAGTAGTGAGACCTGAGGTGTTTTCCTCAAGACTCATCGCTCAAGACTCACGACTCTCGCAGTACCTCGCCAGGGAGTCGAACCCCGTCTAACGGTTCCGAAGACCGTCGTGCTGTCCATCACACTCGCAAGGCGAATGCAGTGCCGACAATCATTGGTTGCCGGCACTGCCTAAGTGACATCAATCGACTCGGTCCGACTCGCGTCCTTCGCGAATCATTCTTCGTCGACGATTACTCCTCGTGACTGACTCGGCCTTTTTCAAGGTCGAGATACAGTCGTGCGTTGGCGTTCTTTGCCAAATCACGAAGCGTTTCAAGCTCGGCCAATCGCAGCAATGCTGGGTGTCCTTCCAACACCGATGCTGCCTTTGCACGTTGCTCGTAGGCTTGCGTTTCCGCATCCACCTTTGCTCGCAACGACTCGGCTTCTGCTTGCTCTCGCAATCGAAGTGCTTCTGCATTCGCCTCCGCATCTCGTCGCGTGATTTCTGCTCGCGATTCCGACTCGATCTGCTCGACTTCCGCTCGCGTTCGAGCCTCCACCAACTGGGCTTGGCTTTGTCGCTCCGCAGCCAACACTCGGTTCATGATCTCCTGCAGGTTTCCCGGGAAGATCAAGTCCTTCACGTCAGCGCGACGAATCGCAACGCCGTAGCCATTCGCCGACTCGGTCACATCCGAAAGGATATCTTCGCTTAATCGGTTTCGGTTGGTGAGAATCTCTTCCAGATTCATCGACGCCAGCGAACGACGTGCCGCTAATTGCACATCGCTGTAAAGTCGATCCTCGAACTGGTCCACTGTGTGGATCGCAGCCTTTGGATCGGTCACGCGGAACTGCACCAAGATGCTGACTCGGATCGCGACCTTGTCAGCGGTCAGGATTTCCTGGCCCTTGATCGTCAGCTCGCGTTCGCGGATGTCGACCAGCATGCACTCGACAGTTGGCAGTTCGTTGAACCACTGCTTACGCGGTGGAATCTTGTAGCGACCCGCTTCGAGTACCTTGGTTAGCTTGCCGTCTTCGTAGTACAAACCGCGGTGCGTATCCTTGATAATGAACTCTCGTCCTGCACCTGAAATCATCATGTCGCACCTCCTTTCGATGCTTGCGTTTCTGTTGTTAGTGGTCGTGTAAGGAGCCTCGGAGCGGAGCCGATGTGGAGAACAAGCTTTCAGATGTGGAAATTCTGAGCGTTCATTCCGAGAGGTGATCGCAGGAACCAAATGGTGGCTCGCTCCTGACGCCGCCGAGGCAAGTAACTCGTCCAGGAATCGAACCTGGTCCGACAGTTTCGAGGACTGCCGTGCTATCCAGCACACTCACGAGTCATGTTTGAGAGATCAGAGCCGACGACTGGGTTCGCACCAGCATGAGCGAGCCCAAAAATGGAACACGGTCAAGCGCGGTGCCTTTCTGCATCGAGCCACGTCGGCTTGAAAAATGGCCCCGCACCAGAATGCGGGACCGAACTTCAGTCGATGAATGCGACATGTCGCATTGCGATCGACTCGTTTTCAGTGTTCATCATGACTTGGTGCCAACCGTTCAAGATGATGGTCTTGTGGTCTGGATGGCGAACACGTCCGCGAACGAACACTCTTGGATTTCGTCGCTGAGCTACCCACGGGAGATGTCGAAGCTCGGGATTGCGACTGACTAGCCGCTGACGCTCCATCTCAGACAATCCGTTTGGATAACGATGAGTGACGTAAACCAGTTGTCCGCCCTGCCGCACCAGTTCCTCGCAGAGGTGAGGCTTTCCACCACCACGTGCGATCGGTTCGTTCCGAAGTGCCAAACGCGGACTGATCGACGTTTGGTTGACGATGGGAACGAAGAACCATTCCCCTTGACGGATGAACGCTTCATTGCGTCGGAGGTTCCGCTTTCGCGGCTTCACGCCGAGTCGTCGTTCCAAGCCGCGGACGGCCGGTGGTTTCAAGGCATCAAACGCCGTTTGAACGCTCGACACGCTTGCCCGCTCCGGAACCGCAGCAACGAACCAGTGACGCTCGTCGTGCCCGCACAAGAACTTGTGCTTCCCGTCGTCTTGTCGCGACATCAACAGCAGGTGACGCATCGACGGTTGAACGTCGATCACTTGCGTTTCGGCCACTAAACTAGGCTGAATCGCAATATCGAAGAACTCGCCCTCGGCGTCATTGCCGATGTCGATCGAAACTTCGGGAGTTACTCCCCAACGCTGAAAGATGGGAGGGTGGAGTTTTGCTCGAGCACCAATCCGCGTGAATTGACGCTCGATCCTTTGCATGCTCATGACATTGCCTTTCAAAAGTGTCAAACAAGCGAATGGATGCCGGCAGCCAACGTGACTGCGAATATCGGCAGTAGCCCGACCAGGAATCGAACCCGGAACTTCTGGTTAGAAGCCAGAGATGATGTCCGTTTCACCATCGAGCCAGGATTAGCGGGTTAGCATTTAGCTTATTAGCAGTTAGCTATTCTCATCTTTGCTAATCCGCCAATTTGCTAACCGCTAAACGGCTAGCAAAAGCGGAAGGCGAGGGAGTCGAACCCTCATCACCCGAAGGTGGCACGCGTTAGCAGTGCGGCCCGGCAAACCGTATCCGGCTGCCTTCCGTGAGCGTCGTAGGCACACTCCGCTGTGCCGTCAATTACTGCGAACGGCAGAACGGAGTCTGCCTGCTACGATCAGTGGACCGGAAGGGAATTGAACCCTTCTCACCGATCTTGCAAGGATCAGTCGCCCCCTTGGAACATGCCAGCCCATTTATGAAGTGTGAAGATAGAAGGGTGAAGATTGAAATGGGTTCGCTGCCTTCGTTTCAAACTTCGAACTTCACTCTTCAAACTTCCGAAAGGTGATCACGGATGGAATCGAACCATCGGTCTCCTGCTTGTCACGCAGGCGTCTTAGCCGCTGGACCACGCGATCGAAGTAGCTTGTTAGCATTTAGCTGGTTAGCCATTAGCAAAGAACAGGAGAAGAAGACATGCGAGACCACACGAAACTTCGGGCCTTCACTTTGGCGGATGAGATTGCACTGCTGATCTACAAATTCACGTCGAGTTTTCCGCAGGAGGAACAATTTGGATTGACATCACAAATGCGACGGGCCGCGGTGTCGATCCCATCAAACATCGTCGAAGGATGCGGACGTCAAAGCGAAGCTGATTTCGTTCGTTTCCTAGACATCGCATACGGCTCACTTCGAGAGGTTGAGTATCAGGCATCGCTCGCATTCCGCCTCGGCTTTGCCGATGAAATGCCAGAGCTGAGAACTAAACTGACAGAGACATCGAAAGTTTTGGCAGCGTTGATCCGGTCCATCCGAAAAAGCTAATCGCTAACAAGCCAACTGCTAATCAGCTAGCCAAAAGTAGCGGATCCGGGGGTCGCACCCGACAGTCCAGGCTTATGAGGCCCGGATGAGCCTGGCTCACCCGCATCGTTGTTTCACTGCTGAGAGTGAAAGTAGCCAAGGCGAGAGTTGAACTCGCACGCCGCTGTGGGCACGACATTCTGAGTGTCGCGTGTCTACCGGTTCCACCACTTGGCTGTTTGAATCGAAGTACTGCGGGAGGGAGTCGAACCCTCAAACACGAACGTTTGAAATTCGCCGCTTTGCCGGTTTGCGTACCACAGCATGTTGAGTCAGTACTGAGGGCGGGAGTCGAACCCGCAAGCACTTGTTCCTAAGACAAGCGGCTCGCCGTTGGCCTACCTCAGCGTTTGCGTAAAGTGGAGCACCGGGGAATCGAACCCCGATTTTCTGCGTGCAAAACAGACGTCTTCCCGTTGGACGAGCGCCCCATGTTGATCTTCGTTGCAGTGCCCAGAGCAGGAGTCGAACCTGCAAACACTCGGGTTTAAGGCGAGCCGCTCGGCCGGTTGGCGTATCTAGGCGTCGATCGCTGGTGCCGTGGGAAGGACGCGACCGACCGCGTCCTTCCCTTGGCTGCCAACGTATTAGGCTTGCAGTCGCGGAGCACTGTCGCCCGTCGACTTGCGATGTTTTTTGATCGCTTTGTGCGAATCAGGGAGCTGGTCGCCGTCAACGATCAGATCTCCGACGCACTCGACCACCCAGCCGTCGACCCAACCAACGTTGTCGTCTCGGAGCCTCAGCACGCGGCCGACCTTTGCAAACTCTTGCGGGATGTACGATGTCGTTTGCACTGATCCGCCAGTGATGCGGCGTCTCATCGCACATTGCACGTATTTCACATTTCTGGACATCGTCGTTCTCCTTGGTTAAGTGCGGGCCAGCGTCACCGTGACGCTGGCAGTAGTCCCGGATGGAATCGAACCATCGTTTCCTGCGTGTAAAACAGGTGTCGTCGCCGTTGGACCACAGGACTCTGGAAGTTTGAAGTTCGAAGGAGGAAGTTTGAAATGAAATGCGTTAGATTATTGTCATGAAGAGCGACTTACCCGACCGAACGTTTGCGTTTGCCGAGCGAATCGTACGGCTCTGTCTCGCGTTGGAGAGCGATAGCAGTGTTGCTGCGACATTGATGCGGCAATTGCTTCGATCGGGTACATCCATCGGCGCTAATGTGGAAGAAGCCCAGGCAAGCGAAAGCAAGCGTGACTTCGTTCACAAATATTCGATTGCGGCGAAGGAGGCCCGCGAAACACACTATTGGTTACGCTTGCTAGCGAAGACCGAGGTAATTCCTTCATCTCGTCTTGAACCGATCACGGCAGAAGCCAATGAGCTGATCGCCATATTGACATCGATCTGCAAGAAAAACCGGTGACCACCTTTTCAAACTTCTAACTTCATTCTTCAAACTTCCGAGCACGTCTCCAAGGATTTGAACCCTGACTAACTGGTTTGGAATCAGCAGTGCTACCGTTACACCAGAGACGTGAATGAGATGGGAACGCAAGGAATCGAACCTCTCGCCGACCGCCACACAATTAAAGGCAGAAGATTTACAGTCTCCCGTGTGGAAACGCTCCCAAGTTGGTCAAGCGGAAGCCGTGGGACTCGAACCCACAACGGTGATTAGCCGCAGCTGTTTTCAAGACAGTGTCCTCATCCGGCCGGGTGACTTCCGTATTGCGTCAATGACGCAGTGACGTGAGCTTGAATCGAACCCGCGGACTCCTGGATGAAAACCAGACGATTCTGCCATCAGAATCTACCACGCCAATTGAAGTTTGAAGTTAGAAGGGTGAAGTGTGAAATGGGTTCGCGTTGACTTTCACCCTTCACTCTTCAAACTTCCAAAAAGCGATGGCAACGGGAGTCGAACCCGCAGCGACTTGATAGACAATCAAGCTTCCTTCCCAGAAGAACTTGCCACCGAAAATGTTCACAGGGTGACCGATCGGAATTGAACCGACATGGACTTCGTTCACAGCGACGTTCCTGAAACCAATACAGGACGGCCACAGCACCGGAGATTGGAATCGAACCAATGGACTCCTGATTCAGAGTCAGGTGCAGCGACCAACAACTGCTACTCCGGCGTTTGGTCTTCAATCAGAACAGCACTCCGTCCGGGAATTGAACCCGATCTGCGAGCTTCAAAGGCTCACGTCGCGACGACGCGCCGGAGAGAGTTTTTTGCTCTAAAAAAAAGTGTCCTGCGGGAGTCGAACCCACCTAGCCGGATTGGAAATCCGGAACCTTTGCCGCTCGGCCAAGGACACGGGATGAAGTTTGAAGTGAGAAGGGTGAAGAGTGAAAGATCGTGGATCGGGATCGTTGTTTCAAACTTCACCCTTCACCATTCAACCTTCCCACCACCCTTCAGACTTCGCGAAGCTCCGGCGGATGGACTCGAACCATCACTCGTCTCCTTAACAGGGAGCCGCCTTACCATTGGGCCACACCGGATTCTGTAAAGCGCCCAGCGAGAATCGAACTCGCATTTTCTGCATGGCAAGCAGATGGGTTACCACTACACCATGGGCGCAAAATGCATCACTACCAAATTGTCAAAGATCAAAACGCCGAAGCGTTCAAGAGCACCGAGCCGGAATCGAACCCGCATCACCTCGTTACGACGGAGGAGTCTTGCCGTTAGACCATCAGTGCTGGAGTAGCCATTAGCGGTTAGCCTTTAGCAATTAGCTTTCCCGTGCTGGAGCTAATCGCTAACGGCTAATAGCTAGTCGCTATTCTTAAGTGGGATCGGTGAGAATCGAACTCACATCGCTCGGATTAAGAGTCCGATGCATTACCTTGTCTGCCACAATCCCAAAATTAGTTGTGAGTCTTGAGTCTTGAGTTTTCAAACCCAGGACTCACCCCTCAGGACTCGAGTCTCTCGTCAGTCGGCGTGGCGGGAATTGAACCCGCGACCGTCGCCTTATAAGGACGCCGCTCTCACCCCTGAGCTACACGCCGATGCGTAGCGATGGGGCCGAAGGGATTTGAACCCTCACCGAACGGATTAAAAGTCCGTCATGCTGCCAGTTACACCACAGCCCCGCTTTTTCAATCGCGGCTATGCGTTTCAATCGCAGTGCAGATGGCATGTTGGTTTTCCTTTCGTGTCGTTGTCGTCAGTGGTAGCCCCGAGGATCGAACTCAGCGCGACCCGCGTATCAGGCGGATTTGGGCGACCAGCCCTCGACTACCTCAGTTGCAGTTAGCTTTTAGCGATTGGCATTTAGCTTTTCTGTTCTTGCCAACAGCTAATCGCTAACGGCTAATCGCTATTTTTCAGTGGGCCGGGAGGCGCTCGAATCCTCGTCTGCGGTTCTTCAGACCGCCGCTAGACCGTCTCAGCTACCAGCCCAAATTGGGTTCGTTGTTGGGGTTGCCCGTTCGATGCGGACACGAAAAAAGGCTCGATGTCTGCGTGACACCGAGCCTTCATGGAGAAAGCATTCGCTAGAGCAGCGAGTGTCACATCAGATGCGGATATGCCGGGGCATTATCAAACGACGGTTGCCCGCCGAAGAGATTGCCTTCGTGTATCTGTTCGAGTCGACTGGATTGGGTTCTTGATAACATCAGAAAGCTCGTTACTCGCTCGTCTGTGAATGTGACTTGTGTGTTCTGAGAGTTAGACTCTCTCACAGTCGGGTGGTTCGCAATAATTCTCAGCTTACGAAGATATTTTCTTAGCCGACATCGACTCACACGAACAAGAAACACCTCCAATCCAACAAAGTACTCGTTTGATGGCGATCATTCAAGATTTTTTCTCCGCCAAAACGCAGGCCTTCGCTGGTGCCTTGAAAGGGCGACACAGAATAGGGCATCAGAGTCTGTCTCGCATGTGATTGACGAGTGAGCGGTTAGGTCAATTAGTTCGTTGCATGATCCATGAATTCTTCATGTGGTTGCATGTCATGCCACGTCGGCGAATCAGCATCGACGAACCATGTCGACGGTAAATCCATTCTCATCTTGCGAACACCTTTCTGTCCATTTCGGACCTTCTCGAAGGCGAATGTCGTTATCGGATCAACGGGCCGGTCGCGATGCAAGATGATCACGTTGTCCGAGTCCGCCTCAATCGACGTTGAATCCGCAAGATGACTCAGACGGGGGCGACTGTAATTGCCGGCTTCATCGCCCTTGCGATTGATCTGGCACGCCATGAAAACGGGGATGCCAAGTTCTTTCGCGAGCCGTTTCATCGAGCGAGAAGCATCCGCGATTGCTTCGTTTCTTTTTTGAGTGAATGGGTAACCGATCAAGCCAATGTGATCGACAAATATCGCATCGAGTCCGGTCGATGCGGACCGGCTTCGAGCGGCTGACGCAATGCTTGCGGCGGTTTGGTGGGGTGAATCGTCTATGAACAGACCGGCATCCTTGTATTGCGCCAACGCGTCAACCAGATGAACCCTCTCATCGTTGGTGAGGGCTCGGTTTGCGATTCGCTGACTATCCACTTGGGAAGAGTTACCCAAGCACCGAAACGCGAGTTCGATAGCGGGCATCTCCATCGACAAATAAAGAACTTGACCGCCACCCAGAGAAATATTGTTCGCAGCCTGCAGACACAACCCGCTTTTTCCGATTGATGTCCGAGCGGCGATGGTCGTCAGCGTTCCAGGTGCGAACGCACCGAAACATCCATCGATAGCCGGGATTCCTGAATAGACTCCGCCTGTCGATTCGGTGTCATCGTTGATGTGTTTCAGAACCTGAAGGCCCGCTTCATAGATCGATACGGTGGTCGCCGTCGTCGATGTTGCTCGGATTGCGGACACGTCCCCAATGAGTCGATCGAGTATCGCATCCAGGGAATCGCTCGGATCGTCGATTCGATCGCTCGCGGACGCGAGCATCGCCGAAACCCTCCGCCGGTTCGCGGCGGTCTTCACTTGGCGGGCGTAGGTGGATGCATTTCCCGGCGTTGCGGAGCTGTCCAAGATCGCGGCCACCGCTCCCGCGCCACCGATCGCGGATAACGCATTGACGGACCGCAAGTGTTCGAGCAACTGCGTGATGTCGCCGTGGTCGCCTCCGGCGTCAATCAAGTCCGAGATTTCTGCGAACAATCGTCGACGCGGGCCGGTGAAGTCGTCCGAGCTAACGATCGATCTGGCGACGTGAATTTGCTGCCGATCGATCAACACCGCGTACAGCAAGGCGTTTTCAATCTCGGACATTGGGATTGGAGTCGGATCGTTCATCGCGACACCTCCGGATGTCCAGACCGCGTGAACTTCGGTTTCATTTCCGGAAGTTCGTCCGCTGCTAGCTGGGCCGTGCGAGAACGGCCCTTGTCGTTGGCCGATGCGAGCCATCGACCGAGGAAGGGCAGCATCCCGCCGGGGGTCTTCCGTTTCGCGATGTTGTCATTGCACCACTGTCGAGCTTTTCGCAGTTCCGCTTCAACCCATATGCGATCGCCGTAGGTTTCCACGTACTCGTTGAGCTTGTCCACCGGCAACGGCCAATTCTCAGCGCCTTTGGCTTTCACTGGGAATCGAAAACCAGAGAACGCAGGCTCTGAGCGTGAAACGCTCAGAGCTATATTCTTCAGTTCGATTGGGTCTGGTTGGGTTGGGTTGGGTAGGCCACGATTTTCGGCGACAGTCGCCGACTTTCTGCGACATGTTTCGACAACCTGCTTTTGGTCTGCTCTTTTCTGTCGTTTGCTCAGACGATCTTGGACGTATTTCGGACAGTGCTCGAGCCAATCGTGTACCGATACCCCGTTCTTTGTTCGATCAAGCCAACGATGTTCGACCAATGCCTCAACAAGATCGGAACCATCACCAGGCCAGTCGACGGCATCAGCGATTTGGTCGTCAGTAAAGCGGGAAAGGTCGCCATCGTCGGCAAACTGTCCCGCCATCATCCATACAGTCTCCAAAATTCCGACGACTGCGTAGACCGGTAGTTCGAGACGCTTTTGTAACGATCGGAATTTCGGGTGCGAGGTGGTGCCTGTTTTCATCGTCGACCCCTACGCGATCGGTCTCGCATCAGCCCGGCCAAATGGGACACTGCGATCTCGTAAGCGGCGGATGATCCCAGCCTTGGGTCTCGGGCGTGCCATCCCACGAATCGGCGGACGCGGCACTCCATCGCCTCGTATCGAGCGAGCGACCACCGTTGAGCGGCGGCGTCGGAGGCGATGTTGATCAATCGAGGCTCGATCTCGGTGAGATCGTTCCATGTCTTCGGGGCGGCCGCCGGTTGGATGGGCGGACCGCCATCGGGCGGCGGCGTCGCACTGGACGCGTTGAAGTTAGCTGATATCATTCTGGATGTCTTTGAATGTTGGTCGTCGGTTCGTCCCGACGGAAAATGAAAATCGCGAAACGCCTGCCGTTGCACCGGCGGGCGTTTCGTGTTTGATTCAGATCCACTTTCGCTGGGCAGATCGCCTCGGTCTCCGCGTTTCGGATTTCGAAATTGCGGGCGACAGAAACGCATCGATGGCAGCCTGTGAAATGACCCACTTCGCCCGGCGGGGCCCGAGTCCGACGTTGACGGCCGCAAGACGGCCGGAAGCGCAGAGGGCGCGGACGTGATCCGGGGAGCACTTCAGGACTGAAGCGGCTTCGGTCGGCGTGTAGGTCATGCGAACACCCCCGACGTTTTCATCTCACGCACCCAGCGAAGAATGTCTTCGCGACGCCACATGTACCGTCCGGCAACTCGGACGGGATCGGGAAGCTGCCCCGTCTCGAGCAACTCCAGCCACGTCGGGGTCGGGACTCCGGATAGCCGTCGGGCCTCGGCTCCAGTTAACAGTTCGGCATTGTCTGCCATTTAGCACCTCGGTAGATCAAACGTGAAAACGAGCGTTTGAAATAGCCTCGCGCACCAGCGCACCGGTCAGCGCACCATCGCGACCGATCGCATCACAACAAAAGAAAACCCCGTGAATTACGGGGTAAATGGACAGCGAAAGTTTTTAGAATTTTTTCGGTTTTGCGGTGCGCGAGAGCGCACCACACCCGCACCATTCAGACGATGTCTGGATTGCCTGCCATAATCCACCGATCATATTTCCTCGCCGATTCAGCGAGAATCCTTCCCGTTGCGGGAACTTCCCAGTCGCTTGCTATTTGAAGTTCGGCGCGATCAAATTTGTCAATTACTGCGGCCAGTAGGTCACGTCGTTGGTTGTGAGTCAAATCCTTGTCTTCCGCGTCTTTGTAATGTTCATTGAGGTATACCTCCAACCCGAGCAACGCGTAAAATGCGGAGCGGTTAGCCAATGAAGGCCTGCGGAGAGTCTTTGGCCCGGTGCTGCGAGGGATGTCAGTGGATGGAGGGGCATCTCGGTCGTGACCCTTGGCGAATCCGCAATAGAGCCGAACCGCCGCTGTTTCTCTGAGTACCTGAGTCTTGATCAATTCTGACTTCGAAAGGACATTGAGACGGTCCAGCGTTTGATGGATCGTCTTTAGCAACCAGACAAGTTCGAGCGGATTCGATTGGGCCAATCTTTCCAATTCGGAAATCAGTTCTTGGAAGCTTCCAAATCGAATTCGATGATGGATCCCACGAAACAGCGAATTTTTAAAACCCTCGGCGATCCATAGGCAGAATTCGAAAATTGAAGAATGCCTTATCGGTAACTCTGAAGGCATATGAACCTTTCTTTCCGTGCAGGCATCAACGATCGTTTGAATTGCATCGATATTCAAGATCAAATTCAGAGTCTGCAAATTTCCCGAGAACTCAGATAGGTAACCGACGCATGCATTCACATGACTTGCGATTTTGATCACCAACTCGTGACCATCACCTGGGTCAGAGATTCGGAATACTTCTTGCCGCGTTGACTGCTCAATCAGTTCGAACAGCCCGAGAATTCCGATGGAAGCGTCACGCAGTTCTATCAATTGAGCTGAGTGCAAAGGCCATTCGAGTGTTGCTGTTTTCGTCATAGAATCCCCTTTTCTCGAGAACGGCGAACGTTGTGCAACCGACAAAGGGGCGTCGACTGCACAACGTTCACGGTGGGAGCAACCCCACCTACCGGCAGCTCGCGGGCATCACCCCGCGATGGCGTGGAAGCGTCGATTGATGATCGACACGAACGCATTATTCACATTGGCATCGAGGGTCGGAAGTCCTTAGTTCCGGCCGTCGGCCGTCGGACGATCATGAATTCCATTGCCGATCCTGGTCGTTGAATCCCAGAACGATGCGGCCGATCATTTTTCGGTTTTGCGTTTCGTAGCTTTTGGCTTCCCGGCCAACCACCACTTGCGAACAAACTGACAAACCTCCTTGATGCGTTTCTGGTCGATGCCTTCGCGATAGACGGCAGCCATCGAATCATCGCAGTGGCCCATGACGTGGTTCACGGCCACTTGATCCTTCGAGTTTCCTGCGATTGTTTCGAACGTGTGACGCAAAGCGTAGAAACCCACGCCGTTGTATCTTGCCAATTGTTCCTTTCGAGCTTTCTTGGCATCGGCACCGGATTCGACCAACTTCTTCACAACCGGCTCAACGAGGACCTTGTCCCGCAAGCGGGCGAAGGCCTGGGAAAGCGGGTCGGCGGATCCGTCGTCATGGAACCATGCTTGTCGACGTTTTGTGATGAAAACGTGATCCTCCAAAGATGACGGGGCGGTTGGATACCGGTTTGCGATGGCGTATTGAATGGCGTCGACGGTTTCTGGCCATAGCCACGCGGCCCGCTCGATACCCGTCTTGGTCCGAAGGTCTTCAAGCCAATTGCGTTTGAAGTCGATCATTGGAATGAGAAGGCGGCCACAATCGGCGTTGCCATACCCCGCATTTAAACCCAGCAAAATCATCGCTCTGACTTGGAACGGGGCCTCGTCGACGAGTTTGTGAACTTCCGCGGCAGTAAACAGCTTTTGAGGCTTCGTGGCTCGGTGAAGTCGCTGTCGTTTCTTGCTCACCCGTTTGAAGTTCGGCCCAAAGCGAATTGGCCGGTCCACTCCGCCGACGTTGTAAGCGAAGTTGAAAACAGCACTCGACCGGGCGATCGCGTTGTTGATCGAGGACGGTCCCCACGTTGACGGAAACGACGCGCGGAAGCGTCCGAAGTCGGGAGCGTCAATTGTGGCAAGCAGACGCTGCTTTCCGAAGAATTCGGTGATCCGTTGACACGCAGCGAAGTAGTCATTGAAAGCCCGCTGCGATAGGTCGCCCTGTTCCTTTTGCTGGTTCTTCGATTCCAGAAACTCATTGACCAACCAATCGATGTCGTGGTCTCCCTGCCCGAAGTTCGGATCGCCACCGGCTCGGATCGTGTCCTGCTTGGCCAGCCACTCGTTTAACGCGCCGTCAGGATCGTCCCACGAACCGAAGTAGTGAAGCTTCCCCCGGACCTTCTTGCACCACTTTCCCGACGCGTGAGGAGTAAGCGGATACTCGGGATAGGGCTTATCCGGTTTGGCCGGCTTCGTCTTTCGCCCCTGATTGCGTAGAATACCCCCAGACATTGCCGTCGATCCTCAACATCACGGTGATGGAAGCCCCGCGACGTGACAGCGTCGTTTGGGGCGTTTTTCAAATGTTAAAATAGGATAACAGTTGTGGACCGGTTGTAGCAAGACTTTAGAAAACGCGTCGCGCCCATAGCTCAGCTGGATAGAGCAACGGACTTCTAATCCGTAGGTCGAAGGTTCGAATCCTTCTGGGCGTGCTTTCCGAAAAACCACGTGATTAGCGGACTTCTTCGCGATTTCGGTCATCGGTGATCTATGGTCTGATTGCGATCAGTTCGTTCTGGGATGGTGTAATGATTCGGCGGCAATATAGGACGCCTTCTGAAAACGCCGGTAGCGCTCGATACTTACCGGTGGGTAATGTCGCACTGGCGAGTTCTTGATAACTCGATCCGTCGGCGGCAAATAGTTTCAGTTCTCCGCTAATTTTCTGAGCTAAAACACGATCACCGACGGCAATCAAATGCGCTGTTCCGAATTCGGGTTGTCGCCATCCTTCTTTGCCGTCGGCCCAGCGGGCGCACAATAACTCTCCGTTGCCGTAGTCTTCTCGCCCCGTGATGGCAAACAACCATTGACCACAGCGAACCGGCGTGACGTATTGGCTGCTAATCACATCGGTCTGGCCCCATCGATCTGTCGGTTTTCCGCCGGCTAAATCCAACATTCGGCAGCCCACTCCGTAGGCCGCAGTGACGAATAAGTTGGATCCGTCGACTAAAGGGGTTGCGGCATTGACCGTGGGACCTCGGCGACCGAATTCAAACTCCGTAAGAACGGTGCCATCTGTCGGGTCGACGATCACTGTTTTCAAACGCATCACGGCCGCCACGTAGGTTTTATTCTTGAGCGTGATTGGAACTGGCGAGGAATACGCCGCTTCCTGTTCCAATGCCGTCCACCGGGTTTCACCGTTGCCTTTATTCAACGCGATCAATCCCGCATTCGGTTCGCCACCGACAGCAACTACCAATTGATCGCCAATGACAAGCGGTGTGCTGCCCGCACCGAAGTATCCTTCGTCCGCCTCGTATTGGGATCGCAAGGGCCTTGACCAAATGGTTTTGCCGTTGGCCAGGCCGACTGCTTGCAAGTCGCCAGCGGCTCCGTAGACATAGACTTGCTCGCCATCGATCACGGGGACGCAACGCGGACCCAGATCCGGGTCGACACCTCCGCGATAGACAGCGGGAAAGACCGCTCGCCATTTTCGGCTACCGTCGTCACTGGATAAGCAATCCAAACACTCCTTGTCGTCTTCGCGATGCCACAGCAGCACGTTACCGCCGGCCACGGCGACACCAGCATATCCCGCTCCACAACGGACCCGCCATTTGACCGCAGGCGGCGATGTCCATGGATCAAGCTTTTTGCCGATCGCATGACCGTCGCGGTTGGAACCAAGAATCTGAGGCCATTCGGCAACACAGGTCTGAGCCAGGAACATCAACAAGATCCAAGTACAGGCAATCCCATCACGCATCATCGGCCACAACCTTCTTGAGGATAAAAACACCTAAACTAGCCAAACGACACGATGTTTGGCTAGAGTGCGGCCCGGCAACACACAGGCAAACAAACACTCATTTTCCCGGTTCGGCCAATCCCCTTTTTGGCAAACATCGCCCCCGCGGTCATGCACACCGTTTAACATCCTTTCCGGCGGCTCACTTTCCTTTCACTTTCCATCATGATGAAAAAAACAACTTGCGTTCGAACCAAGCGTTTTCCACTAAGTCGCTTCATAGGGATTCTGTCGTCCGTCGCGTTGCTGGCGTTTGTCCCTGGCGTCAGCGTGGCACAGAACGCAGACATAGCACAGAGCGTGAACAGCTACGACATCGTCGTCTACGGTGGCACCTCGGGCGGGATCGCCGCTGCCGTCCAGGCCAAGCGGATGGGCCGGTCGGTCGTTGTGATTGAACCTTCCCAGCGTTTAGGCGGGTTGACCACCGGAGGACTCGGACAGACCGATATCGGCAACAAAGCTGCCGTCGGGGGAATCGCACGTGAGTTCTACCAAGCCGTCCGAGCTCACTACGAGAAACCTGAGGCATGGAAGTGGCAAGCCAAAGAAGAGTATCGTTCGCGCGGACAGTCCATGACCTCGAAGGGAGAGGATACGATGTGGACGTTCGAACCGAGTACGGCATCGAAGATCTACCAAAACTGGATCGCCGAATATGAAATACCGGTGATCTACGGGGAACGCCTCGATCGCAACGCCGGGGTTGCCATGACACGTTCATTGCCTTGGCGGATCATCGCGATCAGGATGGAATCAGGCAGAACGTTTTCGGGCAAGATGTTTATCGATGCAACCTACGAAGGCGATCTGATGGCGTCGGCAAAGGTCGACTACACATTCGGACGAGAGCCCAACAGTCGGTACGACGAAACGCTCAGCGGTGTCCAAACCTCTCGGGCAGTGCATCATCAACTCGTCGATGGCGTTGACGCGTATCTAACGCCGGGCCAACCTGAAAGTGGACTGTTACCGTTTATCGACGCGTCCGCCCCGTTGGCCGATGGCTCCGGCGACGATCGGATCCAAGCGTACTGTTTTCGCATGTGCATGACGGACCATCCCGACAATCGCATCCCGTTTCACAAGCCGGACGGGTACGAGCCAATGTCTTACGAATTGCTACTACGGAACTTCGAAGCCGGTGAACGACGGGTGCCTTTGTCCATTGGCATCATGCCCAACCGCAAGACCGACACGAATAACAACTTCGGCGTTTCGACCGACTTCATCGGCCAGAATTACGAGTATCCGGAAGCGACTTACGAGCGGCGGGCGGAAATCGTGGCTGAGCACTTGAAGTATCAGCAAGGATTGATGTGGACGTTGGCGAATCATCCGCGAGTCCCCGAAAATGTCCGCAATGAGGTTTCGCGTTGGGGAATGTGCAAGGACGAATTCACCGAAGGAAACGGTTGGCAGCAGCAGTTGTACATCCGCGAAGCACGCCGGATGATCAGTGATTACGTGATGACCCAACATCATTGCCAAGGACGCCAAATTGCCGATGTCCCCGTCGGCATGGCCGCTTATACGATGGACTCACACCATGTCCGACGATATGTCACCGAAGAAGGGAAAGTCCGAAACGAGGGCGATGTCCAAGTCGGCGGTTTTGTACCCTATCCGATCGATTACAAGTCCATCGTCCCGAAAGCAAATCAGTGCGGGAATTTGCTCGTGCCGGTCTGTCTGTCTGCCAGCCACATGGCTTTCGGTTCGATTCGAATGGAACCGGTGTTCATGGTCTTAGGCCAATCCGCTGCCACTGCTGCGGGGCACGCGATCGACCAGCGAACGATGGTTCAGCGGATCGATACTGCGAAATTGGTCGAACGATTGTTGGCCGACCATCAGGTACTCGAGTGGACCGGTCCGAGGCCCGGACCGCGTGCGGCCGAGATTCAAGCGAGAAGCTTGCCGGGCATCGTTGTCGATGACGAGCAAGCAAGGCGCGTCGGGTTTGAATCCGTCGGGACCACCGTGGGACCGTACATCGGCGTTCACTATCGACACGATTCGGATACCGAGAAAGGAAACCAATCGATTCGTTTGACAACGCGATTTGAAAAACCAGGTCGTTATGAAGTGCGGATCGCTTATGGAAGCCATGCGAATCGGGCAACAAACGTTCCCGTGAAAATTGCCCATGCCGATGGTGAGGCGAGCGTCAAGGTGAACCAGCGAAAACCACCTTCGATCGATCGATTGTTTGAACCGCTGGGCGTGTATTCGTTCCTGGCGAACACCGATTATACGGTTGAAATCGGCAACGCCGGAACCGACGGGTTTGTGATTGTCGACGCGATTCAGTGGATCGCGGCGGAACCCCTTGAGTAGATGACGTATGCGTTCTGACGCTGAAGATGAACTATCGACCGAATTGAATCGGCATGCAAACGAGGAAAAGGCGAAGGAGGCTGCCATGCCATGCCTGGTCGCTCTCGATCGCGTTTCGGCTGATTGAGTGGACTTGAAGTTGAGAGTGGTTGAAGTATTCGATTGCGAGATACTGCAGCGGGCGGATCATGCGGAGCAAAATTCGAAATGAATCTTTGGCCGGTCCCCGTTATACATTCACTACCTTGGTGCCGGCCAGCAGATCATGAACACATCGACGGTCCTGGCGAAAAATGAATAACGCATCGATCAACCCGAGGAAGTTGGCGAACGGAATCACTTGAAGCAACCAAAGCGGCAGGTAACGAAGTCCAATCAGTTTACCAAATGGGACCAAGCGACCATCCTGGACCGAGACGATGCGGATACCCGCTGCCATCTTCCCAAGTGTCTGGCCACGATTTGCCAAGAAGTAACCCTGGATAAGAAGAAAGATGACCATCCCGCCGATGCTTTGAAGGATAAGCTCGGTCAGAGTCACGTTCTCGCCCATTGCTCTCGTCAAGTAACCGGTAAACCACAAGATCGGCGTCATGACGGCAAGACTGATGATGCCATCCAACATAGCCGCACCTAAACGATTCATACGACCAGCCAATTCAGCCTCATCCGCCGATTGATGGGGCAACACGAAACCGGCTTCCGAAGGTGTTTGATATGGGTTCTGTGGTGTCGCGTTGCTATTCTCGACTTGGTACGGATTCGGCGACATCAATTTTCCTTTAAGTATTCGAATTAGCCACAGTCGGGTCTCAGAACGTACACCGGCCCCCCATTGTAACGCGTGTACGTTTCCCAGTAGAAGAGGGAATTGTGTTCGACTTGAGAGCAAACCGTCCCCACCGCGCGGCAGGTCGTCGACGAAGGCGTGTCTGATGCTTGGGTCTCAAGTGGTTGTCTTTTTTCCGGGTGCGCATAAAAAAACGACGGATGGAGTCCATCCGTCGTTGATTCACCGGGCTTAAGCGAGGAGACCTTAGGCGGCGTCTTTCTTTTTCTTGCCCTTGGCTGGGCCGCCTTTACCGGCGGGGCCGGTTTGAAGTTGCTTGCGGACAGCTTCCGGGAGTGCTTCCATTTGTTCTTGGGTCAGAACGCCGGCAACGGCTTTCTTCATTTGAACGGTTGCGTCCTGGACTTTTTGCATCAGCGCGGCTTCCTCTTCGCTGACCGATTCCTTCGCCTTGGCGGCAAGTTCTTTGCCCTTCAGGCCGGCTTCGCGAGCTTCCTTCATGGCGGTCGTGTACTTCTTGTTGACTTCAGCGGACAGGCCCGCTTCTCGAGTTTCCTTGACCGTCGATTGAAACTTTTCGGCGGCCGCTTTGACCTGGGTCATTTGGTCGTCGGACAATCCGATTTCTTTCAGGCTGGTCATCAACTTGGCAACCATCGGGTTGGCTTGGGGTTGGCCTTTCTTCTTGCCTTTGGGTTTTTCTTCGGCAAACGAAGTGACGGCAAGAACGGCAACCAGAGACAACGCTAAGAGGGTTCTCATAAAGTAGTTCCTTTGGAACATAGAGGGGGAGGGAGAGAGAAACCGAGAGTTAGGTAATTTAATCCATTCAAAACCGACCTGCGATCTAAGTTCCGCCTTCCCGCCCCTATTTCCGTCAAAATAGGGAAATCAGCCCCTTTGCTTAAAGTTCGGCACTGATCGTTTCGCGAGACGCGCGGGTCCCAAGGGCACCCCATAAACCGTAGGGGCTGATCGAACCGGGGGCGCTTTCGTCAACGCCGCTGAGCCAAACGTTGCCGTGGTGGACGTCGCCGGCTTCGATCGAATCGGTCAAGAACTTGACCGCTCCATCGCCCATCAGGACGTGGACGCCGCCTTGGTGGCGGCTGCTCGCCGATGCCAATCCGTGGCTGTCAGCGGTTTCGCCAAAACACAGCTCGCGATTGGGCGGCAAGGTGGTATTGAACGCGCCATAAACAGCACTGCTGGACGCCCATCGGTAGCCGCGCCCTTGGTCGGAGGGAGCAAGGTCCGGTGGGCTACCAGCACTCCAAAATTGCGGCCGGGCCGGGTCGGTCAACCCTTCGTGGATGCACAAATCAGGCTCGTCGCGAACGAATTCGGTGCCGTTGTCATTATTGATCGCGGGAATGGTGCGAATGTCACGGTCACCCAAGTCGGTGGCGATTTCACCGGCGATGATGGTATTCGCCAAACCGTCGAGGATGTCTCGGAAGGCGGTCTTTTGATGCGACACGAACGCACCCCGGCAGGCGGCTCGCGTTTGTTGGGCGTGCGGGGAAAGGTTCGTGTCCAAAACCAATGTGACATCGGCGTCGATTCCGAGAGCACCCCGGTCCATGTAGTGTGACGAGTCTCCGACGCAGGCGGCGTAATTGGTTCGACCAAACGCGGGCAAGCCTTGGCCGGGATCACTTGGGCATCGAAGTGTTGGCATTTCGATCGTCCAAGGGCCGTAATCGTCATTGTTCGTCTCGGCACCCATGGCGGGATACGGATTGGGCGTTCCGCCGGGATTGGCGAGCGGATTGACGACCTGTTCCCAGACGGCCTGTTGCTCGAAAAACGGCGTCAGTCCGACCCAGATCGAAAGGTCCATGCGATTGGTGCGGTTGCTACCGATCGGTGCGCCGTCGGCCCACGTGCCGCCACCGTGCATAGGCAATTGATTGTAGGCGGAGTGATAATTGTGGACGGCGAGTCCTAGTTGCTTGAGGTTGTTGCTGCAACTCATCCGCCGGGCGGCCTCGCGGGCTGCTTGGACGGCGGGCAATAGCAAGCCGACGAGAACACCGATGATGGCGATGACAACGAGTAACTCGACCAACGTGAAACCGAACGAGCGACGGCGGGCGACGCTCGGGAACTTGAGATTGAAGATTTTCATGGAATGAACTGCTGTGAATTAAAAAGTGTGTGATGAATCAAATACAAATAGGATTTCCGCTCGAACGCGTTGGTTTCATCCGCCCACGCGAAACGTGGCCAGCTTCACCGACGGAAGACAACCCAAGGTTGCTCGCCTTACGTTGGAATCACTAGGATGCCTGTCTCACGTCGCGAATCAATCCAGTCAAAGGATCGGACGTGGCGGCTGTTCGAGGAACGTTCGGCTAGTCAGACGGTTGCCGGCGGCCCACGTGACGAGATACCGCCAGGAAGCGGCTGCCAAGGCCAAGCTTGATTCCGGCAAGGCGAGAGGGAACGATCACACACTAAGCCGACGCGCATCGCGTCGGGAAGATAAGAAGTCGCCAACAGGGTTGTGGCGACGCACAGCGAACAGAGTCCAACGCAATCAGAATGCGAATGGCCATTGACCAAGTCATGCTCGGCAGCAGTCGTTTTCGGCGATTCGTCAACCGGCTGATGCTCGTGGCTGCATCCACAATCAGTCGCCGCAACGACCTCACCGCCAGCGGTTTGCGACGGGTGACAGGCGATCCCGTGACGGTCGCTCCCGGAATCCGCATGATCGTGGTGGTGGAGGGCAGGCAGAAGCCAACCTCCCAACACATAGGCGATCAACGCGATACGGGAAGTCCAAACGGTCACGGTTGTGGAAGCACCAAAATGGGTTCAATGAGACGAATTCGAGCATTTCCTAAAACGCATCGAGCGTCAAGAAAGTTCACGTGAACTTCTACGATAGGTGGCCGAGCGGTCGTTGGAAAGTTCTTTTCCGGACTTGATCGCACGAATTTGGTGATCTTCGGTGATTCTTCATCATTCCCATACGCGGCGAAGCACTGCATCCGTTATCGCCGCATTCGGTGTTTTTTGAAGGCAATTGATACAAGCCCGACGCGTGAGTCTTGAAGCTGCACCTTTGCCTGTGGCATTGGTTTTTCGTAACCCGCTGCGTAAGCGAGGGATGAGTCAATATCAATTATCCCTCGCTCACGCGTCGGGTTACGATTACATCAACAGACCGTTGCGCGTCGGGCTTGTGTGTTGGCGGAGCCGCCTTAGGGTGAGTTTGTAGACGGGGCAGTGGACGGAGCCATCACGCCAGGAAACTGGTGCCCGTGGCCTTGGTGGTCTTGGTGACGATGTCCCGGCAGGTTTTCGATCGCCAAGGCGATCCCCACGCCGATCAACAGAGCAAGGGTGAGTTTGCCGCGGTCGTGGTCGTGAAAGGCGACTTCGGGCAACAAATCCGCCAGGGCGATACAAATGAAAAATCCGGCCGAAATCGCCAAACCCCAACCAAGGATGGCGTCGCCGCTGCCGGGATAGGCCGTGCCCAAACGTGTGGCACCAAAATACATCATCAACGCGCCCAAGGGACAAGTGACGGCGAAAGTCCCGTTGGCGATCGCCTGAGCACGTGGCGACCACCCCTGTTTACTCATCACCGATGTGATCGCGAACGCGTCGAGCGGCTTGTGCATCGCGACGGCCAAGAACGTCCCCAAACCGGCCAAACCCAACCAGGCTCCGTGACTGGCGTCGGCGATCACGCTGCTGGCCAACGCCACCCCATCGACGATCGTATGCAGCGCCAATCCAAAAAACATTCCCGCCCAACTGAAACGTTTTTTAGTCTTCGGCCCATGCCCATGCCCATGCCCATGCCCATGCTCGTGCTCGTGCTCGTGCTCGTGCTCGATGGCTGCCGGATGAGAATGTGCATGCGAGTGGCCACCACAATCGTCATGCAGGTGATCGTGACCCTCGATGTCTTCGTGATGAACGTGATCGACGACCCCGTGATCGTGGGTGTGAAATAACCTCACTAACAGGAACATCGCGATCAAACCCGCCAATGCAGCCGCTCCCGTCTTGGATGACGATTGCAAAACCTCGGTGGCGTGCGGCAGAAGATGCAACATCGCAATACCCAGCATCAAGCCGCCGACGCCGCTCATCAATAACTGAGTCCGCAGGTGCGTCATGCGGAGCAGCTTGGAGAGTTGCCCACCTGTAACGGACGCAATGATGACGAAGACGCAGTAAACAAATAGCAGCGATTCCGGACGAAACGGTTCGGTCAAGTGATGCGTTTCCTGGGACAAAAAATGGTTCTGATTGGGCAAAGCGACCGCGTATGTTAAACGAACAGGCCGATTTCCCAAACCCGTGCCGGGTCTGGAAGAAGCGAGTAGCGAGAAGCGAGAGGCGAGAGGCGAGTGAAGAGTGAAGAGTGAAGAGTGAAGAATTGCAAGGATCTGACTGATCGGTCCGATCGTGAATCGCCCAACCAAGAACCAAGAACCAAGAACCAAGAACCAAGAACCACTTCCCTGCCGGGTCTTCGCTATCGCTGCGACCCAGCCTACGGGGGCGTAAGGGGACTAGGGGAACCAATATGCTTGGGCGGCTTTTTTTAATTCGGTTTGTCCGATCAGCCATTGTTCGTGTCGGGTGCCGTCGCTGCGGTCCGAGGACGAACGGATGACGCCACGGACGGCGGCTTGCCATTCGTACTGCTCCGCAATCGTGATCGCCAAGAGGAGCTGATAACGGGCTTGCGGCACGATCGGAACGCCTCGCACTTTCAACGACCAAGCTGCTAGATCGACTGCGTGCCAGCCATCGTCGTTGGCATCATCCTCGACGACCGAACGAAGACTCCGATCAAGGTCCGCCAATTGACTTTGATGAACTTCCAAGTGAAAGCGACTGCTATGCGGCGAGTACAACGACCACGACAACCAATGATCCCAATGAAACGCCTCGGAACTCGCCCGATCGCGACGTTCGGTCAGCGGCAAGATGACGACCAGCAAAGCCAGCAACGACGCGATCATCATGCGACCAACCGACTCGGTACCGTCCGTCGGAATCTCGCCGGGACGAACGAACAACAAATACGCTTGCCCGGCAAGCACGATGTTCCATGTCAACACACCGAAGCTGTGATTCATCCCCCAGGGTGAGAGCAAACACAGGAGACTCCCGTGCATGGCGATTGCCAAGACGCCACCGAACTTGCGGGTTCGTGGCACCAGACACGCGAATGCGACGAAGCATTCCACGGTGGGGAAGATCAGCACAAGTCGGTTACGGAGCGATTCGTCCCATGCCGACACATCCCACCCAACAAAGCGCCCCAACGTGTTCAAGAACTCTTGGCCGACGGTATGAGTGAACTGGAAATCAAACTTTCCGATCGAACTGTAGAAGTAGACGCTCGCGGTGATGATCCGCAAAAAGATCATGGAATGTTGTCGGGGAAGGATCGTCCAAACCAATCCATACAAGCACGTTTGGTAGGCCCAGGGTTGCAATCGATGTTGGTCGATGGTGAATCCCAGAATCATCATCACCGAGACCGAGAACCATCCGGTGCGCCGAATCTTGCGGTCCCGCAACGTGTCGCTGTCGAACGTCGCGATCGCGACGCAGAGCGTGCCTAGAATCGGAATCGCGAGAAAACCATACGGTTGAGCCAAGGGGGCCATGAAAGCGAACATCGGCACAACCGGGTACTCTTGCGTAGCCGTCCAGTTCGACGGCAGCCACAAGCCCAGCGAAGCGAACAGCAACGCGACGAAACCGGTCGCCCAGTATCGAGTGACCGAAAGCGAGTGGAGTGGATCTCGGACCATGCCGATCAGCCAAAGCGAGGTTGAAAACCGACCGCGATTAATTTTCAGCGGGTTGTGGCTTGATTGAGATCTGACGATAGGTGGCTTGTGTGGTCGGGTCGTGGCCTTGAATCATGATCGTCCCCGGGTCGGTTCGCAAACCTTTGCGAGGATTCACATCGGGTGCGCGGTCGTCGTAGACGTCGCTGACTTGCAAGCCGTTGACCCACGCGGCGAAATGCGGCCCTTCGGCTTTGAGTAGAATCGTGTTCCATCGTTCGGGTTCGCCGGCGACGATTCGGGCGTCCTGACGACGGAAGATGCCCCCGGCTCCGCAATCGGCCGGTTGCAAGGGGTTGCCGTCGACGGTTTCGTTACTGACTTGACACTCGTATCCCATCATCACATCGCCCGGAATGGCACGGAAGAAGATCCCGGAATTCGACTCCGGTGAATCCATTTGATAATCGACCAAGAGACTAAAGTCGCCGTAAGTTTCTTTCGATTCTAGTTGTTGTTTCCCGCCGTCAACAACCAACTGCCCGTCGTCATTGACTCGAAACTCGCCCTCCATGTCGTCGTAACGTGTCCAACGGCTCAGTTTCTCATCAAGCAGCGATTCAAAACCGATCGGACGCAATCGGATGTTGCGGAACCGGATCGGACCGGTGCGGTACTGCAGTCCGATATAGCCGAGTCGGGGCGAAGCAGCATTGTCCATTTCCACGGTTGTTTGATCGTTTACCTTGACGGTCAATCGTTCGCCGTCGCACAAGATGTTCATGGTATGCCATTGTTCGGCTTTGATATCGATCGTCTTACCGATCTTGCGTTTGACAACTCCTCCGGTCGGAAACGGATTGCTCGGCGGGGCGATATTGATTTCAAAACAATCAATCGCCGGGTCGCTCGGTTCCATCGTCGTACGAACGAAGATCCCGGAGTTGGTTTCCTCGTCGGCTTGGAACTCGAGTTCGAGCTCATAATCGGACCAACGGGTGGTCGTATTGAGAAAACAGGGCGAACCGCGATCGACCACGATCGCGTTGTCTTCAACCCGCCAGTTGGCTTCTCCCGCGATCGCCCAGCCGAAAAGCGTGTGACCGTCGAACAATCGAATCCAACCTTCGGTCGTTTGTTCGATCGGCAACCGGGCATCGAGAAGTTGCTCCGCCGATGCTTCGTAGGCTTCAGCTTCAAACGTATACGGTTCGTCGGGTGATTGGGTCGACGCCCCCGGCATGACCTCCGCAGAAGTCTCGGCGTTTTCCATCACTCCGACTTGCGTCTCGGGAACTGGTCGAGGCGAGCAGCCCGGCAGCGAGGCGACCAAGCAGAGGAGAAAAGCCAATGAAATCCGAGCCGAGCTAGAAAGGATCATGAAACGTCAATCAGCGAAAAAGCGGAGGAAACCGGTGCGTGTCTCTAAGATCATAACCTGAAGCATGAGCGAGGGACCAGCGTTGATCTTCAGTGAAGCGGTTAGCATCGCATGAACATTAACTGCCGCATTATAAGAGTGGCATAGGCTTCCAGCCTGGTATGTACCTAAGATAGCCAAAATCTATCCCTGGGGCAGTCTCAGTGCTCTCATTGAAGGAATCAGCTTCCGCCCTTCAATCGAGGAATTCTCTCATGGCAACCGCCACTCAAAAGCGAAACGATTTTTCAATCCAGCGTCAGTTCCGATGATTGCGAATCGAAAACTGCTTCCGAGCAGACCGGTGAAAATATGTACCCGTAACAAAATTGCCTTCCCACTTGAAAACCATATGGCAGTCTTCAAAACGCGCAAGCTAGGGGATCCACTCCAAACTTCGCAATACCAGCGACTCCACTCGCTTGCGCGTCGGGCTTGTATGTTTGCGGCGTAGCCGCCTTAAGATAAACAATCGCTAAGCTCGACAGGTCTAGCGTTTGGCGAGTCGCTCAATCGAACGGATCCCCAGTTCCATCTTCGTTCGAGCCGAAACATTGCCCGAATGAACACGCATCTCCGGTGGAACAAAGCCGGCCGTGACGACCTGTTCCTCGATCCACTTCACAACGTCGTAGCCCGTCCCACGATCATCGTTTCCCAGATCGTGATCGAGGCTGATGACCTCGACCATCCCTTTTCGAAGTAGCTCGATCGCTTCCTCCGGCCAATACACGCGAGTCCAGCCCTTCGGTGTTGCCCTTTCGTCATCGAGGTAGACTTTCACGATGTTCCTTCCGATCGTCAGTTTGGTAAAATGTCGGCTTAATTTTGCATTTGGGAAGATGAAATGGCATGGCGACCCGAGCAGCTTTTACAAACCGGCGAACTGGACAACACCCAGCGGGGTTGGACGGTTGGTTGGCTGCAATTGGACGGCTTCACTGATCGATTGCAATTGAAACTTGCCGGCAACTGCCACCCGGACCTGGCCGGCTGGAAGTTTCGAATTCATCGCATCGAGCCCGAATTGTCCAGCGACGAATCTCGTGGCGACGAGGACGCTCGAGCCGACTATTCCAGCATCAGCCTGGATCAGTCCGGACATGTCGGTGACATCACAGCCGACCAGATGATCAAACATCACGACATCCCCAACGACGAGTTGGTTCGTCGGTTACTCGCCGGCGAGAAACCACCCTTCACTTGGCGTAAATGTCTCTACTTGGAGTGGTTCAGTAACGCCAACGGTCGTGTGGTCATCCAGAGCACTCGATTGGAAGTCGAACGACTCGGCGAGCGAGCGTTTGAGCTGACCGAAGAAGAATGGAAAGAGCAGGCGAAGTCTAACGCGGAAGAGCTCAACCATTTCATGGCCCAACTGGGTGATATTCTCCGGACTAGCGAACCTGACGAGGAATGATGAAAGATCATCCCGATCGAATTTCAATCGACGACTGCAGCCCTGGTTGGCATTCTTTGCGATGAAGCGGGCGTCCTTCGCCCTCCACCCATGCTCAAGTACAATGTCCCTCGAAAATAGTGCTTCGTCAATTTTTTAAATTGAGGGTTGGTTTAAAACGTGGCACGGTGGTCCCCATCGTGATTCTCGACGGAGGACCGTCGAGCCACGTTGCTGACACCCTAAAGTCAAATGTGGTTGAAGCACTCGTTCCAAATAGCGGAGAATCACGTTGGGGAATTCGGGGGTTTACTTCATCACATGCGAATGCTTCGGCGCGAAGTTCGTAAAGCTCGGACGCTCATCCGACGTGGCCAGCCGCCGTCGTGAGTTACAATCCGGCTGCCCGTTCGAGTTGGTGATCGAACACGTTCAGCCCCTGGACGAGAAACAGGCGATCGAACACGAACGCCGCTACCGCTCGCTGTTTCGAACGATGGAACAGCGAATCTCACAAGTCACCGAAAATTCTTCATCAACCAACAAGAAACGGCTGACTCGCTGGTTCCCCTTCACCGGCGAAATCGAAGCATTCGTGGTGCAGTTAAAAGAAGGCGAACTTCCTAACACCGCGCTCGCAAGTGACCCTCAAGCGTTGTTGTTCTGAATGAACGGAACTGTCTCGATGGAGTTGCGAGTCCAAAAGCTGCTGCAGCAATCAACACCTGTCGATACGCGATTCTGCTTAGCGAGCCTCTCTTGGGGTTACCATGATTGCTAAGTACGTCAGGTGAAGTCATTCGGTTTATTAGCCGTTCTAGCGGGCTGTCGGTTAAATCGTAACCCGACGCGTAAGCGAGGGATGAGTCAATATCAATTATCCCTCGCTTACGCAGCGGGTTACGATTAGATCAACAGCCCCCTAGCCACGGTCCCCGCTTAACCGGGGCTAGCGCCCAAACGGCTAGTGTAGGTAAGCGGAAAAACATGACCAGACGTGCTTACCGGATTTGCTCAACCCGGCATCCCGCTGCGCAACAGAAAAACCATGCTCCACAAACGGTCAATCTCACCCCACTCGATGATCTCGACAGGCTTTAGGCCGTCGAACATTTCGTTGGGTGTCTGAAACCAATGGCTCAGCGATTCACGATCCACCACGTCGCTCAATTCTTCCACCAAGCGATACACTTCGTTGTAAGGACGCTTCAACTTCTCCGCGTCACCTGCAGTCGATTCCACTTTGGCAATCTCGTCGGGCACAACGCTCGCTTTCTTCATTCGTGCTCACTCTTTTCCGTCTGGTGATCTTTATGACTTGGCGATGAAATCGTACCAAAAGCGATAAGCGTCGCATCGTACTTTAAGAATAGTTTTTGCCGAGAAAGAATGGGATGGGTGACAAACGAACGCTACGCCCTGTGGTCGTCGCAGGAGAACACGTCGCTAAACGGTCGCAAGAACCGTCGTTCATCGGACCAATCCGTAATCGCAAAAACGACGTGCGAAAACACGCCAGCAAAATCACGCTCGAGCGCTTCGCGGAAATCCATCGCCGTTTGTCTTGGATCATTGCCGAACACGCCACAGCCCCAAGCTCCCAACACAAGCGTTTGGTATTGATAAGCCCGAGCAATCGCAAGAACGCGATGAATTCGTTGGCGTAGCATCCTTGCTGAATCTATTCGCCCAATCGCCGGAGCGTACGGCGCAGCACACGTCAAAAAACTGAGGGGCCAGGGCTTGTCGCATTCCATCCCTGCGTCGTCACGAAAAACCGGCACGTCCGGCGACAGAATCGCCCAATCGCTCGAAGCGGCCAGATCATTGTCGCGGTGGTAGTCATACATCGGATCGCCGAACA
Source organism: Neorhodopirellula pilleata (assembly GCF_007859915.1). GTDB lineage: Bacteria > Planctomycetota > Planctomycetia > Pirellulales > Pirellulaceae > Rhodopirellula > Rhodopirellula pilleata. The sequence continues at coordinate 100,829 of NZ_SJPM01000014.1, forward strand.
GAGTCGCGTACAATGCGCTCGAACGGCAAAGCGTTTCCTCTTGAGCAGTAGCACCTCGCAAGAAGCCGCCACCCGGTTCGACGCCGTTGGCGAAATTGAGTGCCAGAGGACGATGCCCCTCTTCGACCATCGCACGAGCGGTAGCCAATGTAGTTCGATTTACGACACTCACCAGAGTGTGATCAAGCGATTGCTGGTCTACCTGCGGCAAGGACGCATCCGGTGGAATCGACACCTTCGCTGCTTCGGCTGATTTCACTGCAGCCGACCAATTCACCCACCCGTGATCGGTTAAGTACTCGCCGGCATCGATCGCCTCCAACGCAGACCGTCCGAGCGACTCGGCAATCTCGTAGCGAATCTCAAGAACACGACGGTTCTCGCGTGCCATGACATCAGAATCAATCGTCTCGGAAAAACTAAGCTTGCTCATTGCGGTCCTTTGGATCCTAAGGATTGTTCACGTCTTCGTCCCACATCTCGCGATACGCATCAACGTACGTTGCGACGAGATCGAGGTCCCAGTAGTGGCGACAAAGCATCTTAAATAAGACAAGTCCTCGCTCTGAGCACGGGAATCCGAGTAAGCCATCGAGAGTCGACTCGATCAAACGTCGATACTCCTTATGTTCAACATTTCAAATCGCAATCTGTTGCTGCATCGTACGAAGCAAGCGTGTGGGCACAGCGTGTTGCAGCCGCCAAGTGATGCTTACCGGGCGACTACCTGAATGACTCACGTAGTCGCACGGGCCGAGGAAGTGGTAAGGGGCCGAAAGACCGGAAGATAGGTTTTTGCTCTCCCGGACGAACAGCAACGGTGTGTATCCCATTATGCGATGGCGTATGTAACGTTGGCCTGTCGGCGATTGTTCGGAAGTATGACTTTGAGATTGCCAGTGAAACAGATGATGTGAAATGAGGTAGTCTTCGTACATGGTTGTCGGAGAATACTCGTTTTCCGACTTTTGCAACGTCACGAAAAACACATCAATATTTCGGTCTTTCATGTGTAGAACGCCCTCGCGTTGGCTTGGTCGATTATTATAGCTCCAGTGGCCCAGAGCGACGAGGATCTCATCACGCGTGTACGCTGCGTGGATCGCCAACGGATCGTACGCTGGTGAAGCGAACGAAGGGCATTGCGGCGAGTGTTGCAGGCGATAGTCAAAGACAGCTTGCAGATCAGCGATCGCAGTCGGGTTGGATCGCAGACGATTCTCGGCATCTTCGAGTGTCATTTCGGAATATTGCATTCCCCACAGCGTTGTGTGCAGCATCGCGATCAGCGTCCTCATTTCGGCGGACGTTGTTTGCTGGGGCGAATGTAGATGCTGTGACAACGCACTTATCTGTTGAGGGCAATTGATGTGGCTCAATCGACAGAGCCCCTTGGCCAGTTGCTTCTCATCTGGTGCGACGACCGCCTCTCCGATTCCCGCGTCGGCCAGCAGACGTGACCAAAGTCCTCGCTTCAACAATTCATCCAGCGTGGTATCGAAGTAGTCAATGGCATCTTCTATCGACGGTGTGCGCCCGAGATACCGCTTTAGGTCGCGCAGCGACGCCAGCATTCGCGGGCGTACCAAGCGTATTGACTCACGTACGTTCGCGAGCACCCGCTGCTGAGCGACTCGCTCGAGCTTGATCACGCATCCGCTCGGCAGATGCGGAAACTCAGCTTCAATTTCGTCGTCGAGCTTGGCCATTGGCTTGCCACTTAGCGCTCGAAAACGGCTCGCAAATCGAAACTCTTTCCGTTGCGCACCGATGAAGTCGAGCACAGTGAGGCATTCTTTATCAAAATGCAATCGTAGACCACGTCCCAGTTGCTGAAGGAACACGGTGAGACTTTCCGTAGGACGCAAAAACAACACCGTATCGACTTCAGGAATATCGACACCCTCATTGTAAAGATCGACAACGAAGATGAAGTTCACACCGCGATCCCGCAATCTCTGCTGAGCCGTGTTGCGTTCATCATCTGTCGACTGGGCGGAAAGTGCGATGGCAGGTACGCCATTGTCATCAAAGAATCTTGCCATGAATTCGGCGTGAGCGACGCTGACGCAAAACGCAAGTCCTCGCACATCCGCCAGGTTCAAAACCGTATCGCAGACTTTTTCGAGAATCAATTGAGCTCGGACGTCGTTGCCGGTATACAGGCGATCCAAGTCATCCACTCGGTAGCCGCCTCGCTGCCAATCAAGCGCATCCAAGTCGACCGAATCGGCGATGCCGAAATACTGGAAAGGGCATAGCAACCGTCGATTGATCGCGTCAGGCAGTCGAATCTCCGCGCTGGCTCTCCCGCCGAACCAGGTCAACACGTCGAGTTCGTCTGAGCGTTCGGGCGTTGCGGTGAGTCCCAGCAGGATCGTCGGCTGAACATGGCCAAGCAGTGCTTGATAACTTGGCGCTGCCGCGTGATGAAATTCATCGACCACAATATATTCAAACCGATCTGCCGCTTCGTCGATCAGCTTCCTGGAGTTGTAACTCTGGATCGAACAGAACAAATAATCGCGCTGACCTGGATCTTTACCATCGACGAGCAAGTCGCCAAAGTTTTGGTCCCTGACGACGCAGCGAAACGATGTCAAGGCCTGATTGAGGATTTCCTTGCGATGAGCGATGAACAGTAACCGTGGTTTTCGACCAACTTGCTGGGCCACACGCGCGTAATCGAATGCGGCTATCATCGTCTTGCCGGTTCCGGTCGCCGCAACGACGAGATGGCGATGCTTGTTGTGCACCTCGCGTTCCGCCGCAATGATGTCGAGGATTTCTTCTTGGAATGGAAACGGGCGAAGATCGAAATGGATTGTTGTGCTCGAGTCCGAGGTGACTCGACGTTCTCGTTGGATCGCCTCACGTAGTCTAGGAACAGCTTGCTCGTCGTAGGTTTGAAATTCATCGTCTTGCCAGTACGTCTCGAAGGTTCCCGTCACCTTCTCCCAAAGATAAGGCAATTCGTACTGGCTGATCTTGGTTGTCCATTCGAGTCCTTCGGACAACGCAGCGTTGGATAAATTCGCCGACCCCACGTACGCGCTGCCAAAGCCAGTGTTTCGATGAAACAGATAAGCCTTTGCGTGCAGTCGCGTGGGCATTCGTGACACGGTCGACTTTGATCAGATCCCTTGGCGAAATGGACGGTTCGATCAGGAAGAGCTGGAACGTCTAGTCGCTCAGAGCGAGCGGATGGATCGGCTGTGGCAAGCTCTTGCGGAGCATCCCGGACAGCGAACGATTGTGTTTTGCTGTTCGCGGCGACACGCCGTTTTCGCCCGCGATTGGTTGCGTGCCAAAGGCGTGAGCTCGGCGGCCGTGTTTTCTGGAGAAGGGGGCGACAGCTATGGTCGGTCGCTGGAACAACTTCGTGAGGGCAAGCTGGAAACGCTCTGTGTCGTTGACATGTTCAACGAAGGCTTGGACGTACCGGCGGTCGATCGAGTCGTGATGCTGCGGCCGACGGAATCGAAGGTTGTGTTCTTGCAGCAACTCGGGCGCGGCTTGCGGGCCAGTGTTGGGAAGACTCGGCTGCTGGTAATTGAGTTCGTTGGCAACCACCGCATCTTCGCGCAGCGAATGTTGCACTTGCTGTCGTTGAGTGGTGATACGGCCAGTTGGTCTGATTTGAGAAAGTGGCTTGGTGGAGCTGAGCCGGTGTTGCCCGCCGGTTGCCTGCTGGACGTGGAACTGGATGCGATAGATGTTTTGAAACAGTTTTTGCCCACTGGTGCGACGGCTAGTGTTGAAGCTTATCGCGGGATGCGCGACGAATTGGGACGACGGCCGATGCCGGCGGAGTTGATCGCCCGAGGGTACAACCCGGGAACGATCAGCCGTAGCGCGGGAAGCTGGTTCGAGTTTGTGGCAGAGGAAGGGGATCTCGACGAATTGGAGCAGCAGGTCGTAGCGTCGCTTAAAGATTGGCTAAAAACGGTTGAAACAACCAGTCTGAACAAGTCCTATAAGATGGTGGTGCTGCGGGCCTTGTTAGACCAATCGGCTTTTTTCGAGTCGGTCGAACTTCCGCAATTTGCCAAGCAGTGTCGGCGTTACATGTTGGAGCATCCGATCTTGCAGCGTGACTTGCTGCAAGGCAACCACGCGGTCGATCATCACAATGCCAGCGACGAGGAATGGACAGCTTGGTGGATCCAGTGGCCGATTGATCGTTGGTTGGACGAGCAGAACGGGCAACGCTGGTTCACACGAAAGGGCGATCGTTTCGGTTTGTCGATTGAGTGTGCTGAAGAGCTTCGACCAGACTTGGAAGCAATGACGGAGGAATTGGTCGATGGACGTTTGGCTCGCTATATCCAAAGCAAACGCCTCAAAGAAGTTTCGATCAACGAACTGTCGTTTACGGGAAAAGTTTCTCACACCAGTGGGCGACCGATCCTTTTCGTTCCGACCGAGACGCAGCAGCCGGGTCGGCCGGTTGGTCCAACGGATGTGCAACTGCCGGATGGAAGTGTTTGGACGTTTAAGTTCGTGAAAGTTGCCTGCAATGTCGCGCACCCAGTTGGGCAAAGCAAAAACCAGTTGCCCGACTTGCTTCGCCGATGGTTCGGGAAAGATGCGGGATTGCCGGGGACCGACTTTCACGTGCGGTTTGATATGGAAGATGGAAGCTGGCGAGTGGAACCGGTCGAAGCCAGCGTTGTATCCGAGGAAAGCCCGGAAACTCAAGAGACTGCAGCGCAAGGCTTTGGTGCAATGCTACAGCCATCGATAGCGAACTCAGCCAAGTTCACAACGCATGTTCCTGTTTACGACTTGGTGGCCGCAGCGGGTACTTTCGGTGAGGAGGGAATTCCTGAAGAGATTGGCTGGGTTGAGGTGGCTGGGCACAAGCTAAAACCTGGGATGTTTGCGGCTCGGGTTGTCGGCGAATCGATGCAGCCTCGAATTCCCAGCGGCAGTGTCTGTTTGTTTAGACCGTGCCCAACAGGCTCGAGGCAGGGCCGTTTGGTGCTGGTGCAACTCAACACACATGCCGACCCAGAAGACGGCGGACGCTATACGGTCAAGCGTTACCACTCGACGAAGCGAGCCGCCGACGATAGCTGGGAGCATCAATCCATTGAGCTTCAGCCGCTGAATCCTGAATATCCGCCGATTGAGGTCGATGAGCATGTCGCGTCCGATTTGCGGGTTCTTGGGGAGTTCTTGGAAGTGCTTGACGCATCACTGTGAACCTGCCGGGCAACCTCGCCGTCACATTACAGATATTTACGATCCGTGTGGCGAGGAGATCTGATGCGAAAACTAGCAACCATCCGCACTGTGCTTGAGACTCGCCCGATCGAGGGTGCGGATATGATCGAACTGGCCGTTGTTGATGGCTGGAAGTGCGTGACGAAGAAGGGGGAGTTCGCGGCCGGCGATGCGGTGATTTATTGCGAGATCGATTCGTTCTTGCCGGTGCGGGATGAGTTTGAGTTTCTGCGTAAATCGTCGCTGAAGGTGATGGATGACCGCGAAGGTTTCCGACTGCGAACGGTCAAGCTGCGCGGTCAGATTTCTCAAGGACTGCTGCTGGCCCCGAGCATCCTTGGCCGCTCGTTTAATCTTGGCGAAGACGTGACAGACGAATTAGGGATCGTGAAGTACGAGGCGCCGATTCCGGCTTGCTTGGGTGGCGATGTGGTGGGTGGGTTTCCCGCGTTTATCGCGAAGACGGATGAGGAACGGATTCAGAACTTGGCCGCCGATTTTGATTCGTTCCGTGGACATGCGTTCTATGTTTCGGAAAAGATCGACGGCACTTCGTTCACGGCGTTTGTTCATGAGGAGCAGTTTGGCGTTTGTGGTCGCAACTGGCAGTTGGCTGAAGATGCATCGAATAGTCACTGGCGAGTCGTCCGCGACTTGGACCTGCGCGGCAGGATGAAAACGCTGGGCCGGTCGCTTGCGATTCAGGGCGAGCTGGTCGGGCCGGGAATCCAGAAGAACCGCTACGCATTGAAGGCACCGACCGTGTTTGTTTTCAATGTGTTCGATATCGCTGCGTCGGCCTACGTTCACAAAGCCGAGATGGAAACGATCTGTCGCGAGCTTGATTTGTCGATCGTCCCGCCGCTGGGCGAAATGATCGTGCCTGATTGTCTGGATGCGATCTTGACGTCGGCCGAGGGGAAGAGCGTCTTGAATCCGAAGACCGAACGTGAAGGGCTGGTTTGGGTTCGCGGCTCGGGGGATGATCGCGTTTCGTTCAAAACGATCTCTAACAAGTTCCTCGCCAAGCATGGCGATTAGGCCATGAAAATCTGGTTCATTTCTGACACTCACACTCGGCACGCGGAGCTGACGGTTCCGCGTGCCGATGTGGTGATCCACTGCGGCGATGAGGCGAACGTGCGCAAGCCTTGGCTGAATCAGTTGCAATCGAAAGCTTTCTTCGACTGGTTTGTGAATCTGGAGATCGAAACGAAAATCTTTATTCCAGGCAACCATTCAACGGCGATCGCGGAGGGGTTGATCACACCGAGGCATTTTCCAACGGTTCACTTTTTGATTCATGAAGCGATGGAACTCGGCGGGTTGCGGATCTTTGGTTCTCCGTACACACCTGCTTTCTTCGATTGGGCGTACATGAAGGACCGTGAAGAATTGGACGGCTACTGGGCCGAGATCCCCGGCGACACCGACCTGCTGATCACGCACGGTCCGCCCAAGGGCATTCGCGACGTGACGCGGCACTGGCGCACGAAGGAACCGATCCATGTTGGCTCCAAGAAATTGACGCGTCACGTGATCGAGCGAATTCAGCCTCGGATTCACGCGTTCGGGCACATTCATGATGAAGCGGGAATCGAGAATTTTGGCTGCGAAACTCGTGAGGGGATTCAGTTCATCAATGCTTCGTGCTGTGACCTGATAGGCCGCTTGGTCAACCACGGAATGGTGGTGGATATTGAACCAGGGGAGCAAGACGATGAAGTTTGACGTCGAGCCTGAAATGACGTCGGCCGAGTTCATCGACGTCTTGCGGCGTACGGCGTAGCAATTGGATCACTCCGGTTGCTCGCCACGACTGAGACGGTCAACGCGTTTGAGGATCCAGGGAAAGCGGTGTGGACCGTGCATCGCGGCGATGTTGCTGGCGGCCTCTGCGGTCGGAATGCCGATGGAGGTGATGTAGAGCGGGCGATTGCTGCCGCCACGGCAGAGTTCGTGTGTGTGATCAGATCCCTTGAACGGATTCTTTGCGACTCCAATCACAGGAACTTGCTGGTTCACTGCGTCGTAGAGATATTTGCCGAGACCAGGATGTTTCTGATCGCTGAGCCAAACATAGCCGTCGATCACGATGCAGGTCGGCGACCTTGGCAGCACCGCCAATACCGCTTCGATGCACGGCAGTTCCCGCAGGTAAAACCGACCAGGTTGGTAGTCGCGGACATTCGAGAGATTCACGACATGCTCGGACCCGGAAGCGATATCACTCCAGTCGTTGATGACAACGCAGGCAGCGATCGCTTTCGTTGGATCCGTTTCGGATTCGGTGTAGCCGACGTCGATGCAGGCGATGGTCATGGTTGATTGGCGATGGTTGGGTTCATGCTTGGTTCTTAGTCAGGATCACGACTCTCGCGTCCACATTGAGAACCTGTGTGCCGCATTCAAGTTCCGCGAAAGGTTCCGGCCAGTGTGAATGCCCCCTGACAACAAGCGTGTTTTCCCCAGTGGATTGCTCGAAGACTTCTCGGATTCGTGGTGATCCTCGGAAGCCACTGACTGGAGCGTCCGGTCCTTCGTGCATGATTGTGATCCCTGGATTCTCGCACAAGAGCATGCCGAGTGTCTCGACATAGTCGTCTTCGGTTCGTCGCCAAGGACGTCTTGGATTACCCGGGATTCCGCTCAGTCCGGCGATTGCGACGCCGCCGATCGTCACGTGGTCGTTGTCTAGGAAGTGGATCGGGCCAGTGAATCTTGGCCGGTTCGCACCGCCTGCGAACGTGTCGTGGTTGCCGGCGACTCCGGCAACCCAGTCGAACTCAGCGGCGAACGCGTCCCAGACGGGCCGTACGTCGCCTGAGCCGCCGCGTTTGTCGAGCGCCGGGACGGTGTAGAAATCACCGGCAAGCAAAACACCGATGTCTCCCTTCGGCAGGCCCAGACTGGGAAGTACTTCCGCTCGTAGCATGGCCGGAACGACTTCCCCTAGAAGCCGCAGCGGCTGTCCGCCAGCGGACTCGAACGTCTCGCGCCCTTGCAGGTCGGCGGTGACGATGACCTGTTTTATGTTTGTTGTCTGTGGCTTTTCCAATTAACCAATCCCCACTTGGCTTCCGAGTATCAAAAAACAACACCCGCGAGCTGGAAAGCCAACCCGCGGGTGCTCGTATTCGCAACGTAGGCTTTCAGCCTGCGAATGGCAAGCTGGAAGCTGATTCCACTTTACAACTCGACGGATTCGACTTCGCGGACGAAGCGGGATGCGTCGTTTTCTAGGAACGAGCTGACGACGTTGAACACGGCGTCACTGAAGCCGCCGATGTTCAGGATGTCGTTTCGCTCGGGTGCCTGGCTGGTTCCGTACGGTTGGATGTCAATGCAGACCAGCTTTGGATCGGCAATGCCGTGTCCGCGCTGGATCTGCTTGAACATCTCCCACTGCGTCATCACTCCGGTTGAACCGTTTTGGCCGTAGCTGTAGGCGCGTCCGTTCGTGATCCAGCTTTCGTTGTCGCTTACCAGCACGATGCCGGCAAAGGCTTGCTTCGCGTATCGTGTGTTGGCTTCGACAAATGGCAACGAGCAGTCTGTTCCTCCGCCTCCGTACTTCGACAAGCGTGCTGACAGTGACAGGATCGAATCGCTTGGATCGACCTTGACCTTGTAAGCTTGCGTATCGAATGGAATCACGACGCTGTCTGGGGTGCGACGCAGGATCGCTGCTGCGAACAGTGCCGCAACATCGACGCATCGCAGCTTCGACGTTCCGCCCCGACCTCGGTTTCCCGTGACTGGGCATCCCATCGAACCTGACGTGTCGAGTCCGATGATGACTGGTCCAGGTAGCGTTGGCACGTTTCCGCACGCGATCTCGGCAGCGTCATGCAACGCCGTCTTGATCTTGCTCGGAACCTCGTTCGATGCGTTCATGTAAGCCGCCAGGAACTGGTACGGGAACTGACGGCTGCGAGCGATCGCGTCGCGGTCCGCCAATTGGCCGGCCACGTAGTCGATCATCGCGTTGTCGGTTCCTGCGAATCCCAAGATTCCAGGCTTCTTGAACACGTCATGACGCAATAGCGTGTTGAGGTTCATTCGTAGTGCTTGCGGTCCCATCTGTCGGGCGATCGCCTTCCAAACGAGCGGTCCCTTGACGTAGTCACCTTTGGCGATGTCTTCGCCAGCGATCCTGGCCGCAACGGTCGTCACGGTTTTGGATCGAGATTCGGTTGTGGTTTTCATGTTTCCGTAATCGTTGAAAGATTGAATTGTGCATGTGTGTTCTCCGCTGGACCGCGAGCTTGGATTACTCGCGGCCGGTCGTAATGGCGAAACAGGAATGTAAAACACGCATAGTTCAGTCTCTCGAGACAATTGTGGAAAACGCGACTAACGAAGTGGTTGATCAGAAACGTTTCGATGCTCTATCCAATTGAGCTACGGCACTGCTTGGCAATGCCGGCGGGGGTTCGAACCCGCAACCTCCGAATCAAGATGTATTCCGATGCGGCAGTTAGTCGTGTACGGGTGTGGGATAAGCTTCCAGCTTGTCGACTGCTTGATGACAGGCAGGATGCCTATCCCACGGGTTGTTGTGTGTAAAAACGATTGACGAAGTTTGTTAATCAGACATTTCGATGCTCTACCAACTGAGCTACGAAGCGAACACAAGGTTCACATCGGTGGGACTTGAACCCACGACACTCGCATGATGTAGTCCAATCAGGCAGTCAATCGTGTATTGGTGGCGACGAAGTAATGACTCAGACCACTAGCGTGTAGGAATCGAACCTACCGATCGTGTTGCCGCGATCCCCAGACTCACTGGACGCAATCATGGATGGATTCCAAGCCGGCAGTCGCCATGTTTTGTAAAAGTCCAACGAAGTTGTTTGCCGAGAAAACCGCTCTTATCGACAGCAATGCCATCGACAGTGGGCACACGACGACGATTCTCATGGAGATTCATCGACGCTCACGCTGCTTCCGGTCGCCCGGAAGCTCGATACCTTAGGGTCCTCATAGTTAGGATGTATTCCCAGCAGGCAGTTGAACTTTGTGTTGTGATCGGCCATCCGCTCATTTCGTTCGTCGTCTTGAACGTCTCACGACTCAAGACTCATTCCTCAAGACTCATTCCCTAAAAGTAGTCGTCGCGATTGACGCCATCACAGACGCCCCGGTCGTAGGCAACAACGCTTGAACCGCTGACCGCTGCCACATGGGCATAGGTCGTTGCGACCGAGCTTTTCCTCGAGTTGTTTGCCTCGGATGATTCGGACTCCGCGTTTGACTTTCGTTTCTGACGGGTAGCCTTTACGACGTTTGCTCATTGGCTCGAAAGCATTGTGCGTTGTCGTCGTCATATTCATGTTCGTATCGCATTAGTCTGCTCCAGCTAAGTTTGAAAGTGGTGGATTGTGCAAAGACTGATCGGCGAAGGGACAACTCAGATGTTTCACATTTTCAAGATGTAATCCGAATCTGCAGTCGATCAGTCAGAAACGCCGGTGGGAGTCGAACCCACTTCGACCGGGTTGCAGCCGGTTGCCTGGCCATCTGGCTCCAGCGTCATGAGTCACCGCCGGGTAGGCGGCGACCGTGTTACTTGTCCTTTTCGCTATCGTTCAGATCAATGATCTTGAACGTTACCTCAGTGACTTCCTTGACGACGTGTGGCGTGATTGAGACGCCTTCGTCACTCTCGTTCAGAACGATGCGCGGGGTCGATGGCTCGAACCGCAAATCGTCGATGTAGTTCGCCGTGTGGAAATCGTCTATTGGACGCAGCAGGTCGTCGCCGCTTCGAGACATCAGCGAGCCGATGTCGTCAGTGCTTCTAATGCAAGCTCGTCCGACGTCGTCGACGCTGTTGACTCCGATTCGGGCAACATCGTCGGCACATCGACCGAACATTCCCAGCACTGCGAGCAATCCGGCACCAGCACCGTGGGCCAATGCGTTGTCATTGTCGTTCTTCATCATCGGCCTCCTTTCATCGTGGCGTCGTGTTAAGTGCTCTCGCCAGGAATTGAACCTGGTCTACGACCTTCGCAAAGTCGCGTGCGAATCCGGCACACTCCGAGAACATTTTGAGTAACCCGCCCAGGAATCGAACCTGGTCCGACAGTTTCGAAGACTGTCATGCTCTCCGGCACACCCGCGAGTCATTTGGTTGTTTTCTTCATTCATAGTCACAAGAGCCGACGACTGGGTTCGCACCAGCATGAGCCGCTTTACAAGAGCGGTGCCTTTCTGCATCGAGCCACATCGGCTTGGATTGTCGCATCAGTAGCCCGACCAGGAATCGAACCCGGAACTTCTGGTTAGAAGCCAGAGATGATTTCCGTTTCACCATCGAGCCAGGACTAGCGGGTTAGCATTTAGCTTTTTAGCCTTTAGCATTCAGTGTCTTGCTAGTCGCTAGTTCGCTAGCGACTAATTCGCCAATCAAAAGCGGAAGGCGAGGGAGTCGAACCCTCATCACCCGAAGGTGGCACGCGTTAGCAGTGCGGCCCGGCAAACCGTATCCGGCTGCCTTCCGTAAACAAGAAATTGAATGGACCGAAAGGGAATCGAACCCTTCCACCGACTTTGCAAAAGTCAGTCGCCTCCTTGGAACATGCCAGCCCATTTGTTTTCATTAAAGGTCCGTCCGGGAATTGAACCCGGTCTTCGTCCATACCACAGACGCGTGCTGCCGCAACACTTACAGACCTTGTCATTTAAGTGATCACGGATGGAATCGAACCATCGGTCTCCTGCTTGTCACGCAGGCGTCTTAGCCGCTGGACCACGCGATCGTTGAAGAAGCGATTAGCTATTGGCGTTTAGCGATTTGCTTCTTTAGTCTGGGCTAACAGCTAAAAGCCATTTGCTAACAGCTCTTTCAGTAGCGGGTTCGGGGGTCGCACCCGACGGTCCAGGCTTATGAGGCCCGGATGAGCCTGGCTCACCCGCATCGAGGGAGTTGTGAGTCATGAGCAATGAGTCCTGAGAATCCTTTCGCGACTCAAGACTCACTGCTCACGTCTCAAGCAGTGCTGAGGGCGGGAGTCGAACCCGCAAGCACTTGTTCCTAAGACAAGCGGCTCGCCGTTGGCCTACCTCAGCGTTTGCGTAAAGTGGAGCACCGGGGAATCGAACCCCGATTTTCTGCGTGCAAAACAGACGTCTTCCCGTTGGACGAGCGCCCCATTAATGAAGTTAGAAATGTTAAGAGTGAAGAGTGAAAATGGTTCGCGTCGGATGTTTCAAACTTCACCCTTCACTCTTCAGACTTCTGTTGATGCCCAGAGCAGGAGTCGAACCTGCAAACACTCGGGTTACTGAGTTCATTGCCCAATGGGCTCGCCGCTCTGCCGGTTGGCGTATCTAGGCGTTGATTGCTGGTGCCGTTGGGAAGGACGCGACCGACCGCGTCCTTCCCAACGGCTGCCAACGTGCTACGCATGTAGCCTCGGAGAACTGTCCCCCGTCGACTTGCGATGGTTCTTGATCGCTTTGTGCGAATCAGGAAGCTGGTCGTCTTCGACGATCAGATCGCCGACGCACTCGACCACCCAGCCATCGACCCAACCGACCTTGTCGTCTCGGAGCCTCAGCACGCGGCCGACCTTCGCAAACTCTTGCGGGATGTACGATGTCGTTTGCACTGATCCGCCAGTGATGCGGCGTCTCATCGCACACTGCACGTACTTCACATTTCTGGACATCGTCGTTCTCCGTGGTAAGTTGCGGGGCAGCGTCACCGCGACGCTGGCAGTAGTCCCGGATGGAATCGAACCATCGTTTCCTGCGTGTAAAACAGGTGTCGTCGCCGTTGGACCACAGGACCTAAAAAAGCACGTCCCCAAGGATTTGAACCCTGACTAACTGGTTTGGAATCAGCAGTGCTACCGTTACACCAGAGACGTGTGTGTCTTTTCAAACAAGTGGGAACGCAAGGAATCGAACCTCTCGCCGACCGCCACACAATTAAAGGCAGAAGATTTACAGTCTCCCGTGTGGAAACGCTCCCAGGAATTGGTCGAATTAGCGGAAGCCGTGGGACTCGAACCCACAACGGTGATTAGCCGCAGCTGTTTTCAAGACAGTGTCCTCATCCGGCCGGGTGACTTCCGAGAGCTAGCGAGTTAGCTGTTAGCGATTTAGCTTGTTAGATACGAACTAGGGCGATTTCCTAATCCGCTAAACAGCTAATTGCTAACCTGCTACGCCAATGACGTGAACGGGAATCGAACCCGCGGACTCCTGGTTGAAAACCAGACGATTCTGCCAACAGAATCTACCACGCCAAAATAGTTGATAGCCTGTAGTCCTTAGTCCGTAGAAATCATTCCGACCTACAGACTAAAGACTATTACCTACGGACTATCGAAGTACCGCATAGGAGTTTCGATCTCCTTCCTGTTACCTGAGAAGCAACCGACCTAGCCAGTAGTCGAATGCGGCGATCTAGAAAGCGATGGCAACGGGAGTCGAACCCGCAGCGACTTGATAGACAATCAAGCTTCCTTCCCAGAGGAACTTGCCACCGAAAATGTTCACAGGGTGACCGATCGGAATTGAACCGATATGGACTTCGTTCACAGCGAAGTTCCTGAAACCAATACAGGACGGCCACAGCTCCATAGGCTGGAATCGAACCAGCGGCAAACTGATTAACAGTCAGTCCGAGCCACCAGCGGCTCCCCCATGGATTACTGATTTAAACAACACCGGAGATTGGAATCGAACCAATGGACGACCCCCTCGGCGGTAAACACTGCCAGAATCGGGTGCAGCGACCAGCAACTGCTACTCCGGCGTACATCAAACTTGCAAAGCACTCCGTCCGGGAATTGAACCCGACCTGCGAGCTTCAAAGGCTCACGTCGCGACTACGCGCCGGAGAGAGTATTTTCAAAACCAATCAAAGAGTGTCCTGCGGGAGTCGAACCCACCTAGCCGGATTGGAAGTCCGGGACCTTTGCCGCTCGGCCAAGGACACGTGAATCTGCAGAGCGCCCAGTGGGAGTTGAACCCACACTTCCGCCATGGCAAGGCAGCAGGCTACCGCTACATCATGGGCGCAAAAATGCATCACTACCAAATTGTCAAAGATCGAAATAGCTATTAGCGGTTAGCATCTAGCAATTAGCTTTCCAGTGTTGGAGCTAATCGCTAACGGCTAATAGCTAATCGCTATCTTTAAGTGGGATCGGTGAGAATCGAACTCACATCGCTCGGATTAAGAGTCCGATGCATTACCTTGTCTGCCACAATCCCAAAATCAGTTGCGAGTCTCGAGCTGCGAGTCATGAGTGTTCGATCTCAGGACTCATCACTCGGAACTCAAGTCTCTCTTAATCGGCGTGGCGGGAATTGAACCCGCGACCGTCCATTGAAGTTTGAAGAGTGAAATGTGAAGTTGGAAATCACTTTCGCTCCTGGCATTTCACTCTTCACCCTTCTCTCTTCAAACTTCCAAAGTGGTAGCCCCGAGGATCGAACTCGGCACAACCTCGTTATCAGCAAGGCCTGGACAACCAGCCCTCGACTACCTCAGTAGCAGTTAGCTTTTAGCGATTTGCCTTTAGCTTTCCTGTCACTGCTAACAGCTAATCGCGAACGGCTAACAGCTATCTCTCAGTGGGCCGGGAGGCGCTCGAATCCTCGTCTGCGGTTCTTCAGACCGCCGCTAGACCGTCTCAGCTACCAGCCCGTCATAGCTTGTTAGCATTTAGCGATTTAGCGTTTAGCTTTTGCATCTCTGGCTAGTTGCTAACTCGCTAACGGCTAATCCGCTAACGAACGAAAAAAGGCTCGATGCCTGAGTGACACCGAGCCTTCATGAAGAAGTCGTTCGCTAATGAAAGCGAGTGTCACATCAGACGCGGATACGCCAGGGCAAAATTCCGATTCAACGGACTGTCACTATGGACAGGAGCGCCGAACGCATTGCCTTCGTATATCTGTTCGAGTCGACTGGATTGAATATTCGTTAACATCAGAAAGCTCGTTACTCGCTTGTCTATGAATGTGACTTGTGTGTTCGTAGAGATAGACTCTCTCGCGGCCAGATGGTTCGCCAAAAATCTCGCTTTCGCAAAACTAGACTCGCTAGGTGGCGAGATTGCTTCACGACGGCAAGAAAAACGTTGCCATCTCTCGCACGAAAGTCAAACGATTCGTCGATGCTTTTGTACTCGCACGTTGCGAGATTTTCTCAAATGGCTAATCAAGAAGGCTCATCTTGCGAGCGGAGATGCCTGAGATGGTGAGCAGCATGTGCTGTGTGGATTTCCAGGATCTTCCCAGGCGGCAATCGGCCGAATCCCGGGTGAGGAGCGAAGCTGCCGGAGTGATCCAGGAGACGGCCAACACTTGCCGCGAATGCTTCCACTTCGGTTGCATCTTCCAAGTCGTCCGGTGGCTGGAAGATTGAGGAGGTTCGAAATCCACGAGGAGAATCAGCGCTCAGCAACTTCGGCAACAACAGCCATCGCATCAATGGTCGTAGTGGAGCAAAGAGCGACATCCAAGCCGGATAGCCACCGATCGCGTAATCTTGCACCAAAACCAAGTGCCGACAGATCTGTCCGAGCGACCAGTTTCCGTGCCGGACGTAGCCGCTGGCGAGCAATTGTCGAGCGTCATCGACGGCCGTTTCGAGATTGTCGAACTGTACTTGACGGAGGTCACTCATATGTCTTCGGCATCTCGGTAGAATCTGAATCTATTGAAGCGCATTATGAACGACTCGTCGAAAGATTGACACCCGCGATGAATACCGATGCAATCGAAGTCCGACCGGCTCGCAGCGATGATCGTGCCCGCAAATGCTGCGAATCATTGAACCATAAGAAATGCTGGGTCGAGTGATGGGAAATACCGCACCATTACACCTGAGACCGTTTCGACCAGAATATGCTGAAATGTGTCTGGCATTGTTCCGGGATTGCGTTCATCGAGTCAATTCCCGCGACTACACACCTGACCAAATTGAGGCCTGGGCTTCACCGTCGATCGATCTCGAAACATGGCGAACTCGGTTCGCTGATCGCTTCGCTTACGTGGCTACAGAAGATGATCATATCGTTGGCTTTACTGATAGCCGACCTTGAATCTCATCCATGAAGTCTTTCATGGTCATCCCGAAGCTTGACGGGCTGAATGAAGGATCGGCAATGTCGGTGAAACGGATTTGATGCTTTCGATCAAAACGACGGAGCAGTTTGATTTCGCGCAAGCAAAGCGGGCACTCGCCATCGTAGAAGACTTCCACCTGCCAGTCGTTGCTCTCTTGGCCGCTCACGAGTCTTTCGCCGTTTCGCTGTCGGCTTCCGACTTGCCGTTCTCCGTTTCCTTCGACGACGCTTTTAGTCGGATCAGGATCTCATTGCGGCGAAGTGCTGCTGGAGTGAACGGCGGATCGTAGCCAGCCGCCTCGGCCGACTCCTCTCCTTCCAGTTCGCGACTCTTCATCCATGCTCGCAGTTCGGCTTCCTTCTCCTTCGCCAGCTTCGAGTCGAGCTTGCCGGGAAAGCGAATCACCGCGAAGCGACCGCCCTTTCGCTCACGTAGCTTCACGCCCTCACCTTTCGGATCAGGAGCGCCTTCTGCGGCAACTTCTTTGGGCATCACAAAACCCATCGAGACATCTGACTTGCCGATTTCACCTTCCATGAACACCGGCGTCGTCATTGCGATCTTCTGCTCGGCCTCATTCGCTCCGCTGATGTATTGGAACAGTCGCATGAAACTGCCGTCGCGGCCCTGCGAGTCCATCTTCGAATCGGTCGCCACCAGCATCAAGTCCGGATACTCGCGGACTTCAAAACTGCCGTCGGACTCGATCACTTTGTACTCGGCCGACTCGTACCCCGCTCGAGTGGCCATCGCAACGGCGACGGTGCCAACCAAAGCAACTCCGAGGAATCCCGTGATATAGATCATTGTTCGTTTCATCCGTCCCAACTCCATCGTGTTGAACTTTCTCGACTGAGTTATTGTAGGCACACGGCTAGCAACGCCCATGCCGCCATTGACGGCCGCCAATCCTGCCATTAGGAAAATCGTTCGGATTTCGAAGTTTGCAGGAGAATGTTGGATGGGCGAGTGCCAGTCGGGACTTTCGAGAGGCGACATCGACCGTGTCATCATGATGGCCTGGGAAGATCGCACCAGCTTTGACGCCATCCAGGACCAGTTCGGGTTGTCCCCAGGCGACGTCATTAAGTTGATGCGTCGAGAGATGAAGTCCAGTTCTTTCAAGCTGTGGCGGAAGAGAACCCATGGGCGAGTAACCAAGCACGAGGCCAAGTTTGCGAAAACCGAAAATGGCGACGAACTACGACAATTTCGAGCTCCGTCTCAGCGAGGATAACCGCGTTGGCGAAGATCAAACGAGTCAGGACGAAGTCTTGCAGTCGTTGCCATGAAACCAATGACGTTCTCTATCGTGTTCGCGTCGAGGAAGACGGTAATTGGATTTTCGTCTGCCCGGTCTGTCTCGCCAGAGTCAAACCGGGGAATCCGCACTACCAGTACGGCGGGACTTGGAAGAGCAAAAAGCGTCACTGACCCGTGAAGCTATCGTCTCCAGTCGAGCCTTCGGGTTCATCCGGTGCCGGGTGGACGATCGGATACGGTGGCATGTGAGGGTAGTACTCGCCGGGATGACCCGGCGGCAGGTTGTCCGGAGCGGAATAACCGGTCGGAACGTAGTACGGATGGTCAGGCGGCAGTTGCGGCCACGTGTGCAGCGGTGGCGGGGATTCGATGACGACGGGATCTTCGGGTTCGGGCGGCCAAGGCCAATCTTCGGGCCACCAATCAGGTCTTGGGCCGTAGTCGTCGCTGGAACTGGCGGTAGTTGAATCATCACCTTCGTCGCTGTCGTCGTCGGTGGAGCTGCCCTCGGGGATGTAGTGCGATTGGCTTCCCGGTGGATCGAATGGCGGGACGAAAGGTGATGGTGGCAGGTCGGGGTCGTAAAAACCTTGCGGTGTCATCGTAGGGCATTCCGTTGCAGTGGATTAGGATGAACGAACTTGGTGCGGCGCGAGGGGCAGAGTCCGCACTGGGGGATCGACTTGGTTTGCAAGAACTGGCGGACTTCGTCGTCGCTGGAGGCCGGCGGGCAGGCTTGGTAGTCGCGGAAGAGTTGCCACTGGGGCAGATCATGGAGCCATAGCTTGGATTCGAGCTGGGCGAAGTAAGCCAAGGCGGGGCACTTCCACAGCATTCCGAGATGAAGCTGAGTGCATGTTTTTTGCAGACAGACTCGGTAGGCGGCGATGGGTTTGGAATCGAACGGCATGGGCTTGCCGTCGACGACTCGGTATTGCCGCATCCAACCACGGTGCGATTGGCGGATCTTGATTTGGATGCCGGGATGTTGTTCTCGCCATCGCCAAACGAGTTGCTTTACTTCACGCAATCGTTTGACGTATTCGTCGTGCGCCCCGTGTTGGCTGACTTCGAGTCGGCAGTCGGTCTCGATCAGCACCTCAGGCAAGCTAGGGAAGCGATGCAGGAAGAAGCCGTTAGTGACGAGCATCAGGTTGCTGTCGGGCCAGTGCTGTCGCGCGAGCAGAATGTGCTGGATGACGTTTGGGTTGAGCAGCGGTTCGCCACCGAGCAGGGCGAAACGCTTGGGCCGCAGGCGATGGGACCAGAGCGAGTAATCCGCGTCAGCTTGCTCGACGGTTGGCATTGCTCCGGCGAGATGATGATTCGAGTAGTGGCTGCATTGTTGGCACGAGAGGTTGCAGCCGTGGGCCAGGTGGTATTCCAACGCGGGAAGCGGCAAACGGTCATTCATTGGTCGGTGCCTTTTCTCATTCGGTTCCATCGGCAAGAATTCGGATCACACAGTCCCAAAGAGGCAACGATGAGCGTTCCAAAGCGAAAACTTGATTTCCAAACGGCCGACGACGTGATCGGTGAGATCGAGAGATTGAGACTCGACGGCTATTCCAGGTTGAAACGTTGGAACCTGACTCAGATGTGTGAGCATCTCACTAAGACGATGGAAGGCGAGATGAATGGTTTCGGGTTTCGCATTCCCTGGCTTCTTCGTCGAACCGTCGGCAATTGGATGACTCGCCGCGTCCTGAAAACTCGGTCCATGCCCAGCGTTCCGACGTTGCCGAGCTTGCGTCCGACTGCTGGCGATGTGGCTGAAGATTCAGTGGTTATCGAGCAGTGCATTGCGACAATTAGAAAGGCCGAACTGTTTGATGGCAGTTTGGATGACTATCCTTTCGTTGACGGATTATCCCATGACGAGTGGCGACAATTCATGTGGATCCACGCCGCCCATCATCTAGGCTTTCTTGTCCCGTGTGACTCGGCCGAATGTTGACTACCTGGCGAATTCATTGGTGAATCGGCGATGCGTGAAGAAGTCGGTCGGGGGTGTGCCAGGATTTTGCGGGGAGTGGGATTCCGGCTGACGTGAGGGCTCCGTGGACGAATTGGCTGCAGTAGATGCGTCCGTCGGGATGTGAGTTGGGATTGAAGAATTGCTTCAATCCATAACGTCGCCCCACGTTTTGGTTCGCGTAGTCGCGGATGCCTTGCACTTGGGCAGGTGTGAGTGGTTCGCTTGGTGGAACGTAGCGGACGATCCACGGCTTGCCGGCTGCATAACGGTTGATCGGTGAGCATTTGGCTCTTGGGAATGTCGATTCGCAAACCTTGCCGTCAATCACGATCGCGGTGTGCGTCTAATGCGTTCCGGTTACTCGCGAGAGGAAGTTGCCGAAGCGTCCTTTCAGACGGGACATCACCAACGTGCCATCGGGATAGGTTTGGCCGGAACATTCGGTGCAAACAAAGAACAAGAACATCGACGTTGCAATCCATCGCGTGAACGCGTGCATGTGAGAACTCCATTTCGTGTCAACGAGAAAATTTTTCTTAAGGCGAGGGCTTCGTGACTGAATGGATCGATGGTTGGGTGGATGAGTTGATTGGTTGGCTCTAGCGCCAGATGACTCGTTCGATTCCGTGTTTGCGGAGGGCGGCTTTCTGGAACTCGGGACGCCGCCGTCGGTAGCCGGGTGGGTCGATGTGTTCGTGCTTGAACGAGTGAGAGATATCGCAGGCGACGTTGACGCCGGCGATCTTGCACCGCCAGAAGAAGTCCCAGTGCTCTTCGACTTTGAGCGATTCATCCCAGCGGATCGCTTGTAGGATGTCGCGATAGGCAACGAAGCAGTTGCCGACGTAGTGGCACCAGCGGAGCGAGCCTTGGCGGCGGTAGTGACCGTGAGGAATCCGCAGTCGTTTGCCGTCGACCTTCATGAGCTTGGGCCGCTCTTGATGATTCGATAACGCGGCGAGCAGATCGAGGTCATGCCGGGCGTTGAGCTTGCGGACTAGTTCGGGCAATCGCGTTTGCTCGGTAACCATGTGGTCGTCGTCGGCGAAGACGACAATCGGTGTGTCGCCGGCATCGAGCAAGCGGTTGCGGCCGGCGGAGAGCCCGATGTCGAATTCGGTCTCGATAATTTGGTCGACCATCGCGGCTTCGGCAGGGCAATTTGCCGAGAAGCGTAGCTCGGGTTGGCCGTCATCGAGGACATGGATCAACGGGCGATCGCTGCCATAATGTTCGTGAATGCTGCGAACGAGTGCAGCACAACACTGAGGCCGATGGATGGTCTTGATACAGAAAGTCACTTGATCACGCACGAACCACACCTCCGCCGGGATAACGCATTGAATGAAAACCGTGTTTGCGTAGTCCCATGGATCGGTATTGGGATCGCTTGCGGAGGTCGCGATAATCTTTGGACGCGACGTGGGCGTGGCGAATGAAACAATCGCCAGCGACGGCCACTTTCAATTCCGCGAGTTTGGCTCGATAGAAGAACTCCCAGTGCTCGAAGGTTTTGATTTCCTCGTCCCAACGGAGGTTGCGGATCGTTGCGGTTCGGGCGAGGAACGCGTTGGATGACATGTGGCACCAGGCGACGTAGCCGTTGCGTTTGATCTCACCGCGATGCATTCAGATCCGTTTGCCGTTCATCAGCGGCGAGAGCATTGTCGGCCGGCCGCCGGCCCCTTGCCGGACACCAAGGATGTCGATGTCGAGTTTGCTGAACCGATCAATGAGCTTGTCTAGGTTGAGGTTCGGCGTGACGACGTGATCATCGTCAAGCAAGAACATGAACTCGGTGGTAACCGCATCCACCGAGATGTTGCGGCCGACTCCGACTCCAACATCGACTTGTGGCGGGTGAATGACTTGGCACTTCGCGGCGGTCTCAGGATACGCGGGAAGGAAGCGGCGTTCGGGCTGTCCATCATCGACGACGATGATGTTGTTGTTGGGCTCGGCAATGTGTTTGCACAACGACTCGACCAAGCGATGGCAGGACCAGGGTCGATGAATGGTCTTGATGCAAAACGTGATGTCACTCAGTTTCATCGGCCGACTCCGGGGGAAGGATGCGTGCGAGCGAACCGGCCACGCTGGCGGTTCGAATCGGACTTCGACGTTGGGCGGAAATGGTTTAGTTCGTTCCAACCAGCGGGCGTTGTGTTCGATCGTGGTAACTTTGGCAACGCGATGAGCGAGCCAGAACGTCGAACGGCCGCTGCCAAACTCGAGGACGTGCATCATCGGATCCAGCAGCAATTCGAGAGACGCGATCTCTTCGGGCTGCATCCACGGCTCGGGAGCGGTGAAGAGTCGCTTGATCGGATGATAGATCGTCGGTGCCAATCCGATCGGCATGGAAGGCTTCCAAGTGACCGTTCGCGAGTTGGGGATACTGACCGGGGCGATTCCGCAGTGGGCGGCGAGCGTGGCGAACCGGCATTCACCCGTTAGTCGTTCGAGTCCTTGAAGATCATCGGTGTAGATCCGAGTCAACAAAGCCACATCGTAACGGCTTTCGCAACGTTCCAGTTCGTTCAAAAACACGTGCTCGCCGGCACGATGACACTGCCGAAAAATCACCATCTGCGATTCCTCGTTCACCATCGAATGAAGATCGTGCAGCATCAATTCGGCCTGTTGCCGGTACCCGTCGTCTAATGCCAGATACGCCGCAAATATCGTGTCCACATCCGTCTTCGCCAATTCCGACCAATTCAACCGAATCGGAATTTCCAGCACTGAAAACATCTCCGCCAACAACCCGTTAGACGTCTGCCGCAGAACCGTCCGCGGATTAAAACTGCTTGTCATCGAACATAAACCTCCCAATCTTTGGTCTAAAGTACATACTTCATCTCTAGCCGAAAAAAACGCTCCCAACGCAGGAACGTACTAACCCTCTCGGAGTCACTCACTCCACGAATAAACCCATCGTTTCCAACTGGATCCGCATCGCCTCAGGGGACACAGCGAACTTAGCCGCCAACGGATCGCAAAACGTCTCGCGACGCAGCCGAACCGGATCCACCGAGCCAGCATCGTCCCCATCAACAAACGAAATCCGATTCGAGTCAACGTTCGGAACTCGCCGTTGAATTTCTACTTCGCTGACTGGCTCGTCGCCGCCAGTCAGCTCTCTCCATGCCGCCAGCATCAGCCGTTTGGGCATCAACAAGCACGCCGCAAACGCATCGGCCTGCCGCTCAATCTGTGATCGACGACCATCGGATCGATGAATCACTTCCGGCATTGCCTCATCGCCGAACAACATCGGATTGCCATCGTGGTCGACAAAGTAATGACGATGCAAAATCCAGTGACCAAGTTCGTGCCCAAATGTGAAATTGAACCGCGGCAGCATCAATGGCCACACGTCAGGGTTGATTTCGTGATCGAACATAATCAGCCCGCGACGCAGCCACGTCGCACCGTGAATGCGGTCGGCAAACCGCGATTGCAGGTCAACGAACTCGAATTCCAATTCCAGCAAGCTCGTCGCAATGTCTTCGACTTCGATCGGCGCGACCGTCGGCATCCGCACCAACCGCTCGTACCGATCCAGCACCGCATCAGCCTCAGCCGCTATCTCCGTAAGCGTCAATTCGGGCACGTCAAATCCCTGTGCCAGCAGGTCCAACGTCATCGTCACTTCCCCTTTTCCCGCATGCGTTTGATGGTTTGTTGCAGTTTCTCGACGAGTGCAGTCCGGCTTCAGTTCGCTTGCTTCAAGGGCTCGCGGCGGCAAGCTCGCATCGTATTCGAATCATTGCGATCGAGCACTTTGAGCGACTGACGGGCGGCGGTGCTAATCAGCCGGAAGCATGGCTCGACAAGTTGCCACCGGAGACGACCAATGCAATCCTCCGCACAAACTTTCCGGAAGTACCGGAAGAAACCCGTGAACGTATCGTCATCCTTTCCGACGGATACATTCGTTTCGCTGCCCTGATTTGTCGGAACGAATCGGGCCTCAATCTGAGCGACCTGACGCAGACGATTCAATCTGTCAGTCAGTGGGTGGATCACTATTTGGATGACGATGTGGATTGCGACCTGGTCGGTGCGATCGCCTTGTTTTCGCGAGTCGGCTTCCGAGATGAATTCCGAGGCGAGTTGGAAAGTCTGTCTGACTTGACCTCTACACCCATTCGAGAAATTGAGCGTCGCGTTGAGAAGATTCGAAATCGAACCGGCTTCGTAACTCAACAGGGACAATTCTGGTACGTCACCCCAGAGTTGATCGCACCTGAGATGTTTCGTCGAGGATGGCGTGCCTTCGCGGAGAATGATTTGGATAGCTTTGTGAGGACTCTACCACCACCAATGCTTGAACAATTCAAACGTCGCGTCGAACACTACGGTGGCAAGGAGGTCGCGGCACGGGTCGCGGATTACTTTCGCGGATTGATGGTCACGCTTTCAATTGACGATTTGCTTGACGCCGATGTCGTCGAATTTATGGTCTCGATCGTAAAGTTGGATCCGTCCAGATACGTCCATCGGATCGCCGACCTCGTTGAAAACAGCTCCGCCGAAGACATCGGCAAGATCGGCACGCAATTAGGAAGCGGCTCGTGGGGGCCACGACGGCATCTTGTTTGGATGTTTGAAAAGATGGCACTCTTTCCAGAGTTCTTTCTCGATGCGGAAAGAGCGCTCTTCAAACTCGCATCGACCGAAACTGAGGACCACATCGGAAACAACGCGACAAAGATCTGGGCGACGCTTTGGCAGATCTACTTTTCCAATACTTCGTTGCCGTTCGATGAAAGGTTGACAGTTCTAAAGCGGCGATTTGACAGCCCAATGTCACTGGGACTTTGTGAACTTGCAATCGATGCCATGATCGGTCGCACCGGAGGTGGTCCGGTTCCTCCTCCCTTCTACGCGGGCCGTCCCGTTCCGGACGTGTGGTCTCCACAATCCCGAGAAAATGAGAGGCAATACGTTGAGAAGGAATTTGCGAGTTCACCACGACATACGATGGGATTGGTCGAGGTCATCGGAAACAAAATGGATTTGTTTTCGAGGATCCTTACCTCGATCGAGAATGATGAGCTGTCCTCTGTCGACGTTGTGCGATTGGCCTACAACTTTGGCGGTCAGCCTCTGCCCCCCGAGGCGAGCTTGCGGTTGCTCGAATCATTCGCGTGCGACGACGCGAGATTTGATCGCGAGGCAAACTGGATGGTGCGATTAATTCATCACCTCATCATGGCAAATCGCCACGGAGAGGCTGAGCAAGATATTCTCGCTTCGCCTGCGTTTCGGGTGATCGCTCGTGAGACCTTGCAAAAAGCATTGCCCCAACTGGATCGTCACTCCGTTGGAGAATGGTGCCAGATTGGTTCGAGGCTTATTCAAAGAGGCGATTTGGAGTGCTTTAAGCTGTTTGAGGAGGCACTCGGTTCTGACGACCCTACCTTGTGTCGGAAGTCACTTACCAGTCTCGAAGAGTTGGCAGAAGGTTACCCCGTTGAAGTGATGGACTGTTTCGGAAGGGCGTTGGCCGGTGACTCTGGGATGTACCTCCGTGTCCACAACTGCGATTCGCTTCTTAGCGCTCTTCCAAAACGCGTGGTGCTTGATTGGTGTGACGGCAAAACAACCAATGAAGTGAAGATGATCGCACGGCACATGCCACCTCCTTATCAAGCGGGAACATCGATGAACGTGCCCGAGGTACTGGACGAGTTCCTGATTTCCTATGGCAGTGACGAAATTGTGGCCGAACTCCACGCAGGAAAGAACAGTTCAGGAGTTTGGAATGGACCTCTGTCGCCGCAACTCAAGGATGAGGCCGAGCGGCTGACGTCATTGTTGAGCCATCCGAATCAATGGATTTACCGTTACGCTGCCCTCGAACGAGATTATTTGCTGGCCTGGGCAGAGCGTGAACAGATCCGTGAAGCAAACGAAGCCATTCAGCACCGAACGAAATAGTCGCACTTTTGCTCCGTCGTTATTCGAGCTATCGCTTGCCTTAATCTACGGCCAGGAACTGAGAATCTCGACCAAAATGCGACTGCACCGTTCCGGATCATTTGCCCCCGAGAGTCCAAGGGATTTGATTGTCATAGGCTTTCCACCGAAAAGCGGTCGAAACAAATCTTGCTGCGGAGAAATTTTGGAATTGCGATCTGCCTAAGGGCTCGATTCGATATCCGTACTACAGTTGCCAATCAACGGCCGGCGGTCGGCCACCGTGCCCTGGCGTGAACGTGCAATGCTACGAAATCGAGACGCTCATTTGCGGGTTATTGAACCAGCCGACCAAAGACTACGCAAAAGAAGTCCAAGTCATCGCCGCGGCTTGGAGCCAGCTAAACGAAGACGCCAAACGGATCGTGTTGCCCAAGATCCTCTCGAGGGCAGTTCTCGAAATGAGCACCGGTGAAATCACGCTCGGCTTGGTTGATGACGCAGCTGAGTTCGTTCGCGAAGCAGTGGAACATCAAACCGCCTAGGTGCTGGAACCATCTCATCTACTACGGATTGTTCTGAACGTCTGAGTCTTCTGAGAGTTCTGGGCTTCCAAGCGCGCCGAAGTTAAAATCGTGCTTCGACACGGTACGGATGAATTCTTATGCTCAGCTATTGACGCGGAACACAGATGGGAGCTTTGTTGACCTAACCGAGTCTCTGCAAGCATTTGTTGCGATTGATAATGGAAAATGATGACCATGAACGTTTACGAATTGACCTATTTCGCGGACGATCCGCGATTCAGTGGCTTTGAGTTCCCCGAGGACGCTCCGTCACTGATCGGTCGCGAGTCGATTGCACGCGATTTTGATCCTGAACTCCACGGCGAGTTCGATTGGAGGCCCGTTTCGCTGGCGAAAGTTTGGGTTCCCCAAAGAGTGGTTGGAGGGGTCGAGCCGTACAACGACTACCCGCGCGTGGGCATGTTGCCTGCCTTCAGTCGCCGCGCCGTCGATGCGTTGCGAGTCGAGCTTGATGCGAACGGCGAGATCTTGCCGGTGCAATCGAAGGTGGGTGAGTACTTCGTTTACAACGTGCTGACGAAATCGTTGGCGTTGGATGTAGATACACGTCGCATGCGTTCTTGATACAACATTCGTCGCCACGTTGGTTTCGAGAAATTGTCGACAACTTCCCACTGCGCGTATCGCTGCTTGACATCGTGAATGCGATAGCTGGAACCGCCAATACTTGTGTCCAGATGGCCTGATGCCAACAGGACGTTGTCGCGGATCACTTCGGCCTCAACACGTCGCGGCGGAAATCGCCACAACAGTTGTGCGGATGAGTCTTTCGCCAAGCCGACTTCATTTGGAGCTGCCGATTGGCGGAATCCTCGGGACATCACCATCATACGAATCATGTCCTTGACCGAGTAATCGGACGCGATGAATTGATCGGCCAACCAATCAAGTAGCTCGGGATGAGTCGGCGAGGCACCGGCCAGTCCGAAGTCGCTGGGCGTCGCCACGATGCCACTTCCGAAAATGTGGTGCCACGTTCGGTTCGCCATCACACGCGCCGTCAACGGATTGTTTGAGTCGACCAATCATTCGGCGAATGCTTTACGCCGCTGCGCACCCGGGCTGTCCGGCTCGATTCCGAGGTCTCCGTTGAAACGCGATGGAGCCGATGCGAAAACAGGATCGCGCGGACTTTCGGGACTGCCACGAGCGAACACAAACGTTTCGACCGGTTCAACAAAGCGGGCCACAAACGCGGGCTGAGGTCCCTCTTCGATCATCACCGCGATGATCTCATCAATCTTTTGTTGGATTGCCTTCCGTTGCTGGTCCTCACTCGATTTCTGCTTCATCGCCGAAGTGGTGGCGAACGGTTGCCATTTCCCCGATTCGTCTTCGACCTCCAAGCGAAAGTCGCCGTATTGGATGTTATGCAAGCCGTTGATGTAGTCGGTTTCTAGAAAATCTTCGCGGTTTGAACTGAGGCGAAGGCGGCTGATCTGTGTCGGCTCAGGAAAATGAAATGTGACCCACGGTTTCTCCGGCGAATCTTTGGGGGAGTTGGCTTTGAATTCTTTGGCGCCGTAAACCTGATTGACCAAATTCTCGGCGCTCATGCCTTCGTTCTTCGTCGCTGGGTTTTCCGAAACCGTCACGCCCAAGGATGGAAGTGCGACATTCCGCAGCCCGTCCTGCTCTCTTGGATCGTCTTGCAAGATCTCGACTTCGTCCATCAGCACAAAGCGTCCGGTGAAGGCAATACGAAGCGAATCGATCGTACGGCTGGGGAAGTGGACTTCTTGAAAGCCCTTCCAGTCTTCGATCCATGCCCAACCCTCCGCTCGCATTTGACCGCGCAAATGCTCTAATTCCGCACGCAGCTCGCTTTCGCGATGCACACGCGGATCATCGTTTGGCAATTCCGGATAGCGACTTCCAAACTCGACGTCCTGAAACACCGCCGTCATCGAGTAGTAGTCGGAAATCGAGATTGGATCGAACTTGTGGTTGTGGCAACGGGCACACCCGACGGTCATACCCATCACGGATGCACCAACCGTCTGTAGAATCTCGTCCATCCGATCGGCCCGGGCTTGGCGACGAGCAGATGGTTCGGCCCCCACGGTCGCGGATGGAACATGCGGACCCGAAACGAGAAAACCGGTTGCTGGGCCAGCGTTCATCGTGTCGCCCGCGAGCTGCTCGCGAATGAACTGATCGTACGATTTGTCTTCGTTGAACGAATTGACCACGTAGTCACGATACATCCAAGCGTTCTTACGATACAGATTACTCTCGCTGCCATTCGTCTCGGCCCAGCGGATCACGTCCAGCCAGTGCTGTGCCCAACGCTCACCAAAATGCGGTGACCCAAGCAGTTCGTCGACAAGCGATCGGTAGGCGACGTCTGCGTCTCTCTCGAACGCCTCAATGAATTCCTCGGTGCGCTGAGGTGTCGGCGCGAGACCGGTCAAAACGATCGATACGCGCCGAATTAGCGAACGCGGATCGGCCGGTTCCGAGAAACCAAGTCCGGCCGCCACGAGTTTCTCGCTGAGGAAGTCGTCGATCGAATCGTGTTTGAATTCAGTTCGGCGAGGCAGGAATGCCCAATGGTCAATTTCTTGTTCAGCGCGATCGTCCATTTGGCCGGGCCAAATCGCTCCCTCTTTGATCCATCGTGTTACCAGTTCAATTTCTTCGGCGGGAAGCTTGTCCTCATCGGGCGGCATCGCCATGTTTGGATCGACATGGCTGATGACTTCGATCAAATAGCTTTTGTCCGGCTTGCCCGGCACCAAGGCTGCGAGTCCCGAATCGCCGCCGCGAAGCATGTAGCCACGACGATCTAGTCGAAGACCGGATTCTTGTTCGTCCTCGCCGTGACAATGCAGACAATTGTTTTCCAGTATCGGCAGGACGTCATTCTCGAAGTCAATTTCAGCCGCTTGCGACGAGATTAAGCCGAGGCTGCCGAATGTGACTGTTAGTAGAAATAAGAATCGCGTCATTTTGCTGCCTCCCAGCCGGCGGTGTGTTGGGCAATGAGCTGCTGTACCAACTCAAGATGGTCCGCTGCGACATTTCGCGTTTCTCTCGGATCGGTTTCGTGATCGAATAGCTCGACAAAGAGTGGGTCCGCGTCCATATCTCGTCGATCCTTCCAAAGCACCAACCGGTAACGATCCGTTCGCATGGTGAAGCCAGTCAGGTGTTGCTCAAACAATTCACGATCCCATCGCTCGCCCATCTGTGATTTGATACGGCTTTCCACTTCACCGATCAGCGGACCAAACCAAGTTTCTCGCATCGCTGGCGACAGCGGGTTCGCGGCCCATTCGCGAAGTGCTGGATTGGGGTACTGGCTAAACGCGGCTTTCTTCCAAGTTTGATTTGGATCATCCAGTAGCAGTGCAAAGCTATGGCCTTCCAAGTGTTCGGGCTTGGACAAACCAACTAACTCACAAAGCGTTGGATAGATATCGACCAACTCGACCAAAGCATCGGTCTTGGCTCCACGAGTTTTCATCGTTGGCGTCCAAATCATGAGTGGCACACGCGTTGCAATTTCGTAGTTGGTCGCTTTTCCCCAGACGCCCATGTCGCCAAGGTGCCAACCGTGATCGCCCCAAACGACGATGATCGTGTTGTCGCGAATACCGGCTTCTTCCAACGCCGCGATTAGTTTTCCGATTTGTGAGTCGACGTAACTGGTGCTGGCTAGGTAGGCGTGCTTTAAGGTTCGAGATAACTCCGCCCCAAGTGGTCCCGACTTGGGAATTCCCGCACGGGTGCGAAGTTCAAACGAAGCGTGCAAGCCCATCGCGGCGCCGTCTGTGGGGGCCTCTGTTTCGCTTGCCATCGGAATGTCTGCTGGATCGTACAGGTCCCAGTACTTCGCGGGAGCACACCAATTTAGATGCGGAAGTTTGTAACCCATCGCCAGGAAGAACGGCTTGTTGTTGTCGGCCACAAGTTGTTTCAATGTGGCGATGGCCTTGGCTGTGTTGTAACCGTCGATGTAAGCGGTGTCCGGCACATCGGCTTTTTCATAAGCCGGACCGCTTGCCAATCCGCGTTTGGCAGCTTCGCCGTACTTGGCAATCATCGCTTCCCGATCCTCGGCTTGGATGCGCTGGTTCTCGGGCAGGCGAAACGTCCCGCCCGGCGGCTTGAGACCTTTGATCCACTTCACCGGATCGCGACTCCACGAAACGCCTTCGTCCGTGTCGCCGTCGTGAAAGATCTTGCCGCAGTAAACCGTTTCGTAGCCGCCGGCAATGAAGTGCTGTGGCAACGTAACGATGTCAGGTTGAAGCTCCCGAAGCGATACGTAGTTGTGGAAAAGTCCAGTCGTCTCTGGACGAGCTCCCGTCAATAAACTCGCTCGCGATGGACGGCAAATCGCTTGCTGACAATACGCTCGATTGAACAGTAACCCGTCGCTGGCCAACGCATCCAAATGAGGTGTGACGGCGATCGGCGAACCATAGCAACCAAGCTCTGGACGCAGATCATCGACGGCAATGAAAAGGATGTTTGGTTTCTCTGCCGAATTGCCGAGAAGTGACAGGCAGGAGAGTAACAAAAAGGTCAGATACCGCATTTTCGTCATTGTCTTTGGGGACTTGTTGGAGGCTTAAACACTGATCGCGATTTAGTTCTTCTTGGCGAACCAATTCTTTCGCTCAAGTCCAGAGGCAATGCCGTCTTGGTTCTTGTCAATCTCTATAAAGTTGGACTCCACCTTGGCTTGATTCCATGCCCAACCATTCGCATCCCACTTCGCTTTTTCTTTTTCGAGATATTCGGCCTTCGTCCAATCCACATTGCCAGCCGTCATAGATTTCGGCGATGCCGCCAAACGCCAAACCCGCACGTAGTCGACGGCCATGTGAGTCGGGAAGCCGTCTGTCGTTGTCTTGTCGCTGACGGGAGCCATCTCGCCATCTTTGTAGGTGACGAACGGAAAGCGAAGGCCCATCGAAAGCGTGATGTGCATCGGCAGGTGCCAATAGAGGTTGGGTTTGCGGCCGACTTCTTCGCCGTCGATGTACCAGATGATTTCCTCAGGTGTATTTTTCACTGCATAGACGTGATAGTCCTCTCGCGGATCCCACGGTGAATCGAAATGGGTTTTGCAGAGTTCCGGTTCATTGTTTGGTCGACTCCAAACCCGCTTGCCGTCTTTCATCAGGACGGTGTGCAGATTGCAGTCGATATGGGTTACGGGAAAGTGCTCTTTTTTCTCGAAGTCGTATTCGCTCTGTTGCAACTCAACGACGTCGATTTCTGAGTAAGCCACGATCTCGCCATCGCTAGCTTTGTAGCGATTTTCAGGACCGATACTGTAGAGCCAAAAAGAAGGGCAAGCACCGGGATACCGCGAACAACCTTTGATGCGGGCTTCAAAGTAACCATACGTGATCGTCTTGTCGTTTCGAGCCATACCCGAACTGTAGTGAAGTTGTTGTCCGCGGCGTTGATGGTCTTCAGCAACCATCTGCAAATGCAATGAGCCGCTTTTTTGAGACACATTGCGGGGCTCCCAACTCCATGGCCCAAAGTCTTTTGTGTCGATGTTCCATTTATCGAGATCAACGGTGTCGCCATTGAACTCATCAGATTGTCCGTCGACAAAGCTCCACTTCGAAGTGCTGACGTCCGCGACATCGCCAAACGGCTGCGGCTGATCAGCAGAACCAACGACTGGAACGAAAAGACAAACGCAAAAGACAGCTCGTAAAATCAACTGCGGTGGATGCGTACGTGGCACTCCCGCAATCAGCAATGGTTCAGTATCCAAGTGGTTTTCCCTGCTCGTAAAGGTTGTGAATTTCATCTTGCTCGAGAGCGGCGTTGTAGATCGTCATTTCGTCGATCGTTCCGTTCAAATTGCGAACGGAGAACCACGGGGTTTTACGGAAAGGCTGCCCCCAGTTGCCGATTTCGGCGGGACCAATCTTCAAGTTTTCGATGGTGAACTTGTCATTAATCGGTTCGTTGCTCACGAGTTCGCCGTTGACGTACTGCGTCACTCGATGCCCCGCTGGATCGTAAACCGCGACAAGGTGGAACCAACGACCGCTCTTTGAAATATCCCAGACCGGCGGCGTGTAGTAGACCTTCGCCAAGCCAGCGGCCTTGACCAAACTGCCATCCCGCTCGCTGAAATGATGCATCTCTTGCGTGTCGTCGATCATGACCGAAAACATCAACGAACCGTCATCGCGAATCTGCCAATGCAATTCGCCGGTCTCGTAGCCATCGCTCATGAATAGAGCGTTGTAGACATGATCAAGACTATCGATGCGAACCCATGTGGAGAAAGTGAATGCTTTGAACTCGCCGTCGATTCTGGTTCGAGCACGTGCGCCAATCCGGTCGAATTCCAAACCCGTTGATGGCTGGCCGAATCGACCGGTCGACCGCTGAACCGGGCCCACCAACGTCGCCTCTTTCCCAACGCCGCTCAGCGCGGCATTGGGTACCGTTCGTCCAGGTGGCATGTCGGCGATTTTGTAGTAAGCGATCAATCGCTTGTCTCGTTGATGCTTTTGCGAGAATGCTTGCCACTTGGAAAAGCGTTCCGCCTCGGCGTCTTCGCGCCGACTCTCCAAGTCAGCAAAACCGCTGATCTTGTCGCCGCCGGAAGCTGCCCGCTGCTGGCCCAGCCACTGGTGTTGACCAGTTGTCAGATGAACGCCGT
The DNA here is from genome assembly GCF_007859915.1 of Neorhodopirellula pilleata. GTDB lineage: Bacteria > Planctomycetota > Planctomycetia > Pirellulales > Pirellulaceae > Rhodopirellula > Rhodopirellula pilleata. The sequence goes on from NZ_SJPM01000014.1 coordinate 133,563, forward strand.
CATGCACTCCGCCTCTAAGCGCGACCTCGCCATCAATGACTTCGACCCGCGAACTCTCTGCTCCGACATCAAGCGCGAACTCAGTACCTAAGTCGATGATTTCAGCTTCACTGGTTTGCACGATGAATCCGCGTGCGGCCGGTGGTACGTTGGCACGAAGACGTCCTGACGCGACCTTCACGGACCAGTCGGATTGAACATCCAGCACGGCCGGACCTTCGATTGTTAAAGTGGCTCCGCAAAAAAAGTCGATTTCGGCGATCCCGGATTCGATTTGCAATTTACCGCCTGGTAAGACATCGCCATCACGGTAGGACTTGGCGCCAGTCGTCCACTGCAACGCGACTGAGTGCCGAAGCATGGCATGGCCGGCAATCGTTTGTTCCACTTGCCTACCAACCACAGCAGCTTCGCTATTGCGATCTTTGCCTCGGTCATTGCCAACGATGTAGCCTGCCAATCCGACGGTCATGAGTAATGAGGCAGCGATTGCGAGCAACATCACCATGCGCTTCAGCGACGGGCCAAACCAGGTTTCTGGACGATGACTAGGTCCATCGCTGACGCTTCGACTTACGAACTCGTCATCCAGCGACTCTGCGTACACTTCACCGGGGTAGATCGAACACAATGCTTCATGGTTGTCGAGTAACTCGTGATAGCGATTGACCGCGTCGGGAGACTCTTGAAGACGTTGATTCAGTGCGACCCTCTGTTCTCCGGATAGATGACCATCCAGCATCGCAGAGACGAGCGGGTCGATCGAATCGTTTGGTTGCGTATTCATACCGATCCCTCCACTTCTAATCTCGTTCGCACGCAGTCGCTCAACTGACGGCGGATTCGAGACAGTCGCATCCCAACTGCGTCGACTGATTTGGCTAGCGTTTTCGCGATTTCGACAATCGGTTCGCCGTCTCGATAGCGCCGATGGATCAGTGTGCGATCTTGCTCCTTCAGTCGCTCCAGACACTGCCTGAGCAATGGGATTCGTTCATCGACCGACTGGACTTCTTCGTCCACGGATCGATCCAGCAACTGATCAGCCTGATCGGTGAAAACCAATCGCCCAGCTCCTTCGGATTTCCGCCAGGCCATGACCTGGAATTTCGCGATCGTGAACGCCCAAGCCGCGAAACTCGAACCACGCTCGAATTCGTCCGCCTTTCGACAGAGCACCAAGTTGGTCCGCTGAAGGACCTCGAGCGTCTGTTCGCGGTCGGCCAAGCGTTTGAGAATGAATCCGTACAATCGCGGCTGGATACTCGCCATTTCAACGGCGAGATCTTCTTCAGGATTCAACGACGAAGGTGGATCGGAGTGGCTCATTGAATAGTGAATAGTCACCGGAGGGCTAATCTAACGCAAAAACAAAAAAAATCTTTTTGAAAGCTCGTTAGGTAGACGCGACGAGTCCTATTTACCTAAACAGCGTCAAACCGGCTACTTCCCGTGCGCCCAATCCCCACGAAATAGACAATCGCATGAATCAACCGACTCGGCTCGCCGTCGTCTTCTGTTGCCTGGCGTCGTTCATTCCACAGCTAAACGCGGCTGATCACGCCGTGCGGTCGAATATTCTGCTGATCGTGTGCGATGACCTTGGCTACGCCGATGTCGGTTTCAACGCGAAGCAGTTTGGCGTAGAAACGGACGCCGTCACTCCAAACATCGACAGGCTCGCCAAAGCAGGAACGATCTTTAAGCAGGCGTATGTGGCCCATCCATTTTGTGGGCCGAGCAGAATGGGCTTAATGGCGGGACGGATGCCACATGGTTTCGGTGGCCAAAAGAATCTGCCCGATGTCGCCAAGAATCTGGAGGACTATAACCAAAAGGGTATCCCCGAAAGCGAGACGTTGTTCAGCAACGTCCTGCAAAGCTCCGGCTACCGAACTGCCTGTATCGGCAAGTGGCATCTGGGCGACGCGCAGCCCTTTCAGCCAAACTCGCGCGGGTTTGATCACTTCTTCGGCTTCCTCGGGGGCGGACACCTCTACTATCCGTCGGTGTCTGATCAAGTCGAACCGAAGATCAACGATTACCAGTTTCTGCTGCGGCGTAACGGCGAAGAAGTCCGGTCTCCCGAGGGAGCTTACCTCACCGACATGCTTTCCGACGAAGCGGTGTCGTTCATCACGCAGCCGTCCAATGATCCGTTCTTCTTGTACTTGGCATACAACGCTCCGCATTCACCGTTGCAAGGCAAGACAGAAGATTTGCAGCATTTGTATCCTGACCACAAGCCCGCCAATCCAGCGAACGGCATTGATTTTCGTGACTACGAAAAGCGGCAAAACTACGTCGCCATGATGTACGCTGTCGATCGCGGAATCGGCGAAATCACGAGGGCCCTGCAAGACCCAAACCGAGATGGCAATGAAGAGGATTCGATTCTCAAGAACACACTGATTGTGTTCCTGAGTGATAACGGCGGCAAGATCCTGCAAGCTGGAAACAATGCACCACTGAGCGACGACAAGGGCTCGACTCATGAAGGAGGCATCCGCGTGCCCATGTTCATGCACTGGCCGGGAAACGTCGCCGCGGACAGCGCCTTCGATCATCCGGTGCTTGCACTGGATCTCTATCCGACCCTCGTGGGACTTGCTGACGCGACGATCCCAGCCGACAAAGTGCTCGATGGAAAAGACATTTGGGACAATGTTCAATCAGGAACGAACCCACATGCCGGTCAAATCATGCATTGGTTACGTCATCACGGAGCAGGCAATGAAGTCGCGATCCGCAAAGATGAGCTCAAAGCGTACCGAAAAATGGGCGGGAAGTGGCAGATTCACAATGTCGTCGCGGACGAGGGTGAGGCCACTGACCTTGTCGACCAGAACCCTGATCTGCTGAGTGAACTGGTTGCCGCAGGGGCAGCATGGTCCGAGACGTTGCAGGATCCTCAATGGCACGACACCGCCGCCGGCATGAAGAATTGGATCGACAATCACATGCCAATGTATGAATCGACCTTCCAGACGCGTCGCTAGACTACGGTTCTCTGCCGCCAGGCAGCTATTACCGCCCTATCGAATTTCGACTGAGTGAACTTGGCGGAACACCATACACTCGTTTGAAGGCGCGAGAAAACTGGAATGCATCCGCGTAGTCAAGTCGTTCTGCCACAGCACGTACTTTCAAACCCTGTTCGAGTAAGAGCTCGGCCGCGTAGTTCATTCTTAGACGCAATAGAAATCGGTAGGCTCCCGAACCGGCGAATCGCTTGAAGAGACGCGAGAGGTAGATCGGCGAGATCCCTATTTCTGTTGCGACGTCTTCTGCCGTCTTGAATTCCAGGAATCGATCTTCCATCAGTTTTCGGACCGACTCAAAGGTGTGAAATGCTTCAGTGAAATCGCCACGATTCGACGAAAGCTTGCGTTGCCCAATCTTCTGCAGCAAAACCCTCACCAGTGACTCACAGATCTCTTCGGAGGAATCACTGGCGTCCCTAGCCTCCCGATCAATCAAATTCCATAACTCGACAAGCTCATAGGGCCGTGCAACGGAAATGGGACGTTGCTCCAGCAATCCCAAATGCTTGAGCGTTTCGCATGCCTCGGACCCTGCCAGGTCGAGGTAATACTTCCGCATATTGCTTGGGGAGATGTTGCGAATTCGATGAGAGATTCCGGGTCCGTAGGCGAAGAGCGTGCCCGTCGATAGCTCGTGGTCTTTGCCTCCCATCGTCAGCATCCCTTTGCCTTCGCTGACCCATTCGATGGCGTAATAGGGAAAGTCTTTTCGCTCCACCAAATAGTCTGCATCCATTCGTTCGACCCCTCCGCAAACGACTGTCAGCGGTCTCGTCTCGGACGGATGAAGGTTCAGGTAGAACCGTCTCGCCTCATGCGTTTGGTGAGAAACAAAATCAGGCTCAGAGTTCATCGGCAGTGGTTTAGAATTGACATGCTTGTGTCGAAATCGGCTATGGAACAATCATTCGCAAAGGTCAGAATGGTACCAAATCATTAACCAAACGTGGACTTTTATGAATCTCGAAAAACTGACATTTGGCGTGGGGGACCGTTTTGCCCACCAGGCGAAGGCGCAATTACGCGCATTCCAGCAGGCCGCACTTCTGGGAATTGACGTGACGCCGGTCTGGAACAAATCTAATCGTGAGCACGGTTTTGTGGGATCCCAGCCACCCAGCGTGAAGGCTGCGGCGGAAAAGGCCGTCAAGGATTTGGGTTGGACTGGTGCCTGGCACGTCGACGCGGATCACATCAATCTTTCCACGGTCGGACCGTTCCTGGATTGCAGTGACTTCTTCACGATCGACGTCGCCGATTTTATCGGTGATGCGGTGGCTGACAGCGACATCAACGCGTTTGTCGACGGCCACGGAGAATTGATCGGTGAGCTTCAATTGCCTGGAATGGAGTCCAGCCACAACGTCGATCGCGATTTTGTCACTCGCGTGGCGAGGCAGTATCTGGGGGCTTGCAAGGCGGCCGGCGAAATCTACCGGCACATCGCCGATATCAAAGGCGAGAACAACTTCATCGCCGAAGTCTCTATGGACGAAACGGACTCACCGCAAACGCCGCCCGAGTTGTTGGTGATCCTGGCTGCGCTGGCGGATGAAAAGATTCAACTGCAAACGATCGCACCGAAGTTCACCGGTCGATTCAACAAGGGTGTCGACTATGTCGGTGACGTCGATCAATTTCGCCGAGAGTTCCATGAAGATCTGGCGGTGATTGCCGAAGCAATCCAGCGATATGGCTTGCCCAGCAACTTGAAGCTCAGTGTTCACAGCGGAAGCGATAAGTTTAGTATCTATCCGGCCATCCGCGAAGCGATTCAGACCAAAGGTGTCGGCGTTCACTTGAAGACTGCGGGGACGACGTGGCTCGAAGAATTGATCGGCCTTGCCGAAGCCGGTGGTGATGGACTGGAACTCACCAAAGAGATATACGCGTATTCGCTTGATCACATCGACGAATTGTGCACGCCGTATGCAAGTGTGATCGACATTCAACGCGATGACCTTCCGCCCGCCGCCGAAGTCGCGACCTGGGATGGCGAGAAGTTGGCCGGAACCATCCGCCATATCCCCGATGATCCTCGATTCAATGCCAACGTTCGCCAATTGCTTCACGTCGCCTTCAAGGTCGCCGCCAAACAAGGATCGCGTTACCTCGACCTGCTCAACGCCAACGAGGCGATCGTTGGCGAGCAAGTCACTCGCAACTTACTCGACCGACACATGAAGCCGCTCTTTCTCGGCTAGGAGAAACCAATGACCATCGCAACTTTACCTACGCGCCAACTGGGCAACACCGGCATCGAACTGCCGATCCTCAGTTTCGGTGCTTCATCGCTCGGTGCCGAATTTCGCAACGTCGAAATGGACGAAATCTTTGCCAGCGTGCGCGCGGCGCTCGAGTGCGGGATGAACTTGATCGACACGTCTCCTTATTACGGTCGCGGCATGTCGGAAGTCTTGCTGGGTGTTGCCCTCAAGGACGTTCCTCGTGACGACTACATGCTGTGTACCAAATTGGGACGCTACGACGTTGAGCACTTTGATTTTTCGGCCAAACGCGTTGCCGAGAGTATCGACGTCAGCCTGCATCGTCTGCGAACCGATCACTTGGACATCGTGCTATGCCACGATATTGAGTTCGTGCCGCTAAAACAAATTATCGAAGAAACTATTCCAGCCGTCAGGAAGGCTCAGGAGGCAGGCAAGGTCCGTTGTGTTGGGATTAGCGGCTACCCGATGAAGATGTTCAACACGGTTGCATCGCAAACGGACCTCGACTGCATCATGTCGTACAACCAATACACGCTTCAAAACACGCGTCTGGTTGACGACGTTGTTCCAAACCTCAAGCCCAAAGGCGTTGGCGTGATGAACGCAGGTCCGTTCGCGGCCAGGTTGCTGACGAATGCGGAACTTCCCAGTTGGCATAAGGATTCGGCGGAGGTGCAGCAGACGGCTCGCATGGCGGCACAACTTTGCGAACGACGCGGCGTCGACATCGCCAAATTGGCAATTCAATTCTCTTGCAGTCATCCAGACTTGGCCACGACGGTAGCCGGCAGTGCCAATCCCAACAACATCCGCAAATGGGCTCAGTGGATTAACGAGCCGATCGACGAAGAACTGCTTGCCGATGTTTTGCAAATCCTTCAACCCGTTCACAACATCAGCCATGCCGAAGGGCTGCCGGAGAATAACTGACGATGAAAGCTCTGCAGATCAGTGATGTCAAAACGTGGAAGCGGATTGACATTCCGGAAGTTGGCAAGCCCGCCGCTGGCGAGGCCCGTGTTCGCGTTCATCGGATGGGAGTCTGTGGGACCGATGTCGGATGTTATCTGGGCAAGTTCCCGTTTTTCGCGTTCCCACGAATTCCCGGACACGAACTTGGTGTCGAAGTTTTGGAAGTTGGCGACGGTGTCAACAACATTCGCGTGGGCGATCGCTGCTGTGTCGAACCCTACATCAACTGCGGCAAATGTGATTCCTGCGTTCGCGGACTGACCAATTGCTGCGAACACAATCAGACATTCGGTGTGATGTGTGACGGCGGCCTGACCGAACAAGTGATTCTGCCAGCCAACAAGCTGCATCCAACCGGCTCCCTGACCTATGACCAGGCGGCGCTCGTGGAGACGCTCGCGATCGGTTGTCACGCCGTCGATCGAGGCGCAGCCCAGCCAGGTCAGAACGTATTGATTCTTGGCGCGGGGCCCATCGGGCTATCTGCGTTGGAATTCGCGCGGCTCGCTCAGTCCAACGTGATCGTCGCGGATGTCAACGCTCAGCGATTGGAATTCGTTGCCGACTCCATGGGCTTTAGCCAAACGATCCTTCTCAAGGGTGACGATTCGGATATGGAAGCTATTCGCAAGTTCGGCAATGGCCGGCTTGCCGACGTCATTGTTGATGCGACGGGGAACCACCACAGCATGACGAGGGCGTTCGAGTTTGCCGCCTTTGGCGGTCGAGTCGTCTATGTCGGAATCACTCAGAACGACTTGCAATTCGCGCACGCACCGGTTTTTCATCGGCGTGAGCTGACACTGCTCGCGAGCCGAAACGCTTTGTCTGGTGATTTCACGCGAATCATTTCCCTCATCAGTGAAGGCAAGATCAACACCGACCCTTGGATGACACATCGTGCATCCTTCGACGATGTCATCGGCGTCTTCGATCAATGGATTGCACCTGGTTCAGGCGTCATCAAAGCCATCATCGAGGTGACCTAATGTCCGAAGCGAACGCCATGTCTAGCGAAGCTCCATCATCTGGAGACGTGGGATCCGATTCGAATGCAAAGCCTGCGGTCGTACCCAAGGAATACTTGATTCCGTTTGCACTGACGACGACCTGCTTCGCACTTTGGGGATTCGCCAATGACTTTACCAATCCGTTGGTCAAAGTTTATGAGAACGTATTCATCATTACGACGTCGCAGGCGTCCTGGCTGCAATTCGCGTTCTATACAGGCTACTTTTGCATGGCTTTGCCGGCCGCTCTGTTCATCCGTCGGTTTTCCTACAAAGCCGCGATTATGATCGGCTTTGCGTTCTATGCTGCGGGAGCACTCCTGGCCGTTCCAGCAGCATCATCCGCATCGTTCGGTCTGTTCCTGTTAGGTTCTTACATACTGACCTATGGATTGGCGTTTCTGGAAACTGCCTGCAACCCGTATATCCTCGCGATGGGGCCACAAAAAACCGCGACACAGCGATTGAATCTGGCCCAGGCGTTCAATCCGATCGGATCACTGATCGGAATGAGCGTTGCCACACTGGTTCTGGCACCTCAACTGCAAACCGGCGAGTTTCGCACGCGACTGGGGCAACAGAATGAATCGGTGGTCAAGCATTTGATCGTCGATCCCAATGCAGCGCCCGATGCAACAAAACAATTGCCGGATGGTGCCACCGTCAAGGTCTACTCTCAACTTCCGGACTTCAGCAACGAAGTGGGCGCACTCGATGGAGCGATGCCCAATGCACTGAAAGGATTTCGCGCAAACGATCCCAAAGGTTTTGCCGTGATGCAGCGAGCCGACTTGGACAACCACTACTCTCCGTACCTGCAGCGTTTCGCCGCCTATTACTACAATGTAACCAAGAAGTCAGGCGGTCCACTCGGGGTCATCAACTACAAATGGAAGGCGTTCCCTGAAAATGCGGCGGTCCTTGATCTAGAGCGATCGAAGATGGATTCGATCCGGCGACCATTCTGGCAGACCGACACCGCGATCAGCAGCAGTTCTTGGGGCTACACCCAAAATCAAAAGTACAAGACCGCTGGCCGTTTGGTGGATGATCTTGTCGACATCGTTTCCAAGAACGGATGCTTGCTGCTAAATGTCGGCCCTCGTGCTGACGGCACCATTCCGGATCAAGACCGCGAGATCCTGCTGAGCATTGGCAAGTGGCTCAAGATCAACGGAGAAGCAATCTACGAAAGCATACCGTGGACGACATTTGGTGAAGGCCCGACCGGAACAACTACCGGTCACTTGGCAGAATCGAAAGACCAACCCTTTACGGCCGATGACATCCGCTTCACCGCTAAAAGCGATTCACTCTTTGTCATCGCATTAGATTGGCCTGAATCGAATCGCTTGACCATTAAGACCTTGAGTGACTCAAACACAGACTTGAAAACGATCGAGTCGATCAAATTGCTCGGCAGTGACAACGCCATAAGCTGGAAGCGTGACGCCAACGGGCTGCACGTAAACCTTCCCGAAGGCAAACCCTGCGATTTCGCCTACGTGCTTCAGGTGCGTTGACCCCTTCACACTAATGGGAATTCCAGCTCCCAAATATCTTTCACAAGATCACGCAAAACCTCATCGCGAGTTTATCTATGATTCGATCTTTCATCATCTGTTGCATTTGTTTGAGTGCAGTCCTTCCGCGATGCTCTGCGGCCGAGAGCCCAAATATCGTCGTCATCATGGCGGACGACCTTGGACTTGGTGATGTCAGCTATCATGTTCGCACGATCCAGAAACGTACGCCCATCGTTGAGACTCCGACGCTCGACGCGCTTGCCGCAAAATCACTTTGGTTCACCGATGGTCACTCGGCAACCGCCTTGTGTGCGCCGACGCGATACGCGGTCATGAGCGGCAACTGTAACTACCGGTCCTATGCACCTTGGGGCGTCTGGAGCACTTTTGGTGAGTCCGCTTTCGTGAAGGGGCACGCCACTCTTGGTACCGTAGTCCGCGATGCCGGCTATCAGACGGGCTTCGTCGGCAAGTGGCATCTTGGTGGCGATTTTCTGATTCCTGGTACCGACAAGATCTATCGCGGCAACAAGGAAGGCGACTTAACCGGCCAAGTCGACATGACTCGGATGGTCTCGGGCGACCCAAAAGATTGCGGATTCGACTATGACTTCACAACGCCGTGTGGAATACAAGGCCCGAACTATTTGCTGTACGAGAACCAGGTTTGGAGTCCATTGGCCGAAGATTCAAAGATCGTTTTTCTTAACAAGGAAAACGCAATCGACCCGATGAGCATCAGCGACAAAGGGCCGGGCTTGGGCGATTCCAACTGGGACACTCGCGAAATGGGCAAACTGTTATCGGCCAAAGCCGCAGACTTTATCACAAAGGCTGCTGACGGCGAAAAGCCCTTCTTCTTGTACTACTGCTCACCGATGGTGCATTTGCCTCACTTGCCTCCCGTCGAGTTTGATGAAAAAAAGATCAAGGGTGAAACTCCGACGCGTCACCTGGACATGATCCTGGATTTGGACATGCAAGTGAAACGCATCGTTGACGCCATTGAAGCAGCGGACAAGTTGGATAATACGTTGATTATTGTCACCTCCGACAACGGCGGACTGAGCGATGGAGCAGCCAGCAAGCACGGGCATTTCTCCAACGGTGGTTGGAATGGGAATAAGAACTCACCGCTGGAAGGCGGACATCGTGTTCCGTTCTTTGCGGTTTGGCCCGGTCGGATTACGCCTGGCATCACCAACGAGTTAGCCGTCAATCAGGACCTTGTCGCGACGCTCGCCGCTTTGGTGGGAACAAAGATTCCTGAGAATCAGGCAATGGACTCTCTTGACTTGTTGCCACTGTTGACCGGCAAAAAAGGTTTTCAGCGTCGGGAGTATCTGCTGATGCAAGCGGGAAGCAAGCACGAAGTGATGTTCCGCAAAGATGGCTGGAAACTGATCATGCAAAGCGACAACAAGCTATCGAAGTTCGAACCGATCGGGCTTTTCAACTTGGTTGAAAACCCAACCGAAGATCCGGCTGGAAATAAAGTTGATGATCCTGCTCAAACGCATCGGGTTGATCAGATGCGACACGAGTACTTGCGAATCCGCAACAGCGGGCAGCGAACAACACCGGAGATGATGTGATGATTCAAAACGTATCCTTTGCAGTTCATTGCCCAAAACACCTGAGGGAAGTTGCTTTGCTTTTCGCGATTGCTTGCCTCCTTTCTACGTGCAATCTTCACGGCATCGTCGCAGCGGAAGAAACCACCACCAAGCCGGAATCGGGGCAGCCAAAAATCTGGTTGGATGGTGAGCGCAATTTGCGATTCAACGTTCAGGAAATGCCAGCCCACCCTTTTGACATTGAGTTCTTAGCGACTTTCCAAAACGAAGATGGCGTCTCGAAGATCGTTCCAGGCTTTTACGATGGCGACAAACAGTTTTGCGTTCGCTTCGCTTTGCCGACAAGTGGGAAGTGGCGTTATACAACCAAATCCTCGGCGACTGTTTTGGACGGAGTCAAAGGCGAGATAACGATCCAACCTGCTCGGGAAATTGAAAAGGGAGGCATCGTTGTTGATCCGAAGTCTTCTCGACGTTTCGTCTACGAGAACGGTGATGCCTATTACCCGATCGCCTTCGAGTGCGATTGGTTGTTTGCATTGGATGCGAATAACGAATCGGACATTCCTCGAACAAGAAAATTTGTTGACGCGCTGGCCGAGAATGGATTCAACCAAATTGTGATGAACGTGTTTGCCTATGACGTCACTTGGAAGAAAGACGACAAACTGGATCCAAAGTACGACTACGGCAGTCCCACGGCCTTTCCTTTTGCGGGCAATAATGACAAGCCAGACTTTTCGAGTTTGAATGTCGAGTACTTTAAGCGACTGGATCGAGTGATCGAGTACTTGCATCACAAAGGCATCGTCGCTCACCTGATGATCTACGTTTGGAACAAGCGTGTTGCGTGGCCTGAGGCGAACTCCGAAGCCGACAATCGCTATTTCGATTACGTCGTTCATCGCTACCAAGCCTATCCGAACATCGTTTGGGATATCTCGAAAGAAGCGTTGGGGTACGGACACACCGACGTGCACTACATCACTGATCGCATTGAAAGACTGCGAGAGAAAGACGTCTACGATCGCCTCATTACCGTCCACGACTACGGCTACTGCAAACGGTTTCCTGAAAAGGTGGACTTCGTATCGGTTCAGCTTTGGAAGTCAGATCTGAATAGCGTGATGCGGAATGTCTGTAACGATATTCCTGGGCGGCCGATCTTGAACATCGAACATGGTGGATACGAACGTGGCCCATACGAGGTCTTCAATGGCAATTACACCTCGCCGGAGGTTTGCCTTGAGCGTGCGTACCAATGTGTGTTTGCGGGGACGTATCCGACTCACTATTGGCAAGGCGCGGCCTGGAATGTGATCTTTCCGGATATCCAAGCGATGCCGCCCAAGGACCGTCCAAAGTTTCAGTACTACAAGCATATGCGAGAGTTTGTCGATCGTTACAAGCTGGATCAGTTGACGGTGAGTGACCAAAAAAGTAATGCTGGATTCTGCCTTCACGATGAAAGCGGTCAGTTCATCTACTATGTGCCGAGAGAGTGCGAGTATTTCGGACTACGACTGTCAAAGGAGCACCAAGGTCAAACGATGACGATTACTTGGTTTGATCCGTTGACCGGCGAGTATAGCAAGCCGGAGCAGCAGACGATCCCGCAATGGCCAGCTGTAAAGAAACCCGACGGCGTTCAATTTCGACTTCTGGTCGTCGAAATTGGAAAATAGTTCCACCCTTAACTGTAGCGTAAGTCGTCAAGACTTTCGGCGAATCTCAGAACATCAAAACTCTTAGCGAATTCCTTGGCTGCTCTAAAATCAAAAGGCAACAAATCATGAAAATTTATCACCATATGACGCAACTAGCCCTCAATCAAGCGACTGCTGACTGAGGTTTTGGCTGAATTTTGGCGTTCATTACAGGCGGACCGGGGGCTCGGCTTGGTGTTGGTTCGTGATCGAATTGGCATGGCGGTGGTCTTTCGTGGCTGGGTGGTTGCGGCGGTACTGAAGCATCCAGACTTCAGCTTCAACGTGCGTTGTGCAGTCAACTTCGCAGCGGCATCGAGACGTG
>NZ_SJPM01000014.1:146053-152891 GCF_007859915.1 Neorhodopirellula pilleata
ACGTTGTACTTCACCCATCGCGTGATCCTGCTTTGCGTTTGAGTTGGTTGTAGTGAACCGATAAACGTAGCGTTTCACGCGATGGTTTCTACCCTAAAGGCGCGCTTGGTGAATAAGGCGGGCTCAAGGTCGCTACCTATCGTTCATATTGGCTTACACCGAGGGATTCGGTTTGCGGCCCGCCGAATCGGAAATCGCGGACGCGTTGAAAGTCTCACCGCCATCGGTCAACCAGATGATGAAGATGCTGGAGAAGAAAGGCCTAATCCAGCGGCAAGTTGGTGTTGCGCGCTCGATCGAGATCCTGACCGATCGGAGTGAGATTCCCAAGTGGGCGGGAAAGCGAATAACGCGAACCGTCACTGGTTGGGTTTCAACGAAACCTCTCGTGACAAAAACGGAGCTTGCCCAGCAATCGGGATCAGGTCAAACGGTCTATCAATTCAAGATATCTCTCCGTGGTATCAAGCCGCCAATATGGAGAAGCATTGAAACCCTGGACGTCACACTCTCCAAGTTTCATGAAGCCATCCAAACTGCGATAGGCTGGACCAATTCTCATCTCCACGCGTTCGTGGTTGGCCAAGTCCGCTACACCGATCCGAGAATGCTCGACGACGTATTTCCCGATCCATCCGAAAAGCCGTACGGAAAAATGAAGATCAGTGACCTAGTTGTTTGGCATCACGCGGACCAAGAGATCACGCTTGATCTGATGGACGACGCCGCGGAAAGGATCGCGAACGCGAACGGAGCTGAGTCCGAGTAAGCGGAGAACTCTCTCTGTTTTTCTTGGAACGCCCGACGGATCTTGGATCTCTGTTTCTCTGTTTGGCATTACCCGGCGTTCTCTCGTGATCTTCGGAGAGACCGGCTCTTGTTATAGAGAAGTGCGATGCGATCACTACAGCATATATCGCAGCTTGTCGTACGCAGTATTCTCCCTCGTATCGTCCTCAACTGCTGCAGCAAGTTCGCCAAACCCGAACATGGTTTTCACGCGATGGGTCAGAAGTGCGCGATCGTAGGGGACGTCGCCTGAGGTCCAGTATGCTGGGCTATGGGGTGCGAACTTTGAAACCTTCAACGGCCCCATTTCGTCGGCGACGTTGGGGAGAGTCTGCCAGAGTCGCAGGTGCTGGTAGTGGGATTGGACCGCTCGCGAAGCCAAGTCGGGGTAGCCGAAGTCCGCAAGGTCGGTAATGGCGGCAGCGTGATTAATGATGTGAACGAGCCCGCCGTAACCGCTACGATGAATCTTTGGATCCTGGCCGATCGTCTCATCAAGCACGGCGAGAACCATTCCTTCAATGTCATCGTATTGCGGCTTGCCTACGTCATCAGGAAGCAGAATTTTGTGACCCTGAACTCGGCCCTTCGCCTTACCGTAATAGCCGCTTCCAGGATGTTCGTTGTCGAAGAGGGCAAGTAGCTTGCGGATTCCATCGACCACTGCGGGTGTTGCGTATTCGGGATGGTCTTTCAAAGCACGGATTGCGAGGGAAGCGAAGATCACATTGTGTCCGGATTGGCGAGGCTGGTCTACGAACGCGCCGGGAAGTCAGTACGCGGACACGGTTTCGATTCATTGTAGTGGCAGTTCCGCTCACTGCCCCTAGCAGTCTCGCTCACGACTTTCAGTAGAACCGAGTGAGCACGGGGGATTGCGAGCGTTTTTTACATTGGCGGACACTTGACCCGATGTTTTACACTCTGTAGTATTACGCGCTGTAGAAATCCATGCAATCGAAGCGAGGCGTCACTGTGAAGCTTTCCGGACGACAACTGGCGGTCATGCGTGTGCTTTGGCAGCAGAGGGAGGCGACCGTGGCCGAGGTGCAGCAGGCATTGGAGACAGATCCACCACTTGCCTACTCGACGGTCGCTACCGTGTTATCGCGAATGGAACGCAAGGGGCTGATTACCCATCGCGTGGAGGATCGACAGTACTATTATCGAGCCGTCGTTTCGGAAGTCGGCGCAAACCAGTCGGTGGTCGGCGACCTAGTTGATCGAGTCTTCGGAGGAAGCCCTGCGGAATTGGTCAACCAACTCTTGGCCAGCGATCAAGTCGACGCGGACGAACTGGAACGAATCAAGCAGCTCGTCAACGAACATGCCAAACGAACGAAGAGGAAATCATGAGCATTCCGATTTGGTTCGTGATGGTGGTCTTCAGCTTTCTGCTCACCTACCTGATTCACTCGACATTGATCATCGGCGGCATTGCCTGGTCGGTTCGCAGGATACGAGGATTGCGAGTGCCAGCCTTACAAGTCTTAAGCTGGAAATTGGCGATCCTGCTGCCGCTTTTGACAACAACTGTTGTGACGTTAGCTCCCTCGCTGCATCAGGGGTACCAGTACGCACTCGGTGATTCAACACTGGGCGATTCGACAATGTCGAGCTTGGATATCGAAAGGAGACTCGCGCCCATTGAAACCACTGCTATCTCAGCAACCGATTTGACATTGCCGAACTCGGTCGCCACCAGCGAATTCAATCACCATGCGAAGCGACTGAGCCCCGTCATGGACGACCGAAGCTTCGCCCCCATGCTCCCTCGGTTCAGCTGGCAAACGCTGTCTCTAGCGATTACCGGTCTTTGGTCGGTAGCCGTCGTGGTTTGCCTAGTGCGGCTCGCTATCCAGATCAAGCGACTGCGCACTCTCCGAATGAATTCCGTCCCCATTGAGTCGGCCGAGGTTCAGCGTGGGCTTATGCGAATCGCTCAAAAGATGCGAATTCGGCAACCGGTTGACTTATTGGAAACAGCGAATGTCGACGGAGCCTTGACTGCTGGGATAAGGCGTCCCTTCATTTTGGTACAAGCACAGAAGGTGGGCCACGCAAATGGCAGCCGATTGAACTCGGAATGGGACGCCCTGCTCGCCCACGAATTAGCTCACATTGCAAATCGCGATGCGAAATGGAATCTTTTCGCGAGATTGGTTCAGTGTCTGTTTCCATTTCAGCTACTAAATCGTTTTGCCAGTCGGCAACTGCGAATCGCCATGGACTTCGCCGCGGATGATTCTGCTTCGCGAGTTCTTGGTGACCAACAGGGACTGATCCATTGTTTGATCCGGATGGGAGATCAAATCATTGATCAGCAAATGCATCGCTTGAAGCAATCGGGACTCGTTGCCGGAGTCGCGGCATTTCGTTCAACGCTTGGGCAACGCGTTGAAAGGCTTCTCATCCAAAACACTTTCAGCACAGAAGTTGCGCCGGCCACCCGGTTCAAATTGCTAACGTGTTTAACCCTACTCGCCTTAGCAGTCACAGCGCTCGTTCCACAGGCTGTTGCCGAGCGAAAACCTAACACCCCACGATATCAAACTCTTTCAATTCAAGGAAACACGATGAAATCACAGCTTTCCGCGTTGGCCGTTCTGATCGGTTTGTCCGCACCGCTTGTCGCGGACGAGCCACAGAGCCAAAACCCCGTCCAACAGTTGGCTGAACTCAAGTCAACGCCCGACGAATTGCCAGCAGGAATCAAACGATTTAATGGCATGTTAGTCGGTCGTCTTGCTGCTAAGGATGTCGAGAAGGGGGCCTTTGTCGTCGTTGTGGATGCCATCCCGCGTGTTTGGAAAAATAGCCAAGCAGAGAACCCGAAATCCATTGTGGGTAAGTCGGTCGAGATCAAAGGAGTCTTTGGGAAGTTTCTAGACGTGCTCGTATCGGACGCCAAAGTGATCATCTGACGGTCGCGGAATTTGTGCGCCAGAGTGATCGAGCGCAGATGGAGAACATGCGTCAAGAGAGCCCCGTCGTCGGTCGATCGGATAATCCTATACAGGGTTTTCGCGGGATGATCGCGGGGCGATTGGTGAAGAAGGATGTTGAGCGGGGAACGTTTGCGGTCACGGTGGATGCCGTCCCACGTGTCTGGCAAAACAATCAGTCACGTTCGCCGAAATCGTTACTCGGAAAAAACGTAAACGCCGAAGGTGTTCCCCCCGGCCTCCTGGACGCTCTGGTCGTCACGCGAATCGGTGAGACGATCCAATTCGGGGCGTTGCACGACGGTGGAGAGAATTTGCGAGTTGGCGAGGTGCTTCGCAAGGTTGCTCCCGTCGAAGCGGGCGACTACCCAGAACTGCCCGACGATTTCCGTGGCTTTAGCGGAATCTTGCAAGCGAAGGTCGTCAAGAAAGACGAGCAGTTGTGGGAACTGACCGCTGAAGTGACCGACGTTGTCAAAGCCTTCGAGAAGGATCGCTCGCGAAACGCCAAAAGCATTATTGGAAAGCAAGTGATGCTCAGCGGCTTCTGGAACAAGAAAGACGCCTACCACGGGATCACGGTTGGCGACCACATCGAGCTAGGCGTCGAGCATCCTCAACGACTCGGTGACCAGTTGAGCGTCATTGAAGGTGTCCGCAAGCTCGACAAGTGAATTCGCCTGGAATTTGATTCGTTCGCGCTGAGAACGCGTAAGGGAGAATGTATATGCTTCGATACGTCGCCAAATCGCGAGTCTTCTATTGGCGTTTTCAGCTCTTCGCAAGCTTCGTTTTCGCACTCTGCACATTCAACATCTGCGGGACATGTTCCTGGGGTGACGAGACTCGGCCGCCCGCCAACCAGCGATATCAAGCAAAGACGACAACAGAATTTCCAGACTTCCAGCGTCATGTTGTTCCACTGTTGGGGCGATTGGGATGCAATAGTCGTAACTGCCATGGATCCTTTCAGGGGCGTGGTGACTTTCGTCTCTCATTGTTCGGCTACGACTTTGCCATGGATCACGAGGGACTGGTCGCCGTTGGCCTACCTCAGCGTGAGTGGAGCACCGGGGAATCGAACCCCGATTTTCTGCGTGCAAAACAGACGTCTTCCCGTTGGACGAGCGCCCCATGAATGAAGTTAGAGGAGTGAAGGGTGAATGGTGAAAATGGTTCGCGTCGGATGTTTCAAACTTCACTCTTCAAACTTCTGCTAGTGCCCAGAGCAGGAGTCGAACCTGCAATCATCCGGGTTTAAGCCGGACCGCTCTGCCGGTTGGCGTATATAGGCGTTGATGATTGGTGCCGCTGGGAAGGACGCGACCGACCGCGTCCTTCCCTTGGCTGCCAACGTGTTATGCATACAGTCGCGGCGTGCTGTCGCCGGTCGACTTGCGATGGTTCTTGATCGCTTTGTGCGAGTCAGGGAGTTGGTCGCCTTCGACGATCACATCGCCGACGGACTCGACCACCCAGCCGTCGACCCAACCGACGTTGTCGTCTTTCAGCCTCAGCACGCGACCGACCTTCGCAAACTCTTGCGGGATGTACGATGTCGTTCGCACGGATCCGCCGGCGATGTTGCGTCTCATCGCACATTGCACGTACTTCACATTTCTCGACATCGTCGTTCTCCTTGATTAACTGCGGGCCAGCGTCACCGTGACGCCGGCAGTAGTCCCGGATGGAATCGAACCATCGTTTCCTGCTTGTAAAACAGGTGTCGTCGCCGTTGGACCACAGGACCGAAAAGCACGTCCCCAAGGATTTGAACCCTGACCAACTGGTTTGGAATCAGCAGTGCTACCGTTACACCAGAGACGTGTGAAATTTCAAAAGTGGGAACGCAAGGAATCGCACCTCTCGCCGACTACCACACAATTAAAGGCAGAAGGGTTACAACCTCCCGTGTGGAAACGCTCCCATGATTCCTTCAACTAAGCGGAAGCCGTGGGACTCGAACCCACAACGGTAATTAGCCGCAGCTGTTTTCAAGACAGTGTCCTCATCCGGCCGGGTGACTTCCGTAGTCGCATCGCGATCGCGACGCAGTGACGTGAGCGGGAATCGAACCCGCGGACTCCTGGATGAAAACCAGACGATTCTGCCATCAGAATCTACCACGCCGTTTTGTTGCGTCTCTCAAAGCGAAGTACCGCATAGGAGTTTCGATCTCCTTCCTGCTGCCTGAGAAGCAGCCGACCTAGCCAGTAGTCGAATGCGGCAAAATAGTTCTCAGTCGTCAGTTGAGAGTCGACAGCAAAACAAGCGCTGGTAACGAGGATCGAACTCGCCACGACCTGATCGACAATCAGGCACCACCACCAGGTGGCCTCACCAGCGAAAAACTTCTGCTTCGACTCTTCCTGTCAACTGTCCACTGAAAACTGAACACTGGAGCGAAGCGACTCAGGTGACCGATCGGAATTGAACCGACATGGACTTCGTTCACAGCGAAGTTCCTGAAACCAATACAGGACGGCCACAGCACCGGAGACTGGAATCGAACCAATGAACTCCTCGTTCAGAGCGAGGTGCAGCGACCAACAACTGCTACTCCGGCGTTTGGTCTTTCATCAACAGCACGGGCGGAAGGAATCGAACCTACATACCACTGCTTCAAAGGCAGCTGGCTTACCGTTAGCCGACACCCGAGTGACATCGTGAGCATCTCGGAAGAGTGTCCTGCGGGAATCGAACCCGCCTGCTCGGATTGGAAGTCCGACGCCTTTGCCGATCGGCCAAGGACACGTGTTTACTCAGAAAACAAGAGCTCCGGCGGATGGACTCGAACCATCACTCGTCTCCTTAACAGGGAGCCGCCTTACCATTGGGCCACACCGGATTCTGTAAAGCGCCCAGCGAGAATCGAACTCGCATTTTCTGCATGGCAAGCAGATGGGTTACCACTACACCATGGGCGCAAAATGCATCACTACCAAATTGTCAAAGATCAATAACGCCGAAGCGTCTAAACCCGCATTATTCACCAAGGACGAAATCGGTTCTGCGTTTTGAGGTTTGGCCATTGCGAAACGCAGCGAAGCGGATTGCGAGTCTGATTTTGACCGACCGCGCACAACGCCCCCCTCCCCCAGAAT
>NZ_SJPM01000015.1:0-62618 GCF_007859915.1 Neorhodopirellula pilleata
CAGCTTGCCACGTTTACCGGTGGCTACCTTGGCAAAGGTTTCGCGTTCTTCGTCTGTCAGCTTGATACGATAGAGCTTGCGGTTTGACATTCGACCGTCCGTGGTCTCGGGGGAAGAGGGGCTTAAAGACCTTTTTCTACCCGAAAACCAAGCTGCGACGGAATACTAGGGGTGAACTTGAATCGAGCCAGTCGGACTGCCGACTCACCGTCGTTCACGCCGACAGTTCCCGCGTGGCCGAAGCCAAGCGACTCGCAAAAACCAAACGCCCCCAGCCCGGTTGCTATACCTCCAACCATAAAGTGCTCTGTCCCTGAGATTGCTCCTGAGACCCAGCCCAGCAGTTTTCCCATCCGACCGTCCTCGCGAGGCCGAACGACTAAATGCCAATGTGTTGGCATCAGACAATAGGCAAGCAAATCGACCGGATACTTCTCAAGCCCTTGCTGTAAGGTTCGTAGAAACGCGAGATAGTCCTCTGGTTTATGGAAGAGTTCTCGGCGGTCATTTCCTCGGTTCAACGCATGATAAATCTTGCCCGCTTCATCCGCGCGTTTAGTGCGTGGCATGTTGAGATTCGATGAGTGTATTGAATTGGTTTGTTCAGACGTCCCGCAATAGAGTAGCAGGAAACTCAGTCAAAAACACCCCCTTCCCCTTTTCTGGCCCCGCGTTCTCCTGGATATTCGAAAGTCGCGTTGCCTATGCTGACGTCCAGTGTCGAACAAAGATGCCCGCCCACTCAACTACTCGGGAGGATCTCCAGCGAACTCGCTCGCCGATGCTTCGTTAATCCTCTTTTCGTTGGCTTGGTATTCCTCGATCGCTGATGGGGAAAGACCATCGGTGACTTTTCCAGCCTGCGGTCCACCGCATCCAGTTAGCGAAAAGATGCAAACCAGAAACAAGTTTAGTAAAATTAGATTTTTCAATGGAAGTCCCTTCAGGATCTATCAGGAGAAAAACGCCACTGGAACATGCGCTCCAGTGGCGAGCATGGAATATCAATCTTAGATCTCTTCGTCGATGACTTCTTCGCTAGAACGAGTGCCCAGAGCACCCCAAAGTCCGTAAGGACTGGGTGAGCCAGCGGACTGAGTGCCGGATCCACCTGAATGAACCATCCCGCCCGTTGAGCTCCCTGCTTCAATGGAGTCGGTGATGAATTTCACGGCACCGTCACCCATCAGCACGTGCGTGCCACCTTGGTGCTGACTCGATGTCGCGATGATCGCATTCAAGTCATCTCCATTGGCTCGAGTGCAAACCTCACTATTAGGCGGCAAAATCGTAGCCATGCCAGAGAAAATAGTTTTCGCATCCGCCCAGCGATATCCTCGCGCGCGTGTCTCTCGGGTTGGCGAGATCGTCACCCAAAAACGAGGACGATCGGCGGCAATTCCCGGTGCACAAAGCTTAGGATTGTCGCGAATGGCAGCCATGGTCGCATTGTTGTTCCCTGCGGTGAAGTTAGGAATGGCCCCACGAATATCTTGATCTTCGAGATAGGTTATGATCTCGCCCATCGCGATGGTGTTCGCCAATCCATCTTTACAATCTGCAAAGTTCCCCTCGTCAAACGGCTTAAAGAATCCTCGGTGCGCCCTCAAGGCTGTCGTTCCCCTGGTTCTCCCCATACCGATTATTCGGTTGTTAGGCCAAGGACCATAAGCGGTCTCATCAACTGAATCACCAATACATGCCGCGTAATTAGTTCGCCCCAACGACGGAAGACCATTGCCCGGATCACTAGGACAGCGATACGAGGGAATATTCGAGGTCCAGGGACCGTAGAGAATCTTGTCCGGGGTCGGTCCCATGGCAGGCCACGGTGGTACCGCAGGAGTATCGTCCGAATTCAGACTATTCGGATTCGAAATCTGTTCCCAAAGCGCTTGCTGCTCAATGAACGGCAAAATGCCAACTAGCATACTCAGACGAAAGTTGTTGACGGTGTCTGAGTCAGTCCACCACGCTAGATTTGTTGGCGAAAGAGTTCCTCCGCCATGCTGAGGCGTTTTATTGTATGCCGAATGGTAGTTGTGGATCCCCAAGCCAATCTGCTTAAAGTTGTTGCTGCAGCTCATTCGACGGGCTGCTTCGCGAGCCGCCTGAACGGCTGGTAGGAGCAAGCCCACCAACACGCCAATGATCGCAATCACGACGAGAAGCTCCACCAAGGTGAAGCCTCCCCTTTTCCCTGAAGTTTTCATCATAAAACCTATTCGTTTAAAAAAGTAAACCAAATTTTGATTGGAGCATAAAGCTGCGCCCCAACTACGTCATTCAGTGGCCAGCTACAAGCATTGGGCACCACGACCACATTCGCTACCCAGTATCCTCACTGCGATCAGGAAGCGTCCATCGTTTCCTGTTCCATTCTTTCATTCTCTTCTTCCAAAGCTTGAAACTCCGCCTCTGTCATGCCTTCGGTTACGACGCTCGGCTCACCCGAACCGCAGCCAATCAACAATGGGCATGCAGACAACATCACTAACGTTATCAGTAAAGTTCTCATCAGTATCCTCTAAAAGAGCGGTATGAAAGTATCTTGAACCAAAGCAACAAACGATGCAGGGCGTTCAACGCCCTGCGATGCCAATCGTTTGACAAACCTATATTTCTTCTTCGATCGTTTCCTTGGATGCGCTCGTCCCAAGAGCACCCCACAGCCCATAAGGGCTGCGACTACCCGGCGAGCGAATGCCCGTACCATCTCGATAAACATTTCCGGTCGTGGAGTCGCCTGCCTCAATCGAATCAGTCACAAACTTGACAGCACCATCACCCATCAAGACGTGGCAGCCACCTTGATGAAAACTGGACATCGTTGCCTGGGTTACCAAGTCATCAAAATTTGACCGTCCGCAGAGCTCTTCGTTTGGTGGCAGGATTGTGTGGCAAGCACTAAACATGGTCGAGGCGTCTGCCCAACGGTAACCTCGGGAACGGGTATCGCGGTCCGGAGTGGCAGACCAAAACCGGGGTCGAGCGGGATCGATATTCCCCCGACAACCCTGAGGGTTATCACGGAGATTTGTCAAAGAGACATCGTTGTTCCCGGCGTTACCCCGAACGCTTCCTCGAATGTCCTTGTTCTGCGCGTACGTGATGAATTCACCCATCGCGATCGTGTTTGACAATCCATCCAAGCAATCACGGAACGCAATGTCCGGATTAAACATTTTGAAGAAACCACGATGAGACGCGCGGTTGTGCTGAGCCACACTGCTCAACGTAGCAACGGGAGTGCCGGCGCCTGTATCAAATTCGGTAGCGTGTGCGTACATCGAACAGCCCCAAGTTGCGTCACCCAAACACGCGCCATAATTAGTTCGACCGAGTGAAGGATTCCCTTTGCCCGTATCGCTAGGGCAACGTATTGTGGGAATGTTTGTTGCCCACGGTTCGTAGTTACCACGATCGGGAGTTGGTCCCATCGCATTCCAAGTTCCACCGACCGTGCTGGGGTTGGAGATCGTTTCCCAGATGGCCTGCTGCTCAATAAAGGGCGTCAGCGGGACCAGCATACTAAGTTCGTAATTATTGTGCCCGTTCACGCTTTGCCAGCGATTGACCGCGTTACGCGGAGTTGTCGAGGTATCTCCAGCCGTGCCAGTACCATGTGTCGGTAACTGCTTGAATGCCGAATGGTAGTTGTGGATACCCAAACCGATCTGCTTGAAGTTGTTACTGCAGCTCATCCGCCGGGCTGCTTCGCGTGCTGCTTGAACAGCTGGAAGTAGCAGTCCCACCAAAACACCAATGATGGCGATCACTACAAGCAGCTCCACCAGCGTGAAGCCGCGGCTTACTTTCGAAATTTTCATTAAAAACACCTTGAGAAGAGGAGAAAACGACAAAAATCCGAACGCTCAAACACGAACGAAATATGGAGTTGGAGCAGATAACCGAAGTCCGTTTAAGCCCCGTTTGGAACATCGATTTAACTTGTTAACCATCATCGAACCTACAGTTCGCACCAGCAGACTAAGGATTGGAGTGAAATAAAACCTACAAAAGAAGGCGATCGCCCCAGTTATTCGTGAACACGTTGCCTATTGCAAGCTCGAGACCGCCACTGAAGAGCCTCGCGGAGAGAGGACTGAATTGAGTGATGAACGGGCAATTCAGGTTCGGATCAACCTAATAATATGGTATGGCATCACGGGTTCAATGGCATTTTGCGACAGAAAGGTATCGATTTGCGACACTTAGTTCTGTTAACAACACCATAAGACTGCATTGGGAGCCGTACTCCACCCCTGACCACCAAGACAATGCCTGGTCCGACTATTTCCTTGACAACTAAAACTGGAGTTCAGTCCTCTATTCTTCTACACAGCGATAAATCCACTAATCTCGCGTTATACCGGCCGTACTGTATTGGTTCAGCGTGAACTGGAGTGGACGGTGATCGAAGTTATTCAAGGTAGGTAAATTCTGGAGCGGAACATCCGATCCAGGGTGGCCGGCGTCGTGCCGGTGAAGATCCGGCATCCTGCCGGAAGGTTTTGCGCTTTCGAGTGCATCCCGAAGGGAAAGGCGGCGGTCATTGACTAACAACGACCACCGGCCCTTCGGTCTACACACCTGGCTCGGCGCTCGGGTTGCTCCTCAGCAGGGCCCTGTCCTCCCGGCAGCTTCGCTTAGTTTAATTGTCTGCTGGAACATGTTCAATCAAGCAGCTTGTTGCTGACGCCGCAAGCGACGCGATTCGCGAGCTGCTTCGAGTTTCTGATCTCGAGCGGCGAAGACATCGCGCTCCTTGCCCATTAACTTGGCTTGTGGCGTCACGTAGCCAATGGCGCTGTGAAGCCGAACTTCGTTGTAATAGTTGACGTAATCGCCCACGATGCGGCGAGCATCTTCGACTGTTTCAATGTGTTTCTCACGAATGCAATCACCCTTGATCGTGCGGTGATAACGCTCGATCTTGCCGTTGCTTTGCGGGTAGTAAGGCGATGTTTTGACATGCGTCATGCCGGCGATCCGAATGAACTCTTTGAAGTCACGCGAAATGAACTGCGGCCCATTGTCGGTGATGATCCGAGGCTTTGCGTTGGGAAACTTTTCCCGCGCCCGCTGAAGGATTACTTCGATATCGACCTCTTCCATCTTCTCGCGAATTTCCCAGTGAATGATGCTGCGAGAGCATCCATCGAGTACGCTGCACATGAAGTAAACTGTGCCGCCAATGTTCAATTAACTGACGTCCATGTGCCAGTGATCGTGGGGCTTGGAGGGCTGGCCGAAGCCGGTGCCCTTCTTTGATTTCTTGCCGCTGAATCGATCCATCACGCCGGCTTCTCGCAGAACACGATAGACGCTCAACGGACTGACGGCCACGACATCCGCATCGAGCATCATGAATGTCAGCCGCCTGTAGCCTTCCAAGGGATTGGCGTGGTGGAAGTCAAGAATCGCTTGCTTCTCCCAGTCTTCCATCCAGAAGTCACGAGGGATCGAGCCATTGTGTTCGTTGACTTTTCCGTAACGTTTTTTCCAGTCAAAATACTTGCTCTGAGAAATCCCGATCCACTTCACAATCTGCTTGGCAGGCGTCTCAGCCCGTTCGGACCAGTAGTTGGTGTAATCGACGATGGAGTCTCGCGTGTCATGGGCCAGTAACCATTGGAATTGGCATGCTCCAGTTAGGGCTCCCCAAGTTCTTTTTTTGCTGAACGTGCTCCTGGAGAAGTTCGGCAACGACTTCGTTTTTGAGCTGGATCTTGGCTTGGAGTGCCTCGATCTTCTTGTTTTTTGCATTATCAGGTTTGGATTTTCGCCCGGGCCGAGCGAACGCAGCATCCGCGTTTTCAAAGAGTTGCTTTTGCCACTGGTAAACCTGTGTCGGCTGCAGCCCCAGTTCGTCACAAAGGTCAGAGACGGGAACCTTGTCGACCAAATACCGCTTCACAACAGCGGCTTTTTCTTGAGCAGTGAATGTTCGTCGAGATCGTGTCATCGAAATGTCCTCCTTCGAAAAGCAGAATAACTCGATCAAATACAATCTCCAGATTCAGCTGAGGCAAAACAGTTCAACCAGCGAAGCGGAGC
Source organism: Neorhodopirellula pilleata (assembly GCF_007859915.1). Lineage (GTDB taxonomy): Bacteria > Planctomycetota > Planctomycetia > Pirellulales > Pirellulaceae > Rhodopirellula > Rhodopirellula pilleata. Next base: position 6,061 of record NZ_SJPM01000015.1, read on the forward strand.
GTTCCATCGTGAGTATCCAAAGCGAGCCGATTCGCCTGGCAGCTGCAAATCAACCATCCAATCACGAACCTTTGCTCAGCTCCGCAGATTGCCCAGTGTGGCGTAATCGCCCTGGCGTCGCACCGCCCCCTGATTCGCCCGGCCGTCTTTTCGTACACTACGAACCGCCGCTATTACCGCGGACGAATCGATTCTTCTTCAGTCTCGATGCGTTTTAGCAAATGAAGTTCCCCACCCACGCTCCAAAAATAGTTTTTGGAACCGACACGCTTCTTCAGATTCATTGAGGTTCATTACCTATGGTGTCAATTCTCGCGGAAAAACTGCATGAGTACCCCCAACAAGATGTGATCGACGGAACCGGCGGAGGCGCGGATTCGATTCTCGATGAATGCCTAAACGCGAACGACGGAGTGTTGCAGCTACAGCACCGCTACGCCGGCCGGACGTTTTGTTCGCCGGGTAAACGCCTTCGTCTTGATGCCAAGTCGTACTACCCGGACTACATGAACGGGACAGGCCTCGATGAACTTTGGATGGGCTGCACAGTGCCCATTGTGACGGGGGTCATCGATACACGCACGAATAAGGCTCCGTTTCGTGAAGGTGAATCTCACGTCCTCACTCCGAGCGGGCAATTCATCTCGTTGCAGGATTTGATCGCTGCCAATCCAGAAGCCGTCATGGGTGAGAAGGTAACGGCGTTTGCGAAATCACTTTTTGGAACGCCGACTTGGCCCATCGTTTCCAAGAAGTTTGACAATCTAAACCCAATCCCGCATCACCTTCACTGGTCAAAGTGGGAAGTGTACGACATCAATTCTTACGACAATCCGGGAGTCAGTCCATCGCATTACCATACCACGGCAATGGGACTATACCCGTTTGTGACCAAGGATGAGTTTCTTGCTTGCATGAAGCGATGGGGAGAGGGCGAGTACAACGGTGTTCGACATTTGTCGCCGCATGTGATGATGCAAATTGATAATGGCTTCGTAATGCCAAACGGCGTGCTGCATTCGCCAACGGACCTTTGCACGCACGAACTGCATGTCACGATGGATGAGCACTTCCTGGCCGAAGATCTCACGCTGGACGGACGTATCGGAGCCGCGGATGCGTTTTACGCATGCAGGGAAGAGGACTATCCGAAGGATCGTCACGAAGACTGGGAGTACCTGGTCGCGAAGTTCGACTTCGAAGCCAACCGGGATCCCGATTTTGTCCAGAAGAATCGGCGTCCGGCAATCACTGCCGAAGAATTTGCAGGTGACGGTGTCGATGCCAAGTGGATTGTTTACGATGATTTTCTCGGCGATCAGAAAGCCTCGATACTACGGCTTACAGTGGAGCCTGGTGGCAAGACTCATTTGTGTCCGGAGAGTCCCACGCTGTTTCATACCAATGGCGGAAGCGGACGCGTTGGAAAACTCAAAGTGCGATATCACCAAAACATGATTCTCGGCGAGATCTATCCCGAGATCGGGTTCATCACGCAGGCCGCGCTTGCCAACGGTGGCGTTGAAATCGAGAACACAGGGTTGGAACCACTTGTGTTGACCTTCGATTTCCCGCAGAACGCACATTCCAAGACGCCCGGTGCTGGGGTCTCGAACTAGTCGCGCGATCTCGGTAACTGGAGAACGGCCTACTGCACTTCGTTGTTTTACAACAAGCATGTCGGACCAGTACGAGAAGCATACGGCGGGGGAAGCTCAAGACTTTGCTCATTCGCATTTGGATGGTTGGCTGCTCGACCGTGCGTCGTACGGTATCTTCCGTTGCCAACGAGCCCACCGCGCCGAAAATAGCAAAACCACTGGGGAAACCGCTGGTTTTCCCAGTGTTTTGCGAGGTTATGCGTCTCCTGCCGAGGGAGCGACGCCGACGAAACGTCGCTTCAATCAATCACTCCCGACGAATCGATTCGTAGACCAATGGTTTGATTTTAAACTCGGTGTGCCATTGATAAGGCATGACCTGTTCCAACGTGACGACGATCAAGTTGTCGTCGGGTGACACCCAGTAGTGAGTGCTCGCGGCGCCTCCCCAACCATACTCATTGGGAACGCCTGAGGGATTCCAATCACCGATAGAGGGCCTCACGTTAAACCCGAATCCATAACCTACGCCCATCCGTACTTCATCACCAAAGGTAACCCACCCAGACTCGGGTGCCATCTGGTTGGTCGTCATCAGTGATACCGTTTCGGGCCGCAGCAATTGGACGTCGCCCAGTTGCCCGCCGCCGATAATCATCAACAAAAATCTCATGTAGTCGCTTGACGTCGAGACGAGTCCACCTCCGCCGCTGAGCATCCGTGGCGGTTCCAGATAGTTGCGTTGTTTCGGATCGTCGTTCACCTTCAGGCTTCCATCTTTTTGTCGCTTGTAGGTTTGCGCAAAACGATCAGCTTTACTCGCTGGCACGAAGAACCCGGTATCGACCATGCCGAGCGGAACGAATATTCGTTGAGCGAAAAACTGATCCAAGGTCATTCCCGAGACGATCTCGACTACACGGCCGAGAACATCGGTTGAAATTCCGTAATGCCAGTCAATGCCCGGTTCAAACAGCAATGGAACACTGCCTAGCTTGGATTGCATTTGGGCCAACGTCTGATCATGACTCATTAAGTCCGCCTTCTCGAAAGCTTGGTCATGCAACTCATTGCCGGAACGTCCGTAGCTCAATCCTGATGTGTGCCGCAACAAATCCGCGATCAAGATCGGTTTGCTCGCGGGTCGTAACTTGTCGCCGTTGACAACCATCGGAGATTCAAGTTCCGGAATAAACTTCGAGACCGGATCACTTGGTGACAATTTACCCTCGTCGCATAGCATCATCGCGGCCGCGCTAGTGATGGCTTTGGTCATCGAAAAGATTCGCACAATCGTATCGGTCTTCATCTCGACGGAATTCTCCCGATCCGCGTGTCCGTACGCCTCGTGCAAAACGATCTTGGCGTCTCGAGCGATCATCACGATGCCGCCGACAATCGCGTTTTCCTCAATGGATTCTCGCATCGCTTTATGAATCAACGCCAGTTTCCCGTTCGACATGCCAACTTGCTCCGGGTCTGATTTGGAAAGTCTGAAGGCGGCGTTCGGTTGGTCAGCCCACAATCGCGGGGCCACCGCAATATTCAAAACGATGACGGATAGAACTGTCAGAGCAATGTTGGATCGCAAGAGTAGATTCATCCATTCAAAGTGTTTTTGAGGCTTCTGAAAATTTAATGCCAATCAGCGACGCATCATGGTCGATGAGCAAGCACAACAAACCTAGGATTTTCGCATTTATGGGCTCGCGTGGGAGATCTCGGGATCGCCATCCCAATTCGATTGTCATCTCGTGATGAATCAAACGAATTGATCGCTGCGACGACATCGGATTGATGGTCTTGAATCTCAAGCAGTTTTCCGCACGGCTTGTCTGCGGCAAGGTGTTTTAGCACTGGATAGCCGCCGAGAATAGCCAAGTCATGATGGTCAGTCACAATGCTGCGCCGGTTGACGCATTGAAGGCCGACGAATTCGGTGTTTCTATTCCTTTGGAGAAAAGTTCAGGGCAGACAGTTTTGCAATGTGCTGATTTAGTCAGCCAGTACGGTTGGAAGTGGCCGAATCGTTGCGTGCCTTCCCTGCTCAACGTCTCTGTCAAAAAGAAGGACGTGGTTGCGAATTGCGTTCAGATTCTGCGATTGCCTCCGTCTTCATTGCCCGCGCAAGGTCGATGCTTGCGATGTCATCGTGCTCGCGAATGAATCCGAACTGTCTTGCATCCATTTTATTATGCTGCTGATGACAAGCTTTTTCAGACAGGCGAACGAGAAACCCTCGCAAGCGATCGGTGCTGCCTCCTTGCCAGTCCAGTTGGTTTCGCTCGCCAGTTGTTGCTGCCAGTTCTTGAGGTAGACCATTCGCTCGTGGAGATCCGGCAAGTGGGAGTGATACTCGCGATCGAAACGGCTGGGGCGATCAACGATAGCCGCGTCGATGCGATCGGGGTGGTTTGTTGTGGCTAGAACAATCAATCCGTGGTTTTGTTCAAAACCATCAAGCTGATTCAAAAAGAATGACCGGCTCTCGTCGATGACGAGCGAGTCCAAGTCTTCCAAGACGAGCACGCAAGGTCGAAGCCCTCGGGCTCGTTCGAAAACCTGCTGCCACACTTGTTCGGGCGTGGCATGCTGATTGCTAAGACTCTACACATACAAGCTCGACACCAAAAGTTCCTTCACCAACGCACGAACAAATTTTTTCTTTCCGTTTCTGGGTGGGCCGATCAGCAAAGCACCGCGCCGCCAAGAGATCCCAAGACGCTTGTACCGATCCTCGGATTGCAAGAAAGACTTGAAGTCATCTCGTATGGTCGTTTTCAAACTGTCTGCAAGAACCACGTCGTCAACGACGCGGATTGGGTGTCAGTGTAAAGCGGCTCGCTTCGTTTCCATCGTCCACCTGAGAACACGAGGCTCGAGGCGAAAGAGCCGAAGCATTTTCAGCCAAGGTGTCGATAAACAGATCTTTATGCCTATTTCAGAGCCACTGGGGTACAGGGGGCAACGGGAATCGCTCGCAGGTGTAACACGCGGGAAAGACACTTGTTGAGTATGACCGGTTCGCGTTGAAAACCGCCGTGTGCCGTAGGGAATTGGAGCACATTGCTGATCCGTGTTGTTGGGTTGTCATCGGATCGCCCAAAACTCGGTTGTCCAAGAAGGCGGTTGCCTGGCTGGCCGATTTTGTGTGGATTGTCGTGGGCAGTGTGAGTACGGCAGTCAGCGTTCAACGCCGGTTGGCATGGGCGGTATCATCGCAATCCGATGACTGCTGCTGAGATCGTGCAAGGCATGGCGGTTGGTTGTACTTGGGCAACATCAGCCTGATCGTCTTTTCGTTGGCTGGTGCGTTGCCGAATGATTGTCGGGCTGGAACAATGCACCATTTCAGCATGTCCATCAATTGAGCCGCCGATGCGAATTGTTTCTCTTTTGCCCAGTGCCACCGAAATTGTTTGCTCGCTAGGGCTGCGTGAGCAGTTAGTTGGTGTGACCCATGAATGCGATTTTCCAGCTGGGGTGGAATCGCTGCCGAAGGTCACGCGGACCCTAATTCCACACGATGCGAGCAGCGCCGAAATCGACTCGTTGGTGCGGGAACGACTGAAGACGGAAAGGGCGTTGTATTCCCTCGACCTCAAAATGTTGCGTAAGCTTGAACCAGACCTAATTGTGACTCATGCCTTGTGCGACGTTTGCGCTGTTGCCGAGCGAGAGGTGAACGAGGCGGCGTGCTCGCTTCCGGGATCGCCACGTGTAATCAACCTAGACCTGAATCAAGCGAGCGCTTGATTGGTTTTCCGAAAAATCTGCCGTTTCCTGACCGCGCGAACGTCACCCTTTCAGCGTAGGCTGGCGATGAATTTTCGTTATGTTGGTGGGCATGGTGCTGAGAAGCAACCAAATGGGTCAGGCCTCTTTAATTGATTTACTGCAATAAAGAGGCCTGACCCATTTGGTTCTTGTCAATAAAGAGGCCTGACCCATTTGGTTCTTGTTTGACCCATTTGGTTCTTGTTGGCACCGGTTCCGAAGCATTCCCTGCCGGTACTATTATTCCTCCGACTCCGGTACGCGTTGTGCGACCGGCACATTTGGACCGCCTTTTAGGTATGAGAGCATCGTGATAAACGTCAAAGAAGTACGCAAACAATTTAAGGATTTAGTACTACTCGGGCTGAAACACGAAGGATATCGATACGAAGCAAAACGTGAAGCCATTAAACGAACTGCAACGAAGTCTACCTCCAAAACAGAATGGCGTTGTCACTTTCGTACGTTGACGGGTTCGCCGATTCGTATCGAACCGTCGTTTTCGATTCGACTACCGTCAGTTGAGGCAGTTTTCCATGAAGGGATGAATACACCTCCCGCTTACAGGGACATGACAAGCATCCTGTGGGCAAACGTATCAGAATTCCTTCCTAAAGAGAATCAGAAGATCATATTTTCTGTCGAGACAACGTCCCAGGTTGAGGAGTGCGTTCGCAGCTATCTAGACTGGTATCGGCAATTTGTTAGTCCGTATTTCGAAACGCACTCAAATACCATTGCGATAGATTCGGTTCTCAACTCCGATCCTCGGAATCCATGCAGGTTCCAGCCTTCGGTAATACATCGATGCGGATTCGGTGCAATTACTGCGTTCGCTTGTCGTGCGTACGATGATGCTGAGGCGATCGCGGCAGTCTACAGCGATACAATGAAATTGGTTGACAGAGGCTTTCATGTTGACTTCTTCGCGAAAGTGGTATCGTTGGCTCGAAAGAAACGGGATGAAGGAGCATTCGAAGAAGGCAAATAGATTTTAAATACTACAATCATCATGAAGAATGAACGTCAGCTCTTGGATGCTGTGACGAGCACGTTAACCCCATTGGGATTTCGACATGCTGAGCGGGACTTTGTCGGGACGCGCGAAAGAGGGAAGTCCGTTTTCCATCTGTCGGCCATAGGGATAGATTTATTTCCCAGGAGATGGCTCTGGAGACGGAAACGGGACGGGGATTGGTCATAACCTGAACCTGTGGATATCGTAGGATAAGCTTTACATTATGGAATTTCTACGTGCTGAAAGAGGCGTAACGGAATCAGAAATCGATGAAATTGAGATGGAGTTGGCTTTGTCTTTCCCAGAGTCTCTCCGTGAGTTGTATAAAAACCATAACGGTTCTGAGCCGGAGCCGTATGTTTACGAGAATCCTGAACTCCAGATAAGCACGGTAGTTTCGCGCATTCTGCCATTGATTTCGGAGAAAGGTGCTGGTACCGCGATAACTAGCTACAACATCTTGATTCGAGATCGGAGACTAGCTCCTCAGCATTTTTTTCCCTTCGCGGTTGACAGTGGCGGCGATTACTTCTTGATGAATACCCAAACGGGAAACGTTTTCTTTCTTCGATCGGATAATTTTCCGGAAGTTGAAGTTGTATCGCTCGGTTTGACGCTTGATTCTTTTTGGCAGGCACTAACAGACGAGTAGGCGTTCCGGGTAGAGTTCGAGCCTGCGGAACAACCCTGCCCGACTGGTGGCGAACGGGAGGCACTCCACCGGCATACGCCCCATCATCCGACGGCGAATGGCTCGATCGCCTCGTCGAAACACCACCAACAACCACGACGATCCCGATCGAGCAGATCCGATTGGGTCAGCGAGTCATCGGTGAAAACCCTGAATCCTTTGACGTCGATCCCGACTTCACCGATCCCGTCCAAGAATTTACCCGACGCATCGTAGCCACCGTCCTCAAAGAAGACGGCACTGCGGTCGACGTCGAAATGCTGCAACCGGTCAGCTTCGTCGATGCCCTCGGTTTGGTTCGCGGTTCCGAACTGCCGCTTCACCTAGCTGAACTGGACGTCAAAGGCATCGCGACGGTGACGGAAGTCACCGATTGCCCGACGATCCAGCAGGGCGAAGGCCAAGTCGTCACGGCCCGGTTCATCACCCGCCACGCCGAGAACCGCGTCCGAGTCACGCTGTCAAACGGCACCGAATTCATCGCCACCGACGTCCACCCCGTCTGGACACCCGAGAATCGTCAATGGACGCCAGCAGGTGAACAGACCGAAGGCACGTTAGTCGACACACTCGAAGAAGAAGTCACGGTTCAGAGCGTCAAGCCGCTAAGCGATGCCGCCGCCGTTTACAACATCGAAGTCAACGGCCATCATGTGTATCGGGTGGCGGATGTCAGGGTGTTCCTGCATAACACGTGTTCGCCTGTCCCAGAGTCCTGCTTCAATTTGGACGATTCGGTAAACACGGAGAAGTTCCGTGGCCAACCGGGATCAAGTCTAAATACCTATGGCGAAGTTTGCCACAAACAGGCATTTTCGGAAGAGCTGCTGGGACGTAATCCTGAGATGTTTAGCACGCGGTACCGATATCGAATTGAAGAAATGGGGCTTTCGCCAGAGGTCGATCCTAAGTGAATTGCTCATAATCCCTCACATCGAAGCTTTAGCTGGAATACCCTTGACCATCATCACTTGAACCATGGCCCAATTGCCGTGCCATTACCGCAAACCGTCCACCAGAAATGGACATCTGCCTTGCATATAGGAGAAACTGCTTTATGAAATCGAAGGAGTTTGTAGAGTCTTTGAAACGTCTGATGCCTACAGTTTATGAACTTAAGAACTATGGACTTATGGCAGATGACATTAACGATATTCAGCGTTGCTTTGTTGCCGAACCGGTTCAAGTTGCAGATTCTCTAGAATTCAAATCACCGATTCATGAATTGTTAGCTTGTTATTCGTGTAGTAGTTTAGAGATCGCTGGAGTATCTTGGAAACGAAAAATCATTGCAATGGCGAACGGAGATTGCTTTGCGTCCATGGAATTAGATCCGATTGTAGTCGAGCACCAATCAGGAAGGATACTTTTACTCAATCATGCTACAATGGAATTTGATGCGGGAACTATGGTTTGCGCAAGCGGCTCGGAAGAATTTCTTGATGCAATGATTGAAGTTGCGACAATATATCGTCAAAAGGATAGGTGGCGTGGACGTATTGATGAAGCAACGGTTCGCTGCGTGGGGAAGGCATGTGCTTCAGCGAGCGAGCAATTCTTTTCGTCGCTCCTTTTTACGGCTTGCCGAATTTAGTCAATTAGGGAAAACACTCGTATGGAATGCCTAGCAACGTATCCGTAAGCGATTGATGTTTATTGCGTGGTTCGAAGGCGCATCCCACCCCGTTCGTGCGGTCTCTTCAGGTGAAAAGTTCAAAATGAGTGACTGGACATCACCAGGGCCACCGCTTCTCCGATTGCGAAACGTTGGAGGGTTGACGATGCGATCCTCATCTCACTCAAACGTCTTCCCGTTCGCGTGAATTCGGGTCATTAGCGGGCCAAACCACCCACCCCCCGACCGCAAACCGTCGGATCAACGCTCGGCGTTTTTGGACGACGCTACGACGATCCCGATCGAGCAGTTCCGATTGGCCCAGCAATTCAAGTGGATCCAATAGATCATCGGCGAACCGCAAGTTACGGCGGAAGAATTGGCAGCCCCCAGCAAGCTTACAGAGACGGGCAAAAAGCATTGATTGACGCGGGTAAGTTTGAGGAGGCGTTTGAAATGGATATTGCGGACACACAAAGCAAGTTGGGAAGCTAATACGATCAGGCTAAATTGTCGGCCATTGATGCGCTACCGAATCAGAATGACAGGCAATATATGACGTGGGATATAAAAAAGCGAAAAAGTATTGGTCCATTAGAACTGGGAATGAACCGCCGACAGGTGGTTGATGTTCTGGGTGGCAAGTTCGATACGTTTAAACGAGTTCCCGGTTCCACCGAGACGATCTACGCATACGACGATGAATTTGTGCACCTTACATTCGGTGAGGATGGACTACTGAAGATCATCTCTATATTTCGCCCTCGATGTGTGTCGTATTGCGGGACTCAATTACTGGGACGAGCGATTCTGGATGTTTTGAGCGACCTGACTGAGAACGCGATTGAGACGCAGAAGGAAGACGGAGGATACTGGATCGAACAGGCTGGGATTTTGCTTGTCGAGATCAAGGGACTAGTAGACGGAATCGAGCTTTACGCTGAATAGAAGCTAACACTGCTCGGTTCGCCAATGGCCAGCGATAGTCGTTCTCTTGATCAATACGGATTCGGAAAAGGAATTCCGAATCCCTTTCTGAAGAGCCACGTGGAGTACTTGCGGCCGGACCCATTTTTTGGGGGAGGCACTCACTTTCAGGAGGTGGGAGCGGCTCGCGCCTGTTCCTTAGGGAGATCCCCCTTTCAACGAGGGCTCAGCCTGGTCCTCCAGGATCAACGCTATTGCATGAACGGTTCGTTCCGCTCCGCCAATCGGAGAATGCAATCGGTGGAGTGGTTTTGTTCCTTCAGGTCTCCGCAAAAGGCGTATTACGTCAGCGGTTGAGGCCGATGTGATTTTATATCGGCGACCGTACGCAATCATTGTGACCGAGTTCTCTTCTTTGACCAACTTGCCGGTAAAGGGTTTGACCGGCCGACGATCCTGGTTCCAAATTGAATCTCGCTCGTTTGTCTCAAGAAAGATCGCGGGTTGGTCAAGAATGTACGAGAACGCGGCCTGAGATTCGCCCACATGTTTTCTAAAGTCCGGCAGATTCGCGGTCGCTTCAAGCTGCTCCAACGGAACGCACGTGATGACCAGAAGTGGATCATACATGGTTGCGGTCTTGAGATCCAAATCATTCAGCCAATAAGCAGTCAGTGGCTCGCGTTGCGACTGCCCAAGGGCGAACGCGGGAAACATCAACATCGTAAGAATAGTTTTGAGTCTCACCTTGTGATTTCCTTGAATGGGCGAACGGTGCCGATTGCCCGGTCGACGCGACAACTCTTTCATTGTCATAACGCTGGTCCCGGCGAAGCGTATGCATCGGTTAGTCATCTTTAGTTGTGCTACCTGAGTGTGACAAGTTGCGGTACCGAACGAACGAGGAAACCGTCAATCTCCATCTCGAACCACAAAACAGCAGTCTCAGTACGACGGTCTCCTTTTTGCGATTCAAAAGGTGAATAATCCGGCCTGGGATGAGCCCGCCATCCCCAACCCCATGGGCGTTCTGCGAAATTCTCGACTCGATCCGTGTGACGGCCCGGCGGTTGGCGTGACGGAGCGTCCTTACATCCAGGCGAAATCAATGTGTCTTTCGCGCTCACACGCAATAGTTCATAAGTTTTCCCGGGAGCGATCGTGACTGTTTTTTGTATACGGGGCTCGATTGTTCCAGCGCCCATCATTCCATCATTCTCCATGTGACGGAATAGATGAAGAGGGATTCGGGTCCCCATTGAACCGGAAGCACATAATCGAATGCGAGTGAAGTTCGGATAGGTCTCGGGAACCACGATAGCCGCCGACGTTCCGTTCACAATCGTGATTGAAAGATCAAGGTTTTCTAAGCGATCCCTATCGTCTTCAGGATGCTGAACACCTTTTTGACGGACAAGTTCGATTCGAACGTCCAAACCGTCAGCACCGCCCGGGGCGAACAGTTGGGCTAGGGCAGTACCGGAGGCCAGACAGGCACTCGCACAAATCAGGATCAGGAGTCGAAAAAGCATAAGGATCTCACATGGGATCTTGGATTCGTTTAAGAGCCTATCCGAAAAGGGGGCTGACCTTTGGAGGCGAGTCAATTTTCGTTGCTTTTCTGGTTTCGCCGGAGAGGGTCAGACTCCTTTTCGGATAGGCTCTAAGCGTGGAGTCCCGGTCAAGCTTGAGGTTATAGAACGGGGGGATCGTTACGTCAATTTCTGCGTGGATCACTAACCGATCGGGTGTCATCGATTTGGTTAATGTCTTGAGACGTAAGCCAATTCCGTGCACCGAGGACCGCCGCCGCTGCGTGGCATCCCATTGGTTATCTCGCGTACCACACGACCAGTCGCTCTAGCTCGCCGTTGAGACTGAGCATTGACAATCTCCAACGCTGCAGGGGGCCGCTGAGCGGTTGATATCCTTGACTGCGATCCAGCGCGACGACGATGTTCAACATGTCATCGACGGTCGGCTCGCGACCGCATGATGACCAGCGGAGCATCCACATGCCGATAGGAAACAATAACGCCAACCCGCGGATACTATCGCTGACCGACCATCCAGCTCGATTGGCGATCGCATAGAGAAACGATTCTGAAGAAGTTTCAATCAAACGATTGAGCGGGATATAAATTTCAGGCCGCTTTAAACCGATCGGGTTCTCGAGTTCTTCGAACCTAGCGGCGGGGAATACGTTGTCAAATCTGGGCAGTTGCCCCGTCCCTCGACAACATCTCCATGAAGTTTGAACCAATTCGGCGCGAGCGCTCCAGGTCGCCGTTTGCCGATAAAGCGGATGCAACCGAGCACACGAGAGAGCCGCGAGCCGAAACATTACTTTTGAAATCGTAGTGGGTGACTTGCGTTCCTCGAAAAACGGTCGCGATTCTTCTGGCATCCATTCGGCAAGGGTGTGGGCGAGTTCGACAACCTTATCGTTTGAAAGCGAGCGTGTTTTCGCAGCTTCCATGTTGTGGGAAAATTGCAGGGCATGAACCAGTCGCCGGACCGGCGGATATCGCTCGTCTCGAAGCACTTCACCCACGATCTCAAGAACGGCGCGAATCGTTTTCCAGTCGCGTGACTCGCCGGACTTAAGCGCGGGCGGGTTGATCGGCTCGGCCTTTAGCCAGCCATCTTTCACCAACCGCTTGATCAGAGGCAAGTTCTGTTTCGCGTCTGTGCCGCGATCCGCAGCAGCGGACGGACAAGCACGACGATAAGTAAGCACCGCGTGTTTCTCGTGCGGGATCAGTTGCATCGGGAACACTCGGCATGTCGTTGGTTTGGCTTCGAGGCCGAACTTCGCATGGATGCGGCATCGTCCGTCCTCGTTCAAAAAGACGCATGTGCCGTCATCACGATGTGCCAAACGGAACGAACTTGCTGCGCGGCGATGCGGAACCATGAACCGCAACTTTTGGTAATCAGGTTCGTCCTGCCAATTCTGGCTCCGCAGCCGTTCCTCGTCTTCCTTGCTCAGCGGGACAATGCTCCCGCGACAACAGAATCCGCACTGGTGGCAGTCCCATTGTTCGTCGTTCTTTAGCGTGACAATCGGTAGCGACATATTTATCCGTAGCGCTGAGAAATATGGAGCTTCGCCGAAATTTCACAAAAAACGGTCGTCGAAACCGGTCACAATATAGGGTTTTGCATCCAGCCGTCAGGAGGTCTGACCGGTGGATTGTCACCAATTTCAATTAGTCGCCGTCGGTGCAAGTCAAATGCCCATCCTGCGAAACGGTTTGCAAACCCAAAATCCGTAAACCGGGTGGGTTTCGCCTCCGTTGTCCCCAATGTCAGGAGCTAATTCGTCTTGAAATCTCCGTGAGCGTGGCTGTCGTGTCGCGTGATGGAGTTCGTTTGTCGAAGACCACCGATCGTGGCAAAGTCGCTTGGAAGTCCAAGTCGCCAGCCCGACCAGTTTCCAGTCGCCTGCCGGTCAATCAAGCTGCGCTATCGGTCGTTCAACCCAATCCGGCTATGAACGGAAAGGAGTCTGGAGTTTGTGAAACAATGGACTCTCGTGAAGTTGACCATCGCTCAAATGACTCGGGCCAGCCAGGTATCAACAGTATGCCGATACCGCCCGCCGAGCGAGGAAGCGTGAATGAAACCCTCGACGGTTTCTCGGGTGAGGAGGTGGGTGAATGGGATTCACTGAATGATTCGATCGACGAGAGTAACGGAAGGAACCCCGATCAACCGCCCAAAGATATCATGCTAGGCGGATACCGGATGATTCGCGAATTAGGTCGCGGTGCCATGGGACGCGTTTTTGTCGCGGAACAGATTTCGTTGCAGCGACAGGTTGCGGTCAAGACGATTCAATCGAGCATGATGCACAACCCGCGTTCCATGGCGAGATTCACCCGCGAAGCGTACGCCGCGGCGCAACTGAATCATCCCAACGTGGTCCAGATTTTTGACATGGGATGCGAAAAGTCACTTCATTTCTTCAGCATGGAGATGGTAGACGGTGGCACCTTAAGCGCTGAGATCAAACGAGATGGCAAAATCGCGCCGGACGTCGCCTTGCGATACATCTTGCAAGCGGCGCGCGGCCTCCGGCACGCGCATGACGCCGGCATGGTGCATCGTGATATCAAACCGGACAACCTGCTCTTGAGCAAACAAGGGCTCGTTAAAGTGGCCGACTTAGGACTGGTTAAGGTCACTGATGGCGATTCCGAAGACGAGAACGCGGGTGGTGACAACCACCATCGCGCCGATGATGTCCATTTGACATCGGCCGGCGCGGCGATGGGAACCCCGATGTACATGGCTCCTGAACAGGCGGATTCGGCGTCCGAGGTGGATCATCGTGCTGATATCTACTCACTCGGATGCACGCTGTACGCGATGGTCACGGGCAATCCACCGTTCACGGGTAGTACCGTTGAGGAAGTGATCACGAAACACAAGTGCGAGGCAATCAAACGCCCAGAATTGATCTTCCGGCATATCCCCGCCGAATTAGGCGAACTCACCGAACGGATGACGGCCAAGCGTGTTGAAGATCGATTTCAATCAATGCCTGAACTAATTCAAGCGATTGAAAACTTTCTCGGAATCGGAGATCAAGAGGGTTTTTCCCCAACGGACGAGCAGATCCAGGTGATCTACAGTTCAGCCGAATCGCTCAAGCAACTACCCTTGCGACGATGGCGTGGAGTGCTCGTTCGATTGTTTTTGTTGTCATGGGCAGTCCTACCGAGCGGGGCCATCTTACTGACGTTCATGGCACCGCAAGCGGGCATCGTACTGTTCGCCTTGTCGATCGCTTGGCTTGCTTCCACCTTTGCAACGAGTTTGCTGATTGGAACGGTGCGCGGAGACTCTGTGGTTTCAAGCAAGTTACGACAACTCGCCTGGGGAAGCCGGTGGCTTGATCGAATCACGTGGCTATTGAGCGCATTGATGCTCGTTGGGATTGTGATCATTTCGGGACAGGTCTTGGTTATGACGGTGGCCGGGATCTGCGGCGTTCTGGTTGCCGGGGTCACTTACGTTCGCGTCACCCGCCCATGGATAGGTCATCGCCATCGTATCCGAGACAAAGTGGAACCCACGATCGCTCGATTGCGACTGATGGGATACGACGAACCTGTCATCCGAGATTTTGTGGCCAAGTTCTCGGGCGACCAGTGGGAGGACCTCTATGAATTGCTGTTTGGGTATAACGCCAAGATTCAACAGCGTGAGCAACTTCACCGACAAGACCGTTTCAAGAAGATGCCCAAGTTCGAAGCCTGGCGGGACGTCATTGTTCGTTGGGTCGATGCGAGATTGGATAAGATTCAGCGGCAACGCAGTCAAAAACACTTGCGAGTCGTCGAAGAAGCTTCATTGGTCGCCGAAGGCGCAAGCGCGACTCAAGCCAGGGCGATGGCGACCGCCGTATCGGAGGCCATCGTCGCCACCGCAAGACCTAGTCAACGATCGCGAGAAGAAGATCCGCTCGCGGCAAGATTGCGTCGAAAGGCGATGTACGCTCGTGCTTGCAGTGATGCCAAGAAAATGACAGCGAGCGAACGCATCGAACGCTTGGTTCGTCGCGTCGTCGATCCGATTATTGGGGCTCGCACACGCTTTCTGGTTGCGGTGGCACTATGGGGTGCGATTGTCTTGCGTCTGCACCAAAACGGTTTTGGTTTGGAAGATGGCTTTTCCAATCTTGCCAACCTATCGCTTCAATATTCACTCGAGCCACTTCGCCTTCCGTTGTTGTCCGCAGAAATCGCACAGAAACTGGGTGCTTGGACCACGGGACTAGCCGGTGTGTGGCTTCTGCTGAGCTGTTTTTTCATTTCGCGTCGCAAGTCCGCCATCGTGACGCTGATCGGTGCAGGCATCTGCGTCCTTGGCCTTCCGATCGGCATCCCTGTTCTTTCGAGCATGGTAAGCACAGAGAGCGTTGGCGTGATTGTCGGCTTAGGCGGCAGCCTCATCGCATGTTACCTGTTGCGATGGATCCCTGTTCCGTTTCTGAAAGACTAGCTCGATGGAGGAGGAATCATCAGCAGGAAGTTATGGGTTATGCATCGAACGGGCCGCTCTGGGTTTGGTCACCGAGCAAGGAAATCTACGCAGTGGACACAGCGACTCAGCAGCCCATCACGCTACGGGTCGTGAAACGGACCGGCTTGGAACACCACGAAGACGACATCCGCATGTCACCGAACGGCAAAACGCTCACGACATGGCACGGCGGCATCGGGTCTACCGGTTTCTAAAGTGACAAGTGTCTGTTTCGTACCGAACAGTAATGGACTGGAATCCTTTGATATGTTTGAGAGGTTGGCAGAAAGCAATCGCAGACTTTTTTCGTGGTTTCGAGTAAACTGTTGCGGCAATTTCCATCCCCTTAAGCACTTTACTCAACCAAGACGACGCGAGTGAATTGGTACCTTCGAGATCCGACCCGCGAGGAAGGCCCTTTTTCCGAACCGGAAATCCGCGCTAGGTTACTCTCAGGGGCTTTTTCGTCATCGGCAACCGTCAGGCAAGGGAACAGCGCGTGGCGTCCGGCCGCTGAAGTGAAAGAACTATTTGCAAAAGTCTATCAGCACGGATACTACGTCCGAATAGGTGACAAGACAGTCGGTCCGTTCGTCCGTGAGAAGATTCTGCGTTTGCATGAACAGGGCAATTTGCCAGCCAAAGCGATGCTGCGTCTGGCTTCGTCGCCTGATTGGCGTTCCGCCTCGGACACTATCGAGATTCTAACCAAACAAGAAAAGCTCCGTAGTGAGCTATCGAAGCTGAGGCTATCCGCGAAACCAGTTGAACGTTCGACTGCAAGCGTAACGAGACCAAACGGCAATCAGGCGGCTCAACCGGACCGTCGTTCGACTGCGAGGCAGTCCGAGCGGGACGGTTCATCAGCACGCGTTAATCCAATCAATCAGCGTTCACCTCCAGCGAATCGTCCGACTGCTGAGGCGGCGACGAAACCAGCTCCTATCCTGCGACCGCCCCCGACTATTGACCCTCCCGCAAGGCCCTTCACGCCTTCGGTTCTCACACCTATCTGGACCGCTTCGTCGTTTCCTGCCAATCCGCAACCGTCGCCGTACAATCCGTACCAACGTTCTACCTATCAGAACGGGTTGACCAACCCGTCGGAACGTGGCAAGTCACGCCGCAGTGACAGCGGCACATGGACACTCTTCGCCGTCGTCATTGTCGCTACGCTGCTCTATCGCCTCGGAACGCTTTTTGCCATCGGGTTGGTTCCACCCGACCTGTTGATTTGGAGCCTATGGGTGCCGGTGGTTTGTTGGTGGTTACTCTCGTTCGGCGTCTTCATCTGGGGAGTATCGATTGCATTTGGAGAATCGGCGAGTTCAGGATTGATGTATTTGTTCGTTCCTGGTTTCGCGGTCTACTATCAATTCTCACGCTGGGAATCTTGCCGACAACAATCTCTTATTTCCGCAGCGAGTTGCCTTTCTTTTTTTATATTGATCCCATGTTTGGGAATCTTTGTCCTGCCCCTTGCGATTGTTTACATCGTTCTGTTCTGTACTCGCTAGAGCGTCCGCCGACGATGCGTTGTCCTCGCTATTGTTGATTGGCGAATGGTGGCATCCGGCGTTCTGGTATTTGGTCGTTATCGCGTATCGGCTGATTGAGTGAACCTGAAAACTAAATGGGAACGATGCACTACTCGTCTGTCACAGCTAAAAGTTAGGGTAGTGGATCTTGTTAAAGATCCTGTAGCGGTCGGATCTTTAACAAGATCCACTACAGCGAACCCTAGTGTTTAGCTGTGACAGACCACTAGCTTGAACGATGGATCATCAGAAGGGTGTGCAGTGAGGGCACCAGGATCAGCGCGAGCAATGTGGCTCCGGCGACTCCGCCGGCGATCGAGACGGCCATCGGCGGCCAGAATCCGCCGCCGTCTAGTATCAGAGGCGTGAAGCCCGCCATCGTCGTCAACGTCGTTGCGACGACGTGCCGTGAGGTGTGCATGACTTCACCGACGACGGCCTCGGTGTCTCCGGCAACGGCGGACGGGTTGGCGCGAATGCCCGCTAAGACAACGATCGAATCGTTGATCGCCACCCCGATCAAACCCATCGTGCCGATGATGGCCATAAACCCGAACGGATACCCGCTCGCCGTCAACGCCGCCATGCCTAAACCGACCGACAACGCGGCCACCAACGTGATAATGCCTGCCATGCGGAACGAACTGAACGACAACACTAACGTCGCTAACATCAACACCGCCAGCACCCCGACGGTGCTGAATAGATTCCCTACAGCGTCGTCCCGCTTGGAGGCTTCCCCGCCGTAGGACATTGTATAACCGGTCGGCAGATTCTGTTGCCAATCGGAAAGCTCGGCCTCCAATCGAGACTGCACGATGCTCGGTAAGACCCCGGCCTGGAGATAAGCGGCAACTTCGTTCATTCGCATTCGATTCAGACGTGGCAATGCCGCTGCTTCGGGCGTCAAAACGGTTTGAGCGATTGCCGACAACGGCGTTAAGCGGATGCCCTCGGCGGTCGTCAATTGAATGTCAGAACTTTGAATCTTCGCGAGCTCACCACGGTCGACACCGCCCACTCGTACGATGATTGGAAGCTCTTCGTTATCTTGCAAGATGTTGCCACCTAGGCGACCTTCCAACGAGAACGCCAATTGACCAGCGATCTGGGTCGGCGAGACGCCCGCCTGCACGACACTGGCTTCATCAACGTCGAAACTAATTTGGGGTAGCACCTCCGTCATGTCCGTCCTCACCGACGTGACCTCTGGCATTCGGCTCAGTCGCAAACGAACTTCGTCACCGAGCTGTTGCAAGACATCCAGGTCGGGACCAAACAGACGGACTTCAACCGGGGCGGAAAAGGGCGGCCCTTGCTCGAGTTGCTTGACGAGCACGCGGGAAGAACGGATCTCGCGATCCAAGCGATCTTGTAGCCGATGGATCACCGGTTGCGGATCCGTCCCCGCCGGCAACTTGACGAGCCCTTGGGCGAAATTCGGAGTGCCTTTGCGAAGAGCGATGACGTTGTAATAAAACTGAGGTGCGCTTTCGCCATAAAACCAATCAATCCGCTCGGCCCCTGTTTCTCGCGTGATTCGATCGACGATCTGAGCCGCTCGGCGAGTGTGATCGAGCGAATCGGTCGGAGCCCCTTCGATCGTGATGTGAAATTGATCTCGCCCACTGGCGGGGAAGAACTGTTCATCCAGTAGCGGGAAAACGGCAAAGCCGATCAAAGGAAGTACCAGCGAGATCGCGACGCCACGCCACGGATGCAAGACACAGTGTCGGACGAGACCTTCAAACGCGAAGGCGAATCGCCGCAATCGAATCCCCGAAAATGTCGTCTTCTCTTCACGTGACGGTTTTGCCAGAACCTTGGCGGCGATCGTCGGAATGACCGTCATGGCGAGGAACAAGGATGAGAAAATGGCGAAGATCACGCTGATCGCGATCGCGCCCACGAATTCGCCAGCCGGTCCGGGCATTAGCGCGATCGGCGCGAACGCCAGCGCCGTCGTCAGCGTCGAACCCAACAACGGGATCGCCAAGTGCGAAACACTCCCGGACATGGCATTAGCCGGCGTCGCTCCGTTTCGTAAACGCCCTTTGACTTCGTCGACGGTGACGATCGCATTATCGATCAATAATCCGAGTGCAATGATCAATCCGGTGATGGACATTTGATGGATCGGAATACCGACGACTCGTAGTGCGAACAAAACCATCAGGCTTGCAAGCGGCAACGTCAAGGTCACGATCAAGGCGGATCGAAAACCCATCAAGAGCCAAATGACACCGGCGACGGCGAGGGCACCGAGGAACAAATTAGACAACAACGATTTCAAACGCGCTTGGACATATTCGCTTTGTTTGAGAACGAAATCGATTTCGATTCCGACGGGAAGCGTTGATTCGAATTCTGCGATCAAGGCTTCGGCTGCCTGCGTCCAACGGTCGATCCGATAAGCCGGACGCACCATCGCCCCCAGTACGACGGCCTCATCACCGTTGAGGTTGGCCGCTGTCGCTGGGGGATTCGGAACGCCGATCGTGATCTCCGCAATCTCACCAAGCCGAACGTCCCGTCCTTCGAAACTGGAGACCGGCACCGATTCGATTTGATCGATGGCATCGAGTTGATTGCCTACTTTAAGTAACGTTTGGCTGATCCCGTCTCGCATGACGCCCGCGGTGGCTTTGGCATCGTAGGACGCCAAGCGTTCGGCGATGTCGCCGGGGGTGATTCCCATCGCGGCAGACCTTGCCGGATCGACTTGCACCTCGATCTCTTCACCGGGATCACCGAATCGATCGATCGAATCGGTTCCCGGTAGGTTTTGCAATTCGTCCTGCAAGACGATCGCCAAGCGTCTCAAGACTCGAATGTCGGGATCATCTTGTCCGCCCCATCCCGTCCATTTCAAACCTACGATCATCGCATAGGCGCGTACTTCCAGTTCTTCAAATTCGGGGCGTATCGCGTCGGGCGGCAAGTCGGCCAGCGCATCATCTAAACGGCTGCGCACACGTGACCAAACTGTGTCGGTTTGGGTCACGTCGTCGCGAAGTTCGACCGACACGCTACTGATGCCGATGCGGCTGACCGAACGGAGTTCTTTGATCTCTTCGATATCACGTAGGCGGTTCTCGATCTTTTCGGTCACCAACGTTTCGACGCGTTTGGCATCCGCGCCCGGCATTCGCGTGTTGATCAGCGCGACCCGTCGGGCCAAGACCGGGTCTTCCATCCGCGGCAGCACCGCGAGCGAACTCAAGCCCGCCACCAGGATCAACAGGATGATCAGACTCAACAGACGCGAATCATGAAAGAACTTCTCCGCCACGCGTCCGAGGTTCACTGTAAACTCTCCGGCGCACAGACGTGTTGCGATGCGAGCGGTTGTTCGACGATTCGATCGACGGGATCAACATGCACGCGAACCGCAACGCCGGGGCCGATGCGGTGTGCGCCGTCGGTGACGACCAACTCACCCGACCGAAGCATGCCTTGGACTAACGTCAATTGGCCGGTCGTTCGTACGATTCGGACTTCACGCCGTTCAATTTCGGCTAAATCGATGCCGCGATCGGATTGCCGCACCGCCACGTAAATCGACCACAATCCACGGGAGCTTTTGACCAACGATTCCGTCGGTAACCAAAAGGGTATGTTGCCCGCACCTTCGGTGTCGGAGAAGTGGGCGGTGGTGGAGTTTGTCGCGGGGATTTGAAGTGATGCGGTTTGGCCGACCAGTACGCCGCCGATCGCCGGTGATTGATTCGTTGACGGGTCGAGTTGCACGTCGATCGCGCGTGTGCGAGTGATTTCGTCAACCTGCGGCTGCATTCGAACGATGCGAGCGGTCGCCTGGTTTTCGCCAATGACGACGGTGAGTGAATCACCGATCGACATGGTGTCGGCAACGCCGGCGGGCACGCCAAAGCGAGCCTCGATCGGATCGGTTTCAAGAATCCGCAAGACGGGTTGGCCGGGAGACAACATAGCACCTTCATCGAAATATCGATTCGCGATCACACCGTCGTACGGTGCCAGGATCTGGCTATCTCGACGGTCCACGTCCACCTGTTGGCGGGCCGCGATGGCAACCCGGCGTTGTGCTTTGGCAGCGTCGATTTGCTCAACGCGGGTACCTTCATTGAGTTCGTCAAGTTCCGCGACCGCCGCCTCGAGACGGGCCTGTAGTTCTTCGGACGCGAACCGTGCGTCATCGAGTTCTTGGGCGGTGCCCGAGTTACGAACATCGAGTTTCTGTTGACGTTCCCATCGGCTTTGCGCGGCACTGAGTTGGGCTTTGAGTTGCCGGACGCGTGCGGCCGAGGCTCGCAGGGTTTGGTAACGTGGTCCCCTTACCGCTTCGGTCACTGCTGCTTCCGCCGCGTCCACTTCGGCATCGGCGAGTTGCTCACGGACGTCGAGGTCCGAGGTATCAAGCCTAGCCAGAACGTCGCCCAAACGAACTCGGTCGCCTTCATGCACCATGATCTCGGCCAGTATTCCAGCGCGGCGAATGGCTAAGGAACTTTCTCGGCGCGGACGGATCTCGCCACGAAACGATTGGAAGAGCTGCGGAGCGGAAAGCGTACCCGCTGGCGTCACGCTCACGTCGGTGTGTGGTCTTGACACGTTTGCATCAGAATGTTCATCAGCGTTGGCCGTGGTAAGGCTGGCCGATCGCGCACGGAACTCTCGTATGCCCATGGCCGCCACAGAGATTCCCAGGACGGACAAAGCGATCATCCACAACCAACTCCGGTTCACCCTGCTGGTCTTTCTTGCGTTGTTGACACCGCTTGTGTCGCTGGTCACCGTTGTCGGACTCGTTCCTGACTGACTCATTCCGCCGACTCCTGGTCGAAGGTGGATAGCCCGGTGGTTTCACGCACCACGGCGGCATGACGAATGACTTCGGGTTGAATTCGACGGACGAAGGCGGCGTATTGTTTCGGATCATAAAGCGGACGCCAATTCGCGTCGTCGAGCAAAGCGTTGCAGTTACGACGAATCGCTTGACGTGGTTGGTGGATTCCCCCCGTTTCCTCCGAATCGGGTTGTCCGATCAAACGACCGGTTTGCTCAAGAACCAAACCACCGTAAACAAGCGACCACAAACCGAAGACCAATCGCTCAACCAAGTCGCGCCGATAGGCCGCTCGCTTGGCTTTGGGCTGATCCGGAAGTACCAGATCGCCCTCGTCGATGGCCGCTTCGATTACTCCGCCGACGCTCGCGATGCATGCGTGTTCGGATTGCTGCAACACCTCCCGACGTTTTGGCGACGTTTTTTGCCACAGTGGATCGTGGCGGGTGATTTGTTCGACTGAAAAATCATCGGGCATGGTGTCGACATAAACTTCCGCCGCGATTCCGATCGCCGCACAACGCTCACGCGAATTACGGCCCAAGCCCGCCGCGAAATGAAACAGTTGCATTCGCCGCTGAACCGAACGCGTCGCCATCGCCAATAGAACGTCTTCTTTGTTGGGGAAATGATTGTAAATCGTTCCCCGAGTGCATTTCATCGCCCGTGCGATGGCGTCCATACTGACCGCGTTGAGCCCGCCTTCGCGAACCATCGGATAGGCGCAATCGAGAATCCTTGAACCGCGAAGGCGAATCTCTCGCTGTTTAGGTGTCAGCGTCGTTTGGGGCATGTTTGAGTGCATACCCTTACTATGGCTCGCAGATAAAACTTGACAAGTTGTCAAAACTGACATTTTGTCAAAATAGTGGCCCGGGTCGCGATTTAAGCGTTTTGTCGGCTTATGTTGACCGCAGTTCCTGCTCGGCACTCGAGCGGCGTTTTGATTTTTTGGGATAACGAATTGCAACCATTAGCCGATGGGCGCTGGGCTGTTAATTCAATCGTAACCCGCTGCGTAAGCGAGGGATTGAACGCCATTCAATCCTTTGTAAGTATCCCTTGCTAACGCTTCGGGTTACGATTGAATCAACCGATTCTTGCGGTGGGGCGATTTTGCACGCCGATCGTGGCGAGACCGATGAGCGGAGCGAGCACGGAGAACAGAAGGAAGTTCGAGGTCACGCCGATCGATAGCAAGATCGCGATCGCCGACCAAGCTGCGAATCTCGACCCAATGAACTCTCCAACGAACCAATTCAACGCCCCAAAAATTTCGACCACGATCACCAATCGACTGTAGACGGTCGCGATACTTCGCAATGCTTCCCCGTCGTACCGAATCCGCATCCAATTGAAGAACCAAAAATCGCGGTCGACGAAGTAGATTTCATACAGGACTTGCCCCGACCAATACTCGGGGGTGCATTTGCCGACCAAACCGCCTAGGAACATTACCGAGAGGATGATCCGACTCAGCCGCAGAGCTTTGTCCTGCAAGTGGTTTGAGTCATCGTGCCGCAATCGTGAGGAGTACCAAGTTGCAAATGCACCACACCAAACGACCATCAAGAACGTGACATCATTGTAAGAGCCCTGATGGACCAGCATCACAGCCGACGCGAATGTTCCGATCGCGCACGCGAGTGTCCTGAAAAGGTCCCACGTCGGCCTAACATGAGCGAACAGCAAGGCGACCAAGAAACCGGCCGCGCTTGCTAGGTAAGCAATCCGCAAAACAATCGCATCTCGCATCGGCGAGGGAAAGAAATCGTGCTCGATCGGGATTTGGATATAAACCGTGTCAGCGAACCGAAAAAACGACCACTTCCAAACCAGGCCCAACAAGATCCCGATCAATGTGCACGTCAATGGACCGGAGCGACGAGCGTCATTCATCGATCAACTTCATTCGCCAGGAACGCCCGTTGTGTAGATGCAGCTCATAAGTGGATCGCAGCGATCGACTGCCGTAGGTTGATTCCAACACGAACCAACGATCCGCTTGGGATCGATTCTCCGGTTCACTGAAGTATCGATAGCGGGTGTTGGCGAAGGTGATTTCGCGGGCGGGAAAGTGATTGATCGTGCGGGATGCAATCACGCCAAAGCGATTCGATGTCGTCGTGTTCGACCCCGTCACGCCCAGCGGCGAGATCGGATCGGCGAGCGGATCGAGCAAGAACGGATCGAGCCAACCCGAATCCATCACATCCAAAGGAACGTTGCGGACTTCAACCGTGTTGCGAAAGCTATACATCGGCGGGATCGCCTGCTGCAGTGCCCACGCGGAGTAGGATGCCGTTCGCAGGTGGAATCGTCGCATCAAACAATCCGACACAAACGGAACCACTGGAGTCAACAGCATCCAAACGGCGCTTGCGATCGAGCCGATTAAGAACGCGCGGTAGCCCCAATCGGGTCGGCGATTCATCGTTCGTCCGCCACGTTGAATTTTGAAGTCGACAGCTTGTCAGGTAAACTTTTCGAGCAGCTTGGCGACCGCCGCGGGATCGTCCGCTTCTCTTAGTTCGGCGATCTTATCTTCTTTGACGCCGATTTTTTCGAGATGGCTTTCTAGACGTTTCCAAACCGTCAAGCGTTTCTTGCCTTCGCTCAAGTACAATTCCGTCACGGCTTCCTGAGCTTTTTGCAGACCGATCGAATCGCGGTTTTGGTAATAGTTGCGAATGATTCGATCTTGGTGCGGCGTGCGGTTCATCGGGAGATTCCGGCGTGTGGGGATTGAACGCGGCAAACGGGAGGCCGATCCTAACGTCGGTTTAATTTCTCTTCAGCCCGGGCTGCTTTCAAGGCCGCCGCTTCGCGAGGAAGCTTAAATTCCGGTCCGGCGGGGAAATACTGAACGTCGTCCTGCAAATAATACGGGCTGGGCAGCGTTTGTCCATTCAAATAGGTTTGGCAACCGGTCGTGATGGACAAGACACCCGCCAGGGTTAAGCACGCCACCGAAGTGGTCACGATTCGTCGACTTTTCATGGTATTGGTCATCTGCTGTGGCCCCTACGATCGGAAAAATGCCTCCCACGGTTTGGTGGCACAATCGTTATCGGCCTCACGACCGGCACATCTTCACTCGTTTTCCAGCATTTTCAACATCAGGGTAGCCGGAGTCGCAAGACTTCGGAATCCGATAGGACGACCTCTGAACTCTTGCGAGTCCAGCTACTACGATTACCCAAAGGTTTTCAAAAACCGGCATTGGGGCGAAAATCTGTCGAGTGATCGAAAAAAATCGACCGGCGTCCGCACTCACAATCTCGCGGGATTGAAGGGGGTGGTCGGCGTTTTGCCCGAGGCCCTGCCGCGTAGCATCGGTCGCAGACGCTCAATCACGGCGATCGAACGATCGTCGGGATCGACCGCGAGATTTCGAAATTCGTTCGGGTCGGCGTGGTGATCGTACAATTCGACGCCGTATCTACCTTCGCCCCATTCGGTGTAGCGGTATCGCTCGGTCCGGATGCTGCATCCCATCACCGGTTCGCTGAGGCGATCGTCGGCGGGGCGTAAGACCTGCGTGACCGCGAAGCCATCCCAATCGGCAAGTGGATCGGCGATCAAAGGTCGCAAGCTGCGGCCCTCCAATCCGACCGGTGATTCGATCCCGGCTAGATCGGTCAGCGTCGGGTAGATGTCAACGAATTCAACAACGCGGCGACACACCCCGCTTCCGTTCGCCTGGCTCTGCGCAGAGAGCAACGCGGGGGGCACTCGGATGATCAGCGGTGCGCGAGACCCCTGTTCGAATAGGGTGCGTTTTTGCCAGACACCTTGATGCTCGCCGAGATGATAGCCGTGGTCACTCCATAACACGACGATCGTCCGGTCGGCAATGTTTAGGTCATCGAGCGCGACGAGCAAGCGTCCGACTTGGGCATCGATGAACGAGACACACGCGTAGTACGCTTGAGTCGCCCGCAACAACGTGGTTTCGTCGAGATTGTAATTCGGGATCGGACAATTGTGGGCAAAGGCGGCCGTTGGAATGTCGTCACGATCCCGCTCGGGACTGTAGGGCAGTCGTAATGTCTCGACCGGATACAGATCGAAATATTTCTTTGGTGCCACGTAAGGCGTATGCGGCCGAAAGAAACCGACGCCCAAAAAGAACGGCTCGTCGCGTTTCTCTCGCATCATTTTGATTGCTTCGGTGGCAACCATCCCGTCGGTTTGTTCTTCGTCGGTCCCGTCGGCGGCCAACCAACTGAGCGACGCGCTGATCTTGCGTTCCGGTTCGGCATTGAACACCAGCGACTCGTCGGTTTTATCGCGGCCCTTTGGATTGACGGTGCGGTCCCACGACGGTGGATCATCGAAACCGTCCGTTCCGATCGAGGCGGGAACGTTGTAATGATAAATCTTGCCCGTTCGGGCGGCGAAGTAGCCGGCCTGCTTGAACGCTTGCGACAATGTGATCACGTCGGGACGTTCATCGCGAAAATACCGATCAAGGTCGTAGACTTTGATCGTGTCCGGACGCAGCCCGGTCATGATCGACGCGCGTGTCGGATTGCACAGCGGCAGTTGATTGTATGCGCGTTGAAAACAAACTCCACGATCGGCCAAACGATCGATGCAGGGAGTCTTGGCTAGCGGATCGTCGTAGCACCCGAGTGTGCAAGCCAAGTCATCGACGGCAATGAACAGCACATTGGGTTTGGTAAACGCATCGTTCTCGCGCGCGGACGCGGTGACGGGGTTGATCCCGACCGAGCAAGCGACAACTGCGATGATGCATGGAATTGATTTCATCGGAAACTTACCCGACCGTTTGCATGTCGGGAACCGACGGGGTGGGTTGCTCTTGCGATGGAGGCGTCGGTTCAGCAGGGGTTTCTCCACGAAGGGCAATCAACAATACGTAAAAAACAGGTGTCAAGAACAACCCGAACAACGTTACGCCCAACATGCCGCTGAACACGGCCGTGCCCAACACACGACGCATCTCGAACCCGGCCCCCGTGGCAACGAGCAACGGCACGACACCTAGAATGAACGAGAACGCCGTCATCAAAATCGGTCGTAATCGCAAACGGCAAGCCGACACGGCGGCTTCGAAACGATCTTTTCCGGCGTCCTGTTCGGCTTTGGCGAATTCGACGATCAAGATCGCGTTCTTGCAAGCCAATCCGATCAAGACGATGAATCCGATTTGGGTCAGCACGTTGTTGTCCATGCCTCGGAACCAAATGCCGATCATCGCAAACAGCAAGCACAAGGGCACGATCAAAATGATCGCCAGCGGCAACAACCAACTTTCGTATTGCGCCGCCAACGCCAAGAACACGAACAAGACGGCCAGTGGGAACAAGAACACGATCGTGTTGCCGGCCTGTTTTTCTTGATAAGCCAGTTCGGTCCATTCGTAACCGAAGCCGGCCGGCAGATACACACCGGCGAGTTCTTCCATCGTTGACAAAGACTGGCCGGTACTGAATCCCTGGACGGTCGAACCGTTCAAATCAGCGGCTGGAAAAAGATTATACCGAACCAATCGGTCGGGACCTGCGGTGGTTTCGACGTTCACGAGTGAACCGAGCGAAACACTGGCCCCGCGAGCGCTTCGCGTTCGCAGTTTTACGATGTCACTGGCTTCGTCACGAAACTCCGGTTCCGCTTGAGCGGTCACCCGATAGGTCCGACCGAGGAAGTTGAAATCGTTAACGTAGACTGATCCGAGATAAACTTGCAA
The DNA here is from genome assembly GCF_007859915.1 of Neorhodopirellula pilleata. GTDB lineage: Bacteria > Planctomycetota > Planctomycetia > Pirellulales > Pirellulaceae > Rhodopirellula > Rhodopirellula pilleata. The sequence goes on from NZ_SJPM01000015.1 coordinate 33,805, forward strand.
AGCTTCGAACACGTTGTTCACCGGCACATCGAGCATTTGGGCTTTGGTCCGATCAACATCGGCGTACACTTGCGGCACGTTCATCCGCAAGTTGGTGAACACCTGCGTCACGCCGGGATCCGCGTTGGCTTTCTCGATCATCGTGTCGGTTACTTGGGCAAGCGTATCGAGGCCCGCACCGCTTCGATCTTGCACATACATTTTGAATCCGCCGCCACGCCCGATCCCACGAATCGGTGGTGGAGGGATGATCAAGATTTGGGCTTCCGTGATCGCGGCAACGTCCCGCCGCATATCCGCCACGATTTTCTGCACACTGTGTCCGCGAGCGGCCCGCTCCTTGGCATCCTCCAACGGCAAGAATGCGACGGCCGCATTCGGCTTGATCGTGAATGTTGCCCCCGACAATCCGGCGATGCCGACCGAGTGAGCGACCCCGTCGATTTTGCCGCCGATCTCTGCGACTTGCCGGGTGACCACGTCGGTCCGCGACAACGAGGCCCCATCGGGCAAGTTGATGGCAACGATCACATAGCCCTGATCTTGGTCGGGTATGAATCCGGTCGGGACGAGTCCAAAGCTCAGTCCCGTACAAACTAACAGCACTACGTACAACGCGATCGACCAACCCGCCTTGCGGACCAAACGTCCGACGATCGCTGCGTACACGTTGCTCGTGACGTCGAAGGTGCGATTGAACAAGCGGAAGAACCAACCGAACAGAAACTGGATGATTCGCCCGAACGCGTTTTTCGGTGCGTCTTTCGGTTTCAGCAAGATCGCACATAACGCGGGACTGAGCGTCAGAGAGACGAATGTGGAAATCGCCGTCGAGATCGAAATGGTTAAGGCAAACTGTTGATAGAACTGGCCACTGATGCCTGGTACGAACACGGTCGGCACGAATACGGCGATCAGCACCAACGTCGTCGCGATAAGTGCCGAACCGACTTCGTCCATGGCCTTGTGGGTCGCTTCGCGGGCGCTCATGCCTTCGGCGATCAAGCGTTCGACGTTCTCGACGACCACGATCGCGTCATCGACCACGATCCCGATCGCAAGCACCAATCCAAACAACGACAACGTATTGAGCGTTACGCCGAGAAACTGCATCACAGCGAATGTACCGATCAGCGAAATCGGGATCGCGATCACAGGAATGATTGTCGGTCGCCATCCGTGCAAGAACAGGAACACGGTCAAGACCACGAAGATTGTGGTCAAGAACAACGTTTGGATGACTTCGTTGATCGACTCCTCCACATAGTCCGTCGGATTGTAGGCGATTTCATAGCCGATGCCTGCGGGGAATTCTTGGCTCATCTCGTGCATCACGCTTTTGACTTCCTCGGCGGTATCGACCGCGTTGGTTCCCGGGCGTTGGTAGACCAAGACAGCGATCGCCGATTGACCATCGAGGTAACTCAATCGCGAATAGTCTTGCGCACCGAGTTCGACGCGAGCGACGTCGCGAAGGCGGGTGACTCGCCCATCATCGCCGCGTTTGACGATGATATCACCAAACTCGCTCTCTTCGATCAATCGTCCTTGCGTGGTGACGTTGAGTTGAAACGCACCCGTGTTGCTGGTCGGCGGTTGGCCGAGCACACCGGCGGCGACCTGCACGTTTTGGCCTCGGATCGCTTGGACGACTTCACCGGCGGTGAGATCCAAATGCGTCATTCGTTCAATGTCGAGCCAAATTCGCATGGCGTATTCGTTTCCGCCGGCGATGCGAATCTCACCGACCCCGTCCAAACGCATCAACGCATCGCGAACACGCAAGAACGCATAGTTGCTGATGTAAAGTTGATCGCGACTCTCGTCCGGAGACTTCAAGTGAACGACCATCAACATGTCGGGGATCTGTTTGGTCGTCGTCACGCCGATCTGCCGGACCGCCTCGGGCAAGCGTGATTCGGCGATCGCCACCCGATTTTGCACGAGGACTTGCGCGTCGTCCAAGTTCGTTCCGAGCTTGAACGTGACCGTCAACTGCATCGTCCCGTCGCTGCTCGAAGAGGACTCCATGTACAGCATGTTGTCGACGCCGTTCATCTCCTGTTCGATCGGCGTGGCAACCGTGTCGGCGATGACCTGCGGCGTTGCCCCCGGATACGACGCGCGAACGAGCACCGTCGGCGGGGCCACGTTGGGATATTGCGATACCGGCAAGCTGAAATAAACGATCCCACCAACCAAAACGATCAAGAAAGACAGGACCGCGGCGAAGATGGGCCGTTCAATGAAGAAGTGAGGAAATTTCATTCGCCGTGGACCTCTTCTGCCGAAAGCTGATCGGGCGCTGGCGAAATCAAATCTTCGGGCTTTCCAAGTTCATAATCATCAGGCAAGCCGTCGTCAGTCGCTTGCACTTCTTTGATCGTTTCGTCGGGCACGTTCACCTTCATCTGATCTCGGACTTGTAAGAGACCCTCGGTCACAAGCATCTCGTCCCCATTGAGTCCTTTGCGAATCACTCGCAGACCGTCGACGATCGGGCCGGTCGTGACCGCGCGACGCTGAATTTTGCGATCGACAACGATGTAAACATATTGCGAGGCTTGATCGGTCCCGATGGCAGAGTCTGGAATCAGAACGGCTTCACGCGCGGCGCTGCCGGGAATCCGAATCCGAGCGAACATGCCCGGTAACATTAATTCGTCTTTGTTGTTAAAGACACCGCGCGCCCTCATGCTTGCTGTGTCGACATCGAATCGGTTGTCGACGAAATTGATGTATCCCTTATGGGGGAATCCCTCTTCATCGATCAGTCCCAAGAAAACCGGATTCTTGGCGACGCGTGAACTTTCCCGCTCTCCTGACTTGTCCAAGCGAATGTACTTCAAAACGTCCTGCTCGCTGGCGTCGAAAACACAGTAGATCGGATTCATCGAAGTGATCGTCGTCAGCAGCGACGAGGTGGCACTTCCGCCAGTAATCAGGTTTCCTTTGGTAACATATTGACGGCTGATTAGTCCCGATATGGGGGCTTCAATGCGAGTGAAGTCAAGGTTCAGTTCGGCGGTTTCGACGCCTGCTTTGGCGAGCTCGATTTCTGCCTCGGCACTCGCGATGGCAGCGTCGGCTGAGCTGACGCCCGCCTTGACCGCTTCGATGTCCGCTTTGGCTTGTAAGTAGGCCGCCTGCCGCTCGTCGACCTCTTCCTGAGAAGCCGCGTTTCGCTCGCTAAGTGATTGTGCACGCTCGTAACGCAATTCCGCGAGATTCAAGTTCACACCGCCAATGGCATGCAACGATTCGTCGACAAGACGGACGCGAAAGCTCACACGATCGCGCAACACGTCGACTATCGGCTTGATGCCGGCTACACGATCCCCGCTGTGATGGATGCTTTGACATCGAAAAACAGGCGTTTTACGGGGCGATTGAAGACCAATCCAAAGCTCGATGCGTTGGCCGCCGAGCACATCGTTCGTCCGCCGGGGCGTCCACCGGCAGGCGGCTATGAGTACACCGTCGAGCTTGGTTCGTACCAGATCGACACTTGGCAACATGCACAGCGATTGATTTTGGTCGTTGTCGATCAACCGGACTCCAAGACCGGGCAGTTGAACTTGATGCCACGCTGGTTCTTCCTGGTCACGAACTGGCCGCAGGAATCCCGCAGTGCCGACGACTTGCTCGCTCATTATCGCAAGCGAGGTACGTTTGAAGATCGCCTGGGCGAGTTCAATGAATCGATCGGCGTTCACTTGTCTTCGCAGGCGTTCAAAGCCAACGAAGCGACGATGCTGCTTCTTTCTTCGCTTCGGTCATCACGGCCTTGGCGGTTTCGGTGGCTTCCGCCGTTTTCGCTTCGGCCGCCTTGGCGACTTCGCCGGCTTTCTTGGCGGCTTCCTCTTTCATCGCAGCCGCTTTGGCGGCGACCGAGTCGGCGGTTTCTTTCGCAACTTCGGCTACCTTGGCGGTTTCTTTCTTCGCTTCGGCCATTACCGTTTTGGCGGTTTCGGTGACTTCAGCGGTTTTCGCTTCAGCAGCCTTGGCGACTTCGCCGGCTTTCTTGGCGGCGTCGTCTTTCATCGCAGCGGCTTTCGCGGCGACCGAGTCGGCGGTCTCTTTCGCGACTTCGGCTACCTTGGCGGTTTCCTTCTTCGCTTCGATCATCACGGCCTTGGCGGTTTCGGTGGCTTCGGCCGCTTTCGCTTCGGCTGCCTTGGCGACTTCGCCGGCATTCTTGGCGGCTTCCTCTTTCATCGCAGCGGCTTTGGCTGCGACCGAGTCGGCGGTCTCTTTTGCGACTTCGGCTACCTTGGCGGTTTCCTTCTTCGCTTCGGTCATCACGGCCTTGGCGGTTTCGGTAGCGTCGGCCGCTTTCGCTTCGGCAGCCTTGGCGACTTCGCCGGCTTTCTTGGCGGCTTCCTCTTTCATTGCGGCGGCTTTGGCGGCGACCGAGTCAGCGGTCTCTTTTGCGACTTCGGCGACCTTGGCGGTTTCCTTCTTCGCTTCGATCATCACGGCCTTGGCGGTTTCGGTGGCTTCGGCCGCTTTCGCTTCGGCTGCCTTGGCGACTTCGCCGGCTTTCTTGGCGGCTTCCTCTTTCATCGCAGCGGCTTTGGCTGCGACCGAGTCGGCGGTCTCTTTTGCGACTTCGGCTACCTTGGCGGTTTCCTTCTTCGCTTCGATCATCACGGCCTTGGCGGTTTCGGTGGCTTCGGCCGCTTTCGCTTCGACTGCCTTGGCGACTTCGCCGACTTTCTTGGCGGCTTCCTCTTTCATTGCGGCGGCCGAGTCAGCGGTCTCTTTTGCGACTTCGGCTACCTTGGCGGTTTCCTTCTTCGCTTCGATCATCACGGCCTTGGCGGTTTCGGTAGCGTCGGCCGCTTTTGCGTCGGCTGCCTTGGCGACTTCGCCGGCTTTCTTGGCGGCTTCCTCTTTCATTGCGGCGGCTTTGGCGGCGACCGAGTCAGCGGTCTCTTTTGCGACTTCGGCTACCTTGGCGGTTTCTTTCTTCGCTTCGATCATCAAGGCCTTGGCGGTTTCGGTAGCTTCGGCCGCTTTCGCTTCGGCTGCCTTGGCGACGTCGCCGGCTTTCTTAGCAGCTTCGTCATTCATCGCGGCGGCTTTGGCGGCAACCGCTTCCTCCGAAACTTGTTGAGCTTTCTGATTGGTGTCCGTGCAACCCTGTGGAAGCGCCAGAAAAGATAGGGCCAGTCCAATCCGAGCGGTGCGGTAGAAAAACAAATTCATTGGAGTCTTAAAGGATTTATCGGTTGGTAGGTTGGTAGCGAGCGAGGTCTACCCGATGGTGGACTCCAGTCTACTTCAATGTGCCAATCAATGGGTTTGATCCCCAAGTTTTTTATCGTGGGAGCCAACCGAGCAACGCGGCCTAGCGCGATCGCTGGCTAATTGCTCCTACACGCTCGGCCAAGCGTTCAGTATGCAAACAATGCAATTGGTTTCCAACACGCAATATCAACCGACCGGACGCAAATGCAGGCGTCGCCCCTGCGCTACCTCCGAGATCGAATTCGCTGACCGGGCTTCGCATCGCCGATGCCTCGGTCACGTGAGCGGTGCCGTCGAGGGCGATCATCAACAGCCGGTCGCCGACGATGATCGGCGAAGCCCCGAAATTGCCGCCGAGTCGTTCATTCCAAAGTTTCTTCCCGCCGTCATTGAGATCAAAACAACTCGCCACGCCGGCGTCCGATACGGTGAATAGCAAGTGATCCTTGACGACCGATGTGGGCACGTACGGAGCCGAGCTTGTGATGCGGATAACTTCTTCAGGCTGTTGACCGGGCTGAGTCGGAATTCGAACAGCCGACAAGATGTTACCTCCTCCGCCGCTCCCACACGTTCCGATCGCCAGGTCTCCGACCTCTAAGCCGGTCACCACCAAGGGCGACGAACAAGATCGCTTGTCGAACACTTCGAGCGACCACAGCATTCGCCCACTTTGCGCGTCTAAGCTAAAGATTCCATTGCCGGTATTGGCGGCGATCAGTTGCGTCGGTGAGCCGGAATAAATCGCGGGTACTCCATAACATGGCCGGGTCGCCTTCAGCGGTGTGCTCCAAACGTCTTCGCCCGTCGTCCGATCGAATGCCATCATGCGGCTTTCACCGGCAACTTGCCAATCCTCCAATTTGTCGACTTGTTGCGAATTGAACAAAATGACCTTCGACCCCACCACCATGGGACTGGTGCCAAACCCGTGATAGCCGGTCCATGGTCCCAGGTCTCTCGACCATTGTTTTTGACCATCGGTATCATAAGCATGAAGGTAGGCTCCCTTCGCATCGCCGTAGGCAAAGAACACTCGATCACCGTCAACGACCGGTGTTGTCGACGCCGGCGAGTTACGCGCGTGACGGCGAATATCGGTTATCGGATGGGCTCGTCGCCAAAGCTCTTGGCCGGTCTTCAAGTCGACCGCCAACAGATCAACCGACTTTGCTTGTTCTTTGGTTGTCGTCGCGTCGAGCAGATAAACAACACCGCCGGCGACGACGGGGGACCCGACATCCGTGCCACCTAGTGCCATCGTCCAATCATAGTCTTGACTAGTCCATGTCGTCGGCAACGCACCCGAGGCGACCTTTCCCGATCCATCGCTGCCGTGAAACCTGGACCAATCGTCGGTCGCTTGCACGGTCGCCATGTATGCCATTGAAAGCGACAACGAGATGACCACAAGTATACAACGAGCCACCGCACCCCAGCGAGCATCGATGGTGAATGTGCTGCGGCCCATGGAATGGTCATTCAAACAGTGAAATTGACAATACGATCGGGTGGTCATCGGAAGATTCATTCAATGAGTGGGAGGGGCAAGTCGGACGGACAGTATTTCGAAACCAACGTTTTTAACGATGATTCCGATCCGTAGGGTCGTGAGCTTTCGGCGGACTTTACCCTGAGATTGTAAGCCAAAACTTGGACGTTGGTACACGGAAGCGTTTGATGTGGGCTAAGATTTCTCATGGACACGACCCCCGTAATGCTGGCTTCATCTCGTCTGGACGTCGTTGCGCATTCGGCCGAATCATTGCTGAACGACCGGGCGGACGAGTGGGATCGACTAGCCGGCGGGGTGCCATTTCGTCAATCGATGTGGCTACGTCCGCTCTGGCAACGCCTTGGTCACTCGAAGCAATCCTGTTTCCTCACGGTACGGGACGGCGACGGCCGCATCCGAGGCATCCTCCCACTCGAACGGTTCGGATCGAGAGGCTGGCAAACGATCGGCTCGGCTCCGTGTACCGATCATGTTTCGGTCTTATGCCGACAGTCCGACCGCCACATCGTCATCGAATCGCTTGCGACTTTCTTGATCACGCAAGTTCACGACAGAGAGCTAGGTTGGGACTGTTTGCATTTCGAGGGAGTGATCGGAGGTGACCCCGCCATATCGGAACTGCTCAGCGCATTGGATCGACAATGCGCATACGTTCGGATTGGTTCACGGATGAGTGTTTGGTTTCGATCAACCGACGAGACTTGGCAAGATTTCATAAGCCAATGCTCCCGCAAGCACCGTCACCGACTGCGACAATTGCTCCGGCAACTCGAATCGGTCGACGATGGCATGCGAGTTACGTTTCCTGCTGACGAAACTGAGCTTGCCAAATACGTCAACGAGCTCATTCGTCTGCATCAAGTTCATTGGCAATCCCAGGCTGAACCGGGTTCGTACGCCGCCGATGAGATGATTCACTTCATTCACGACGTCGCGTTGAATGCGTTCCGGCAAGAACGTTTGTTTCTGCCCGTGTTGATTCGAGCCGATCCGGCCACCGGGCTTGACGATGTACTGGCCGTGCAACTTCATTTAATAGGCGACGACGGACGTCTGTACTGCTATAGCACGGGCGTCAATTATGAGTACAGCGATCGTAAACCAGGTAATACGCTCAATGCGTTCGTGCTTCGCTACGCCCACGAAAACAACTTCGCCGGCATTGACTTCATGCGAGGTGATGAAGAGTACAAGAGCCGCATCCAAGCTGAACCGACACCGCTTTTGAACATTGATGTGTTCGCACCGACACGAATAGGACGGCTCAAGCTAAGTGGGCATGACATTTCGTTATGTATCAAGCAGAGTTATCGCCAACTACGCAACCGACCGTTGAACACGGTCTTTGGCATCGACGATGCATTCGACTCAAGGTTTCGATCAACGTTACCGCTACATATCGACCCGATCGAGTTAAATCACAAAGCGGAAAGTCTTTGTGATGATGCGCCGGTGATTTACCCGATCGGCGAATATGCGATCCATTAAAGGCCCGTTTCGAAAGGGCTTGAACCACCAATGCGATCCTAAGAACCTATCCGAAAAGGGGTCTGACCCTTTGGAGGCGAGTCGTTATTCATTCGTTTGAGGGTATCGCCGGAGAGGGTCAGACCCCTTTTCGGATAGGTTCTAAACCTCGTATTCGAAATCTCGAGTGACGCCTGGCATCGGGACCGGATAACGGCCTTCCGCGTCTGGCATGACCGGGGCCGGACCGTCGACACTCAGGTTGGCGACATCGGGTGCGAATTCATGCGTGCAATCTCGCATCTGTTCGATCGTAATTTCACGCCCCGTGTGTGCGGCCATACGGCCCATGCTGGTCACCAAACTTGCCTGCACCCCGCGTGGCACTTCGTTGTACGGCTTGTCGTTGATGATCGCGTCGACAAGGTCAATCCATTCCAAGCGATAAGGGCTCGTCTCGGGCTGAGGAAACGCCCATTTGACATCGCGGCGGTCTTGGTTCTGGCCATTGAAGATTTTGACTTTGCCCGGTGTGTGCCCCGACGTGCTCACGACGGCCGAACCCTTGGAACCATGGACGGTGCTGGACATGTCATTCTTGCATCCCTTCATGCAGCGACCGTCAAAGAACAATTTGGTGCCGTCGGGATAGGTGTATTCGACCGCATAGGAATCGAAGTTTTGATCGACATAGTCGTCCCGGAAATGGCGTCCGCCGAGGGCTTGCGCCTTGATCGGCCAATCATTCTTCATCCAAGACGTTTCATCGATTTGGTGAATGTAAAAATCACTAAAGCAACCACCACTCGCCCAGATGAAGCTGTGGAAGCGTTCGATCTGCCAAAGCACTTCCGATTCACCTTCGGGTTTACGGGTCGAGAACGCCGATGCGATCGGCCCGTGCATTCGATAAGCCCGCATCATGATCAGATCGCCGATCTCGCCGTCTTGAATTCGTTGGTGTAGCTCCTGACGACCTCGACAGTGTCGAACCATCAGACCGACGCCACACTTGAGGTTTTTCGCGTCGGCTTTTTCCGAAAGAGCCAACATGCGTTTAGCACTCGGCCCGTCGGCAATCACGGGTTTTTCCATGAACACGTTCAGGCCACGATCGATCGCATATTGAAAATGCACCCAGCGGAAAGCCAGGGGCGTGGCGAAGATAACAATATCACCCGGATTAAGAACATCCATCGCTTTCTTGTAAGCGTCGAATCCGGTGAATTGTCGCTCCGGTGGCACGTCGATCTTCTCGGGCGATGCTTGGTTTTCATTAACCAGTGCCTTCAAGCTGCGTTCAACATGTGACGCCTTGACGTCCGCTAACGCGACCAATTTTAAACGAGCGTTCGTGACCGCGAGCGCATCGTTGGCGGCGCCCGTTCCGCGTCCGCCGCATCCAACCAAGGCGACTTGAATCTGGTCGTCCGGTGTTTGTCCGAATACGTGAGGCACGGGCATCGCTGCCAAAGTTGCCCCGCCCGCGATGCCGGCGGATTGCAAGAACCGGCGACGTCCGGCGTCATGAGGAAGAGCGAGCGAAGCACCGGCAGTACGAATTTCAGTGGCAGGGGGACGTTTCATCGTTTGCAAACCTGGTGGGACGGTTGTGGTGGGGAACTCATAACGGGGTTTAGTTTAACCGATCGACCAGGCTGATGCGAATATCACAGACGTTCGTGCCGGTCGGGCCGGTCATTAACAACCCGCCGGCTTGTTCGAAAAAAGAGTACGCGTCGTTGCGTCGCAAAAAATCGGCCGCATTCAGACTTAAATGCCTCGCCCGACGGTGGACTTCCCCGTCGATCCACGCCCCAGCGGCATCGGTCGGCCCGTCCTCGCCGTCGGTCCCTCCGGACAAAATGACCAAGCGGTCGAAATCGATCGGTTCGCTCGTGTCGAGTTCCAATAATCGTTCGTAGGCGGCCAGGACAAGTTGTTGGTTCCGACCACCTTTTCCGCGTCTGGACGTTTCGATCAACCGCACGACCGGTTCGCCACCGGTGATGAGTGCGTCTTGATGATGCCGCGACGGATCACGACGCAGCATCTCGACGGTCATGTCGGCGAGATGGCGGCCGACCTCTTCGGCGGTGCCTTCGCTTCGTCGCGCACTTTGCATAACGTGGTTGTAGCCCAATGATTCGGCCGCGATACCCGCGGCGTCGACGGCGACGGCGTTGTTGCCGATGACAAGGTTGGTGACGTTGGACATGGCCTCCGGTGCAAGCATCTGTTGTTCCGCTTGATTCAAACATTCATACACGGCCGACGAAATCGATCGTTCCGGATCAAAACGGTTGAGGATTTCCAATGCATCGTGCGGCGTCGAATGATCCGCAACCGTGGGACCGGATGCGATCAAATCGAGTGGATCGCCGAGCACATCCGATAACACCAAGCTGATCATCGGAGCGTGACGACATGCCGCTGCCAATCGTCCGCCTTTGACCGCACTGAGATGCTTGCGGACCGTGTTGAGTTGCGTGATGTCGGCACCACCGCCGCTTAGTTGGCGAACAACTTGCAATTGGTCGGCGAGAGTTAAACCATCCGCAGGACGGACTAACAACGCACTACCGCCGCCGGAAATCAATACGACGACTAAGTCACGCGGCGTCGCTTCGGAAACCCAATGCAAGATCCGATCGGTACCCTCGATTGCAAGACTCGTCGGTTCGTTGACCCCCGCCGGCCGAGCGGCGAACAATGTTAAATCATCCGGCCATGACAGATGTTCGGGAATCCGTTCGCATCCCTGGGGAACGTTAAGATGGCCCGCAAACTGGATCAGACCGGCCGAGGCCGCGTCGGCTTGATATCGTTCGATCATTCCCACCGCCATCGCCCCAGACGCTTTGCCTGCGCCGACCAGAATAATTCGATCGATCGCTTGACGATCGACGCAGTGTTCAGCAAACCAGATCTCCGTCGGCCCGAACTGCACCGTATCGCGGATCAAGCGATCGCCACAGACCGACTCGACACCGGCACGGAAGATGATTTGAGCATGTTGCGATAATGGTCGTTTCAAGGCCAATTGAGCAGTGTCCTGTTGTCGGCACCAGTTAAACGCAATTCTTTGATCGTTGCCGAGCCGGTTCCGTCACTAACGTCGATCCGCAGTTGATGGATGCGATTTTTCGTTGGCAGTTCAACCGTAACCACTTGCCAACTACCGTCCGCTTGGACATCGAACTCGACGCGTTCACCCTTGGGCAGAATTTGCTGCGAGTTCGTCGTATAGAAAAGCTCGCCGCCGCCTCTAGTGCCGCCCCGCAATTTGAACGAGACTTGATAGGGACCGGTGGGTAATTCGACGCCTCGCAAATCCATCGCGATGCCGGGATCTTCGCCGGTGAACCGAAACTCAAGTGACGAGCCTTGGGCCTGCATCGTGGTATTCTTGCGAGCGCGAATGGTCAGGTCATCCTTCTTTGATTTGTTTTTCGGCTTTATCTTTCCGGGGCGGTACTTGCCGCTTTGCGACGGATCGGATTGTTCGAAATTGGTCCATTCAGGATGCTGATGCGGTAGATCAGCTTCGGTGACCGGAGCTGAAACGTTCGGCGGCGCGTGCAAGACGTCTTGGGTCATCACGGTCCATTTTTGAATCATCGCGTCGAGTCGCTCCGGATTCGAAGCGGCCAAGTCGTTCAGTTCGGTCCGATCCTCCGCCACGTTATACAACTCCCAAGCCGTCCCCCGGAAACTGACGGCTTTCCAGTCACCATCTCGCAACCCACGATCGTTCGAAAACAACAGATGGATCGGCAAAGAACGCTCCAAGGCTTCGTTCTCGAAGACCGGCTTAAGCGAGACGCCTGAAACAGGTCGCAGCTCGCGACCGGGCCAAGCTTGAGGAATTTTGGAATCGGTGATGTCGGCCAACGTCGGCATGACGTCAATCAGATGCGCGGGTTGATGCACGATCGTGCCGGGCTTTGTCTTTAATCCAGCCGGCCAGTGAACGATCGCGGGTGTCGAAATGCCGCCTTCGAATTGGTTTTGTTTGTAAAATCGAAACGGACTATTGCGAGCCCAAGACCAACCGGTCGAGTCGGCGAATGAAACGTTGCCGTTGGTGGGCTCCGCATCCAGGATCGGACGACCGCGATCGTAAGGACACGCCCCGTTGTCCGAGACAAACAAGAGCATCGTGTTGTCAAGTTCGCCGTGGACTTGCAAGTCGTTGACCAAACGTCCGACTTCCTGATCCACCCGGTCGATCATCGCGGCGAGGGTTGTCATCCGTTTGGCTTCGTATTCTTGCCGCCAAGGTTCCATGGAGTCCCAAGCGGCAACGTGTTCCGGGCGGGGACTCGCCTTCACCGAATCCGGCAACAATCCGATGCGTTTCTGTTTTTCCACGCGAGCTGCCCGTACGACATCCCATCCGGCATCATAGCGACCGCGATATTTCGCATAGTCTTCGGGCAACGCGTGCAGCGGTGCGTGGGGCGCGTTGAACGCAATGTACAGATACCAGGGATTTGCGGTTTGCCGGGCTTCGTTCAGGAAATCGATCGCGTAGTCAACGTTCGCCACGGTCGTGTAAAAACCGTCGTCGGGAACCTGCCACGGTTGGCCGTTGAGCCGAAAGGTTTGATCGCCTTTAAAGAAATTGCACGCGCCGCTGAGATGTCCGAAGTAACGATCGAACCCAAAATCCGTCGGCTGCTCTTTGAGATGCCACTTGCCGGTCATGGCGGTGAAGTAGCCACTATTCTTCAATACCTCTGCGGACGTCACTGCGTGGTTCAACCTGACATCTCCCGCCGCGATACAGTACTGACCCGTTAACAACGAAACTCGCGAGGAGTGACACTTCGCGGTGTTGTAGAACTGGGAAAACCGCAGACCCCGGTCGGCGAGACGGTCCAGATTCGGCGTTTCGATCTCACTACCGTAGCATCCCAAGTCGGAATACCCCATGTCATCGACCATGATGATGACGACGTTGGGCCGAGACGCGGACTTGGGACTGGAGGTGCCGGAGAATTCCGACGCTTGGCATACCGAGGCGATGCTGATCGCCCACATCCAAATACAAAAACGTGCCGTCCGGATCATGGTCATCGTGTTGCGCGCCTGATGAGAAGGTAGGGAGGAAAGACCGATTCTAGTCGCCTTGGTGAGCTCAGTTCGCTGAGCAGGCGGCGAAAGGACGGACAGCCATAGTCGCAAGACCTTGGATACAACCAAGTTACCGGATATTTCGTCGTCGCACGACTCAGGCAGTCGGACGCGTATTATTCGTGGAATTGAGACCTCAAGTCGTGGACGACCGGCGTTCAGAGCAGCGAAATCAATGGATCGGTCACCCACCGTCTCATCCGGTGGCCCCGTTAAGCAACAGGAACATTCAGATTGCGAAACTCGCGAAGAACTTCGGCTTGGACCGGCAATCGCCGAAAGTCATGGCGACTTTCGCTACGGTTGGACGGATTCAAGGTGAAGAATTACACGTTGATCAATTGTTCGATTTCTTCACGAGTAAAGGGAGTCGCCAAGCGAGCGCCGAGTTGGCCGACGACGCGGGCGGCGGCGTGGGAGGCGAGATGGCCGGCTTGTTTCCACGACAACCCGTTGGTGATGCCGTACAAGATTCCGCCGGCGTACATATCGCCAGCTCCGGTCGTGTCGACCGCTTTGACGGACACTCCCTCGATCGCGATCGCTTCGCCGCCGTGCATCAAAATCGATCCGTTGGGGCCGAGTGTCATCGCGACGTTTTCAGCGGTTTCATGAATTTTGCTGGCGCATGCGATCGGATCGGTCAGTCCGGTAAGGCTTTGGGCTTCCTCTTCGTTACAGAAAAACAAATCGACCGGACCGCGAATGAGATCCCAAATCTCTTCACGAATCATATTGACCAAAAACGGGTCTGAGGCGGTAAAGGCGATCTTAATGTTGTTCTTGACCGCATAGTCGATCGCCCGGTAGGCCGCCGCCTTGGTGTCTTCGCCTGTGAACAGATAGCCCTCGATGTAGATGTATTTCGCATCGATCACGGCGGCCTCGTCGATGTCGACCTCAGACAACCGCGACGACGCTCCGAGATTCGTCAGCATGGTGCGCTCGGCGTCGTCACTGATCAAAATGGCGCAGGTCCCCGTCGGAGTTCCGGGAAGCGGATCAACGTCGATCGTCACGCCTAGCGCCCGCAGATCTCGGAGAAAGAATTCGCCGGTTTCGTCGTCGCCGATCTTGCCCACGAACGCCGCTTTGCCGCCGAAGTCCGCGACCGCTGCGATCGTGTTGGCCGCCGAACCGCCGGCACAGCGGTGCAATTTCGGCAAGTCAAAATTGGCCAAAACTCCAGCCTGACGCTCATCATCGACGAGCGTCATCACGCCTTTTTCGAAAGCGAGCTGGCTCAAGAGGGCGTCATCGACCTGGGCTTGGATATCGACCAGAGCGTTGCCGACGGCATAAACATCGTGTGGCATGAATCAAATTTGCGGGGTGGCAAGGGGAGCGGATGAAATTGGCCCGCCGATCGTATCACAGACTCGCAAATCGCCGTAGCGGTCGACGCTCTGTCCCTTACCTTGTTCTTATCTTGTTGTCCCGTACCTTGTTGGCTCCCTTTCGGCGAACCTCGATACCGCTAAACTGATCCCCTCGAGTGACCTCCACTCGGTTCTCGCCTCTCGCCACTCGCCTCTCGCAACTTCGAATGTCATTGATCCAGCCTCGGACGCTTAAAGGTTTTCGCGATTATCTTCCCGCCGCGATGATCCCTCGGGAGCGTTTGATGGAGACGGCTCGCGAGACATTTCGATCGTTCGGCTTTGCGCCGATCGACACGCCGACCCTGGAGCACTTGGACGTCTTGACAGGCAAGGGCAGTGAGGAAACCGACCGGCAACTTTATTCATTCACCGACAACGGCGGACGGCCCGTCGGGATGCGATTCGATTTGACGGTGCCGTTGGCGCGGTTTGCGGCGCAGCATATCGGTACCCTCGGGACGCCTTTTAAACGCTATCACATCGCGCCGGTGTGGCGTGGTGAGAACCCCCAAGCGGGCAGGTACCGCGAATTCTATCAGTGCGACTTTGACACGATCGGGACCGAGTCGGTCTTGGCGGACATCGAAGCGGTCACGGTGATCGATTCGCTGTTGAAGGCGATCGGCATCGATGCGTTTACGATCAGCATCAACAACCGCGTGATTCTGTCCGGTTTGCTCGAATCGCTCGGCCTAGCCGACAAGACGACCGCGATCCTGCGGAGCCTCGATAAACTCGGAAAGATCGGATTGGAAAAAACCGCTGCCGAAATGGTCTCGGCGGCGAACATCACCGCCGATCAAGCCAATCAAGTCTTGCGATTGGCGGAACTCAAGTCGGAAACCGAGTCGGCCGGCGCAAGCGGCATTTTCGATCGCTTGCCAGAAATCGTGAACCACAACGCCACCGCGGTGGCCGGTATCGATCGTTTGCGAGAGATTTACGAAGGGGCGATCGCCTCGGGCGTCTCGCCCGACCGATTGAACATCGATGTGTCGATCGCCCGCGGACTGGATTATTACACAGGCGTGATTTTCGAAACAACGCTCGACGAACTGCCTTCGATCGGAAGCATCTGCAGCGGCGGCCGATACGACAACCTAGCCGGCCTTTATACCAAACAACATTTACCCGGCATCGGTGCCTCCTTGGGTCTGGATCGATTGCTTGCCGCACTCGAGACGCTCGATAAATTGTCGACGACAAACAAACCCTGTCCAGTAATGATTTTGTACTTCGACGCCGACCACCGCGACGACTACTTGAAATTGGCTACGAATCTACGGCGTGGAGGCATCGGCACGGAGGTATACCCGGAACCAAAAAAGTTGGGGCAACAACTCAAGTACGCCGACGCAAGCGGGTTCAAGTACGCGATCGTAGCAGGCGGCAACGAGTGGCAGCGTGGAGTGGTGCAGGTCAAAAACCTAGCGGAAAAATCCTCCGACGAAGTGGCGTATCGACATGACTCGGCAGACGCCTTGATCACGCGACTACTTGCTTAGTGCTTCGTCAAGATTTGACTTTAGGGCGTCAGCAACGTGGCTCGACGGTCCTCCGTCGAGAATCACGGTGGGGACCACCGTGCCACGTTTTAAGCCAACCCTCATTTTTAATTTTGACGGAGCACTAGGATAGCGAAACTCGCCAATAGTCCGGGTGATCACTGGGCTTTCGATTGCTTTTGTCGATGTGCGAATGCATTTTTTTGATGAGTCAGTTTGCCGCACCGGCGGTACAATAACCCGTTCGCTAGGCGGAGTGTTTGCGAACCGATTTATCAAACCCTACGCATATCAATCGGAGTGAAATGATGGTGACTTCCAACGCGATGGCTCGCAAATTGACGCGGCTTGAAGAGGCACATTGTTTCCGGGACTCGATCGAGCTTCGGCGTCAGTTTCATCGACAGGCACTTTGCGAGCAACGTTTCGATGAGCTCATGCAAGCCTCTCAAATCAATGATCGCGAACTGATTTCGGAGTTGCTCACGTTCGGATTCGACAAAGACACGATCGCGGCCTTGCCATTGTTGCCCCTGGCGGAAATCGCCTGGGCCAGCGGTGAGGTGACGGCGCAAGAGCGAATGGTCGCCACTTGTTGCATTGTCGATTCGGAATTGATCGGCAACCCGGCGGCCGTCGCGACGTTCCAAAGCTGGCTGCACCAGCGACCCGATAACGATTTGAAGCGTTTGTGGTGGCTGTATACCAATCAGTGCGCCGAACGCATGCGACTCGGCTTGCGGATCGCCATCGGAAAACGTTTGAAGACACAAGCAACCCAGATCGCCGAGGCCTCGGGCGGTTGTTTTGGAATCGGACGGATTTGCGAAGCCGAACAGCTCGTGTTGGACCAAATCTCGCAGCTCTATCGATTGAACTGAAACGCACAACACCGGAGAGTCGATCTCCCGTAGAGAAACTCGCCTTCGCTACATCAGTTATCGCCGCATTCGGTGTTTTTTTAGCATCGCGTGAACATTAAGTGGTGGCGACTTTCAGTCGCCAAACCCTGAAACGTCGACTGAAAGTCGACGCCACGTTAAGAATCCATCACTTATTGTTCACGCGATGCTTAAGGCGCGGTTGACTCTAACATCGCGACCAAGTCTTCAAGCTTGTCCGCGTCTGCGGGAGTTTTATCCTTGCGGATGCGCACGATCCGCGGAAATCGGGTCGCGATGCCGCTCTTGTGCCGCGTGCTGCGTTGCAGTCCCTCGAAGGCGAGTTCCATCACCAACTCCGGCTTGACGCTGCGAACCGGACCGAATCGTTGCGATGTATTCTCGCGAACGAATCGATCGACAATGCGAATCTCCGCGTCAGTCAAGCCGCTGTATGCTTTGGCGAATGGAACCAGTTCCCCGCCATTCCAAACAGCAAACGTATAGTCCGTGTAAAGGCTTGCTCGTTTGCCGTGTCCTCGTTGGGCGTAGATCAAGACCGCGTCGACGGTGTACGGAGCCAGTTTCCATTTCCACCAAACGCCACGAACGCGACCGACCGAATACGTCGCATCAAGACGTTTTAGCATGACGCCCTCGGCGTTTTGATCGCGACTTGTTGAGCGAACATCGGCGACGTCTGACCATGATCGTACCGGAATTGCAGGATTGAGATGCAGTCCAGGTGGTTGGTGTTGTTCGACCAGTGCAAGCAGATAGTCTCGTCGTTTTGAGAGCGGTTGTTCCCGCACGTCGACGCCGTCGTATTCCAAGCAATCGAACGCGTGGAACATGACGGGAACTTCGGCCAACAGTTTTTTGCCGACGGTCTTGCGCCCGATACGCCGCTGCAGTTCCGCAAACGGAAGCACTTCGATGCGGTCACCGTCGAAGCGGCTGGCCAAGATTTCTCCGTCGAGGACCGTTCCGTCGGGCAAAAACTCCGCCGCCCGTTCAACCTCCGGCCAACGTCCTTGCATCAATTCCTCGCCCCGCGACCAAACAAACGTTTGGCCGCTGCGGCGGATGACTTGGCCGCGAATGCCGTCCCACTTCCACTCCGCAATGTAATCGCTGACGCCGCCCAAACCAGACACGACCGGGGCAAGCATCTCGTGCTTAAATTCACTTTCTTCACCCTCGCCGTTATCACCCTGGAGTGCATGAGCCAAACAGAACGGGTAGGGCCGACTGAGCACCGCGTCGTCGGTATCCGGATCAACCAAGCGGTCGACGAAATCCGCAGATGCTTTCCAGTGCCCCATCAAACGATGAGCGATCACATCGGGGGGAAGTCCGGTGGCCTGAGCGATACCACGTGCGACCAAGCGAGCACTCACACCTAAGCGAAACGAACCCGTGATCAGCTTCATCAATATCAATCGCGAGGTGCCGTCGGTTTGCTGCCAAATCTCGCCGACGAGCAGCTGCTGCTCGGTTTCCTCCATCTTCGCCAGTGGCAAAACAAAATTTTCGATCCAAGTTGTCAGTGATCGCTCGCCGGTTTCACGCTGCTCGATATCGGATGGCGGAACGAGCAAAGAAATCGTCTCGGCCAGATCGCCAACGGCATCGTAGGATTCGTCAAAAAGCCAATCGGGTATGTCCGCCGCCTCTGCCGCCAATCGTCGCAGCGTACCTGTACGAACGAGTCGTTTGGCCCGCCGCCCGCTGAGGTAATGGGCGGCCCAGGCTGCGTCGGCTCGGCTTGATTGGGCATCGTTCAACACGGTCGAAAAATAGCCAGCGATTGCGGCAATTTTTTCGTTCGTTTTCGTCGTTTGGTCCAGGCTTTCGAATAGTTGGACGAAACGTTTCACGGATAAACCGACCTTAGGAAGAGAATTGTTAAGAAATCGCTATAGAAAAAAGCTTCGAAATCGACTTGACATCGTTTCGCCGCAGATCGTATTGCCAACCTCACTCGGAAGGTTTCCGTGTCAACTCCCTCGCTCGAACCGGCTTTGTTCCCGTCCAGAGCGTCCGGATGCCGACACTCGGAATCAGTTTAGGTGACCGTCTAGGTCAACGTTTCCATCCCGTTATCCACCTGCCCACTAGCAAACAGACCTTATTGTGACGGAACACGAAAGATTTTTTTGCCCCGTGGCGAGTTCACGCGAGAGCTTTCCGATTCATGCTTCCATTGTCTCACCGCGAAGAAGGAGAGTCGCGTTGAACCGATCGTATCACCCGCCACGGCGGAAGGGTTCGTCTACGGCCGAATCAACTCGCACGACCATTCACTCGAAGGCCGCTCAACGAATGACTTTCCTGAAATCGATTCCGGTCTGCCTGTTCGTCGGGGGCGTTTTTGGCGGAGTCAACCTGATCGCCTCGACAGCTCAGGCCCAGTTCACACTGCCTGCGAACGTCACCGCGTCAAGCCCGGCCGCCAATCCGACGGTGGGCAACCCATCAGCCGCGATGTCCATCGACGGTCTGTTGCAGCAAATCGATGCGGCGGTCTCATCAGGCGATTTCACCACCGCCGTGCAAACCTATCGAACCGCCGGAGGGTTACTCGCCTCTGGCCAAGTTCGTGATGCATCCGTCGCGACCGAACAACTTCGCCGACGCTACGAACAATTATTTGCACGCGGAATCGACGCGGCTCATTTGGCGTTGCCGATGGCTGGCAAGGTGACCGCCCCGCAAACGCAACCAACCGTTTCGCCAAACTCACCGTTGCCCGAACGTCAACAAGAAACTCGTCGCCTCGTCGCGATGGGCCGTGCCGCTTTGGATCGCGGCGATGTTCGCTCGGCGTTCACGTTGGCATCACGAGCACAAAGCCTCGGCGTTGCCCAACACGAATTCGCCCCCAACGATGCTCGGCCGTGGCAGTTGCTGCTTGATGTGCAAGCCACCGCGCGTCGCACTGGTGTCGACTTGACGCAACTGGCAACGTCCGCTCCCTATCAACCCGCCGGCCCTAGCAATCCGATCGCCCAAGCGGGCGGTGTGATGCCGATTGGACCGTCGATGATCGCACAAACAGGCGGCAATGATTCGGCCGCGCAGTACGGTGCGATCCGTCCTGTCCAGGCAACCGAATCACTCGCTTCGGACAACGAACCGGCCAGCGAAGGTGAAGCATTATTCAACGAAGGCATGCAACTGCTTTCGGCCGGCAAGAAAACCGAAGCTCGAGCCAAATTTGTCGATGCTTGGAAGTTCGAGTCGGAACTTCCGATCGATACCCGCCGCGCCCTGCAAGATAAGTTGACGTTGCTCAAGCCGTCACCCATGCCACTGGCCGGTGGACCTGCCGAAGCCGATCTGACACCGATTCAAAAAGCCGATCTGGCCGCCGCGCAGAGTGTTCAGCGTCTCTACCGCGAGGTTACCACCGAACTCGCCAAAGCCAACGAGATCAAAGAATCCGCGCCGCTCGACGCGGTCGATAACCTGGAGCGATTGGCTCGCAAAGTCGAAGGTGCCAACATCGACGAAGCTTCCCGTGCCGCACTCGTGGCCATGGTCGGCCGCGCACTGTCCGAACAAACCGCCTACGTCGAAGCCAACCGAGCGAAGATCTCGCTCGACCTGCGTAACGAAGCGATTCGTAGCGAGATGGAAAACGAAGACTTACGTGAATCTCGCATCGATGAAGAAATCGCGTCATTGGTCGAAAGCTTTAATGACCTGATGGATCAGAACCGATTCCAAGAGGCCGAAGTCATCGCCAAACAGGTCCAAGAGCTCAAACCGAACTCGACGATCGCCATGAGCATGGCTCACGCTTCACGCACCCAAGTTCGCATCCAAATGGATGAGGAAATCAAAGCGGGCAGCGAAAACGGTTTCGTTCGCGAAATGCTTGCCATCGGAGCCGCCGCGATCCCTCCGGATCCCGATCGTCCGTTCTCGTTCCAGGACCCACAGACTTGGCGTGAACTCTCCGATCGTCGCCTGGCCAGCGGCGACAATAACTCTCGATATACCATTCGCGAACAGGAGATCAAACGAAAACTTGATTCCGACGTGGAATTGAAATACCGTGATCGACCTCTCGGCGAAGTCCTTGACGATTTGTCTGCCGTGACCGGTGTTCCGATCGCGATCGACTCGCGTGCCTTGGCCACATTGCGGGTCAACCGTGATACGCCCGTCTCGAAAACCATCAATAACCGCATCTCGCTCGGCAGTGCCTTGAACTTGTTGCTCGGTGATTTGGATCTTTCGTACGTGATCGACAACGACGTGCTGAACATCACCAGCCGCGAAGCCAAACGAACGATGGTCGAAACACGCACCTATCGTGTCGCCGACTTGGTCACTCCGATCCCCAACTTTATCTCTGGATATGAGCACGGGTTGGCTGGCGCTTTGAAGTCTGCCTATCAGATGATCAATCCATCGACCGACGTTCAGCTCGTCCCCGTCTCGATGACGGATCTGGGCGGCAACATGGCCAACAACAATTCGGCCAACCAACTCGGACGCAACATGCTCGGCCAATACAACCCGATGGGCAACGGCGGCGGATTCGCCGGCGGCCTGGGATCCGCCGGAGCCCTGTCGGGCGGCCGCGGAGGTGGATCGATGGCCGACTTCGACTCGCTGATGCAATTGATTCAACAAACCATCGAACCGGATACCTGGGAAGCCCTCGGTGGTGTCGGAACGATGGCACCCTACCCACAAAACTTGTCGTTGGTCATCAGCACGACGAGCGATGTTCACGATCAGATCGTCGACCTGCTCGAATCGCTTCGCCGATTGCAGAACTTGCAGATCACGATTGAAGTTCGCTTCATCACGCTCGCCGACACGTTCTTCGAACAGATCGGCATCGATTTCGACGTGCGATTCGACGACAACGCAACCCAGATTCCACCGGACGACTCCGGGCCGGCCGTGACGATCGGCTTGGATGCCCCTGGTATCCCGACGGCTGACTTGGACATTCGCTTTGACCAAAACACCTTCGGGGCTGCTTTGCCGCCCTTCGGTGGAGACGCCGGTTCGTTGTCGACGATCGGTTTCGCGATCCTGAGTGATATCGAAGCGTTCTTCTTCTTGCAGGCCGCTCAAGGGGACAACCGCAGTAACATCATGCAAGCCCCAAAGATCACGCTGTTCGATGGACAAATCGCATCGATCAACGATACCGTTGCACGACCGTTCGTAACCAGCATCATCCCGGTTGTCGGTGACTTCGCCGTCGCCCAGCAACCGGTCATCGTGGTCCTCGACGAAGGCACTCGGTTGAACGTTCAAGGTGTCGTTAGCGATGACAAGCGATTCGTTCGTCTAACGCTGGTTCCAACCTTCAGCCAAATCGGTGAAGTCAACACGTTCACCTACGAAGGCAACCGGACGACGCGCAACAGCAGCACCCGTCAGGTCGACACCAACGGTGACGGCGTGATCAACGAGGAAGACGAAAACGAAGAAGAGGAGATCGTTCAAGGTACGACGGTTCAACAGCCGACGTTCGCCTCGACTTCGGTCAGCACCACCGTCAGCGTCCCTGACGGCGGCACGATTCTTCTGGGCGGGATCAAGCGAATGAGTGAAGGACGCAACGAACGGGGTGTTCCGTTCTTGAGCAAGATCCCTTACGTCAGCCGCCTGTTCCGAAACGTCGGCGTCGGTCGAACCTCGACCAGCCTAATGTTGATGGTGACCCCACGGATCATCATTCAAGAAGAAGAGGAAATCGCCCAAACCGGATTCGATCCAGGACGATAGTTTCGCGTTAACCATCGCGGGTGAGCGATCGATTACGATCCTCACCCGAAGCGATCGCATGACTTGTAATCCGTGACAGGCTGTTAATTTAATCGTAACCCGACGCGTCAGCGAGGGATTGAACGTCATTTAATCCTCTGTCGATATCCCTCGCTAACGCTTCGAGTTACGATGCCGACTCGATCAACACGCCTTCACCCGTCGGGTTTTAATTTGGTCGACTTGCCGCAAGCAAATTTCTACACTGCGATTCGACCGCAGTTTTCTTCTCGGGTCGACCGTAAGAAATCTTGTTAGCGATCCGATACCACATGCATCGATGGCAGGTGGATTATCAACATTTTTCTATCACCCGATTAGCGAGACGGTGGGTCTGCTAGTGATCGATCGTGGAGATTTGCTAAATGGCAATGTCAAAAAAAGAAGTCATTGCATGGCTCAAGCTCAACGCGGACGAGCGAGGAATCGCTCATTGGCAAAAGCGGCCGCAGCAACTTGACAGCTACGGAATCGGCCTCACGCGACTCAGGAAGTTCGCCAAGGAACTCGGGCGCGATCATCGACTCGCACGCACGCTATCCAAGAGCAACGTCTATGATGCCAAGATTGTCGGAATCTTGGTCGACGATCCCAAGAAGATGACGCGAGAGCAGGCCGAAGAACAAGTCGACCAGGGCTTGGCATCGGGAATGCTTGTTCATGTCTTCGCATCATGCGGAGCGCCGCTGTCGAAAACCCCGTTCGCATTCGAGATCGCTCGCGATTGGGTGGACAGCAACGATCCGATGCGGCGACGGTGTGGCTACTCCTTGCTCTATGAGCTTTCCAAGCGAAACCCCAAAGGAATGGACGACGCCTACTTGCTTGATCGAATCAAACGCATTCGCGAATCCATCCACAACGAAGAGATGTGGGTGCGGGAAGCCATGAATACGGCACTGATGGGAATCGGCAAACGAAACGCTGTGCTCAACGCCGCTGCGATCGAAGCCGCCGAAGCCATCGGACCGGTCGATATTGATTACGGCGATGACAACCAGTGCGAGCCACTCGATGTGCTCAAGCACTTACGTTCGGATTACCTTCAAGAAAAGTTTTCAAGAGACTGAACCACTAGATCGACTTGGTAACGCATTACTCAACCCAAAGCCACGTCGAGGATCATCATGACGGTGAAGCCGATCATCAAAAACAGCGTGGCGAGGTCCTCGTTGCCCTGCTGCTGTGTTTCGGGAATCAGTTCCTCGACGACGACGTAAACCATCGCACCGGCGGCAAAACTAAGTGCAAATGGAAGCACCGGAGCGGACACTGAAATAACGGCGGCTCCGACGACTGCGGCGATCGGCTCGACCATCGCGGATGCTTGGCCAATCATGAATGCTTTGACGCGGCTCATGCCTTCGGCCCGTAGTGGGACCGCGACCGCGATGCCTTCGGGCACATTTTGCAATCCGATTCCGATCGCCAAGGCGACCGCACTGCCATAGCTCGTACTTTCGAGGCCGCTGGCGGTACCACCGAATGAAACGCCCACGGCGAGTCCTTCGGGAATGTTGTGAAGAGTGATCGCGATGATCAAGAGGACGCTACGCTGCCAAGCGGTCTTCATCCCTTCGGCCGATTCCATCGGGAGACCTCGGTGGAGGTGCGGCAGAATACGATCCAGTACATACAGAAACGCACCGCCACCAAGAAAACCAACCGCGGCGGGAAACCAGCTCGGCCATCCCTGTTCAGCGGCAACCTCGATCGACGGAGCAAGCAGACTCCAATAACTGGCGGCAAGCATCACGCCACCAGCGAATCCCAGCATCGCGTCGAACATTTTACGATGAACGTTGACCAGACCAAAAACGAGCGCCGCTCCCACGGCGGTCAGCCCCCAGGTAAACATCCCGGCCGCGAGAGCCTGCCAAATGGGGTCGAGCGTTCTGAACCAAGACATACACGTCTCCGGAATTCGAGATCAAACCAGCCGACGGGTGCTGGCCACGGTTCGATAGCGTTTCAACCGCCGCCGATGGCGTGTTGATTGAGTCTAAATCGTAACCCGACGCGTAAGTTTTGAAGTTGCGCTTTTGCCTGTGGCATTGGTTTATCGTAACCCGAAGCGTAAGCGAGGGATGAGTCAATATCAATTATCCCTCGCTTACGCATCGGGTTACGATTGAACCAACAGTCCGTCCCGCGTCGCGTTGGGTTTGGCACAGCCCACGCTTTCGACCCAATGGCTAGTGGGTGAGCAGATCGCGTACCGCAAGATGACAACGCTCGGGCGTTCTCAGCAACATACGTCCATCCAACGACGTTCCTGGTGACTCTTCAAGATCGCGTCGCATATCAAAATCTCGCGATGTCCATCGGCGAACGTTGGAAAAGGTGCAGGTAACGAGCTGTCTCCACGCTCAATGTAACCGTAGAACGAACGGAACAACTGTTTGAACGTGTCTGGGAACCCCTCGTTATGTCCGCCTGGGTACTGGCTGATTCCCGATGCCGACGAATCGAGTAGCGATGGATCTCGAACGAGCAATTCGTTGGCCCTTTCCCGATGACCGATCCACATTTGATTGGGCGACTCGCTATTCCAATGCAACGCGGACTGGGTCCCCGCCAACTCAAAGCAAAGCGAATTCTTGCGTCCGGCTGTCACTTGCGAGACCCACAAACTACCGTTCGCTCCGCTTTCAAATCTCAGCATGATCGAACCACAATCTTCCGTCGTCACGTCGACAGCTTGAGTATCAATCGACGATGACTGCGAGCCGGAAAACGTTTCGGCCCCGCCGACCGGTTGAAAGCGTTGTGAATGAACGGTTCGCAAATCCGCGCACACCGATGTAACTTTGCTTCCCGTGATGAACTGAATCAAGTCAAGCCAATGGGTGCCGATGTCGGCTACGGCCCGTAGCTCGCCTCCGTCTTCCGCCATCACCCGCCAATTGAAATCGCGGGGATACAATAACCAGTCCTGGACGTAAGAGCCATGGACGCTGATCACGTCCCCGATCGCGCCGTTGGCGACACGAGCGGCGGCTTCATGACACAGCGGATAGAACCGAATGTTGTACGCGACGCCCGTCACCAATCCGCTCGCCGCAGCGAGCCGGACCAACTCGGCCGACTGAGCCGTATTCATCGCCAGCGGTTTTTCACATAGACAATGTTTCCCCGCAGCCAATACCGCTTGGACTTGCTCGAAGTGCAATGCGTTGGGTGTGGTTAGATGAACGACATCGACGGTCGGATCACCTAAGGCTTCTGAGAGTGTCGAGTACACGTTCGGTAACTTAAGCCGCTCACACGCGGATCGAGATTTTTCGGCCGTCGAGCCGATGATCCCGACAACATCGACGCCGGCCCTCTTCAGGCCTTCGACGTGAACGGGACCAATGAATCCGGTGCCAACGACGACACTTCGCAAAGAACTCATGGTGATGTTTGATTCCTGTTTTGCTCGAGATGTTTGCCCGGCGGACTTTTTTTCCGCGATTTGGGGCGGACGGCCAATCGGATCGAGTTGACGGGGTCACCGGTGGAGCCAGAATGCTACCATCAGGACGAAGCCTAAAACAGTTAATTGCCGCGTTTGTTTTTTTTGAACGCGAATGATATAAGCCCGACGCGCGAGGAGGGGATTCGTTCGATACGTCCAGATACCCGCGTGATCACTCGCTTGCGCATCGGGCTTTTATACTTGCGGCCTAGCCGCCTTTTTTGAAGTTGCGATTTTGCCTGTGGCATTGATCTATCGTAACCCGCTGCGTAAGCGAGGGATGAGTTGATTTATCGTAACCCGCTGCGTAAGCGAGGGATGAGTCAATATCAATGATCCCTCGTTGACACAGCGGGTTACGAAAAAAGCACAAGTTCAAAACGCGTTAGCGAGGGATCAAGATAAACGGAGCATCCCTCGCTGACGCTTCGGGTTCCGATCCTCTTGCTCAATGCAAATGGCGAAGTTATTTCCGAACAATTCCTCAGGTTAGCGTCTATTTGCCAAAACAACAAAACCCAGACCAACAAAACCCAGACCAACAAAACCCAAGATCAACGAAACCCCGCATCACCGAAACTGCAGCAAGGCCATGGGGTTCAACCTAGAACCGGCTATTCGTACGTACCGACGCAACTCACCTCTTTCGATCGGAGACCATCTCGTGAGAACGATTTGTTTGAACTTTTTACTCACATTATCCCCGCTGATGGCCTTCCCATTCGCTTCGGCCGAAGACGTTTCCAACGGGTGGCCGCAATGGCGTGGTCCGAGCGGTTCGGGGGTCGCGTCGGAAGCCAATCCACCAACCCGATGGAGCGAGTCCGAAAACATCAAGTGGAAGATTGACGTTCCCGGTGTTGGCAGTAGTACGCCGATCATTCTAGGCGACCGAGTCTACGTGAGTACCGCGATCAAGACCGACCGTGTCGTCGAGGGAACCGGTGAGTCAGCCGCAGAGTCACCAACGTTATCAAACGAGCCGACTCAACGCGCCGATGCCCAAGCGGGACCACAACGTCCAGGCCCCGGCGGGTTCGGCGGACGCGAGGGACGTGGAGGTCCAGGCGGCTTCGGCGGACGCGGGGGCTTTGGTGGCCGGGGACGCGGCGGATTCGGCGGCGGTGCCAAACCAACGAACTATTACGATTTCGTTGTGCTCGCCTACGATCGCGAGACAGGCAAAGAAATCTGGAGAACCAGCTTGACCCAACAAGTGCCGCACGAAGCCGGGCACAGCACCAATACATTCGCTTCGTCGTCGCCCGTCACCGACGGCGAACGACTCTACATGTCGTTCGGTTCACGTGGTGTGTTCTGCTTGGACCGCGGCGGCAAACAACTGTGGGAAGTCAATCTCGGCCAGATGCAAACGCGGGCTCAATTCGGCGAAGGCAGTTCACCGGCGGTTCACGACGGCACCGTGGTGGTTCCGTGGGATCACGAAGGCGAGTCGTTCATCGTGGCGCTCGACGCCGCAACCGGTAAAGAAAAATGGCGTCAATCGCGTGATGAACAAACCACTTGGGCGACTCCATTGATCACCGAGTATCAAGGTCGCACCCAGGTGATCACGAACGGGTCCAAACGCGTGCGAAGTTATGATTTGGCCACCGGTGAACTCATCTGGGAATGCGGCGGGCAAGTCGGCAACCCGATCCCCACCCCGGTTCGATTCGAAGACAACGTGATCGTCATGACAGGCTTTCGCGGCTACGCGATCTATTCCATTCCGTTAAGCGCCGAGGGTGACATCACCGATTCCGACGTCATCACTTGGTACGAAGAAGACGCAGCGCCCTACGTCCCGTCGCCGGTGCTTTACAAAGGGCAGCTTTATTTCGTGAAAGCCAACAATGGCGTTTTGGTCTCACGCGATGCCAAGACAGGCGAACTGATCATCGACCAAACCCGGTTGCCCGATGTGTCGTCTGTTTACGCCTCACCCGTCGCCGCAGACAACCACATTTATTTGACCGGCCGAGACGGCACGACGGTCGTCATTGATCACGCTCAATCGTTCGAAGTCGTCGCCACCAACAAACTTGATGACGAGATCGACGCTTCGGCCGCCATCGTTGGCGACCAACTCTTCCTGAGAAGCAAATCGCACCTTTATTGCATCGCCAACGAGTAACGTGCTGGCGGCAGCTCGGCGAGCTGGTCCGGTTCCCTCGTTACCCACGGATCACCGCGTTACGTGGCTGATTCTTCGTACCAATTTGAGGAAGTTCAGTTCGCCACTAGTATTCAGCCGCAGCTTGGTTTTCGGGTAGAAAAAGGTATTTAAGCCCCTCTTCCCCCGAGACCACGGACGGTCGAATGTCAAACCGCAAGCTCTATCGTATCAAGCTGACAGACGAAGAACGCGAAACCTTTGCCAAGGTAGCCACCGGTAAACGTGGCAAGCTG
>NZ_SJPM01000015.1:62718-150761 GCF_007859915.1 Neorhodopirellula pilleata
CGATAGGGGTAGGGAAGTCCGGTTGAGCCGGACTCCCCTCCCTCCGAACCGTGCGTGCGGTTTTCCCGCACACGGCTCTCCAGTTAGTGGTCAATCACGGATTGAACGTAACGAGTGTGGGCCGCCCGCAGACTTCGGAAGCCACGCTCGCTGAAATAGGCATTGGGCCAACGATGCGTACGGCATAATCGCTCTGGATTCGTCCGATGACGTTTCAGAAGCTGCCGACGCAACCGTTTGCGGATCATTCCATCGTACTTGTCAAAAATGTTCCACGTACAGTGCCGAAAGTAAGCGAACCAGCCCACCGTCACCCGATTGATTTCGGCAATCGTCGATTCAAGCGGCTGGCCCGATTTTCGAGGTGTCAACTGTCGGATTCGGTCAGTCATCTTGCGATGACTTTTCGAGCGAGGAAAACGAAGCTTCCCTCGAAAGGAGTAACCCAAAAACTCGAAACTCTTTTCACGACTGTCAACGATGTGAGTCTTCTCAGGGTGCAACGTCAAACCTGCTTCGGCAACGAAGCGTTTGACTTCCTCAAGGGCTAACTCCGCTTGTTCCTGACTACGACACAGGATCACAAAGTCGTCAGCATACCGAACCATCTCGTAGCCAAGGCCGGCCATCCGATGATCCAGTTCATTGAGGTACAGATTCGAAAGTAGCGGGGAAAGTACAGCCCCTTGCGGAACGCCACTCTCAGGCGTCCACTCGCGAAGTTCTTCCAGGACCGATTGATCCAGGAAACGCTTCACCAACTCCAATACCCGACGATCCGAAATCTTCTCGCCGACCAGAGCCAACAAGCGGTCTTTCGGAATCGTGTCGAAGTAACCTTGCAGGTCAGCATCGACGACGAAGACATGATCGGACTCCAATAACTCCTCGACAACTCGCAGTGCATCATGGCAACCACGCCCATGACGAAAGCCGAAACTTCTATCATGAAATTCGTTATCGAAGATCGGCTCGATGACATTGACCAGTGCCGTTTGCACGACTCGGTCTCGAACCGTCGGGAGTCGGGATGCCCAAGGGCCGCGTTTGACTGCTACCTAGCTTGAGAATCTGCACGCGTCGGACCGCTTGTGGGCGATACGTCCCCGACTTCAGTTCATCGCTTAGCCGTCTAAGTTCGGCCCGTTCGTTTTCGCTGAAATCTTCGGTGCTTTGCCGATCCACTCCCGCTGCACCCTTTTTGCCAACGACCTTGCGGGCCGATGCAAACAGGTTCAGCTCACTGTACACCTTATCGATTAAGGCGTGCCATTTACCTCCTCGCACTCCTACGGTGAGTGCGTTCAACATGCGGTTGGTCCATACGCTCGCTTTCGCCCAATCAGAAATCTCAATTGTTGATTTCTCATCAAGTTCTCCAGCACGGCTAGCCTTCGCCGACGGGGATTCCGCCGAAAAGGGCACTGTCACCGGGATGTAGTCTTTCGATTTACGTTTCGATTGCATGGTCTTTCTCGCATCCACTTTCCTACCTCCCTTCGCTCGCATCGGGTTTGGTTCCCGATGGTCGTCACTACTATGGAGGCTCTGACTCCTCGGCTGAGCGTCCTGAAGGTCTGCTGCTCGCCGAGGTATCCCTGCTTATCTCGATTGAACTTCTGAACATTCCGTCTCCAACCACCGCATTACCATTTCGCTTGCCTCAGTTTGGCACGTTACCAGGTTCAGTCACCGTGCAAGCCGTCCCATCGACAGTCCAACAACATTGGACAGACCTTTTAGTCATCTTTGTGCCGATGCTTGGGATCAGAGGTTCACTATTTGCCAGACAGCTCCCCGACAGGTTCGGCCGAATCGAGTTCACGATCGTTACGGACTATTCATTCGCCTTTGGTTGCTCTCCACCCTTTCTGTTGAAAACGCAGTTACCATTGGCTACGGGGCGGTAACGGTTTCCCCGATCAGGACTTTCACCCGATAATTCAATCGCCTTCACAGGCGCACTGCATGGAAGTGGGAACAACTCAAGCCAGGAGTTCACACCGCCAGAAAAGAAGATCTCGGTATTAGCTCCGAGGAACTAAACTTGCGCAATCGCATTGCCGCCGCAACCCCAAACTTTTAGCAGGCCAGGCTAGCGCCCAAACGGCTAATGTTGCGAACCCTAAAGTTAAATCTAGACAAAGCGTTATTGCTTCGTCGAGTTTAAATTTTCGGATAGCGAAACTCGCCAATAGTTTCGGCCAGACGCTACCAATCGCCGAGAACATTGAAAACAAATTTCTGACCAATTGGCGTAAAATCGCCACCCACTTATTTCGAATCATAGCCGATGATTGGGGTAACCAAACACGACAGTTCCGATCGCGACGGTGCCTTCGGGGCAGAGAGTACCGCTCGCATCGGAACTGTCGATTTTTTTAACGGGACCTTCGGGACCATGGTAGATCCTTCGAAACATGTCCCACTTCGCGTGTCAGGGTTCTATCTGCTCTTTGGGGTCGTATGGATTCTGACGTCGGACGTCTTGATGGCTTGGAGCGAGATTGTTGACGTGCGGGCTTCGCTCGTTTCGTCGTGCAAGGGTCTGTTCTTTGTCGGCGTGTCGGCGGCCATCATCTACCTGCTGATGCGACAACAACTAGAGCGACTCAGCTGCGCGAACTCACTCGCCCACGCGGTCATCAATGGGACGACCGACGCGGTGTTTGTAAAAGATCGCAACGGTCGCTACTTGATGTTCAATCGGGCTGCCGCCGCGCAAGTCAATAAACGAGCTGAAGACGTGATCGGCCGGGACGACCACTTCGTTTTCGATGCCCAAAGCGCTGCGGAGCTGAAAGACCGCGATCGACGAATCATGGAATCCGGTGAAGCGGATACCGCCGAAGAGGTTCTGACGATCGAGAATTCGACGACTGTTTTTTTGGCGACAAAGGTTCCGTATCGGGATCAGTTCGGCAATGTGATCGGACTGATCGGGATCTCGAGAGACATCACACAACAAAAGGAAGCGGAAAAGCAACTAAGAATCCAGCGAGATCGACTCGCGTCGATCGTCGAAGCGGTCCCCGTCATCATCTGCTCGTTTCAATCATGGCCTGACGGCTCGTTCAGCATGCCATTCTGTTCGTCACTCATCGAATCCATCTACGATTTGTCGAAGGAAGAGTTGAGACACGATGCTTCATCGATTTTCAAAAGAATTCATCCGGACGATGTGCAGGATGTCCTTGACTCGATTGAAGCATCAACGCGGACAATGACACTCTGGGAACGTGAATATCGCGTTTGCCGCCCTGGGCGAGAGGAAATCTGGGTCGAAGGCCGCTCGGTACCGACACGGCAAGAAGACGGCTCGATTCTTTGGCAAGGCTATGTTGCCGACATCACCACCCGCAAGCGTGACCAAGAAAGATTGCGATCCATTCAGCAAAGACTCGATCACGCGCAGTTAATCGCCAAAATGGGAAGTTGGACCTGGGAACCGGTTTCGAATCGGGTTTGGTGGTCCGATGCGATTTACAATCTGTTTGGTTTCGATCCGAATACGACAGTCCCCTCGTTTCAAAACATCCTCGATCGCCTTGATCCCGCCGACCGCAAGATCGCTATCGATCGGGTCGATGCGTTGATGCAATGCGGAGATGGCTTCTCAAACGAGTTTCTAGCCAATCGGACCGACGGCAGTAAAATCTGGATCCTTAGTGCCGCTCGCGCGGCTCGAGATGAAAACGGCCGTTTGATTCAGGTGGACGGGTTTGACCAAGACATCACCATTCAAAAACAAATCGAAGATGAACTTCGCTTGAGCGAAGAACGCCTTCGACTGGCTCTTCGAAGTGCGGGCGGGGGCGTTTGGGATTGGGACTTGCGAACCGATCAAGCGTGGTGGTCGCCCGAAATGTACTCTCTCTGGGGTATCGACCCGAACGAACCGATGGCACTCGCCAACTCATTGGAATCGATCGTCGACCAAGATCGCGACTACGTGAGAAACACTTCCAAACTGGCCATAGATAACAAGAGTGATTATCACGCTGAATTTCGAATCGATCACCCCGAACGCGGTGAGTGCTGGATTTCTTCGAGCGGCAGAACGATTTCAGATCAAGACGGGGCGATCCGACTGATCGGTATTTCACAGGACATCACCGATCGTCGACGCTTGGAAGATCACCTCCGACAATCGCAAAAGATGGAAGCCGTCGGACGACTGGCGGGGGGCGTTGCCCATGACTTCAATAACCTACTGACTGTCATCAATGGCTATTGTCGCATTTTAGTCGACCAGATCACTGAGCCACCCGACGTTCGAGATTCGCTGTACGCTATCCGAGACGCCGCCGACCGCGCCACGCGTTTGACTCGTCAGTTGCTTTCGTTCAGTCGCAAAGCGATGGTTGAACTGCAGGTTCTTGATCTGAATCAAGTCGTCATGCAATCCGCAGCGCTCTTGAGGAAGCTTGTTGGGCAAGAGATTTCGGTGGAACTGGCACTCGCCCCGACGGCCTGTTTCATCGAAGCCGATCCGATCCAGATCGATCAAGTGATTCTCAACCTAACCGTCAACGCGCGAGACGCGTCCCAGAAAGGGGACATCGTCACCATCGCAACGCGGTCGGTCAACTTCGATTCGCCGCATTCCACAACGACGGGCACCTTAAGTCCAGGAAAGTACATTGAATTGACGGTAACGGATCAAGGGATCGGCATCCTGGAGTCGTTGCAGACCCAAATTTTTGAGCCGTTTTTCTCGACAAAGGAACGCGAGAAAGGAACCGGTCTGGGTCTGTCGGTCGCTCACGGAATCATTGCGCAATCGGGCGGACAAATTGATGTCCAGTCGGCCCCAGGAAAAGGCGCTTCCTTTCGCATCTATCTCAAAGAGGCGTCGCCGCAGACGGCAACCGCTGCGTCTTCTTCGCGTGCAATCGAAGGTGGAAAAGAATTCATCCTACTTGTCGAAGACGAACAAGCGATCCGCGCCCTTTGTGAGCGAACCCTTCGAGCACATGGCTATCAAGTATTCGCTGCGTCCGGCGGAAGTGAAGCCATCGAGTGGTTCTCGAAATCGCCAGAGAAAATCGATATGCTGGTGACCGACTTGATGATGCCCAACATGAGCGGACGAGAATTGGCGGATGCGTTGCGATCGAAGAAGCCGGAACTGTTGATTCTCTACATCAGCGGCTACAGCGATGATCTTTTCATTCAAGAAGTCATCCGCAGTGGCCGCGATACGTTGCTACAAAAACCTTTCCTACCCGGCGAGTTAGCGAGCAAGGTTCGTGAGGTGTTCGATGGAGCCGATCACGAACTCGCCCCGCAAGATGACATCTCAGAACAAGACGTCTCAGATCAATAATTGAACAAGAACGCGGGGGAATTCACCAACGCCCAGACGAGATCTTCAGCCGCCGTGAGCCTGTTGTTTTTCAGTTGCGTTTGACTTCGCCCAACGTTCTCACGCAAGAGCACGAGATCAGCATCAATCGGGGTGACGACTTCGAGTTGCTTTTGACGCGTTTGCAACTGTGTCAGAAGCTCATCCGGTGGAACCGGTTGTTTGCCCGTCGCCACTGTGGCCACGGCGGCCTGGATCGTGGCATCGGTCGACTCGATGTATTCGCTCAGCAACTTGGTTTGCGTTTCGCTTCGGTTTTTGGTCGGCGTCGACGCCGCGATCGATAACGACTCGGTGGCCGAAAGCGGAATGTCGCTTGGGTGCGTCGTCAGACTGATCCGGAAACGACCGAGCAGATGGTTGGCGGCGCTGTGGTTATGCGAAATAACGAACCGCAAGCGGGTCTTTGCGTTACTGTCGCTTTGAATGGGTTTCTCGAACTGGAACGTCGCCCAGTGGTCGCGTGTGATCGCCGGCGAAACCGCCCATGCGTTTTGGTTGCCGGCATTGCCATCGAACACCGGCTCGATCGCAAAACCACTTTGTAAAAAGTCCGCCTTCC
Source organism: Neorhodopirellula pilleata (assembly GCF_007859915.1). Lineage (GTDB taxonomy): Bacteria > Planctomycetota > Planctomycetia > Pirellulales > Pirellulaceae > Rhodopirellula > Rhodopirellula pilleata. Next base: position 68,649 of record NZ_SJPM01000015.1, read on the forward strand.
CTTTGACGATCTTGGCCAGCGGTAAATCGTTCGGTTTGGCTTGCGGATCGTGTCCGGCATGAACCGCAATTTCGGTCACAACAAAATTGCCAGCCAACCCCGGTCCACCGCGTGGTAAAGCCGGATCAGCAATTGCTTCGACGCGGAATCCGGTGATCCCTTGAAGCGAGGTTTCGAAATCCAGGGTATAGGTCCCCTTCGCCGCCGTTCCCGACGCGAGAATGCTGCGGTCTGGCTGAACCGTCAGTGCCACATCTTTGCTTCCGGCAACAGCGTTTGGAGCGATCGGGAACCATTCGGGATTCGCTTCGCCGTGAAGTTTGGTGACCCAGTCATCGATCATTTTGGGGATGCCTTCGCGGGTCTTGGCTAACTTGGCTTCCGCATCCGCGATCGCGGTCAGACGAGTTTTCTCTAATTCGGCTCGCGCGTCGGCGATCTCGGCTTGGCGATCGGAAATCTGTTTCTTCACTTCAGCGAGCGATGAGTTGCGTTTCGATTCGAGTGCTTCGAATTCCTTCTTCCAATCCGCTTCGGCTTGGTTCAATCGGGTCACCAACTGATCGTGATCGGACTGAAGTTGTCCGCTCATGGTTACGAACGCATCGACTTCGATCGACGTCGGCATCCGCCCCAAGGCCCGCAGGAAGATTTCTTCGGCGACGGCTTGAGCGGTCGAGTTTTCGGCAATGATCTTTTCGAGTTCGTTCTTGGGATCGCTGATCGCTGATCCGATGGTCGGGCCGCTGATCAAGGCCATCACGGGACCGAGTTGCAAGTCCGTCGTCCGCTCGCATTCGCAAGCGGTTTCGCGAACCGGGCGGCCCAAGTTGGCCAAGAACCCGTCCGTCAGCGAAACGCCCGAATCGGTGGCAGCGGCGGCGCGCGTGCCAGCCGGCATCCCGGGGATGTTGCTGATCGCGCCGGTCAGCGCATGCACCGAGTCGTAAATCACTTCGGCGGGCAAACGACGCGGCGTTGCGTGAGAGTAATTCTGATGATCGTCTTCGTTGAGCGGGTTCGACTCGACCGACAATCCGTAGGTCCGCGAATGAGCGATCATACGAACGATGTGCCGCGAATTAAACCCAGAGGCGATGAACTCATCGGTCAGGTAATTCAACAACTCCGGATTGGTCGGCGGGTTGCCAGCTCGAATATCATCGATCGGCTCGATCAAACCGACCCCAGTCAGATAGCCCCAGATTCGGTTGACGTACGAACGAGCGAAGTAGGGGTTGCCTGGATCGGTCATCCAGTCCGCAAGTTGCTCACGCCGGGTGGTGGCTGGATCGGTCGCCGACGTGAGCGTTTCTTGGTTCGGTTGACGCTCGACGGAAGTCACTGATTCGGCTGCGGATTCAGCCGTCGAATGTCCAGTCACATCGCCGGCAGGTTGCACCGACTTGAGTTCGTAAGGGAACGCGGGCATCACGTCTTTGCCCGTGCGAGCATGCAATATCTCGCTCGTGGCCGTATCGTCGATAATCTCGTACAACGGTGTGGCCCCTTCGACGGCCGTGCCGCCGATCTTCTTGCCCTTCGATTCCGGATCCATCTTGCGATCAACTTTGGCAAAGAAAGCAGCCATTTCGTAGTACTGATCTTGGGTCCAGCGTTCAAACGGGTGATCGTGGCACTTGTTGCAATTGAACCGAATGCCCAGGAACAAATGCGTCGTGTTCTCCATCGTGTCTTCGGCCGTTCGCAAAACTTTGTAATACGAGGCTGGCGGGTTGGTGTTGTTCGAGCCCGACGCGGTCAGAATTTGCCTTGCAAATTCATCGTAAGGCACGTTCTCTTGCACGGCGGCACGAATCCAATCGCGGTACTTCTTGCTGCCTTCGACGCCGAGGAACTTGCGGTTGACCTGCAATAGATCCGACCATTTGTTCGTCCAGTACTCGACGTAGGCTTGATTACCGATCAACTGGTCAACGATCGCCGCTCGCTTAACACGCGTCGGCGTGGGATCGGCCAAAAACGCCCGGACGGTGTCACTCGACGGGGGCAATCCGGTCAGGTCCAAATATACTCGGCGAAGGAAAGTCGCTTCATCGGCCAATTCGCTGGGGACGATTTTCATCCGCTTCCATTTCTGGGCGACCAATTCATCGATCCGGTTCCAAGTTTCCGGTTCGGTCTCTTGGTAACCCGTACGATCTCCCATTACCGTCAATGTCGTCGCCGCATAAGCACCTTCGAAACGAGCTAGCACGGGGGCTTCGCCACGGCGAACCGCTTGCAACACGCCGCCGGGCATGGAAGTGGCGACTTCCGTGTTGCCACTCTCGATGAACGCCTCGCGGGTCACGTCTCGCGTGCTCGCATCGGTATACGTCGCCACGACGCGAACTTGTTGGCGATCGGTTACCGAATCGACGACCGGGTTCTCGGGCGAAATCTTGATTGAAGCAACTCGTGGCGTTTCCAGATTCAACTTCGATCCGTCGGCGATCCAACGACGCAGCACCGCATGATAGGGATCTCCCACGCTCATCAGCGTGCCGCCTTCGTGTGGAGTGATCCCCAACGGCTTGCGGAGCATCATCGAGTCCTGCGGTGCCGCCGGGTTGATCCGCCGGGCGGCCAGGTCGTCGGTCAACGCGCGGATGTCAAAGATCGGGTCGTAACCACGCAGCGATAAACGGAAACCGTTCTTACCTTTTTGAGCACCGTGACAAGTTCCTTGGTTGCATCCCAACCGCGACAAAACCGGATTGACGTCGCGGACGAAATCGACGGCAAAGTTAGATTGTCCGCTTATTTCAAACGGGATCGTATGTTTCTGTCCGGCGACCTGAACGGTCCATTGCCCCGATCCGTCGGCGACCGGTCGCACCAAACCGCCCGACTGAACGCGCAGGTTGGGGGACTCATCGAACTGAAGGTGTTGGGTGACATCGATCGTCGAGCCGTCGGCAAGCGTGCCCACGGCAACCAGTTGTACGTAATCGTAGGGCGAGCTCAACGTGATGCGCTCGGGAGTCAACGCGAACGAAACCGGCTTACGCGCGGCAGTGATCTCATCGGATACCGGAGCGGCATTCCCTGTTGAGTGATTCGCCTTATCGACTGAGTTGGCGTCGACCCATTTCGCAGCATCGAAATCTGATGCTGCGACCGAGACGTGTTTGGATTGAGACGATTCTGACGAAGTCTGCAGTGCGTCGAACAAGGAAAACTCGCCGACCAGTTCGCCGGCGGGGCTGAGACGTCGAATCTTTCCGTCGTTGGCGGCGAAAACAACCGCTCCATCGTCAAAAATGTCCAACGCGTAAACCGCAGCATTGGTGACTTCGAAACGCAAAGTTTGGTCGATAGGCGAATTGCCCGATTCGAGCACCAATTTCTTTTCCTCGGCCGAGCGGTCGGCCACCCGTTTTCCCAAGATGCCTTTCATTTTGTCGGAAAGTTCACCCGTGAAGTCGCACCTCCAAACACGAACCTCCGAATGCCCGTCAATGGTGGCTGCCGCGGCAACATGTGATCCGGCGGCGTTGATCGCAACTTGACGAATCCGCCCGTCCATCTTGGGGAAGTTGCGAACAAGGTTCGCGTCGTCCCCGATTTGACGTTTGGTTTGTCGAAAGACCCGATAGACCTTCATCACACCGTCGGCCCCCCCGACGATGATCTCGTCCCGTTGAGGATGAATCGCGACGCTCGACAGACCGCCCGACAAAGCCCCCGGTGTGATCGAAGTCACGTTGTCGATGAAACGTTCCGTGGCGACCTCGGTCAACTTGCACGACATATCACGGGCCACCGAAACGATGTGGCTGCCGTCGTTGGTAAAGACGGTGTCGCGGATCCAATCTTCGTGAGCACCCTGATAGAAGACCTGCTCACCGGACGTTGAATCGAGACCGCGAACCGTTTTGTCGTTCGCGCCGATCGCAACAAGTTTACCATCGGGTGACCAGGAGACGCCGGTTAAGGTGTCGTAGGTCAGGTACTTGGACAACAAAAGCTCCCCCGACTCGGCGTCCCAAATTTGCAGTTCGCCGAGTTCACCCGGAGTTCCGCCCGCAGCGGCCACGCGTTTGCCATCTGGCGAAAAGCGAACCGAATTGATCCGAGGGCTCGAGCCGACCAAGCGGCGGACGATCGATTTGCCGTCGATCGATTTGTCATTGATGTTCAACAACACCAATTCGTGATAGCCGGCCACGGCGACCAAGTTGGCATCGACCGGTGAAACGTCCAGTGAAGGCAGCGTCGGAGGTCCCGCATAATGTGGCGGATCGTCGGCCGAATACCGAGGGCCTTGTGGTTCGGGTGAATCGTTCTTGGCACCTTGATTGATCCAACGGCCGATCAATTCCACTTCGGTCCGATGCAACGGCTTGCGAGGGGGTTTGGGCATCTCGGCGACGCCATCGTGCGACACGATTTGTGTGTATAGATAACTCGCCTCGGCATCGCCGGGAACGATCGCCGCTTGGCCGGTCTCTCCGCCACGGACCAAATCGGCAAATTCCGTCATCCGGTATTCGCCGAGCTGTTTGGCGTTTTGGTGACAACCGAAACAGTGCGTCCGAAAGATCGGCACGATCTCCGTGTGATAGCTGACCGGACGGTCGACCGCGCCGGGGACGGCATTCGAATCGGTGGGCTTCGAATCGGCGGATTCGTCCGCGTTTAGGAACGCTACCGAAGCCAGCAAAAAGAACAACGACAGCAGGCGAACGGTAACGGAATTGCAAGAAATCACGACGAATTTCCTTCCAGGCAGAGTGCGTTGGCTTGAAAAATCATCGCCGATCCGCGATCAGCTCACAGTGCCGATCAACGGTAGCCAAAAGGTGGGAAGGCAGGCGGGAGCGGGGTTTAACGCCCCGCTGACTTCATGCTAGTGGCGGGGTCGATGGATGTCAAGGAATTGATGCCCCCATAACACGATGATACGATCGCCCGATGAACTCAAAATTCAGCCCTTTATCGGTACTCCGTGAGCATTTCCGGTTCGAATCTTTTCGCGGTTGCCAAGCCGACGTGATCGACCGCGTCATCCGGGGTGAGCACGCGATGGTCGTGATGCCGACGGGGGCCGGCAAGTCACTGTGCTATCAGATCCCCGCCTTGATGTTCCGGCCGGATCAAGGTGACTTGACGTTGGTTCTGTCGCCTTTGGTGGCGCTGATGCAAGATCAAGTCGACGCGCTCGTCGCACGCGGTGTCGACGCGACCCTGATTAACTCGTCACTCGATCGGACCACCCGCGAGGCACGGCAAGCGGAATTAAGCGGCGGCAAATATCGGTTGCTCTACGTCACCCCTGAACGGTTTCGCAAACCGGAATTTGTCGAGATGATCGGCCGACGGAACGTTCGACTGCTCGCCGTCGACGAAGCCCACTGCGTCAGCCAATGGGGACACGACTTTCGTCCGGACTATTCTCGCATCGCCGAGATTCGTCATATCCTCGGCAACCCCACCACGATCGCGTTGACCGCGACGGCGACGGCGGAATGTCGCCAAGACATCTACCGGCAATTGGGCATCGCACCCTCGGATATCCGACTGTTCCACGAAGGTATCGACCGACCTAACCTGCACATTGATATCGAACCGGTGATCGACGAGGACGAAAAGTGGCAACATCTACGCGACGCGATGGCCGACCAACCCGGCTCGACGATCGTCTATTTCTCGTTGATCAAAACGTTGATGCGGTTTAGCGACCTATTGACGAAGTCGAATGTCGAACACGCAACTTACCACGGCGATCTGTCACGTGGGCAACGTCGCTCAATGCAAAACGCATTCATGCGTGGCGACATCGCGACCGTTTTGGCAACGCCTGCGTTCGGCATGGGCATCGATAAGGAAGACATCCGATTGATCGTTCACGCCGAAACACCCGGATCGATCGAATCGTACTACCAAGAAATCGGCCGTGCCGGACGCGATGGAAAGCCGAGTCGATGCTTGTGGTTATACGACCAAGCCGACTTGATGACGCAAATGCAGTTCATTCAATGGGCCAACCCCGATGCAAACTTCTATCATTCGTTGATGTACGTGTTGACCGAGCACGCCGATCGATGTCAGGCATACGGACTCGATTGGATCAATCAACACTTGCAACGCGTCAGTCCGCACGACCATCGATTGGAAACCGCGATCGCGATGCTCGACCGCCACGGCGTCGTCGCCGGCCCGCGCCCGCCGGAATGCTTTGATGTGATCTCTGACCTGCCTGATACGCTGCGTGACAACGATAAGCTGAACGAGAAGACTCGCCGCGATCAGCAACGCTTGTACGGCATGGTCGAATTGGCCAAGACGCCCGCGGAAGAGCGCCAAAGCTTCTTGAACTATTACTTCATCGGAAACCAAGGGTAGGTGTTTTGAATCCAATGGATTCACTGCTGTCGCTTGATCTCCCAGCACAGGCACAAAAAAACCCGTCGTAACAAAATGTTACAACGGGCTTCAAAAGCGACGCGGACGGGACTCGAACCCGCAACCTCCGGATCGACAGTCCGGTGTAGACTTAGACGAATCCGGTCCTTCACCCCGCCCCCTTCGGAATCCACTCATGAGCGACGAATCGGAAGATTTCGTTGAGACCAGCAATCCCGATCGACTTCGCGAGATCGCCGAGCTGCTTCGCGGCGTTCCGATCATGTTCGGAACCGACGACGGCGACGTCGACGACCTCGAGGCGATCGCGACCAGAATCGAGAATCTTGAAAACTTTCTCGATTCCGTAGAGGAGATCGTTTCCGCCTGGGGTGCCGGCGACGCGGGTGATTCCGAGATCGTCCGACTTTTGAATCAGGCTCGGAAGCTTCGGAAAGAATGAGCCAAACGAGCGAGTCCGTCGCCGAGCCATCCGACGCCGACAAACTTCGTGAATTGGCCGCAGCTCTCCGCGATGTTCCGGTTATGTTCGGCAGCCTCAAAGAGACGGCGGATCGGCTCGAGCGATTCGAGAAATTCGCGGAAACGGTCGCGAACGTCCTCTACGAGCTTGGTGTTCGCGATGACGGGCATGGCGAGCTGGTTGCGATTCTTAGGAACGCGAGAGAGTTGCGGGATCGACGCTAAAGCGTTCGGAATACGTTAACCATCATCTGCACCGGTGAAGCGTGCAACGCGTTCACGGCGGCAACCACCGCCTGCACCGGAGAGACCCCCACCCGGCGGCGGCGACGCCCCCGTCTTTTCTGGCTGCCATTTTGGCGTAGACCGCACGTAGTAACTCGGAAAAAAAACCCGCAGGTTTTGGGGAGGGGGGGGGTGGTCGCTGAAATTCGGCCGTTTTTTCGACTTGTGCGGCCGCCGCGTGAGAAAACGCGGGTTTTCCGGAACTAATTTAGACCGAGACGGACCCGTTTAGCACGGCGCGTAGTCGATCAGCAAAGCGCCGCCGACGACTCGGCTCGCTCGGATGAACTTTCCGCCGGCGATCGCTTCGGGGGCCATGTTTGCGACGCGAATCATATAGTGCTCGCCGTCGGGATTCTTTACAGGCCGGCGATGAACCACGTCGCCGACTTCGACTAGAGCCCACGCTTCGCATTCGGCCGACGGGATCTCCGTTTCCTTCGTTTCGGTTTCGAGTGCTGGGATTCCGCTCGGCGGCGTGAAGAGAACCCATCCGATCACGTCGTCGAGTTCGTCGTCGTCGATGTCGACCGGTGAACCGACGGCCATCCGCTTTAGCGTTTCGGCCGTTTGTTGGTCGGCGAATCCGTAGACTGCAGGCATGTTAGGCGATCTCGTCGAAGTCTTTTTGCGGTCGTGTTCGAAACGCGTGAAAGAGCATTTCCTCGCTTGGGTGTCCGTCCATGTCGAGCCAAGTCATCGACACGGGCGAGCCGGCTTTCTCGCGACGGAACGGAACGCGATCGCCTTCGGTATCAAGGAACGTGTTCGATCGAGCGGCCCGGACGGCGAGCCATCCGGTTCGGTGTTTCTTTGGTGCGGCTCCTCCCATCGAGACCTTGAACTCGACGGGGTGCGATAGGATCTCGAAAGTTAGCTGCCCGATCGTGTAGGTTCCAAACTCGACCTCTTGGCCTTTTACGCTTCGGATCATCCAAGCGTCTTCAGGTTGGCCTCGCCAGTCGTCATCATTCGTAGCGTTTAGCCAATTGCCGAGCGTGTGCTCGTCATAGGAACTCACGTATCGGTTCACCGTTACGCCTTTCAGCGTGATGGGTGCGCGAACGGGTTCGGCGTACAGGTCGCCGAACACGTCGACGATCTCGTTTCCGTCGTAGTCGTACCACATGACGTGATCGGTCGTTTCAACGAACGGCTCGACCGTCGGGGCGAGCGAGAACGGGTCGGCCGATTGGGGTTGCTCTTTCTGCTCTTTGCTTCCGATCATTTCGAACGTGCAAGCGACTTGCCAATAACGGCGGCTTCCTTGGACTGGGTTCGGCGTTGCGGATCGGCAGATTGTGAACGGGACAACGAAACCCGGACGCGGCGAATAGACCGAATAGCCTGGGATCGGCACGCCGGGGATTCGCAGGACCTCGAATCCGGATATCGGATCAGGGTCGTTTGAATCGAGGTGGACGTCCCAAACGCCGGTGAACTTGCGAGTGCTCTTGCCATCCTTGTCGGACTCGCTCGAAGTGCGATCGCCGTAGCGAGCGTGTTTGACCTTTGCCATTTTTCAGACTCCTATGATTTGCCATTGAGACAAGGCCGAGCTTGCTTGCTCGCTCGCGATCGCGATCCGTTCGAACACGTCGCCGCCGGCGGCTTCGGCCGCCGTTTTGGTTGTCGTCGCTTCGGTCGACCGGTTGGCGATCGCGTCGCCGCCGGCGATGCGTTCGGCCAGGGCGGCTTGTTGTTGCATCTGAGCGGTGACTTCGATCGCTTGGTTAACTCGTTGCTGCTCGATGCCGGCGAGTCGCATCGCGGCGGCCTCGAGGCGATCGGCTTCGGCTTGCTCGATTTCGTTCTTTCGCAACACGTTTTGATCGTCGACCATTGCGGCGTAGACTTGCGAGCCGTCGGTGATGTCGCCGCCGGCGGTTGCCAGGTCGTCGGGGATGTCGACGAATTGCATCGCGGCGTTACGCTTGGCGGCTTCGAACTCGGCCTCGGTCAAGAGGTTCCGCATTCGCATTTCGTGCAAGTCGGTTAGTTCGGTCGCCAGTTGTGCGACCGGTCCGCGCTGCGTCTCGGTGATCTTGGCGGCTTCGGCCGCTAGGCTTTTGAGCCGATCACGTTCAGTGTCCCTTGCTTTATTGCGTTGTTCGATCAGCTCGAGCTCACGACGCATTTCGAACGTTCGTTGCAATTGCTCTGGGGTCGCGCCCTGTTGTTGTAATCCCGCAAGCTCTTCGGAATCGCGATCGGATAGACGCGGATTCATGTTTCTGAGCTGCTCGGCAATCTTCGCCTTTTCGACTTGATCACGCAGCGAGTTCTCTTGGTCTCGCAGTTTTTGAGCGTTCTCGAGCTCTTTGTTCCGCTCTCGGAGTGCCGCAATCTCTTGTTTGATCGGTTCGTCGATCTCGGCGTTTTTGAGTAGATAAGCGTCTGACGCTTCCGCGCCGAGCGTCAGCTCGCGATTGCGTTCCTTCAGTTGCCGAAGTTCTTCGGCGTAGTTGTCGACTTCAGGATTCACAACCTTGGCGGCGTTTTGCTTGGCGGCCACTTGCTCGGCGGCGATTTGTCTCGATGCCTCCGCTTCTTCCTTCCGTTTGGCTGCACCCTCTTCCGCTGCTTTCTTTGCCGCCAGGTAGTTGTTTCGAATGTCATCGCCGACGGTAACGGGCTCGAACGCTTTCGCGATGGCGACGCCCAATCCAATAATGTCTCTAGTGCCCGCCTCGTAAAGCAATCTCGTGAATCGAGTAACGTAGACCGACGTTTCCGCCATGTAGGCAGCGAGCTCGACGGCTGAGTCAGCCGCTTGCGTAATGCCGCCTCCCATCTCGCCCGCCATCGGTGCCATGCCGCTTATCGTCTGGGCGATCGCCGTCACCGCAGGTGCAAACTCAACCGTGACTTGCCTAGCCCATCCGTCCCAGATAGCTTGCAGCTCGCCAACGGAATCGACCGCGTTAGTGAGTCCAAGCGACTGAACGTCATTGACCGTTAGGCCATAGCGATCGGCTGCCCTCTTGGCGTCATCAAGGCCCTTTGCACCGCCAGCCAAAACATCGGCAAGCGCAAGGCCCTCCTCCTCGAACAGCTTCGCCGCGATCCTAGCACGGTCGATCGGATTGGCGACCTCGCTAGCCGCTTGGACAATTTGCCGAAAGGCGATCGCGGGATCTTCTAGGGCCAGTTTAGACGCGTCGAGGCCGAGAGCTTGGATTGAAGCTAACGCGTCGCCGCCGCCGGCAGCCGCCTCGCTGATCTTGGCTGAAAGTTTTGTGACAACCACCATCGTTTGGTCGGCCGACATTCCAGCGTTTTGCGACGCGGCGAATTGAATCGCCGCGTAGTCTTGCACCGAAGTGCCTAGCATTCGGGCTGATCGATCCATTTTCACAACGAGATCGGCTTGCTCGGCTACGCTTTGGCTAAACGCGCTCGCTGCGGACGAGGCTAAGCGATACGCACCGTAGGCAGCGCCGAGCCCAACCGCCAAGCCTGCAATGGCCGGCCCCATGCGAACCAGCGAAGCACCTCGCCCCGCCAGGCCGCCGATCATCGGCATGTTGTCGATCTCGTCGCGTAGCTTTGGCTTGGACGGCGAGTCCGGACGTTGTGGGGCACCGCGTCGGGCGATGTCGGCGACGCCGCGTCGGAATGTTGTTTCGTCGATCGCTCCGGCTTTGCGCAGTCGATCGAGTTCGCGACGTTCCTCTCGCAGCTCCCGCGTCAGGCGTTCCGACGCGGTTGCGTAGCGGTCCGTCAGCGCGGCGCCGCGCCGTTGCAGGTCCGCCCGTCGCTCCTCGGCCGCGACGACGGCCGGTAGCTGCGAACGATACTCGCGTAGGTGCCGAGTCGCTTCGCTTTGCGTCAGGCTTCCACGGTCGACCAGATTTCGGATCCTCCGCACCTCGTCGGCGTAGCGTTCCGAATCGGTCTGCAGGCGACGGCGAACGGCCGACGCTTCCTTTTCGACCGCGACGCGTTCCCGCTCGGCCGCGACCACGCTCGGCAGTTGCGACTTGTATTCCTTCAGGTGTCGCGTCGCCTCCGCTCGCGTCAGGTTGCCCCGGTTGATCATGTCGATCATCCGGAGCTGCTCGGCGCGGTACCGCTCGTCGTCGGTCATCAGCTTGCGACGGATAGCGGCCGCGTCGGTCTCGGCGGCCGTCTGGGCCTTGCGAGCTGCGATCGCCTCGGGTTGCCGAGCGGTGATCCGCTCCATTGCCGTCGCGTAGGTCTTTTGATCCATCGCGCCGACGCGGAAGGCGTCCGTCAAACGCTTCACCGTCGCCGCCGATTGCTCGGCCGGTTCCTGCAGGCGATAGAAGTCACGCCGGAGCTGCGATAGCTCGCGCTTCGTGATGATCCCGCCGGCCTGCAGTTTCGAGACGTCGAGCCCGATCCGGTAATTGAATGCTTCGACGGTTTTTGACATTGCCGGCTACCTCAGTTTGACCATGGACGCGGCCCACGCCGCCATTTGATCCGTGGTCATGCTCGCACGGCCGTCGGACGCGTCGGCGGTTTTCGGCATGAAGTCGGCCACACGCTTCGCGTCGAGCTTCTCGCCGTTGCTTGCGGCGATCCATGACGCGACGCGGTAGACTTCCGCCGCGATCGTCGCCGACTGCAGCCACGGCGACGGGATCGGTTCGAATCGATCGAACTCGAGCCACCGGTCAATTACGGCCGGCTCGACGGAATCAATCCACTCGATCGGGTCGGGGATACCCAGAGCGATCGCCAACCGGAACGCGAAGCGAATCCGGGGCGATCGGATTAGTTTTTTGCCGAGTCCGCCGCCTCGTCGTCGGCCGCCTTGTCGTCAAAACCGAGATGCTTGCGGACGGCCGCCCAAAGAGGCTCGAACACGTCCGGCGGCAAGTTGTCGACGCGTTCCCATTCGTCATCGCGATACAACCGGGCACCCTTGGAATCACACAAGCACGCCGCCAGGATGCGGGCAGGACGCTCACGAAGGCGTCCCTCGACCTGATTCCCTTCGGAATCAAACACGCCGGCGTCGATCGCGTAGAGCACGCTGCGACGCAGCGACATGAACACGATCCGCGCCCCGGTCGGCAACGTGAACGATCCATAACGAGGCTTTGCGAGTTGGTCGAGCTCGGCACGGCCGAGAGTTTGGGTTTCGGTTGCTTCGGACATTGTTTGAAATTGCTAAGGATGAATTGACGGAATTGAAAACAGGCTTCCAGCGTGATCGCTTATCGCTTGTTGGTCAGCTTGTCGATCTCGGCTTGCGACGGCGTGTCGTTCGAATAGAACTCTCGAGGCGACTCTTCGCCCGTGAACTTCCGCACCGCCTCGACGACTTGCGGGATTTCGTCCGGAAGAAACTCGGCCAGAGCGAAGATCGGCCCGCCGGCTGCCATCGTCCACGCGTGCATCTTTCCGTCAACGATCACGTTCAGGTGACCCGTCGGGACTCGCCTCGGTTTGCCCCGCACGTTGCGGAATCCGAAACGCTCGGTGATCTCGATCGAGATTGAATCGTCGACCAAGTCGGTTTCGACGATCACCGGCGGATCAACCGGCGTTTGCGATGCGGCGGCCGTCGGCGTCGCCGCGATCTGCTCGAGCTCGTCGGCCGTCGACACGTCGGCGATGGTTTCGTCTGAAGTCATTGGGAAAGTTCCTAGGATGGAAAGAGAATCGAGTCAGTGAAGGCGAGCTGATTAAGCGACGGTCGCCGGGGTGAACGTGAACTTCGTTCCGCCGTCGGCCGTGGCTTGGCCGTCGAGCTTGAATTTGGTCTTGCCCATCATGATCGTGTTGAGCTGCGCGGACGGAAGCAATCGCAGCGTGAAGAAACCAGACGCGACCCAGCTAGCGGCCGCCGATTGATCCGGAGCCGCCGGCAGAGTCACCGTCAACGTCGCACGAACGCGAGCGTCCGGCGGCAAGGCGGCACCGTTCCAAAAGAACTCCATCTCGATTTCGCCAGGCTCGACGAGATCGCCGGGGATATAACTCTTCTCGTCTTCAGTGGTCAGGTGCGACGTCTCGAGAGCGTCGATCGTGCGCTGCAGCTCGCCGATCTGTTTCATTCGAGCTTGAAACGTTCCGCCGCCGTCGTCGGCGTGAATAGCAAAAACGGCGGTCGCAAGTTGGCCGGTATCAGGAACCATCGACGGGGCTCATCTCTAAAGGGTCGGCGGATTGTTATCGCGATAGAACATCCGAAAGTCCGTTTGTTCGACGGCTAACAGAGTTTCGCCGCCGAGCGGGTCGGGTTCTTCGCGAGAGTTCGAGTCTCTTTCAGTTATCGACGCGACCCATACGTCGTCGGCGTTTCCACGGCCGAACGATTGCACGGCCGACAGGATCGCCGCCGCGATCGCCGCCGCTTCCGATTTGTTCGGCGAGTACGACTCGACTTGAACGATCGCCTCACGCAAAACCGTCGGACCGGTCAGGCCCTCGACAGGCCGGTCGTCGATCTTCCACAGCAGCACGTAGGGGGGTCTGTCATCGATGGCGGTCGAACCAGGCCGCACCGCGAAACCGCCGCCTAATGCCGCCGGCGTCGCGAGTTTCGCCGCCAATGCCGCATTGCCAAGAATGATCGCTCGGATTGCTCGGATCGGTCCGTTCATCGAATCCCCTCGGCCGCTTGTTTAAGTCGTGATTCGATCGCGGCGGCTTGCTGCGATCGCGTCGCCTCGACGGCCGGCCGTAGCCACGGATGCGGCGGGACTCGCATCGTTCCGCCGTTCTGCAGCTTTTGGATATGGCCGTTCTCGACGAGGTGGCCGTGTGCTCCTTCAGGCCAGGCACCGCCGACGAGAGCGATCACAACCGTGCGATACTCACGCACAACGACGTAGATCGAATCGCGAAGCGGTTTCAATCCGGCCTTGTCGCCGCGATAGCCCGGGGCGGTCACTCGAGGTTTCGCATCCGCCGCGACGATCTCGCCGGCGGACTCGGCCGCGTCATTGAGCACGCCGGCACGCAGCGACGCCTCGAGCTTGTCGACGTAAGCGAACGCCGCCTCGTCAATTTCGAATTGCACTTGGATCATGATCCGGAGCCCTCGTCGACGAGATCCATGCGAACGGCCGTGATGATCAAGAACCGACGACGACGATCCGGATCGATCGTTGCCGTGACTCGCCATTGCTGACCGTCGACGAAGAGCCGGCGTTCGAGATCGCCGGTCAAGTCTTGGCGATAGCGAATCGTCACTTCCAAACGCGTCACGCTGACGACTTGCCGACCGCGTTCCGCCTGCAGGGCGCGGACGTGTGCCGGCAGCTTCGACAGGATGACCGACCACGTCGTTTCGATCTCGCCGGTCGAATTGTTTTCGGTTCGCGTCGGCGATAGCACGTCGACGGCGTCACGCAATCGGCCTATCCGAAAGTCGCCGCCTTCGCGTCGCAGTTTGCTTTGGGACATTAGTACGGCGCTCCGGCAGCCGCCGCCGCGAACACGATCGCCATGAACCAATACACCGGCCAAAAGACCAAAACGCTCGCGAGCGTCGATCCGTCGGCTTCACCGAAAACGAGATGAAACGCGGCGGCGGTAAACATGCCGATTGATAGGTAGACCATCAAGACGTTTTCGAGGAACTTCATTTGAGGCGAATCTCTTGGAAACAGTCGTAGTCATAGAGAGCGTCCTCGAATTGCCGTTCGTATCGTTTCAGCAACCGGCGTTGACGCAGTTTCGTGAACGGTCGAAACCAGCTCGTCATTTTGTAGACGAGCTTTTGCTCCTCCCAGAGCTTGCCCTTGATGTCGATCAAAGCGTTTAGCACGCTTCCGATACTCGCGTAGTCCATCACTCGCCCCCCACGACTCGCACGCCATCGGCAAAGGGTTGCAACGACTTGACCAGGTGTTGATAGCCGAGCGGCACCTCGTTCGCGTCGCCGTCGGCCGTGACGGCTTCGGGATGCTCGAACCAGTGAGCGACCAGAGTCGCGATCAAGATCCGGACCGTCGGCGCGGGTGGCTGCGGTCCGAATGTCACAGCGACGCGTATAGCCTTGTGAGCGGATGCGATCGCCGGGATCTCGAGAACGCCCGGCCGTTTGCCGTCGTGAGTCGATCCGGCGATCACGGTTTCGTTGTCGTCGTCGTCGACCGCTTTCACCACGGCCGAAACGAACGGCGACGCCGGCAGCCGGACCGATCGCGTCCCGGCCGGCAGCTCGGCCGCCGCGGTGACGGGATTCACTCGCAAACCCGTATCGCGTTCCACCGTCTCGACGGCAGCCGGGACGAGGAACTCGGTTAAATACGAATCATCGTCGTCGGCGTAGATCCTAGCGTGACGCTTGATCCACGGCAGAGCGATCAGAGCGCTATCGAGAGCGATCGCGGCAAACGTCCATCGAATCGGAGTCGACAAGTTCAGGCCTCACGGACGATCTCGAGGGAAACCGACTTCGGTGCGGACGCGGCCAACTTGTCGGCCGCTTCGCTACCGCATTCGGCAATGAACGCCTTTTGCCAGGCGACGTAGGCTCGGCCGATCTTTTGACCGACGCGAATCCCGAACTTCTTAACGCTCTTCACGCCGCGCTCTTCCAGCCAGGCGAAAGCCACGTCGCGAAGTTGGTCCTCTTCGGTTCGCAGCTTGCGAGTTTCGGACTCGAGGGTACGCCGTTGCATGTTGAGCCATAGCAACCGCTCGAGCATCGCCTTGGATAGCTTCGGGTTCTCGGCGTCGACCTTCACTCGAGGCGGTGCGGCCTCGGGTGCGTCGACGTGTTGCGCGGCGGATTTCTTTTTAGCCATCGTTGGGGACTCGCTCGAGTTGGTTTCACCTTCGCGAATGTTCCGCGATCAGATGACCGGTTTCGCGTCGACGTCACCGCTGACGTTTCCGGCCTGCTTGTTTTCCGCTTTGCCGGTCGCCTTGTCGGTCGTTTCCGCCTTCGTCGCCGCTCTGGGCCCGCTTTTGGTTTTCGACGCGGATTTCTTGGCGGCCAGTTTTGGATTCCGGCGCGTTTTCGGTTCGGTTCCCTCGAGCCATCCCAGTTCGCCGTACTTCGCGGCGGTTGCTTCGTCGAGTTCGATCTCGTCGCCGCGTTTGAAGTTGACGCCATCGCGTCGGACGGAAGTTGTCAAAGTAAACTTAGCCATGATCGCTCCGGTGAATCGGTCGGTAAACAAAAACGGCCGGCCGGTTCCGAAAGGAGTAAAAGAACCGGCCGGCCTTTGCATTCGGGCCGGCGAGTCACAAGGCCGGCCCCTCACAGTTATTAGAACAAGGCGGCCGGCGTGTCCTGGGCAATCCAAGACACGCCGGCCTTCAGGGGTTGAATCGCTAGATCACTCTTCTTCAGGGAAGAGCATCGACTTGATCGGATCGCCGCCGGCGTTCAACACGCCGCCGTCGGCTCCTCGCTTGCCGTCGTAACCGGTTTGGTCGTACTCGGCAAACTTCTCGCGGTAGACTTGAGTCCGGACGTTGCCGACGAGACGGAGCTTGTACTTCATCAAGTCGCCGAAGATGATCCGAGCGCGGTTCGGTTCGCTCGTACCGTGGGCGGCCATATGGTTGTTGATCTCGACCGGGCGATTAAGCAACGTCGGCAAACGGCCGTCGTTCGCTTCCACGTAGAGCGGCCGTCCGTTGTCATCGGTCAGCAACATGATCTCGACGAGGATCTCATCGTTCATCATCCACGATGCGACCGATCGATAGGCACCGTCGACGGAATGCTTCAGCTTCAGCAATCCGGCATGGGCGAACGTCACCGCGTCGGGCATCTCGAAACCGACGACGGCACCGAGTTCGAGACCTCGGAGTGTGGTCGTGCCGGCCCCGCTCGTTGCCTTGCGGTTGATCGCACGGCCGAGACGCTCGCCGATCATCGCGGAAACGGCCGCGACGAACGCCGTCGGACTGTCACGCAAAGTTTGGTTGCCGAGACGAATGAAGTCGCTCGAGAACTCGAACGACGAAACCGAGAACGCCCCGATCGTCGGTTTGGTGCCGTCGGGCGACTGGGCGGTCACCTCGTCGATCTGCTTGCCTTCGTTCGAGGTATCATCGGCGGTCGGCCAGGTCATCTTGTTGCCGGTCGCCGTCACCATCACGTCGGCCGCGTTGACGATGCCGCCGATCGTGATCAACGCCCGTTCCATCGCTACGCTTGCGACCTCCGGAGCCAAGTTCGCCATATCGGCCGCACCGGCCACGGCCGCGACGGCTCGCGATTCGCGGACCAGGCTCGGCAGTAAACGAGACGCTTCGTCGATCCGACGTTCTTTCGCGTATCCACGGACTCGAGTCCGCAGCTCGCGAAGTTGATGCTCGGGAAGGCCGGCGATTTCGAAGTCGACGCCCATTTGCGTGCGGGTTTCGTGGACGGCTTGACGATGCTCGTCGGTGATGCGGTCCGCACAGTTTGCGGACAACGCCCACGCTTGCATGGCGAGCGTTTGCCGGAGCTCTCGGCGAGCGTGCTCACGCAACGTCGAGCGGTCGCTCGTGCCGAGTGCGTCGCCGTAGCTCGCACCATCGCCACCGGGCAACGGATCATCACCGAGAGGATCGAGACGGCCGCCAGGTCCTCGGCGTGAGCGCTGTTCGTGCTCGGCCGTTTGCGTCAGGAAGTCGTCGATATCGACCGCCCCCTCTTCCGCCTTCACCTCCTCGTTGACCGATAAATAATCGGCCTTCATTTTGTCGAACGCGGTGCGCTCTTCGTTGGTCAAGATCGGCCCGGCGTGCTCTTTGTTGTCGCGACGTTCGGCGACGGTTTGTCGGGTCTTCTCGATCTCGGTGCGGATCTTCTCGCGACGTTCGCGAAGTTCTTGGAGCTTGGGCACGGCTCGGCCTTGGGAAAGGTGGAAAGGGGTCAATCGATTGGCGAAAGATTGTGAACGATCGACCCGGCCGTGTCGGCGTTTTTATGCCGGCGGGTCGACGTCGACGGCGTTGGCCGGCGGGTCGACGTCGACGGCGTTGGCCGGCGTGTCAAACGGCGTCACGTTGAGGCGGCCTCGCTTGACCGTGTGATACTTGTTCGCCGCGATCTTGATCCGGTGTCGCAGCTCATAAGTTCCGATCGACCACGATTCGGTTTGCTCGGCCGTCGGCGCGAACAACGCGTATTGCCCGACCTCGTCCTCTTGGATCGTCATCTCGAGCGCGAGTCCCGCGTCGGCGTTGCTGGGCAGCCTTGCGGCCAGGACGTATTTGTACTCCGTCAGGTCCTCGGCCGAGACGATGTCGATTCGAGCCGGACGCGTCGCGTAGTCGTCGCCTTGCTCGACGTCGAGATCCGATCCGGTCGCACCGCTGAACGATGGCGAGTTGATCGTGATCGTGATTCCGGCCAGTCGTGGAATGATCTCGTCGGCCAGTGCGGTCGCTGTCAGTGTCGTGGTGACTCGCCCGTCCGCACTGGTCGCGAGCTTGTTTTCAGGCGTGACGAGGAGTCGCGTCGCGATTTCCTCCGTACTAGGCACATTGCCTAGTTCGACAATTGTGCCGTCGGAAACTAAGTCGCGAATGATGCCTGAGTACCCAAGTCCATCTGTGTACACCCAATCGCCCGCCAATCCGTCAACCGTAATCGTGGCTATGTTGCCAGCGACAAACGTCGGCGTGTACGGATTTGACGCTGATCCAGTTGTCCCGCTCAATGCCGCTAGCGTGATGCCAGTCGAAGACGTGCCAGCCAAAATTTGCACTACTGTCGCGGTCATGTTGCACTCCCGTTGTAGATTTGAGCAGCGATTAGCTCGGCTAGTTTCTGCACTCCATCTGTTGATAGATGGACGTTATCCCCGTTGTCGTAGTCGGGATTTAGGTCATCCGGCTGACCTGTCGAGACTCGATTAACCCCAAATGCCGCGTGGCTCAACACTCGCTCCGCATCATTTGATGCTGCCCATTCGGAGATCGCCGAATTCCACTCGCGAATTTCCGCAGCCGCCGAATCTGTTGAGCCGGTCCACGGCAAGATTTCGCTCAAAATCAACCGTGTTTCCGACGGCACCAAGATCCTGATTGCGTCGAGGTCTGAGATCACTTGCTCAATCGTTCGTCCATTGTCCTGATCGTTAACGCCGCAGTGTATCCATATTGCACTTGCACCACTGGCGACCGCTGCTGGCACCCCAGTTGACCGGCACCACGCAAAATCAGTGCTACCTAGTGCATGATTTTGCTGAGTCAATCCGGTTAAAATTGATCGAATGACACCACCCGGCTCCGCATCTTGGTTGCCGCCAACCGTGTTTCCGGCGTGCAGGTAACTGTGCCAAGGTGTGGCAGTGTTGTGGCCCTCAACGAGAGAATCCCCGGTCACAGACAAATATGGGGCAACCGCGTCCACTGCGATGTGCATGTTGTACGTGGTGTCGGAACCTTCGCTGCCGATGTCGCTTCCGCCGTTTGAAAAATCACCCTGTGAGTAGTAGGTGATTGCATTGGCATCTGCCGTTGCAACAATCGTTGACGACGAATCAGATGTCCTAGTTAAGAAGAGTCCAACATAATCACCAACATTACACGCAAGCGGGCTTGCGAGCACAAAATCATTTTCGGAGTCCGCTGAAAACCCAGATTGCAAATCTGTCGATGCAACTACCGACCATGTCGATCCAGTTAGTCGTAAGATCATTAGTCTTGTCAGCACATCACTAAAAAACGAAGCACTCCTGTAACTGCCCCCGGTGATAAAGCCGGATTGACGAATCTGGTATTTCGGGCCGCCAAGAACCAAAGTGCGACCAACCGCTCCTTGGCCCCCTGTCCACCAATCACCATCGCCGTAGTCGCCCCATTGGGATCGCGGCAATCCGCCGACCTGTATTTCTGACCGGCCAGGGTTTATCCACGGTCTTGATCGCTTGATGGTTCCCGATCCTGGGTCAATCCAAGACTGACCAATAATGTACGGATCAGTCAGAGGCAAAGATCCGAGACCGGATGACGCTGCAACGAGTGACGGTAGAGCTAGAGTTTGGCCTGACATAAAAGTCGGAGTAGGTTGGAATTTTGTCGGAATAGGTTAGTCAGATATCATGGATTAGCGACGCACGCGGCTGCTCAAGCGGTGGTCTCCGCCAACGCGTCGCAGTAGGTTTTGCGGTTCGTGTCGATCATGGTTTGATAGACTTGACCCGCCGGCGGCGAGTATTCGGCCGACGTAGGGGCTACACCAGGTGCCGGCGGACGTCACGCCAGGCCGGAAGTATCCTCGCAAGCGGTAAGGCGTGCCGAGCGTCGCGTTCGCTTGCGATCGCATCGCGGCGAGTCGATCCCGATCGATCGGCGTCGACGGGGCGTAGTAGTCGTTCGTGCTTCCCGGTTTTCCATACGATTGCACCGGAGTTCGCTTCGATCGCGGCCAGTCACTTTCATAGACGTAGCCATCAAACACGATGCCGACGTGTGTGTATCGATCGCCTCCGGTGATCCGTCGAGCGACTCGGCCGACGATCCCTTTCTTGTTGCTGAAAACGAGCGTCCCGTCGGGAACGGATTGAGCGTTGCAAGTCGAGGCGATCGCGAGCGACGCGACCAGTAAGATCATTCGGAACATCGCTTAGTCCAATAGCAGGCAATCGATCTCGATCAGCAACGCGTCATGGCCGGCCGTCTCGGCGGCTTCGAATGCGGCCTTGCGGTCGAGCAACAATTGCCAACCGTCGCACCCTGAACGTTGGTCGGTCCGGATCTCGGCCGTCGTTCCGGAATACGCTTCGCCGACGACCGGGCCGAGATGAAACACTTCCGCCTCGATCACTTCGCGGATCACGGCGTCGGTTTCGGGATCTCGCCGCCACTCTTCAGCGACGGCGGCAAAGTCGATCGACGACCCGGACACATCACCGCGCCTAATTTTCGCGGCGATCGCGGTATGGTCCGGGTCGTCGGGATCGTGCGGGACGCTGTACCGAAGGCCTCGCGTGTCACTCGTGAGATTCATCAACCGCGATCGACGGCCGAGAACGCGTCGCTCGTCGTGATACGGGGCGCAATAGCAATCCCGTTTCGACTCGAGGAACGTATCGAAACAACCGCGACGGAACCGCTCGACAAAATCCGGCATGATCCGGTATTCGGTCGTCGGGTCGGCCGGGTCGTAGTACACCGCGCCGTAGCCGGCGATCACCATCGGCGATTCGCCGTCGACGCGGCTCTCGATCGCGGCGAGCGATCGCGGAAGGATCGCCGTCCGGATCTCGTTTCGTGATGCGGCCGTGTGGGCCGGCCGCGTGTAAGTTTGGGTCTTAGGCATCGGGGTTGACCTCTTGTTGCTTGGGTTGGACGTTAGAACGTTGAGGCTTGTCGAGTCCTTCGACCTCCGGCAAGTTATGCCAGTGCCGGACCTCGTTTTCCGCCAGCCATCCGGCGTGGATGCCTTGGGTCGCGATCGCAGCTCGGGCTGCTGCGTCGGTCCATTGCAAGGCGTCGACGAGATACTCGACGAAGTGCGACGCGGCCTCGCTCGGCCGGATCAGCTTTCGATTGCATTGAGCCATCACCCGACGCATATGAGGGCCGCACGTCGATCGGATATAGCGTTTCTCTTCCTGCTCGAGCGAGTTGTAGGCGACGCTATCCTTCAGGCCGAGACGCGACGGCGGAATGTTGTAGATTTGGGCGACGTGCCGAGTCTCGTTTTCGTCGAGCTCGCCGACCTGGGCGTCTCGAGGCGAGACGCTCGTTTTGATCCATTCAAAGCCATCGCGGAGGATCAAGGTTTTGAACCAGTTCCTCGGATCGGTTTTCTTTCGGACGCCCTCCTCGACGTTGTCGATCGCGTCCGGGCTTGCGCCTTGCGGTGCCTTGAGAATGCCGCCGACGTGAGCGCCGTTCTCAAAGAATGTTGAAGCGAACTTTTGCAATGATGTTCCGACGTTGAACGTGTCTGCATAGCGTCGGATCGGGCTCGTCGGATTCAAGCCATCGAGCCGAACGCCGCTATGATGAATCACGTCGGCGTCGGGGATCACGATCGGCGGCGATCCGTGGTTGACCCAGTAAACGCGGCGGTTCTTTTTGACGGGATACCAGGCGTCCGGATCGAGCCTATGAAGGCCGACGGGTCGGATGCCGACGCGTTCGATCCATAGCAGACCGAGCCCGCGAAGCAACGCGTCGTGATAGAAGTCGAACCAGAGATCAAACGGCGTCGTGTACTCGTTTGGCGATCCGTCGAGATTGACGAGCTTGTGTCCTTCGTGGTCGCTCGCCTTGCTGCGATCGCGTTTCCCGGTCCGCTGGTAAACGCACAACGGCAGCGACGAGATATCACCGGCGATCATGCCGACGGCTTGCGCGACGGGCGGATAGCCGGCGAGTCGATCGACGGTTAAGCCATTGCCGCCGAAGTTGAACCAAGACGGACCGACGGAAGCGTCGGCCGGATAGTAGGACGCGTCGCCGGCGGGTTCGTGTCGGGTTTCGCGTCGGCCGAACCAGTACGCGTATTGACGGGCGAAGAAATTCATTCGGCGGGTCCGTCCGTGTCTTCACTCTCGACGAGCGAAGCGAAGCGAAGCAAACGCGATCGTTTCTCGATCGTGTAAACGATCGCGATCAATCCGAGATCGAACGCGGCGACGAGCGGCCAGTAGGTCACCGCCAAGACGACCAGGTTCACCAGAGCGCAAAGCAGCACGCATTGCGAACCACGTTTGAAGAATGCGACCTCGAAACCTCGCTCGGCCGTTTGACGTCCGACGAGCTCGAGCACTACGGCGGCAAGTTGTAAGATCGTTTTCAACATCAAATAAACTCGACTTTGTGGGTGTCGTAGTGCGTCGGCTTGTCTTCGATCGTGACTTGCATCCGCCGGTTAATCGCGATGATCGCGGCCGTGATCCCGTCAATTCGCCCTTTCGATCGGCCTTTCATCGGGCGAATCTGATCGTTGCTGTCGCGATAGACGATCACGTTTCCGACCATCCAAGAGACCGCAGGGTTGTGATCGTGTCGGACTTTGCCGGCGTCGATTAGCCGTTCGAACTCCGTCGACGGCGGGCTCATGTATCCCATTCGCGGCGGAACTTGCACCGTATTTAGACCGTCCTCACCGCGTAGCATTTGGTTGCAGAGCAGCTCGGCGAGTGCCGGGTCGTAACCGAGTTCCTTCAATGGCGTTTGCTTGTGAGCCTCGACGATCTCACGACGGATTAGCGAAAAGTCGATCGACGCCCCCGGTGTCGCGGTCACGAATCCACGCGACACCCAATCGGCAAGCGGGATCTGATCCGTGTGGCTTTTCTCGACAACCAGGTCGGCCGGAATCCACAACTTGAACAACAACGAAACCGACGCGTCGTCATGCTCGAACAAACGCACGAACGCGGCGAAGTCATGCACGCGAGCCAAGTCGACGCCGGCATAACATCGCATCCCGTCGAGCTCGCTCGGATCGGCCTCGGGTAACGCGTCCCACGTCGGGACGTCGAGCCAGGCGTCACGGGGCTGGGTCCATTGATTGAGTCGATAACGTTTAAGATCGCCGATCCGTTCCGGAGATCCTTTCGCTTGGTTGATCGCCGCCTCGATGTTCCGGACCGGTAGCGTGATCCCGTAACTCGGGTTTGCTCGCTCCCACGTCGCCAGCTTCTTCCAATCGTCATCGGGACCGGCTTCGAAGATCACCGGTAAGTGATCGATCGACATATCTTTGCCGTCTCGAATCCGACACGCTCTTTCGTACTCCTCAAAGCAAATTGACGTTCGCGAGTCGCCGGCCGTCGTGATCATGAATACGAGCGAGTTGATTCGGGCCGTCGTCGCGTAGAGCAGCGATCCGAAAAACGAGCGGTCTTTCCATTCGTGGAGCTCGTCCAGGATCAAACAGTTCGCGTTTTTGCCTTGCGAGCTTCCGCCGCTCGCCGTGATCGCGGCTATGCAAGCGTTGCGCGTCGGGATGATCGCCCGATACGTCGACCGCCGAACATCGAACACCTTTTCGAGCGACGGGGCTCGTTCGATCATCCCGGCCGCCTCGTCGAAACAATCGGCGGCTTGGGACCGAGCGACGGCCGTCATGTAGACGCGTGCCCCGATTTGTTCCATCGCTTCGCGAATCGCGATCCCGGCGGCGAGCTGCGTCTTGCCGTTCTTTTTCGGGATGAACGTGAACGATGATAGAAACCGCCGCGTCGCGTCGGGCATCTTCCACCCGTAGAGCGGCCCGATCAGTCCGTGCCATTGCCAGTCGAGCAGCTTGAACGGTTCGCCCGCGAAAGGGGCCTTGCCGTGCGTCAGGACGCGTTCAAACAGAAAACGCGTCGTCAGAGCCGACTTGATGTCGAAATAGCAACCACGGGCGACGGCGGCCTCGTCCTGGGGCGTTTGAATCCAATCCGCCCAACCTTCCTCGCGTGCTCGAGCGAGCTGTCGCCGCGTCGGCGTGTATTTAGTTATGGCGACCACGGATCACGCCTCGGGCTTTTTATTGGCCTTTTTGGCGGGCTTGGAAGTTTTTTTCGTTGTACTCTTGGTCGCTCGCTTCCCTTTCTTTTGAGGGGCGGCTTTTTTCGCTGACGTTTTCGCTGCCTGCTTTCGCTTCGGCGGCGGGTTGCTGTCCGCCATCGACACGCCGACGCCGGCGAGCAATGCCTCGATCGGATCGACCGGCTTTCCGCCGCCGTCGCGATCGCCGATCCGCAGGCCGACGCGGTACGCCGGACCGAGACCGAGAACTTTGGCGAACTTATTGACGTCTTGCGCGAACTTGCCGAGCAGCGTCGCCGACGGCGTCGCCTGGGCGTATTTGAGATTCCCGTCGTTATCGAAGAACTCTTGCGTGTATCCGTCCCGCAAAACGACGTCGAACATTTCTCGCCAGTTGTGATAACTCACGGAATACAGTTCCAGGATCTGCAGGTCGAGCATGACGAGCATTTCGGCGGCGCAGAGCTCGGCCGCGATCACACGCCAGGCCTGTTTGGCCCGTTCGGGTAGCCAGTCCGGCGGCGACGGGACGTAGTCCAGCGTCCGGGGCTCCGGTTCATCCGTTGGCAACGGCCGGTGGCCGGGGTTGCCCTCGAGTCGCTTTCGCGCTGTCGGTTTCGGTAGCGGTCCACGTTGGCCCATGCGGTCGTTTGCTCGCGTTGCTTGTCGGGTTGCTCAGTCCCGCATCGTCGCGGCGGAGCGGCCCGCGTCGGCGTTTGCGGAATCGCCGACGCCTGGGAATCGTCGCCGGACGATGGACCCGTTAAACTTTGCCGTATGCGTGAGACGCGACACGCGGCGGAGTCGCCAGCGTTTCAGGCTCTCTCATCAAGCGGGCACATGCACGATTACATCTTGAGTCGCGGCGAAGTCGTTGCGGCTGTCTTGGACGGGGCCGCCTACACCGACGCGGCGGCCGCCGCCGGCGTCAGCGTCAGCACGGCTTGGCGGTGGGTTCATCGCGACGCGGTCAATCCACCGCAACGCAAACCAAAGATTCCGGCCGCACGGGTGCGGAAAATCCGAAACATGATCGACGGCGGGGATCTTTCCTTGAGGCGGATCGCGATCGTCGTCGGTGTTCATCACTCGACGGTTTGCAAAATCCGCGACTCGATGACCGTCGGCGGTTATCGATCTCGGCCCGTTCGGTGTCGCGGCTGCGGTGCCATCATCACGACTCAGGATTGCTTGTTATGCTCGACGCGATCGTCCGCTCTCGGTTCCTCCGGCTTTATCTCGTCACACTAACGATCGTTTGCGTCGTCGGTTGCGAGATCGCACCCCCTCGGATCGCGATCACGCCTAAACCCGTCGACGAAATGCCGTCGTCGGTCAACTTGCCGGTTTCACTGCGTCAAACGAATTGGCTTTACGGCGGCGAAGGCTCTTGCGCCGTCGCTTCGCTCGTCTCGGTGCTTCGGTGGCAAAACAACCACGCCGCCGCCGAACGACTTCGAAAGCACTACGGCGGCGGCCAAACGGCGACCTCGATTCAAAACATCTGCAAGAGTGAACGATTGCCATACGTCGCGATCGATCGCCCCGGCGACGCTCGTTTCTTGCAATGGTGCAGCGACCACCGGCTCGGTGCGATCATTTGGTATTTGCCGGCTCACTGCTGCACGTTTTGCGGATTCGCGAAGTCCGGAAACGGCGACACCTACGCGATCGTGCTCGACAACAACCGCGTTCAAACGCCGATCCGCGTCCCGGCCAACGAGTTCATTCGCGCTTGGCAAGGGTACGGCGGCTTTGCCCTTACTGTCCTGGGTACTCCGTTGCCCGCCCCCTTCTACGACCGGTGGAATCCATGCACCCGCCCCGATTCATGTCCCGACTTTTCGCCGCTTCCGCCTTTGCGTTTTTGCTCGTCTGTTGCGGCTCCGGATGCTTGCTCATTGGCGACAAGCCACGCGATCGAGCCGACGACAATTTCGCCCACCCGACCGACGAAACCGATAGCAACGGCTTCGGCGAGTGCAACGGCGATAACTGCCCGATCGATTGCAACGGTTCCGACTGTTCCGACTGCCCCGGCGGGAATTGCCCTAATCGCGGATCTTTCGAAGACGATGACCCGGACGCCAAAGGCAGCACTCAATCGGCCAGCGACGAGCAACCTGATTCGACGGTTAACGCTTGCGAGTCGTGTCCTAGCTGCACGGTTGTTTCTCGAGTCGACCGACTCAACGAGAAGAAAACCGGTGCGTATCCATGCATGAGATGCCAACGGCCGACGGTCGGCGACGGTTGGCATAACCTCACCACTCCCGGCGGTGCGTCGGCGTTGATCTTGTGTCAAGATTGTTGGGACCGCACCACGCCGCGCGAGCGTCTCGGTTTCTTGAACGTCCACCTTCAACGCGTCGGCAAGTCAAACGATCCCGTCGCCGCCAAACTGCGAAACGCGATTCAATGAAGCAGCTCGCTATCAAGTCCGTTCTTGGCGTCGTTTGGGTCGCGTGTCTCGTCTTTATCGACTCCGGCCATGGAACGCCAGGCCCTTTTGATTTCGTCGCCTTCATAGTCGGCAGCGTTTCGGCTTTGTCGTTCTGTTGGGTAGCGAGAAACGATAGCCGTGCGATCGGGATCGACCTTGTCGTGATCACGGTCGTTTCGGTCATTCTCGCGTCGACGGCCGACGCCCAAACGATGCCACCACGGCCGGCGAAGTATCAACTCGTCTTGGTCGACGAGCCGCCCGGCGTTGCCGATTGGTTCCGCGATCACGACGGCTTGCTCGCTCTCGCCAAACGATGCGATTGCTCGAGACTTCAATCTCGCAGCGATCTTTTTCGTTATCGCTATGCGAAGTCGATGCCGTCCGGATCGAGCCCGCCGGCGATCGTTTTCGCTCGTCCGGATTCCGGCGTTCTTTACGTTGCGACTCGCGACACGTTGCCGACGTCGGCCGATGCTCTTTATGCCGAGCTGCAGGCGTCATATCGTTTAGCCGGCGAAGGCCCTCACGCGAGCGAGATCTCGGCTCAGCGCGGCGACCGATGGCGGCCCGGCGATCGCTTGCGCGACACTCGCGATAAACTCGACACAGCCGGCGTCGCGATCGACCAGCTCGGCGAGATCGTCGCGCAGCTTCGCGAATCGACTTGGTTACTTAACGCGATCGCGGCCGGTTTGGCCGTCTTGATCGCAAACGCTCTCACCTCTCCCCGTGCCTCTCGATCATGACTATTACGCTAATCGTTTTCGCCTCGGTCCTTCTCGGTGTTATCGCGATTCGTCGCGGCATTCCGCAACGCATTTTCGGTGCATTGTTTGGTACGCCAGGCGTTCCCGGCCAATCGGCCGCCGCCGTCGCTCCGTCGCTCGTCGACCCGTGGGAAACTCGCATCGTCGCCGACGCCCTCGAGGCCCGTCGACGCGAGAAGAAACTCGACGCCGTGTTCGACGAGCTCGCCGAAGTGATCAACAACCGGCCGAAGGCGAACGTCCCGGCCAGTGTCGCCGCCGAGCCGCCCGCGAAAGCGGATTCATCCTCCGTCGTTTGATCGTTCGCGATGGCGGTTCCTGAAGCTCGCAAGTCGTGCGTGATTTGTCGCCGCTCGCATATCGGCCGTGGTTCACGCTGCGACGCCTGCAGGGGAACCCGCCAAGCAATCACGCCGGCCGTCGAGGCCCGCCCCACCGCCGCCCGTCGCGGCTACGGCCGCAATTGGCGACGAGCCGCGAAAGAGTTCTTAGCCGAACCCGCTAACCACATTTGCAAAGAATGCGGCGAACGGATCGCGAGCCAAGTCGACCACATCGTCCCCCATCGCGGCGACCCAAAACTCTTTTGGTCCCGATCGAATTGGCAAGGCCTTTGCCATTCGTGCCACTCAAGAAAAACCGCTCGAGGAGCGTAGGCGATGGCTGTTAATTGCTTGGCTCCTGGGTCTTGCTGCGGTTGCGTCATCCAAACGCATGAGCTCGCGCGAAAGGTGTCCAAGAAACCGATTCGAATCTATTCGCTTTATCGTCACGAGTGGAGCGAGACCACGCGTTTTCGAATCGGCTACCTCGTTACGCAATACCTCACGCCGGCCGATGATCCGTTCGGATTGCTCGGGCTTTATTCGAGCAATTACCAGTGGGACCCGTGGCAAACGTCGGCGACGTCGAGTCATCTCGAGACCGGAACGCTCGACGACGTCGTCGCGGTTTACGATGGTTCGAATGTTGACACCGGTTTCATCACGATCGAGTTTGGATTCGACTACTCGCGGCCGGTCATCGAAACGCCGGGGCCGCATCCGACCGACCCGACGCTAGGTCTTCTCACTCGATCGCAACCTATGAAGCAATCCGATCGACACGTTAGCCTCGGTTCCTTTCGGTCGGTCGCGGTTCTCGACTTCGATTCCGTTTGGTATTCGTCTCCCGATCCGACAACGGTCTTCATTGAATCGGGCGGAACGGGACTCACGGCCGCCGAACTTATCGAGCCTCGGGACTGGGCCTCGGTGTTCTCCGCGTCGCCTACCATCATCGACCCCGATAAATTTCTCGTTCCAACGCCGGGACAAGACTTTTCAACCGTCGCGGACGCGATCAACGCGGCCGCCGCCGGCGTTGACGTCACGACCCGGCGTTCGATCGACCCAATTAACCTCAATGGACCCCGGAGCGTGATTCTACTTTGACCGCTTTTCGAAACTTCGCTTACGTCGCGGATTATCTTCATTCGCCGACGCTCGAATCGATCGACGTCGACGGCGTTCATAAGTTACAGACTCGATCGGCGTTGCCTTCGATCCCGATTAAGATTGATGCGTCGTCGATGCGTATGATCGAGTTCCTTGATCCAACGTCCGGCGATGTCTTATCGACGATCGAGATCCGGACCGCCGACGATCAAAGCGACCTATACGTCGACAACGTTCTCGTTAGAACGATCAACCTTCAATCCCAAACGTTCGGATCGATCATCTTGCGTTCGGGATCGCTGCAGATTCACGGCGTCAACTTCCGCAGGATCGGCGACGTTGTTTTCGACGACTTCGACGCGGCCGCCGATCCTCACGAGCTCGACGAGTTCGGAGATCCGATCGCGGATCATTACACGGGCTCGCTCGATCTCCCGGTCGACTGGGCGAACCGATCGATCCTCTTGCGAGTGACGCCGTACACGCCGGCCGATCCTTGGAGCGAACTCGAGACTTGGCCGACGATCACCGTTTCGCAGATTCGCGACCCTCGCGTCGATAATCGCCAGGACTGCCCCGACGCGGTGATCTGTCCGTTATTCGCTCCGTTCGGCGTCGCCGGTTGGCGGCTTGAATCGCAGACTATCGATCGGTCCGGATCTCGCGACGAGATCCTTCGCGAGATCTTCCAGAAATTCGATCACTGCGAAACGGCGATCGATCAGCTCGTTAGAACGTCGCCGACGGCGGCCGTCCAATTGCACGCAACCGGAGCGGGTTTCGACGACGGCTCCGGCGTCCAAACGGTCGAGTTCTTCGGGGCGAAGATCGCACCCGACGCGATCGCCAGCGTCGACCTATTCGACGCGTCGACGCAATTGCGATTCGAGGAAACGGCCGGAAAGTTATTCGCGATCGCTGACGTCGTGTTCAGGTATCCCGCCGGCGTCGCCGAGCGATCGCCGGTCGGTGCGTTAGAGACCGACGACTTGAGCGAGATTCGATCGATCACGCCACTTGGGATCGGCCTCGACTTAATGGGCGGCGTTGTTGCTCAAAGTCCCGACGTCGTGTTCTCGAGCCTATCGTCGATGCCGGCCGATGTCACGTATTTGCAAACGCCGGTCGGCTCGATTCAATTCGTCGAGGACAAGGCTTACGATCACAGCGTATCGCTTAACCTTAACTTTCGATCCGCTTCGGCAACCTTTCGTCGCGAGATCTTGGCGACCGATACGTCGATCGAGTTCACGGCCGACGACCTTGACGGCGATATCGTCGACACGGATTCGCTCGAGGTATTGAACCCGGCCGCGTTGCCGTACTTCCGGCCGACCGCTCTCGAGTTTCGCGGCCTTCGTGTCTACGCTCTCGTCGTTAGCGTTTTCGGGTTCGGCAGCTCGGCGCAAGTCGAAGAGCAGGCTTTTAACGCCTACGCGATTGACACGAACGCCTTCGAGTCGGTCACTCTTCCGAACAACGTCTATTTCGCCGAGTTTGGTCCCGGTCAAGAGATCGACGGTTTCGATCGTTATCGACTTGGCGGCGGTTGGCGCGAGTGGCGATTTTTGCCGACGTTCGCGGCCGAGACGCTCGATCTAACTTCGTTGCGAATGCGGTTCGCGAGATGATCGCACGCGGGCCGATCGATCGCGATCACTTCAAGCGATCGCATCCGATATGCCTTTCGAATCAATGCCAACACTTCGGACCTTATAACGACGACGGCGACTCCGGATGTCTTTTGCTTCGCGAGCTTTTCAACGTTTGCCCCTCGCGAATCGGTCAACACTTACTGCACGGCGGCGGATGCGTTAACGACCCGCCGCTCTTCCCGCCGGCGTCGGCCGATTAGCCTTGACCCATTCGGGCCTTCTTCTTTCGCCAATCTTCGACGATTTGGCGGGCTTCGGCGATGCTCATCGTTGCGCCTTCGCCGGAGTCGACCAGGACGTCGTTCTCGAGGATCAACCAATCGCCCGTGCTCCATATCTCGACGACCCAAAAACGACGACCAGGCGGCTTGTAAGCCGACGCGTCATAAGTCGACGGATCGGGCAACGGCAACAGCTCGCCGCTGAACCCGTAGCATTGCTTCCGCCACTCGAGGAACGGCTTTTCGTTCTTTCTCATCCTAGGCAACCTTCGTTCGATTGCGAGTCGAGCTCGATCGCCTTGGCAAGCCACAGCAACGCCTGACGCGTTCGGCGATTGCGACCGCCGCCGATCCCCGTTCGAATCCGAATCGATGGGAACGGGTCCAGGTTCTCGGCGGTCCTCTCCTCGTCATGGTACGCGTGCATTCCCACGTACACATCACCTTGGTTATCGACCATGACGTTCATTTGAGACCCGCAGCGATTCCCGTCGTCGTCGCATAGGATCTCATATCGTTTCATCGCCTCGAGGCCTTCCGGCCAATGAGGTTTGAAAACCTTCGGTTCCTTCATGGCCGCTCGTTTCTCGGCATATTCAAGGCGAATCCCCATTAACGTCACTCGATCGTGAATCATTCCAACGGGTACGTTGTAAGTGTCGAGCACTTTGTGAGCTGACTTCTCGCTAAGACTTCGCGTCATTGCCCCACCCCTAGTTCCTTCAGAGCGTTCGCGATTCCTTCGGTCGTTTGATCGAGATTGTTTTCGTTGTATTCAACGAATCGATCGACCACTCTCGCGAGCTTCTCCGGGATCTTCGTTCCCGGTCTCACTACCGCAATGATCGGCTTATCTAGCAAGACGGCGATTCCAGTCTCGACGGCAAACTTCACATCGAACTTGCTAGGATCGGACGCGATCGAGACGACCACGCGAGAGCGTTCGATCATTGGTATCAGCTCTTTTCGGATTCGAAAAAACCAACGTTGAAAATCCTGATTTGCTTTAGTCACCGGGTTGCTTCCCTTTGGTTAGCGGATCGATACCAGCTCGGCGAACAGTCGCCGCGCTGCGGTTTGGGTGGTTCGTTCGTTGGGTCGGGTCTGCACCGGGGCGGCTTTCACGCTTGCGGCGATCGCGGCGTCGTGATCGCTCTTGACACGCCGCACCGGTGGGACGGCCGGATAGCCGTTTTTCATCCGGACGCGTGAGAGCAGGCGAGCCAGGCCGTCAGAATCGAGCTCTAGGCGTTCGGCCAGCTTGCACCGAAACAGGCCGACGCGAGATCGCTTGCCGAAGTCACGAGCGACCCGGGCGGCCGTCATCGCATCGGCTTCGGCGATCAGGCCGGCGTCGAGGGCGGCGGCGACTCGCCAAACGGTTTGAACATCGCCGGCCGGCCATTCGTTCCGAGACCCGAGAGCGTCGAGGAGTCGGACGCACGTCGGCACGGTCGCGTCGGCCGTGGTCGAAAATTCCAACCTCGAAAATTCATGGTCCTCCGCGCCCTCGGTTTTGCCTTTCGGTTCGCCATCCTCAAGGAAGAGAGGACCGGAATCTTTAGGAAAGGAATATAAAGCAGTTTGATTTTTGATTTGTCCCGGTTCTGTCCGGGTCAGTGTCCCGGTTCTGTCCGGCCCATTGTCCGGGTCAGTGTCCGGGCCGTTGTCCGGGTCAGTGTCCGGCTTTTGCGCTCGCTCCAAGAGCGGCGAATCGCCGACGATCACGGCCCGGTTTAGCTCGATCGTCAGTCGCGATTTGTGGCCGCGCCCGCGTCGGCCGCTTGGGACGACACACTCGAACGTCACCATCCCGTCGGCCTGCAGCTCGGCGAGCGCACGGCGGACGATCCGGCGGCGGGATTCGATGTTGTCGCTCGATGTTGCCAACTCGCGATCGCTCGCGAGTCGATCGAGCTCCCACTCGATCGACTCCCAACCGGTCGCGACCTTGGCGATGATGATCCCGACGGACCAGTAGGACGTTCCCTCGGTGTAGCCGGCTCGCTCGAGGCAATCCTTCATCGCGGCGATTCGTTCGCGACAGAGTCGCTTACGCGTTTCCGCTTCGCGTTGGGCCTCCTCGGCCGCGTCGATCAACGGCCGTTCGCTTCCATTCGTTCCACGCGTCAAAATAAAGCCTCCTGACGCGAGTCGATCGATTCACGTTTCGGCCGCTTCGTTTCACGTTTCGGCCGCTTCGTTTCACGTTTCGGCCGCTTCGCGTCACGCTTGGGCCGTTTCGCGTCTCGGGGCGGCGATTGCATCGCATAGGCCAGCGTCGACCAGAACACGGTACTTCGGCCGTCGGCGAGCAACACGGACACGCCCCAACGCTCTTGATCGTCGCCGCGAAGTTCCGCGTCGGTTAGGAATCGGCCGACCGCTCGGACGATCACGCCCTTTCGATCGGCCCGAATACGCTGCGCGAGCGAGACCGCTTCATCGAAGTCCATTCGATCGGCGTCGTTCATTTGACCCTCGCTTTCCGTTCCGACGGCACGCGAGCGAACAAAGGCGAGATCGGCGGCAATGAATGACCCTTGTCGAAGAACGCTCTCACGTCGGCCAGGCGGCCGTCGATCACGAGCGCCAAGTCGCTATCGAGCTGCTTCATCTCATGGGCGATGTCGTCGTTATCTCGCTGATCGTCTGGGCCGAAACTCCCGCGTCGGTCGGCTCGAAACTCAGAGAATTGCAGCTCGACGATCCCCTGCAGGTCGGCGTACCGCTCGCGAACGGCCGTCGCCGACTTGATTAGCTCCTTGCCGATGTTTTTATCGGCGACCATCGCGGCCAGGATCTCCGCCATTCGTTCGAATCGAATCTTCGCTCTTGATCGCAATTGAATCAGCGAGCGACGTCGGCCGTCTGTCAGAACCGGGAACCCGATGTCGGCACTCGAGCCGACCGGTTTGGTGAATTGAATCACGCCGGTACCTCCATTTCCATCATGGCCGCGCTGATCGGTACGTCGCTACGCAGCGTGACGAGCTCTCGCATCAAGTCGAGTGTTCCGTCCTCTCGAGCGGCTAACACCTTCTTTTCTGGCATAGGGACCTTCGCCAGTTTGACGGCTTGTTGACATAGGTTATCGATCGTCCCGTATCGACTCAGCAGCTCCGCCGCGTGTTCCTCACCTATGCCACGGACGCCCGGCACTTTGTCGCCAGGATCGCCGCGCAATGTTTGGTACTCAATCCACTGTTCAGCGAGCGCACCTAATACCGGTCGGCCGTCATCGTTCAGTTTCGCCATATCACGCTCCGTCAGAAATTCGCCGTTCAGCCGATCGCCCGTTCTCGATAGCTGGGTGCATTGAGTCACGCGGCCGGCCAGCAACAATTGACGCAGGTCCTTATCGCTACTGAACAACACGACGCGACGGTCGACCATCAACGCACCGTTAACGACGGTCGCGAGCACGTCGTCGGCTTCGAACGTCGAGACCGTCACGCAGTCGACGCACTCGTCGTAACAAGCACGCTTCGCCGACTCGATCGCGTGCTCGAGGCCCTCGGGTTTTGGTCCTCGGTTGCTTTTATAGTTCGCGTACAGATCACGCCGGAATGATGTTCCGTCGTCGGGATCGAACGCGACAATGATTCGTTCAGGCATCCACTGACGATTGAGACACTCGAGCCGGCGGCGGAATCGTGAGCCGGTTATGTCGCCCGTGCAAACGTCTTTGAAAACGAGGTTCGTCCCGTCGACGGCGAACCAGCAATCGGCATAGCGGCTATCCATGACGCACCGCCTTTCGGTCGGCTTCGATCAACGCCAGGAGATCCTCGATCTGCGATAGCTTTTCCGAGTTACCCGAATCGGTCGCGGCGAACGTGAAAGCACCATCGACGACGAGCATCCAATCGGCATGATTCTCGATCTTGAGTCGATCGCGGAAGTCGCCGAGCTTACGGCCTTCGGCGATCAACCGGATCGGCGTGTAGGGATTCGTGATCATTCGATCGGGAAGGTTTGCGACCATGTTCTCGATTCGATTGACAGTTTGCTCTTTGGTTATCATTGCGTCACCTCGTTGCTTTGAGCGGGCACAACAGGCAACGCCGGCAACGCGACGCGTTCTCCGGATCTCGGAACGCGAACGACTCGCTTTTGACGCGGTGCGTCGATTCCGATCAGGACTTGATTCGATCGCGTGCGGATGACTTCGATCGTGATATCGTCGCCGATGTCGATTGCTTCGCCTTCGCGACGGTTGATAACGAGCATGTTTTTAACCCTTTCCCGTTTTGGTTCGTTGAGTTTGGTTCGGATGGTTTCCAAGAGCGATTTGACGTCCGATCGCCCGCGTTGCTGTTCGATCGCTTGATCGGCGACCTCGAGCAGATAGTTTTCAGTCCGGCAGCCGCGAACGTTGCACCGTGATCGGTGATCGCGTAGCGCCGCTTCGGCTTGCATGGCGACGATCGCGGCCGAGTCGACCAGGCTCTCGGCTTCGCCGATCGCTCGATCGATGTTCTTCACGTCGTCTTCGGAGATCGCGAGATAGATTTCGCGGTTCATGGCTTTGCTTTCCCCTTCTCGTCGAGGTAGTCGCAGCATTCGCGATAGGCTCCTTCGTAGCCTTCGCCGATTCGTTCGTAGAGTCGCTTCCGCGTCGACGGCGGAATCAGGAAGTAGCACGTTCGGCAAAACGTTTGCCCGCGTGCCTTGGTCGATCCGCATCGGCAGCGATCGCCCCGCAGCTCGGCGACGATCGTTTTTCGATCGACCATCGCGTCGAGTTCGCTCTTCGCTTTTTGGACGGCTTCACTTTGCATCACGAGCCGCCTTTTTGTTCGCGATCGCGATTTGGTTTTTCATGTCGACGAGGATCTTCAAATTCGCTTCCATCGCCTCGCAAGCGATCCGCTTGTTCTTCACTTCCGCTTCGTGCTGAAGCCTACACAGTTCGTCGCTGCACGCCTGGTTATGCTGTTCGACAGTCCGCACGTGCTGCTCGAACAACCGACGGTTGATCTCGCAAGCCCTCGTCGTCGTAGCCACGAGCAACGGAAGGAAACTCTCGGTCTCTTCCGACACCCAAACTTGAATCGACTTCATCCTTACGCCTTTCATCAAAAGAAAAGGCCGCCCGGCCGATGCGCAACACATCGACCGAGCGGCCTTGGGAATGGTCCAACAACGATGTTGGACCGTAACGGTAGTGATCGTTATCCGACGACCCGCAGCCTCATCGGCGACTGCGTATCGGTAGGCAAGATTCCGGTCGGCATCGGCAGCGTCGTGAGCGTGTCGAAAATCGGTCGCTCTTGGCCGTGATAGTGACGCTCGAAAACATCGTTCGAGACGTGCCCCGTGATCCAACGGCCGACGCCCGTGTACCCGATCGTCGATCCGTGCGATTCGGCTCGAGTCCCGGCCGTGCATCGCAGATGCTTTATCAAATACTCGCGTGACGACTCCTCGACGTTCCCGTCCGCATCGAACTCGAGTCTCGGCCGTGGCTTCGCTTCGGCTTCGGCAAGTATCCGCCGCCATTGGCCGTAGACGCCGTCCTTCGACAACGGACACGGAAACAACGCGGCCGATTGATCGTCCGGCGCGAACGACTCGCGCCAACGGCCGAGCCAATGCCCGACGGCCGGCGTGATCGGCAAGCACAACGGAAACGACTTTCGGCCGCGTGTCTTGTTCGGAACCCACGCGAGCCAACCGAGCGGCGACTCGATCGACCCGTTTTCGCTGGGATTGATCCCGGCCGGCCGGATCGACGACCATCGGATCGGCCGCAAGTGCGGTTCGTATCGAATGAGATCCTGGGTTCGCATCCCATACGTCGCGAACATCACCACGGCCGCCCGCCAAAACGAAGGCGGATCGATCGGCTTGCTCCCGGCCGAGTCCGGCCACGTCGCCACGTCGCACGCCTTGAAAATCGCCGCGATCGTCTCGTCGGGAATAACCAGCTTCCCGATCTGACGCGGTTGCGGCACCTTCCGCACGCGGACTAGCCCCCGCGACTCGTCGAGCGTCCCGTCCTCGACGGCGGCGGCGAGAATCTGCTCGATCGCCTGTAGCGTCTTGTTCAGCGATCGCGGCGAGACCTTCCGCGACTTTCCATCTCGCCCCGGAATTTCCTGCCCGATCACGCTCCGGCGGAACTCGGAAAGTGCTTGCGGCGTCACGTCGCCAAGCCCCGGACTCACTGTCCGGTCCTTTTCCCCGGTCAACGATTCGCGGCCCTTTTCGGTCCACCATTTCCAACGAA
This sequence comes from Neorhodopirellula pilleata, assembly GCF_007859915.1. GTDB lineage: Bacteria > Planctomycetota > Planctomycetia > Pirellulales > Pirellulaceae > Rhodopirellula > Rhodopirellula pilleata. The sequence goes on from NZ_SJPM01000015.1 coordinate 105,907, forward strand.
AGACGGCTTGTTTCAGCTCGCCGATCCGATCGTTCGAGAGCCCCCGGTCGATCGCTTCGGGAAGGAACTCGAGCCGAAAATAATCGTCGAGCGAGTGAAGGGTTTGGTGGGGTTGGATCGGTCGAATCATCAGGTTGCCTCGTCAATGGTTGATTGCAGGCGAGATCGATCCTAACCTCCGCACACGTCGCCAGCGTCCAAGAAAATCCTAAACAGATAGCGGCCCACGCCAACGAGCGAGCGTATTTCGAGGGTCCACAAGAGATGCGCAAACAATGCGCAAGTGATCGCGCGAAATTCATTATTCGCATGGTTCGGCACCATCACCCAACGATCAGCGCAGCGTCAAAAACGCATTGCTTTGGTTGGGTCAAAAGGGTTTCGTGTTACCCTTGGTCCGCGTCGAAGAAGTCCAGCCCTGTAAGGCTGAGAGGCTCTGTAAAGCCACTGCGACGCGTGCCGCAGGTGTTTAGTACACCCGCGAAAATAGCGAATCCCGTCCGCGTGTCAACAGAGGTTCGCTACTTTTGAGAAAGCTCGTCGTAGGCTTGCTGGTCTTGAACGCGAAGATTGTCGTCGATCTTAACAGCGATCTGCCGAAACTCTTTAGACCCTTTGTTGAACTTCACTTGCATCTCGTAAACGTGCGTGAACTCACCAAGAGGGTTCGTCGTTTTGAAAGTGCCGTTGACTATCCCGAACTCTTCAACAAGCAGCTCAGAACGGCTCTTTAGGTCCATTTGAATTGTGGGAAACTTTGGCTTCAGCATGTATTCGACCACAGAGTGAACCGAATATAGTTCCGCTACGCGATCCTCTTTCAACCGTTCTTCGGGTGTCATCGCAGCTCGCCGCGCCGCCTCTTCCTTGCGTTTCGCCGCTTGCTCGATACCAAACTGCTTGTTCGATTCGGCGATCGTGTCCGAAACCTTGTGCGTGATCAGTAAGCAACCACCGCACACGAACCAACTCAGGATCATGACGGCTGTGCAAGCGATGCAAAAAACCTGAAAGCAGGACAAGCCACGTTCGTTCGTCATGCGGGTGCCTTCGGACGATTTGAAAAAAAGCCGGCCTCCGTTGTACTAAACACCCAAAGAGATGTCGGAGGCCGGCTACGGCTTTCGCCGCCCACGAATCTTAGCGGCCGGGTGTTACAGCACCAGACCAGATTCGAATGGTTTGTTATGATTCAGTCGTTCAGTTCGTTCCCGTTTTTCAAAAGGTCATGACGATGGAAGTCTGTATCCCCGTTCGCGAATTGCGAGACGCATTCGAAGCGAGACGAGCCAATTTCGAAAGAAAGGTCATCTCCCGCGCTCGCGACGGAAGTTTGTTTTCGACGGGCACGCGGTACGCAGACCAAAGCGAGTCGCTATCACTGCGAGCAATCGAAGGATTTCTTGTCGAAGTTGGGGTCATCGAAAACAGCCCTGTTAATTCTGAGTCGCCACCTGAGCATTGAGCGTCCGAAGCTCACTAACAGCGTCGACCAGTTCCGAATGGATACCGTCTAAGTCTTGGACCGTGCCCTTCGAGCGAACTTCGCGATGAAGAGCGACAACCGAATCGTTTAGCGTCGCGATCGACTCGGCGACAACCTGCAAGGCCACGACGATCGCCCTATCGCCGGAGAACTCTCCATCGTCGAGATTGGCCTTAATACTTTTGAAGTCTTCGTGAATGCGAGACTGCATCGACTACACTCCGTCAGGTGACTCGTAGCATCCATGCTGTCGAAACCGGGTAAATCTTATTCCCGGCAAAAAACAAAATTTCAAAAGCGACGCGGACGGGACTCGAACCCGCAACCTCCGGATCGACAGTCCGGTGTAGACTTAGACGAATCCGGTCCTTCACCCCGCCCCCTTCGGAATCCACTCATGAGCGACGAATCGGAAGATTTCGTTGAGACCAGCAATCCCGATCGACTTCGCGAGATCGCCGAGCTGCTTCGCGGCGTTCCGATCATGTTCGGAACCGACGACGGCGACGTCGACGACCTCGAGGCGATCGCGACCAGAATCGAGAATCTTGAAAACTTTCTCGATTCCGTAGAGGAGATCGTTTCCGCCTGGGGTGCCGGCGACGCGGGTGATTCCGAGATCGTCCGACTTTTGAATCAGGCTCGGAAGCTTCGGAAAGAATGAGCCAAACGAGCGAGTCCGTCGCCGAGCCATCCGACGCCGACAAACTTCGTGAATTGGCCGCAGCTCTCCGCGATGTTCCGGTTATGTTCGGCAGCCTCAAAGAGACGGCGGATCGGCTCGAGCGATTCGAGAAATTCGCGGAAACGGTCGCGAACGTCCTCTACGAGCTTGGTGTTCGCGATGACGGGCATGGCGAGCTGGTTGCGATTCTTAGGAACGCGAGAGAGTTGCGGGATCGACGCTAAAGCGTTCGGAATACGTTAACCATCATCTGCACCGGTGAAGCGTGCAACGCGTTCACGGCGGCAACCACCGCCTGCACCGGAGAGACCCCCACCCGGCGGCGGCGACGCCCCCGTCTTTTCTGGCTGCCATTTTGGCGTAGACCGCACGTAGTAACTCGGAAAAAAAACCCGCAGGTTTTGGGGAGGGGGGGGGTGGTCGCTGAAATTCGGCCGTTTTTTCGACTTGTGCGGCCGCCGCGTGAGAAAACGCGGGTTTTCCGGAACTAATTTAGACCGAGACGGACCCGTTTAGCACGGCGCGTAGTCGATCAGCAAAGCGCCGCCGACGACTCGGCTCGCTCGGATGAACTTTCCGCCGGCGATCGCTTCGGGGGCCATGTTTGCGACGCGAATCATATAGTGCTCGCCGTCGGGATTCTTTACAGGCCGGCGATGAACCACGTCGCCGACTTCGACTAGAGCCCACGCTTCGCATTCGGCCGACGGGATCTCCGTTTCCTTCGTTTCGGTTTCGAGTGCTGGGATTCCGCTCGGCGGCGTGAAGAGAACCCATCCGATCACGTCGTCGAGTTCGTCGTCGTCGATGTCGACCGGTGAACCGACGGCCATCCGCTTTAGCGTTTCGGCCGTTTGTTGGTCGGCGAATCCGTAGACTGCAGGCATGTTAGGCGATCTCGTCGAAGTCTTTTTGCGGTCGTGTTCGAAACGCGTGAAAGAGCATTTCCTCGCTTGGGTGTCCGTCCATGTCGAGCCAAGTCATCGACACGGGCGAGCCGGCTTTCTCGCGACGGAACGGAACGCGATCGCCTTCGGTATCAAGGAACGTGTTCGATCGAGCGGCCCGGACGGCGAGCCATCCGGTTCGGTGTTTCTTTGGTGCGGCTCCTCCCATCGAGACCTTGAACTCGACGGGGTGCGATAGGATCTCGAAAGTTAGCTGCCCGATCGTGTAGGTTCCAAACTCGACCTCTTGGCCTTTTACGCTTCGGATCATCCAAGCGTCTTCAGGTTGGCCTCGCCAGTCGTCATCATTCGTAGCGTTTAGCCAATTGCCGAGCGTGTGCTCGTCATAGGAACTCACGTATCGGTTCACCGTTACGCCTTTCAGCGTGATGGGTGCGCGAACGGGTTCGGCGTACAGGTCGCCGAACACGTCGACGATCTCGTTTCCGTCGTAGTCGTACCACATGACGTGATCGGTCGTTTCAACGAACGGCTCGACCGTCGGGGCGAGCGAGAACGGGTCGGCCGATTGGGGTTGCTCTTTCTGCTCTTTGCTTCCGATCATTTCGAACGTGCAAGCGACTTGCCAATAACGGCGGCTTCCTTGGACTGGGTTCGGCGTTGCGGATCGGCAGATTGTGAACGGGACAACGAAACCCGGACGCGGCGAATAGACCGAATAGCCTGGGATCGGCACGCCGGGGATTCGCAGGACCTCGAATCCGGATATCGGATCAGGGTCGTTTGAATCGAGGTGGACGTCCCAAACGCCGGTGAACTTGCGAGTGCTCTTGCCATCCTTGTCGGACTCGCTCGAAGTGCGATCGCCGTAGCGAGCGTGTTTGACCTTTGCCATTTTTCAGACTCCTATGATTTGCCATTGAGACAAGGCCGAGCTTGCTTGCTCGCTCGCGATCGCGATCCGTTCGAACACGTCGCCGCCGGCGGCTTCGGCCGCCGTTTTGGTTGTCGTCGCTTCGGTCGACCGGTTGGCGATCGCGTCGCCGCCGGCGATGCGTTCGGCCAGGGCGGCTTGTTGTTGCATCTGAGCGGTGACTTCGATCGCTTGGTTAACTCGTTGCTGCTCGATGCCGGCGAGTCGCATCGCGGCGGCCTCGAGGCGATCGGCTTCGGCTTGCTCGATTTCGTTCTTTCGCAACACGTTTTGATCGTCGACCATTGCGGCGTAGACTTGCGAGCCGTCGGTGATGTCGCCGCCGGCGGTTGCCAGGTCGTCGGGGATGTCGACGAATTGCATCGCGGCGTTACGCTTGGCGGCTTCGAACTCGGCCTCGGTCAAGAGGTTCCGCATTCGCATTTCGTGCAAGTCGGTTAGTTCGGTCGCCAGTTGTGCGACCGGTCCGCGCTGCGTCTCGGTGATCTTGGCGGCTTCGGCCGCTAGGCTTTTGAGCCGATCACGTTCAGTGTCCCTTGCTTTATTGCGTTGTTCGATCAGCTCGAGCTCACGACGCATTTCGAACGTTCGTTGCAATTGCTCTGGGGTCGCGCCCTGTTGTTGTAATCCCGCAAGCTCTTCGGAATCGCGATCGGATAGACGCGGATTCATGTTTCTGAGCTGCTCGGCAATCTTCGCCTTTTCGACTTGATCACGCAGCGAGTTCTCTTGGTCTCGCAGTTTTTGAGCGTTCTCGAGCTCTTTGTTCCGCTCTCGGAGTGCCGCAATCTCTTGTTTGATCGGTTCGTCGATCTCGGCGTTTTTGAGTAGATAAGCGTCTGACGCTTCCGCGCCGAGCGTCAGCTCGCGATTGCGTTCCTTCAGTTGCCGAAGTTCTTCGGCGTAGTTGTCGACTTCAGGATTCACAACCTTGGCGGCGTTTTGCTTGGCGGCCACTTGCTCGGCGGCGATTTGTCTCGATGCCTCCGCTTCTTCCTTCCGTTTGGCTGCACCCTCTTCCGCTGCTTTCTTTGCCGCCAGGTAGTTGTTTCGAATGTCATCGCCGACGGTAACGGGCTCGAACGCTTTCGCGATGGCGACGCCCAATCCAATAATGTCTCTAGTGCCCGCCTCGTAAAGCAATCTCGTGAATCGAGTAACGTAGACCGACGTTTCCGCCATGTAGGCAGCGAGCTCGACGGCTGAGTCAGCCGCTTGCGTAATGCCGCCTCCCATCTCGCCCGCCATCGGTGCCATGCCGCTTATCGTCTGGGCGATCGCCGTCACCGCAGGTGCAAACTCAACCGTGACTTGCCTAGCCCATCCGTCCCAGATAGCTTGCAGCTCGCCAACGGAATCGACCGCGTTAGTGAGTCCAAGCGACTGAACGTCATTGACCGTTAGGCCATAGCGATCGGCTGCCCTCTTGGCGTCATCAAGGCCCTTTGCACCGCCAGCCAAAACATCGGCAAGCGCAAGGCCCTCCTCCTCGAACAGCTTCGCCGCGATCCTAGCACGGTCGATCGGATTGGCGACCTCGCTAGCCGCTTGGACAATTTGCCGAAAGGCGATCGCGGGATCTTCTAGGGCCAGTTTAGACGCGTCGAGGCCGAGAGCTTGGATTGAAGCTAACGCGTCGCCGCCGCCGGCAGCCGCCTCGCTGATCTTGGCTGAAAGTTTTGTGACAACCACCATCGTTTGGTCGGCCGACATTCCAGCGTTTTGCGACGCGGCGAATTGAATCGCCGCGTAGTCTTGCACCGAAGTGCCTAGCATTCGGGCTGATCGATCCATTTTCACAACGAGATCGGCTTGCTCGGCTACGCTTTGGCTAAACGCGCTCGCTGCGGACGAGGCTAAGCGATACGCACCGTAGGCAGCGCCGAGCCCAACCGCCAAGCCTGCAATGGCCGGCCCCATGCGAACCAGCGAAGCACCTCGCCCCGCCAGGCCGCCGATCATCGGCATGTTGTCGATCTCGTCGCGTAGCTTTGGCTTGGACGGCGAGTCCGGACGTTGTGGGGCACCGCGTCGGGCGATGTCGGCGACGCCGCGTCGGAATGTTGTTTCGTCGATCGCTCCGGCTTTGCGCAGTCGATCGAGTTCGCGACGTTCCTCTCGCAGCTCCCGCGTCAGGCGTTCCGACGCGGTTGCGTAGCGGTCCGTCAGCGCGGCGCCGCGCCGTTGCAGGTCCGCCCGTCGCTCCTCGGCCGCGACGACGGCCGGTAGCTGCGAACGATACTCGCGTAGGTGCCGAGTCGCTTCGCTTTGCGTCAGGCTTCCACGGTCGACCAGATTTCGGATCCTCCGCACCTCGTCGGCGTAGCGTTCCGAATCGGTCTGCAGGCGACGGCGAACGGCCGACGCTTCCTTTTCGACCGCGACGCGTTCCCGCTCGGCCGCGACCACGCTCGGCAGTTGCGACTTGTATTCCTTCAGGTGTCGCGTCGCCTCCGCTCGCGTCAGGTTGCCCCGGTTGATCATGTCGATCATCCGGAGCTGCTCGGCGCGGTACCGCTCGTCGTCGGTCATCAGCTTGCGACGGATAGCGGCCGCGTCGGTCTCGGCGGCCGTCTGGGCCTTGCGAGCTGCGATCGCCTCGGGTTGCCGAGCGGTGATCCGCTCCATTGCCGTCGCGTAGGTCTTTTGATCCATCGCGCCGACGCGGAAGGCGTCCGTCAAACGCTTCACCGTCGCCGCCGATTGCTCGGCCGGTTCCTGCAGGCGATAGAAGTCACGCCGGAGCTGCGATAGCTCGCGCTTCGTGATGATCCCGCCGGCCTGCAGTTTCGAGACGTCGAGCCCGATCCGGTAATTGAATGCTTCGACGGTTTTTGACATTGCCGGCTACCTCAGTTTGACCATGGACGCGGCCCACGCCGCCATTTGATCCGTGGTCATGCTCGCACGGCCGTCGGACGCGTCGGCGGTTTTCGGCATGAAGTCGGCCACACGCTTCGCGTCGAGCTTCTCGCCGTTGCTTGCGGCGATCCATGACGCGACGCGGTAGACTTCCGCCGCGATCGTCGCCGACTGCAGCCACGGCGACGGGATCGGTTCGAATCGATCGAACTCGAGCCACCGGTCAATTACGGCCGGCTCGACGGAATCAATCCACTCGATCGGGTCGGGGATACCCAGAGCGATCGCCAACCGGAACGCGAAGCGAATCCGGGGCGATCGGATTAGTTTTTTGCCGAGTCCGCCGCCTCGTCGTCGGCCGCCTTGTCGTCAAAACCGAGATGCTTGCGGACGGCCGCCCAAAGAGGCTCGAACACGTCCGGCGGCAAGTTGTCGACGCGTTCCCATTCGTCATCGCGATACAACCGGGCACCCTTGGAATCACACAAGCACGCCGCCAGGATGCGGGCAGGACGCTCACGAAGGCGTCCCTCGACCTGATTCCCTTCGGAATCAAACACGCCGGCGTCGATCGCGTAGAGCACGCTGCGACGCAGCGACATGAACACGATCCGCGCCCCGGTCGGCAACGTGAACGATCCATAACGAGGCTTTGCGAGTTGGTCGAGCTCGGCACGGCCGAGAGTTTGGGTTTCGGTTGCTTCGGACATTGTTTGAAATTGCTAAGGATGAATTGACGGAATTGAAAACAGGCTTCCAGCGTGATCGCTTATCGCTTGTTGGTCAGCTTGTCGATCTCGGCTTGCGACGGCGTGTCGTTCGAATAGAACTCTCGAGGCGACTCTTCGCCCGTGAACTTCCGCACCGCCTCGACGACTTGCGGGATTTCGTCCGGAAGAAACTCGGCCAGAGCGAAGATCGGCCCGCCGGCTGCCATCGTCCACGCGTGCATCTTTCCGTCAACGATCACGTTCAGGTGACCCGTCGGGACTCGCCTCGGTTTGCCCCGCACGTTGCGGAATCCGAAACGCTCGGTGATCTCGATCGAGATTGAATCGTCGACCAAGTCGGTTTCGACGATCACCGGCGGATCAACCGGCGTTTGCGATGCGGCGGCCGTCGGCGTCGCCGCGATCTGCTCGAGCTCGTCGGCCGTCGACACGTCGGCGATGGTTTCGTCTGAAGTCATTGGGAAAGTTCCTAGGATGGAAAGAGAATCGAGTCAGTGAAGGCGAGCTGATTAAGCGACGGTCGCCGGGGTGAACGTGAACTTCGTTCCGCCGTCGGCCGTGGCTTGGCCGTCGAGCTTGAATTTGGTCTTGCCCATCATGATCGTGTTGAGCTGCGCGGACGGAAGCAATCGCAGCGTGAAGAAACCAGACGCGACCCAGCTAGCGGCCGCCGATTGATCCGGAGCCGCCGGCAGAGTCACCGTCAACGTCGCACGAACGCGAGCGTCCGGCGGCAAGGCGGCACCGTTCCAAAAGAACTCCATCTCGATTTCGCCAGGCTCGACGAGATCGCCGGGGATATAACTCTTCTCGTCTTCAGTGGTCAGGTGCGACGTCTCGAGAGCGTCGATCGTGCGCTGCAGCTCGCCGATCTGTTTCATTCGAGCTTGAAACGTTCCGCCGCCGTCGTCGGCGTGAATAGCAAAAACGGCGGTCGCAAGTTGGCCGGTATCAGGAACCATCGACGGGGCTCATCTCTAAAGGGTCGGCGGATTGTTATCGCGATAGAACATCCGAAAGTCCGTTTGTTCGACGGCTAACAGAGTTTCGCCGCCGAGCGGGTCGGGTTCTTCGCGAGAGTTCGAGTCTCTTTCAGTTATCGACGCGACCCATACGTCGTCGGCGTTTCCACGGCCGAACGATTGCACGGCCGACAGGATCGCCGCCGCGATCGCCGCCGCTTCCGATTTGTTCGGCGAGTACGACTCGACTTGAACGATCGCCTCACGCAAAACCGTCGGACCGGTCAGGCCCTCGACAGGCCGGTCGTCGATCTTCCACAGCAGCACGTAGGGGGGTCTGTCATCGATGGCGGTCGAACCAGGCCGCACCGCGAAACCGCCGCCTAATGCCGCCGGCGTCGCGAGTTTCGCCGCCAATGCCGCATTGCCAAGAATGATCGCTCGGATTGCTCGGATCGGTCCGTTCATCGAATCCCCTCGGCCGCTTGTTTAAGTCGTGATTCGATCGCGGCGGCTTGCTGCGATCGCGTCGCCTCGACGGCCGGCCGTAGCCACGGATGCGGCGGGACTCGCATCGTTCCGCCGTTCTGCAGCTTTTGGATATGGCCGTTCTCGACGAGGTGGCCGTGTGCTCCTTCAGGCCAGGCACCGCCGACGAGAGCGATCACAACCGTGCGATACTCACGCACAACGACGTAGATCGAATCGCGAAGCGGTTTCAATCCGGCCTTGTCGCCGCGATAGCCCGGGGCGGTCACTCGAGGTTTCGCATCCGCCGCGACGATCTCGCCGGCGGACTCGGCCGCGTCATTGAGCACGCCGGCACGCAGCGACGCCTCGAGCTTGTCGACGTAAGCGAACGCCGCCTCGTCAATTTCGAATTGCACTTGGATCATGATCCGGAGCCCTCGTCGACGAGATCCATGCGAACGGCCGTGATGATCAAGAACCGACGACGACGATCCGGATCGATCGTTGCCGTGACTCGCCATTGCTGACCGTCGACGAAGAGCCGGCGTTCGAGATCGCCGGTCAAGTCTTGGCGATAGCGAATCGTCACTTCCAAACGCGTCACGCTGACGACTTGCCGACCGCGTTCCGCCTGCAGGGCGCGGACGTGTGCCGGCAGCTTCGACAGGATGACCGACCACGTCGTTTCGATCTCGCCGGTCGAATTGTTTTCGGTTCGCGTCGGCGATAGCACGTCGACGGCGTCACGCAATCGGCCTATCCGAAAGTCGCCGCCTTCGCGTCGCAGTTTGCTTTGGGACATTAGTACGGCGCTCCGGCAGCCGCCGCCGCGAACACGATCGCCATGAACCAATACACCGGCCAAAAGACCAAAACGCTCGCGAGCGTCGATCCGTCGGCTTCACCGAAAACGAGATGAAACGCGGCGGCGGTAAACATGCCGATTGATAGGTAGACCATCAAGACGTTTTCGAGGAACTTCATTTGAGGCGAATCTCTTGGAAACAGTCGTAGTCATAGAGAGCGTCCTCGAATTGCCGTTCGTATCGTTTCAGCAACCGGCGTTGACGCAGTTTCGTGAACGGTCGAAACCAGCTCGTCATTTTGTAGACGAGCTTTTGCTCCTCCCAGAGCTTGCCCTTGATGTCGATCAAAGCGTTTAGCACGCTTCCGATACTCGCGTAGTCCATCACTCGCCCCCCACGACTCGCACGCCATCGGCAAAGGGTTGCAACGACTTGACCAGGTGTTGATAGCCGAGCGGCACCTCGTTCGCGTCGCCGTCGGCCGTGACGGCTTCGGGATGCTCGAACCAGTGAGCGACCAGAGTCGCGATCAAGATCCGGACCGTCGGCGCGGGTGGCTGCGGTCCGAATGTCACAGCGACGCGTATAGCCTTGTGAGCGGATGCGATCGCCGGGATCTCGAGAACGCCCGGCCGTTTGCCGTCGTGAGTCGATCCGGCGATCACGGTTTCGTTGTCGTCGTCGTCGACCGCTTTCACCACGGCCGAAACGAACGGCGACGCCGGCAGCCGGACCGATCGCGTCCCGGCCGGCAGCTCGGCCGCCGCGGTGACGGGATTCACTCGCAAACCCGTATCGCGTTCCACCGTCTCGACGGCAGCCGGGACGAGGAACTCGGTTAAATACGAATCATCGTCGTCGGCGTAGATCCTAGCGTGACGCTTGATCCACGGCAGAGCGATCAGAGCGCTATCGAGAGCGATCGCGGCAAACGTCCATCGAATCGGAGTCGACAAGTTCAGGCCTCACGGACGATCTCGAGGGAAACCGACTTCGGTGCGGACGCGGCCAACTTGTCGGCCGCTTCGCTACCGCATTCGGCAATGAACGCCTTTTGCCAGGCGACGTAGGCTCGGCCGATCTTTTGACCGACGCGAATCCCGAACTTCTTAACGCTCTTCACGCCGCGCTCTTCCAGCCAGGCGAAAGCCACGTCGCGAAGTTGGTCCTCTTCGGTTCGCAGCTTGCGAGTTTCGGACTCGAGGGTACGCCGTTGCATGTTGAGCCATAGCAACCGCTCGAGCATCGCCTTGGATAGCTTCGGGTTCTCGGCGTCGACCTTCACTCGAGGCGGTGCGGCCTCGGGTGCGTCGACGTGTTGCGCGGCGGATTTCTTTTTAGCCATCGTTGGGGACTCGCTCGAGTTGGTTTCACCTTCGCGAATGTTCCGCGATCAGATGACCGGTTTCGCGTCGACGTCACCGCTGACGTTTCCGGCCTGCTTGTTTTCCGCTTTGCCGGTCGCCTTGTCGGTCGTTTCCGCCTTCGTCGCCGCTCTGGGCCCGCTTTTGGTTTTCGACGCGGATTTCTTGGCGGCCAGTTTTGGATTCCGGCGCGTTTTCGGTTCGGTTCCCTCGAGCCATCCCAGTTCGCCGTACTTCGCGGCGGTTGCTTCGTCGAGTTCGATCTCGTCGCCGCGTTTGAAGTTGACGCCATCGCGTCGGACGGAAGTTGTCAAAGTAAACTTAGCCATGATCGCTCCGGTGAATCGGTCGGTAAACAAAAACGGCCGGCCGGTTCCGAAAGGAGTAAAAGAACCGGCCGGCCTTTGCATTCGGGCCGGCGAGTCACAAGGCCGGCCCCTCACAGTTATTAGAACAAGGCGGCCGGCGTGTCCTGGGCAATCCAAGACACGCCGGCCTTCAGGGGTTGAATCGCTAGATCACTCTTCTTCAGGGAAGAGCATCGACTTGATCGGATCGCCGCCGGCGTTCAACACGCCGCCGTCGGCTCCTCGCTTGCCGTCGTAACCGGTTTGGTCGTACTCGGCAAACTTCTCGCGGTAGACTTGAGTCCGGACGTTGCCGACGAGACGGAGCTTGTACTTCATCAAGTCGCCGAAGATGATCCGAGCGCGGTTCGGTTCGCTCGTACCGTGGGCGGCCATATGGTTGTTGATCTCGACCGGGCGATTAAGCAACGTCGGCAAACGGCCGTCGTTCGCTTCCACGTAGAGCGGCCGTCCGTTGTCATCGGTCAGCAACATGATCTCGACGAGGATCTCATCGTTCATCATCCACGATGCGACCGATCGATAGGCACCGTCGACGGAATGCTTCAGCTTCAGCAATCCGGCATGGGCGAACGTCACCGCGTCGGGCATCTCGAAACCGACGACGGCACCGAGTTCGAGACCTCGGAGTGTGGTCGTGCCGGCCCCGCTCGTTGCCTTGCGGTTGATCGCACGGCCGAGACGCTCGCCGATCATCGCGGAAACGGCCGCGACGAACGCCGTCGGACTGTCACGCAAAGTTTGGTTGCCGAGACGAATGAAGTCGCTCGAGAACTCGAACGACGAAACCGAGAACGCCCCGATCGTCGGTTTGGTGCCGTCGGGCGACTGGGCGGTCACCTCGTCGATCTGCTTGCCTTCGTTCGAGGTATCATCGGCGGTCGGCCAGGTCATCTTGTTGCCGGTCGCCGTCACCATCACGTCGGCCGCGTTGACGATGCCGCCGATCGTGATCAACGCCCGTTCCATCGCTACGCTTGCGACCTCCGGAGCCAAGTTCGCCATATCGGCCGCACCGGCCACGGCCGCGACGGCTCGCGATTCGCGGACCAGGCTCGGCAGTAAACGAGACGCTTCGTCGATCCGACGTTCTTTCGCGTATCCACGGACTCGAGTCCGCAGCTCGCGAAGTTGATGCTCGGGAAGGCCGGCGATTTCGAAGTCGACGCCCATTTGCGTGCGGGTTTCGTGGACGGCTTGACGATGCTCGTCGGTGATGCGGTCCGCACAGTTTGCGGACAACGCCCACGCTTGCATGGCGAGCGTTTGCCGGAGCTCTCGGCGAGCGTGCTCACGCAACGTCGAGCGGTCGCTCGTGCCGAGTGCGTCGCCGTAGCTCGCACCATCGCCACCGGGCAACGGATCATCACCGAGAGGATCGAGACGGCCGCCAGGTCCTCGGCGTGAGCGCTGTTCGTGCTCGGCCGTTTGCGTCAGGAAGTCGTCGATATCGACCGCCCCCTCTTCCGCCTTCACCTCCTCGTTGACCGATAAATAATCGGCCTTCATTTTGTCGAACGCGGTGCGCTCTTCGTTGGTCAAGATCGGCCCGGCGTGCTCTTTGTTGTCGCGACGTTCGGCGACGGTTTGTCGGGTCTTCTCGATCTCGGTGCGGATCTTCTCGCGACGTTCGCGAAGTTCTTGGAGCTTGGGCACGGCTCGGCCTTGGGAAAGGTGGAAAGGGGTCAATCGATTGGCGAAAGATTGTGAACGATCGACCCGGCCGTGTCGGCGTTTTTATGCCGGCGGGTCGACGTCGACGGCGTTGGCCGGCGGGTCGACGTCGACGGCGTTGGCCGGCGTGTCAAACGGCGTCACGTTGAGGCGGCCTCGCTTGACCGTGTGATACTTGTTCGCCGCGATCTTGATCCGGTGTCGCAGCTCATAAGTTCCGATCGACCACGATTCGGTTTGCTCGGCCGTCGGCGCGAACAACGCGTATTGCCCGACCTCGTCCTCTTGGATCGTCATCTCGAGCGCGAGTCCCGCGTCGGCGTTGCTGGGCAGCCTTGCGGCCAGGACGTATTTGTACTCCGTCAGGTCCTCGGCCGAGACGATGTCGATTCGAGCCGGACGCGTCGCGTAGTCGTCGCCTTGCTCGACGTCGAGATCCGATCCGGTCGCACCGCTGAACGATGGCGAGTTGATCGTGATCGTGATTCCGGCCAGTCGTGGAATGATCTCGTCGGCCAGTGCGGTCGCTGTCAGTGTCGTGGTGACTCGCCCGTCCGCACTGGTCGCGAGCTTGTTTTCAGGCGTGACGAGGAGTCGCGTCGCGATTTCCTCCGTACTAGGCACATTGCCTAGTTCGACAATTGTGCCGTCGGAAACTAAGTCGCGAATGATGCCTGAGTACCCAAGTCCATCTGTGTACACCCAATCGCCCGCCAATCCGTCAACCGTAATCGTGGCTATGTTGCCAGCGACAAACGTCGGCGTGTACGGATTTGACGCTGATCCAGTTGTCCCGCTCAATGCCGCTAGCGTGATGCCAGTCGAAGACGTGCCAGCCAAAATTTGCACTACTGTCGCGGTCATGTTGCACTCCCGTTGTAGATTTGAGCAGCGATTAGCTCGGCTAGTTTCTGCACTCCATCTGTTGATAGATGGACGTTATCCCCGTTGTCGTAGTCGGGATTTAGGTCATCCGGCTGACCTGTCGAGACTCGATTAACCCCAAATGCCGCGTGGCTCAACACTCGCTCCGCATCATTTGATGCTGCCCATTCGGAGATCGCCGAATTCCACTCGCGAATTTCCGCAGCCGCCGAATCTGTTGAGCCGGTCCACGGCAAGATTTCGCTCAAAATCAACCGTGTTTCCGACGGCACCAAGATCCTGATTGCGTCGAGGTCTGAGATCACTTGCTCAATCGTTCGTCCATTGTCCTGATCGTTAACGCCGCAGTGTATCCATATTGCACTTGCACCACTGGCGACCGCTGCTGGCACCCCAGTTGACCGGCACCACGCAAAATCAGTGCTACCTAGTGCATGATTTTGCTGAGTCAATCCGGTTAAAATTGATCGAATGACACCACCCGGCTCCGCATCTTGGTTGCCGCCAACCGTGTTTCCGGCGTGCAGGTAACTGTGCCAAGGTGTGGCAGTGTTGTGGCCCTCAACGAGAGAATCCCCGGTCACAGACAAATATGGGGCAACCGCGTCCACTGCGATGTGCATGTTGTACGTGGTGTCGGAACCTTCGCTGCCGATGTCGCTTCCGCCGTTTGAAAAATCACCCTGTGAGTAGTAGGTGATTGCATTGGCATCTGCCGTTGCAACAATCGTTGACGACGAATCAGATGTCCTAGTTAAGAAGAGTCCAACATAATCACCAACATTACACGCAAGCGGGCTTGCGAGCACAAAATCATTTTCGGAGTCCGCTGAAAACCCAGATTGCAAATCTGTCGATGCAACTACCGACCATGTCGATCCAGTTAGTCGTAAGATCATTAGTCTTGTCAGCACATCACTAAAAAACGAAGCACTCCTGTAACTGCCCCCGGTGATAAAGCCGGATTGACGAATCTGGTATTTCGGGCCGCCAAGAACCAAAGTGCGACCAACCGCTCCTTGGCCCCCTGTCCACCAATCACCATCGCCGTAGTCGCCCCATTGGGATCGCGGCAATCCGCCGACCTGTATTTCTGACCGGCCAGGGTTTATCCACGGTCTTGATCGCTTGATGGTTCCCGATCCTGGGTCAATCCAAGACTGACCAATAATGTACGGATCAGTCAGAGGCAAAGATCCGAGACCGGATGACGCTGCAACGAGTGACGGTAGAGCTAGAGTTTGGCCTGACATAAAAGTCGGAGTAGGTTGGAATTTTGTCGGAATAGGTTAGTCAGATATCATGGATTAGCGACGCACGCGGCTGCTCAAGCGGTGGTCTCCGCCAACGCGTCGCAGTAGGTTTTGCGGTTCGTGTCGATCATGGTTTGATAGACTTGACCCGCCGGCGGCGAGTATTCGGCCGACGTAGGGGCTACACCAGGTGCCGGCGGACGTCACGCCAGGCCGGAAGTATCCTCGCAAGCGGTAAGGCGTGCCGAGCGTCGCGTTCGCTTGCGATCGCATCGCGGCGAGTCGATCCCGATCGATCGGCGTCGACGGGGCGTAGTAGTCGTTCGTGCTTCCCGGTTTTCCATACGATTGCACCGGAGTTCGCTTCGATCGCGGCCAGTCACTTTCATAGACGTAGCCATCAAACACGATGCCGACGTGTGTGTATCGATCGCCTCCGGTGATCCGTCGAGCGACTCGGCCGACGATCCCTTTCTTGTTGCTGAAAACGAGCGTCCCGTCGGGAACGGATTGAGCGTTGCAAGTCGAGGCGATCGCGAGCGACGCGACCAGTAAGATCATTCGGAACATCGCTTAGTCCAATAGCAGGCAATCGATCTCGATCAGCAACGCGTCATGGCCGGCCGTCTCGGCGGCTTCGAATGCGGCCTTGCGGTCGAGCAACAATTGCCAACCGTCGCACCCTGAACGTTGGTCGGTCCGGATCTCGGCCGTCGTTCCGGAATACGCTTCGCCGACGACCGGGCCGAGATGAAACACTTCCGCCTCGATCACTTCGCGGATCACGGCGTCGGTTTCGGGATCTCGCCGCCACTCTTCAGCGACGGCGGCAAAGTCGATCGACGACCCGGACACATCACCGCGCCTAATTTTCGCGGCGATCGCGGTATGGTCCGGGTCGTCGGGATCGTGCGGGACGCTGTACCGAAGGCCTCGCGTGTCACTCGTGAGATTCATCAACCGCGATCGACGGCCGAGAACGCGTCGCTCGTCGTGATACGGGGCGCAATAGCAATCCCGTTTCGACTCGAGGAACGTATCGAAACAACCGCGACGGAACCGCTCGACAAAATCCGGCATGATCCGGTATTCGGTCGTCGGGTCGGCCGGGTCGTAGTACACCGCGCCGTAGCCGGCGATCACCATCGGCGATTCGCCGTCGACGCGGCTCTCGATCGCGGCGAGCGATCGCGGAAGGATCGCCGTCCGGATCTCGTTTCGTGATGCGGCCGTGTGGGCCGGCCGCGTGTAAGTTTGGGTCTTAGGCATCGGGGTTGACCTCTTGTTGCTTGGGTTGGACGTTAGAACGTTGAGGCTTGTCGAGTCCTTCGACCTCCGGCAAGTTATGCCAGTGCCGGACCTCGTTTTCCGCCAGCCATCCGGCGTGGATGCCTTGGGTCGCGATCGCAGCTCGGGCTGCTGCGTCGGTCCATTGCAAGGCGTCGACGAGATACTCGACGAAGTGCGACGCGGCCTCGCTCGGCCGGATCAGCTTTCGATTGCATTGAGCCATCACCCGACGCATATGAGGGCCGCACGTCGATCGGATATAGCGTTTCTCTTCCTGCTCGAGCGAGTTGTAGGCGACGCTATCCTTCAGGCCGAGACGCGACGGCGGAATGTTGTAGATTTGGGCGACGTGCCGAGTCTCGTTTTCGTCGAGCTCGCCGACCTGGGCGTCTCGAGGCGAGACGCTCGTTTTGATCCATTCAAAGCCATCGCGGAGGATCAAGGTTTTGAACCAGTTCCTCGGATCGGTTTTCTTTCGGACGCCCTCCTCGACGTTGTCGATCGCGTCCGGGCTTGCGCCTTGCGGTGCCTTGAGAATGCCGCCGACGTGAGCGCCGTTCTCAAAGAATGTTGAAGCGAACTTTTGCAATGATGTTCCGACGTTGAACGTGTCTGCATAGCGTCGGATCGGGCTCGTCGGATTCAAGCCATCGAGCCGAACGCCGCTATGATGAATCACGTCGGCGTCGGGGATCACGATCGGCGGCGATCCGTGGTTGACCCAGTAAACGCGGCGGTTCTTTTTGACGGGATACCAGGCGTCCGGATCGAGCCTATGAAGGCCGACGGGTCGGATGCCGACGCGTTCGATCCATAGCAGACCGAGCCCGCGAAGCAACGCGTCGTGATAGAAGTCGAACCAGAGATCAAACGGCGTCGTGTACTCGTTTGGCGATCCGTCGAGATTGACGAGCTTGTGTCCTTCGTGGTCGCTCGCCTTGCTGCGATCGCGTTTCCCGGTCCGCTGGTAAACGCACAACGGCAGCGACGAGATATCACCGGCGATCATGCCGACGGCTTGCGCGACGGGCGGATAGCCGGCGAGTCGATCGACGGTTAAGCCATTGCCGCCGAAGTTGAACCAAGACGGACCGACGGAAGCGTCGGCCGGATAGTAGGACGCGTCGCCGGCGGGTTCGTGTCGGGTTTCGCGTCGGCCGAACCAGTACGCGTATTGACGGGCGAAGAAATTCATTCGGCGGGTCCGTCCGTGTCTTCACTCTCGACGAGCGAAGCGAAGCGAAGCAAACGCGATCGTTTCTCGATCGTGTAAACGATCGCGATCAATCCGAGATCGAACGCGGCGACGAGCGGCCAGTAGGTCACCGCCAAGACGACCAGGTTCACCAGAGCGCAAAGCAGCACGCATTGCGAACCACGTTTGAAGAATGCGACCTCGAAACCTCGCTCGGCCGTTTGACGTCCGACGAGCTCGAGCACTACGGCGGCAAGTTGTAAGATCGTTTTCAACATCAAATAAACTCGACTTTGTGGGTGTCGTAGTGCGTCGGCTTGTCTTCGATCGTGACTTGCATCCGCCGGTTAATCGCGATGATCGCGGCCGTGATCCCGTCAATTCGCCCTTTCGATCGGCCTTTCATCGGGCGAATCTGATCGTTGCTGTCGCGATAGACGATCACGTTTCCGACCATCCAAGAGACCGCAGGGTTGTGATCGTGTCGGACTTTGCCGGCGTCGATTAGCCGTTCGAACTCCGTCGACGGCGGGCTCATGTATCCCATTCGCGGCGGAACTTGCACCGTATTTAGACCGTCCTCACCGCGTAGCATTTGGTTGCAGAGCAGCTCGGCGAGTGCCGGGTCGTAACCGAGTTCCTTCAATGGCGTTTGCTTGTGAGCCTCGACGATCTCACGACGGATTAGCGAAAAGTCGATCGACGCCCCCGGTGTCGCGGTCACGAATCCACGCGACACCCAATCGGCAAGCGGGATCTGATCCGTGTGGCTTTTCTCGACAACCAGGTCGGCCGGAATCCACAACTTGAACAACAACGAAACCGACGCGTCGTCATGCTCGAACAAACGCACGAACGCGGCGAAGTCATGCACGCGAGCCAAGTCGACGCCGGCATAACATCGCATCCCGTCGAGCTCGCTCGGATCGGCCTCGGGTAACGCGTCCCACGTCGGGACGTCGAGCCAGGCGTCACGGGGCTGGGTCCATTGATTGAGTCGATAACGTTTAAGATCGCCGATCCGTTCCGGAGATCCTTTCGCTTGGTTGATCGCCGCCTCGATGTTCCGGACCGGTAGCGTGATCCCGTAACTCGGGTTTGCTCGCTCCCACGTCGCCAGCTTCTTCCAATCGTCATCGGGACCGGCTTCGAAGATCACCGGTAAGTGATCGATCGACATATCTTTGCCGTCTCGAATCCGACACGCTCTTTCGTACTCCTCAAAGCAAATTGACGTTCGCGAGTCGCCGGCCGTCGTGATCATGAATACGAGCGAGTTGATTCGGGCCGTCGTCGCGTAGAGCAGCGATCCGAAAAACGAGCGGTCTTTCCATTCGTGGAGCTCGTCCAGGATCAAACAGTTCGCGTTTTTGCCTTGCGAGCTTCCGCCGCTCGCCGTGATCGCGGCTATGCAAGCGTTGCGCGTCGGGATGATCGCCCGATACGTCGACCGCCGAACATCGAACACCTTTTCGAGCGACGGGGCTCGTTCGATCATCCCGGCCGCCTCGTCGAAACAATCGGCGGCTTGGGACCGAGCGACGGCCGTCATGTAGACGCGTGCCCCGATTTGTTCCATCGCTTCGCGAATCGCGATCCCGGCGGCGAGCTGCGTCTTGCCGTTCTTTTTCGGGATGAACGTGAACGATGATAGAAACCGCCGCGTCGCGTCGGGCATCTTCCACCCGTAGAGCGGCCCGATCAGTCCGTGCCATTGCCAGTCGAGCAGCTTGAACGGTTCGCCCGCGAAAGGGGCCTTGCCGTGCGTCAGGACGCGTTCAAACAGAAAACGCGTCGTCAGAGCCGACTTGATGTCGAAATAGCAACCACGGGCGACGGCGGCCTCGTCCTGGGGCGTTTGAATCCAATCCGCCCAACCTTCCTCGCGTGCTCGAGCGAGCTGTCGCCGCGTCGGCGTGTATTTAGTTATGGCGACCACGGATCACGCCTCGGGCTTTTTATTGGCCTTTTTGGCGGGCTTGGAAGTTTTTTTCGTTGTACTCTTGGTCGCTCGCTTCCCTTTCTTTTGAGGGGCGGCTTTTTTCGCTGACGTTTTCGCTGCCTGCTTTCGCTTCGGCGGCGGGTTGCTGTCCGCCATCGACACGCCGACGCCGGCGAGCAATGCCTCGATCGGATCGACCGGCTTTCCGCCGCCGTCGCGATCGCCGATCCGCAGGCCGACGCGGTACGCCGGACCGAGACCGAGAACTTTGGCGAACTTATTGACGTCTTGCGCGAACTTGCCGAGCAGCGTCGCCGACGGCGTCGCCTGGGCGTATTTGAGATTCCCGTCGTTATCGAAGAACTCTTGCGTGTATCCGTCCCGCAAAACGACGTCGAACATTTCTCGCCAGTTGTGATAACTCACGGAATACAGTTCCAGGATCTGCAGGTCGAGCATGACGAGCATTTCGGCGGCGCAGAGCTCGGCCGCGATCACACGCCAGGCCTGTTTGGCCCGTTCGGGTAGCCAGTCCGGCGGCGACGGGACGTAGTCCAGCGTCCGGGGCTCCGGTTCATCCGTTGGCAACGGCCGGTGGCCGGGGTTGCCCTCGAGTCGCTTTCGCGCTGTCGGTTTCGGTAGCGGTCCACGTTGGCCCATGCGGTCGTTTGCTCGCGTTGCTTGTCGGGTTGCTCAGTCCCGCATCGTCGCGGCGGAGCGGCCCGCGTCGGCGTTTGCGGAATCGCCGACGCCTGGGAATCGTCGCCGGACGATGGACCCGTTAAACTTTGCCGTATGCGTGAGACGCGACACGCGGCGGAGTCGCCAGCGTTTCAGGCTCTCTCATCAAGCGGGCACATGCACGATTACATCTTGAGTCGCGGCGAAGTCGTTGCGGCTGTCTTGGACGGGGCCGCCTACACCGACGCGGCGGCCGCCGCCGGCGTCAGCGTCAGCACGGCTTGGCGGTGGGTTCATCGCGACGCGGTCAATCCACCGCAACGCAAACCAAAGATTCCGGCCGCACGGGTGCGGAAAATCCGAAACATGATCGACGGCGGGGATCTTTCCTTGAGGCGGATCGCGATCGTCGTCGGTGTTCATCACTCGACGGTTTGCAAAATCCGCGACTCGATGACCGTCGGCGGTTATCGATCTCGGCCCGTTCGGTGTCGCGGCTGCGGTGCCATCATCACGACTCAGGATTGCTTGTTATGCTCGACGCGATCGTCCGCTCTCGGTTCCTCCGGCTTTATCTCGTCACACTAACGATCGTTTGCGTCGTCGGTTGCGAGATCGCACCCCCTCGGATCGCGATCACGCCTAAACCCGTCGACGAAATGCCGTCGTCGGTCAACTTGCCGGTTTCACTGCGTCAAACGAATTGGCTTTACGGCGGCGAAGGCTCTTGCGCCGTCGCTTCGCTCGTCTCGGTGCTTCGGTGGCAAAACAACCACGCCGCCGCCGAACGACTTCGAAAGCACTACGGCGGCGGCCAAACGGCGACCTCGATTCAAAACATCTGCAAGAGTGAACGATTGCCATACGTCGCGATCGATCGCCCCGGCGACGCTCGTTTCTTGCAATGGTGCAGCGACCACCGGCTCGGTGCGATCATTTGGTATTTGCCGGCTCACTGCTGCACGTTTTGCGGATTCGCGAAGTCCGGAAACGGCGACACCTACGCGATCGTGCTCGACAACAACCGCGTTCAAACGCCGATCCGCGTCCCGGCCAACGAGTTCATTCGCGCTTGGCAAGGGTACGGCGGCTTTGCCCTTACTGTCCTGGGTACTCCGTTGCCCGCCCCCTTCTACGACCGGTGGAATCCATGCACCCGCCCCGATTCATGTCCCGACTTTTCGCCGCTTCCGCCTTTGCGTTTTTGCTCGTCTGTTGCGGCTCCGGATGCTTGCTCATTGGCGACAAGCCACGCGATCGAGCCGACGACAATTTCGCCCACCCGACCGACGAAACCGATAGCAACGGCTTCGGCGAGTGCAACGGCGATAACTGCCCGATCGATTGCAACGGTTCCGACTGTTCCGACTGCCCCGGCGGGAATTGCCCTAATCGCGGATCTTTCGAAGACGATGACCCGGACGCCAAAGGCAGCACTCAATCGGCCAGCGACGAGCAACCTGATTCGACGGTTAACGCTTGCGAGTCGTGTCCTAGCTGCACGGTTGTTTCTCGAGTCGACCGACTCAACGAGAAGAAAACCGGTGCGTATCCATGCATGAGATGCCAACGGCCGACGGTCGGCGACGGTTGGCATAACCTCACCACTCCCGGCGGTGCGTCGGCGTTGATCTTGTGTCAAGATTGTTGGGACCGCACCACGCCGCGCGAGCGTCTCGGTTTCTTGAACGTCCACCTTCAACGCGTCGGCAAGTCAAACGATCCCGTCGCCGCCAAACTGCGAAACGCGATTCAATGAAGCAGCTCGCTATCAAGTCCGTTCTTGGCGTCGTTTGGGTCGCGTGTCTCGTCTTTATCGACTCCGGCCATGGAACGCCAGGCCCTTTTGATTTCGTCGCCTTCATAGTCGGCAGCGTTTCGGCTTTGTCGTTCTGTTGGGTAGCGAGAAACGATAGCCGTGCGATCGGGATCGACCTTGTCGTGATCACGGTCGTTTCGGTCATTCTCGCGTCGACGGCCGACGCCCAAACGATGCCACCACGGCCGGCGAAGTATCAACTCGTCTTGGTCGACGAGCCGCCCGGCGTTGCCGATTGGTTCCGCGATCACGACGGCTTGCTCGCTCTCGCCAAACGATGCGATTGCTCGAGACTTCAATCTCGCAGCGATCTTTTTCGTTATCGCTATGCGAAGTCGATGCCGTCCGGATCGAGCCCGCCGGCGATCGTTTTCGCTCGTCCGGATTCCGGCGTTCTTTACGTTGCGACTCGCGACACGTTGCCGACGTCGGCCGATGCTCTTTATGCCGAGCTGCAGGCGTCATATCGTTTAGCCGGCGAAGGCCCTCACGCGAGCGAGATCTCGGCTCAGCGCGGCGACCGATGGCGGCCCGGCGATCGCTTGCGCGACACTCGCGATAAACTCGACACAGCCGGCGTCGCGATCGACCAGCTCGGCGAGATCGTCGCGCAGCTTCGCGAATCGACTTGGTTACTTAACGCGATCGCGGCCGGTTTGGCCGTCTTGATCGCAAACGCTCTCACCTCTCCCCGTGCCTCTCGATCATGACTATTACGCTAATCGTTTTCGCCTCGGTCCTTCTCGGTGTTATCGCGATTCGTCGCGGCATTCCGCAACGCATTTTCGGTGCATTGTTTGGTACGCCAGGCGTTCCCGGCCAATCGGCCGCCGCCGTCGCTCCGTCGCTCGTCGACCCGTGGGAAACTCGCATCGTCGCCGACGCCCTCGAGGCCCGTCGACGCGAGAAGAAACTCGACGCCGTGTTCGACGAGCTCGCCGAAGTGATCAACAACCGGCCGAAGGCGAACGTCCCGGCCAGTGTCGCCGCCGAGCCGCCCGCGAAAGCGGATTCATCCTCCGTCGTTTGATCGTTCGCGATGGCGGTTCCTGAAGCTCGCAAGTCGTGCGTGATTTGTCGCCGCTCGCATATCGGCCGTGGTTCACGCTGCGACGCCTGCAGGGGAACCCGCCAAGCAATCACGCCGGCCGTCGAGGCCCGCCCCACCGCCGCCCGTCGCGGCTACGGCCGCAATTGGCGACGAGCCGCGAAAGAGTTCTTAGCCGAACCCGCTAACCACATTTGCAAAGAATGCGGCGAACGGATCGCGAGCCAAGTCGACCACATCGTCCCCCATCGCGGCGACCCAAAACTCTTTTGGTCCCGATCGAATTGGCAAGGCCTTTGCCATTCGTGCCACTCAAGAAAAACCGCTCGAGGAGCGTAGGCGATGGCTGTTAATTGCTTGGCTCCTGGGTCTTGCTGCGGTTGCGTCATCCAAACGCATGAGCTCGCGCGAAAGGTGTCCAAGAAACCGATTCGAATCTATTCGCTTTATCGTCACGAGTGGAGCGAGACCACGCGTTTTCGAATCGGCTACCTCGTTACGCAATACCTCACGCCGGCCGATGATCCGTTCGGATTGCTCGGGCTTTATTCGAGCAATTACCAGTGGGACCCGTGGCAAACGTCGGCGACGTCGAGTCATCTCGAGACCGGAACGCTCGACGACGTCGTCGCGGTTTACGATGGTTCGAATGTTGACACCGGTTTCATCACGATCGAGTTTGGATTCGACTACTCGCGGCCGGTCATCGAAACGCCGGGGCCGCATCCGACCGACCCGACGCTAGGTCTTCTCACTCGATCGCAACCTATGAAGCAATCCGATCGACACGTTAGCCTCGGTTCCTTTCGGTCGGTCGCGGTTCTCGACTTCGATTCCGTTTGGTATTCGTCTCCCGATCCGACAACGGTCTTCATTGAATCGGGCGGAACGGGACTCACGGCCGCCGAACTTATCGAGCCTCGGGACTGGGCCTCGGTGTTCTCCGCGTCGCCTACCATCATCGACCCCGATAAATTTCTCGTTCCAACGCCGGGACAAGACTTTTCAACCGTCGCGGACGCGATCAACGCGGCCGCCGCCGGCGTTGACGTCACGACCCGGCGTTCGATCGACCCAATTAACCTCAATGGACCCCGGAGCGTGATTCTACTTTGACCGCTTTTCGAAACTTCGCTTACGTCGCGGATTATCTTCATTCGCCGACGCTCGAATCGATCGACGTCGACGGCGTTCATAAGTTACAGACTCGATCGGCGTTGCCTTCGATCCCGATTAAGATTGATGCGTCGTCGATGCGTATGATCGAGTTCCTTGATCCAACGTCCGGCGATGTCTTATCGACGATCGAGATCCGGACCGCCGACGATCAAAGCGACCTATACGTCGACAACGTTCTCGTTAGAACGATCAACCTTCAATCCCAAACGTTCGGATCGATCATCTTGCGTTCGGGATCGCTGCAGATTCACGGCGTCAACTTCCGCAGGATCGGCGACGTTGTTTTCGACGACTTCGACGCGGCCGCCGATCCTCACGAGCTCGACGAGTTCGGAGATCCGATCGCGGATCATTACACGGGCTCGCTCGATCTCCCGGTCGACTGGGCGAACCGATCGATCCTCTTGCGAGTGACGCCGTACACGCCGGCCGATCCTTGGAGCGAACTCGAGACTTGGCCGACGATCACCGTTTCGCAGATTCGCGACCCTCGCGTCGATAATCGCCAGGACTGCCCCGACGCGGTGATCTGTCCGTTATTCGCTCCGTTCGGCGTCGCCGGTTGGCGGCTTGAATCGCAGACTATCGATCGGTCCGGATCTCGCGACGAGATCCTTCGCGAGATCTTCCAGAAATTCGATCACTGCGAAACGGCGATCGATCAGCTCGTTAGAACGTCGCCGACGGCGGCCGTCCAATTGCACGCAACCGGAGCGGGTTTCGACGACGGCTCCGGCGTCCAAACGGTCGAGTTCTTCGGGGCGAAGATCGCACCCGACGCGATCGCCAGCGTCGACCTATTCGACGCGTCGACGCAATTGCGATTCGAGGAAACGGCCGGAAAGTTATTCGCGATCGCTGACGTCGTGTTCAGGTATCCCGCCGGCGTCGCCGAGCGATCGCCGGTCGGTGCGTTAGAGACCGACGACTTGAGCGAGATTCGATCGATCACGCCACTTGGGATCGGCCTCGACTTAATGGGCGGCGTTGTTGCTCAAAGTCCCGACGTCGTGTTCTCGAGCCTATCGTCGATGCCGGCCGATGTCACGTATTTGCAAACGCCGGTCGGCTCGATTCAATTCGTCGAGGACAAGGCTTACGATCACAGCGTATCGCTTAACCTTAACTTTCGATCCGCTTCGGCAACCTTTCGTCGCGAGATCTTGGCGACCGATACGTCGATCGAGTTCACGGCCGACGACCTTGACGGCGATATCGTCGACACGGATTCGCTCGAGGTATTGAACCCGGCCGCGTTGCCGTACTTCCGGCCGACCGCTCTCGAGTTTCGCGGCCTTCGTGTCTACGCTCTCGTCGTTAGCGTTTTCGGGTTCGGCAGCTCGGCGCAAGTCGAAGAGCAGGCTTTTAACGCCTACGCGATTGACACGAACGCCTTCGAGTCGGTCACTCTTCCGAACAACGTCTATTTCGCCGAGTTTGGTCCCGGTCAAGAGATCGACGGTTTCGATCGTTATCGACTTGGCGGCGGTTGGCGCGAGTGGCGATTTTTGCCGACGTTCGCGGCCGAGACGCTCGATCTAACTTCGTTGCGAATGCGGTTCGCGAGATGATCGCACGCGGGCCGATCGATCGCGATCACTTCAAGCGATCGCATCCGATATGCCTTTCGAATCAATGCCAACACTTCGGACCTTATAACGACGACGGCGACTCCGGATGTCTTTTGCTTCGCGAGCTTTTCAACGTTTGCCCCTCGCGAATCGGTCAACACTTACTGCACGGCGGCGGATGCGTTAACGACCCGCCGCTCTTCCCGCCGGCGTCGGCCGATTAGCCTTGACCCATTCGGGCCTTCTTCTTTCGCCAATCTTCGACGATTTGGCGGGCTTCGGCGATGCTCATCGTTGCGCCTTCGCCGGAGTCGACCAGGACGTCGTTCTCGAGGATCAACCAATCGCCCGTGCTCCATATCTCGACGACCCAAAAACGACGACCAGGCGGCTTGTAAGCCGACGCGTCATAAGTCGACGGATCGGGCAACGGCAACAGCTCGCCGCTGAACCCGTAGCATTGCTTCCGCCACTCGAGGAACGGCTTTTCGTTCTTTCTCATCCTAGGCAACCTTCGTTCGATTGCGAGTCGAGCTCGATCGCCTTGGCAAGCCACAGCAACGCCTGACGCGTTCGGCGATTGCGACCGCCGCCGATCCCCGTTCGAATCCGAATCGATGGGAACGGGTCCAGGTTCTCGGCGGTCCTCTCCTCGTCATGGTACGCGTGCATTCCCACGTACACATCACCTTGGTTATCGACCATGACGTTCATTTGAGACCCGCAGCGATTCCCGTCGTCGTCGCATAGGATCTCATATCGTTTCATCGCCTCGAGGCCTTCCGGCCAATGAGGTTTGAAAACCTTCGGTTCCTTCATGGCCGCTCGTTTCTCGGCATATTCAAGGCGAATCCCCATTAACGTCACTCGATCGTGAATCATTCCAACGGGTACGTTGTAAGTGTCGAGCACTTTGTGAGCTGACTTCTCGCTAAGACTTCGCGTCATTGCCCCACCCCTAGTTCCTTCAGAGCGTTCGCGATTCCTTCGGTCGTTTGATCGAGATTGTTTTCGTTGTATTCAACGAATCGATCGACCACTCTCGCGAGCTTCTCCGGGATCTTCGTTCCCGGTCTCACTACCGCAATGATCGGCTTATCTAGCAAGACGGCGATTCCAGTCTCGACGGCAAACTTCACATCGAACTTGCTAGGATCGGACGCGATCGAGACGACCACGCGAGAGCGTTCGATCATTGGTATCAGCTCTTTTCGGATTCGAAAAAACCAACGTTGAAAATCCTGATTTGCTTTAGTCACCGGGTTGCTTCCCTTTGGTTAGCGGATCGATACCAGCTCGGCGAACAGTCGCCGCGCTGCGGTTTGGGTGGTTCGTTCGTTGGGTCGGGTCTGCACCGGGGCGGCTTTCACGCTTGCGGCGATCGCGGCGTCGTGATCGCTCTTGACACGCCGCACCGGTGGGACGGCCGGATAGCCGTTTTTCATCCGGACGCGTGAGAGCAGGCGAGCCAGGCCGTCAGAATCGAGCTCTAGGCGTTCGGCCAGCTTGCACCGAAACAGGCCGACGCGAGATCGCTTGCCGAAGTCACGAGCGACCCGGGCGGCCGTCATCGCATCGGCTTCGGCGATCAGGCCGGCGTCGAGGGCGGCGGCGACTCGCCAAACGGTTTGAACATCGCCGGCCGGCCATTCGTTCCGAGACCCGAGAGCGTCGAGGAGTCGGACGCACGTCGGCACGGTCGCGTCGGCCGTGGTCGAAAATTCCAACCTCGAAAATTCATGGTCCTCCGCGCCCTCGGTTTTGCCTTTCGGTTCGCCATCCTCAAGGAAGAGAGGACCGGAATCTTTAGGAAAGGAATATAAAGCAGTTTGATTTTTGATTTGTCCCGGTTCTGTCCGGGTCAGTGTCCCGGTTCTGTCCGGCCCATTGTCCGGGTCAGTGTCCGGGCCGTTGTCCGGGTCAGTGTCCGGCTTTTGCGCTCGCTCCAAGAGCGGCGAATCGCCGACGATCACGGCCCGGTTTAGCTCGATCGTCAGTCGCGATTTGTGGCCGCGCCCGCGTCGGCCGCTTGGGACGACACACTCGAACGTCACCATCCCGTCGGCCTGCAGCTCGGCGAGCGCACGGCGGACGATCCGGCGGCGGGATTCGATGTTGTCGCTCGATGTTGCCAACTCGCGATCGCTCGCGAGTCGATCGAGCTCCCACTCGATCGACTCCCAACCGGTCGCGACCTTGGCGATGATGATCCCGACGGACCAGTAGGACGTTCCCTCGGTGTAGCCGGCTCGCTCGAGGCAATCCTTCATCGCGGCGATTCGTTCGCGACAGAGTCGCTTACGCGTTTCCGCTTCGCGTTGGGCCTCCTCGGCCGCGTCGATCAACGGCCGTTCGCTTCCATTCGTTCCACGCGTCAAAATAAAGCCTCCTGACGCGAGTCGATCGATTCACGTTTCGGCCGCTTCGTTTCACGTTTCGGCCGCTTCGTTTCACGTTTCGGCCGCTTCGCGTCACGCTTGGGCCGTTTCGCGTCTCGGGGCGGCGATTGCATCGCATAGGCCAGCGTCGACCAGAACACGGTACTTCGGCCGTCGGCGAGCAACACGGACACGCCCCAACGCTCTTGATCGTCGCCGCGAAGTTCCGCGTCGGTTAGGAATCGGCCGACCGCTCGGACGATCACGCCCTTTCGATCGGCCCGAATACGCTGCGCGAGCGAGACCGCTTCATCGAAGTCCATTCGATCGGCGTCGTTCATTTGACCCTCGCTTTCCGTTCCGACGGCACGCGAGCGAACAAAGGCGAGATCGGCGGCAATGAATGACCCTTGTCGAAGAACGCTCTCACGTCGGCCAGGCGGCCGTCGATCACGAGCGCCAAGTCGCTATCGAGCTGCTTCATCTCATGGGCGATGTCGTCGTTATCTCGCTGATCGTCTGGGCCGAAACTCCCGCGTCGGTCGGCTCGAAACTCAGAGAATTGCAGCTCGACGATCCCCTGCAGGTCGGCGTACCGCTCGCGAACGGCCGTCGCCGACTTGATTAGCTCCTTGCCGATGTTTTTATCGGCGACCATCGCGGCCAGGATCTCCGCCATTCGTTCGAATCGAATCTTCGCTCTTGATCGCAATTGAATCAGCGAGCGACGTCGGCCGTCTGTCAGAACCGGGAACCCGATGTCGGCACTCGAGCCGACCGGTTTGGTGAATTGAATCACGCCGGTACCTCCATTTCCATCATGGCCGCGCTGATCGGTACGTCGCTACGCAGCGTGACGAGCTCTCGCATCAAGTCGAGTGTTCCGTCCTCTCGAGCGGCTAACACCTTCTTTTCTGGCATAGGGACCTTCGCCAGTTTGACGGCTTGTTGACATAGGTTATCGATCGTCCCGTATCGACTCAGCAGCTCCGCCGCGTGTTCCTCACCTATGCCACGGACGCCCGGCACTTTGTCGCCAGGATCGCCGCGCAATGTTTGGTACTCAATCCACTGTTCAGCGAGCGCACCTAATACCGGTCGGCCGTCATCGTTCAGTTTCGCCATATCACGCTCCGTCAGAAATTCGCCGTTCAGCCGATCGCCCGTTCTCGATAGCTGGGTGCATTGAGTCACGCGGCCGGCCAGCAACAATTGACGCAGGTCCTTATCGCTACTGAACAACACGACGCGACGGTCGACCATCAACGCACCGTTAACGACGGTCGCGAGCACGTCGTCGGCTTCGAACGTCGAGACCGTCACGCAGTCGACGCACTCGTCGTAACAAGCACGCTTCGCCGACTCGATCGCGTGCTCGAGGCCCTCGGGTTTTGGTCCTCGGTTGCTTTTATAGTTCGCGTACAGATCACGCCGGAATGATGTTCCGTCGTCGGGATCGAACGCGACAATGATTCGTTCAGGCATCCACTGACGATTGAGACACTCGAGCCGGCGGCGGAATCGTGAGCCGGTTATGTCGCCCGTGCAAACGTCTTTGAAAACGAGGTTCGTCCCGTCGACGGCGAACCAGCAATCGGCATAGCGGCTATCCATGACGCACCGCCTTTCGGTCGGCTTCGATCAACGCCAGGAGATCCTCGATCTGCGATAGCTTTTCCGAGTTACCCGAATCGGTCGCGGCGAACGTGAAAGCACCATCGACGACGAGCATCCAATCGGCATGATTCTCGATCTTGAGTCGATCGCGGAAGTCGCCGAGCTTACGGCCTTCGGCGATCAACCGGATCGGCGTGTAGGGATTCGTGATCATTCGATCGGGAAGGTTTGCGACCATGTTCTCGATTCGATTGACAGTTTGCTCTTTGGTTATCATTGCGTCACCTCGTTGCTTTGAGCGGGCACAACAGGCAACGCCGGCAACGCGACGCGTTCTCCGGATCTCGGAACGCGAACGACTCGCTTTTGACGCGGTGCGTCGATTCCGATCAGGACTTGATTCGATCGCGTGCGGATGACTTCGATCGTGATATCGTCGCCGATGTCGATTGCTTCGCCTTCGCGACGGTTGATAACGAGCATGTTTTTAACCCTTTCCCGTTTTGGTTCGTTGAGTTTGGTTCGGATGGTTTCCAAGAGCGATTTGACGTCCGATCGCCCGCGTTGCTGTTCGATCGCTTGATCGGCGACCTCGAGCAGATAGTTTTCAGTCCGGCAGCCGCGAACGTTGCACCGTGATCGGTGATCGCGTAGCGCCGCTTCGGCTTGCATGGCGACGATCGCGGCCGAGTCGACCAGGCTCTCGGCTTCGCCGATCGCTCGATCGATGTTCTTCACGTCGTCTTCGGAGATCGCGAGATAGATTTCGCGGTTCATGGCTTTGCTTTCCCCTTCTCGTCGAGGTAGTCGCAGCATTCGCGATAGGCTCCTTCGTAGCCTTCGCCGATTCGTTCGTAGAGTCGCTTCCGCGTCGACGGCGGAATCAGGAAGTAGCACGTTCGGCAAAACGTTTGCCCGCGTGCCTTGGTCGATCCGCATCGGCAGCGATCGCCCCGCAGCTCGGCGACGATCGTTTTTCGATCGACCATCGCGTCGAGTTCGCTCTTCGCTTTTTGGACGGCTTCACTTTGCATCACGAGCCGCCTTTTTGTTCGCGATCGCGATTTGGTTTTTCATGTCGACGAGGATCTTCAAATTCGCTTCCATCGCCTCGCAAGCGATCCGCTTGTTCTTCACTTCCGCTTCGTGCTGAAGCCTACACAGTTCGTCGCTGCACGCCTGGTTATGCTGTTCGACAGTCCGCACGTGCTGCTCGAACAACCGACGGTTGATCTCGCAAGCCCTCGTCGTCGTAGCCACGAGCAACGGAAGGAAACTCTCGGTCTCTTCCGACACCCAAACTTGAATCGACTTCATCCTTACGCCTTTCATCAAAAGAAAAGGCCGCCCGGCCGATGCGCAACACATCGACCGAGCGGCCTTGGGAATGGTCCAACAACGATGTTGGACCGTAACGGTAGTGATCGTTATCCGACGACCCGCAGCCTCATCGGCGACTGCGTATCGGTAGGCAAGATTCCGGTCGGCATCGGCAGCGTCGTGAGCGTGTCGAAAATCGGTCGCTCTTGGCCGTGATAGTGACGCTCGAAAACATCGTTCGAGACGTGCCCCGTGATCCAACGGCCGACGCCCGTGTACCCGATCGTCGATCCGTGCGATTCGGCTCGAGTCCCGGCCGTGCATCGCAGATGCTTTATCAAATACTCGCGTGACGACTCCTCGACGTTCCCGTCCGCATCGAACTCGAGTCTCGGCCGTGGCTTCGCTTCGGCTTCGGCAAGTATCCGCCGCCATTGGCCGTAGACGCCGTCCTTCGACAACGGACACGGAAACAACGCGGCCGATTGATCGTCCGGCGCGAACGACTCGCGCCAACGGCCGAGCCAATGCCCGACGGCCGGCGTGATCGGCAAGCACAACGGAAACGACTTTCGGCCGCGTGTCTTGTTCGGAACCCACGCGAGCCAACCGAGCGGCGACTCGATCGACCCGTTTTCGCTGGGATTGATCCCGGCCGGCCGGATCGACGACCATCGGATCGGCCGCAAGTGCGGTTCGTATCGAATGAGATCCTGGGTTCGCATCCCATACGTCGCGAACATCACCACGGCCGCCCGCCAAAACGAAGGCGGATCGATCGGCTTGCTCCCGGCCGAGTCCGGCCACGTCGCCACGTCGCACGCCTTGAAAATCGCCGCGATCGTCTCGTCGGGAATAACCAGCTTCCCGATCTGACGCGGTTGCGGCACCTTCCGCACGCGGACTAGCCCCCGCGACTCGTCGAGCGTCCCGTCCTCGACGGCGGCGGCGAGAATCTGCTCGATCGCCTGTAGCGTCTTGTTCAGCGATCGCGGCGAGACCTTCCGCGACTTTCCATCTCGCCCCGGAATTTCCTGCCCGATCACGCTCCGGCGGAACTCGGAAAGTGCTTGCGGCGTCACGTCGCCAAGCCCCGGACTCACTGTCCGGTCCTTTTCCCCGGTCAACGATTCGCGGCCCTTTTCGGTCCACCATTTCCAACGAAAGACGGCTTGTTTCAGCTCGCCGATCCGATCGTTCGAGAGCCCCCGGTCGATCGCTTCGGGAAGGAACTCGAGCCGAAAATAATCGTCGAGCGAGTGAAGGGTTTGGTGGGGTTGGATCGGTCGAATCATCAGGTTGCCTCGTCAATGGTTGATTGCAGGCGAGATCGATCCTAACCTCCGCACACGTCGCCAGCGTCCAAGAAAATCCTAAACAGATAGCGGCCCACGCCAACGAGCGAGCGTATTTCGAGGGTCCACAAGAGATGCGCAAACAATGCGCAAGTGATCGCGCGAAATTCATTATTCGCATGGTTCGGCACCATCACCCAACGATCAGCGCAGCGTCAAAAACGCATTGCTTTGGTTGGGTCAAAAGGGTTTCGTGTTACCCTTGGTCCGCGTCGAAGAAGTCCAGCCCTGTAAGGCTGAGAGGCTCTGTAAAGCCACTGCGACGCGTGCCGCAGGTGTTTAGTACACCCGCGAAAATAGCGAATCCCGTCCGCGTGTCAACAGAGGTTCGCTACTTTTGAGAAAGCTCGTCGTAGGCTTGCTGGTCTTGAACGCGAAGATTGTCGTCGATCTTAACAGCGATCTGCCGAAACTCTTTAGACCCTTTGTTGAACTTCACTTGCATCTCGTAAACGTGCGTGAACTCACCAAGAGGGTTCGTCGTTTTGAAAGTGCCGTTGACTATCCCGAACTCTTCAACAAGCAGCTCAGAACGGCTCTTTAGGTCCATTTGAATTGTGGGAAACTTTGGCTTCAGCATGTATTCGACCACAGAGTGAACCGAATATAGTTCCGCTACGCGATCCTCTTTCAACCGTTCTTCGGGTGTCATCGCAGCTCGCCGCGCCGCCTCTTCCTTGCGTTTCGCCGCTTGCTCGATACCAAACTGCTTGTTCGATTCGGCGATCGTGTCCGAAACCTTGTGCGTGATCAGTAAGCAACCACCGCACACGAACCAACTCAGGATCATGACGGCTGTGCAAGCGATGCAAAAAACCTGAAAGCAGGACAAGCCACGTTCGTTCGTCATGCGGGTGCCTTCGGCCGATTTGAAAAAAAGCCGGCCTCCGTTGTACTAAACACCCAAAGAGATGTCGGAGGCCGGCTACGGCTTTCGCCGCCCACGAATCTTAGCGGCCGGGTGTTACAGCACCAGACCAGATTCGAATGGTTTGTTATGATTCAGTCGTTCAGTTCGTTCCCGTTTTTCAAAAGGTCATGACGATGGAAGTCTGTATCCCCGTTCGCGAATTGCGAGACGCATTCGAAGCGAGACGAGCCAATTTCGAAAGAAAGGTCATCTCCCGCGCTCGCGACGGAAGTTTGTTTTCGACGGGCACGCGGTACGCAGACCAAAGCGAGTCGCTATCACTGCGAGCAATCGAAGGATTTCTTGTCGAAGTTGGGGTCATCGAAAACAGCCCTGTTAATTCTGAGTCGCCACCTGAGCATTGAGCGTCCGAAGCTCACTAACAGCGTCGACCAGTTCCGAATGGATACCGTCTAAGTCTTGGACCGTGCCCTTCGAGCGAACTTCGCGATGAAGAGCGACAACCGAATCGTTTAGCGTCGCGATCGACTCGGCGACAACCTGCAAGGCCACGACGATCGCCCTATCGCCGGAGAACTCTCCATCGTCGAGATTGGCCTTAATACTTTTGAAGTCTTCGTGAATGCGAGACTGCATCGACTACACTCCGTCAGGTGACTCGTAGCATCCATGCTGTCGAAACCGGGTAAATCTTATTCCCGGCAAAAAACAAAATTTCAAAAGCGACGCGGACGGGACTCGAACCCGCAACCTCCGGATCGACAGTCCGGGGCTCTAACCAATTGAGCTACCGCGCCTTTGAATTCTTCAGACAAGAACTCTGGGGCACACTTGTCGAGTCAGTGTTATCGTCTGATTTGCACTGATTCATGAAAAATATTTTTCAATCAGCAGCACGACCTCGACAAAAGGCTCTCGCTGGAATTCATCGCTGTTATTTGCTAGCGAGTCATCCGGCGATGATGAGACGAAGTATATCCATGAGGTTGGTTGTTGCAATAGGTGTCCGCAGAGTGTCGCCAAATTCTTCAGATTTGATGATAACAACGATTTTGACATCGTTTTCTTTGGCCCGTAAGTTTCCCTGTGTCTTTTTCGATCATGTACACCCGTTTCCCGAACTAGCTTTAACTAAACGAAAATCTTGCCCTCCCATTAGTCGATCACATGGACCTTTTCATCTCAGCGGTTTCGACCACCGAATACTTTTGGGATTCGTGGTACGAATTGAAGCAATACGCCACCGAACTGACTCCAAACCATTGGGCCGTTTTTGCCGCTAGCTCGGTGGTTTTTGGCTTCTTTTGCCTCCAAGGCAATCCATTGAAACGTTGAACTAGGCTTTACCGAGTCCCATAGCGCGTCTCCAGGCGCTGATTTGGCCCATGTGGATCATGATGTGTCCGCCCAAGTAGAAGGCGTGCATCGCGCCCTTCGTCGCGAATTTGCCCCGCATTTTTTCGTTGGGATTCTCGACCTTAAAAGCAGCATCGTCGGCTTGAAGCAGTGCTTCGATGGCGGCTTGATGAGCGGTGAAGAACTTCTGAGCAATCTCTTCCATTGGAGGATAGAGCTTGCCCTCGGGATCATCCAAACAGGTCGCCGCCGGGGAAAACAAGGCGTCGTACTTGGCCGATGGCTTGATCGCCGACGAGTCACCGCCGAGGTCTTCGACGATCCGGCACGGGTAGAGGCTTAAGTGACCAAGCACGAAGGCAGGGTGATTTGATTCGATCTTGGTCCCACCGACTTCGGCGAACCGAGCGAATTGGTCCGGTTGAACTCCTTCAATCAATCGCTCCGCGTATCCCACGCTGAGTTTGGCCGAGTCGGCAATCATGGATCCGATCATTATTTTCCTTGGTTTGGGGAAGTTTCGTTGTTCGATGTCGACAACATCTCGGCAGAAACTACCCGCTACGGTCGAGTATCGACAGTGGTGCTAGCGACCGAGGAGCACCAATCATTTCCTCGCGGAATCGACACAAAAAAACTGCCAGGTGCCGTAAGTCGGCAACTGGCAGTTTGCGGTTGATGGTGAACAGAACGCCGTTCGTTATGGAAGGAAAAACTACTTCGAAGTCATGGCGACGACAAAGGTCTCCATCGCATCGACGACACCTTGGACATACTCGATGTCCTGGGGGCTGAGTCGATTCATCGGAACTGTCGCGGTCTTGCCGTTGGTCTTGAGCAAGCGAATGTGATCGTCGTTGATTTGGATCAATCGACCTTCGGTGCGGAATGTTCCGGTGTTGTCGACCCAAGTTCGCACGACGGATTGCTCGAGAGCATTCTCCGGAGAATCAACAACCTCGGAAACCACCTGTTCGGCAGGTTCGGGGGTCGCGATTTCCTCAAGCGTAACGACTTCGGCCGCTTGCGGGGTTGCCTGTCCGAACAAGTCATCCAGGTCGGAGCTTTCTTTCGGATCTGCGGCCGGTGGTTCGCCGAACAGGTCGTCCAATCCGCCGTCGGCCGGGGCCGCAGGCTCTTCCATGGCGGGAGGATTGCCGAATAGATCGTCCAAGCCACCGTCCGCTGGAGCAGCCGAATCGGCGGGAGCTTCCATCGCCGGCGAATCGGCGGGTGAGTCGGCAGGGGTTCCGAACAGATCATCCAGACCCGCGTCGGCCGGTGCCGGGGCAGGTTCCGGCTCGCCAAACGGAGCCGGTGCGTCGGCAGGCATGCCGGGTTCGTCAGCCGGTGTACCGAAAAGATCATCTAAACCAGGATCGGCTGCGGGGGCCATCTCGGCAGGTGCATCTGCGGGAGGCGCGACTGGGGCGTCCGCTGGGGCACCAAACAGATCGTCGACCGAATCGCTCGGAGCGGCTTCGGGCATCGCCGCAGGGGCGGGCGAATCGCCAAACAGGTCGTCAACGGACTCGGTTTTGGGCTCTGGCGTTGGTTCCGGCGTCGGCTCGGGTGTTGGTTCCGGAGTAGGCTCAGGCTTGGGCTCTGGCTTAGGTTCTGGTTTGGGTTCTGGTTTTGGCTCGGGCTTGGGTTCTGGCTTAGGCTCAGGGGTCGGCTTCACCGGTACAGGAGGTGCTTCGAAGGGGCTCGGCTCCATCGCGGGTTCGACAACCGAATCGCCAGCATCTTCCTTGACGGCGTCATCGGCGGGTGGCTTAGCCGAGGAGGTTTTTCCAGCTTGGGAGTCCAATTTCGGCGAGTCCACCACGCGGGTATCTTCGATCGCCGGAGGTGCCGACGGGGCGGAATCGCCGTGAATCACCGAATCGCCCATCACTGATGAATCCATCATGGGAGCGGACTCGATCACCGAAGCCCCACAACAATCCGTTGAAGGTGCAGAATACATCGGAGCGATCGACTCGCCGCATGCGACCACCGGAGCACAAACGGGAGCTGGCTCGCAACAAACGGGTTCGCAGGCGGGAGGAGCGGGAACACAGCAGGTGCAGGGCTGGCAACAAGCCGCGTCGCCACCGTGCATTCGTTTGAGCAACCAACCGGCCGACGCGGGGCTGATACTTAAAAAAGTAGCCAAGGTGACCACAAGAGTCCACCGCATGGCCCGGCGAATAGAACGTTTCATCATTTTCTCAGGAGGGGTTCGCAAAGGGCAAAATAGGTCATTTGGTCCGTAATTCCGAATCATCGTAATTATCAGCACCCCGTCAAACAAGGATCAAATTGGGACAGACGGCGCGTCGACGCGGAAAACTCCGCCTCCGGAGGAAGCTAGGGGAATTGCAATGATTGTTCCGATTCGTCTCGCCTTGAGCCACCGTTTCGGTCAAACTGGACCTGATCGCTAGTTGTTCGTCAACAAAACTGGCCCCGAAAGCCCAGTCAAGACTTGGCTCGACGACCTTCAATCATACTTCGTAAATAGCACGTTTCCTCCCTAATCTTGTCTGCCATGCTGCGGTTCCTGCAAAGCCTCTTCTCGTCGATGAGCCTGGAACGGAAATGTCTGCTATTTTTCGGGTCGGCACTCGTCGTGCTGATGTGTGGCGCATTTTGCGTGGTTTTGTTGCTCGCCGACGGGTTCGTCAGCATGACGACACAGCAACAAGCCCGAGACGCGGCGGCGACGGAGATGATGCTGTTGCACGCCAACGCGATTTACCTAGAAAGCGTGCCCGACGATCGAACGGAAATTCAAAACCAAAAGATCGAAGCACTTCGCTCGCAACTTCTCAGCAAAGAGATTGAATTCGAAATACTAGGGCTCGACGATCCGCAGCCGTTCGATAATTTGGCCACGCCTCGTCAGCCGGAATCGTCGGCCGAACGAGCGATTCTCGAACAACTCGAACCGCTCTTCCGGGCTCGTTTGGCGGCCCGCCTCCGCGAAGATCAATCCGATAGCACCGCATCCGGTTTGGCCAAACCGTTCAACTTAGCCGACGACGCCGCGATGAGTCGAATCGGGCCTGGCAATCGCCCGCTGTTTCAAGTCATTGGTCCGGTCAATAAACGATATACATATTACGAACCCGTCTTCATTACCCAAGACTGCATCGCCTGTCATACACCGATGGGCAAGACGATCGCCTTATCGTCCGACGTCGACGCCGAAACCCGCGCCGCTGAATTGCCTTACCGTGTTAAACGCGTCAGCATGCCGGATGATAAAATCCTTAATGATACGACCCAAATTCGAGCAATCGTGGTGGCCATGGCGATGTTGATCGTCGCGGTGACGCTGTTTGTTTTGCATGCGATCGTGCGATACTTGGTCTTGCAACCACTGCTGCATTTGCGTGACGTCAGTGACGCGATCACGCACGGCGATACCAATCAACGAGCCGTGATCGACACCGAAGACGAGTTTCGAGAACTTGCCGACGCGTTCAATCGGATGCTGCGACACCTCACCGAAACGCAAACCCAACTCGAAAGCGTCAACCGAGAACTCGACGGTCGGGTCGACCAGTTCGCTCAACTGAACCTGCAACTCTACGAAGCGAACCGTTTAAAGACGGACTTCTTGGCCAACATGAGCCACGAGTTGCGCACTCCGCTGAACAGCATCATCGGATTCTCCGAAGTTCTCTCGGGCATCGATTCACTCAACGACAAACAACGCCGCTACGCGACCAACATCCAAAAGAGCGGCCGATTGTTGTTGGAAATGATTAACGACATCCTCGATCTGGCCAAAGTCGAAGCCGGCAAGATGGAAGTCCGCCGCAGCGAATTCAAGCTGGCTCGCTTGATCAACGCCCAGTGCGACATGATCCAGTCGTTGTCCGAAGACAAGAATATCTCGTTGTCGATTGATGTCGGCGACGACCTACCGCTCGCTTTCCAAGACCCCAACAAACTCGGCCAGATCATCAACAATCTGCTCAGTAACGCGATCAAGTTCACCCCCGAGGGTGGCATGATCACGGTGAAGGTCCAGGATCTCAATCGCGACCGGTTCCGCCTTTCCATCACGGACACCGGCGTAGGTATCGCTGAAGAAGACCAACCGATCATTTTTCAAAAATTTCGGCAGAGCAAAAAAGTTCTCGACGGCGACGGTTTGACCCGTGAATTTGCAGGCACGGGGCTGGGGCTCTCGATCGTCAAGGAACTGGCGATTTTGCTAGGCGGTGAAGTCGATTTCCAAAGCGAATTGGGCCGTGGCAGTACGTTTTGGGTGACGTTGCCGTACCGCTTATCGGACCATCATGAAGATGACATGCCGCCGGTCATCTCGCATTCCACGGCGGGATTCGCCAACTCCACAACGGCAGCAACGACCTAGCGGGCTGTTGATTTAGTCTGCATCGCAACCCGATGCGTTAGCGAGGGATCCCGTGCAGGCAGATAAGGGCGGGGGATCCCTCGCTTACGCGTTTTGATGTTGCGCTTTCTTCGTAACCCGCTGCGTAAGCGAGGGATAATTGATATTGCCTCATCCCTCGCTTACGCGTCGGGTTACGATTCGATCGACAGCCCGCTAGTTTCGATCCCAAGAGGGGTGGGTGAAGTGCGGGGCGATGAGGTCTACAATAATGAGCGGTCGACGATTCGTCTCGTCCGGCCACTTTTCTTACCAACTAAGGTTTATCACGCATGAGTGACTACAGCGTCTTCGGCGAAGAGTATTACGTGAACATGAACTTGTCCACGG
Source organism: Neorhodopirellula pilleata (assembly GCF_007859915.1). Lineage (GTDB taxonomy): Bacteria > Planctomycetota > Planctomycetia > Pirellulales > Pirellulaceae > Rhodopirellula > Rhodopirellula pilleata. The sequence continues at coordinate 145,659 of NZ_SJPM01000015.1, forward strand.
AAATGGAACTGCCCCAGGGACGTGAATCGGTTCTGCACTACTTTGAACAGGTCCGGCGTCGCTATCCGACGATGTCAAATTTCTATTGTCGCGAAAAAGACGAGTTCGTTTTGGAAGAGGAGAAAGACAGCGGCAACTATCGCTGGGTCTCGACCGAACCGAAACGTCTCAACAGTGGCATGGTCAATCCGGAAAGTTACGACGAAGCGTGCGAGCAACATCGTGCGATTCTCGAAATGGTGCCCTACGAATTGTCGATCAGCCCGCTCGATTGCGAATCACTCAGTGTCATGTTGGGGTTTGATTTTTCTTGCAAAGGAAACCACAACGAGATTTTGCACGAAGCGGTCGGGATCGCTCCTGGCTTGGAAAAGTTCGCCGGACTTTCTGAGAGCAAGTTGCTGTCGGTCGAACCGGCGATTCAGTTTTCACTCGATGACGATTGCCGTACCCAGTGCCGAATCAGCTTTGAAACACGGACGACGGCGTTTCAAGTCCGATCCGGCGAATTCAGCGAAGAACCATTAAGCGTTTACTTGATGGTCCGCCGCTATGACTCGCTAGGTGTCGATGAGGATTACGCCTCGGAGTTCGACCGACTTTCAAAACTATGCAAGAAGCTCGTCGACGAATACTTGGTCGATTCGGTTCTGAGGCCGCTACAAACGGCCATCGCGATCCGCTGAACCGTTCAAACGTCGCCAGTTCAATCATCGCCCATTCAAACGTCACCCGTTCGCCACTTGCCGTCGATCAGTCGGTACGTACCTTCGGTGGGGGCGGCGTCACGCAACCAAACCGGCAGTCGCGAGGGGCGGACGTTGTCGAAACTCGTCAGTTTGCCGAACCGGACCAGTGATCCAGGAATGCCAACGGCGGTGAACCCAGGGTGCCCGGTTGCGGGATAGGGGCCGCCGTGGTTCATCGCGGCGCTGACGGCGACGCCGGTGGGCATCTTGTCGTTGAGTAACCGTCCGACCTTCGGCTCGAGTTCAAACGCGATCGCATCGACGTCGGATTCTTCGCTGCCGTCGTTGGCGGAGTAAATGCAGCCGGTCAGATTGCCTTCCAAATGTCCGATCGCTTCGCAAAGCTGCGTCAGATCATCGGCAACTACCATCAAGGAAGCGTTCCCGAATGCTTCGGTTTGAAATCCTTCCGGGTTGGTCAAGAAGGTTTTGCCGTCGACACTCATCAGCGTGTTGGCCATCGCACAACGATCCGTTTCAGCATCGCCGCCACCGGTGAGCAACGAGGCCCCGAAACCGACCAGCGTCTCGACGCTCTTTCCGAGTGAACTGGCCACGGCGGGTGATAGCAAAGTGCCTGCCGCCGAAGATGCAAAACGATCTTTCACCGCCGCGATGAACCGGTCCGTCTCTTCGCCGGCGACCAACATTACCATCCCTGGGTTGGTGCAGAATTGCCCGGCTCCCATCAAAACGCTGGTGACGAAATCGTTCACGATCGCCTCTCCACGTTCGGCCAACGAGCCCGGCGTGATCACGACGGGGTTGACGCTCGATAGCTCCAAGTAGATCGGTTTGCCGGCCTTGTCCGCAGCGGCTTTCAGCTTCAAGCCGGCCGAACGACTGCCGGTGTACCCGGTCGCGCCGACGCGTGGGTCGGAGACCAATCGTTCCCCGTCGGCATGACTGGTTCGATAGATCAATTGAACCGTTGCGGCGGGCAATCCGGTTTCGGCGATCGCTTCGGCAGCTAGCTCGGCGAATAAACGAGTCGTTTCGGGATGCGAACTGTTAGCCTTTCCGATGACGGGATTGCCGGCGGCGATCGCGGCAGCGAAATCACCACCCGAGACGCTGCCGAATGCGAACGGAAAATTGTTCGGACCGAACACGCAAACCGGCCCCAAAGGCACAAAGCATGAACGAATCCCGGCGGCTGTGTCGATCGTCGGCATCGACCAACTGCCGCTGCGACATGCCGCTGCGGCGGCCCGCAGTTGGTTGCTCGTCCGGGGCAACTCAACATCCGCCAAACGCGGCGACCGAGCCAACCCGGTTTCGGCAAACGCGGCTTCGACGAGCGAATCCTTGGCGGCGTCGATCTTGTCCGCGTACGTTTCCAAGAACGTAGCGATTCTTGCGGTTGGCAACCGACGCAGTTCTTTGGCGGCCTCGACGGCGGCGTCCAATGCCGCGTCGCAGTCAGACCAACCACTGACCGGGAAGACGGGGTCCAACTTGGCATTACGATTCGGATCGGTCGCTTGAAATGTGGATTCGACAGCGGCATCTTTCCACGAACCGGAAATCAAAACGGGACGGGCGGCGGGGGAAGCAACGGACATATCGGGGAAATCCACCAAGGGAGGAGACAAAATGAAAGTGAATCCCTATCGTCGACCATTCCAGCGAATCACTCAACCCGTAGTCGAACCAAGCCCCCCAACGTAGGCTGGGTCGCAGCGATAGCGGAGACCCGACAGTTGGCAGTTGGCAGTTGGCAGTTGGCGGTTGGCGGTTGGCGGTTGGCGGTTGGCTGCCGGGTCTTCGCCGAAGCGGCTACGACCCAGCCTACTCTTCACTCTTCACTCTTCACTCTTCACTCTTCACTCTTCACTCTTGCTTCCCACTACCTCCTGCATCGGCCTGCCCTCGCTTCCACCGGTTTTAGAGCCATGGATGATGGATTCGCTTGCCAATACGGATTGGCATCTTGTCGTGGACGAACACGGCTCGCCGCTGAATGTCTTGAATCCCAATCCGATGCGATCGAACATCGATGCGATCCTTGCGGTCGCCCATGCGCGTGGCCTTGACGTTCAGTTGCACTACGCCTTCAAAGCCAACAAGGATATCGTCTTTGTCGAAACAGCCGATCAGTGCTCAATCGGTATCGACGTCGCTAGCGAGACCGAACTGCGGCGAACGTTACAGGCCGGAGTGGCCGGTGAACGGATCGTGTGCACGGCCGCCATCAAGACTCAAGCACTGATCGACTTGTGTCTGAGCGTTCGAACCACGATCGTCATCGATAATCGAGATGAATGGTACTTGATCAACGAGCGTGCCGACGCTTTGGGACATCAGGCGGACGTGGCGATCCGCTTGGGCGGTTTCCGCCAAGAACGTCATCAGTATCCCCTCGCGACTCGGTTCGGGTTCGACGTCAACGATGAGTTGAGTTTCCTTCGATCGCACCGATCATCCAGCGTACGAGTCGCCGGACTGCATTTTCACCTCAGTGGAAGCCATGCATCTCAACGAATCATTGCCATCGATCACTGTTTGACACGCATCGCCGAGTTGCGAGAACAAGGTCATCCGATCCGCTTCCTGGACATCGGTGGCGGGTTTCCGGCTCGAACTTGGAATGATCCGGATTTCGTGTCCGCGCCGGATTGGTTCGCGTCGATCCTCGACGAAAGCCTCAATCAAGAAACGATCGCGAAGAAACTCGTCGACAGCCACCTGCAACTGCGCTGCGAACCCGGTCGAGCGTTGCTTGACGGATGCGGAATGACGATCGCTCGCGTTGAGTTTTGCAAACCACCGGTTGGCCAAGCGGCTGACCCATTGCTGGATCATCAGGGGTGGATCGGTTTGGCGATGAATCACACACAATGCCACCCGACGCAAGGAAATGAGCTAGCCGATCCGATCATCGTTCCTCGGCGGCATCGTCTGGGGAAGCCGTCTACCGGTCGATTCGTCGGCAACTTTTGCACGGAATTCGACTTCATCGCCGGACGAACGTTCGAGTTCCCAAACGGGATCGAGCGGGGAGACCTTGTTGTGTTTGCGAACACCGCCGCGTATCAAATGCACTTCCTCGAATCCGCATCGCACCAAAACCCACTGGCAAAGAACATTCAGGTAAGGCCATGATCGTTCCGGAATACTGGGCTGAAGCCAAAGACCGATTCACCAACGAACAGGTGGACGGAAAAAAGGGTTCCCGGATCATTCGGCGTTTCGGTTGGTCCAACGACAGCCAAGCGGCGGCCCAGACACACGCGGAAAGTCGCGTCGCCGAAGCGATCGACCGGCTCAGATCGGGCGAGTCGGTTTTGATCCGCGAGCCCAAAGTCGCTTACAACGGCGCCGACGGATTGCCGATTCGCGAGGAGGTCATCGAGCGTTTGGAGGTCGGTACGCCTCATGAAATCGTACTCACCCGCAACGCCTACGGCTCGATTTGCCTCAATACACCCAATGTCTTGTTCGCCGACGTCGACGCCCCCGAACCGAACAGCTGTTTGATTTACCTTGCAAGCTTTCTGATCTTGTTCATCGGTTTGTTCATCGCGGCGTTTCGGTGGCAGATCGAAAATGCGTTTTGGATGGTGCTGTTCGCCGCGATGGTCGGCTCGGCGATCGTCGGCAGTCTCGTTCATCACGCAATGTCGTGGTATCGCGGTTCACCCAAGCAACACGCCCGCAAGCGTATCGAGACGTTCGCGCGGTCGCATCCCGATTGGTCGATCCGGCTATACGAAACTCCCAACGGTTGGCGAGCGTTGGTGACGCATCAGACGTTCGACCCACGAAGTGATGACGTTCGCGGGTTCTTTGAAGACATCGGCACCGACCCGGTCTATGCGAGAATGTGTTTCAATCAAAACTGTTTCCGCGCTCGCGTGACCCCCAAGCCTTGGCGAACGAACATGTCCACGCCGTCGCGATTAGCCGGCGGAGTTTGGCCGGTTGCTCCCGAACGAATCAACGAACGTCGAGAGTGGGTTCGTCGTTACGACCGCGCCCGCGCCGGCTACTCGTCTTGCCGCTACGTCGCCACGCTCGGCCGGGGCGGGGGCACCGACACGCGAACCTTACCCATCGATCGGTCCAGTCCGATCGCGGCGGTCCAACGAATCCATGACGATTGGTCCGATGCGTTTGGTGGAAAACCAATTGCCTGACGAGTGCTTTGTTCCACCTTGATTTTAGGGTACCTATCATCGTGGCACGGTGGTCCCCACCGTGAAACACGGCGGGGACCGCCGTGCCAGTGCGCCTGTGAAGGCGATTGAATTATCGGGTGAAAGTCCTGATCGGGGAAACCGTTACCGCCCCGTAGCCAATGGTAACTGCGTTTTCAACAGAAAGGGTGGAGAGCAACCAAAGGCGAATGAAT
>NZ_SJPM01000016.1 GCF_007859915.1 Neorhodopirellula pilleata
CGGTACATTCTCTTAGCAGTCATGGGGATGACCTCCTATTTGCTGGTCTATTGAAAGAAAAAACCAGTTTCGGGGCATCCCCTGTTTTTTTGTAGTATCCATTCGCCAGTGTATAGCCAACTGGGCTAGGCAAACGAATGGCCCGTTGGGCCGGAAGATGTTGAGCCGGAAACCGTTGGATGCGATTGAACATGGTTTACCGTTCGGGCCGAAGGCCCAGCCATTTACCTAGCCCAGGGCAACGCCCTGGGGACAGGGATCAAATCCAATCAATAGGGCCAACGGCCCGACCGTTTGTGTGCGAATCACGAACACGTCCAACGTAACCGACCGTGTTCGCGTCTGATCAATTTCAAACGTATTTCTCGTCGGTGGCAACACCATGACGTTCGCACATCAATCGGTACTTGTCCTCAGATGAACATTTTTCGTGGTTCTTCTCCTGGCGTGGGCAAGGAGAATGAATGGGCTGCCGGTCCGCGAGAGAGATGTCTTGCCGCATTGACCTCAGCCGTGATGTCGGGCTGAATAACTCACGCCGTTGACACAGCCGGGTTTCGGCCGACCCCTGAGGGGTCTTCCAACAAATTCGCCCACACATTCTTTTCCAACAACGTGGCACTGCCCGTCAGGGTACAAAACGCCACGTCAGCCGCGTCGCGACCGACACCGATCCGTACCAATCCGAGCGTCGACGCCAACCGCGTCGGATCGAACAGGTACCACTGTCCATCCAGGAACGCTTCCATGAAGCCGTGGTAGTCCGGCGGTTGCAGGTCGACGGCGTAACCAGAAACGTAGCGGGCGGGAATTCCGACTCCGCGACAAAGACTGATCGCCAGATGCGCGTAGTCGCGACAAACGCCAGTTCGCTGCAACAACACGTCACTGGCCGTCGTCGTGGACGTGGTGCTGCCGGGCGTGTATTCGAGGTGATCAAACACCCAGTCGCAAATGGCTTGAGCGCGTGAATGGCCCGGCTTCAGACTTCCGAACTCTTCATACGCGAACCTCGCCAGCACGTCACTTTCACAATAGCGACTTGGGTTCATGTAAGTCAGCACTTCGGGTGGCATCTGTGCTGGCTGAGATTCCCCCACTTCACGCGGTCGGTCGATGTCCGGCGTCAAATCAGCGGTCGCCTCGTATGAGATCGACAATTGGCACGGCTCGACGACGACGCGATGCAGTCGGTTGCCATCCGGTCCGATCTGACACTGCTCGACGTTGAGCGGCGGATCGAACGTCATGCGTTCGTTATTGACCATTTGGTGCTGAGTCCAAGCCGCTGCGATTTTGAGCAGGAAGATCGTGGGCTGCTTCACGTCGTAAGTCAGCGTACTACCGATTTGAATTTGTGTCATTGGAATGGATGAAGGAGTGGGGAAGCCCATTGCATGGGCAGGGAGTTCAGCGAATTGGAAAGAGCCTGAGTCCAATGCTGGATCACTTCGGCAAGGTCTGCTTCGGTGTAGCGATGGAAACGAGGCGTGGCGTCTTGATTGCCCAGCACGGCGATGTCAACGGGATAGTCGACGTCCGTCACGCTCGTCCGTGTTGCGTCGAAGGCCAATAAAGCCAATGCGATCGCCGACGACAACGGTGTTTGGCTGGTCAGTAGCCGATCAAGAATCGGTTTGCCGTAATAGGTTCGACCGATGATGAAGTAGGGCGAATCGAATGCGACTTCGACCCAATTCCCTTCGGGGTAAATGTAAAACAGTTGAGGCGTTTGATCAGCAATCAGCCGACCGCCGATGATCGCGTGCAAGTTGAAGGCATGACCGGTCGACGCCAGCGATGGACCATCTTCGTCTTTTACCCGTCGCAACTGGCTGCCAAACAAATTGGCGAATTGGTACAGCCTATCGCGTACGACATCTTCGCCGCGAAGTGTTTCGTCGACGTAAGTCAACGTCTTATCGCGGACCGACCGTAAGCCGCTGGTCATGGTGAACAAGGCAGACCCCGCGAGTTGGAACTCGGCTAACTTCTGCTTGTTGACCTGTTCACTGCCACGAACGATCCGCGTGTCGGCCAGCGCGACGATTCCTTCGTTGACTTTGATTCCGACGCAGAACGTCATGCTTAGATTCGCTTCGCAAGATAAATGATTGCCAGGATGACCAGGATCGTACCGAGAATTCCGCCGCCGATATACATCGCATTGCCGTGGGTGAGAGTGAGAAAGGGTCTTTTATCTCAAACGATGCAACTCTCGCGCCAAACGGTCCATCATTTGCGTCTTTGGAGAGACCTCAGGTTCCATTCGTTCCACTCCGAGGCGATTTCAATGTCCACTATCCTGCTCATCATCTTGATCCTCTTGCTGCTGGGCGTTGTTCCCGCATGGCCGCACAGCCGCAATTGGGGCTATGGACCCAGCGGCGGACTCGGCTTGGTCGTTTTGATTCTAATTGTGTTGTTACTGTTAGGCCGAATTTAGTTGAACACGCCAAGTTCGTTTAACCGTTAGCCGCAGACGCACGTCTGTTCCCATGCGCGTACGCCTGCGGCTAACGGTTAAACAATGAGGCGTACTTCTCATTGTCTCGGTCAAATCTCCTCGCAAAAGAAATCACATGAACTCGAAACCACGTATCGCCATTTACTTAATGACCTCCTTTCTGGCGGCAGCATTCGTCCTGCAGACCGGATGTGATCGCAAAGAAACCGTCATCGACATCGAAGGCCCAGACGGCGGTGGGGTCTCGGTTGAACGAGACGTCGATGATGGCGGCATCACGGTCGACGTCGACCGCTAGTCGACCACGCTGGTCGTCGATCGATCAATCGGCGAGATCGAACTGGCCTGGCTGGGTAACCCGACACTAGTTTTGAAGTTGCGTTTTCGATTTAGGGGCGAAGCCCTGTTCGTTTGCCTAGCCCAGCCCAAGGGGCTGGGATTTGAAAAACAACAGAAATGGTAGGGCCAACGGCCCGGCAGTTTGATCGCGGCAAATGGATGAGAGCACAAATGGCGGGACCTTCGGCCCTGATGGATAAACACGCCGATTACCCAGCCCGTTGGGCTGGGCTAGGCAAATGACTGGGCCTTCGGCCCGGAAGTGAAACAAAACGCAATTTCAAGTCGTTCTCGAGGCACTCGTTCAATGAGCGACCAAGGCGATTGAAAACGGCACGAGAGGTGCATTTGGTGTGCCCATCAATTCCGCGATGAAACACTTTACCATCCCAGGCGACTTTCTGTGAAACGCAACCGACCAGACTCGTCATCATTTGCCGCCCCATCAGGGATCGCAGTCGTGTTTTACACGCTGGCGACCGTCCTGATGGTGCTGGCTCTGCTGTATTTCGCCAAGCCTGTATTGGTGCCGATCGCCCTGAGCACAATGTTGGCGTTTGTGCTTTCGCCGCTGTCGATGACGTTGGAGCGTTGGAGCATCAAAGGTTACCGCATTGGTCGCGTCGGATCGGTGCTCGTCGCGACCGGGATTGCCTTTGGGTTGATTGCGTTGGCAACTTGGGCGCTGGTGTCTCAGGTCCAAAGCTTGGCGGCGGACCTTCCCAATCACAAGACAGAAATCAAATCGAAGATCGCTTCGCTGCGTGTGAGTGAAGACTCAACGTTCTCTCGCTTGACAGCCATGTTTCAAGAATTGTTTCCCGAGGAAGGTGTCAAAGCCGAACCGGCGCGAGAAAACCTAGATAAGGAACTCGACGACAAATTTGCCGATGGATCGAACACCGACCAGGACGAGTTAGCCGACGACGCACCATCAACGATCGTCGTCGCCGCTGCCGAGGACGGACGCATCGCGGCAGCGTCGGACATCCTGCTGCCCATAGTCGAACCAATGGCGACCGCGGCACTGATCATCGTGCTGGTGATGTTCTTGATGATCTGTCGTGAGGACGTTCGCTACCGACTGATTTCGCTGATCGGCGACAAGGCACTGACCGGCACAACTCGGCTAATGGTCGACACCGCCGATCGCGTCAGCAAATTCTTGCTCTATCTGTTTGTCGTCAACGCCGGTTTCGGACTCTGGTTCGGCATTGGGCTTTATCTGCTGGGCGTGCCCTACGCACCGCTGTGGGGATTCCTGACGTTGTGCTTTCGATTCATCCCGTTCTTGGGCAGCCCCGCCTCGGTGCTCTTTCCACTGCTGATCAGCATCGCGACGTCCAGCGGTTGGTCGCAGCCGATTAATGTCTTGATCTTCTTCGCCGCTTCCGAGTTGATCACGGCCAACATCATTGAACCGATCGTGTTCGGTAAAACGACCGGACTGACGCCGATCGCACTCTTGATCGCGGCGCTCTTCTGGGCTTGGATTTGGGGACCGATCGGGTTGCTGCTGTCCACGCCGCTGACCGTGTGCCTCGTCGTGCTGGGCCAGCACTTGCCCAACCTGCGGTTCTTAAAGGTGTTGCTCGCCGAGCAACCAACTTTAGACGCACGACTGCAGTATTTCCAGCGGCTATTGGCTAACGATGCCAAGGGAGCCACGTCGGTGGTTGAGGCTTATCGAAAAGAGAATGGTGATGAAAAGGCGTTTGAGGAAGTGTTGGTTCCGGCATTGCAATGGACGCGGCGAGAGCGTTCGGATGGAAACATCAGCGCCGAAGAAGAGAGATTCATTTGGCAAGCCACGCGGGCGGAGGTTGACAACGCAAAGGAAGCCGCGGACGTCGAGACGCCAGCCGATGATCGGTATTGCGTGCTTGGATATCCCGTCCACCACGAGTCTGAACAGATCGTGCTGTCGATGTTGAAGCACTTGCACAACGCAACGTGCGACACCAACTGCTTTACAACAAAACAGCTTCCTTCTCGTGTCCTGGAACAAGTTGAGACGCAGCAGCCGGATGTCGTGTTGCTCGCGGTGATGCCGCCGGGTGGTTTGCCGCAGTTGAAATTCATGTGCGAGGAGACTCGGCGTCGATCACCAAGCTCCCACATCGTGGTCGTCTACTTGGGCGAGATCGCGGACTACGACGAGCTGTTGGTGGAATTGCGAGGCGACGGAGCCAGCTATCTGACCACTTCGCTAGGCCAAGCCATTCATCAAATCGAGATGCTTCGTCAAGACGCGATGGAAAAACCGGACACACCGGCAATCGAATCGCAGGACGGTGCTGATATGCTCGAGGGGGCGACACATGCAAGCTAGCACGACACCACTTGAAAAGCTGGGTCTGGATTGGACCCGTTGGATCGCGCCGGCTGGATTGGCGATCGCACTCGTCGCTCTCTTGCTGACCGGATTGGCCACCTATCGCAACGTACGCGAATTCGCTGAGTCGGCGGAATGGGTTGTTCATACTCAAGAAGTGCTAGCGTCTCTTGAAGCTCTCTCGTCCGATCTAGCCGATGCTGAATCGGCCGCCCGAGCGTTCTACTTGACGAGTGAAGATCGCTATTTGACTGAATACCAAACCGCGATCGCCGCGGCGCGAGAGCACGAGGCGGCCCTGCTGGATCAGACCAAAGACAACGCGGTTCAGCATTCACGAATGAGAAAACTGTCAGAGCTGATCGACCCTAAAATCGCGTCGATGTCAAGTTACGCATCCCTGGATTCGATCTCAGCGCAAGACGACTTCTGGCGTTCGGAATCGTTAAGGAACGATTCATCGCAGATGCGTGCAATCCGCGACAATGTGCGAACATTGCGTGACGCTGAACGATCGCTGTTGGCCGAGCGAACGGAGAACTATCGGAGCATGCTGTGGCAAACTCGCTGGACCGTGATTGCGACGACTCTATTTGCCACGGCTCTGGTCGCTGGCACGTACCTGTTGCTACGCCGTCACTGGCGATTGAGTGAGTTGTCGAAGACTTCGGAACGGCGACACCATCGCGAGAAAGACGAGCTGGCGCGGTACAACCAGCGACTGCTCGAATCGACCGGCGAAGGCATCTACGGCATCGACTCCAACGGTCGCTGCACGTTTATCAACCGTGCCGGTGCGTTGTTGTTGGGCGGCAAGCCGGAGGATTTTCAAGACCAGGACATGCATGCGGTCGTCCACTATGCCAAGCCCGATGGAACCGCTTACGACGTGCAGGAATGTCCGATCTACCGCTCGATGCGTACCGGAGATGGTTGCCGCGTCGATGAGGAAGTGTTCTGGCGACTCGACGGCACGGCAGTACCGGTTGAGTACTCGTCATTCCCGCTGCGTGGAACGGGCGAAGATGCGGAACGGATCGAAGGTGCCGTCGTGACGTTCGCCGGCATATCGGCTCGATTGCGATCGCAGAAAGAGCTCCGCGATGCGAAAGAACTTGCCGAGGCCGCCAACGAATCGAAGTCGCAATTCTTGGCCAATATGAGTCATGAACTCCGCACGCCGCTGAACGCCGTCATCATGTACAGCGAATTGCTGGCCGAGGAAGCCGAGGACCATAACGTGCCCAGCTTCATCCCCGACCTCAAGCGGATTCGCTTCGCCGGTAAACACTTGTTGGAACTGGTCAACGGCGTCCTGGACCTTTCCAAAGTCGAAGCAGGCAAGATGGAAGTCTACGCCGAAAAATTCTCGGTTCCCAAGATGATCGAGGAGGTCATTGCCACCGTGGAACCACTCGTCGAGAAGAATCGCAACGAGATTCATTTTGAAATCCATGATGGAGTCGACGAAATTCAGGGTGACGTGACCAAGCTTCGCCAAGTGCTCTACAACCTGCTCGCTAACGCCAGCAAGTTCACCGAAGATGGCAAGATCACGGTCCGCGTCGGGCAAGACGTGGATCAGCATCAATTGATCATCGACGTCGAAGACACCGGCATCGGGATGACGGCAGAGCAAGTCGAGCGGCTGTTCCAGCCGTTCATGCAAGCGGACGCATCGACGACACGAAAGTATGGCGGCACGGGACTGGGACTCGCGATCATCAAACGTTTCACGGACTTGATGAACGGCAACGTCAGTGTCGCGAGTGTGGAGGGCGAGGGCACCACGTTCACGGTCACGGTGCCCACAAAGCTGGACAGCACCCCGCGAGCGGCTCCGCAGATGGAGGACATGACGCCAACCGCCGACATAGCGGTCATCGGCAATGAGGGAGCCAGCATGGTGCTGGTGATCGACGACGACCCGGCGGTCCGCGACATCCTGACTCGCGTTTTGATCAACGAAGGTATCCGCCCGATCACGGCCATAGATGGTGAAGACGGACTAATCAAGGCACGTGAGCATCGGCCTGACCTGATCATCTTGGATGTGAACATGCCTAAGGTCGATGGATGGTCCGTGCTCAGCACACTGAAGGCGGATGACGAACTATCCGACATTCCGGTCGTGATGCAATCAGTTCAAGACGACCGCGATCTTGGTTTTATGCTCGGCGCGTCCGAGTATTTGGTCAAACCTGTCAACCGGGATCGACTGCTTTCCATGTTGCAAAAATATGTCCTCGATGGAGAAGGCACCGTCTTGATTGTCGACGACGACGAACCCACGCGACGAGCGATTGAGCGGACGCTCAGTGTGCAAAGCTGGAAAGTCACGCAAGCAATTCACGGTGCCGACGCGTTGGACCGAATGCAGGAAGAAATCCCGTCGGTGATCCTGTTGGACCTGATGATGCCGACAATGGATGGTTTTGAGTTTCTGGACATCCTCAAAGGCAATCCCTTGTGGCAGAATGTACCGGTGGTCGTGATGACCGCCAAAGAATTGACCAACGACGATCGCGAGCGACTCGCCGGTGGCGTTGAAAAAGTGCTCACCAAAAGTGGCCTCAACCGTCATCGCTTCCTCGACGAAGTTCGGCGAATCGTCCAAAGTGTCGCAAAACCTACACCCACCACTTAAATCAACCTAATTTGACACCACCATGCCACGAATCTTGATCGTTGACGATAACGAAGATAACCGCGACGTCCTCGCTCGACGCTTGCAACGCCGTGGCTTCGATGTCACGGTCGCGGTCGGCGGCCGCGAAGGTGTCGCTCAAGCGGAAACCGATGAACCCGACATCGTGCTGATGGACATGAACATGCCGATTCTTGACGGATGGGAAGCAACCCGTCAAATCCGCACCGCGGGCAACTCAGTCCCCGTCATCGCGTTGACTGCCCACGCGATGAACGGAGATCGCGAGCGCGCGATCGAAGCGGGCTGCACCGAATACCACACCAAGCCTGTCGAACTCGACGAGCTGCTCGTCCTAATCGAAAAGTTGCTCAGCTAAGCATCGCGTGAACAACGGGTGACGACTTTGGTAGTGGATCAGGCAACGAGTCCCGAGCCGACGGATTCGTTGCCTCATCCATCGCTTCAAACGTTGATCGCACGATGTTGAACTCCTTCACAAAAGCGTCTTGGCCGATCATCGCTCAGGTTGCATCCTTTCAGACCACGACTGACGTAGTGGACAAGGGCCACGAGTCCTGCCGCAAGGGACTCGTGGCCTCGTCCACTACCAACGTCTCCACTTGTTCTTAACGCGATGCTTTGCGCCCAGAAGCTCGCCGCTGACTCGGTGGATAGGACAATCCAACGCAATGTCGCGGGCCGTGGCACGCTTGTTGCTCCCCCCTGTTCTGCGTGACGTCACCCGTTTTACTCGACCACAATTTGGCGAGCCGAACACAGAAATGTTTTGGTCCAACGTTCCGCCGCTGCGAATCTTCACATGGGCCAAGTCGGCGTCGCACACTTTACTCAACCCTTTCACGACAGAGAGAAACATGACAACTGCCAACAAGCCCCAGTTCCAACGCAACATTCTGAGTAGTGTCAAGACCGAAAAGGTCACCGATCTGCTTCAGCACAACTTGACCAACCTGATCGACCTCGCGCTGTTGCTCAAGCAAGCCCACTGGAACGTTTTCGGGTCCAATTTCCGCAGCGTGCATGTGCATCTCGACGAGATCATCGCGACCGTCCGCGATGCGAGCGACGAAGTTGCCGAGCGAATCGCGACGTTGGGAATGGCCGCCGACGGACGATCGCGGACGGTTGCCGATGCGACGGAACTGGGTACGTATCCTGACGGGTTCGTTGATGTTGCCAGCACGGTCACGCACGTCGCCGATGCCATGAAATCTGCCATCGACGGCTTGCGCAACGCGATCGACAAGCTCGGTGATCTCGACCCCATCAGCGAAGACATGCTGATTGGCATCTCAGCCCCGCTCGAGAAGCATCTGTGGATGGTGCAGGCTCAAGAGGAATAGTGAAGCAAATGAACCTCGTGCTGTGTCCACTACCATCAACCGTCACCTCTCCAATACCAAAGACCTAAACGCAATGTCTATCGCAACGATCAATCCAGCCACTAACGAAACCGTCCGTCTATTCGAGCCACTACATAAGGACGACATCCGCGAAGCGATCAGTTCTGCAGACGACGCCTACCAGCAGTGGAAGACAACGACCTTTCAGGAACGAAAAGGTTGCCTCAACAAGTTCGCTGAGTTGCTCCGTGCGGATGAGAACAAATTTGCTCGCTTGATCACGCTCGAAATGGGCAAGCGATTCTCAGAGAGCCAATACGAGATTGAGTACTGCGCCACGATCGCGGAGTTTTACGCTTCGGGTGCCGAGAACTTTCTCGCCGATCAGCCTTTCGACGTCGACGGTGCCGAAGCTTACATACGCCACGAACCGATTGGTGTGGTGTTGGGCGTCATGCCATGGAACTTCCCGTTCTACCAAGTCGTTCGCTTCGCAGCCCCCAATATCATGGCTGGCAACACGGTGCTAATGAAGCACGCCGGCAACGTACCACAGTGCGCGGTGGCGATCGAAACTCTGTTCGCCGACTGCGGACTTCCCACCGGTGTTTACACCAACTTATTCATTCCTACAGAGTTCGTCGAAACGATCATCGCGGATGACAGGGTGCGAGGTGTTTCGCTGACCGGTAGCGAGCCTGCCGGAGCTGCTGTTGCCGCGATCGCGGGGAAGCATCTGAAGCGGAGCGTTTTGGAACTTGGCGGCAATGATCCCTTCATTGTCCTGGAGGATGCTGATATGGAGCTTGCCATCCAGCAGGCGGTGAAGGGGCGAATGGTCAATGCAGGTCAGTCCTGCGTCGCATCCAAACGATTCATCGTTGTCGAAGAGATCGCAAACGACTTCATTGCCGGAATCACGGAACAAATGGCCGCACTGCAACTCGGCGATCCGATGGATGCGGACACAACGCTCGGGCCGCTGTCATCCGAAAAAGCCGCAGAAGCGGTTCGGAAACAAGTTCAATCCGCGATCGACGCGGGCGCAACCGTCGTCCTTGGCGGCGATCGTCCACCGCGAGAAGGCGCGTTTTTCAATCCAACAATCTTGACCGACGTGACATCCGACATGACGACTTTCGATCAAGAGATTTTTGGTCCAGTGGCGACCGTGTACGTCGTCAAAGACGAACCGGAAGCCATCCAACTTGCCAATCATTCCTCGTACGGACTGGGTGGCTGTGTCTTCACGCGAGATACCCAGCGTGGTCGCCGCGTTGCTGAACAAATCGAGACAGGCATGATGTTTGTCAACCAGCCCACTAAGTCTCAGGCCGAGCTACCGTTCGGCGGTATTAAAAACTCTGGTTACGGCCGCGAGTTATCTCATTTAGGAATTCTAGAATTCGTGAACAAGAAACTCATTCATCTTGGCAATTGAAGCCACCGTTTTGCATATCAATTCACCACAACAACAAAAAGCAAAAAATGAATCCTCACGCACCCAACCTTTTATCCGAACTCCATTGGGACGGATTGACCGCCAAGAATCGCATCGCAATGTCACCGATGACACGCGGACGCGCTGGCGAAACAATGACCGCCAACGAGTTGATGGCCCAGTACTACGCGCAGCGTGCCTCGGCTGGCATTCTCATCACCGAAGGCACCTTCATTTCGCAAGAGGCCGTGGGCTGGGTCAATGCCCCTGGCATCTGGACAGAGCAGCAAGGTCAAGCGTGGACGCAAGTCGTTGAAGCCGTTCACCAACGCCCAGGCACCGCCTTTTTCATGCAGCTTTGGCACACCGGTCGCGCGTCGCACAGTGACTTTCATTCAGGATCGGCGCCGGTGGCACCGTCGGCAATCCGACATGAAGGCGACAAGATTCTCACGCCATCAGGCGAGAAGAAGTCGCGCGAAACACCGCGAGCCTTGACGACCGAAGAGATTCCGCGTCTGGTCGAAGAATACCGATCGGCTGCCGCACGTGCTCAAGCCGCAGGCTTCGACGGTATCGAAATTCACGCGGGCAATGGCTATTTATTGGACGAGTTCTTGCAATCGAAGACGAACCATCGAACTGACCAGTATGGTGGCAGTGTGGAAAATCGCTTTCGCCTGTTGCGGGAGGTCATCGAGGCCTGTCAATCGGTTTATGACATTTCGCGTATCGGTGTTCGCATCTCGCCCAACGGGGCCTTCAATGACATGGGCTCGCCCGACTTCCGCGAAACCTTCCTCTACGTGGCTGGGGAACTGAATCAATACAACCTCGCTTGGTTGGACGTTCTGGATGGGCTCGCGTTTGGATTCCATGAACTCGGCGAACCGATCACTTTGACCGATATTCGCAAAGTCTATCAAGGTCGCTTGATGGCAAATTGTGGATATGACCGAGATCAAGCAGAGAACGCGATCGCCAACGAGTTGGCCGACTTTGTCGCATTCGGTCGACCGTTCATCAGCAATCCCGACTTGGTCGAAAGATTTGCGAACGACTGGCCGCTAAACGAAGCGGCGTCCAAGGAAGTTTGGTATTCGCCTGGCGCCGAGGGCTACACCGATTTCTCAACCTATCAACCGAGTGACGTCAGTTTGGCGTAAACGTATTTCATTCCACATATCAGGAGGGCGGCGGGGAGTGCCTCGAGAACGACTCAAAGTTGCTCGGAAAAATGGTAACCCGACGCGTAAGCGAGGGACTCCACTTCGATCCTTCGCTAACGCGTCGGGTTACCAATCAAGGGCAATTCGTTCTCGCGGCAATATTTCTTGTCGCAGTGGACGAGGCAACGAGTCCCAACCTGAAGGACTCGTCGCCTCGTCCACTACCTTTGCCCGGTAAATCTGTTCCTACCGCTCGCCTTACAGCCACTCTTTCAAAAGCAAAACTCGCATGACATCTTCTGCCTCACAAGCAACTCAGTCAAAAGAAATTGTTTTGGCGTCTCGACCCGATGAGATGCCGAAGCCCGAAAATTTCAGAAGCTCCACCGCGACACTCACGCCGATCAATGACGGAGAGTTTTTGGTGAAGAACCAATGGATGTCGGTGGATCCCTACATGAGGGGCCGGATGAAAGACGGTGACAGCTACGTCAAGCCCTTTCAGATCGACGAGCCGTTGGAAGGCGGTTGCGTTGGTGAGGTGGTGGAGTCGCAGAACAGCAAGTTCAACGTCGGTGATATCGTACTGGGCAATTTTGGGTGGCGAGAATACTGGAAATCCAATGGGCACGGCACGACGATCGTCGATGCCAAACGAGTGCCGCCTCAAACCTACCTTGGCGTCCTTGGAATGACGGGGATGACCGCATGGGTCGGTCTGAATGTGATTGCAAAATTGCAATCGGGCAGCACCGTGTTTGTTTCTGCCGCTTCGGGTGCGGTTGGTTCGATCGTCGTCCAGCTAGCAAAGGCGAAAGGGTGTCGAGTGATCGGATCGGCCGGTCATTCGGACAAGATCGCATGGCTTGAAGCCAATACGAAAATTGACGCTGTTATCAACTACAAAGAGACGGATGACTTGTTGCGTGCTTTGTCGAGTGCGGCACCTGATGGGATTGACGTGTACTTTGACAACGTCGGTGGCGATCACCTGGAAGCGGCGTTGGCGGCCATGAATGACTTTGGGTGCTGTGTCGAGTGCGGTATGATTTCAACTTACAACGCGAGCGAACCACCCGCGGCACCGCGAAACCTAGCCAACGTCATTGGCAAGCGGATCCGCATGCAAGGGTTTATCGTCCGGGATCACATGGACTCGCGAGACGAATTCATCGGCGACATGATACCGCTGATCGATTCGAAGCAAGTTGTGTGGGAAGAATCTGTCGTTGATGGGATCGAAAACGCACCTGACGCATTTATCGGTCTCTTCAAAGGACACAACCTGGGCAAACAACTCGTCCGCATCGCTTAGCATCGCAGGGGCTTAAGGCGCTGACTTCAACATGAGCCGGTGATTCCACATCGCCCACTCGGATTGTTGTGGATGTGAACGCTTAAAGTTGAAGGTGGTTTTCCAAGCGATGCTTGAGCCAGGCATCGCGTTTACAAAAAGTGAAGCCTTTTTTAGTGGATGAGGCCCGTGCTGAAGGACACGTGGCCTCGTCCACTACGTCAGATATTGATCCCGCGATGCTAAAGCTCGTCGAGGGCAATCATTGACTTTAAAAAAATGGAGCCACTCGATGCCGGACGACTCGGTCGCAGTTGAATTTTTAGGTGGGCCACTGGATGGAATGATGGAACCAGTTACCGGCGCTCCGGCGGAGTGGATTTCCTGCGTCATCGAGGTAGGAGTCGTCGCTCGCAAGTTGAGCTTTTGGCGTCGTCTATGGCGTGATGTTTTGGGTAGAAAGGAATGTGCAATAACGCCGATTCGGGCGGCGATCTATCGACGTGACCGACGGCGAGGCAACCGCATCTCTTACTTTCACCACAGCTACGCAGTTTTTGACTCCGCAAAACTAAACACGCTCGAAACGTCCTACGATCGCCGTGATATTGTCCCGTCCGCCCGCATCGTTCGCCTCGACCAACAACCGCTTCACCGAAGCGGCGGCATCGGGTGACGAATTCAACACCGTTGCGATTGCTTCATCGCTGATCATCCCATGCAGACCATCGCTGCACAGCAGTACCTGATCGCTTGGCCGTAGTCGGTAACGCACGACCTCGGGGCGAACTGCGTGATCTCCGCCACCAACGCAATTCCAAAGAACGTGACTGAACGGAGACGTCGCAGCCTCTTCTTGCGTCATGATTTTTTCGTCAACCATTTTTTGAGCAACCGTGTGGTCCGTCGTGATTTGCTTCAGCTCACCATCGCGTGATACATAACAACGACTATCGCCGGCGTGAATCACGTACATTCTCGGCCACACGATATAAGCGAGTGTTACCGTAGTCCCCATTGGGTTCGATCCGGATTCCAACTGACTCCACAGCGCCTTCTGGGCCGAACTCAGACTACGAGAAAGCTCGTCCGTGAAGTCCTCTTCGTTCTGAGCAGAGAGCTTCAGAAACCAGTACATCATATCGAGCACGTAGCGGGCACATACCTGTACCGCAGTACTGCTGGCGATCTCCCCATTGCAATGCCCGCCCATTCCGTCGGCAACGACGAGAAGGTGCCCTGGCTCTGAACCGTACAACGCATCACAGCTTTCCAGCGGAACGTCGGTCGAGAGAACCGAGAGCTGCCGTTTTAATTCCGCGATCATATAATGATCTTGATTCTGGGAACGCTTCCGACCGATTTCGGAAGCTCCACCAAAATCGACTTGGACCACTGCAGAGATCTCATCGCGGTCGAGTCGCGGTATGGGAATCGTCGTGTCACTCATACGGCGTCAAATCCGAACAAAGGCCTTGTAACTTCACGCTGCAATTCGACCGCGCCGAATTTGAAGAGCCAATAAAATCACCGCCCCGATGATAGAACCAATCCAACCGCTCGACTGGATCAGGGAGCCACCGACGATGAAGAATCCGATCAGCCCCCCAATAAATGACCCAGCGACTCCCAAAAGCATCGTACGGAAGAATCCCAACGGCTGAGTGCCCGGCATGAGAGCACGGGCGATCAAGCCGACAACGAATCCGAAAACTATCCAACCAATCAACCAAAACATGGTGTCCATCCTCTTTCAAGTTGGCGAGATAACTAGCGGGCCCATCGGTCTGGGAGATAGTCGTACAAAGACACACGCGATGGCTCTTGACGTGATCTGTAGTATGCAACCGTTCCGAGAATGCCAAGCGCCAGTCCGGCGACGAAAACGACTCCCGACGTCGTCATGGGGTGCTCATCGGCTTCGTATCGGGCGCGCTCATATGCCGAGTGAATCGGCTCGGTCACGTTTTCTGCGATCGCCGAAAAACGTTCGGTGAAACCGCCCTCGGGTGCAAACTCCATAACGACGGATTTAATTTCGTCGAGTGACGTATCGGTGAACTCTTTTAGGAAACTGACCATGGAATCGACTTTGCATGGCAAGTCTTTCAATTCGCCTTCGCTGATGTGGGGCCAACGCTTTTGGACCGCGTTACAAACGCGTGCCCAAGACTCGCTAGTCCAGGTTTCGGTCGAAGTTTCTTTTACGGTATGAGCCGCTTGAGACATTTCAGTCCTCCTTGGAAGGTTTACAATCAACGATCGCCGCTCAAAAGAATTCTTGAGCGGCGGTGATCTTAAACATCGGCTTACGCAATCCGCGTACCGAAACTCTAATGTTTTACCGGTAGCAAAAGGCGTCAGCGGTTCCCGATGGCCGTCGCTTTCTTCGTACCCCACAACTCCGCTGTTTTTGTTTCGGGCCGAAGGCCGAGCCGTTTACCTAGTGTCGCGAGAACGAATTGCCCTGGCTTGGTAGCCCGTCGCGGTAGTTTTAATGTTGCGATTTTTGATTAAGGGGTGAAGCCTGTTCATTTGCCTAGCCTATTCCATCGGGGCTGGGGTTCGGAAAACAACGGAATTGGTAGGGACAACGGCCCGACAGTTTGAATGCTCCAAATCGACGCGAACAAAAATGGTCGGACCTACGGCCCTTGCGAACAAACACAACGCTTTCCCAGCCCGTTGGGCTGGGCTAGGTAAATTACTGGGCATTCGGCCCGGAAGAGAAACAAAATCGCAACTTCAAGAGCTACGCGTCGGCTTGTCAAGCCAGGTCAATTTGTGCTCGCGGCACTCGGAAGCATCACACGATCACTGACTGCGTTGGCGTAGCAATCTTTCGATGACGGAAAAATCCACTGGTTTGACGACGTGATCGTCGAAACCCGCTTGGATCGCTTTTTCCCGATCCGTCGGCTGACCAAACCCCGTCATCGCTACCAAGTACAAGTCGCTGAACGCGGGTGTCGCGCGGATATACTTCGCCAACTCATAGCCGTTCATGCCCGGCATCGAGATGTCGGAGAACACGATCTGCGGGTCAAACGTCTTCATTGCGTCGACCGCCAATAAACCGTTCACTGCCGTTTGAACCGTTTGCCCCAGACTCTTTAGAAGTCGTTCCATCACAAACGTGATGGAACGCGAATCGTCAACCACCAACACGCGAAAACTCTTGATGACCGTCACCGTATCAACGAAAACTTCTGTCGTGGTCTGGACTTCCGCCGCGTCCACCACCGGCAAACGCACCGTGAATTGACTGCCCCTTCCGACCCCTTCGCTAAAGACCGCGACGCTTCCTCCGTGCATCTCGATGAAGTTCTTGACCAGCGTCAATCCGATGCCCAGACCTGACGAACCCCGTTCGACTGACTCGGCCAACTGAGAGAACATCTTGAACACTTCGTCCTGTTCCGCCTCGGCGATCCCAATGCCCTCGTCGCTGACAATCATTTCTGCGAGGGAACCATCTTCGAGACCGTCGACACGGTTGACCTGCAATGTGATTGGCGTATTTTCTGGCGAGTACTTCGACGCGTTATTGAGTAGGTTAGAAATCACTTGGGAAATGCGAGCCGGGTCGGCCAGCATGTAAAGGTCACCGACATTCCATTGAAGCGAGAATCGTTGCCCGTTTCCGGCCATCAATCCGGCACTCGCCTCGACCGCGGAGTCGACGATCCCGCGCAACGGCACCCACTCGCGTCTCAATTCCACCTTTCCGCGGCTGATCCGCGATACGTCCATCAGGTCATCAATCAGCCTTGCCATCTGTTCGACTTGACGTTCCATCACGTCCAACAATTCCTGCACGTCCTGATTCAACTTCGAACGGCTCAGCAACTGAACGGTGTTCTTGATCGGCGACAGGGGATTGCGCAGCTCGTGAGCCAACGTCGCCAAGAACATCGTCTTGTTGCGGTCCGCTTCAGACAGTTCCGCCGCCAACGCCTTGAGTTCTTCTTCGGCCAACTTGCGATCCGTCAGATTACGCAGCACCTTGTTGAACCCGAGCAATTTGCCGGCGTCATCAAACACCGCCGTTGTGATTCCCGACGCCCAGAACGCTTGACCGCCTTTGCGTTTCATCCAGCGATCATCGTTCGCTTCGCCTTCCTTCTTGGCAATCACAAACTCACCCTGTGCGGTCCCATCAGCAACCGATTCCGGCAGGAAGATCGCTTCGAGAATGTCTCGACCAAGGAATTCCTCCTCCGTGTAGCCAAGCACTTGCTCGACGCCCCGATTCCAACTGGCGGCCTTCAAATCGGGACCGATCAGAAAAATCGCGTAATCGCTGACTTGTTCCACAAAGTCCGCCAACTGTCGATCACTGACCAGCTTGTTGGCGCGCGCCTCATCGGCTCGTTTGCGTTGATCCGAAATCTCCGCAGCGGCTTGTTCGGTGCGCCGACGATTCCGCTGAATGATCGCGATGATACCGCCAACAAGCGCCAAACCGACCAACGTCGAAAGCATCGTCGTGGTCACAAAGTTTTGATTCAGCTCCGCAGCCTCGCTCTCACGAGATCGCAATAGCTCGCGTTCCTCGCTACCGAACTGCGAAACCAATTCACGCAGTTGATCCATCAGCCGTTTGCCCTCGGCCACAGCGACCATGACTTCCTGCTGGGTTAACTCTCCGTCCCTACGATCAGCGACCATCATTGCCAGTTGAGCGAGCGCCGCCTCGCCCGCCGCTTTTAGCTTTGGCAAGAGCATCTGTTGCGACGACCCGTCTTCGGTCAGCCGATCGACGGCTTCCAGTTCAACAGCGACTGCGGCGATACCGGATTCATATGGCTCCAGAAACGACTCGTCACCGGTCAGCAAAAAACCTCGTCCACCGGTCTCCGCATCAATCAACGATGCTTGATACGACTCGACATGAAAAAGCACTTGGTGAGTGTGAGAGACCCACCGGTCATACTTGCGCAACCGCTGCGAATTGGCGTACGAGATCCACCCGTTCGCGATTAAAACGATAATGACAACCGAAATCGCCAGCGGCTCCAGGCCACGTTGCGAATCGTTGCGTATCGGCTCAGACATCTCATTCATGTCGTTTCGCGACCGGATGGATTTTGCAGTCGTCCCACGAGCTTGCGGGTTGCGATTCGCGGCAGAAACGAGGTGGAAGTTACCATCAGTCGGTTTTTCCAGCCCGGGATCACGACGTCCTGGTTCTTGCGATAGCCGTCGTAGCCCGCCTTGGCGACTTCCGCGACCGGCATCGCGCCCGACGCAAACATTGCCAGGTCACCCATCCCGGAATCTTCGCCGAACCCGGTCGATGTGGGGCCTGGAGCCAGCAACGTGATATGCAGCGGTGTGTTAATCAGTTCTTCTCGCAAGGCTTCCGTGAACGACAACACATACGCCTTCGTCGCGTAGTAAACCGCCATGTGCGGGCCGGCTTGATAAGCGGCGATCGAGCCAACGTTGAGGATTCCACCACGCCCGCGCAGAATCATCTCGGGTAACAACAAACGAGACAGCATCGTGAGTGCTACCACATTCACCTGCAACATGTCCACTTGCCGATCGACTGGCAGTTCAGCGAAATCGCCCAACGCACCAAAACCTGCGTTATTGACCAAATGATCGACCAACAAATTTTCTCCACGAAGTCGCTGCACTAATCGTTCGCACGCCTCGTGCTTTGACAGATCAGCGGCCATCACGGTCGCTCGCACACCATGCTTCGCCTCCAGCGTGCTGGCAAGTTCACGAAGTTTCTCTTCGCCACGAGCCACCAAAACAAGATCGTCACCGCCCGCTGCAAACAACCGAGCTAGTTCCGCCCCAATTCCCGATGAAGCGCCCGTGATCAGAGTTGTTGACATGCGTGATTTCTCAAGTGAGTTGTTGTATTGGTTGATTGAATAGGAACACAGAGGCAACTGCTGTGCCGCGGGGAAGCGCAGCGACTGGCACATCCTTTGCTTCGTCTCCAAGTCCGCTGATCGTGGACGTTCACGATCGTACCAATTCAATCACGGAGACTGAAACCATGGCACTCGAAACCAAATCCAATCTGTCCGACGAAACGCTCACCAAGATGCAGAAGCTGATCCGAGCCAACATTGATTCCTACAATGGCTTCCACGAATCGGCCGAAGAGATTGCCGACGCCAAGTTGAAAACGCTCTTCAAGCAAATTGGCGACGAGCGTTCCGCCATGGCGACCGAGCTACAAACCCTCGTCGAATTCAA
Organism: Neorhodopirellula pilleata; assembly: GCF_007859915.1. Classification (GTDB taxonomy): domain Bacteria; phylum Planctomycetota; class Planctomycetia; order Pirellulales; family Pirellulaceae; genus Rhodopirellula; species Rhodopirellula pilleata. The sequence goes on from NZ_SJPM01000016.1 coordinate 19,282, forward strand.
TGGTGAAGAAGCCGAAGACGATGGCAGCGTCGCCGCGAAAACGCACCGCATTTGGATCAACATCCGCTCCAAGCTCAACGGCGGCGACCCCTACGTCATTCTGATCGAGGCCGAAAGAGGCGAGGACCACATCAAAGCCGCCTACGAAGACATTCTGAAAGAAACAGCCGGCAGTGCCGTCAACGACGTCCTCACAGCCCAATACGCGAAAGTCAAAGCCGGCCACGACAAGGTTCGAGACCTTCGCGACGCCTACAAAGCAGCTCAATAATAGACGATTGGCCTCCCGCACTACGCACGCGGACGCACGATGTCCCGCCGAATACTCGAGGTAACCCACGACCTCGGGCTGCTCGTTTAGAGCGCTGGGAACGACTAAAGTGCGGTAGCACCCGTCATACCCTACGCGGAGTCGCCAGCATCACAATTGCAAGTATAGACAACTAACGAAAACGGTTGCTTCCGCTGTACTCAAAAAGCCTGCAAATTGTGGGCTTTTTTCATTTCTTGTGAAAAGTGGGCATCGACCGTTGAAGTGCATTTCACAGGATTTCACAGGAAAGTGAATTTAGCCAGTCTCTTGGCTTAGAAGATCGATTTGCTTGGCAAGCTGAGATACCTTCTCCCAATCGAGCTTCATTCTCGCTAAGTCCAGTTCTTCGAGGAGCCGTTCACGCTCCGAATCGTCGTCGCCGTAGCGAACGGCGACCTCTTGGGTCAGGCTCGCCCGGATTCGGCGGTACGTTCGGTTGCTTTTTCGCCAAAGCTCTTCATCGAACTCTTGTGCGTAACTTGCCTCCATGACACCGGACGTGATGCTGGCGTCCTTGGCCACATCGGATATTTGGTGTTCGCCCGACAAAGCGAGTTGCAAACCCGTCTTGCGAAAGACATGAAGGTACGCCGAACCTTTTGGACTGTCCTTCGACCATTCGGCTACGGATTTTGGTGCGATGGCTGCAAGATCAGCGGATATCTTTGGCAATGCACCTGAAGAGGATCAAGCACGAGTCCAGACCCTGCTCGACAGATCCAGAGTGAACACGTTTTCATTATCCACGTGCTCCTCTTCACCTTTCACTTCAAGACAGATCTTTCCACCCGAAATTACAAGCAAGCCCGAATCATCGAAGCAAGCTTTGTGTTCGTAGATCCAGCCGGGCTTGTCTCGAGTTGATGCGACTGACTCAATCTTCCACGTCTCACAGTTCAATCGGTAAATCGGCGTTGTTCCGAATTGCCTTGAGCCGCTGTAGCCCAAGCCGCCAACGACATAGATGAACCCGTCAAGATACGTCGCTGAGTGGAAGTCGGTTGGAGGAAACACTTTCTCGGGATAGCCCATGATTTGAAACTGCCCATCTTGCTCGTGAATGAGCACGTCGTTGTAGATGCAGAAGTCGGGATCGTAGAAGTCTTCATGCTCACCGCCAATCTGGACGAACCGTCCATCAGGAAGTTCCGTGAACGAGACGCCGAACCGACTGTAGCACCATGTCGCTTGCGACATATTCTTAACGTCGTTGAACTGGTCTTTCGCCTGATACGCAGAGATCCCTGCTCGTACCATCTCATGCCAAAACGGAATGTCCATCACCTCTGGGTTTGACTTGCCAAACCTCGGGCGACAACCTGACTTGTATTCTTTCTTCGTGACGTTCAGCGATTCGACACTTTGCAATCCAAGCAGCGTTCGTTTTAGCTCGGTGCTGATTTCGGATATGTCCGCCCCGGCTCCGACAAGCAGACGCATTACGCCTTCAGTTGAGGCCATCGACATCGTGCTGTCACTGTATTCGTTCTTCCGATTCGATAGGGCACCAGCTTCGAGCAGCAATCGAACGCAATCCGTTTTGCCCGCCTGTGCGGCGAGCATCAGGGCTGTGTTCGATGCACCGTCAACGGCTTCAATATCTGCCCCAACGTCCAACAGCCACGAGAGCATTTCAACATTGCCTTTTTCGGCAGTGATCGCCAGAGCAGCCGAACCCATGCGTTCTCGGTCCTTGAGATCGGCCCCAGCTTCAAGAATCAGTTTTGCCTTGGCAATATCTCCGGTCACGCAAGCCAGCAGCCACGGTGTTCGTTCCCAGCGATCACGCTCATCAAGCCGATGGTCCTTCTCCAAAAGCAGCGTCTGAACCTCATCGACGGTTCCGAGGGCAATGGCCTGCATTAGCTTCGTCCACTGAAGCGGTGACGGATCAGCCTCTGCGTCGAGCAACGCACTTACAGCGTCGAAACGACCAAAGTGTGCAGAGACGCTCAATGGTGATTCACCATATCCGGTTTCGCAATCAGTCTCGGCTCCAAGTTTCACCAATAGCTCGATCATCGGCACCAGTCGCTCATCGTCGAACAGCTTGTACATGATGTTGATGAGAACCGTGTACCCGCTCTCCGTTGTGTGCCGGACATTGGCCCCAGCTTCAGCGAGAAGCTGGACTTTCCTCATGCTTCCCGAGCAAGCTGCTATTCCGAGCGGATACTCTTTCGATTCACCAACGGCAGCGTTTACATTTGCTCCCGATTCAATGAGCAGCCGTAGCATGGACTCGTCGGCAGTCTGGCTACTAGCTGCGCACGCCAAAGGTGTGAAGCCACGCTCATCTCTGGCATCAACGGATGTGCCTTTGGCGAGTTCATCTCGTATCGCTTTCAGGTCGCCAAGGTTAGCGAACTTGTGAATGTTCATTGTTGAGATGCGTATTCTCCGGGAAGTTGAGCCGTTCTGCCGTCTGTGTGGCTATGAGACAAGCTCAAACTGAAAAGCCGTAACTCGATAGATACGAGCGCAGGTCGAGGATGACGGAATTCGCAAGATCGTTTGCGGATTCATCGATTGCTGTTTGGATCTGTTTCTTCTGTTCGCTGGATGGTTGCGTGAACACACGATTCATGCAGAAAGAAGCGTCGATAAGAGATCTTGAGTAGTCCGCAACTAAGGCGTCTTCGTTTGCAGCCGCACGAATCAAGAAACTCAATGCAGGCCATCTTCCCAAGCCGAGCAACAAGTGAAGGATTGCCTTCTTGCCAGCCAAGTTTTTGCAATCGTCAATCAGACCAAACAAGTGTTCGGGATTTAGTTGGTTTCTCGTTGTCGAAAGTTGCTGGTGAGCCGCTCTGACGACCCTTGCGCTTTCATCGAGCAACGATTGCTGAATACGGCCTACGTCGGATTTTCTGTCAAACCGACCAAGTCCACGAACCGCTTCTGCTCGTCTACTTGCGTAAGGTGACGCTAGGCACTGAAAGAACAGCGCAATGTCTTTTTCGTCTCCACTCTCTACGAGCCCCGACAAGGCCGGAAGGCTGTTCGGAAAACGAGAAAGATGCTTTCGGTAAATTGACGCTACATCACACCCATCTTTCTTCAGGTAAAACATCGCCGTCTCTCTTAGAGAGCGGCTTTTGTCGAACAGTCCCCGTTTCCAGATACCAGTGCTCATGGCAGGAGATGAAGCGGCGCTCAATTCGTATGCTTCAAGGCGAACTGGAATGAACTTGTCAGAAAGAAATCGTTCCGCAATTTCCGTGCATACATCGGCTGGCAGGCAGTCGCTCGCTCGCCGCAGGCATTTGGAGCGAACCACACCGTCATGCGAAGAAACACCGAATTGGACTACATCAGCCAGATGATCGCCATCACGACAAAGCAGAAGCCCGATGAGCTTGCGGCCAGTTTGCTTTCCACAGGAATTCACAGCCTCGTTCACATGCTCACGGTGCTGTGGGGCAATCAACAGGTCAATGTAAAGCGAGACTATCTTGCTGAGGTCCCTTCGCTTGCATTCAAGCAGATGCATCAGCAGATCCGATTCGCTGACAAAGCTGACGAGATTATCGCCTGTCAGACGATCACAAATTGCCGATTGAGCGGTTTCAGATATCGAATCAACCCAGTCGTTCTGACGAAGGAGCAGAAACCGAATCTCCTCGCCGGAATCAACATCTGATAGGAAACGGACTGCAATTTGACGGACGTATCCATTCTTGTGGAGGCTCAGCAGACTCCCAACTGCAATGTCGCTGGTTTTCTTTAGATACGCTTCGACTTGCCTAGGCTTGATTCTGTCCCGTCGTTCATAGACGTACCCGTAGAAGTAACCGCCGAGAAATTCACTCAATCGAATCAACTCGATCGTCGGAACGAGATTAAGCAGCTTGGCAATCCCAGACGATGCTGCGTTGTGAATCGTCTCGCTTGATGAAAAGAGTCCACTAGCCACTGACGGTATCGCAGCGGGCTCGTCTGTTGCTGAGAGTCGCTCAATAAGTGTGCAGATCTTCTTTGCACCGCCCAACAGAGGCGGTTTATGCAAAAGGTTGCGAAGGATTTGCGCATCCTTTTCGGCGGACGCTGATAACTTCCAGATTGACATGCCCTCGGCCTTGTACTTTTACTTGACTCTTCCCTGACAAATCGTACCTCATTAAGGTTCGATGAGCCTGAATCTACTTTCAGCCAATGGTCACTCTCCATTGCTGAGGATCAGCGTGTGACCTTCGGCCCATGTTGGTAGTTCGCACTTTGCAGCCAGTTTCTTGATGACTTGCTCGGGAACTGGGTTCTGACGGCTCTTGTTCTGCTTGAGCAAGTCTTTGAATAGTGGTTCCACGTAGATCAGTTCGATGCGAGCGTTGTAGTCGGCACACAGGTCGATCCATCGTCCACGGGTCTGCTTCATCGTGTTTGTCGCATTGAACGCAAACGACGTTCCGGCTCGAAGGTGCTCACGGCATCGCTCACGAGCCAGTTGCACAACTTGGCCTTGATTGTCAGTGGGATCGACGTTGAGTTCGCCACGAATGTCGTCCAAGGCAACAACAGGTAGGTCACTGCGGTTTCGAGATAACCACGTATCCTTGCCGCTTCCGGGTAGGCCAACCATCACTGTTACCTGACAAGAAAACTCTTCGTGTGGCACATAGTGCAAATTTGGCTCACGCTGACGGAAGAACAGAAATCGAGCATGGGCGTAGGCAAATGAATACTGCTTGTCGTAGCAGGCCGACTCTTCCGAGAGCAGCTTCCAATAATTCAGATTCTCTTCAGGGCGAGTCATCGATTCGGTGCTTCGCCCACGAGTGTCCGCCAGAGCAAACAAATAGAGCAATCGGTTCTCGACAAGCCACGAAAGCCGCACGACTTCATGCGTCGGCTCGGTGCGTTCCAGCAAGAAGGCTGGCCTACCGTGGTATCGGACGAGGCGTGCAATCTGCTCACGAGTTTCCAGATCGCATCCCAGATCACGCAGGACTCCACGAACGAGATGCTCACCCTTCACGGCATGGTTTGGCGAAGTGATGCGTCCTGTATCGGGATCGACCCGAGAGGTCAGCGGTTTGGCGGCGTCATGGAACAGTGCTGTAAAGACCAGCACCGTTCTGTCGTGAGCGGATAGTTCAGGCCATTCCTCTAACTGCGTAAGCTGTTCACAAACCATCTTTGTGTGAGTCCAGACATCTCCCTCCGAATGCCACTCGGCATCCTGTGCGCAATCCGTCATCGCTCGACACCACGGCTGGGTTTCAGCCCATGCCGTGATCTCGTCAAGCGATGCGATTTTGAGTTGCTTCCAATTCATGACCAAATATCCACATCATCAGCAAGTTCATTGGGCACCATCACCTGCTGCTGCCAGTGGGTGCTCTGCTTGATCTTCTCGACAAATTCTGGACGAACGAACTTAGCTCGCCCAGTCACCGATCCCTCCGCTTCCGTCCTGAAATAGAGACCTTCCATCAAGTTGTCCGTCTCATTGGTTTCGGGGTTTTCAAACTGACTGTCAAATTGCGACGGACCAATAAGCGTTTCCATCTCTTTTCGTTTCAGGACGCCCATGTGCAAAACGGGAACCGTTTCAATCCCTGTATCTTCAAGCAGACTCAATCGCTGCTGGAGATCGAGAAATGCCTCCGCCTCTTTGTCATAGATGTCAAACTCGAAGAAGTAGTGTGTTAGTTCTCGGTAGAAGATCGAATGACGGGCGTAGGCCCATTCACCAAACAGGATGTACCGTTGTTCGAGCCGCTCTTCCAAGACATTGTGTTTGACCACAGCCCATTGCTTAAACAAGTCGTACTGTGGATGCATTCCCTCAGTGATCAAGTGGCCTCGGCATTGCAGAACGATTTCACCGTCATCAGAGAAATGGATGCCGACGTTTGTTCCGTCGATCTTCTCTTCAACGATCAAGGATTCGTCAGCAATGAAATCGTTCGATTCCGCTTCGCCTAGATGTTTGTCGTCTGCTGTCCCTTTCGATCCGAACAGATGCGGAGTGCGAGGGTACTTAACAAAACCGCCGTGTGAGGCACCCATCATGCCACTCCTGCTGTTCGAGATTGTGAAATAATCGATTCGACGAAAACGCCGTAATCGCTCTTCATCGGAATGTCATAGTTCGTCTGGATGCGTTTCCTGCGAGCAACCGTCTCGGTATTCGTTATTGGGTTGACTGAAGGCTTGTCGTAGTTTTCCCAGTAAAGGCCGACACCACGCTTTTGCCAACGAGGGATTTCGTTGAAGTTGATTCCAAGCTGAAATAGCATTTCGTTCTTTTGGCTCACCGATTTCCCAAGGAGTCGCATGGTTGCTTCTTGTTCTTTGAGTCCTTGCTTTCGCAGCGTCCAGTAGCACCATGAATTCAAGGCGTTTCGGGCAGCGTCCTCATTGCGCCAGCGGAAGTAATCAACGACCAATTCAACGCTTGGCAGTTGCGAAATTCGACAGTCGAAAGACGCAGCTTGCCCGAGTCGCACAGAGAACTGGGCACTTGCCTCACCGGCCAGCGTTGAATTGTACTTGCGGAGCTTCCGGCCAAACACTCGCTCATCAGGTCCAAAGAGAAGTGAGATTTCATCACTCTCGGTGTAGGCGTAAAGCACTTTGAATCCACAGTTCATTAGCGACTCGGTTGTTGCCACCATCAGATCACGGAATCGAACATCGAACGGGGCTTCAAACTGACAGACTTCCTTCGTCAATCGGGTGAAACTGCGACCGTCGATGCGAGCAACCATGAACATGCCCGGCAGCACGCACAGATCGGCGGCGGTTTCGTAGATCCGCATCTTTTTGTCAAGATCGTCAAATTTCATTGTTCCATTCCTCAACCACAAACCCGTTGTCTTCAATTCGTACGTACCACAATTGGTCGAAGCCCTCGTCCAACTTTGGAAGCTCTAGCTTCTTTGCCGTCGAGAGTATCGCTACCTCTGGCACTCGTTCAGCCCGTTCCTCGTTCCTTCTCAAACAGTCGTCCACCTTTGAGCGAAAGTAGTAGCCGATCACTCGAAATCCTGAATCCCGTGACACACTGATGTACTTAGCCCGTTCGTCACTTTTTGGATTCGTATTGTCGATCACAAACCTCTGCTGCGTCTCAAGGCAAACTTCTAGGATGCGGTTCTCCCGATTTCGAGTTCGCAAAAGGTCGAGGCTGATCCGCACGTGAGTCGCAAAGAACCGCTCCTTGAAGAACGAAGACTTTCCTGAACCTTGCAGACCGGCAAATACAACTGCTTCCATTTCAATCACTCGCTCCACACCAACAAAAGAAGCCCACACGGTTGACCTGCACCGAGTGGGCTTGAGTTGGCTCTCAATATGTTCGTGCGGGATTACGCCATCAAAATGTCCGTTGTTCCGAATGTTGTTGATTCGTATGTGGCATGGCGCACCGTCCCTTCAGGTTTCGAGTTGCTTAGGTGACACTTTGCTGGAGAGAAGGTTCACTCACGGCGTAGGCCAAGTCACACAAAATTCCATAAAGCAGGAAGAGTTGACTGGCAGACTCCGCAGACGAACCACTGATCCTTGACGATGTTGATTTGCGAACAGGTTGGGCAACGACGGAAAACGGATTCCGGGTCGAAGCAGTCAGGATGCTCGACTGGTATTTGATCTAACGCATCAGCAGCAGCCTCCCAAGACTCTGGTTCTGGGCAGTACCCAGTTGATTGATTGGTCACACGTTCGACAGTGATTCCGTCTCCAACGGTTCCGATCGTCATCCCTGTCGCTCCATATCACGGGCAGCGCGAACGAGCTGCATTTTTCGGCTTGGGCCCTGCGTGGCCGACCAGTACTCCGGCGTGAACGGGATCCCACGAATCCGCATGCCATCCAGCCATGTGCTGCTGATCCCGATCGCGCTGACGTCGATTTCGGCAAAGACCTCGATCTCAGCAAGCAGCCGCGAAGCCAGTTGAAAGTGTTTTGGTTGCATCTACTTTTCCAAAAGTCGGACAACGTGTTCCAGGAAACAAACTCTGAGTACTAATGCTGCTGTTCCGGTAGCCCTGTCATGAAAACGATCCGCCGGGAGGACCCGTTCGATTCCTGTCTTCGTGGCCACTGTCGGTAGCCTGGCAAAAGCAACCGGCGGAAGGACTTCTTTCTTCTTTCCGGGCCATGTCGTACACGCACGCAGCGAAGCCAGAAAATCGGTGTGAGGGGAGGGGGAAGGGAAAGAGGGAAAGAAGAGAGAGAAGTGTGTTATTTACGTTCTTTTTCAATCAATCTTCTTTCTGACTTCTTTCCGTTCTTTCGGCTTCTTTCCGGCGACCAGCAGTCAATCTCCGACCGACTTCTTTCCGAAGCCAACTTTCTTTCCGAGTCAGTCTTGCTGGACGCGGTTCAATCGGTACAGCGTTCCAATTCGTCCAGCGGTCGCCTCTTCCTCGACGGTGATGTCACCGCGTTCTACCAACGTTGCGATCAGCTTTTTGAAGAGCACCGCTTCCATCGCCATCGCCTTTAGCAATTTGCTGTGACCGATCTTCAGGTTGTCCTCTTTGCGAATCTTGGCGAATACCTTCAAGCAATCACTTGCAAATGGGCTTTCAGCAACGTGCGACGATGCCATGAACAGCATTCGCTTGGTGAGGTGATCGACCAGCGTCATCGCCCACTTCGCCGCCGGTTCGCAAATCACCGGCGATTCGTGGTTCGCACTGATCGCGTACAACAACGCCAATTTGCGAGTCTGTTCGTTGACGCGGCCCCAAACCGTGGTGCCCACCGAATCGTTCTTTCGCTCCGCCTTGGCGTACTCACGCTCGGCATGCAATCTCGCTTCGACCAGGATTTTCTTCGCGGCATCATCGTGTGGCACAATTCTCGGTCGTGGATGCCATGTCCTAAGGTTGCCGCCGCCGGGTTGGTAGTCCGCCCACCACTTTGCCACGTCGATGATCGCACTAGGCACTTCGGCGATCTTAGGTTCTTGGCCCTCACCCCGTTGGCCGCATTCCAGAATCATCATGCGGGCGAAGAAGCCGTTGGTCAGCATTCGTTCCGATAGTGCTGCGTAGTAGTGGTTGGGAATCGCGGTGCCGAAAACCACTAGCGACGGTTGGTCAATGGTTCCCGGCGATTCCTTGCCCGCCTTGCGACGCATTGGATAAATCGTGTTGGCGGATGAATACATCGTCAACAGCGTTGAGAGCACATTCTCGTAACGCGCGTCGTTGGACTTCTTGATTGACTGCAACATGCCATCGACCTCATCGGTTTGAAACAGCATCGACGGTGTCAAATGCAACGCATCCTGAATCCCTTCGCCTGATGCGAATCGTTCGCCAATGCAGTCGGCCAAACCGACTTGGTGCAGTATCTGCACGTTCAACTTTCGCGGCCAGTCTTTGCCGGCGGCCGAATGGGCCAGACCCAGCAAGTACAGGTTGGTTCGGTTGTCACCGGGGTCACGCACCTTGCGGCCGGCCAAAGTGGCGAGCAACGCGATCGCACCGGCGAATGCCAGTGTGGGGTTTGGGTAGGGAGCCGTGTCGAGGCAGTGCGACATGACGTTGCTAATGAAGCCGGGAACTTGCAGTAACAGCTCGGGAACCGGGCCGGGGTCAGGCAACTCAGGTTCCGCCGGCAGTTTCGTCTTTGTTTGTTTCGTACCCGATAAGCCATTAAGAAAGCTCGACAGGTTCACGTCATTGTCCTCCGCTTTCCCGTAACCCTCGCCAGCAAGCTGCCTCGTCGCCACGGAGAAGTCACCGCCGTGTTCGAGCAACGCGTAGACGGCAAACGGCGAGTACGACTGGTTGGGTTCAAACGGCGACGCGTTGGAACTGAACACATAGAACACTCCGTCTTTCAATGTCCCGCTGCAACCGGTCGTCTTCCCTGGCCGGCACCATTGCTGGTTGTTGCCATCACGAGTCAATCGCCAGCCGTGTTTCGTCAGAATCGCGGCGACGTCACCTCGTTCACTAAAGTCGTCGCCCGGCTGGGTTCCATCGCTGGTGGCTTTCGTCGTCGGTGCATCTCCATTGGTCAGCTTCACTTCGTTGAGCGAGCAAGCCGCGTCGACGAAGATCGCCCGCTCGTCGATCGACATCACTGGCAGCTTGGTCAAGTCGCCTTGCAGAACGACGTAGCCCGGAGACGGATCGCACATCACTAAGCTGCTTTCGCCAAGCGTTTCGATCAAAACGGTTTTGCCGTCGACTTCAGGCGTCAGCGTGCGGGCAAGCACGTCGCTCTTTGGCGTAAAGAGCTCATTGCGGAAGAACACATGCCGGCCGCCAGACTGCGATTTTTGCACCACCAAACGCTGTAACAAACGTGGGTCATGTTCTTCCACCAAATCGCACCAAGCGTCGAACGCGCGACCACCTTGATCAAAGTCGAGCACTTCCAAACTGCCCGACACCTCGCCCGTCAGGATGCAGACCGCGTTGGCTGATAAGAACCACCTTTCGTTTTGTTTTTCCGTTGGCGGTTTGTTGCGATACTGCTTGTAAGACTTGAGTGTTGGGAACTTGCGTCGTGCATTGGCCGGCAGCACGCGATACCCTGCGTCGATATACCGATATGCCGCATCCCGAATCGTGCTGGCGGCTTTGGCTTGGGTTTGTTTCGTCATTCGATTATTCCTCAACCGTTGGAGCGAGTGGAAGGGTGGCGATCTGCATCCATGCGAATCAGCTCGCTGGCGATGTGATCGAAGTTGGCTTCGGAGAACACGCGGGCGTGGCCGGCCCAGCCGGTCGCTTCGATGCGTCTTGACCGAATGACGTATTCGATGCGGTGAACTTTGGTGTCCAACCGTCGGGCGATTTCACCGACGGTTAACAACAACGGGGGCTGTGACATAAATTTCCTGTTTGCGCGAGGGAAGGCCTCGCAGCGGTTGCCAGTTGATGGGCAGGCGGCGAAGCCACAAAAGAGAGGGACCAAAATCTGCGGAGTCACCCGATGCAGGCGTCAGTGGCAGATTCAAAAGAAGCTCGCCGCGAAGAATCGCGGGCGGGCGAGGAGCCGGGTGGCTGAGTTGGTCGCTGGTTGGTTGGCTGAGTGGCTCGGTGGTCGAGCGATTGGGATTATGGGAATTGAAGGAGGCTTGTCAAACTTCTTTTATCGCTTCGATTGGCGACGTTATTTCGCTGACCACGAAAACGCTTTGACACGGCAAAAAACGGTCAAAATGCAAAAGAACAGAGCGTTCGGCGGTCCGGCCAACCGCCGCTGTAACGAGCTCGTTTCGCAGCGGAAAGGCCGGTCGGTTGATGTCCGTGTGGTCGCGAGCGGTCGTAAAACCACGGAAAACACGGTCTCTATCTCGCCAATGGTTCTTGAGATGTGGGAATTATTGCTGTCACGAAAACCTCCGTTGGAAAAAGTAGAACTTTGCAAAATTAATCGGCTCAGTGCTCCAAACACCAACCTCGACTTCTCTACTTGTAGACCTACCGGAAGAACGGTCGGAATCACGAAGACCTGGCCAAAAAACGCAAAATAATTTGCGAGCGTTTCGATGCTTCCCTCTCAGGTTACCTATGCCGTACTTTAACCCGATGCGCGCTCGATGCCATGCTTCACCAAAACGCTGCGGAAGCAAATTGCTTCCGTGCTCCTAAAACTGCGCGGTTCACGTAAGAACGGACGGTTCACTCGAGACGATTTCGGGAACAAGTGCTGCATTCACCACACCTAAACGACCAACAAGACTTCGCTACCTCTAGACCTTCCGACTCGCGGGCTCGAACGGCGAAGCAGATCGATCGTTTTGGGAAAAAGTTCTTAACGTTGTCGTTGAGCCGCGTGGTGCGAACTGCCATTCACGTGAATGAGCTGACCTCCCCTCAGGGTTACTTAGGCAACCGGGCCGCGTCGTGCGCCAGATTCCGTCGAGTTCGTGGGATATTCCCGAGCAGCCACCTGGGTTCAACCACGAAAGACTGACCTACTACCACAACGGCTTGGAACGTCGACTAACCAATGTCCACGGTCACGTCATCAAAGACATCTTGGCTTAACCAGCCAGTCGGTCCAATGAATGAATACTGCCACGTCAAGAAACTAACGTGGCAGTTGTTTTGTTCTTCAATCTTTAAGAATTGGGGATGCCAGCAAGCGAGTGCACTTTGTAATCCAGGAATCAATCTATCTGCTCGTTGTCGAGCAAGCTTCCGAAAACCCCACGCTCTGGCGAACGCAATTAAAAGCCGCCCTCGGCTTGAAATTTGGCTGTTGATTTTGTTGCGTTGACCAGTTCGACACGCAAGCCGGCTTGGCCACGTTTGGCGACGTCGATCTCAAATGTTAACGAATGGCGACCTTTTGCAAATTCATGCGGACTTGAAAGGTCAAGCAACTCTGCTGCGTTGATCCAGACTCGGAGGCCGGTCACGTCGTTAATCAGTAGCTTTATTTCGCCAGGGACTTGGACGTTGACGAAACCGATCGCCGTGATGCGTGCACCGCGAGGGAAATCGCTGCTGGGCAACTCGCCGCTGACTTTGCTGTAGGCGGTGATCCAGTCGGCGGAGTCACTGCTAACATTGTCACTTACAGGGTTTGCCGCGACTCGCCATTTCCGGATCACAGGACTTTCGTCATTCGCAAACGCTCCCGGCTTGCCTAACACCGATACAAACTTCGCGAGATCGAGGAATTCTTGCCGGCTTGCAAGTTGATCCGTCAACCCCGCTGGCATGGCTGAGATCATGGGTTTCTCAGCGATGATTTCTTCCAAGGGTAAATGGATTTCCTTGCCCCCCTGGGCCGCATCTCGCACTACCACTTCATCGTCACTCTTGAATGTGATAATTCCTGTTTGCGTGGTGCCGTCCTCGAGAACAAACATGCGATTTTCGTAGTGCTCAGCAATGGCCTTGTTCGGCTGGAGAATCGACTCGATGATGTAGTCCGTTTTTGCCGCCGCACCGACAGCCACCAAGTTCGGACCGACGAGCGATCCCACAGGTCCAATCGCGTGGCAATTCGTGCAGGAGAGTTCTTTTCTACGATAGACCATTTCTCCACGCTCGGCGTCACCAAACAATTCAACGTCACTGGTTAGTTTATATTTGTCTTCCGCCAATAGCGTTGCACTCAGCGATGCACTTCCATTGGCGCTCTGGAACAACTCGGCTACTTCAACGGGGAGTGCCCCTGATGCTCGGTGGAACTCACTCACGCGTGACTTCACCTTCGGATGAATCGCGACACCAACCATAGCTTCTGAAAAACTCTTGACGCCTCCACGATTCTTCAAGATTGTCTGAACGGCGGGAACTGGATTTGATTCGCTCGGATCTTCGGCCAGTAAACGTGCCGCGGCGAGTACACCACGACCCAAGTCTCCCGTGGCGAGTCCCACCAGTGCGATGTAGCGTGTCTCGATATCACCACGATTTGTAAGATCGACCAACGTCTCGATGTCTTTCGTGGTACCTAGCATTGCGATCGCCACGGCCGCTGATCGCCGCACGGCTGCTGGTCGTTCGACATCGATTAAGACAGTAACAAGATTCGCGTCGGCGCTAGTAACACCCCACACGCCGATATTCTCGGCAGCTAGACTCGCGATGGTTTCGTTCGGGTGACCCAACAACTTTGCGAGGCCTCGCATTTGACGACTTAGTTTCCTCGAACTGTGCTCACCAGCGAGCCCTCGGATCGTTTCTAGTAACGCGATACTCGCCTCAGACGATGCGACGCTGGACGGTGACGTGACGGCAGACACGACTTGCAGAATCTGGTTCTCGGTGCCGTTTGCCTTCAGTTGATCGCAAACTCCACGAATGTCTTGCAGGCTCGGCGACGTTTGCTGCAGAAACTCAACTAGTCGACGATCAAATCCAATCCCAGCCTCCTGCTGAGCAAACGCTCGATGTGATTCCTTCGCAAAACTCAGTGTGCCTGCTTCGAGTGCCGGACGCCAATACTTTTCCAGCGCCGACATTGTTTGCGGTAAGACGCGATCTAGAAACTCGTCACTGGGATAGTCGAGGGAATTCAGTGCGGCGGCGAAAGCCTCAGCCTTGGGGATAAAACCCGCCGATAGAACCGCTTCCATCCGCGTTCGCGGGAACGGATCTCCACTCGTCTGGGCAATCATCGCAATCGGATCCTTCAAGTGCTCGTGCCAGTAACGAATGATCCTCGCGCCAGCGGATCGAGCGTTTCCATCGCTGGCATTCAATACCATTCTAAGAATCTTCTCGCTGGGTCGTTCAACATTCTGGCATGCCCACATCGCTTCCACCAAACAGTGGCTGTACTCCGATGCATCGGGATGAAGCGTGTCGACCCAACGTTCTAAAGCCGCGAGCACTTTGTCAGCGTCTCGCTCGCTCAGCTCTTTTCTCGCTTGGTGACGCGTCCAGGCCTCGGGGCTCTTCAGATGCTCAATCAATTCCTCAATCGAAACGTCGACGAAACTCGGCTTTTGGATCAGCGGTCGATCCTTATGCGTGATTCGCCAAATGCGTCCATGCTCATGATCGCGGCGTGGGTCGCGAAAGTCGTGCTGGGCATGATTGATGATCGAGTTGTACCAATCGGCAACGTAAACCGCGCCATCGGGACCAACCTTCACATCGACCGGGCGGAAGTTTGGATGCTTGGATGTCATCAACGGCGGCAACACGTTGGCACTGAATCCCGCCCCGTTCTCGATGAACTCATAGCGGATAACCGTGCGGCTCTTAAAACGTCCGCTGAGCAAGTTACCGCGAATGTCATCTCCGACATGCGTGCCCGTCGCAAGATCGCCACCACATTGTTTTTCCGTGCTAGTCAAGACAGGCACAGGCACTTTCTTGCCACTGTTCCCTGTCGCAGGCGAGAGGTACATGATCCTCGGATTGTTGACCATGAACGACTGGCCCCAATCGTCAAACACATGCCCCCATGGGTTCCCGCCGGTGCCAGTACAGAAGACCCGCAACTCTTGCGTCCGCGGGTTGTACTGATAGACGCCGCCTTCTGCATTTCGCACAACACCATGCTGGGTTTCAACTTGGGCGTGTAAAAAGATTCCTTCTTGAAAGTAGAGCCATCCGTCGGGTCCGCGCCGCCAGGCACTAATCGAATGATGACTGTCCTCAATTCCAAACCCTGTCAGCGCCAACTCTTTCACGTCCGCAACGTCGTCGCCGTCCGTGTCCTTGAAAAAGAACACATCGGGTGACTGGGCGACATAGCAACCACCATTGGCCAATTCGATCCCAGTCGGCAGATAAAGCCCGTCGGCGAACACGGTTGACTTGTCGGCAACACCATCGTCGTCGGTGTCTTCGAGAATGATGATCTTGTCATTCGCCACGTCGCCGGGTTTG
The DNA here is from genome assembly GCF_007859915.1 of Neorhodopirellula pilleata. Classification (GTDB taxonomy): domain Bacteria; phylum Planctomycetota; class Planctomycetia; order Pirellulales; family Pirellulaceae; genus Rhodopirellula; species Rhodopirellula pilleata. The sequence continues at coordinate 34,870 of NZ_SJPM01000016.1, forward strand.
AGTTGCGGGTAAGCCCAGGAGCACGCGACCCAGAGACGCCCTCTCGAATCCCAGATCATGTGAACAGGATTTGCGAGCATCGGATCTGCGGCAAACAAATTGACCTGGTAACCATCAAGGAGCTCAAAGTTCTCGAGCTCGGACGTTGGATCATGATTGTTCATCAAGTCCACCTCGGCACCGTCCAAGTTCTTGATGCCAGTCGCGTCTTGGGCAAGCACGCTGCCCGTGAATGCGAGTAAACACGCAACTGCGGTCGCCAAACTGCGGATCGTTTGAATGTTTAGAATAGTCATAGGTCGATTGGGGAAATCAGTTTTACAAAGGTTCATCTACGTACCGGTGATCGTTCCTACGTCCCATCACGGTCAAGACGCCACTTGCGAGTCTTCGATTGAATCAAACCGCTTAGCTGACGGTCGCGCTGACTAGAAATGTTTTTGAACTCGATAACTTCGGCTGGCAATGCTTTACCGCTCGGCGATGACTTTCTCTCGCCAACAATGTGGACTTGATTGAGCGCTTTCCAGCCGTACGTGAATTGCAAATTCTTGTCATTCACCGCTTTCCGTAGCAACTCTGTTTCGAGGTGGGCAGGTGAAGCATCCACGGCAACGCCGTTCGCCCATTCGTCATGCCGTGCCGAAACAACGGTCGTACCATCAACTATTAGGGTGTAGCTTCCGGGTTCAAGATTTGCGACCGTCAGGGTGTCTCGCTCATGCATGAGTTGAGGAGGTAGAATCTCGACCGTCGGAGGCGGCGCACTTGGTGGCGTCAATTCCTTGATGACGAATGTGAGCGACGAATTATCGTGTACGACGTCTGTAACCTCGACTCCGCGAGCACTCGTGGCAGTCGTCATCGCGTCAATTCGCATCTGCCAAGGTTGTCGAACGTCTTTTTGATGATCGACGACTAGATTGCGGAACATTAGATGACTCACGGCCCAATATCCGAACGCATTGAGATGAATTCCATTAGTCGTGAAGTTTGGTCCTATCGGCTCATCCATCCAATAGCGGGAGGACTCGTATAGATCGACCAACGGAACTCCTGTTGCGGTGGCGGCTTCGCTCATTGCTCGGCTGTACATTGCAAGCTCGCGGTTTCGCTGTTCGTGCATTGGCGTCAGCGTTTGAAGGTCTTCATTTGCAATCGGCGATACCAGTATCAACCGCACTTCGGATTTACCGTTGAACGTCTTGCCAGAGTAGGCTTTAAGAACCGACAAAACGTCGCTCTTAAACGCATCCAAACCGGCTTCACCGGCAAACGATTCGCCCATTCCGAAACATGCGATGATGACATCGGTCTGATGTTCTCTCAGGGTTGATTCCTCGGTCGGAAAACCCGTCGGACGGTCACGAGCCGTGAGCATGTCGCCACCCCAACCAAGGTTGCGGATCGATACCGGTTTGTCCTGCCAATGCTGCAATAGCATCGTTTCGAGATAGCCGTGAATTCGCAATTGATCCGCGAACGTATTGCCGATGATCGCAATGTGATCGCCCGCGCGAACTGGTGACTCGGCGCGGACACTTTGGATCGTCCCGACGGCCAACATGCTGGCGAGGAGAACTTGCAGCGAGGCGGTCCACGTTCTGGCGAACGTAGCTACGATCGTCAGAACGTGGACAGGAGATTGGTTTAGATTTCTCATGACTTTGGTTACTTGTCAGCCCGCTGGAGCGTCCATGTCGTGATTTTCTCATCGGCAGTCGGTATTGGCTGCTCAGTCGCCCAGCACACACTGTTGACGAGCATGCGAGAGAACGATTCCTCGCCGAAGTCGGCTGGGTGTCCCAATGTTGTACCGAACACTTTGCCGCCCCACTCGTTCTGCCACGCCCAAGCCACGATGTCCGCTTCGCTTTCATTGGCCAAAAAAACGCCAAAACTCTTTTCGAGCAGACGCGACTTACCTTGCCCGGTTCCGGAAAGCAGTGGCACGCAACCGCCTTCGAGTCGGGTCAAATAGAGCGTGCCCGCCGACACCCAGTCTGCTTGCGAGACGTGTGACATAATCGGATGCGACGTGTATTTGTTGATCACGCTGACTTGGGTGGGAGTCGTCTGGTGAACAATGTAGGGCGTGCCCAAAGCGCGGCGACCAAAGCCGTCATTCCACTCGTACCGTGAATGTGCCTTCGGGTACTTGAATGAATGGTTGGCGGTACGAAGACCGATGACCGGTTTGCCTGATTTCAAGTAATCCTCGATCGGCTGCCATTCTCGGTCTGGAAGATTCAAAAACCGCATGAAAAAAATCGCCAAGTCGGCATCGGCGAGTGCTTCGATACCCGGAAGCACATTCTCGGTTTTCTTTTCGGGATCGCCCTCGCCCATCACAACCGTGGTGCGAAAACCGAATCGCTCTAGCTCTCTAGCAAATAACGGCATACTGAGTTCAGGCGAATAGTGCTGCGTCCCCACGACCAACACAACATGTGGCTTGACGTCGTCAGCTTCCACTTGTGTGAATGCAAACAAAACAATCACGAATAGCATGACTCCGAGTGGAAGCGGTATCTGTTTTCGATTCATGTTCATTTGTGATTCCAATTGATGCGGGCTTCTTTTTTAATCAAATCGATCCATACGGACGCATGTTCGAATTCTCGAGTCGCCATGAGTCCCTGCCACACTGCAGCCGACTTTGGCGGACCAAGTGGACGGTCGAACTCCGGGTAGGACTCAAGCATGCCGTGTCGATCCGTGTATCCCCAGGAGTAACAGAAATGGGAACTGCTGTGTGCGCCAATCAGAAAGCACGCCAGCGGAAACGTGATGCGTTGACGCGCCATTTCCAACAGTTCCGCATTCGGACGCCGCATCATGTCCTGGTCTAGCCATGTGAAGCCTGGCCAGCCTTTGATGACGACGAATTTCCCTTTCGCTGCGGCAAGTTCGATCGAATCGAGATCAGCCTTCATATCTTGAGGCTGCGCGGTCTTGAAGGCGCCAAAATGCTCGATCATCACACCATCAATACCATCCCAATCGAGAATCTCTCGAAAATCTGTCGTCCGCAATCCGTTGGCGAGAACGATACTTTCTGGTCCTAACTTACGCTTCGTGAACGCGATCATCTCGCGCAGTCCAGCAACGACTTCGCGTGCCTTGACATCACCGACTTGTGCGACCAGTGCCGGCGATAAGGCTTGTGGGATTGCGTCAATGAAAACGCCACCAAGTGGTGCAGAACGGTTCGCCTTAGCGACCACTTCGGACCACCACTCGCGAAACTCAGGGTTGGAAGGATCCGGTCGCGGCGTCCCCGAATTGTGTTTGACGATCTTGCCGTTCGCATCTTTCAACGTCCATTCGGGACGATACGTCTTGAAAGCGTCATAGCCTGGCCAGTTGATGAACGCATTGAAATAGAACAACACCTTCGCATCAGGATTGAGAGTCGTGATTCGTCGTGCGGAGTCCGCAATCCCCGCTTCCGTGCTGCCATGCACAGATAGCCCGTGACTCTTCTCTAAAACAATTAGCCTGCTTTGTCGGGCAACAAAATCGACCTCATCATCCGTCAAGTCACCTGACCGTTTACCGAAGTGGATATTGAGGGGAACTCGATCCCATGGAGCACCCGACCAACTCGATTCGGTAGCCGTCGGAGTCTCGGTTGCTGGATCTGCCGCCTTCGATGAGGTCACGACGGCGGCCCAGCAAACGATTGAACCGATCAATGGAAGCGTGCGTCGCATACTGCAACTGTCCTTTCTTTGAATATCACCACAACCGATGACCGATGTAGCTAAGTACGCGAGAGCACGGCATTTCTTCGACGTCGAATCCGACACTCTTTTTCCCAACGATTCCATTGGTGTTTGGCCGAGGAATGTGTGAGCGTTGAACGTGCCGTTAAGATCCATTGTTGCACGAGAAGCTAGCGTTGCGAGAGGAAAATGCGTCGTCGCGTTGATGATTTGCGACACATTGGCTTACGCCACTCTAGCGAAGACTAGTTCGTTCTCGGAGCAGTAGCGGAAAGGCAAACAACTGATCCATCTTTCAGGCACATGAAATAACTGTCGTGAGCAATCGCAATGCCGTCCCAGACTGGCGCTGCATCGAAACGCAATTCCTGAAGTTGGTGACCGTCTTTCGCATCCAGCAGCCACGCGATGCCGCCTTTCTGTCCTGCATAAGATGCATTGGTGTCTTCGACCGAGTAACCATCGAGCATGGGAACACCAGCCGCCATCACAGTATTTTCGGCGGCAGCGATTGCATGACCGGCGAAGGGCGTGGGCGTCGTCCAACGCTGCGTCCACTTGCCCATCGCGGGGATGGCGGACTTGTCTTCTTTCTCGGTCATGCCTCCGTAACTTCCCGAATGGACGGAGTAAAGCTCTAGCTGATCCAGATCGCGTCCTCGGCCTGGCAGATTGCGACCGGGAGCGTATCCACGGATTTCGTAAAACCGTTTGCCATCGAACGCGATCGTATCGCCCGCAGGACCAGCACCAAACGTTCCCATGGCGCCACCGTATCGCAGGTCGCGATCCACTGTCCAGTAAGTGCGATGCTGGGGCGAACTATTCAACAATCCCGGAGAAGCCAGCAAGTGCAGCGTCTTCACACTCTCGGAAACGATCGGCTGGAGATCGGGCTTGAAGGCTTGATTCCGCATGAACAACTCGTCTCCGGCGAAAGAAAAGATATCCGCCTTGCAACCCTCCAGCTGGAACTGTCCACTGGCTTGCACCGGGAAACTTCGAACGTCGTCTTGATACGGACCCTGCATGACTCTGCTGTGCTTGATCGCGGCGGTCATCGGGTCGAGTCCAAATACGGCAATGCCACCATCGAGGAACGTGCTGCGTCCGGCTGCGAAGTAAGCCGTATCATTCAACAACATGATGCTACCGTGAACTGGCCACGCGGATTCGAGGCGTCCCGTATCACAGATCAACCGCCGCTGGGGCAACCCGTTAAACTTCCAAGCCAAGTGACCATCGGACGCCCGCAGGCCATAAACCCAACCGCCGCGAGAGCCGACCAGAATCATTCCATTGTGATAGGTCGGTGGGCTGTCGATGCGACCATCCGCAACAAACGACCATCGCGCCACGCCGGTCTCACGATCCAATGAGTAAAGCGTGTAGCCATCTCGATCCGCGACATAAACACTGTCACCGGCGACCACAGGCGCAGTGGGATGCGATCCGATATCGACCTTCCACCGCGTTGCAAGGGTTTCGGGTGTGCTGGTCGAAGTGATCCCGCTGCGTGTGCTGGAATATCGATACGTCGGCCAGTCACCAATCGTCGCGGCCGCACCAGCCACGCTTCCAAAGGCTGGCCCTTTCACCAATTGCGGTTCAATCTCGACAGTGAATCGCTCTTCCGTGTTACCCGAGCCGTTGTAGAAGCCATTCACACCAGTGGCCATCGTTGCAATCGCACACTGACATACATACGGGCCGTTGTAGACCATGCCATTGGCTGGCATCACTGAAAGACCACAAGTGGAGCGTGCCCACGGATTCGGACTTTCTACTTTCCCATCCAGCTTCATGAAGTCGGTGCCGCCCGAAGCGCTGTTTAAGTAAAAGCGATGGGTGATGCGATTCCGGTAACAACGGTCGTGCGACATCGGACCATTCATCTCTTGCGTCAGCGTTCGCACGACTTTTCCCGTGATCGGATCATGTCCCTTCAAATCACGGCTCCACACCAATCCATCCGTGAAGAAGATCTCAGTACTCTTCATGTAATTCTCGCCCGCTGGCGCCGTCCACAGCGTTTTGCCATTCGCAAGGTTCTTCGCCATCATCGTTTTATGAACCGCGCAGAAGACTGAATCGTCGGTCAGCACCAACGTCGGATGGATGTTGGCGGAAAACGCCAGCGGCGAAATGACGGGCTTTCTCCGTTTGTTAGCAGTGGACTGCTTGGGCGTTTTTGTCGGCTCGGTCTCGATCGCAACGGTGTCCGTCCAGAGCACATCGCCGTTCGAGCTGTCGAGACACGTCAGCCCACTCGCGCTGTGATAGACCACACGATTGCCTTTCACCGCGAACGTGCCTCCGGTGTATTCGTCATCGATCGAGTGGCTCCACACGACATTGCCTTTCTCAAGGTCGATCGCACAAAGCTCAGCAACACTGTCGACTGCTTCCGCTCTCGGAAGCCTGTACGGCGTGCCCTTGATCACGTAGAGAACGTTGCCATCGATGGCAAACTCCGTCGCCCCTTTCGAGTGTTCGTAGACTTGCCTCGGCGCACCCGTGCGGATCGAGAATGACATCACGGGTCCACCAAAACCCGAGCACACGTAAACCGTTTTGCCTACCGCCGCCAAGCAGCGTTGTTGCTGAGTCGGAATCGATTTGATGCTGCCGGTCTGCCACTCGCTCCACTGTTTCATCGGCCTCTTCCACAGCTCGATGCCATTGAAGCCATCGCGGGCCACCAAGTAGTAATCGACTGGAGCATTGATGTCTTCGGTCGTCGCTCGGTCTTCGATGGTTAGCAGCACTCCGTCGGCGGAGACCATGTTCGTGAACGAGGGTGAAAGCGCCTTGGAGCGTCCGAATTCCGGCGTGTCGTGCCAACGCAATCGCTGGGGAGGACCGACATCATCCAGCGAGACACCGTTGTTGTCTGGACCATGCAAGAACTGGTTCCACTCGTCGAGCCCATCAGGAACCGGCTTCGCCTCTTTCTTCCAGCCGTCTGCCACTTCCGTAACCAGACGACCACCGGGCACCAATACTCGCATCAGTTCCGCTTCCGGCACCTGGCAGGATTCTTTGTGAAGCACCAGATTCACTAGTCCATCCACATACGGAAGATCGCGCCCGTTGTAGAGATCGCACGAAACCTTGCCATAAACACCAGCTTCTTGAATGGCGTTTCGAGCCGCCGCGACATGATCCTCATCACTCAACAGTACGTGAATGATGAACGGCTTGTCGGTTGCCAGGTCCGCAATGAACTTGCCGTCGTCGAAATCGAGTACGACGACAATTCCTCCACTGAATTTGAACTGTTCAATTGAAATGGATTCGGCACGTAACCTCCCCGGCATTGAACCGACGATTGCTGCCATCAACAGCGGTGCAACGATGTAATGGAGGTGTCTCATACGTGGGCTTTCCTTCGACGTTGCTTTGGCTTATTGCGGGACTGGCGGTGTGGTCGGCCGTGGACCATTCGTGTCAAAGAACCGCATGTTCTTTCCGACTCGATTGTAGTCTCCCAAGTCCTCTCGCATCGTCTCGGCCAAACCGAGTAATCGTTGAGTGATTTGCGGATGTTCGTCAGCCACGTTGGTTGTTTCACCAAGATCGTTTTCAAGATCCACCAGAAACGGACTGTCGAAACCAATGCGGTCAGCTGGCGCGATGTGCGTGTTCCGACGGAATGGGGCTGCCCCGATCGGTTCGGCATCTCGTGGCAAGTGCAACTTCCACTGGCCCTGACGAACGGCTTGCAGATGGACTCGCAAATAATAGTAGTACGCTTTGTCGGCCGTCGCCTTATCGAATTCACCATGGAACAGATGCCGAATATCCTCGCCATCGATCACTCGATCCGAAGGGGTTTCAGCATCCGCCAATGCAGCCAGCGTTGGCAGCAAGTCCAGCGTACTGGCGATGGAGTCGCACGTTGTCCCGGCGGGAACTCGACCGGGCCCCCAGACGATGCAAGGCACTCGCACGCCGCCTTCAAACGTCGATACTTTGCCGCTGCGAAGCGGCCCCGCTGATCCGCCGTGGTCGCTTGGTAATCGTCCGTTCGCATAATCTTTATTCTTAGTCAGCCACGGCCCGTTATCGCTGGTGAAGATGACGTAGGTATTGTCCGCCAGCCCCATTTCTGTGACGGCGTCGAGCACTCTACCGACATTGAAATCAATCTCTTCGATCACGTCACCGTAAAGACCTCGCTTACTCTTGCCTTTGAATTGCGGCGACGCATCCAGTCGGGTGTGCGGCATCGTATGCGGGAGGTACACGAAAAACGGATCCTCCTTGTGCTTCCGCATGAAGCCAATCGCTTCGTCGGTGTAACGTCGGGTCAGCGTCGCCATATCCGTTTTGGGCTCGATGAGCGTTTCGTTACGGTATAGATTGGCAATTCTGTCATTGCTCGTCGGAGTACCGAAGAAATAATCAAATCCCTGCCGTGTAGGAAAAAGGTCCATGAAGAACCCTTCCTGAGCGTGCTTGGCGAGATCCCATTTACCAAAGCAAGCGGTAGCGTAGCCCTTCGTTTTGAGGATTTCCGCGATGGTGATTTCGTCACTGTGCAGAATCGGGTGGATCTGCTTTGTGTCGCCTCGTTCCGCGACCCGCATGGGATAACAACCGGTCATCAGCGCCGCACGTGATGGACCGCAAATTGGTTGCGCGTAGAAGCTGGTAAACTTCATCCCTTCGGCTGCCATCGCATCCAGACGCGGCGTACGAATATCGGGTGAGCCGTAACAACCGACATCGCCGTAGCCTTGGTCGTCAGTAAAGATGATCACGAAGTTAGGCCTTTGTTCCGTCTCAGCTAGCGTTGAGCCGCAGACCACGATTTGAACAGCGAGACACAGGCATCTCGCCAACGATGAGCTTATTTTCATTGCTTGTTATTCTTCCGGCTATTCAAGGAACCCGCCTTTTGTTTCTGCTTGTTCGCATTTTTCATTCTCGCAGATTCGGATTCCGGATGTCTCTTGAGACGCTCTGCTTGGATGGCTGCCCGCGTGGCGGCATCGACCGCCTGCCAATCTTTCCGGGTGCTGATGATCGGGGCATGGGGAATGGCGGAACCGGTCGGGTGCTGGCCGCTACCGCGCTGCATGTATTCGCCAAGTTCTTCGCGAGCACCTTGGGCCGTTTGCAGCATCTGTTGCACGATCTCTTGATGATCCGCGGCGACATCTTGCGATTCCCCGTGATCAGTGCGCAGGTTGTAGAGAACTGGCTTTGTCAGACGGAAGAAAGCCTTGTTCTTTTCCCAAAACGGCACCTGCTCCTGACTTCGAGGAAGGTGCAATTTCCAGTTGCCTTGGCGAATCGCTTGAAGGTTCTCGCAGTTGTAGTAATAGAAAGGCTCGGTGTCCTGCCGCGCCAAGTCCTCGCCGTTGAGCAGAGGCACCAAACTCACACCATCGAACTTGCGATCCGCAGGAAGCGGGGCACCTATGATCTCCGACAATGTCGGGAAAAGATCCATGGCGACTATTGGAGTCACTGATTCAAAACCCTGTTTGATCAACGCTGGCCAATGGAAGATAAACGGAACGCGATGTCCACCTTCGAACGTAACGTACTTGGTTCCGCGAAACGGCGCGGCGTACTCCGGTTTCACTGGACCGTTGTCGGATGAAAAGATGACGATCGTATTGTCTGCGATGCCAGTATCGTTAAGGGTCTTCATCATTTCACCGAAACCCCAATCGAGTTCCTGGATCACGTCACCGCGCATACCATCCTTGGACGTGCCGATAAATTCCTTTCCGGCTTGGTACGGCGTGTGCGGATAGTTGTGGGCGAAGTAAAGGAAAAACGGTTGGTCGCTGCGCCGCTTGATGATATCAATAGCCCGTTGCGTGTAAAGGTTTGTTAGCTGATTCAATGGGGCTTGCGCAAAGAGTACTTTCTCGCCGTCGAAAAATTTGGGCGAGTGACCAACATTGCTGGGCATGCCGTAGTATTGATCGAACCCCTGCTTGAGTGGATGGAATTCAGATTCGCTGCCCAAATGCCATTTGCCGATCATGAAGGTCCGGTAGTTCTGTTTCTTGAATTGCTCCGCCAACGTGAGCTCGTCAGGATGCAATCCTAGAAACCAATGCTCCTCGCGGTTCTCGTTGATGCCCATGTATAGCCCGCATCGTTGCGGATAGGCGCCGGTCAAAAACGCCGCACGCGATGGCGAACAGATCGAAGCCCCGGTATGAAAGTCAGTGAACTTGACTCCCTCCGCCGCCAGGGCGTCGATGTTGGGTGTCATGACCTTCTTCGCGCCATAGCAACTGATATCCGAATAGCCCAAGTCGTCGGTCAGAAAGAAGATGACATTGGGATTCGAAAGGCTCGACGCAGCTGGCTGTGCACACTTAGCGGTTGGATCGAAAGCACCAAGCAGAACCAACAGTATCGCGATGCGATCGAATTTGAATAGACTCACTCTTTGTTGCATTACAGTGCTTCGACTTCGGTAAAGTAGGCGCCACCAGCGCGATCTTGTTTGTCGTAGAGAAAAGTCATCAGTTCGGTCGGACCAACAGGAAGATCGATCTCGAACACAACGCCCCTGGTATCCGGCTCGACCATGGACTGTTTCTCCAAGCCGGCAATCTGTATTTTTGCCAGGGCCGCGACCACTGGCTTGTTGGCTACTTCAGGAAACTGCCGCAAGGTGATGCGGTAGCGTCCCGCATGCTTCACATCGAGCATCCACGGCCCGGTCGTGCGCGGGAGCCTATTGATCTCGCCGAAGTTCCATGGCGGGTTTCCGTTGGGCATGTACCAGTCCTGCGAGCAAAGCACCGTTGGACTTTCTGCTGGATTGCCAATGTCGATGCGAACAGGCGTCATGCGAGGCGAAACGGACTCCCAAAATGGCAAATAGTACGCACGCAATTGCTTGACGATCTCGGGATGATCCGCCGCCACATCGTTGCGCTCAGCAGGATCGGACTGGATATTGAAGAGTTCTTTCCCGTTGATCAGTCGCCAGTTTTTCTGAAGGATGCACGTGTCATTCCACGGCTGGGGAGCGTCACGAAAGTACGCTCCGCCTTGAAACTGAACGATCAGGTGGTCGCGATGCGACGGTGCATTTGCGGCGGTCAACTGTTTAGCAAAAGAGACGCCATCGGGTTGGTGATTCGCTGGAACTTCGATCGAGCACAGTTCGGCCAGAGTCGGTAAAACATCGATATGGGCTGCCAACGAGTCAACGTCGCGGCCTCCGATGATTCCAGCCGCCGGCCAATGAATGAACAATGGAACACGATGCCCGCCTTCGTAAACGGAAGACTTCTTACCGCGCATGCCTGCGTTGAATCCTTCAACGGTCTCCGAATCAAGCCCCTGGAATTTGCCTCCATTGGCCGTGCCGTTGTCGGTCATGAACACCAGGATCGTGTTCTTCGTCAATTCAAGCTCGTCGAGTCTCCGACGCAACTCGCCAAGGTTGTGGTCGAAGTTTGCGATCATGCCGTAGAATTTCGCGCCGCTTCCCCACTTGGCACCCTCTTCATACGGCTGGCTCCATTTTCGATCGACGAGGTAAGGACCGTGCGGCGCATTAGTCGCAAGATAAAGAAAGAACGGCTTGGTTTGATTCGCTTCAATGAATCGCATCGATTCTCGAAACCAGACGTCGGTGCAATAGCCCTCGAACTTCTCAAACTTTCCGTTTCGTTCGTAGGTGTCATCGAAGTAATCGTTGCCCCAGTAATCCGACGCCTGGCCGACGCCACCACAACGATGCCAAACCACATCTTGAAACCCACGATCCTGAGGTCGATGGGGAGCATTGTCGCCGAGATGCCACTTTCCAACCATTCCTGTGACATAGCCAGCTTCCGCAAACAGATCCGCAACCGTTCGCTCATCGGTGTGCATCATCGTGCGGCCACTGCTGGTCCGATATGCACCCGTTCGACCTGGATAGCGCCCGGTCATCAACGCCGCTCGCGTCGGTGTGCAAAATGGGCTGACGTGAAAATCCGTCAGTCGAACGGACTCCGCATACAACCGGTCGAGGTTTGGCGTTTTGAGAATGCTATTGCCGTGACAAGCCATGTCGCCGTAGCCCTGATCATCGGTCATGATCAGAATGACATTAGGGCGGACTCCCTTCTGCGTTGTGGATGTTTCAGCTTGGGCGAAGTCGATCCAGCCAAAAGTCAGCCACAGAACAGCAATCGTGGTTCTCATTTCAGTTTCTCTGATGCGGCGGCGTTTCCCGTCAGTCTGGTGGTTGTTTCTCAGAGTGGCAGGATGTCTTGAAAAAATTTACTGCGAGAGTGGTTTCGGGTCTTTAACGAACGCGGCGGGCCTGCTATTGTCGGCGATTTCCTTCTCGAACGTCCTTAAGTGCTGAGCGAGTTTCTTCGCGACGTCCGGGTGCGACTCGATGACATTCTTTGTCTCGCCGATGTCATTCTCCAGATCGTAAAGTTGCGTGGGCTTTCCTTGGTTTGCATGCAGTTTCCATTTGCCGGATCTCACCGCCTTCAACGCGTTTCCGCCATGGTAAAAGAACACTTCGTGCGGGGTCTTCGCCACTCCGAGGAGCGTTGGCCAGATATCTTTGCCATCGATGACCCGATCCGTTGGGATCGATGCACCAGCCAGCTTTGCAAATGTCGGCAGCAAATCCATCGTCGTCATGAGTTCGTCGTTAGGCTTGCCCGCCGGTATTTTGCTTGGCCAGCGAACGACGGTTGGCTCTCGCATGCCGCCTTCGAACGTCGTCCCCTTGTTGCCACGCAATGGGCCGGCACTGGCGAAGAGAGAGTTCTTCGGGGGGCCATTGTCGGACGTGAAAAGGACGAGCGTGTTTTCGTCAAGACCGCCGGCCTTGAGAGTGTCGAGGATCTTTCCGACGGACCAGTCGATTTCGGAGATGGCCTGATGGTAGAGATTGTCCCGCGTCTTGTAGTCAATATTGCCGTCCTCCGCCTTCAGCGTCGCCACGATGTCGTCAGAAACGCCTTCCATGAACGGAGGCGAAACGTGAAGCGGCGCATGGGGAATGGGATGCGGGATATAGAGAAAGAACGGTTCGTCTTTGTTTCTCTCAATGAATGACACCGCGTGTTCGGTGATTCGATTCGTCAGGTAATCGGCGTCGGGATCCATCTCGATAACTTGCTCATTCTCGAGCAGCGGCAACGGTGGAAACTTGTAGTGATCCTGCCGAGGATGAAACGGGTGAATGTCATGGCTGAACGGAATCCCAAAGTACTCATCGAACCCCTGCTTCGTCGGCAGAAACTCCGGCTGATCCCCGAGGTGCCATTTGCCGAAGATCCCAGTCCTGTAGCCGACCGTTTTCAGAACTTCGGCGATGGTGATTTCATCGGGATTCAATCCCTTGGGGTCTCCGGCGAGAAGCACTCCGAAGTTAGATCCCATCGCCATATCGATCCGCTTTGGATAACACCCGGTCATCAAACCGGCACGCGATGGAGTGCAAACCGGGGCGACGACATAAAAGCTAGTCAGTCTGGAGCCTTCGGCTGCCATCTGATCAATGCGAGGTGTACTGACATGTTTACCGCCGAAACAACTCAGATCACCGTAGCCCTGGTCGTCGGTGAAGATGATGACGAAGTTGGGTGGTCGGTCCGCCGCGTTTGCAAAGACGCATGCGAGGAGCAACAGTATGAGTGGGCAAGAAAATGGGGGCAAAACAATAGCCGGCAGAGATTTTCCTGCCCACATTTTCCTGTCAAATCCGAAGCCTCGGATCATTCGTTTTCTCTCTCGTGAACGGGAAATTAATGGCGTGGCTACGCTCGCCAGAGCGTGGAGTTTCCGCCGTCTGGCGACGGCAGCTACCAAAATAGTGCTCGGTGTCACTGTGTCTTCTTTGCAGGCTTGCCCGGCGCACTCGGTCTTCCTTTCACCGCACCTAGCTTCTGTTTCGGCGGTGCGTAGCTTGCAAGCAACTCGTTCATTTCCTTGACGATCTCGGGATACTCGTTGTACAGGTTGCGTGTCTGGTTCACATCCGCGTCGAGATCGTAAAGCTGTGCAGGCGGCGCGTCCTTTTTGATCTTTCCATTCTCGATATCGCTGTTGACCGAACCCACGAAGCTGACCGCTGGCGGTCCGGCGAAAGTGTGATCGCCCGGTTTCCTCCCCGTGAATCCGCCGCTGCCCTGCTGTGGGATATACATCCACTTTCCCTTCCGCACCGACAGGTGCGTGCCCTTGTGCGGGGCGAGAACCAGATGATCACGAATCGGTTCCTTCGGTTCGCCAACGAAGGCGGGTAACATATTGACACTGTCAGCCTGCTCGACCTTATCCAGCTTCTGCTGAGTCAAGGCCGCAAACGTCGCTAGCATGTCGACGTTTCCGATCACCTGGTTCGAGGTAGTTCCTGCCTTCACCTTGCCCGGCCAACGTACAATGAACGGCACTCGCTGGCCGCCTTCCCAGACGCCGAACTTGAATCCCAGCAAGTCGCCGTTTTGCCGGTGCCCGACTGTGAAAGCGGCCTGTCCGCCGTGGTTGAACATGCCGCCGTTGTCACTGGTAAAGAGCACCATGGTGCTGTCGCTCAATCCGTTGTCTTCCAAGCATGAAAGGATCTCACCGACGACCCAGTCGAGTTCATGGATGGAATCTCCATAGAGTCCACACTGGCTGGTCCCCTGAAAACGCTTGGCCGGTGTGAAGGGGTGATGAATATTGGTTGTCGCGAGATACAGAAAGAAAGGTTGATCCTTGCGTTCTTTGATCCACTCGACGGACTTCTCCGCCAACGTGGTGCCAACCTGGTAATCGTTGAACAGCTTGTGAGCCGCCTTTGCCCCACCGAATTGATTTGGACTGCGTTGTGCGGCTTCCGGAGGAATCGGCGTGATCGGCGTAGCGTCCTCCGCATTCCTGCCGAGAAAAACCAACGGATCGTCGGGATCGCTTCCGACGATCCGATCGTTTTCCACAAAGACGTAGGGAGGGGCGCTATTCACAACCGGCAACCCAAAGTAGTAATCAAATCCGAGATCCTGCGGGCCGGGACGCAGCGGTTCCTGCCAATCGTTATTTCCCTTACCAAATCCCAGATGCCATTTCCCCAAGACGGCCGTCTCGTAGCCACCGCGTTTGAAAACATCGGCGATCGTGGTCTTCTCGGTGTCGACCAATAGCGGCGCAGTCACTGGCGCAGGTCCCCATACGCCCTTGCCCCCGCTTGCCCGCAGAGGGTATTGCCCGGTGAGCAAGGCATACCGCGATGGCGTGCAGACTGCGGACGCGGAATGCGCATCCGTAAACCGACGTCCCTCGGCTGCAAGTCGATCGATGTTGGGCGTCTGCACTTTGGTTGCTCCATAACAACCAAGATCGCCATAACCCAAGTCATCGGCGAAGATCAAAACCACGTTGGGTGGCGTCTCGGCAGCACGTAAAAGTGACGCTGGCGTCAGTGAGACACCAATAACAGAGAGGAACAGCAGAACGATGTTTTTCATAATGTTAACGCTGTAAATATAAGATTGAGCGTGAATTCAGTGTCCTATTATTCGTAGCTGCCGTCGCCAGACGGCGGACCATCCACGCTCTGGCGAGCGTAGCTACGATAGACAGGCATCCGCCTAATGGTAGGTCGCATTTTCAAGTAGCCAAATATTTCGGAACTTCACTGCGGAGCCGTGCTCTTGCACCACGATGGGCGAGAGCGGTTCTTCGGGGTAGGCAGCATACTTGTTTCTCCGCAGCGAAAGCTTGAAGTTGTCATGGATCAGCTTGCCGTTCAGCCGAATGGTGACGCGGGCAGAGTCTTTCTCATTAATATAGCCAGCCGCCGTGAACCGAGCCGCTTGATATTCTAAGTCAACGGTTTGCCACTCACCCGGTCCCAAGCATGCATTCTCATTGGGCGTTCGAATTTGATAGATCGCGCCGCAGTCCGTCATCTTGAGCTGGTCTTTTCCGGTGCTATTGAGAATCTGCAGTTCGTACAACGGTCCGAAGAACACTCCACTGTTGCCGTCGCCTTCCTCCGGCAACTGAAACTCGAGATGCAAACGGTAGTCACCAAACTTTTCTTTCGTACAAAGAAACTGCTTGCGTTTCTTGCCCTCGAATTCAAAGCTGATCTGCATCGCCTCGTCGTCGACAAGCTGCCACTGAATTTCTTTCTGATCGCCTTTCGCATTGACCGTCTGAAACGAGAATGGCTTCCACGCATCGAAATTCGATCCATCAAACAGCACGGTTGCGCCATCTGGCGGAGCAAGCCCGAGCGTCGAATCCTGCGCCATGGCAGCCTCGAGCGGCGCGAACGAGAAAACGACTGAAACGAACACGTGGATTGCCTTCATCATTGTTTCTATTTGATTGTTCATCTTCTGTCGTTGATAAATCTGTCGTTGATATCGGGGGTCACTGTGGCTGCTTGGTTGTTGAGCCCTTCGGCGGAGCGACCATCAAGGCTTCGATTTGCCGAGCCAAGAGTTCGGGAGGACAACTGCGAGTCACCATCACCTGTCGACTGGTCGCATCGGACACCCAGCGGGAAAAGCCCTGTTCGTCGATCACCACGCGACCGCCGCGTTCCTCATTCCAGAGTTCTGCATTCTCGCCACGTACTGCATAGAACGCTGCTGCCTGATCATAGCTGGGTTGGCCGCCCTCAATCGAAGGTCGCTTGCGAAAGAGACGCAGTTCGAAGGCCCGTCGCACGGGATTACTGCGCGGTGTTCGCTTCAGTGCTTCGCCAGTGATCACGGGATTTCCCACCTCGAAGCCTTGCCACACAATCTCTGTAGGCCATTGCGCCGCGACAAGACGCGCCGCATCAGGGTGAGTCGCGATGTTAGTTTCGGGGTTCGCCGCAGGAGGAAACTGGCCGCCCATTACGACCACACGACGGATCTTCGCACGAACCAAATCCGGCTCGCGTCGCCACAGTTCCGCCAGATTGGACAAAGCGCCCACGCTACAGATCGTCACGCTGCCGTCTAGCTGCGCGGCCAGCACGCTGCGGTAAACGTCGAGCGCGTCGGGAGCTTGGTCGTCTGGCCCGACGTCGCTCGGGAATCCGTCACGCAGGCCGGGCGCATACAGACTGGTTCGCTGCAGCGCGGTCGGGCCGAACTTGTCAGTGCCGATCGGGATGTTGGGCCGTCCATAGTAAGTGTTGATGGCGTCGACCGCCGCAGCCGAAGCCTTGGTGAGATCGGCTCGATTCACGATCGTGGCGAGCAACTCACACTCGTCGCGGTCAACCATTGCGTGAAGCATAGCCAGAGTTCCCGCGTCATCTGCGTCGCCAGACATGTCAGTGTCGAGAATGAGTCTCACCGGTGGCTTGGTTCGGAGACGCTCGACCGCAACATAGTAGGCACCACCGATTTCCCTGCCGTGTTCGTCGTGCAACCACGTTTGCATCGTCGAGCGTCCGGCGGGAAGCGACATTTTGAATCGCACCGAACTGGAATCCTTATTCACTTTTGCGAGTTGCTCCACATCGCCGACGCGAAGTCGCGCCGAGCTGACCGGCCACTCCAGTCCGCCTGTCAGCACACCGTCTGTCACGCGGGTTTCTCCGATGCCGTCCTGGAGCCGAAGTCCAGCCTCGTGGGGCCAGCGGCTCAAAGTAAACGCGTAGTCGCCCGCCTCTGCCACTTCGATGTGCCACAGCCCGTTCTTGCGTTCGCCGCGTCGTACCTGTGCCTGTTGGTCAATGAACACGTCTGCCCATTCACAGGCCGTGAGCTGTACCGGATTCTCCGCATCGTCTCCGACGATGGACCTCTCGAAGACATTCACGTTTTCCTTCAGGCCATTCCACCACTGGTCGAGATACGAGCGCATCACGGCCACCACCTCGGGATGGCTGTCGATAACATTATGTTGTTGCAAAGGATCCTCTTGGAGATTGTAAAGTTCACTATCCTTTAACAACCGCCAGTGCTGCCACAACACGCCTGCGCCTTCGCGGCGCGGAACCGCCGGATTTTGTGGCGTTGTTCGAACCGTCTTGAACGGCATCCGACTGTAGTTGATCACCAGTTTGCGATCCTCCGGCACAACTGCATTGCCCCGCAGCACGCTAGCGAGGCTCATGCCGTCAAAACGAGTATCAGCTGGGATCTTTAGCCCGAGCAGTTCGATCAGCGTCGGCAGCAGATCCTGAACCTCGGTCAGCCCGTCTACATCGCCCGCTGTCTGCAGCCCACCGCCCGGCCAACGAACAAAACAAGGCACGTGGTGGCCGCCTTCCCAAAGCGCCGTCTTGCCGCCCTTCATGCCGGCATTGAAGTATTTCGGCCCGAAGGTGCTGCCGTTGTCGGTGAGGAAGATGACCACGGTATTGTCACGCAGCCCCCGCTCGATCAAGAATTCGTCCAGCCGGCCCATGTTTTCATCAATGTTGACGCACATCGCGAGAAAGCGGACGAGTTGTTCCTCCGTCGCTGGCTCAAGCGACGGGAGCCTGGATCGAACTGCATTCAGAGCTACGCGGACTGGCCCGAGGTATTTCTCTGGTACGAAGTGCGGTTGGTGCGCCGCGGCAGTCGCCAGATAGCAGAAAAACGGTCGCCCGGCGTCGGCTTCGCCTTTCATCCACGTCATCGCTTCTCGAAAGAAAACATTCGTCGTGTAACCGTTGTAGGCTTGGCGGTGGCCGTTATGGATGTAGGTGTCGTCGAAATAGTCATTCTCCCAATGATCCGGAACGGAACCGATATGCGACGACGGAAACCAGAGGCTTTCGTGAAATCCGCGATCCTGCGGGCGGTAGAGATAGGTATCACCCAAATGCCATTTGCCGAACAGACCCGTGCTCCAGCCCGAGTCCGCGAACACGTTGCCCACGGTCGGAAACTCGCGGCGAAGCAGAGTGCGACCGCTGCTGACATTCGAAGCTCCATTACGCAGAGCATCCACGCCCGTCATGAGTTGACCGCGCGTTGGCGTGCACATCGGAGCGACGTGGAAATCGGTCAACCGGATGCTTTCGGAACTGAGCCTGTCGAGATTCGGTGTTTGCAGAACTGGATTGCCGTGAGACGAAAGCTCGCCATACCCTTGATCGTCCGTGATGACGATCAAGACGTTAGGTCGCTGCGATGCTGGTTGATCGGCGGCGCGCAGCATGGCCATCGGAGCCAGCAGCAGGACAGTGAGGAGGGCGAGGGTACGTTTCATCGGGTTGGTTCTTGATAGATTTGCGGAGCAAGATGGCAGGACCGGTCGCCTTCCACGTCACTGTGTCATCGAGCGATCCTAAAGATGGTCGACAAAGAACTGCACGGTGCGTTCGATAATCGTTTCCCTGGACGGATCGATTTCCGCATCGACCTTGCGCCAGTTGTGACCAGAGTTTTTGATGATCATGATCTCAACGGGCCCTTCGACCGCTTCAGCTTTCTGCTTCATGTGGTAAGCATGCTTGACGGGAATCGTCGTATCCTTGTCACCCTGAATCATCAGCAACGGCGGGCTGTCTTTACTCAGGTAGTTGATTGGACTGACTTCCCGATAGCGTGCCAATTTGTCGGTTGACGCTGAATCCGAGCCAAGAATGCGTGCGGCAAACCGATCTATAAAGTTGGCTCGGTCATCGTGGTTGAACAGATCTATCTTCTCAAAATCACACGGACCATACCAAGAGACGCCGGCAACCATTCGGTAAGGCACCTCGGCCAGCACTGGATCTCCGGGCAATTGCTCCGGCGATGCCAGCAACAGCAACTGTGCGATCTGGCCGCCTGCGGAATCTCCCATTACACCAATCCGCATGGGATCAATCCCCAATGCTTCACAGTTCTTTGCCAAATACCGAATGGCATCTTTGCAATCGATGACGCAATCACGCATCACGACGTCGCTGTCCTTCTTCGCCAGTCGATACGATACGGGTACTACCGCAAAACCATTTTTTATCAACTGTTCAAAAACGGTCGCGAAAGATCCGCTAGCGGCCTTGTACCGACTGCCGGCGGCCCATCCGCCACCGTGAGTAAAGACAATTACCGGACATTTCTCGGAGGGTTTGTCCGCCGGGTAATACAGGTCCAGCTTCAGTTCTTTTCCTGAAACCTTTTTGTAGACAACTTCCAGCTTGCGTTCTCCTCCCGTCTCCAGGTATTTGGCTCCCTTAGGCGCACGCGATGCGTTGCTCTCACGCTGTGTTTCTTGAGCTGTGATTCCGCTGGTTGCCACAATAGCAATCATGATGGCAGCGATCGTCTGAATTTTCATTCACTTGTTTCGGTTAGAGGTGGCTACGCTCACCAGAGCGTGGGGTTTGTGGCAAATCCACCGTCTGGCGACGGTAGCTACTCAGGGTTGCAGTTTCCACTGATGGGCTGGTTCGATAGTGTCGTTCATAACGGGCAATGGGTCATCGTTCGACAAAACCGTCGACATCTTCCAGATGGATTCTCTCTCGCTCATCTGGTGCCCGTGTTTCCAGCTTCACGTTGACGAACTCAATGTTCTTCGCATGGCGAACATAGGCACCCCAAGCTGGCAACACACCAAAGAAGAACTGCTCGGGATAGCGATCTTCATCCTCCGCCACAACTCGCACAGCATCTCCTTCCGTGCCATGTCCTGGAAAGAAGATCTCGATGTTCTCCAGGACGACGTTCTCGATGAAGTGACCGGGGATGCCCGTGATCATAATCGGCCCGGCTTTGGACTTCTCGTTGTCAGTCACCCCCGGGGTCGCATCCACTTTAAGATTCTTGTACACAGCCTCAGCAGCTTTGGCCCGATCCTCGACGACGACCTCTGCAACCACATCGCTGATGCGAATGTTTTTCAATGTACCGACCGCGGGACTTTCTCCACTTTCGCCGAAGGTACTGCCGCGATTGCCCAATCGCATGAAGAGCGGACAGCCCACATCTTTCATTACTATTCTGGAGATGTAGACGTTCTCCAAGCGTCCGCCATCCACGGACTGCAGCTTGATTGCACCCATGGGGCAGTCATGAAAATAACAGTTGGTCACCGTCACATCCATGAACCCACCTCGGGATGAGCTGCCGAACTTGAGTGCCGCCGTGTTACTGTCCATCCGACATCCACGCACGACAATGTTTCGGCAAGGGTTTAATGAACTCTTCAAGCAGATCGCGTCGTCGCCAGTGCTGATATCACAATTCTCGATGAGCACATCCTCGCAACCGTCCAGATCAAATCCATCATTGTTGTAGTTGTTGTTACGGAATCGCACGGTCACCGCATTGAAGTGAATGTGTTTGCAGTCGATCAGGTGCAGCCCCCAGAACGCCGGACGCTTATAGGTCACGCCAGAAAAGGTGACATCCTCACAACTCTCCAGACGCATCAAACGTGGTCGGATACCAGCGTTTTTTCCACCCCTCCTGTTCCTGGGGAAATTCTCGTGAGTCCCCCTTCCATCGATCACGCCGAGCCCTTCGATGGTGATGTTTTTTGCGTTTCCAGCGTAGATCAGGCAATGGGCGTCGCCCTCGCGAGGTCTGCTGAGGTTCGCTGTTGGGTAGTCAGCCACATCCGTGCTTCCGAGCAAGCTAGCCCCGTAGTCGAGCGAGAGGGTGACATTGCTCTTCAAGATGATCGTACCGATTTGAAAATCGCCAGCCGGCACCCGAACAACACCGCCGCCGGCATCGTGACAAGCATCGATAGTCTTTTGAACGGCTTGGGTATCCATCGCAACACCATCACCGATAGCACCAAAGCTTTTAACGCTGAAAACCGTTGGTTCAGAGGCAGGCTTTTCTGTCTGCCCCGACCCGGTGCTCACCAATGCTGACAACAGTAGACTTGCGAAAACAGCAATTCTCATCATTTTTCTTTTGCCGGAGTGGTACTTTTATCTGCGCGTTTCCAGACGATAGACGAACTTTTTGTTTCCAAGTTTACATCGACACTGCAGTGCTGGAAATCTCGGTGATAGGCGTAGCCATTTTTGGTGGCCTTACCCAACGGATTGCCGATCTCTTGGTCAAAGTCGTCGGACCAGTAAATGAGGGAGTCGTCGGCGGCGTAGGAATTCTTGCTGCCGCCCCAACTGTAGAAAGAGTAGTCGTTGGCGATGATCAAGTAGCAGGCGAGTGTAAAGTCGTGGGTGGAACCAAAGACGCTGTCACCGGCTCCGCGGCATAGAATGTATTTGTCGGATGGAATGGCTAGTAACTCCTCCATCAGCTTCACGCCTTCATCAGCGGTCTCAACCGAAGAGCGAAAGAAGGCTTCGCAGAAGACGCCGTCTGCATGAACGAGTGTGCTCGCCCCGGCTGCGCATTTGCTGGAGGACTGGACGCGGTAACCGTTATAGATAACGAAACTGGATAGTCTCTCCAGGCAGTTTTCGGCACTTCCTAATTGGCCGCGAGCGTTGGCACCTGGGACGCCGTCGCCGAAAACTCCGTTCAAATCACTTTCTTTGACAAGCTGGTCGGCCATGTCGGCCCACCAGTTGCGAGCGGCGTTGTTGGGATAGGTCCAGCGCAGAGTCCCGTCCCGAACCTCCTCAATCCAGTCCGGGTGTTCAGCAACCGTATCGCGGACAGTGGTATAGAACTGAGTGTATGCGGTGTTGGTGCTCCAGTAGAGCAGAACTCGCATATCCGGATTATTTTTCAACAGTTTCGTTGCGGTTTCCGCCGCAGCTTTTTCAGTGCTCATTGCGCCGTAAATATTCTTGGCGTGCCGCTTTTCGATCGTAAAAATGTGGAAATGGTCCCGTATGAAATCATATTGTTCGGGCGTGTAATCGTCATTCCGAAAGGCATGACCGAACAGTCGCACTTTGGACCAATCGCCAGGACCAGCCGGCGCTGCATGGAGTGTGTTGGGCGAATCGATTTCTTGCGCGGTTGCGGAACCGCGTTGGCTGCTGAACGATATGCAAACGACAACTGTTGCTAGGAAACCCAAACGGATCGCCTGAGCAAAACACTGACTACGCTTGCTGATACTGAAGCTCATCATTTTGATTTTCATTTCCAATGCATTTCACCCACAAAAAACTCGCCCGGACTTATCGAGACGGATCGAACTGAAAAGCCGGCTTGATCTCTAGAGGAAGCGGCCCCGATTCCTTGGCACGGTACTTTGAGAACAATTCTGAGTTTGGTTTATCAGGTAGCGTAGCGTGCCAGTCTCGGAGCTTTTGCAACAGTTCATTAGCAACATCAGGATGCGATGAAGCCAAGTTGTTCTTTTCCAGCGGGTCACTGTTAACGTCGTAAAGCTCTAACACCTCAAATTGGGTGCTGACGAGCAGTCGCCATCGGCCATCCAGTACTGAGTAGACAGGACCCTTTGGACTGGGTAGCCCCTTCCAAAACAGTGGATTGTCTCGCAATGTCTGCTTGGTCCCTCGCAAGGTCGCTAACTGACTCTTGCCATCAGGTTGGTAGCCCTCGGGGGTTGTCGCACCAGCGATTTCACAAAACGTTGGTAGTAGATCAACAGCCGAAATCCACGACACTTCATCGATTGCATCCGCGTTGATTTGTCCTGGCCAGCGGGCAATGAATGGAACACCGATCCCACCTTGAAGGATGGATTTCTTGCGTCCGTTTCGGCCGCCTGTCGTCCCGACACTCGCACCGGTGTTGAACCCAACGCCGGTTGCGGAATCGTACATTTCTTTTAGTGGGCGTGGCTTGCCACTGCCAGCGGGGCCATTGTCCGAGCTAAAGATCACCAGTGTGTTGTCGGTCAAATGCAAACGGTCCAGTGCCGCAAGCACTTCGCCAATTCGATCGTCCGCATGCGAGAGAACCGCCGCATAAACATTGTCTGAATCGTCTAGCTCTGGAAATCGCTTGCGGTACTCTGGAATTGAGTGAAACGGCGTGTGAGGTTCGTGCATCCATAGGTTAATGAAGAATGGCTTTTTCGCCGCAGCACTCTCTTCGATAAAACCGATCGCGCGGGTGGCGTCCTCGTGTACCGGCATCTGCTGGCCAGAACAGTTGAACGCTCCATACTCGTCGTAACCATAATCCTTCGGCAACGGTGAATCGGGGATCATGTTATTGGCAAGATGCCATTTGCCAAAATGAGCCGTTGCGTAGCCTGCGGACTGGAGCATCTTGGGTAGAGTCGGCACTTTCGGATCGAGCCAATCCGGCATGACTCGACTCGCGTTACTCTGCACCGTCGCGAAGTGCCCATCGATGTTGTAGCGAGCAGGGAAATGGCCGGTCATCACGGCCGTGCGACTTGGCGAACACACTCCACTCGCCACAGTGAACCGCATAAAGTCGGTTCCCTCCTTCGCGAGACGGTCAACGTTCGGTGTCTTCACATACGGATGCCCGTGACAGCCGAGGTCTCCCCATCCCCAGTCGTCAGCAAAGATAAACACAATGTTGGGCTTGGTAGCACCATCTGAACCGTCGGCCTGCTTTGCTGCGAAGAAGGTTGTCAAAAAGAAAACGCTCAGCACGTGAGCGAGCAGTGTTAGTTTCATTGAGATGCTTTGAGATGGGGATGTGGCAGTGAGCTTCGCATGCGTTTTTTAACGAGTTGTACTTTTGGTGAAGCCCACTATGTCTGCTATTTCGTGATCATCGCCTACCGACGTAGAGTTCGCGGAGCATTGAGCCATTCCTTCAGCTCAGCCGATAACGACTCGACCAGCTCAGGATGGTCCTCGACGACATTTTGTTGTTCGTTGGGGTCGGACTCGACATTGAACAACTCCACGGGCGTTCCGCTGAGAGCGAGCAACTTCCATTTTCCTCGCATAGCGACTTCAGTCGCATATGGTTTGGGTTTTGGATAGTGGCGTTGAATACTCTTGTACAAGTCGAGTTGCCAAAACACGGTTCCCCGAGCTTCGTCGCTTGGTGGGGCCTCGCCTTTCATGTGAGGAAGCAAGCTTCGACCGTCGATCGGCAAATCACTCGGCAGCTCGACTTCAGCCGCCTCGCAGAACGTCGGCAACAAATCATTGCTGTGCCCAAACGCATCGGAAGTTTGTCCAGCTAGAATTTTTCCCGGCCACCGCACGATCATTGGGACGCGAATTCCTCCGTCGTGCAAATCGGTCTTGCCACCTTTCAGATCGCCGATGAACCCTTCAAAGGCTGCTCCGTTGTCGCTCGTGAACAGAACGAGTGTAGTGTCAGCGATTCCCAACTCATCAAGCTTATCTAGAATTTGACCAACTTTGGCATCCATGTGCGCGACCATGGAACGGAAACAATGCTGAGCCTCGCTGATGCCTTCGGCTGCGGTGTCCGACCAATGCGGCTCGGGGGCGGGCTCATAGGGTTTATGAGGAACAAGCCACCACGCGTTCAGAAAGAAGGGCTTGTCCTCGGCAGCGAACTTTTCAATGAGCTCGACAGCAAAGTCTCCATTGGCATCAGTCAAGTGCTTTGAATAATACGCATCGTCTTCAGTGACTCGCCTATCGTTACGCAAGAGCACTGTGCCGCCTTGGCGAAAGAGAGTCCGCTCTCGACCCATGCGACCGCGAACGGGCTGTTGCTCGATCTGTGTTTGATAAAAGTCAAAACCATGTTGGCGCGGGCCGGGTTGGTCGTCCAACCTCTTTCCCTCGGCGTCCACGTGCAGCCCACCAAGATGCCACTTGCCTAGATGTGCCGTGTTGTAACCAGCGTCTTGCAGAAGTTCCGCAACGGTGGTTGCTGACTCTGGTAGCCACTGATTGACGTCGTTGAAATGTTTCGTGATGCCGAATCGCAGCGGATATCGCCCAGTCAATACAGCCGCCCGTGTCGGCGAGCAGACGGCAGACGCAGCGTAAAAACGCGTGAATTTTTTGCCTTCACTGGCAAGTCGATCCAGATTCGGTGTCTTGACGGCAGGACTGCCGAAACACGAAAGATCTCCATACCCGAGGTCGTCTGCCAAAAGCAAAATGATGTTGGGTCTTTCGCTAGACTCTGCCATACCGGTCATGCAATGAAACACGCATACCACAGCAGCTAGTTTCAATATTGATTGCGTACCGATGGTCCAGGTGAACAACGAAAACGAACTTCTTGACATTAACGGTTTCCTCTGCAGGGCTCTTACAAGTCTGATGATTGGATGAATCCATTTCGATCCTTTCCTGTTTATTTCACGCTTATTCAATAGCTCAGTTTCCCACCTTTCGAAGGTTTCTGTCGATCGCTTTTCCACCACTCGTTGGGGCCTTCTGTTTCGATTGCCTTCCAGACTTCGAAGAGTTTTGTTTTCATCTCTGCCGTCTTCTCCGGCATCGACGCTGCGAGGTCATGTTCTTCCTTCCAGTCTTTCTGGATCTCGTAGAGTTGGAACTCTGTCAGCGTATCGTTGCCGACCAGTTTCCAGTCGCCGATCCGCAAAGCGACGCGGTCGCCGGGTGGTGACACGTGTGTTCGCCAGAAGAGCGGCGTTTTTCTTTCGACGGGCTGGCCTGCGAACGCGGACACCATGCTCACGCCGTCGATGGTTCGATCATCGGGAAGCGGGATGCCGGTGATGTCCAGCACTGTGGCGAAGATATCGGTGCCGATGACGGGAACATCGCTAACGGTTCCGGGCTTGATGTGACCTGGCCAACGAACGATGCCGGGCACGCGGATGCCGCCTTCGTGATCGCTACGCTTGCCGCCACGCAAACCGCCGGTGGTGCCACCAAAGTTTGCGACAGGACCGTTGTCTGATGTGAAGAACAACAGCGTGTTGTCGCTGACGCCTTCGTCGTCGAGCGTCTGCATCAACTGACCGAGCGCGTCATCGAGTTGCGAGATGTTGCCCATGTACTTGCTGTTCTCGTGACCGTTGTACAGTCCCGAGAACTTCGCATCGGTCGCGATGGGCGAGTGTGGCTCATGAAACCAAACGGATAGTGCAAAGGGTTTTGTCTTGTCACGCACCTGACTCAACCACCGTGTTGCTTCCGCGGCAACCAAAGGTGCTGAGTAGCCTTGCAGTTCGCCGACGGGTTCTCCGTTGCGGACGAAGTTGTTCGGATTCTTGTGGCTTGGTTCGGCGTTGTTGTGCGTCGCCATCCAATAGTCGTAACCATGATCACCCGGTTGCGGATACTCCGGCGTATTGAACTGTGGCAATGAATTGAGATGCCACTTGCCCACGTGGCAGGTTTCGTAGCCGATCGATTTCAGCAACTTTGGATACGTGATTTCGCTCTTCCGTAAATGAGCTTCGTGATTACCGGACAAGTGTCGATAGACACCATTTCGATAGGGAGTCCGTCCCGTCAAGATCGCTGACCGCGACGGAGAGCAAACGCCGCAAGCCGAATAACACTGAGTGAACTTCACGCTTTGCGACGCCAGTTTGTCGAGATTGGGCGTCTGAATTAGCTCGTGACCGTACGTTGCTGAGTCCCCCCAACCCATGTCATCTGCCAGAACGACGACAATGTTGGGCCGGTTTGATTGGGCATTTGCTACGTGAGCTATCAACAGCACGATGGGTAGCAATGATAGTCTCAAGATGTTTTGCGTTGTGATCATGAAGGATTCTCGTTCGTGATGTTTCTGTCGCGTTTTATGCATGGGACAGCGGTGTGGTGTTCCGTCGCGATTCTATTTAAATTCCATCATAACGCCCAATGAACGGCAGGTGCGCCTCGGCCGTGCGGACGTCGACGCTCAACTTGCGAAAAACTCCTTTGCTGCTCTGCGCGAACGCTTCTGGGCGATCGGCTACGTTCGCCAGAAAGTGGTCCACCGTCTGGCGACGGCGCCTACGAGAAAGATAAAGATGCTCAAAAGCTATCGCCAAACTCATCGGAATTGCCAGTAAAAAACAACCAGTAAGTTGAGGAAGCAATTCGCAGCCAGCATTCGCGAGAACTGGAGCAATTTCAGTCGCCCTATCTATTCGTCCACCCCTCAGTGTCTTCAATGAAAGTCGTATGTCGAGAGCGAATCGCGACGCGACAATGACAATTTGCGACATCCGCGAACGATCATGAGACCTGCTCCTTTCAGTGCTGGGATTGCGTGGGAAGCAGTGGTGCACCAGCTATTTCCCAACGCAAGTCGTTCGCCTTGTCTATTGAAGCGGGGGCCAGACCAAAGATTGGCCTTTCTCAAGTACAATCACTTCGCTCAGTTTGCCCTCCGCATAGATGCGGAAGGCCCCGTTCCGGTTAGCGTGAATCGTCGCTTGAACGAACTTTCCAACGTTCCACTCGATATCGACTTCCAATCCGCCACGCGCCTTCAGTCCGCTGATTTTCCCACTGGGCCACGCAGACGGCAGCGCGGGCAACAGGTGCAGGATATAGGGCGCATCAGCCAGTTTTTCATTCGGCACAACGGGAACAAAATGCTGCGGTTCTTCTGGATCTGTTTGATAGGCCACAAACGCAGCCTCTTCGATGGTTTCCGCATGGTTGTCGATACTGCGAAGATGACTCTGCAGCAGCATCTCGCAAACGCCCGCCGCACCTCCGAAGTTTCCGTCAATCTGAAACGGCGGATGGAAATCGAACAGGTTGGGATAGGCCCGTTGAGATGTCAAAAATTCATAGATCTTGTGCGCCCGATCTCCGTCATGCAATCGCGACCAGAAACAAGTTTTCCAACCTGTGCTCCAGCCAGTGGATTCGTCGCCGCGATGCTGCATTGTCACCAGGGCCGCCTCGTACAGTTCTTTCGTTGTCAACGGCGAGATATCGCGACCGGGATGCAACGCAATTAAGTGCGAGATATGGCGGTGCGTATCTTTAGGGTTGTCCCAGTCCTCTGGCCACTCCTGCAACTGCCCGTACTGACCAATTTTCTGGGGGCAGAGTTTTGGGATCATTTCCTGTAAGGTCTTGCGGAAGACTTCGTCGCGTCCGAGAACCGTGGACGCTTCGATGCAGTCTGTGAATAGACTCAGCACGAGCTGCTGATCCCATGAGGCACCGTAGGCCTGCTTGTTCAATCTGCCGTGTTGCTTGACAAGGTAACTGTTTTCTGGCGACCAAGTCGGATAGACGACCAAAGTGCCGTCCTTCCATGGTGAAAGGTACTCAACAAAAAACTCGGCAGCGCCTTTGATCGTGGGATAGATTTCTTCAAGATACTCACGTTCTTGATTGAAGGCATAGTGATCGAACAGGTTCTGGCAAAGCCAATGCGCGGCCTGCTGGTTGCGACGGCCATGTTCATTCTGCGCCGTGAAACCAAACACGTTGCCATTCAGACCCATGCTCCAGCCTTTGTTGACACCAAAGGTTTCCCTTGCTGTATGGACGCCTGATTGAGCAAGGATCTTTGTCCACTGAGCGAAGGGACGAAACGATTCCGACAGGTTCGCTGGGTCGACCATCCAGTAGTTCATCTGCACATTGATATCGGTGTGGTAGTCGCAGTTCCACGCTGGTTTGAAATCCGCATTCCAAAGCCCCTGCAGATTTGAGGGCACCGGTGCATCACGCGAGCAACTCAACTGCAGATAGCGGCTGTAGTGGAAGTAAAGATTTTCCAGTTCCAGGCTTCCCTTGCCGGACACCAGCGTGTCCGTGGTCAATCCAGACGGTTCAAAATCCAGTGCTAGTCGACAGCGATTCATAAGTGCAGAGACGTCATTGACGTGCGATTCTTTTAACACATCAAACCCAAGCTTGGACGCCGCCGCAATTGCCTTTTCGCAATCCGCTTGATAGTCACGCCCTTTGAACGACGGATACACCGGCAGGTAATCGCAATATCCCGCTAAATAGATCTTCACCTCGTTGGCGCCGGAGATCTTGATCGAGCCATCGGTTTGCGGCGTAATGTCGGCATCCCTGGCATCGACCTGAACAATTTGCATGAACTCAACATCGTCCTGAACCATCTTCGCTTTGCCACTCAGAACGATCCGTTTGTCCATAGACTCTACATGCGTCACCTGATGTTTGGTGGTGGTCTGAATTGACAAGTTCAACTTTGCACCGTCAGCCGTAAAGCGGGCGACGACCACATCGTGCGGATAACTGCAGAACAATTCTCTGGTGAATGTTCCATTTCCAATCGAATAGCTGACGGTTCCCAGACCCGTGCGTGAATCGAGCGAGCGGTGGTAGTTGCGGACCGATGCCGGATCGTGATGGGTGGAAATCAACAGATCGCTGAACGGTGCATAGTTCCCCAGCGGCTCGGTGCTGCTCAAGTATTTCGTTGACAGGCTCTCCATACTGTTCGACTTGGTACCGTAGTTCCCGTCTCGATAGGCTTTCCGAACGGTCTCGAGATCATCTGGTGCAACGATTCGAGTGCTGGACTGCGCCACGACATCCTGTCCACGCTTGGCGTTCATCCACAACGTGATGTCATTGATCAGCACATGCTCGAAATCGATACCACCTGAAAACATGGCTCCCAATCGACCATTTCCCAGCGGCAACGCCGTCTGGATGTAGCCGAGCCCCTTGGGTTTTCCTTTCGATGGCTCTCGCAAATTGTCCATGGCCGGCGCATCGTACCGCAGTACGTAGCGTTCATCCGCTATGGCTAGAGTTGCAAATGCGAAGAGGACTCCCAGTAGAGCTGCCAATTTCCCAATGCTCATTCTGAAAGTCACTTTTGTTGCTGTGGTCGGGGAAAATTCTCTTTTGGCCACTCTCGTCGTGGTCTCGTTCATTGTTTGGCGTCCGTGCTCTCGTTCGTCGGCAACGACAGCGTGACGCAATCGAGACCAAAGAACGTGTCCTTGCTGCTGGAGTTCTTGCCGGCCATCTCAACACGCAACACATACGCATTTTCGACCGGCTCGAAGTCGCCCAGTTCGATCGCCCCGGTCGGGACCGGCTTGGCGGCATAAAGATCAACTTCCTCGCCCGCCGGTTTACCATTCACCGAAAAACGGAGAATGCCAAAGTCATTGGATTTGGTGGCATACAAAGCCAACCTTTCTGCTCCATCACTGGTGGCTGGGATGCGAATTTCGATCGCGTCACCCACCTGAGCACCTTTAAATAACTGATGCGTCCCCAGATTCCACTTGCCCTTGAACTTCATTTTTCTCAAGTCCTGAAACTTCAGCACGATCCCGTCCGGCTTCGACAAAATCTGTTCGGGAATGATCTCGACAGCGTCCTTGAACGAGTCAGCGGACGAGACCGCCGGAGCGTTCTCCGGATCCGGCACTGGCGGTACATTGAGCACCTCGGCGGGTTCTGGTTCGCGGTTAGACTCCGTGTCTGCAAATCCATACCAGCTCATGCCGACGCCATACCCCATCTCGCAATCCGTCCAAGACCACACCTCCATGTCCAACTGCAGCGAACTGCCAAAGGGCATCGTATCCAACGCACGACTACGGCTCTCGACACTGTACCCCAGCGTATTGCGGACCAACGCCTTCGCTTCCGGCTTGCGATTCAATTTATTGTATTTGTGGGCACGTGGTTGAGCATGAAAAGGATGTTCATAGAAGTCAGTGCTAACACCGCCCCATGAATAAGCGTAGTAATCCTCGGTTCCCGTTCCAAACAGAGATGGAAAATCCTCTGCATCAACCCAAATTTTTTCGTCACCTTCGCCCCACCATCTCTCAACCGGATTCATGATCGTGAGTGTATCAGCGACATAAACGCCACGGCCTTTCAACGTGATGTAGTTCCAATCCGAATACGGACGAGTCTGTACGGGATATTGCCCGTGCCAACCAGCATGGAAATACATCGAGCGTTCATCCCAGTCCCAGTCACCGGTTCTAACGATCAACTTGGCGTCCACCGGCGCGGCACTCAGGTTGAGCAGCGAGACCTTGCCGCTGTTCTGATAGGGCATCACCCAGCGACACGTCATTGTCCCATCTTCGGCGACGGTACTCGACCAGCCTTGCATCGGATTCAGACCGATGCCCGTGCCGAAAAAATCTCCAATCGGACACCAGACTGTTTCCTTGCCGTCGAACTCCATCTTCAGCACTACTTGTCGCGTGACATTGGGATCTTCATAGCTGCCTAGCTTGACCGTCAATTCTCGCACCGAGGCCGAGCCTGTGGGAAGATCCAGTGACTGATCGCCATCAGGCAAAATCGTCGCAGAAGTCTCCAGACCTTTCGGTTCGGCCGATCCAGAAGCCTTTTGCTCTGTTCCGCTACCTGGATTCAAGAGCAGCTTGCCCGTTTCTCCAGTCAGCCCTTTCGCCGCCTCAAAGTCCTCCATCGTGAAGGTCTTGACCGGCGTGCCCTCGTCGTACTGCCGATAAGTGATCTGATAGAAGAAAGGCATTTGATCGGTCGTCACTTTGCAGTTCTTCGCAAAGGGAATCGGAAAAAAGTTCACCGCCGAGCGAAGCGATGGATGTGCGAATGGGTACGGGATCAATCCGCTGCCATCGAACATACTCAGCATGTTCCCTTCCAGCACCGGCTCGACATCACCGTCGAGATAAATCCGCAGGTTGATGTCGGTGCTTGCGTTTGAATGACCTCGCCACGGCACCCAAGTGCGCACAATGGCACCTGGCCCCTCGTGGTCCATCAAGACCCATTCTTTTCGTCCGTTGTTTTCCTCGACGCGAACAAAACACTTGTCTTTGTCGCTCGTGTTGTTGTCTTTGTTGTTGAACCAGCCCGCGGGTTCATTAGGGGTCGTTGATGCCCGGTTGTAGCTGCTGTGTTGTTTCAGTCGAAAATTCTTTTCCGGATAGCGAGCCACGGCATCGCGATCGACCATTTCGCGCAACAGCGATTCGACGGAAACCGGCTCTTGTGCTTTCACAACAAGAACAGAAAGAGCCATCACGGCAGAAAAGAAACAGGTTGTTTTTGAGATCATATTGGTATTCTTGCTGTCTATATTTTCAGATCTGTGTCGGTCCAGTAACGCATCCATTTCAGCGTGTGATGAAAACGGGGTCGCACTAGTGATGCACTCAAGCCCCCTGCTACTCGGCGGCCTTTCCTAAGTTCCATCCCAGGTGAAGCTATCGCCTTTGGCTAGCTCGCGTTTGCGAACTTCGTTGCCATAGCGAACTTGCAATGGGGTTCCGTTGAGAGAACGAATCGTGGAGTTCGTCAACTTTCCATCCTTCCACGCGATGTCCACTTCAAAGCCACCGCGGGCTCGCAGGCCTGTACCCAGGACGCGAACTACTGATTAATAAATATCGACCGAATTGGAAGTACAGCGTCTCGAATTGCGGATCATGTTTCCCTTTCTTGATGTCGCGCAGACGCTGATCGGTTGGCTTGCTGACCGCATCGGTTGTCCCCAGGTCGAGTTGCACGCGATTGAATAGCGTCTGGTAGTCGGCGACATGCGCGGCACGCAGATCTTCGTAGGATTTGTTGCTGATCGATTGAAGGTACTTGTCGCAGCGTGCGGTGGCGTTACCTGAAATGTCCGTGGCACTGTTATAGCTCGTCGCCGCAACCACTAGCAGTGTCACGTCATCGGCACCCGATACTTTCAGTTCTCCATTTGCGGACGTGACACTGCCTCCATGGATGACAGGGCGAAGCTGTGCCTCGTAGTCAACGCCGAGTTTGCCTTGCAAAACCAAACGGTTATCGGATGCTGATCTAGCGGATGCGTTTTCACGAGCTAGGCGGGCTGTGAAGTTGATCTTTCCCGGTTGGCTCGCTGCGAGGTGAATCACGATTACTTGGTCCGGCGCACTGACATACACTTCCCGCGTGTACTCGATTCCATCGACGGTGTACTGAGTTCGGTTGATGGCCGTCGTTAGATCCAAATCGCGTCGGTAACTCGAGACTTCATCGGTGTCAGGAAAGTCCAGGTGAATGTCACCAAGCGTCTGATAAGATTTGATCTTCATTGGACGGCCCATCATCGTTTTCCCTGCCAATCGGGTCGCTTCGGCGTTTTTGCCATCGAAAAGCAAACGACGGACTTCCGGCAAAGCCTTGAGTGCCTCTGGATTGTTGTAATCCGTGGGCACTCCGTCCCAGACAGTCTCTTCGTTTAATTGAATTCGCTCGTTATTGACTCCGCCGAAAACCATCGCGGCCAGTCGTCCGTTTCCTACGGGCAGCGCCTCGGTTTCCCATCTGGTCGCCGGTTTGCGATACCACAGCGTCAATGGCTCGTCGGGAGCGGAGGCCTCGTCGACATACGTTTGGTTTGCTTTCGGGTTGCTGCTCTCGTCCACGTCATGACGCGCTGCCCAGGATGTGTCCGCAGCAATCAAGCCGACGACCACGACTGCAAATAGTGTTCGATACATTCCGATTTCCTTTTTGGTAATACTCATTGTCTTGCTCAACGCCACTCGCTTGTAGCGGCGGACAGGTCGCGGAACATCAACGCATCCCACGGCAGCGTGCTATAACTTCGACGGCCTGATCGAGATCGTCTTACCTCTCTCACCCCGTCTTGCCTTCCAACGCGAAAGTCATCGCGTGATCGATTGGCGGCCATGCCGGTGCCCTCGCCTTCCAGAAAATAGTCGACCGCACGCTGGAACATTTCTCGGTCGTCCAAGTAGATTCCCATCGCGATCATGGTTTGCATCATTGATGCATCCCAGTTTCCGTTCGCAGAAGGGTAGAAATCCTTGATGATCGGATACCACACATTGCGGAGCATCGACCGAAATTGCTCTTGATTCGATTCAGGCCACCCGTCCCATGTATGACGCAGAATCTCGGCGGCGTTGCAATACTTCTGCCCTGTCATTCCGATTAGCAATCTGGCGTCGTGATTCGTGACTGTTTTCAGCGTTGCTGACCAAACATCGATGATCCTTGCTGATTTCTGGGCGTAGGCTTCGTCACCCGAAAGAACCCAGCGAAGTGCTAACGTGTATGCTGCCGTACCATCACGGTCGAATTCCGACGACCCGATGTCTGGGTTGTTACTGGGGCCTCGCTCGACATGTGCGCGAGGATCGGGCGACCAATCAAGGCTCGCATCAGGCGACTGCTTGAGTTGATTCCACTCGCTCGTCCACGGTTCTTCCAATGAATCCAGTTTGCTTTTGATGCGTTGGATGCCGGCTCGAGTGTGCGCAATTCCTGGATGAACGAAAGCGGGTTCGTCCGCGATTGCGTTGTGTCGAACAAACAGAGTCAAGAGACACAATCCGACGTAAACTCGCATCAAACGGAAGTTGAATAGGTGAGGTGGTGATTGCAGTTGCATCGTATCAGTTGCAGTGTTAGCGGCGGGATATTGAGGACGTCACAACTCTAGACGAATTGGCGACTAGAAAATGTGATCTCCATTGAAGAACCTGAACAAATTGGTCTGCCGAAATAGTTTGATCTCGGGAACGGCCTACTCCAAACCACACTCTCTTGGCCACTCAATACCGCGTTCTCGGACAACTGAGAATCGCCCATCAAACAGGAACGCAAACGGCTTCTCTATTTCTACTCAAACCCAGCGTGCCTTCACTACAAGGCGGCGTTACTGTTGCGACACCTCGAATCGCTCGATGAAGGGAAGCGTCCCTCGGCGTTTTCCGATGTGGACTCCCCATTCGATTTGAGCCCCGTTTCCGCTGTTGGTGAACGCTTCTGGCCGATAGGCGCCCGCAGCAGTGGGGACGTCGACCACAGCATGCGTCTTCGAGAAATGTAGCCCGTCGTCCGCATAAAGAATCGAACGCGTGATCGACTTGGGGCCGACGGTGCCAATCATCGCGGCAACGCCCTGGCCCTGAGGCCAAACCAACACTTCATGATTGCCGCCGATAATTGGGTTGCCGGAATGCTTGATGTATGGCCCATCGGGTTTCTCTGAGATCGCAACACCCATTTTGGTTTCACCGGGACTCTTGTTCCACTGGCGACCTTTGAAATACATCCAATACTTGCCATCACGAACGATCAGACAAGCATCGTCAATCCTGAGACTGTCGAAGTCGTCATGATTCTCGCTTGTCTTGAGAATCGGGTTTGTGTCGAGCTTTTCCCAAGGTCCATTCGGTGAGTTAGATACCGCGATACCAATTGCGGTCTTCGTAGTCTCAGTACCTTTGTTGACAAACGGTTTCGGAACCGCTGTATAAAAGAGCCAATAGCGTCCTTCAGCAACCAGGATATTAGGCGTGAAGACACTTTGTTCGTCCCAACTGTCGACACCGCCGCGAGCAAGCGACTCACCTTTCTCGCTCCATGTGTGTCCATCGGGCGACGTCGCATACCAAACCGTCGCGTCGTACCCATGGGACTGAGCCCCTTTGGAATACCACACATAGTACAAGTCACCGACCTTGATGATGTCGCTCGGATCACGACGCATCACACCGTTTTGAGGTCCAATTCCTATGGCGGCAGAGTAAACGATGTTCACTGATTGAATCGCCGTTGTTTCCTGTGCGTGCGAGGAGCCGGCCAGTACAATCAACAACACACCACAGCAAGCCGTAGCTGCCATCGCGTGGCGGAGATAGATCCCCGCTTTGGCGAGCTTAGCCACGGCCCACAAATCCCGTTCGGTTCTTGAAGGTTTAACGAATAGATTTTTCAATTGAGAAGTCATGTGAAGGGAGGTTAGCACTGTCAACATAGTCTCTACTTTACAATTTGAATTTCACTCAATCGAACGCCGAGCATACGCTCGGCAATCTCGTCAAGTTGTTCTTCAGAACCTTGGATATGCAGCGTCTGTTGAACGTGTCGCATCGTCTCGCCTGGCTTCAACGCGGCTGCTGGTGACGACGTTTCCAATTCATAAAATGGCCCTAGTGGCGGTTCGCCTGGCGAGGGCGAACCGTCGTTGTATGAATTGATCGCGTCACCCTCGAAAGGTTTATCTTGGTGTTCCCACATCGAGTTGACGAAGCCTTGTGGCGATTCTTGCACGTTGTAAGTGACGATGTTTAGCACTTTTCCCTCGGCGTCGTAGCTACCGGCAATGCCTTTGGATCGTTTGGGACTAATGCCGATCTTTCCGCGCCGTGTGCCGTCGCCTTTGAAGAACAGAACATCGTCTTTGACGGCCAGATACTCGGGTGGCACTTTGCCAAAGTACGTATCGTTCACCTTCGGTCCCAGCTTCGATTCATCGCCAGACTCGAATGGAATCACGACCGTTGTTTGCGAGGACGGATTGTACATCCCTAGCAGCCAGATCGATGGCAATCCGGTCTCAGCGGCCCAAGCATGATTGCCGCGGTTAGTCAATTGATTATCGCTTTCATAAGCAACGACCTTTACGCCCTTCGCCAGTGATTCGGACTGAAGCACTTTGGCAATCGCCAAATTGTCGAGTAATCGAATCGTGCGACGGATCCCCATTTTGAACTTCGTGCCACTGAAGTTAGTCACTTCACAATCGCGTTTGAATTCAGCCGAGTTACTGGATTGTTCGACGAGTTCAAACGGTTCGGTATCAATGACCGCCGGTGTGGTCCAATCAGTAAACTCAAATTTCGTGCCCGGCTTAAAGAACAACGCAAACTGGCCGCCTTCCGGTCCCAGCCAAAATCGTTCTTCGCCACCGAAAACGTAAATATGTTCTTCCAACTTGCCCTTGCGATCCGCGTCGGAAAGTAGTCCTTTCGCAATCACATTACGATTGATCCAGCCAAAGCTCGGCCCGTGATCCCGGTCGAACGTGCTGGTCATCACCCGGCCTTGATACGCCGGTGCAACCGCAACGGCCGCGTCTGCGTCCTCAAGCAAGACGATCGGCGTATGTTTCTTTAGAAACTCAAGATCTTGTTGGAAGAATTGAGGCACTTGCGCCAGCTCCTGGGCAGATGAAAAGTGACTCAGACTGAGTGTGGCTAGAATGCAGGCACAGCTGAGCGTTACTATGTAACAACGATGCATTAAGTTTCCTTCGTCAGTTTGTGAGTTGGTCGTAATCTTGTTTGG
Organism: Neorhodopirellula pilleata; assembly: GCF_007859915.1. Lineage (GTDB taxonomy): Bacteria > Planctomycetota > Planctomycetia > Pirellulales > Pirellulaceae > Rhodopirellula > Rhodopirellula pilleata. The sequence continues at coordinate 72,280 of NZ_SJPM01000016.1, forward strand.
TCATCCAGTGCAGATCATCCCAGTACGGCGTGTCGTTGGCTTGTAAAGGCCCAGCGGTGGTGCGGCCTTGCGCGATGATTTTGTTGATTCGTGCGGTCAACTGCTGAACCGTTTCAGGATGCTGATCGGTGACGTTCGTCGTCTCAGATCGATCAGCGTCTAAGTCGTAAAGCTCGACTCCATACTTGCGATTGGGCAGGACCAGTTTCCAGTTGCCGCTCGTGATGGCATAGCGACAAGGTTCCCCACCGTTTCCATGAGTGATCAGTGGCTTGCGGTCATAATCCGCCGTCGCATCCAGCAGCACCGACGCAAAGCTCTCACTGTCCGCTCCGGCATCAGGTGCCAGTTCGGCGCCGACGATATCGGCGAACGTCGCCAGCAAGTCGACTTGTCCCACGGGCTTGTCCCATTGTCGTCCGGGATCCTTGATCCCGGCGGGCCAACGCACCAAAAACGGAACGCGATGCCCACCCTCGTACACGGATCGCTTGCCGTCTCGCAAGCCACCGCGACTATCGTGATGGTACTCCTTGATGCGTGCGTCCCAGACCTTTTCCGGCCCGTTGTCACTGGTGAAGACGATCAGCGTTTGATCGTCTAACCCATTGCGTTTTAGGAAATCGAGAACACGACCAACGTGATGATCCGTTTCAACCAAGAATTCCCCATACGCACCACACTCGCCTTTGCCTTGGAACTCGGGTAGCGGGCAAATCGGGAAGTGTGGCGATGTGTAGGGCAAGTACAAAAAGAACGGCTTGCCGACTTTAGCATCCGCAACCTTTCCACTCATCCACTCGATCGCCCGATCGGTGAAACGAGTCAAACATTGGTTGTCGATGAAATCTTCAGAGACCTCCATGCCATTCTTCGGATCATAGGGCGGCATGATGCGATAGTCTGACGAGCGCGGGTTCTTTTTTTTGCTGGTGTAAAGTGTCGGCGGCACCTTCGCATAGCGACCTTCAAACCACGCCAACACGCCATAATTCAGTGAAGCGGGGACGCCAAAGAAGTAGTCGAATCCCTTATCCAGCGGCATGTCCTTGATCGGCTGCGACCAATCGCGATCGGTTTTTGTGCCAGGAAAATCCATGCCCAAATGCCACTTCCCAACCATCGCCGTGTGGTACCCGTTGTCTTTCAACAAAGTCGCCAAGGTCACTTGCCCATCCCGGATCAAACACTCGCCTTCGGCCCCCATGACGCCTTCTTTGCGAGTCGTTCGCCATGGATAGCGACCGGTCAGCAGTCCATATCGTGACGGGGTGCATATCGAGTCCGCGCTATGGCCGTTGGTAAACACGATGCCTTCTTTCGCCAAACGATCCATATTGGGCGTTTGCACCTTGGCGTGCGGGTTGAGTGCGCTGACGTCTCCATATCCTTGGTCATCGGTGTAGATGACGATGATGTTTGGTTTAGTCAGGCCAGACTTGGCGTTCTCTGCATGAACAACCTGAAAGCTCAACAGCAATGTGACGAACGTCAAGAATACAAGATGGCTGGGCATGGCTACAGTCGATCGCGATGTTATGGGTTGGTACGACAAGTTTGATGGAAGCCGAAAGACCGCTACTAACGCGATTTCCAAAGCTTGATTTTTTCCAGATCGTTGGTTGCGGTTGATCCCGCTGTGCTGCGACCGCGCTGCACGTCTGCTTCGAGTTGCTTGAGCAACTTTGCAGCGATCTCGGGCTCTGATGTGTACAGGTTAGTGGTTTCACTTGGATCGGCTTCAAGATCATAGAGCTGTGCCTCGGGGCTGTCTTTGGCTGCGTCCTTCTCAGTCGGTTTACTCCATCCTCCCGAAGCCTTCGCCAAGCAGAGCTTCCACTTTCCTAATCGGTAGGCAAAATGACCGCTGATGGAATGATGAATCACGCCGGCGCGGGTCGAAACAATCGGCTCGCCCTTGAGTGCTGGGAGAATGCTGACACTATCCTCAGCCGATCCTTCAGGAAGGGATTCGCCCATCACGTCGGCGCAAGTCGCGAACAGGTCCGTCAAACAAATGGTTTGAGCGTTTGTCGATCCCGAAGCCACCACACCTGGCCAGCGAACGATAAACGGTACCCGGTGTCCGCCATCCCAGATATCCGCTTTGGAACCGCGCAGGTTCGCACTAGGATAATGTCCGTACTCATGTAAAAGGTTGAAGTTGGCCGCCTTGGAACAACCGTTGTCGCTACTGAAAATTACCAGCGTATTGTCGCGAAGCCCATTTCGATCAATCGCTGCGAGTATCTCGCCAAACCCCGCATCGGTCTGCATCACAAAATCAGCATAGGGGCTAATCCCGCTTTTTCCTTGCCACTGCTTCGAAGGCACGATCGGTGTGTGCGGCGAACCCAAAGGCACGTAGAGAAAGAAAGGTTGGTCTGCAGCAGTCTTTGTGCGGTCATCGATATACTCGACCGCTTTGCGCGTCAGTCTCGGCAGCATGTTGATTTCATCATCATGAGCGATCACTTCGTCATTCTCGATCACGGCCTTCATGTCGCCTGCATGATGAAAACCGTGATAATAATCGAAACCACGGCTGATTGGACCATCAGGTACCTTGCTTCCTACGCTAGCCAGACCGTTTTTCTTACCTCGCTTAAGAGTGTCTCCCGTCGCCGCATCCTGATAATCGAAATTGAGGTGCCATTTTCCAACGATCCCCGTGTGATAGCCCTGCGACTTCAGGAATCCGGAAACGGTCGGACGATCTGGGGCAATCAGACACGGCTTGAATCCTTGCACCACACCGCTTTGCAATTCAGATCGCCAGCTATAACGTCCCGTCAACAAACCGTAGCGAGTGGGTGTGCAAACCGATGAACCGGAATGTGCGTCCGTGAAAATCATTCCCTCTCTCGCGAACCGATCGACACTGGGCGTTGGGATCTTTCCTCGCTCGGGATTCAAACACTGAACATCGCCATAGCCGAGGTCGTCGCAAAGTACGACAACAATGTTGGGTTTTGCTGCCTCAGCGATACAGCTAACCAAAGCCGCGAAGATCATCGCCATCAAGGCGACAACCATATGTTGATTCATTTTAGAGTTTATCAATTGCTCGCTCAAAATGCGATTTCGATTTTGTCGAGGATGGGTTGAGAGGGGTTTTCGGTGGTGTCCTTGATTTTGATCTCGAACTGAAAACCAAATCCTTCTGGCAACTCGGATAGGTCTAGCCTTGCGGGTGTCTTCGCGACCTGCTTCGCGAAACCCGGAATGTAGTCGTAGCTTTCCTTCACAGGTGCCCAGTCGGTCCACTGGTTGATCGCAGCGTCGTTGTCGGTATCGACGCCAACACGAACCTGCACGTCTTCGACCCAGGGACCTGGGCTGATGAAATCCATTGGTTGCTGAGTCGCCAGATAGAACTTGCCCTCAGCGAACATGATGTCTGGATCAGGATGTCCCTTTCCGATGTTGCCGCACCACGTGAACTTTTCGTTGATACTGGCGGACGTGAACCAGCCAACGCTCATGGACTTGCTTTCCGCGGGATCGCAATCACAGAACAAGTAATAACGTCCTCCAATCGAAATCGCCGCCCAATCGCCGAAGGCATCTTGTTCCGGTTCGTGGATCTCGTACTCGGCCACGTTGGTCTTGAAACGCTCGGGGTTTTCTTTCACCCAATGCGGATGCTTGTAAGTTCCCGTCTTGCCCGTCGGTTTTGTGCGTTGATCGACTGGCGGTGCTAGAAGTTTAAAATCTTGAATGCCATCGGGGCTCACCGCATGCGCAGCCAATGGAGAATCCCAAGCATGGGTTTGTGCGTTGATCGGACTCCAGTCTTCTACGATCAGGTGGAACTTGCCATCCAGGTCTCGAATGATCGCGCAATCTGAACCGTGCGAAGGATCGTCGTAAGCCATTCCTTTGTTGTCCCCAGGAATGCCATCGAACATGTCCGCATCGACATAGACGTGAGGATCCTGGTCGTTCGGAAAGTCGTAATAGAAATACGCTTGGCCGTCGGCGTACTCCGCCGTCGTCATCCACGCGGACTTCTTTTCGGTGATTGGCCCATGGTGAACCCAATTGACCATGTCCTTACTTTGCCAAGCGTGATATCCGCCTAGCCTTGGTTTCAAACCTCCGGGCGCATCGAATTGATTTGGAAATTGGGTCGTTTGCAGCGGAACATCAAAACCTTCAAGCGTTGCTGGCTCGGGGACAAAGCGAGGGCGTTTGGACGTGTCGCCTCTCTTTCGCCCACTGCCATAGCGACCAAACATCCAATAATTATCTGGGCCAAGGCTCAACATTACCGGAGCGTCACCGAGGTTCACCGGACCAAGATCATCCGTTTGCTCCCAGTTTTGCCAAGCTGGCGACTGCGTTACCGTGATCGACTTGGCCGACCGCTTTTGGTCAAACGATTTGATCTTGCTCTTCAGAGTGGCCGTTTTGCCAGTCGGTACCGCCATTCCGTCTTGGAACTTCAAGTGAGACTGACTCGCAGTGCCGTCAAACCAATCGGACTGGCTATCCACGGTCCAACTGTTCTGGGCGCTGGCAGACGGCAGGATGCCCCAAACCCATAGGGCGATGATCGAAACAAAGATGGAGGGATTCATTGAAACAGAATTGGGTTGGTTAGGGTGTCGCATCATGGGTCATTTGCCTCCTTCCAACTCGACGTTCTTCGTGCCTTGAAGGGCTTTTGAGGCATTGGTCACGAGGGAGTTGGGATGATGTTGTTCTTGGTCCGTCACAATCTCGAACGACCAAGCATACTCGCTGGTGCCAAGATCTGCGGGTGGCGTAATTTGTAAACCGGAGGGCGTCATCGACCAGTGAACTTGTAATTCGGAACCCAACAAGCGAGCGGCCCGCACTTGATCGGCATTCCATCCGGCGGTACCGCTGATGGTGAACGGCTTGGTGGGCTTGGTCAGCTTGATCGCGTACAGCTTCTTGCCCTTGGTCGTGAATGCGAGTCGCTCGTCTTTCTGCTCGCTCTCTTTCCAGTAGCGGGTGCCGTAAATGGCATCGCCGTTAATCTTCAACCAGTCACCCATCGCGCGCAACCGCTCAACCTGCTCGGGAACCAGCGTGCCGTCGGCTTTGGGACCGATATTGATCAGAAAGTTTCCGTTTCGGCTAATCACTTCCACCATTTCATGGATCACGCTTTCGACCGACTTGTATCCATCCCCTTCCAAGTAGCCAAATGAACTGCCGAAGGTCGTGCAGCTCTCCCATTTGGGACCGATCACCTTGAGCTTTAGATTGTCCTTTTCCAAGCAACCGACGCCGTCGGGCCAGTTTCGATTGGCACCCTTGTTGTTCAAATAGACTTCTTGGCCACGGGCCGCGGCATCGTTCATGAAGTCAGTGATCATCGCCCGGAATTGGTCGTAAAAGTACCGCACCTCGGGTTTGAAAACTTGGGGATCCTTGCGAGTGTCATTGCCGTCACGAGTGAAAATCGGCACATCGTCGATCCACATGAAGTCCGGCTTGTATTTGGTTTGAATCTCTTTCCAGCGGGCGACGTAGTCGTCAACAAAGGCTTTGTCGAGATCGAACGGGCCGTACAATGTGGCCGCTGCGGGAACACGGCGAATCTCTGCGGCAATGTCGGCTCGCGGTTCGCTGTGGACAACATACAGTTCTTTGGCAAAGAAGCCGGTATGACGTTCGCGATGATATGACGGCGCGTACTTCAGACCGCGTTTCCGCACGGCTATTCCTAGGTCGCCCACGAGGTCCCGCTTTGGACCTTTGTCGACGGCGTTCCAGGGAGTGAGTTCTGAATTCCAATTGGCCCAACCGTCGTGGTGCTCGGCGGTCAGCACGACATACTTGGCACCCACGTCCGCGAACAACTCGGCCCAGGCATCGGGATCCCACTTCTCTGCCTTGAACTCGGGGATGATGTCCTTATAACCAAACTCTGGAGGTGTCGCTCCCCAGCGCTGTTGCATGTACGGATAGTAGTGATCTGGTTCGGCATAGAGTAGCTTCGGCACATGTTCGGCATAGCCACGATGGCCCTTCTTGTAGCCAATGACGCTGTATGGTCCCCAATGGATGAAGATGCCGATCTTGCCGTGATCAAACCACGTCGGCACCGGCATCGTTTGAAGCGATTCCCAACTGCCGTCATAGCGTGGTTTTGCTATATCTTGACCGCAAGCGATATTGTTGCCCAATAGGCCAAACGATACTGAGAGCAGTACTGCCAGCAATCGAAATACGGCTTTAATGACAGAGATTTTCATTTGCGAAGAATTTTTTGAGAATGAGTTTAGCTGGACAGCCCCCCAAGATCGACCACTTACAATTCTTTGGCTTTCGCTTGCTCTTTGGCTTTTCGCCTTTGAGCCGCGCGGTCCTTCTTGTCACTCGGTTGCGATCCAGTCGTCCGCTCAGGATTGCCGAGACACCCATAGTCGCCGTACGCCAAATCGTCGGGCATCACGATGATGATGTTGGGCTTTGATGGCTGAGTTTCCGCTATTGCAGAAAACGGCGTGAAAAGGACAAGTGCGATCGTAGTGAAGAGGTGTTTCATAGAAGCAAGAAACCATGTGGGGGCATTGGCGGGGTCGGCATCAAACCGAAGAATCGACGCACGCATCGTAACTCAATACGCTAACCATGCGGTGAATGACGCAAGAGAAATCTTGACCGATCGAGCACTGTCGAATAGTTCATTAAAGCTTGCAGGGCTGTCTTGACAATTACAATTAGCGACACGGCACTAACGAAATGCGACAAATGCTGAGCAAATCAAATTCATTCGTTTGCTGAACAAATCCAGTGCGCCTTAGCATATATTACCGATCGGTTCACTGATTACTGTCTATCAAACTCTTGCTTTCCGCCATCCAAATCGAATGCGTATCCACCTCAAACTTTTCGTTCTGCTTGCAAACCTTAGCGGTACCCTTGCTGCTGACGATTCTCGTCCCAACATTGTGATCATCATGGCAGATGACCTGGGCTATGGTGACGTTGGCTGTTACGGCGCGACGAAGATCAAAACGCCCAATATTGATCGACTGGCTGGTGAAGGCATGATGTTTACCGATGCACATACCGCTGCGTCGGTCTGCTCTCCGTCGCGTTACGGTTTGATGACTGGCCGACCAGCAGAAACTTCATAGCCTTTACGACCTGTCGACTGACGAGGGTGAAACCAATGATGTTGCGAGAGAGCATGCCGACATAGTCAAAGATTTGGCAACAGCGTTAGACAAAGCACGCGAGGATGGCCGAATCCGGCACTAGCGGCGGAACAGGTTGCCAGTTCTGTCCGACCGGTAACGAATCGATCGAAGTCGAATTGGCAGAATGTTAACCGCCGAAGGTTTTCGTCCGCCGAGCGTTTTCCTGTTTGTTTGATTGTTTCAAACAGTGAACTGAACTCGCTACAGTCGGATTCTAGACCAACAAAAGAGACTCCTCTCGGCAAACGCCAACATCTTCACCCTCCCCGAACGCAGTTTGGGGAGGGTCGAACCAGCGAAGCGAAGTTCGGGGAGGGGCAACCAGTGTGGACTCGCATGTTGACAACTTGCCTTTCAGAAAGTATGTCATTGATTCGAACGTATGGATTTCCGCTGGCGAGGCTGCTTCAATGTCGGACGCGGGTCGTCAAACCCTATAGGATTTGTAAGTTCATCATTGGGCTGGTCGGAGAACCGGTATGGATCGTCGTGACTGCGCATCTGGGTCAAAAGCAGATCTTCCATTTCCGCTAGCTTTTCGGCATAGTTTGGATCCGTTGCGAGGTTCGTTTGATTTGGCTTCGGAGTGGTTTTCGTCAAAGCAATCACATGGGAAGCGTGATGCTCCGGCAAAAGTTCGTTCGGGTTTTCGGCCAAATTGAAAAGCTGAGTCTCTTTTGTACCGTCCTTTGACGATTCGTACTTGATCAGTTTCCAATCACCCTTCTTGACGCAGCGCATGCCAGGTTTGTCGCCGCCGCAATAGGCTCCGTAGAGCACGTCACGGACCGACTCCGATTGGCCCTCAAGAACCGGCTTGAAACTGGAACCTTCGCAGGTCTCGGGGGCTTCGATTCCGGTGAGGTCGCAGATCGTGGTCAAGACGTCCAGCAAGTAGATGTTCGCTGTCGCTCGTGAACCGGGCTTGATGCCGGGACCTTTGACGATGAACGGAACTCGAAAAGTATGCTCGTAAAGATTTTGTTTGCCTTGCAAACCGTGGCGACCGATCGCCATTCCGTGGTCAGACGTGTAGACGATGTACGTGTTGTCCAGCTCGCCCATGGACTTTAGTTTCTCAAGCACTCGACCGACCTGAATGTCGATGTTTTCACTGCAAGCGAACTCACGTCCCAGTTCGTTACGAATGGTGCGTTCATCACGCTTGCCCCAGACACCACTGACCGCCATTTCATCGCGCACTTTCATGTCCGTGTTGTTGAACGGATGAGCCGGCAAGTAGTTGACAGGTAGCGGCGGCTGTTTCGGATTCGCAGCGGGGAGCGAGTTTCGGTCCTTGTGATTGACTGCGCCATATTTGTCGAGCAGTTCGGGTTTGCCGTCGCGAGTATCGTGCGGATGCGAGAATCCGAAGTAGATCAGAAAAGGATCGCTATCGTTCGAGGCTTCGCGGTCACTGAGGTAGGAAAGCACTTGCTGGGCGTGCCACGCACTTCCCGTTTCGTCGGTCCCGCCTCGTTTTACAGCGTCATGAACGACGGTGAATTGCTTATTCGCAGCCGCGTAACTATTCCCTTGCTTACAGGTTCGCATCGTATCATAGCCAGCGTCATTGAAGACCGCTGCCATGGTGTGACGGGGCAAGTCCGTGGGCACGTACTTGGGATCAGCCGAAAGTGGACTCCGGCCAGGCATTGTCTTGTCGGGAATGTGCCAAAGGGTGCGGCCTGACATGACCATGTGACGAGACGGAGTGCAAACGCCGCCACACCATGCACCCATCTGGTGGGCCGCGTCGAAGACCATGCCTTCGGCAGCGAGACGATCGATGTTAGGTGTTTCCAGGGTTGAGTTCGGATCGTAGACCTTCAAGTCAAACGGCGACTGATCGTCGGCGATAATGAACAGAATGTTGGGACGGTTTGCCGCCGATGCCGTGAGCGCCAATACAAAGCAAATGAGGAACGGAGCGAGATACTTCATGTTGTTACCTGTTGGTTGATGGTCACGACGGTAGTTGGGTAGAAGACGTGGACAAGTCAGTCCGCTCATTTCAATCAAACGTACTATTCCAGCAAGTCTGTGCCGTCTTCGCAGACTCCTTTTGAAATCGACGAAACCACCATGACGATCCAGCGAATTCTCCCGTGCGATTCGCAGACCTGACGAGTAGAAATGCCGCTGTATCGCTTTCGGTCACACACACCGTCAGCGGGTGACAATTCGTATTGGGGCATTTGCAACTTTTGAGAGACTGGGAGCCAACGACACAATGATCTCTAGCGACGCCACACAAGCACGCCAGCATTCCGACAGCGACGAATTTGGTCAGATAAGATTGTTTCATTGGGGATACCGGTTTCATTCTTTATTGAATTCTGTCAGCACTGGACTTGGTTATCACAGAGTTGCCGTCGGCAGAGGTTTGTCTGTTGGAAGGCTCAGCGTCCGGTCGACTGGTCGATCGCAGTTGGTTACGAAGTTCTGGGTCATTCAAAAATACCTTCTTTACCTCTCGCGGAAGCTACTTCGCCACATTTCCCTTCCACAGCTTGATCTGATCGACCGGAATGTCATTCTGCTGCTTAACGCCCGTCGTGCTGCGGCCATTGCCGACATCTTCTTTGAGCTGGGCCATGAGTGCTTCAACGACCTCCGGTTTCTTCCGGTAGAGATTGTTCTGCTCACCGGGGTCCTCTTCTAGATTGTAGAGCTGAGCTTCAGCCGCATCGGCAACCTTTGACATGTCCTTCTCGGTCGGTGCGCTCCAACCACCGGATCCTTTGGCCAGCAGGAGTTTCCACTTGCCCTGTCGGTACGAAAAATGTCCACTGACACTATGATGGATAAGACCCTTGCGTGAAAACTTTGCTGGCTTTCCGGTGAAGAGCGGCAAGATGCTCTCGCTATCTTCGCCCGCATTCGCAGGTAGTTGCTTACCAAGCAGTTCGGCACAAGTCGCCAATAAATCGGTTTGGCAAATCAACTCGTCGCAAATGCTGCCTGGCTGAATGACTTGCGGCCATTTGACAAGAAATGGTACGCGGTGGCCGCCATCCCAAAGGTCTGCTTTGGAGCCACGGTACTGCGCGCTTGCGAAGTGACCATGACTCTCTAATTGTTTGAAATTCGCGGCTTTGGAGCAACCATTATCGCTGGTTACGATCAGCAACGTGTTTTCCGATACACCTTTCGCTTTCAGCGTCTTGACGACCTGCCCTACGAGATCATCGGTCTGCATCATGTAGTCGCCATATCGACCGATACCACTTTTGCCCTGCCACTTTTCGCTAGGAACAATGGGTGTGTGAGGTGATGGTAACGGGATGTACATAAAGAATGGCTTCTCACTCTGATAGTTGGAAATGTATTCAACTGATTCCGCCGCAAGTTTGTCGAGGACATCAATCGCTTCAAAGTCTTCGCTCGCCGGACCGGATCGGGCGAAAGCTTTGGCGTGGTCGCCTTCGCCGACCCAGTTTCGATCGCGAATCCAAACATAGGGAGGAAAGTCCAGTGACGCGGTGATACCAAACCAACTATCAAATCCAAGATCGACCGGTCCGCCTTGAATGGTTCCCTTCCAATCAATGTTGGAAAGTTCTTCCGGCGGAAAAGATCCCTTGCCCATCTTTTGTCGAAGCCCGTTTGCAGGCTCGGCTCTCACACCGTCCAGCGTCGGGATATCGAGCCCCAGGTGCCACTTGCCAATCATGGCTGTCGTGTAACCATTATCACCGAGAAGGCTAGGGACGGTCATTCGGTCGGTTGGAATCAGCGGCAAGCCATATCCATCGAGAACGTGCCACTGTAATGTCGTCCGCCAGTTGTAGCGGCCAGTCATGATGCCGTAGCGTGTCGGAGTGCAGACCGAGGATGTCGTGTGGGCGTCAGTAAAGATCATGCCCTCTGCTGCGACTTGGTCCATATGCGGTGTCGCGATCTTGCCCCTCGCGGGATTCAGACATTGCACGTCACCATAACCCATGTCATCGGCGAGGATGTAGACAATATTGGGACCGCTTGCCTCGGCGAAGGAAGAAAGAACACCGAGACAAATCGCTAGAACGGATGGAATGTATTTTTTCATTTCGATTTTTCCGAAATAGTGAGTGACCCTTTTTCGAGTTGAAGTTGGGAATCGTTGCTGGTGGTATTACTCATCGTTGCCTCATGATAAACGATGTATCCTTCAGACCTGCCGGACAACTCCACTTGGCGACGCCGAAAAGCTAAGTCAACATGTAGCTTAGCTAAACGATGCCACTTTGAAACCTGTTTCCCGTGATTCGGCAAGTCATCGTAATTACCGTCAGCAGACGGTGAATCTGCCCCGATTTCCACGATCTTGCGAGCGTAGCGACGCGAAAGTGGCGCTGTCCAGTTAGGATGACGCTGGGCACACCAGAGCAAGGTTGATTTTTTTGGAGAAATGATGATGGTACGCAAGATAATCACGACCGGCTTGGCCGTATTCACGCTCGCTTGGACGGGAACGGTTTTCGCTGCGGAGCATGCGTCTGGTTTGATTGCAGACGGGCCTGGTAAGGCACTACGGCTCTGGTACGACGAGCCTGCCCCGGACAGCGATGAAGGCTGGGTCGATCGTTCGATCCCGATGGGCAATGGCTACATGGGTGTCAACGTGTTCGGTGGCACAACGAGCGAACGAATTCAGATCACCGAAAATAGCCTGTACGACTCGACGGAAGGTCGAGGCCTTCGCCATGGAGGACTGAACAACTTTGCCGAGGTCTTTATCGACTTCGGCCACAACAACACCAGCAACTACGAGCGGGACCTGAACCTCAACGAAGGCGTCTCGCATGTGAGGTATGAGCAAGATGGCGTGGAGTACACGAGAGAATATTTCACGAGCTATCCCGACAAGGTGATGGCGATCCGCTTAAGTGCGTCAAAGGCGGGCATGTTGTCATTCACGCTGCGTCCGACGATCCCCTTTCTGGGAACTGGCAAAACGCGATCCGGCAAGTCCGGTTCGGTTGTGGCGGAGGATGACTCGATCACTCTGTCCGGTGAGATGAGTTTCTTCGGTGTGCAGTACGAGGGACAGTTCAAGGTCATTCCTTCCGGTGGGACGATGACGGTCGCCAATGCCCAGTCACAGAGTCAGTCACAGGGAACCATCCACGTCTCGGATGCCGATAACGCTGTGATACTGATCGCGGTCGGAACCAACTATCAATTCGATTCTAAAGTGTTTTTGACTACGGAGAATGCTGACAAGCTATCAAGTTTTCCGCACCCTCACGCCAAAGTCACTCGGTACCTGAGCGACGCGGCGGCGAAGTCCTACGAACAACTGTTAGCAAGCCATCACGCCGATTACAAAGAGATATATGATCGAGTGAGCCTTGACCTTGGTGCCGCAGAACCAACGGTCTGCACCGATGAACTGATCGATGCGTACCCCGAGGGCGAATCGAGTCGCTACCTGGAAGAACTCGCGTTTCAGTTCGGGCGTTACATGCTGATCTGTTCCTCCCGGGCAGGCACGCTTCCGCCTCACCTCCAGGGAATCTGGAACGTCTATAGCGATCCGCCGTGGGCGTCACAGTATCTGCACGACACCAACGTGCAGATGGCCTACGCGCCAGCCTTTGTCGCCAACATGCCGGAGTTGTTCGAGAGCTATGTGGGCTTCTTCAATACCTTCGTGCCTCGGCAGCGCCAGTACGCGACGCAGTACATCGAGCAGTACAACCCCGCCCAGCTTGACCCCAATGGAGACAACGGTTGGTCCGGACCGTTTTGGACCAACCCGTACACCGTGACAGGCAAGTCACCTGTGGCAGGCTTCGGCACGGGTTCTTGGATCGCACAAATGTTCTGGGACTATTACGACTACACGCGAGATCCGGCACTGCTGGCGGAGATAGTGTATCCCGTGATGTACGACCAGGCTAATTTTGTATCCCGGTTCGTAAAAGATGTTGACGGCGTCCTGCTCGCCGAACCTTCTTCGTCTCCGGAACAAAAACTGCGTAACACGGTGGGGACCACGTTCGATCAGCAGATGTTCTACGAAAACCACCACAACACTGTGACGGCAGCGGAGATTTTGGGACGTAGCGATAGCCGATTGTCGATACTCAAGACTCAGTTACCACTGCTTGACCCAATCCAGATCGGCAAGTCGGGACACATCAAGGAATTTCGTCAGGAGCAATACTACGGCGAGATCGGTGATCCCGCCCACCGGCACGCCTCCATGCTGCTTGGCTTGTACCCGGGCCAATTGATCAATGACGCGACGCCCGCATGGCTCGATTCCGCCAGAGTCAGCCTGGCCAATCGCACCAACAAAACGAACATTGGTTGGGCGCGTGCCGAACGGATTGCGATGTGGGCCAGAGTCCACGACGGCGATGAGGCTTACTCATTCTACGAAGCGTTGTTGGGCGATAACTATCTTCACAACCTGTTCAACGACCACCGAGGCGGACCGTTATTCCAGGCGGACGCGAACTACGGCGCCACTGCCGGCGTGGCCGAGATGCTCCTACAGAGCCAGGATCACGTCGTGGCCCCGTTGACCGCGATACCCGCAGCGTGGCCCGAAGGCAGCTATCGAGGACTCCTAGCACGCGGCAACTTCGAAGTCTCCGCGCAGTGGTCCGGCGGTCACGCCAGCCAACTGGAAGTGCTGTCCAAATCGGGAGGAAACTTGGACCTACGCTACCCCAACATTACGCAGTCCGTGATCAAGACTGCATCAGGTCAGCCAGTCGCATTCGTCCATAAAGGCAGTGACCAAGTTCGCATCGAGACAGTCAAAGGCCAGGCCTATGTGGTCACCGACATCCCGACGTGCATTCCAGTGATCGCGCCCACGAACCTAAAGATCAGCGAGGAGACAGGAACAAGTCAGATCCAACTTTCCTGGACCGGCAGCAAGAATGCAACGTCGTATAAACTCTACCGCGCGGTGGGCAACGCACCGGACTATGAGTTGATCGCTGCAGATATCACAGCCACCGATTTCACGTACCAATCCCCTGACCTAAAACAGGTCGACCAGATGACAATCAAAGTCACCGCGGTGCGCGCAGATGGCCGTGAGAGCGACGGGGGTGCAAGGGCGATTCGGCTTTTGCAGTAGAGGCACTTGTTTACCAATGCCTTTCTCATGAATCTCGTTGGGTTCTCCGATGGGTTGTTGAGAAATGATCTGCTCGACAAAGCGAAGTTACTTGATCGCTTCGGCCAAGAGTTCCTCGGTTTTCGTCCTCAACTTTGACAAGACATCCGCGTATTCTGGGTTGGAAACGAGGTTGTTCAGCTCGTGCGGGTCCTTCGCCAGATCGTAGAGTTCTTCGATGACGGGGTCATGCTCGTGGTACCTAAAATACTTGTATCGATCTGTACGAATTCCTTGCGTACGATAGGATCGATTTCCAGCGATGAGTTCATCATTGAGCTCGGGAATGTCAGGACGCTTCTTGACGCCAGCAGCGTGGATTTCCTGGATAAAGAAGTTTTCCAGTAGTACCGCATCACGCCACTGGGACAGGTCCTGCGTGCCTTTCAACAAGCCACGCAAGTCACGCCCCTTCACGATCTCTGGAGTCTTCAAACCCGCCAGTGAGAGAATCGTCGGAGCTATATCGACGGAAGAAACCATCGCGTCCACACGACGCCCTCGTTGTGATTGTGGAGCCCTACCATCGAAAATAATGAGAGGCTCTTTCATGGCTTCCTCATATAGAATCGCTTTGTCAAAGAGTCCCTGAGAACCGTGGAAGCGGCCATTGTCACTGGTGTAGATGACGACAGTATTTTCCAGCACCCCCATCTCTTCTAGCTTTGCCATCAGGCGTTCAACTTGCAGATCGACGGTATAGCCTTGGACGGCAAATCGGCGTGCGACGTTTTGATACTGCTCTGGGGTCGCGGTTCGAGCGACGTGCAGATAGGTGCCTCGGCAATGATCAAGCACGTCGGGTAGCCGATCGTTCTTCCCTGCGACCCAGTTTTCGGGCACCCACATCTGTCTGTCCTTGAATCGCTCCACATGCGGCGCGTACATGTCCGAGTCTTTGTCATTCTTGACTGCGTCAAAGCTGATCGACAAACAGAACGGTTGCTCAATGGGTTGAGTCTCCAGAAACCGAATCATGGCGTCGCCTTTCTTCAAAGTCCGCTCTTGCCTTGGACGGTCGTGCCGGTAGATCTGTTCTAACCCTGGATCACCTTTTGGAAAATAGACGTTGTCTCCAACAACAAAATAGTCAAAAGACTCAGCAACGGATTTCTCCATCTCTTCTAAACGGGTCCCAAACTTGCCAACGAAGCCGGTGCGATATCCCGCCTGTTTCAACTGGGCCGGATAGCTATCAGCAAACTCTTCCTTGGGGATCGCGCGATCATAAGGATACGTGAATCCCGATCTGTGATCTGAAAAGTAGCGTCCGGTGAACATCGTCGCGCGACTGGGCATGCAGATCGCTACCGCGTAATAGGCGTTATCGAAGACCACACCTTGTGCGGCGAGCTTGTCGATATTGGGAGTCTCGACATCGTTTCGCCCGTAACAGCCGAACATGTCCCATCGTTGGTCATCCGTCATCAGGAAGACAATGTTGGGTCTGGCGGTTTGCGGGAGACCGCTGACTTCTTCTGAATTTGGCTTGCTGTTTTCATTCGAGCCTCGCTGTGATTCAGACTGCACGTCGGCAGACGCTTCCGCTTCGACGGCGAATTCCTGAAAGGCGGTATTCTCGCCGCCCCCAGTTTCCGTCACCGGTGAGACCGCCCAGACAATCCACCGGAATTTACCGAGCGGCTTGCCTTCCGGACTGCGAAGCGAGGCTGCCGTGTATTCCGCGGTTGCCTCGCCAGTGTAAATGTTTCCAATCGCCGTGAATTTCGTCAGGTCCCAACCAGGATCGGACGACGCGTTGCTGCCATAAACTGTCAGTATCTGTGCGCCGCGTTTACCGCCCTTGTTGAACGACCAACTGGTGACCGCAGCAACAGAACTTGACGATCCCAAGTCCATTTTGTAGGCGCCGACTCGGATTCCGTTGCCAAAAATCGGGCCGTATCCCTGATTCAACTTACCATCGATCAACGTGCTGATCGGGTCATCACTAGTTTTTTGATTGGTAGTTACTATTGCCGACGTTGACGAAGGCAGTGGAAGTTTCTTGAAGCCATTCGCACTGGATGACGATTCGATTTCAACAACGGATGGCCGTTCAACAGTCAGTTCTCTCGCTTGCTGGTCGCGAATCACCTTCAGCTTGACCGAAGCGGACTCGGTCTTGGATAGTTCGCCAAAGAGCTTCTCAACCGTCGCGACCGGCTTTCCATTGACGGCTTGAATCAAATCGTTCTCGCGGAGACCGGCTTTTGCCGCAGCGGAGGTTTTAGACACTTTTGTCAGAGCGACGCCACCATCTTCTTTGTTGGTGCCAAAGGCCGAGAACTCCTCACCTTCGATGCTGTGCAATGTGGCCCCAAGCCAGACGGGATTCGACTTCGCCAGTCGCACGGTTTTCACCGGAGCATTGGGACTGCGTCCTGCGGTTAGATCCGGGATCGCAGGCGTTTCGGCAATCGCCTTGAGCGACGCCTTCTTCACCCCGAACTGATCCATCGGGAAGTTCTTGAAACCAAGCTGTAAAGCGGGAGAGCCTTCTTTGACTCGAAAGTCGCCGCTGGCAGGATCGACAAACATTGGGTCGCCCAATACAGAATGTTTATCCCAGCCCAGTTTCTCGGAGGCTTTTAAAATGCTCGGGTCTTGGGTTGTGAACAGGTTCCGATCGACCATCGTTTCATTCACGTAGGGACTGGACATCCGCGCCGGACGATGAGCGAACGCAAAGATGTTGGCGTACACTTGATCTTTGCTGCCGTCGTACCAAACATGCGGGTGAAAACTGCCATACGGGATGACGTTGTTCCAGGCGTGACGTCGGAATCCTTCGCGAAGCTTCAATCCGCTATTGAGCAGCAAGTTGTTGTAGATGTCGTAGTTGCTCGATCCATCATCCAAATCGATGTCCCAACCATGATCGCAGCGCCAGCGACTGTTGCGGATTGTCGTAGTCTTGACCGCGTCCAAGAACGGTAGATCAGGATCTGCATCCACCGCCTTTTGTGAGGTTCCCTGATCGCTGCGCCAATAGCGATCGCGTCCCCAAGAGTTGAACGAACCGTGGTCATGCGTTTCCAGCACCGTATCGAACACGTCGCAGCGTTCGATCAGATGGCCACCCCAGGCACCGTCGCCAATGTTGATCCCAGCGCGAGCGCAGTCGTAAATGGAGCAGTCACGCACGGTGATCTCTTGCGACATTTCCATCTGCACGCCGGCGGGTTGCCGCTCAACACGACCGATGCCATGAATCAGACAATCCTCGACGGTCCCGAGCGATGGAAAATTCTGCGTCTTGGGTCCCGGCGTGCGATCGATCTTCTCTAGGTCGTTCTTCTGCCCATACTCAAACAAAGGATCGCGAACCGCATCGGGGTCACCGACAAAACACACTCCACTCGCACCAGTATCATGAATGTGCGTTCCCTTCACCACGGTGCCGCGGTTGTAGTTGTTGACAAAAATCGCGTTGCCACCGACTTGATCAAATTCGCAATCGACAATGTGGATGTCTTCGGTTCCCGTCAACACGAAAGCGCCACCACGATAGATGGCCCAATCACTGCGCAGCATCTGTTCTTTGGTCTCCATGAAAGTCCTCGCAGCATGACGCACGGCGAAACCTTTCATCGTGATATTTCGGACGGGCGACTCTAGCGACCCTTGAAACTCGACCAAGTGTTTGAGGCGAACGACTTCGACGACTGCATTTGCAAGATCGACGCCGGAGACCGGCATGTAATACAGCGTTGATGTCGTCACGTCATGAAACCATTCCGCCGGAGCATCAAGCTCTTCAAAAATGTTTTCCACCATTCGGAATTCATTGTGCATTCCCGACTTGCGGTTGTTTTGCCAGCCGCCTTCGTAGGTCACTTCACCGTTCGAGTCTTTACCGGTGATTTGGTAGTGGTATCCGCCCCAACGCGAACGGTGCATCGCATGGATATAACCGCCTGTCGGATCGGCCCAAGCCGCTGCTCGCTCTATTGAAAATGCGTCAGCGGCAAAACCTTGATACGCCTCCGTCGGTTTGCTCGCATCATAGTTCGGATAGCGTGCCATTCGTTGGCTCTGGCCATCGACGAAGAGTTGATCGATGACGAGTCCAGCAGGTGTCATGGCTGCGAAGATTCCGTTACGGTACGGCTGCCACGCAAGACTCAGCTTGGTTCCGCCGCTCAGCACGGCTCCGCCTTCATGCTCGGCGGCGTAAACGACCGGGTGCTCATCCGAACCTGAATCCGCTGGCTCAAACACGATCGTTTCAGGCAAATAGTAAACGCCATCGGCAACATGAACGGTCACCGACTCGATTCCGGAAAACGTCCGTGCGAGCGATTGGGCTTTCGCAAGACTTGCGACCGGTGACGATTGCGTGCCTTGATTGGTATCACTTCCTGACGGGCTGACATAGATGTCACTTGCCAGCGTTGACTTGGCAAAACCAAAAACCAAAAACAATGAAACCGCAGTCAGTTTGGTGAACTTCATATTCAGTCGATGGTGAGTGTTCAGTCGGTAGTGAGTAAGCTGCTACTGAAAGTTCTACAGTAGGTCTTCAATTCTTTGTAAAGTAACACGCCGAAGGTTCATTGGCTGCCAATGCCCAGCATCCGGTTTGATCTGAACACTGCACGGACCGGGTTGGCCGATATCGATCGTCCCCAAAGTCTTTTCTACGTATGCGCCATAACTCCCGGTGGAAGTTGCCTCAGCCTGTTGCAATTGTCCTGGGAGTCCAAAGCCAAACTGTGTCTTCTCATTCTCGACCGACATGATGGCGTCAACCCGATATCGTCCTGGTCGGTCGATACTGATATTCCACTCAACCCACGCTTGTGAGTCGATCCAGTGTCCTATGTGTGGGACATTGTCGTGAACGCGAACATCAGCTTGCGGGCTGCCTTCGTTGTTGTGGATATAGGCTGAGTCAGCGGAAAGCACGAGCAACCCCTGTGATCCCGGTGTGGGTAATTGAATCCCGACGTCGAGTGTGCCGTTGACTTTCAATGCGATCACACTTGCGAATTCGTCGGGTGCCTCGGCTGGCAATGACAACTCAATCCCAGCGTCAGTCGTTTGCGCGGTCAAGACAGTGCCGTCTGACAACAAGTTGACACTCTGCACTTCGTTCTTAACGCCTGGCACCAGCAACTTTCCGTCCTTTGGCCAATTGAGGACATGTAAGTACAACAGCGTGTCGCCTTCGACCGATTTCGCTGTACAGCGTCCCCAATCCAACTTGGGAAGTGGACTGGCTGATGTTCCATGGATGGACTCGCCATTGATCTTCATCCACTGACCGATCAACTTCAGCCGCTCGACAGACTCTGGCATAAGAGTTCCTTCGCCGGTAGGGCTGACGTTCAGCAAGTAGTTCCCACCCTTGCTGGCGATATCAATCAAATTGCGAATCAATTGTGCGGGCGACTTGAAATCGTTGTCGCCTTTTTTGTAGCCCCAACTGCCACTGATCGGCATACAAACTTCCCAGTCTTCGCCAGCGGGTGCTTGCTGAGGAATGTTGCGTTCAAATGTTTTGTAGTCGCCACGATAGCCTTCACCCAAACGATCATTCGTAATCACGTTGGGTTGCAACTTGGTCAACGAATGCAATGCATCGAACGATTCCTGGCTCATCTTGCGAGGCGTGTCCCACCAAAAGATCCCAATCGGCCCGTATTCAGTCAGCAGTTGGCGGACTTCGGGGACAGCTTTCTCGTTGACATACTCGTCGGTGCTGACCCGTTTGATCGACTTGTCCCAACTGTTGCCGAAACCACCGGGGTGATGCCAATCCTGGGCCTGTGAATAATAGAAGCCGAACTTGATGCCCTGTTTCTGACAAGCATCAGCAAGTTCCTTCATGATGTCACGCTTGAAGGGCGTCGCCTCGACGACGTTGTAGTGGGTTGCTGTGGAACCAAACATCGCGAACCCGTCATGGTGTTTGGCGGTGATCACGATGTACTTCATGCCTGCTTGTTTTGCGAGCCCGACAAACTCGTCGGCGTTGAACTTCGTCGGGTTGAACTGTTTTGCATACTTCTCGTATTCAGCGATCGGTATCTGGCCCCGAGCCATCATCCATTCGGCACTGTTGGGCAACTTTTGACCGTTGTATTCGCCCCCGGTCACCGAGTAGACACCCCAGTGAACGAACATCCCAAACTTGGCTTCATGCCACCAATCCAGTCGAGAGTCACCACTTGGTCCAGCTTCAAGCTTTGCTTGGTCCGCGGTCAACCTCGTCACGACAACGTAATACGCGCCCAATTCACCTTCGGGGATTTGGAATACTGGGGCGAGTTGATGCGATCCCTTTTTGAGTTCAGTGACAAAGCTTACGTCTTCGGCGTCTTCCCCGACGGGCTTCCGATCGAGATCCTTGCCATCGATTCGAAGGACTCCATGCGTAGCACCGATGGCATTTCCAACCACGGCGCGAAACGCTCTATCAGCACCGGGAACATTTTCTCCTGCCGGAAGCGCCGCGTTGATCGCGGCTCCCGATTCGACCGGCCAGCGGCGGAGCGAAATCCGATACATTCCATCTTCGATTACCTTCACCGCCCAATAACCTAAGTGCTTGAGTTTCTCGGAATCAGCATGTTTGCGGTCGGCTTCGCGAATCGATCCTTGGTGCCAAGGAGGATAGATTTCCTGGATCCAATCGTGAGCGGTGAGGTTGACGACGGGATGCTCGGGGTGACCGAGGTAGATCTCGGTGGTCTGTGAGAACGTCGGTTTGAGTTCCGCCCACCATTGTTCATAGAATTCTCGCATCTTTGCGACAACGTCTGGATTGTCGTTGGCAATGTTGTTCTTCTGTCCGGGATCGACGGCAATTTCGTAAAGTTCTTTGCCGTTGATGAGTCGATACTTCTGGGACATGACCGACGAACTGCGCCACTTGATCGGATCGCGAACGCGCTGAGAGTCACTGATCACGAAGCGTTCTGGCCAGTCAACTTTTTTGGTCGGATCAAGCAAGCTGGCAATTGAGACGCCATCAAACTTCACGCCTTCCGGTTTCTTCACACCGGTCATCTCGAGAAGCGTCGGGACAATATCAACAGCGTGCGTTAACACAGGAACGTCATGCCTTTGAGTGATACCGCCGGCTGGCCAACGAAGAAAAAACGGGACTCGGTGACCACCTTCATACGGGCTACCTTTGCCGTCTCTCATCCCCGCGTTATAGACCTTCGCACCGCTGGCCGTTCCATTGTCCGTGGTAAAAACGAAGATCGTATCGTCGGCGACTCCGAGTTCTTCGATCAACCGGCGGGTCTTGCCAACGTTGTCGTCGACATTCGTGATCATGCCATAGAACGCGGCAATGCTATCGGACTGATCTTTGTACATCTCGAAGTATTCGGGCGGGCAGTGCAGCGGCTTGTGGGGCGCGTTCGTTGAGATGTAGGCAAAGAATGGCTTCTGCTGTTTGGCACATTTGCTAATGAATGCGTTGGCTTGCTCAAAGAAGACATCGGTACAAAACCCCTTCGCTGGGACGACTTCGCCGTTGTGGAAATAGGATCCGTCGAAGTACGCGTTGTCCCAAAGGTCGGGAGTTTGCCCGATACCGCCACCGCCATGCCGAAAGACTTCTGTAAAACCACGATCTTCGGGACGATAGGGATAGTTGTCACCGAGGTGCCATTTCCCAAACATGCCGGTCTCGTAACCAGCGTCGGCGAACATTTGACCAACCGTGACTTCGTTCTCACGCAACATCGAACGGCCCATGATGGTGTGCCAAACCCCAGTCCGATTCGTCCAGTGACCCGTTAGTAGCGAGCACCGCGTGGGAGAGCAGGTGGGAGCAACGTGATAGTCGCTCAATCCAGAGCTTTCGGACGCCAGTTTGTCGATGTTGGGTGTCTTGATAATCGAATTTCCGGTGCATCCAAGGTCGCCATAGCCTTGGTCGTCCGAGATGATAAACACGACATTTGTGGCAGCCGCAGTAAGGGCACCCGAGAGGAAAAGCCCAACAGTGAGCAGGTAGATGCAAAGTTTCTGAGTCATGAGTTATCGCGACATAATTGGGTTTGCGGTCAGAGCGTGTGTTCAGTTGAGCGTCGGGCTTGTGAGCCATCAACGCACGAAAACAGAAGAGCGTCTCCGTCATTTCAGACACAGCAGACGAGCCGTAGGACACTTTAACTGGACAGTGGCACGTTTGTGAACGCGAAGACGCTTGAAGCCGGGATGTTGGGAAAACGAAGGCTAAACAACGTGGTAAAAAAGATGACGATTCGCACTCTTCGATGTCGTTCTCACCCCAGTTTCCAACAGCCTCTCTAAGCAGACCTATATGATCTGCACTGCACGAACAAGTAGCAATGACGTTTTGCGACACGCAACTAAGGAATTGCGACCTCTGTTTCCACATTGCTGCGAAAGCACTGGCTGATTGCTGTCCACAACACGCGGTGAAACCTGCGTTTTGGGAAGAAAAGTAGAAACGATCAACGCTGCAGGACCGATGCCCGGACCTCGTCAGTAGCTGTAGTCAGCACCATCGCGACTGAGTTGGCAGCTTGCTTCCAGGGCCTCAAGTGATTGCATCATCTTTGCAAGCACGTCGGGCATCTCTGCGGCGAGATCATGCTCTTCGAAGGGGTCGCGACTCAGATCGTAGAGACGAACTTGCCCGTTCGGTTTTGCTTCCCGCAAGAGTTTGAAGTCGCCACTGATGATTGACTTGCCATCGATTTCATCATGCAATCGGCGGAAACCAAAAAACAAATCCCTGTCGCGCCGCACGACTTTCCCACTGATCACCGGCATCAGGTCGATCCCGTCAATCGTCCTCGATTTTTGGCTTGAGAACGAATAGCCCACGATGCCCGCGATCGTCGGAAAGTAGTCGATCGTTGAGACACGCACGTCGGTCTTTGTGTCGGGTTTAATCACACCCGGCCACTCGGCGCAAGCTGGTACCAGCACACCGCCCTCGTACATTTGATGTTTGTGACCTTTAAATGGCCCCGCCGACGCGATGCCTTTCTTTGCGGCGCCATCGGAGGGCCCATTGTCGCTGCAGAAGAATACGAGCGTGTCTTTTTCGACACCGAGTTCTCGAAGTTTGTCTCGCAAACGCCCAATTTGCTCGTCCATCGCTGTGATCGCACCGTAGTAATTCTGACGTGATTGTCCGCGTTTGGCATACAGCTTTTTGTACTGCTCACCAGCGACAACGGGCTCATGTGGAGTATGAAACCAAACGGTTACAAAGAAGGGTTGTTCTTTGTTCCGTTCAATGAAGGGGATCACTCGATCCATGATAACACGACTGTCATCACCCTCAAGATTTTCGGTCGCTTCTTTTCCGTTGTGCATGTAAGGAAAGCCACCTTTCCAAGGCTCACCCACCTTGTTGGATTTACTGTCCCAGCCCTTGGGCGTCACGGTCGGATCCCAAGTTGGCACGGCGCTCGTCGTGGCAAAGACTTCGTCAAACCCATGGTGTGACGGCGGCGAATAGTGGCCACGCGTTCCAAGTTCATCCGGCTTGACCCAACCGATGTGCCACTTACCGAAAAAACCATTGGAGTATCCTTTGCTCTTGAGCATCTCAGCAATCGTTGTCTCACCGACTCGCAATCCAGACGTGTGCGCAGCAAGGATTCCGTAGCGAAATGGAAAGCGACCTGTTAAACAGCTACCACGCGTTGGCGAACAGAGCGGTGCCGCTGCGTAGAATCGATCGAACCGCACGCCGTTCTTCGCCATACTGTCTAAGTTCGGCGTAATGATGTCCGCATTGCCGTTGAACCCGACATCACCCCATCCTTGGTCATCGCTCATCATCAGAACGATGTTTGGCAAACGAGGTTGCGCCTCGTTCTCAGCCGATACACAAGCTGCACTGGAGGCGATACAGACGCAGAGGGTAAATATGATCTTCTGATTTATCAATCTATTCACTCAAGACGAAATGTTGGTTTGTGTTTCACTGCGACGAGTCGCTGTCTATCAATGATGGGTCGACGGCGCTAGCCGCGGGTGTTATCGGGGAACGAAGACCCTGCCGGAACGGTGGCTAGCGTCATCGGCTCCGATTTAAGGTCTAGAAGATAATTGACCGTACTTAGCGGAGCCAGTCTGGAAGTGACTCGTCGGCTTCCCATTGCTCGATCCGACGATCAAGCGAGTCACCATTCCACGTATCGCTGCCAGCGGGCAAAGCATTGGTTTTGGGTAACCACCTCTTGTGTTCAGCGATGACGGCGGAGTGTGCCGCATTACCAGCAACGTTTTTGTGTTCGTTCGGATCCGTTCGATGGTCGTATAATTCTTCCGTTCCATCTCGATAGTGAATGTATCGCCAATCATGACTACGAACAGCGTAGTTGCCGTAGTACCAACTCGTTAGTACTGGGTGATCACTTTTCCGCGACGGCTCCTTCATCATAGGAACCAGGCTACTGCCTTCCAATTTTGGTGCCGCCGGCAAGTCACATAACTCGACCAGTGTCGGGTAAACGTCCAGCAGACTCACCGGCTCGCTGGATCTGGAGTCAGCCAGGGAAACACCGGGCGCCTTGAAAAACAACGGCACCCGAGTCGATTCTTCCCACAACGCTTGCTTTCGCCAGTGTTTCTTCTCACCCAGATGTTGGCCATGGTCAGACCAAAGAACGACGATCGTGTTGTCGGCATACTTGCTATTCTCGAGCGCATCAAGCACCTTGCCCGCTTGGGCGTCGACGAATGAAACGCTCGCCAAGTAGCCGTAGACCATTTCCTTCCAATAGGTGTCACTCAGGTTCACGACGGCGTAGTGATCACCCGACCGAATCGTTCCATAAGCGATGGACTTTCCCATCATTGGGATGTCGGACATTTCATCATCAGGCACTTCGGGGATGCGAATCTCATCGAGATCGTACATGTCGAAATATTCTTTCGGTGCGGTGTAGGGGACGTGTGGTCGCACAAACCCAACGGCGAGAAAGAACGGCTTGGTATGATCGTGGGTGAGTTGATCGACCGCCCAATCAGCAATCAGCTCATCGAACATTTTCCCGCCAGGCATATCTTCGCGATCCAGTGCGCCGTAGCACAACGAATTTCCGTCGGAGTATTTTTTGCCGTAGCGGTCAATGATCTGACTGCCATTTTTCGGAAATGGATAAAAGTGTTTGCCGCCGTATCCATCACCCCGTGCGAGCAAGCTTTTGGGAACTTTGTAACCTGGCGCAGTTTCATCCCAGAAGTCTTTCGTGCGATCTCCGTAATCTGAAACTCCTTGGTGAAACACTTTTCCGACCGCCAGAGTTTCGTATCCGTTATCCCTGAAGTGTTGTGGCAGCATCTTGTGCTCCCCCATCACTTGGTCGTACGTCTTACGCATACTCGACGTCGAGCTGTACCAACCCGAAGTGCTCGGATGAATCCCGCTCAGCAGTGAATTTCGTGACGCCATGCAGACGGCTTGTGAGCAATGCGCATTAGTAAACAGCATGCCTTGCGTCGAGAGCTTATCGAGATTCGGTGTCTTGGCTTGTGGGTTGCCTCCCATTGCTCCTTCCCAATCGTTGAGATCATCGATCGAGATAAACAGCACATTCGGTTTGCCCTGCGTGAAGGAATCATCAGCCACGGCATGCACCGCGAACATTAAAAGCAACAACAGAATGAAATTTGATGGCTTCATCATTGATGATCCTCAGGGTTGGATTCTTGACGCGAGACAATAGGAACATAGCCGACTTCGAGACCTTTGGGTGGCCTCACCCGTATCGTCATTGGCTGAATTGGTTGCCGAAGAAGGAATTTGCTTACAGTCTCTTAAATCGCTTAAACGTCGACCAGGCAGCTATTTGCGAGTTGAGAAACGCTCACGCTGTGAGGTACGACCAGTGACGTCACCTCAAGTGCCGCTGACGCTTCCGCCGCAATCATCGTCCTAGCTGCAGTGCTGTTACGGAGCGTTGTGGCCCTTGAATCCAACGGTTGGGTCTAAGACAGTTCCTGAGCGTGGGACAGAGTGTGCTTCCGTGGCATATAACTTCAGTTTCTCGACAACCTCAGGAAAGCGAGTCGCAACGTTGTTCTTTTCTACCAAATCTTCACTTAGATCGTACAACTCAAATGGAGCCGAAGGATTCGGTTTGATGGCTTTCCAATTGTTCATTCGAACGGCGACGCTTTTCCCGTCTTCCCAATAGAGGTAGGGATGTTGTTTCTGCTCGTGCCCGACGACTGCCTCCCCCAATAGCGTTGGCAGAATCGAGATTCCGTCAGCGTTTTTGTCGAGCGGCACATCCACAAGCTCGGACAGGGTAGCCATCACATCGGGGAAGTATCCAAGATGGTTCGAGATCGAACCTGGAGCAATGTGACCAGGCCAGCGAACGATAAATGGAATCCGCAGCCCGCCTTCGTAGAACGTTCCCTTGCCAGCACGAAACCGCTCGCCCGTTTTCGGATTCAGGTTGGGCCCCAAAAAGCCATGAGGATGACGCTCATCCTGAAAGTAGGCTTGCCCGCCGTTGTCACCGCAGACGAAAACGATTGTTTTTTGATCGAGATCGAGTTCGCGAAGCAACCCAAAGATGTCTCCGATTTGACGATCGACCATCTCGACCATCGCTGCGTAAATCTGCGCATCGATTTCGCCACGCTGGTTTGTTGCATCCCAATTCTTGTCTCGGTACTTGAGAAAAGCGGGATCGTCCTTGGGCATCCCCCAATGGCCGTGAGGTGGTGTCCATGGCATATATGCGAAGAACGGTCGCTTGGCATTCTCTCGAATGAAGTCTAGCCCGGCCTCATGAATAAGATCTTGTGCAAACACTTCACCGAAATAAGGATCTCCCGTGTTACCCTCCAGCGGAACCTTGACACTGTTGCGAAGCAGGTAACGCGGATAGTAGACGTGAGCGTGGACCTGATGGTAGTAGCCAAAAAACGTGTCGAATCCATGTTTCTCTGGAACACCCGATGTGCCTGCATCACCGAGCCCCCATTTCCCGAAGCCTCCGGTCGTGTATCCACACTCATGTACGACATCTGCGATCGTGCGATCGTCGGAGCGCAGGGCTGCTCCGCCGCCATTGAGTCGTACCGTCGTGTGTCCGGTATGTTGCCCCGTCATCAGCGTGCTGCGGGTCGGAGCACAAACATTCGCGCCCGCCAAAAATTGGGTGAACCGCATGCCCTCGCGAGCCATTTTGTCAATGTTTGGGGTTTGCAAAATTGGATGACCCATCCCCGAGGATTCGAAGTAGCCCCATTCATCCATCATGATATAGATGATATTGGGTTTCTCGATGGATTCGGCTTGGGCAAGCGTCGGTGCTCCAAAAGCAAGCAGCGTCCCAAGACCAAGGGCACTGAACGTTGGGAGAAGTATCCGTATCACTAATTTTGCTTTCGCTGATGAGACTAATTCGGTATCACCATCCGCTTGTTGGATGTTAGGGATGTGGGGTTCTGCTTTCATCGATTTGATTGCGAAAGTAGCATTCCCAAACCACTTCGCCAAACACTTCCAACCGAAGGTCATTCCGAGACATTGTTCCTCTCCCGTAGACATGCCCCCCGGTTGTCGCTGCGGTGCGCTGGACGGGTTTCAGAACGTATTGTAGTTGTCAAGATCGGTTCTTGTGAAGCGAAGCAACGTCAATACAGAGACGATGTTATCAACCAAGACAAACGGCAAGTTGTCATTACGTCGCCTGGGCCTTCGCCGAGAAACTGGCTTGACTCCATGAGACGAGATTTTTCCGCATCAACGTCTTCAGCACCAATCCAATAGAACTCTTTAACAGAGTCGACACAGTTCGAAGCATTTGGACGATCATTCCAATGAATGACTTCAATCACTGATGGTCAACACTGTCCTTGCTCGTCCGCCCCATTTTCGAGACGTCCAGTGACTCGATTCCCAGTACCACGGCGGGACTGCCGGGGCGGAAAGTGAAATCGCCATTGCCGGGATCTGTAAACAGAGGATCACCAAAGAGGCTGGCGTCCTCTTTGCCTACCGCCCGCATTTTTATCAGATGATCGTCAATCCAATGCGGATTCGTTGGATGGTAGTAGAGGTTTGAATCCATGTCCGTCGACACGAGCTTGGGACCTCCACTTGTCTGTCCACTTCTGAGCCTTTCGGAATAGGCACTACCACCATCGGGATGTGACAAAATAATGTTGCGGTGTGCCTTCGAGCCCGCTACTGGAGCCCATTCAAAGCTGATGTATCCCGACCTGGGAACCACCGCTGGTGCTACGATGAAATTGTTGATGATGTCGTTGACACCCTTCGAGGCGATTGCTGCGGAGAATCCAGCGTTGTTGTAGAGGACGTTTCCATAGATGAGCGTTTCATGTTGGTCATCATCGCAACGGATGGCCGCTGGTAGGGAGTGCGCAAGGTTGTCGTGAAGGTAGTTGTAGCGAACGATATTCCCTGTTCCCGTTCCGGACACATAGATACCATTTCCATCAGAGAGCAATTCAACGGCGTGTGAAATCTCGTTGTGCTCCAGAAGGTTGTGCCGGGCATGATTGTACCTCTCGCGGATTTTCCAGCTCTCATATCCACCGCGTGTCCGTTTCTCGTCCTCAGCCGCAATCTCATGCCGGCGAACCGTTCTTCCGCCCTCGCCATTTAGACTCCGGTCAGGTTCCACGCGCGTGGTGATCAGCACCGCTGCATAACCACTATGGTGCAACTCGTTGTGGACCATCCGATTGTGTCCACTCTGCCAAGCCCATAGTCCTGGGGAATGCCAAGTGATTTCACTGAAATGATGGATGTGGTTGTTGATGATGTCGTTGTGGTGGTTGGCGTCTTTGGTTCCGGGGCCATAACCTGCCAGCAGAATTCCCGCCTCGCCTAGGTGAGCGAACTCGGAATCAACAACGCGATTGCGTTGGGCATGCAGGTCCATGCGCAAACCGGAACCACCGGAATTGATAAACGTGCAATCTGTCACCCGACAGTCTTCAGCTCCACGGAATCGAAGCAGGGCGGTGGGACGATCGAACATGTCCCAGTCGTGCTGCATGCCCCAACCCACGCGACCTTCATCGTTTTTCCATGCCCAACGATCCGCATGCGAAAAAGTCAGTCCAGAAAAAGCAATGCCGCGAACGGGCGTGTCCGTCGGACCTTGGTAGTCGATGACCCCTTCGACACGAATCAGTTCAGTCGTCGTTGGCGCAAGGATTCCACGTGGCGATCCATCCGGGGCAGGATCAGAGGGCCACAAATAGATCTTTCGCGTCTGCGTATTGACCACCCATTCACCGGGTTCGTCTAGCGCATCAATAATATTCTCAACCCATACGACGGAGTCGCCAGGCTTGTGCAGATAAGGCGCCAAGGGCCCCATCGGATAGGTCGCGGAAACGCTGGTAGTGGCGACCTGATCAACTTCATCGACCGAAGCAAGCGGAAGCATGTTGATCACCCAGGCGCGACCGGGCCTTGCCTGGATTTCGACGTCCTCCACATTGCTCCAATTTCTCAAAGCTCCTTGCGGAAAGTGCAGCGTTCGTGCACTACCAGGTTTGGTGTAGGCGAACCCAGAATTGCGAGCGCGATTCAGACGTCCATAGTTGTCATAGAGCGTATAGAATCGATCCATGTCCGAAGGCATGTCTGTCACCCAGACCTTGCCCACCGCCGTGGCAGGCAAATCAGCAGGCGGTGACTCCAATCGCGTCCAACCGGTAACTGGCACGCCCCCACTCACTACTGGATGCTCGCCGGGGTAGGCAGCAAATGTCAAATAAGCGGGACCGATCTCATCGCCAGCTCCATATTGTTCGAACGCCGCATTGCTTGACGTCTGCGCAGCGTCTGCGATTCCCAACACCAACGTTTCGTTGACCTGATGGCGTCCCACGCGGAGAGTAATTACCACCGGCTCGGTATTGCCTGCTGTGCGCAAAGTCCTCACGGCCTGCACGGCATCGTGAAGAGATCCGTAAGGGTGAGCGATACTGCCATCAGCCTCAGCGTTTCCGTCGACAGAAACGTAGACGTCCAAAGCAAAACTCGCATCGGACGCCCCAAAGAGAGCCAGCATAGGAATCAAAAGTAAAGTGATCCTTTGTAAACAACAGGACTGCCAATGCTCGTTCATAGTGTTCGTTCGTCTTTTCTATAAGTCGACAGATCCGTTTTGTGAGCCGAACGTGAGAGTATCGGGTAGTTTGTTACAAAATGCTGGTAAAACGAAACCCGACAAGACGATCATCAAGCGAGTCACCGTCCCAAGTATCAATTCGATTGGGAACGCCGTTGCGTGTCACTTCACTTTCTTTGACGAAAGAGGGATCGTTCGATCAAACAGTTTTCCGTAGCGTTGATAGTCGTTGTAATTAACGGCCTGCTGATTCCACTTGGCAAGTTCTTGGTCGTACCGCTGACGCATCGCTTCTAAGAGACTCGCACTATCGGAGCTGATAGCGAGGTTGGTCAGCTCCAACGGGTCGCTTTGCAGATCGAAGAGTTCTTCAGCGGGACTCATCGTTTTGTCGCCGTACCACCAGTACGTGTATTTGTATCTTTTGGTCAGGCAAGTGAGGCTTGTCGTCGGAACTGCACCCCATGTGTTGATGAAAGCCAATTGCTCGTGACCACCTTCGTTTGGATTCTGCAGCAATCCCAGCAGGCTCTTTCCATCCATGTTGACGGGCGGCGAAAGACCGGCGATATCCAAAATCGTTGGCCCAATGTCAATGTTGCCCGTCAGTTGTTCACAGCGAATCTGTTGACCATTGAGCGGACTGCGTGGATCGTAGATCATCAGTGGAACGCGAGCGGATTCTTCCATGGGCAAAACTTTCGAGCCATAGCCATGCGAGCCGCAAATGTAGCCGTTGTCACTGGTGTAGATTACGACTGTGTTGTCCGCCACGTTCTGTTCCCGCAATTGGTCCCGGATCATCCCGATGGCGACGTCGATTCCATAGACCTGCTGATGGTACTTTGCCATTTCGCCGTCGTAGTCGGTGTCATAGTTCCACTCTGTAAAGCGAGGATACTGGCGACCCGCCTTGCTTTGCGGTGATAGATGTTCGCCGAATTGACGACCGAAATTTTGTGGTTTGGTGAATTTCTTACCCGCGTAAATTTCGTTAAAGCGAGGATCAGGAGTCGCTGGCTTGTGTGGTGCTTTAAAGCTAATCGATAAACAGAAAGGCTTCTTTTGCTTGACTGATTCACGGATCACATCCTGTCCGAAAGCTCCGTAAGACAAGGTTGAATGGGGGTACTTTTCAGCATACTTCCGCATCGACTTGTTCTTTACCGTCGCATATTCCGTCTGCCCCGGACTTCCCCCCCAAAAGTCGAAATCGTCTTCGCATAACCCTTTGCCCTCGACCACGATTCCAAACTTTCCGGCGAAGGCTGTTAGGTAACCAGCTTCTCGCAACAAAACGGGATAAGACTTTTCCCAAACCTTGGACTTCATATCGCCATGATTGAAATTGCATCCCGTTTTGTATTCGTACATCCCCGTAAACACATTCGCCCGGCTGGCCATGCAGATGGCTGTCGTGTTGTAGTGCCTGTCGAAAAGCACGCCCTCACGAGCAAGCTGATCCATGTTCGGTGTCTGAACATCCTTATTTCCATAGCACCCAACTGAATAAGTATTTTGGTCGTCGGCGAACAGAAAAACGATGTTCGGCTTTGCACCCGCTCCGTCGGCCGCGGTAGCCAGCGAACTCGCGTTCTCACTTGGTAAGAATGCAGAGGTCACTAGCAGAAGCAAATTGGTGATTTTCAAGACTGGGCTAACTTCGAATATTGGTTTCATGTTGTTTCTCAATTGGGCAAGGGCGACAGCAGGACGCGTCCAAATAACAATTGTAGAATGGTCTCCCGAGGGGCAGAGTCTGCCATCAGACAGACAACAAACGCGCCCTCAGATCATTCGTCGATGATTTTCTTTACTGTTCGGTGTCACGCAAACCGACTTGGGACAGGTCGATCGGGACGATGCCCATCTCCAACGCGGGCGATCCCGGCATGAATCGGAAATCGCCGTTTTCAGGATCGACGAACATCGGGTCGACCGCACGACTGTTGGCGTCGACTCCGTCGGCTCGCTGTTTTTCCAACACCTGCCTACCCAATTCAGGATCAATCGCGCAGTAGTAGATATTCAAATCAGTCTTCGCGTCCTTCGATCGCGCCAATTCTCGTCCTCGGCTATCCTCGGTCTTTCTTCCGTTTCCAGGAGCCAACTCATCGATAAAAACAGTTTCTTTGTTGATGGAATAGAAAACATTGCGTTCGATAACCGCATCGGTCAAAGGCCCTTCTCGCAGCGACAGGTAATACCCTCGAGGCGGCGCAAGGACGTCCGCAACGATATTTTTCTCGGCACGATTGTTCAGCTTCAAGATGATCCCTTGCGCCATGCACTTAAAGATCACATTCTCGGTGATGAGCGTATCTTGCTGTCCTCCGTCAGTTCGAATTGCGGCTTGCATCAGCATGGGTGTGACCAGATGATGAATGTAATTGCGGCGGATCACATTACCCGCACCAGCACCGCGAATGTAGATTCCGTTGCCGTCGCCCATCGTCTCCATCACATGGTGGATCTCGTTGTACTCGAACTTATTGTCACGAGAGTGAAGGAATGGGCGTACGTCTTCCAGATTCAGATTTCGAGGCAAGTCACCGACTTCCTGCTTCCGAATGGTTCGAGAAAGTTCTCGGCCCTGCTTGTTGAAGAAGTCGGTCATGACACCGGAGAGGATCATTCCGCTGTAAGGCATGTGGTGAATCAGATTGTTCGCCACACGATTATTACCGCTCTGCCAGACCATGATTCCAGGCGAATGAAGATAAATTCGCCCCATGTGATGAATGTGGTTGTTGAAGACAAGGTTGTTCTTGCTCACATCTTTGGCTCCCGGACCGTAACCGCATAGCAGGATACCGGCGCCTCCCATGTGCTCGATATGGTTGCCGGAGATCTTGTTTTCCTGTCCATGCAAATCCACACGGATCGCACCGCTGCCGCTGTGAGCAAAGTGACATTTCTCGATCTTGCAGTTCTCGGTACCACGCAGACGAACCAAAGCGTTGGCCTTATCGTGCATATCCCAATCGTGCTGCAGTCCCGCATCGTCGGCGGTTAACTGGTAGCGTTCACCGTGCATGAATGTCAGGCCGCGAAGGCACAAATTCCGCGCTGGGATGTCGTTCGGCCCTGGTTTGTCGATTTCACCTTCGATAAGAATCAACTCTGTCAATTGAGGAGCCAAGACGGACGTTGTGTTTCGCGGCCAGAGGTAGACCTTGCCTTGCTCCGTATTGAGTACCCATTCACCGGGTTCATCGAGTTCCTCGAGTGCGTTTTCCACCCAGCAGGATTCGACCGTCGGCAGAAAGTGAAGCACGTTCATCGCGTAGGTGGCGTCGATGGACGTGGTTGCCAATTGCTTTTCTTCATCAACCGATTCCAGTGGCAGCACGTTTGAAATCCATGCGTGATGCGGCCGGACAATGATTTCAACGTCCGTCACGTTCGACCAATTCTTCAATCGGCCTTCCGGAAAATGAAGTCGGTTGCGGCTGCCGCCTTTGAGCGGTATGAACCCAGATGACTTGGCCCGCGGAAGCATTCCTTCGGAGTCATAGAGCGTGAAAAATCGATCCGACGTTTCGGCCATCCACACGTTCCCAATGGCCGCGTCAGGGAGCCCCGGTAAATTGTCCGTGACTTTCTTCCAGCCCTCGATGGACTTTCCCGAGCTAAAGACCGGTGTCTCGTCGGGGTACGCCGCATAGGTCACTGTTGAATCCTCTTGCCCCGAGTCTTCGATGCCGAAGACAACGGTTTCACTCAACCGATAAGTTCCTTCGCGAACCAGAACGACGATGTCTTTCGGCTCTTGCCGATTGAGAACGCGAACGGCATCGCGCGCTCGCGTCAGTGTCTCGAACGGACCATCGCTGGCATCGGCATTGGGGGCATCCAATGTCCCGGACCATTCATCGGATCCGGTGGGGGAGACATAGAAGTTCGCTTGCGTTCCAGCGGCCGAACCCAAAGTCGCTGCGAACAACGATCCTGTGAGTAGGGTAAATGCCAAGATTGGAAGTGCTTTCATGAGATGCTCGTTCGAGTTGTTATTTGGCAAGGTTCGTCTGTCTTGTAGTTTGCTTCATTTGAGCCGACGGCGCTAGCCTCGGGTATCGGTCGGCACCCGCGGCTAGCGTTGTCAGCTTGGGCATTTCCGGCAATCGATACATTGATGTCGACTGCAAAAGTCTCACTCTGCACAGCGGGCAATAGTATGACCAGAATCCACTGAAACATCTTCAGCGACCGAAAGGATAGAAATTGATTTTTCAAGTTTCGCCTCGCCTTTTCAATTCCTGATTCCATACCGCAGATCGACCAGCCATGCGATTGTGACTATTTCGCACGAATAGCAATCCGCACTTCGTCCATCACCGCCGTGCATTTGGGATGGAAGATTTCGTGGTCGTCGGTGACATCGGCTGTCATGATCAAGTTGACGGTCACGGGAATCTTGGCGGCTGCCATCCGCTGGAAGAAGTCAACGTATTCCTCCGTGGAATGAACCGGGCCCAGGCCATGCTTGCCATGGAACGGTTGGTTGGGAAACCATCCTTCGTGGTCCATCAGAAACCACCACGCCGGTGTCACATCGCCCAACTGTCGCCCCGGGCCAATCAACTGAGGATCGGGACTCAATAATTCCTTGCCGCCATCGGTGACATACAAATCATTGAACGGGCTGACCGTCGTGCCGCGATTGAAACTGAACCCCACCAACGCATCGGGATTGCCAGCCTTGATCGCTCTCGCCCAACCTTCCCAAGATGGCTTGAGCGGATAATCCCAGGCTTGTGCGCCGTCGATGTAGCCGAACCCCTTCAGTTTTTTGCCATAACGCAGACTGCATTCGCGTAAGATCGACTCGATGTTGTCGCTAAAACGCGTCGTATCGGGATCGTTTGCGCCAACCGCTTCTCGCCACACTTCGGGGGCATAGCCGTTGTATCCGGTGTGCAGATAAAACAGAGTCCGGATGCCTCGACGGTCCAGTTCGTCAATGATCTCGCCTAGTAAATCTCTCTCGGCGGTGCGGCCCGGTGCAATCTTATCGAGCGCCGCGTTGGGGCCGGGCCAATAGAATCCCTGGTGCGTCGCGGTGAACGTGACCCATGCAGCACCGGTCCGCTCAATGGCGTCGGCGAACACGTTGACATCGAACATCTCCACGGACTTTTGAAACCAATCCGCTCTCTTTTCATCGATATGGAAACCACGACTCTGCGCGGACCAATGGACAAAGATGCCGTACTTGCCATCCACCATCCATGACGCATCGCCGCGAATCGCCAGTGCCCGTTCGGCCTGCGCCTGCCGTGCAGACGCCGTCCCTAATTCAATCGAAAACAAATGGAATTTCTCGGTGACGCCTTGTCCGAAACGAGGGGTCTCTTCAGTGTCATCGCGCTGGGATGCTGATTCAGGTTTCTCATCGGGCAAGCGAAACGTGATCTGGTTCTCGCCCGCCTTCAGATGCAATGTGCCGGATAATTCTTGACGCCAAAAGAAAGGGCGATACTCCCATGTCTTGATCATCGACGGTGCAGTCAGAACAGAATCCCCCGAACTCACTTCCAGCTTCACCTGTCCCTTCTTACTGAAGAGTACATCGACCACGTAGTCGTCTTCTTGCGGTGCAATGACTGTCCAGGTCACGGAGTCCTGCGGTGACGAGAATCCATGCACCACGTTGGCACTCCGAAAGTGACGCTTCGCATGACCGGCCAATGATCCACTTGAAGCAATCATTGTTGTCACCTCGTCCGGATCGAGTTGAACGACTTTGGGCGGTGTCTGCGTTTGTTCCTGGGCACAAACGGACTTCGTCCAACTCATTGTGCATGCCACGATCAGGAAAACGACACGGAGTTGCTTTCGATATTTTCGCTGCCTCGTCATTCTTTATTCTTTCCAGGTGATTTTGGACTGTCGGGTTTCAGTGTTAACCCAAACGCTGGCGTGTTCGAACTCACGAGTGAACTCCCAACCTTTGGGCGTGGTGCGATGATACGCAGCTGTAGGCGGGCCAAGCGGTTTTCTTAATTCTGGGTAGTCGACCAGGGCGCCGTCTGCCAATGTCCACCCCCAGCTATACATGAAATACGAATAAGGCTGGGCGCCAATGAGATAGGAGGCGAGCGCATACTCCAATTTCTCTCGCGATCGTTGCGGCATTACCTTCAACTTTTTTTCACGAGTGATGCTCCGCAGATACCCACGTCCGTACCCTTCGACGCCAAGTCGAAACACAGAAACCTTCCCCTCTCTGGCATTTCTCAACATGCCGTTCCAGTCAGCCAGCAGTTGTTCTTTGTTCCAATGAACGTCGGCGAAATTTTCAAACATGATTGCGTCGCAAACCGGATACACAAAGATTGCATCCTCGTTGCACGCATTGTTGCCCAGTAGGAGCTTCTCGGGACCGAGCTGGGCCTTGAGCGTCACCATCATGTCGCCCATTAATCGTCGAATCTCGGTGGTTTTGTCTTTGCGAAGCCTTGCGTTGCCGTGCATCTGATCAACAAAGACGCCATCGCAACCCGATTCTTTCACGCCTTTGGCAACCGTTTCAATCCACCATTCGCGAAATTCAGGGTTCAAAATATCGAACATCAGAACGCCGCCATGATGACTGGCCAATTCGCCAGTCTTTGGATCGGAGAGCAAGAATTCCTTCAGCTCTGGCTTGGACTTGATACCCTGTTGCGTGAATTCCTTGCTGTACGACGTGTAGGGCCAAGCATAGGCAGAGTTGAAATAGAACAGCACCTTCAAGTCGGGATTCGCCTTTTTCAGGGCCGCCGCTTCATGTTTGGCACCGAGGTCCGCCGCCCCGAACTCTCCCCTGCCATGCGATTTTTCAATGCAGAGAAAATCTGTCCGCTCGGCAATGAAGCTGACCTGCTCGGGACTCAACGAATGATCCATGTGCCCAAACATGTAATAGGTGGGAACCGTATCCCAACTGAACTTCGGGAAAAGGTCCTGGGGCACAAACTGGCTGCCGTCACTGACTCGCAAGGAATTCTCATCCAACGAATGCGCTAATTTTTCAGCGGTAGCAAGCGTTGTCCATGTAGCAATCATCAACACGATGATCAGGAAAATACGATAAATTGATCTGGTTGCCATCGACTATTCTCCTTCGGAACGATGTGCTGTTTTCAAAACGTGAGCCGACAGCGTTGGTCGCGGGTTTCGGTCGGCAACTGCGACTAACGCCATCGGGTCACATACCACGCAAAACATGAATAATGAACAGCGTCTGGGTCACTTCGGAAGGGAATCAAGAATGATGCGTGAGACTTCGTCGCCCTGAGCATTTCGACCTTCGGTGCCGTAGTGAACATCGCCTGGTTTGGCCCACCATTTCGAATGATTCGGCTTGGTGAAATAATAGAGATCGTTGATTCTGATTTCCGGATAGTCGAGCAGAACTTTCGTGGCAACTTGATTGTATTTGTCTGCGTCGCCCGCCACTCGGCCCGGTTCTCCGTCGGGGACGGGCGTCGTCGTCGCAAAAATCAGCTTTGCGCCGGGAGCTAGATTCTTCAGGTACTTGACGATCTGTTCGGTTGCTTTCGTCGCAGACTCTTGCGCCAGCAATGGCGAGCAAAGCGACACAACAAGCATCATTGAAAGGAAAGTGGACTTCATCTCGGTATTTCAGTTTGAGTGAGTGCGTTGTGGGGCAATCAGTTAGCATCAATCCGGAAACCGTTGCCGATTGCCCCTGGCAGGGTTTTGGAGACGGCGACGTCTCTTAGGTTTCTATTCTTGTGGTGAGTACGTGGCATCTGAGGCACGGAGGCCAATCAGGGATCGATCAATTTCAAGAATGCCCATCGTCAACGCGGGTGAAGCGGGACGGAACGTGAAATCACCGTTTTCAGGATCGACGAACATCGGGTCGACGGCTTTGCTGTTGGGATCACTGCCTTTGCGCTGCAGTCTTTCGAGCGTCGCCCTGCCAATGCTGGGGTCTGATTTGCAATAGTAGAAGTTGAGATCCGAATCGATGTCTCGCATTCGTGCTGGCACATCACCTCGTCGGTCTTCGCCGACATTCCCTTTGCCTTCGGGCGGTTCTGATAGGAACGTACAGTCGGCCGTCGACGAGTAAAATATGTTTCGCTTGTTGCTCGCATCTTTCATGGGGCCTTCGACGATCTTTAAATAGACGCCCCGCGGTGCGATGACGTCAGCGATAATGTTGTTTTCAAAGCGATTGTTCAGCTTCAGCGTCATCCCCTGCGACGTGCACTTGTAGATCACGTTTTCTGAAATGAGCGTGTCCATCTGCCCGCCGTCGGTCCGGATCGCGCCTTGTTTGGGCGTCGGGGCGATGAGGTGATGGACATAGTTGCGGCGAATCACGTTGCCTGGGCCTGCGCCGCGAATGTAGATCCCGTTTCCATCGCCTAGCTTTTGCATCGCGTGGTGGATCTCGTTGTACTCAATCACGTTCTCGCGACTGTGCAGGAAGCGTTCGACCTCGTCAGGCTTCGGGTCGCCGGACAGTTTTCCAACTTCGTGCCCGCGAATAGCGCGAACCTGTTCGCGTTTATCGGGCATCGTGAAAAAGCGGAGGACGCATCCCGAAACGATCAGACCGGTGTAGTTGGTATGATGAATCAGGTTGTTGGCGACACGATTCTCGCCGCTCTGCCAGAGGAAGATCCCCGGTGAGTGCCAGTAGATTTCGCCAACGTGATGGATGTGGTTGTTGAAGACGATATTGTCTTTATTGACGTCCTTGGTGCCCGGACCGTATCCGCAAAGCAGAATGCCGCCTCCGCCCATCGACTCGATGTGGTTTCCGGAGATCTGGTTTTTCATTCCATGCAGATCCACGCGGATCGCACCACTTCCGCTGTGAAGAAAATGGCACTGCTGAATCGAACACTTCTCGGTGCCCCGCAGGCGAACGAGCGAGTTGTTCTTGTCCAGCATGTCCCAGTCATGCTGCAGCCCGGCATCGTCGTTGGTGAGCGTGTATCGCGCGCCATGTTTGAAGGTCAAACCGCGAAATCGCAGGTTGCGGACTGGAACATCTTTGGGCCCTTGTTTGTCGATCGTGCCTTCCACGCGAACCAGTTCGATCAGTTTGGGCGCGAACACGAGTGAATCGCCCCGTCGCCAAAGGTAGACCTTCCCCAGTTTTGTATTGAGCGTCCATTCACCAGGGGTGTCGAGTTCTTCCAACACGTTCTCGACCCAGCAACCGTGTTTGACCATTGCGTAGGTTGCGTTGATCGCGGTGCGAGCGATCCCCGACGCTTCGTCGACTGACTCCAGCGGCAAAACATTCATCATCCAGTCGCGTGTAGGACGGACCAGGATTTCAACGTCTTCGACGTTCGACCAATTCTTCAGCTTGCCCTTCGGGAAGTGAAGTTCTCGAAGGCTTCCGCCCTTTAGCGGAACGAAACGTTCCGACTGCGAGCGTGGCAACATCCCGTCATCGTCATAAAGTGTCAGGAACGAACCCGAGACATTCGCTTCCCAAATGTTTCCCTGAGCTACCTCGGGCAAGTCGGGGAGTTTGGCTGTCACCTTTTTCCAGCCCGTGATCTCGTGACCAGAACTGAATATCGGCGTCTCGCCGGGATAAGCCGCGTAGGTGATCGTCGAGTCGCCCGCGCCGGAGTCCTCGATACCAAACACGACCGTCTCGGTCAGTCGATAGGTTCCGCCACGGACAAGTACAACGATGTCTTTCGCGGCGTGATTCGCAGTTTGCCGAACCGCATCACGCGCCTGAGCAAGAGTTGCGAAGGGACCATCGTCTCCCGATGGGGCGGGTGTGGGTAAGGTTCCCGACCATGCGTCCGAGCCCTGGGGGGACACATAAAAGTCTGCCGCGTGAACGTCATCCGCTTTCGCATCGCAGCAGTAGATGCCGATCGTCATCAGGACCAAAAGGTACCCGCATCGTTTATTCATTGTGTCTTCTTTCGATTTCCGAAACGAGCGATTTGCTGCCGCGCGTAGGCCGCGGTCATGCGTTGTATCTCCTCCAATCCGGGCGTCGGATCTCCTCCTGCCTTCCGCCAGTTGTGCCCAGCGTTCTTCACGATAACCATCTCGACGTTGGCCCCAATCTGGTTGGCTTTTTCCTTCAAATGGATTGCATGTGGCAGGGGAATGGTCGCGTCCGTATCGCCTTGTAAGACGAGCATCGGAGCGCTGTCCTCTTGGATCCAAAAATACGGACTCATCTCCTCGAAAGCTTTCGGGTTGGTTGAATAGCTGCCGTCGTCGCCAACGATCCGGGCGCCAAAGCGATCCGGGTTCTTATCGGAGAGATTGGTTTTGAAAAGATTGACGTCTGTGAAGTCCGAAGGGCCGTACCAAGAGATTCCGGCAATCGGCTGGACATCATTTCCCGCCAGCATTTCATCGCCCGGAAACTGATCGCGAGCAGCATAAGTCAGCATCTGAGCAAGTTGACCGCCCGCCGAGTCGCCAAACACGACAATTTGTTCGGGATCAATCGCGTGCTGCCGATGGTTCTTATTCAGGAAACGCAGACCGTCGATGGCATCGGTGACACAATCACGCATCCGCACTCCCGATCCGATTTTGCAAAGCCGGTAGTCGATGGAGACGCAAACAAATCCGTCCGCCGCCAATTGCTCAAAAACCGGCAGCATCAGACGACTGCCGAAGCCGTTCTTGCTGCCCGCCGCCCATCCGCCACCGTGAACGTAATAGATGACCGGCGACTTCTCGGATTGGCGAACCGATGGCAAGTAGATATCCATCTGGAGCTTCCGCTTGCCCACTTGCTTGTAGGTCACATCGCGAAATGTTTGTCCGCTCCACTTGGGATCTACTTGGCTCTTCGGGGAAGCCGCATCGTCAGCGCCGCATAGGCCCGCGAGCATCAACACCAGCACTAATATCAACGGTTGTCTCATCGTGTTTTCTGGACTGAAGACTGGTAAACGTGTGGTGATGACTTGAGTGCTTGTGAGCCGACGGCGCTAGCCGCGGGTAAGCGAAACAATGATTTGAGTAGGAAATCCGCGGCTAGCGCCGTCGCTTCAGTCTTGTGCGTGTTCTTCAGCTGAAATTAGCGGGCTTTGACGGCGTGTTGTGCCGCGAACTCTCGTTGCGTTTGCGAAGGCCCGATTTCAAAAGCAACGAACGACCAGCCAATCCGCGCATCTTGGAAGCACGATTGATGCCAAGACATGGATTCTCGGGTGACGATTCACTATTCGCCTGATCCTTCCATCTCTTTCATCGCTGCCGCCTCCATCTCCTTGACACGTGCTTCGTACGCTTCGATATCGCTTGCAGGAAGACCCTCTGTGACCGAAGTCGCTTTCGGCTCTTCACAGCCCAAAAAGCAAGTCATCGTCAGCAGGGAAAAAAGCAGTGTTAGAGACAAGGATTTAGTTTTCATTATTGCTTGCGGCCAATCAGATTGGATTGAGGAGTTGAGAGTTAAAAGCTGCAAAAGAGCGTGAAATGATGATCGTTGGCAACGCCACCCGAAGACGCGAGCTAGGCTCAGTGACTCCGGGTGTCCTGCCATCAAGTGAGAACTATCTCAATCAATTATCCAAGCTCTCCGTTTCCTTACTGGCGCGAGTTCCAAGAGCTCCCCAGAGTCCGTATGGGCTCTTGTTGCCAGGCGCCTGAACTCCCGTGCCACTGTGCCAGACATTGCCAGCATTTCGATTACCAGCTTCGATCGAATCGGTAATGAATTTCACGGCCCCATCGGCCATCAAGACATGACAACCGCCTTGGTGGCGGCTCGACATCGGACCTGGGAACGACAAATCCTTGGCATTGTGTCGTCCGCAGTAGAGGTCGTTGGGCGGAAGAATCGTGAAGCAACCTGTAAACATCTGTTTGGCTTCGCCCCATTTGAAACCCCGGGAATGGTCGGAGTTGGCACCACCGTTGAGCCAGAACTGTGGCCGAGCAGGGTTGGGAAATGAGTCACAAGCACCTGGGTTGTCACGAACCGTCGCAATCGCGCCGTTGTTGCCCCCCAGAGTCGAGCCGTCATTTGGGGCACTCGTCGAAACGGCACCGTCTCCCAAATCCGTCGCAATTTCTCCCATCGCAATCGTGTTGGCCAAGCCATCGAGAACGTCACGGAAGCGACCCTTGGGGTTATACGGCTTGAAAAAGCCACGATGAGCACCTTGGCAGCTTGTTTCGCGAGCTGAGTTCGTGCGTCGGTCGTTCCAGGGGCCAAAGCGAGTGTG
Organism: Neorhodopirellula pilleata; assembly: GCF_007859915.1. GTDB lineage: Bacteria > Planctomycetota > Planctomycetia > Pirellulales > Pirellulaceae > Rhodopirellula > Rhodopirellula pilleata. Next base: position 114,866 of record NZ_SJPM01000016.1, read on the forward strand.
ATAGGTACTGTCACCCAAGCAGGCGGCATAGTTAGTTCGTCCAAGAGCTGGCAAACCGGCACCTGGATCGCTCGGACAACGATAGGATGGAATCTCGTATGTCCACGGGAGATACTGGATCGTACCTGGCGTTGGCCCCATGGCCTGCCATGGATTCGCCGGAGTTCCAATCGCCGCTGAGGTATTTCCGTCAGCTCGCCTTGCACTTGGATTGGAAATTTCTTCCCAAATCGCCTGCTGTTCAATAAACGGTAGGATCCCAACCAACGAGCTAAGACGTCGATTGTTTGCGATATCACTCTCTGCCCAATAGGCAGCTGTGTCGCTTGGGTTGTATGCCGCCGTACCCGCACCATGGGTAGGGATTTGGTTGTAAGCAGCGTGGTAGTTGTGAATGCCCAAACCGATTTGCTTGAAATTGTTGCTGCAGCTCATTCGACGGGCAGCCTCACGGGCAGCCTGCACGGCGGGAAGCAATAGTCCAACCAAAACACCGATAATGGCTATCACGACGAGCAGTTCAACCAAAGTGAACCCCCGTCGCGCTCTTGCGAAACTCATAAAAAACCCCAGTAGAAAAAGTGAAACAAACCTAGAACAACTCTTCTCAATCCTCAGCGTCCTTCTGCCGTGCAAAAGCGGCAGCCATTTCGTCCTAATTCGCAACCGAATCAAAAATCAAAGCGACACAACGCTCGATCCAAACCATGTCCATCGGTTACGATGCGGAGTCGCCACCAAATCCGACGGAGTAGATGCAGGTGAACTGTGGAAAAGTTAGGAACGCTGACTCGATGACCGCCTCCCTCAAAAGGACTGCTTTGCGATCTTCGAGACCGTACCAGCGTCTCTATGCTGTTATTATTGCCTTTGCAGCACATGCTGTCTGTCACCTATTTAGATGACAATTCGACTTATTCTTGAACGCCGTGTCATCCGTTTGGAGGACACATCCTTGGTTTTCGCCGATCTATACTGCTCCGATGAATCGATTGCTGAGCCCCATTGTCGCGTTCGCTTTGGTGCTCTTGTGCGTTTCGTGCTTCCATGCGAAGCATGCTTATGCCTCCGATAGACCAGCAGCAAACGTGAGCCTGGACAATCTTTCTATCCGGCAGCTAGAAAATCGTCTCGTTGAGATCGACAGCCAACTTGGTCGGCTAGCGTCGTTTAGCCTACGGGGTGGAATCGGCGCGATCGGCTACCGTTCGAATTGGCGCAGGCCGCCTGAGCGAAAGGAATGGATTGAGATTGAGTTGGACAAAGAATATTTGATTGATGAAATTGTTCTCGTTCCAACCCTCTGGCGTGACACCCACAGAGGTTTTCAATCTGACGGATTCCCGCAAGCAATTCGTATTCGCGCAGGCACCAACAATAATCCAAAGGGCAAGGTGGTAGCCGAATACAATTTGCAAGACAAAATCGAACCCAGGATTGGACCGCTTGTAGTTCCACTTAAGCAGATAGCCGCCTCTTGGGTACGGATCGAAGCAACACGGTTGTCAACGCGTGCCTACGACGGAAAACGCATCTTCCAACTCGCTGAGATTATTGTCTTCAGCGGATTACACAACGTCGCATTACGCCAGCACGTCGCGACTTCATCGAACTCCAAAGACCGCGTCGGTGCATGGGACGAGCGATTCTTGGTAGACGGACTGATGCCCTATTTGATGGATTCATCCGAGGGCAATCAAAGTCTCGCCTATGTCAGCCGCTTCGGGGAGCAACCGAGCCTGTATTTGGATCTGGGATCCCAGCGCAAGATTTCGGAAGTCCACCTGCATGCTGTAGACCAGGGTGATACGGTTCCGCAAGCGTACGCAGGCGATCTTGGGATTCCGAATCGACTGAAAATTGAAGGGTCCGATTCAGAAGATTTTGCCAATGCGAAGATTTTGCTTGACTACCAACGAACCAACATCAATGACATCGGGCCGATCATGATGTGGCGCATTCCCGAGACCACTTGTCGCTTTGTTCGATTGAGCGCCGTGAAGCCAGAGCCAACGACGCAAGACGTTTCAGTTGGCAATCCGTCCGGCGACATCCGCATCGGTTTTGCCGAGATCGAACTCTATTCCGATGGCCAAAATGTTGCTTTGGGCAAACGTGCCTTCGCTGATGATCCGCCCAACCCTGGTGATAGATCACCCAACGCTCTTACCGATGGAAAAAATCTGTTCGGCGAAATTCTCCCCGTCCGCACGTGGATGCATGAACTCGCTAAACGTCACGATCTGGAGCTAATACGACCTCTCGTCATTAAGGAACTGAACCGTCGCTACGCCAGTCAAAGAATCCAATTGACATTGGTTACATGGCTTGCCGCGTTTTTAGCTGTCGGTATCGGCGTTACGTTTTTGATTGACCGCATTCTTCGCACCCGGCAACTCACTGAACTACGCATTCGATTTGCTGCGGATCTCCATGACGAACTCGGAGCCGAGTAAGCGTTCTATCTGCCCAGGCGGGTGAACCGGGGCAGTGGGCCGCGTACTAGAAGTCCGAGTCACCGTCGCCGGTTCGTTGGGCGCACTCCAGGTGCTCGCACAGTTCCACGACCGCATCGAGGT
>NZ_SJPM01000017.1 GCF_007859915.1 Neorhodopirellula pilleata
GCGTTCACTCGAAACCCTCGTTTGCGTGCGTGGATTGAAGTCTTAGTAACCTGCAATACACGCGTAAAACGCCGAGGGTTTTCGAGTTTTCTAAATAAATCGCAAATCAAGCTTCGCTTGATTGAGGGCTAGTGCTCTGCGGCTCATCCTAGATTCGAATTGGAATAATGCACTAGACTCTGGACTCGGCACCCGAACTCGCAACAGAAAACTCATCATGAAATTACCTACCACGATGGCCGTCGCGGCCATCTTCTTATCTTCAGTCCCTGTCACGGCGCAATCGACACATCACAGTGTCGTCTACGACGCCAAAACATTGCCGAGCAAAATCTTTTCCGGCAGTCGAAATTACGCGGTGTACCTGCCGCCGGGTTATGAAACCTCGAATCGAAGTTACCCCGTTCTGTATCTGTTGCACGGATCAGGTGACGACCAAACCGGATGGGTTCAATTTGGTGAAGTGCAACACATCGCCGACAAAGCCATCGCGGAGGGACTGGCAACACCGATGGTGATCGTGATGCCAGATGCCCACACCGGGCACCGAGGTTATTTCAACGATATCCGCGGCGATTGGAATTACGAGGATTTTTTCTTTGAAGAGTTCGTACCATTCATTGAAAAGACGTATCGAGTCAAAACGGAAAAGCGTTATCGAGCCGTCGCGGGTCTATCTATGGGCGGTGGCGGATCGTACATGTACGCGCTGCATCATCCAGAAATGTTTTCGTCGTCTTGCCCCTTGAGTGCGTTCGTCGGACCGCTTGATTTAGAGGATGCTAGAAAACGCTTCAACCGACCGCGACCTAACGAGCCGGACGTTGAATTGCCACCGGTGACGGACGATCAAATTGTCGAATATCTGAAGCGACACAACGCCCTGCAGTTGATCGAAACGATGCCTGTTGAAGACCTCAAGAGCGTTCGTTGGTACATCGATTGTGGCGACGATGACTTTTTGTACGAGGGGAATTCGCTGGTACACATTGCAATGCGAAAACGCGACGTACCGCACGAGTATCGAGTCCGCGACGGCGGACATCGTTGGAGCTATTGGCGGTCTGCTCTGCCGAGCGTACTCAGTTTTGTGTCGGAAGGTTTTCACCAAAACTAGCCGGTTTGAACCGTTTCAAGAAGCACATCGTTTACAATGCTAACTCGGGAACATTCCCCCATCTCTGGAGCAAGTCATGACACTCAACAGTGCCGCCATTGCCGCGATGATCATTCTGTCAGCGACGGTCGCTATGGCGGAGCCACCGCAAACCGGTCGTCGCATTTCCTTGGATGAGAAATCGCGCCGCGAAGATGCCAGACGCGAAGATACCAGACGACCGGGGCAACGTTTCGGCGACAACGCACCTGATGATGTCAAGGTGCTGCGGGACGTTGTCTTTGGGACCGGAGGCGGCCGCGACTTGACGATGCATGTCGTGCTGCCTGAAAAGGCGGCATCGCAGCCGGCCCCCGCGTACGTATGGATTCATGGCGGCGGCTGGCAAGGAGGTAGCAAGGACGGCGGCGTGCGACAGGTCATCGCGCTCGTGCGTGAGGGCTTCGTGGGAGCGACGATCGAGTACCGGCTCACCGGCGAATCCGCGTTTCCAGCACAAATCGAAGACTGCAAATGCGCCATCCGATACCTGCGTGCCCACGCGAAAAAATACAACATCGATCCCGATCGCATTGCGGTCGGAGGCAGTTCCGCAGGCGGGCATTTGGTCGCGCTACTGGGGACGTCCGGGAATGTCGAAGGGCTGGAGGGCGATGGCGGTTGGGCGGAGCAATCGAGCGCCGTCCAAGCAGTCGTCGATCTATACGGGCCGACTGATTTCAAAGCGTTCGTGACGACCAAAGGCTTCGAAGGACACAATCGAGACGGTTCGCCCGAGTCCAAACTATTGGGAGGAGGTGAGGTGGTAGGAAACATTGATGGGATCCGCCGCGTCAATCCGATCACCTACGTCGACTCTGCCGATCCACCGTTTCTTATCATTCATGGCACCGCCGATAGAACCGTCCCTTTGAACCAAAGCGAATTGATGCATGCGGCACTTCAAAAGGCCAAGGTCAGCAGTCGCCTTCATATCATCGAAGGGGCGGGCCACCGTGGCCCAGCGTTTTCGGAACGGGAGATTCGCGAGATGCAAGTTCAATTTCTGATCAGCGCATTGGCAGCGAAAACACAGCGTTAAGCTAACCGTAATGGAAGACAACACCTTGGAAGCGACCGTGAATCCGATGGAAAATGATCGTACGTGTCGACGTTGGCTGACTCTTGTATGGTTCGTTTGCGTCGTGGCTGGTTTGGTCACGCAAACGCGAACGTCACCGGCCGATGAGTCGATCGTTCGGCAGATAGGTGTTGGCGATGGGGTTACCGACGACACTTCCGCCATTCAGCGGGCCGTTGATGCTTCCATTGGCGAGTTGCATTTTCGTGCGGGCACTTATCGAATCACTCGTCCGATCGTCATCGAGCTTGCCAAAGTTGGGCGAACGTCGATCCGTGGTGGCGGAGTGGCGATCACCGGCTGCACCATTCAACATACCCATGACGCACCAAACTCGGCGAACATTCGCATTCTCGGAAGAAGTCGTCCCGTTCAGCAAACCGACGAACCGCGACACGGCAATATTACGATCGCCAACAATGTCACGCATGTACGATCCTCGACTTTCATCCGTGTGGTCTACTATCATGCGGGGTACGTGATTTCGCCAGGCAGTGGCGTGAGCGAATTGAATGCTCAAGGTGACACCTCCGTTTTCTCCCGGTTACTTCAACCAACTGATTCTGCTGGCGAGGCAATGATCAATGTTTGATAGAATTCAATTCTGGCAATTCAAACCAGAAGGTTGCTCGCTTTTCGTCAGTTTGATATCCCACGCTGCCGTCATGTGCACGAATAAGCTCACGCACGATTGCCAGTCCTAATCCGGCACCCCCGTATTCGCGTGACCGAGATTTCTCAGCTCGCTGAAAGCGTTCAAAAAGCGGCAACGCGGGGGGAGGTGGGTTGTCGCAGTCGTTCTCGATGGCAACCCGACGAATTCGATCCCGCTGAATGACTCGGATCCGGATCCGACCGTTGCGAGGCGTATAGTGAAGCGTATTGTCAAGTAAGTTAGTGAGAACCTGGGTTAAACGCGAACGATCGGCAAATACCTGACACTGGGAGTCCGACTCGGTCGACAAAGCAATTCCCATGGAATCGAATCGAGGCTCAAATCGCAGCAGCACGCTCGCTATCAACTCGTTAAGATCGACCACTTCCGGATTGAGGTCCTGAATTGATTCCGCTCTGGTCAGCTGAAATAGCTCATCCACGAGCCGAACCAGTCGCATCGTTTCCTCCAACAGCGACGCGAAAATTTGCGGATCAGGATCGAAAACCTGATCATGTAGTCCCTCGAGGAATCCTCGGATATTGGTAAGAGGCGTTCGAAGTTCATGCGCCACATCGCTGATGAACTCGCGTCGTCTCGACTCGGCTGACTGTAGGTCATCGGCCATGCGGTTGAAGGCAACGCATAAGTCATCGATCTCGGCGCAACCCTTCACTTCGGTCGAATGGCGAAAGTCTCCCTGCGCGACGCGGCTTGCCGATTCCACCAATCGACCGATCGGGGCCACTAATCGGGCATTGAGCCAAGAATTCATGACCGATGCCACCAAGAATCCTGCGGTACCTGCCAACAGCAAATAGTGGTCAACGGCTTTGAGAAACATCCGATGGGTTTCCTCGGCATCAATATGATACTGCTGCACCAGCGCCATGAAATAGTTCGATGCCAGCCAATGCACCGAAGCGGCAATTAACGCCAACATGACTCCAACGGAGCATACATGAATCAAGAAAAGCTTCCAAATAAGACGCAGTGGCATTGAACTCAGCCTTCCGAACGATCGGTGAAATGGTAGCCAATTCCTCGAACTGTATGAATGAACTTCGGGCAGTTAGGGTCATCGCCGATTTTATTTCGAAGTTTCCCGATATGAACATCAACAACACGATCGACGACAGACTCGCCATTGGGATATAGCATTCTGAGCAATTCGCATCGCATAAAAATTCGGCCTGGTGAATTGATCAGGGTTTGTAACAATCTCAATTCTATCGGTGTCAAAGAGATTGATGCGCCGTCGAGAGTCACACGGCGTTTTGATTCGTCAAACTCGAGTCCCGCGTGGCAGATCAGGTGATCCGAATGACTCTCTGATCGCCATGATGAACGTCGCAGCAATGCTTTGACTCGCGCCATCAACTCACGCGGGCTAAAGGGTTTGCTCAGGTAATCGTCACCGCCAAGCTCTAAGCCTAGGATGCGATCAAGTTCGTCATCACGGGCGGTCAGGAAAAGGATCGGTGTTTGAGCGGTTTTTCGGACTTCCGTGCAAACCGACCAACCGTCAAGGATTGGCAACATCACGTCAAGAATAATCAGCCGCGGAGCCGACTCGCGAACCATCGTGAGCGCAGACTCGCCATCGAAAGCACAGATCGGTGTGTAGCCATCACGCACCAGGTAACGCACGATGAGATCAGATGTTTTGGGGTGGTCCTCGGCGACTAATATGACGTTGTTTTTCATAGGTCCATTATCACAAGTATCAAGAATCTAGCAATGAGCAGGAATTTGATCGAGATCTTTACACAATCGTTGCGCAAACGATGTCGGTGTGCAAAAAAGCCTTGCTAATATCCACGCCATCTGACGCTCAACAGCGTCCCCGTTCAACCCTTCATCGATCAATTCGACAGGAAAAAACATGGCCATAATCCTCCGATTTTCAGCACTCGTAATTCTCGCTCTTTCGACCGGATGTTCCGGAACCACCTCACCAAGCGGCCCAGAATCCTCGATGCAGGGAGAGTCCTCGATGCAGGGAGAGCCCATGATGCAGGGAGAGCCCATGATGCAGGGAGAGCCCATGATGCAGGGTGAGCCCATGATGCAGGGAGAGCCCATGATGCAGGGAGAGTCCTCGATGCAGGGAGAGTCCATGATGAAGGGTGAGCCAATGATGAAGGCCGATAGTGACGAATAAGCGTTCATTTCAAGTAGTCATTATCGAACCGACGGCGGTGATCTATTTTGAGGACAAGTGAATCGATGCAGGACAGAATCACGCCACCGGAGCTTTACTGGAATCGTCGAAAGATCATTCGTGGCGGTATGGCGATCGGCAGCGGCCTAGCTACGGCTGGCTTGTATCGATGGTTGAATCCTTCCGTCAGACCGATGGCCAAGACGGCGGAGATCCGCGGAATCACTGATTCGTCTTACAACGAGGACGAGCGAAAGGCGGCAGGTTTTCTAATTGATGAAGAGCGGACACCCGAGCAAAGTATCCTCACTTACAACAACTTTTACGAGTTCACAACGAATAAAGAGCGTGTGGCGTCTGTCGCGATGAACTTTGACACGAGTGATTGGACACTGCAGGTTGATGGGTTGGTTGATCATCCAACGGCGTTCTCGATTGAGCAATTGCGATCGCTGGCACCTTTGGAGGAACGCGTCTACCGGATGCGGTGTGTGGAAGCTTGGTCAATGGTCATTCCCTGGGTGGGATTTTCGGTCGCACGTCTCCTCGAGGTGGTTCAACCGAAACCAGAGGCAAAATATGTTGCATTCGAAACTCTCTATGATCCGCAACGGATGCCCGGGCAAAAGTCCGATGTGCTCCAGTGGCCTTATGTCGAAGGTCTCCGACTGGACGAGGCGATGCATCCATTGGCGTTCTTGGCCTTGGGTTTGTATGGCAAAGAATTGCCACCGCAGGATGGCGCCCCCATCCGTCTGGTGATTCCATGGAAGTATGGGTTTAAGGGAATCAAGTCCATCGTCAAAATCTCGTTGACCTCGATGGAACCGCCGACCAGTTGGAACCGCTACTCGCCAAGTGAGTATGGCTTTTACGCCAACGTTAATCCGGAGGTTGATCATCCCCGGTGGAGCCAAGCGACGGAACAGCGGATAGGCGAGAGCGGACGTCGAAAAACACTGCTGTTCAACGGCTACGAGGACCAAGTGGCCGACCTGTATACCGGTATGGATTTGCGGGAGAACTTTTAATGAACACTGAAACTGCCCAAACGGCTTTGCCGAGCAAGCAATCGAGAGATCCGCTGGCGATGATTTCGAAAGAAGTGAACGCGGCGATGGGCGACTCATCGTTTCTTCGAGGGGTTGTTATCTTCAATGGATTGATACCCATCATGATTATGCTTGCAGATGCATGGCGTGGCCTTTTGGGTGCCAATGCCGTCAACAACGCACTTCACATCACGGGACTCCTTTCACTTGTATTTTTGTTTCTGTCGCTCGTAGTGACACCACTACGCAAAATAACGGGCTGGAATCAACTGATCAGTGTCCGCCGTTCGTTAGGCTTGTTCGGCTTTTTCTACGCGATATTGCATTTGGCAATTTATATCGTCTTTGATCGTGCGCTCGATCTGGCGAGTACCATCGAAGAAATCTTGAGCCGTGGTTTTCTCCAAGTGGGAAGTGTCGCGGTGCTGTTGATGGTCCCTCTTGCAATCACATCAACCAACGGCATGATTCGACGAATGGGTGCCAAGCGTTGGAAACTGCTCCATCGTCTTGCCTACGCCGTTGTGATTTTAGGGGTGTTACACTTTTACATGTTGGTGAAGTCGGATGTACGACAGCCGATCGCGTTCGCCATTGCTTTAACGCCGTTATTGGGGTTCCGCTTCGTCGACCACTATCGACAAATACGACAGAAAGCAACGAAGGCTATCATCGCTACCGCCACAACCAGTCAAAGCCGACCTCGCCCGCGATTCTGGCGAGGTAATCTTCGAGTAGCACGGATCTTCCAAGAAACCGACCATGTAAAAACGTTTCGATTGGTAACAAGTGACGCTGCTGAGTTTCCGTTTCAACATCAGGCCGGTCAGTACTTGACGATCCAGTTGCCCTGCGACGGCCAATACGTCCGTCGATCGTACACGATCTCGTCTTCGCCCGAACGCTCAGGCTACGTGGAAATTACGGTCAAGCGCGAGGACCATGGAGTCGGGTCACGTCTTCTTCACGATATCGTTTTGGAGGGAGACGAACTGAGTGTCGCCGCACCGGCGGGACGTTTTGTATTTGATGAAAGCAAGTATGACGCGGTGACACTAATTGCAGGCGGTGTTGGAATTACTCCAATGATGTCGATCGCGAGAAGCTTGACGGACCGATCATGGGCCGGAACCATTTATTTCGTGTTTGTTGCGCGTGCCCAAAAAGACTTGATTTTCCGAAGTGAACTGGAGCACTTGGCAAGCAGGTTTCCCAACATACGAATGTTGATCACATTGACAGAATCGGACGAGGACCCTACTTGGCGAGATGCAAGAGGACGACTGAACGCGGTTGGGTTAAAACAATTCTTCGGCGAATCAACCGATCATCCCGCTCTCGTTTGCGGGCCTAAGCAAATGATGATCGCGACATGCGACTTACTTCGCGAAATTGGTCTTCCTGAGGAATTGATTCTCACCGAAGAATTCGTTTCGCCCGAGATTTCCCAGCGAGGTGAGGATGCCAGCTTCATGTTGACGTCCGACCAATCCTCGACCGGTGAGCAATCCTCGATCAGTGAAGCGGTCGTGCATTTTTCATCTTCTGAAGTCGCCACGACCATTTCGGCCGACATGACCTTGCTTGAGGCTGCCGAAGCGGTGGGTATCGAAATACCGTTCGAGTGCCGCTCAGGAATCTGCGGGCAATGCAAGGTGAGATGCGTTGAGGGGGATGTCTACATGCCCGTCACTGACGCATTGTCGCAACAAGAGAGGTTCGATGGCTTCATCCTTGCTTGTCAAGCAAGTCCCAGGACTACGGAAATCCGTATCGATGCTTGATGCAGAAACGATGAAGAGCTCATGGGTGGCAGCTTATCGTCGCTTGATTCAACACACGAGAAAAACACACCTCGCTCAGTCGAACTGAGCGAGGTGCAGAGGTCAGGCAGGGTTCCTCAGGAGCAGCAACTATTAGAAGTTGTGTTGCCATTCGAGGCGGAACAGATCGCTGTACCAACGATCGCTCGTCCAGTTGTGGCCGTAACCAACGTATAGCGAATTTTCACGACCGCTGATTCGCAGGCCGTACTTGCCATTGACGATCGTGTCGCCAGCGGCATCTTCGAGCTGCGATCCGTCGAGCGGTGAATTGACTCCTTGCAAGACCGTCCAAGTCACCAATTCGGTGATCCCGGTAACCGTGATCGGTTGGCTTCGGTCTTGATTGCTCCAGAAATCGACACCCAATCCGACACCGAATCGCATGATGTTTGCATCTTGATCGAGCAAGGCGGTGGAAGTCGAGCCAACTCCCCCGGTGTCGTTGAGTGTCACAGCGTCGAGTGTTTGCCAATCATTGAACTCGGCGAAAAAGGTTGCGACGTCACAGAATCGGCGATCATAAAGAAGGCTGAAATCCATGGTGGTATTACCAGTGCCCAACGCTCGTCGGGCTTCTCCGGTCGGCGTGGTGGTTCGCAATTGGAATGTCAAGTGTTCGTCCGATTTGGCGATCCATCCCCAACGGAAACCCGCCGAGATATCACCGGCACCGGCTTGAGTTCCATCGTCGAACGGCTGCCCAGCATCAAAGTCAATCGGCCCGAGGAAACGGACGGGAACATCCACGAAGATCGAAAATCGATCTCGAAAGGCCAATTCGACATACGTCGAAATCTGTTCAATGTCCACGTTGTTGCCAACGCCGACTCCAACACCTCCGACGGGACCGCGGCCTCCATCATAATCCTGTCCTGTCGCCAAGGTCGGATATAAGAAACCGGCGCGAGCGGGGTTGTTCGCCCCGGTTGCATTGTCGTAACGAACTCGAACGCGGTTGCGAATCACGGCGCTGTCGATATAACCCGGCGTGTTGATCGTGTCAGCGAATGCCAGGGCGGTCGCGCCTCCCCGACCGAAGTTGCTCGCCAATCCGGACGAAAGATTGACATTCGAAGCGGGCGGGGCGTTAAAATCGTTCGCACCTCCAAAGACATCGGTCAGAGGAGCCGGAGCGACGCCAGTCGTGTCATCCGTCATCGGCACTGGGCTTGGCACGCCAGAATCCGTCGGCACGGAATAACTCTCGGAAGGCACGATCGTCGAGGGCAATGGCTCGGTCGACAACCATTCACCCGGTTGGCAGGGGTTGCAGCTCGATGGAGGACAGCAGCCGGAATCATTCGCCGAGGCCAATGAGCATTGGCCCGCGATCAGCAGCCCCAGTGTCGGGGCGATCCAAGCAGCCAATCGCTGCCGCGGGGTGGATTGAGTGAACATTTGACATCCTTATCAATGCGGAAAAACGTCGCGAACATCTCACGCGGCTTTCCATGGGAGTGGTGGAGGAGTTGCCTGTCGGATGGCACCTACGTGTCGATATCACAACACGGATTGGTACGCGGTCTACTCATCGGGTGTGGGACGGCGCTGGATAAAACAAACCTGCCGGAGCCCCCCCAGGTTGCAAAACCCGAAGTCGGCAGTGAACACATGACTAGAAATCCAACATCATTTCCCAAATGAATGTCCGGAAACTCTTCACGAATCGCATCGAAAGTTTAGCTGGTAAACTCCCCCCGCTTGTTTACGATGATGACGGGCGGGGATAGGTTGGATGGGGAATGCCCCACCCGCCGAGTTTGCCAGCCAGCCGAATCTGGCAGAACGTCCAGATGCCATTTTGACCGTGAGCACTCCACCAACGTTTCGAGAAGTGACTGACATGACGACACTCCTTTTGGGCGACCGGGTTCGCCTGGCACCTTTGAAGAAATCCTCTTTTGTCTTGGCCGCGAGCTGGTTCCTGGCCCTTGGTCCGGTGGACGGAACCAACCTGCGGGCTGAATCCACCAAGTCTCTCGCTCAACAAGCCATTGAGTTGATCGAAGACCGGTGTGCGTCATGCCACGATGGGCAAGGACATCCGCTTGATTCGCTCGATCGTGTCAGCTTGACCCGCCACCGCGACGGCGGATTGCCGACTTTCGTCGAGCCCGGCTCATTGGAAAAGTCGTACCTCTGGACACTCGTCGAAGCGGACGTCATGCCCAAGGGCGACAACAAACTCAGCGACGAGGAAAAGACGATTCTGAAAAACTGGATCCTCGAAGGGGCGGATTTCCCCGATTATGGCGGTGGTGAGCGTCAGTACATCAGCGAGTTGGAGATCCTCGAATCGATCCAAAATCATCTGACACAGACTCGGATCGAAGACCGGCCGTTCCTTCGTTACTTCAGCCTTCACGCGTTGGTCAACAACCGTGAACTGACCGACGACAAAATTCGGCTGTCCGCCGCCGCACTGGCCAAGACCATCAACAGTCTCTCGCGGAAGCGCAGCCTGATCTCGCTCATCCCCGTCGACAGCAATCAAACCGTCTTCGCGGTCAACCTTCGTGATCTCGGTTGGGACGAAGATCGTTTCCAGAAATGGCAAGAAATCTTGGCCGCGTATCCTTATGGGATCAAGCCGATTCGCGGAGACGAACAACGTCTATTCACGAACATTCAAGAGATGTATCAGTCGCGTGGATTCTTCGACGGGTTTCCTTACATCCGGGCCGATTGGTTCGTTGCGACCGCGATGCGGCCACCGCTCTACCACAAGTTGCTCGACATTCCGGCCACGTTGACGGAGTTCCAACAAGAGGAAGGCTTCGATCGTCACAGCGATTTCCTTCGCAATCAAATGATCCGCGGCGGCGTTTTGCTCAGCGGGATCTCGTACCAACCGCGAATTCTGGATTACCACGAGGCCGAGCGGGGAATTTGGATCAGCAGCGATTTCCTAACGCAACCGACTAGCGATCCCGAGCGTGGCAACATCATCCGGTATCCCTTGGGTCCGACGTTCGACAAGAACCCTCATTCGGCCGCCGCATTCGAAGAAGCCGGTGGCGAGATCATCTTCACGCTGCCCAATGGCCTACATGCTTACATGCTTGTCGACGGCAAAGGCAACCGGATCAATTCGGCACCGATCGAGATCGTCGCCGACCGAACGTTGATCAGTGGTACGTCTCAGGTGGTTAATGGAGTCTCGTGCATTTCATGTCACCGTCACGGCATGATCGACTTTGCCGATGAGATTTCCCGCGGACACGGTCAAACCAACCAAGCGGAAATCGCCAAGATCGAAGCGATCTTTCGGCCCGATGACTTGAAGCGTCAACTGAGACGCGATCAGTCGGCTTATTTGCGAACGCTCGAACAAGTCGTCGGACCGCATTTGCAAGTCGGCAAGGACGAGGACACGCCGATCGAGTCGTTCCCCGAACCGGTGACGACGGTCGTGAAGTTGTATCAGCGATCTCTGACGGCGGATCAGGTGGCGTCCGAATTGAGCCTTCAAGAACCGACCTTCTTGAACGAAACGATCAAGAACCAAACCGAACTGATCGCCTTAGGTTTGGGCGTTCTACCCGACGGAGGAACGGTCAAACGAGAGCATTGGGAAGCCAAGGGACGCAACTCCAGTGAATCGGTCTTTCAACGCGTCTCACGCAAGTTCGGCCGCATCCCTGTCACTCGCGTGTCTCTTGATTGAAACCATTCCATTTCGTCCACTCGTGACATCATTCCTATCATGAATCTCTCCACCCTAATTCGATTCGCGCCCCTGGGTTTGTCGCTGGCAATCCTGCTGGGCGGTTTGGCTCCGGTCGCGGGCGCTGCCAACCGAACCGACGAGGTCACCAAGTTGTTGGCCACCGAAGTCGCTCAGTTTCTCAAAAATCATTCGCAAGAGTCCGTTAGCGTCGGGCATTTCGAATCGCCACCGGGCAGCGGCAAGAACTTGCAGATTCAACAACGACTACGTGAGCATCTCAAGGCGATCGACGGCATTACCGTTGTCGACGAATCCGATCCGATTCAGTTGAACTATTGGAGCGTTCGTGGTTCGTACGCCTTTCATAACGAAGGCGACCAGACATTCACACAAGTCACCTTTCGGATCTTTGACGATCAGAACGTCGAGCAACACAGTTTGTCGCCGTTTCCCTTCAAGATCGAAGACACGGCCGACATCGCCGTGATCGCTGCCGCTTCGTTTGACGCAACCGACGTGGTCGACCAAGCGGACAAAAGTAAAAAAGTCGCCGAAAAATTAACTTCCGCGATTGCCAAGCCACAAATCGAAGTCACCGATGGACGCGTCTCGGCGACGGCGGACAGTCCCTACGGCATCGAGTTCTTGGTCAGCGATCAAACATCCGGCCAACCGATCAAGAGCCACTACAAGGCGGCCCCCGAAAGGATCACCAAGAAAACATTTCACATGAAAGACGGAACTCGCGGTTTAGCCGTCGCCGACCTGGGGGCTCGCGAAGTGTACGCGATTCGCTTCTACAACGATTCGGACAAAGATGTCGCCGTGCGGTTGTTCATCGATGGGCTGAGTTCATTTGAATTTTCAGAGATCCAAGCGTATCGTCAACATGATGTGTGGGTTGTGCCGCGACGCAGTTCGGGAACGGTGTACGGTTGGCATCGCACGAACGAGCAAAGCGACTCGTTCGAAGTCGCCCACTTCCCCGACACCGCCGTCGGTCAACGCGATCGCGGCGGCGAGAAGGTGGGAACGATCCAAGCGATGTTCTTCCAAGCTTGGTCTTCCGACGAACCCACACCGGCGGGCGAATATCGATTGAATGCCGAAGCCGACGTGTTGGGTACCAAGCAGGGCGAGGAAATCCAAACCTCCTACCAAGAAATTCATCGTTACATCGGACAAACCCCGGTCTCAAGCATCTGTGTCCGTTACGCTAAACCGATCGACGACTTGCCACCCGGCGGGCCATCAACACCCTAGTGGACGAGAGCAACCATGCGAATCGACTACCGAATCACTCAACGATTTCGATCAGGCATCTTTTCCTGCTTCGTCGCGTGCGTCGTTGTCGCTCTGACGTCTCCAATCGTGTCGGCGGGACACTATGCCTTGTTGATCGGGGTGTCTCAGTACGACAAAGGCTCCGGTCTTCAAGACTTGGAATACACCAATGCGGACATACTTGAATTCGACAAGGTATTAACCGGGCTTGGTTACAAAACTCGTCGGATCCTTAACGACCCATCCCCGGATGCGGATTTTTATGAGATTCCGACTCACGACTATATCGAACGCGGGATCACTCGTTTTCTAGCCGACCGGTTCGAGAGCGATTCGGTGATTTTGGTGTTCGCCGGACATGGCGTTCACATTGACGGAAAGTCGTTCATTTGTCCCCGCGACACGGTTTTGCGGGAACGTCGAAACTTGATTTCGGTCGACTGGATTCACGAGCGGCTCGTCGAGTGCAAGGCCACCCAAATCACGTTCTTTTGTGATGCCTGCCAAGAAGAACTTTTCAACAACGACATCACCTTGGGGGCTCAGTCCGTCCGAGCGGGTGTCGGGGAGACGACCCAGCGTGACCTCGACGCGATCATGGCAAAGTACCTCAGCGAGAGCAAAAACGGGATCAACCAACGCAAACTGACCGTGGTACAAAGTTGCTCACCGAAGCAGTTCGCCCGAGCAGATCGTGAGTTGGGTCACAGCGTTTTCTTCCACTACTTAATCGAAGGCTTTCAAGGTTCGGCTGATCAAGACGGCAACGGCCATCTCGAACACGAAGAGTTGATTAAGTATGTGGCGATCAATGTCCGCGACTTCGTTTCCGAAAAGTATCACGATTCGCAAATCGTTTATGGAGCCATCACGGGCAACAGCGACATTCCGTTGATGGTCTTTGACGCACGACCGACCTGGATGCCCGCCGATTGTGTGCGGTCGCCCGAGGCGAGGTTGGTGGAATTGCCGGGGTTCGAACCGATTCGTTTGTACTCGCACCTGACATTGCTGCCTCAACGAAAGATCGGTGATCGGAAACAGCCTTGGCTCAACGCAGACGGTACCGAGATGTCGATCGAGTTGGTCCTCGTGCCGCAGCTGCAATCCGGCGATCCGCCGTCGTTCTATATCATGCGAGACAAAGTCACCGCCGGACAATTCCGAGCCTTTGAGGCGAACACCTCGCGCCCACTCGATGCCGACGCGCAGTCGCTGCGTCAACAACGTTATCTTGAGGCCAGCTTTCTTAACGGCTTGCCGGCTTTCTTAGTCACCGGACTCGAAGCGATCGATTTTGCCGATGAAGTCGCCGGGGGTAAGTTGCCGACGCCCCAGCAATGGGATGCCGCCTTTGGTCGGTCGTACAAGCAGGCGTTGGCGGCGAAGGCCAAGTACGCGACTTGGCCCGCTCGCGACGCATCCCATCCCGAATGGGCGGTTGATCGCGGCGATGCACTCCCGGTAAACCGGCCCGAGAATCCCGATCAGAGTCCTTGGGGTGTTCGCGATATGGGCGGAAATGGGATGGAACTGACTCGCTTTGACGGAGATTGGTTAATGATGATCCCGCATCAGCATGAGCCGTCCTCGATGGTGCTTCGCGGTCGATCGTATCGTGAGAAGTCACCGTTAACGATTGCTAACTGGATTCAATCCGGCGTGCCCGATGACATTCTTTTTGGTACGCAGGGCGTTCGTTCCCCCGCCGCCGATATTGGTTTCCGAATCGTGATCGAACAGCCTCAACCGTAATCTCATGCGATCGATTTCATTCTTACTGTTGATTTGGTTTGGCGTGACGGGAAATCTCGTCGCGGCGGAACCGGTGAATGAAAACACACCGCTACCGATCTTGCGATTGCGTCCCGAGGGCACCCGTGCCGCGATCTCGAGTTTGGAATTCTCGGCAGACGGACGACAATTGTTTGCTGCCGGAGATGCGAAACAGGTCGACGTCTGGACGCAGCACGACGGACGTTTCCGGCGAGACCACCGTGCCTCGCTCCGGTCGCCGATCGGGCCAGGCCCGACGGGCGTCCTACGAGCGATGGCTGTTTCTCGCAACAATCGTTTTGTCGCTGTCGGTGGAATCGGAGTGTTCGACGATTTAGCTGGCTTCCGGAACAATGGCATTTTGATCCCTCGAAGCGGATTCGACGCCAAGACGCTTGCTCAATTGGGATCGTTGAATTGGTTTGATCGCGAGCGAGAATTGACTCGAACCATTCCTTCGCATCTCGGTTACGTCTTGGCGATCGACTTGATCGAACCGCTTAGCGGCCAATCGACGAACCAAGATGGTCCTCTGATCGCCGTCGTTGGTAACGAGGAAACTCCGGCGCAGTGCGATGTAATCGTTGACAACCTCGATCGCGGTGGCTCGACGCTGAGTCGCTCGTTACGAATCATTCGGCCGGGGACCGGTGAAACGATTGCCAAATGGAATCTTCCCGATTCCGGCTTGCAACCGGAAATTTCCGCCTGGATGCAAACGCCGGAACGATTGGAAACAATCCGAGTTGTTGTGACGTCTGGTAACGGGACCGATGGCGGACTCGAGGTTTTCACGTATGGCCAGCCCGATCCGGTGCGGATCGATGATCCGTTTGCGATCGCAGTGGCGGGGCCGCTTGTCGATCAAACCTGGTACGCGACAACGCGGGGTGGGCTCCGCCGGTTGAATGTATCGGACGCACGAGCACAGACGCTGATTAATTTGAACGCTCAGCTGTCCCCAAGCGAGTTCATCTTTGAGCTTGCCGCGCCGCCAAGACGATCCGACGACGCATCCGCTTCATCGGGTGTGCTGGCCTTGACGACGCGTAATCTGAATGACCCCAGGGCAGGGCACCGATTGCGTTTACTTGATCTCGCTACGGGCACGTTGATCGGACCGCCGATCGAATTGGGCTCGCGTCAAAACCCGGTCGTCGCCGTTGATCCGACCGGCCAATGGATTGCCGCAACTGCAGACGTTACGGCGGGCTTGCAAATCTTCCGAATCGACGAACTTCGTCGCGGCAATCCGGTTCCCCATCAATCCATCGAAGGCGATTTCGTTCCGATCCGTCGGGCGGCGCTGGCTCGCAATGCCAACGGCAAGACCGGCTTGAGGCTGCAACGGGAAAACGACGGCAACATCGAACGCTGGGATTTGATCGGCGGCGAGTTGCAACGTGTCGAAGTGACCGATTGGACTTCGTTCGGCACGCCGATGGCATTTCGCCAAGTCGGCGAGAACGCGGTGCTCGATCCGAATTGGGATCAAGGGAACCGGAACTCACCATGGCGAATCCCCGAACTGAAGACCGCCTCGGAGCCGTTGGGCGTCGCAATGCGATTGCCGTTCTTGCAGGATCGATTCATCGCAGCGATCGCCTACGTCGCATCGACCGGAGAGGCGACCCCGCGATTGATCTTGGTCGATTTATCGACCGGCGAAACGCTGCGCGAGCTCAACGGACATGACCAGTTCATCGGTTCGATCGAATTCTCACGCAGCGGTCGACGCTTAACCACCGTCTCGGGCGACGGAATGGTCTGTGTTTGGGCACTCGATGATCTCGTTGATTTGGTGGGACGTCGAGGTTCACTGCTCGAAACTCAGTTCTGCCACGACGGCGAGCATTTGGTCGTGACCAAGACCGATCCTTCGGGGCGAGCCAACATACCTGCACAGACAGCCCTTCGAGTCGGCGATTCGATTATCAAGATTGTTTCCCCATCGCAAACCGACGGGGCAGGGCAGGGCGGTCCGTTTCAATCCGTCTATCGTTTTCTTGAGCGACTGAGTACCTACCCGGTTGGTTCCGATGCTTCCTTGGAAGTCCTTCGCGAGGGAAAGCCCATCGAGGCAAGCGTTCGGTTGGGTCAAGCGACCGATGAACGCAAACCACTCGTCTCGGTCGTGTTAGCCCAACCTTCCGGAAGCGATGTTCCCGCTTGGCTAGCCTGGACGCCTCATGGTCCGTTCGATGCGAGTAATGAGTCGATCGAGCAAAGGGCGGGATGGCATTTCAATTCAAGCCGCACCGAAATCCCAAGTCGTTTCGCACCGTTGGCTGAATACCGAGACAAGTTTTTCGGGGCCGGCTTGCTCGATTCGTTATTGACCCGTGGCCGCATTCCGGACGTTTGGCCGCCTGCCTTGGAACCGGAAGCGTTCGGTGTCCTACGTGACGGGCAGGGCAGGGACGTCTACGCCGACGGACGTCACTTCCTACTCGAAGGCGGCACATTGACTTCGGTGCAGTTTTTGATTGATCACCTTCCCGCCTCCTCGGTCGATTCGGTGACCGTGCAGGTTGACGACGCAGCGGTTGCCCCGTTACA
Source organism: Neorhodopirellula pilleata (assembly GCF_007859915.1). GTDB lineage: Bacteria > Planctomycetota > Planctomycetia > Pirellulales > Pirellulaceae > Rhodopirellula > Rhodopirellula pilleata. The sequence continues at coordinate 17,224 of NZ_SJPM01000017.1, forward strand.
GCGTTCGCCGGAAGATCCAAACATTTGGCAACGTTCGATCAACACCCAGCTATCCGCGAACCAACCACACCGAATCACACTCACGATCGCGGGTGATCGAATCGCCAGTGGCACTTGGTCGGATCAATGGCAGATTCAAGTTGCCGATGAATCGAGTCGCACCGAACCGCTACCAGAGGTTCGAATCACCTCGCATGGTTCGCGTTCCAATATCCTCGTTCCGTCGGCCACCGAACAGGCGAACGGTGACAACGGCTATGCCGTTTCATTGAAGGCAACCGTAGCGAGCGAATCCATGGATCCGACTTGGCAATTCCAAATGGAAGTCGACGGGCAACCGGTCGCCGCCGATGCGAGCGAAGTTCAAGGAAATCAGTTCAGTGGCCAAGTGTCCCTGCCGTTGGGCCGTCATCTCGTTGCGGTCGTGATGAGCGACGGCGAACGTCGCTCCCGCAGCGAAACCATTCTGATCGAACTGTCCGATCCCCCTACGATCGAGTCGATCGTCGCCGAGTTATCTCCATCGGGACTCGGCACCGCAACCGTATCGGTTCGATCGCGTCGACCGATTACCGCCGACCAAGTTGAGGTGTTTGTCGAGAGCATGCGGTTTGATGGATTGACCGTTGACATTCAAAACGATGCCAAGGAGGCAACGTCGTACCACGTTCAAATCGACGATATCCCATTATCTGAAGGAACCAATCAGATCGAGTGTCGGATTCCTGACGTCAGCGGCCACTCGCGTCCGACGGCCGGCACCACACTGGTTTTTCACCCCAATTTGGCTCAACCGGAACTGCTCGTTTCGCTTGCCGATTCGATAGCTGTTGAATCTGCCTCGATCCCCGTTGAGATCCAAAACATCGGATCGATGCCGATATCATTACGGGTCAGTGTCGGTGACCGTGACGTGCCGCTGGGCGATAACAGTCGGCTTGGCGTATCATCAGCGTCGACGACGGTTTCCATTCCGCTGAGGTATGGCAACAACCGGATCAAGATCGTTGCGACCGGCGATCAAGGCCAACGCGTCGTTCGTGTTCATGACGTGGTTCGGATCCAACCGCCCATGAACATGGTGATCGAACAAGTCGTCACCGCCGACGATCAAACGCTCGCCGTGACCCAAAACGAGGATGGATGGGTATGCGAGCAATCGGTCGATCATCACGAAGTCAGAGTTCGCGGGGCGATTCAGCTACCGACGGGCGGTCGAGGCGATTCGTTCGTCTCGGTTCAGGGATGGGTGAACGGATTCCTTCAAAATAGCGTTGCAGCTCGCGTTAACGGAGACGACCGGTTGGTGTTCGAAATTCCTTTACGAATGACGGCGACCGATTCGACGATTCAGTTTCGATTCCCTGAATTACCTGAAGCGGAGTCCAAGTCGCACCAACTATCGGTGACGTGCGCACGACCCGACACGGATCAAACACTGCATGTGATCGTGGTCAGCACGGAGGTCGCCGACACCGATCGCAAGCGTTTGGAAGAACGGGTGAGACAAACGTTCTCGCAAGACGCGGCGAATCAATTTGCTTTTAGCGAGGTTCGTTGCGGGGAGCCTCACTACTTCGCCGCCACCGGACAAGTCCGCAGCGGCTCGATTCGTAGTTTAATGCGTCGGTGTTATCTGCAGACTAATTCACGGTCGCCGACCAATCACGTCGTCATGCTGTATTTCCAAGGCCGCGAAATCCGCGATTCCAGCGGAACGTTCGGCTTGGTCACCGACGACGTACTCGATCGATTACTAGAGGACCGCGCCACGATCACGAGCGATTATTTGGCCGACGAGTTCCGCCGAATCCGTGGGGCTCACTTGGTGCTGCTCGACGTCCAGCCGCACCCGCTCAGCGTGAGGGCGGCCAATGCCAGCGATCCGAATCATCCCGAACTCGGGGTGCTGCGGTTGATTCAACCGGAACAAACGGCGGATGCCGGCCCCACGGTATTGCTCGAACAAATCAAGAAGCATTTACCGCACGTCCAGCGCCTCGTCGAATTGGCCGACGCGATGCGGCAACCGACGCCCGACAATCGTGTCGCGTTCGACTACTCCGTACCGGAGAATTTGGGCCAAGTCCGGCTGAACTTGACCCAACCCTTGGAATGACCGTGAAGGACCGAACCCGAGTTGAGAGGTTTTTATGAAAAAAACGAGTTGGCATGTCCGCTGACTCACCCCCGTTTGCATCTATGAAGTGTACCGCGGCTGACAACGCCGCAAACTGACAAAAGATTTCACGCTTTCACACCTTTCCTGGAGAATTCCACCATGTCCCGTTTCGCCAAACAAGTTTGCCAAGTTTGCTTGATCGCCGCATCGATCTTCGCATTCAGCGGCTCATCCAACGCCGACGCCGCCGGCTACCGCCAAACCTACTCGTCTTGGAGCTATCACCCGACGCGAAGCTATTACTACAGCACTTACCGGTACCAGCCCGTCGTCACGTCGACCGTCTACCACCATCACTACTGCGTCCACTATCCCTCGCGTCCTCGGTACGTCTACTACTACAACCCCGTTCGTCAGGTTTACTGGGGCCGCTACGATCTCCAAGAAGCCGGTTACTCGATGCTGAAGCCCGAAGATCAAAAGGGTGATTTGGAAGCCATCAGCGAATCGGCCTTCCCAAAACCATCCGCAATGCCCGAGATTCCTGAATCGACCGACGGCGTCGCGATGGCCAAACCGGAATTGAAGGACCTGCCCAAGGTCGAAGCTACCATCGACGCCCCGTAGTCGGCCTCTTCACTACGATCGCTTCCTTTCAAAGGGTAGCTGAAGTCATCGCGACTTTCAGCTACCCTTTTTTCGTTATACTCTCGTGGTATCACGTATCAGCAAGAAACCAACATCATGATTGACTCAGCAACTGCCCTTGAACGTTTCATCGCACTGACCTCCATTCCCGGTCGCAGCGGAGAGGAGGCGGACGTCGCTCGACAGATTACCGATTGGTTGGTTCAAGCCGGTGTCCCCGCCGAGGACATCTTGCACGATAGTGCTCATCAACACAGTCGGATTGGCGGCAACTGCGGTAACTTAATTGTCACCTTGCGTGGGGACGACTCTTTGCCACGCCGGATGTTGTCGGCGCATATGGATACGGTTCCGGTTTGCTTAGGTGCCCAGCCGATTGTGCGGGAGGATCCGGCTCTCGGGAAAATTGTGACGTCCTCAGCGGACACCGGTCTCGGGGCCGACGATAGGGCAGGGTGCGCGGCCATCGTCACCGCGATCCAAGCCCGACTCGAATATGCCCGCCAGAACCCAGATGCTCGATTGCCGCCCGCCGTCGCGACGTTCCTGATTCAGGAAGAAATCGGATTGGTCGGCGCACGATATCTGGACCGCGAGTTGGTCGGGAAGGTTGATCTGGCCTTCAACTTTGATGGTGGAACAATGGACAAGATCCGGCACGGCGCCACGGGCGGAGAACGAATGCAGATTGTCATTCGCGGTCACGCGTCCCACGCCGGCGTCGCCCCCGAGAAGGGCGTCAATGCGATCGTGATCGCGGCTAAGGCGATCACGGAATTGCAAGACCGCGGATTGATGGGGTTGATCGAGATTGACGGCAAACGGGGAACGTCGAACGTTGGCGTGATTGCCGGCGGGGAAGCGACCAACGTGGTCACCCCAGAGGTCACCTTGAAGGTGGAAGCACGCAGCCACGACGGTGCATTTCGTGGTTGGATCGTCGATCAAATCCGCGCGGCGTTTGAAAAGGCAGCTACGGAAGTGCGAGACGTTTCGGGCCGATGTGGAACGATTCAGTGGGCCAGCCAAGTGGATTACGAAGCGTTCGTTTTGCCCGAAGACCACCCGTCGGTCCTCCAGGCGACCGGTTTGCTCCAAAAATTGGGGTATGATGCGAAATGTGAGGTTGCCAACGGCGGCTTGGATGCCAATTGGTTGTACCAGCATGGGATCGCGGCAGTCACTCTCGGGTGCGGGCAATCGGCGATTCACACAGTGGACGAACACCTGTTGGTGGACCACTATCTAGCGGCCTGCCGATTTGCCGCTGAAGTTTTGATCGCGTAATCGGGGCCGGAGCCGAGACTCGTAGAGTCGGGGCTGGTTCACTACTAGGTTGTCTTTCGGAGTCGTCCTATACTTTGGGCTTGGCTTCCGCGCATTTGCCGGGCCGATCGTTCCTCGCCCCCACCCTACACGCCGTTGCGGAGCTTTTTCATTTGTCTGAATCTTGGCAGTCCGGAGTGAAGGTCGCCGAGCTGACGCACGTCGGCATGCGACGCGCCAATAACCAAGATTCATTCGCGGTGATGGTCGCCGAGTCGTCCGAGCGGTTCGAGCGTCGCGGGCACCTGTTTGTTGTTGCCGACGGCATGGGAGCGCACGCGGCTGGCGAACTTGCGTCAAAGATTGCCAGCGAGCAGATCGCAATGCGGTACATCAGTTCTCAAAAAACGGACACCGGCGAAGCGATCAGCCAGGCGGTTCACCAGGCCAACACCGCGATTTTCGAGCGTGGGCAGAGCAATCCTGATTTTCACAATATGGGGACCACCGCCAGCTCGCTGGTACTTCGCGGTGGCCAAGCGTATGTCGCTCACGTGGGCGATTCACGCGTTTATCGACTCCGTGACGGAACGCTCGAACAGCTCACGTTCGATCATTCGCTCGTGTGGGAGATGGAAGCCAGCGGCCAGGTCGACAGCAACAGCCCCTTGGGCCGCGCCATCCCGAAAAATGTGATCACCCGCTCGCTCGGCCCCGGCGAGCACGTCCTGGTCGACCTGGAAGGACCCTTCGAAGTTCGGATGGGAGACCGGTTCTTGCTCTGTAGCGACGGCTTGACCGGACAGGTCGAGGACAACGATTTGGGCGTCTTGATGGACTGCTTGCCGATTAACAAGATCGCTCCGGTCCTGATCGATTTGGCGAACCTTCGTGGTGGTCCCGATAACATTACGGTAATCGTCGTCGACGTGACCGGCGATCATGTCGCGTCCAAACAGGCCGATCGATCCGGGGCAGGGCAGGGCGGTAGTGGAAAACCTTGGAAAGGGGTTAATTCTTCTCGAGCTTTAGTGGCGACGACGGCGGTCTGTTGGGCCGGTGCGATCGGTTTCGGGGTCGCCGTTGCAATGGGACACGAAAAAATGGTCGGTTCAGCCATTGTCGCGTTTACCTTGGGGGCGATCGCCATCGCGGTCTGGTTCAGCGGCATTTTGGCGACCGACGGCAATCGGCCTCCGTTGAAAACACGTCGCCGACGGTCCGGTCCCACCGCGAGCCAAGCGGCGGGATTGGCGACGTACGACTCCGGATTGGAGAAGTCCGAAGTGGCACGCGGCAGTGGGCCCTACCGTCGTTATCCGGTCGAACATCACCCGTCGTTGTGCGAGAATCTTCGTAGCGTCCTAGCCGAACTCAGGCAAACGTCCGAGACGAACCACTGGATGCTGGACTGGAGTGAAGTCAACGCGATCGAACAGCAAGCGACCGAAGCCAAATCCGAAGGCCAATGGAAAACCGCCGTGGTGCGTTATTGCGATGCGGCGCTCGAAGCGATGGTACTGCTCAGGAAGCACCACGACGATTCTGCGGGTGACACGGCTGTCGATCTCTAACAATCGGATGGTCGGAAAGGACCGTAGCGAAAGTCGTCAAGACTTTCGGCGATCAACAATCCAGACCGAAACTCTTGGTGAGTTTCATTGCCCAACTATTTTTTCCCAAGGACTGGGGGCACAAGAAAGAATCCTTCGGCCGACTCGGGGGCGGTTCGCGTAGCGATCTCGGGCGCCAAGCTAGGTGCAGGAAGGTCGTCACGGAACCGGTTTTCGACATCCAGCGCACTAGTCATCGGCTCGACACCCTCGGTATCAAGCTCTGCGAGTTTTTCGACGAAGGTCAAGATTCCGCCGATCTGCGGTCCAAAGCTGGATCGCTCCGCATCGGTCAGTTGCAACTTGGCCAACCGAGCGAGCTTTTCGATATCGACCGACGCGGTCATTACTTCTTGGCACCGCTAACGTCGAACGGCTTCGTTCGGACGGTTTTACGAACGATACCGCTACGGATGCACTGAACGCACACTCGCATGGTCTTGTTTTGACCGCTTGGCAGCGTCACGTGGACGCGTTGCAGGTTGGGGACGAATTTGCGGCGGGTGCAACCGGTGATTTTCGTACCGACACCGCCAAGGTACTTGGCCTTACCGCGTGTCTCGATCCGGTTGCCCGTTTGAACTTTCTTGCCGCACGCTTCACATTCTCGTGCCATCGAATTCTCCGCCGCCGTTAAAAAAGGGGGTTTGGTTAAGCGGAAACTCACCCAGAATGGGGAGTCCGCGATTGATTGTTGATTTGGGAAGCCCCGCAGGATAGCAAGTCGGCTGGATTTTTGAAAGCAGGAATCGTTGGGTCAGGGAGAAAGAGTCGACGGTCCCCCACAATCCGCCCGACATCACTCACTGGAGGGGTGAAATGTCCCTGAAACTACCCCCGATCGTCCCAAACCACCGAAGCGTCAAGCTTTGCCCATAGCAATCATCAAGCTCGACCGGCGCGTCAGGAACACGTCAGCTCAATTCAATCTCGTTTTCGGTGGTTCAAACAGGTCTGAGCGGTCAAATCCTCCGATGAAACTTGCGACAAGCCGGTGTGGAACCGGGAACAGCCTTAAAACTCTCACCCCAACCGTGTGGCGGCTGGTTCGGGAATGAGGACGGCAAGGCCGGAAGTTGTTTTTCGGTCAAGGGGGTTCGAAACGTAACGCACTCGCGTGAGTGGGTCGCTTCGATCCTCTGGCCACGCCAAATTTGGTGCCACAAAACTAACCCAATCGGATTTGGGATCCAACGGAGAAAGCAATGAAGCTTAGCAAACTAGCCCTGATCGCAGCGGTTGCGTGCGGTATCAACGCAAGCAACCTGATGACTGTTCAGGCAAACGATATTAACCTGGTTTCCTGCTGTGAAACCACTTGTGACTGCGGCGAGCCCGTGTGCGGTTGCGAGCCTGTATGTGCCGACCCATGTGAGCCCGAATGCGGATGCGAAAGCACCTGCTGCGAGCCCGCCTGTGACAACGGTTGCGAACCCAGCTGCTGTGATGGCGGTTGTGACGGAGCCGGTTGCTTCGGCGGAGCCGGCGGATTGTTCGCCGGACTCGGTGACTGCGGTGACTGCGGTGGCGATCCTTGCTCGCTGTTCGGTGACATCGGCCACGGAATCACCGTCGGCGGATGGGCTCAAATCGGATACCACTCGGCCGCAGTGCCGCTTTTCAACAACCGACCTGACGAAGTTCAACTTCAACAAGGCTGGCTGTACGCCGAAAAAGCCATCGATACCTCGAATGGTTTCGACATCGGTGGACGTCTCGATTACGTTTACGGTACGGATGCTCAAAACACTCAAGCATTCGGTATCGCCAACGATCACTGGGACAACGGTTGGGACAACGGCGGAGCCAACGGCTACGGTCACGCTCTACCACAAGCCTACGCCGAATTGGGCTACGGAGACCTGTCGGTCAAGCTCGGACACTTCTACACCATCATCGGTTGGGAAGTCGTCGGAGCTCCTGGCAACTTCTTCTACAGCCACGCTTACACGTTCAATAATAGTGAACCGTTCACCCACACCGGTGCGTTGGCAACCTACAGTGCCACCGATGATCTCACCGTTTGGGGTGGTTACAGCCTCGGCTGGGACAGCGGTTTCGAAGACAACGGCGACGCCTACCTCGGTGGTGCTTCGTTGGGCTTGACCGACAATATCACGGCCATCTACGCAAGCACCTTCGGACGTTTCAACGAACGACAAGGAACTGCTGAAGGTGCCGAGACCGGCTACATGCACTCACTGATCTTCGACGTGACATTGAGCGACAAGCTCCAGTACATCTTCCAGAACGACGTTCTGGAAACGGATCTTGCCAACGGCGATATCGGACGTAGCACCGTCGGAATTAACCAGTACCTCTTGTATTCGATTAACGACTGCTTGGCGATCGGCAGCCGATTCGAATGGTGGCACGTGGATTCCAACAGCGTCGGCTTGGGTGGCGTTACTGGCGCCCCCAGTGCAGACGACGTAGACGTCTATGCTCTGACCTTCGGGCTGAACTACAAGCCTCACTCGAACGTCGTCATGCGTCCCGAAATCCGCTGGGACTGGGTTGACACGAGTGCAGCTGCCCTGGCTGCAACGCCTATCTCGCTCGAAGATCGCGACGATAGCCAGTTCACCTTCGGTATGGACACGATTTTCTTGTTCTAATCGAACCAAGAACGTCTGAACCCTCGAACCGGGCGGTTGCGAAAGCATCCGCCCGGTTTTTTTGTGCGCCGATTCAGACGTGTCCGGCCAGTTGATTCCATCGAAACCCAAGGCGTGACGGTCTGTTGATTGAATCGTTTAACGGCAAGCCGCAGGCGACAGAGCTTGAAAACGCAGACGCCTGCGGCTTGCCGTTAAACGAAAACGCCCAAACGTGCACTCAATTAACAAGCAGGCGAGCGAGGGATCGGCTGCCATTCTTGGGCACCCATGGCTCGTCGCTCACACGCCGACTCACGACGGGAAACCCGTAATCGTCACAAACTACCGAATCGCAGCAGTATCGATCGAAACGATCGTGATTTTCCTAACGATCATCTTCACTTTACCGGTTATCCGGGCCGATACCTCTCTTGGAAATCAATCCTTGGATCGGATTCAGGTCGCTCAGTCATGGTGTTTCGGGGGTCAAGCGACCTTCCGGCCGCGCTGGCAAACAGACGCGGGACTGAGCGGGCGGGTCTGGATCAGATCAAAGGTCATCATCGGGGGAAGGAAATACAGTGATGAAGTCAAAACGCGTAGCGTTGTGGTTGGCCCTTGGAGGGTTCGCCGCAACCAGCTTGGGATGGATGGGCCCCCACACGGCGATTGCCTCGGCGGACGACTCTTTCGTCTCCGAAGCGATCTACCAGCCGGCGGTCGATGCCGGCCGGCAAATCCAGCAAATCGGATTCTTTCAGTCGCATTCGCAGTCTTCTTGTGATGACGCGATCTGTGGTTGTGACGGGCCGTGCGAGTGCGAAATGCAACCAGCCTGCGGGTGCGAAAGCCCGATGGAATGTGGTTGCGACGCCGGGTGTGACGCACCGGCCGGTTGCCTCGCCGGTGGTGCCTTGGGTTGCAACCTCGGAGAACCTTTCGAATTGTTCGGCTCGGCCGGCAGCATCGCAGCAGGTGGTTGGGTCCAACTTGGGTACCACAACAAAGCCCTGCCTCTGTTCAACAGCAAACCGGACAACTACCAGTTGCACCAGATGTGGCTCTATGCCGAAAAGTCCATCGATACTTCCGATGGATTCGACTTCGGCGGCCGGCTCGATTACGTCTATGGAACCGACGGTCCTGACACGCAAGCCTTCGGGATTGACAACGGGCACTGGGACTCCGGCTGGGGAACCGGCGGCCAATACGGACACGCATTGCCTCAAGTCTATGGCGAAGTCGGTTATGGAGATCTGTCCGTCAAGTTTGGTCACTTCTTCACGATCATCGGTTGGGAAGTCGTTGCCGCTCCGGACAATTTCTTCTACAGCCACGCTTACACCATGTACAACAGCGAACCCTTCACCCACACCGGTGCTTTGGCGACCTGGAACCTTGGTGATGACTTGACCGTCTACGGCGGCTACACCCTCGGTTGGGACAGCGGTTTCGAAGACAACGGCGACTCGTTCCTAGGCGGCGTGTCGATGGCGATCAGTGACAATGTCAAGATCACCTACGCCACCGTAGGTGGACGGTTTAACGAAAACCAAGGTGATCCTAATGGAGCCGAACGCGGCTACATGCATTCGATCGTTTCGGATGTCACGCTGACCGACAAGTTGCAATACATCGGTCAATCGGACCTTCTCAAGAGCGAGGATGCGACCGGGGCGACGGCTCGTGATTCGATCGGCTACAACAACTACCTGATCTACACGATGAGTGATTGCCTCGCCGTCGGTAGCCGTCTGGAGTGGTGGCAAAACGAAGTTGCCGGCCAGGACGTTGATTTGTTGACGCTGACTCTCGGCGTCAACTACAAACCTCACGCGAACGTCTTGGTCCGTCCGGAAATCCGCTGGGATTGGCTCGACGGGGATACCAACGCGTTGAACCTCGCCGGGGTGGAGTATCTCGAAGGCAACGACGACGAACAAACCACGTTCGGAATCGACACGATCTTCACGTTCTAATGCCCGCGGCGAACCGCCGCGACGCCGGGGAAAATGACACCCCCCAAGACAATCTTTTCGAAAATCGCGAAATGGCAGAGTTGTGGTTCCTCACGACTCTGCCATTTCGCCATCAATTCGGGCTTGATAGGATGAAAGTTCGTTTCGGCCGATCCCCGGCACTTGATGAACTTTGTCCCGAGTGGAATTCGACGTGATTGACTACCTTCGTTTGAGCATCCAGGTTCTTTTCTTGGCTTGCCTGAGTGCGACCGCTACGAACGCCGCCACCGCAATCCATTACCTGCCCGCCGACGCGGCCGGAGTGGTTCGCGTCCCGGACGTGCCGACGCTTCGACAGGCGTGGCAAAAAACAACGCTGTATTCGGTCCGCGAGAACGAAGCGATGCAGCCGCTACTCGATGCAAGCTTCGGCCCACAGGGAGTCCTTTGGTCGCAAGTCGGAGATCGTGTCGGCATCCGCGGCAAAGATCTGATCGAGATCGGAACGGGCGAATTGGTTGTCGCATGGCTGCCGTTCGAGAATGACCGTCGACAACCATCAGCGGTTTGCTTGATCGCCGAAACCAAAGGCAAAGAAGCCGCCGCCGCTGCGGTGCTCGACCGAATCGATCGCGACCTCAAAGAAAACGGATCGACCCGTCGCGACGTGATCCAAGACGGTCAAGAGATTCGCATTTATCAACCCAAGACCCGTCCGGGACAACTCAAGATCGAACAGGTCGTCATCGCCAGCGATGGTGATCGAATCGTCGCGGCCGATCGTGACTCGGTCGTGATCGAGATTCTTAAAGCGATCACGAACGACGGAAGGACCGCTGCACTCGCCGACGACGAACTTTATCAAACCGTCCGAACCAAAGTCGAACAACGAACCGCGATCGAGCAACCCGGTAGCGAGGTCGAGTGGTTCGTTCGGCCGCTCGCGATGGGCCGAATCATTCGCGATGTCGCGAAGGTGGATCGGGGCAACAAAGTTAAAATCCTGAACCTCCTCGAGAACCAAGGCTTCGACGCGATTCAAGCCATGGGCGGAACGGTCGTCGTTTCTCAAGGCGAGTTCGACTTATTGCATCGCGGTTACATTCACGCCCCACCCGTTACCGCCGAGCCGGATCGATATCGCCTCGCCGCTCGCATGCTGCAGTTCCCCAACGGCGACTTGTATCAAATGCCCGGTTGGATTCCCAAAACCGTCGCCTCGGTCACTCAAGTCAACTGGAAGATCGAAGACGCGTTTTGGGCCGTCGAAACATTGGTCGACGAAGCATTCAATGATCGGATCTTTCGACCGACGATCGGCGGAATCCTCGAGGACGAAGAAGGCCCTCAGATTGATCTCGAAAACAGCGTCCTGCCCAACCTCGGCAACCATCTGTTGCTGCTGACCGATAACACCGAACCGATTACGGTCGATTCAGAACGATTGCTCGTTGCGATTGAAGTTCGAGACGAAGACGCCATCCGCAACGCCGTGCGAAAGGCGATGGAAGTCGAACCCGACGTCTCGCGAGTCGAATCGGTCGAAGGCGTCGACATCTGGAAAGTTCAGCGAGGCGGGGAAAGCGAAGACGTTAACGAGGAGTTCTTCAACGATTTCGGCATTACCGAACCGGACACCGAAGATCAGCAACCGCTCTTGGATACTTGGGCGATCGCGATGGTCGGCAAAGCCAAAGGTTCGACGAAACCCTATTTGATTTTCGCCAGCCATGTGGACTTCCTGGTCGAAGTCGCCGAACGAATCCAGTCCGGTGCAGGTGATGGTTTAAGCGAACTTCCCGAGATTCAGTCGCTGATCGAAACAACAAAAAAAATGGGTGCCGACCAAATCGCAATTCATCGCGTCGTGCGTTTGCGTGAGTCGTTGCGGACCAAGTACGAACTGCAACGTCGGGGCGAATTGAAGGAAAGCGACTCCGTCCTAGCGACCATCATCCGCCGGATCGCCAACGCCAAAGACGAGCCCGAGATCGAACGCCCCAACGCCGCGAAGTGGCCCGCTTATGATCAAGTCCAAGAGTTCTTTCGTAACGCTTCGAGCTTCGTCGAAACCACCCCTGAAGGTTGGAACCTGAACGCCTTCTTGTTGCATGAGTGAGCGTTCGTCAAGCCAATGTCCGAAGAGCGTTCGTCAGTCCACTAATGCTTTGTTCCAACCTGAACTTAACGTTGGAACAAACGCTAGTGCTTCGTCAAAATTTAATTATAGGGTGAGCCGAACTCGCTAGGTGCGTGTTGATTTAATCGTAACCCGAAGCGTGAGCGAGGGATTCATCACCATTAAGTCCTTTGTATGTATCCCTCGCTCACGCTTCGGGTTTCGATGAGGACTAAATCAACAGCCCGCTAGCGTCGGGCGTCGAGCAATGCCGCGGCTAGCGCCGTCGGCTCACTTCACTAACCCTAATTTTTTATTTTGACGAAGCACTAGCGTTGTAATCGTTTGAACGTAGAGACTGCCCAGACGCAAAGATTAGCAGAGTTTGGTGTTCGCCTACTGTCTGAGACCCGGCGATCCATTGGAACAGGCTATTAGTATCGTCCCACTTGGTTGAACGGGATCAATCCGGTGCGTCCTGGACGAAAGAATGGAGTCTGGACCGTCGATCGATTCGGCTGAACACTTCGCCGTGAGCGGTACGGCGTCCACACACTTCTCGAGCGAGATTTATTGCCTTGCTTGAAAGCCAGATTAGTGGTGTACAAAAGCCCTTGTTTCTGATTCAACGGCTTGGCCCACCCCCAGTTGCTATCAGGGTTGGCGGCCTCGGCCGCGGGGACCTCGATTACCAACAAGGTCAAGGCGAACGAGGCGATGACGAGGGAGCGACGAACACGATGCATTGAAATTCTCTTAATGAGGGGATGGCACGTACATTTTACGCCAACCCTATCAAGTGCGTTCAGCAAAATCCTTGCATTAGCACCGATCGTCGCCTACCGATCGCAGCACTCCAAAGAGTGCGGAAGACGCACGCAACCGGTTCGTTATTCGAGCGATTGTGTTTCCGCGCTGTCGCGGGTTCCTAATGCTCCCCACAATCCATACGGGCTTTGACTGCCCGCGGGTTGGGCACCGGCAAACGTGCCGACGGACGACGAGGTACTCGTGCCAGCCTCGATCGCGTCGGTAATGAATTTGACGGCACCATCGCTCATCAAAACATGACAGCCGCCTTGATGACGACTGCTCGCCGTACACTCCGAATCGTGATACCAGTTGTTGCTCGTACACAGTTCGCGATTAGGCGGCAAAATCGTCTGGAAGCCGGTATGAAGCGGTTGACCTAACGCCCAGGAAAAACCGCGACGTTGTTCGTCACCGCCAAGCCCACCCGCTGCCGCCCATACGCGCGGTCGGGTGGTGGAGATGAGTGATTGGCATGATGATGGGTTTAACTGAGGATGGGCGGTGCCTAACACGATAATCGTGGTAATGTCATTGTCACCCAGGTCAGTATTGATCTCAGCCATGCAAATGGTATTGGCTAGCCCATCGAGAATATCTCGAAACCCTGTTGTGTTGCGAGGCACGAAAACGCCCCGACACGCCACTCTCGCGGTGGTGGCACCGGTCACGCTTCCGTTGTCTTGAACCCCTCCAAAAATCATCTCTTGGACAGAATCGCCCAAGCAGGCAGCATAGTTCGTTCGCCCCTTAGCTGGCAGACCGACACCAGGATCACTTGGGCAACGAAGCCCGGGCACTTGGGTCAGCCATGGTTCATAGCGACTGTTCATGGTGTGGGATGCGATCGACTTCTCCGGGAAGGGGCCCATCGATTGAAAGATGTTTCCGGTAATCGGATCGCGGAGCGGGTTGCTGATTTGCTCCCACAATGCCTGCTGTTCCATGAACGGGAGCAGCCCGACAAAGGGCGACAGGTTGAGACGATTGTGCGCCAGAGGTGGATCTACTGTATTAGAGCCTGTTGCATCGGTCGTGCCGCCGCGATAACGAGGCAACATGTTGTAGGCCGCATGGTAGTTATGCAGGGCTAAGCCGATCTGCTTGAAATTGTTACTGCAACTCATTCGCCTCGCCGCTTCACGAGCCGCCTGAACGGCTGGCAACAGCAAACCGACCAAAACACCAATGATGGCGATCACCACCAATAGTTCGACTAACGTAAACCCGGTTGCTTGAACAACCTTTCGCTTCTTCTGAATCATCATCAATGCCTTCTTTAAAATCACCGGGAAACAAAACCAATCAAAATGACGTCATTCGGACATGAACTCATCCGCGTTCGCGGCCTCTGGATGCTCCTGCATATAAACTTCGAGTTCATCTTGTGAGACCGATTTGACGTCCTGTTGCTGGCCGCAACCTGAAGCGATCACTAAAACGCAGAAAGAGAGCGCAGCCAAAAAAGAGGTAAGTTTCATCAGCGGAGATTGCATGGTGGCGAGACGGTCACGGCAGGCGAAAAGAGCATCGCTACCGGGGTGTGACCGAAAATGGAGGGAGAGGAGGCAGGGGTTGTCGTTCAACACAACAGCCAAGGATATATCCGACCACCTTAAAGGTCAACTCTTTGCGTGCAAGCCGCAACCTAGAGCCAGCCGAACCGTTTATCCACTTCCGCTACGGCGAGCGTGAAACACTCCAGCCCTGCTCGGGGTCGGGCAGTCCGAATGCGTCGTGGTATTCTCGCTGCCTCATTTCGATCCAAACGAGTGTTTCTTCGGCGAGGGACCGATTGACCGGATCGAATACGGCGAGCGTTACCGCTCGACTGGCGCGGGCCTTTGCTTCGATAAAGTCTTGCCTTGCTGCCGCCGCGATCGCCGCATTGATCCACGCACTCGTTTTTCCGGGGTACCGTTTGAGCGTCGCGACCCATTGGTCTTCAGCGGCCGGCCAATTGCCTTGTTCGGCGGATCGGTTGCCCCGGCGAACCGCTCGGCTGCCTAGAGTACCGCGTGGGTCCGCAAGCGTGGCTTGTCGGCGATGGACTGAACCGGTCAGCAGTGCCATGGTTTCGCGGACCATAGCTTTTTGCAATCGTTCGCGTGGATCGGCAATACCGGCTAGATCCGGATGACGCTCGGCGACGATGGCTTGGTCCACCACGACGGGGATTCCCGCATTGGTCGCATCAGGCGTCAGCCCGACCAATCGCCAAACGATGGCTAACCGCTCGGGCGAATCTTCTTGCCCGGTCGCAAAAACGACTTCGCCGTGTAGCAACTGGTCGATACCGGCCCTGCGTGCGGAGGCCGCGATCGCCAAGTCACTCGACCCTAATGCCAGTTTCACTTGCGTCGGTTCAAAATCGCCGGGCGTAAGATATTCGGTGTCGTCTTGGGTTCCGGAGACCAGCTGAATCGTCGGCTCGGACGGCAGATGTTCGGGCAATACCAACGACAGGGCTCCCGCGAGGCGTCCGGGAAATCTCGGGTTTTCGCTACGATCGGCCTGAGCCAGAAGTGCTTCCCGGAGCGCGACGGCGGTCTTCTCGGGGCCTTTGATCTCCATCAAAACGACCGATTCTTGGCCGATCGGGGCCAATTTTGCAGGTGCCCAGAGGTGAATCGGCGCGGTAGTTTGGCAGCCCGAGCAGCCAATCCACACGCTCGATAGTAGCAAGCGAGTGATCACGATGCGAAACGATTCAAGCGTTGGTCGTGACATGGCTCGTTGGCTGTTTGGAATCTCCCATTTTCGGTAGCCCAAACGTAGCGAAATGGGTGCGATCGAGGCAAGCTATATTGAATGCGTCCATTTTGGTAGATTTCCGATCCAATTCGCCGTCAGACTACTCGCAGGAAGGAACCGATCGATCATGGCTTCGCTGTTCGTGATTCGAGGACGTGACCAGGGAAAGCATTTCCAACTTTCCTCCACGGTCACGCGGTTAGGGCGGGAATCGACCAACGATATCCAGCTGCTCGATAACGAAGCCTCTCGGGGTCACGCGGAAATCCGCTCCGACTTTGAACGGGGCCGCCACGAATTGATCGACCTGGGTAGCAGCAACGGCACCCGCGTCAACGACCAACGGATCGAACGCCGCGAATTGGCCAGCGGTGACCGTATCGAGATCGGCAACACATTATTGATTTTCACCGGCGGCGGCAGTGTCTCGGCCTTAGACGCAGCTCACGGCGTCGACATCGTGCGGCAAGTCCGGGCCGGCGACGCCAGCCGAATCGTATCGTCGTTTTCTCGCGAAGTGAAGTCAAAGCCGACCTCGGAATCCGTCGCCGAACGCTCGCCGATCTACACGAGAACTGATACGAAAGAGTCGCTCGATTCCGATCAATCGCTCGAGGTGATGTACCTGACCGCGCTCGCGGTGGGCCGGACCGACGATCTGAACGAAGTCCTTGAACGGGTTCTGAAGTTGATCTTTGATTGGGTCGAAGCCGATCGCGGTTGCGTGATGCTGCGAGACCCCGAGACAAAACGATTAACTCCCGCTGCACGCTGTGATCGCGATTCCGGTTCGTCGAGCCCCTCGGGTTCATCCAAAAAGGCGGGCCGAATCACCATCAGTCATACGATTCTTGACTACGTGTTGCAACGCAAAGAGGGCGTGCGAACGAGCGACGCGGTCGATGATGAACGGTTCGACAACGCGGCCTCGATCGTCCAGGGCGGCGTCCGCGAAGCCTTGTGCGTTCCCTTGCAAGGTCGCTATGACGTCGTCGGCGCGTTGTACGTCGACACCTACACTTCACCCGGCGAGTGGATCAAAACAAAAGGCGCGACGCGTTTTCACGACGAACACTTGAAACTCATTACCGCCATCGGTCACCAAGCGGCGCTGGCGATCGAAGACACGTTTTATTACTCCGCGTTGCTGCAGGGCGAACGTTTGGCGGCGATGGGGCAAACCATCGCAACCCTGTCACACCACATCAAAAACATTCTGCAAGGAGTCCGCGGCGGCAGCTATCTGATCGAATCCGGATTGGAAAAGAATGACACCGATGCGATCCGACGAGGGTGGGCGATCGTCGACCGAAATCAGGAACGGATCAGCAACTTGGTGCTCGACATGTTGACGTTTTCCAAAGAACGCGAACCGCAACGTGTCGACGCCGATCTGAATTCCACGATCCGAGACGTCGTTGAATTGATGCAGGGCAGGGCAGGGCAGTCAGGCATTGAACTGGTTCTTGAACTGGACTCGCAATTGCCGATCGCGAGCTTCGATCCCGATGCGATTCACCGCGGGCTGTTGAATCTGATCACCAACGCGATCGATGCGGCCGCGTCGATGGTCAAAGTGGTTAGCCGGTTCGACGCGGCCGACGGGTGGATCGTCGATGTCGAAGACGACGGCGATGGGGTTCCCGAAGACGAACGCGAACAAATTTTCTCGTTGTTTGAATCCAAGAAAGGCGCCCGCGGCACGGGGCTTGGTTTGCCCGTCGCGGCAAAGATCATGCAAGAGCACGGCGGCACGTTGAGTGTTCAGGATGCCCCGCAAGGCGGTGCCCGTTTCCGCATGATTCTACCTACCGCCGGCACTGACCTGAATGAAGTCTCCAGCCGGGATACAATGATATAAAAATTTTGAAAACTTTGTTGCCGCCTCTGGTTAGTTCTTGAAGGAAACGCCACTTGATTGGCCGATGACCCGGTCACGGGTTACAATGACTGGCCTTGCTATCGACGTTGTTCCTTGAAGGTGCCCTATGTCATCCGCTAGTGATCGAAGTGCTTTGCCACCGCCGTCTCTGTCGCCGCCGCTAGAGGTGAAGCCGCTGCCGTCCGAACTTTGGCCTTCGATCGATCACATTGTCACTGAGGATGGTGCGCCCGTGGACAACGTCTTCAGCGAAAAACAGATGCGTTTGTTGACGGAGTCGTTGTACGCATCATGGCAAACGGCAGCTCCCTTCGTCGCATTCGCCAATGTGGGGCTGTTCTACGATGTGGCCTTTCCACCGATCGTACCAGATGTCCTGCTCAGCGTCGGGGTTCGATTGCCCGAAAATTTGTTTCCTAAAATCAATCGATCCTATTTCGTCTGGGCTTACGGCAAGTCGCCCGAGGTGGCGATCGAAATTGTATCCAATCGCCAAGGCAAAGAAGATACTGACAAATTGGCCCTATACGCCAAGGCCCGTGTGCCTAACTACTATGTCTTTGATCCCGAACATCACCTCAGTGATGAAATACTACGAGGTTTTAAGCTTGGTGGCGGTCATTACACTCCGATGTCTAACCCCACTTCAATGATCGAACAGGTCCAACTCAGGTTGACTCTTTGGAACGGACGCTACGAAGACACTGATGGCTTGTGGTTGCGGTGGGTCGATTCGAACGGCGAATTGCTTGCGACCGGTTTTGAATTCGCTCAGCAACAAAAACGACTCGCCGCAGAGGAATCCCGGCGTGCCGCAGAGGAATCCCGGCGTGCCGCAGAGGAATCCCAGCGTGCTGCAGAGGAATCCCGGCGTGCTGAAGAAGCGGAACTAGAAAAAAAACGACTGATCGAATTATTGAAACAGCACGGCATCGATCCGCATGGGCAAGGATGATTGTTCGTTTCCTCTCGATCGAGACAACCAACGATCGACTGGGTCAACGACCGGCTGACTCAACGATTACAATGCAATGCTTTGCCCGCCGCCGTTGGTATTTGAAGGAGTCCGATGTCATCCGCCAGTGATCCGCCCGATTTTCCACCGCCTTTTGAGTTGAAGCCACTGCCACTCGAACTTTGGCCTTCAGTCGAGCACATTGTTACGGAAGTCGATGCCCCATTGAATAACGTCTTCAGTCAAAAGCAAATGCGTTTGCTGACCGAATCGTTATACGCGTCCTGGCAACCCGAATCTCCTTTTATCGCGTTCGCCAATGTGGGGCTGTTCTATGGGGTGAATTTACCGCCGCTCGTTCCAAATGTCATGCTATGCGTTGATGCCCGACCAACGGAAAATCTTCTTCCGAAACTCAGACGCTCTTACTTTGCCTGGGCCTATGGCAAGTCACCCGAGGTAGCGATCGAAATTGTGTCCGACCGTGAGGGCAAAGAGGACACCGATAAAATGAAGATCTACAACAATTTTCGCGTGTGCTACTACTATATCTTTGATCCCGAACATCACCTCAGCGACGAGACCCTGCGAGGCTATCGGCTCCTAGGTTCTGAGTACGAGCTGATGACCGATCCGGCATCGACAACAGAAACGATCGGGCTTGGCCTGACGTTGTGGAACGGCCGCTACGAAGACACCGACGGCTTATGGCTACGATGGGTCGATCCGAATGGTGAACTGATTGCGACCGGTTTCGAATCCGCGCAACAACAAAATCAACGCGCCGAAGAGGAAGCTCGGCGTGTCAACGAAATGATGATTGAAAACAAACGTTTAGTTAAGCTGTTAAATCAGCATGGCATTGATCCCCACGACTTAGTCACCTGACTCGTTTCCAAAACCTGCTGTCCCGTCCCCACTTCCTGCCTTCTTGTGCCACCCCAATATGAAATTTGTGCTTTTGCTGACGCTTGTTTTGACTTGTTTGTTCGATGCGGTGTTCGCCACGGGGGCCGATCGACCGACGCTCGCCGACGTCCCCGCCGGCGACGTTTCGTCGGCTTCGTTTGATCAAAGCGAAATTTTTCCCGGCACGGTGCGTGACTACTTTGTTTACGTGCCGAAGAAGTATTCCGCCGACCAGCCAGCCCACCTGATGGTGTTCATGGACGGCAAGAACTACGTCAAACCGGACGGAGCATTCCGTGCCACCGCGGTGATGGACAAGCTGATCTCCCAAGGCGACATGCCGGTCACGATCGGCGTATTCGTGAATCCTGGAACGATCCCGGCTACTCGACCCGGCGCGGCCGATCGCAGCAATCGCTCGTATGAGTACGATACGCTGAGCGATGATCATGCGAGGCTGTTGATTGAGGAGTTACTCCCCGTTGCACTGGAGGGATACAACGTTTCGAGCGACCCGGACGACCGTTGCGTCGTCGGCATCTCTTCCGGTGGCATTGCCGCGTTCACGGCAGCTTGGCAACGCCCCGATCAATTCGGCAAGGTGATCAGTCACATCGGCAGCTTCACGAATATCCGTGGCGGTTGGGCGTATCCCGGCTTGATCCGCAAGACCAAGACCGACCCCAAATCGATCAAGGTCTATCTGCAAGATGGCGTCGACGACTTAAACAACTTGCATGGCAATTGGCCGCTGGCCAACCACGACATGGCGGCGGCACTGCAGTTCGCCGGCTACCGGTATAAGTTCGTCATGACCGACGGCGGTCACAGTGCCAAATGGGCGGCCACCGAACTTTCCGATGCGATGCGCTGGATCTGGGACGACAACGCCGAATCCACGGTGGTGCCTAATCCGGAAACCAATGCCCCGTTGGTGCATCATCCCGACGCACTGCCCAATCCCGATGTGCCGGCCGGTACGGTGACCAAGATGCCGGAACTTAAATCGAAAGTGTTCCCTGGCACAACTCGTGATTGGTGGGTTTACGTGCCCGCTCAATATGACGCGTCGAAACCGGCGGCATTGATGGTGTTCCAGGACGGCCAGCGGTTTCAAGACGCCAAAGGACCGTGGCGGGTTCCGATCGTGTTTGACAATCTGATCGCCCGTGGCGACATGCCGCCCACGATCGCCGTATGCATCAACCCCGGTACCGACCCGAGCAAGAATAGCAAGAAGCCGACCAACCGTAGCTACGAATACGACGGTTTAGGAAACGCCTATGTGCGGATGTTGGTTGAGGAAATCTTGCCGATCGTGGAAGCCAAGTACAACATCAGCCAGGATCGTTCGATAAGGGCCATTGGAGGTTCTAGCAGCGGCGCGATTTGCGCGTTCACCGCCGCGTGGGAGCGACCGGATTTGTTCAGCAAGGTGTACTCGAGCGTCGGTAGCTTCACGAATCTTCGCGGGGGCGACGTTTATTCGGCGATCGTCCGCAAGACCGAGCCCAAGCCGATCCGCGTCTACATGGCCGACACCAGCGGCGACGTCGACAACGCGTTCGGCAGTTGGCCTTGGGCAAACCGCAAGATGGCTTCGTCACTTCAGTACATGGGCTATGACGTGCGGTTGGATTGGGCCGAAGGCTACAAACACGGCCCCAATTACGGCGGCTCCCGATTCCCTGAGGGCATCGCGTGGTTGTGGCGAGATGAAACACACGAGCCGAAGACCAACACCCGAGACGACCTGCGCGGTGATATGACGTTGTTGAACTTGTTGATCCCCGGTGAAAATTGGGAAGTCGTTGCGGGAGATTTGGGATTCGCCGACGCACCATGCGCCGATGCGCAAGGCAATTTTTACTTTTGTGACATGAAGGCCCCCGCGATCTACCGTGTCGATGCGGTCAACGGTTCGAAGTCGGTGGTCGTGGAGAAAGCCGTCAGTGGTTTAATGTTTGGTCCCGAGGGAATGTTGTACGGTTGTCACGGTGGATCGAAACACGTCGTCGCGATCGATCCAAAATCGGGCGAGATCCACGAAATCGCGGGCGGCGTCACGCCGAATGATTTGGCCGTTTCGGACGCAGGTTTCATCTACATCACCGAAACGAAAGAGCAACAGGTCACGCGAATCAACATTGCCACCGGCGAAACCAAGGTGGTTGATACTGGAATTACGCGTCCCAACGGGATCGCCTTGTCGGGCGACGGCGGAACCTTGGCCGTTTCTGATCATGGCGGATCGCACACGTGGATGTTCCGCGTTAACGGCGACGGAACGCTCGACGCCAAAATGCCCGCCATGCCGATGCGATTGGCGATCGATCCCAAAGGTAAGTTTGAATTCAATCAACCGCCTCCGTACCAATCCGCATCCAAAGGTGACGGCATGGCGGTCGACGCCGCCGGGCGTTATTACGTCACCAGCGACCTCGGCGTGCAGATCTTCGACTCGACCGGCCGACCTTGTGGCGTCTTACCTAAACCCGACGCCAACCAACCGCTAACCAGCTGCACGCTGGGTGGGACCGGACACAATTACCTTTACGTCACCAACGGCGACACCGTGTATCGCCGAAAACTGACGGTCAATTGACATTCCCTAACGCCTGGGCGAGTTTTTCGCGTACGACGGGCAGGACTCGCTCTTGAACCTCGCCGAGCGTGCCTTCCAAGAATGCTCCGGCGGCGGCTTTATGTCCGCCGCCTCCGAACTGGCGGGCGATCTCGTTGCAGTCCATCCCGCAACGACTTCGAAACGACAACTTAAAGCCGCCGCGAAGTTGACCGACGAAGATCACTGCCGCTTGTGTTCCGCGAACCGACAACGTCAAGTTGATTGCGTCTTCGGTATCGCTGGCTTCGGCACCGCAAGCGTCGAAATCCTCTTTGTTGACGTGAGTATAGACGAGCGTGCCGTCCATTTCGGCGGTCGTTCGAGAAAGAATTAAACCACGCAACTTCAATCGACCGATGGTATCGCGTTCATATAAATCACCATACACTTCACTGGGTACCACTCCGGCTTCAAGCAGCCGAGCGATCGTGCGGTAGGTTTCCGGCGTGACGGATGGGAACCGAAACCAACCCGTGTCGGTGGCGATCGCGGCGAATACGGGGACGGCCATCGTGCGGGTGATCGGAACGCCGAACGCGTCGGCCGCTTGGATGACCAATTGGCCTGTCGCTTCGGCTTGGTAGTCCTTGTACATCGTCGCACCAAGGTCGTCTTCGCCGACGTGGTGATCGAGGACCATTTTGTCGGCGCGTGATTGTCGGATGACGTCGCCCATGTCGCCGAGTTGAGCCCACGCGCTCGTATCAAGAATCATGATGCAATCAGCGGTCACGTCGGCCGCTTCGACGCTGTCACCGAGCACATCGATCTTGCCGGCTGGATCCAAGAACGACAATGCCGGAGGGGTGCGATGGGCGTTGATGATTCGGACGTCTTTACCGATCGCACGCAACACCTCTGCCATCCCAAGTTCGCTGCCGAGCGCATCGCAGTCCGGACGGATGTGACTGACCAAGATAAACGATTGGTAATGGCTGACTTGATCGACGAAGGCTTTCCAGTTGACGCTCACAAGCGATTCTTTCTTGAAGGACTAAAACGGTGATGATGAAACGATATGGCGGACCTCCGTTAGATCTTTTTTCATCTGAGCGACAAGCTCGGAGGCGTCCGCGAATTTCCTTACTTCTCGAACCCGGTGGATCAGTTCGACGGTAAGAATTTGATCGTAGAGACCGCCATCGTAATCGAGCAAATGAACTTCGACCTTGGTTTTGTTTTTTTCGTCGAAAGTTGGATTCGGGCCGATGTGGATCGCCGCGATGCGTTGGCCACCGTCGGCCGTCAACGCTCGTCCGGCGTAGACGCCGTTCTCAGGCAACATTTCGGCGATCGAGACAAGATTAGCGGTGGGGAACCCGAGTTGGCGACCACGACCTTCGCCCGAAGCTACTTTGCCGCTGACACGGTAAATCGAACCCAGCATCTCGTTGGCCAGGGCGATTTCTCCCGAAGCGATCGCTTCACGGATTCGAGAACTGCTGACCAACCGGTCGTCGCGGACCGAGGGCTCGACGATGGTCAGTTGAATGTCATGAGCCTCACAAAGTTCTCGCAACCGCGTCACGTTGCCGGTTCGATCGCGACCGAAGAAAAAGTTGGGACCTTCTACTAAAGCCTGTCCGGCGAGGGTGTCCACGATCAACGAGTGAAAGAATTCGTCGGCGGTTTGATTGAGAAAGTTGCGGGTTGCTTCACAAACCAACAAGTAATCGATTCCGATCGCAGTCATCAACTCGGCGCGGCGGGGCAGGGCGGTCAACGCGGGCGGGGCACCATGGGGACGCAGTACGGATGCAGGATGAGGATCGAGGACGATCGCGATCGCGGGCCCGGCCAAACGGTCCGCTTCACGCCGAACATGACGCAGCAGTTCCTGGTGCCCAAGATGAACACCGTCAAAATTGCCGATGCTAATCGCGCCGCCCCGAAGCCGCTTCTGTTGTGCCGGATCCGAAACAACCTGGTCCAAACGAATCAGTTGCGTCATGACCGAACGACTTCCGGTGCGCCGAACAACTGGGGTCCCGATCCGTCGTCAAAGTACACTCGATTGCGGCCGCGATTTTTTGCGCAGTACAGCGCCGCATCGGTACGCCGCACGATCGGTCCGATGACCAACTCGTCGCGTGGCTCACTCAAGCCGACGCTCATCGTCACAACCGCCGCCACGTTGCCCGCCTGGATCGGTTCGTCGGCGATCCGAATGCGAAGTTGATTGAGTTGCTTGGCGGCGTTACGCAATGGCGATCGGGTCAAGATGGCAAACTCTTCACCGCCAAAGCGGGCGACAATCTCCGCGTCACTTAAATAGTTACTTAACTGGGATGCGATCCGTTGCAAGACGACATCCCCGACCGGATGCCCATGCGTATCGTTGATTGATTTGAAATGATCGATATCAACTAAGATCAATGTGAACGAGCCGCCGCCTCCGCGATACTCCGCAAACATCTCGTCGAGTTTCTTGTCAAACGCACGTCGATTGAACAAACCCGTCAGCCCGTCGGTGCGAGCCTCGGTCAAATAGGACTCGATTTGACTGGTTTGCTCGGCGAGCTGTTTTTCGGCGGCGTCCAAACGGGATTGCAATTCCTCATTGGTGCTCATGATCTGCGTGATCATGCTCAACATTCGAGTGTCACTGGCGGCGCGAGCTTCACCGGCCGATCGCGATGACGACTGACTTTCGTTGTGAGCCGAAGCGAGGTTGCGACGAACGTCTTGACTGATCTGCTTCAAATTGGATTGGTAATCCGAAACATTATCGGAATACTCATGTGTCCAGCGGGCAAGGCTTTGAAGCATGCCCACAATCCGCTGGCGATCGTCTTCGTCGACGAGCGGCGGAATCAGCCCATCATTGACAACTCTCACCCGGCGACGCCGACGGCCGAAAAAATAACCGAGACTCAATAGCGCACCGGCCAATGCCAAACCGAGAAAGAGCAGCGGTAGATTTTCGGAAGGCATCGGGAAGTACGTGGACTTTACGCCAAAGACGAAACGGATTCGTGAGACCGGATCAGCTCACCTCGGGCGATGACGACTAGACCGCTGTCGGTCACCGTCAAGCCGCGAGCGGCATCGGCGCTCGGATCATAACCGATTTCCGTTTCCGGTGGGATAGACACTCCCTTGTCGATGATGGCTCGTCGAATGCGTGCATGACGCCCCACGATCACATCATCAAACAGGATGCTATCCTCGACGCTAGCGTAGCTGTTGATTCGGCAATTCGCACCGATGATCGATCGCGACACATGTCCGCCGCTGAGGATCGCGCCTTGGCAAATGATCGAATCCATCGCCACGCCGCGGCGACTCGATCGACCTTCACTGCCGAACACGAATTTAGGCGGCGGCAATTGAGGGCGAAACGAACGGATCGGCCACTGCGCGTCGTAGAGATTCAATTGCGGGTCGACACTGACTAGGTCCATGTTCGCTTCGTAATACGCGTCCAATGTGCCGACATCACGCCAATAGGCATCGGTCTTGCGGTTCTCGTCGGTGAACGGGAACGCAAAGACATTACTGTCCTGAATCGCCCGAGGAATGATATTTTTGCCGAAGTCATGGTCGCTATCTGGGTCGGTGGCATCTTCGCACAGACGCTCAAACAGAAATCGAGTACTGAACACATAAATGCCCATCGAAGCCAAGCACATGTCCGGGTCATCGAGCGTCGGGGTCGGGTCCGCCGGCTTTTCTTGAAATTGCAGCATCCGATGGTCGGCATCGGTCTGCATCACACCAAACTGGCTCGCTTCGGAGCGGGGAACGCGCAAGGCACCGACCGTGATGTCCGCTCCCCGGCGATGGTGAAAGTTCACCATCGACTCGTAGTTCATCTTGTAAAGATGATCGCCCGCGAGCACGACGATGTATTCTGGATTCTCCGGCTCGATCGCGTAAATGTTTTGATAAACCGCGTCGGCGGTGCCCTGATACCAATTGTCGTCGATCCGTTGCTGGGGTGGCACGACGTCGATGAACTCGCCCAACTCACGGCAGAAATAGTTCGACCAAGCCAACTGGATGTGTCGGTCGAGTGATTGAGCTTTGTACTGAGTCAACAGCAACAATCGCCGGATGCCGCTGTTGAGACAATTGCTCAAAACAAAATCGATAATCCGGTACGCACCACCGATCGGAACGGCAGGCTTGGCGCGGTCCCGCGTCAACGGGTCGAGCCTCGAGCCGCGTCCTCCCGCCAAAATTACCGTCAATGTATTTCGCATCATGTTCCGATCCGTGCTTCGAGCAAAATGAAAGGCAGGCGGGCTCCCCGCTTTCTGTTATCGGGAATCGAGCAACCCTTGGACCAACAAAAGGGACCGCAATTTCGCCCCTCCTGATCGTTGCCATCTGAACAACTTACCAAATTGGTGCGTTGTTTGCTTGTGCGGAACAGTGTGTCCGCCGAACTGCCAATTCGACCACCCCTCACTTCATCCAGAACCCTACCCATTGAAATAGGAGCCATCTGCTATGCAAAAGCATTGGAAGCGTGTCAGCCTCGTCTTAGGCATCGCGTGGATTGCCACGCTCGTCGCCGGTTTGGCCATGAGTCTGCCTCAGTCGACTCAATCGGAAGCGTACGCCGATCAAGACAACCGGGCTCGGGCCGCCACCCAGAATCTCGATACCGCTCAAGACCTCTCGACGGCTTTTCGAACCGTCGCCGAAGCGATGCGGCCGAGCGTGGTCAGCATCAGCACCCAAGCCGACATCCGCGCCCGGGTGCGGCAACTACCGCCGAACTTGCGTCGCCAACTCCCGCCTGGCTTCGAAGAATACTTCGGTGACGGAAATCGTGGTGGCCAACCTCAGCAACAAGGGCAGGGCAGTGGCGTCATCGTCCGTGAAGACGGTTACATTTTGACGAACAATCACGTCGTCGAAGGTGCCGATATCGTGACCGTTCAAATGAGCGACGACAGCAAAGTCGAAGCAAAAATTATCGGCACCGACCCGGAGACGGATCTCGCCGTTCTAAAAATTGAAAAAGAAGGCCTGACGGCTGTTCCGTTCGGCGACAGCGAGGCGATCCGCGTTGGTGATTGGGTACTCGCCATTGGCAGTCCCTTCGGATTGGACCAAACCGTTACCGCCGGAATCATCAGCGGCAAGAACCGAGTTCAAGGTATCGTCGACGGCGGACGCGGTTTCGAAGACTTCCTGCAAACCGACGCGGCGATCAATCCAGGCAATTCGGGCGGACCGCTCGTGAATTTGCGTGGCGAATTGGTCGGCATCAACACCGCGATCCTGTCTCGCTCCGGTGCAAGTAGTGGTATCGGGTTTGCCATTCCGGTGCAACTGGCCAAACCGGTTATGACGTCGATCATCGAGAACGGTGAAGTCCGACGAGGATTCCTCGGTGCGCAAGTCGCCGACGTGACTCCGGAAGTCGTCGAGGAATTCGGCCTGAAGATCCAAGACGGTGCCCTCATCCGCGGCGTGCTCGAAGGCCAACCGGCCGCCAACGCGGGTTTGCAACCCGGCGACGTGATCGTCCAAACCGACGGACGCCCGGTCACCAGCAGCACGCGTTTGGTCAACTACATCGCCAGTCGTCCGCCCGGTTCGAGCGTGCAGATGGTGGTTAACCGAGACGGGCGTGTCATGAACGTCACCGTGAACTTGCAGGAACGCACCGACCAAGCGATGGCGATGTTCGGCAAAGGCAACGCGTTGGGCGCCGAGCTCGAACCGGTCACACCTCAATCCGCCGAACGGTACGGCTACTCGGATCTCGAAGGCGGCTTGATCGTCACGAGCGTCGACGACGAAGGCATCGCCGCCGACGGCGGCTTGCAAGTCGGTGACGTAATCGAATCGGCCGGCGGCCAACCGGTCAATTCAGTACCGCAGTTGACGCAAATCTTCACTGCCGCCCAACAGCAACAAGTACCCTTGCGCGTCGTCGTGCGACGCGGCAACACAAGGATCCTGTTGGTGATTCGCTAATCACTTGATGAACTGGACCAGTCATGGGCCGCATTCGTGTCAAACGAGTGCGGCCTTTTTTTGAAAACCCGTCCACATTGCGACCTGCCGCAGACTGAGGGCGGGAGCTGCCACAGATCCCATTTTCAAAAAGCAGATCGAATTTGTCTGCAAAAAAGCTTGCCTTTCTTCGCATGCCGACTGTATACTCGATCGAACCATAGTCGACCCGCTCTTGCGAGCGGGATTTCAACGAACGTGGCTGGATCATCTTTGGATACCTCTCGATGCGTTGTATTTTCGCTGTTTTCTTGCTGGTCCTTTCAATCGGCTGTGGTGGCAACACCGCAGGCCCCGTTGCCAACGACGACGAATTATCTGCTTACCTGTCGGACAATCCGTCTCCCGACGCAGGTGATCCTGGAACGGAATCCGCCGAAGCCGAATAACCCGACGCCCGAAAGCGTCGAGTTGCGAGACGTTTCTTTACCAGCTTAACGAAGTAATGGCTCTCTATGCCATTTTCATTGAGCTGTTGCATGCCTGTCTGTCTTAAGTGGAACACAATTCAGTGCTTCACTAGGGTTTCTTTTAATAAGGTTTGTTCATGAAAACGCTCCCAACGCCCCGCCAGGCGTTCACATTGGTCGAACTATTGGTGGTGATCGCCATCATTGGTGTCTTGGTCGGCTTATTGCTACCGGCCGTCCAAGCAGCTCGAGAGGCCGCGCGCCGAATGAGCTGCAGTAATAATTTCAAGCAACTCGGTTTGGCGGTCCACAACTACCATTCCGCGTACAATCAATTGCCGCAGCAAATGGGCGGTACGACCCATTTCACCGGTAACTGGCAAGGCAATAGTAACGCAAACGCCCCGCAGGGAAACAATGTTTATGAGTTGAGTTGGCTGGTCGGTTTGACTCCGTTTTTCGAACAGCAGGCTCTCTGGGAACAGATCAGCAATCCGTTGCTGGTTCCAGGTGGGACAAATTCGTTTCCGCCGATGGGCCCCGGACCTCGACGCACACTGTCGGATCACAATGCTGCCAACTACGATCCGTGGATGACGAATATTCCGTCACTTCGTTGCCCGAGTGATCCTGGCGTCGGATTACCCTCTCAAGGACGTACCAACTATGGCGCGTGCATCGGCGACTCAGTGCTGTGGAATGCTGGCAACGGTGTGGGGAACAACGGATTGATCACCGCCAACGCTACCGCCGGCCAGACGGCAGCCTGGAAGAGCGAACACATTCGCGCGGCACTTCGGGGGATGTTCATGCCTCGCAGCAAGACGAAATTTCGGGACGTGCTTGATGGCCTCGCTAACACGATTGCTGCGGGTGAACTAACAACTGATTTAGGCGACCGCGACAAACGCACCCGTCCGGTTGCTAACGACACAGCGAACTTCCATGCCGACAACGGGAAGCTCGCGTGTCGGGGCGCGATCGATCCAGCTCGCCCTCAGTTCTGGGCAGCCACTCTGACGTCTCCTCATGTCGAGATCACAAGTGGCGAGCACGGTCGTGGCTACAAATGGGCCCATGGAATACCAATGTTTACGAGCGTCTCGACGAATCTGCCGCCTAATTCGGAAATGTGTGTCGACAACAACGCCACCATTCAGAACAGCTACTTAAGCCAGGGGATATTTCCTCCTAGCAGTCGCCATCAAGGCGGTTGCCACGTGCTGATGGGTGATGGCGCCATCAAGTTCATCACCGACTCGATTGAAGCAGGAAACTCGGCGAGCCGCGAAGTTCGGCGTGATTCGGGGTACTTACCGATCGGTAGCGGAAGTCCCTATGGCTTGTGGGGTCACTTAGGTACGCGAGCGGCCAAGGAAGTCATTGACGTCGAGATCTAAGGGGACCTGACGGCCACAATCGCCGCTTCATGTCGTGATTCGGTAACCAAATGTCCTCCAACGGGACGAAGATTCATGAAAACATCTGGTCGGCGACTTCCACGAGGTTCCCGACCAGATGTAATGAGTTCATGCCGGCTCGGCTTTTTTGCCGAGCGGTTTGATCACCCGCGAGCCCGCTAGCCCATAAAACCAAACAAGCGCCGCCCATCCGGACAATCTTGGGCGAGCAGCGTGGCGTTGATTTCCGCGAGGTTTCATCACATCTGGGCCCATATTGACACCGGATGTCCTTTTTATCTTTTGAGCGGGCGAATTCTCCCCAAAAAAAGTTGTCCCAGCTCCCCCTACCTGATAGGTTAGGTCCATTGAGTTCACAGCCCGTTCGTTTAGGGCTGCGTCTGCATTCCTAGTATTGGGACGATGGATATGCGTTGGATATTCGCGACGTTTGTTTTGGTGGCCGTTATGGGGTGCGGCGGTAACTCGGCCGAGACGGTTGCCGACGGCGATGAACTGGCTGGCTATTTGGCGGAAAATCCGTCGCCGGAAGTTGCTGACCCAGACGACGCCGACCTCAATTCGGCAGAATAGCCGGCTTCGATGGATGCTCGTTCATCCATCAAGCTCTCTTGTCAGCACAAGCGGATCAACTGCTCCGTTTGTGTTTTTCCCATCAGTCGGACTCTTTCCGACTGGATCGTTTGATTGCCATCAGGCAATCACTTCTTTTCTGTTACGCTTATGTAAAGGGTTTTTCGATGTACAGAGTCTCCGCCCCTCGAAGGGGCTTCACTTTGGTTGAACTATTGGTGGTGATCGCCATCATTGGTGTCCTGGTCGGCTTATTGCTGCCGGCTGTCCAAGCAGCTCGAGAGGCCGCACGCCGAATGAGTTGCAGTAATAATTTCAAGCAAATCGGCTTAGCGATCCACAACTATCATGCTGCCTATAAACAATTACCGCAGCAAATGGGCGGAACGACCCATTTTGGCGGTAATTGGCAAGGTTCGAGTGACGCAAACGCCCCGCAGGCAAACAATGTTTATGAGTTGAGTTGGCTGGTCGGCTTGACTCCGTTTTTTGAACAGCAGGCTCTCTGGGAACAGATCAGCAATCCGTTGCGGGTTCCAGGCGGGACAAATTCGTTTCCGCCGATGGGGCCCGGACCTCGTCGAACGCTGGCGAACCACAATGCAGCCAACTACGATCCCTGGATGACGAATATTCCGTCACTTCGTTGCCCGAGTGATCCTGGCGTCGGATTGCCCTCCCAAGGACGTACCAACTATGGCGCGTGCATTGGTGACTCGGTGTTGTGGAATGCTGGTAACGGTGTGGGGAACAACGGATTGATCACCGCCAACGCTACCGCCGGCCAGACGGCAGCCTGGAAGAGCGAACACATTCGCGCGGCACTTCGGGGGATGTTCATGCCTCGAAAAGTGACGAAATTTCGGGACGTGCTCGATGGCCTCGCTAACACGATTGCTGCGGGTGAACTAACAACCGATTTAGGCGACCGCGATAAACGCACCCGTCCGGTTACTAATAACACGGCAAACTTTCATGCCAACAATGGCAAGCTCGCTTGCCGGGGCGCGATTGATCCCGCTCGCCCTCAGTTCTGGGCAGCCGGTCTGACGTCTCCTCATGTCGAGATCACAAGTGGGGAACATGGTCGTGGCTACAAATGGGCCCATGGAATACCGCTGTTTAGTAGCGTCTCGACAAACCTGCCGCCCAATTCGGAAATCTGTGTCGACAACAACGGCACCAACGTCCAAAACAGCTACTTAAGCCAGGGGATCTTTCCTCCTAGCAGTCGCCATCAAGGCGGTTGCCACGTGCTGATGGGTGATGGCGCCATCAAGTTCATTACCGACTCGATTGAAGCAGGTAACTCGGCAAGCCGCGAAGTTCGGCGCGATTCCGCGTACTTACCCGTCGGCAGCGGAAGCCCTTATGGCTTGTGGGGATCGTTGGGAACGCGGGCGGCCAAGGAAGTCATTGACGAAGAGATCTAAGGGTATCTGACGACGACAATCGCCGTTTCATCTCGTGATTCGGTAACCAAATGTCCTCCAACGGGACGAAGATTCACGAAAACATCTGGTCGGCGACTTCCGCAAGGGTCTCGACCAGATGTAACGAGGTCATGCCGGCTCGGCTTTTCCGCCGAGCGGTTTGATCACCCGCGATCCCGTGAATCCAAACGCCCAATCGGGCGGCGTCCCATCCGGATAATCCTTGGCCGAGTAACGACGCAATGATTCCGGTCAGAACGTCGCCGCTGCCAGCGGTTGCCATCCCCGAGTTGCCGGTGTCATTGGTGTAATTCATGTCGACATGGGCACCGACGACTCGCGTCGGACCGCCTTTGATCACGATCGTGATGCCCGCCGAAATAGCCAATCCATGCGCGGCCTCATCTTGCTTCTCCGGTGCATCGGCGGGTACTCCCGTCAAGCGAGCTAGTTCGCCTCGGTGCGGTGTTAGCACAATGTCTGGTTCTTGGGGACTGCGAGTGGCGAAGGAATTGTTGAACCAATCCTGCTTCGCGATGACATTGATCGCGTCGGCGTCGAACACGACGGGCACGGATCGTTGCTGCAGTAGTCCTCGAACGATCTCGATGCTTCCCGGCCCGGTCGTCATGCCAGGACCGACCCCGACGGCATCTTGCTTTTCGATTTGTGATTCGATCGCCCGCCAAGCTTCCAATGCGAACTTTCCGTCGGAGCAGGGCAGGGCGATGGTCATCAGCGAAGGGTGAAAACCGGCGACCGTCCCCAAAATCGAATCGGGTACCGCCGTCGACACCAATCCTGAACCGCTGTGCAGGGCAGCGATCGACGACAACGTGATCGAACCGGCCATCCCGCGCGAGCCTCCGATCAACAACACGCGACCGAACGTGCCTTTGTGAGCATCCGAAGCGGGGCAGGGCAGGGCGGTCGGAGGTGATGTGGACATGAGTTTGGAGAATGATGGCTGATGATAGTAGCTGGACTCGCAAGAGTTCAGCCGCCGCCCGACTGATTCCGAAGTCTTGCGACTCCGGCTACTGGGTGGTGCGACTGATTCCGAAGTTTTGCGACTCCGGCTACTGGGTGACTGGTGTTTTCGCGGCCGCGAGTCCGCTGGCGATGATTCCGGCTAGGAATCCACCTTTGAATCCGGCATCAATGTTCACGACGGCGACGTTGGCCGCGCAAGATGTCAACATCCCCATCAGTGGCGTCAGGCCATTGAAGTGGGCACCGTAACCGGAACTCGTGGGGACGGCGATGACCATCGAGGCGACGTGCCCGGCGACGGCCGCCGGCAGTGCGCCTTCCATGCCCGCAATCACGACGACTGCCGAGGCCCGACGAATCTCGCCGACGACACCGAGCAAACGCTGCGGACCGGCCACCCCGATGTCTTCGAACCGACTGTACGGAACATTCATCCACGCCAACGTTTCAACTGCTTCCTCGGCAATGCAGTGATCCGTACTGCCGGCCGTGACGACGGCCACGTGAGGTTGCCCGGCATCCAGCTTCGGCGGTTTGAGCGATTCCGACGTGAGGCCGATCCGTAACGTGCGGGCCAGCGGATTGTGGTGAATGAATGCGAAATTCCGGCGAACCTGCGCCGCGGCGGTAGGATCGATCCGGGTGACCAGACAACTTTGCCCCGCGTCGAGTTGTGCTTGAGCGATGCGTTGGATCAGCTCGGTTGATTTCCCTTCGCCGTAGATGACTTCGCCAAAACCGCAGCGATCAGCACGGCCCAAATCGACCGTGGCACCTTCAACGTTCGCGATCGCCGAGGTATCGCGTTGAGAAGCCGCGATCAGATCAGCGGCGGCTTCGACGCTGACGGCGCCACTGGAGAGTTCACCCAGAATTTGGATCAAGGCAGGATCGGGACGGTTCATGATGCCTACTTTGGGCGAGTTCGAGGTGGGATTGCCGCTACGGTGGCTTGCGTGTTTTCCGCCGGACAACTTAAATGCGAGTCGACGAAGATAAACGATTCTCCCGATTATTTGGAAGCTGAGCTTAGATGAAAAGTTGCGTGTTGGCCTATTCCGGCGGCCTGGATACCTCGGTGATCCTCGGTTGGTTGCAAGATCAAGGCTACGAAGTTCACTGCGTTTATGTGGATTTGGGGCAACCTTGCGAGGACCGAGATGCGATCATGGAAAAAGCCCGCAATTGCGGCGCGAAATCCTCGCGACTGGTCGATGTCCGCGAAGAATTGTGCCGCGATTTCGCCTTTCCCGTGCTGGCGTGGCAAGCCAAGTACGAACAAATCTATTTGCTAGGCACTTCGATCGCCCGTCCGCTGATCTCGAAAGTCTGTTTGGAAGTGGCTCGCGAAGTCGGTGCGACTGCTTACGCTCACGGGGCCACCGGCAAGGGTAACGACCAATGCCGTTTTCAATTAGCCGCCGAGGCGCTCAACCCGAGTATCGAAATGATCGCACCCTGGCGGATCAAATCATTCCGCGACGCGTTCCCGGGCCGCACCGAACTGATCGAATACTGCGACGCTAAGAAGATCCCGGTCAAAGCGTCCACTTCCAAACCATACAGCAGCGACGAAAACGTCCTGCACATTTCCTACGAAGCGGGCAAGCTCGAGGACCTCACCGTCAACGGTGTTGAACTGGTCGATTTCGGCATGGGCGTCTCACCGCAACAAGCACCCGACCAGCCCGAAGAAGTCACGATCGGCTTCGAATCCGGGGTTCCGGTTTCGCTCAACGGCAAGAAAGTTTCGGCGCTTGAAATGGTTGAAAAGCTCAATACGATCGCCGGACGCAACGGGGTAGGGCGGATCGACATGGTCGAAAACCGCTTCGTCGGCATGAAGAGTCGTGGCGTCTACGAGTCGCCCGGCATGACCGTGCTCTACAAAGCGTTGATGTGCGTCGAACAACTCACCATGGACCGCGACCTGATGCACATGCGAGATCGCTTGGCCCCGGAAGTGGCCGAGATGGTTTATTACGGATTCTGGTACACGCCCAAGATGGATGCACTCTTCGCGTTCATCAAGGAAGCTCAAAAACATACGACCGGCGAAGTCACGCTGCAGCTCTACAAGGGCAACATCGTGGTCGCCTCACGTCAAAGTCCCAACAGCCTTTACGACGAAGAAATCGCGACGATGGAAGGCGGCGGAACATACAACCAAGATGACGCCGAAGGCTTCTTGCGAATTCACGGTTTGCCGTCGCGAGTCCAAGGCCGCGTCACACCGCGAACGTTCTAAACATGCGGTGGTGTAGGCTGGGTCGAAGCCGCTTCGGCGTAGACCCGGCATCTTCTCTTCCCTGCAACGCCGCTAATCCAACACGTCATCGGGCAGCGGTTCGCCGCCTCTCGGCGTGATCAGCGCGTTGACGGTCATCGACGGTGTCGCCTCGCTTAGGAAATGCCCGCGTCCGTCGACCGTAACGACGCATACGCCTCCATCGGTGATTCCACCCAAACCGACGCCAGAAGCCGCGTTGATTAAACCACCGGTTGCACCGGCATCGATGTCGATCGGTTCGGTCCAGGCACTCGCGCCTCGTCCTTCAACCACTAGCAACGTCTTGGTCGCTCCGTCGGCGACTTGCTTCGGACCGAGCGGCCCGGTAGACGGAAACAATGTTCCGGTGCCGATCACTAAATGATAAGCCGTTTCCGATCCCCATCCTTGTGAATTCGGATGACGAAACACGGCGGGGGTCTGGTACATTTGCATTTGGTTTTTGTCGCTGTCCCAAGCCGCACTCAAATTGAATTGATCGTAGAGTTCGTCTTCACCCAAATAAGGCAGGATCAACACCCGCCAAGACAGCAACGGCTTACCCCGACGGTCCGTGATCGCCGGGGCAGGGTAGGCACCATGGTCGGCGGCATAGGCGTTGAGGGCGGCAGCGATCTTTTCGAGATTACGAATGCTTGCCATTCGCTCTCGCCCCTGGCGAACCCGCTGGGCCGCCGAGCCTCCCACGCGTGCGATCGCGATCAAGCCCGCACCAACGATCAACAGCAAGACCACGGCCGCCGCGATCCAAGCGGCCGGGCGTTTACGTCGACCGGCGGAGCCGCCTGGTGCTTGATTACGGGGCCGGGATGCCCCCGGTGCAAAATCTGGTAACGTGATCCCGCGACCACAAACGACACATTCACCCGACTGGCCACTGAATTCGTCTTCCACTTCCGTGCGGGTCTGGCAGTGTGGGCAGGTGAATAGATAAGGCATATGATTGCGTTCGAGGATGCGGTGTTTAACAGCGATGTGTGACAGTGGCGATCTAGTTCTATCTTAGCGAAAACCAACCATGAAAGTGATCCTGCAACGAAGTCGCCAAGCCTGTGTTACTGTCGACGGCCGAGTCACCGGACAGATCGATTACGGGTTAGTGGCCTTAGTCGGCATCGCCGAAGGCGACAGCGAGCCTGTCGTCCGGACGCTCGCCGACAAAACAGCGATGTTGAGAATCTTCGCCGACGACAACGGGAAGATGAACCGCAGTGTGATCGATGTCGGTGGAGGCGTGCTCGCGATCAGCCAATTCACGCTTCTGGCCGATTGCCGCAAAGGCCGACGCCCGGCGTTCACGGGAGCGGCCAAACCGGAGATCGCCCGGGCGTTCTACGAGCTGTACATGGATTGCTTGCGAGGTCACGGATTGACGGTCCAACCCGGCGTCTTCGCCGCCGACATGCAGGTGTCGCTCACCAATGATGGTCCGGTAACGATCATTTTGGATTCATCCGAGTGGTCGTAGCGGGGCTTTTGGCTGTTGGCGATTCGCATTTAGCTAACAGCCTGCCGGGTCTCCGCTATCGCTGCGACCCAGCCTACGTTTTGTGATTTTGTAGGCTGGGTGGAGGAGGCTCTGCGACGAACACCCGGCACGACCCATCAATCAACTCGGTTTGCCCAACGCCATGCCGGGTCTCCGCTATCGCTGCGACCCAGCCTACGTTTTGTGATTTTGTAGGCTGGGTGGAGGAGGCTCTGCGACGAGCACCCGGCAGGACCCATCAATCAACTCGGTTTGCCCAACGCCATGCCGGGTCTCCGCTATCGCTGCGACCCAGCCTACGTTTTGTGATTTTGCAGGCTCGGTGGACGAGGCTCTGGGACGAACACCCGGCAGCGGACCAACCCTAATACCGCGAAAAACTTCCGTCGGGCTGGGCGACTTGGTTGGGGACCGGGGGCGGTGCTTGCCATGGCACCGATTGCCAGGGGCCGGGCGCAGTCGAAGCAGGGGAGGGCGGTTGAAATTCGGAAGCGGGATAGACCGGGTTGGGGTATCCCGGATTTGGGTACATGAAATTGGGGTTCTCCGGGTTGGGGATCGTGTACTGTTCCCGGTCCAATCGAATCCGCTGACGCATCCGATCCAGAATCGCGTGGTCATTGTGGGCGAAATAGATTAGCACTCCCAATTTGGCGTACACCATGAAATTGACCCACCAGCCACTGCCGAAGAACTTGAGTGCGGTCCCGAACGATTTTTTTGTCCGCAGCCGACCGCGACTGAAGTCGATGCTCCAAATCTCATCGAGGATCAGATGCGTCATGAAACCGACGAAAACGGCCAGCGATTTGTAAACCCGAATTCCCTCGCTCGGGCTGGGCATCAAGAGGTACGCGATCAAACCGGCAATCAGCGCCGCCGGGATACTGTGCCACATCCCGCGGTGTACCGTGTAGCGGCGGAAGAACTCGACGGCGACGAATCGAATCGCGATGTAAATCAACATCGCCGCCAAAGCCATCGATTCGTGCGACAAGCCCATGTCCCGCCAGCGATCGATCATCAGCATCGGAGCGATCGCGGCGAGAAACATGCTCGTCTCCCGCAGCGGCACGCCCGAGTCGCTGTCCAAATCCGGAAGCATCCCCGAGACGCTGCATAGTCCGCCGGCCAAAAGCGCACTCTCAAGCGACATGCCCTGGTCGGTGGCACCCCAATAACCGTAGGCGACCCCCACCATCGTGCTCGTCGAGATATGCGTCTTGAATCCGGCCAAGGCAGAGCAGGGGAGTGAGGAATTGGAAACGGCGAGTCGTAGGCTGGGTCGAAGCCGCTTCGGCGGAGACCTGGCAATCCACAGAACATCAACCCGAGTCCGTAGCATTTTCGGGCGGCCCGCATCTAGCTTAAAAATTTGATCTTCGCCCTGCTCCGTTTTTTCTGCTACAAGCGGGATCCTTCCTCCAATCGTCCTTCCTCGCGAATTCGATATCGTGCAGACCTACGACATCATCATGGCAGTCGTTTTGATCGGCGCGATGCTGCTAGGTGCGATTAAAGGATTCGCCTGGCAACTCGCTTCGATCGCTTCGATCGTCGGAAGCTACGCAGTCGCTTACCATTACCGGGAACCGTTCAGCGAAAACATCCACGCCGAGCCTCCGTGGAACCGGTTCTTGGCGATGCTGATTTTGTACGTCGGGACGTCTTTGGTGATCTGGGTGGCTTTCCGGATGATCGCCGGAACGATCGATCGAATGAAGTTGAAGGAATTTGACCGTCAAATCGGTGCGCTCTTCGGACTCGGCAAAGGCGCGATCCTGTGCACATTGATCACGCTTTTCGCGGTCACGCTGTTCGGCGATTCGGTCCGTGACGCGATCGTCCGCAGTCGCTCGGGCGGCTGGATCGCGAGGTTGCTTGACCAGTCCGGCGCGATTATGCCGGAGGAATTTTCCTCGGTCGTCCGCCCGTACCTGGACCAATTCGACGAACAATACCAACCAGCTTCGGCCGGCGGCGCCTGGTTTTCGGGAGCACCGGCAACAGGGCCGACGCAACCTTCGACGCAGTATCCGGAGTGGTCGCCACAGTCCAATCCCGGCTGGTCGCCGGTGCCCAATTTGCCGGCCAGTCCGCCGCTCAATTCACCATCGCCGCCGCAGTGGAAAAACGCTTTGACGCCGCCGCCGTGGGGAACCAATCGATGAACCGGGGCACTGACGGCCTATTGATTTGGACTGCATCGTGACCGGCTCGTTGTCCTGATCGTAACCCGACGCGTCAGCGAGGGATTCATCGGCCTTATCCAACTGCAAGAGATTCCTCGCTCACGCGTCGGGTTACGATCTGCAAGAGAGCCCTCGCTGACGCGTCGGGTTACGATCTGCAAGAGATCCCTCGCTGACGCGTCGGGTTACGATGCAGATCAACACGCTAAACTACGTGTCTCAGCCATCTCGAATACAACATAAGAGGCATTATCGGACGTTGCGGGGCGGTTGAAATCCGGCCCGCCCTAGCTGCCCCGGCCAGGGATCCTGTGGTTTACGGTCGCCGGCAATGCCTGACGACGGGCTCAGACTGGCTGCGTTTCCTCGCCAGCCAGCTCGGCGGCCTGCTCCAAGAACACGCCCATGCGGCGATACTTTTCATAGCGTTCGTTGACCAGATCCTCGACGCCGATCGACTCGAGCTGAGCGAGTTGACGGGACAGGTAACTCTTCATCCGAGTCGCCATTTGGTGATGGTCGCGGTGGGCGCCGCCGAGCGGTTCTTCGAGCACGTCGTCGACGATCCCGAGTCGCTTCAAATGGTCGCTCGTGAACCGCAGTGCGGCCGCGGCTTTGGGAGCGTGCTCGTGACTCTTCCACAAAATCCCGGCGCAGCCTTCGGGGCTGATCACGCTGTAGTAGGCATGTTGCATCACGGCGACGCGGTCTCCGACTCCGATGCCCAACGCACCGCCTGAGCCGCCTTCTCCGATCACGACACAGATAATTGGAGTCTTGAGTCGACTCATCAAAAACATGCTCTCAGCGATCACCTGGGCTTGGCCGCGTTCTTCGGCTCCGATTCCCGGATAGGCACCCGGTGTGTCGATGAAGCAAATAATCGGCAGCTTGTACTTTTCGGCCATCCGCATCTTGACCATCGCTTTGCGGTAGCCCTCCGGGTGGGCGCATCCGAAATGGCAAGCGGCGCGTTCTTTGTAGGTTCTGCCTTTTTGGTGACCGATGACCATTACTTTGAATCGATCGAGTTTAGCGAATCCGCTGAGCATGGCGCGGTCGTCGCCAAAATGCTTGTCACCGTGCAATTCGACAAACTCATCGAACGCCAAGTTCAAATAGTCGCGGGTGTACGGTCGGTTTTTGTGCCGCGCGACCTGCACGGTCTGCCACGGATCGAGCGAGCTGTATGTCTCTTTGAGCTTCGTCGCGCGAGCCAATCGCAACGACCGGATCGCCGATTCGATTTCGGCGGTGCGATCGGTGGTCCGTTCGAGTGATGCGATCTTCTCTTCGAGGTCCGCAATCTCGTATTCGAATTCGAGTCCAGGTCCAGCCATCGTTTAGGTTTCCTCTTCGTAATCGTCGGTCGGCCCGGTCGGTCGCTTGACCAAGTCCTCGGCGGACTTCGTGCCGCCCATGTCATCAAACACGCTGATGTCCGGCTTGCGAGGTCGCTTGCGCCAAATCTCGAGCGTTCGATATTCTTTGAGGAATTCCCAAACCGACGGCGGTCGATCGTCTTGTTTCTTTGCCATCAATCGCTTGATCAAATTGGCAAATTCGGTGGTGACGTTCTTGTTATGAGCGACGGCGCTGGGCACCGAGGCGTTGATGTGTTTGGAGAGCAAGTCGTTGGGTGTTTGTCCGGTGAACGGCGGCTTGCCGGTCGTCATCTCGAACAGCATGCAGCCGAACGAGTACAGGTCACTGCGTTCGTCACAAAGCTTTCCGCGAATCTGCTCAGGTGACATGTAACTGCGAGTTCCCTGGATGTTCTTCGTTTTGTAAAGCAGCTTGCTGATGCCGGTCCGCTTGGGTTCGGCGATCGTGAAGTCGATCAGCTTGGTTTCGCCATCGCGGGCGACCAAGTAATTGTCCGGCTTGATATCGCGGTGGATCCAGTTCTTGGTGTGCATGTAATAGAGACCCTCGGCGGCCTGCTCGATGATCTTGTCGAGCATGAACGCGAGTGAATCCGGACCTTGGCGAAGGGCCTGTTTCATGTTCAGTTCGCTGAACAATTCCAACACGAGAAACGGCCGGCCTTTGTCGGTCTGATGGTCGATGACCTTGATAATCCGGGGGCTATTGAGCGCCTTGCCGACGTTGAATTCGTGCTTCAGCGCGGCCAACTCGGCTTTGTCGTTGACGTAATTCGGTCGTAAAATCTTCAACGCGTAACGCTTTTTTTGCATGTCGGTGTCGTCGACCGCTTCCCAAACTTCTGCGGTCGAGCCGATGCGGATCAATCGGGCGAGTCGGTAGGGACCGAGAAAATCGCGGGATTTAGACATGGGATTGGCCGTCGGGGGAAGAATCGATCGCATCGATCAGGCAAAATGGTCGGGCTGCATGATAGTCCAACCGACCCGTAGGCCGAAAGCCCGCCGGGACCTTCCAACCAAGACGAGCGAAGCACGATGAACGTTTTGATTCTGACCGGAGCGGGAATTTCCGCCGAATCGGGCATCCCAACGTTTCGCGACGCGAACGGGTTGTGGGAGGGGTACGCATTCGAGGAGGTCGCCACGCCCGCCGCGTTCGCTCGAAATCCGGCGCTCGTGCAGGAGTTCTACAACCAGCGGCGACGTGCCCTGCTCCGCCCCGAGATTCAACCGAATGCGGCTCACGTCGCGCTGGCCGAATTCGAAAAGCGGCTTTCCGATTCCGAAGATGACGAGTTCTTGTTGGTGACGCAGAACATCGACGATCTGCACGAGCGTGCCGGCAGCGACAACGTGCTCCACATGCACGGCGAGCTGCTCAAGGCTCAGTGTCTTGAAACGCTCGAGTGCTATCCATGGCGTGAAGATCTTGATGAAACCACGCCGCACCCGGATGACCCGGACGACGAAACCCGCTGCGGGATGCTGCGGCCGCACGTCGTGTGGTTCGGAGAAATCCCGATCGGTCTGGACCGAATCGAGAAGGCGGCGACCCGTGCGAATGTATTCATCGCCATCGGTACCTCGGGCCTCGTTTATCCTGCGGCGGGGATTGTTTCCATGACGCCGCCGTCGTGTCGCCGGATCGAGATCAACATGGACGATACCCCCGCCTCACCCTCGTTCGACGAAACGATCCGGGGTCGAGCCAGCGAGACCGTCGGGCGAGTGCTCGCGCAACTGTAGGCTGGGTGGAGGAGGCTCTGCGACGAACACCCGGCGGGTACTCATTACCGATGGCTGCTTCTTGCCGGGTCTCCGCTATCGCTGCGACCCAGCCTACATTAGGTAGGCTGGGTGGCGGAGGCTTTGCGACGAACACCCGGCGGGCACCCATTACCGATGGCTGCTTCGTGCCGGGTCTCCGCTATCGCTGCGACCCAGCCTACATTAGGTAGGCTGGGTGGAGGAGGCTCTGCGACGAACACCCGGCGGGTACTCATTACCGAAAGCTGCTTCTTGCCGGGTCTCCGCTATCGCTGCGACCCAGCCTACATTAGGTAGGCTGGGTGGAGGAGGCTCTGCGACGAACACCCGGCGGGTACTCATTACCGATGGCTGCTTCGTGCCGGGTCTCCGCTATCGCTGCGACCCAGCCTACATTAGGTAGGCTGGGTGGAGGAGGCTTTGCGACGAACACCCGGCGGGCACCCATTACCGATGGCTGCTTCTTGCCGGGTCTCCGCTATCGCTGCGACCCAGCCTACATTAGTAGGCTGGGTGGAGGAGGCTTTGCGACGAACACCCGGCGGGCACCCATTACCGATGGCTGCTTCTTGCCGGGTCTCCGCTATCGCTGCGACCCAGCCTACATTAGGTAGGCTGGGTGGAGGAGGCTTTGCGACGAACACCCGGCGGGCACCCATTACCGATGGCTGCTTCTTGCCGGGTCTCCGCTGTCGCTGCGACCCAGCCTACTTCTGGTACAGGTCTCGGATTTTTCGGGTCATGGTTTGGTGTCGGAATTGGTCGGTGAATCGCAACTGCCCTGCCCTACCCTGGCGTTGCCGTTGGCCTTCATCACCGACGAGTTGGCTGATCCGTCGGGCGAGTCCACTCAAGTCGCCCGCGTTGACCAAGTAACCGGTCTCGTCATCGATCAC
Source organism: Neorhodopirellula pilleata (assembly GCF_007859915.1). Classification (GTDB taxonomy): domain Bacteria; phylum Planctomycetota; class Planctomycetia; order Pirellulales; family Pirellulaceae; genus Rhodopirellula; species Rhodopirellula pilleata. The sequence continues at coordinate 60,317 of NZ_SJPM01000017.1, forward strand.
GACTTCACGCGCACCGTCGATGTCATAGCTGATCGCGGGTATGCCGGAGATCAACGCTTGTGGCAAGGCCCGCGCTAAACCCTCACGGTAGGAAGTATGGACAAGCAAATCCATCGCGCCGATCATTTCTGGCACCTGGGTCGGTGGAACCAATCCCGTGAAAATAAAATGCTCGGTTAGCCCTAAATCTGCAATTTGCCTGGTCAGTGATTCCCGCAGGATGCCGTCGCCGACCAGAAGGAATCGCACGTTGGGGTATTCGTCGGCAACTTTTCTCGCGGCTGTCACCAAGTCTGCGTGTCCTTTGAGGTGAAACAACCTGGCGATCTTCCCGACGACGACGTGATGGTCTTCGATGCCGTATTGTTTGCGAATCCGATCCCGATGCTCGCGTGCGTTGACGAACGGTTCAACATCCATCCCGCTGCTGATCGTGGTGAACTTGTTTCTCGGGGCGACGCCCGCGTCGACCATTAAATCCGTCATCGCATCGGCAACGGAGATCAGACGGTGACAGCGACGGGCCGCCCACCGTTCGCATGCGACAAAGAATCGCCTCGCGGCGGCAGACTGATACTCGTGAAATGGCGCCCCGTGAACCGTGTGAACGACCATCGGAACATTCAATCCCCAGCCGACCGAACGGCCCAACAGACCGCCTTTGGCGCTGTGGGTGTGCACGACGTCGGGTTGGAACTCCGCCAAAACGCGGCGCAGCTCGCCGGACGCATTCCAGTCGTGGACGGGATGGATCGCGCGGCGAAGCGAATCGATGATTCGAACTTGCACGCCATTGAATTCGAAACGCCCTGCCCTGCCCCGGTCCGGCGACGACGCACGCTGCAACAAGTCGCCTTCGGGGCCGGTCTCGGGGCCGCAAATGAGCAAGACCTCATCACCGAAATCGGCGACGAGGTCTTGGCAATTGAGCAGCGTATTTTCTTGAGCACCGCCGATGATCATTCGAGTGATCACATGGGCGATACGCATGGTTGAGAAGGCAGTGAAGAGTGAAGAGTGAAGGGCGACGAAGATTCTAATTCATCCGCCCTGCTCTGTCACCGACACCTAAGCCCCGAACTCGAGACGCCGGACGCCGAGTTGTTGTTGCAGTCGATTGACGATCGACGTGTGCATTTGGCTGACCCGCGACTCCGACAGATCCAAGGTCGCGCCGATTTCCTTCATCGTCAATTCTTCGTAGTAATAAAGAATGATGATCAATCGTTCGTTGCGGTTGAGTCCCTTGGTGACCAATCGCATCAAGTCGTTCTTTTGAACACGGCGAGTGGGATCTTCGCCCTTTTTGTCTTCGAGGATGTCGATCTCACGGACGTCCTTGTAGCTGTCCGTTTCGTACCACTTCTTATTGAGAGACACGACGCCGACGGCGTTCGCTTCGGTCTGCATCTTTTCGACTTCGTCGACATCGATTTCCATATGGTCGGAAAGCTCTTGAACCGTCGGAGTACGGCCCAATCTGGTTTCCAAAGTTTTGGTGGCGACGCCGAGTTTGCTCGCCTTGCTGCGAACGAGTCGCGGGACCCAGTCCATCGTCCGGAGCTCGTCGAGCATTGCACCGCGGATTCGAGGGACGCAGTAGGTTTCAAACTTCACACCGCGGTCGCGGTCGTAAGCATCGATCGCGTCCATCAAGCCGAACGTTCCGGCGCTGGTCAAATCGTCCAGTTCGACGCCGTCAGGAAGACGTTGCCAAATGCGTTCGCCGTTGTAGCGAACCAACGGCATGTATCGTTCGACAAGCTGATTGCGAAGGTCTTCGTAGTCAGGATGGTCTTTGGTAATGGCTTTGAAGGAATCCCAGACTTTTGCAATTTCTTCGTCGACGGTGGCGGCGGCGGGCATTGAATCCTCCATGATGATCACTGATCGCTGGTTCAAACCAACGATGGAAATTCGATTGACAATGTTTGAAGTGGACGGATCTAACCTCGGCTACCTTGCCTCGGCTTGAACCTACTTCGGTTGAGTATCTTGAGATGTCGCGTTCACTTCGTCGCTGAGGGCGGCGACACCTTCTCGATACCATTGGACACGTTTGCGATACAAGTTCTCTACCGCGTCGCGGATCAAATAATCAGCGATGGCGCCGGCGATGGCTCCGATTCCTAAAAAGACGATCAGAACAATGATCGCTTCTTCGGCAACACTGGCTGCTAATTCGCCTCGAATCACACCACGCAGGACGACGAGTCCCATCGCGAGTGAACCGATTGAAATAGCGAGCGTCTTAATCAAGAGTCAACTCCGAACTCCGGTTTTGGAAGCTCAGCACCGAAATCTTTCGGACATGAGTTTTCCAATCCGCGATGGGTCTTGTTTCCCAAATTCTGTAAGCGGACCATGCAAAAATAAACTCAAGTGAGTTTTGTTCGTCACGTGCCGCGTCAGTTCAAGTTATCGGCTCCGGGTTCGTTGATTCTTTAATTGAAATGCCATGTTTTTGTTCTTGGTGAACCGACTCATGCGGCTTCACGGAAATGCGTCGATGCATCGAGGGCACCGATCATGACCGGCAGCAGCGAGGTCACCAAATGCGGCGCATCGGCGACCGCGATGTCGTCGGGGACCTGTTGTCCGTTGGTAACGTAGCTCAACGGTGTCGCACGATGACGATCATTGGCCGTGAGTGCCGACAGGACCCCAGCGGTATGCGGCGTTTCATCGAGCTTGGTCAAGATTACCGAAGTCGCACCGACGGGCTGAAATCCGCGAATCGTTGTCCGAATGTTGTCGCTCGAACTCGTCGCACTGAGCACCAAGTGTGTTTCATCGGGTCGGGCGGCGCGGAGGTACTCCGACAGCTGGTCGATCCTCGCGTCGCTCCGTGGACTGCGTCCGGCGGTATCGATCAAAACCAAATCGACATCGCCGAGTGAATCGAGTGCCGATTGCATCTGCTCGGGTTTCTCGACCACCGCCATCGGCAAATCCATGATCTCGGCGTAGGCTTTGAGTTGCTGGACCGCGGCGATGCGATAGGTGTCGATCGTCAATAGGCCCACCCGACGTCGGGCTTCGATTCGAAATCCGGCGGCGAGTTTGGCGACCGTCGTCGTTTTACCGACACCAGTCGGTCCGACCAATGCGACGACGTGTCGGTCACCGGGTTGAGTCCGGATCGGCCCCGCTAAATTCAGTTCTCGGGCGACGGCGCGTTGCAAATGCTCAAGCCGCTGAGCCGGTTCCATCGATTCGAGATCGTGCCCGTGTAAGTTTGCGGCGAAACTGGACGCCGACGCGAGCCAGCGCCGGATGACTTTTTCGTCAACGCCGGCTTGCCGCAGCGGCGTGACCAAAGGGTTGATTTCCAACGGGTCGATCGCGTCTGCCGATGCACCGAGGTTTCCCGAGACAACCGCCCTGCCCTGCCCCGATTGGAAGTCCAACAATCCATATCGGTCGCCCGCGTGAGCAAGGTTGCCCGAACCCAACGAGCGGAAATCGTGCGGGCGGCTTTCGTGAGCCGTTTCATGAGGCGGCCGAACAACGGTCTTGGACGCATCGGTCGGATTGCGAAATCCGGCGGTAACCTCGACCTGGGTTCGTCCGAGCCAACCGAACCACCCGTCGCGGACCTGACGCGTGTGCAACACCGAAGCATCCGGTCCCATTTGTTCCCGGATGTCAGCGAGGGCGGCTTGCAGATTAGCTGCTTTAAACGTTCGGATGGACATCAATCACTCACCACGCCGTGGGACTGGATCTTCGTATCCTGTGTAATCTCGTTGTAGGACAACACACGCACGCGGGGCATCGAGGAAGCGAGGATTTGGCGAAGCCCCGGACGGATCCGCGGACTGACCAAAACAACCGGGTGATGTCCCAGCGTGATTAACTTCTTAACACCGGCGGAGATTTTTTCGCAAGTCGAGTCCACCGCCTGTGGGCTCATTCGAACGAAAAGTCCACGCTCGGTATGTTCGATACCCGCCGCGATGCGATCTTCCATCGCCGGGTCCAGCGCGATCACGTGTAATTGACCGTATTCATCGCGGTAACGTGTGCTGATCGTTCGTGCCAAGCGATGACGAACATATTCGCTCAAGAACACCGGGTCTTTGGTCTTGCCCGCATGATCGCCTAGCGTTTCCAAGATGATCGATAGTTGCCGGATCGGCACGTCTTCACGCAACAGCATCTGCAACACCTGCTGCACTTCGCTGATCTTCATCAACGATGGGATCAGTTCATCGACGACGGCCGGCGCGGCTTCCTTGAGTTCGTCGACGAGGTGTTTGGTCGCGTCCCGAGTCAACAGCTCATCGGCGTGTCGTCGAGCAAGTTCTTGCAAATGGGTGGCCAACACCGCGCCGGGTTCGACTGTCGTGTAACCATAAATCGCGGCTTGTTCACGGCGGATCGGATCGATCCAGACGGCCGGCTCGCCGAACGTCGGGTCGCGTGTCGGCTCGCCTTCGATCACGCCGGTCGTGTGTCCGCTGTCAATCGCCAGCAAGCGATCCGGCAGGACCCGCTGGGTCGCCAAGGGATTGCCGGCAATTCGGATCTCGTACTGATTGTCTTCCAAGCTCATATCGTCGCGGATGCGAACCTTGGGCAACAAGATACCGATATCACCGGCCATCGAGTTGCGAACACCCGTAATCCGCTGCATCAAATCACCGCCACGAGCCGGATCGGCCAACGACAACAGGCCCAGCCCGATGGCCAATTCCATCGGGTCGACGGCGAGGAAGTCTTCGACACGTTTGTCCGGTGGTGCCGCCGCGGCCGCCGCCTGAGCGTCTTCGGCGTCTTGTTCGGTCTGAGCTTCCTGGGATCGCGACCGTTTCAGTACGACCGCCAGACCGAGGCACCCTGCCCCGAGCGTCGCCATTGGAACGGTCGGTAAGTTGGTCAAAATCAACAAGGACAAGAAACCACCCGCCACCGCGAGGGCTTTCGGATTGCTGAAAAGTTGCTGCATGAACTGTTCAGGCAGATTGGCTTTGCGAGCACTTCGCGTGACCAGCAAACCAGCCGCGAGCGATATCAACAGCGCCGGCACCTGGCTGACCAAACCATCACCGATCGTGAGTTTCGTAAATAGCTCGGCGGCATCACTGACCGTCATCCCGTATCGCATCACGCCGATGTACAAACCGCCTGCCACGTTGACGATCGTGATCACGATCCCGGCGATCGCATCCCCGCGGACGAACTTACTCGCACCGTCCATCGCTCCGTAAAAGTCGGCTTGGTTGGCGATGTCTTCACGACGCTGTTGGGCTTCCTTCTCGTCGATGATGCCCGCGTTCAAATCGGCATCGATCGCCATTTGTTTGCCCGGCATCCCGTCCAACGCGAAACGGGCGGCGACTTCACTGATCCGCGTCGCACCTTTGGTGATCACGATGAACTGAATCAACACGATGATCACAAAGATAATGATTCCGATCTCGATCCGGTCTCCGGCGACGAATTCGCCGAACCCTTGGATCACGCCACCCACCGCCGCGCTATCGCCGTTCTCGGTGCTGGTCAAAATCAACCGCGTGGTGGCCACGTTGAGCACCAAACGGGCCAACGTCGTTGCCAACAACAACGACGGGAAAATACTGAACTCAAGCGGTGTGGTGACGTAGACGGTCGTCAACAGAACGATCACGCCGACGGTGATGTTCGTTGCCAGCAGCAAGTCCATCAGGAACGGCGGCAACGGCACCAAGATGACCACGAGGCAGCCGATGATGCCCATCGGCAGCACCAGATCTCGATAACGCATCACCCAATGCATCAATGGTCTTTCTTTCCTAAAAATGTCCGATTTGTCTCAAGTCGGACACTAGCAAGGAAATCATTCCCAAGTCCAGATCGTTTCCAACCACCCTGCCCTACCCCGCGTCCAAACCCTCATTTCAAGGTTCCAGTTGCTTGCCGGGTCTCCGCTATTGGTGCGACTCAGCCTACCGGAAACCTTGGCGGTTGGGAGCATCCGCTGAATCCTTCAATCGCTCCACTGCCCGTCGCGGACGGCTAGGTTCTTAAAAGTCGCCAGCACTGAAACCTCGAAGGCTTTGGTTTTGCTAATTCTGGCGGCGTTTGCGATGAGAAAAGTGCATGCCTCATCCACGATCGGCCCGTTGGGCCAATGAGCTGAAGCAAATAAAAATCCTCGCCCCAAACAGGACGCGACATACCGGCGCGAGATCGATCTCGTCTATACGTAGCTTCAAAGAGGCGGAGTCCACATATCGCTGGGTAATCCATATATCGCTGGGTAAGAGGACTCGACGCCGGGAGCAACGTCGGTGCGGTCGCTCGAAATACTGGGCTGCCGAAGTGGTATGTCGCGAAGATACGCCATCATGTTTTCTTCGATAGGCGTCTCCTTCCTTCAATCGATGTTCCGACAAAGATGGTGCTTCGAAGTTTCGATCAACTTCCTATGACGCTACTCACCATTCGCAAATCATGGCTTTACATCGGTCGTTACGATTCAAGCGGTTGGTCGATAACGCGGAGCACGCCGAGGCGCAGAGATTCGCAAATTCAGGTCCGATGCCAGCGACTTCTCGCGGCGGCCCTCTGCGTCTTGGCGAACTCTGCGTTTCTATTTCAAGCACGCGAAACTCGGCGAGTTTCGAACTCCCGTACAACTTGGCGAAGAATCGATGCCGCGTTAAGTTTGTTTTGCGATATCGCACGCTTACCCATCAAAGCTCGGACCTGCGTACATTCTCAAACCTGAAGCTTCATCGTTATGTCCACCCCCATTGTGATTCGCTGTCGTCAATGCCAACAACGCATGAAAGTAGTTCCGCTGGCGACTCCTTCGCAGGTCAAATGTGTATCTTGCGGGGCGATGCTTCGACTCTCCGGGACCGGTTCGACTTCGCAGCAAACCGGCCAACCATCGGCGGTGCATCGAGCCAACCCCGGCACGAAACCTTCCGGCTCGTCAGGCGTCGCACCGGCCCACTCCCGAGCGAGCAAATCCCAAACGCCAACAGCAGGCTCCACATGGCAAGGCCCGCGATTGCCGGGTCCAGTTTCGAACGGGCCGTCAGTTTACCGTTCCGCCCCGGGTGCCCAGGCGAATTCATCGAAATCCAAAAACGGAATTCCTGTTTGGGTTTGGGTCATCGTCGGCGTGACGCTTCTATTGCCTATCCTGTGCTGCGGTTTGCCGGCCATGTTTTTGAAGATGCGGATCGACGGGGGCAAGCCTGTTCCGATTGCCGTGACGCTTAAGGCGGCCATGCCGCCAGGCCAGTTTCCGCCACTCGGTTCTCCCGAACGCACTTTTGACTCGGGAGTGAAATCCTACTTCGTGCATGTTTCGGGCAATCCGGTCATCCCGGGACAACAGATGCGGATGCGGGTTTTCGTGCCTGCGGGTGAGCACGCCGATCGTTCGCTTCCATGTGTTTTGATCGCACCGGCGGGCACGCCGATGCTTCACGGGGTCGACCTGCAACCCCACGATGGCTACACCGACGAAACACTACCCTACGCCGAAGCTGGCTTTGTCGTCGTTCAGTATTCGCTCGACGGCGGCTTGGCCACGGGGGCTGAGATGGCCGACGAAAACGAAATGACAGGCTTGATCGGCAAGGCCTACCCCACATTCAAGGCGTCCGGGGCAGGAGTCGTCAACGGCCGCAATGCGTTGGAGTTTGCCACCAAAAGTCTGAATATGGTTGATCCCGATCGCATCAGTTGCGTCGGCCATAGTTCGGCAGGGGCACTCGCGTTGCTGCTTGCCGCCCACGAACCTCGTATCTATCGCTGTGTCGCTTTTGCCGCCGCGTATGATCTGGAGTCAAGAATGGGCGACATGACATCCAACATCGTCATGAAAACCATCTTTCCAGGGATCGATGGATTTATCAGGGAGACATCACCGAGCAATCACGTCGCCACGATCGATTGTCCCGTTTTGGTCTTCCACGCTCGTGATGACAGCAACGTGCCGATTGCGGACGCCGAAGCATTTGTGGCGAAGTTAAAGCTCGCCAACAAAGCCGTGACTTACGAAACCACACCTAATGGCGATCATTATCAATCAATGATCGATCCTGGGATCGCCACCGCGATCACATGGCTAAAAGCAGACTAAGAGCCTATCCGACTTAAGCCAAGACTTTCACGCCGGCGAACGCTTTGGCCAAACCCAGCGTTTTGATTTCGGCGTGGATGGCTTTGGGGTCGGAATGTTCCAACGTTTGCGCGACCTCGTCGGCGATCTGTTGGGCGAATCGGACGCGGGCCAATTCCATTTGGGCACGGACTTCGTCCGGCGTGACGGTCCGCCCGGCCATCGCAGCTACTCGACCTGCCCATAGCTCGACGGTTTCTTTCGGATAGGACGTCGCGACTTTCAGCGCGTCGTGAACCAGGTCTTCTTCGGGCGCGTCGTCGGCAACCAGTTCGTTGTTGGCGCGGCGTCCGTGACGACAGGCGTGTTGGTAACGTTCGAGCGCACGCCATGCTCGTTGAAGGATTCCCTCACGCCAATACCCGATCCAGTCGGCCGATTCGAGCTGCGCGACCTCGACGCGTGGTGGGGCCGGCGGTTGGATCGGCTTGCCGTTGTGGGTGGCTCCGTTGGCGATGTCCTGTTTGACTTCGTCGAAACGAGCCTTCGCGGCCGAGCGAATGCCCCGCACCAAGAAATCTCGCAACTTTCCTTTGTCGTGACCGCTGAAGCCAGCTTTCACCAAATGCGCAACCAAGATCGCCAACGCCCGGTCCGCCTCTCGTTCGGCCCCGACCACATCGATCATCAACCGACGCATCGGGATGAGATAACGCAGCACGTAACCGGCGGCGCTGCCGGCCCCTGTCCAGGTTTGTTTGGAGCGAGCCAAGTGAACACTGCTCGACTTGATGGACCACGTAGCCGACGAACCGGTAAGGTCTCCGGAGGAGGCAGCGGTTGGACCCATTTTGTCCGTCGACGAGGTGGCGAGTTCACTCATATGGCTATCATAACCCCAATAAGCCCGTTTGTGGCGAGCCTATCACGCCTTAGATTTTGATTTATTTCGAGTTGATGATTTTCAAACCGGCTTCGGTTTGGGTGACGAAACCTCCCGAAGGTGTCTGCAATTCGAATACCACTTGGTAATCGCCGGGATTTAACGCATTCGTCGGGAGCTGGATTGAGATCGGTGCGCCGTCAACCGAGCCGGGGGTGGGAATCAACTTGGCCCCCAGTTTTCTTGGAAATCCGAAGTTTTCATTGATCCGCTTGCCATCTTTTTCTACGTGATACTCGATTCGGGCTACGGTCGGGGCTCGTTGAAACAACGCCCGTGGGTCGGAATTGACCGAATCGGCTTGGTTGACGATGCGAACCTCAAAAACCGCATAGTCGCCTTGCTTGGTGGTCGCCGGTTTGCCCGCATTACCCAGCGTAAGTTTCAGCGGTTTCAAGGCGTCCGTCGTGATGTTGGTGCTCGCCGCCGGGGCATTCGATGGAGCCTTGGAAGCCGGCGGCCCCCCGCCACCGGTCGTGGCGGGCAATGCGGTCGACGTACCGAGGTTTCGATCCGTTACGGTTTGGGCGACGCGGCGCGGTTGCCACGCGAAGTAGGCGACGATCGCGATCAACGCCAAAAAGCCGGTCGTGATCGCTAAGTATTTCAAAAAATTCGAACCCTCTTCATCCAACGTCAACTCGTCATCCGATTCGGCATCGTCGGCGTCGGGGGCCTCCACAGCGATGGGCGTCGGTACTCCCTTCCTCGAACCTGATTTTGAGGCCGACTTCGTCCGCGACGCTTTTCCTGAATCGGATGTGCCGAGATCGATCTCAAGCTGTTTCTGTTGTCCATGTTCGATCTCGTGGGCGACTTCGACGAGCTGCTCGTACAACCGCGTCGCCGTCGGCGGACGTTGCCCGGGATCCTTGATCAGCAATTGCGTAATCAATCTCGCCAGCGGCTCCGGCACGTTGACATCCACCTCGCTCAACGGCACAGGCTCTTGCGTGATGATCGTGACCAATTGCGAGGAAACATTACGGCCGAGCAGCGGCAACTTGCCCGCGCACAGTTCGTACATGACCACTCCCAAGGCATACAGATCGGTGCGTTCATCGACCGGTTCGTTGCTCGCTTGCTCGGGGGCGAGATAGCCGAGCGAACCGACGACGCTGCCGACGGCTGACAACTCGTCAACGCCCGTGCCCGCCAACGCCAAGCCAAAGTCCAATATCTTGATGCGTTCTTGAGGGGATTGCATCCACAGGTTAGCCGGTTTGATGTCGCGATGAACGATGCCCCGCTCATGCGCCGCGTCGAGACCGAGCGCCGTTTGTTTGGCGATCTCGATAATCTCTTGATAGCTGAATTTTCGGCCGCCGGTGACGAGCTGCTCGAGCGTCGCCCCTTTGAGCAGTTCCATCGCCATGAAAGGTGTTTTCTTCTGCTGTCCGACTTCGAAGATCGTGGCCACGTTGTCGTGATATACAGCCGCCATCGATCGCGCCTCTTCGACGAATCGCTTGCGACTGTGAGGCGTCGCGGAAAACTTGCGATTCATGACCTTCAAGGCAACGGTCCGTTTGAGTCGCGTGTCTTCGGCTCGAAAAACTTGCCCCATTCCGCCGAGCCCGATCAGCTCGGTGACGCGGTATGGCCCCAAACGTCCCATTTCCCCTTCGCTTTGAGGTGGATCCAGAAAATCAATCGTATCCGACGTGGTGGCCATGGGCGGGCGATGCAGAATGCGAAAAACGAAATGCCAACGCGGCAGATTAGACGCTCGCCATCCCAAAATCCAGTCTTTCAGACGACAAACAGGCTTTCGAGGATCATTTCCTCCCGACGCCAGCCTGGGACAATGGTCCCACTTTGGCAAATCCCGCCATTCTTGGTAGGCTTGCGACGCAGTGTCCAACCACCGTTATCGACGTGGTCGTCGAAGCCCCAAAGAACCGGAGCTAACGCCCGTCGGCTAATTCAATTAGCAGTCGGCTTCACCGGGAGAGGCCACACGAAAACGGCACAATCCAAAGTGACCCAAACAATCAATTCGCGATAGCCCACCCTGCCCTGCCTGTTTCTTCACTCTTCACTCTTCACTCTTCACTCTTCACTCTTCACTCTTCACTCTTCACTCTTCACTCTTCACTCTTCACTCTTCACTCTTCACTCTTCACTCTTCACTCTTCAATCTTCAATCTTCAATCTTCAATCTTCAATCTCCAATGTCCCGTACACCGATCAATGAACTGACCGACGGCATGACGCTCGGTCAATCGTTCCAGGCCGCCGACAAACAGCTCCGCGTCAATCGCCAAGGTGGGAAGTACATCCTACTGAAACTGTCCGATCGCACCGGTACGATTGCGGCGATGATGTGGAACGCCGACGAAGCCGTCTTCGACCGGTTCGACCGCGGCGACTTCATTCATTGCCAAGGTCGTACCCAAGTCCACAACGGGGCCTTGCAGATCATCGTTACCGACATCGAACGAATGGACAGTGGTGAAGTTTCGGCGGATGATTTCGAAAGATTCGATGCCCAACAGGTCCAACGAAACGTCACGCGTTTGAAAGAACTCCTGGCCACGGTTTCGCAACCGTGGCTCGGCCGACTCGCCGAAGCATACTTGAGCGATGAAGAATTTGTTGCCGGATTCAGCCAAGCGGCCGCGGCCGTTTCGAATCATCACGCGTTCCCGGGCGGCCTGCTCGAACACACCGTCAACATGATGGAGCTGGTTCGCTTGATCGCGCCCCGGTACAGCGAGCTGGATACCGACTTGCTGATGATGGGGGCGTTCTTGCACGACCTCGGTAAGATCGACGAATTAAAATCGAGCGGCGAGATCAGCTACACCGATCGCGGCCAATTGATCGGACACATCGTGATCGGCATTCAACTACTCGGCACCAAGATCGACCAAGTCGAACAAATCACCGGCGAGGTTTTCCCCGCAACGCTGCGCTACCATCTTGAGCACTTGATCGTCAGCCATCACGGCGTTCTCGAATACGGCAGCCCCAAGATTCCGGTCACGCTCGAGGCCGTCGCATTGCACCACATCGATAACCTGGACGCCAAGCTCGCTTCGTATACTTCAATCATCGAACGCGATATCGCCGCCGATGGCAATTGGACCAACTACCATCCGGCGATCGGCCGGAAACTTTGGAAGAAGTCATGAATCAACCTGCTCCCAACCCCGCCGTTGTTTTACTGTCCGGTGGCTTGGACAGCGTTACCTGTTTCGCGATCGCTCAAGAACGCGGTCATCAGGTTCACGCGATCAGTTTTCGTTACGGACAACGACACGAGTACGAACTCCAGCGGGCGTCCTTGATTGCTCAGCGGATGAACGCCGCATCGCACCGGATCATCGACATCGACCTCGCACAACTGGGCGGTTCGGCGTTGGTCGATGCGGGAATCGCCGTTCCCAAATGCGACCGCGTCGAAGACATCGGCGAATCGATCCCGGTGACCTACGTTCCCGCTCGCAACACGATTTTCCTTTCGTATGCCTTGGCCGTCGCCGAGACGATCGGCGCGGTCGATATTTATATTGGCGTCAACGCGTTGGACTACAGTGGTTATCCCGATTGCCGACCCGAGTACATCGGTGCGTTCGAAACGATGGCCCGATTGGCGACCAAAGCGGGCGTGGAATCCCGAGACCGGGTACTGACGATCCACACACCCTTGATCGACAAAACCAAAGGCCAAATCATCACCGAGGGGTTGCGACTCGGCGTCGACTACGGCATCACGTTGTCGTGTTACGATCCCACGATGAACGAAGGCGAAGTCCAATCCTGCGGACGCTGCGACGCGTGTCTGTTGCGTGCAAAAGGTTTCGCGGAAAACGCAATGCAAGACCCGGCGATCCGGCGGTTACGAATATCATGACATTTGCCCCACAACACGACTACAAAGCATACAACTCGGCGATCATGAAGCGTTCGCAAAAGCAAGATGAACCGAACATGGAAGAAAAGTTCCGACGGTACGCCGATTACTACAACACGCTTTTCCAATCACGACGCAAACTTGCTAGCCCTATTCAACAGAACCGACAGGAACTAAAAAAAGAAAAAATCGAAACACACGCCAATCTTGTTCGAATATTCAGATCGCTTGAAAGAATTCGTGATGGAAAATGAATTCAAGAAGGTTCTGCAAGAAATTGTCGAACAACTGGAATCACAAAAAATTACCTACTGTCTTGTCGGCGGACTCGCTGCATCACTTCGTGGACGGATTCGAAACACCGAAGATGTCGATCTGATTATTGCGGTAGACGTTGAAGAAGCAATCCAATTCCTGCGTTCCGTTCCTCCCGAACAGTTTGGACCATTCTTTCCTGAGGTTGAGCAAGTTGCTCGAGCTTCATTCATCCTAGCTCTGGAGCACGTTGCGACACAAATAACGCTTGATTTAGCGATCGGAATGTCTGGTTTTGAGCAACAAATTGTTAAACGGAGCGAGAAAACCTTGATTGCTGACACGGAGATCAATGTCGCAACGGTCGAAGATTTGATCCTTATGAAAATTCTTGCCGGCCGTCCGCAAGATGATCAAGATATTGCGGGGATGGTCGCGGCGAATCGTCATACGATTGACTGGGGCTATTGTGAATGCGTCGCCGGTCAACTCGAAGAAGCAGTCGGAGCAGATTTGGTGAAGTCGATTCGGAACCTTCGCTCGTGAATCGGGAGACGAAACGATCTGGCATGACATCTAGTTCCTCAACACCACAGTGGTACGCCGATCTGGCATCGACCGCCGATCGATTGGAACCCGAATGGATCCGGTTGCGCCGGCATCTGCACCAACATCCCGAATTATCCGGCCGAGAATATGAGACGACACGGTTCCTCGCCGAAACGGTCGATCGTATCGGAATCCCACCTCACATTGTGGGAACGGTCCGCCACGCAACGACCAGCGATGGAGATGCCGTCCCCGGTCGAGGTCTGATCGTGGATTTTGTCTCGGCCCCCGAGATGGCCGATCGAAAACGCTTCGCGATCCGTGGTGACATCGATGCCCTACCGATCACCGATGGCAAATCGGTTGACTACCGCAGCCATCACGACGGAGTGATGCACGCGTGTGGGCACGACGTCCACGCCAGCGTCATCGTTGGGGCGCTTCAGATCCTTCTTCAGATGCACCGATCGGGAAAACTGCCACATCCCGTTGCGGTCCGCGGCATTTTTCAACCCGCCGAAGAGACGGCCGAGGGTGCCCGGTACATGATCGCCCTTCACGCGTTGCAGGACGTCGATGCGATCCTTGCCTTGCACGTCGACCCGACACGGGCGGTCGGCCGCATCGGACTTCGCGAAGGACCTTTCACCGCCGCATGCGATATTTTTGAAGTCCGATTTAAGGGGCGCGGTGGGCACGGCGCGCGACCGCATCTGTGTCATGACCCGATCGACGCGGCCACCCTTTGGGTTCAATCGGCGTATCGATGCTTGTCGCGAGTGGTCGACCCTCATGAGACGGTGGTCATTTCGGTCGGCCAAATGGAAGCCGGCCACCAAGCCAACGTGATTCCCGAGCGGGCCATGTTGCGGGGTTCGCTTCGGTCGCTGCACCCAGACGCCCGTTCGGTCGCTCTGGAAAAATTGCACGACGTCGGTGAATCCGTGTCCCGACAAACCGGATGCGAAGTGACCCTGGAACTTGTCATGTCCGCGCCGGGAGTGATCAACGATGTGGACATGGTACGGCGTCTCCGACGGGTCGCATCGCATGCCATCGATCCCGCCGTGAGCGAATCGATCGCATTGCCGAGCATGGGCAGCGAAGACTTCTCGTTCTATCTCGAACAACACCCGGGGGCCATGTTTCGGTTGGGCATCGCCGGTCCTCAAGTCGGTCATGAACCATTGCATACGCCGAACTTTGATGTCGACGAACGGGCCATCGCCGTGGGTGCTAAACTGATGGCGGCAATGGCGATCGATTACTTCACGCCCGACGATACGACCGAACCGGACACCGGAGATTTCGCCCATGGCGACGTTTAAGTTTAACGGCAATGCAACTCACACCCTCGGCGTTGAACTGGAACTCGGCATCGTCGATGCGACCACGCTGGCGCTATCGAGCCAATCCGATGCGATCCTCGACGGCCTACGATCACACGACCCGCTCTGTTTCAAACACGAACTCGTTCAATCGTGCGTTGAAGTCATCAGCGGCGTGTGCGATCACGTCGGTGAAGTCCGCGACGATCTGTCCGGTAAATTGAATCAACTCAACCAAGCCGCCGATAATGCGGGCACGCGTTTGTGGTGGGGGGGCACGCATCCATTTAGCATGTGGGAGGACCAACAAATCACCGATGATCCTCGCTATCGATCGCTCGTGACTTTGTTGCAACAGATGGCCAGACGCTTGGTCACGTTCGGCATGCATGTCCACGTCGGCGTCGATTCGGGAGACAAGGCCGTGATGATTTGCGACCGAATCATGCAGTATCTGCCAATGTTGTTGGCCTTGTCGAGCAGCAGCCCGTACTGGCAAAACCAAGATACCGGTATTGATTCTTACCGGTCCAAGTTGATGGAAGGCTTGCCGACGGCGGGTTTGCCCAGCTTGATGCGGAACTGGAGTGAATACGTTTGGTTGGTCAACCACATGATCCAAACCGGCTTCATCAATTCGATCCGCGAACTGTGGTGGGATGTTCGACCTCATCATAACTTCGGTACCGTCGAGGTCCGCGTTTGTGACATGCCCGGCAACCTCGACCACGCTTGCGCGTTGACGGCTCTGACTCAGTGCCTCGTCAAAATGCTCAACGACGAGATCGACGAAGGCACTTACCAATTCGATTGTCACCCGATGATGGTGCGTCAGAACAAATGGCGGGCGGCACGGTACGGCATGGACGCGAGACTGGTCAACACACTCGATTACCAAGTCGTCCCGGTCCGTGATGCGGTCAACGATCTTATCAATCAGCTACGTGGAATCTCGCAAGACCTCGGTTGCGAATCTGAATTGATGGCCGTCGGCGAACTAACTACCGGCCCGAGTTGGGCGAATCGTCAACGTGACATTCTGCACCAAACCGGCGAACCAAGCCAGATCGTCGCGAAGCTTTCAGCTCGCTAACGGATGAAGCTACCGGAACAGTTTAGCGACGTCGATCGATAAGATGCAATCGTCGCAAACCTGAACGGTTACCTGTTCGTGATGGTCTGTACTCTCGTACCCGCCATCGGCTTGTAATCGCAGTCGGGTCACGCGGTTAAGATCAGGATCCAGAATGAGGTAAGTACTCACACCTTGAGATTCGTACAAATCCCGTTTGAAGTTCAGGTCGTTTTGCTTCGTCGATTCTGACAGAACTTCGGCGGCTAGTCCTGGCGGCGATTGCAAGTGCCGCTCGGGAGGATCGCCGCAAACAATGATGACATCAGGTCGCACGACGGTGTCATCGCTGATAATCCAATCCAGTTCGACAATCGCCTCGGCCGAGCACCCAGACTTTTCGATGGCGACACCCAAGGCGAAATGTAACCTTGAAAGAACCGCTTGATGTCTCCCGAACGGACTCGGGCTCATCGCAATCGCAAATCCGTTCCACAACTCCCAATCCCCTCTCCAATGTTGGTAGTCGTCGATCGTATAGCGTGGGAGCAAGCGTTCGGCAGACATGTTTCGTGATTCAAAAAGGTAGTTAGCATAACCCACACTCCATCCTAGCTGATCGACCAATTCGTTGTCACGTCCCTGGAAAAGGTGTCAGGGCTCTTTTCCGGTGTTCGTCGAGTCACATGCGAATGAATTGATGTTCAAGGTACGCAGGGTTACGCTATGCTCGTACTTCTTGATACCGACACCTTACAAGAGTCAGCACCTCCGTTTCCGCATCAGATGGTTTCACATAATTTGTCCCCAACGATACGCCTAGATCGCTTCGTGGTCGCTGTCGCCTTCTTCGCTCTCGTTGCTTCGGCATCGGAGGGCGAAGACTGGTTTCGATATCGCGGCCCGGATTTGAATGGGATCAGTTCGGAATCAATTTTATCGGTGCCCTGGGATGCGGACGGTCCCGATGTTCCCTGGCGGACTCAGGTCGGAACGGGCCTTTCCTCCGTGGCAATCAGCGAAGGTAGTCTCTACACCATCGGGAACGAAGCGAACACAGATACGGTGGTTTGCTTGAGCACGCACGATGGCGAGGTGTTTTGGAAACACTCCTATCCGTGCCCCACCGATCCGAACGAATTCGAAGGCGGCCCGACCTCGACGCCGACCGTCGATGGCGATCGGGTTTACACCTTGAGCCGAACGGGCGACCTCTTTTGTTTTGACAAACGAACCGGCGATGTCGTTTGGTCCACGAATGTGGCCGAGGAGACGGAAGTGCGAATTCCAGCATGGGGGTTCGCAGGATCGCCCTTGGTGTATGGCGATTTATTGATCTTGAACGTGGGCGACGCCGGAGCCGCATTTCAAAAATCCGACGGCACCCTGGTTTGGAAATCCGATGACAAAGATTCCGGCTATGCGACGCCGGTGCCTTTCCAAGACAAAGCGATCATCTTGGCTTCGGCGCGGTCCTACGTGGCTGTCGACGCGAGCACAGGCGGCGAATTGTGGAGGCAGCGATGGTTGACCACTTTTGGCTGCAACGCCGCCGATCCGATCATCCAGAACAATCAGGTTTTCCTGTCATCGGGTTACAACCGCGGCAGTGCACTTTTGAAAGTTCAAGATGGTGAACCGGAAGTGGTTTGGAAGAACAAAGATTTGCAAAATCAAATTAGCACCAGCGTGCTGATCGACGGTCACATTTACGGAATTCACGGCGATGTCGATAACGGAACCGAACTACGCTGCATCGAGTTTGCGACGGGCGAGCTAAAATGGGCGACCGACGCCGTCAGGCCAGGCGGTCTTTCCGCAGCCGGTGATCGATTGGTGATTTTATCGGGTTCCGGAGAACTCGTGATTGCCGGTGCGAATGCCGCTCAGTTTGATCCCGTCTGTCGCCATTTCATTCTTGACGAGAAATGCTGGACCGCGCCCGTGGTCTCCCAAGGTAAAATTTATTGCCGCAGTGTCCGAGGCGACCTGGCCTGCATTGTGGTCCAATGACTTTTCAATCGTCGTTTTCGATCTGGTTTACTTTCTTTTCATCTTGATCTTCCCATGACCATTGCACGTCGTCAATTTCTTCAATCGACCGCCGGTGCGTTGACCGCGGGCGCTCTTATCGCCGGTTCCCCCGCCGTTCATGCTCAATCGAAGACGAAACGATACCGGACCGCGTTGATCGGTTCAGGTTGGTGGGGAATGAACATCCTCAAAGAGGCGATGGCGGCCGGCAATACGAAAGTGGTTGCCTTGTGCGATGTCGACCAGGACAAACTAGAACTCGGCGCTGAAGAAGTCGAGGACCTCTCCGGCGATTCCCCCAAGACGTTCACTGATTTTCGTGAGTTGCTTGATAAGCAAGAGATCGACATCGCGATCGTGGCGACGCCTGATCACTGGCATGCTCTCAACACGATTGCCGCGATTGAAAAGGGCGCTCATATTTTCGTCGAGAAACCAACCGGGCACACGATTCATGAAAGTCGTGCGATGCTCAACGCCGCGAGGCTTAATGACCGAGTTGTCCAGGTCGGACTGCATCGACGTATCGGACCTCATTACGTTTCAGGAATGAAGTTTTTGAAAGACGGCGGCGCTGGTGACATCGGGATGGTTCGAATGTTCGTCCACAGTCGAGGCGGTGAAGAACGTCCGACACCGAACAGCGAACCGCCGGAGCAATTGGACTGGGACATGTACTGTGGTCCCGCGCCGATGCGTCCTTTCAATCGAAAGATCCATCCAGGCGGTTTTCGAAACTTTCTCGATTTCGCCAATGGGACTTTAGGCGACTGGGGCGTGCATTGGCTCGATCAAGTACTGTGGTGGACCGACGAGAAGTACCCGAAGCAAATCTATTCCACCGGTGGACGCCCGGTTAGCGGCGAACCGGTTTTGAACGAAATGATGCAGACGACCGATGCTCCCGACAGCCAAATCGCGACCTATCAGTTCGAAAGTTTTACAGCGACCTGGGAACATCGTAAGTTTGCCGGCAGCCGGCCCGGGCAGCCTAGCGTCGGATGTTACTTTTATGGGACGGAAGGAACGTTCCACATGGGTTGGCGAGACGGATGGAGTTTCTTCCCGGCCGATTCCCGAAAGCAAGTGATCCACGAGAAGTCCCAGCACAAAGAACCGGACGGTCACAGCATCGACCTGTTGTGGGCGGATTTCACCAACGCGATCGAATCCAAATCTCGTCCCACGTGCGACGTTCAAATCGGACACGATGCGACCAACATGAGCCTACTGGGCATGCTCTCGTACAAACTCGGACGTAGCATCGAGTGGGATGGCGAGAAAGAACAGATCGTCGGCGACGCGGAAGCCAACGCGATGCTGAAACGCCCCTACCGAGGCCCGTGGGTTTATCCCGACGCCTGACGTGAAGTTTTCGTTCGCGTCTCGGCTCTGTGACCTCTGTGCCTCCGTGTTTCAACGTTCGATGGTCTGCCCTGAATACCGCCGAGAACTTCGGTACCGAAACGCGCGGTCTAGCTTGAAGGGAGGGCCGTTCGCTGCGCGACTCTTAGCTTGGCACTGCGACTGCGTGGGTTGGCTTGCACTTCCGCATCCGTCGGACGCAGCGGTTTCTTTGTCAGCACTTCCCAGCGTGGGTCTTCGCGGAATGCGTTCTTGACGATTCGGTCTTCGAGTGAGTGAAAGCTGATCGCGGCGATCCTGCCCCCCGGTGCGATCCAATCCGCCGCTGTAGCGAGTGTGCGCTGCAGAATCGCGAGTTCGTCGTTGACGGCGATTCGCAGGGCTTGAAACGTGCGTGTCGCCGGGTGGATGTCGTGGTTCTTGGATCGGGGAACGCACCGACGACAAATTTCGACCAAGTCGCCGACCGTTCGCACGGGCTCACGTTGTTTCGAACGCAGACAAATTTGCCGCGCGATTCGGCGGCTGTATCGTTCTTCACCGAATTGATAAATCGCGTTGGCAATGTCGGTTTCGTCGGTATAGGCCAACCATTGATACGCGGGCATGCCGGACTCGGGATCGAATCGCAAGTCCAATTCGGCGTCTTCGATCGTGAAGCTGAAGCCTCGCTCACGGTCGTTGAGTTGATCACTCGAAAGACCTAAGTCCAACACCAACGCGTCGGCGTGGGTTCGACCACAATGGGCGAGGGCCGCCGGTGATTTCTCGTAACTGCCAAGGAACAGTTCGACCCGCCGATCACCACCGAGGGCATCGGGGCGGTCGTCGCGGCGGATCACGGCGGGGTCACGGTCCATGCCGATGATCAACGATCCAGTCGAATGCGGCGAGCCAGCCGAATCATCATCATCGTCGGCGAGCACGTCCAAGAGCAATCGTGTGTGTCCGCCGCCTCCGTAGGTTCCATCGACAATGGTCCGCGGTCTGATTTCGCCGACCCAATGCACGATTTCATCGGGCATCACGGAGACATGTTCTGTCGCCGGTTCGCTCATCGAGATTTCGACTCGGCCGGTAACGACGCGAGTACTTCCGACATGGTTTGGTTGCAATCCAAAGCGGCGTCCATTTGCTGAGCTACCTTGGTAAGGCGTTCCAGATCGCCGCCGCCGACTTCCGCCGCCAACCAACCGGTGAAGCCGATCTTGGCAAGCGCCGTTTTGACCGACGGCCAATCGATGTCGCCTTCAGTGATGTCGGTGAACTTCCCGCTATGACGCGAGAAGCCTTTGATGTCGAGTTTTTGAATCCGATCGCCGAGTGTTTCGACCCAGGCTGCCACGTCGCCGTACTTCCAGTGGTTGCCCAGATCAAATTGAACGCCGACGGTATCGGTGCCGAATGAATCAACGAAATTCGCCAGTGGCTCGGCCGACTGATTCGAGTCGCCGTCATGGTCGTAAAGAAAATGGTTCCACACGTTCTCAATTAGAATGTGCACGCCTAATTGATCCGCCAACGGAATCGCTTGGGAGATCGCATCAAAGGCCCGCTGTTTAACTTCTTCGGGAGTGCCGTCGTTTCCGTGACCGGGCACGATCAAAAAAGTCTTGGCACCTAAGTCGTGTGTTTGTCGCAGCGATTCAACCAGAAACGCTTGAGCTCGGGCCCGCACTTGTGGATCGGGGTTGGTGTGAGTGGTCTGCCAATGGTAACCGCCAACCGTTCCATCGACTTCAATTCCGACCTTTTCAGCGGCGGCCTTGAAGCTTACCGCGTCCAGTCCACCCGTGGTGTTCGGTTCAACACCCGTGAACCCCGCATCTTTGGCAATTTGCAGCTTGGTAACCCAATCGCCCCATCGCTCTGTTTTGGGGACCTGAATCATGCCCGCTTTGACGGTCTTTCGGAGCCAAGGCTCAGAGGATTCGCTCACGACGCTTAGACCTTCCGGGACGGGAGATTCGCGAGGCGATTCAGGTTCGTCGGCGTGCAGCCCTGCCCTGCCCTGCCCCGCCGTATGCAATAGACCGCCGGCAAGGACGACGCGGGATGTGGTCGACAGGAAGTCGCGACGCGTGGTTGATGAGTGATTCATGTCGGGATTTTGGATGTTGAGATCGTGGTGAAATTAGCCTGAACGCCCGGGTCAACTCATCCGAATTGAAAAACCGGACCGCTCATTGTATCAACGATTCGGGTACCCGTTGCAAACGTCCCTGCCGGTCGATAACCGCCAAGGTGACGGTAGCTTGAACCAAGACTTGATCGCCGCGTTTGATTTCGTACTCATGGACAATCTTAGCAGCGGTCACGTTGACGATGCGAGTCGTTAGCTCGATTTGATCGTCATACCGGGCCGGGCTTTTATAGCGGCAATCGACCCGAGCGACGACGACAAACAGCCCGGCTTCCTCGACATCGCGGTAACGACCACCGGCCGAACGCAAGAACTCGGTTCGGCCGATCTCAAAATATCTCAGGTAGTTCGAATGATGGACGAACCCCATCGGGTCGCATTCGTCATACCGAACGCGTAATTGAATGGTTTGCTGCTTCATGCGAGCAGATTAGACGCTCGCACACCACTTGCCACCCTGGCGCGTGACCAAATTTTTGAGGGCCGCGAGCTCGACCAACGGTTCGTGGATCAATAGCCAACTGACTTTTCCCTCAAATCCATTTTCAAAAGCCGCTTGCTTGACCGACTGCACATGGTCGAAGGCAGGTGAATCCGCGAAGGCAGCATCGGTGGGAATCGCGAGGACCAGGTTGCAAGTGTCGCGAAATTCGGCATCTCGAAGGAAACGTTCGGTCGTCGAATACAATTCGCTTATCGCGACCGATCCGCAGTCGATGGCAATCAATTTTTTGTCTGGCAGATCAAGGGTGCGGAACAGTCGCCGTCGCATGTGGGCGACTTCCAATGGATCGGCGACAGTTTTCGAGCCAGGTTGGGAAACTGCAGGCTCGGTCAAAGAAATCGCTGAAGCTAAAACAGTCGCTAACGTACTCATCTCTTGATTCCACGCGGGATAAATCGGGATGCGACACTGCACCCCTCCATCGTTCATCAGCTCAGCAAAATCTGTGCCCCAGTAACTTGAAGCGAGTTTCCCGCCCACCGACAAAGGGTGGCGTCCTTCCGTCGCCCGTTTCCCAGAAATCAGGTTGGCGACTGAAAGTTGCCATCACGGGGCTGCAATGGAAAATTAATCTCCACCGAGCTGCAAATTCACGGTAAACTGAGGGTCCACCCCGAAGCGGAGTCACCGACCTCCCCTGCCCCGCCTCCTTCCCGCCGTCATCTGGAGACGATTGATACCGTGCGCCAGCCTACCCCTTCTTCGTTTCGCCGATGTTTGTCGGGAAGCTTGATTGCCATCGTCGTGGGGTCGTTCTCGATCTTGATCGCGGCTGAGCCGGACGCATCCGCCCCGAATCCGGAACATGTTTCGTTTTTCGAATCGCGAATCCGGCCGGTTTTGGTCCAGCACTGCTATGAGTGTCACTCCGACCAAACCGACGACGTGGCGGGATCGCTGTGGCTCGACTCGGCCGGCGGAATGAAAGATGGCGGTGACAGCGGTCCGGCGATTGTGCCCGGGGATGTCGATGGCAGTTTGTTGATCTCGGCGATTCGATATGAATCCTCCGAAATGCCGCCGAGCGGCCGGTTACCTGATCCGGTAATCGAAGATTTCGAAAAATGGATCCGCGATGGAGCCGTCGATCCACGCAGCTCTGCGGATCTACCCGGCCGACGGCTCGCCCCTTCCGGAATCGATCTCGAAGAAGGACGAAAGTTTTGGGCTTTTCAACCGGTACGATCTTCGACCATCCCCGTGATGCAAGCCGATCAAAAACCGGCCGACTCATGGATCGATGCTTTCTTGAATGATGCGTTGTCTCATGCTGGTATCATTGCCAATGAAGATGCCTCGATCGACGCTCAACTCCGCCGACTCTCGTTCGATCTAACCGGTTTGCCGCCCAGCGAAGATTTGATCGAGTCTTGGCGGTCCGACCCGAGTGAGCGTCATTGGATGAAAATTGTCGACGAACTACTCGCGTCGTCTGAGTTCGCCGAACATTGGGCACGTCATGAAATGGATGTCGCCCGATATGCCGACAGTAACGGTGCCGACTTCAATGCGACCCACCACGACGCCTGGCGATATCGAGATTACCTCGTTCGTAGCATCGCCCGCGACGTACCGATCGACGAAACCATCCGGCAACAGATCGCCGGCGACTTGTTACCATTCGCTACACCGGAGCAGCAGTACGACCAATTGGTCGCGACGACGTTCTTAATGATCGGCACAAAAATGCTGAGCGAACGCAACAAGACCAAACTCATCATGGATGTCGTCGACGAACAGATCGATACCGTGGGACGTGCTTTCATGGCGTTGACGCTCGGATGTGCCCGCTGCCACGACCACAAATTTGATCCCGTTGCCACGGAAGATTACTACGCCTTGGCCGGGATTTTTCGCAGTACCCGGTCGCTCGAAGGCGAATCGCAAAGATACGTCAGCACGTGGCGTCCGACTCCACTACCAGCATCTCCGGATTTGATCGCCGCCCATGCGGCATACGACGCCAAAACGAAAGAGCTTCAACAGGCGATCAAGAAACAGAAAAGCGAACTGGAATCACTCCAAGCCCCCCAACCCGCACTCGAAGGCGTTGTGATCGATGATCGCGAGGCCGTTCAAGATGGCCAGTGGACCGAGTCGACCTACATGCCCGGCTTCATCGGCGAAGGTTACGTTCACGACAACAATCGCGACAAAGGCGAGCGGTCGATTCAATTCCAAACCGCCCTGCCCGCCCCCGGCGATTCGGACTCGGCCGGCGGAGCGGCAACGAAAATCGAATCCGCAATGCCGACTTGGGAAGTTCGCTTGTGGTACTCGCCCGGCACTACACGGGCGGCCAATATCCCGGCGACGATTCAGATCGGCGAACAGACCCACGAGTTGACGATCGACCAGCGGCAATCGGGCAACAAGGTCACGTTCTTGGTACTCGGAAGATGGAAAGCCGATTACGGCAGTGAACTCCGGTTGCGAATTTCCAATCACAACACGACCGGTTACGTGGTTGTCGATGCACTGCAAATCGTTCAGTTAGATGAATCCCAAGACGATCAAGCGGCAGGTCCCGACTCGGATCGGGTCGCCCGGATCGATTCGATCCGGCAACAACGCCAAGCTGCGTTCAAGAACGAAATCAAACGCCTTGAAGACGAATTGACCGCGCACAAAAAGATTGCACCGGAACGGTTGCCGCACGCGATGGCGGTCGCCGATCTTCCAGCCTCGCAATGCCGTGACTGCGAGGTCCACATTCGTGGCGAAATTAACAATCTAGGCGAGCCGGTCCCTCGCGGCTTCTTAAGGGTTTGCGGCAACGGCTCGTCGGTCATCCAGGCCGATCCATCATCAGGCCCGCTTTCTCAATCGAGCGGTCGGTTGGAACTGGCGGATTGGTTGACCGATCCCGATCATCCACTGACCGCACGCGTTTCGGTCAATCGCATTTGGATGCACCTGATGGGTGAAGGGATTGTCAGAACGGTTGACAACTTCGGCTCTCGCGGCGAACGCCCGGCCCATCCTGAGCTTCTCGATGCGTTGGCGATCGAATTGATCCGCAGTGGATGGAGTCGCAAGCAACTGATCCGCCAGATTGTTTTAACGAACGCCTACCGCCGCAGTTCCCAAGACAACCCGGACGCGGCGTCGATCGATCCCGAGAACCGTTTACTGTGGCGTGCCCACCGACGGCGGTTGACGGCCGAATCGATTCGGGACGCCATGTTGGTCGTATCGGGAACATTGGATCGTTCACCCCGATACGACACTATGCGAAGCTACGGCGTGTTGGTTAGCAATAACAACGCGGATTCGAAAGCCAACAAGGTGGTGACGCTCGCTGACCCGAAACGAACCATCTACCTTCCGATTATTCGCGGCGAGATCCCGACGTTGCTTTCGACGCTCGACGCCGCGGATCCGGATCTGTTAGTTGGCAAACGACCGACGACCAACGTACCCGCCCAAGCATTCGCGTTGATCGGAAGCGACGAAGTGCGACATTGGGCTAAACTGACGGCGCAGCGATTGGTAAACGAGGTGCCTGCGGAACAGGATCGCGTCGAACCGGTTTATCGGCGGGTGTTGCAACGTTTTCCACAATCCGCTGATCGCGACTTGGTCAACGCTTGGATGAACAGCCCGGCGGCCAGTGAGATGGACGAAATCACACGTTGGCAATACTGGATCGCGGCCATGTTCGCGGGCACCGAATTTCGCTTTTTGGACTAAGGACAAACCATGCAAACTCAACGGCACTCCCCTGCCCTGCTCCGCCGCGACATGATGGCGACGACCGCTTTTTCGATCGGTGCGTTGTCGGTATCGGCATCGGCCCCGAGGATGACGTGGGCCGGTCCATCAGCTGATTCCGGTGTCACATCGGGGCTTCATCATCCCGCCCGGGCCAAGCGGGTGATTTTTTTGTTCATGCACGGCGGCCCGAGCCATGTCGATACGTTCGACTACAAACCCATGCTCGATCGTGACGACGGCAAGCCGTTGCCGTTCGCCCTGCCGGCCGCGATTGACGCCAAACCGACGTTGATGAAAGGCCCGTGGAAGTTCGCTCAGCACGGCCAAAGCGGTTTGTGGGGCAGCGACTTGCTACCCGAAATGAATCGTCATTTGGATTCCTTGTGTGTGATTCGTTCGATGCACACGCGTGGTCAATCCCACGGCCAAGCCGTCGGCATGGTCAACACGGGCAGTGACAACTTCGTCCGCCCGAGCTTGGGTGCCTGGATCAGCTACGGTCTCGGCAGTGGTCATCCGGACTTGCCCGCGCACGTCGCGATCGGCCCGGCCACCGCTCACGGCGGTCCGCGAAACTTCGGTGCCGCATTCCTGCCCGCCAAACATCAGGCGACCGTGATCGGAAAGAACGGCAAGCCGGGTTCGGGCAAGATCGAGTACCTCGAGTCGGCCGACGAGTTCCAGTTCGACTTGGTCAATCAAATCAATCGCCAGCACCTTCATCAACTCGGTGGTGATCGCGAAGTCGAGGGTGCGATCGAAGCCGTCGATCTGGCCCGACGGATGCGGGCGACCGCTCCGACGGTCATGAATTTGGAAGCCGAATCAGAAGCCACTCAAAAAGCCTACGGCATCGGCGAAAAAGCGACCGATGCGTATGGGCGAGGTTGCTTGATGGCCCGTCGGCTGGTCGAGGCGGGGGTTCGGTTCGTCAGCGTCAGCAGTGGCCAAGTGTGGGACCAACACGGCAATTTAGAAAAAGGTCATTCCAGTAACGCCTTGGCGACCGATCGTCCGATCGCGGCCTTAATCGCCGACTTGAAACAACGCGGCCTTTGGGAAGACACCCTGATCGTGTGGGGCGGTGAATTTGGACGCACACCGGTGGTGCAAGGCAGCAACGGGCGAGATCACAACCCGCAAGGTTTCACGATGCTGCTCGGCGGAGGAGGCGTTCGACCGGGAATCGCCTACGGCGAGACCGACGAATACGGTTACCACGCGGTGCGAGACCGGGTTCACATGCACGATCTGCACGCCACGATCTTACACTTACTCGGGATCGACCACGAACGCTTGACGTTCCCCTACGCCGGCCGCGACTTCCGCCTGACCGACGTGCATGGGCGGGTGGTGAAGGATTTGATCGTCTAACGGGCTGTTTTTAGTTGCATACCGAATCACAACCATTAGCCGATGGGCGTTAGCCCCGGTTAACGGCCGTGTAAACCGCCGCTAACGCGGTACGGCTAATTAAATCAACAGCCCGCTAGCCACGGGCCTCGCTTGTCGACGTCTTACCGCAAATCATCCCGATCGATCACTGGGTTGGCGGAACCTTGACTGATCAAGACCATCAATCCTTGTTGCGGGCGGTTGGCGTTCATCGCGACGCGATCGAACGGCACGCCGTAGCACGCGTAATTACCCGTGGCGGTGTCGAGCACATAGACGACCGAGAAACCGACCGGTCGGTTGCTGCTGCGGGGAAAGTCCGCCGTGCCGGTCGCCATGATGTAGGTCCCGCCTTTGCCGTCGGTGCCCAACGCGTCGGCAACGTTACATGTGAACGTGGCCAAGAAACGTCCCATCCGCGGATAGACGACACTGCACTGCAACAGTCCGGAGTTGTGATCCAACACGAACAGGGCCTCGGTGCCTTCGCTGATCAATCCTGTCGCGAGTGAGTATTTTTCGCTGGTCACCGCCGCCGTCGCGTTGGCGATCGGCAAGTCGGACCATGGATTAGCGGACGATTTTTCAGCTTGTCGGCGGGCTTCGTCGGCCGCGCCGGCAAAGTACGTGGCTGCCCCGATGGCGGTGAGTGTGACGACCGCGCATCCGACCGCCCAAAGGCGGGAAACATTGAAAAAACCACTCAAACCACAGCACGAGGGTTTCGCGAGGGACTCGGCGGACACGGGCAGCGAGGTCGGATCGGATTCGGTTTCGTGGTTCATGACGGTGCTTGCAATCTCGGGCTGGAAAGGACGGGCGTGATGGGAACCGTTGCGTCCATTGTATCGGTTGGCCGTGGGCTTTACGATTGCAATTCGAAATTCGATTTTCGCGCTCCGTACGCGGCGGAAATCCTTCTTTTGATCCCAATCAACCAACTATCCACAAGAGAAATTGACATGGCGTTGAACTCCCCTTTGGCTCGCAAACTTCGTATGGGCATCGTTGGCGGCGGAATCGGATCGTTCATCGGTCGCGTCCACACGATCGCCGCAGGACTCGATAACCGAGCCGAACTGGTCGCCGGTGCGTTCTCAAGCGACCCACAACGGAGCAAAGAATCCGCCCCCGGTTACGGGGTCGACGATTCGCGAGCCTACGGCAGCTATGAAGCGATGCTGGACGCCGAATCTCGCTTGCCCGAAGACCAACGGATTGATTTCGTTAGTGTCACGACACCCAACCACACGCACTTTGAAATCGCCAAAGCCGCCGTCGAAGCCGGGTTCAATGTCGTCTGCGACAAACCGATGACGCTCGACCTCGATCAAGCCGAACAGTTGCTCAAGACGGTCGAGAACTCCGACGTCGTTTTTGCGTTAACACACAACTACACCGGTTACCCGCTGATCCGCCAAGCCCGTGAGATGATCCTCGGCGGAGAACTCGGCAAGATCAACGCGATCCGTGCCCAGTACATTCAAGGCTGGTTGGCCGAGAAACTTGAAGACAGCGATCACAAGCAAGCGTCCTGGCGAACCGACCCGTCCAAAAGCGGTGCCGCAGGTGCCTTCGGCGACATCGCCACCCACGCCTTCAACCTGGGACGTTACGTCACCGGCGAGTTGCCTGAATCGGTCAGTTGCCACTTGAAATCGTTCGTCGATGGACGTGTTCTGGACGATTACGGGACCGCAGTGATTCGCTACCAAAGCGGCGCGATGGGAACCGTCACCGCCTCGCAAATCAGTCACGGACGCGAGAACGATCTCGAGATCGAAGTCGACGGAACGCTCGGTTCGCTGCGTTGGCGCCAAGAGAACCCGAATGAAATGATCGTCCGCAAGAACGGCAAGCCACATCAAATCTACACCCGCGACCCGAACGCGGAGTACATGAAAGACCTTGCCGCCTCCTCGTGTCGGATTCCCTCAGGACACCCCGAAGGATTTTTCAGCGCGTTTTCAAACATCTACGCGGCGGCGTTCGATGACATGGCCAAACGCGCCGAAGGCCAACCGTTTGAAAAGCGGAACACGATCTACCCGAACGTGTATGACGGCGTCGAAGGCATGCTATTCATCCAACAATGCGTCAACAGCAGCAAGCAAGACGCGGCGTGGTTGCCATTAAAACACGACGCCGCGCGGCGATAATCATTTCCGCTAAAACGGAGAACAAACAAATGCACGACCAACGCGAGAAAGCCCAACGAGACTACGATTGGGCCATCTCGGGTGCCCGTGAAGAAGGACGAGAGGTGGGACGTAAAGAAGGACGTAAAGAAGGACGTAAAGAAGGACGTAAAGAAGGACTCGAAGAAGGACTCGAACGCGGAATCATTGCCGGTCGAATCCAGACGCTACAAGAAATCCTCGGAGATGCACCTACGACGACGGCCTCCTTGACTGAACTTTCACCTGGATGCACTTACGACCCAACTTGCAGTGTTGCAGCAACGACTCCGCGATCGCCAAGCGTGACCCGTTTTCACTTACAATGACCGCAAGTGCATCTACGACTGCCCCGATCGGGTCTTGCTCCAGAGATCCGATCGGGTATGTCGATGGGTATTCTTTGTATCGAGCCTACTGGAGCCTGGACATGCTCGATCCAACCGGAACTAATTGTGAAGACAAGTGCATTGCTGCCGGCAATAAGCAAAATGTAATGTTTACCGGGTTCAGGCTCCGGCCAGCAAATAAGTCAACCAGTCCTGGAGTGTTAGATTCAGGAACTGGAATGATTAGCGACACGGATACACTTGCGTTAATTGCGTCTGTTGGAGGCATAGCAGCGTCTGCCGCTCAAGGGGTAACTTCTGCTATGATGCAAGCGGCAGAATCTCTCACGGATGCGGAACGAAGCCAGGGGTTGACGGACGCAGTGAATTCTGTGTTGGGAACAATTGATGGCGCAATGATGAAGCAAAAGAGCGTGAAAATCTGGATATCGGTGATGGGCCAGTGCTGCGAGGAGGAATCATGCTGTATTTTTGCGAAACGACTTGACTGGCAGGATCATCCCTTTTGGTTCCGTTGCGATGTTGGAAACTCTGGACCGAATGCTGGTGCAGGCATCGCAAGTTTCTCAAGCACTGACGTATCTGGAATTGCGAACGCAGTGAGCGACTGCACACGTAAAGCAATCGCTGGATTCGATTGTTCAAAGGGGTCAAATGCAGATCCTGTTAAGTAGTCCCGTTAGAGCAGTTGCAGTCTTCTTGGCTGCGATGCTGTTGTCCGGTTGTTTTGCCAAACGCGATTCCGCTCGCAGTAAGCTTCGCTCTTACCTTGAGTTGTATTCGTCGGGCAAATTATCCAGCAATGCCTTGGCTGCTTCCGATTACGAACTAATGCTGGGTCGTTTAGATGCGAGCCAAGATCCATATGTGTACTTGTTTCATGAGCGAATAGGCAACCAGTTAGTTGTCTACTGGTTCGGGGTAGACGAATTTGCTAACGAAATTGAGGTCGTCTTTGAAGATGGAACAGTGCTCCACAGCAATCCCAGCGAATATCGAGTTGGCAACAAACAATCTTTATCTATCGGTGAGCCACAATATTTTTCTATTTCGATTGCAGATAGAGTTGACGTTTCAAAAGTCGTTAAGATTCGCGTTAGTAACCGATCGAACGGGGAATCCAGCCGCGAGAGGAGGAGACTCGCGCCGGGGGCAGACGCGGGATTCGGGATTGAAGGACAGTTGAAATCCGAATCCGGAGTTTGACCCTTGCGAAACACCTTCCCGGTCTTGAGCAACTTGTTCCTCTCCCCTTACGCCGAAGGCGTTGTTAGCCATTAGCCGGTGGTCGAGCGAAGCGAGTACCACCGGACAACAGAACGCCACATCTCCTTTGACCCCGAACGGGGACGCAGCACATTCACTCCGGATGCTGCGCCCCCGTTCGGGGTCGACGTTCATTCATTTCTTCCCAATCCACAGGTACGCTGCGCGACCTGTGGCTAATTGCTTGGATCCCTTCGGGATGGTTGAGACAAGATTGCCGATCATCTTCCTGCCCTCAATCTTCCTGCCAGTAAACGGATGACTCAATAAGCGAACCAATCAACGGGGAGCCTGCCTACAGGGTCATCCCCATGTTTCGGGATTCAGAGCAGTGACTCGTCCACTGGATCAAGGTGAAGCAACGTTTCAACAGGCCACCGCAAGGTGGTCTTTTCTATTGGCGGACACGATCGTCCGCCATCGCTTGCGGCACGAAGCCGCACGGGCGTTGAATCCAAAGGGAGCCGAAGGCGACGCGGCGACACGATGCCGCCCGGCTAACACAGTTGGGAAGGCCAGCGGGAACACAAGACCGATTGATTTCGATAAGCTAATCGCATTCCTTCGATTCATTTCCCATTGCCGTTTGCTCACGTCATGCTGCTTGGTATCCGTCCGACGGTCGATTTCGCGTTCAAGATGATCTTCGGCTTGCCTCAGAATTCGGCCGCCCTGATCGGGTTGCTCAACGCGATTCTCGATCTTAAGCAGCCGATCGTTGCCGTCGAGGTTCTCAACCCGTTTAGTTACCAAGAGTTTGCCGAAAGCAAATTGATCGTGCTCGACGTAAGGTGCCGCGACGATGCCGGCCGTTGGTTGAACGTGGAAATGCAGGTTTCCGTTTACGCCGGTCTGATCGAGCGGCTCGTTTACTATGCCTGCAGCATGTACGTCGACCAACTGTCTCCCGGAAGCAACTATGCCCTGGCGTCCCCGTCGATCTCGATCTGCCTGCTCGATCGTGTGCTTTTTGCGAAATCAGAGCAGCCACACCATCGGTTCCAAATGATCGATCGCAAGAGCGGCAAGGAGTTATCCAACGCGATCGAAGTCCATACGGTAGAATTTCCACGATCGAAATCATTTCCGCCAAAACGGAGAACAAACAAATGTATGACCAACGCGAAAAAGCCCAACGAGACTACGAATGGGCCATCTCCGGCGCCCGTGAAGAAGGACGAGAAGAAGGACGGGAGGTGGGACGAGAAGAGGGACGAGAGCTGGGACGTGAAGAGGGACTTGAGCGCGGAATCATTGCCGGTCGGATCCAGACGCTGCAAGAAATCCTCGGAGATGCACCTACGACGACGGCTTCCTTAACTGAACTTCACCTGGATGCACTTACGACCCAACTTGCGACATTGCAGCAACGTCTCCGAGACCGCCAAGCGTAACCCAACTTCATTTACAATGATCGAAGCTGCATCTCCGATCACCCCGATCGGGTCTTGCTCCAAAGACCCGATTGCGTGTGTCGGAAGTCCACAGCATCTGGTTTGGTTTCATAATTCAAATCCGTTGCCTCCCCAACCGTCACGACGACAACCAGTGACACTCGCCACCGGTCAACAACCGTTATGCGGCTGGGATTTTGCTGCATCTCGCGTGCGGGTTAACCGACCTTCAAGCGTTCGTAAAGGGGAGGCTCGCGCCGGGGTCAAGTTGGGTTTTCGGTTTTCGCGAGTCACTGAGTTACCGC
The DNA here is from genome assembly GCF_007859915.1 of Neorhodopirellula pilleata. Taxonomy (GTDB): domain Bacteria; phylum Planctomycetota; class Planctomycetia; order Pirellulales; family Pirellulaceae; genus Rhodopirellula; species Rhodopirellula pilleata. The sequence continues at coordinate 93,039 of NZ_SJPM01000017.1, forward strand.
ACTGACGCGACGAAGTCATCGCGATCTTCCAGCACGATTCGGTTTGGCATATCCGGCGAGATCGTCTACCTTGATTCGCTGATCGACGAAGTGGATGGCCGAGTCAAAGAGCTACAGGGATTCGATCAACAATATCGAATGCGCCCTGGGCCTGAAAACCGAAAGCCAAACCTGACCCCGCCGAAACCACGGGCGATAAAAAGAGGGTCGAGTGGTTTCAGGAATCCGTCGAGATGTTTGATGTCGACGTCTTCGCCGACGCTATCGAGCGGACCGGCGCGGCGTGGATCGTGTTCACGGCAACGCACCAGGGTTTCTACTGGTCCGGCCCCAACTCAGCGATCGATCGTATTTCGCCGGGACGAACCGCTGAACGTGATCTCTTAGGTGAGATCATCAACGAACTGGACCAGCGAGGCATTCGCACGTTGTTCTATTTGCATACCGGTTGCAACGGCTACGATCCGGTGGTGTGGCGGGAAGCGGTCGGTGCGAACGAACCGGACGGGCAGCGTTTCAGTGACAACATTGAAGCGATCCTCCGTGAGTGCAGTCTGCGGTACGGTGAAAAGCTGAAGGGCTTCGGGTAAGCGTTCTATCTCCCCATGTTGACAGGCGGTTTAGCGTGACAGGTTTGTTTCCACCTCCAGGAGAAAACCATGAACGCGTTTCCCAATCCCGAGCTCGCCAGGCAGTGGCGTGAGCGAATCATTCTGGGGGAGGGGGGCGTTGTGCGCGGTCGGTCAAAATCAGACTCGCAATCCGCTTCGCTGCGTTTCGCAATGGCCAAACCTCAAAACGCAGAACCGATTTCGTCCTTGGTGAATAATGCGGGTTAATGGCAGAGGCTTTGAAAACGCAATTGACAACTTGCTCTTTGGACAATCAATGCCAATGATCCGCCCAGATCAATCATCGGTCTCATGGTATGGGATCGTGTATGCACTAGGCGACGCCGGACTTTATAATTACTCCGAATAAAATACGTAAATCGCGACGAACCATCGCATGCACGGGAGTGGCGGTGGCCAGTCGATTTTGAAATCAACGTCAACTCCCGCCACCCCGTGATGCGGGTCGTTCGTCGGTGCTGGAGACCGCGAAGACCGACGCCGTCGTGTCTACGACTCCGTTGCGACGTGGGGGGCTGGATTAGTGTTCGATTAGCGCGGATTAGTGTTCCCGAAAAACAGGCTGCGCTGAACGCTAATCTGCACTAATCACACACTAATTCAACGTTAGTGATTTCCAGCATCAGGCAGTGCGATGCCTGAAATTGCTTGACGATGGCTGCGTGAGTCGGTACGATTGCGACTGTAGTGTGATCCCATTGGACACGACGAACTATCCCGATGCACGGCAGCGGCCAAGACGCTATTTTGGAACTTCAAACCTTTTACCGGCCGCTCCGTGATCGGTGGTGTTATTTGCTCGGAGAATTCGTGAAGATCGGTTGCCAATGCGGTGCGACAATATCCGACGCGACCGACTACATCGCCCACAAAGCACACCTCACGCCTGACCAAGAGATTTACGGCGTGTGGGATGGCGTTGACGGCGAAGTGATCGATCGGGTGGCGTCAGGTGAACTGACCGTGAAAGACGCATACATGGTATCGAGAAGGATCATGTCATCACCAACACGAACAATGTGGCAGTGTTTTGAGTGTGGGCGTCTATACATTGATGGGCCGGACGGTGAGTTGCACTGCTTTGTGCCTGAGAACGACGAAACCGAAAAGCGTATACTGCGAGCACGAGACAGCAAATAACAATGCGGTGAACGGGAGTAATGTGCTCTCCGCTACGGCGGTATGGCTACGCCATTTTACCGCCTCCGCTACGAGCCCATTACCCCGTTACCGCTGGCGTTCGTCGGACGAGAGCACCCATACGCCAGGACAATCAATGCCTCATCCATTCATCCTCGTTCTGCATTTTCCACCCGAGTCGCCACTGACCAGCGCAGACATTGAGGACGACATTGCTGAGGCCGTTGGGAATCCGCGGGACGACGAGGATGCCGATCACATCGTGGACGGAAACGAGATCGGTGACGCGATCGAAATATTTGTGTTTACGCGTAATCCCGCCGACGCATTGGAACTATGCAAGCCTCTCCTGCAAGAGGCAGGGCTGCTTGATACAATGATTGCCGCGACTCGAAAGGTGGACGGAGAGAGATTTGAAGTCCTGCATCCTTCGACGTACCAAGGTGAGTTCCGCCTTTGATGTGAAGGTCCGACGAACCATCGCATGCACGGGATTGGCGGTGGCCATCGGATTTTGAATACAACGTCAACTCCCGCCACCCCGTGATGCGGGGCGTTATGTCACTAAGGAATCGTCTTCACGGAGGTGAAAGTGTTTGATGATGTAATCCGCCAGCTTCGTCACCTCGAACGCGGTGTTCAGGTACCAATCAAGCTGGAGCTTGACGACAACGGCTATCTTGATCGTGTCTGCCCGTCCGACGAATGCGGGACACACTTCAAGGTCTTGTTCGACGATTGGCGCGATATCGTACGCGACGAAGAAGTGTTCTGCCCGCTGTGTCGACACGATGCGGAATCGGACGAATGGAACACACCCGAACAGGCCAAATACATCGAAGAAGCGGCGCACGCCTACGTCCAGAAACAACTTGGACAGGCATTCAAATCTGACTCCCGGAAATTCAATCGGAAGCAAAACCGAAACAGCTTCATTCAGATGTCAATGTCGTACAAGCAGGGGCGGATTCCTGTTCCTGTGCCCGCAATGGCAACGGACATAATGACTCAAGAATTCCAATGTGGTGAATGCGCGTGTCGGTATTCCTCTGTCGGAGCGGCGTTCTTTTGTCCATCTTGCGGCAACAATTCGGTGCTCGAAACGTTCTCCAACTCCGTGCAAACCGTCAAGAAGACGCTCGAAGCGCTTTCAGCGATTCGTGATGCATTGATCGAATCAACCGACGAAAACGTTGCGGAAGATTCAATCCGGCACATCTGCGAAAACGGCTTGGTCAAAATCGTGTCATCATTTCAACGCTTCGCAGAGGCTTGTTTTTACAAACTCCCAAACGCTAGCACATTTACCGTTCGTCGCAATCTGTTCCAGAATCTAACGGAATCTGACACGATATGGCGCGACGCAACGGGGACTGGTTACACCGATATATTGGACGCCAACGAATACCAATCGCTATCACTTTATTTCCAGCAACGGCACGTTCTCGCACATTTGGACGGCATCGTCGATCAACAATACATCGACCGATCAAATGACCGCCGATTTGACGTTGGCCAACGACTTACTATTGCTGAGTCAGCAGTCGCCAACCTTGCGGCCGTAATCGACAAGCTTGCGGTCGGACTCATCGCGCTAACGTGACATAACAAAGCGGTGAACGGGAGCCGCCGATGACGTCCAATTTGAAGTTATAGCTCTTTCGCGGCGGCCCCGTTACCGCCGTCGTTCGTCGGTGCTGCAACGCCCGTCCCCGGCCCGAATCCAGGACTGAATCAACACTCGTTGAACACTGGTTCGCCAACGTTCGATACACTGGCATGCGGCCAAACGCGTTCGAACTGTCGCCGTTGGGACACGACGAACAATCCGATCCACGGCAGCGGCCAAGACGCCGTTTTGAAACTTCAAACTTTTACTAGGCCGCTCCGTGATCGGTGGCGTTCGCCGACGAAAATTTGATCCGTGATCAGTAACGTGAAAACACATGCCTGTTCAATACGCGAAGACATACATTGACCGCGCAGTTGACGCGAATGATCTGTCGACGCTTTACAACTTGATCAACGTCCTTGATGCCGAACGTGACTTGGCAGAACCGCTACGCTTGTTCCTGCGTCTCTGGGAATGGATTGGGTCGACACGCTCTGGGGTCTGGCAATACTACGAGAACGTTCGGATTTCTGACTTCAACTCAATCGCGGCAATGATGGATCGGTGCCAATTGACGGAAATCGCCGCTCGGTACAGGGCTGGAATGGAATGCTGGGAAGAACCACGCTATTGTGACGACTTGGATAAATGGATCGACACCAACGAATCAATGCTCGAAGAGACTGCGATCCGGCTCATTAAACCACACCGCGAGCAACTCTACCCGAGCAAAGACTGACGAAACAAAACGCGGCGAACCAAGCGATGAACCGAAGTCGCGGAGCCGTCGTTTTTGACAATGGGAAATCATTCGCCGCGACTCGGTTATCGCGGTCGTTCTGGCGAAGCCCACGTGCTCGTGCTCAGTCGCGTAGCGACGGTGCTCGTAATCGTAATCGGAACCAGCCCTGATGACTGTGCAATCCTTCGACCACGAACGACTCGACGTGTATCGTTTATCGATCGATTACATACTCGCAAACAATGGCTTTGTACCGTAATTCAGGCCGTGCTGGTGACGACCAAAGGCAACAGCAATCATGATGAATCTGCGATGAAAGTGATGCAGTATCGGATCGAGGCGATGCCGACTCGGATGGCAATGAAATTCGATGGTGTCGCCGAGTCGAGCGCAGAGTATGATGTCGAGAATGCTGGAATCGATTACGATAACGAGCACCGCGTCGCTGAGTACGAGCACGAGACGCAAAACCAAAGAAACGCCAGAACAATGCCGTGCACCTAAGCGGCCGAATGGACGTTTACATCAACACTAAATCAACTCCGGCCGCTAGGTGACGGCTAGCGTTACCCGACAAAACTCATAACGCGATGGACATGCGTCATCCGGCGATTTGCGTCGCGACGGATACGACCGCTGATCGAAAGGCAACATGAAATTTGAACTCCCCGGTCAGTTGCGTGGCCCGGAATGCCGACGAGTGATTTCCCTCGCGATTGCACTTCGTCGTCGCTTGGAGCCTTGGTCTGCTTCCATTATTCACTCGGATATAGACACACTTTCGATCGTGCTGCGTATAGATGGCTCGCTCGGCACGTTCGGCCCTCCCGGCGTCGAGGGTGTGGCGGTCAATTCTGGCGTACTTGCATGCGATTTGGTGATCGAGGATTTTGGCTGGGATGGCGTGTCGGATGATCGGATTGACTCAATACTTGCCGAACGTGTCGTTGATGCAATTGCTGAGTGTTTTCGCCATGTCGGCTTGCCAGCACCATCCGCTGACCTTTTGGAAGTCGCAGACGGCGGGTAACCATCGCGTGAACCGGAGAACGCGAGCTGAGCGATTTGGCCGTTAGAGACTTTCCCTCGCGTTCCCGGTTACGCGTACCGTTCGTCGGTGCTGCAACGCCCGTCCCCGGCCCGAATCCAGGACTGAATCGACGCTCGTTGAACACTGGTTCGCCCACGTTCGATACACTGCCATGCGGCCAAACTCGTTCGAACTGTCGCCGTTGGGACACGACGAACTATCCGATCCACGGCCGCGGCCAGGACGACTTTTTACAACTTCCAACCTTTCACCGGCCGCTCCGTAATCGGTGGTGTTCGTCGGTGCTGCAACGCCCGGCCCCGACCCGAATCCAGGACTGAGTCAACGCTCATTGAACACTGGTTCGCCCACGTTCGATACACTGACATGCGGCCAAACTCGCTCGAACTGTCGCCGTTGGGACACGACGAACTATCCCGATCCACGGCAGCGGCCAGGACGCTATATTACAACTTCCAACTTTTCACCGGCCGCTCCGTGATCGGCGGTGTTCCCCGACTGAAGAATCACCGAGTTGCGAGTCTGCTGTCACCTCAAATGAATCTCGAATTCCTCCGTAGTCGAATTGTTGGACGAGAAGAATTGATCGCGGAGGGATATCCACACGATCCACAGGACGCGGCGCACGCCCGCGAACTATGCGAACACTTACAGAAAATCGTGGACGGTATTGAGTGGCACCGTTGCGAGGGCCGCCTGATGCCTGCAGAACTCTACAACAACATTGATCTGTTGCTGGTTGATCTCGAACGAGGTGGATCGATCAAACTGGATGACCTATTGGCCTGCGCAGACGAACTCGCACGGCACTACCAGTTCTCGAACGACCGGGTCATCGACATGGCCTCGTGGTGGCCGGAGAATCCACTGCACTGATGGTTCGGCTATGCGCAAGCCGAAACACCTGCATCACAATACATTACAATCGCGGGGAACAATGACATGCACGGGAGCACGGCTTGCGGCGTTTTTCGCAATGGAGAGTCAACCTTCCGTGCCCCGTGATGTCCGCCGTTCGTCGCGTAGAGAAGCCAAAGTGAACTTCCACATCTCAACCCGGGCGAGGCTCTACTTCGATCTTGCTGGCTTCAATAGTGACCGCGTCGTCCCCGTTGATCCCTGCGTGCCCCATGGCCATCCTGCTCACGGGTTGCTTGCACGCTTTGGTGGCTTGCGAATCGGCGTGAATGAAGACAACGAGATGCTAAGCGAGATACGAAACGACATTGCATTTGAGCCAGCCGAACGGTACGGCGAAATACACGAATGGGAAAGACTGCTTCGAACCCGGCTTATCTGTGTCGCCGAAACGCACCATCGCCATGGTCTGCTTTATTTGAGCGAGGATGAACGATTCTTTAACTTGAGCGGACAGCACGATGCAATGGGATTTAATCCCGCCTTATTCACCAAGCGCGCCTTTAGGGTAGAAACCATCGCGTGAAACGCTACGTTTATCGGTTCACTACAACCAACTCAAACGCAAAGCAGGATCACGCGATGGGTGAAGTACAACGTAACCT
>NZ_SJPM01000018.1 GCF_007859915.1 Neorhodopirellula pilleata
CACGTCTCGATGCCGCTGCGAAGTTGACTGCACAACGCACGTTGAAGCTGAAGTCTGGATGCTTCAGTACCGCCGCAACCACCCAGCCACGAAAGACCACCGCCATGCCAATTCGATCACGAACCAACACCAAGCCGAGCCCCCGGTCCGCCTGTAATGAACGCCAAAATTCAGCCAAAACCTCAGTCAGCAGTCGCTTGATTGAGGATTAGACAGATGTGAGACGCGTGCCTGGTTTGTAAGTTCATCAGCCATGTCCACAAAAAACTCAAGCGGTCGAATGTTTTCTGCTGTTTAAGTTCAATCGATCGCCAAGCCAAGAAACCGGGCAACAAAACTAGCAAAACCGCGACCGTTACGATTACGCCGAACGCTGCGAAAACGCCAAATTCACGCACCGCCGTCAATCCGCTAACGGCGAGTGATCCAAGACCGATGGCGGTGGTAGCCGAAGAGAGAACGCATGGTAGCCAGCCGATCTGAACGGCTTTTGCAACAGCGGTCCGATCGCCTGTATCTCTAGCCGCGTCCATGGTGTAATTGACTAAATGAATCCCCCCTGCGATGGCAAGCACCTGGATCAGAGGGGGCAGTACGATCATCAATGCCGTCATCTCGCCGCCGCAATGATGCAGAATGGACAGTGCGATCACTTGGCTAATGCATGACGTCGCAAACACGAGAATGGCAGCATAGAACGATTCGAGACATAAAACACAGACGCACAGCACAATGATCGACGACATCGGTGCATAGCGACTCATCGTCATTTCGCTAGCTCGGTCGACGGCATACCCGTCCATGATCGGCCCAGCCAAGTGCTGCTGCGAGTATTCGACTCCGGCGTATTTGGATGCCGCCAATTGAATTAGCGGGACTAGCCGTGTTCGTTGGCGCAGGCCTTCTTTGTTGAATGCGATCACGACCGCGGTCGTGGAATCGTCAGGACCTAGCAGTGATCCTGAAAGTCTTTGGCGGGCTTGTTGATCGCTCAGCCTCGTCGCGAAGTTTGAGAAGGTTCGATGGAGATCACGCCCTGAAACAACTCGATGAAAAAGCCATTTTCCATTCTCAAAAAAGCATGGCGATTCCCGCAGCGCCTGACAGAATAGATCAAGACTTGAGTTCTCAAGCGTGCAGCCAGGCCAACTGATGACAACAACGTCCGCCGCTCCAAATCGCTCGCTGAACGCGTCGTAATCGGCTCGTGGAGCGAAGCTGGCATCAACCCAGTCAAGCGGTGAATTTGCGGCTGGACGGAGTGCACCGATCGCTCCGACAGCAATCCACGGTGAAAGCAGTAACAGGTAGAGCAGAATAATTTTGAACCGTTGATGGTTCATTGTCTCATTCATGCTGCAACGCGAGGCCGTTGAGAGTGCTCCGAAGGAAGCGACGTCGGCGTCACTGGATCCGCAACGAGCGGCTTTTTGGCGAGTAGGCCGACCGTAACAAACGGATATCCTGGAACCGATCGCTCGTAAGCTTTGTACGGTTCGCCGATGAAATGTTCTAGTCGGCGATCCTTTAAGAAGCTCCCATAAAAAATATAGCTTGTCCAAATCGCGGTGAGAGCGGCGTGGTCGAGCGTCATCGTTGGCGTAAACCAGATCAGCCCAAGAAAGCTGAGGTAGACCGGATGTCGGATTAGCTTGTAGGCACCGCGCGGTCTAAACTCCCGTCGCGGTGGTTTCTGGTTTCGTAACCAATAGTAAAACGGCGTCCATCCGTTCTGGTATCCCAGGCCGGTCAGCGCTAACGAGTAAAAGAGCGCTACCCAGCAACCATAAAAACAAATGCGAACCAACGACTTCGTAAGGCCGCTCGCCTCCCAAAGAACGGTTTCGCTATTTCGCCATCCAAAGAACAACGCCAACAAGCTAACGCATGTAACAACGCAAAACGTGCTATCGTAGAATGCTTGGGGGATCCACCGTGTCAGATACTTGCGAGTCTTGGGTACCAGCATGACACTGTGTGAAAACGCGAAAAAGATCGCCAGTCCGCAGTCTCGCGCGATCCAATCGTCGTGAGACCGGCTGATCGCCCCGTCTCGAAGAAACCAAAACAGAAACCATACCGTAACGAGGAACAAGATCTGGTTACCGAATCCAAAACTCAACCCTGTCAAACGACGCAGCGTTGATGTGCTTGGCGAGTGTGAGATCGAGACATCCATTGTATTGTTCTCCAAGACGCGTTCGGCGTTACGATAGTTTAGGTTTTTCGGCGACGATCGCCCCGTACTGCATCGCGCCGCTTCGGTACGCATTGAGTAGCGCTTCGAACCCGTCGATAAAATCGACTTGTTCTTTGTCGAGGATCTTAGCGAGATGTCGTACGCCGCTTCGATCCACCCGTTGCTTGCAAATTTCCCAAGTACGGGTGACTCTCTCAGTCCAGTCGACGTTGTGGACGATTTTCATTCCGTGGTCAGTCATCCATGCGGCATAGTCGTCGCGAGTCGCCAAAGAAGGGCACACAAATCGCTCGCAAACTTCTTCGCATTGTCGGCGATGGTCTTCGCGCGTCGTGTCTTCGCCTTCGAACCAGACGCAGATCGCCATGCGGCCACCGGGCCGAAGCCACTGATAAGCTTTGCGAAAAAAATCAGGTTTTTCAAAAAGATGTTCGGTGCATTCCACACTCCACATCACATCAAAGCTTCCGTCTGAAAAGACAACTTTCTCGGCATCCTCGGCCAAAAACCGCGTACGCTTGCCGACTCGGTGAACCTTCGATGAAACGGCAGCCCAGCGGCGTTGCAGCGGACTGAGCGTCACCCCGGTGACATCGCACCCTCGCATCTTTGCTAAACGGATCGACGATCCGCCCATCCCGCAACCGATATCGACAACTTTGTCGTCGGCGGAAATGCCGGCAAGATCGGCCAGCGTGTCGGTTAAATTGCATTGAGCTTCATAGGGCGACTCGTCCCCGCTCCACAAGCCATGGTGGATATGAGGTCCCCAAAGCAAACGATAGAACAGCGTGCCGAGTTGGTAGTGGCTGCGTATGGAGCTTTTCTGTACTCCGTCGATCGAGATCATGTTGTTGCCGCAAAGATTGATTATTGACGCGTTGGAATGTCGGACATCGCGACGTTAGCTGTCGGAGCGACAAACAGATCGCCGTAAATCTTCAATGAGTCAGCTACACCGATTGCACCGAAGGCTTTCGAGTACGGAGTGATGCCGAACGACGTTTGTTTGATGACAAAGTTACCACGAACGTGCAACCAACCACGGGTCTGCTCGACTTCGACGCTGAACTCCAGCGGATGCGTCGTGCCGTGTAGTGTGAAGTTGCCCTTGAGTTCGTAGATGGGCAATCCGTCCGAACCGGTTTGGCCGGTAGCGATTGCCGAAGCGACATCGAAAGTCGCAGTGGGATATTGAGCAACATTTAAGATCGCCGATCCCTTCATATTGTTGTTTACCGCCGAGCGTGTTCCCTCGTCGGTCGTTCCTTGCAGGCCGACGTACTTACGGGCAGCTTGCGTGTCGGCGTCGAAGGAGTTCATGTCGAAGGTGAGTTTTCCTGCATTCTGGTCCGCCCCCAACTCCAGTCTGCTGGACAACAACTTCGCTTCGACGCCGTGTTGGTGGCCGAGTCCTGTTTTATCAACGAAAACATAAACACGACTCGCTTGAGTCTGGACATCGCCCGGCTTGTAAGAAGGCGTGGTTGCGTCCTGGGAACAAGCGACGGGAGCGATGCTAGCGAAGATGATCCACGCCAACGCGATCGTTGCCACCACGTTGATCCGAGTGAGATAAGAATGGGAGCAACGCATATCAGCATCCTTTGAGATTTTGCTGGGTAAGATAGCGGGCATCGTCCGATGAAACTGCCGCGAGTCGCATTGTGAATGCAAAGCGGGTACCGAACCAAGATCAGTTGAACCGATGAAGGAAAATTCCGCGAGATTCGGCAACGAATTTTGTTCCATGGGTTTCCTCACGTAGTTATTTTTCCTCCCGTGGATAGATACTGTCCACTGTGCTGGACAGACTTTTTCACCTTGGCAGCACCGGCATCGAGACGTCGCTGTTCACCTGACGGGTCGAGGTGCAGGATTCCCAGACCGGTGTCAAACTGCCGACTCGCTTCTCCAGTTCTTGGATCGATCTGTTACCAAGTATCTGGTTCAGAGTGGAGCGATAGATCGATTCATGAAAGATCCGCCTCAACGAGCCGTGGACTTCAAAAGCATGATGAACCACTTCGTACGCGACCTTGCCAAACTCATCTTGGCAGTAGTGCCGCAGCGGGACAGATGTTGTAATTAGGATGGGGATAAATTGGGCAAGAAGATGGTGGGGAAGAAAAATGCAAGTTAACAAATTTGTTTCCCATCATCTCTGTCCCCATCCTTTTGCCCTTTTTTCGCTGTCTTGCGAGTACTCCGATGATACGTAAGTTTTCTATCTACACTGTTTCCGCCTGTTCGATAATGTTCTTGTTTGCTGTTGTGGCTAAACGTGTCGATGCACAGCAAGAAATCGAAAAGCGATTCGAGCAACTCGATGACAATCGCGATGGAAAAGTCACGCCGGATGAGTTGCGTCAGCCGGCTATTTTCAAAGCCCTCGACATGGATGGCAACGGCGAGATCACAAAAGAAGAAGCCACGCGAGCTGCCTTGCGCGGTCGATTGAAAAATGCAATTGGCGGAGCCATGGGAAGGAACAACTCGAACGACGAGGTTGTTCCAGCCGAGCCAGCAAAGTCACTTGACGCTCCGGTTCGCCAAGGACCGAAGCTGATCACTCCCGGAGAGCACGGCATCGGTCGCTTCGTCCCTGACTTCGAATTTGCGGATCTTGAGGGGGTAACGAAGAAGCTTCACGGCGACTCCAAAAGCGAACTGACAGTCATCGCGTTTAATCGAGACGGGCAAAACGATGTTAGGGCAGAAAAATGAAATCCAGCAAACAGGAATCAAGAATGAATCGAATGTTGTCAATCATCTTTATCTTTTTGCCCACCCATCTTTTTACTTTATCTCTTGTCGGCTTTGTGACTGCCGCTGAGAAACCCAACATCATCATCTTCTTCGCGGACGACCTTGGTTACGCTGATATTGGTGTCTACGGATGCAAAGATATTCCAACACCTCACGTTGATGCGATCGCCAACAGCGGCGTGCGGTTCACCGACGGCTACGCGACGCATCCGGTCTGCTCCCCCTCGCGTGCCGACTTGATGAGCGGGATGTACCAGCATCGCTTTGCCGGGTAGGACCAACGGCCCGGCCGTTTGTTCGTGTCGCTAGCAAACGGCCTGGCCTTCGGCCCTAAGACGCTCTCGCGATACTCGCTAGAAGTCGGAGCCAAGCCGGCATGCGGAACAAAAACAAATCTTGGAAAGTTCGCGTCAATACCGACCTTTTAGCAGGCCAGTTGACTATACACTGGCGAATGGATACTACAAAAAAGAGGGAATGCCCCGAGGCTGTTTTTGTCTTTCAATAGGCCAGCAAATGCATCGCCGGAGAGGGTCAGACCCTTTTTCGGATAGGCTCTACATTTCGAAGTGGCGAACCGATGGCGTTTTGGTAAACTGTGCCGCCACATGCGAATCTATCAATGCGTGTGTCATTGCCATTTCACTCTCTCAATCGGTTTCACCATGCTGCTTACGTCTCTTCGACTCGTTTTCGTACTGTCAATTGTCTCAATTGGTTCGCTTGCGGTCGCAGCGGACGGCCAGTGGAAGTCCTTGTTCGATGGTAAAACCATGGAAGGATGGGAGATGATCGGCGGTGATAAAAGTCAGTGGGAAGTCAAAGACGGGGCGCTGAGTGGGTCCGGGCAAGCCTCGATGCTAGTTAACACGACGAAGGCGTATAAAAACTTTCGCTATCGTGCGGAGATCAAGATCAGCGACGGCGGTAATTCCGGAATGTATTTTCGCACGACGCGACGCCCCGGTTTCGCCGACGGTTACGAAGCACAAATTGATAGCACACACACCGATCCGATCCGTACCGGCTCGATCTATGGAATGTGCCATGTGTACAAAGAGCTCGTGAAACCCGACACTTGGTTCACGTACGAAATCGAAGTTCGTGATGACGTTTGGCGTGGACGCGAGATGACGCGGATCAAAGTCACCGTCGATGGCGATGAGCTTTATGAGTACCTGGATTTTGCATTGACTTTCAAGGAAGGTCACTTCGCCTTCCAACATCATGATCCGGGCAGCATCGTGCACATCCGCAAAGTGGAAGTTATGGAACTCCCTTGATCCGGCTACGAGGTCAAAACTGAACCCCGGCTCTCGATCAGCTGTTGATCGAGTGAACCGACGGCGCTAGCGGCGTGTTGATTTAATCGTAACCCGAAGCGTGAGCGAGGGATTGAGCGCCATTAAGTCCTTTGTATGTATCCCTCGCTCACGCTTCGGGTTTCAATGAGGACTAAATCAACAGCCCGCTAGCGGCGTGTTGATTTAATCGTAACCCGAAGCGTGAGCGAGGGATCTTAGTGGCATTGAATCCTCTGTTAGTATCCCTCGCTCACGCTTCGGGTTACGATGGGAACAAAGAGCCAATCGTTGCAGTGCTTGAAGTAGTATCAGTTGTCCCCTTTGAAAGAAATTTGATCGATGAAGAACCTTTGCATGAGTGCTTTTTTGACGCTCCTGATTGCTCCGACGGTACTCGCCCAAGACGCTGGTTTCGTGGAACTTTTCAACGGCACGGACTTGACTGGCTGGCACCAACGAAACGGGACGGCGACCTACCGCGTTGAAGGTGATGCGATCGTTGGAAAAACGAACGAAGGCAGTCCCAATTCGTTCCTTTGCACGGACAAATCTTACGGTGACTTTGAATTGACATTTGACGTCAAAGTGGATAGCCGTTTGAACTCAGGCGTGCAAATTCGCTCGCAAAGCCAAGGCGACAAACCTGAAGGACGTGTCAACGGACCGCAAGTCGAGATCTCGCTCGACAAGATGGCAGGCTACATTTATGGCGAAGCTGCCGGCGGATGGATGACGCCGGACGCCGATCGCAAACCGCATGATACTTTCCAAGACGGCCAGTGGAACTCGTATCGTATTGTCGCGAAAGGCCCGCTGATTCAAACTTGGATTAACGGCACGCCGATTTCTGACCTGACGCACGAAGAACGTTACCGGTCGCATCCCAAAGGGTTCATTGGCTTACAGGTCCATGGAATCGGTGCCGGTCAAGGTCCATACGAAGTCCGCTGGCGAAACCTGCGAATCCGTGAGATCTGAGCAAACTCTTCGGTGAGAACGGATTCCCAAGCAACCCACAGGCAAGACCCGCGATGCGACCGATCGTTCAGATATCACTCGACCTGACCAACATCGACGAGGCGTTGGAAACGGCCCACCTTGCGATGCGTGCCGGCGTGGATTGGCTTGAGGCTGGTACCCCGTTGATCCTTGCGGAAGGCCTGCACGGGGTACGCGCGTTGCGAGCCGCGTTTCCCCAGACGCCGATAGTGGCCGATCTGAAGACCATGGACGGCGGGTACCTCGAGGCCGAGATGATGGCCAAGGCCGGCGCGACTCATGTGGTCGTGATGGCTCGCGCCCACGAGGAAACCATTCGCTGTGTCGTCAAGGCCGGTGCTGATTTTGGATGCCAGGTGATGGGCGACAACATGGTTTGCGAAGACATGGTCGCCGGCGCAAAGTGGCTTGAAGATCTCGGCTGTGATTTCGTGATTCACCACATCGGTTACGACGAGCGTCGTGGGATCGCGGCGAGGGGCGAACGAATGCCAAGCCCGCTCGACCGACTTCGCGAAGTCGTCGAGGCGGTGAGAATCCCCGTTCAAGCCGTCGGTGGCCTCTCGCTCGAACAGGCGATCGAGTGTCCAAAGTACGGTGCTCCGCTCGTCGTCTTGGGGGCACCGCTGACGATCGATGCGGATGCTTTCAAAACAGCCGACGGAGACCTGGAAGCGTCGCTCCGAATGATCTGTGATGCCGTTCACGAACAAAAGGTAGGATCATGAAATCAGCCGCGGTTGTTAACTTCGCGCCCGAGAAAGGATGCGTCGAGATTCGCGAGATCGAGAAGCCAACCATCGGCCCCGACGACGTCTTGCTGGAAGTTGCCAATGTGGGTGTCTGCGGCAGCGACTTACATCAATGGACGGCGGATCATTCTTGGCCGGTCAACTATCCCGTTGTACTCGGACACGAGTTCGGTGGACACGTCGTTCAGACGGGGTCTGCGGTCGAAGGATGGGCGGAAGGAGATCGCGTGGTTAGCGAGACGGCTGCCATCATTGACCAATGCAATCCGATGTCGCGTCGTGGCCTGTATAACCTGGACCCCACTCGCAAAGGATTCGGCTACGGCGTCGATGGTGCAATGACGAAGTACGTCCGGGTCCCGTCGCGCATCTTGCACTTGGTCCCTGATACTCTTCCGTTCGAACATGCGTGTCTGACTGAGCCTTGCTGCGTGGCCTACAACGCGGTGGTTCGCAATGCAAGGATCGAACCGGGTGACCGAGTCGTCGTTCTCGGTCCGGGAACGATTGGCATCCTATGCGCGGCGATGGCTCGTTTATGCGGAGCCCAGGTGGCACTGGTTGGTTTGGAATCGGATCGGCATCGTTTGGCGATTGCCAGCGACCATTACGGATGCGAACAAATCGTGGGCGATCCGATCGATTGGGCACGCCAGCGAGACGGGCTTGGATGCGACGGTGTAATCGATGCGGCTGGTGCCAGCGTGACGCTGAAGATCGCCATGGACATCGTCCGTCCCGCCGGATGGATCAGCAAGGTCGGTTGGGGACCGCAACCTCTGAATTTTAATCTCGACCCGTTGGTCCAGAAAAATGTCACACTCCAGGGAAGCTTCAGTCATAATTGGCCGATCTGGGAACGGGTGTTGGCCCTGCTGGCAGGTGGCCAGCTCAACGTCCAGCCGATCATTGGCGGTGTCTGGCCGATCGATCAGTGGCACGATGCGTTTAAGAAAATGCACAAGGGCGATGTGGTTAAGTCCGTCCTGAAGCCGTTGTAAACATTGATCTATCGCGTCTTTTCCAGATTCAACCATTTAACGTTTTCTTTATTTAATACCGTATTAGGAAGTCATTGATGATTCGTCGTTTTTCTCGGGCTGGATTGTTTCTTTCGATCGCCTTGGCTAGCCAAATGGCGATTGCAGATGTCACTCTCCCTAACATCTTCAGCAACTCGATGGTCCTGCAACGTGACCATTCCAACAAAATTTGGGGGAAGGGGGAGCCCGGTGAATCCATCACTGTGACCATCGATTCTCAGAAACATTCCACGTCGGCAGATGACGCGGGTCAGTGGAGTGTGTCGCTCGATCCGATGGAGGTTGGCGAACCGAAAGAACTAGTCGTTCAAGGCAAAAATGAGATCCGATTGACCGACGTTCTTGTGGGTGAAGTTTGGATTTGTTCGGGACAATCGAACATGCAATGGTCGGTTTCCGCCTCGAATAACTTCGCACTCGAGCAAGCCGCCGCAGGCCATCCGAATATTCGAATGATCAACTTTCCACAGGTCGGAACACAAGATCCCATTTGGTCGCACAACGATCGAAAATGGATGGTATGTAGCCCACAAACCGTTGGCGGTTTTTCAGCGGTTGGCTACTTCTTTGCGCGGCAACTCAACCAAACGTTGAATGTGCCGATCGGCATGATCAACAACGCCTGGGGCGGATCCGCATGTGAAGCATGGATCAATCGCGATACGCTCGCTGCCGACGAGCAATTCAAGCCGTTGATGGAGCGTTGGTCCAACAGTGAAAGCCGTTTTGCTGATCTATCAGCTAAAACAGATCGTAATGAAAACGAAGAGAAGGAGTTCAAGAATCTTGGCAATCAAATGCGTGGCAACAGTCGGCCTGGCAACATTTACAACGGCGTATTGAAATCGCATTTGGGCTACGGAATTCGCGGTGCGATTTGGTATCAAGGTGAATCCAACGCCGGCCGAGCGTACCAGTATCGCGAATTGTTTCCGCTGATGATTGATTCGTGGCGTAAAGAATGGGGGCAAGGCGACTTCCCTTTCTATTGGGTTCAACTCGCCGACTTCATGGGCGAAAAGTCCGAACCGGCTGAAAGCGCCTGGGCCGAACTTCGCGAAGCGCAAACGATGACGATGGAGAAGCTTCCGCACACCGGCCAGGCGGTCATCATTGACATTGGCGAAGGAAAAGACATCCACCCTCGCAACAAAGTGGACGTGGGAATGCGTCTGGCCCGCTGGGCACTTGCCAATGAATACGGGCTTTCGATCCCGTTTCGTAGCCCGCAATACAAGTCGATGGAGGTAACGGGCAACAAAGTCGTTTTGTCGTTTGATCACATCGGCAACGGATGGCGTCCGTTCGATGTCAACGAGTTGCGAGGCTTCACGATCGCCGGTGAAGACCATCAATTCGTCAATGCCAAGGCGACTGCCTTGCCAGACGGTCGCGTCGAAGTCTCGGCCGATGCAGTGCAGAGTCCTGCGGCCGTGCGTTATGGTTGGGCGGACAACCCGATCGTTAACCTATACAACAAAGACGATCTACCGCTGACACCATTCCGCACCGATGACTGGCCTGGCGTCACGATCAATTCAAAGTAATTAGCAGTCCTTCAACGAATCTTCTATGATCAAAACGTATCACCTGTTGTTCGCTTCCGTAGTCGTGATCTTCATCACGCCAATCGGGCAAGCGAACGCCGAACCGCATGCGCGTCCATTCGATGCCGCCGGTTCACCGCCGTTCGTTCGACTCGACGACGGGCCCGGCATGAATCCGCCGCTCGATGCCAATGGTAATTTTCTCGTCGGTCCGGAGTACTTGCCGGCTCCAGAACTCTCTGTCGTCGCTGGTGTTCCGAAGGGCCGTATTGAGCAGTTCACGATCGATTCGAAGGACACCGAGCTCTTCAATCCAGGAATTGCTCGCGAAGTCTTCGGTACCATTGATCCCAACAATCCCAAGACCTTGATCGTCGATACGCATGAGATCGACTACACGCGTCAGATCACCGTTTACGTGCCTGCGCAGTATGTGCCCGGCGGAGAGGCTCCTTTCATGGTCTGTCACGATGGTCCCAAAGGACGTCCCGACATGACGCTTCCTCGCATCCTGGACAACCTGATCGCTCAAGGTCGCGTTCCGCCACTGATTGCCATCATGGTCGCCAACGGCGGTGGCGATGCGCAGGGTCACCAGCGGGGGAAAGAGTACGACACGATGTCCAGCATGCTTGCCGATTACATCGAAGCTGAGGTACTACCAAGGGTCGAAAAACAATGTAACGTCAAGCTAACCAAAGACCCCGACGGTCGTGCCACGATGGGGAACAGCTCAGGCGGATCAGCCGCATTGATCATGGCTTGGTATCGCACGGATTTGTATCATCGCGTGCTGACAACATCGGGCACGTTCGTGAACCAGCAGTGGCCCTTCAATCCCGAGACGCCCGACGGAGCCTGGGGCTTCCACAACAAGCTGATCCCTGAAACACCCAAAAAGCCCATTCGATTGTTCATGGCCGTTGGAGACCGTGATAACTACAACCCGAACGTGATGCGTGACGGCATGCACGACTGGGTCGAGGCCAACCATCGCATGGCAAAGGTGCTCCAAGCCAAAGGTTATGAGTATCAATATCTGTATTGTCAAAACTCCGGCCACGGAGTGCGAAACGCGAAAGAACAGTTCCTACCTCACGCGATCGAATGGGTATGGCACGGTTACCAAGCGAAGTCGAGTTCGCAATAATGACTTCGTGTCAGTTCCAGCTCCTCGTGGTGAGTCCGGATAGAAAATAGCGGTTAGCGAAGCCAGCTGACGGCGCTAGCGGGCTATTGATTTTGTCTGCATTTCAATCCCTCGCTGACCGGCGTGTTGATTGAGTGCACGTTTGGGAGTTTTCGTTTAACGGCAAGCCGCAGGCGCCTGCGTTTTCAAACCCCGTCGCCTGCGGCTTGCCGTTAAACGATTAAATCAACAGACCTTGACGCATCGGGTTACGATCTAATCAACAGTCCCCCGCGCGTTCGGGTTCCCCTAAACCTAAGAATTGACACACCACTAGTTTTAATTTTCCTTGAGGCTTAGTCGTTTTGATGTTTCGCTGGACCCTGCTGACCTGTCTGCTCCTTGCCGCTTCTTGTCTTTCAGAGATCGGTCTTGCCGATGAAACTCGTCCACTTCGGGCGTTGCTGATCGCGGGTGGTTGTTGCCACGACTACGCGAACCAGCAAGACGCGATCCGCAAAGGGATTGAGGCTCGCGCGAACATTCGTGTCGATGTTTATTGGACGGACAATTCGACGACGGCACCAGTGCTGCCGCTGTACTCGAAGTTGAATTGGGCGGAAGACTACGACGTCATCATTCACGATGAGTGTGCGGCCGACATCAAGGACCCAGCGATCGTGAACCGAATCGTTCAAGTCCATCAGAAGTTGCCGGCCGTTCATCTGCACTGCGCCATGCACAGTTTTCGTACCGGGACCGACGCTTGGTTCAAACACCTGGGACTGCAATCAAGCGGGCACGGACCGCAAGAACCGATCGCGATCAGCTTTGTTGACACCAATCACCCCATCACGAACACGCTCGAGGACTGGACGACGATCCGCGAAGAGCTTTACAACAACGTCAAAGTTTTCGACGCGCACCCACTCGCTATCGGCAAGCAAGAGATCCCCGGTGACAACCGGCGAGTCGAACAAGCTATCGTGGCTTGGACCAATGAATCCGCAGGCGCTCGTAGTTTTAGTACCACGATCGGGCATAACACCGAAACCGTACGTGACCCTCGTTATTTAGATCTGATCACCCGCGGACTACTTTGGTCATGTGGAAAGTTAACGCCGGAGTATTTGCGACCCTTCCAAGGCGAGGGCGAAGTTACCTTCATCGACAAAGACAAGTACAAGCCGATCGATCCGATGGACCTCGGTGAAACGCCCGCCGATGCAACTTTTACGAAGGTCACCGCATCGAGCACCCAGAGCGGCCATCCTCCGTATCATGCGATCGACCAAAGTCGACAAACGCGGTGGTGTGCCGACGGTGGCAGCTATCCCCAATGGCTGCAATTTGAATTCGAGCAACCGCATGTGCTCACCGAGATTGCGATCGATTGGGAATCCCGAAACGCCGCCTATCAGTATCAAGTGGAAGGATCCGTTGACGCCACGACATGGATTACGTTGCTCGACAAGACAAAAAATTCAAGCGGCAACCAGGACGCGGATTCACTGGCAAACCAGACCGCCGTCAAGTACATCCGCATTACCGGGGTTGGCAGCCACGCCGGATGGTGCAGTTTGTGGAACGTTCAACTCAAGGGCGAGGGAATTGGCACGCTATGGCCGGCAGACCCGAAAGCCGACGGAGCGTTCGTCCCGGTCAAGAGCGATCCATACGTCGATCGCGGCAATGTCCCTCCACGAATCGAGAGTCGATCTCCCGACGAGGAAGCTCAGATCCTGCGTGATGTGACAGTCCCCGAAGGATTTGACGTGACTGTTTTTGCCGCCCCGCCGGCGGTGAACTATCCAGTGTTCGTTGCGGCGGCGACCGATGGCACCGTCTACGTAAGTTCGGACGGCAACGGTTCGCTCGGCCGAGATCCTCAACGGGGCCGCGTGATTCGATTGAGGGATACAGACGGTGACGGAAGAGCGGACGAAACGAAGGTGTTTTGCGAGATCGACTCACCCCGAGGATTGGTTTGGGATCACGATCGCCTGTATCTCATGCATCCGCCCAATTTGAGCGCGTTCATTGACCATGATGGCGACGGAGTGGCCGATGAGCAAAAGACGCTCGTGAAAAATCTCGCGTTCGGCTACAACAAGCGGCCCGCCGATCACACGACCAACGGCGTCAGCCTTGGGGTCGATGGTTGGCTCTATATCGCCGGCGGTGATTTTGGCTTCATCGACGCCGAGGGAACCGACGGACGAAAGTTAACTCATCGCGGCGGTGGCGTGATCCGAGTCCGCCCCGACGGAACCGGTTTGGAAGTTTACTCGACCGGGACGCGTAACATCCTCGAGGTCGCGATCAGCCCCACGATGGATATGTTCACTCGCGATAACACCAACGACGGTGGCGGATGGGACGTTCGGCTGCATCACTTCACGGGGATGGATGACCACGGCTATCCTCGTCTCTACAAGAACTTCAACGACGAATGTGTGCAACCGCTGGCCGACTACGGTGGCGGTTCCGGGTGCGGTGCGGTCTACATCGACGAGCCGGGATTTGGCGATTGGAATGGTGCTCCCTTCACGGCCGACTGGGGCACCGGATCGCTCTATCGTCATACGGTCGCCCCCGTCGGTGCAACCTACCAAGAGACCGAATCGCCGAAGTCGTTCATTAAGATGACACGCCCCACCGATGCGGACGTCGATGGGAACAGCCGAGTGTATTGTGCCAGTTGGCGTGGTGCGACGTTCAATTGGGCTGGACCGGATGTCGGCTACATCGTTTGCGTCAAGCCGAAGTCGTTCCAGCCGGCTCCGATGCCGAACTTTGCATCGGCGACTGATCAAGAACTCATCAATGTGCTGGAATCACCGAGCTATCGCCGTCGAGTGGAAGCCCAACGCGAATTAATCCGGCGTGGCAATTCGGCGTGGAAGCAGCTGCTCGAAGCAGGCGTTGCATCTCGCAGCCCGTTGCGAAACTTGCTCGATCAACTTCAATCGGATGCGACCGATCAACAATGCATTGAAGCGATGTCGAGTGAAGATCCAGTCGTCGTTCACACGGCGGTCCGTTGTCTCGCCAAACGCAATGCATCGACAGCCTGCATGCAAGCAATCGACGACGGCACGCAGCCGTCAAAACTAATTCTCCGTGCCCTCGCAATGATGCACCAGCCCGAAGTCGTCGATGGCTTGATCCAACGGCTGCCTCGAGCCCAACCTGTTTTACAGCGAGAGATTCTCGTGGCACTTTGTCGGCTCTATCACACCGAAGGCCCTTGGAAGGGTGATTCTTGGGGGACACGACCTGACACGCGCGGCCCGTACTACCAACCGGAACCATGGAGCGAAACGAATCGAATCGCGAGCATCCTGAAAGCCGCACTCGATTCGGCAAGTCCCAGCGATGCAGCAGACCTGCTGCAAGCCATGCATCGCAATCGAATCCATTCCGACGAAGCACGCGACCAAATGCTGCAACTCGCGATGTCGAACGATGAACTACTCGCCGCAGCGGTTTCGCAATTAGCGTCAGCGGACGACATCCCGCAAAACGGAGTCGCCCTACTCATGAAAGCAGCCACCAAGAATGACATCAATCCGGTAGTTCTCGTTGACGCGATGGCCGCATTGGCGAAACTCAATGTCCCGGAGGCATCGACCGGAATGCTTGCGGCACTCTCAACGCTCGACCGGTCACGCAGCGCCGGCAATGAGCAGAACAAAGCTCGCGAGATATTTTTGCGTTCCGTTCATTTGGAATCGCTCCTACCGATCTACCAAGAGGTCGCCGCCAAAGATGTTTCCAACCAAGGTTTCTGGGCCGACATTGCGTTACTGACCGTCGCGACCAAGCCGAATGCCAGCCCCGAGCCCGCCGAGGCGGCGAAAGCGGCGATCGAGAAAGCATGGCAAGATGCCAAACGGCGGGGGCGATTAATGCAAGCGGCAGCCCGAGTCGACAACCATTATCTGGACCAGAAAATACTGGCCGCTCGTGACGACCAAGACCCGGCGATCGCTGAGATTGCCAATTCCACGATAGCCAAGATGAAGATTCAATCGCAGGTGACCGACGACACTCCCAAGATCGGTTCATTGTCACCCGCCGATGCGGTCGGACAGGTGGTCGCGATGAAGGGGGACGTGTCACTGGGCAAACAAATCTTCACCAAGGCGAACTGCGTTTCCTGCCATACGGTCAGCCAGGACGAAGCCCAAAAGGGACCGTATCTGGGGAACATCGCGAAAACGTACAAGCGGCCTGATCTAGCCGTCGCTATCTTGGATCCCAGCAAAACGATTGCTCAGGGTTTCGCTACCAACACAATCCTAACGATCGACGGGAACGTATTGACAGGGTTTGTCACGTTGGAGGAGAGCGACCAAGTGACCTTGCGTGATCAACAGGCGAAAGAACACACGATCAGCAAAGACGAGATCGAAGACAGAATCACGTCCGCGATTTCGGTAATGCCGACCGGCGTGATGAACGAATACAGCACGCACGAACTCGCATCATTGCTCGACTACCTTGAGTCACTCAGCCAAGTTCAGTAGTTGTAAGACGTGTCCGATAAGGGGTCTGACCTTTTGGAGGCGAGTCGATATTCGTTACTTTCATGGTATCGCCGGACAGGGTCAGACCCCTCTTCGGAAAGGCTCTAAGCTGAATCCGCTTGATAGAGAAGCCAGTAGGCCGCCGGGATCACGATCAATGTGAAGAACGTTGATGTGACGATTCCAAAGATGATCGCCCAGGCGAGGCCTGAGAAAACAGGATCGAGCGTGATGACCCAGTTGGCCAGCAAGGTCGTTCCCGCCGTCAGTAGAATCGGACGCGTGCGGACGGCGACGCTGCGGATGATCGATTCGCGCAGATCGTGCCCCTCGGCTTGGGCCAAGTGAATGAAATCAATCAAGACGACTGAGTTTCGCACAACGATTCCTGCCAACGCGATCATGCCGATCATCGCAGTGGCCGTAACGAAGACCGGGTTGGGATGCCCGCCGACGGGGACATTCATGATCGCGTTGAGCCCCCAGAAACCTGGCATGATCCCGATCATCGAGAGTGGGATGGCGGACATGATGAGGACCGGCAACGTTCGCGAACCGGTTTGAAACATCAAGACAACGAAGATGCCGAGCAACGCGGCACCGAATGCCAACCCGAGGTCACGAAAAACATCGAGCGTGATGTCCCATTCACCCTCGCCAGCCCACTCGACGACGTAGCCAGAGGGAACCGACCAAGGGACATCGCCACCGGGCGATATCCAAGATCGCTGGCTGATGGGCCGCGGTGTTGGGTCACTCGGGATCGCGGCACTCGATGATCGATCCCATTCCACATCGACAATCGCATCGGCCGGTGGCCTTCCGGCGACTTCGGCGTAAACATAAACAGCTCGTCGCAAATTCTTGTGATAGATTGTCTTGTCTTCAATCGTCTCACGAAACTCGCCCAACGATCCCAGCTGCACCGACTGCCCCGCGTCACCTTGCACATAGACCTCTTCAAGATCATCGAGCGCCGATCGGCTCGCCCGTGGAAGCCGTAATTCAACCCACAACGGTTCGACTTCACGCGGCAAATGGAAAACCGTCGCTTTGTGGCCGCTGAGGACCGTCGCGATGGTGTCGGCGACCGTTTGGGTGGAAATACCCGACAACGCGGCTTTCTGTTTGTCGGTTTCAAAAACGAACCGGACTTGGTCGTCCTCAGCACTGGTATCCAGATCAACGACTCCGGGTTCGTATCGCAAACGCTTCTTGACGGTACGAGCAACATCGATTTGGGCGGCGTAGTTCCCATCGGGCGGACCGTAGACCTCCGCCGTGATCGAAGCGAGTACCGGCGGCCCCGGTGGAACTTCGACCAACTTGATGTTCGCGTCCATTGATTCGGCTAGCGCTGTCATCTCGTCCCGGATACGAAGTAAAATCTCATGGGACTGCTGCACGCGATGTTCTTTCGCAAGAAGATTCACGCGTATGTCGGCGACGTTGGTTCCCTGCCGCAAGAAGTAGTGCCGAACTAAACCATTGAAATCCATCGGTGAGGACTTGCCGACGATGATTTCATAATCCTTCACTTCGGACTGACTTCCCAGAAACGCGCCCAGCCGACGTGCTACCACATCGGTACGTTCCAGCGTCGTGCCTTCAGGCATGTCGATGACGACTTGAAACTCGTTTTTGTTGTCGTAGGGAAGCATCTTCACCGGAACCCACCGCATGACCGGTGGAATCAACGCGACAACGAACAGGCCAGCGATCAGCAATAGCACCGCCACGGCAGCAACGCGGCCTTTCAAAATCGGCGACAACATCCAACGGGATAATCGGTAAAGCACCGTTTTCTTAAGGTCGTATGATTGTTCCTCACCAATCGTGTCGTTGAGTTGCTTCAGTGATACCATTGCCAGCCAAGGCGTGATCAAGAACGCCACCACCGTCGATACCGTCACCGTTAAGGGAACATTGAGCGCCATCGGTGCCATGTAGGGTCCCATCATGCCGGTGATGAATGCCAGCGGCAAGAAACTGACGATGATCGCGAGTGTCGAAAGAATCAACGCGGGCCGAACCTCTTGAACCGCTCGCAACACCGACTTCCGCGGTGGAAAGACCTTCATCGTGAAATAGCGGGCGATGTTCTCGACATCCGTAATCGGATCGTCGACGAGCAGCCCGAGCGCTAAGATCAACGCAAACATCGTCACCCGATTGATGGAGTAACCCACCATCAGGTTGATGAACAACGTCAAGCTATAGCAGACCGGAATCGCCAACGCGATTACGAGAGCCGGACGCCATCCCATCGTCAAACCGATCAATCCGATCACGGTGAGCACCGCGACCAAGAGGCCCTCGATCAGTTCATTGACTTTCTCGTTCGCGGTTTCGCCGTAGTCGCGGGTGATCCGAAAATGGACGCCATCGGGCAGATGGGTCGTTTTCAATTCGTCAAGTTTTGCATCGACCGCATGGGCGACGTGGACAGCGTTGGCTCCTTTGCGTTTGGCCACTGAAATATGAACAGCGGGATACACTTCGGTCTTGTCGGAGTGCTCTTCATCGGCCGCGCCGAACCCGATCCAACTGTAATTATCCGGTTCCGCCGGTCCATCGGTGATCGTTGCGACATTCTTCAAATGGACAGGGCGACCGCCGGAGACATTCACAACGATCTCATTCAGATCGTCAACACTGCGGATGAATGTGCCGGTCTCGACATTGAATTGGGTGTTTTGTTGTTCGAAACTTCCGTTGCGTGCCGTGACGTTGCTGACCTGCAACGCCCGCGCGACCTGCATCGGAGAGGTGGCATGCGCCGCTAGACGCTGCGCATCCAAATTGACAAGGATCCGTCGCGGGCGACCGCCGACCACTTCGACACGATTGGTGTTGGGAATCGCCTGCAATTCATGTTGAACTTCCTCTGCGATGCGTCTCAGTTCGTGATCGCCGTATCGTCGCGTTTGATCGGACCACAAGGTCGCGATCACGATCGGCACGTCGTCGACCTCGATCGGCTTAACGACCCAAGACTCCACGACTGATGGAATCTGGTCCACCGAAGAATTGATCTTGTTGTAGATCTTCACCAGCGAATCTTCGCGGTCCTCGCCGACATAGAATCGGACGGTGACCACGCACTGCCCCGGCTGGGACATCGAGTACACGAATTCAACACCGTCGATTTGGTAAAGCAGTTTTTCGAGGCGATCGGTGACTTGACGCTCGACCTCGGCCGCGGAGAGACCGGGTGCGAATGCGAACACGTCGGCCATCGGCACCACGATCTGCGGTTCTTCTTCACGAGGAGTCAGCACCAACGCGGCAGCCCCTAACATCAACGAAACAAAGATCAGCAGTATCGCGACGTCGCCACGAAGAAAGACCTCGACAATGCGAGTCATCATTGGAACATTCGGTTCCTCGGCATCCATACTATTGGGCATCGGATGTCTCCTCGGAGCGGATCAGGACTCGTTCGCCGGCCTCGACACCACTGAGGACTTCTCGTCGTCCCGGCATCCCAAGCTGGCCGATCTTGACGAGGCGGCGCTCGATCGTTCCCTCCGGAAGAACCACGTCGACAAACTCAAGTTGTCCGACCTCGATCAGTGCGTCGGTGTTAAGACAAAGGTGACGTCGCTCGCCCGCCGGAATCAACAGTCGTCCAAACATACCTTCATACAAATCGTCCGACTTAGGCAGACTTGCTTTAACCAAGAACGAACGACTCGGTGCGTCGGCTTGCGGAACGATTTCGTCGACTGTTGCGCTGTATTCACGCTGGTGCGCGTCGACGTAGACCTTGAGTTGGTCGCCCGGTTTCAACTGGACGGCCAAGTGTTCCATCACGGGTGCTTCCAATCGCAAGGACGTCGCATCGTAAAGAACCAGTATCGGGACGCCGGGCTGGGAGATGTCTCCCGGTTCGGCCAAACGATCGACGATCCGGCCGCTTTTTGCGGCGTCAATCGTCGTGTACGACAACATCACTTCCGCTTCCGAAACGGCTTGGCGGGAGCGAGCTTCGTCCGCGAGCGTTACCTGAACGTCACGCGAGGCGGAATCAAACTCAGAACGCGAGGCGGCGTTTTGTTGGCTCAGTGTTTCAACTCGTTGATATTGTTTTTCCGCCTGTTTGCGATTCGCGATCGCCGCATCGAGCGCTCGCTTTGCTTGATCCAATCGCGATTGATACTCTTTGTCGTCGAGCCGGATCAAAACTTGCCCCTGCTCGACTTGGTCGCCTGCCACCACGGCAATCTCATCAATCGTTGCCATAATCTTTGATGACACGACGGTCCGGCTGGACGCTTTGAGCGTTCCGATAGCTTCCTCGATCGTTGATTTCTCGATTTCGTGGACGACATCGGTCCGTTCATTGGCGAGTCGACGGACATGACGATCGGAGCGTCCCGGCTGAACCTTCGATTCAAACATCCCGGATAGCCAGCCAATGGTAATCACCAAGACGACGAGTCCGGCGATCACCGTGAACACTCGCACGATCCCGCTCGTCCACCTGCGAAAGGCAATCGATTTCATAATTTGTTTTCCTGTTCCGAATGGTCTACAAACACCACCGATTGAACACCGGGAATCACACGTATCGCCGCTTGGATCAGACATTGATCGTCGCGATCCATTTCCGAGGCTAGCAATTTCGCCCGCCCTTCATGGATGTCAAGCACGTCGCAATCGTCGAAGCCGAGACGTTGAAGGATTCGCTGGATTCGATCGACCAACGCGTGATGAGGATCTTCAATAGTCATAGGGTTCAATCATTTTGGGCGACTTGAAATTCGTTTACGAAGCGTTTGTCGATCCATGTTTTTAGATGCCAACACCAGCGAGCGTGAGCGGTCAACCAACCGTATTGCAACAATGCTTTTCCATCGCCCGTGTTGAGGATTTTCAGAAAGTCGTTTTGGGGACAGAACGACTTCATCGCACCTCCCCGAAGCAATGCTTGCAAGTTGTGCCACAGGATTGGGCATTGTCGTACCGCATACACACCCGCTTTGGGCGATGGCGACTTGACGACGGTGCCGCTGTCGCCGACCGCAAAGATTCGTGGATCCGATAGGGACTGAAGGGTTTCACTTGTTGCGAGAAAACCACGTCGGTCGCGCTGCAGGCCGAGCGTCGCGAGAACCGGCGGTGGCGATGCTCCGGTCGCCCAGACGACACAGTCGGTCGCGTGTCGTATGCCGTCTTCGGTCGCAAGGTGCGTTTCCGCCACCTCAGTCACGCGTTGGCCACGGTGGACGGCGATGCTCTTCGTAGCCAATAACTTCTCAGCGCGACGAATGCTGCGATCGGTCATGCCGTCGGCGATGCGGTCACCGCTCGTAAAAATTTCAATGGTTGCCCGATGCTCAGGATCACGTTTGCGAAATTTTTCGTCCAGGCAATACGCGATCTCGAGTCCGGCGACGCCTCCGCCGACGATCGAAACCCGCACGGGGCGATTTGCGGCCGACAAGTGCGCGTCGAACCGCTGTATAAATGTCTGCATCGGTTTGATCGGAACCATCAGCGGCGAATCGGCGTGATCGCTCCACCCCGTTGGCATTGAGCCGACGCCGATCGAAAGTGCGTCAAAAGGAATCGGTTCATGATCGGAAAAGTGAATTTGCCCGTTATCAAGATCAAGCCCACAAGTATCCGCGAGTATCAGTTTTGCGCTGGCACGATCGGCAAGCCCTTGCAAGTCGATTCTCATTTCGTCGTCGTCGAACTGACCTCCGAGCGTTCCCGGCAACATGCCCGAGTACGTTGCCGTTGAGAAGCGACTGATGCACGTGAGTGTGCAACCCGGAATCGGTTCGCTCGCCCATTGCTTGACGACATGAGCGTTCGTGTGGCCGATACCAAGCAGAACGACGTGCTTGGTCCGTGCGGTCACTCGGTCACCTGCTCGTATTTGTCGGGGATGCGATGTCGATCGCTGTAGGTGTGGATTCGATTGGTCGGTTGGCCATCCAGTGTGACCACGGGAAGCCCCGCGCGAGCCCATTCCAGAATGCTGCCTTGGTAGTTCTTGACCTTCACGCCCGCTTTGGCGAGTTGTTTAGCGTACGCCCCGCTGCGTCCACCGACGGTGCAATAGGGAATCACCAATCGACCTTGGTATTGTGCCTTGTTCTTTTCATATTGAGCTTTCGTGATCGCACCAGGAATCACCGAAACGTTGACTTCCGCTTCGCTCCGCACGTCGACAACGACAAAGTCCGACTTCGGTGGAGCTTCTCCGGATTCATTCGCTTTGGTTTCGGCTTGCTGTTGTTGCTGAAGCATCTTGGCGAGCGAACTTGTTTCGATCGTTTCGACGGTTGGACCACCGAACAACCCGCCAAATTGCGCCGAAGCGATCGGAGCTTCAACGAATAACGTTAGGACGAGGGCGATCATGGGGACAACGAGATTGCTTTTCATGGATCGGTGCCTTAGTGAACTGAGTATGGAAATAAAAGTTTTTTCCGTGGCGCCGACCCTTAGTCGACGATTCCGGGTCGGGTGACTGACAGTCGCCGCCACTTTTGCCAACGATTCTTTTAAGTGTTTGGTGAATCAATCCAAAACCAGCCGCGCAGTTCACCTTCCTGGAACCCGGTGGCTTGATCGTTTGGATACTGTCTTGTTAGTTGCTCTTGAATCATTTGCGGAATCTGGTCATTGGGACCGTGGCACATCAGACATTGCGTCTGCAACTTGATCGGAAGGAGTGCGGCAGCGTGACCGTTGTCGAGGGTAACAAACATCGGTAACTCGGTTTTATCTCGCACCAGTTCGGCCGCCCATGATGGCGCGACATTGTTTGGGTTTCTCAAACGCACGCCGACGCGTCCGATTTGTAGTCCCTGTTCGGCACCCACTTCTTTGGCGATCGTCGGGGCTTCTTGTTGACAGACGGCGATCGCGGCGGCTGGTCCTCGGTTCGCGATCGCTTCCATTAGTCGACCGGATAGTCTTGTGAACAAGGCTTCTTTCGCGGCGAGCAATTCGGCCTTTGCTTCCTCGCTGGGTGATTGCCCCGGGACGATCGTTGCCTCACGCTCTTCGCCGGAGGCGACGACGGGATCGAATTTCTCTTTCGACGAACACCCGACCATCGATAGAAAGCACGCGAAAAGCAGCGAAAGCTTGATCGATTTGGTAGTCGTGTTTGACATGTAGTCTTTGTCGCCAAGTGGACGAGGATCGTTTCGAAGTGAAAGATTGCTAGCGATCATTCGGATCAACCTTATTCGAAACCTCGGGAAGCTCGTAGGGAGTGTGAATTTCTTCCATGCCGTTCTTAATGAACCGGCTGACTAGTTTGGCGTGCTCCTGGACCAGCATGATGACGTAGGGATTGTCGGAGTGATAGGTAACTTTGACACCTTTGTCCGTTTCTTCATGGGTCAGCGTGTAGTCGTCAGCGTGTTGGATCAAGCCAACGAATACCGGATGAAACGTCATCGGAGGCAGGGGTTTGTTCCCGAGGACTCGGTCTTCCATTGCCGGCACATGTTCTTTCAGCATCGCAGCGATCATTTCATCATCGGATTCTGTGACCGCCACCGCCCCATCAGGTAACATCTTCACGGTTCGCTTGATCTTGTGCCGGTCGGCGAACATAGCGTGCAGCGTGCTCATGTCGGATTGCATGCCCGGTGCGGAACCGTGTCCTTGCGTTGCCATGCGACCGCGTCCCATCCCCGGTCCCGGTCCATGGCCGTGTCCTTCTTGGGCGAGATCTCGGTTTTTTTCTGCCTTCGACGGTTGCGATTGGGGCGACGGCGCGGGTGAGGCTTGCGCGATCGGAACGTATGCGAAGCCATCGGTTTGAAGGTTGACGACAGCCGTCAACGCCGACACGGCCGTCTTGACAAAACCCGCTACGTCATTGGTCGATGATCCTTTTGAAATCAATGACTGGCCACACACGTACAGATCCACACCCGACTCATCGAGTTGTCGAAGCAGATTCAAGTTGGGATTGCCGTTGGTTTCAAACTTCGCGGCGTATGCGTCTTCATTGAGAACCGCCAGAGTTGCCTCGCCATGAAAGACAACGGCGACTTTGACGTCGACCGGTCGAGCTCCTCCACCCGCGTAGATATTCAGATACTTGGCAACTTTCTCGAGGCCGGGGTTCAGTCGATCTGCATCGCCGCCGCTGGTCAGGTCGACGAGCAACTTCGTCGAGGCACGAGGTTGTTGATCGGCATTGGGTAAACGAACAACGCCGCCGTATCCCGCGATTGCCGGATAAGTGACTTCACTCTGTCGATCCACATGTTCCTCGGCTGCGGATCGCTGCATCATCCCGCGACCCTGAGGCCCACCCATGCCACGTCCATGACCGGGGCCTCCACCCCCGCCGAATCCCATCCCGCGTCTCGTTCCGGGTTGATCTTGCGCCGATGCCGTCGTAACTGCCGGAGCAAAAGCGAACGTCACGGCGAGCCCGCCAAGGAAGACCAGGCTCAAAAAGTTAGTCGAACGGCTCATGGGTTGGCTCCGTCAAAAGGTTAAATAGTGAAACGAAAAACTACTTGGCCGAACCCGTCGACATGTGCATGGCGGTCAGTTCCATCGGCAGGGCAAGCTGTAGATTTTCAATCGATTGTTTGCGTCGCATCTTGGCTATTCTTTCCGGACGGGTTCTGTAACTAGGTCGAACAGGAGCTGCCTTGGCATTGATTCCATGGCATCTTGGCGATCGCATTTGCCATCGGACAGAAGCCCGTCGCACCGGCAAACATCAATCCTGCACCGATGAAAGCCGACAGTCCAACAAAATTAGGATGAACCAAGTAGGCCAACACGACGCCAAGCACGGTGAGGAAACCGGCCGTCAGTTGGACTTGTCGCATGAGCGGGAATGCCTTCTTGCCTCGGACGACAGGTAGCCCCGCTCGCTCCCATGCGGTCGTGCCACCCTCGACGTCAACGATGTTGTCAAATCCGGCGTCTCGGAACTTCTTGCAGGCCTGAGCCGAACGAGCACCACTTTGGCAAATCACATATAGCGGCCGATCCGCCGAACTCTTTCGTGATGCCATCACTTGATCGGGATTCAGCGAATCCAGCGGAACATTGCGTGCGCACTCCGCATGCACCCCACGAAATTCCGTCGGCATCCGAACATCAATCAAGTCAATTTCGCCGCGACTTTGCTCGTCGGCCAATCGTTTCACGTCAATCGTTTGCATCGAAAAATCCTTTCCATTTGACCGCTGGTCATTATGTCGTTGTATCGATAGTTGGCGATACGTTAAGTTGTGATTCATTAGCAATCGGCTTCGCCGAAAAAAACTTTATCCACTCGCCGAACCGGTTTTCAAAAAACGCCCTTCGATGCAGTTCATCAACCCAGCCAGGTGCGGTTCGGCGATCTGGTAGAACACTTTGCGGCCTTCACGCTCACTGACAAGGAAGCCGCATCGTTGCAACAGACGCAAATTTTCCGACGCGACGTTGTCGGGAACCTCGCAATCTTCGGCGATCTCCCCCACCGTGAACCGACCATGAAGTAGCAATTGAACCATTCGCAATCGGACCGGATGCGCCAGTGTTTTCAAGCACTCCGCCGCATCGGCAAAGTCCCGCACGCTACCGGGCGGCTTCGTTTGCTTCTTCGCTTTCTTGATCGGCTTGCTGGTGGTCATCGCGTCTCTCTGCATCACACTGTGATCTCTCCTCGATTCGATATCTAAAACATATCGTCATATTGCGACATGTCAATAAGTGTTTTTCAAAATTCAACGTTGGGGCCGTTCCATGCATCAAGGGAATGGAAAGGCACTAGAATAGGTCTTCACTATTAACAGCCCAACTTTGCGAGTTATTCATGGATCGTCGTCGTTCAACCTTTTATTTGTTCGCTTCATCCAACCTTTTGATTTGTCTTGCACTTGCAGCGGTGGGCAGTATTGCAGAGCGAGCAAGTGCCGCGGATCCTCCCAACGTGGTCGTCTTGTTGGCGGACGACTTAGGATGGGCGGGTGTGGGTTATCACGAAGATTGGTTTCAAACACCCAACATCGACCGACTCGTCGCCGACGGCGTGGAGTTGGACCGGTTTTACGTCGCGCCGATGTGTAGCCCGACACGCGCGGGTTTGATGACCGGGCGTTATCCGATCCGATTCGGGCTTGCCCGCGCGGTCATCCCTCCGCAACGCGACTTCGGGCTACCGGTCGACGAAACAACGCTGGCCGAGTCACTCGGTAAGCTGGGTTACGACCGACGTGGCGTTTTCGGGAAATGGCATTTGGGACATTTGCGTGCCCAATGGCATCCGCTGAACCAAGGTTTTTCGCATTTCCACGGTCACTACAACGGTGCGATCGATTATTTCGACCTGACGCGTGACGGCGAGCGTGATTGGCACACCGATTGGCAACCAAGCGACGAGGAAGGTTACAGCACGGACTTGATCGCTGATGCGGCGGCGAATTGGATCAGTGAAGCCGCCCGGCTGGATCAGCCGTATTTTTGCTATGTCCCTTTCAATGCACCGCACTCGCCGTTCCAGGCACCTGACGAGGCGATTCAACGGTTCTCGCAACTTTCCACCGGTGGAAGTGGCAAGCAAGCCAAGTCACGCGAAAAGAAGCTGCAAACGCTCGCGGCGATGGTGTGGGTCATGGATCAAGGAATCGGTCGGATACTGGATGCGATCGAGCGTTCGGGTGAATCCGACAACACCATGGTTTGGTTCCTCAGTGACAACGGCGGAGTCGGCGAGATCCCGGGCAACAACCGTCCTTTGCGTGGAAACAAGTTGACCGTATACGAGGGCGGCATACGGGTGCCGGCTTGTGTACGTTGGCCGTCCCGTATTTCGCCGGGAAGTCGCTGCGACGAAACGGTCGGGTACATTGATATCTTCCCGACGGTCGTAGCCGCCGCCGGTGGAGATCCGCCCTACATTTCATCAGAACCGCTCGACGGAATGAACCTGCTCGGCCTGCTGACCGGAGAACCGTCAACCAAACAAGATTTTCGGTCCCGACATTGGTTTTCGTATCACGGTCAACAGGGTGAAGACAACGAACACCTAGCCGTTACCAGTGAGGGCTGGAAACTCAAGGTCAATGGGCCGCGACTTGAAACCTTGGATCAACTTTCCGATGGGACCAATCGTGTCGAACTGTTTCAACTCTCGAACGATCCGCTTGAGAATAACGATGTAAGTGCAGCTCATCCTGAGCAAGTCGCCGAGTTAGGGAGAATGCTGATCCAACATCGATCGCTTCAACCGGTCGATTCCGTACCACCTTACTCAGTAGGTGGAAAAGACTTCACGCCACCGAGCCGTTGGCGTTTGTCACCAAGCGAGTGAACCCTGATGCGGATGTCCACCCGCTTACTGAAGCGCAGGCTGTGTGTTCGGGGCCGAGTGGTGTTCGGCGAGGTGGCGGCACGTTGACACCCATGCTTTGACGCGGCGGAGACTGGGAACGCCGCGATTTCCCAACAGTTTGCTGCCTCGACTGCTGAGAGAAAAACGTTCCAAATCACGATGCAATTGGGCGGCGGATTCTCGCGATAAACTTGCCACGCTGCGGCGATGAATCGCGACCAACAGCAACGCGTCTCGGGGCATCATCGTATCGATCGCCAACGACATTCGGATCGCCGCCCGATATCGTCGCAAAGCACGCTCGGCACGTTCGGGATGGCTCAGACGAGATGCGATCTTCGGTAAATCGCTGTAGACCAAGTCCCCAGCGGTTTGGACGCCGACGTCGGCTAGTTGGTGACATCGACGTGGAGGACAGAATTGAAGATGCTCCAACTTCATCGCCAACAATCGCTCTCGATGCGATCCGTTTCGAAGGGCCGCCTCTCCACGCGCGACGGCGTTCTCACAGGGGATCATTTGGGGAACGATGTCGGACGCGGCGATCAATCGTGGCGTTGCATCGCAGCGACGGTCGGGGACATCGGGGATCGATGGCATGTCGACCCAAAAGGTGACGTCCGACGCAGATTTCGTACTGCCGATGGAAAGGGAACCATGACGGGCGACTTGGCCGATTTTTTTCAAAAACTCGAACATAAGATAAGACTCCGGGTAAGAAGCATCCGAGGATGCGTCCGCGATACCACGTGTCCTGGTCCAATCGCCAGACCAATCATGAACGAATTTGCCCCCAGAGCTTCAGTAGTTCGAGCAAATGCCGCAGCGAATCGGCCATTTCGTTTAGGTTGGCGAATTCCAATACGCTGTGAATGTTGTGCTGCCCCGAGGACAAATTCGGCGTCGGTAAACCTTTCTCGGTCAATTGACTGCCGTCGGTGCCGCCACGAATGATCGCCTTGGTCGGTTTCACGCCGATCGTTTCGAAGGCTTGCTCTGCCAAATCGATCGCCTCGGGAAGATCGGCTAATCCGTCGCGCAAGTTGCGATACTGTCGTCGGACTTGGCATTCCACCTTTGTTCCCGGAATCGTCGCAGCGGCCTGCTCGGCGAGCGAACGAACTTGGGCAGCGAAGGAAACCAACTCGTCACTTTCAAAACTACGCAAAATCAACTCAACACGCGTCGTCCCGACCCCACCAAAGATATCGTGAACATGAATAAACCCATCGCGTCCTTCGGTCGTTTCGGGGGTTTGCGAATCAATGGGCAACGAGTCGACAAACTTCGCCGCCGCTCGAATCGAGTTTAGCATCCTATCTTTGGCGATCGCCGGGTGAATGTTGTGACCATCGAACGTCACCGTCATCGCATCGGCTGAAAACGTTTCCACATCGACGACGCCACGACCACCCCCGTCGATCGTGTAGGCAACCGTGGCGTCCAATTCGGCCAGATCGATCTTGTCCGTCCCGCGACCGATCTCTTCATCACACGTCATCACGACGCGAACGGGGCCGTGTGGAATCTCAGGATGCTCGACGAGCGTGTGAGCAAGTTCCATGATGATGGCCACGCCTGCCTTGTCATCCCCGCCGAGCAAAGTATTGCCGTCGGTCGTTACCAGCGTTTCCCCGACCATCGATTCCAGGTCGCGGCAATCGGCAACCCTGATCACACGGCCGTTGGGCAAGGCGATGTCGCCGCCCGCGTAGTTCTCGATTACTTGCGGTCGGACGTGATCGCTGGGGGCTTCCGGTGATGTGTCTAAATGGGCGACTAAAGCCACGGTTGGCAAGGTGCCCGGAACCGTCGCAGGCACGGTCGCGATCACCAACCCGTCATCAGTGA
Organism: Neorhodopirellula pilleata; assembly: GCF_007859915.1. Taxonomy (GTDB): domain Bacteria; phylum Planctomycetota; class Planctomycetia; order Pirellulales; family Pirellulaceae; genus Rhodopirellula; species Rhodopirellula pilleata. The sequence goes on from NZ_SJPM01000018.1 coordinate 29,450, forward strand.
ACCGAACATCGTCCAGCCCCATCGCCGACAATTCGTCGGCCAAGATGCGGCCCAATTCCAATTGGCCTGCGCTGCTCGGGTAACCCGTCGCCTGCGGGTTCGCGGCCGTGTTGATTTGGACGTAACGCAAGAATCGCTCCAACAACCGATCGCACCGCAACTCAGATGTAGTCAACGTGATAGCATTCATTCGTTTGTATCAATCCATTAAGTAAGAAAACACGATCGGCATTCAAAAAGAGCGCTCAACCGCCGGTTCCGATGCGCTACCAATCGTCAGCGTAGTTATACTCCAAAAGCGTATGGACATCGCGAGGGGCTTGAGCGATGAAACTTCTTTGAGACAACAACAAGCAGGAAATTATTTCGATGACGATCCGACGTTGCCTGATCATTCCGTTCTTGGGTCTGCTCGTTCTGGGTTGCGGACCGACCGCCGAGGAACTCCGAAAGGCAGCCGAAGAGAAGCAGGCTTTAGCTGAACGGGAAACCGAGTTGGTCGCGATGAAAACCGAAGCTCAAGCGATGATGAGATCCGCCGAGTTGCTCGATTATCAAGCCAAACAAACGTTGGCAAAAGCGGAAGCGGTGACGTCGGAAAACCGGAAGCAAGCGGAGTCATTCCAGGCAAAAGAAAAGCAACTGGAACAGACCGAACGCGAACTCAAGACGCAAAGCGAGCGTGCGGAGCAACTCGCCAAGAAACTCAGTGCTGATACGAAGGAGCTGAGCGAAAAGCTGAACGCGAACAATGAACTTACTGAGCAATTAACGGCAAAGCTGCAAGCCACCAAGAAACGTGAGGAAGCTGCCTCCTTGGCCCAAGAGCAAGCCAAGCAATCCATCGAAATGGCCAAGACCGACGCCTCCCAAGCCCAAAAAGAGATGTCTGAATCCAAAGCGATCGCTGAGCAAGCCATGCAAAAACAACAGGCAAGCGAAGCAGTGATGAAGGCAGCCGAGGCGATGATGCAAGATGCAAAGAAGCAATTAGCGCAGGCGTTGGAACTTAACGAGAAATCGACCAAGAGCCAAACCGAAACTCAGCGGATGAAGTCGGAAGTATTGGTGATGAAACAGTCCGTCGATGAAGCCCAAGCCAAGTCCGACCGGCAGATGCAAATGGCCAATGAAAAAGCCAAAGTCAACGAGATCGAAGCGAAGAAACTCGAGGCGAAGGCCGAGTCTCTTAACGCGATGACCAAAGAAATCGCAACAAAGGCGAAGTCACTCGAAGAAAGAGCGAAGGAACTTGACGCTAAGTTCAAGAGCAACGAAGAACTCGCCAAACAAACGGACGCCAAACTTGTTGAAGCGAACCGAGTGGCGGAAGAAACTGCCAAGCTAAAAACCGAAGCGATGAAGAACGCTGCGGCCGCCAAAGCCGATCTCGCAACCGCAAAGATGCAACAGACGCAAGCGGCATCCGATCGCAAACAAGCTCAAGAAATGCTCGAGGCGGCCAAGAAGGAAAAGGCCGATTTTGAGAAACTGGTCGCTGACAGTAAAGTGGTTTTAGAGAAGTCGACGCAAGCTAAGATGGATGCCGAATCCGCTCAGGCTGCCAACGAAAAGAAACTCGCTGAAGTCGTGACTGCCCAAAAGAAGGTCGATCAGACCGCCTCGAAAGCCGCCCGCGATCGGGCTGCTGCCGAAAAAGCAATGCAGGAGACAAAAGACCTGGTCGCTTCCTTGACCGCCGAACGTGAGTCCGCCAAACAAGAACTCGAAGCCGTCAAAGCAGCGCAGTCGGCATTGGAAATGCAGACGATCGCGTCAAAAGAAGTTCGTCACGCGGCGACGCTCGCCAAACAAGAAGCTTCCAAAGAGCGTGCCCGAACGGAAGAGATCCGCCGCGAAGCGGAAGCTAGAATCTTGGAAGCGGAAAAGCAAACCGAAGCCGCTCGCCATGCGCGAGCTGATGCCGAGCGGGCGATCGAATTGGCAGGCCAAGCCAGCGAGCAGGCGGCGAAAGCCAAAGCAGCTGCGATTCGAGAAAAGGCCTCGCTCGTCGACTTGCAGAACGCGGCAAAAAAAGAACGCGACGCCATCGACGTGGTGATGAAGGCGATGCAGGAAAGCCAAACCGCAGCCACCAACGCTCAAGCCGCCGCCGAATCCGCTCGCCAAGCAGCGGCGGAAGAGAAGGCAAGTATCGCGGCAATTGCCGAGAAAGCCGAAACGGCACAGACCGCAGCGAGGCAAGCTGAAAATGCAGCGATCGCCGCCCAGCGAAGGGCGAACGAATCGATGCAAGAATCCACTTCCGCACAGGAAGTCGCCGCCTCCCGTATCGCCGAAGCCGATGCCGCCGTCGAAGCGGCGAAGATGGAACAGAAGGCCGCTGCGGCGCTGATGAGTCAAGCGAACGAGCAATTGGGCTTCGCTCGAGAACTCAAACGTCAAGCCGACGAGACCATCTTGCGTGCTAACCGCGAACGTGAATCCGCGTTAGTTGCCAAATCGGCTGCCGAAAAAGCTCTGCAAGCGGTCGAAGATGCCAAGCGTGCGATCGGTGCAAAAAGAACCGCAGAAGCGGTTCAAAAGTCCGCCGCCGAAGCAGCCGCGAAAGCTGACGCAGAACTGAAGGAAGCTAACCTCAATGAAAAAGAGGCCGCAGCTCAAATCGCTAACGCACGCGACGGGAAAGTAGCCCCGACGACCGAACAACCGGCGTCGGCAAGCGATCGTTAACGCACATGAATCAATGACGTTCTTGAGCTTATGGCGAATCAAAACTCGCCAAGACTTTCGGCGACTAATAGGCCAATCCGAAAATCTTGGCACGTTTCTCTACCCTAAACTTAAGTCGTGCCAGACCCTTAGTGCTTTGTCTAGATTCAACTTTAGGGTTGGCAACATTAGCCGTTTGGGCCTAGCGGGCTGTTGATTTAATCGAAACCCGAAGCGTCAGCGAGGGATTGAACGTCATTAAATCCTTTGTAGGTATCCCTCGCTCACGCTTCGGGTTACGATGCAAACTAAATCAACAGCCCGCTAGCGTCAAAACGGCTAACCCTAAATTTAGAGTTGTCCAAAGTACTAGCTAGCTACTTCAAAACCACGGCGGTAGCATTACCGGGTGACGTGTGAGCGATCGCGATGACATAGGGTTTCTCGAGTGGGCGAGCTCGGTCGCTGACATTCAAGCCTTCCTCACACAACGCTGCATGTGGGACCGGTGGGACTTGTTGCGACTGCACGCAAATGCAAGCGGCCAACAACACCATCATTCCACTGGCCGCTGACGTGTGTCCGATCAATCCAGCCGGGAACGTTACCGGCACGTTCGGCGCGATCTGATGGATCGCTTCTCGTTCACAGGCATCGATGATCGGATCGCCGAACGCATGGCCCACGATCGCGCCGACTTGTTCACCGGTGATACCGGCTTGCTGCATCGCACCTTGTATCGCGGTGACGATCGCGGCCGTTGAACCTCGCCCCGCATCGGGACGAATCTCGGCGGTTCGTTCGTTGGTCTTGAAGCTGATCGACGGGACGAACCGGGATGCCGCGCCGCACACGGTCGCGATCGGCTTGCGGTCCCGCAAACGTGCTGATTCGCTCGTCTCCAACACGAGGCTGCCCGCCGCTTCGCCGCGAACGAAACCGTCGGCGTCTTTCGCATGTGGACGGCTGGCCCAAGCGATCGGATCGCAGACCGATGCGAGGGGCTGGTCTTCGGTGAACAAGGCACGCGTCGCATTGAGCCGACTGCCGACGGCCGAAACGACCATCACGTCAGCGATATCGCGGCGCAAGTAGCCACATCCTTCGATGAACGCCGCAGGTCCTGAGGTGTCACCGACGGTAATCGTATTGTTGGGCCCGTGGGCATTGATCACGATGCCGTAGTGGCACGCGGGCATATTGGGTAGGTACTTCAACATCCACAAGGGCGTGATGCCTCGCATCGCGGCGGCCCCGAACGGCGTGGTGTCGACGTTCCCTTGTTCGTCGATGCAGGCGGCAAACGCGTCGGACAATTCCGCCGGTGGACCATAAAGCATTTCACTGCCAAAGACCGTGCCGATCCGGTCACTGGAGATCTTGCCACCATGTCGGTAATCCGGATCGGCCTCGAGCTCCGCCGGGAGGTAGTGATCCAGCCCCGCATCGTGGACAGCGAGCTGGGACGCCGCATATCCAGTTTGAATCTCTCGGCACATGACCTTGAGGGCCTTGCGCGGTTTGACGAACTGCTTGGCGTCGAAATCGACAATCGGGGCCGTCACGGCCGTTCGCGGGTCCAAACGAACCTCGCCATCGCAATACCGATAACGACGCACGACGTAATCCGTGCTCTTTTGTTCATCGGATAACGTATCAATGTCCTCCATCAACATCAAACCACTGCGTCCGGTCAACAAGGATTGAGCGAACAGATCGCGTCCGATACCGATCGACGAGACCATTCCAACACCGGTGATGACGAGGTCGGAAGGATTCATGAAAGACGGCCGATCGCGAGCAATAACGGAGTTCAAGTGTGTGGGGGGGCGGGAAGCGAGAAGCGGTTGCTGGCAAAGTATGATCGCCTCCCGGCGCGATCACCAGTCGGGAGGAGCAGAATTCCTAGGAAACCACGACGATCTTCCACTTTTTTGCCGAAAATACCGAAATTACTCGCCACCCACCAACTCGATCGGGGCGTGAATGTCCGGATGCAGACTTTGATGGACGGGGCAGTGTTCGGCGGCTGCCTGAAGACGCGCTCGCATCGCCGCATCGAGTCGCAATCCGGACGGAAAAGTGACCGTCGTGACGAGGCTGCCGATCCGGCGAATCGGAGTTTGAACCATCTCTTTGGTGACGTGCACGGTCGTTCCCGCTAAATCGAGCTCGTGTCGTTGAGCAACCAAACCAAGGATTGTCAGAACACAAGTCCCCAGTGCCGTCGCCACTAAATCCGTCGGCGAAAACGCCGACCCGGATCCGCCGTTGTCGACCGGGGCATCGGTCGTCAGAGTCTTTCCGCTGGGCCCGTGGGTAGCAGTGCAGTGCAATTTGCCATTGTAAAGGGCGGTCAGTTCAACCGACATCAGATCAATATCCTTAAAAAAGTAGGCTGGGTCGCAGCGATAGCGGAGACCCGGCATTGAGGGGCTGCGGGTTCTTGGTTCTTGGTTCTTGGTTCTTGGTTCTTGGTTCTTGGTTCTTGGTTCTTGGTTCTTGGTTCTTGGTTCTTGGTTCTTGGTTCTTGGTTCTTGGTTCTTGGTTCTTGGTTCTTGGTTCTTGGTTCTTGGTTCTTGGTTCTTGGTTCTTGGTTCTTGGTTCTTGGTTCTTGGCTGACCTGTTTAGCCTTATTCCCGCTAAAAAGCGGAAGGCTGTTCGTCACTTTCAAGTCCGCCGGGTGTTCGTCGTCAAAGCCCTCCTCCACCCAGCCTACTAGGGCAACTGAAAAAAGCGTTTGGCGTTGGCCGTGGTGATCTCCGCCAGTCGCTCCGGCGCGACGTTTCGAACCTCGGCCAGTTTGTTGAGCGTGTGCCGCACTCGAGCCGGCTCGTTGGGCCGTTTGCCTCGCATCGGTTCGGGAGACAGATAGGGTGAGTCGGTTTCAATCAACAATCGATCATCCGGTACGATCTTGGCGACTTCACGAAGTTCATCGCTTTTCTTGAACGTGACCATTCCCGCGAAACTGATCATCAGCCCGAGATCCAAGCACTGGCGTGCCTCGTCGAGATTCCCGGTGAAGGAGTGCATCACGCAGTGCGGAAGCGGTCCGGATTGGCGTTGGAGTTGTTCAATCACCAACGGGCAGCTCTCACGCATGTGAATCACGACCGGCAGTCGGGTTTGGCGGGCGAGATTTAAATGTCGATCGAAGTACTCGCGTTGAAGGTCCATCGGAGTATCGTCCCAATAGCAATCCAGCCCGGTTTCACCGATGCCTCGCACACCGGGTTGTCCGGCCAATTCCTCGATCACGGCGAAATCGTCCGGCCCGGCTTCGGCGGCGCAGTTGGGTTGAATACCGACGACGGCGTGCAAGTAGCCCGGATACATCGCGGCTAATTCGCACGCCCGGCGACTAGTGGTCACATCGATTCCAATCACGCCGATGCCGGTGACCCCGGCGGCACGTGAACGCTCGACGACTTCGTCGACATTCTCGCGAAAGACATCGGAGTTCAGGTGGGCGTGGGTGTCAAAGAGCATGAGGACTTTCAAAACGGTTGTGCGATCGAGCGTGGCTGGTCGCTCCATGGCTGCAAACGCCCGATCCGGGCGGCCGGTTCGGTGGGATTGGCGTCGGCGGCAGCCGGAACGAGCGATTCGCCGTTGGGGGAGATCATCTGCGGCAAAGTTTGTCGTGGTGGTTGCAAGATCTGCAAGAGGCCCGCCGTTTGACTGGACAGAGGAATCGAAACCGAATGCGGCGAAGCGACCAACCGTGCCAAATTAGTAGCCGGCAACCACTGGTCAGCCGAAACGACGACCGGGCGTCCGGCTGCGGAAACAACGACGCCCGCGGGCAACCACTCCTGCCCAGGTTGAGTTCGACAGATGCCCTCGACGCGGAGTTGCGCCGCGTACAATTCGAACCGCAGGGCCAGTGCGTCGTAACTAAAATCAGTCGCCGTCACGGCGGTCAGTTCGCACCCCAAATCTTCAGCCAGGCGCGGCAGCAATGATGCGGACATCCACCCCGTGCCTGACCGAAGTTCGCCTGAAACGTTCACGCCGCCTTCGGCGTCGCTGCGGTCTAATCGGCATCGCGAAAAGGCCAATGTGGCGCGTCCGGTCACTCGATGCGGGAGCTCTTCGGTGAGCCGACCTAGATCCACCTGGTCAAACCGTCCGGTCAGGTCGATCGCCCATGGCGGCGGTCCGAAACCCTGGGATAGCCCATCCTGCCGATGTCCCGAAATCAGCCCGCTGAACGTCGCATCGTCTCCAAATCGCCGCAGGAAAGGCAGATAATCGCTCAAGGTCGCGACGTTCAAAGCCATCGGGCCGGTCTGCAACGACCACGCCGTCGTCGGCGGCGACGTTGATCGGTCACGGGTGATGTGGGCATTGAGCCCCTCGACGTGCAACTCACCCTCGGCAGGAACGCACCGCACGCTGATCGAGACCCGCGGCCCTTGGGGCGTCAAATGGGCGTCTAAATCCCGAATCGTCTGCGAAACAGTGGAGCCTCGCAGGGTCAGATCGTCGGCGGCGATTCGTACGGCATGTCGGGTCTGTTCCGGCCGGCACAAGAATCGGTCGTGTACCAGGCTAGCAATCCGGTCGAGCGACTCGACCCGAATTTCAGGTTGGCTGAGCCGAATGACGGTCGTGGGCGACTCGCTGATCCAACATAGCGAACGGACCGTGGCGATCGTTTGCATCGTCTCACCGTCGGACAATTGAACGTCGTAGAGCCGCCAAGTTTGGGGATTGGAACGTTCGAATCGCCCGATTTTCACATCCAAGCCCGTTTGAAGAGCCAGTTCACGCTGCAGTTGTTCCCGAACCTGGCTCTCATACCATGGTGTCCAAGTGACGACGATCGCAACCAAAGTCAGGGCGGTCGGAAGAGCGCAGCAGGCAACGAACAGCCATCGAGCGATCGCCCGCGTGGTTCGTTCGTGCATGATATTGGTGTCCCCCGTGAGGATTTTTCGGTCTTCCCAAGGATAGAAAAAACTCCCCGATCAACGACAGTCCAATGACAAGGTTTCCCCCATCCTGCCCTCCCTATTTCCCTGTTTCCCTGTTTCCCTGTCTTCCTGTCTTCCTGTCTTCCTGTCTTCCTGTTTCCCTGTCTTCCTGTTTCCCTGTCTTCCTGACATCCTGTATTCCCTAGACATGGAACCTGTAACGGATGGGCAAAGTCCTCCCGGTAGTCACACTGGACCGGTTGAGGGGCGTTTGGCGGTCGAATGCATTGTGATCTGCCGACGACGCGGGTTTACTCACTTTCCTGGTTTTGCACGGTGGATAAGGTTTCACCCTCGCCGATCAGATAGGGCGTTGGGATTGCGGTTGATCGCGAGCATAGGCGTGCGAATCTAGGCGTATTCACCACAAATCCCTTTCCATGCCAACCCGCAATCAAGCTGGACGGTCGTGTAGTCACCATTGTCTTCCCAATCGAAGATAACTGGTGACTGGATTGATACGATTTTGTTGGAGCAAGTGCCTCTCCCGTCGGACAGGCCTCACGGTCATCCGGCTTCGTTCCGCCACAAAAACGATCAACCTTCCATACGACTTCGTTCGGGCCTCGCGGATCGGTCAATGCAATGACGCACCTGAAGCGACTGAACGAAGGAGTCGAAACAATGAAATTCAATGTCTTGCGAAGCGTGGCCGCGTCCCTTTCTTTGGGAGTATGCACCATCGCTTCGGCGCAATACGGCCCAACACCCGCTGGCCCCTACGGACAGGCCGGCTATGGTTACGGTGCGCCTCAGTCGTACCACTCACAAGCTCCTTCGCAAGCTCAAGCTGGCGTGCCGAGAACTCAGGCGTTCCAGTCCTACGGTAGCAACGTCTACCAGCAACCGGCCTACCAGCCACCGAGCTACCAGAGCCCGTCCAAATGGAGCAACTTCGGGATCGGAAACAACAGCGGTCCGGCTCTTTTTCAACCTGCGTCCACTGGTCAAGCAGAGATGCTTCCGGCGCCCGAACCGATTCCTACGCCGACACCGAACTACGGTGGTCCTTCGTATTCCAACGCTCCTTCGCAAGACTCCTATCAACACGCGCCGCAGGCTCAGTACTCGGCACCGGCACCGATGCAGTACTCGGCACCTGTGCAGCACTCCGCTCCCGTGCAGTACTCGACGATGGAGCAACACGGTGCTCCGGTTCACATCGGTGCACCGGTTAATGATGCATACTGCGAATCATGCAACCAAGCCCCAGTTCAAAGCCAATTCGTCCAAGCCGCTTCCCAGCCTTGGGAAGGTGTTTCCTACGCAGCACAGTCGTGCGGAATGCCTGTCGCCGCACCCGTCCGTGCGCCGCTGTTCCCGTGGTTCGGATCGTTCGACCTGCTGTTTTTCGACCTCGAAACCAACGGAAAAGATCGCACCGTCGCGGCAGCCTATTCCGCAGTTGATCCGACCCGACCTTACTTGCCCGCGATGGGTTCCTCGTCGATCGATCCTGATAACGCCTTGGGTTACAACCTGACGTTCGGACGGTATCTCGGTTGCGGGCAATACGGCCTTGGTGTGTCGTACTTCAACTTCGATCCGAGCCAAGAGAGTGTCTCGTTGTTCAGTGCCGGTCCGATCGATGCTGCCAACGGCGAAGGTGGTTTGCGAGCTGGAATGCCGCAATACAACGGCGCCACAATGGCATACCTGTATGACAACGGCGGAGGAGTCTACAACCCTGTCACGGGTGCCGGGTCGCCGTACACCGTCTACGACATCATCGACGGTAATGCCGGACAAACCGCGCTGGATGGTGGCGACACCGATGCCGCCCCAGGTGGCGCGGGCGTAACCTCGAACGCCGAAGCCGTACGGATTCGCGCACAGCGTGACGTTGATATCCAAGGCATCGAATTCAATTTGTTCAGCTTCGGTCTGATGGGTGCCCAACGTGCGTCGGCGCTGAGCTGCGGCGGTGGTGGTTGCGGAACCGGAATCGGTTCGTTCTTGGGTCTAGGCGGTTACCGCGGTATCGGCGGCTACGGCGGCGGTGCATGTGGCGACTCATGCCAGCCCTGTGGCGATCCATGTGCCCAATCCTGCGGACCGCGTTTCGGGTTCGGTGGTGCGGCCGGCCCACTCGTTCGACCCTGCAACGGGAAGGTCCAAGTCGTCACCAGTCACGGATTCCGTTGGTTCCAGTTTGAAGAGACCACCGACTTCGCTTACGACGTCGATGGACGAGTTGGATACACCGACAACGACATTTACGATTTCACACGAGTCGAAAACAACCTGTTCGGATACCAATTCGGAAGCCGTTTGATTTACTGCCTGCACAATCGGGTGAACTTCAACGTCGCCGGCAAGTTCGGTATCTACGGGAACAACGTCGAACAACGCCATACCTTGGGTTCGCTCAACGATTTCGCCGAGCTCGCCGCGATGCCAGGCTTGGATATCAATTACGAATCTGAAGATACCGTCTTGTCGACCTTGGGCGAACTCGACCTCGGTTTGGGCATCCGCGTAAGCAATGCTTGGACGGTTCGCGGCGGTTACCGGATCATGGGTGTGACCGGAATCGCTACCGCGAGCGACTATGCCCGCGACTACACGTCATCGACCGCAGCCGCAGCGATTCATGCCGACAAGAGCTTGATTCTCCACGGTGCCTACGTCGGAGCCGACTTCAACTTCTAAGTTGATCGTGGTGGCATAAAAGTCTTCGTCGCGGCTCTTGATCTGGCTTCGACGCGGACGCCACCGCTGCTCAACGACCGTCACCGGCGACCTGTCCGGGATTCCCGGTGACAATCGACACCTCAGGGTTTTCGCAAGAAAGCCCTGAGGTTTTTTTGTCTTCCTGTAGGCTGGGTCGCAGCCGCTTCGGCGAAGACCCGGCATTGTCTCTAGTGGTCTGGGACAGCTAAAAGTTAGGGTAGTGGATCTTGTTAAAGATCCTGTAGCGGTCGGATCTTTAACAAGATCCACTACAGCCAACCCTAGTTCTTAGCTGTAACAGACCACTAGTCAATCTGCTTCATCGGCAACCCCGAGTCCAGTACCTGTTTCATCGCCGCTAGCGTCTCGTCGCTGACATGATGTTCGATCCCTTCGCTGTCGATCGCCGCCGCCGATTCGCTGACGCCGATCCGCTTTAAGAACGACTTGACGACCTCGTGCCGCCGTCGCGATTTGGTTGCCAAGCGTTTCCCTTTGCTCGTCAGCGTGATCGGCTGATAAGGCGATGTTTCGACCAGCCCGTCTCGTTGCAATCGGCCGACCGTCTTGCTGACCGTCGCATGAGTAACGTCGAAATGCGAGACCAGGTCCATCGCTCGGCAGACGCCGGCGTCGGCGATGGCGTCCGCGATCGCCTCGACGTAATCCTCGGCCACCTCACTGGCGTGATCGGATCGAGTTCGCTGATATTTTCTCGATGGCAAACGGCCACCCCTTTGGGTCTGGTTGACGGCGTGGATGACGCCTGCGGTCGATCCGCCAAGCGGAAGCGCATGTTAGCGAACGATGAAAACTTCGCCAACCCTCTTGATCTCGGCTCGACCGACCTTTATCGTTGGGCGAAAAGTTAGCCCGGGCTAACTTCCCGCGCAAAAGTTAGTCGCAGCTAACATTGAATGAAGGAAACAATCCGATGAAAATATTGAAACACCGTGCACGATATAGAGCGTTTACGTTGATCGAACTGCTCGTGGTCATCGCGATCATCGGCTTGTTGGTCGGACTGCTATTGCCCGCCGTGCAAGCGGCCCGCGAAGCGGCGCGACGGATGTCATGCAGCAACAACCTTCGCCAAGTGGGGCTGGCATCTCACAATTATCATGCCGCTTACAACCGCTTCCCCTCCGGCTATGTGTCGTTCGCGACGAACAACGGATTGGCCCCCGCATCGGTCCATATGGACGCGACCACCTGGGACGCCGGACCGGGTTGGGGATGGGCCGCCGGGTTGTTGCCCTTTGCCGAAGCCAGTGCGGTGGTCGGCCAGTTGCGAATGGACGATCCGATTTGGTCAGCCTCGAACGAGCAGGCGATCGGCTCGACGATCCCGATGTTTCTGTGTCCCAGCACCACCGGCGGCGATGAGCCGTTTGTGATTCGCGACGAGTCGGGCAATCCTTTGGTGATCGCCGGTCGTGAAGTGCGTATCGGACGCAGTCACTACGTGGCCAGCCACGGCCAAGAAAGCTGTTGGGGCGAATGCGGTTCGGCAGCAACCGGAGAAGTGTTTACCAACATCTACACTTCAACTACGACCATCGTACCGATCGATGGTGATGCCGGCCGAGTTGCCGACGGTCCATTCTTTCGCAATTCAAAAACCCGGATGCGCGATGTACTCGATGGCACCTCGAATACCATTTTTTTCGGTGAGCATAGTTCGGCGTTGAGCGAGAAAACATGGGTCGGAGTCGTACCGGGGGCCTTCACTCACCCGCAGGTTCTCTCGCCCGAGAACGGCCCCGACGCTGCGGCAACGCTGACGCTCGTTCACGCCGGACCGTCCGGAGGTGAACTCGACATCACCGGCTCGCCGATCATTCACCCGGTGAACTTCCCGACCTATCACGTCGGCCAGATGTTCTCGGAGCATCCCGGAGGCGGGATGGTCGGCTTGGGCGACGGATCGGTTCGCTTCGTCTCCAACTTCGTCGATCTCTACCTCTGGGCCGAGCTATCGAGCATGAACGAAGGTGAACAGATTGATTGGGAGAAGTTCTGATGCCATCGTCTCAATCCAAAAATCGATCGGCGGGCCCATCAAAGCAACGCTCCTGGAGCATCGCATTCGCCTCGCTCGTCGTGCTAGTATCATCGGCGTATTGGCTCTGGCCGACGCCGACGGTGACACTCGATGACGCTGGCTACCAACTCACCATGGCACTGTATCGAATCTGCAACCAGGAAGACGCCGAGGGTCTCGAGAAAGTAGCTCGTAGCCTTGATCAATCCCCTGAACTTCAGAGTCTTTCAAACGAATCCAGACATGCAATCGCCATGGTCATCAGTCGTGCCAAAGTCGGCGATTGGAAAGACGCGTTGACCACATGCCGGAAATTGATGGACGACCAAGTTCGTCAATCCAGTCTTGTCGCCCGTTAAGGAAGCCTGGAAAGGACTCGGCAAAGCGGGTGACCTACCTCGAGACGGCAGACGTGTCGGCGGTTGTCGAACGGACCATGCCGGGGAACCAATCTTCAAGCGTTTGGCTGACTCCGGAAAGAGCGCGGCGTTGGATCGTAGGCGATGCCAGCGGCCCGTCGACCTCGATGGTCCAAAACGTGTAACTCGTATCACGCAGCGGGCTGATGACTTTGCTGAACAAGTTTTGTGGACTGACGCGGGTGTTGAATGTCAGATCCAAGTGCTCTTGTCGCGACAGCGTGCCTCCGCCATCGAGTGCGACCAGATCGCCCCACAATGTCAAACGATTGAAATGAACATCTTCCCCGAACAGGCTGAACTGGGTCTCACCGTCGGTGAACGCAACCGCTTCGGTGGGCGTGATTCGCAGTAGGTTGAGCGTCTGCACGATCAAGGGTAGTTCGTATAGGTTTGCGCCGCTGAGTCTTCCTGTTCCCGATCCTTTTAATAGATCGGTGTCGTTCAAGCGTCCTTCGATTCGGGAGTTCATGTCAAACCTCCCCTTGATGCCCGAACGGGTTTGTCCCATTTCTGCCAGGATCGTGGCGATCTTGGCGTCCGACAATGAAACGCCGACGTCAAAATCACCACTCGATAGCGCCACCGTCCCACTGATGTCGATCAAACCGCCGAATAGGTTGCCAACCACCGGCGCTTGGCCGGTCACCGGACGTTCGTTAAGCGGATTGGTCGATCGCAGCGGTTGCCCGGTGATCGGATCGTCGGCACTGGAGAGAGTCCCCAATCGCAAGAGATCGCCGGCGATCGAAAACGGGCCTCGAATTCCTGTCGCTTGCAGTCCGAAGGCGTGCAACGAGTCGATCGCAACCCGCCCGCCTGCACGAATGATTTCGCCCTCTTTAATGCCACGAACGTCGATTTCCCCACGCAACGAATGGACCGGGCCGACGTCACTGATTCGATTGCCTTCCAATTGCACCGTCACGTCCCAATCCAACGCCGGGTCGGGATGAGTCTCATCGGGAAGGCGGATGTGAGTCGTACCTCGAATCCCTAACGGTCCTCGTAGATCCAATCCACGCATCGCCCACGCCATTTGTTCGGGCAGGGCCGCGATGAGTTCTTCGTCGGGGATCAGGCGACAACCGGTGTGCAAGTCCATCGACAACCACCACTGTCCGCCCGTGTCCGGCTCACATACGCCGTCGGCAATCAGTCGCGATGCGTCGTGGCGGCCACGCAGATTCTCGATCACAACGCGTTGATTCTGATAAGTTACTTTGCCACCGACGATATCGATCCGATATGGGATCGCTTTTGGGCGTATGCTTAAGGCGTTCGGCTGGACGCTTTCGCCGGACCGTTGCGCTGCCGTCAATGACAAATCGATCGGTTGAGAGCCGCGCTGGTGTATTTGAACGTCGACCTGGTCCAATGTGCCGGCGGGCGTCAATGCGTCCCAAATCGGACGAGACGACTCGGGCAATGACACCCGCAATGCTTGGTCCATCGCCAAGTCGGCCACGCGGAATCGCAGGTTCAGCTCCGATGGCCTGGACAGTCCGTCCGTTCGGTCTTCCGCCAATGGCATCTCGTAGAGACCATCACAAGCGATCTTAGCCGCGCCCGCGTTGTTGGCCGTGAACCCGATGATCCGGACAAGATCGTCCCGAACTTGTATTCGTCCATCGACATTGTAGAGGGGATAGGCGAAGTGGTCATATCGCAATGTTCCACCGGTGACTCGCAGGTCCACTTGGCGAGTCGTCGTCCCTTGTTCATCGGTTTGAAAGAGGGCGGATGCGAGTTCCACGGCACCTCGCGGATGCAACGATCGTACGAATGACTCGAGTTTCGAGACCGATCGGCTATCACTTTGAATTGTTGCACCCGGTAGCGGATGCGGCATTCGGACTCGTGCGAATTCGCCATCGCGTGGTGTCAATGAAGCGATCAAAGCGTGGTCAATCGGTATCGCCCCTTCGGATTGGATTAAGATCTTCTTCTTGGGAGTGACGACCTGCTCGGGAGTCAATTTCAAAGGAACTTCAAATTGACAGTGCATACGTCGACCGCCCGCCAAGCCGGTTAAGCGTTCGGCGTTGACTTGTCCGTCGGCGATATGAATCCATCCGGTCAACTGCTCGATCGGGTAAGGGAACTTCTCATAGTTCACGTCGACTTGGTCGCAATAAACTTCCGCATTGATCTGCCATTGCGAGAGCCACGATCCGGCTAGCGATCCAAGGGCGAGTGGGAAAGCGGAACGCAATCGAGCGTTCACGTCGATCTGACCGTTCGGTTCAAACCGATCGAACAGTACCATCGAGCGGGAAGGAAGGATCGACTCGTAGCGGCGATCGATCTGCAAGTCTTCGGCGGACAACACGAGGTCAGCGTTGGCGACAGAAACAACGAGCGTCGATGGTCCCATTGGAATGCGGAGCACTGGCGAATCTTGTGGTGTCGTAACGACGAATTCACTCGGCAGCATCTGCAGATTCAGATCAGCCGATGCGGTTGCCTGGCAAAGAGCATCGCCCAACCGTACTGACGACGGCAGCAACTCGATGCGTTGCGGTGTGCAATGAATCGCCCCTTTTAAATCGCGAATGTCGTCTCCGATTCGCTTGTCCAGCCACATCGCTCGATGGACGGCCAAGTCAGCGGTATAGTCCAGTGTGGTCGGCTGGTTTGGTCGGACAAGATGTTGGAACTGCACTTGCAAGTCGCCCAGCATCTCGAATTTGAGCTCCGGGGTGATGATCTTCGAATCGCCCAACCATGGCTGCAAACGGCTTAGAACCGATTGATCGATCTTCCAATTTGTCACCGACATCTGCATCTGCGTCAGACGTCGCTGCTGTCCATCGTCGTGGGACCTCAGTTTCATTTCAAAACCGCCGCAAAGGTCGCTTTCGCCTCGGATCGTGATTCGTTTGTCCGACGGAACCGATGGCGTTTTCGCGCCAAGTTGGGTGCCCCCTCCCGAATCGCAAGACGATAAGACCACCATGTCGTTGCAACGAATTTGCAAAGGTCGTTCGGTTTGATCGGCGACGGTCAAATCGATCGCTGTCGAACGCAGTTCGATTTGCGGGCAAACCGGACCGAGTTGCGGCGGCGGCCACAAACCTGCAAGCGACACCGCTCCATCGGCACCCAAGTTCAATGCTGCATGGACCCCGTCCAAAACAACCCGACGGGTCGTTAGGGGATTTCCATCTCCGAAGAACTTTTCCGGATGAACGTCCGCGAAAACGGTAATCGAGGCGATCTCGACCGGGGCCCGCGAGATCCATTTGGACACCGAGGCGGCCAGCGGAAGGACGCCCGAACCCGATGACTTGGGTGAAAAGGCGATGCCTTCAAACTGCAGGCCGATTCCCGGGCGATAAATACCACGGCGGATTGAAACGTCCCAATCGACGTAATGCTCTCGTAGTTGTTTTTCAAATACACGCCGGGCTTGTTCCCCGATCGTTTGAGGTGCGATCGTCCGCCCGACAAAGAAGATCGCCGCGCAGACGACCACCAAGACCAGCAACGCTTTCACGCGTCCCGGTTTCGGTGGTGACGGGGGATCGGATTCCGGCTTGGGCAACGTAACGGTCTCGTCCTTGAGAACGTGGAGGAATTCCCAATGTTACCGCCTTGTTTCCTAACTCAACCACCCCAAAAACGATGCAAAACGATACAACCAAGGACTTTGCCATGGCGAATCGAGCGATGTCGACATCGAGAAAACACTCGCCGCAAGAAGCACTCCCAACATAATTCGCCCTACCGCCTTTTCGCTCCACGAGTCCGCTTCGGCCAGCATCCCGTACAACCACAGGGGGGCGAACCACAGCATCCAACGGAAACAAATGCTGACACCGCCATAATTTCGGTCGATCTCGGGTCTGGCCACGTAAAACGCGAAGCATACGAGAGAGGAAAGGGCAACCGAAACCGCCAATCTTCGTTCGTATCCCGGTCCCTTTAGGCAACGATAAGCCAGCCCAAACGGCATGAGAATCCAAATCGGAGTCAAGGAAAACAGGCCGTAGTGTCCGACGGTCGCGTGAAACAGGTAAGCCGCTCGGCTCGGTTCACCCAAATCTACCCCGCGTCGGTTGCCCGACCGCCAATAACTGCGAGGGTATTCGTACCAATCATCCCAACTGCGGAGATTCCACCGTGCTCCGGATTTGGATGCCGGATCTTGCTCGACCTTATACTGAATCTCTCGAAACTTCCCATCTTGCTCAAATTCCGCGACGATCGCGTATCCACCCTCGAACAGGGATCGCACCAAAATGCTCTTTGCCGATTCGAGCGGCTGAGTTTCTCGCAACGCGTCGCGCAGCGAGTCGGCGACCGCCTTTTCAGAATCTTGTGCCGCAACATTCCACTCAAACGTGTCTTGAACGTCGCCGTAACCTCGATGGGCATACGGCGTCCGCCAGCTTTGGTGCGCCCAGTAATTGGTGCCGAAGATGCCAGCGGCAACGATCATCGCGCCGAGCAGAAAGCCGGGAATCGATCGAGGAGCCTCCCACGCAAACAGCACGCCCCATAAACAGAACATGGAAAGGGCGGGCAATTCACACGCGACCGTAAAAGCGGCTGAGGTGCCGGCGACAAACCATGGCCAAAATCGCGGCATATAGGTCAGTGAACTGAAATCGTCATGAATTCGTTCGCAACAACGCAGGTAAATCCATAACGTCAGTGAAGTCGCCGCAGCGGCGAACAAATGATTGTTCAGTGCAATGGCAAACGGTGTCAGCATCGTGCCGAAACACGCTGCGGCGACGACGAGCCGTTTGGCAAAATCGGTCGTGTCGGTGCGTTCGACCGTCCACATCATGGTGACCAAAAACAGTGCGAGCGTGGGCACATTGATCAACAACAGCAACATTCGCGGCACGTAGATCGGTTGATCCGTCATCGACAAGCCGGTGCTCCAGTGCAACGCTTTGTAAACACCTGCGATCAACGTGGTCAGCAAAGTGGGTTTGCTACTGTAGTAGTGCAGCCGTCCATCCGGGCCGACGTGTCGGACTTTGTCGATCGTATCCCATAACCGATGACCTTTGGGCGTCTTAATCACGATCAGTTCGTCGATCGCAAAGGTGCCTTTCTCGACCAACGCGGCAACGCTAACCCATCGACTGCGATCGTTCGCGCTCAGAAATGCTGAATCCCCCTCGGGATTGATGACGGTCGCGATCCGGCCGGATACTAACGCCAACGTGATCGCGATCAGGATGAAGTGCATCCGGATCCGCCGCTGCTGCGGTTGCTCGTGTTTCCGCATTACGAATGGGTTCCGCGTGGATCATCAAAGCCGACAACTTGCGAGACGCTGTAGGTGACATGTTGCATCGGCAAAACGCTCGCTCCACCTCCGACGTTGGATTGAATCTGGATTTGCCTTAAAGAGCGGTCTCGAGCCGCCGAAACTGAAACGATCAACTCCGCGATCAATCCCGCGAGCACACATTGCGCTCCCAACAACACAGCGAGAATGCAGTAATAAAAAATCGCGGTCGCGTGCAAATGCAATGGCTCGCCGCCAGAGACTCGAGTAATCACCCACATGGCGCTGAGATACAACATGCCCAACGACCCGGCAGCGAAACAAGCCAATCCCGCCGAGCCGATCAGATGCAGCGGCCGGCGACCGTAACCGGTCAACAAATAAACGCTCATCAGGTCCAAGAATCCCTTGCCGATTCGCGACCACCCGTACTTCGAATGGCCGTGCTGCCGGGGATGATGCAGCACCTCAATCTCGCCCACCCGCCATCCGCGAGCGGACGCCAAGACGGGGATAAAACGATGCCGCTCGCCGTACAAATCGACTTCCGCGAGCACTTCACGCCGATAGGCTTTGAAGCCGCAGTTGTGGTCATGCAGCCGAACTCCGGTTAGCCCGCTGACCATCGCGTTGAACACACGACTGGGCAAGACCTTGTGCCATGGGTCATGCCGGACCCGCTTCCATCCGCTGACCACGTCGTGCCCCTGTCCGATCGCATCCAAGAAACGTGGGATCTCATCGGGATCGTCTTGTAAGTCCGCGTCCATCGTTAGCACGACGCGACCACGAGCGACTGCAAACCCGGCCGCAAGTGCCGCCGCCTTGCCAAAGTTGCGACGCAAACGGATCGCCAAAGTTCGCGATGCCGGAACGGACGACGATACCAACCCCGCCAATCCGCTCATCTTCTCCCACGTCGCATCGGTGGAGCCATCGTCAATGAAGATTACCTCGACCGACTTATCGCACGAACGACAAACTTCAACTACACGGCCGTGCAGACGTGCGACGGAGTCTTCCTCGTTCATCGCCGGAACGACAACGGACAAATCAAAATCCGTGACGGCTTCAGGGCGACTTGATGCCGGCTGAGTCGAAGGCGGTCGGTTGGCGAGCACTGCGGCGTCGAACGCGTCTGTCGACGAATAAAGTGATTCTGTATTCATGGTCCCCATTTTGGTTGGCGGAACCGTCAGAGTGTAGAACAAATCTTCCGGTTGGTATCACCCCCACCCGAATAATCTTGGCCGGTTTTCTCGCGGTCCGGTTGATCGGATGATGAGCCGAAGTGTGAACGAAGATGAACTAGCCCTTAATCCGCATCAAGGGTGCTCATGTTCACCGGATTGGCGATTCAGCCGTACTGGCAAGCTGAAACACACGCCCTACTTCAAATCGACTAGGTGCCAAGCTTCGATTTGACGCCTCATCCGCGAGACCACGTCGGGATGGTTCGCGGAGACTTCGATCTTTTCATGCGGATCGGTCTTGAGATGATACAAACGCACTGGTTGATCATCCCATGAATGCACGTCGCGATAAAGCGTTGTGTCTTTTCCATGATAGCGGACCAGCAGTTTCCAATCGTCTTCGACGCACCACAGATATTGCAACGTGTCGTCGGGCGCGTCGGGGGTCATGTTGTGAATCGCGTGCGTCACGCCGTAGACGGCTTGGCGCTTCGATCTCGCGTTGTCGTCCATCAAGTTGATACCCGGCAAGTCCGCCGGCGGTCGCTCACCTACGGCGGCGGCAATCGTCGGGAAAATATCGATGGCGTGGGCTAGGTCGTCCGAGCGACCGGCGCGAATTCTATCGGGCCACGAGATCATGATCGGGGTGCGGATGCCGTATTCATAGGGCGAACCCTTGGAACGCAATGCATACTGACGCCATTGTTTTTGGTTCGGGTCGTCGGCGTTGGTACTGATCGGCATCCATCCGTTGTCGCAGATATAAATAACCAACGTGTTCTCACGCACTCCTTTGGCATCGAGATGATCGAGCAACACACCGCACGTTTCGTCGAACCATTCACACATCGCATCATAGCACGCGACGTCTTCGGCCCGACCGTCGCGACGATATTTGTCCCATAGTCGCTTCGGCGGATTGTGAGGCGAGTGCGGCATGAATGGAGCGTACCAAACTAAGAACGGTTTGTTGGCTTGCGTCGCCCGGTCGATGAATTCAGTCACCGGTCGCATCGTCTCGCGGCCGATCTTCAATCCCTCATCGCCATGACGTCCGCCACGCTGGGGATCGCCGTGCGTCATGCCGTCGGTAAATCCGCCGTCGCTCCAGGAACCTTCCCACCATTTGCCGGATTGATGAGCCAGGTATCCGCGATCGGTCAACCAGCGGACAAAACTGGCATACTGATGAAACGCCTCGCGCATCGGCGCATCGAGCGCCGCCCGTTGGTTCTTTCCGTCGACATCGTTGCCCGTGATCCCATGCTCGAACGGATACCGCCCCGTCAACATGGATGCGAGCGAAGGACGACACAACGGTGAGGCGACGTAGCCACGTTCGAACACCAAACTGCGCCGGGCTAATGCGTCTAAATGCGGCGTCTGGATATCGGGATGGCCCATGAAACCGTAGTCGGTCCACGCTTGGTCATCGCTAAGGATAAAGACGACGTTGGGTGGATCGGATGCGAGCGTCGGCTTGAACCAAACGCAAACAACAATCAGCAAAGCAAAAAGGCGAGTATTCATCGGAAAATCAAATGGTGAATAGAGAACAAAGAACCGACCAGAAACATGTTATCGGCCGCAGCGCTACGGGGTGACTTCGAGGTACGGAACTTCGGGATCGGGAGGCGGAGCCTCCTAGGCAGTGCGTTCCCAGGCGGGAGTCTGGGAACGAGTGGATTGTCCAAACTGGTTTCCAGGCTGCCGCGCTCGTTATACCCCACAAGTCATTATGAATTGCTCCCCTGCCAGCTCGTCTGGCAGGAAGCCGAGGTTGGCAAGCTAGACACAAACCGCAGTTTTCCCAACCTTCCGAGTTTCACTTGTGCTCGCCGCTTGAAGCCGCGAGCACAAGTGAAACTCGGAAGGTTGGGAGGGCGTCGGTGTCTAGCTTGCAAACCTTATTCACCCACGAGACGAGCTCGTGGGGGTCAAAAAGATGTGTAGGATAAAGAGGGCGGGAGCCTAGGGAACGAGTGGAAGCGTTAGGGCTGATTTGATTAGGAATGTGCCGCAACCGCTAGCAACGATTCGCGTCCGACCAACCAACTCGAGGTGCTTTGAATCGCTAGGTCCGTTTCGTCCAAGGGTTGCCCCGAGCGGATCGCTGAAATGAACGCATTGAACTGGCCTTGCCAGCCTTTACCGGCGATTTCTTTCGCGTCGCTTTGCCAGACAATCTTTCCCGCAGCATCGCGGATCAAGCCTCGGGCGAAATCACAACTTCCCAAGCTGCCTTCGAGCAACTCGCCCATTCCACGACGTTGGCTGTGGTCGCCACCATAACTCGCTAGCGCGATCCGACCGTCGGAATAAGTATAACGTATGGCTTGATCCTCGGATTCGGCGTAGATAGGTGTTGCGCCGAAAGCCCAATTGACAACGTCGAGCGAGTGGAGCAAACGGTGATCGATCACGTCACCGCCTGCCCAGCGGAAATGCATCCAGTGCTTCAGCTCGAAGTCACCCGATCGGGTCTGGTTCCGCTCGGCCGATGGCGGTAAGCCGATTTGCGAAGCGTACAGATTGGCGCTGACGAGGCGACCGATCTTTCCAATGCGAAGTTGTTCAATCGTCTGTTGTGACCGGACCTCGTGGCGTCGTTGTAATCCGGAGGCCACGGCCAATCGTTGGTTTCGCGCGGCGATCGCGGCCGCCTGGATTTTCTCCAAGCCGTTTTGATCGATCGCCACGTGGCTTTCCATCATCACATGTTTACCCGCCTCGATTGCGGCGGAAAATTGGTCGGCGCGAAACACGGGCGGGGCCGCCAAGATGACCAAGTCGATGTCGGTGGCGAGCAATTGTCGCCAGGCGGTTAGTCCGACGAAACGGCGATCGCCTACGTTGACGAATCCAGACTGACGGCTGTTGATCGCTCGATAGGCGGATTGCAGTTGGTTACCAAATGCGTCGGCCATCGCAAACAACTCGACACGTCCGGAATCGAGCAGATGGTTGGTTTGCAACGCTTCGATCGCGGCGGCCTTGCCACGGGCCCCGCAACCGATCAAGCCGACGCGGAGGGTGTCGCTGCCGAACGCATGAGCGGCGCGTGCGATCGTTTGCTCGGCCGCCAAGACGGCTCCGCCGGCGATCGCCATCGAGCTTTTGGCAAAAAATCCACGGCGGTTACCGACGCCTACCAAGGCCTCATTGATTCGACCGGGAACGTTGTGACGACCGGCTTCGTGCTGGCGACCGGCGGACTGTACGTGCGCGGCCAAGGGGGCTTTTCGATTAGGTTGCGTCAAGTGTTCGCCTCCGCTCGGGACCGTTTCTGCAAATACAGTTTAATCGGAACCTCGCCGAATGGCAGGTGATCACGAAACCAACTCAACAAATAACGCTGGTAATCATGGCCCAACGCGTTCGGCTCGCTGCACATCACGACGATCGTCGGCGGTTCGGTCGATACCTGGGTCGCGTAAAAAATCTTGGGACGGCGGTTTTGATACATCGGTGGCGGATGTTGGACGATCGCGGCCTGGACGATCCGGTTGAGTTCACCGGTCGAGACCCGCGTTTGAGCTTGCTTGAACAGCATCTGAGCGTGATTGAGCAATGTCTTGACGTTCTTGCCTGCTTTGCCCGTGATGAATGCGATCGGAGCGTAGGTCAACGTCGTGAACTGGTGATGAAGGTAGTCTACCCATTTCTCGGACGGGACTTGGCCCGCGTACAAGTCCCACTTATTGACGACGAAAATCACCGGCTTATGGTTCTCCATAATGTAGCCGACGAGTTGTTTGTCGACTTTGCTGATCTTCTCAGCGGCATCGAAAAACATCAGCACAACGTCCGCACGGCGGACACTGCGTTGGGCGCGGTGTGTGCTGTAGAACTCCAGGTCGGTTCGCACCGATTTGCGTTTTCGCAAACCTGGGGTGTCGATCGCCGTGAAGGTTTGTCCGTCGAGTTCGAAGTGAACATCG
Source organism: Neorhodopirellula pilleata (assembly GCF_007859915.1). Classification (GTDB taxonomy): domain Bacteria; phylum Planctomycetota; class Planctomycetia; order Pirellulales; family Pirellulaceae; genus Rhodopirellula; species Rhodopirellula pilleata. The sequence goes on from NZ_SJPM01000018.1 coordinate 52,629, forward strand.
ACGCTGTCACGCGTCGTGCCGGCGACTTCGCTGACGATCATCCGGTCGGTTTCGGCTAACGAGTTGACGAACGTGCTCTTGCCGACGTTACGTCGTCCGACGATCGTCATCTTCATCGTCGATTCAGGCGACACGGTGTTATCGTCTTCGGGTAATCTTTCGACGATCGCCTGAAGTAAGTCTTCGCGACCCCGGTTTTGCATCGTGCTGACGGTCAACAGCAAACCGCGACCGAGCTGACGGAATTCTTCGGCGTGGATATCTTGGTGTTCCTGGTCGGCTTTGTTGACGACCAAGATCACCGGCCGCTCGATGCCGCGAAGTCGCTCGACGACCTCGACGTCCAGAGGCATGATGCCTGTTTGCACGTCCACGACGAGAATGATCACGTCGGCTGAAACCAAGGCGATTTCGATTTGGCGAGAAACATCGGCCGTCAAGTTGTCGGCATCGACCACGCCGATTCCGCCCGTGTCGATCAATTCAAAAAAACGATCATCGGTCTCGATCAACGTCGTCATCCGGTCGCGCGTCACCCCTTCGTAGTTATCGACGATGGCGAGACGGCGTCGGGCCAGCCAATTGAAAAGGCTGCTTTTGCCCACATTGGGGCGACCGACGATGGCGACTTGGGGAACGGGCATATTTTTCGGGGAGGGACCGGAACGAGCGTATCTGATATGGTGATGTTTTCTCTATTCTTAGAGCCTGTCCGAAAAGGGGTCTGACCCTTTGGAGGCGAGTCAAGTCTTGCTGTCTTTTTAGTATCGCGGGAGAGGGTCAGACCCCTTTTCGGATAGGCTCTTCGCTTTCATCTTAGTCTGCTGGGCCATTTTCAAGAATCCCTTCCGACGCAAAGCCTTAACGGATTCATGACCAAAACCGAATCCACCACCGATCAGCCGCTTCAATCGCTCGATGCGGGCGAAATTGCCGCCGCCGGACACGAGTTGTTGGAGCATTTGCGGCGAAGCGGCATTCGATTTGTGCCCATCGCGAGTCAACATGGTGTGGAATCATGGTCAACACAGTTCGCATCCGAAGCGGAAGCGGCTGTCACTTCGTCCGCCGACCCCGCACCGCCAGCCTCAGCGTCGGTAGATTCGCCGCTCAAGAAACCGGTTTCGGCTGCTGCGGGGCCTGCGGTCAGCCCAGCCGTCAACCCGGCGACCAGCCGCTTGGCACCGGTCGCGGCAGTGCGGTCCGATGGCTCCGGGTACTCGGGGGGTGCCTTGCCACTGGCCGATCGGGAGGCCGTCTTTGCGGAAATGGCCGGCACGGTCTCAGCGTGCACACGATGTAAAGAACTGGCCGCGTGTCGAACACATACCGTGTTTGGCGAGGGCAACTTGACCCCCCGGTTCGTTTTCTTCGGCGAAGGACCTGGGGCAGACGAAGATGCCACCGGGCGACCGTTCGTTGGCAAAGCAGGCCAACTGTTGACGAAGATGATCGAGGCTTGCAAGTTGTCGCGTGACGAGGTCTACATCCTCAACACCGTCAAATGCCGCCCGCCCGGCAATCGCAACCCGGCCCCGGGGGAGATCGCGAATTGTCGCGAGTACTTTGAAAAACAATTCGAAATTTTGCAGCCTGAATACATTATCTGCTTGGGTGCGGTTCCTTCACAGGCGTTGCTAAACACCAAGCTCTCGGTCGGCCGATTGCGACAAACCTTTCATCAGTACCGCGATTCCAAAGTGCTCGTGATCTATCATCCGGCTTATCTGTTGCGAGAACCCGAGGCCAAACGAGCCGCCTGGGCCGATCTGCAAATGCTGATGAAAGACGCGGGGTTAGGCTGATGCTTCAACGTGACCTTCGGTCGAAACCGGTGATCATCGCCAAAGGGATGCTGTTTTTGCTGCTGGGAATCTTCAGTGGCGGGTTATTGCTCACTTCGATCTTTTCGATCCGAAATCTGTTGTTGCTCGGACTGACCATTTGGAGCTTTTGTCGGTTTTATTACTTTGCGTTTTACGTGATCGAACATTACGTCGACAGTAAATACCGCTTCACCGGTCTGATCGATTTCGGCAAGTATCTATTCAAACGAGGACGATAACCGGTTCGAACGGAACGTGACGCACCGCCGCGCCCCCGTTGTGAAATTCCACACCTGCGACGGTCACGGCATCCATGCGACGATGTGTGTGTCCGAACACGATACGTTCGATCCCGTCGCCGACCCATTCCGGTTGGTCGCGAACCCATCTCAAGATCCGCAAACAGACGCTGCGCCGTCGATGTGCCACTCCGGCCGTTGCCAAGTGCAGCCGCGCTGCGACGGCGGCGTTATACAAACGATTGCGAATCATGGGCGGCTCATGGTCGCCGACACGTTCGTGCTCCCATCGACGTCGATAGTGGGTCAATGAGACGTTTCGACCGATTCGCTTGGGCATCGACTCGATCACGTCGCCGTGCAAAAACAAACAATCGTCGATCCGAACGGCGTCCAACCCGGCGAACGTCGATCCGGCGGGCATCGCCCAGACGTCGCCCTCGGGCGACGGTCCGGCCCAAGAACGAAGTTCGGTTTGAAAGGACGGTTGAGCGTCGTGATTCCCGGTCAAATACACGAACGTTTTCTGATCGAACTCATCACGCCAACGCTGCAACCACGCGATCGCGATTCGCCGCGAAGTCGCCCCGTCGCCTTCGCATGACCAATGGAAATCAAACAAATCGCCGCCCCAAATGCACACGTTGCATGATTCGATGGCGCGGCGCACCGATGCCTCGTGGCGTGCGTAATCATGGCGGGAGCTGAGCAGATGCAAATCGGAAATGAACGCGATCGTCAACGGATTGCCAAGATCGCCGTCGCCCGAACGAACCAATTTCACGATTCTTGGCGAGCTGGTATCGTGCATCAGTATGTATCTCGCGGTATCGAGCCTGCCCAAAAACGAGCAACCTGACAAATGAATTCGAAAATGCCCACGCCTTCGCAAAATTCCGCTCGTGGTCCATTACGCCGAGCGATCGCGTCTGGTTTGATCGGTGGCGGATTGTTGGTCGCGGTTCAAGTCTATGCCCCTTCGACGGATTATCAATATGCGTTCTTCGCAACGGTGGCCATCGGCTTGGTAACGATCGCGACGGTTTCGTTGTTCTTACAGATCGCGTTTCACCGCACCGGATATCCATGGCTTGTCCCCGCCGTCGCGACGTTGGTGGCGATCACCTTTTTCGGCACCGTCCGTGTGAAGACGCTCTCGGGCGAAATGATTCCTCAATTTGAGTGGCGGTTCGCGTCGCGGAAGGTACCCGAACTTCAAATTGCACCCCAAGCGGTGCCGATCGAATCCGTTCAAGCGGAAACGAATCCGAATGCCGACGACACCACCACCGAGCTCATCGAACCGCCATCGTCTCAGTGGATCACCACCTGGGGCCAGTTCCTGGGTAACCAACGCGACGGCGTGGTCGGAGAGCGTTTGTTCGAGATTCCTGAATCTTCGGCAGAGGTAACCAAACGTTGGAACATCGGCATCGGTGGCGGTTGGGCTTCGTTTGCGATCGCGACCGATGCCGACGGCAACGGCATTGCGGTGACACTCGAACAGCGTGAAGCTCGCGAGTGTGTCACCGCGTACGATCTATCGAATGGTGAATTGAAATGGATCGTCGATCATGAAGCGTATCACTTTCATCCGCTCGGCGAAGGCGGCCCAAGATCAACACCGACAATCCACGACAATCGAGTCTACGCCCAAGGCGCGACGGGGATGGTGTGGTGTTTGAGCCTCGAAACGGGCGAGCAGATTTGGAAACGGGATTTATTGCAGGCCGGTGGTTGGGATCAAGCCGCCTCGGAAATCGCGATCACTTGGGGACGCAGCGGCTCGCCGCTGTTGGTCGACGGGCAGTGCATCGTTCCCCTGGGAGGGCCGACGGTGGTCAATGGCGAGCAAGCCGACCGTGCACTGATCTCGCTTAACGCCCAAACGGGTGAAACGCGTTGGACAGCGGGCGATCAACAAATCAGCTACGCGTCGCCTCAGTTGATGACACTCGATGGCGTGCGACAGATCGTTTCGGTCAATGAATCGAACATCACCGGCCATGCCATCGATACCGGCAAGGTCCTTTGGCAAACCGATTGGCCGGGTCAATCGAGTGGCGGCGCGAACTGCGCCGCTGCCATTGCGGCGGGAACGAACCGCTTCGTTGTCGGAAAAGGCTACGGCGGCGGCAGCGCTTTGATCGAAGTCACTCTTAACGGTGAAGATTGGCAGGTCAACGACATTTGGCGTTCCAATCGCGTCATGAAAACCAAGTTCAACCACTGTGTCGTCCGCGATGGCATTGCCTACGGATTGTCCAACGGGGCGTTGCAAGCGGTCGAACTGGAGTCCGGCGAACGGTTATGGGAACAAGGCCGAGGAGGTCGCTACGGTCAAGGCCAAGTGATCTTGGCCGAAGACGTCCTGATCGTTCAAGCGGAAATGGGCGACGTCGCACTCGTCGCCGCCGAACCGAACGAGTTCAACGAGCTGATTCGAATCCCGGCTCTGGACCAAAAAACCTGGAATGTACCGAGTCTTTCAGGCAATATACTACTCGTTCGCAACGGCGAAGAAGCCGTCGCGTTCGATCTACCGGGGAAAAAATGAAAGACTCTGTTCGTGAGGAACAAGCATGATTCGCGTCGTTCTGTTGATGGTCGTTGTTGGTGCCACCGCATTTGCGCCAAACCCACCGTTGTACGCTCAGCCGCCGGTTCGAAATCCAACCATCCTCGCGCACTACATGCCGTGGTACGCGGCGAAACCGATGAGCGAACGTTGGGGGTGGCACTGGACGATGGATCGATTCGATCCCGAGAAGACGGTAGACGGTCAACGCGAGATCGCGTCCCATTACTATCCAATAATCGGTCCCTACGATTCGGGCGACGAAGACGTGATCGAGTGCCATTTACTGATGATGAAAGCCGCCGGCATCGACGGAGTGATCGTGGATTGGTACGGGCTGACGGATTTGAACGACTATGCGATCCTTCATCGAAACACGACGCGAGTTCTGCAACAGTGTGAACGATTGAAAATGAAGTTCGTGATCTGTTACGAAGATCAAACGATCCCGAAACTCGTCGATGCCCAGCGAATCGATGCGACCGAACGGGTCTCTCATGCGGCATCCGAGATTCAGTGGCTCACCCAGTATTGGTTTCAGTCGCCAGCCTACCTGAAGCTCGACGACCGACCGATCCTCTTGTCGTTTGGACATGCGGGCCTGAACGATGATGAGTGGACCCAGTGCCTAGTCCAGGTTCCGACGCCGATTGCTTACTTCAGTCAAGACTATCGTCGTTCATGTGCCGTCGGCGGATTCGGCTGGCCTTCGCCACGCAACGGTCTGACCCAAGTGGGACGATTTGCGAGCGAAGCCCAGAAGTGGACGCACGCGATCCCGGCGGCGTTTCCAAGATTCAACGATATCTATTCGGAAGCCAATGTGAGCGAAGGCTATCCGATACTCGACGACAACCAGGGACGCACGTTGTCGGGGTCCCTCATGCATGCACTGAAATGGAACCCGGTCGCAATCCAGATCGCGACCTGGAACGATTGGGGTGAGGGAACCCAGATCGAACCCAGTCGCGAGTTTGGTTTTCGTGATTTAGAAATCATTCAACGCGTTCTCAAGAGTCGACAAAGCGGCAGTAAGATTCCTGAGTCCGCTGCATTGGCGTTGCCTCTTGAATTATTGAAACTTCGTCGCAACCAATCCGCCCCGAAACGAACACTCGATGAACTCGCCGATCTTATGGCTGATCGCGAGTGGGATCGCGCCGAATCATCATGGCCAACATCGCGATAAACCAGCCTCCGGCAATCGCGGTCGGCCACGAACCGACGCGAACGTACAACGTGCGGCGGTCGTCGAGGCCGGGCGTGGTCATGATTTGGCCCGCCTCATCCAACGGGACTTTCTCGACGATCTTGCCGAAGCTATCGATCCAGGCGGTCGGGCCTCCGTTGGCCGCCGACAACACTGGACGCCGCGTTCCGATCGCCACCATTTGAGCGCATCGTAGATGATGACTGACCACGGCGGTGTGATCGAACCACGCATCGTTGGTCAACGTCACGATCGCATTCGCTTCAGGACGCTCGTGCAGATGATTCACGGCGATTCGTTCGACGGCGGTCTCAATGCACAGATTTGGCAACAGTTTCAAACCGCCCACGTTAAAAACGTTGGGACCATCGCCGGCGTCCAATCCTAACCCCGGCGGCACATGATCTCGCAAGATCGGGATCGAACGAATCAATGGAATGTACTCGCCGAACATGACCAAATGATTCTTGGCATACACCCCTTCGACTTGCCCGCTCGGATCAACGTGCAACACGCCGCTGTACTGTTTTGCGGTCCGGCCGTAACGAACCACCCCGCAGCCTCCGATGATCGACGGCGGTGGGAATGCATCGCCTTCGTTCAACGGCGTCATAGCGGCTTGCAAATTGATCGATCGGCGAACGAATTGTCGCTGAGTGTCCGCGATAATCTCGCGAAATTGCGATTCGGTGAATCGGAATTTCTCGCCGCCTGCTTCTTCTGGAACGGTCAGTTCGGCGTCGGCGATGATCCAAGGTTGCCCGCCCGAGAACATCGACTCCGGCCAAACGACCGCATCGATCGGTACGTCCGAATTGGCGATCGCGTCGATTGTTTGCGACGCGTAACGATTGAAAATTTCTTGTTCGCGGCCGAGGTCTTGCTGGTATTCGGTTTGTTCGTCACGTCCGACCAATAGGATCCGAGTGTCCGACGGCGTAACCGGATAGCTCAAACGATGGTTGCCGTATAGACCTGAGGTGATCAGAAAGACCGCAGCCATCGACGTCGACCGTATCCATCGTGCTGGCGTGCCTTGGTAGGCCGAAACCGCGTCGGCGATCGCGTAGTTGACGATCACGATTAGGAAACTGACCGCGTAGGTGCCTTGCAAGTCCGCAATTTGAATCAACCATCCGCCGGGCATGTCAACGAGAGTGTGACCTAGCATCAAGACGGAAATTCCGGTCGCAAAATAATTGCGAACCCATTCGCCACCGACCCACAACGCCGCCGCAGTGAGCGGGTGGTCATGCCGACGCAAGAGCACGACGAACAACAGCGGGTAGATCGCAAGGTAAGCGGCCATCGCCGTCAAAGGCACGAACATCAACGGATGAGCGTGCCGCAATCCTTGTAAAGACGCCAAGTAATAACCGACGAACACCGAATAAACGATGCGTTTCCATTTCACACCGCTTCGTGCGGACAAACGCTCGTCACGAGCCAATTGGATCAACGGCACCAAAGCCACGAACGCCAAAGGCCACAAGTTGATGCCCGGCCCGGTCAAGTACAACAGTACCGCCGAAGCGAGCGTGGTGATCCCGATGACGCGACTGGAGCGTTTCTCTGTCATGCTCATTACTTGAAGTTCGGCGTCGGCGGCCGGTAATCGCTCAAGCGGATCGTCTTGAACCAATCGATCGTGCTTTCAAGTCCGTCGTCGAGTTTGATACCGGGAACCCAACCCAACTTTTGCTTGGCCAACGAGATATCCGGTCGTCGACGGGTGGGGTCGTCGGCGGGAAGCGGTTCGAAGGACAACTTGCTCTTGGAACCCGACATGGCGATGACTTTTTCGGCGAGTTCTTTGATCGTGAATTCGTCCGGGTTGCCGATGTTGACCGGACCGATGAAATCGTCTTGGTCCATCATCGCGATGATCGCGTCGACGAGATCATTGCGGTAACAGAACGACCGCGTTTGAGATCCGTCACCGAATAACGTGATGTCGTCGCCCGCCATCGCTTGGCGAATGAACGTCGATACAACGCGACCGTCGTAAGGATGCATCCGTGGTCCGTAGGTGTTGAAGATGCGAACGATGCGGACGTCGACTCCGTTGGAACGGTGATAATCCATGAACAACGTTTCGGCCACACGTTTGCCTTCGTCGTAACAAGCGCGGATGCCGATCGGGTTAACATTGCCGCGATACGATTCGGTTTGCGGGTGTTCCTCCGGATCGCCGTAAACCTCTGACGTACTCGCTTGCAAGATTCTTGCCCCGCATCGTTTGGCGATGCCCAGCATATTGATCGACCCGAGAACGCTCGTTTTGATTGTCTTGATCGGATTGAATTGATAGTGCCCCGGTGCAGCCGGGCAGGCCATGTTGTAAATCTTGTCGACTTCGAGGTGAATCGGCAAAGTGATATCGTGGCGGATCAGCTCGAAGTTCGGCCGGTCGAGCAGATGGACCACGTTGGTCTTTTGGCTGGTGAAGAAATTGTCCAAACAAATCACATCGTGTCCGGCGTCGACAAGACGCTCACAGATGTGAGAGCCAAGAAAACCGGCACCACCGGTAACGAGAATGCGTTCGATCATGGAAGCCGTCTGAAAAAAAGGATTGGGGCGAGTCGTGGAGGCCGCATGGTCCTACGATCCCTTGTTTTTGTCGAGATGGATTTGGTTTCGCGTCAAGATTCCTTCCGCCGGACGGGCCGGACTGCTAACCTTGGGGCGATCCCCACCAAACCGTTTCATTCTTCGCAGTTTTTATCGTGCCTCACGCTCAAATTGGTCCTATCGCGGTGCATTTGCCGCCTCGGGTGGATGACAACGAATCGCTAAAACAGCAATACCCGGGTTGGGATTTGGACCTGATTGCCGAAAAAACCGGCATTACTCAGCGTCACATTGCGGCCGAGGGAGTCACCTCATCGGACTTGGCCGTTGCCGCTGCGGAAGATCTTTTCGAGCGGGAATCGATCGATCGGTCGACGATCGATTTCGTGCTGTTCTGCACGCAAACCCCCGACTACCCGTTGCCGACGACGGCTTGCTTGATCCAAGACCGTTTAGGATTGTCGACCCGGTGCGGGGCGATCGATTTTAATTTGGGATGCAGCGGTTTTGTCTACGGGCTGGCGATGGCCGACGGGCTGATGAAAAGCGGTGCGGCCAAGCGGATCTTGCTTTTGACGGCCGAAACGTACAGCAAGTACATCGACGAAGCGGACCGGAGCCTGAGAACGATTTTCGGGGACGCGGCGGCGGCCACGCTTCTGACCGCCGAAGAGTCGCCGAGCCTATGGGGGTTTCAATTTGGCAGCGACGGCAGCGGTGCCGACATGCTGATCGTAGGCGACGGGGGATGCCGGTCCGCCGACGACGCCATCCGGCCCCGGCACCGAAAACGTTGGAAAAGCCGTCTGTACATGGACGGGCCGAGCCTGATCAATTTCACCGTCGAGGCGATCCCGCGATTGTGCGAAGAGATCCTCAGCGAAAACGGTTTGACGGACGCCGACGTGCACCGATACTTAATGCATCAAGCGACCTGGAAAATGCTCGATCAATTGCGGTTGCGGATGAACGTGTGTGAACAGCGACTGCCGATCGATATGGCGGACATCGGCAACACCGTTTCCTGCACGTTACCCATTTTGATCGATCGTGTTCGGTCGCGGAACGAACTCGCCGCCGATCACACCAATCTGTTGGTCGGTTTCGGGGTCGGGCTGTCGTGGGCGGGATGCCTATGGCGAGACCAATTTCAGGCTGCAAAATAATCATTCCTTACGGGGACCCCCAATGAGCGACACACCGAACTGCACTGGTTGTTTTCTCGTCGCCTCGCCCTATCTCGCCGACGGGCATTTTTTTCGCGCGGTCGTATTCATCGTCCGACATACGAGCGAAGGGGCGTTCGGCGTTGTAATCAATCGAGTCGGCGAGCAACGGTTCAGCGAAGTGGTCGAAATGTCCGACCCGACTTGGCAAAAATCGTCTTCAAAATCGTCATCCAAAATCAAGTCGTCCAAGCTGGTGGATACGGCGTCGGACCTGAATTTGAACGAAGCCTCGTTCGCGAATCCATCTTCGAGTTCGAACGACCAGCTGGCTCGATCGGATGTCTATCGCGATTGGATCCACATCGGCGGACCGGTTGATGGACCGTTGCTGGCCCTTCACAACATCGCCGGGATCGGCGAACCGTGCGGTATCGACGACGAATCGGATTCCCATGGAACCCAGGCGGTCGTGAACGATCATCCCGCCGAGTCGTTCGGGTCGATGTCGATCCAGTGGGCCGATGTTCCGGCGTGGATGACCGCAGACGAGGACCACTTGCGGCTCTTATCTCGTCGCGAAGACGCCAAGCTCCGATTCATCGTCGGTTATTCGGGCTGGGGTGCAGGCCAATTGGACGATGAACTCGAAGCAGGCGGTTGGTTGGTCACGCCCGCCGAAGCCGAATCGATCTTCGGCAACGAAGATGACGTTTGGGAAAAACTCGTCAAACGATGCGGCCACGCGATCTTAAAAGACCTACGACCCGACTTGGCGATGCCGGCGGAGAGCGAGTCGTTCGATCCAGGTATGAATTAGCGCCGATGGCACGCTACGTGATCGGCGATGTCCACGGTTGCAGCAAGGCATTGCGGTCACTGCTTGAAGCCCTTCAACTCGGATCAACCGACGAAGTGATCTTCGTCGGCGATTATGTCGACCGCGGTCCCAACAGCCGCGATGTGATCGACCAACTCTTGACGCTCAAACAGCAATGTCGCTTGACGACGCTGAGGGGAAACCATGAAGTCATGTTGCAAGGCGTCGTGATGTGCGACATGAGTGACGAAACATGGATGCGCAGCGGCGGCAACGCAACGATCGCGAGCTATGGCGGTTCGGCAACGAAGATTCCTTCGAAACACCTGGACTTCTTTCAAGACCTGCAACGCTATCATGAGACGTCCAAAGAAATCTTCGTTCACGCGATGTACCATCCACAGCAAAACATACGCGAACAAAGCGACGAGCTTACATACTGGACGCATTTACCGACTCCGGTTCCGTTGCCCCATTACAGCGGAAAACGTGTGTACGTCGGCCATTCACCTCAATCAGGCGGCGACATCCTGCGGCACGCCCACTTGGTCGGCGTGGATACGTATTGTTTCGGCGGCGGTTACCTAACGGCAATGAACTTGGAGACCGAAGAGCTGACTCAAACCGACCGCCACGGTCACGTCCGTCGAGTTCCGATCGAACACCTCTTTCACGCCGCCCACCGGGCAATGAGCTGGTTGATTAAACGTCAACGAAAAACGTCTTAGTAGCCTATCCCACATGAAAGCGATCTCGATCATCATCCCGACTTTCAACGAAGAAGCGACGATCGAGGAAGCGATCCGGTCGGCGTGCAGGCACGACGTGGTCGAAATCATCATCAGTGATGGCGGCAGCGTCGACGCCACACGGACGATCGCGACCACGATGCAAAGGGACGATCCTCGAATCACGGTGATCAACGAGGCACAAGGCCGTGGTCGGCAACTGGCCGCCGGGGCCCGACGTGCGACGGGAGAGTTATTCGTGTTCTTGCACTGCGACAACCGACTCGGCGGCGATCTGACCGAGCAAATGACCGACGCCGATTGGCCGGTATGGGGCGGGTTCGAACAACGCATCGACGATGAACGATGGCGGTTTCGCTGGCTCGAGTTCGGCAACGCGGCGAGGGCTCGTTGGTTTTCGCGCGTCTTTGGCGACCAAGGCATATTCGTCGACCGAACCACCTACCAAAACGTGGGCGGTTTCGACGAAGTCGATCTGATGGAAGATGTCCTGTTGTCGGCAAAGCTCAAACGGATCCAATCGGCTTCGCTGCTTCCCGGCAAATTGGTCGTCAGCCCGCGACGTTGGAACCAATACGGCGTCGTCCGCCAAACGGTCCGCAACTGGATGATCCAACTCGCGTTCGCATTGGGTGTCTCACCTGAAACGCTGCGGCGATGGTACATTTAGAGCCTATTCGAAAGCGAATCGTTTATCTCCTTCTCAACTAAGAGAAGTTTATTCCACAGGGTCAGTTGTCTTGAAGATCACAAGTATGATTGCACATCGCGTTGAGCCACCACTCCACGACAGTTCGTTTAGACGGACAATTAGGACACAGCAAGTCATTTGGCTTGCGATAGCATTCATCGTATTCTGCGCAGGCCCTTGCTTCGGCCAGGAGAAAACGCTGACGGAGCAACTCCTTCAGGAATCCCCGGAGAAGCTTGTTCTTCAGTCGCGTCAGTCCGGCGATATCGTGCGAGGCGCGATCCTTTTTCATCAGGGCAACATCAATTGTGCCAAATGTCATCAATCGATCACTGGCGAGAAACGCTTGGCACCGGACCTGAGCCGACTTGATGACAAGATCACCGATGCCTCGTTGGTCGAATCCATCCTTGAACCATCCAAGGCGATTTCAGAAGGATACGAGACGCTGAGCGTCTTGACCGTAGATGGCCGTGTCTTCAATGGCCTTGTTGCTAGCCAGGACGACAATCTGCTTGTGCTCAGAGACAGCCAGGACATTGATAAGCTGCACGCGATCCCGCGAGTCGACGTTGACGAATCAAGTCCCGTTAAGGTTTCGATCATGCCCGGCGGGCTGGCCGATCAATTGACTGGGCGTCAGCAATTCTTGGATTTGTTGAGATATGTCATCGACCTGAAAGAACGCGGCCCCGCAAATGAGATGGTTAGATCCCATTCCTCGGCAATTCGTGAACTCACCGCCGAAATGAAAGGCTTGATACTCATTCGCGAACGCAACTGCACTGCTTGTCATGGATCGTCGTCAATCTCCGCGTTACCGGCGGCTCGTCCAGGCCCCAACCTGATCTGGTCGGCTCAGCGATTGAATCCGCGTTATCTGGCCCGATTCATTGCCGATCCACAACAAACCAAACCTGGATCGGACATGCCGTCGTTGCTGGGACAAATGGATCAAGCCGAACGTGCCGCAACGGCCGAAGCAATCGTTCATTTTTTAATCTCCAAGACCGGCGATCGGATCCCTGAAGAAGTTGTCGAGGTTGATCAGGATTCAATCGTCAGCGGTCGCAATTTGTTTCATTCCGTCGGCTGCGTGGCCTGCCACTCACCACGCGACGAATCGGCGCAGGAACTACCGATAGTCGGCTCTGTCCCGATGGGAGAGCTCCGAGACAAATACAGTTGGCAAAGTCTCGTTGACTTCCTCGAAAATCCACACGTTGCGAGACCGTCCGGCCGCATGCCCAGTCTGCGTTTGGCTCGTGGACAAGCTAGTGACATCGCCAACTACTTACTTCAGAACGACAAGTTGTTAACCGCTGTATTAGACAGCCCGTGGGCCGTTGACACACAATTAGTAGAAAAGGGAAAACGACTATTTACCAAGTTCAACTGCGGCCAATGTCATGCCGGTATCCTTGAGCCCAATGTGGCATCGACGCCTTTTGAACAACTTTCGAAGCTGAATACAGACCAAGGTTGCCTGTCCGATGCAACCGGCGATTGGCCGGACTTTACCTTAACCGAGGTGGAAGCGAACGACATCAGAGCAGCGGTTGCTAGCGAGTTTGCTACCTTGGATGCTCGGCAAACGATCGACTTCACGCTGGTAACTTTCCGCTGTACGTCCTGCCATTCTCGCGACAACCTGGGCGGTGTTGCCCAGGACCGACGAAGTCATTTCCAAACGACCAACGAGAATCTTGGCGAGCAAGGAAGCATTCCGCCGACACTTAACGGCGTCGGTGCCAAACTGAATCCGAAATGGATGCGTGATGTCCTTGTGAACGGTCGTTCCATTCGTCCGTACATGAAAACCCGGATGCCACAATTTGGAGAATCAAACATTGGACATCTGATCGACTTGTTTCAATCAACGGACGAGCTTGCCGAAACAACATTCGCGGCCTCCGCCGACGTCGATGAAAGCCGAAAAGAAGGATGGAAACTGGTCGGTAATGAAGGGCTCAACTGCGCCGCTTGTCATACGTATCAGTACAAATTGTCCGACACGATGCCGGCCGTCGATCTGACTGAGATGGCGCAACGCTTGAAGAAAGATTGGTTCTACCACTACATGTTGAGCCCGCAGAAATTCAGCCCCAACACCGTCATGCCTTCGTATTGGCCAAGCGGCAAAGCGCTACGAGCCGACATCTCCGGTACTCCCGAAGAACAGATTGAATCGATCTGGCAGTATCTCTTAGAGGGGCGACAAGCTAGAGCACCAGCCGGCGTTGTCAGGGAGCCACTGGAGATTGTTGTCACCAACGAAGCACGAATGTTGCGACGTCAGTATCCAGAAATCGGAAAACGTGGCATTGGCATCGGCTATCCAGGTGGAGTGAACCTCGCCTACGACGCACAACAGATGAGACTAGCCACCGTTTGGAAAGGCAAATTTGCCGACCCTTCGGCGGCTTGGTACGGTCAAGGCAGCGGCAGCGTTCACGCGATGGGACCACCAATTCAATTGCCCAAGGGGCCCGAGTTGTATGATTCCACGAAACGGATGGTCCGAGATGACAGCCGACCCGATGGCTACCGATTCAAAGGCTATTCACTCGATGATCAACGCCGTCCGACATTTCGGTACGAGTTTGGTTCGGTTGCAGTCGAAGATTACTTCTGCGAATTCAACGAAGATCCCAGCGGGCGAATTCAGCTGCGACGGCATGTGACATTCACGTCGAGTGAAGAACGTAAAACACTGCGGTTTCGTTTGGCCAGCAACGATAAGATTGAATCGAGTACTGACAACGAATATCAAATCGGCAACGGCCTAACCATTCGGGTACCGGCCGACCAATCCGCAGAACTTGTGGAAGACAAACAGCTTATCGTTCCGTTGACACTCGCCCGCAATCAGACACAGAAAATCTTAGTCGAATATCTTTGGGAGTGACGGAAACGAAATGGTTCCTGCGTTTAACATAGCCCACTTTCACCAAAACATTAGCAATCATGTTCACCATACTTCTAAAAACATTAGCCGCCATCACGATCACGTGTGCTCCTCAAGCCGAGCCGCTGGGCGAGTACTGGGGCAGCGGTGAGGAGGAGTCAACGTACTACAAGTTGGTTGACGTTCCATTGCCCAAGGAACTTGCGATCGAAGCGGGTAGCTTTGAGGTCATGCCCGACGGCCAAGCACTTGCCATCGCAACGCGACGCGGAGACATCTTCATCGCCGAAGGTGTTTTTGACGAACACCCTGAACCAAAATTCCGTAAGTTCGCCGAAGGTCTCGATGAGATTTTCGGGCTGGCCTATCGCGACGGTTCTTTCATCGCGACTCAGCAAGCCGAAGTCAGCCGAATTACCGATACTGACAACGATGGTCGAGCCGACCGTTTCGACACGATCAGTGATGCTTGGGGATTCGGAAACTACCACGAGTTCGCATTCGGTTCCAAGCCGGATGCCGACGGAAACGTTTGGGTTGCTCTTTGCTTGTCAAAGTCTTATCACTCCGACGAACCCTTTCGCGGATGGTGCCTGAAGATTACGCCTGAGGGCAAAGCCATCCCAATTTGCAGTGGCATTCGCAGTCCCTGCGGTATCGGCCCCAACGAACATGGAGTGATGTTCTATGCCGAAAGCCAGGGACCGTGGAACGGTTCGTGTAGTTTAAAAGTACTGGAACCGGGCGGTTTCATGGGCCATCCGATCAGCTTCAACTGGTACGAGTTGGCACCCGAAATGGGCCCCGTCCCGGTGCAGCCCAATACTCCGTCCCGTCTGGAAATCGAACGCCAAAGAGTCAAGCAGCTTGTTCCCTACGCCGTTGTCTTTCCATACATTCGGATGGGCCGATCCATCTCCGGATTCCAAGTCGATCAAACAGGGGGAAAGTTTGGACCGTTTGAGAACCAGTTGTTCGTCGCGGACTTCAGTCTCGGAGTGGTCATGCGGGCAACGACTGAAAAGGTCAACGGCGTCTGGCAAGGAGCCTGCTACCCGTTTCGCGAAGGGTTCGACACCGGTTTATTGGCAGTTCAGTTCACGCCCACAGGCAGCCTGATTGCCGGGGGAACCAATCGAGGCTGGCCGGTTCGCGGCTCCAAGGCGTACGCCATTCAAAGGCTGGACTGGACCGGACGGATGCCTTTTGAAATCAAACAGATCACCGCCCGACCGGAAGGATTTAACATCGCGTTTACCAAACCCGTTGATCGCAAGCTAGCGGCTCAGGCGACGACGTATCAGTTGAAAACGTTCACGCACATGTATCGCCAAGCGTACGGAAGTCCCGAAGTCGATCAGACCGAACCGAAAGTGTCCGCGGTCACCGTTGCCGATGATGCGATGAGCGTGGTGATTGAAGTCGATGGTCTAGTACAAGGCCATGTGCATGATTTCTTTTTGCCCGATCTGCGTTCCCGAGATCAGGAAAAACTGCTGCATGCCAATGCCTATTACACTCTCAACGAAATCCCAAAAACGCTGTCCGCGCGGCATGACCAGCCCAAGGTCGACGCGACAACGAACGTCGTCCCTGAATCACGATGAAACCTCTAATTCCTAACAAACTTTTCCTGGTTTTCGTTTTGATTCACGCGAGCCGGCTTTGTGCAACCATCGTTCGATGCTTGTGCTGGATTGGTGTGTTGTGGTCGATGACTGACGCGATTCGGGCTAACGAACGTCCCAACATCCTCATCATCTATACCGACGATCTCGGTTTCGGCGACCTGTCCTGTTACAACAACAACGCCGCCTACGAGACTCCTCGACTGGATCAAATGGCCGCCGAGGGGATTCGGTTTACCGACGCCCACAGCCCGTCAACGATTTGTTCACCTTCGCGGTACGGGCTCTTCTCAGGACAACAGATTTTCCGATCGACCGGTCGTGGTGGTGGAGCGTTTGAGGGGCCGGGAGGCCCCAGTTATCTCAAGCCCGACACCCTGACAATTGGCCAGATGCTAAAGGAGCAAGGATATCGCACGGGGGTCTTTGGCAAGTGGCACGTGGGACTCACCTGGTTCGATAAGGATGGCCAACGACTGGGCGGTGGTTTTGAAAATTCTTTGCTGATTGATTACGAGAAGAGCACACCGCTGATTGATGGCCCTAACGAGCGTGGTTTCGACGAGTCTTTCATCACGCCAAACTGCCCCAACACCGACCCGCTGTACGTTTACATCGAGAATGGAATGGTGGCCACGCGAGCAAGTCAGCGACACGATCCGAAAAGCCTTCCCAACCCCGGCGGCAAATGGCGATGGGACAACGATGCCGGCTGGATGTCACCAGGATATGACTTCATGAACGCGGACCTGTTGTTTTTTGAAAAGGCAAAGACGTTCATTACGGAGCATCGAAAAGACACTCCCGACCAACCATTCTTTGCCGTCCTCTCAACTCAGATAGCTCATGCTCCTGTCTTGCCCGCTGAAGAATTCAACGGGGCAACCGATGCCGGACCACGAGCTGATTTCGTTTGGGAGTTGGATGTGATCGTCGGCCGAGTTCTCGATCTGTTGAAAGAACTGGATATCGATGACGAGACTTTAGTCTTGTTCAATTCAGACAACGGTGCCGAAACGGTTCACGTCAATTGGATGCGAGAAGATCATGACCACGATCCGTCAGGTGGATGGCGTGGCATGAAGCGGGATGGATGGGAAGGCGGTCATCGCGTTCCCTTCATCGCTCGCTGGCCCGGCAAGATTCCACCGAACCAGGTGTCGTCTCAGATGACCAGCACCACCGACATCTTTGCAACAGTGGCCTCAATTGTTGGCGTGTCGCTTCCTGATGATGCAGCCACCGACAGCTTTGACATGTGGCCTGTGATGTTGGGTCAGCAAGATGAATCAATTTCCGTACGCCCGCACTTGCTGACGCAGAGCTTTGGTGGCGAGTTTCAGATTCGTCAAGGTGCATGGAAATATTTGGATCACAAAGGCTCCGGCGGAAACAACTACGACGTGCCGAACATGAAGCGGTGGATCATTCCAGAGAAGGCTTCGAACGCACCGGGCCAACTCTACAACCTGAACGACGATCCGTATGAAACGAACAATCTCTATTTCTCGGAAGAAACCAAACGGAATGAGCTTCAGGAATTATTGCGTAGGCTCAAAGCATCGGGACGTAGTGCTCCCATGAATCGAAAGCCTTTCCAGGCATGGAAACAGTAGCTAGCTACGGCAGTTATCGCCGCTTTTGTTGTTTTTTGAACGCAATTGATACAAGCCCGACGTGCGAGCGAGGAAATTACTTCCAAACTTTTCAATACCAGCGAATCCACTCGCTTGCGCGTCGGGCTTGTTTGTTTGCGGCGTAGCCGCCTTAAGCATCGTCGGAGAGGGGCAGCCCCCTTTTCGGATAGGCTTTAAGATTTACTTGTCTTGAGACTTCGCAATCGATCGACATACACGGCGGCGATGATGATCACGCCCAACAATATATTCTCGACTTGGTTTTCCAGTTCCAAGGCGGTGCACCCGAGATTGATCACGCCCATGATCAGAACGCCGCACAGCGTTCCCACAACGCTGCCTCGGCCGCCGAGCAGGGAACCACCGCCGATCACGACCGCCGCGATGATCTCCAGTTCCATCCCCAATCCCGCCGTTGCGTCGCCTTTTTCGAGTCGGGCGATATCGACGCAACCGGCTAAACCGAACAACGCGCCGGCGATTACATAAACAAGCACCTTGGTTGACTGCACCCGCACGCCGCACAACCGTGCGGTCGCCTCGCTCGAGCCGATCGCAAAAATATGCCGTCCCAGGATCGTCCTGTGCAAACCGACGGCGACCATGATTGCCAACACGAGCGTCATCCAAACGCCCCAACCAAAATTCGGAATCAACGGGTAGGCGATCCACGCCGGATCGGGATACTGCGTCACCATCATCCGCAGCCAATCCGGAATCGTCTCGCGGGGCGGCGTGATCGTGCCGCCTTGATCGGAAAGAAACTTGCCGATCCCCATGAATATCGTCATCGAGCCGAGCGTGATGATAAACGGGACCAAACGCAATCCGGCAATCAACACGCCGTTGAATAAACCACACGCGGCGCCCGCCACGACGGCAGCGACAATGGAGGCATAGATGGACCAACCCGAATCCAAACAGGCCGCCGCGACACAACCGCACAACGCCGACGCAGTCCCAGCCGACAAATCGATCCCACCGCTGATGATGATTAAAGTCATTCCCAACGCAGCAATCCCGACCTTGATCGATTGCACGCCGACTAAACGCGTTGACGAGATCGAGGTGAAGTTGCCTTCGGTTCCCGATACCCACTCGGCGAGCGCAAAGAACGCGATGACTATTAGGAGGGCCAACAGCGGCCCGGCGGTGGCGAGCGTGCGTTGCATTAACGGTTTCATGAGCACCAATGTATTGAGGCAATGGAAGCGATCGCCATCAATCTAACCAATTTGATTTGGCATGAGAGTGGCCGAACGCTCCGCAGTCGGTAAAAAAGTCTGACAATGTCGCCGAACGCTTTCCGACGATTTCTGCAACCGTCTAGCCAAGACACCCCCGAAAAGGTCACAATCGGACTTCACCGGAACCAGTTCAGACGGATCGGTCGGTCCGCGGTTCTTCCGGACGGACGCTCCGTTCCTTTCCCCCCTTTGTCTATCGCACGCCGTGAACGCATCTTCCTCGCCCGACCCGACGCCGAATTCGGATTCCGACAAACCTGAACCGTCGAAACACTTCATTCGCCAGGCGATCGAGTCCGACTTGAAGTCGGGACGTTTCGATGCCGTTCGCACACGATTCCCGCCCGAACCGAACGGATACCTGCACATCGGTCACGCCAAAAGCATTTGCTTGAATTTCGGTTTGGCCGCGGACATGGGTGGGACGTGCAACTTACGTTTCGACGACACCAATCCGATCAAGGAGGACACTGAGTACGTCGACTCGATCCAAGAGGACGTGCGGTGGCTCGGATTTGATTGGGACGGACTGCACTTCGCGAGCGATTACTTTGACCAACTTTACGATTGGGCGGAAAAGTTGATCCAAGACGGCAAGGCCTATGTTTGCGACTTGACCGCTGAGGAAACTCGCACCTACCGTGGGACGCTCACCGAACCGGGACGCAACAGCCCGCATCGCGATCGCACGTCAGACGAAAACCTGGACCTGTTCCGCCGCATGAAAGCGGGCGAGTTCCCCGATGGTTCGCGGACCTTGCGGGCGAAGATCGACATGGCCGCGGCGAATATCAATCTACGTGACCCGGTCATGTACCGCATCGCCAAGGTCTCCCATCACCGAACCGGTGACAAATGGTGCATTTATCCGATGTACGACTGGGCGCACGGACAGAGCGATTCGTTGGAGAAGATCTCGTTCAGTATCTGCACGCTGGAATTTGAACAGCACCGACCGCTCTACGATTGGTACTGCGAGTCGCTCGACATCCACCACCCGCGACAAATCGAGTTCGCACGTTTGAATATCACCTACACCGTGATGAGCAAACGTAAGCTGTTGCAGCTGGTTCAAGAGAAACACGTTAACGGTTGGGACGATCCGCGAATGCCAACCATCGTGGGGCTTCGCCGACGTGGTTACACGCCCGAATCGATTCGGATGTTCTGTGCGGATATCGGCGTCGCCAAGTTCAACAGCACGATCGATGTCGTTCGATTGGAGAACGCCATTCGCGAACATCTCAATGAGGTCGCGCCTCGTCGCATGGCGGTATTGGATCCGATCAAATTGACGATTACGAACTGGCCTCAAGAAAACGGCGAGGACGTTGTCGAAATGGTTGAAGCGACCAACAACCCTGGCGACGAATCGGCGGGCAGTCGCATGATTCCATTCACCGGGAAACTATGGATCGAACAAGATGACTTTATGGAACAGGCCCCGGGTAAATTTTTCCGATTGAAAAAAGGCGGAGCCGTTCGTTTGCGTTCGGGCTACATCATCGATTGTCACGACGTGGTCAAAGACGCCGACGGCAAGGTGATCGAAATTTTATGCACTTACGATCCGCAAACCAAAAGCGGACATGACGATTCGGGTCGCAAAGTCAAAGGCACGATCCATTGGGTTAGTCGTGATCACGCGGCAAGCGTGACGGTCCGCAACTACGATCGATTGTTCTCGGTCGAGAACCCCGACTCGACCGCCGAGGGCAAGACATTTCTGGATCACTTGAACCCAGATTCGTTGACCACCACGACGGCGCTCGTCGAACCTGCGTTGGCTAAAGCCGCGATCGGCGAGCGGGTACAATTCGAACGATTGGGCTACTACGTCGTCGACCCCGACAGCACCGCCGAGGAGGTGATTTTCAATCGCATCGTCGGACTGCGTGACACATGGGCCAAGATCGCCGCGAAAGGTTGAACCGGTCTGACGTTATGAATTCAAATCCAAGATCCATCTCGCTGCCGGTCGTTGCCGCTGCGGACTATCGGCACGCCGTTCCCGGTGAAATGTGGGAACTCAGTCCCGCGTCCATCGTGGGGCCGATCTCGTACCGAAGTGAACCGCGAGACAATTCATCCGCGTCGGTCGCGAAACTCGCGACGTCTTCGTTGGCCACACCGGTTGACTTTCCGTCGATCGATGCCGCGATCCTCGATGGTGATCATGTGGCCTTGGCGGTCGACCCCAATGTGCCGCAAGTCGGTGACGTGATCGAGGGCGTGATCGAAGCGCTCTCCGGTTGCCAAGCGGGCAGGATCAGTATCGTGTTGTGGCCGGAGACCTCAGCGATGGTCGTTGAATCGTTGAAAACACGTTTTCAAAACGTGGATCCTGATGCGAGCGACGTGAGCCCTCCGAGCGGTGGACCGGCGGTGACCGTGATCCGGCATGAACCCCAAATGCGATCGCTGATGCGATACGTCGCTGCCGACGCCGATGCCGAGGCAATCTACCTGTCGCGGGACTTGGTCGACGCGGACTTCGCCATTCCGATCGTCGCGGCGCGTGCGGCCGACGCGATCGGTCGACTCGACAAGACGGGCGTTTTTCCGATGTTCGCCGATTCATCGACGACGAGGCGGTATCAGGGTGGGATCCTGCCGACGTTTACCGGCGGCGATGATACGATCGACGAAGACGTCGAGTCGGCGAGTGAGCCGCAATCAAACGCGTCCGTTACGGCGTCCAACGCTGCCGTCAATGAAGTCGGGTTTTTATTGGGCATTCAATTGATGATCGTCGTATCGTCCAAGGTCGATGGTTTGGTCGGACGGATCTTGGCGGGAACCCCTGACGCGATCCGCCATGAATTGGAAACGTTGCATGCCGTCGTCGAAACCGAAACCAGCCCGAAGGCAGGTTTGGTGATCGCGGCGCTCGATGGTGACGCGACGGCGCAAACATGGGCTAATGTCGCCCGCGCGGCGATCGCCGCAGCAGAGCACACTGAAGGGGAAGGGATGATCGTGATTTGGTCGCGGATCGATCATGCACCCAACGAAGTTTGGCAAAGCGAACTCGGACCTGACGATTGGGAATCGACTCCGCGATCGGTGGATGAGTTCAATGATTGGCATGGCGAACGAGTCTTGGCAAGGCGGTTGGCGATGTTGCTGTCGGATCACCGAATTTTATTGCACAGCGAACTGGCGAGTGCGGATGTTGAAGCCCTCGGGGTGGGCGTCATCGGCTCGGTCGAGGAACTTCGCAAACTCGGCGAATCATTCCAAGGTGCCGGTGTGATCCGTGCCGCTCAATTTCACGCCGCTTCGGTGGCCCGTCTCACCCAGTACGATGATCAGGATTCATGACGCAAACGTCCCGCAACGAACCGATCGAACAAGCCTTTCGTTTCTGCCCCAGTTGCGGCGTTGCCAACCAGGGCGGAGGCTCGATTCCGTTTCGATGCCTAGAATGCGGATTTGCATTTTTCTTTGGTCCTGTGGCGGCCGTCGGAGCATTGATCATCAATTCCGACAACAATGTCCTGTTGGTCCGCCGATCACGCAATCCCGGCAAAAACCAATGGGGGCTTCCTGGCGGGTTTGTTGATCGCGATGAAACCATCGAGGAAGCCTTGGCTCGCGAAGTGCTGGAAGAAACGTCACTCGTCGTCCGCGATTGTTCACTTATGTTGACCGGTCCGAATCGTTACACCTACGCGGGTGTCACCGCCGATGTGATCGATCTGTTTTATCTGTGCTCTGTGGAAAATGAACAGTCCGTCGAGCTGGCCGCTTCGGAGTTGAACGATTACCGCTGGTGCGTTCCCGGCCCTGAGTATCTCGACGACATGGCTTTCTTTTCCAATCGCCGGGCGCTGGAGCATTGGCTGAAGATTCGATCGCATGAATGAACCCAAACAAAGATCGCCTGACTCCATGCTTGCCTTGAATCGTTATCTCTTCGGTGCCATTTGTCTGGCGACCGCATGTGCGTTCGGATGCCAGTCCTCCACGCCTCCACAAAAAACTTCGGCAACCGCAAACGGTCAATTGAATGTGGTCGCCACCACCGCGATGGTCGGTGATGTCGTTCGCGGTGTCGGCGGCGAGCACGTCAACGTGACCGTCATGTTAGGTCCTGGGATTGATCCACACTTGTACAAAACATCGCGCGACGATGTCGCCATGATCATGGACGCGGACGTGGTTTTTTATTCCGGGTTGTTGCTCGAAGGGAAAATGACTTACACGCTCGATCAAGTCGGAAAGTCGAAACCAGTCCACGCGATTACCCGCGACTTGAAATCAGATCAACTCCTTGGCGACGCTCATCACCCCGACCCGCACGTGTGGTTTGACGTGGAGTTGTGGTCGCGAACCGCCGATGTGGTCGCCGCGGTACTTGCCGAATCCTTGCCGGCACACGCCGCACAGTTCAAAGCGAACGCGGATGCCTATCAAGCCGAGCTGAAACCACTTGCCGATTACGCCAACGAGACACTCGCGACGATTCCCGAATCCCAGCGAATCCTAATCACTTCGCACGACGCGTTCGGCTACCTCGGTCGCGCCTACGGGATCGAAGTGATGGGCGTGCAAGGCATATCAACGGATTCCGAAGCCGGCTTGCGACGAGTCAATGAGTTGGTGGATTTGCTCGTTGAAAAGAAGATTCCCTCGGTATTCGTTGAAACCAGTGTGTCGCAGAAGAGCATCGAAGCGCTCATCGAGGGCGCCGCATCTCGGGGACATACCGTCACGATCGGCGGCGAAATGTACTCCGACGCCGCCGGACCGGCGGGAACCTACGAGGGCACTTACGAGGGCATGATCGACCACAACGTCACCATCATCGCCCGAGCCCTCGGAGGCACCGCCCCGCAGCGTGGGCGATCAGGCAAACTCAACGAAGAATGATCACTTCGCGAGGGGAAATGCTTTGGTGTTAAGAATTGGGCAGTGTCCGTGCAATCCTCAATCGCCCCGCCGGTCAATAATTTGTTGTTGCAGCGATTCGATGGTCGCCTGCATTTCATCGAGGCTCTTGCCTGCCAGCGAGTCGTCGGTCGACGGAGGAACGCCGAGGATTGATTGGAGAATCCGAATCGTCTCCACTCTTCCACGCGTTTCTCCACGTGCTTCCCCCTTTCGAATCAATTGATCCGCTACCGAGCCCGGTTCGGGCTTCACGGGCCAAAATTCAGTAACGATTTCGTTGAATTTTTCTTCGCCGATGATTGGGTTCACTGACATAACATAAATCCTAATGGTATCAAGCAGATTTCGAGCCTGCTGCGGGCTGACCGTTTGGGCGAGTAACTGCAGCACGGGACGCAGCGCGACATCCAAGGTTGGCTCTCGTCCGTATTTTAACAACGTCAAGGCGAGTTGCAAAATTGGTTCGCCAACCATTGTGGTGTCGTCCATCCGACTAACATCCAAAATCGGTATTTCCAGCCCCGGAACGTAACGTTTCCAGCTGGCCGGGACCGGAATCAACTGATCGAGGCTGCGGGCGGATCGCCACGGGCGGACCCCGTTGTAGATGACCCAAGGAATAATGGGCATGAGGGGTTGGTGATTCTCAAGTGCATTCTCCCAAATGCGGACGATATAACCGAGCATTTGAATCAGAGTCTGCGAATCGTCCGTGCTCTTGTGATCGATCAGAACTAACAGATACGCGTACTTGGTCCTCATCTCCAAACTGTTGACGATCTCATCAGAGACATCGACCGAAAAGAGTCGATCGGCGAATCGACGTCGCAGATTCCGATCGATAAAACTTGTGTCAACCTGGGCCATGGTTGCCAACTTCAAATGCTGAGTCAGTTCTTCGGGCAGGTGCAACTCAAGCAGACTCCGTGCCGCCTCGATCTGTTGCAGCGTTCGGTTAATTAGACGGTCGTAGGGAGATTGGATCGCTTCGTCGCCCGACGGCGGATCGGGGGGAGCGGAATCCGTTTCGTTCTCGCGCGTTGCCATGCTGCTGATTGTAGCTTCGCCATGTGGGTGGGCAACTCGGGGCACCTTAACCACTGGCGAGCGATGCGACGAGGTGTCGACTTCGATGCCGTGTCGTGCGTTCCAGGTGTCGCTACAATGGGCGGAGCTCGTCTTCCTGAATTTCTCCTTTTTGCCGATAACGTCTCCCTTGGTCCCCGCACTTTCCGTCGACGATCTGACTGTTGCCTATCACCGCAAACCGGTGATTTGGGACGTGGAATTTGAGATTCCCGAAGGCAAACTGGTCGGGATCGTCGGCCCCAATGGGGCCGGCAAAAGTACGTTGCTCAAGGCCATTATGGACCTGATCCCACGGGCATCCGGTCGCGTGGAGGTGTTCGGACAACCTTACGCCGAATCGATTCAACGGGTCGGTTACGTTCCGCAACGAGAGAGCGTCGATTGGGATTTTCCCGTCGATGCGTTAGATGTCGTGGCCATGGGGTTGTATCGCCGCGTGGGCTGGTGCTTGCCCTTGCGAAAAAAACACCGCGACGCCGCTCGAGAAGCGCTCGCGCGGGTCGGGATCGCCGATCTCGCCCACCGACAAATCAGTCAGCTTTCGGGCGGGCAACAGCAGCGAACCTTCTTGGCTCGCGCCCTTGTCCAAGATGCCGATCTGTATCTGATGGACGAACCGCTCGCCGCCGTCGATGCGGCCACCGAAGCGGCGATTGTCGAACTGCTCAAACAAATGCAAGCGGACGGCAAGACCGCGGTCGTCATTCACCATGACCTGCAGAGCGTCCCGGAGTATTTCGATTACGTGGTGTTGTTGAACATGCGAGTCGTCGCGGCAGGCAAGACCGAAGACGTGTTCACGAATGAGAACTTGCAACGAACCTATGGCGGTCGCTTGACGTTGTTGGAGGAAGCGACGGAGGCCATGCGTCGACGGGAGCGAGGGATTTGAACGAACACTTATGGCGAGTGTTGAGTTTGCAGGACCACAATACTCGGGTGGTCATCCTAGGCACCGCGATGCTGGGGTTCGCCTCCGGCTTGGTGGGTTGCCTGACTTTGTTGCGACGTCGTGCCCTCGTCGGTGACGCGCTCGCCCATGCGGCGCTGCCGGGTATTGCGATTGCTTTCTTGACCGCGACCGCGCTGGGGTACAACGGCAAGTCCTTGCCGCTATTACTCGTTGGTGCGACCGCGTCGGGCTTGCTGGGCATCGTGACGATTCTATTAATCCGCAAAAACACCAGGATTAAAGAAGACGCAGCGTTAGGGATCGTGCTGAGCGTGTTTTTCGGCGCGGGAGTAGCGTTGTTGGGCGTCGTGCAACAAATGAGCAGCGGTCATGCGGCGGGATTGGAAGCGTTCATTTATGGCAAGACGGCCACGATGACTTCCGGCGACGCATGGTTGATCGGTGCCGCGTCGATCGGCTGCGTGCTCGTTTCGCTAGCGTTGTTCAAAGAACTCAAGCTACTGTGTTTCGACGAAGCGTTTGCTGGCGCGCGCGGCTATCCGGTGCTGTTGCTCGATACCGTGTTAATGGGCGTGGTGGTCGTCGTTACGATCGTAGGTTTGCAGGCGGTCGGTTTAGTCTTGGTGATCGCCTTATTGGTCATTCCAGCCGCTTCGGCTCGCTTTTGGACGGATCGCTTAATCGTGATGATGATGATCGCTTCCGTTCTCGGGATGCTCGGTTGCTTGTTCGGAGCTTCCGCCAGTGCGATCTTTCCGCGTTTACCCAGCGGAGCAATGATCGTGCTCGTCACAGGAGTGGGGTTCCTCGTCAGCTTGATGTTCGGCCGTCAACGCGGCGTGGCCGTGCGATGGTGGCGACGCAAACGCCTCAATGACAGTATCGATCATCAACATTTGCTCCGAGAGTTGTTCGAAATGTTTGAACAGGATCCGTCGCGGTTATCGGTCCCGTACGAGGAACTACTGCCGCGTCGAAGTTGGTCGAAGAAACGATTGCGGCGAATGCTCAATCAGGCGTCGCGAGAAAGTTGGATTACCGAGAACATCTCGCGAATGGAATTTGCATTGACCGCCAAAGGCAAGGACGAAGCCAAACGATTGACCCGCCGCCACCGGTTGTGGGAGCTGTATCTGATTCAACACGCCGACATCGCACCCCAACGTGTCGATCGCGACGCTGACGCGATCGAACACGTGCTCGAGCCAGAAATTGTCGCCGAATTGGAAACGCTACTCGATGCGGAACTAGGCCGATCCCGCATGCCTGACGATCCCCATGCGGGCGAATTAGTAGGCGATAATTCGAGCGACACGGCCGACCTCGAATCCAAACCAATTTCGATGGTCGATACGAATCGCACTGGCAGAAGCTTATGATCGAAATCGCGTGGAAATGGTCGTTCGATGGTTGGATCGTCGCCGCCGGCGTGCTGTGCGCGGTCGCGTCGTCATTGCTGGGATGTTTTCTGCTGCTACGACGGATGAGCTTACTCGGCGACGCGATTTCCCACGCTGTATTGCCCGGATTGGCGGCGGCATTTTTGATCTCGGGCTCTCGCAGCAGCATTTGGATGTTCGTCGGTGCGGTCTTGGTCGGCATCTTGACGGCGTTATTATCTGATTGGATTCACAATCGCGGCCAAGTCGACGAAGGAGCCTCGATGGGCGTCGTCTTTACCACCCTATTCGCTGCAGGTTTGTTGATGATCGTCGTCGCAGCCGATCGTGTCGACCTGGACCCCGGATGCGTACTTTACGGCGCGATCGAACAAACGCCGTGGGATCGGTGGGAAATCCCAGTACCAGGCTTCGGCTCGATGCAGGTTCCCCGAGTCGTCGCGGTGCTGTCCGTAGTGACGATGATCAATGCGTTGTTCGTCGGTTTGTTTTTTAAAGAACTGAAGATCTCGACGTTCGATCCAGCCTTGGCGACCGCGAGCGGCTTCTCGGCGACGTTGATTCATTACGTGCTGATGACGCTCGTCGCGATCACGGCGGTCGCTTCGTTCGAAAGCGTCGGGAACATCTTGGTCGTTGCCATGTTGATCGTGCCACCCGCGACGGCGTATCTGTTAACGAACCGGCTCAGCATAATGGTCGTTTTGGCATGTTTGATCGGTGCGACCTCCGCCGTTGTCGGTCACTTAGGTGCGTTGCACGTGCCGACTTGGTTCGGATATCGCAGCACGACGACGGCGGGCATGATGGCGGTCGCCTCAGGTGTGGCTTTCGCGCTCGCGTTTCTGTTCGCGCCGCAGCAAGGCGTCGTACCGGGACTCGTGCGCAGACAACGGCTGCGGTGGTCAATCTTGACGGATGACGTTTTGACGTTGCTCTATCGGCTGGATGAATCAGTTAATGGCGATCAAGCGATTCCGTTGCGGACGCCTTGGAAGAAATCACAAACCAATGCAATCGATTGGATAGCCGAAACGCTCCTGACAACGCCAACGGCAGCTCGGATGGCGATTCGTTTTCACCGGTGGCGCGGACGCGTCGAATCCAACATGCGGATTACCGCATCCGATCACGAGGACTCGCCAGAATTGCCGCAGTTGACCGAACTCGGCAGGACGGAAGCCGAAACGATCGTCCGTTCCCACCGTTTGTGGGAGCAGTACTTAGTCACACGGTTTGAAGTCGAAGACAAACGTTTGCACCAAACGGCGCACACGCTCGAACATTTCACCAACCGCGATCTACAAGACCAACTCGACGCGCAAACCGATTCGCCGTCGACTGACCCGCACGGCCGGCCCATTCCAGAAGCTGGGCCAAACTAACCATACCGATTTGAACCCGACACGGCACAACGTCACCCACCGACGTTGACCTTCTGGTGGTTTCACCGTTCCAGCGCGCCTTTCCCCGCTAGGATTTTGTCTCGGAACTTGTTGATACGTGAAATACGCGTTTCGGCCTTCTTGGCTGAATTCAGGTTGATCACATAACTCTTTTGGCGACCAGGCGTTAACTTGTAGAAGGAATCAGCAAGTTCGGGATCGGATTCAAACGCCTCTAACAATTCGTCGGGAATTTGAATGTCGCTCGTGTGCTTCGGAGGCTTGATGCCCGATTCGGCATATCCCATTGCCTCAAGCAAATAAGACTCAATCACCTCCTTCATCTTCGCTACTTGGTTGTTCGCCGTAAATCGGATCATGTCCGGATGCTGAGTATTGGGTCCCTGCTTCTCGAGCACCCCATTGGGGTCCTTCATCAGTGCGGCGTTAAAGAAACTCAGGCGGAAGTCATTGCGCAAGGCTCCAATGATGACGACGTTGCGATCGGCGTGCATGTAACAAGGATGCCCCCATTTGACGGTCTCGGTCAAATTCACGCCAAGACATATTTGGCGGAGTTTTGCGAGACCCGCACTCCACTGCCGAGCGGAACAGTCCGAAGTCGCAAACCGTTCGCAGCGACCACAACCGTTCAGAAAGTACTCTTCAACGTCAGTAATCATGAGGATACTTCAGTTCGGTTCTTCATGATTGAAACTCAAAGGATCAATTGTTTTTGTCTCAAAGATCAATTGTTGAAACCTGTCGCGGCAAAGGGACTCGGCCGGACAGGACCGTCGACCGGATTCTATCAAAACAAAACCGCCGAACAAATCGGGCGGCAAAAGATCGGCAAGCGTTAACGAATAGCAATCCGGAAGGTGCCATCCACGTTTCCAATCGCTCGGTGCACGGCCTGGTTTCGACCCTCTTTCGTGCTCGTGCTCAGCATCGCGGTGCTCGTGCTCGTAATCGATCGAAGGACGATAGTAATCGAGCCAATCGTGGTCGAACGCTGGTTCGGTCATCGCTGCAATTCGGTTGGCATTGAATTGCAATGATTGCGATTTTCACGTTTGATATGACGATCAGGGCAGCGGCAAGCCTAACCGACCGGTTCAGCTGTCAGTTTGAACGGACGACGACTGGAAGCAGGGCGACTACGCGAAGCAGGCCGCGCCGCTACCCTGGCCTCGGTAGTGGTGACGGCCCGTTTGCTCGGCGTGCTGCTTCATGGACTCAGGACGACCCACACACGCGCTCTTGCCAAAGTAACGCTGCCAGTTCCATACCAAATCTCGCCACATCGACACGTCAATACCCAACGCCGCTAAACGCTTCGCCAGTCGTGAAGGCACCTCCGCTTTGACGCCCTGGACACTTTGCTTGGCCGTCCAGCAAAGCAGTTCCCAGTAGTCCTCCCAAGACAGATTCAAGAACCCACGATCACTACTGCGAACGCCACCGGAGTGAACCTCGGCTTCGCCGGACAGGACATTGGGTTTCATGGTCAAGGGGCTCAACCAAGCGTCACGCAGGATCCGACGGCCGGTTGGGTTCTTTCGCTTCGCTTTGCGTTCTTTCCGCAGGTCATCGACCGGTGTTTCGCGGATCTTGCGGCCGGCTTCCTCCGTCGGAATCGGCTTCAAATCGAACGCGGCGGAGTCGACTTGTTCTCCCTTTTGTGCCTCAGCGCGATCATAAGCACTCGTAAACCGACACCCTTCTGGACCTCCCGCGATTGCCGCCCGCACTGGGTTTAAATCCACGTACATGCTGCAGGCAAGCAACCCTGCGTCATCGATAATTCTTTGAGCCTTGAACCTACCTTCCCAAAATCGACCCGTGCACTGATCTTGAAAATTAGCCATCCGTGCGATCGGCTCCGAAAGTGCCCTCATGAACCAGGATACATCGCAGAGTCGCCTACGCACCTCCGCCAGTCGTTTCTTATCCCGGACAAGTGTTTTGACATCATTCTCGGTCGGTTCAGCCAAATGTTCTTCCATCCGTCGACCAGGAAAGACCCGTAACCAGCGGATCGCGACCTCTTCGTCGGACCACTGCGCACAGACATCGGGCCGATTTCGCAGGATCTGGTGGATATGATTGCTCATAATCGCATAGGAAAGCACATCGATCGCGAACACCGAGGCGAGTGCCTCCATTCTCCTGCGAATCCATTCTTTCCGGAACGAATAATCGACCCCCGAGACCGGATCGACCCCAGCCAGCCATGCTCTCCGAACACAGCGTTGTATGCAGTGCACATAACAAATCTCTTCTGGCGAGAACTGTTCGGAGCGTTGTGGACGAGGCATGGCAATCTCCCGGTTTGAGTAATTTCCCGAATTCTACGGACCACCACGCCACTGGTCAATGGTGGGTGGCACCAATTAATCCCTATTCGACATCCCCGTTCTCATTGGCGCATCGGGCGTTGGTCTTCTGAGCCGCACAGCCGTAGTGCTGCATCAGTGCCGAGTATCGCTTCGTCAGTGACTTGCCGTCGGAGTGGTTGCGAACAGCCGCGCTGAGCGAGTCGGTACGATGCTGAATCGGAACGCCACCAAACTGCCAGAACGCATTTTGAATTCCCTCGCTGAGTGCTTCGAAGGACTCGGAGAAACACAGGGAAACGGATTCGACGTTGCTGTAGGTCAGCACGCAGTGAAACAGCGTGTGCTTGAAAACGGCTCCGGCGATCTTGACGCCGAGCGAATTGCAAACCGTGAAATCGCTCGCGGCGAATCGACCGGGGTGGTGATCTTGCGGGAAGAACACGGTCTTTTCGGGGCCATGAATCGCTCGCCAGTTGGCGACCCGCCGCTCGAACGTTCGACGCGTTGAGTCATCGAATTCGCCGGGACGCTGTCGCTGTAAATCGTCAAAGAGGGTCTTCGCCTTGAGCCGCGGTTCGCCCCGGAGCTGTTGCTCCACATCGGCCCAAACGTCCGCAAAAGGATCGGTCCGAGTCCGGTAGTTCCGCGTCGTCTTTCGCTGGGACGGCAGTCGCCCATCATCGCGATACGACCTTGCTGTTTTCTTGTCCATCGAAGCCATCCTGGCAGATGCGGCGAGTGACTTGCCAGCAGCCAGCCATCGCCTGAGTTCAGAAACTTGTCCGTCCGTGACCATCGCTATCTCCTTGGAAAGTAGGAGCTTGCGATGGTGCGATTATCTTTCCCAACAGGGGAATTCTAATTGTCGCTGAGCTGGGAAACGCGGGGGTCGTGAAACCCACGCCCGTTACCTCAACAGGGGAATTTTAATTGCCGCGGAGGGGGAAAACTAATTGTCGCTAGACAGACTCATCGCCGCCACTACCACTCAACGCATGTTCGCGTACTTTTGGACCGTCTACTCCATGGGACTGCGTCTCAACGAGGGCCTTCACTTACAGGTCGGTGACATCGATGCTGCTCGTGGACTGAT
>NZ_SJPM01000019.1 GCF_007859915.1 Neorhodopirellula pilleata
AGGTTACGTTGTACTTCACCCATCGCGTGATCCTGCTTTGCGTTTGAGTTGGTTGTAGTGAACCGATAAACGTAGCGTTTCACGCGATGGTTTCTACCCTAAAGGCGCGCTTGGTGAATAAGGCGGGTTAAATCAACACGCATTTGCGCGTCGGGCTTGTATCAATCGCCGTCCAGTAAGACGACACGCGGTGATAGCCGATGTAGCTGGACTCACAAGAGTTCTGACAAGTCACCCGTCTATCAAATACCGAGCAATCGCATCAACGATCCGGCCGCTCGCATGTCCATCACCGTAAGGATTGTTCGCCTGAGCCATCGCCTCATAGGTTTTACGGTTGTCGAGCAACTCGCTGACCCCCTCGACGATCTTCTCGCGCACCGGACCGACCAATCGCACCGTTCCCGCCTCGATGCCCTCGGGGCGTTCGGTGGTATCTCGCATCACCAAGACCGGCTTGCCCAACCCCGGTGCTTCTTCTTGCACCCCACCCGAGTCCGTCAAGACAAAATAGCAGGCTCGCATCAATGCGACGAAAGGGCGATACCCCAGCGGTGGTAATAAGCAAACGTTGTCTAGTCGGCCGAGCGTTCGTTCGACGGGCTCTCGTACGTTCGGATTCAAGTGCACCGGATACACGAAACGAACGTCCGGATACTTCGTCGCCAGAATCACAATCGCTTCGCAAATCGATTCGAATCCCTCACCAAAATTTTCTCGCCGGTGGCCGGTGATCAAGATGAATTGCTTCGATCGCCAATCGGAGGGAAGATAGGGTTTGAGTTCCGAGTCGATGTCGCGCTGAATCTCTCGGTCGTTCTGTTTGGCGACCTCGAGATGCAGAGCATCGATGACCGTGTTTCCGGTGACGACGATTCGCTCGGGTGAGATTCCTTCTTGAATCAAGTTTTTCTCGCTGATTCTTGTCGGCGGAAAGTGCAGAGCACTGAGTTTCGTCGCCAGCACGCGGTTGGCCTCCTCGGGGAACGGGCTGGCGAGATCCCCGGTTCGCAAGCCCGCCTCGACATGCCCGCAGGGAATGCCCCGATAAAAACAAGCGAGCGAGGCCATTAGGACGGTGGTGGTGTCGCCCTGGACGACGGCAAAATCCGGCTTTTCGGATTCCAGAATCGAATCGACTCCCGTCAACAAACGGGCTGACAAACCGGCCAGAGTTTGGCCGGGCTGCATGACGTTCAGATCGTGGTGGACCGGTAAATCGAACAAATTAATCACCTGATCGAGCATTTCGCGGTGCTGTCCGGTCGAAACGGACACCAACGCGAACCGGGAATCGGCTGCCAATGCCTTCATCACCGGTGCCAGTTTGATGGCCTCAGGCCGGGTTCCAAAGAAGACCGCTATTTTTGGTTTCGCCACGGATTAAACTGCCTGACGCTTGGATTCAACTTAGATGGACCATCAACTCATCGACCAACGCATCCATTCGATTGCACTTTCCGACTACGCTCATCATTACCTTACGCCATGTCAACGTATCTGGTCACCGGCTGTGCCGGGTTCATCGCCAATGAAGTCGCCGCTCAGCTGCTCGACGCGGGACACCGCGTCGTCGGAATTGATAATGTCAATGATTATTACGACGTGCGATTGAAAGAACATCGGCTGCAGCGGCTTGCCGGATACCCGAGCGATCGTTTTGAGATGGTCCGCGGCGATATTGAAAGTCTCGACACACTCGGTCGGCTTTTTGAGAAGTATTCGTTCGACGGAGTCCTGAATCTCGCCGCCCGCGCGGGCGTGCGTTACAGCATGCAGAACCCGCACATCTACATGACCACCAACGCGATGGGCAGTCTGAATCTGCTTGATCAAATGCAAAAACATGGGGTCAAGAAGTACGTGCTCGCGTCGACCTCGTCGCTCTACGCCGGCCAGCCGATGCCGTTTGTCGAAACGCTGCCCGTCAACACGCCGATCTCCCCCTACGCGGCGAGCAAGAAGGCCGCCGAAGCGATGGCGTTTTCATATCACCATCTTTACGGCATCGACGTGACGGTGTGCCGATACTTCACCGTGTATGGTCCGGCGGGGCGGCCTGACATGTGCATTTTCCGGTTCATTAAATGGATCGACGAAGGCACCCCGATCGAATTGTTCGGCGATGGCGAACAATCTCGCGACTTCACTTATGTCTCCGACATCGCATCAGGAACCATCGCGGCGCTCAAGCCGGTCGGTTACGAAGTCATCAACCTCGGTGGCGGAGGCACGCCGGTCTCCCTCAATGCGATCATCGCGGGGCTCGAAAATCGCTTGGGCAAAAAGGCCCAGTTGAACTACAAGGAGTTTCACAAAGCGGACATCAAGATCACCTCGGCTGATATCACCAAAGCGAAAGAGCTTCTCGGCTGGGTCCCACGTGTCGAACTGGACGAAGGTCTCGACGCCAGCGTCGATTGGTACCTGAAAAATCAACCCTGGTCGGGGGAGCTTGAACTGCCATAATAGCGAGTGCTCTGATAGCCTTGAAAGCGAGTCTTCTGCCGGAGCGAAACTCACCAAGAGTCTCGGCTTTTAGTTTCGAGGGAACAAAAAGTGGTGGCGACTTTCAGTCGCCAATTCCTGAAACGGCGACTAAAAGTCGCCGCCACCTACAGGATGCGTCACTGATTGATCT
The DNA here is from genome assembly GCF_007859915.1 of Neorhodopirellula pilleata. Taxonomy (GTDB): domain Bacteria; phylum Planctomycetota; class Planctomycetia; order Pirellulales; family Pirellulaceae; genus Rhodopirellula; species Rhodopirellula pilleata. Next base: position 2,642 of record NZ_SJPM01000019.1, read on the forward strand.
CGTGATGCTTGGCTGCCTAGGCCGAAACTCTCGGCGAGTTTCGCTACCTTATTTTCGCCGCAACTGTCCTATTCCCGTCCGACTGATTCGAAATCGCACCATGACTAATTGTTTCCTTTCGATCTGCTTCCTGACGTTGATTCTGTGGCAGGGCACGTTTCAAACCTTGTGTGCGCAGACGGGCGTCGAGACGGCGTCGACAAATAAGGTCGATTTCACGCGGCAACCCGTCTCGCTGATCCCGCCTGGCACAACCTTCGGTGAACAGCCACCCGAAGACTGGTCGCATTTGATCTCGTTCGTGCGTGGCCAATTGACTCGAGGTGACGTCGATGCGGTCACCGACACGGTTCGCTATTACGCCGAAGTGTTCAACCTCACGATGCTCGCCAATGCCGAGAAGAACTCTGAAGGTAAATTTGAACTGGACCAGGTCGCCGTTGGTTTTTCAATGGTGATCGATGGCAAGAACGTCGTCGTGACATCTCAAACGCAAAGCCAGCTCGGAGGCGAATTGTCGTTGATCGGCCGCAGTGTTCTCGACGGGAACGTCGCCGCGCTTGCGAAAGTCGAACGGGTTGCCCGGACGCCGTACAACTTGATCCTCGACGCCCCGGCAAGCATGCTGCAAGAGAACGAGCATCGTGAAATGATCGTTCGCTATTACATCTGGGTGTTTCCCGAAAATGGCAACATCGGCACGCTCGTGTGGTTACTCGATCCGGTTCGTGGCAAACTCAAGATCGCCGACACGGCGATTCAGCTCCTGCCTCCGAACATGCAAGAGGATCGGATCATGAACGTCAAGAAAGACAAATTCAACTTCCTCGGCATTCCATCCAAAGACGCATTCGCCCTGGTACAAATCCCACAAGGCACGCCGTTCGAGATGAGCGAAGAGATGCAGTCGCTCGCCGCCGAAACGACTTACACGCCCGAAACGTTGCAGGCCCTCACGACCGCGATCGCCAAAACACTGCAGTCCGGCCGCAAAGAATAATCATCTTCCGCTCAATAACTCGCTAACGTTTCGACAAGATTGAATTTACCGACCAACTACGTTTGGACGATCGTCCTGCACCAATCATTCATGATGGCGTTGTGTTGGGCAACCGGGTGGCTGGTCCTGAAACGTGACTGGAAGGTCAACTACACCCGCAAGATCAACCATTTCGTGTTGATGCTGTGCCCGTTCCTGCTCGCCCCGATCTTCCCCTATCAACCCAACGTCTTGACGTTCCTTTCCACGGTCGTCGTTTTCACGCTCGCGACGCTGGTCATGGTTCATCCCATTCGCCAGCGTTTCACAATGGTGAGCACCGCCTTCGCGGCGGTCGATCGTCCCGAAGATCGACCTCATACGTTGTTGTGGATCATCAGCCAAGCGATCGTCTCGGCGGTCATTCTGATCGGCCTATTTCTCGTCTTTCAACGCTTCGAGATCGAACCGCTGATCAGCATCCCACTCGTCGTCACCGGCGTGGGCGACGGGCTCGCCGAACCGATCGGCATCCGATTCGGCAAGCACACTTACCGCGTGCCGTCACTTGCCAAAGACCGGAACTACGTCCGATCGATCGAAGGCAGCGCGTGTGTGCTCGCGGTTGCCCTCGCCACGGTCGCCTGCGTGTATCCGATCGTCAGTCTCAACCAATGGCTCGCCCTGATGCTATTCGTACCGGCCATGATGACCGCCGCCGAAGCCTTCTCACCCCACACTTGGGACGCCCCCTTCCTGTACCTCACCGGCGGCCTAACGATCGTGTGCGTGATGGTCGTCTTCTAACGGAGATCCATTGGACCCGCCCCATCAAAAGTCCAAGTGGTAACCCGCAGCGTGAGGGCGTGTTGATTTAATCGTAACCCGAAGCGTGAGCGAGGGATTCATCGCCATTAAGTCCTTTGTATGTATCCCTCGCTCACGCTTTTTGAAGTTGCGCTTTTGCCTGTGGCATTGGTTTATCGTAACCCGACGCGTAAGCGAGGGATGAGTCAATATCAATTATCCCTCGCTTACGCAGCGGGTTACGAAAAAAGCGCAAATTCAAAACTCACGCTTCGGGTATCGATGATGACTAAATCAACAGCCCGGTGAGCGAGGGATGAGCAGGAATCTCTCGTCCACTAACAATATTCAGCACCGATTGTTCACACGATGCTTAGGTTGATGTCCCCGCCCCCACCCACAATCGACGGACGGATCCCAAACCCATTACTCACTGCGTTTTCGATTCAAACCAATCACTGATCCGAAGCATGGCCGAAGGCAAACAAATCGGCGAGATCGTCGCCTCTTCGCCGGGGGTGCTGACATCCCGGTAGAGCGTTCCACTGGGATCGCGATGAACTCGAATCTCGTGTTGCGGCACATCGATTTGCCAATATTCAGGGATGCTTGCCGAAGCATAGAGTTCGCGTTTCTCGCCGAGATCGAACGCATGGCTCGACACACTCGCTTCGATCAACAGAGAGATATCCTCCGGTTGTGGATGCCGATGAGCGTAAGACTGACGCCGAACCCAAGCAATATCAGGTTCGGGTGTGCTCGAGTGCGACGGAGTTTCAATCGGTTTTTCGATCCGAATCCAAAAGCGGCGAGCCGACCTCTCAACACACCATTCGGCGAGGATATCAAGCGGACTGGCGTGCTGTGGTCCTTGAGGGTTCATCCGCACGATCCTCCCATTGATGAGCTCAATTTGACCGGGCTGCTTTTCAAAATGACCGCGATCGACCAAGTCCGCGAATTGCTTCACCGTCAGAGGAAGCGTCACGGGTAACGAAGGTTCGGGTACCTCACCAACACCAACTATCGAATGAATTGTAGTCATCGGTTCGTCACGGAAAAAAAACGCATCGGAGGCACGGCATGTCGATCCCGTAATTGGTTTGGCATTGTACCACAAAACAATAGGAATTCACTCGAGTACAGCGGCTCATGTCTCCGAAACCGGATTCAAAACACTTACGAGCGAGGGTCGGCGGAACATACGCCGAGCAACCCAGCAACGCCCCCATCCCGATCACGCTCCACCCAGGGTGTCACGTCGAACTGCGTGTTCCTGAAATGAAGGGCAAGTCGATCGGGCCAACTTAGAGCCTAACCGAAAAGGGGGCTCGTCGATGACCGGGCATCGCTACTTTGATTTTGGCAGGAAGATTGAGGGCAGGAAGATGCAGAGCAGAACATTTTCTTGCCCTTAATCTTCCTGCCAACAACCGTCATCCAGCGAAGCAGACACTTCGCTAGCATTGAATTATGATGTGTGTGTTTCCGCGAATGGCCCACTTCTAGAAAACCTACCTTGTTCAACGACCAAATTTCTTTCGCGATCATGCTGACCGTCTCCCTCGCGTTCGCCGCGTGGTACGGCCGTCATCACGGTAAGCAGTACGCCCTCGGTGCCGGCATCGCGATCTCGATGCTAGCGGGAACTTGGTTCGAAATCGAAGTCTTCAACACGCCCATCAACGTCACGATGGCGACAGCGATCGTCCTGCTGATCGTCTACTGCACTCACTCATGGCGTGAAATCTTTAATGCAATTAACCTGCTCGACGTCTTGATCACCGCCCTCTTCTTGTGGCACATCGTGGTCGACGTTTACTACGGCGGAAACCCCTTCGCCGTCGCCGCCCAAGCCTACGGCCAATGGATGCTCCCCTACGCATCCGGACGGTACGCGTTCGTACATGCGGGCTCACTTGAAAAATTGTCGCCAGTCTTTGTCCTTGTAGCGGCGATCATTTCGATCGGTGCGATCTTTGAATCAGTCTCCGGCACCAACGTTTGGGAATGGTTGTTGACCGAAATGGACGACAAGGTGAACCGCCCCAGTGGGCTTCGCTACGATTGGCTGTACCGTGCCGCAGGCCCGGTCCGGCATCCGATCTTCTTGGGAATTGCTTTGCTGTCGCTATTGCCATTCGTGGTGGACCTATGCACTCGGGCGGAAGCCCATGGAAGCGAACGAGCGATCGGCGGGGGGGGGCTTTCTTGCGGTAGTGCTAGGAGTTTTCGCAACGATTTCAAGAGGTCCAATACTCTGCCTGCCCCTTGCTCTCTTCCTGGCCTTCGCATGGTATTTCCGTTACGCGAGATGGGTGTTGGTCGCGGTCGCGATCAGTGGACTGATGTGGAGTGCAGCTAATTGGGATACAGCCCTTGCATATCTCGATTCGACGGAAACCACTCAAGGTCGGAGCCGAATTATTGAGGTTGATGACCAAGCCACTCCTCAAATTCTTAATGGAACTCGTAACCGGTTGTTCGCAGTTCAAGTTTACGGCCCTCTCGTTAGGAAAGGCGGCCCGCTGGGCTACGGGACAATCCAATCGAAAGGCTTCCCGCCATCGAAATTACCCGGTCTTCCGTCTGATCCGGAAATCCGTAAGCAATTGGGAATCGTTGACAACTCTTACATTAATGTGGGATTGAGACTTGGTTGGGTGGGGCTCGCCTTGTTCGTCGCAGGCCTCCTTTTGTCAATCGTATATGCATTCCGCTTGGAAAGGACAATGGGAACCTACTTCTATCCCAGCGGAGGCCCTGTAGCGGTCGCCTATGGCAGTGTATTGGTCGCAATTTGCTTTGAAATCGCCACCGTGTTTTGGTCTTATGATTTTGCGTTCTGGATTTTATTTCAATTTGGCACCATTTCCGGTCTCACCTCGCGAATCGCACAGGCTCGCGAGGAAGCCCTGACTTGAGCGAAATAGCCGAGATTGCCGGCGACTTTCGTTACTGTTTTCGAGCGGGCGCAACGAATCTTGCGGCGAGTTTGAATATTTCGAAACGAGAGTAGCCAACGACAATCCAAAGGTGTCCAGGCATTTGGCTGCCCCTTGCTTTTCGTTCTCTGAATAGCTGCTGCATGCCCAAGACTCTAGCCGTTGGCCAGACCAGTAATGCCAGGCTCACCCAAGCTGTCAGCCGCTCTACGCATCGGAACGGCAGCGAAAAAGACTTTAAGCCGATGATTCGACGAGCAACGAAGAGTTTGCCCGTTCCGTTTGTCTCCCGAGTAGCTTCCGCCACGTTTTCGCAGAAGCCGGGCACGGCAACGCAGATTTTCGCATTGCTCTGCAGAGGGGTGGGCTTGTACTGCTTGCAGAGGTTGGGTAGACTAAACCACCCTAATGGATACAGAATTCACTCCACCTGAGGTTCCCAGTAGTCACTTGATTTCCTCGTCAAACGCTCCCGTTGCTGTAGAACTGCGATACCGCTGCAGCGAGCAGTTTTTGCCAATTTTGCAGCATTTGAACGCCTCGTTGTTGGTAACGACATACAAGTTAGGGAAGTTAGCCGTTATTCAACCTGTCCTGGACGATGCCAGCGGCGATTTGGTCGCTGACGTGCGATTGACTTCGTTCGAGTCAGCCATGGGACTGGCCCGGCATCCGACACAGCTCGCTGTGGGAACCCGACGTGGCATCTGGCGACTCGCCGGCCAAAAAGACTTGCCGCGAGAAATTAGGCTCACTGGCCAGGACACGCCTCCGACGTCGTCGGTTACGTTCGCCGCCCGAGACTATCACATCACGGGAAACATCAGCATCCACGAGATGGCCTTTCAGGGTGATCAGTTATGGGCGGTCAACACGCTGTTTTCCTGCCTCTGCACCTTTGACTCGCCTCACAACTTTAAGCCTCGGTGGAAGCCGGATTTCATCTCCGATCTTGCGCCGCAGGATCGCTGCCATCTTAATGGGATGGCCTTGGGTTCAGACGGCCCGAAATATGTCACTGCATTGGGCAGAACGGACGTCGGTGGCGGCTGGCGAGAAAACAAAACGTCCGGCGGTTGCGTGCTCGATGTTGATACGAACGACGTCGTTGCGGATGGTCTGTGCATGCCCCATTCACCGCGGTTGCATCAGGGCAATCTTTACCTGCTCAATTCCGGACGCGGTGAGCTCTGCTGTGTCGATCCGAACAAGGGTGAGATCACCACGGTCGATCGGGTTCCGGGCTATACCCGAGGCCTGACATTTGCCGGCCAGTTCGCATTTATCGGGATGTCCCAGATTCGAGAATCAAATGTCTTTGGCGGGCTTCCGATCTCATCAATGCATGAGTCACTTCGTTGCGGCATCGCGGTCGTCGACCTGGTTTCCGGTCGCGCCGTCGCTTGGTTCGAATTTGAAACAGCAGTCGAGGAAATTTTTTCCGTCGAGATCCTACCAGGTGCTAATCCCACGTTTATCCACAGCCCCGACCTCGAAGGCAACGACCAGGAACTCTGGATCGTGCCACCTTTTGCTTGACGCTCGACACTGATCAATAAACACCGAATCTATCCGCAAAATTCGCTACCAGCCACTCCGGGCTGTAGTGCGTCTCGTAGCAAGATTCGGCCTCTCAACTTAGAAACGAAGCTCCTCGCGATTTTCACAACTTACCATCGAGTAAATTTATGTTCCAACGACGCGTGGCCCGCCGCCGAAATTCAAACAATCGATCGCAACGACGTCGCTCGCTAACAGCATCTTTCCAGTCTCTGGAACCACGGCGTTTGCTCGCGGTCGATTTGGTCGCCGATATTGTTTCCGAGAACATCGCTGCATCACCCGAAGAAGGCGTGGCGATCGGCAACGTGGCGTACTTCGGCAACGAGGATGAGTTTGGGCTCGAACTCTGGCAAAGTGACGGAACGGCGTCGGGGACTTTCCGAATCGCGGACCTCAATGAGGGGGCCGATGGTTCCGACCCGAACAACTTCACGCCGTTTCGAGATGGCTTTGCCTTCAATGCAGATACCGGTCTGAACGACGGCGATGAATCGTTGCTGTACTACAACGTATTAACGGGAACGATCACGGAATTGACCACCCGCCAAAATCGCACCGAGATGATCGACGTCTCGGGCACGTTGTTTTTCTTAAAGTTTGACGACTTGAATAACGATTACGAGCTTTGGAAGTCCGATGGCGAACCAGCCACGACGATGGTAGTCAAAGATGACTTTCCGACGTCATATCTCTATGAGTTCGGAGCCTCCGGTGGCAAGCTATTTTTCACTTATGACGACCTTGACAATGGCGAAGCACTGTGGGTCAGCGACGGAACGGCGTCTGGAACCGAGTTGCTACACGACATCGACCCGGGCTCATATTACTACGGTTCCTTTGGGATCAACTCGTTGACCGACGTCGATGGAACGCTCTTTTTCCTCGCCAACGACGGAACCGGAGAAAAACTCTATTCCACCGACGGGAAGCAACTTGCCACCGATGGAGTCGCCGCCACTTTAACAACGGTCAGTTCATTGCCGAACATCGCGGAGCTGACCGCCATCGGTACTGATCTGTATTTTACAGCGGAGTACGACTTACTATATAGCAATTCATTGTGGACCGTCTCGGGTAGCACGGTCACCAACGTATTGCCGCTTGAAACCAGCTATCCGTATGCTTTTCGCGCTCAGTTGACCGAGTACGACGGACAACTGGCCTTTGTCGAAGTTGAATCCAGTGGTGCAAGTCTATGGACCCATGACAGCACGTCTGGCACACAGCTCGCTCACACTCTGAGTCAAGGCGGCAGCTATGCTAATAGCGGGCTGCTCCAAGGTGCCGGACTGTTGTTCTTTGAAGTCGAAAACGGCACTTCCAGCGACACCGAGTTATGGGCCACCAATGCGACGCCAACGGGGGCTCGCTTGGTGACCAACGTTTCGAATCTAACCAACGATCCGTTTCCTGATTTTGTCGACGAAGCGTTGGGTACCGATTCGCACCTCTTCTTTAACCCCTCAGGCTCGCCAGATTTCTACGTCACCGATGGCACAGCCGGGAACGCCTCGAACTTGACGGCCAACTTCCGGTCCAATGATTCCAACCCCACCGAACTGACGTCCACTTCGCTGGGACTTTTCTTCAACTCAAACGGTTCGCTGCATCGCCTTGACGGCACGAATGGATTGGTAGAGCCGTTGCAAACGAGCTACAGCTATTACAATCCGTCGGACATCACCGAATTGGCCGGAGCGGTTTACTTCATCGCCGAGGATCCGATCAACGGCGGTCGAGTGCTGTGGACGAGCGACGGAACGCTGCCCGGAACCGGAGTCGTCGATGACGGAAGCGGAAACACGCTGCCCGTTGAGAATCTAATCAACAATGGCAACCACCTTTACTGGATTGCTGAAGACTCGAACGGAATCAATCAGGTTTTCCAAAGTGACGGTAGCTTTGCCGGCTCGCAGGCCATTACCTCTTTCTATGACAATCCGTACTACTATCCTTTCGCCAGCTCTTATTCCGGAGCGGAGAACCTAGTGACGGCGGGAGGATTGCTTTACTTCACCGAACGACGAGAAAGTTTTAATTCTTCGGGAACACTTTGGGCCTTTGACGACACGACCGATAACCTGGACTTCGTCAAGAATGGGGATTTCGGTAGCGGCACCTTCGGCTTCTCCGTCTTCTTGGATTATGATGGATCGAACTTTTATGAATTTGATGATGAGTTGTACGTTGGAAGTGCTAGTCAGCTCTGGACTACCGAAGGTACTGCGTCTGGGTTCATCGTAACTCAGGTTCAAAGCTTTAACGGGTATAGCAACTACTCTCCCGGTCGCTTTGCGGAACATGAAGGCGATCTTTACTTCGTTGTCAATGCTGATGAACTTTGGAAAGTGGATGGACTTTCGGGCGGAGTTGTTCAAATTGAAGACTTCAATTCAGATCCCTATTCATTCGGATCTTACAGCAATCCACGCGAACTGACGTCTGTCGGCGACGCCCTCTTCTTCACCTTAAACCAAGGCGGAACCAACACGTCACGTGAACTTTGGGCTTATGATTCGGTTTCAGACACCGCCGCACTCGTCCGCGACATCAACCCCAATCCCTCCAGCACTTCGTTCCCGACATCGCTGACCAATTTCAACGACCGTTTATTGTTCACCGCCAATGATGGCGTCAATGGTCAAGAGTTATGGACGTCCGACGGAACCGAAGCGGGCACCCTCCAGGTCGCCAACCTTTTCGCTCCCGGTCAACTCGGAGCCTTTTCTATCGATCCAATGTTCGCTCCTTTGGTTGAGCAAGATGACCAATTGTTCTTCGCAGCGGATGATGGCATCGTCGGTCGAGAGCTATGGCGTTTCACGGCCCCGATCATCGAAACGACGCCGCCGGCGAGCGTTCCTGAAGGTTCATCCATCGACTTCTCCGGGACCGCTCGCTTTACCGTTACCCTAGTTGCCGCCACGGGCACGGTCGATTTGACGGGAGAGACTTTCACCTACACCGCACTTGCCACCGGCGACGGACCGTTTACCTACACCGATACGCTCACGGCCACCGATGCCGATGGTGTCACCACCACGTTTGAGATTGTTATTGATGTAACCAATGTTGATCCGGTTTTCGACGCCGGCGCCGATATCGATTTGTTACCCGTCGACGTGGGCCTTTTGCAACGAACGGTTACCTTCACCGACCCCGGCGCGGATACCTGGACGGGCACCGTGGACTACGGCGACGGCAATTCCGGCCCGGCGACCTTCGGGCCCGGCCAATCAGTCCTACTGAATCACACCTACATAGTGGACGGTAGTTATACGGTCACGGTTTCGATCGACGACGGCGATTCCGGAACCGTCACCGATTCGTTTGAAGTGACGGTCGACCTGAACACCCCGCCAACGACCAGCGACCGGTTTCTCACGGCTCTTGAAGACACGCCCTACTTTTTTACTGCGGCGGAGTTCAATTTCGACGACGCCGATTCCGGTGACACCTTGGATTCGATCGTTATTGACGATCTCCCCGGTGCCGGGACTCTGTTCTTGGACGCCAACGGCGATTCCATTTTCGATGATCCGACCGAGCTAATAGCCAGTGGAGTGACCATCGGTGCCGCTCAACTGACCAGCGGACGCTTGGGCTTTGTCGCCGACGCCAATGAGAATAACTTATCTCTTTATAGCTTCTTTACGTTCCGCGTCAGCGATGGAAGCGATTTATCCAGCCCGTCCACGATGTCGATTGCCGTCGACCCGGTCAACGATCCACCAACGGTCGGCGTTGACCAATCGTCGGTGACCGTAGACGAAGGCAGCACCGCCACGATCACAGGCGTTTTTGGTGATGTCGATCTGGGCGACTCCGTCACACTGTCGGCGTCGATCGGAACGGTCGTCGACAACCTCAACGGAACCTGGACCTGGACCTATCCGACGACCGACGGTCCCAGCGAATCGCAGACCGTCACGATCACCGCCGATGATCAGACGACCACCGCCGAGGTCACGTTTGAACTGATCGTGACCAATTTCGCACCTATGTTCGATGTTGGCACGAACGAAGCGATTTCTCTCGGCGCGTCATTCATGAGGACTATCGATTTCGTGGACCCCGGGGAAGACATTTGGACCGGCACTGTCAACTATGGTGATTCGGCGACGAACGAACCCTTGGTAATCGATCCAATCACGCGAACGATCGAACTGTCACACACTTACGCTTCGAATGGAACTTTCACGGTTACTGTAACGCTAGACGATGGTGATCTTGGAATTACCACCAGCGACTTTGTCGTTAATGTCTTTTCGAATACAGCGTTCGAAAGCGTCAACTTGGGTTCGATCAATGCCGGAATCGGTGTTCAAGACAATGCCGTCGGGACGGGGTATCTGATGCATAGTCGGCAGAGCGTTTTTATCCGTTTCGCGTCGGCGTCTCCCCATCCCTCCAACAGCGATCACTTGATCACGGTTCGCCATGACGGATCGCAATGGCTCTACAATAATAATACTGATTGGTATGTGTTCACCCCCGCAACGGACGACCGTCTGTTGGCGGCGGTTGACTTCGACGCTGATACGATTAGTAGCCTTGAAGGTTTTGCTGGTCAAATCGACGGAATTGATCAGGGATTCGTTTCAGGCGATTTGACTTTCTTCGCTGATCGCTGGTTTGGAGGAAATAACGACGGCGAGTTCACAATTGAAGGGACTTACTTCGAGATCTCCACTTCCCCTCCAACCGTTGCCATCGATCTGGGTGCGATCAACGCCGGAATCGGCGTTCAAGACAATGCGGTCGGGACGGGGTATCTAATGCATAGTCGGCAGAATGTTTTTGCCCGTTTCGCGTCGGCGTCTCCCCATCCCTCCAACAGCGATCACGTGATCGCAGTTCGCTTCGACGGCTTGCAATGGCTCTACAACAACAATACAGATTGGTTCGCGTTCACCCCAGAAAGGGACGACCGTCTGTTGGCGGCGGTTGACTTCGATGCTGACTCGATCAGTAGTCGTGAAGGTTTTACTGGTCAAATTGACGGGATTGATCAGGGATTCGTTTCAGGTGATTTAACTTTCTTCGCTGATCGCTGGCTTGGAGGAAACAACGACGGCGAGTTCACCATTGAAGGGACTTACTTCGAGATCTTTGAGCCCCAGCCACCTGTTGTATTTTCGCCCGCTACCAATCAGATCGCCAACGAAGGAACTTCCACATTCATTGACCTCGGCTCATTCGTCGATCCCGATGGCGGTGATTGGGAGTTGATCGTCGATTGGGGAGACGGCAGCGCGAGTGATTCGTTCACAATGAACTCCGATGGTTCGATCGGAGGTCGTTCACACGTTTATCCTGACGACGGCGTTTACACGATCAACCTAACAGTGACAGATGAGGGCGGTGCAGGACTCTCCGCCTCGGGTACGTTCGATGTAACCGTTTCAGGGGTAAGTCCCGAGATATACATTCCGGGTGGACCATTGACGCACCAACTAGACACCTCGATCGGAACCGGTGGTTTATGGACGACCGACCATTTGGGGTCGAACTTCGATTCGATCAATGACTTGGTTGTTCAAGATGACGGCAAGATTGTTGCAGTCGGAACGACCGATCACGGAGGAGGCAGTGACTTCGCGATTGTCCGATACAATGTCGATGGAACCCTTGACATGGATTTCGGCCTCAATGGTAAGGTCGTACTCGACTTCGCAAAGTTTGATGACATAGCAAATGCCGTTGCAATCCAATCCGATGGAAAAATTGTCGTCGCCGGGGCGGGGAATTCTAGTCTGGGAAATTTTGAAAACGAAATAGCTGTTGCGAGGCTCAATCCGGACGGAAGTCTTGATGAAACTTTCGACGGACCACTCGGAGATGGAAACGGTTTGTTTTTGCTTGCTAACAGCAGGGGTGAGGAAGCCAATGACTTGGCGATCGCATCGGATGGCACAATTATTCTCTCGGGATTTAACTACGACAGCAACTTCGGTCAGAACTTTTTAATTGTTCGCCTGCTAAACGATGGAAGCTACGACACATCCTTCACTGGCAATAGCGGCAACGGGAATGGACGCGTCATCGTGGACGTTTCGCCAGGAGAGAACGACTCGGCGAACGCTGTAGGAATTGATGCCAATGGCAAGATTGTTGTGGTAGGGTCCGCAAATCAACCAGCTCAAGGTGGAAAGAACTTTGCTGCCATTCGTTTGCGGACCGATGGAACGCTGGATACAGGCTTCCACGGAGATGGTAAATCAACAGTCGACTTTGCCGGTGGTTCCGACGAGGCGTTTGATGTAGCAATTCGGTCAACGGGAGAAATTTTACTCGCCGGCTACGCCACGATAGGTGGGACGCCAAATGCACGTTACGCTCTTGCCCAATTCACCTCCAACGGATTTTTAGACTCTAGTTTTGATGGTCAATCTAATGGAAACGGGAAGGTCACGATTGGAGGAACTAATCCTAGTTTCAACGAAAAACTTTCATCGTTGACGCTAAGGCCTGATGGGTTTGCGGTCATGGCGGGAAGTTCGACTTTTAACAATCGATCGCGTTTCGGTGTTGTAGTCACAAACACAACCGGTCAGCCAGATTCTAGCTTTAATGGCGGCGGACGATTTACGATAGGTTTCAACGGTGGGAATGATCTCGCCAATGCAGTCGCGGTGACCTCGACCGGACAAATCATTGCTGGTGGAGTGGCCGATCGTCAAACTGATGGCGGTAAAGATTTTGTATTGATGGCGTTCACTCCGGTCGGACAACTTGACAACGACTTCGCCACCGATGGAAAGCAACTGACGAACTTCATTGGTCCTAACACCGACGAGGCCGCTGATGTGGTCGTTCAATCAGACGGAAAAATTGTCGTTGTGGGTACCACCATTCCCGCACCGACGAATAGCTTCTCAGGGAATTCGGACTTCCTTATCACGCGTTATCTGCCTAACGGAAGCCTTGATCCAACGTTCGGCATAGGCGGACGCGTTCAATTTGACTTTAATCGGCGAAATGATCGGGCCAACGCGGTCGCTCTTCAGGAAGATGGAAAGATTATCGTTGTTGGTGGTAGTAAATCACAAATACAAAACGACAATTTGCCATCGGACGATGGTGACTTCGCGGTTTTACGGCTGAATCCGGACGGTTCACTCGATTCGACGTTTACCGGCACCACTGGCGTCGCGACTGGAGCGTTCTTACTTGACTTGCAAGGATATTCAGACACGGCCTACGATGTTGTCCTTCAACCTGACGGCAAAATACTGCTGATTGGAAGTTCGTGGGCACTCAACAACGGCGGCGGCGATTTCGCGATCGTTCGTCTGAATCCCAACGGTAGCCTGGACACAGATTTTGATGGTGATTCCGGCTCGGCAAACGGGAAAGTCTATGTTGGTTTTGGCACCAGTCATGATCTCGCACTCAGCGCTGCCCTTACTGAGAGTGGACAAATCATTATTGCTGGCACGGCGCATATGGTGGCAAGCCTCTTGGACTTCGCGCTGGTTCGCCTGCAAGTCGACGGGAAAATCGACCCCACATTTGCTACAAACTCAGGAATCGGTGCCGGCAAGTTAACGATAGACTTTGAAGGTCAGAGTGATTCTGTACAAGGAATCGCAATTTCGCCGGGTGGAAGCTTATTTGTAGTAGGTTCGTCCGACTCGGGATCCAGCATCCGCCGCACTGATCTTGCTGTCGCTAAATTGACTATCGATGGACAACTGGATTCCGAATTTCAATCGGGTGGCAAATGGACTTTCGATTTTGATGGTCGCTACGACTACGGCAGTGATGTGCTTGCTAATCCAGACGGTGGCGTCACCGTTCTGGGTGGAGCTACCTCGTTCTTTACGGATGAAAACGATTTTGCATTGGTGCGATTTTCTGAGGACGGAAACTTAGACCTTACCTTCGACGGTGACGGCATATTCACTACCACTTTTGGCGGACCGCGTTCCAATCAGGCCATGGCATTGGCGGTCCAGCGGAATGGCTCCATCGTTGTTGCCGGAACAGTACAAACTTTTGAAGCGACGGGAGACGACTTTGGTCTTCTTCAATTCTCAGCTACCCCTGGCCCGTTCTCGCTCATTGTCGAGGAAGACGCAGGTTTCAGCTTCACTCCCCTCGTATCGGATGCCGGATTTAACAATCCACTACGGCCTGGCGGCGCCACAGTTGAAACGTTTACTTACGCCGTTGATTGGCTGGACGGATCACCAGTTGAGAGTGGGTCGGTTGTGATCGATAGTGTGGGAGGCCCCGGCTTACCCACCCTCGGCAGTTTTGAACTCAACCATGTCTATCCAACTCCTGGTACCTACGAAGCATTAATAACGGTCACTGATGACGACGGTGACGCCACACAAATCACTCAAACCATCATTGTCAATGAGGTCCTTCCAACCGAAGATTTCGGCGATGCACCGGAAAGCTATGCCACCTTACTTGCTGATGATGGAGCCCGGCACACGGCAAACGGCCCGACACTCGGTGGTGATCGAGATGCCGAGTTCGATGGATATTTAAATCCATTCGCCGATGGCGACGATATTGACACCAGTGACGACGAAGACGGAGTCACCCTTACGACGCTGACGATCGGTCAAACGAGTGTCCCAATCACTGTCAATGTCCAGGGTGGATCCGCAATGCTGGACGCTTGGATCGATTTCGACCGCAGTGGCACCTGGGAGTCAGTAGAACAGATTTTTTCTAGTGAAATGCTCTCCACCGGAAACAACCAACTCTTTGTCAACGTTCCCTCGACAGCAATCGCGGGACTCAGCTTCGCCCGTTTTCGCCTCAGTACCGCCGGCGGACTTCAACCTACTGGGCTTGCCTCCGACGGCGAAGTCGAAGATTACTCGGTCGTACTTAATACCAACCCCGTTACACAAGATGATGCGGTCAAGACAACCCGGAACACCCCCATCACGATCGACGTTTTGACCGATAACGGTAACGGCATTGATACGGACCCTGATGGCGATCCGCTGGCCATTGTCTCGACCACACAACCTGCCAGCGGAACGGTTGTCGTTAACTCGACAAACGAGTTAACCTATTTCCCAATCTCAGGATTTAGCGGAACCGATTCCTTCGACTACGAGATCGCTGATGGGAGAGGCGGAAAAGCGACCGGAACTATTACCGTTGATGTGGAAGCTGCTTCAAACGAGATCTCGTTAGGTCCAATCAACCAAGGCGTTGCGGTCCAGGACGATGCAACGGGTCAAGGGTATCTGCTGCACAGTCGGCAAAGTGTTTTCACTCGGTTTGCGGCGACGCCGCCTCACTTCTCCAATAGCGACCATCTGATTGCTGTTCGCCACGATGGATCGCAGTGGCAGTACAACTCCAATACGACTTGGGTCGCGTTCACGCCCGAAGCGGATGACCGCTTGCTCGCCGAAGTGGACTTCGACGCCGACACGATCGCTAGTCTTCAAGGGGCTACCGGACAGATCCACGGGATCGATCAGGGTTACGTTTCAGGCGACTTAACATTCTTCGCCGATCGCTGGAATGGACAAACCAACGACGGCGAGTTCACGATCGAAGGGACTTTCTTTGAGATCTCTACCCAATCGACTATCTCCGTCGATCTCGGCCCCGTGAACTTCGGCGTAGGTGTCCAAGATAACGCGGTTGGAACGGGGTATCTGCTGCACAGTCGGCAAAGTGTTTTCACTCGGTTTGCATCCGCGTCCCCCCATCCCTCCAATAGCGATCATCTGATTGCGGTTCGCCACAACGGATCGCAGTGGCAGTACAACTCCAACGCGACTTGGGTCACATTCACGCCCGAAGCGGACGACCGCTTGCTCGCCGAAGTGGATTTCGACGCCGACACGATCGCTAGTCTTCAAGGGGTTACCGGACGGGTCCACGGGATCGATCAAGGTTTCATCTCAGGCGACCTGACATTCTTCGCCGATCGCTGGGATGGTCAAACCAACGATGGTGAGTTCACGATCGCAGGGACTTTTTTTGAGATTCCCACTCAATCGATAATCTCCGTTGACCCAGGCCCAGTCAATTTCGGTATTGCTGTTCAAGACAATGCGACCGGGACGGGCTTCCTTATGTTCTCCGCCCAGTCGGTTCACGCTCGATTCATTAATTTCCCGCCTCACCAAAACAACAGCGATCACTTGATTGCGGTGCGGTTGATTTCCGGTGTTTGGCAGTATAACAGCAACATTCAATGGGTTTCTTTTACCCCCGAATCCGATGACCGCCTGCTGGCCAGCGTTGACTTTGACGCCGACACTGCGACGAGTTTGCTTGGCGTGAGTGGTAGCTTGGGAGGGATCGAGCAAGGGTACGTCGCTGGCGATTTGGTGTTTCTTGCCAACGTTTGGGACGCTCAGGCCAATATGGGCGAATTCACCGTGCAAGGTTCGTACTTCGAAGTGGAGGCATCCGGGGGCAGCCCATCCGGCGAACCAATCACTTCGGAATTTGTCGCCGCGACGGCCACACCCTTACGCAACCGAATCGACTTGCTTTCATTGACAAGATCGCCGTCGATCCTGTCGAAGATGGATGTCTCGGGCAGCAATGGTGTGACGGCGTTGGACGCTTTGATGGTAATCAACCACCTCAATGCAACGGCCGTCAACGGTGAGTCAAACACCGTTTCTGTGGACGACGATTTCCGTCACTACGACATCAACCAAGATGGGCAAGTCACTGCGATCGATGCGTTGACGATCATCAATCATATCAATCGCATCGAGAGCCATCCGTACGAACAGTTGAGCAAGCAACCAACGTGGGCGCTCGCTGTGGACGGCTTCTTCGCAAGCGACGACGGCGATGATGACGACGACGAGTTCATGCAATCAGAGTCATCACTGTTCTAGCATCTGGCTGAACTTACCCGTGAATCCTGTGCTGCTCCACAAGAAACGTTCGTTCGTTCGGTGTAGGTATCATGCAATGAATCGGGCAAAGCGGGCTTTGTCACTTATCAAATCCCTACGCAGCGACCGCATCCCGCGACCGTCCGACTCCGACCAGAACTCTTCACCCCACGCAACGCGGCGACCGATCACGCTCCACTGAGGTTGTCACGTCGAACTGCGAGTTCTTCAAATCAAGGGCAAGACGATGGGGCCAACAACCGTCATCCAACGAAGCAGACACTTCGCTAGCATTGAATTATGATGTGTGTGTTTCCGCGAACGGCTCACTTCGAGAAAACCTACCTTGTTCAACGACCAGATTTCCTTCGCGATCATGCTGACCGTCTCCCTCGCGTTCGCCGCCTGGTACGGCCGTCGTCACGGTAAGCAATACGCCCTCGGTGCTGGCATGGCGGTCTCGATGCTAGCGGGAACTTGGTTCGAAATCGAAGTCTTCAACACGCCCATCAACGTCACGATGGCGACAGCGATCGTCCTGCTGATCGTCTACTGCACTCACTCATGGCGTGAAATCTTTAAAGCAATCAACCTGCTCGACGTCTTGATTACCGCCCTCTTTTTGTGGCACATCGTGGTCGACGTTTACTACGACGGAAACCCTTTAGCGATCGCCGCCCAAGCCTACGGCCAATGGATGCTCCCCTACGCCGCCGGACGGTACGCGTTCGTACATGCGGGCTCACTTGAAAAATTGTCGCCAGTCTTCGTCACGGTGGCGGCAATCATTTCGGTCGCAGCAATCTTCGAATCAGTCTCTGGAATCAACCTTTGGGAATTGCTGCTGACTGAAATGGATGACAAGGTGAGTCACCCAAGAAGGCGTCGCTACGATTGGCTCTACCGAGCTGCGGGTCCAGTCCGTCACCCAATCTTTCTGGGGATTGTTCTCATGACAATGCTTCCTTTTGCGGTTGATCTGGTGTCTCGCCAGAGGGATTCCAGTAAAAAAAGAATCTTGGTTTCAACAGGATTAGCTGCTGTTATCCTTGGCGTTGGCGCGACACTTTCAAGAGGACCGATTCTATGCCTCCCGGTCTCTGCGTTATTTGCTGTCGCCTGGTACGATCGGATAGCAAGGTGGAGCATAATTATTTTAGCGATGATTGGCTCGCTCATTGCCATTGTATATGCCGATAGTTTCTTGTCCTACCTTGATTCCAGCGAGAGCAATCGGGGCGAAAGCCATATTGTCGAAATTGATGATCGGAATTCTCCACAGATCTATACCAGTAGTCGAAATCGAATCTTCGTTGTCAAAATCTATGGACCTTTGGTGGTTAAAGGAGGCCCTGTAGGGTACGGTAGCAAAAGATCTACTGGCTTTCCTCCTCGAAACTTGCCTGGATTGCCTGCCGACCCTACAGTTCGCGAACGATTAGGTGTTGTTGACAACTCCTACATCAATATAGGTTTGCGTTTCGGTTGGATCGGCTTAGTGACCTTTGTTTGTACTTTGTTATTCACGATTTCATTTGCTCTAAGATTCGCTCTCGTAGCAAGCACCTATCTTTACCCCTGCGACTGGCAATGCATGATTGCGTATGCTGGCGTCTTCTTTGCTCTACTCTTTGAGATCGGTACTGTGTTTTGGTCCTACGACTACGCTTTTTGGATCATGCTTCAAATCGGGGCAATATCGGGTTCTGCGTCACAAGTCGCTCAAGCTCGCACCAAGGGATGGATTTAGAGAACTGTCAATCCAACTAGCATTTTAAGTAGACATTCAGGACATCAATTTGGTGGAGTTTGGCAATTGACAAAAAGCACGTCTAACTGAGTGATCGATCCCTGGGTATCTGTCACAGTGTTGACAACTCGGTGAAAACGATACTGCTTCTCGTCCATGAACTGCCAGATTTCATGAAAGCTAGGTTCGTTCAGATATGCCTTCTCTTGCGCTGCCTCCAGCAATACGACGTCACAAACTTTCAAAAGATTGATTGCTCCATGCAAAGCTTCCAGTTCGAACCCTTGAAGATCTAACTTCAACAGCACTCGCTGATTAGTTGCTATATGGGAGAACTCCTCATCAAGTGTGGTCATTGGAACACGCATCGTTCGAACAGTTCGAATTTTTGACATCCAGCTACTCGCCTGATCTACGGCAAGCACAGAAGACGACTGTGTATTCGAGGTTATGTGAAAGTCCGTCTCACCTGTAGTGCGTCCCAACGCCTTCTCGACGACGCGCAGCGAAGTTACATCAACTAAATTTGCTCGCAACTGCGCTGCTACCTCCGCCAGCGGTTCAAAAGCCACAATTTCGGCATCGGGATAAAAAGTATGGCATGCGCGTGCAAACTGGCCTATATTCGCACCGCAATCGATAATCGTCGAAAAGTGGAAGCCAGCCCGTTGGAGCTCAAGAAGTAACCGAGTCGAGGTTGCCGACCGAGGTTTCTTGGACAGAAGAAACTTCCATCCATCTTTGTAAGACAAGGATCTGGCTGTGGAAGCAAGCTTATTTCTTATCACGTTTAAACAATTTAATTTGAGGCTGGAAACCATTCGGCAGGAGTTAGCCGGATTGCGTACGAGTTGTCGAAAATATAAGACTGCTTACATTTTCTATTTGTTCTCTTCAGCATTCAAGAGCACAACCTTGCGAACAAAACGATTCGTGTTGGGCTTGCAAGTAAATGGTCAGAGGAGTCACAGAAAGTTCTCGAATCCGATAGATGCCTAATTAGCAATCTTTCAAGTGTATTTGTTTTCTTGACTTTGATACACAGTTGTAAAAGTTGGCAACGCTTTACATTGCAGATAGGCGATCGAAATAAAATCGTGCCTTCTCGGATAGCTTCACCTACTTAATCTGCGAACTCGATCCGAGAGGTTGCCCCCAAAGTTGACTCAACAGAAATTCTTTTTGTACTTTGTCGCTCCAGGGAACCTGAATCCTAGAACTGGATCGTTCTGCGACAAGTTCTGTCAGCAAATTAACTACATTGAGTTCATCAGCGGCATCCAGAAGCGTCAGAACGCGATGATTGGCCCCATGCGAATTCATGAATCGCTGAATTTTTGGATGATAAGATATTGCTGCAACTCGGCATCCAAGTTCCATTGCTGTAACCACACCATGAAATTTCATGCCTAGAAACCAATCGCATTCCGACATCGCTTCAAGGGTGGATTCAAGCCCACTGCCCATCTTAAGGGTTTTCACGCGATTGGCAAACTCGGCCTTCAATTTTCTGTGCAAACGTTCTGTTAGTGTAATTACCGCTTCAGAACCGCTTTCAGTAAGAACGAAGAAAATGACGGTCCGATTTGCGTCCTCGCGTAGAACACGCTGTAATGCTAGAAACAGATTGTTGCTTATTCGTTCTTCATTTTCTTGACCTGAATCCGTATAGCCGAAACTGGCTGCTAAGGAAATGCCTAAGCGAGCAACGGAGTGTTTGTTTTGGGCACGCATTTCGTTTGATCGAGCGTGAATAGCTGTGATAGCTAGGTCATCTGCAAGGCATACAAACTGCTGATTTATCATCTTGCAAACGGTCTCATAGCTTTCGCTATCACGAACTGAAATTGCATCAAACATTCTGCATAGTTGGCCAAAACAGCGTTTCCAAACGCGACTTCGGAAGGGACCAATTCCGACACCAACTAAAACGATTCGTTTTTGCAGCACCCAGGCAAAAGAAACAAGGCACGCAATTTTAATCTGAGCAATAGCATGCTTTATACGGACTTGTCCAAAACCGCAATCGTGAAATTGTGTGCCGCCGACGATGGCTAAAGCCTGCGATTGAAAAACGGCTAAAATAAATTGGGTTAAAGAATACGGAATGGGAGTAACTTTCGACGCAACGAAATTCGAAAGAAGATGCTTCTTGCTCGACACTCTCAGGTTGAATTTGGGATTGATCTCGAACATTGTCCTGCAGAACCCTTCGAGCATCAATTCATCACCGAAATTGCCCGCCCCAAAATGTCCAAATACGAAAATTGAAGGCCCATGTGTTTTGCCCATGTCAGCTCCAATCTTCGCTAAATTCGTATCCAAGCTCTGTCAATAGCCCATGATCCTGCTCTTTGAATGCTTTAATGCACGCAGGGGTAAAAGCATCTCGCCAAGTCTGCTGCTGGATTCCTGAGAAAGTGTGGGATTTGGCGGGCTGAAGTCCTCCTCTCATCCGCTTCAGGATGTCTTCGGTCTGCTCGCCTGAGCCGCTTCTGTGAAGATAAAAACGAATGATCTTTCTTAATTCTTGTTCCTGATTTTCGCCAGCAACGTCCTCGAACTTTGTGCAGTAGACCGCTTCGCTGGCCAACCAGCCCTGATAGTTTCGAAATCGCTCACTTATCGACGGGAAGTAGATGTTCTCGCAACTGGGGATTCCGTTGATTGCAAGCAGCAGCGCGGCTTCTGGGTCGAGGCCTTTGAAGTAAGCGCGTAAGCGGTGGAACCGATTCATCTTCTGCAAGTAGTTGACGAGCGAACGTGCAACCTCTCTCGGGTCTCGGTATATAAACAGCGAAATACAACGGTTGGAAACAAGGGCATTCTCAATCGCTGGGCTATAAAAAATATGGCCACGCACGATCTCATTCGGTGTGATTCTGCTGATTTTATCAACGCACCACTGTTCAGTACGAAGTCCATAGTTGAACGAACTGCCTGCAGAGGCAATAAACCGACCAAAATCTCTTGTATTCCCTAGTCCCATGACCACTTGATCCAAAAGGTGGGTACCACTCTTCGGGAATGAGTTGGCCAGTAGACTTGGTAAGTTTGTGCTTCGATCGGCGCTTGCCGATAATTCACAGGAAATTCTGTACGGAGCCAGTAAGCCCTTGGCTGATTTCCGAATAAGTCCGTTACGATGCCGAAGAAGTATACGCATGTTTATTTTAATTCTTCAGAGGTTGGTGGCACTCGGGCGACTTCTGATGAAACTTTCCCTCCCGCATTTCGAATTCGGCGAATAGCTGCCCAGCCACCGAGAGACCGGGAAGCAATCCCAGCTGAAACCGAGATGCAGATCGCGAGTTCTGGAGAGAAAAGAAGGGCAAGCAACAAAAGACACATTATATATACCGCGATGCTCATCAGGCCCAACCGAAATTCAAGTTTTCCTAGCCCATTCATTTCAAGAAATTGCTGTGGTGCTCCGGTCAAAGCATCTAAGAATCTTAAAGAAGCGGTTGCAGCCAGCACAACCGAAATATCTTCTCCCAACTGGAAAATCGAAGTAAACATACGACCGCAAAGCATTGAGACGATCAAGACTGGCAAGAACGCGATCGTCATCGCCCAGCGTGACCTATTGTATTCATTAAAGCGGCCTTCAGGAGGTTCGCCATCCACCAGGACAAACCGAGGAACAAAATAAGCAGCCAATGACACGCGAATGCTACCCGCAATGCCGACGATACGCTGAACTACGCCAACTGTCGCCGATGTTTCGACGCCACCGAGCCATGCAGCAACGAAAATTGGCGATGCCATGAATACCATGTTGAGCATTGAGTTTCCCCAAAAAGCCCACTTTGGTCCGGTAATCCGCAGTCCCAGCCTAGAATGCTTTAGACTAAGCAAATGACCGCTCGTAAACAATGCAATTACAACAGCAGCAAGGGTTGACAGCATGTACGCCCTCATCACCATCTCACTAGAAAGATGCATTTTTACATTTGTGTATTTAAAAAAGTGCATACAGCACAACGTGCCGATATAAAGAAGGTTTGCCAATCCGAACTCGACGAATATCGCTAGCTCACTACGCTTTAATCCTTTTAAATCACCTGAAAAGCACTTTAAAATAGCCACGCCCATTCCAGTAATAACGCAATGATAAAGGAGGCTTGGGGGATTGAGTATCGAGGCACCTAATGAGAATTCGAAGAGATATAAAGCGGCTAGAAGGGCAAGTGTCGACATTGTAACGACAGCTATGATGCCCGCGAGCATCGCATCAGAGGCTTCTGGGCTTTCGCGACGGATCTTTGTAAGATTGGATGGGTGTCCGAATGTCAGGAATGCGCCGGTAAGCGATGCACCACCTATCAGCAGGTAGAGGTTTCCTAGTCCGGTTTGTCCACTTAGCCAAGCCGTTACGACTCCAATTAAAAACGTCAAAAGTGTGCAAAATGCTCGTGATGCGATCGTTCCAAAAAATTGCAGCAAGCTTTGCTTTCTCATGGTTGCTGATTAATTGATGCGGCGTGTAACTGGGAAACGACGATTCCCGCGGACGCCCATGCGATTTGCGCAAAAAAAGGCTCTGTAAGGACATTAATCCATATATTCGCAAAGCAGAATATCGTGCTGCAGATGACAGCACTTGCCAATACTGACCAGTATTTAGATTGGATGCTTGGCCTTCCGTTCAAAAGCATTAGCATACGGATTGCGAATCGACACGAAAGTAAGCCAACGATCAAAAATGCAATAGGACCACCGCGAACCGCAGCGTCGACTATTCCGCTCTCAGCATTGACGACTCGAACATTCCCCCTGGACCTTACTGACGGTTGAAACATACTACCCAAAGGCTGCATGGCGACTGCGAGTCCCTCCTTAAGTCTCTCGCCGCGGTTTGTATCGCCCTCGTCTAACTGCGAACCCTCTAATAATGTATTGACAGTTTCTACTAAACGATCAACCGATCGGCTGTCTCTCACTGCAATTAATCCTCCGAAGAATCCACCGAGGAGCACCAATAAGACAGGCAATGAGCGTCGATCAAGACGTAGCCTTGTGTTTTCATTTCTTCTTGAGAGAGAAAATCGCGATGTAACTACCAATGCGCTTCCAATCGCGACCGTCAGGATCGCCGTTCGAGAATGGCTCGCACCAATCGCTGCTAGAAGAATAAGTGACATCAACAAGCTTCCTAATCGTCCGGATCCGGCAATCACTAGTGCACGTGCAATCATTGCGACGCAAAAGCAAGAGTAAGCTATCGGATAAAATCGCAGTGCTTTTGGGTTGTAGAATGGCCCAATATGGTTGGTCAGTAAGTTATGCCGGGTTGGCGCGCCACCATCGATAGCTGTTTGTAGAAAGTATGCGACCGCCGATATTGACAAAACAACGCTTCCGGTCCACCAGAAGTTTTCGCCGAACTTAGCCGCGGTTCCCTGGCGATAGGCGCTCTCGCCCAAAAGACGTACGGAGGCGTAGCTAAGTAGAGGGAATACGGTTTGCAGAAACAGCATTGTCGCGACAGCGACTTTATTAGAACCTGTTGCGAACATACCGCAAACAAACGACACCAGCATCAACCCTGCATAGGCAATCAATAGCCAGTCTTCAATCAATAAGCGTGGAAATCGGCCTTTAGATTGCAGCAAGAAGACAAAGAAAAATACCGGTACTGCTAGCACGCTTACCGCGACTGCATTTTCGTCAGAGGACAAACGCGAGTTAATCTCAGAAGAAAGACGAAAACCGTTTTGGGGAACTACAAAAATTGGCAGAGCCACGACCGTAGCATAGATCGATAACGAACGAGATCGTGGCATTGCTGGCTAGTTAGAAAGGATTGAGGGTTCGTATTGGCTGCGAATGTTTGCTTCGCCGGTATCGGTCGCAGTCACAAAACCCGACTACCCATGCTGAGGGAACGTCGATAAGTCAATTCGCTTTTGGCGATCCACTAGTTTCGTTAATCGCAAGCAAAAAAAGCAAGGTCCAGGAAGCGACCGATTCCTCTCGCTTAACAATATCCGAAAGCCGATGGGGCGAAACCCAGGCTATGTTTGGAGCTTCGATGTCTGGTTGTAGTGGCTTTGGGTGGATGAGTCTCAGTTGGCGAGCGAGGTACAGGTGGGCTTTACCAACATGGCGATTCGGCTCAAGCACGTACGCACCTAGTTTCTTCCAGGATCGTGCAGATAGTCCTGTTTCTTCAAGTAGTTCACGTTGGGCAGCGTGCAGTGGTGCTTCATCTGGCTCGATGATGCCGCCTATCGGCGCGTGAACGACTGTACGAACAGCATACTTCCGCTGTTGGAGCAATAGAAAGTCGCCATCGGAATTCTCACAGAGCACCAGTACGAAGTTAGGTCCTGCCAGGTACAGCCAGTCTTGTATTACCGATCCATCAGGCAGTTGTACCTCATGCTCCTGAATCTCCATTCTTGGATCAGTATAAACGGTTCTAATGCTAATTTGTTTCAAACGAGGTAGTTCACTGATACTAGAGAGGCCAGGTTATGCGTGCAGTGGTAACAAATATTTCGTTCTGTACTCTTTGAGGATCCAGTCGTAGGTTTTGCCCATGCCTTCGGCAAGCGGAATTGATGGTGCCCAGCCAAGGGATCGCTGGATCCTTGTGTTGTCACTATTTCGGCCATTGACACCCTTGGGGGCGGATAAGTTGTATTTCTTCTCCAATTGAATACCAGCAATTTTTTCGACGATTTCTGCGAGCTGGTTGATCGTCACCAATTCGTCAGATCCAAGATTGATCGGATCAACGATTTCACTATCCATGATTCTACAAATTCCGTTTATGCAATCGTCAATGTACATGAAGCTTCTAGTCTGCTTGCCGTCTCCCCAAATCTCGATGGAAAGTTCACCAGATGTCTTTGCCGCAATCACTTTTCGGCACATCGCTGCTGGTGCTTTCTCGCGACCGCCTTCCCAGGTGCCGTGCGGTCCATACACGTTGTGAAATCGAGCGACTCGGGTACATAGTCCAAAGTCTTCTCGGAAGTGGCGACACATTCGCTCTGAGAAAAGCTTTTCCCAGCCATAGCCGTCTTCGGGCATGGCGGGATATGCGTCCTCTTCTTTCAATGCGGTTACATTAGGATCCCTCTGTTTGTCCGCGTTATATACGCAAGCGGAGCTGGCGAAAAAATATCGTTTTACGTGATGGATTCTGCTCGCAACCAGAAGATTGGTGTTAATCAGCACGGTCAACATGCAAAGCGCCTTGTTGTTTTCAATGAATCCCATGCCTCCCATGTCAGCGGCTAGGTTGTAGACATCGTCCACTCCATCACAGGCAGAGTCGGCGATGCCCATATCACTCAGGTCTCCAACCCTGTTCTCGCTCGAATCGTGGACAAAGTACCACTCCGACATTGGTTTGATGTCGACAACTCGTACGTCATTCTGTGGGTCTTCAAGCAGGCGTTTGGCCAAATGCCCGCCGATGAATCCACCACCACCAGCAACTAGAATTTTTCTTTTTTTCATCGCACTTGAATTTGTATAAGTCGTAAATACGAGGTAACGGTTTGAACCGCATTATTAGGCGATCTCTAATTCAACGTTACACTGATACCTTGGTTCTGCAACATTAAAACATCTGAAAATTCACGGACCTTTAGAGCAATGTCAAATTGCCTTTCTGCGTAATCACGCGCGTTCTTTCCTAGCTGCCAGCAGAACTCTCTGTCATTCGCAAGCCGT
The DNA here is from genome assembly GCF_007859915.1 of Neorhodopirellula pilleata. Classification (GTDB taxonomy): domain Bacteria; phylum Planctomycetota; class Planctomycetia; order Pirellulales; family Pirellulaceae; genus Rhodopirellula; species Rhodopirellula pilleata. The sequence continues at coordinate 29,225 of NZ_SJPM01000019.1, forward strand.
ATCGCTTGCCTGATGAACGTTTCGCTGTCTCCAGGCTCGACATTGAATCCAAAATCTTGTTCTTTGACAAGCCTTGCGGCTTCATTGCTCAACGGCATCGCAGTCAGTATGGCCCGGCCGGCGCACAAGTAGGTCAATATTTTTGAGGGAACGCAGAACACACCAGCATCAGCTTCTAGTATTGCCAACAGGACGTCAGCGGCCCCTAGCACATTGGGCAGTTCTTCGAAAGGTTGGAATGGAAGAACCCTCAGCGACTTGATTGAATCGCTTTCCGATTTTAGCCAATCGGCTGCATCTCCTTCAGAAATTACGACTACTTCTCCAAGGGATTTTGCGTCGACTTCTTTGGCAAGGTCCAGCAGCATTTTTGGATTGTGTCGAATCGAGAGCGTCCCGGAATAAATAAATCTGGTCGAGTTGGTTAAGCCTTGATTGCGAGCCCAGTAATTATCTCGATCGGTGAGGGGAAATTCTTCGAGTGGGGCCCAGTTTGCAATTGTTCTAATTCGATTTTTAGCGACCCCATACTGTTCTAGTTGGGGAATGAAATCGTTGGTAATGGGGACTACCGAAGAACTGTTCCGATAGCACCAAGCATCTCGTTGCATAAGGTATCTTCCAGCCACCGCGCCAATGATCGGTAATTTCTTCTTTAGGATTCGATAGGCCGCTAAGCCGTACATGTCTTGAATCCATGTGACAATCGGTATATTTTGATCAAGTCCCCATTTAACCAGCTTGCATTGCGAAAGCGTTGGCGTGTTTCCCGATATAACTACGTCGGGTTTGATGGTTTCACAGTGAGATACTAAGAGATCGCCATAGCGTTGCTCAGATTGGAAGCGGCTGAGAAAACTATACTTCTTGATAGTCTCCCCGAGCGAAATCGGAATGATTTCCAAATTAGATGGATCGTCAGTCCTTGGGACGAGTGGACCCTGCGGCGTGTGGGTCGAAGCAGAGTAACTGTGGACGACTCGGTCTCCATCTGCCCGGCAATTATGTGCCAGCTGTCGGCTCAACTGGATTTGGAAAGGGTGTCCTGCATAGTCATGGACTAAGATAGTGCGCCCAATTTTGTCCGCTTGGCGTCGAACTTCACTAGGCTCAGTGCTTTGAGTAAGTGTTTTTGACACGTCAATATGCGCCTTCGCGGAATACCATGGTTCGGACTGTTCGAATCAAAATGTATATGTCCAACCAGATCGACCAATTGCAAACGTAGTAACTGTCTAAGCGTACTCGTTGTTCATAGCTCGTATCGTTGCGGCCGGAGACTTGCCAGAGGCCTGTGATTCCCGGGCGGACTCGGAGGTACAGTGGATACATTTGTTTGTATTTTTCGATCTCGCCGGTGACGATCGGGCGGGGGCCGACTAGGCTCATTTCGCCAGCTAGGACGTTCCAGAGTTGGGGAAGCTCGTCAAGGCTGGTTTTTCGGATGAAATTGCCGATTCCGGGGATGATTCGGGGGTCGTTTTTGAGTTTTTGGTCTTCGATCCATTCCTGCCGCATCTCGGGATCCCGCTCGAGGTGTTCCTCGAGGACCTCATCCGCGTTGGTCACCATCGAGCGGAATTTCCATGCCTTGAATGACTCGCCACCCCAGCCGACTCGGCGGTGACCGTAGAAAACGGGACCCGGGGACTTCCATTTGATGACCAGTGCGATCAATGCGAACACAGGCGACAGAGCAACCAACGCCATCAATGTCAAGACAACATCATGAAATCGCTTGATGAACCTCCCCATGGGGCTGTGTAGGTTGTCTCTTAAATGAACACCCATGACGCCGGCGCATTCTCGGGTGCTGGCCCAAAGGCTCGGCAATAGGAATTGCGAAGGGAGGATCAACAGATTGGGTAGGTTGGCTGCGTGAGTCATGACCTCGGTCATGTCGATTTGTTCGCAGCCGCCTGGGGCCACAATCGCCCAGCGGAGTCTGTGTCGGCGTCGCAATCGCTCTAGGCTGCGAATCGAACCGAGATAGGGGATGTGGCTACCCAGGACGTCCTCGTTTGGGATCGATGGTTTCAGGTCGATGATTCCGATCGGCCGCAAGCCTCGCTGGGCTGCTCGGTTGTAAAACCGATAGAGGGCGCGGCCTTGCGGGCCAGCACCAACGATCACCGCTCGCTCACCCCACCAAGCCTGCCTTGAACACATGTTGCGAACTGCCATACGGGTAATCGGTGAGATCACCACGCCAGACAAAACTCCTGCAATGGCGATCATCAGTTCGTTGCTGCTGAGCGTTCCCGTCGCAAGATTCAGCACGACAACGGTTACATAAGCCGTGATCGTGGTGTAAACCATCTGTCGCAATTCCAACACGGGGCTGTATCCGGTCGCCGGATACAGGCCAAAAATCCCGGCAAAAACGCACTGGAAACCGATCAAGCAACAGGCTTGGACGAGCATCCCGGTGTGCACACTCAAGCCCAGGACGAAATACACGGTCAGTGCCGACAGGGTGATCGAAGCCAACATCGAGATGGCGTCGCCGACCGCCAGGGGAATGCTGGTCAACAGGACTTGCAGCGAACCCGAGGGGGCCTTCTTGAGGGCGACGCGTGAGCGAGCCCTTCGCTTGCTGACCGTGTCGGGTGATGCTTTTCGGCGGCGGTGATTGCGGCGCTGTTCGGTCTCCACCGAGCTGGGCACGAACGGATCGAGTTGTTCGATCGCGTCGGTGCAGACCACCCCGAGCGGCAGATTCTGTTGGTCGATCGAGGATGCCATAGTGAACGTTTTATCAAGGTGTGAACAGCATCGATGTCAGTGCTGACGTGAATCCGACGGCAGCTTCGGAGATCCTCTTGCCCCTCTTCTGGTGGCGATTCTAATCGGCTCAATCCAAATGGAAAGGATAATTATTAGGCTTGGACGATCTAACCTAACTGTTTTCTCTTCACATCCTTGCTAAGGCCCGAATTGCGACCGAAGACGCCGATTTTTCTGATGCGAGTGGGAGCGGAATTGGGCGAGACATTTGCCCGGTCCGCCCCGCCGCTCAGATTATTTGCGAGTTGAATCTCGAGTTCGGTTGCGCAGCGCAAAACAACGTTGGTCGGCAAGTCACTCTAGCGGGCTGTTGCTTGAGTCCTCATCGAAACCCGACGCGTGAGTTTTGAATTCGCGCTTTTTTCGTAACCCGCTGCGTAAGCGAGGGATCATTGATATTGACTCATCCCTCGCTGACGCGTCGGGTTACGAAAAACCAATGCCACAGGCAAAATCGCAACTTTAAAATGCGCGAGCGAGGGGCACTTGAAAGAGAATAAGTGACACTCAATCCCTCGCTGATGCAGCTCGTCGTACCACACAAGTCCGTAGATTGATGCCGTTGCGTTTGAAACCTTGATTGGTTTTGGAGATGGACAGTTTTGTGGTCCGATTCAAGTTGCCCAGCGGAGTAAGGCAGAAGAACCCCTCCCTTTGGCAGGGGTCGAGCGTAGCGAGGGGGAGGGCGAGTATGGGACCCACGCTACTTCGACGATCTGTTTCTTTTTTCCAGCTCGATGCGCTGGCGTGTTGCAACGCTCGACGATCCGCCGCGTCGCTTGTTTCCCACGAACGACTGCCCAAAGAAGTGCCTCCGCCTTGGTTTGACGTTGACGTAGTGTTCGTGCGTCTTGAATCGGAGATCGGTTCGTCATCGAATTCAAATCAGTGCGTTGGAAAATGATGCCCGGCCCTCCCCCTCGCTTCGCTCGACCCCTCCCAGAGGGAGGGGTTCATGGGAATCGTGGTACTCGTCAATCACCTAGAGAACCAGAGCACTGGGTGAACCATCATTCGCGTGCCGAACTGAATGTCCTGCCCACAGTTTTGTCGTCCTCACAAGACACGAGAACTGTGTGGTACAGTGAGCTGATGCGTCGGGTTACGAAAAACCAATACCACAGGCAAAAGTGCAACTTTAAAATGCGCGAGCGAGGGATACTTGACAGAGAATGAATGGCACTCAATCCCTCGCTGACGCGTCGGGTTACGATTAAATCAGCAGCCCGCTCGCTGAGTCTCGTCGAGGCTTTGGGAAACCCTGCTTCACGGGGGCGGTCGGCCTCGGAGAGGCGGACCTTCGTGGTGGCAAGTCGTCGACGGATGTAACGGCGACTAATTTTGCACTCGATCGGACGGGGCGTTACATTAGTCGACGCATGTTCGCATCAACACTATCCAAAATGACGAAATGAATCGCCATATGAGTACCCAGAACGAGATTGATTTCACGGAAGTCCGGGGCGAGACGGAGCTGACACCGCCGGAGCTGTTTGCATCCAATTTGATCGAATGGGCGGTTGAACGCCATTCGAGCGACCTGTTCATTTCGGATTTAGATGACACCGTCCGCATCTCGGTGCGACGGATGGGGCAAGTCGAAACGGTCCGCCACTTGGCTCGCGACTACGGTCGGCGGTTGCAGGCCCATTTACGAGTTCTCGGTGGGGCGGATTCGGGCGATATGATTCGTCCGACCGAAGGTCGCGGTGTGATTAGGACGCCCAACGGCGGAACGGTGGATTTGCGAATGAGCTGCATGCCGACGCTGTTCGGCCACGACGTGGCGATCCGGTTGTTCGATCCGGTCCGTGGGGCTCGAGCGATCCACGAACTCGGTTACGACGACGAAGAGCTCGCCAAGATCCAAGACCTCATTCATCATCCGTCCGGATTGATCTTGGTCGCCGGCCCTGTCGCCAGCGGCAAGTCGAGCACGCTCTACGCGATGATCGAAGAACTCAACGACGGCTCCCGCAAAATCCATACGCTCGAAGATCCGATCGAACATTCGCTCTCGGGCGTGATGCAGTCGCAGATCAATCTGCGTGCCGGACTGGATTTTCCGGATCTGTTGTCGGTGGTTTTACGACACAGCCCGGACGTGATCATGATCGGCGAGATCCGCGACGGTCGCACCGCCGCAGCGGCGATCCGGGCCGGTTCGAGCGGTCAACTAGTGTTCGCAACCATCCATGCCAAGACCGCTCCCGAGGCGATCGACGGGATGTTGCAATATCAATCCAATCCCAAGTTCCTAGGCAGTTCGCTGATCGCGGTCATTAACCAACGACTGATCCGAAAAGTATGCCACCAGTGCAGTCGGGAGGTTCCGCTTGATGAGGTCAGCGTCCGCCGCGAGATACAAGATCGATTGAACGACGGACCGAGGACTCAGCGGATTGCGGTCGGTTGCGAAGAATGTTTCAACACCGGCTACTATTCGCTGTCGACGCTCACAGAGATGATGCTGATCGACGAACCTTTGTCCCGAGGCATTGCTGATAGCACGCCGGCTCACGAACTCGGACGAATCGCTTGCGAGCGAGGCATGTTGAGCCTGGAAGATCGAGCGGTCTTGAGTGTTCTGCGAGGTGACACCACGGCGGTCGAAGCCAACCGGCTCGTTTCCAATGAGCTGCTCAGCCGGCTGGCGAAACAGGTCAGATGAGCGGTTTTGTGAAAGCGTCGCCAACGATTCAATGAAGCGTCGCCTGGGAATCAGCGATTCGGATCGCGGGTCCTGGTTCTCGATTCTGAGGCATTGCTGGCATTGCTAGCGTGTTCAAAGGGGTGATGTGTAACCCAAGCCTGGGCCGTTGAGGCACCCGGTGGGGACGCGTCCACCGCGGATTTCGAACATCTCGGCATACCCGTTCATCCAGGCTTCGTTGCCCGCCGGGCAGTATTGCCGTCCATTGCTTTCCACGGCCATCACGCCGGGGATGTGTGCTGAAAGCGATGCCGAATGCAGTAGCGACGCGCCGACGCAGGTTAAATCCTGAACGCACAAGAACAAACCGTCGTGCCGGGCAACCGCCCCGAGCAGCAACGCTTCGGCGTGTCCCTTGCATGCTTTCAATGCGATGCCGCTGTAACCTTGCGAAACAGCCAAGCGGAGGCTTTCCAGATCCGTCAATGACTCATCGATGACGACGGGCTTTTGTTCCGCCACGCGGTGCATCGTCACCGCTCCTGGTCTTTTCAGATCGCGATGTGTCGGCTGTTCGATGTATTGGATTCGGTCGAGTGCCTCGGGACATTCCGATCGCAATTGATCGAGCAGGCCCAGCACATATTCTTCGTTGGCACATCGTTCATTGAAATCGAGCGAGAAGAAATACGGCTGATCGGTCGATGCCCCCCGGTTCACCGTTTGGTTGGCGACTTCGTTGATCCGACGGATGCGATCGAAGTCCCATCCGGCATCGTCGCCGTTGAGCTTAATCTTCAGATGTGTCAGTTCGTTCCGTTGAATCCATTGCCCGAGCGTCTCGGGCAGTCCGTCGGCGACCTGGCTTACCACGTCATCGTCGGTGAGCGGATCGAGCGCGCCGACCAAGTGGTATAGGGGCAAAGTCGCGACCGGCGTCGGCGAAATGAGCGAATCCAACGTCACGCCGCGATATCGATCATCGCCCGTTAAATCGCCAAGATCCCGGGGCAGATGCTCGGTCGACAGCAGGGCGTACGCGCTTTGGCCGACCGCTTTCCCGTGAGCGTCAAATAATGCCGCTTCGATCGGCGAACCGGCGAGCAAGATTGCCAACTCGGGAATTGGATTAACAAGTTGAAACTGCGTCGCGACGTCCGCCGCGATCTGATCGCGGTGCCGAGACAGACCGATCGCGATTTCCATCGGATGCCCCGCAATGGTGTCGCTCTGACAACGATCGGCGAGTTGCCGTGCGATCGTCAAAACCACTTCCAATTTGGTCGCGTCGGGCACCTCCGCGTCCGGCCACGCCCAGGCGACTCCCATCGTCATGCTGCCCAGTCCCATCGCCGCTTGACCGGCGGCGTTTTCCGCGTCGCATCGGACGTTCAGTAGCGTCGCATCGTTGACGACCCGGCCGCCGAACTTCATCGGAGTTCGGTACTGATAGGATTCGGTTTCGAGATCGAATGAGTAACGGACCAATCGGGTAGCGGGTGCGGGCATCGTTGGTAATCTTTTGCGGTGAACAATCGGGGCGCGCTGAGCCGACTTTTCGGGCGGCGACTTTTCAGGACCGTAGCCTATCACGGTTCCCGTTTTTTGCTACGTTGTCGAGCATTCTGTTTCCCTTCAACCCACTCCTAATGCCATGTCCGATATTCATTCCCGTTACAACGACGTCGAAAAACTGATCGACGAGGAAAAATTCGAAGAAGCGATCATTGGATTGACCTCGATCGTCGCCGAAGACGATTCGTTCGTATTGGCACATCTCGCTCTAGCTCGCGTCTACACCAAGACCGGGCAGCACGATTTGGCGATCCAACACGGCGAGAAGGCCTGTCAGCTAGAGCCAGACGACGCGTTCAATTTTACCGCCATGAGCGTCACCTACCAAAAGGCCTGGGCGGGTACGCAAAACCAGGAATACATCACCAAAGCCGAAGACGCGATGGCCCAAGCCCAACGACTCAACGCGATGTGATCAACGTGGTCACTTGCCGCACCAATGCCGGATCGCCGATTCGTAGAAATCGACTCCGCGGGTGAGTTCGTCCCGGGCGATGAACTCGTCGGTTTTGTGGGCCTGGGCGATGCTGCCGGGGCCGCATACGATTCGACGTGACAACTCGTCGAAGACGCAACCGTCGGTGGCGTAGCATTCTGCGGCCGGCTCATTGGGGCCGATGAATCGCTCGGCTAGGTCGCACATCTCTCCCACGCAGGGTTGGTCAAGCGATGTGGCCATCGGCGGACCGCCGGCGAACTTCTCGACCTGCAATCCGAGTTCTCCCGCCCGGGCGAGGACTTGGTCGATCAGTTCGGCCCCGTCGACGTTCGGCATTGTTCGAAAGCTGACCCAGGCGGTGCTATGATCGGGAACGATGTTGACGGTTCTCATCCGATCGCTGACTCCGAAGTTCCACGTCAACGTTGGTGGATCGAAACGGTCGTCTTGTAACGACTTGTCATGGCGACAACGTTGGTCGATCTCTAAAAGCGTTTGCAACATGGGCACCATCGCGATGTTCGCGTTGACGCCTTCGCTGGTGCTACTGTGGGCCGCTTGTCCGACGGAATGGATTTGCAGGCCGATGATCCCTTTGTGCGCATAAACGATCCGCAAACGGGATGGTTCACCGATGATGCTGACGGGGTCGGCGGCGACGATCTCTCGGTAGGCACTGCTGGAATCGACCAAACACCGCGCCCCCTCGAATCCGACTTCTTCATCGGCGGTCGCGACGATCCACAGAGGAGCGGTTTGTTCGTCGATTGTTACGCGACTGGCGGCGGCCATCATCGCGGCGAGCGATCCTTTCATGTCGCACGCGCCGCGTCCGTAGATGCGATCCTTGTCGACTGAGGCTCGGAACGGATCGCCGCCTGGTCCGGACCAACGATCGGCGCTGACGACATCGGTGTGACAAAAGTACGCGAGCCCCGAAGATTCAGAGCCCTTCTCGGAAGCCACGTTCGGATCGCGGCGGGCGATCAAGTTGAATTTCAATGTTTCACGCCGGTCACGATATTGCGTCAGTTCGATAACAAAGCCGATTCGGGCGAGATGATCGGCGACGTACCGGGTGATGGCCTCGTTGCTGAGATGGCTGACGGTGTTGAAACCGATCAATTCGGTCAGCACGTGTTCCACGCTGAGCGGCTGTTCCACGCGGTTTGACGATGGGGGACGGGGTGACACGAACAAAGTCCTTACCGATGAGAATGCAATTGGTCTGGAAACGAGCGTCAAAAAATGCGTACCACATGGGAAATCGTTTGATTTCGCACCGACACGTCTGCCGCCATTGCAACCGAAGATGGTATCGCCATGAAGACCCCCACACGCACCGCCTTCTTGAGTATCGGCATTCTCGCTGGCGTTTGCCTGCTTTTGACTCAGACGGGGTGTTTGGGTCTGATGAGTAATTTCATGCACGCCGTGGGAGCCGACCAGATCCCGCCGGAGTGCGAGGATTTGAAAAACAGCGAACTGGCGATTGTCGTGATGACGGACCAAAGTCAATATTCCGACGACATCGCCGCCCGGCTGCTGACCCGCAAACTCGGGGGGATCCTTTCCCAGGAGGTCAAAGGCCTCGAGCTCGTTCGCGAAGATGCGGTCCAGCAGTGGCGAGACACCCACGGATGGGACAACGTCGACTACATGGAATTGGGCAAGGGCATCGACGCGGAAAAGTTATTGGTGATCGAACTGACCAACATGCGACTGCGTGACGGGGCAACATTGTATCGCGGGCGTGCGAACGTTCGCATCACGTTGTACGACATGAAAACCGAAAAAACGCTGTTCGAGAAAGAAATCGACGAGTTCACCTATCCGGTCAACGCGGGACAATATACCAGCGAAACGACTGAACCGAAATTTCGTAAGTTATACCTGGAAATGCTCGCTCGGCGAATCTCACGTTGCTTTCATGCCTACGATTTTGCCGATACGGTCGCGTTGGACGGGGCGATCGCCAGCCAATAGCTGGCTAACCAGTGGAGTCGACAAGTCCGGTCCGTCAAGAGACAATCGGGGTCACTTACCAAACCCACCGATTGTCTTTCGACCCCCATCACCGGCATGACCAAAACGGCTCATCACGAACTTGTCATTCTTGGCGGCGGCCCTGCCGGCTACGTCGCGGCGATCCGAGCGGCCCAGTTGGGCATCAATGTTGCCTGTATTGACGAAAACCCGCGATTCGGCGGCACCTGCTTACGGGTCGGATGCATCCCAAGCAAAGCGTTATTGGAATCGAGTCATCTCTACGAAGAAGCCCGGCATCGTTTCGCCGATCATGGTTTGAAGATCAACGGGATCGAAGTCGACCTCGATGCGATGATGGCTCGCAAGGACAAAATCGTCGACACGCTGACCGGCGGCATCGATTTATTGTTCAACAAACGCGGTGTCACCGCGTATCGCGGTCGGGGCAAACTTCGGGACGTCGAATCGATCGAAATCACTCCGTGCGGCGGTGCCGACGCGGATCAACCGACGATCGTCACCGCTGATCAAATTCTGCTGTGCCCGGGCAGTGTTCCGGCCCGCTTGCCGTCGGTCGAAGAAGACGGCGATCGAATCGGCAACAGCACTACGGCCCTGTCGTTCCCTGAGGTGCCTGAGAAACTCGTCGTGATCGGCGGCGGATATATCGGTTTGGAATTGGGCAGCGTTTGGAACCGATTGGGCAGCCATGTGGTCGTTTTGGAAGCATTCGATCGCGTCCTGCCGGGACTCGACAACGAAATGGCCAATTTGGCCCACCGGGCATTTAAGAAACAAGGCATCGAGTTTCACACCAACGCGATGGTCTCGTCGGCGCGGGTCGATGAGAGCCAAGTCAAGCCCTGCACGGTCGAAGTCGTCGACGGGGAAACGATTTATTGTGATCGGGTGCTCTTGGCGACCGGCCGAGCGCCCGCGACCGATGATCTGGGACTGGCCGCTGCCGGAATCCAAACCGACCGCCGCGGGTTCATCGAAGTCAATGAAGAGTTTCAAACTTCGGTGCCCGGCGTGTACGCGATCGGCGATTGCATCGGCGGTGCCATGTTGGCTCACAAAGCGATGGAAGAAGGCATCGTTTGCGTCGAGCGGATGGCGGGCATCGCCAGCGAAATGAATTACGACGTCATCCCAGCGATCGTTTATACCTATCCTGAAATTGCCATGGTCGGACGCACCGAAGAGCAGCTAAAGGAAGCCGGCATCGAGTACAAGAAGGGAGTCTGCCCGTTGGGTGCCAACGGACGGGCCCGCACGCTCGGGGATACCGACGGACGCGTCAAGATCCTTGCCGACGCCGAAACCGATCGCGTGCTGGGCGTTCACATCATCGGACCTCGGGCGGGAGATTTAATTGCCGAGGCCGCTTCGGCGATGGAATTCGGAGCGAGCAGCGAAGACATCGCACGCACCTGCCACGCTCACCCGACGTTGGCCGAAGCGGTACACGAAGCCGCCATGGACGTCGACGACCGCGCCATCCACACCGCCTGAACCAATCGATCTCGTGAACCCAATGATCTCATGACCGCACATGATCAAAAAAAGCCTCAGGATTCCCCCGGCGGCGATGCGATCACGCCGGCCCCGATGAAAGTCATCGGGTGGCGAGAATGGGTCAGTCTTCCGGGGCTGAACGTTCGCCGGATCAAAGCTAAAATCGACACCGGGGCCCGGTCGAGTTCCCTGCATGCCTTTGACGTCGAAACCTACACGCTCGACGGCATCGAACGGGTCAAATTTTCCATCCACCCCGCCCAAGAACGCGACGATATTTTTGTCAACGCCGACGTGCCGATTTTGGAACGACGGCATGTCAAAAGCAGTAACGGCGAAGTCAGCGAGCGAATTGTGATCCGAACGGAACTGTTCTTGCTGAACCAACGCATGCAGGTCGATTTAACACTCGCCAATCGCGACGCGATGGGCTTTCGAATGCTGGTCGGTCGAGAAGCGATCCGGACTCGATTCCTGGTCGATTCAGGTGGCTCGTTTCTGGCCGGTCGTCGGCGTCGAAAACACCGCTAGTGTTTTTTTGCATCTGAATTAGGAGTAGTGAAACTCGCGAAGAGTTTCGGAAGTACTCGTCAATCACCGAAAGTCTTAGCGACTTTCGCTACGGCCTCAATCCGAAGATTTAGTCGTAACATACCACTGGCTTTTCTCTAAAACACTTAATCGAATCGACTTCCCATGAAACTTGCCATCCTCTCCTGCAGCCCGCGATGCTACTCGTCCCGGCGTTTGTTGGAAGCCGCTGAGCAACGCGGTGTCGAAGTCAAAATCCTCAATACGTTGAAATTCGCCATCGACTTGGAACAAGGCGAGCCGGATTTGTACTATCGCAGCAAACACATCAGCGACTACGACGCGATTTTGCCGCGGATTGGGGCTTCGATCACGTACTTCGGGACCGCCGTCGTTCGGCAATTCGAACAAATGGACGTATTCTGCGCGAATTCGTCAGCCGGGATCAGCAATTCTCGCGACAAACTCCGCAGCCTGCAGATTCTCAGCCGACACCAAATCGGGATCCCGCAAACGACTTTTGTCCGCGATCGTAAAGATATCCTGCCGGCGATCGAACGCGTCGGCGGCGCCCCCGTGATCATCAAGTTGCTCGAGGGAACTCAAGGGGTGGGTGTGATCTTGGCCGAGTCCGTCAAGGTAGCCGAAGCCATCATTGAAACGCTGCACAGCACCAAGCAAAACGTCTTGGTGCAGCGTTTCGTTTCCGAAAGCAAAGGCCGTGACATTCGAGCCTTCGTCATTGGCGACCGAGTCGTCGCCGCCATGCGGCGGGTGGCCCAGGGAACCGAGTTCCGCAGCAACATCCATCGCGGCGGCGTGACCGAATCCGTGTTGTTGGACGAGTCGTATGCTGAAACCGCCGTCCGGGCTGCTCAGATCATGGGATTACGCGTCGCCGGCGTGGACATGCTCGAAGGACATGATGGGCCGCAGGTCATGGAAGTCAACTCGTCACCGGGTCTCGAGGGCATCGAAACCTGCACCAAACTTGATATCGCCGGCGCGATCATCGATTACATGTCCGCTCAAGTCGATTTTCCCGAAATCGACGTGCGTCAGCGTTTAACGGTCAGTCGTGGTTACGGCGTGACCGAGATCCACATCCGCGATGGCTCGGATTTTGTCGGCAAAACGATCGACGAGTCCGGATTGCCTGAACAGGACATCAACGTCTTGACGCTGTATCGCGGAACGACCGTAATTCCCAACCCGCGGCTCAAACGTACCCTAGAGCCGAATGATCGACTGTTGTGCTTCGGCAAACTCGAAGCGATGCGAAGCATGGTGCCCGAAAAGGTCCGCAAACGGCGCAGCCCCAAGGTGAAATCATTGCCCGCCTCGGCCCAACTGATTCAACGAGAAATCTCCGCAACTTAGTGCTTCGTAAAAATTAAAAATTAGGGTTAGTGAGGTGAGCCGACGGCGGTAGCGGGCTGTTGATTTAGTCCTCATCGAAACCCGAAGCGTGAGCGAGGGATACATACAAAGGACTTAATGGTGATGAATCCCTCGCTCACGCTTCGGGTTACGATTAAATCAACACGCCGCTAGCCGCGGGCATTGCTCGACACCGACGCTAGCGGGCTGTCGGTTTAATCGTATACCGAGTGACAACAATTAGCCGACGGGCGTTAGCCCCGGTTAACGGTCGCGGGAACCGCCGCTAACGCGGTACGGCTAATTAAATCGACAGCCCGCTAGCGGCGTGTTGATTTAGTTTGCATCGTAACCCGAAGCGTGAGCGAGGGATGAGTCAATATCAATCATCCCTCGCTTACGCAACTCACTGTACCACACATCTGTCGTGTCTTGTGAGGACGACAAAACTGTGGGCAGGACATTCAGTTCGGCACGCGAATGATGGTTCACCCAGTGCTCTGGTTCTCTAGGTGATTGACGAGTACCACGATTCCCATGAACCCCTCCCAAAGGGAGGGGTTCTTCTGCCTTGCTCCGCTGGGCAACTTGAATCGGACCACAAAACTGTCCATCTCGAAAACCAATCAAGGTTTCAAACGCAACGGCATCAATCTACGGACTTGTGTGGTACGACGAGCTTACGCAGCGGGTTACGATTACAACAACAGCCCGCTAACGCGTTCGGCTAACGCTGAAATTAAATTTTGACGAAGCGCTAGAGACGATCCGAAAACGGGCAGTTTCGAATGGATGGTCGATTCGTCGAGAAAATGATCGTTCGGGCACTGATGGAGACCAACGACCGATCCTTGGCATCCTCGATTGATCATGCGACAATCCTCGTGATGCCTGGGGTGCAACGAACATTGCTGTTGGAGATTGACTTGCCATGATGGATTCTCAAACGTCGAACACGCCTGCTAATCCTACACAGGCAACCGATGAGCAGCCGCCGCGAAGTTCGGTCGGTTCGTATCGCGAAGCGACGGGGGTCGTTCACGACAAGAACGAAAAGCCGGTCGTCGTTTACAGCGAAGTGACCGGACCAATCATGAACATGACGTTCCTTCAAAAGGCGTTGTTGTTTGCCGAGTTGGCCATGGTCGCTTACAACGACGAGCGTGAAGCGACCGAAGCGGCCAAGTTGGTCGGTTTTCCGGATGTCACATTCTTTGACCATGACGGATCACAGGCCTATCGATTTCGAAATGAATTCGACTCGGTCATCGCGTGTCGTGGTACCGAGCCGAACGAATGGAACGACATTCAAGCCGACGCCAACGTGGCGGCGGTGTTGGCCGAAACCGCTGGCAAAGTTCATCGTGGATTCAAGCGAGAGGTCGATGACCTTTGGCCGATGCTCGAAACGGCATTGATCGAGTGTCGGCAACCGGTGTGGTTTTGCGGTCATTCACTCGGGGGGGCAATGGCCACAATTTGCGCCGGTCGATGTTTTTTGTCGCACATCAAAAGCAATCCGAGCGCGTTGTTCACTTACGGCAGCCCGCGTGTCGGCGACCGGCGATACATTAATTTCGTCAAGTTGGATCATTATCGTTTCGTGAACAACAACGACATCGTGACGCGAGTCCCACCCGCTTGGATGGGCTATCGACATGCGGGGCGTGAAGTGTATTTGGACCGCAACGGGAACATGGGGCCGATCAACTACATCATGAAACGGCGTGATCGGTGGCGAGGATTCTTGAAATCGTTGCGGCGATTTCGGATCGATCATTTCTCCGATCACCCGCTTCATCAGTACATCAAGCCGATCTTGCGAGCGGCTCGGGAGGAACAGGAAGCTCTGGGGCGTGGCGGGGAAGCCGTCGATGCGACAGAATTGGTGAATTGATTGATGTCGATCCCATCACATCTTCTTGATCGACGATCCCCAGCTTCGGAGTCCGAATGAGTTCCCGCAAATCATCCTCACGCCCAACCCCTTCGGACTCACAAGATTCAGTCCCGGCGAATGACTCGGCCGTGGTGATCGAAGGCGTGGAGTTGAAATTGGCCCATGCTTACCAGGCCCCGGGCGACTGGATCGGTCAAGCGGAAATCTTGAAACAGTTGCTGGCGTGTTGGATCACGGTGGACGAGACGGACCTGCCGCTGACGCCTCGCTTGCTCGGCTCACCGGGTGTGGGCAAAACGCAACTCGCGATCGCGGCGGCCAAGCAACAGGGCGTGCCGCTGTACATTTACCAGTGCACCGCCGACACGCGTCCCGAAGACCTGTTGATCACGCCGGTACTCAGCCGCGGCGGCGAGATCGCCTATCACGCTTCGCCGTTGGTTAGCGCGATGATCCGAGGCGGGGTGTGTGTGCTCGACGAAGGCAACCGGATGAACGAGAAGTCTTGGGCGTCGCTCGCGCCGCTTTTCGACAATCGTCGTTATGTCGAATCGATCGTGGCCGGGATCACAATTCCCGCATCACCGGATTTTCGCGCCGCGGTGACGATGAACCAAGACGAATCGACGTTCGAGATCCCCGATTACATCCTCAGCCGGTTGCAACCGACATTGCAGGTCGGATTTCCGAACAAGCAGGACGAGATGGCGATCCTGCAATATCATTTACCGTTCGCTGAACCGGAGATGTTGGCGTTGACGGTGGAGTTCTTGCAACATTCGCACGAATTGAAGTTGGATTTTTCTCCGCGTGACGGAATCAACTTGTTGAGGTTCGCGATCAAGCGAATGGCACAAGACAAAGACCATCCGGTGGCACACGAAGACGCTTGGCAGGAAGCCCTGGAAAAATGTTTGGGCGAAGATGCTGTTGATCTGGAATCCCTCGCCGAGCGTCGACGTCGCACGTTGGGTGGCGATTCGGTACCACTCGGCTTGGCCGATTTGTTCTTCGACGCCGACGATCCGTTGCATCCCGATCGGGACGATGACGACGACGATTTGGATTGAACCAATTTAAACTTAAACTTAAACCTCAACTTAAACCTCAACTTAAACAACAGCCGGATTCGGCCGTTGCCGGCCGAGAAGAGAGTTTAAGTTTAAGTTTGAGTTTGAGTTTGAGTTTGAGTTTGAGTTTGAGTTTGAGTTTAAGTTTAAGTTTAAGTTTAAGTTTAAGTTTAAGTTTAGGTTTAGGTTTAGGTTTAGGTTTAGGTTTAGGTTTAGGTTTAGGTTTAGGTTTGGTTGCTTGAGTTGGGGGATTAACTTGCGAGCAATCACTCGGCACTATCGGTTGTTTCGTATCGGGCTCGGAACTCGGCTTCGCTGAGTACCTCGACCCCCAACGCTTCGGCTTTGGCTAGTTTGCTGCCGGCTTTTTCGCCGGCGATGACGAAGTCGGTCTTCTTGCTCACGCTGCCGGCGGCCCGCCCACCGAGGGCTTCGATGCGTTCTTTAATCTCGTCGCGGGTGTAATGTTCCAGCGTTCCGGTCGCGACGACGTTCTTGCCCGCGAGCGGCAATTCACTCGGGTCGACGTCGACTTCCACCGGTTCGGGTTCGGACATCACGACGCCGATGGCTTCCAGGTCCGTCACGATCGCGGCCCCGACATCACTGGCGAGGAATCCCACAAGGCTTTCGGCGATGCGTTCGCCGATCTCGTGGATGGACGCGATTTGGTCGGTGGTCGCTTGCCGGAGCAGTTCCAAATTCCAAAACTTCGCGGTGATCAGTTTGGCAACCCGTGGTCCGACGTGGCGGATACTGATCGACGACAAGACTCGGGCGAGACCTCGAGTACGGCTTGCCTCGATGCCTTGGATCAAGTTCTCCGCGTTCTTTTGTCCGAACTGGACGTCGATCATCTCATCGCCTTTGCCTTTGCGTTGCCTCGGCCAAGTCAAACCGGCGAGCGTCTCGGCGTCGAGCCGATAAAGATCGGCGTACGATGCAACGAGTTTTTTTCCCAACAACAGATCGACGACCTCTTCGCCCAATCCGTCGATGTCCATCCCCGTGCGGCTTCCGAAGTAAATCAAACGTTGGCGGAGTTGGGCGGGGCACTGCGGATTGATGCAGCGGATATAAACGCCGCCGTCGTCCTGTTTGAGCGGCCCGTCGCATTCGGGGCATCGGGTCGGGAATTCAAATCGCGGCAGGTCGCCGGTGCGTGCGTGCTTCTCGACTCGCACCACCTTGGGAATGATCTTGCCCGCCTTTTCGACGACCACGAGGTCACCCACACGGACGTCCAAGCGTTCGATCTCGTCGGCATTATGGAGTGAGGCACGCGAGACGGTCGTGTCGGCGATATCGACGGGGGTCAGGTACGCGACCGGGGTGATCGTGCCGGCCTTGCCGACTTGGACTTCGATCGCTTCGAGTCGCGTCGTCGCCTCGTAGCGTTCAAACTTATACGCGATCACCCATCGAGGGCTCTTGCTGCGCACACCGAGTTTCTCGCGTTGGGCGAACGAATCGACTTTGAAAACGATGCCATCGATCTCGAAAGGCAACTCCGACATTTCGGTTTCCAGTTCCGCAACCGCCGCGAGCGCTTGTTCGGTGGATGCCAATCGCACCGCATCGGGCGTGGCGGGAATGCCCATCGACTCGACCCACTTGAGAAACGTCATGTGGTCGGTCACGTCGATGCCGTCGAGTTGGCCACTGCCGTGACAAAAGAATCGTAACTTTCGTTCGCTTGCGATCTTCGGATCGAGCAACCGGATCGTTCCGGCGGTAACGTTGCGTGTGTTCTTGTAAGGTTCCAGTCCGGCTTCGGCTTGGCGAACGTTGAGGTCCGCGAGATCCGCACCGGTCATGTAGATTTCGCCGCGAAGTTCGACCACTTTGGGCGGGTTGTCGGTATTGAGCTTCAATGGAAGATCGCGGATCGTGCGGACGTTGTGCGTGATATCATCGCCGACGACGCCGTTACCCCGCGTCAAGCCGAGTGTCAAAACCCCGTCTTCGTATCGAATCGACCCGGCCACTCCGTCGATCTTGTATTCCATCACCCACGCAACCGGTTGGTCGTCGTCATTCGCTTCGGCCTGAAGGGCTTTTTCGATTCGCAACATCGCGGCCTTCAGTTCATCACGGCTGTAGGTGTTGTCGATCGAAAGCATCGGCACTTGATGAGGAACCTGGACGAGATGATCGACCACGTCGCCGCCGACCCGCAACGTCGGCGAGTCCGGCTGAACATGTTCGGGATGGGCTCGTTCCAAACTCGCTAATTCCTCCATCAATCGGTCGTACTCAAGGTCCGAGATTTCGGGTTGGGCAAGTTGGTAGTACAGGCGATCGTGATGGCGGATCGACTCACTTAACTCGGCGATCCGTTGCTGTGGGTCCGACTCGGTTTTGCCGTTTGATTCGGTATTGGGGCGTGGGCTGGAGGACGACATGATCACAATTCCAAGAAGATGTCTTGAGGGAGCGAGGCATCTTATCAAAGTTGGCTACAATGCGGACATGCCTCGGATTCTATTGCACCACCATTTCAAAATTCAGACCGCCGTTGATGTCGACGACTACGCCAAGAACGCCCGCCTCGCCGATCAGAGTGAAAGTGACCTTAAAGCGGGGACACAAGGAATTCCACATCGGCGAAAGTGGCTTGCCGTTGGAAATCGGGCGACAGTCGCGTGGGGAAGACGTCTCGGTTTTGTGCACCGTGCAGGACCACGGAAATCAGTTTCGCATCGCGATCGCCGAGATCACGGTGCTGAGCTTGCCTCGGCACGCATTGCGGATCGAAGCTTCGCAATCGGGCGAGTTGGTATGCGTGAACTTGCACTCGCAATCCGCCTTCCGTGTGTCGCATCGATCTGACCCGGTGATGCCGGGTGAACGAGTTGCGTTTGAGAATCAACTGATCATCGCATTACCGGAGGACTTTGTCGTCGAGATCAATGTGGTCATGACGTCTCGATCGGGTGCCGGCGGAGACCCGTCCCGAACCAACGAAGTGGCCGCGACGACTCCGTTCCGAACGATCACCCGAGACGAGTTGGCTAGTTCGATCGATGGGGGCGATTTCACGATGCCGCTCAACCCCCATGCGAGCTTTGCCAGGACCTTCGCCAGTGATTCCAATACCGAACGTCGCCAAGGCGCGATCGATCTCGTTCGTCAAGCTCTCGCGGTTGTGAAGAAGTCGGCTGGCAGCGATGAGTTTTTTGAAACGGCCGTTCATAGCGTTGCCAAGATGATTGAGCTCGACCGAGCTTACGTGTTGATCCACGAAGGCGGAGGTGCGGGCGTCGGAGGTCACTGGTCGGTACGTGCTAGTTATCTCGAGAAGGAGCAGCGACGAGTCCCGCCGGCGAACTTCGGCCACCGGGACGGTGATTCCGGCGATACCGCCGCAGCAAGCGGACCGTCTTCTAAACACCAGGTCGGCATGCCCGACAAGGACACCGCGATGCCTTCGGGCAGTCGGACGTTGTTACAACAGGTCTTGAAAGAACGACAAACGATCATCTACGAACCGGAGAGTTATCAACACACGGTCGGTTCCTCGATCATGTTGCTTGATCGTGCTGTTGCCGCGCCCATTTTCGACGATCACGGGGAAGTCGTTGGTGCGCTCTACGGCGACCGCACCCTCGGATCCGCTCACGCCGATTCGCCGATTGATGATTTGGAAGCGATGTTGTTGGAAGTCATGGCCGGAGCCGTCTCGGCGGGCATGAATCGTCAACGTCACGAAGCGATTCAAAACTCAATGACGCAGTTTTTCTCGCCGGCGATCACCCAACGGTTGCTGCAAAACGAAGATCTCTTGACCGGTCGCGATGCGGAAGTTTCCGTGTTGTTTTGTGATATTCGCGGATTCAGTTCGATCAGCGAACGGGTCGGACCGGAGAAGACGATCCAGTGGATCAACGATGTGTTTACCAAGCTAAGTCGTTGCGTGGTTCGCACCGATGGAGTGTTGGTCAACTACATCGGAGACGAACTCGTCGCGATGTGGGGCGCTCCGGCGGAACAACCCGATCATGCCCGCCGGGCGTGCGAGGCCGCCTGTCAGATGCTGCAAGAAATCGATCCGCTACGTGAACGATGGAAAGCCATCACGCCGGAAAAGTTCGGCGTCGGTATCGGAATTCATACCGGCATCGCACGTGTCGGCAACACGGGTTCGGAGGTCAAGTTCCAATATGGTCCCCTGGGCAATACCGTCAACTTGGCCAGCCGGGTGCAAAACATTACCAAGAAATTCGGGATCACGGCGATCATTACCGAAGCGACCCGCGACGCATTAAAGGCAGTCGTTGCGAACGAATCTCCCGCTTCGGATTGTTTGGAACATTTGCAAACTCGACGTCTGGCGACCGTGCGGCCACTCGGGATCACCGAAACGGTTGACCTTTATCAATTGCAAACCGGCAACGATCCGACGTGGCAATCGATGGCTCAGCGGTATGAATCGGCTCTCGACCTTTACCATCAATCCGATCTAACGGGAGCGGCTCGAGTGCTCGCATCGCTCGTCCACGAACATCCCGATGACACACCCAGTGTCGTATTGCTCGGCCGCGTCGTCGATGCGATCACCAGTCGTAGCGAAACGATCAACCCGGTGATGGAATTCAAAACGAAATGATCGCACGCTTACTTCTCGGATGATGCTTCAGACCTTTTGGATTTTTCCGACCAGTTTTCTAGTCGCGAATCGAGGCAAGAACCCGACTCCGGTCACCATCAATCGATTTCGCCATCCAGGAATGATAATGTCTTCTTTGTTCTGGTAACCGTCGTACCCTGCTTTGGCGACCGCTGCGGCAGGCATCGCGGCGGCGGCGAAAAAGTCAAATTTTCCCATTCCGGAGTCGTCGCCAAAACCTGTTTCGGTCGGTCCCGGAGCTAGCAACGAGACATTGACGCCGGTGCCGGCGAGTTCTTCCCGCAAACCTTCGGTAAAGGAAAGGACATAAGCTTTGGTCGCATAATAGACGGACATGTTCGGTCCGGCTTGGTACGCGGCGATGCTTCCGACGTTGAGCACGCCGCCTCGACCACGCTCGATCATTCCTGGCAACAATAAACGGGTCAACCGAGTGAGAGCGACGATATTGACCATCACCATGCTCGTTTGTCGATCTGCGGAAAGGTCGGCAAATTTTCCTAATGCACCAAAACCGGCGTTGTTGACTAAGTGGTCAATCACAAGATCACGCTCGGCGAGCGCGTTAACAAGATCGTCGGTGGCACCGGGTTGAGATAAATCGACCGGGACAACCGTAGCCTTGATCTTGTGTTGCGAGCGAAGGTCATCGGCGAGGCGTTCTAGTTCATCCTCACGGCGAGCCACCAGCACGACATCATCGCCGCCGGCGGCGAACAGCTTCGCGAGTTCCAGCCCGATGCCCGAAGAGGCGCCGGTAATGAGCGTGGTGGGCATCTTGAACTCGTGAGTTAGTGAAAGCGGTATCGAAAAGGGCAATGAGCGTGTTTCGCATCCTCGCCAAAAGACCTGAAGAAATCAGGCGACTCGAGGAGGCTGTCCCTTCGCTTAGCACTGAGTGCATTCGCCGTGCCGCTGTCCGCGAAGTCGATCCAGTTGGTGCGAGATCATTGCAATCGCGGTGGCACGGGGAATTGCAACGAGAACTTCGTGCCGCGTCCGACTTCGCTTTGAACGCTGATTCGTCCGCCGTGGGCTTCGATGATTTTCCTCGCCGTCGGCAAGCCTAAACCCGAGCCGCCGTCCTTGGTGCTGTAGAACGGCTCGAACATGTGCATCACGGTGTTGTCGTCGACGCCCGTTCCGCTGTCGATCAGATCCAAAAGCACGCCGCCCCGGTTGCTGTAAGTTCGCGCCCATAACTGGCCGCCTTCGGGCATTGCTTCGAGTGCGTTCTTAACGAGGTTCATCAGCGCCGACTGCAACGAGTCGCTATGCAAGCGGATCATCGGCAGGTCAGGATCGAGGTAGCGTTGCAGGTCGACTTTCTGCGCGTCGGCTTGGGCTTGATAGGCGTCGAGGACTCGCCAGACCTGGTCGTTGAGGCTGCCCGGCACGAGATCGATTTGTCGCAATCGTGCATAACGCAAAAAGTCACGCAGCAATCCTTCCATCCGCTCGCATTGGTCGCGGACCATGTCGACACGGGGCAGGCACCGGCGGCTCGCCGGCGTGTCGATCTCGACCAAGTCCTCACTGAGCAAATCGATATTCATGTGAATGATCGACAGCGGGTTCTTGATCTCGTGGGCGAGCGAGCCGGCGAGTTCGGCGAGTTCTTCGTATTGGCTGCGGGCGACGTCCATTTCGGCCTGGTGGGCGGCCGCCTGACGAGCCCGCTCTTGTTTGGATGAATTCATGCCGGAATTGTAACGTCTTGCCGACCGATCGCATCACCTCGACGAAACAGCCCCGACGGGTTAAAACAGATCACTCGGATTTCACAAAAACTCAACGAATTACGGACCCCTTCGTCACCCATGTCGACCGCCACCGCCGAAAACCGTACCGAACCTCAAGACCCTTATTTCCAAAGCCTGTTCGCCGAGCGAATTGGTGGTGCCAATTATGGCAAAGGCACCGAGATCTACAAGTTTGAGAAGATCAAGCGGGCCAAACGCAAGGCGCTCGCCGATCACCCTGAACGAAAATTGTTGGACTTCGGCATCGGCGAAAACGATTCGATGGCCGCCCCGAGCATCCGCGAAAAGATGCAGGTGGAAATCAACCGCATCGAGAATCGTGGGTACGCCGACAACGGGGTCGCCGAGTACAAGGAAGCGGCCGCTCGTTTCATGGACCGTCATTTCGGCGTGAAGCTGAACGCGGCGACTCAGATCAACCACTGCATCGGCAGCAAGCCCGCCTACGCGATGTTGCCGGCGTGTTTTATCAACCCCGGCGACATCACGATGATGACCGTGCCCGGCTACCCCGTCGCCGGCACCCACACGCGTTACTACGGTGGCGAGGTTTACCGCTTGCCGCTGTTGGCCGAGAACCGTTTTCTGCCGGACCTCGACGCGATCCCCGACGATATTTTTCGCCGGACCAAGTTGATGGTGTTGAACTATCCCAACTCACCGACCGGTGGAACGGCCCCGGCCGAGTTTTTTGAAAAGGTCGTCAAGCTCGCCAAAGAAAAGGAATTCGTGGTCGTCAACGACGCGGCGCACGTCATGTTAACGTTCGACGGACGTCCGACGAGTTTTCTGGAAACGCCGGGGGCTCTCGACGTCGGCGTCGAAGTGCATTCGATGAGCAAAGGTTACGACATGATCGGATGGCGAATGGGATTCGTTGCCGGTCATCCGTTGATCGTGCAAGCGTTCGCGGACGTCAAGGACAACAGCGACAGCGGTCAGTTCATCGCCACCCAAAAAGCGGCTGCGGCGGCGCTCGATGACGATTCGATCCCGGAACAAATCCGCGCCAAGTATCGCCGACGAATGGAAAAACTGGTCAAGGTACTCAAGGACGCGGGCTTCGACGCCGAGATGCCCGGCGGGACCTATTTCCTGTACACCAAGTCGCCGACCCACACGGCCTCGGGCGAGACCTTCGCCGCCGCCGAAGACGCGACGCGATTCTTGATCGAACAGAACGGCATCGTGACGGTTCCTTGGGATGACGCCGGTTCTTTCTTGCGATTCAGCGTGACGTACATCGCCGAAGACGAAGCGGCCGAAGACGCGTTGATGGCGGAGACGGCCGCGCGTTTGGCCGGGGTGGGCTTTCAATGGAAATCCTAGGCGGCCCGCACTACGCCGTCGCCGGTGCCGGTGAATCCCACGGCCCGGCCGTCACCACAATCATTCATGGATGCCCGCCGGGACACCGGATCCGACGGACCGAAGTGCAACCGTACCTCGATCGCCGCCGTCCGGGCGGCAACAAGCACGGCACGCCTCGCAACGAGAAAGACAAAGTCGTGTTCCTGTCGGGGTTGTACCGCGACGACGTCGACTTGTTATTGACGGGCTCCCGATTGTCGGTCGATGTCGATGGTGCCACTTTCGAAACCGAAGGTTACGAAGACGGTTTCACCACCGGAGAACCGATCGCCGCGATCGTGCTTTCGACGAGCAAAAAATCAGGCGACTACACGCAGTTCACCGGCCCCGGCGGCGAAGTTCGGCCCGGTCACACGGATCTAGTCAAGTACCATCAATCCAAAGGGTTCGTCGATATCCGAGGCGGCGGCCGGTCGAGCTACCGCAGCACGATCAGCGATGTGATCGGCGGCAGCGTCGCAAGGATCGTGTTGAAGCAGATGTTCGGTGTTGAGATCCTTTCGTCGATCACCCAAGTCGGAACGCTGAAGGCGACGAGCCGGCTCAGCGAATCGATCGGGGCATCCAACCCTTCGGCCGAAACGATCGCGGATTATCAAACCAAGCTCGACGCCAACGAGATCCCAACGATCGATGCCGCGTTCGCCGACCAGGCCAGCGAGTTGATCAAGGAAACTCGCAAGCGTGGTGATTCGCTCGGGGCGGCCGTGGAGGTTGTCGCGGTGAATGTGCCGCCGTTGCTCGGACAACCGCTGTATCAAAGCCTCAAGGTTCGCTTGATGGGGGCACTCGGCGGGCTCAACGCGGTTCAGTCTTGCGAGATCGGAGCGGGCGTCGCCGTGATCGAGCGGGTCGGCAGCGAGAACAACGATCCGATCCGGCGCGACGGTTATCGATCCAACACGCATGGCGGATTGCTCGGCGGGATCACGACGGGGAACCCATTGGTTGCGCGGGTCGGTTTCAAGCCGACGTCGACGATCAACTTGCCTCAAGAATCGGTCACCAAGGATTTGCGGGAGATCGAATTCGAGCTGGCCAAAGGTCGCCATGATCCCTGCGTCGGAGTCCGCGCGGGCGTGACGCTCGAATCGCGAATGGCGATCGAGCTGCTTAACGCTTTGTTGGCTTACCAAGGGTCGGCACATGCCGGAGACGCGATCAAACTGTTTTGATCTCGCCCTCTTTATCCTACACATCTTTTTGACCCCCACGAGCTCGTCTCGTGGGTGAATAAGGTTCGCCAGCTAGACAGCGACGCCCTCCCCACCCTCCGAGTTTCACTTGTGCTCGCCGCTTCAAGCGGCGAGCACAAGTGAAACTCGGAGGGTGGGGCGAATTGCGGCTTGCGTCTAGCTTGCCAACCTCGGCTTCCTGCCAGACGAGCTGGCAGGGGAGCGATCCATACCTACTGGTTCCCAGGCCGGAGCCTGGGAACGAGGGTTATTTTTGTTTGAGCGATTGTCGTTTGCGACGAACTTTGGAAACATCAATCCCCAAGTCGTCGGCGATGGTTTGATCGGGCTCGTTGCCCAAACGGGCGACTTGGTGCGGCTGCCAACGGAACGTCGGTTTGGCCGGCGGAATCGAGTGACGGGAACGGTAACTGCGGATCGCGGCGACCGAGATCCCGGTCTTGCGGCTGACCTGGACATCGGAAAGTTTGCCCAACATCGCGATCACCCTCGGCGTCCAACGTTTCGCGTTGGCTTTGGTCACCGGGGATTCGATGCCTAAGGATTGGCGTTTGATGATCACCTTGCGCCGCGGGATGCCGAACCGCGATGCGATTTGGGTGTCAGGAATTTTACCGAGCAGCGAGAGTTCCTTCTTGCTCCACTTCCTCGCCCGTCGACCTTTGCGTTGAGCGCCAATCCCCATGGCGATGCGTTTGGAGGCGACCGTGGAAGTGTCCAGTCCGATGCGGCGACCGATCTCGGCATCGGAGAGTTGGCCGAGCCATTCCAATTCTTGGTCGGTCCAAACGTGCGCGACACGACGGGCGGGGGGCAAGGTCTGGCTCAAGCTTTCCGAACCCGACGATCGGTTGCTGTCGGCGCGATGCGGCGGGGCGACTTTGCTTGCTTTTTTGGCCATACTTGCGAATTCTACCAAGGCAGCGGAAGATTGCTTCCCCCTGGATTCCGATTCGAACTGTTTTCACGCGTAAAGGATATTGCCGTGCCCGTGGCCAACCCGGACCTGCAAAACGCTTACGAAGTCCTCGATCGTGTTTGGGGCTACGACGAATTTCGACCGTTGCAAGCCGAAGCCGTTTCTGACGTGATCGCCGGTCGCGATAGTCTCGTCGTGTTGCCGACCGGGGGCGGCAAGTCGCTTTGTTATCAAGTCCCCGCCATCGTGCGTGAGGGCATGGCGGTCGTGGTATCGCCGCTGATTTCCTTGATGAAGGACCAAGTCGATGCGTTGACTTCCAACGGGGTCGCCGCCGCGCTGGTCAACAGCACTCAATCGGACGACCAAAAACGCGTCACCGCACAGCGGATCCGCAGCGGTGAGATTCGGATGTTGTACATGGCCCCCGAGCGTTTGCTGACCTCGCGGACGCTGGACTTCCTGACGACGGTGCCGATCAGCTTTTTCGCGATCGACGAGGCACACTGCGTCAGTAATTGGGGGCACGACTTCCGTCCCGAGTATCGCGGCTTGCGAGTATTGAAACAACGGTTCCCCGACGCGTCCGTTCACGCCTTCACCGCGACAGCATCGGAACGTGTTCGCGACGACATTGTCGAGCAGTTGGGATTGAAATCACCGAACGTTTTAGTCGGGAATTTTGATCGCCCCAACCTGCGTTACCGGATGATGCAAAGCAACGGCAAGTTGCAACAGATCCAAACCGTCATCGAGCAACATCGCGGCGAATCCGGGATCGTGTACTGCATCACTCGTAAAGAAGTCGAGCAAACCGCCGCGGCGTTGGAAACCATCGGCATCACGGCGCTGCCTTATCACGCGGGCTTGGACGACGTCACACGCCAAGCCAACCAAGAAGCCTTCATCCAAGAGAAAGTCGACGTGATCGTAGCCACGGTTGCTTTCGGTATGGGAATTGACAAGTCCAATGTGCGGTTTGTCATTCACGCCGGGATGCCCAAGTCGATCGAACACTATCAACAAGAAAGCGGACGGGCGGGACGAGACGGTTTAACGGCGGACTGCGTGTTGATTTACAGCGGCGGCGACGTGATGACGTGGAAACGGATCCTCGAAAACGGCGACCGATCGAATTTCGACGACGCGATGGGAAGCGTCAACGCGATGGCCGACTTGTGCTCGGGCGTCCGATGCCGTCACGCGGCGATCGTTTCGTATTTCGGTCAAGAATACGACGTCGATAACTGCAACGCGTGCGACGTTTGCTTGGGTGAACTCGAAACGGTCGACGATCCCGTCACGTTGGCACAAAAAATCCTGTCGTGTGTCGTGCGTTTGCAAGAGCGGTTCGGTGTGGCATACACCGTGAAAGTATTGACCGGTGCGAAGGACCAAAAGATTTTGAGTTCCGGTCACGACCGACTGAGCACGTACAGTTTGTTGGGGGATGAACCCGCCGCCGCAGTGAAAATGTGGATCGAACAACTCATCTCGCAAGACTACTTGCGACGTGTCGGCGAATACGGAACGCTCGCGTTAACACCGAACGGGCGAGACCTATTGAAACGGATCGGCTCGGTAACACTCACGCGTCCGCCTGCCCGGGCGGTTCGCTCGAGGGCGGGCAACTCTGGCGCAGGGAATGGTTACTCACGGCCGGAGGAATCTTGGGAAGGCGTTGATCGCGGATTGTTCGAGCATTTGAGAGCGTTGCGAAGTCAATTGGCGAGCCAACGCAACGTGCCCGCGTACGTGATCTTCGGTGATGCCGTGTTGCGAACGCTCGCGCGGCAACGCCCCAGCGATCTGGATCGGTTCGGCACGATCCACGGCGTCGGCCAACGCAAACTCGAGGAACTCGGCGAAGTATTCCTCAACGCCATCAACGAGTACTGCGACGGGCATCCGCTTACCCGCGACGTCCCCGACACCTCGCCGAGACCCACCGCCGCGACGTCCGTCAAGAAACCCCTTTCGATGAAAGGCGAGTTGGCAATCAATCAGGCGCGCGAACTGTTCCGAGCCGGCAAGTCGATCGACGAAGTCGCCCAAATCATGGGACGTGCCGAGTCGACCACGCGAGGCTATTTGGCGAATTACATCGCCGACGAAAACATCACCGACGCGTCCCCGTGGGTCGATGCCGAAAAGATCCCGTTGATCGAAGAAGCCGCCGGGATTAGCGAAGACCAACGGCTCAAACCGATCTTCGATGCGTTAGCGGAAAACGAAGCGATTAAGGTGCCGGTTTCGTACGCTGATATTCGGATCGTGATGAGTTGCTATCAAAACCGCAATCAGCAAGCCGAGCCGACTTAGTACACTCGTTCCCAGGCTCCCGCCTGGGAACGCACTGCCCAAGAGGCTCCCGCCTCCCGATCTCCATCGACTCGTCAAGCGGAAGCCTGAGATGCCTTGGGTCACCAGAAGGGAGCCCGGCAACCAACCTTGCGGCTAATCGTTTGTAATTCGGCTCTCAATCCCTACCCGGTGCATCCGATCAGGATGCATTGACAAGGTTGCCGATTGATTGACGACCATACGCATGGGGTCATCCGTCGAAACGCATCGCCAGTCTTGTTCGTGAGAACGCCAATGGCTGACCCAATGTCCATTGACGAACCGCGACTTGATCAGGCGTGCTTGCCATTGGATTCCATTGGATCGTTGCGTATCACTGGCGACGACCTCAAGGTTCTCCGGACGCACAATCCACTGCGATTCCGTCGATTCCAATGCAAACGCGTTCGCGGCGTTTGCCGATAGGACATTGACGGGAGGATGACCGAGCGAACGTGCGACCGCGAGCGTTTGCGGACGATGATAGATTTCAGAAGGTGGTCCGGACTGGACCACCCGGCCCTGATCGAGGACGGCGATTCGGTCGGCTAGTCGCATCGCTTCGTCGCCGTCATGAGTCACATGAACGATCGCGGTCGACGGCAAGTCGGTGCTCGCGGTGGTCCGCCCACGTTGCCGCGGCAAGTCCGCTAGCAACGATAGGAAGTCTTCACGCAAAGTCGCATCGAGTCCATGCAACGGTTCATCAAGCAGCAAGACCGCCGGGCGACGCAGGATCGCTTTGGCCAACGCGGCACGACGCAACTGACCGCCGCTCACTTGGTCAGGCCGCCGATCCAAAACATCAGCAATCTGAAAACGCCGGGCGAGCGATTCGATTTCCGTTTTCGTGTCTTGCTCGACGTTGCTGGCTCGGCACGCCAGTTCCATCGCCCGTCGCAACGTCCAGTGCGGATACAGCCGATCGTCTTGAAACAGCATCGCCACGTGCCGGTCCTTCGGCGAGGTTCTCGCAACGCATTGTTGGTTCATTTTGATCGTCCCCGCCTCCAGCGGAATCAACCCGGCGATCAATCGCAACAGCGTGCTCTTGCCACTGCCGCTGCGTCCCAATACGACGCAGTACTCGCCAGCGGCGAGCGAAAAGTCAAGCGAACGCAGTATCGGAACATCGGCATAAGAATGATCAATCCCGATCAGCTTCAAGGCTTCCGGTTCGTTCACGAGACGAGCCGTTCAAACCGTTGGCGGATATTGCGGCGGGCTTGTTCGCAACGTGCAACAATCGTCCGGGGATCCGATTCATCGAGCAAGCGTGCCAACATTTGCATTTCGAGGGTATCGACGTCGCCGTCTTGGGATAACGGTAGCTCATGTCGTGATACCGTGTTGATCAAACGCAGTTTCGCTTCCACGTTTCGGAGATAGCGATAGTCCTCGATCAATGTTTCGGCGTCCTCTCGTTCATAGACGCCGACGTCGGTGAGTTCACGCAAGCTATCGATGATCCCGGTCGACTTGATGGGTGGCTGATCTTGGGTGCGTTTCAATTTTCTGACCGCAACAATGCACTGAACATCGACGGTGCCGCCGACCCCGCGTTTAAGGTTGTCGGGCGTTGCGGTCGATTCACTGCGTTGGCGAAGTGACTTCATTTCGCCGACATCGCTTTCTCGCCACGGCGTTTGAAGAATGGCCCGGTCGATCACCTCCTCGACCATCTTGATCGCAGCCTTGGAACCGGAGACCGGGCGCGCCTGACAGAGCGCCACGCGTTGCCATAGTGGCGCACTGCCGTGACGGAACGGCTTGAGGAATTGGGCTAGCGAATCAGTCAGAACGGTTTCATCCGCTCCTCTCGCGAATGGCAGATCGATCTCGTAGAGTCGATTGGTTTCCGAATCGATTTCGCGGATCACGTTTTGAGCGAGCTGGTTGAAAAACTGACGATTCGAAAGCGTCGTCCGTGGTCCGCCGACGCGTCGAACCGTTTCTCCGTCGGCGGTATAAACGAAAGTCAAATCGAGATCGCTGTGGTAGTTCGGTTCCCTGCCGCCGAATTTCCCCAACGCGATCGCGACCATTTCCGCCGGATTGCCGTGACCGTCGACCGGATCGCCGAAACGCGACGCGAGTTTTTCTTGTTGGTTCTCGATCACCCGTCGAAGGCACGCTTCGGCGGTATCACTGAGCGTTTGCCCGATGTCGTCGAACGATTCCTTATTGAGCAGATCCCGCACGCCGATCATCAGGTGCGATCCGGTCTTGAAGGTTTGCAAAATCAGCCGGATGTCTTCGGCCGATCCACACAAGCGAATCGTTTGAGCATCCAATCGTTGGGCCGTCGGTAGTCGATTCATCACCAGCGAATCGATCAACTCGTCGATCATGCCGGGGTGATTCCGCAGGATGTTCGTCAGGTAGGGTGCCAACGCACACAACCGCACCATCAATTGCAAAGTCGCCCGATTGGAACCTAACAATTCCCAAAGCGTGGCTTTGGCCCCGATCGAATCGGTCACCTCGACCAATCGAGAGAGCGTTTGATCGGGGGCGGGCGTTTGGGCGATTTCACGCAACAGCCCCGGTGCGACGCTGGCGAAAAAATGGCGACAACGGCGGGGCGACAAGAACGAAACGGTTTCATGGCTCAGCGCCGCCAAGTGATCGACCGCCCGTTCGATTTCTTCAAACCCATGGCCGCGCAAGACTTCCTGGTAGGCTTGAAGATCAGGATCAGGATCAAGGATCAGTTCCGTTTCAATTTCGACGACATCATTGAAGGAGGCGGGGGTTTCTTGGGACGGGTCGCGAGAACTAATCGGGCGGGCCGCGACGTCTTGAATCAATAGATGGTTGATGATCTTGCGATCGACTTCGAATGTGCCACTGAGCAAAGTTTCGAAACGTTCTATATCGCCGATTTCGATTCCATTACGATCATCGATCGTACGGCGCACACCGAGACGCCAGGCCAATTGCCGGCGCACGTCGGGATCATCGGGCAGGTGAGTCACACGATGATCGAACAAGACCGCGAGGTGATGTTCCAGGCGGCATAACCGGGCGTGGTTGTCCGAAAGGATCGTCGCTTCTTGGATCGTCAGACAGCCGTGGCGACTCAAAGCGGCGATCGCGTCGAGCGTATTGGTCACGCGGACTTCGGGCAGTTCGCCGCCGTGAAGCAGTTGCAAAAACTGCACAATCAATTCGATGTCACGTCGGCCACCCGGACTGTCGGCGATCGGGGTTCCGTCCTGTGAATCCGGTGACATGGCGCGCTTTTCAAGTTTGCGACGCAACACGCGGATGTCCGATATCTCGCTCCGTGTGAGCAAGCGATGGTAAACCCAAGGCTCGATTCGCTTGAGAAAACGACGTCCCAGTTCGTCGTCCCCGGCGACGACGCGCGCCTTGACGAACGCCAACCGTTGCCAAGTCTGATTCTCTCGCTCGTAATGGGCTGCCGCTTCGTGGGCGTCATGGAATTCGATGACACGTTTGCCGGATCCCGCATTTCGAGCCCAATCGTTGAGCCGTTGGCTGTCGCTAAGATGGCTTTCCTCACCTGGGCCCGCGATGAAATTCAGGTTCAGTGAAACGACCGGCCCGCGGTTGGAATTGAGCAGCCCGATCAAACCCGAAGCGACTTGCCGATTGAATCGCAGGTGGCTTTCGTTCTTGCGATCGATTTGATCGCACAGCATTAGTAGATCCAACGGCGAGTCGTACCCGATTTCCTCGCCGCCGTAATTCCCAAGTGCGACGATCGCGTAGGTCGGCTGCGTTCCGTCGATCCGTTGCGGGATCGCATGGCGGCTGGAGACTTGGTCGATCGTGAATCGTAACGAGGCATTGAGTATCGCGTCGGTCACGTAACTGATTTGGCGTCCGACGCGATCGGGTGACAATCCGCGGACGAATTCGCTGTACGCAATCCGCAACATTTCCCGACCGGCGAAACGTCGCAGTGCCACCGCGGCCCGGGCGACCGATCCGACCGTTTGCAACTCGGCCGACAATTCGTCCATCAGGATTTCCGGGGACGAGGGTTGCCCGTCGCTAGCCCGCAACAGATCAAAACTTTCGGGGTCACTGATCAGCAGTTCGGCGATCGATTCGCTCGTCGACAAGACCTGCATCAGTGCGGGAAGCGAATGGGCATCCCGATCAAACAGGGCCAACAATGACATCGGACTGCGAGACCCGTCGATGAAACGGGCTAATTCGCCGATCGTTTTCTCGGGAGCATCGATCAGCGGAATGGTGCCGTGTATCAAATGCCACAGGTTGGCGAGCAAATCCGACGACGCCCCGGATCTTGCGATTCGCCGGAGCGACTCGAGCACACCGTCTGGATCCGAAAAACGTTGCGCCGAAAGCGGCTCAAACGCCGCCCAGGGGGTCTCAGGCTGGGGCGTTCCTGACGATTCGACGTGATCGGCGGATTTCATCGGCGTCGTTTCATCAGAAAAAGAGGGTAAAGCATCGCTGGAAGCGGGAAATGACTCGGTCTTCCGACAGCCTCCCGAATCAATCACTAGGTGGATTCGGGAGCAACTCGAGGGAACTTTTCGGCCGTCGTTGCATCCAAGTTTAGACGTCACCGGAGGATTGTTGTAGCGGAGTCCGCCTCACGAACACGAATGGTAACCTACCTTTGGACATGCGAGACGGGGGAACGTTTGGCATGGAAACGCGAAACGTTGAGATCAGTTCAACGAAACCAACCGACGTTGCGTCGACGCAACGTGACGTTGATTTCGGGCATCGGTCTCGCCGCATCACCTTATCCTCCCCGCAGGCAATTCGACTTGCCTAACCTCTTTCGTGACAATGGTTTGCCATGATTTACGCGTTGCCTGGAAAGGCTTCTGGCACTGACAGTGCTTGGTTTCTCGACCTGAACCTAGTTGATGATCGTTCGGAAACCGAGGAGACCTTGATGGGTAAAAAGTTCAGCCGCCGCAGTCTACAGGATGATGCCTTTGATGCTGAAGATTCCGTCTCCCGACGGTCTCGCACGATGGGGCAAGATTTTGCCGACGCGATCGCGGACGACTCCGACCTATCCCTGATCGCCGACGACGACTTGCCGATCCGCCGGGAAGAAATGCTCGGCGATCCGACCGAAGACCCGGTCCGAATGTACCTGATGCAGATGGGCCAAATCCCGCTGCTCAGCCGCGACCAAGAAGTCTCGGCCGCTCGTCAAATCGAAGCCACCCGCGACCGCTATCGCCACTGCATGATGGCGACCGATTTCATGTTGCAAGCCGCACTGAAACTCCTGCAACAGGTCCGCGACAAACAACTCCGGCTCGATCGCACGATCGAAGTCAGCGTTACCAACGCGTCGGAGAAGAAAGCCATCATGAAGCGGATCATTCCGAATACCCGAACCCTCGGACATCTGCTTTCGAAAAATCGTAGCGACTACATGACCGCGATCAACAAGTCGTTGCCGATGCGTCGTCGCCGGGCTGCGTGGCGGAACCTCGTGATCCGTCGCAACAAGGCGGTCCGGTTGGTCGAAGAAATGAACTTGCGGACCAACAAACTGCAACCGATCTTTGAAAAGCTGCGTCGCAGTTCGATGCGAATGGATGAAATTCGCGAAATCCTAACCCAGCCTCATCGGCTCGCGCTCGCCGGAATGCCCAGCGAAGAGGAACTTCGCAGCGAGTTGCGATACCTCATGCGTTTAACCTACGAAACACCACAAACGTTACACCGACGTATCGATCGCTGCGACACGCTGCGGGACGATTACGATGCTGCCAAGCGAGTGTTGTCGGCGGGTAACTTGCGATTGGTCGTTTCGATCGCCAAGAAATATCGCAACCGAGGTTTATCGTTCCTGGACTTGATCCAAGAGGGCAACACCGGGCTCATGCGAGCGGTTGATAAATTCGAACACGCCCGAGGCTACAAGTTCAGCACGTACGCTACGTGGTGGATTCGCCAAGCGATCACTCGAGCGATCGCCGATCAAAGTCGTACGATTCGCGTGCCGGTTCACATGATCGACACGATGAATAAAATCCGCCAGATCACCCGCGACCTCGTACAAGAACAAGGCCGCGAACCCACGCCCGAAGAAGTCTCCGCCCGCAGCGGTCTGTCGCTCGACGACACCCGCGTGATCCTCAAGATGGCCCGTCAACCTTTGTCACTCGATCAACCTGTCGGGGATCACGAAGACAGCGTCTTCGGCGAATTCCTTCAAGACCATCGCGACCAAGATCCATTGATCGAATCAAACCGCGAGGCGCTCAAACGCCAGATCGACTTGGCGATGGAAACATTGAACTATCGGGAACGCGAGATCCTGCGTTTGCGATACGGCTTGGCCGATGGTTACACGTACACGCTCGAAGAAGTCGGCCGGATTTTCCAAGTCACTCGTGAACGCGTCCGTCAGATCGAAAGCAAAGCGGTTCGCAAACTGCAACAACCGTATCGTGCCAAGTCATTAGTCAGCTTCCTCGACGGGGCTGAACTGACCATGTTTGAAGGCAGCGAAGCGATCTGAAGCATTGTCGGGAACAAATCACGAGGAACCTTCGGCAACTCAGTGATTCGGTCGACGTCGAGTGACTCGATTCAAGGGTGCGAATTTTGTTCGCAACCTGCTATAATAGTAGTCCGTCTGCGTTGGTTTCATGGTTCTTGTTCACTGCGCCGCCCCGTTGTTCTCGCCTAGCCTTTTTCTGCTTAAACATCGACCAGCGAGAAGCCATTGGTTTCTCGCTCGGTCGTTTTTCGCCTTGATCGCATTGACCGTAACGGCCCCAACATCTCGGGCGGATCAGGCGGCCCGCGAGCAAAAGTTGCATGAAGAATTGATCCCGTTGTTGCGGACGTATTGTTACGACTGCCATGGGGTCGACGAGGGCGAAGGAGGGCTGTCGCTCGAAGCCGACGACACCTCGGAAAAACTGCTTAAGGGGCGAAAAGATTGGATGCGGGCGAAAGCTCAAGTCCAACTCGGAACGATGCCCCCTGCCGACGCCGAATTGATGGATCCCGTCTCGCGTGAGCGGATGGTCAATCTGATCGATGAACTGGCCAACGCCGTCGACTGCGTTCAAAACCCCAACGCGGGCAAGGTGACGTTGCGTCGACTCAATCGCAACGAGTATCGCAACACGATTCGTGACTTGACCGGCGTCGACTATGCCCCGGCGGAAGATTTTCCGGGCGACGACATTGGGTACGGCTTCGACACGATCGGTGATGTGTTGTCCTTGCCACCACTGCTGATGGAAAAGTATCTCGATGCGGCCGAAGCGATCGTCGGCGAGGCGATCTACACGCCTGAACCGCCCCAAACCTACAAGCGGGCGTTCGCGCCGGCGGATTTGAAAGGGGCCAAGAAATCGGGCACCCAAACCTTGACCATGGCATCAAGCGGGAAGGCCACGCTTGAACTTGATGCACCCTTCAAAGGCAACTATCAAGTCAAGCTGTTTGTTAGCGGCGACCAGGGCGGTGACGAACCGGTCAAGATCAAAGTCTCCAGCGCCGGCAAGGAAGAAATTGTCGACGTTCCCGAAAGCGAGATCGCTGAGAAGGTGGTGAGCTTCCAGTTCGGCAAAGTCAAACGTGAAATCGACATCGAGTTTATCAACGATCATTACGTCGCCGGAAAGATAGACCGCAATTTTCATCTGCACTACATCGAAGTCGAAGGCGTCGAACAGCGAAGCCGGTTTGCGACCCAACCTGAACTCCCAGCTAGCCACAAATACTTGCTATTCAAGACGCCTGGCGCAAACGAACCGATCGACACGGCGGCCGCCGCTGTGCTCGGACGATTTGCCTCGCGGGCCTATCGTCGTCCCGCCTCGCGCGCTGAAATCGAACGTCTCGTCTCGCTCGCCAAACAGGTTACGGACGGAGGCGGATCGTTCGAGGAAAGCATTCAAGTCGCCATGCAAGCAGTGCTCGTTTCGCCATATTTTCTGTTTCGCGTCGAACGCCCGCGACAGCCCGATGCCTCGGGTAAGATGCCGCTGATCAACGACTACGAATTGGCCACTCGTATCTCGTATTTCTTGTGGAGCAGCATGCCCGACGATGAGTTGTTATTGCTCGCCCATCAAAACAAGCTTCGCGACCGCAATCAGTTGCTCGACAAAGTGGGACGGATGATCCAAGACCCACGTGCGAGCCGGTTCGTCGAGAATTTCGCCGCTCAGTGGTTGCAATTACGCAACCTCGATGCGGTTGATCCGGACACTAAAATCTATCGTGGCTTCAACGATACCGTCCGAAAAGAGATGAAGATCGAAACGCTGATGTTCTTTTCCGAGGTGATGAAGAACAACATGCCGGCAACCAAATTGATCGACGCGGACTTCACCTACCTGAACGAATCGCTCGCTAAGTTCTACGGCATGGACGATGTCCGCGGCGATGAATTCCGTCTCGTGTCCCTCAAGGGAACGCCCCGTGGAGGTTTGTTGACCCACGCGAGTGTTTTGACCGTGACGAGCAATCCCACACGAACGAGCCCGGTCAAACGCGGGAAATGGATTCTCGACAATCTACTCAACACACCACCTCCACCGGCACCGCCGAACGTTCCCGAATTGGAAAAGGGAAAACTTGTCGGTTCGTTAAGAGAGCGGATGGAGCAACATCGCTCCAATCCGGCATGCGCCGCGTGCCACAACATGATGGACCCGCTCGGGTTCGCGTTGGAGAATTTCGATGCCGTCGGTCGTTATCGGACACGCGATGGTCGTGATGAAATCGATGCATCCGGGGAGATGCCCGATGGAACCCACTTCACCGGGGCCGAAGGACTGCGTGACCTACTTGCCACGCAACGGAAGGATCAATTCGTCCGCTGCCTGGTCGAGAAGATGTTGATTTATTCACTCGGTCGCGGTACCGAATACTACGATAAATGCGCGATCGACCAAATCATGGCAAAGGTCCGATCCAAAGATTACCGATTTGCCTATGTCATCGCTGGTATCATCGAAAGCGAACCGTTCCAGAAACAAGGTTTTCGAGAATAGTTCGCCTTCGTTCACATTGCCTTCAACAAGGATTCACTTATGCCGACTAGCCTTTCCCGCCGAACCGTCCTTCGTGGTTTGGGCACGGCGATCGCTTTGCCTTTGTTCGACGCAATGCAGCCGAACCGATTGCTCGCTGCCACCGGATCGCCCACCGCACCACCGCTGCGAATGGGATTTTTCTATGTGCCCAACGGGATGCACATGCCCGATTGGACGCCGTCCAAGGAAGGCCGCAGTTACGAACTCACCGAGACGTTGTCGCGTCTGTCGGCCCACAAAGATTCGTTCAACGTTTTGACCGGATTGACCCTCGATGGCGCTCGCGCCCACGGCGATGGCGGCGGCGATCACGCCCGTAGCGTTGCAGCATTTTTGACCGGAGCCCACCCTCGCAAAACCAACGGTGCCGATATCCAAAACGGCATCTCGGTCGACCAAGCGACCGCCGAAGCGATCGGCGACCAAACCCGTTTCAGTTCGCTCGAATTGGGACTCGAGGCAAGTAGCCAAGCCGGCAATTGTGACTCCGGCTATAGCTGCGCGTACGCATCGAACATGTCCTGGCGTGGTCCGACCAACCCGATGGCCAAAGAAAATGACCCGCGGGCGGTGTTCGATCGTTTGTTCGCCGGACAAACCGTTCAAGAAACGCGGCGGGCCAAGAGCGAACGCGAAAAGCATCGCAAGTCGATCTTAGATTTCGTCCAAGCCGACGCGAAGCGTTTACACGCCCACCTACCGATCGTCGATCGTCGCAAACTCGACGAATACCTGTATTCCATCCGTGATGTCGAGAAACGTCTCGATGGGGCTGAAAAGTTAGGGATCAGCGAAGAAGGCGTGCCCGACTACCCGCGTCCTCTCGGCGTGCCGCGTGAGTTGTCCAAACACAGCGAACTGATGATGGACATGATCACGCTGGCCTACCAAACCGACAGCACCCGCATCCTGTCGTTCATGTTCACCAACGCGGGTAGCAATCGTTCGTACAAAGAAATCGATGTCAACGAAGGGCACCACGAGTTGTCCCACCACGGCAAGAGTGCTCACAAGCAAGCCGAAATCGCCAAAATCAATCGGTTTCATTTGGAACGGTTTGAATACCTCATCTCACGGTTAAAGAATATCCCCGAAGGCAATGGCACGTTGCTGGACCACTGCATGATCGTCTACGGCAGTGGGATCAGTGATGGCGACCGGCACAACCACGACGACCTACCGATCTTGCTCGCCGGAGGTGGTGGCGGGCGCATCCAAACCGGTCGGCACATCCGCTACGAGAATGGCACGCCGCTGTGCAATCTGTATCTGTGGATGATGCATCAAATGGGCGTCGAAGCGAAACAGTTCGGCGACAGCACCGGTGAACTGAACCAATTAGCTTCGTAATCATTCGCAAGGTGTTACCCGTTACTTGTTCCAAGGCTCCCGCCCTCTTTATCCCACACATCTTTTTGACCCCCACGAGCTCGTCTCGTGGGTGAATAATGTGGGGCAAATTGCGGCTTGCGGCTTAGCTTGCCAACCTCGGCTTCCTGCCAGACGAGCTGGCAGGGGAGCAATCCATGAGGACTTGTGGCCTATCAAGAGGGCTCCCGCCTGGGGACGCACTGTCCTGGAGGCTTTGCCTCAGCCCCGGTTAACGCTCGCGGGAACCGCCGCTAACGCGGTACGGCTAATTCAATCAACACGCCGCTAGCGGCGTGTTGATTGAATCGTAACCCGAAGCGTTAGCGAGGGATCCATCACCATTAAGTCCTTTGTATGTATCCCTCGCTCACGCTTCGGGTTTCGATGAGGACTAAATCAACAGCCCGCTAGCCGCACCCAGGTGGGTTGCGGTTGATAACGCAACAGTTTGGACACGCCTCAATCGCCGCGACTCACCGATTCAAACGCCGGCTTGAACGCGTCGGTTGGACGAACGCCGTCGCGCCGAGTTTGGATAAACCCTCTGCGGATCGATCGTAAACCGCTTCGCTGTGAAACAACCATAGGATCTTCACGCGGCGATTCGTCGGCGATTTCGGGATCGGTGCTTGTCCATCGGTAAAGACGATCAATCCGTCGTAATTGGTCGACGGCTTATACTCGCCGCGCCCGTCGATCAAATCGATGATGCATTGAAAGTTCGTGCCGCCTCGCCCGGTCACTTCGATATGTTCTATGGCACGTCGCAGTGTCATCGGGGGTGAAATAACCCGCGTATCAAAGCTCACCACGTCGATACTGCGAACGCCGTATTGAAAGAAACGATTGATGATCGAAAACCCCATTTGCAGGACTTCATGACTCATCGATCCTGAAACATCGACCGCAAAGAGCAGCGAAGTCGTGAAGTCGTATCGACTGCCCATCTGAGCGAATCCGTATCGGCGACTCGGCTTCATTCGCGTCAATCGGCGATCGACCGACAATACGCTTTGTCGAAACTGTCGCAACACGCCACGGTAATCTAACGGTGGTCGGAGTGTCGCCCGGAGTTGCTCTTTGGCGAAACCACCAAGCGTTCCCCAGCGATCACCTTGGGAGGCTTCTTGGATCGCGATCGAGATTTCTTCTTGAGCCAGATCGTCGGCGTCCCAAGCCTGCGTATTCTCCAGTCCTACCGACCCGGCGTCGGCATAGCTTTCTAGATCGGCCGAACGTGGCCCCGGCGTTTGCGATGAGTTCGGCTGATCGGATGACTCCGCCCCGTCGCTTTCATCGCCGGTTGGCTCGTTGGTTCGTTTGTCAGATTCACGCTCGCCTTGGGTATCCTGTTGCGATCGGGGCTCGTCGTTTTGTTGCGTGTCGTCTCGCCCTGACTCATCCTGTTGCGAATCGTCCTGATCCCGGGAGGCGTCCTTTGGTGGCGGATCGTCTTGCTGTTTACGCTCAAGCAATTCGCGGTAATAGTATTCAAAATACTGATCGTCATGTTCCGGACCTCCCAACACGTCACGAGCACGGGAGATCGGAAGTTTGGTCCGCAAACATTCCTGCACCGTTAGATTACTCGCCGCATACGACAAGGCTGCGTCGTCTTGGCGGCGGCTATAAGGATGCCCGAGCAGAATTCGCATCGTTTCGAATGTCAGAACTTGACGCAAGCTCTCGTTCGTTAGCGAAGCGATGAAGTCAGGGTTGTATTCGATCCGGCCACGCCCGACTCGAATCGTAGCGATTTGGGGTTGGGAAGCGATTTCATGCATCGTCCAAGCGGCGAACAGCAACGGTTCGCTCAGAAACCACCCTTCGATCACACGCGTGATGCGTTGACGTGGATCGACTCGACTCAATGGATTTGGATCCCTTCGATGTACTCGGTGACGAGTCCCGTCAGCTCGAGTGATTCCGATAGGAACAACATCGCGTTGGGGTACTGGGGCTTATCGACCATAGAAACAAAGTGGGCGACGCCCTCGTCAAATTTTCGACTTCGCAACAATTTCAAGTAGGCCAGCAACGCCTTGCGGGCTTGGTCTTGTTTACCAACCGGGCACTTGTCCGCTTGCAACCACATCAAGATTTGCTCGTTGAGCAGCAGTAATTCCTGAAGCGGCATCTTGGCAATCGTCTTGCGGTGGGTCGACCATGCCAACAAGACTTCGTCGGGGGTGACCGGCAGCGGCGTTGCCAAGCTTTTGCGAAACGCGGTCGCAGCGGTCGGCCCCACGATGCCGGCGACCATCTTGATATGCATTGGCGTGAGTGTCGCGAGCGGACCGATCAAATCGCTGACCCTCGCCCAGCCTCTGCGATCGGGCGTTTTGACCAATCCCGAGCTGAATACGGCCGACGACGGATCCGCCACACTGTCACCGTCGAGATAATGCGGCTGCTTTTGCAGAAAACCAATCACACGGGCATCGATCCGATGCTCGCTCGCCCAACGCATCCAATCATCCACCGTGGGTGCAAAATGATAAAGATTGAATCGGGAAACCAATGCCGGATCCAAATCGGTCAGTTGATATTCGTCGCCCTCGTTGACGGCCGAAACGATGACGCTTCCTTCGGGTAGCTTTTTGCCGGCGAGCGTCTTGTTGAGCGCCAACTCCATGACCGATTGCAGAATTTCCGGACGGGCACGGTTGAGTTCATCCAAGAACAGGGCGACCGGTTGGTCATCGACGGGCCACCAATAGGGCGGCATGAACTCGCTCCGTTGGGTCGTTTCATCCTGATGCATCAACCCGATCAAGTCACCGGGATCGCTCATTTGTCCAAGGAAGAACGCCACGACCGGCATTCCACGTCGACGATAGAACTCGGTGATCGTTTGCGATTTCCCGATTCCGTGTCGCCCGGCCAGCATGATGTTTTGCTGAGGCGGGGTGACGGCGAGCAGTTCGTTGAGTTCGGTGACGTCGACGCGTACGGCCAAAGGGATGGCTCCCGGGTTTCATCGAAGGGAGGTAGTCGGAATCGCAAGAATTCGGCACTTGTCAGAACACTATTTGAACTTTGACAAGTTCCACTGCCAACGATGATTTGGACAAGAAGCCCAAAGGACACGTACCAAAAAAAAATGGTCATTTTCGAACATTGATGTCCGAAGATGACCATTAAGCGAGTGACCCCTACGGGACTCTCACAAACGGCCAAATCACCGGAAACTATAGCACACGATCAAGCGGCGGTGTCCCCGGCGGTGTCATTGGCGTCAGAGGCCGAACGCATCAAGGCGGCGATACTCGAAGCCCTCGCGTCACTGACCGACCGGCAACGTCTCATCGTCCTCACCTACGCCCAAGAATTGGCGGCCGAAGCGGCCAAATCGGCGGAGGTGTCACGATGATTATGATCGGCCACCGCCAACCACCACGGTGCGAGTCCTGCCGAGGCCTGGGCGACGTTTTCTATTCCGCCGACCTCGAAGCCAATGTCTGCGAAGACTGCGAAGCGGCAATCCTTGCCGACGATGCGGGCGAAAGTGTCCACGACGATGAGGAAGAAATAACCGAAGCGGAATACTTTCAAATCCTCACGGAATCATGCCAAACCTTGTCCGGCGTCTTGGGTGCCTTCGGGGAAGACATCGCATCCGTTCCCACCGAGGAGTTCACCGATCCCGACGGAATCGAACTTCTCGCGTCGTTGAAGCGGAACGCTGATTTTTGGATCAAGACCGCCGACGCACTCACAGAAGCGGCCGCACAGGCAACCGCGATCACCAACCGTTTAACCACCGAGGATTCAGACCAATGACCACCCACACCGCTTTCGTCTCGCAAATGCATTCCAACTTCATCGCCGACATCCGATCACGCCACCGACGCGGGCGAGCGACCGCCAAACCGGCGAAATCACCCACCAACCGCCCGAAAACAACCACGGAAACCACGATGACATCGATCGACGTCCTGAACGAGAAACGCGAAGCCGCCCATGCTGCCCTGATGAACAGAATCACCCAAGGCCGCCCGAACGCCCCGGCCGCAAAGCTGGTTCGATCCCGGGCGATCATCTCGCTCGAGCTCGCCACGGCTTCGGAAGTCGACCGCTATCGACTCGTTCGTCACATTGAACGGATGAAAATGGTCATTCTCGACGACAAAACGGACCAACACTCTCAAAGGCTCACAGTTGGGTCTAAATGGACCGATCAGCAGTTCGCGAGTCAACTGTCGGAGTTGGTCGAAATCGCCTCACAGCTTGGCATCTCGGCGGCGGTCTGCCCGGTTTTAGGTCCCAAACGCAACTAATCGAGCAAATCCGGCTAAAATCCGGGCAAAACAGACGACCCAAAGCGAAAACCGGGCACCCATGGCGACGACCGCACTCACCAAGGCAAAGAAATCTCGACTGACAAAGCAGGCTCGTTTTGCGGGGCTGCTCGCAACCGGAATGAGTGCGCGAGCCGCCGGGAAAGCGGTCGGCGTGGCCAAATCAACGGCGAACGATTGGGCGAACGATGTCGATGTAATCGCGACACGACGGTCCATTGAACAAAACGCAGTCGGCCGCGCGAGATCCATCATTTCCGACAATTCGCCCGAAGCGGCCCGGCGACTCGCCGACCTTGCCCAGAGTGAGAACCAAATCGTCGCTGGAAAAGCAGCGGTCGATCTATTGAAGCTTGCTGAGAAGAACGAAGAACTCGACACGGTGCCTCTTGCATACGCCAATCAGTGGATCAAACGATACCAACAGGCGGTCGAGACCGTTTTCGGCGACGACGCTGCAGGCATGGCGGTTTTCCACCAAGAGATCGCGAGACTCTGCGACGAAGGCCACATGTTGGCCACGGCCGCGATCGACTACGAAGCCGATGACGACGTGATCGACTCACCGTCACCGGCCACCAAAACGAAAAACGGGGACGAATAATGAAAGAGAAGAACCAATGTCAGAAGAAGCCTATGTCGTAACCTTACGCGCCGAGATGGGGAAGCTCCGGCAGGACCTTAAGAGAGCTCGACAACTCGCAAGCGAAAGCATCGGCACCAAGCCGATCCGGATCACGGTCGACCAAGCGGCCGCAACCCGCGAAGCCAAACGCACCGCCAAAACGATCCGCGACGCGGTTTCAACCGCCAAGATCAAACTCAACATCGATCGCGACGCGATCAACCGGCAATTCGCCAAACCGCTTCGAATCAACGCTCAAATCGTTGCCGACCGCGCGTCGATGGCGGGTTTGACGAAGGCCCAGCGGATCCGGATGCGAATCGACACGACGACCTTCGCCGCCGACGTGGTACGCGTCCGTTCGTTGCTCACGCCGTTGACCGGCCAATCGCACACGGTTCGCCTTCTCGCCGACACTTCCGGCGTAACCAGCGGCGTCGCCCGTTCGCGAGCCGCGTTGGCGTCGTTGGTTGCTCCTCAACTGAGAATCCGT
Source organism: Neorhodopirellula pilleata (assembly GCF_007859915.1). GTDB lineage: Bacteria > Planctomycetota > Planctomycetia > Pirellulales > Pirellulaceae > Rhodopirellula > Rhodopirellula pilleata. The sequence continues at coordinate 73,114 of NZ_SJPM01000019.1, forward strand.
GCGACGTCCGACCTCGCACCCGTTCGCGCCGATCTTCGCCGGTTGCGACAAGAAGCGAGCCAACCGATCGACGTGAACATGCGAAGCCGTGGTGGTGCGGCCGGTGGCCAACCCGGCATTGGCGGCGGTTTCTATTCCGGTGCCGGTGGTCGATTCTTTGGAGGTGCGGGCGCAGCCTCGTTCCTGGGAGGCGGTCCGCTGACCGCCATCGGTGCGGGACTCGGAGCGAGCGTTGGCGGTCCCCTTGGGGCAACCGCCGGCGGAATCGTCGGTGCAACCGCCGGGGCCGGGATCGGCATGGTCGGCGAAGGGATCGATTCGCTTGGTCAGACACAACGCATTGAAGCAACGCTCCAATCGATTCTCAAGAGCGATCAGGCCGGAACGCAGTTGCTCCAAGCCGTACAGGCTTTGCGAAAAGACGCTCCTCAACTCAGCAAGGCCGCGCTTGCACGTTCGGCCGCCTCGCTCGCTGGGGCGCAGTTTGATCCCAAGATCATCCCCGACGCGATCGCAAAACTCTCCGAAGCGGCTGCCGTGTCCCCGGTCCCGATTGAAGAGGCACTTAACCGGTTGTCCGTCGTCTTCGGTCAGATCAAAGGTGAAGAAAAGCTTACAAAGGAGAACCTCAATCAGATCACTGAACTCGGGATCCCGATCAATCGCATCATCTCCGAACAGTTCGGGGGACGGAACGCCAACGACGTTATCGCCGACACACAGAAGGGAACGATCGACATCAACACCGCCTTGAACCAAATCTTGGAAGGCTTTGGTGAATCATTTGGCGGGACGTTGGGAAAACAACTTGAATCGCTACCGGGGCAGCTCGCCGCATTGGATGCATCCCTGCTAGACCTGAAAGAGACCGCCGCCGGGCCGGTTATCCAACCTCTGACCGAAGCGATTGGTGAAATCAACGCCATGGCGGCCGCCGGTGAGTTTGAATCACTTGGGGAAGTTCTCGCCGCTACAAGCCTTGCCGCCGTCGGCGCAGCGGCAGAGCTGGCGAAACTCTTCCGAGGTATCTCAACCGGTGAGGACGCCGACGGAGTACTCTCAACGATTGCCAGGTTTGTCACCGGTAAGAACGACACAGTCAATGGTTTCTGGCAGGACGTATTTGACGCCGACGACAATCCCACCAGCCGGATAAACGCCCGCCCGATTCCGCAAAGCCGAGAAGAAGCCGAGCAATTGATGAGCGATTCGGCAATGGCCGGAGACCGCGACATTGCACAAAGCGTTCTTGACCGATCGGACATCGAAAAAATCTCTGACTCAAAGGTCAAGGCATACCTCAAGAGCATTCAGACTCGCATCGAATTCGACATGCCAGTTAGCGAACAGGAAAACACCGATCTTCAGCGGTTCAAGTCCGAACAGCGATGGCCGGAACGCATCCCAGACACGTTTAACCAACCACCAGTAAATTACGAGAACTTCGATCAGCCTGCGGAACCGAAAACCTCCACGTCCGCGATCGACGAAGCAGGCCAACGCCTTGCCGATTCACTCAACACGATCGCCGACGAGCTTCCCGCACTCGACAAGACGGCCACCGGATCACAACTACCAGCCGAGCCCGGCGCCCCGTCGACCACAGCACAAACGCCATCGGAAGCCCCAAACGCCCCGCAACCCCGCCGCACCGAAACCGCATCGACCACCACCAGCGGCCCGGTCGACGTGAAGGTCACCACCGACGTCGATGTTTCCGGCGGCGACGAAGGCCCCACCAAACCCGATCGCCCGGCGGAGATCCCCGAGACCGTCGTGGAAGCCCCCAAGGTCAACGTCACGACTCCCGAGCCCACCGTGGTCACGGTGCCACCGAAGACCAGCACGGCCGACCCGGCCGACGTTAGCCCATCGGAAACACTCACCAGCTACACCGCTCCCGACGCGATCGAAGATCTTGCCGAAACGCTGGATCGCCCTGCCCGTGCCCCTGAAATGGATTCCGCGTCAATCGTCGACGCGATCGAAGAGAACGCACCACCACGGGCCGACGGCGACAACCGAACCGAAGCCGAACGCATCGCCGACATCCAAACGGCAAACCGAGCCGACTACCAGCAAAAGAACGCCGACGCGATCCGCGAACAATCCAAGCGGGAGACCGACCCGGCCGTTCGCGCCGCGTTGGAGTACGAAGCCGAGAAGCTCGACTACCAAGCCAAATCACTTCGCAGTTCGATCCCGTCACCCGAGCGAACCGGCGAAGACCGAAAGGTTGAGGAGTACGCTGCTGCCCTCGAAGGCAACCAGCAAGACCGCGACCGCCGCCAATCCAACATTGAATTCCTTGCCTCCGCACCGCCGGAGGTCCAAGCGGCAATTGCGAATAACCAAATCGGCGACGAAGACCCCGTCTTCCCGTCCATGGTCCCTGACCCCCAAACCGCGAATCCACTGCCGAGCACCGACGAAGTCAGGCAGTATTGGTATCCTGACGAACCCGCCCCGCAATCGGCACCCACCGAACCACCGCAAGCCATCACGCCAAACGTCGCCCCGGTCGACAATCGAACCGCCGACGAACGAGCGTTCGACGAGGAAGAGTTCGCCAAGCGTGCCCCACTACGCGAACGAGCCGCCGAACTTCGCGCCGAAGTCGAAGCGATGGAAGCCGACGCGAACGCCAACCCGGTCGACCTCAAAGCCGCCCGCTACGCCGCCGATGAGGCTGGTTTTGCCGCCACCTTCGTCGATAACATCACACCGTCACCCGAATTCACCGGCGACGACCGAAAAGACGAGCGCGAGCGACTAGCGGCCGATGAGTTGGATAAGGCCAACACGACACGAACCCGCAACAAATGGCTCTTACAAGACGCTACACCCGAGGAACGCGACGCGATCGCGATGAGAGCCGAAGGCAAAGACCTAGCTTTCCCGCGAACGCTTGAAGACGCCCAAGAACCGACGGAACTTATCTCCCCGCAAGACCTTTCGGGATCAATCGAGAGCCGAGAAGCGAGATCCGCCCAATCCCGCAAGCAAGCCGCCGCATCCCAACCCAAAGGACCGGAGACGCTTGTTTCGACGACTCCGCCGGCCGACAAGCCGATGAGCGACGGGGAGGCATTCGACAAGATGCTAGACGGCATCATCGAAGAATCCACGCCGAGCCAACCCGTCGCCCCTGCCGAGATCCCACAAGCCGCCGCAATCGACGACGTTCTAACCGAAGTCGTTCAATCCGCCGCGATCGCGTCACCGCCCGAGATCGACAATCGAACCGACGAAGAACGGGCCTTCGACGCCCGGCCCATGTCTGACGACGAGAAGCGAGCCCAAACCGATGTTGCGATGCGTGGGCGTGACCTCGCCGCGATCGAAGCCGACCCGACCGCCACGACTGCCGAGGTAGTCGCCGCCCGTTACGCGTTCGACGCATCCCAAGAGGAAGCCACCGCCCGCGAAAACATCACCCCATCGCCCGAGCTAACCGGCGAAGAACGCGACGCGGAACAGAAACGCTTGGTAGCCAAAGAAACCAACCGGCAAAAGCGACTGCGCGAACAGAACATCAAGAAGCTCGAACAAGCCACCCCCGAGGAACGGGCCGCGATCTTCGCCGCGATGCCCGAAAGCACCGAAGCGTTCCCGCGATCGATCGAGGAAGGCCAGCAGATCGGCGAAACGGCCCTGACCGCTCCCGAGCGACTGGAAAACCTACAAGCCGACGAAGCCGCCTTCACGGCCGGTCAACAAGCGACCAAGCAGGCCGACGAGCAAGCGTCCGAAGCGAAGGCCAAAGAGGCCAAGCAAGCCGAACGGGCCGCCCGCGTCGAAGAGCAACGCGCCACGATCATCGAAGCCGACACCAAAGCGGTCCAGCTACGCAAGCAGGCCAGCGAGACCGAAGACCCGGCCAAGAAAAAAGCCTTGGAGTATGCCGCCGATGCCGCCGAATTCGAGAGCGAACAAGCCCGCAACATGATCCTGCCGGAAGGTCTGACCGAAGCGGAAGAGAAAGAGGAACTGGCCAAGCGAAAGGCGGAGAACCTGCGTCGTGAAGGCGACCGGATGGTCGAGAACACCCGCGAAGTCGGCATGGCCAGCGAAGCCGAGCGGGCCGCGATTGCCGAACAGCAGATCGACAGCAGGGCGTTCCCAACGAAGGCGGAGCCGGAAGACTTTTACGAAGCAGAGATGGAGCGAGGCCGGTTGAATCAGCAGGCCAAACAAGTGGAAACACAGGGCCAGCAATCCGCGATCGGCGACCGCAACGCCGCGACTGACAATCGATTCGAGGAGATTCAAAAGACGTTCCCCGAGGAGTTCAGCAAGATTCTCGATAACGAAATCGGCGACAATCCGATGCTGAAAAAAGCCTTCGAATCGGTGCGGCCGAAGTTCTCGCAAGAGACCAACGAAAACGGCGAACGGGTAAACCGCGTTGACATGGATCGGCCAGACCTACAACGGCCCGAGCCCGTTCAATACTCCGGCGTTGCCGAGATCGGCAAACTCGTTCAGGGAAACATCAACAAGGCGGAGGCGTCCGAGACCGAAAAGCAGATGCTAAAAGTGATGGAGAAGATGAAAGGCGCTTTGGAAAAGATCGAGAAGAAGACCGGCGAAGGCGACGGTTTCGGAAGAGCCGCTCCCGGATGATCGCTGTGCAAATTGCCTCGGTCTCGCCCCGGCGATAGAATCGCCCTGGGGACGCTAAAAATCGGATGACATGGTAAGAGCAGTACAAGGCGGCTGGAACGGTTACGAAGAAGACGGCGACGAAGAATCACCGTCCTTTTCCGGTAGTCGCGATGGCCGCACGATCACGCGACATTTGATTGTGCGTGAGGAGGATCCAGCTATCCCGTCGTTCGCTAACATCGATCGACTGATTGAAGAATGCTTGCCGCTCTACCGGTTCCCGGGTCGCTATCCAACACTGGCAGGAGATTCGCTGTTCTTTGTGGATAGCGTTCAAGCCGTCCCAAAAAGCCGATCCAACGGCGTCGTGGGTGACGTGGCATCTCGCACGGCATGGGAAGCCAAGATCACGTACAAGGCCCTGCCGTACCCGATCCCGGCCGACCCGGCGAACCCGCAACCGCTCGACTACCTCGAACACAACATCATCGGCGGGTCGGAGTACATGACCCTGCCGGGCACGTCGATGTACTGGGAAGGGTCCACGGAAAAACCAATTCTCGATGACACCGTGTCGTCAGGGCTGTTGATTGCTTACGTTCAACACCAGATCACCCGCCACCACGTAGCCCCCGCGAAAATCCCCTACGCGTACATGCGTAGTATTTGCGGCAACGTCAACAAGACCGCCTTTGCGGCCGACCACCCTTTCTTCCCGAGTGCCCCGGCCGAATCGGTTCTTTTTGAAAGCTTCGCCATCTCCCGCCGGTTCACGTCTGACGGCAAATTCGACTACCGAGTCACGCTCAACTATCGCGAACGAATCGGCACGTACAACACCGATTCAACGGCATCCACGCCGACCGCGAGTAGCCTCGTCAAACTGACTTGGAACCATTTGTGGGACCGATCATCGAGCCCGCCGACGTTCCGTAAGGCGTTCATGGACAAGAAGCCATCGAGCGGGAACCAGAAACAGCCGATGTACCCGGCCAACGACATCACCACCGTTTTCGGGCAGTTTGTCTAGCGAGTACGGACGGGCACGGTCCTGCGGCCGACTCAGCCCGGTGACTGCGTCGGTTCTTTGGTAGAAACAGACGAAAAGGGCGGCTGGCGCCTACTCAAACCGCGCGGCGGGTAATCAAACGCTCGCAACGAGAATGCGTTGGGTCATTACTGGATGATTATTGGCGCAATGGATCTCACGCCGATGCGTGGCATAATCTGAGAACCTAGCCGGAAAATCGCAAGTCCCCCTTAAAGCACCTGTCGAAAGCGCCAAAGAGAGTCTCAAAAGGGTCAAATTCAACACCATTCCCAGTTGTTTTTTGTAAATTCCCAGGAATTTTGACCATTTCGGCACAATCGCTGCCATGAATTGTTAGCAAACATCTCAGCCTGGCCTTGTGTAACCTGGACGGTTCCCTACGATTGCTACACCCGCAACAGTAGGGTGATCAACATCAGAACGCCAGATCCACTTACCCTCAAAGCCGCAGGTTCTGGCAAGATGTTCGACCGGGAGTATTTTTTTTATTCGGCGATCCCCCATCTGCCGATTCATTTGAACTAGTATCCAAGGCTAAGATCACCGTGGTTCAGGTTGAAAACCCAAAACTCTCAGATAGACCACATCCAATGCTCCCGTCCCCGAACGCTGTAAAACTGTACAAACGTTGGCTTTCAACGGCGAGAGAAGAGCGAAGCGAAACGGCTATTCCGAACGAATTACCTTGGCACAGCAGATGTGCGGTTGCCGAGCTGACCCGATTTGCCCTGGAATGCCAGCAATCGCAGGAAGATTCGCAAACTGAGATTCGCTTGTTCACGGGAACAATCACCTCAAATGTCTACGACATAGATTGGACAAAACAGGTTTGCCAGTTTCTTGACGCAGGCGGAGCGATCCGTATTTTGGTTTGGAATGACCACATTTCTGGCAGTGTCAAACGCCGACTTTCACCAATTACCGATCATCCTGCTGGCAGAGTTATCAAAAGCGGCACGCGACGGGGCGGTGAAGATTTAAACCATTTCTATGTGGTTGGGGATCAAGCTTTTCGAAAAGAGGCACCCCACGATTATTGCGATGGCGAAAAGTTTTCTGATGTCGAACCAGAGATCCCCGCGCAAATCTGCTTCAACGACCCCAAGGAAGCCATGAATCTTATCGGCATTTTTGATCAGGTTTGGGAAGCTTGCGAGAAATAAAGACAGCTATACCTAGCTTGGTCAGCCAATGAATGGCAGTATCGAGAAGTGTTGGAACTGGCTCATTGGTTTTCTGAAGGAAGCCTTTACGCCAGCGACCCTCATTGGCGTTATCTACTTTGTGTTGACACTCGCGTATTCTTACTACGAGGAAGCTGCAACTCGCCCGTACGCTCGTCAAAGCGTCTATTTCAGCAGCCAAGATGCTTTCCCCTCAGAACTCTCACGTGAAATAGTGCCGCCTGCACCAGTTCCACAAGATGGGAGCATTTCCGACGACCTGTGCAGCCCTGTAACGCACGTAAGGTATGAGGTTGAAAATCGAGGCCCGGGAGATCTTGAAGACGTAAGGATAGTCGTTTGTCTAACACCAGACGAACGTAGCAAAATCAAGGCGGAGTCTTTGTTTGCTGGTCAAGTTGAGTTCACTAAGGATGGAACAGCCGACCGAATCATTGTGACTACCCAGAAAGGTGGTGCCAACAGGACATCACCGCTAAAACCTGGCCAGAGGTTCGGAATTCAGTTAACAATGCCGATGGCTGATTGGGCCCCTGGCGAAAACGATGTTTTGATCAGCCAAGGGAGCGAGGAAGAAATCCCAATCACGGACAACTCGCCGCCCCCAACTCGGACCGCGCCATACAGGATTGCTTTCTTATCAACGGTTTTTGTGCTGGGATACGCTATTTATGGAGCCTACTTTCGCCACAGTGTGTCAAAAAAGGCCGAGAATGATCTACAACAGTGGAAGAAATCGGAAGAGGATAAGATTCGGCAAGAAGCTCGCCAACATGCTGCGGACGTACTTTCAGCAAGTGATGAAACAACGATGACTGGACCAGACATCATCGCTTTGCTGGAAAACGTTTCAACTGATACTTAGCGTGCAGACTTCCGACTTTTAGTGACAGTTGTAACCGTCGAGTCTCCGCGCTCACCGCCGTATGCACCGGAGCGATTCAATTGCATCCTGGGCCGCCGCTTTGGCGGACTTGATGGTTGGCAGTCTGCTCATACGCGAGATGGGTATCCATCAAGCGACGTTGGAAAGAATAAAGGTTAGTCTCGTGCTACGCCGTTCCATCTCAATCGCGGATTTCGTAGACAGGCTGTGACGCTGACATGTGCTTGTAAATCTTGTCGCCCCGTATTTCATAAACCGGCTGAGACGCGCTCATGTGTTTGTAAATCTTGTCGCCGCGTATCTCAAACTCGGGTTGGCTAGCGCTCATGTACTTGTGCACCTTGTTGCCCTTGACGACATACACCGCTTGAGATGCTGACATGAACTTGTAGATTCGCTTTCCGTCGTAGGAGCTCAAGATACCTTCCTCGGCATGGGATCAAATGTGTGGGAGTCTATGTCGGATAGTGCCGCCAAACACGGAACGGCCACGTCTAAATTCAAAGTTCCAAAAAAGCTTCTTGGTCACGCCCGTGGATCGGACTCGTACGTCGTCTCCGATGAGCGACGCGACATTTGTTGCGGCCCCACCGGTAGCGTACACGAAGTCGAGTGTCCATTTGTGCGGCGCGGGCAAGATATATCTACGAGAAGCAGGCCAAGGAACGTCAGAAACTCAGCGAAGGGCGAGGCCAAAAAGGTCCGGCAAATTTACCGGAGGTTAAAGGCGACGTCCGCGACGCTGCCGGCAAAGCTTTCGGCGTTCCTTCGTCTGCTAAGCACTAATCACGGCTTCCTTCAAGAGCAGATAAAACGCATTCCAAAACTGACTTTACTTCGTCGAGGTGCCCAGTCGTCACAAATTTGGGCTCGTTATTTATAAGCATGCCAATGCCAGAGTTTAGAGTTTCGAGCTCATTCAAAACCTGGAAGTCGCAGTTGATCAGCGATGATTTCATAAACGCGTGCCATGCTCTACCGTCGTACACGGCATTGACAAGTTCGAACCCCTCTTTCTGCTTGGCAAGAATTAGCTCGTCTAGTTGAGAAGCTGTACCAGCTTCAAGCCTTGTGTGATGATAGTCGGTATTGTCCATGTCGTTTTTGTTGTCAGCCATTCAAACTTCACTTTCGTTTCGGTTGAGTAAGGTTCAGTCGAGGTTAGCAAAAAAGCAACCCATGCAGGCGCAGCAGGTACAGGGATAGTTCGTGCATCGAAATTTAGCTGTCACTCCAAAGTCCGTGTGCGGGAGAATCGGGTAGCCAGATCCGTCAGAACAAGTTTACCAGAGACCACTGCTAAGCGTGGCCAGTAATAGGATTTCCTATCTCGCGATAGCGATAGAGAGCTAGGTTAGTTTCTCAATTAACCTTTGACGTAACGCTAGGACATCACGGTGAACCCTGCTTTTGGAGTGTCCTAAATTATAAGCAATTTGCTCAAGACCAAGGCCATCAACAAATCGCATCTGAAACAGAATCAATTCGGTGAAGCTGAGTAAACTCTCGATCTCCTTTAGCATTGACCGCAAGTCGTCTGACGACGTTGAGCGAGTTACCTCAATCGGATCAATGAAGTCAAGGCTCTCCGTCCTTGGCTCATGACACGAGCGGTAAATTTGTTTTTGCACGCGACTGAGCACCATCGTGATCTTGTGCAGGCTGAGTTTCCCGGCGTCTTTAATCTCATTGCTGCACTCGATGAACATCAATGCGGCGATACCGTCAACGCCTTCCTCTGGAATGAAGGCGGCATGATAATCGATACGTTTCGCAAGCGTTTCAACGTCACAATCGCCCTCGCAGAAGTGGTTGACGAGTTGTCTCGCTAAGTCATGGGAGTCCAGCATTTCTTGTCGGCTTCAGTGGCCTTGACCTGGTAATCCAGTGAACTTGTTAATGATGATTAGTCGGTTTAGGTGGTCAATCTCGTAGAAAACATGGACCTCTGCATCGAGACTGTCCAAGATGCCAGTAAACCACGTGACGGCCACGGCCATTCGCCAAGGTGGTTCTCTCCGACGCAGTGAGACCAGTAGCATTCGGATCCTGTCCATCACGGTTGCATCTCGGAACCTCCTAAACGACTCGGTCCAATGTCCCTTTCGAAAGTCGTCCGCAGACCGCTCAACCTCGTTGATGGCATGAAGAAACTCATCAAGATCTCCTGACATGTGAGATTCGCCATGCTCGGCTTCATCCGCTAACTGCTTGAGCCAATGCGTGACGCGATCGAAAAAGAAGTACTCTTTAGCAAGTTGGATTTCCGAAGCCGCTTTACTGCGAAGCTTGATCTGATACATCCGGATTTCCTCCGATCAAAGTTTATCGAGTTATGTAGTTTGTTCATTTGGCGGTCCTCGCAGTTGATTAATTTTTTTACGTTCAGCTTGCGTCAGTTCTCAATGGAAATGACGAAAAACACTGGTTAACTAATGTCGTCGAGATCGACGATCGAATCGTTCTCTAACCGATCTTGCACCTCTGAAAGAATCGAGGGCTTTTGGGATAGTCTCTTTGCGATGCGATCGAAAATGAGTTCTTTCGCGGCTTCAGACGAAACAAAAGCTCCAACAAATTCTTTGTCGGACATGACTGGGGAAAAATCTTCCTTGAGCTTTGCTCGAATTGCCTGAGCAAACTCGAGGAAAGCTTGTTCGTCTCTAAACAGGTTACGATGCTCCTCCAATACAAAGGCGTTCATTTTGCTCTCCAGGGGTGAGGTTCTTTACATTCCAGCTCCCGCGAAAAACTTCGCAGGTCCTTCACTGTTAAGGGACATCTGCGTTCCAGAATTTCCCGATAAATCCCCGGGATTCCCAAGAAAGTCTCCTGAATTCCGCAAAGAAATCTCAGCCCGCCTTATTCACCAAGCGCGCCTTTAGGGTAGAAACCATCGCGTGAAACGCTACGTTTATCGGTTCACTACAACCAACTCAAACGCAAAGCAGGATCACGCGATGGGTGAAGTACAACGTAACCT
>NZ_SJPM01000020.1 GCF_007859915.1 Neorhodopirellula pilleata
CGATTTTTCAATCCAGCGTCAGTTCCGATGATTGCGAATCGAAAACTGCTTCCGAGCAGACCGGTGAAAATATGTACCCGTAACAAAATTGCCTTCCCACTTGAAAACCATATGGCAGTCTTCAAAACTCGCGCGTCGGGCTTGGATCAATTACCGCAAAAAAACGCCGAATGCGGCGATAACTGATGTAGGCTGGGTCGAAGCGATAGCGAAGACCCGGCAGCGTGTGAACGAGATCACTCCTTTACCGATCGGCATTAATCGACACTCACGGAGCGGAGGTAGTTTCCGCGTAATCCGGGTTCGGTTGTGCGGGGACGGGAGCGTCGACGGATTCTCGCCATTGTTTCAAACGTGAATGCAACTGTTCGGTTCGCTCGGGCATCGACGCCGACAAATCATGGCGTTCGCCGATATCAGTTTGAAGGTCATACAGTTCAAGGCGACCGTCCTCGAAATACTCGTGCAACTTCCAGCGTCCGCTTCGCAACGCCGATCCGGGGCGGGTTCGGAATCTCGGGTCGTGTGAATCGTCGCCTGCTCCAGAATAAGCCTGCAAATAGATCGGAAAGTGCCAAAACAAAGTTCGATCGGGGATCGTTCCCGTTTGTTTCAAGAGCGGCACGAGGCTGACGCCATCAAGCACTTTGCTCGAGGGCGCTGGAATCCCGGCAACCTCCAAAAACGTTGGGAAGAAATCGAGTCCGATCACGGAAACATCGGATGTGCTTCCCGCAGCGATTTGACCGGACCAGCGTGCCACCAAAGGTTCCCGGATGCCGCCCTCGAAGTAGCTGCCTTTGCCGGAGCGAAATGGGGCTTGGTCGGAGATCGCGCGAACGCCCCCGTTGTCGGAGGTGAACAAGACAAATGTGCGTTCGGCCAAGCCGAGCTTATCGAGTTCATCAAGAATCTTTCCAATGCCCTGGTCCATTTTTTCGACCATGGAGGCATACGCGGCGTCGACGTTCTTGCCTTTGTAGCGTTCCACGAATTCCGGCACCGGTTCGATTCGCGTGTGAACCGAGTAGAACGCCAAATGCATGAAGAACGGCTCGTTGCGTGATTCATTCAGGAACTTGACAGCTTGATCGGCAAAGATATCAACACGATGAGTTCCAGGTGGGTATTGATCACTGAACCGTTTCATCGGACCGCCCGAATACGGCGAGAAATAACCGCCACCGCTCGGGCTGCCTCCGCCGTCGCCACCAATATTGATGTCGAATCCCTCGGTCGTCGGGTCGCTGCCGACGTGCCACTTACCCAAATGGATCGTCCGGTAGCCCGCATCTTGGAAGACTTCCGCGATTGTCAGTTGATCCGATGGCAAAAACTTCGTGTTCTTGATCGGGACTAAACGTCGATGTTTGGACTTGCCCCGTGCGGAACTATCGACGGTATAGACACCATGCCGAGGGCCGTACTGGCCACTGAATACACATGCCCGGCTGGGTGCACAATTCGCGGCCGGGGCATAGGCATTGGTAAACAGCATTCCGTCGGCGCGAAGCTGATCGAGATTCGGTGTATGGTACCGATCGCTTTGGAACCCCACATCCATGACGCCAAGATCGTCGGCATTGATGTAGATGATGTTGGTTCGCGGAGGAACAGAGACATCCGAACCCGAACCGTTACGGGAGACTTCGTCCGCCATCATTTGTCCCGCAACGATCAACCACGCGAGGCAACCGACGACACCCATTCTGCGATTCATGACAATACCTTCAACCACTGGCGTCCCTGTTCGACACATTCGAATTTCAACTGTTTGAGTTGTTCGATCAAAGTGGTATCACTGCGATCGACGGACGTTTCGACCGTGAAAATTTGTCGGTTCGATAAGGATTGGACCATGGATGTGATCAAGAATTGCTGTTCTTCGGAAAGCTCCTTCGAACGAACGACTGCGGCATCAACGTGAATCGGATTGCCGTGAAAGTCCGTGGCTGCGAGCAGTCGCAGCGACAAGATCGCTCGCGAGCTTTCCATCACCTGAACCTCCGGATCGCCCATCCACAAACCACAAACGGCGAGCGGTTCTTGTTGACGGTGGTCGATCAGGATATGACGTTCGATATCGAAATGACTCATCGCGGCGCTGGTGCGTTCACCGCTGGGCAGCACCGGAAGATGATCCAATCGGGTGCTGCGACGGAATTGCAGAAACGAACGGTTGACCGGTGGTCGATACGTCGAAGTATGGACGACCATCCGATCGAAATTGCGGTCGACGTGATAACCGTGCCGCGACAACATGGAGTTGGTACGGGCGTCGGCAACCGGAATTCCGATCCCATGTCCGATCGGAGCCAAGCCGGCGTAACCATTGCGTTCATCGCGAACCGTACCGACGCGCACCTGGTGGATACCACGTTGGCGAAGACCGACTTCAACTTCCGACAACAGTTGATCGCAAATCGCGAGCCCCGGTTCGTCGGCCAAACAGAAAGCCGCAATCGTGGCCCCGCGAACGCCTTCGTCAAGAGCCTCGTGCGTTTGCGTACCCGAAGCATCAGGGGAAGTTTTTGGATCGGCGAACCAATGAGCCCAAGCAATTACTTGCCCGTCGGCTAAGCCCACGATCAGGGTTTGGGGATCAAAAAACTGTCGCGACATGATCGCGCGTTCCAGAATCGAAACACTAACCGGAGGGTGATGCTTGGCCGCGTGCCAATGTCGCATCCAGACTTCAAAGACGCCCGGCAGGTCTGAATTTTGAAAAGGACGGATCAGGGCCATGAACGTTCTCGCGACGATTGCATTGGATAGACACGAAAGCCTACCGGATTGAATCGCCGATTTCGACGCCCCCCTGTTTGCGTTCACGCACGATTAGATCAAGCCATCGTGCGCTGAGATGTGAATCATCCCGATTAAAGGTCGCGGCGGAGGTCGCGGCGGGGTGGGTTTCGCAGATCTGCGAAGTACTTCTTCCAGGCTTTTTCGTCATAGCCGTAGTCTTCGCCGGGGGCGATTTGTTTAATCAGATCGAGCACTTCCGGAATGCGAATCGCCTGCGTGCGTTCGACGATCTGGCTCCCCGAAGACAATCCGGCGACTCCGTTGTTGCCGAACGCGGCATTGGTCCCGGCGCTTCCGACGGGCGTGCGAGTCTTTTCTTCGGTCACGAGTGCCGGGATGTATTCGAACGCGAGTTCCGGATCAGGAAAAAAGGCCAACGCCCGCGCCGCCACCTTGACTTGTTTGGCGGAGTTGGATTGCAACAGCGGCAAGTAACTCGCAACCGCTGATGACGCGCCATACTGCGTCAGTAAACGCAAAGCTTCTTCGCGGATCAACGCGTCGGTCTCGAGCACGCCAGCTTCCACGAGGGCTTTCACCGCAATCCCGTTTCTCATCTTTCCGAGCAAGCGAACGTAGATCAGCCGCAAGTTGCGAAGATCGCTGCGAGATGAACGTGATCGTGCGAACTCCCCCGCGATGGCGGCCGTCGCGATCGGATCATCGATGGCTTGGATCTCCGCGATCGCTTCGGCGTCGCCCCGAGCGGCGCGGGTATGCAACCGTCGAAAATCTCGTATCCACAATTTCGACGCTTCGTCGAACGAGTCGCTTTGCTCTCGCTCGGCAAGCACTTCGGGCAGTACCCATCGACTTTTGTTATCTTGGACGAGTCCTTGGGAACGGCGGAGTAGTTCGTAGCTGACCCAGCCATTTCCGTCCCGAACGAAACCTAACGCAGCCCGGGCCAATTGGTGATCCGGATCGATATCGATCGTGCGCACTAGATGGAATCGATATTGATGCAACAGCGTCTGGGACTTGCACCATCTCGCCAATTCGAACTGCGCATCGGCGTTTTGCTGGGCCGCCGCAGCTCGATCGCGATATTCTCGTAAGTCCTCATCCCCGACTGCTCGCCGCGTATGGACTCCTGGCACTGCGACGGACATTTCCGGATCAATGCGAACAACCACATGGGCTGTCGAACCGTCGGGGTTTTCGACCCGACGCACCGCACCGGTCAACTGGCCTCCGCCGCTCAGTTCCACCTTGCCCGCTTGAACCGGACGACTCGAGGCGTCAAAAATCAACGTCACCCCGATCATCGCAAAAATGACCGACCCGAACGTGGTTACAAGCCTACCGATCAAAGTCATTGGCAGTGGAGAAGTCATTGACATCCAAAAGTCCCGCTGGTCGAAAAGGCTGGCTAGTCATCTAATCGTAGCCGATGGTGGCCAAAAGTCGAACTTTCAACCCCAAAAACGGGCGTGCCGACGAAACCACTCAAGCGAATTGCTGTTCTCGGTCGATGGAGATACTTGACCAATCAGGTCAGGTTTGTATCGTAATGTCACGGTAGTGAGCATCTGATTCCGATACGTGTTTTGAAGCCTGGTCGCTTTCGGGCTGTTGATTTAATCGTAACCCGCTGCGTAAGCGAGGGATAATTGATGTTGACTCATCCCTCGCTTACGCGTCGGGTTACGATAAACCAATGCCACAAGCAAAAACGCAACTTCAAAAGTCACGCTTCGGGTTACGATGCAAACTAAATCAATAGCCCGCTTGCTGGGTGGGCTCCCACGTTTTGTCATCATTTTACCCCTTAAATTTCTCGTTTTCCCTGAGACTGGATTCTCGTGACCGCCGCCTCATTCTCTTCGGATAACGGGAAACCGGCCTCTTCGGATCCGGAGAGTCGATCGGCACGTCCGAATCCGACACTGAAAATCCTGACCGTGGAGGAATCGGCGGCTGCGGCCGAAGCGGCCAAGCGGGCTCAAGAAACCGAGGCGGCCAAGTCGGCGGCCAACGCGATCCCCGAAATGGGCGGGGCTAGAGTCGCGGAGCCGCCGTTGGAACCCACACCCGAGTTTCTGGCGGAATTACAACGCGAAAGCGATGCGTTGGAAAACGAGACTCCGCAGGCGATCCTGAAGTGGGCGGTCGACCGGTTCGCACCAAAATTCACCATGGCGACCGCGTTCGGCCCCGAAGGCATGACGATTATCCACATGTTGGCCGAGATCGCGCCCGAAACGCCCGTGTTCAACTTGGAAACCGGATACCAGTTCCAGGAAACGTTGCAACTACGCGAGACCGTTCTGGAGCGGTACGGCATCACGGTCGAGTACAAATATCCCGAGCAAACCGTGGAAGAGTTTGAGGCCGCCAATCATGGGCCGGTGTATTTGACCGATCCGAACCGGTGCTGCTTCGAACGCAAACTTCGGGTACTGCATCAAGCCGCTCGAGGTTGGCACGCTTGGGCCAGTGCGATCCGAAGGGATCAAAGCGAAGACCGGGCCCGCGCGCCGATCGTCGGTTGGGACAAAAAGTTTCAACTCGTCAAAATCAGTCCTTTGGCGAACTGGACCAAGAACGACGTGTGGTCGTTAATCATGAAAGAGAAGATCCCATACAATCCACTGCATGACCAAGGCTACCCGAGTATCGGATGCCAACCATGCACCCGATCGGTCTTGCCTGGCGAAGACGAACGGTCTGGACGATGGAGCGGATTTCAAAAGACCGAATGCGGTTTGCATTCTTCTTAAGGCGATCAAACTTCGCCGCGAACCAGACCGTTGATCGAGTGAGCCGACGGCACTAGCGGCGTGTTGATTTAGTTCGCATCGCAACCCGAAGCGTAACGGCGTGTTGATTTAGTCTTGATCGTAACCCGAAGCGTCAGCGAGGGATTGAGCGCCATTAAATCCTCTGTATGTATCCCTCGCTCACGCTTCGGGTTACGATGCGAACTAAATCAACGCGTTCGTGAGCGAGGGATACTCAAAAAAGAATGAACGGGGTCGAATCCCTCGCTCACGCTTCGGGTTACGATTGGACCAACAGCCCGCCGGCGCCGTCGGCTCACTAAATCAACAGGCCGTTAGCAGCATCGGTTCACAAGCACCGGGTAAACCACTAGTTCTCAGGAAGGCCCGGCAAACCGGGCAGTCCTGCGGGGACGTTTTCGGGTTTCGCGTCGGCGGCAGGCGCCGGCTGTGGGGCTCCGAAGCCGGGGAGTGGGGCAAATCCGGGAAGTCCTGGGCGGTTGACGTCCGCTTCCTCTTGTTCGGGCATTTCGACTTCCAGGCCGGCCAAGTTCCCTAAAACCAATCGTTGTTTTTGAAGGGTTTCGACCCATTTTTCCTGAGTGTCGAGCAAATCATCGTTGAGCGCGGCCAGGACTCCCGAGATCGTCTCCACCCAAGTCTTCAGCGCCGCTTGGTTGGGCTGTTCGGCTGCGGCTAGTAGCCCGCTTGGGGTTTCGGACTGGCCGCTGCGTGAGCCGGTCGCACCTCGTAGCAATTGCTGCAAAACGTGGGTGAGGTGACGACGCGAGATATCGACTTCGGGCGGTTGTGGTTTGGCGACGGGTACCATGCGTCCCATTCCCATCATTCCCATGCCCATGTTCATTCCCATGTCCATCCCGTATTCCATTCCCATGTCCATTCCGCTCTCCATTCCCATCCCGGAGTCCATTCCCATTCCCGAATCCATTCCCATTCCGCCTCGCGGTGTGGCGGCAACTTTTTTCTTTATATCGGCGGACCTTTGAAGAAAGTCTTTGGGATTGGGCGGCTGTTGCAGGGCGGGAGACGGGCGTTTCAAGGCGGCGAGTCGGGCGATTTCGGACTCAACGTTTTGGAATGCTCGGAGCGACCATTTCTTGACGATCGGCGCAGGGTCTTTGGCTGGCCCTTGCAGCTCCTTTTTGAACGCTCCCAGTTTTGACGCGGAATACAACGCGATCACGTCAGGTGATTCTTCGGTTGTACTGATACTGATCAATTGAGTCCCCAAGGCTCCGTCGTTGGGATTGCGGAACAGGTCCAAGACATCAACGGCGAATCGTTGGAGGTAAGCATGAGCAGCCGGATCCCGCGAGGTCGGGGACTTTGAATCGAGCAGTTTTTTCATCTCATCGGCAAGCTGCTTCTTTTCTTCTGGCTTCATGTATGGAAACGCGAGGCTCGCGTAGTAGTGCAGCCCGTGAAGTGCGGCGGCGCGAATGCCGTCGACTTGCGCTTCATCGGTGTAGAGTTTCATCAAGACCGGGAAGCTGTAACTCAGCGGCACGGGTGGCCTACCATTGGTGATATCCAGCGGACTCGCATTGATCCGCGATAAACCGTTGATCGCGTTGATGCGGGCGGCCGGGAGATAGTTGCCTTCGGCGACCTTCTTTAGCCCCATGAAGGTCCCGCCTAGGAGTGTTCGCAAGCCACCCGAATCGCTGCGTTGGGCCCGTTCGAGGTCCTTTAAGAGGTTTTCGATCGTGTCGGTTAGTTCTGGTAAAGACTCCCGCTGGGTCATCTTCCAGGGGATGTAAGTCTCCAGATAAAACTTTGCCATTCCTGGGACTTTCGCATCCAGTTTGGATAGGTCCTTAGCCGTCACCAACTGTCCAGCCGCTCGCTGGAGTTCAGCCGCTTTCTTGGGATCTTTGAACGCTTCGAATCCCTTGGGCAACTCGATCGTTTCAAAACGCTGCCCCGAAGCGATGCCGCCGAGTATCCACCAAGCAGTCGCGAACATTCCCATCAACGCCCAAATGGCGAAACGCTGCTTCCAACGAGCTTGTTCGGTGCAGGTGTCCGCAGAGAAAGCCAAGGATGCGGCCGGAGCGGAGGAAACGGACGGGCGCGGGGGGTGAATGTGCGAACGCAACAGGGCACCTACGGAAAAGAGAGGAGATCGGGTGCGGTAAGACCGACAACACGAGAATGTCCATTATTCACCGACTACGGCGTCTGCGTCAACAAAAATCAACGCTTTGATCACATTCGGTCGGATTTTCAGCCGGATTTACGCGATGAAAAATCCTTTTTCGGCGAGCGTTCGCAAAATGCCGGGCAGTTTCTCGGACACATACCGCGCGATTTTCTCCGGATCGATCACATCGGCTCCGTCTAGTTGCAGCGTCGCTGGGCCGCTGCTGAAGAAATCAACGAGCAATTTTTCGAGATCGGCGTGACCATGATCACCGTCGGCGTGCTGAATGATCAATCGCGTCGGTTCATCGAGGCGAATCGATTGATGGAATCGATTAGGAACTTGGTCGCTCGTCAAGGCGTACCGCCGCGAGAGCGGAGCTGCGGTAGGCATTGAAGATACCTCCGTCGAAATTTGGACCGGGGCCATGTGAATTTCAATCATTCCCGCAACCGCCAGTTCCATCAATTCGTTAGCGAGGTCGGGGGGACTCCCCGCGTCCAAGGCGGCGGGCGTGATCAGCCGAATCGCGGCGACCAACTCGGTCAGCGTCATCGAACACGGACACGTTCGATGAAGTAGCAGCAATGCGAGTTTTGTCGGCAGCGATTGAACCGTCGCCACGATCCCATCGGTGGTCCCAAACCGCACCGCATCGTGAGTTTGCACCCATCGAAGCAATTCATCCCATTCGGCCGGGTGCCGTTCGCTGACGACGCTGGAAGTCATCGATAAACGATTCATCTGGGAGGCTTTCGGGACGCCCCAAGACAATGTCGAGGTGTCGATCGTGCCGACTCGCGTCAATACCGAATGACGAAATGTGCGCCTGCGGAAGTAGTCGATCCGCTGCTCACGCTCAATCAATGGTAAATCCTGTAGTTCCAGAATCTGCGACGCGGTAAAATTGGCCCGATGAAGGTTGTTGAAGTTGGCTTCACATAAGTAAGCCAAGCCGTGTGCTTTCGCGGCGGCTGCGAATGTCTTGAAATAGCTCGGTCGATTGATCTCTTCGAACTGTTCGTGGGCGACGTATCGAGGATCGGATCGCTGGAGTGCGGCGAGTTCTTCGCGGAGCGTAATGCCGTAGGCGGTTTCCTCGGGAACAGCTTGGACGACTTCTCGCAAGAACTGCATGCCCCGTTCGAACCGTTGCAAACGCGGAACGCCCTCATCGGTGGGTTGGTGCAATAGCTCACGAACCATTTGCTTCGCATGCCAACCGGGATACGTGTTGTAGCTGACGAAGGCGAGTCCATGATCGGACAAGGCACGACCGCAAAGTTTCAATAAGTCATCAGCGACGTCCTCGGGCACCCAACTGTAAATGCCTTGGGCGATCACGTAGTCGAATCCTTCCGCAGGGGGCGAATACGACTCGATCGCATCGCAATGCAATTCGATATTAGAAAGCTTCAATTCGTCGATCCACCGCGAGCCCTGTTCGATCTGCTTGGCGGACAAATCAAAACCGACGAATTGTGAATCGGGATAAATCGTCGCTAACGAAATCAGATTCGCACCGGTTCCGCAAGCGATTTCCAGGACGCGACATGCGTGTGGGTCACGCGGTGACATTCCCATCACCACCGCCAGCGCGGCCAGGTTATTCGGGTTCGTCTTTGCATGGATGAAATCGGGATAAGGCAAGGCATCATAGGCCGTTTCGTTACGATTCAAGGTTCGTTTCTCGTTCAGTCGGTACGGAACTTGGGGATCGGGAGGCGGGGGCCTAGGAACGAGTGCAACGACTAAAACGACTAAATCAAAAGCCTGCTAGAGTGATGCGATCGACGCAAGCCAATCGTCTTCACTAACGATTTCGACCGGTGCCCCAGCGGCGATCAATTGCCTTGCCTTTTCTTCCTTCGTACTGATCCGGCGACCGGCGTCGAGAGTTCTCGCGTCGGTGCGACCGACGACCAATAGGCTTGTTTGTCGGCTCACGGTCGATTGGCATTGCCCGCCGCAACAGGCGACCAACTGTTCGGCTTCCTCTCGCTGCAAGCGCGTCAGGGTGCCGGTGAAGACGACCCGTTTTCCGGTAAGCGGACGAACGAACTCGGCCCGGATCAAGAGTCGTTGCAAATCGGTGCCTTCGCGGGTCATCATCGCGTCGACGATCGGCTCGGGCGCAGGTTTTGGTAAACGGCTCGTTGCCGACGAACTCGCCCGGCCGGAACGGACAAACTTCGGCCCATTCTTGCCCCACGGTCCCGCCGTGCCGCGGGAAAGTTTCAGATGTTTTTCGAGGTCTTCGAGCGACTCGGCGTTGGCTTCTTCGGCGGCGGCGATCGCGATCTTGGCACATGCGATCGAATCTTCGAGCGCGTCGTGGTGTTGAAAACGAACGCCCAACCAATCCGACAAAGGCTTCAAACCGAATCGCGGCAGATGCGGCCATGCTCGCTTGGCTATCGCCCTTGTGCAGCTGTATTGCATTTCAGGAATGGGGTGATCGTGCGTCGTCAAACAGGCGATCAAGACGGACAGGTCGAAGCTCGCATTGTGTGCGATCAAGCAATCGTCGCCGAAAGTTTGTCGAATCGTCGGCCACAGTTCCCCGAACTCCTTTTCCCCGCGTACCTTCGCAGGAGTGATTCCGTGGATTTGGATATTTTGAGGGCTGAAGTAGAACGGCCGTGGTCGGATCAACCAAGACGCCGAATCAACGATCTTGCCGCCTCGAACGCGGACGGCGGCGAGCTGACACGCGCTGTCACTCGCGCGCGTCGCGGTTTCAAAATCAATCGCTGTGAAGTCCACCGGCATCTCCGTCGCTAGTCATGGTCGAGTCAGGGGTCGATTCAGGAGGTTGCATTTTGAGGACGGGCAAACGTCCACGCGATTCGATTTGGTCACGAATGGTCTGCGGCGTCAAATCGGGAGGGACCTCGCGGTCTTCCGGAGCGAGTGCGGGTGGGATGAACCGATCACCCTGGCGCGTCCCCCGCCGGCGAAATTCGGCACCAATTTCATTTCGGATCGCGGATTTTTCTAAACACCATTTCGGCTCGATTAAGTACTGCGGTGGTGCCTCGCCGCTGACTCGTTCGACGACGGTCGCTGGTGGAATTCGTTCGAGGAAATCGACCACGGTGCAAATGTATTCGTCGCGATCCATCATCTTGATTTTTCCGGCGAGTACTTCGTCGCCCAGAGGTGTGCCTTTGACACTATACAGATTGTGCAGTTTGATCGCGTCGAACCCGAGCACACCGATTTCTTCGGCCGTCTGCATCATCATCTCATGTGTCTCGCCGGGGACGCCCAAGATGACATGCGCGGTGCATTCGAATCCGCGGCCGCGCGATCGATCGATGGCGTTGATCATGTCGGCGTGAGTGTGTGCCCGATTCATCCATTGCAATGAGTCATCATGAACAGATTGCATTCCATACTCAAGCGAAACGACGTAGTGACGTGCCAAGTCTTCCAGCAAAGACAAAACACTTTCAGGGACGCAGTCGGGACGGGTACCGATCGCAAGCCCGACGACACGGGGATCGGCGTTCAAGGCCAAGCGAAAAATCTCGTCGAGTTGTTCAACGGGCGCGTAAGTATTTGTCGCGGGTTGGAAATAAGCAATAAACCCGTCCACGCGATCGTAGCGTTTCGTCACCGTTTGGATGCCTGCGATCAACTGTTCACTGACCCGTTTGAGCCGCACCCTCCGCGAGGGGC
Organism: Neorhodopirellula pilleata; assembly: GCF_007859915.1. Classification (GTDB taxonomy): domain Bacteria; phylum Planctomycetota; class Planctomycetia; order Pirellulales; family Pirellulaceae; genus Rhodopirellula; species Rhodopirellula pilleata. Next base: position 11,383 of record NZ_SJPM01000020.1, read on the forward strand.
TGAACGACCGATTGTCGCAGAAATTGCAACCGCCTTGGGTCACCGCTCCGTCGACATTGGGGCACGTGAACCCGGCGTCGATGCTGACCCGCTGCACCCGTCCGCCGAAGCGACGCCGGAGTGCGCGACCGAAAGCATTGAAACGCAATCCTTCGGTCTGCCAAGCCAATTCGCCCTCATTCGCCAAGGAGTCAGCAGGCAAGTCGTTGGTCGTTGGCGGTGAATTCATTAAATCGTTATCGGAGTTTGCGATGGGCGAGGGCGTTCGGCTGCGATCAGTAGGCCGGGTCACAGCCGCTTCGGCGGAGACCCGGCGGATCGAGTGTTAGCCAATCGCCAACAGCCATCCTGCCGGGTGTTCGTCGCAGAGCCTCCTCCACCCAGCCTCCTTCACGATATCATGCCAGGGCTCAGTGACAATCACCGCACTGAAGACTCGTACGATAACGAACAAGGCAAGTGCATCGAATGGAATGGGAATGGGAATGGGACGAAGAGGAAACGATCACGGCCTACCATGAGGCCGGGCACGCGATCGTGGGGTGTGCGCTGGGGGCTCGGATCGATTCGGTTTCGCTGTCCCAGGCGAGCCAATTTGATGATGGCGACGATGGGCTACCCCGACGGTTCGGCGATTGCATGGTCAATTGGGGACGCGTCGATCCGGATCAGGCTTGGCAACAACAGCGAGAGCTATTGACGATCCTCGCCGGGCCGATCGCCGAAATGAATTACCGAGACGAGGATTTCGATGAGAGGGACCCCGCAGCATCGGAAATCGCGGCCGCATGGGCGATGGATTGGCGGCAGGCTCAACGGTGCGCTGCGGTGCTGAATCCGGATCCGGAAAAGCAGGGACGGATTCTGCGTCAAGCGATTGCGAGGTTGAGAATCGCGATCGCGAATCCGCCACTTTGGCCCGCGATCGCAGCCTTGGCCGATGAGTTGATGATCGGGGATGAGATCGAAGCTGACCGCGTGGCGGAATTAGTCCGGTTTTGGTTCTCGCGAACCTAGGGACCCGCTTATGCCGGAGCGGGGCGACCGTAGAAATAGCCTTGTGCAAGGTCGAATCCGAGTTCCTGGCATGCATGGGCCTCTTCGCCCGTTTCGATGCCTTCGGCCAACGCGGCGATGTCGAGGTCTTGGACCATTTTGACTAACGACTGCATCATTCGCATGCGGTGCGAATCATCAACGGCGAGGCCTCGGATTAAGCCGATGTCGAACTTGACAAACTCAGGCCGCGCTTCGATCAGTTCCGCTAACCGAGCTTGACCGGCACCAAAATCGTCATAGGCGAGCTTGATATCCAAATCTTTGATGGATGCATGAAGCCGACGCATGAACGCGGGATCCGTCACGGCGGCCTCGTGGATCTCCAGTACAATCTTCGTGTTCGACGCCATCGTGCGAACCTTCGAAAGCGAATCGATCAGTGCTGGACCGTCTTTCATTTCTTTCGGGTGTGTGTTGACAAAAAGGACCGGTTGATCGGGAATCTCGCGGCCGACCCGCAATCCTTCCCATCGCAGCAATCGGCTCAGTTCCACTTCCAAATTCAGTTGCTCGGCCGCTTGGAACATCGCACCGACGGATTCCAATCCGAAAACACTCCCGCGACCAAGTATTTCGTATCCGATCGGACGGGCGCCGATCAGGGTCACGATCGGCTGAAAGTGCGGGCGAACGAGACGCTGGTTCATCAAGCGATCGAACTGAACCAAGGCGAGCGCTTGGTCGCAGACGTTCTCGCTGATGGTGCCGGCGGTCATGCCGGTTGGCGATTGACGACGAATACGAAAGGGAGCTTCGGCGAAGTGGATCAGGTCTTCATCGCTAACGATCGTCGGTTCGGTGATTCGTTTTCCGTTAACATACGTACCGTTGGTGCTTTCTAGATCGCGAATGACCAATCGTCCGTCGATTATCCGAAGCTCAGCATGGTTGCCACTGACGGTTCGGAACTGCAGCTTCATGGACGTTCCCGACTGCCGACCGACTACGAAGGGCTGACGATCGATCGGAGTGTGCTGCAACGAATCATTCGGGCCGGTCGGTCCCGAAAGGAACCACACATCTTCGGAGATCGACGTACTTCGGCGAACTGAATCGAGCGATACGCTATCGACGGATGCCATAACAACTAGACAACTTGGAGGAAACGGCTTGCATGGGATCGAAATCAATCCTGTCGAAGACTAGGTTATGATTTCAACCGAACCAATGAACACCTTTCGTTTTCCGGCAAAGTATCTGCACACCCGTAGCGGGTGTCTTGAGATCGAATACAGTTTTGCGTCAAGTTGTCAGCCGCAAAACAGGTTGTAATGGTGGTGCCGATTATTTCGGTCGCTCTTGTCCCAAAAATTCGTTGACCGTTGCGACACGTTCGGTCGGTTCAGCAGGCCCCGGTGAAAGCAGCGAGCTAAAGAAGCCTGGTTTGTCCGGATCTTTTGGTGTCGTGTCGGCTCCGTTGGGGCCGGCTAGCAAGTTCATCGGGTTGAGCCTTGCCGGGTTGAAGATTTGTTTGGTTCGCTGCCAAGATTTGGCACTGGTTTCCTTCACATCTTGGACCAAGCCGTTCTTCCGCTGGACGATACGATCCTGCTCGGTATTGGGCACCAAGAAATTGGGCAACCGAAGAGACGGCATTTTCCAATTGACCGGGTTGATCTTCTGAGCGACTTTCGACAACGCGCTGGGTTGTTGCTGTGCCGAAACATTCTCGGCCGATAGTGCGATCAGACTGATCACCACCGACGAAAGGAGGCACAGGCGTTTAATCGATTCAGGGATAGCTGGGCACATCGAGGAATTCCAGATGTTCGGCGAAATTTCCAGAAACACGTAAGCACCCGCTATCGCGATTTTCCACCGATCGATGCAAGAGCAATTTGCGATTTATCCTGCCTGCTCGTCTGCCATCGCGAAGACCTTCCAATCCATTCACGCTGTTGTCGGGCAACCCCACTCGACGTGTTCCAGCGGAACGATCACGCCGATTCAGATCAAACGCAGGATTTAGTCCCGGTAGGGACGGCAGCGGCTAGCCCACTGCGTCGGCAGTGGAATCGGGAACTTTTGAATCGATCTCATTCTTCGTAGACCGAAGGAAACTGTAGCCCGGCCATCTGTAGATATACCGAAAGGATACCACGGTGATGCGCAGAATGGCTGAAAACCCATTTGCGAATGCAGGCACCTTTCTTCATTGTGAATAGAGTCTGACCCGCCATCTTCAATGACCACGGTTCATGCATTACGGAATCGGGTGCATCTTCAAGTGCATCAACAGCCGCTTGGCTGTGCTTGTCGAACAGCTCCAGGAGATGGCTTGTCTGCGTAACGACTGGTGCTACGTATGGCTCCTCACCAATTGGCGCGATGTCCCAAGCACCTTCTCCGACGATGCCCGGAACCCAGCCCAAGATTTCTACGAGGTGGCTTGCATTCCACGCAATCGAATGAAGTTCACCCTGGGGCTTCCATTCCATCTTGTCGTCTGGAATTCTCGCCAACAAGCCGCGTGTCATTGCCAGTTCACCAGTCAATTCGGCGGACATTAATTCAGCGATCAGCATCTTTCTTGGTCCTTTCCTTGCGAGTTTTGTAATTCTTATCAGTCAAACGTCAACCCGGGCGAGGTCAAAAAACGACTGACGGCTTGCCCGAAAGTGAAGTGGCCTCGATTGGCGGAATTGACAAAAAACGACTGTGCCATTCATGGGTGGAACCTTTCATACTCCTGTAAACTCGATTCACATCGAACAAAAAAACCTCGACCAATTGAATTGATCGAGGTTGATGTGAACTGCCGGTGAACGGATCGCGGAATTAACTTCCATCGATCGATGATTCGTCTGCTACGACTGGGCTCGGGTTTTCTTCAACGTACTTGTCAATTTCAGATTGATCAGAGACTGGTGCAGCACCACCAGATCCGTCACCACAACCAAATGTTATTGGAAGTACGCAGACAGAAACTGACAATGCAAACGCACGTAAGGTAAACTTCATTTTGTCCTTTTCGTTTGAACAGATTGAAACCAGAAAAAAGCAATCCGCTGCTCGGTAGCGACGACTTGCCTACGCAACGGGACACGCGGATTCGTGTTTAAAATTCGCCGCTAATGACTTCTTTTGCTGCGCGCGTTCCGAGTTGTCCCCAAAGTCCAAACGGACTTTGGGAACCGGCTGCAGGCCCCCCAGTGGCCCCGGTGACCCCAACATGACCACTGTTTTGGTTTCCAGCTTCGATCGAGTCGGTTATGAACTTGACCGCTCCGTCGCCCATTAGCACGTGAACGCCACCTTGGTGACGACTGCTAGGTGGATAAATGCCATCATTGAATACGTTGGTATTTGAACAGACGTAACCGTTCGGCGGTTTGATGGTGTTCATCGTTCCCCAAATCCCACGGCTCATCGCCCAGCAGTATCCGCGTCGAGCTTCGGCCGCCGGATGCCCGCCCGCAGTCTCATAGGTTCCCCCAGGCAGCGTTGCCCAGAAAAGTGGACGCGTGGCGTCAACGAAACCGTCGCAGCTCAAATTGCTGTTGGCTTGCCCGATTACGTTACCAGGAGATTGATTGCCCCTGGTGCGTTTGTCGTTGTCGCCCAGATCGGTCGCAATCTCACCAGCGCAGATCGTGTTGGCAAGGCCGTCGAGGACATCGCGGAATCTCGACTTGCGTCGGTGAACGAAGAAACCGCGACAGGATTCGCGGGCCGCAACTGCTCCTGAATCTGCTCCGGCGTCACTAATCCCGCCACCCATGGAGCGGGCAGAATCACCCAGACACGGTAAGTAGTTGGTACGACCTTGAGCAGGCAACCCAGTGCCTGGATCGCTCGGGCAACGAAGACCCTGAATTTCGGTCAAGTAGGGCTCATAACGTGACGCAGCATGGTTCGTGATCGTCATCCGTGGGTTAGGTCCCATCGGTGGCCAAAGGGCACCAGTCACAGGATCTCTCAGCGGATTGGAGATCTGCTCCCATAAGGCTTGCTGCTCCATGAAAGGCGTCAAACCGACCAGCATGTTGGTTTCCAGACCCGTGGTGGCACGGGGAACGGCCGCCGCCGACCCGCCCACGCGATTTCCTGGAGGGATGGGTCCGCCTGTGCCATGAATCGGCAATAGGTCGTAGGCCGCATGATAGTTATGGATCGCTAAGCCGATTTGTTTGAAATTGTTGCTACAACTCATTCGCCGAGCCGCTTCCCGGGCCGCTTGCACCGCAGGTAGTAACAAACCAACCAACACACCGATGATGGCAATCACCACCAGCAACTCAACCAACGTGAACGCGTCACGATTCCTGTTTTCACTCATCTAAAAACACTCCCTAAATACTGCGAAATAGTAAAAAATGAAAAGTCCATCCGACAACTCCTAGTCGGCTGCGCCGGTATGCTCCTCGCTGTCCTGCTGGAACTCAGTCTTCTGGACGGGCAATTTTGCGGAGACACCACCCGAACAGCCGCTCAAACACCGCGACATCGAAATCAACAACAACTCCAGCAGGCCAAGTTTGTCTGCAGACGTTCAGAACAAATCCAAAGATCAACACGAGTAAATTGCTGAATCGAATTGCTTACGCAATGTACGGTATTGAGGCGTGCGGACGATGTATCATCAGCCGCGACGCGTCTAGATACTAGCGTTGAGCGAGGTTTTTGCAAATCTCGAAAGGGAAGTTCAGTGCCTCTATCGGTATCACAGTAGCTGAAACCGCGACAGAAGACCCCTCCGGCGGCTTGGATTCGCCTCATCTCGCCCCCCCACCGCAAGTAACCTGGCACTATTGTGCTAGTTTCTTCCCGAAATTGCTCTAAATGTCCAGGTTTAAGAAATTGGTTAAAAAATTGTTATGTCTGGTTTTTTGCCGTCTGCCTCTCTCCGTCCAAAGCGAGACACTTGGATCGAACTCGCCGAGGCCAGAAACGCTGGTCGCCGGCTCTGAAGCGTCGCAACAGCATCTGCGAGCATGGTAAACTGCGTTGTCCTTGAACCCGACCAGAAGTGGTGCCGCCCACCAATCGCATGTTGAGGGACCGCGAGCGTGCTACGCTCGGGATCAGTCTTGGGTTTCAGCCGCCCTTCAATCCCGAATCCCGGGTCTGACCCTTGCGAAGAACTCCCCAACGAACCGTTAAAAACATCAAGGCTTCGGGCGTTTGCAAATCAGGCTTACGTGCGTTCTCACGGATAGGCTACCCGATGAATCTCCTTTTCGAACCCTAAAACTACCAACGTTTGCCGTCTCCGACACGGTCCCTACAATCTCCCAACCTTCGTCGGGAGCCGTTTCAAGGGCCTTCTGAATTTGTGACGTGCCCGATAAGTGATCGACTATTTTATACTCCCACCGAGTGGTTGCCGCTCGATTTGCGTCTTGTGCCTGCAGCCAATCTGCGTTGATTATGACGGTAAAATGAAGGAGAACGGATCCAACTAGAAATATCCCCATCGCTTTCGTTATCGTCATTGTCTTCCCTATTTTTATTTGGCGGAACGACGGCGATCACCCAGTCGCCGCAAAAAAACTATGATTCAAAATTGCGGCTGACCGGCGATTTGGGTGGATCGCTTGGTTCTGCATTTGTGTCTGAGCGTGCGTCGCCGTTGCCGATAAGACTCTGCATCAGTGTAAAGAACGCATCGCACTTCGCAACGACCTGTGGCAGGTCGTTCAGCGCGCCTGTGGAAAACGAAGAAATGAATGAATGTCGACCCCGAACGGGGTCACAGCATGAGGAGTGAATGGGATGCGACCCAGTTCGGGGGCCAAGGTGATGTGGTTTTCCGTTGTCCGGTGGTGTTCGCTTCGCTCGACCACCGGCTAATGGCTGGCAACGCCTTCGGCGTAAAGGGGAGTGGGGCTTTGCTGACAGCCCAACGCGAGCCTCCTCATTTTGATTACGAGTACGAGCACCTTTTCACTGAGCACGAGCACGAGAGACACTTCGTGCCGGAACGGTTGACGTCACCTGGGACGGATCGCAGAAAGCTTCGGAGAACGCCTCGCTCGGAGGCAGACCCGGGTTTCGGGTTTCTACCGACCGTCAATCCCGAATCCCGCGTTTGATCCCGGCGCGAGCCTCCATCGCGACCGTTGCGTCACATTGAACGCTCGAACCACCCACTCTGATCAGAGGCGGCATGGAAGACGCCAAGGATTGCGACAAACTCGTCGCGGTTCTCGAACAGCAAGACATAGGGAAAACGATGAACCGTTGCCACACGCATGATTCCATAAACGCAGCCAAAAGACTCTGGGCGTTGCGACAAGTCACGTAAGCGATCGCGAAATGCGGAACGGAAGCGATTACCTAGATCGACAGAAATGTCGTCGTAGTAGTCGGTCGCGGATTTCAAGTCATCGACGACCATTGGGTGAAAGCGTCGTTTCTTAACCATCCACGCGACGCCAAAGTTCGTCCTCGTCAATTGCGATCGAGGGGTCGGCGTCAAGTTCGGCAGACCGACGGGATGCCTCGCGGATCACGTCAGGCGGCACAATGATGTGCTCAGGCGAAGACGCGATCTCGTCCCACAATTGAGTTACGATTCGGAGCTTCTCGCTGACAGGAAGGCCGCTTAGATCAGATGTGTTCATGCCAGTAGTATAACCGATTAGGTCGCACAACGGAAGGTTTTACGACACCGCCCTGAACGAAGCGAGCGATGCCAACTTCTGCAAGTATCCCGTCAATTACATTCTGAGTTACGCCAAGACGAGCCCAAACGCTCTGCCAAATTGGATCAAAGTCAGTGTCGACGCGTTTGAAGAAACGCAAGTCATCAATCAACAGATCAAGGAACTCGGATTCAGTTAACCATTTGACTTCGCTGAAAACGTCCGAGCGATTACGGACGAGAGAATCAAGGTCATGCGCGAGTTTGATGATAAGGCCAGGCCGACGCTTGCGGAGAAAATAGAGTAGTCCACGCGATTGCTGGAATTGGATGACCCAGTGGTCATCAAAATCGTCAAGCGGTAACCACGTGACGACGAAGCCGACCCCGAACGGGGTCACGGCATTAGGACTGAATGGGCTGCGACCCCGTTCGGGGGCCAAGACGATGTGGTTTTCCGTTGTCCGGTGGTGTTCGCTTCGCTCGACCACCGGCTAATGGCTGACAACGCCTTCGGCGTAAGGGGAGTGGAGCTTCGCTGACAGCCCAACGCGAACATCCCCATTTCGATTACGAGCACGAGCACCGTTTCACTGAGCACGAGCACGAGAGACACTTCGTGCCAGAACGGTTGACGTCACCTGGGACGGACACCGTGTATCCGAGCTCCAGTGCTCTTGCGATGACTCGATGTTCCGCAATTGCAGCCTTCTGTGCGGTATCCATTCGTTGCGTTTTTTTCTTGAAAGTCGGGGCGACAAGATTTGAACTTGCGACCTCTGCGTCCCGAACGCAGCGCTCTACCAGGCTGAGCCACGCCCCGATGTGGTTGGTGTGGTGGATATGTTCGTTACTTTTTCTCCGCTCGTCAATGTCCTATTTTTCAACCTGTTCGAGTACACTGGTGGCCTTCCCCGCCGTTGTTTCGGATTTACGAGACACAACTCCCCCGCCTTGAGGAAATCGATGCTTCGTTCGCTCCCAATCTCATTTTCGTTCTTCTGGCTGCTTGGATTCGTTGGTTCCGCCCAGGCCGAACTGCAGCTTCCTTCGATTTTTGGTGATTCGATGGTCATCCAGCGTGACCAAAAAGTTCACGTGTGGGGCTGGACCAATCCGGGGCAGGAAGTGACGGCGCAGTTGGGTGATCGTTCGGGGAAAGCGACCGCATCGGATTCGGGCCGGTTCGACTTGATGATCAACCCGCTGCCCGCCGGGGGGCCTTACGAACTCGTTATCAACGCGGACGAACAAAAGGTTTTTACCGACGTGCTCGTCGGTGAAGTGTGGGTTTGCTCGGGGCAATCCAACATGGCTTGGCCGATCCAGTCGGCCAACGACGCGGATCTCGAAATGCTGTCGGCGAATTTTCCTGAGATTCGGTTGATTTCCGTTCCCCAGGTCGGCACCCAGGAACCACAACGCGATTTCGAAGGTAGCTGGAAAGCGGCAACGCCCGAATCGGTTGCCGATTTCTCCGCCGTCGGCTTTCTGTTTGGTCGACGTCTGCATCAAGTCTTGGATGTTCCGATCGGATTGATCGACAACGCTTGGGGCGGTTCGTCGGCGGAGGCTTGGATCCCTCGGGACGTACTGGAAAAGGATGGCAAGTATGATGGATTACTCGCCGATTGGGATCAGCGAATGGCAAACTATGACTACCAAGCGATCGTGGCGGACTGGGAAACGAAGCATCGCAAATGGGTGGCCGACGGACGCAAGGGCAACCCGCCTCGGCGGCCACGGGACGATTCCGCAGGCAATCATCGGCCGGCCAATATCTACAACGGTGTGTTGTTGCCGACGATCGGTTACACGATGCGTGGGGTGATTTGGTATCAGGGCGAATCGAACGCGTCGCGGGCGTACCAATACCGCGATCTGTTTCCACTGATGATTCAAACGTGGCGTGAGAAATGGAGCCAAGGTGATTTTCCATTTTACTGGGTTCAGTTGGCCGACTTCCGAGCCGAAACCGACCAACCGACCGACAGCGATTGGGCCGAGCTGCGTGAAGCCCAAACGATGACCATGACGCGGCTCGCCAATACGGGGCAAGCCGTCATCGTGGACATCGGCGAAGGGCGTGACATTCACCCTCGCAACAAACAAATTGTGGCCAACCGGTTGGCGCGATGGGCACTGGCGAAGGACTACGGTTACGACATCGTTCATCAAAGCCCGACGTTTGCCGACGTTCAATTCGATGGCAAGCAGGCGACGCTGACGTTCGACTATGTCGGCGCGGGGCTATACACATTTGACGTCAACGAACCGATCGGTTTTGCGATCGCGGGTGAGGATAGGGTTTTCCATACCGCCGATGCCAAACTGGTGGGCAAAAACAAGATCATCGTGAGTTCGACAGAGGTGCCCGAACCGGTCGCCGTCCGTTACGCTTGGGCGGACAACCCGGTGAGCAATGTGCAAAGCCGTGATGGACTTCCGTTGACACCGTTTCGAACGGACCAGTGGCCGGGCGTGACGGCTCCGGCGGAGTAGTCCCCAATCGAATCATCGGCTTTTTACCCGAACGGAAACCGTGATCAACGGAGCCTCTTCTCACACGACCGGCGTTCTGTTCGGGTTCGCCTTTCTCAGCGCCGCGTCCTACGTCCTCAACAGCACGCTCGGGGTTAGCTTGTACCTGGCCCGGATCGGCGCGAACGCGTTGCCGATGGTCTTGGTCGTGTCGGCCGTTACGGTCGTCATCGTTTCGGCCTTGACCTATTTGGTGATTCTTTGGGTGCCGGCGAAGCGTTGCATGATTGCGATTTGGGGTTTACTCGCCGCTGCGTCGCTGGCCCTCTCGGTTGGTCTGGAGGATTCCGACCACTCGGTCTATCTGCTCGGGGCCATTTATGTGTTGGCGGAGATCCGTGGTTGTCTCAATACGGTGTTCTTAACGACCGTGATGACGGACGCGTTCGGACATCTTCCGAGTAAACGCCCTTACGCCCTCGTTTCGGCGGGTGCCCCGGTAGCCGGCATCGCCACCGGATTGATCCTTAACTACGAGGCATCTGAAATCACCGACGTTCAAACGATGCAGATGATTGCGGGACTGGATGTTGCGGTGGTGGTTTGTTTGGTTCTGTTTCGCGTTTCGAGGAACCAAGTGAGTGAGCTCGCAAACGACGACTCGCCCGCCGAGTCCGACCGAGCGGTTTTCATTCCCGAGGAATCGATACCCGAGGAGTCTGATGGTCCCCTCCCCGATATCCTTCGGTTTATGTACCGCTATCGGTTTTATCTGGGGGCATTGATCGTTTTGAAAACGGTCGCGTTGACGTTGATCGGTTACCAGTGGAAGTTCGCCGTTTCGAACTATTTGCATTCAGACGAAACCGCGTTGATTGCGTATTTCGCCGCTTATTTTGCGGTGACCGACGTCATTATTTTGGCAACTCAGATTTTGCTTGCCGGTCGGTTGCTCGATCGGTTCGGAATCCCGTTTGCGCTGATCGGTTTTCCGGTTTTGCTTCTCGCGCTAGGCGGATTGTCTTATGGCGTGCACTCGGCTTACGGTTGGTTTTTGCTGTTGACGCTTGCCAAAGGAAGCGATGTGATCCGTCGATCGATCCATGACCCCGCCGTGATCGCTTCCTTTTCGCTGTTGCGGGAGCGGATGCGGCGAGGTGCGATCGTGGTGATCAAAGGTATTTTCAAGCCGATCGCTGAGGTGCTCACGGCATCGGCATTGTTCCTTTATGCCGAAAACGCTCCCTTTGAGTCGCTAACTATCTATTGGTGGGCGGTCTTGATCCCGTGGGTGGCAGCGGCCGGGATGGTTTGTTTGCTCCGTCGCCACTGGAAAGCTATGAGATGGACTTGAAGTTCGATGGAGAGCTATTTTCTAGAATTTTAGTGAAACCCACTGGTGTCCAAGAAACGCGATGAGTACAACTCGCGCCGCCGCTATCTCAGCGGCTTGTCTTTGGATGGCACTTGATGCAACATTCTCTGCGTCTGCGGATTCAGGCCCAACCGACTGATTCGACCTGTGGGCCGACGTGCCTGCAGTCGGTTTATGCGTTTTACGATGACCCGGTGGATCTGAGCCAGTTGATTGATGAGGTCGGCCAATTGCCCAACGGCGGCACGATGGCGGTGCAATTGGCTTGTCATGCGTTGATGCGCGGATACCACGCGACGATTTATACATACAATCTACTGCTGTTTGATCCGACTTGGTTTGGTCGCGGGGCGGAAGACTCTTCGGAGCGGCAAGCGTTGCTCGCCGAGAAGTTGTCGCGCCAAGCGGAACTTAAAGGCGGCTTCGACGAACGGATCGGTCCGGCCACGGAAGCCTACCTCAAATACCTGCGACTCGGCGGACGGTTACGGATGGAGCCGCTTGAAGAAGAACTGTTGATTCGTTCGTTGAGCGCCAATGTACCTGTGTTGAGCGGACTTAGCGCGACGTTCTTGTACCAAGAACCTCGCGAACGGTCGCACCCGCCGAATCAATTCGGCAAGAGCAGCATCCCTGATGACGTCGGCGGTGAACCGGCCGGACACTTTGTCGTCCTGAGTGGCTACGATCCCCAGTCACGTCAGGTGATGGTGAACGATCCGTTGGCCAAGAATCCGTTCTCGGCGACGTCTTCTTATTCCATGCCATTGGCCAACGTGGCTGCGGCGATCTTGTTGGGTATCGTGACGTACGATGCCAACTTGTTGATGATACAAAAGTCGAATTGACGATGGACCGAGTGATTGTTACGGAATCGAGCGACCCGTGGATCAAAGAGATCGCCGGTGTGGCGATCGTCGACGCGACGGAGTACCTAACGGACCCAAAATGGAGTCGCCAGCGTGGCGTGAAGGTCTGTTGTTTGCCCAAAACGTTCCAGTACCAAAGCATCGGCTACTACGTCGCGTTGTTGGCCGACGCGCGTGGGCACCGCCCCGTGCCCAGCGTGATGACGGTGCAGGATTTGACCGGACGGGCGGCGGTGCGATTGATCCCGAAGTCCTTGGAAGAAACGATTCAACAAAGTCTCGAGTCGTTGCAAACGGACAAGTTCACCTTGTCAGTCTACTTCGGACAAAACACGGCAAAACGCCACGCCAGATTAGCTAAGGATCTGTTCAATCTTTTCCAAGCTCCGTTGTTGCGGTTTGAGTTTTCACGACGTAGCAAGTGGCGTTTACGAAAAGCTTGCACGTTCGGCGTCAGCGACATCCCCGAAGCTCACCGACCATTCGTGGTGGAATTTGCCAACGAGTATTTTGCCCGGCATCAGTCGATTCGAACGACGCACAAGTCGAGCCGCTTCGACATGGCGATTTTACACAATCCCGAGGAAGGTGATTTGGCGCCCTCCGATTCGGCCGCGTTGAAAAAGATGGTCAAGGCCGCCGCCGCGTCGGGAATCGCGGCGGAATTGATCACCAAAGACGACGCCGGACGTTTGTTGGAATTCGATGCGTTGTTCATCCGCGAAACGACCGCCGTCGATCACCATACTTACCGGATGGCCAGGCGAGCCGAACGGGAAGGTTTGGTGGTGCTCGACGACCCGCAATCGATTCTGCGATGCACGAACAAAGTTTTTCTGGCCGAGTTGCTGGAAAAATCGAAGGTTCCTATTCCCCAAACGATGATCGTCCATCGGGGCAACCAGGACCTCGTTGCTCAAAAACTCGGATTGCCGTGCGTGCTCAAACGACCCGACAGCGCGTTTTCGCAAGGCGTCGTCAAAGCAAACACGGAACGCGAACTGCACGATCACTTAGCCAATTTCTTTCAAGCGTCCGAACTGGTGATCGCTCAATCCTATATGCCGACCGACTTTGATTGGCGGATCGGCATCCTCGATCGGCGACCGATGTTCGCTTGCAAGTATCACATGGCACGCGGTCATTGGCAGATCGCCAAACACACCGAAGCCCAAGACCCGACGTTCGGTAAGTTCGAAACCTTGCCAATCGAAATGGCACCTCGCAAGGCGGTTGCCGTCGCTCAAAAGGCAGCTGACTTGATCGGCGACGGCTTGTATGGCGTCGACATCAAAGAGAGCGGCGGACAGTTTTTTGTGATCGAGGTCAATGACAATCCGAATTTGGACTCCGGCGTCGAAGACAAGTTACTTCGGGATGACTTGTATCTGCGGATTATGGAATCGTTCGTCCGTCGATTGGAAAAGAAGAAGGCTTGATGATGAGTGAATTGCATTTGTTCGACGCGTTCGGCATCGAACTCGAATACATGATCGTCGACGAAGAAACACTCGATATCGCTCCGCGAGCCGACGATGTGTTGTTGGCCCTGAATCGTTTGAACGATTCAAGCATCACGGTCCCGCCGACGGATTTTGAGCAGGGAGCCATCACTTGGTCCAATGAACTCGCCCGTCATGTCTTGGAACTCAAGACGACCGATCCCGCCAAGCGTTTATCGCGGGTGGCGAGCGATTTCGAGAACGCGTTGTCGGCGATCAAGAGTACCCTCTCGGGTGACGGGTTGCGTTTGCTTCCGACGGCCATGCATCCGTGGATGAATCCGGCGACTCAAACGCAGCTTTGGCCGCACGAGTATCATGAAATTTACGAAACCTACGACCGGATCTTCGATTGTCGGTCGCACGGGTGGGCGAACGTGCAGAGCGTTCATTTGAACTTGCCGTTTCATGGCGAAGAGGAGTTTGCCAAATTGCATGCGGCAGTGCGTTTGCTTTTGCCGATCTTGCCGGCTTTGGCGGCGAGTTCGCCGATCGTCGATGGCAGGGCGACCGGACGCCGGGACTCTCGGTTGCAATACTACATCGATCACTGCCGCGTGATTCCTTCGTTGACCGGGCCGATCATTCCCGAAGCGGTCTACGACGAATCGACTTACGAATCCACCATCTTCGCTCCGATACGCCGAGACATCCTGCCGCACGATCCAAATCAAGTGATGAACCACGAGTTCCTCAACGCTCGTGGTGCGATCGCGCGATTCGATCGCGGTTCGATCGAGGTCCGCGTGATGGACGTGCAAGAGTACCCCGGCGCGGATCTGGCGATTTGTGGATTGGTGGTTTGCGTCGCCAAGCTCTTGGTCGCCGAAACATGGACGTCGCTGGACCGGCAAAAAGAAATGCCAACCTCATCGCTGCGGACGCTCTTGGATCAAATCATCGTCGACGGCGAAAGGACCGTGATCACTGACCTGGAGTTCTTGCAACATTTTGCGATCGACGAACCCAAGATCACCGCAAAAGATTTGTGGACGATCTTGATCGAACGGGCTCGCGATGGCGACTCCAGTCTCGATGCGGTGGCGGCGCCGTTGGAAGTCATCCGCAAACATGGTACGTTGGCGACGCGGATCTTGAAGACGCTGGACGTTCGACCTGGCGATCCGATCTCGCCCGAAGCGTTGCATGACGTTTATCAGGAACTCGCCGATTGCTTGAGCCGCTGGGAACCGTTCTATCCATCGTGAATCGAGTCACCGGCCCCACTTCACCGCATTGGTTGATCACGTGCGAGCACGGTGGCAACGACGTCCCTGCGGCGTACGCCGTGCATTTTCAATCCGCTCACGCGAAACGGTGCTTAAACAGTCATCGCGGTTACGACCCGGGGGCGTTGGATGCGGCAAAGCGGTTCGCGGTCGCCTTGGACGCGCCGTTGATATCCTCCACCACGACTCGTTTGCTGGTCGACTTGAATCGCAGCGAATCGTCGTCCGATGTGATCTCGGAGTTTGCTCGCGTGCTCAGCGATGGCCAACGCGAGTCGTTGATTCGCCGTTTTCATCGGCCCTACCGTCAAAAGGTGATTGACCACTTAGACGCGGTCATCAAACCAAACGAGCGGATCATTCACCTGTCGATACACACGTTCGTCCCACGTTTCCGAGGACAGCTTCGCCAAGTGGACGTGGGGATTTTGTACGATCCCGCTCGGTCACACGAAGCCGTTTTTTGTGAACGTTGGATCTCAAAATTACAAATGGCTAACCGGCGTTGGCGAGTCAGTGCCAATGAGCCGTATGCGGGCACCGACGATGGTTTGACGACAACTTGCCGAGGCCTATTCGATGCCGAACAATACTTGGGCATCGAAGTCGAGATCAACCATCGTTATCACAAGCGATCGCGAACGGGAGTGGAGCGAATCACGGATCGATTGATTCACGGGTTGGCGAGTCCGTCAATGGGAGCTCCGTTGAGCCCCGCAGCAAGTTATCAGGAGGATTCGCGACAGTGACGAATGGCGGCTCGGATGCGAGCTTTCGCGTCTGGACTAAGGCAGACTTCGGATGAATCGTTTCGATCGGATCGTCGCCGAGTCGTTTCAACCACTGCCTGCATTTGTTTCTTGAATGTCCGACAGACGCGGCACGGAATCCAGTGCCCATGCAAAGCAAGCCATTCATCCCAGTTCAAGGGTCGATCGAAGGAATCCGACATGAGGCGAGACGCTTCGTCACAGCGAAGCGTCAAGATCATTTTGATTTGTCGAGCGAGCTTTCTCACGTCTACTGGTTCCCCCTGAACCATTGGGAATTCAAACAATCACGGATCGCCAACCGGCAACGTTGTAACCTCATCGAAAGATTTGTCGGAGAAATCCGAAGCAATTCACAAATATCTTGAGGTGATTGCTGGTTTATTTCTCGCAGTATGAAAACTTCCGCCAACTTGTTGGGCAGTTTTTCAACACAAATGTCGAAAATATTGCGGAACTCGGCGTTTTCGCAGATGACCGCCGGGTCGTCGTGCCAGGCTTGCCGGGAAGTTGGTTGAGTTTCGGAGTCGCGAATCGTTTCGGCTTGCGATTGAATGAACGCATCGCTGCGCTGACTCCTTCGATAGTGCTCGGCGATTTTCCGCCTCAAGATCGCGAATAGCCAGGTGGAAACGGTCGACTCGTTCCGGAACTGTTTCTTTCCGATGATTGCTGCGATGAAGGTGTCCTGGACCAGGTCTTCGGCAAGTGCGGCATCGCTTACTTTTGCGATGGCGAATCGGAACATCGAATCCCCGAACTGTTCGACCCAGGTTTCCGCGCGGATCGCGATCTCCTCCGAGTTCGGTTGGGCACTCGCGTCGTTTTCGGGCGGCGAATCCCCGACGATCTTCGACGAGTTTGCTGGTTGAGAGGTGTGGGGAGAAATTTTTTTGATTTCCTCGAATTTTTGATGTGAAGAATTTTTTCTTCGAGCGACTAACCGAGCGTCACCGTTGAGTACTCCACAACGATGCTGATGGAATGCCGTTTTGCTTCGGTTTTCCGCCAGTTTTCCCAAAACCTTGTCATTGGAATGTTGTAGCCATGTCGTTTGCTGTTGCCCGCTTGTTCCGCCGTTTTCGTTCAGTGACTCAATCGCGACTCCCCCGAAAAGCTTCTATGCGTCGTGGTATTCGTCTTGAGACTCTTGAGCGTCGGCAATTGCTGGCCGCAGAGGTTCTTCAGATTTCGGTTGAGAACCTATCTGTTGAAGGTGGTCTAGCAAACACTCCGTTATGGATCGGAGCCCATGATGGCAACTTCGAAATCGGTCGGATCGGCCAGGCGGCAAACGACTTCGGTGGGCTCGAAGAACTCGCCGAAGAAGGCGACGTCGCCCCACTGCGTGCACGATTCGCAAACGAGGCGGTTGGCAATGATGGTGTGCTCACCGCCCCATTGGGCTTTGCGGGGGCTCCGATTTTTGAGCCGGGTGAGACCGTCACCCAAACGTTCACGGTGGATGACACGACGTTATCGCCGTATTTCAGCTATGCCTCGATGCTGATTCCATCGAACGACGCCTTTATCGCCAACTTGAATTCTCGAGCGATACGCTTGTTCGATGAAACGGGTCAATTCACAGGCAATCGCACGATTGAAATCTATGGGAGCCAGGTATGGGATGCTGGCACGGAGGTGAATGCGGTCGGTGGTGGGCCGGCTTTTGTGATCGACGCGGGCACTTCGACAGACGAGAACGGTTTGATTCACTTGCACGAGGGTCTCGATAACTTCATCGGCGTCGGTTTGCCGACCGGTGAGCCACTCCGGCGCGCCTTCGCGGATCAAACGCCGATCGCGCGAATCAGCATCTCGTTAGCGAGCAAACCAAGCGGCCCCGAGGACGCGAGCGGCCCGTCTCCCGTATTGTCCGCCGACGACTTGGTTCAACGGAGCGACTATCACGAAATATCCGTGACCTATCGTGATCCGTCGGGGGTCGACCTGACGAGTATTTCGCCGGCAAACCTGCGCATCACCGGTCCATTGCTGACGCAATTGGATGTGGTCTCCGTATCGACCGACGCGCCTTCGTCGGCGATCACGAGTGGAACACCGGTCACGGAAGTAACTGCGACCTACCGCCTGTCACCATCGACGCTGACTTCATCGGGAACTTTCACATCGCTTGACAACGGAACTTACAGCGTTGTTTTGCTCGACCGACAGGTTAACGATTCTTTCGGGATTGCCAGTTCGGGTCAACGGCTGGGCGAATTCACCGTGGATGCTCCGGTGCGACTGACGGTAACTTTTGAAAGCCTGGCTGATGATGGCGGCTTGCGTCAAACTCCGCTTTGGATCGGCACTCACAACGGTAATTTTGAAATCGCCCGGGCGGGCAGACCCGCGAGCGATTTTGGAGGCTTGGAAGAATTGGCCGAAGAGGGGGCGTTGGATGCACTGATCGCGCGTTTTCGGAGCGAAACAGTCGGCAATGGTGGTGTGATTACCGCGCCATCCGGATTCGCGGGGGCGCCGGTTTTCGAGCCCGGAGAGGTTTTCTCGGGCACACTTGATGTCGATGATCCAACGACGAATCGCTTTTTTAGCTATGCCAGCATGGTGATCCCTTCCAACGATGCGTTTATCGCAAACTTGGACCCACGAGGCATCGAGCTGTTCAATCAATCCGGACAATTCACCGGTACACGAACGATCACAATTTACGGCCAAGACATTTGGGACGCCGGAACCGAAGTCAACGGCAGCGACTTGGGGGCCGCCTTTAGCAGCGAAGGCGGAACATCAATCGACGAGAACGGAGTCATTCGGCGTCACTTGGGATTGGATGAGTTCGTTGACACCGGATTGGTGAGTGGCGAAACGCTTCGGTCTGCTTTCGATCAGATGACTCCGATCGGCCGCATTACGATCGCGATGTCCGATACACCGACCCTGGCGATCGACCAACGGGGACCACTCGCCACCGCCGATGCACCGTCGTTGATCGGTCAGGGGCAGTCCACGCATTTGATCCGTGTCACCTACAGCGATGCGTCGGGGATCGATCGTTCCAGTGTGGGCGTCGATGACTTGAAAATTGTCTCTACCACCGGGCGTGAATTGCAAGTCGTGGGCATTACCATCGAGCCCGCAAACGCTCAGTCAAGCCGCAATTTGACTGCGATCTACGAAATCGCACCGGTGGACGGAAACGGGTTTAGCACCGAGGACAACGGTCTCTATTTTGTGAGCCTCAATGAATCCGAGGTCGGCGACGGGTTTGGGAACCAGTCCGGTGTCACAGCCTTGGCGTCGTTCGAAGTGCGCGTCGCTGTGGAGCTAGAAATCACGGTCGAGAATCTTACGGATATCGGTGGCTTGGCTCAAACGCCGTTTTGGATAGGCGTGCATGATGGAAGCTTTCAGGTGGCAAGGGCGGGAGTCTCCGCGAGTGAATTCGGAGGCTTGGAATTACTCGCCGAAGAGGGAGACGTCAGCGAGCTAGCGGCACGCTTCAGTGGTCAATCCGACGGGGTTGGTGGCGTCGTGCTCGCGCCAGGCGGGTTTGCCGGCGCACCAGTCTTTGAACCCGGTGAGTCGGTGACCGAACACTTGCAAGTTTTCGACACCAATCAAAACCGATTTTTCAGTTTCGCCAGCATGGTGATCCCTTCCAATGATGCGTTTATCGCCAACCTCAATCCTCGTGCCTATGAACTGTTCGATCATAACGGTTTTTTCACCGGCCCGCGGACCATTACGATCTACGGGAGTGACATTTGGGATGCCGGGACAGAGCAAAACGGCATCAGCGCCGGGGCTGCTTTCTCGACCCTTCCGGGCGACGGCGTCGACGAGAATGGCGTGATTCAAAGTCTTTCCAGTTTGAACGAGTTCATTGGAACACCGATCGCGAGTGGCGGAAACTTGGAGTCCGCCTTCAGGAGCCGGACTCCGATCGCCCGAATCACCATTGGAATCGCCGGTCAAGCAAACTCGGTCGTTGATTCCGAAGGTCCCTTGGCTTCGGCGAGCGCTCTTTCCATTGAAGTCGCCGGGACGGCATCTCAAACCATCACCGTCGTTTACAACGACCCGTCGGGGATCGACCTGACGTCCATCGACACCGACGATATCCGGGTCACGGGTAGTCTAAATCGAGAGTTAACCGTAACCGATGCTTCGACCAATGCGATCCCCGGCACCACGCCGAATACCGTTGCGGTAACCTACACCGTTGCGACCTCCGATGGTGCATTCACGGCGCGAGATAACGGTGTTTACTCGATCGCCCTGACCGACGATGGGCCTCGCGACACATTCGGACAAGCCGCAACAAGAGGGCGAATCGGTACTTTCAATGTCGATGTGGGCGTCCGATTGCAGGTCAATATCGAGACCTTGACGGAGATTGGTGGACTTTCTCAAACGCCATTCTGGGTCGGCTTTCATGACGGTTCCTTCGAGATCGCTCGAACAGGTCGTCTTGCGTCGGATTTCCCTGGCCTTGAGTTGATTGCCGAGGAGGGCGACGCGAGCGAGCTGATCGAACGATTCCAGATCCAAACGGATGGCACTGGTGCGTTGTTAACCGCACCCGGCGGTTTCCCCGGGGCACCGGTTTTTGAGCCCGGTGAATCCAGCAGTCAGATACTCGAAATCTCCGATACTCGCGAAAATCGTTTCTTCAGTTTCGCCAGCATGATTATTCCTTCCAATGATGCCTTCATTGCCAACCTCAATCCGACTTCCTACGAGCTTTTCGATTCCGCAGGTAACTTCCGTGGCGAACGACGAATTACGATCTTCGGACGTGATGTTTATGATGCGGGCACCGAGGTCAATTCCGCAGTCGGTGGTGGTGCGGCTTTTTCGCCCGATAGCGGAGACGGAATGGATGAAAACTCCGTGATTCGTCGCCACCTCGGTCTTGATGATTTCATTGGAACCGGCTTACCCACGGGAAGTACTCTCGGTTCCGCCTTCGGACCGCTAACGCCGTTAGCGGTGCTTACGGTTTCGTTGCACGATCCCGAAGCCCATGTGTGTTCGGGGGTCGACGGTGCATGCTCCGTTCGAAGCGTCAGTTTGCAGAATACCCAAAACAATGTCGACGTAAACCGCGATGGTAGCGTGACAGCCTTGGACGCGTTGCTTGTCATAAATTTCCTCAATGAATTTGGGAGCCGTGAGACAGTTACCGATGAGGCACAGCGGTTTGGTGTCGACCTGGATGTGGGGGGCGACTCGGTTGTCTCGGAACTTGACGCACTATTGGTGATCAATGAACTAAACCGCCGAACCGCGAGTCAAGCCGCTGGCGAGTCGGTTCGCCCGACGCATTTTGGCGATGTCGAAGCAGTCGATGCTGTTCTTGTTCATTCGGAAGGTCTTGCAGGAGCCTTTTCGAGCGATGACGATGAATTGGACGATGTAATCGCCATGCTATTTTGAAATGCGCCAAGAGCGATCGGTGCGGCGTTCGATTGATACAATCGTTACTTTTCTACTTTGCCGAAAGATTGGCAGAAAGAAATTTGCCGGGAAACCAAACCGTGTCCTAGAGTTCGATGCGGGAGAGGTTTCCATGGGGGGAATCGCCGCGCCGGTTCCGTTTCCGTGATTGCGCTTTATGTCGACTTCTTCGCCGACCAAACCTACGCCCTGGATCGTTTTCGCCATCGCAACGCTGCTCAGTGCGTTCTTGGTGTTTCAGATCCAACCGGTCATTAGCAAGTGCGTTTTGCCTTGGTTCGGTGGCACACCCGCGGTTTGGACGACGTGCTTGCTGTTCTTTCAAATGCTCTTGTTCGCGGGCTACCTTTACGCCCATTGTTTACGTCATTTTTGTACGCCGATTTTTCAAGGCGTTATCCACCTATCGCTATTGATTGCGGCGGCTTGGTCGCTGCCGATCCAACCGGGCGACGCTTGGAAACCGGTCGGCACGGAAGATCCGACTTGGACGCTGCTCGTGCTGCTCGCCGCCCATGTCGCCCTTCCGTATTTTGTTCTCTCGAGCACGGGGCCGTTGGTGCAAGCTTGGCTGAGCTATGAAAACAATGATGAATCGGTCTATCGCCTGTATGCGTTGTCCAATGCCGGTTCGTTGGCGGCGCTGCTGAGTTATCCGTTCCTGGTGGAGCCTTGGTTGTCGGTCGGTCAGCAATCGTTGGTTTGGTCGTTGGCGTTTTGCGCGTTCGTGTTAGTCGATGGATGGATCGCCGTCGGATTGTTTCGCCGATACCGTTCGCGACTCGATTCCATTTCGGATGTGGGAACCTTAAGTGGTGGCGACTTTCAGTCGGCAATCACTGAAACGTCGACTGAAAGTCGACGCCACGACAAGGAAGCATCGAGCATTGATGGCGAACCCGAACGCTCCACCACCGCTCAATGGATTGCTTGGGTGGCCCTTCCCGCGTTCGCGTCGATGATGTTGTTGGTGATCACCAGTCACGTGTGCCAAGACATTGCTGTGATTCCGTTCTTGTGGGTCGTGCCACTGAGTTTGTATCTTTTGACATTTATTATCAGTTTCGATTCCCCGAACTGGTATCGGCCGAAGATGATCGCGACGATGACCGGGGTCGCATTCGCGATGATCGGTTTGGCGGAGTTCGTTCCTGCGTCGATCCGCATGCCGGTCGAAGCGGTCAGCTATCTAATTATCTTGTTTGGAGTGTGTTTGCTTTGTCATGGAGAGACGGCGCGATGCAAACCACCGGCTCGGCAACTCACACTCTATTATGCATTGATCTCCTTGGGCGGCGCGATCGGTGGTTTGACGATCGCGATCCTATGCCCGATGTTGTTTAACGATTACAGCGAGTTGCCGATCGCGTTGCTCGTCTCGATTGGAATCGTCGCGTTGTCGTTCCTGTCCGCGCGCTCTTGGCTCGCGACGGCATGCGATTGGCGATCGACCCAAACAATGGCGTGTGGGGTGAGCGTCTTGATTCTCGTCGTATCCGGATTGACGTTGACGACTCGACGAGCCGACACGGTCGCTCAGCATCGAAACTTTTTCGGTGTCTTGCGAGTCGAGAAAGATGACCGCCGCGTTCAGTTGGTCCACGGGAACACGATCCACGGCGTTCAGTTGTTGGGCGACCGCAGCGCGACACCGACGTCCTATTACGGAACTCAAAGCGGCGTCGGGAAAGTGATCCAGCGGATGCAATCCGAACAACCTTCGATGCGAATCGGCGTGGTGGGGTTGGGTTGTGGCGTGTTGGCGGCTTACGGTCGGCCGTCGGACGCGTTCGACTTATTCGAGATCAATTCGGCGGTGGTCGAGATCGCGGAATCGCATTTCAGTTTCTTGAATACTTGCCCTTCCTCGATCGAACATTTCCTTGGTGATGGTCGTTTGTTGCTCGAACGAGAAGCCGACCAAAAGTACGACCTGTTGGTACTTGACGCGTTCAGCAGCGACGCCATCCCGGCGCACCTGTTGACGATCGAGGCGATGCAACTGTACCGATCCAAACTTAAAACCGACGGAGTTTTGGCGATCCATTTATCGAACAACCACCTGGACTTGGTTCCGCTGACGCATCGTTTGTCACGGATGATCGAGTTGGACAGTCGTGAAATTCACAGTGTCGGTGACGAGGCCACCTGCACCCGGTCGGCCCGATGGGTGATCGCGAGCGACCGAGGAGACTCATTTTGGGCTCATCGCTCGCTCGCCGATGCAAAAATCCCCAATGAAAAGCAGCTGAACCGGGCACCGCTATGGACGGACCAGCATCATAATTTGGCGAGTGTCTTGAATTGGTCACTTTAAGGGCGTTGTGAACTATACTTCGACTCACGTCTTCCCTGGTTTTGACTATTTGTTTCATACCGGCCGTTTTTCCGCTCGTCGTTTTTTTCCTACTTACTGTTCGGCACGCCCGTGACCCGAGTTCTGCTCACCGCATTCGAACCCTACGACCGCTGGCCCGACAATGCGAGTTGGTTGGCGCTGATGGATTTGACGCATTGGTTCGACGGACCCATTCAATTGGTGACCCGCCGCTATCCCGTCGATTTGGGACGAATGAGCGAGAAAATGCGGACGGATCTTCAGGAGGATTACGATTTCGCATTGCACTGCGGCCAAGCGCCGGGATCGGCTCGATTGCGTCTCGAGGCGGTCGGATTGAATCTACGAACCGACGGTAGCGAGATTCTCTCGGGAGCACCGGCGGCCTACCGAAGCAATCTGCCGTTAGAGGCGGCGGCGGCGAAGATTCGAAGCGCAGGTATCCCGGCGGCGGTCTCGCATCACGCGGGTACCTATCTGTGCAACGCCGCCTTATACTTGAGCCAACATTACATCGCCTCGTTCGGGATGAAAACCGCGTCGGCCTTCATTCACATGCCCTTGGCTCCGGCTCAGGTCGCTCGCGATGATTCCGATTCGCCCAGCATGAGCACGCCGATGGTGAGCGCGGCGATGGCGATGTTGATCCAAGAATTGGTTCAGCGTCGTCAGACGGCTTAACGCGTCTCCGAAACGGGTCGGATCCTTTGGAGGCGAGTGAATTTATACGCGCTTGCAGATGATCACCGTGATATGAAAACCAATCTTGCTTTGTCGGGCATATGTTTTGCCTACATGTTCTTGACGGGCTTACCCGACGACGGGATCGTGTTCGCCGAGGCCACCGATGGTTCGCAATCCATCTCCGCCCCGTTGGTTTCGGCCTTCGATCGCTTTGGACGACATCATGAGATCGACGAGGCGATTGCCGGTTCGATCTTGCTCAGCGAACTCAGTTGCACGGCCTGTCACCCATCGACAGCGGTGATCGCGAAAGGCGGCCCAGAACTGAAGGGCGTCGGTCGGCGCGTCAGTTCCAAATGGTTGCACGATTATCTCGCGGCTCCTTCATCGATCAAACCCGGCACGACGATGCCGGATGTGCTGTCGGATCTGCCAATCGACCGACGTACTGAAGTCATTGATGGGCTTGTCGCTTTCTTGTCGACGATGCAATCCGACTTTCCCGAGATTAAGGCGACGGGAGCGAATCCAGTCGAGTTTCAATATTGGACCAAGGGCGACGCCGCGCGGGGCGAACGCTTGTATCACGAAGTCGGCTGCGTCGCTTGTCATGCACCCGATCCAGACTACGAAGTCGCCGAACTGCCGCCCTCGCCCATCGACGCGTTACTTGATGAGTTGGATCCGGAAGAGCTTGCCGAGATGGGTTTAGCCGGCGCGGCTCGACGCGTTGAGTCGGTGCCACACGGTGACTTGTCGGCGAAGTATTCACGTCGTTCGTTAACTCATTTTCTTTACGATCCGGCGGATGTCCGTCCGAGTTCACGAATGCCGGCGCTCAAGCTATCCGTCAACGAAGCGGCCGATATCGCGGAGTATTTGCTTGAATCACTCGCAAAGGACGATCATCCCACGGAAATGGTTCGAGACGAATCGCTGGTTCAACAAGGACGCCGGCATTTTGCCGAGTTCGGATGCGCCAATTGTCATGACGCGGGAATCCAGGCATCGCTCCAGTCCGAACCGCTGGCCCAGTGCGAACTCGAACCGAACGCACTTGAGCAAACGTCGCGATCTTGTTTGGCGGACCAGCCCGCCGACGTTCCCCGCTACGGTCTTGATCAGGCACAACGCCAAGCGATCCGATCGACGATCGAATCACTCGCCACGAATCCGGTTGCGTCGGCAAAAGATCACGTTTTGTTGACGATGATGCGAATGAACTGTTACGCGTGTCATCAGCGAGACGAGTTCGGCGGCGTCGGCCGATTTCGAAAGAACTATTTCGAAACCGTCTCCGGTGCCGATCTCGGAGACGAAGGCAGGTTGCCGCCACCGTTGACCGGCGTGGGCGAAAAGCTGCAATCAAAATGGCTGAGCCGTCTGTTTCGTGGCGATCGGAAAACGACCCTGCGCGATCACATGACGATCCGAATGCCGGTTTATCCGCACGCGGATGTTTTGAAATTGGCCGATCAATTTGGTGACGCCGATCAGGTGAACGAGACTTCTGAAAACAATGTCTTTGGAGACATCAAGTCGCTCGCACCGACCGGCAAACAACTGATGGAAATCGGCTGCATCCAATGTCACGAGTTCAACGGACAAGCGTTGCCGGGCGTGATCGGAGTGGAGTTGTCCAGCGTTCCTGATCGAATTCATCCGGCGTGGTTTCAACGTTTCTTGACCAACCCCGGCGAAGTGAAAGCTCGCACTCGGATGCCGACTTTTTTTCCCGACGGCAAGAGCCAAACGCCGCAAATCCTTGGCGGGGATGCGGACCGGCAAATCGCCGCCATGTGGGCTTACCTCGTTCAAAGCAATCGATTGGGGCCGCCCGATAAAATCGCACTCGAGCGGGCCAAGGATTACGAACTCAAGCCGGCCGAACATCCGCTGATCCTACGAACGTTCATGAACGATGTCGGTACGCATGCCATCGCGGTGGGATTTCCCGAAGGCGTTCACTTCGCCATCGACTCGCAAAACATCCGCTTGGCGATCGGATGGCGCGAGAGTTTCCTGGACGCCCGAAGCACTTGGTTCGAGCGATTCACGCCGCCGGTCGATCCACTCGGCAAACCGGTTCAAATACTCGATAGCGAGAACATCTTTTTCGAACGCGATGCGACAACAGGACAAACGACTCCGATCGCGTTGCGATTCTTGGGATATCGCCTTGATGTCAATCGCGTGCCCATCTTTCGATATCAATACTTTAACATCGTGATCGAAGACCGGATCGTTCCGTATCAGGACAAGAATCTGATTCGCACTTTATCGTTAGTGGTTCCCGATGAATCGAAATCAAAGCTGTTGTGGATCCGGCACGATGGCGAGTGGTTCCCGTTGACTGATTCCGAAGACTTGAAGGTGACTTACCGATGGTAGTGCGACAAGCTTACTTGGCGATTTGCGTTGCCATCTGGACAGGCGTTTCCGCGTCCGCTGGCGAAGACGAATACTATCGAATCGTCTCGATCGCCACGCCAGCGACCGCAACGGATTCTCGCGATCCGAATTGGAAGCCTGCCGACGACGGGATCGCCTTGGAAGTCAGTGGTATCGCCGTTTTGGATCAGCAGCGTGTCGCCGTCGCGATTCGCAAGGGCGAAGTATGGATCTTGGATCACGTCGATCAGGAGGACCCTTCAAAAGTCACCTATCATCGATTCGCGACGGCACTGCATGAACCCCTCGGCCTCTTGAGGTACCAAGGCGGCTTGGCAACGGCGCAGCGAACCGAACTGACATTGTTAACCGATACTGACGGTGATGAGGTCGCCGATCAATACGATACGATCGCCAAAGGTTGGGGCGTGAGCGGGCATTATCACGAGTACGCCTATGGACCCAAGCTTGACGGCAACGGCAATCTTTGGGTCACGCTGAACATCGCGATGAAGCTCAACGGAGACGAACTCAAGCACGCCGTCCCCGACGCCCCGTTGGGTTATCGCCAAGCCGCATGGCGAGGTTGGGGGTTGAAGATCGCCGACGACGGTGAATTGCTACCGATGTGCGCGGGGATGCGATCGCCCTCGGGACTCGGCGTTAACACAAGTGGCGATATGTTCTACACCGATCAACAGGGAAACTGGGTCGCGACCAATTCGTTGCATCACATGCGTGAAGGTGCATTCTTTCACCATGCCGAATCGCTCGCGTCGATGAACCTAGCGGGGTCACCGATCCGTGGCATTGAAAACGTCCCCGATGGATTGCCATATCCTCAAGCGATCGCGGCGATGAAAGAGCTCAAACCGCCGGCCGTTTGGTTCCCGTACAAAAAGGTCGGTCAGTCGGCCACCGACATCATGCTCGATCAAAGCGGCGGTCGGTTCGGTCCGTTCAAAGGACAGTTCTTCGTCGGCGAGTTCACACAAGCGTCGATCAACCGAGTCTTCCTGGAAAAAGTTGATGGAGAATATCAAGGAGCCTGTTTCCCGTTTCGTCGCGGACTCGCATCGGCGGTCTTGCGAATGGCTCAAGGAGTCGACGGAAGCATGTTTGTCGGATTGACCAATCGCGGATGGAGCAGTCTAGGCACGGCCGCCTATGGATTGCAGCGATTAGTTTGGACCGGCAAGACGCCGTTCGAAATCCAAGAGATGCGAGCGACACCGGACGGGTTCGAATTACTTTTCACCCGACCGGTCGACGTGGCGATCGCGAACGATCCGAAAACGTATGCGATGCAAAGCTATACGTATCTGTATCACAGCAACTACGGCAGTGACGAGATTCAAAATCAAACCGTCAAGATCGAACAAGCCAGCGTGTCCGATGATGCCCGCCGAGTGCGTCTCGTCACCGAACAGCGACGTCCATTGTTCGTTCATGAGCTTGACGCATCGGCGCTACGAGATCAAAGCGGCGAACCTTTGTTGCATCCCAATGCCTACTACACGCTCAACCGAATCCCGAAACGATAGACATGCGCAAAGCGAAATCGCCACAATGTCCAATCTTTGGCAGTCCAGACTTTGGCCTATTCGAGGACGCCCTTAGATGTTTCGAGGACGGTGCTAATGGAAGGGAAGCCCCCTTTAGGTAAAATTAAAGAGAAAATAGACAACAAAGAGGTTTTTCGAGCGTATACTTCATCACATGCGTTAGGAAAACGGTTTCGGCTCGGTTTCCGGTTTCCCCACTCATGTTGTTCCGGTCAAAAGTTTTGGCCGGTCCGCGCTTTTCGCTCTTTGAATCGTCCTGGCTGAACCCGAGCCGACAGCCGACCGCTCCTACGGAGGGGACGGGATTGTTGGGAGGTCCATCATGGGTCACCGGCGTCCAGATCACTCGGGGTTGTTTGATTCGCGTTTCGAACGCCATATCAACTATCGCCCGCCGTGCGGGTTAGATTCTTTTGAGGGCATCCCCGCCTACGGGGTTTTGCAGCACGCCGCCGAGCAACTGCCCGGCCGCGATGCGATCGTTTATGGCGAGACCCATTGGTCTTACCGCGATCTCAATCAAGCGGCTATTCGCTGCGCGGCGGTGTTGCAACGTTTGGGTATTCGTGCCGGCGACCGAGTTGGCATTCAATTGCCGAACATCCCCGAGTTTGTGATCGCCGCCAACGCGATCTGGCGAGCCGGAGGCGTCGCGATCGCGATCAGTCCGCTGATGGTGGCGGACGAAGTCGACAAGCTGCTCAAACAAACCGATTGCCGCTTGGTGGTTTGTTTGGACATGCTCAGTGATACCGTGACCGATCCCGACGTGCGCTTGTTGTTGGTTTCGATACGAGAACATTTGCCGTCGCTGCATCAAATCGGTTACCTTTGGATGCGCCGAAAACGAACGGGCGTTTGGACCTTGCCCGCCGATGATCGATCGCGTTGGTTTTGGGACGAGATGTCGATGTCCGAAGCGGAGTATCACCGGGTCGAGATCGACCCGCTGCGCGATCCGGCTTACATCTTGCCGACCGGTGGTACCACGGGCGTCCCTAAAGCGGTCACGCTCAGTCACACGAACATGGTCGCCAACGCTTGGCAACAATACGTTTGGACACGGCGTTCGTTCGGGCGGGAAAAGATGCTCGCCGTGTTGCCGTTCTTTCACAGTTACGGGATGTCGGCGACGGTGATGGGCGGCGCCGCGACGGGCTCGACGCTGATCATGCATCATCGTTTCAACACCAAGCAAGTGATCGGATTGTTGCACGATCACCAGCCGACGGTCTTTCATGCCGTTCCGGCGATGTTGGTGGCGATGAACGAGCGATTCCGCTTGTATCCGCCGAACCTGCGCGGATTGCGATGGGTGATCTCGGGCGGTGCGACGCTGGACGCACAAGTCGCTGAGGAGTTCAGTCGCCACACCGGGGCTCTCGTCGTCGAGGGATACGGACTCAGCGAAGCGTCGCCGGTCACGCACGTCGGCCATCTGTTTCGATCGCCGGCCTACGGAACGATCGGTTATCCCTTGCCAAGGACTCAGAGCCGGATCGTCGACTCGGAAAACCACGATCGTTGCGTTGAGCCCGGCGAGGTCGGTGAACTCCTCGTCCGCGGTCCGCAGGTGATGCTTGGTTATTGGAACGACCCCGCCACAACGGCCACGGCCATCCGCGACGGATGGCTGCACACGGGCGACTTGGCGTGCCAAGACGAAGCGGGCCGTTACCAAATCGTCGGTCGCAAGAAGGACCTGATCATCACGTCGGGTTTCAACGTTTACCCCAGCGAAGTCGAAACGGCGATCTGCGAACACCCCAGCATTCGCGATGCCGCCGTGGTCGGCGTCCCCGATCCCGCACGCGGTGAGATCGTCAAAGCGTTCGTCGTTTTGGAACCTTCCGCCGGATGGAACGAATCCGATGTTCGGGCGCACTGCGACCGCGTGTTGGCCAAATACAAACGGCCCCGCTTGTTCGAAGTTTGCGAAGACTTACCTAGAAATTTTCTGGGCAAGGTCATTCGTCGCGAACTGCGAAGTCACGAACCAATGAATCAAGCTTCCGCGTCGAACCCCGACTCCATGGAGACTGTCTGATGAATAAGTTACCCCCCCTCGCGGTCGTCGACGGCGTTCGCACCCCCATGGCCAAGGCCTTTACCGACTTGCAGAACGTCGACGCGGTCCAACTCGGACGTGTCGTCGTCGAGGACGTATTGCGGCGTGGCGGTTTGGTCCCTCACGATGTCGACGAGGTTATCTTCGGCAACGTGGCCGGGCCGGCCGATTCGGCCAACATTGCTCGTGTGATCGCACTTCGTGCGGGGATTCCCCGCGATCGCATCGCCCATACGGTCAATCGAAACTGTGCGTCGGGAATGGAATCGGTGATAGCCGCGTGGCAGGCGATCGCGACGGGGCGGTCGAACATCGTCGCTGCGGGAGGGACCGAATCGATGTCCAACATTCCAATGCTGTTTCGACCCTCGGCCGCCCGGCGTTGGATGCGGCTCGGTCGGGCTCGATCGCTTTCGGCCAAACTTCGCGCCTTGATGGACTTCCGTCCGAAACATTTTCAGCCCCTCGTCGGCATCGAATTGGGGCTCACCGACCCGGTCTGCGGTCTGAACATGGGCCAAACCGCCGAAGTTCTCGCCAAGGAATTCGGGATCAGCCGCAAGCAGCAAGACGAGTTCGCGATGCAAAGCCATCAACGGGCCGAGGAGACGCAAAAGGCTTGCTTCCTATCCGGCGAGATCACCCCCGTTCGAATTCCCGATGTGATGGACAAGGATTTCGAAAAAGACAATGCCATTCGCTACGGCCAGTCGATGGAACAACTCGCAAAGTTGCGACCGATCTTCGATCGCAACGGCACCGTCACGGCGGGCAACAGTTGCCCGTTGACCGACGGAGCGGCTTGTTTGTTGTTGTCGAGTGAAGAATCGATGGATCGTTTCTCCGGGCCACCGCTTGGTTACATCACCGATTACGCCATCGCCGGATGCGATCCCAAACGGATGGGCTTGGGACCCGTTTACGCGATCAACAAACTGTTGGCACGCACGGGACGATCGATTAATGACTTTGATCTCGTTGAAATCAACGAAGCATTCGCTGCTCAAGTGCTCGCCTGTCAGGCGGCACTGGGGTCGAAGACGTTCGCCCAAAACGAACTCGATCGCAGTGAAGCGATCGGCCAAATCGATCCCTCACGGCTGAACGTTCATGGCGGGGCGATCGCGTTAGGCCATCCCGTCGGGATGACCGGGACGCGATTGATTCTCACGTTGCTGCGTTCGCTCAAGAAGGCGGGTTACCGCCGTGGTCTCGCCACGCTGTGCGTCGGCGGGGGACAAGGGTTCGCCATGATTCTCGAAACCGATTTAGGAGATAAGTCATGAAAACGTTTCACCAATATGAAAATTTCAAGGTCACTGAAGACGATCGCGGGGTCGTGACCGTTTCGATCAACGTCCCCGGCCGACCGCTCAACGTGATCACACCGGAGGTAATGAATGAACTCGCCGCAATTATTGCCGCGATCGAACATTCCGAAGGCGTTCGCGCGGTCGTTTTCGAAAGCGGCAAGGAAAGCGGTTTCTTGGCCGGAGCGGACGTTTCGATCATTGCCGGTATCGATTCGCCTGACGAAGCGACGCGATTGATCGTGACCGGACAATCGCTGTTTCAACGCATCGCTTGGTTACCGATGCCGACGATCCTGGTGATCGACGGTCCCTGCTTGGGCGGCGGTTTGGAATGGGCGCTCGCATGCGACTATCGCATCGCAAGAAACAGCAGCCACACCAAGATCGGTTTACCCGAAATTCAATTGGGATTGATTCCAGGTTGGGGCGGAACCCAGCGGTTGCCTCGGTTGGTCGGGACCCACGTGGCAATGGACATGATTTTGACAGGCAAGCATTTCGGTGCGCACGCGGCGATGCGGATCGGCCTGGTCGATCTCGCCGTCGATCCCGACGACTGGGACGCGGCGCGGCAGCGATTCGTTGATTCGGTTTTGGCCGGTCGTGTGACGCGCCGACTTTCTTGGCGTTCGCGGTTGGTCGCTGCCTTGTCGCGTAGCCGCATCGGTCGCCACGCTGTCTTCAAAATGGCTAGCGGGAAAGTCGCACGCAAATCGGAACACTACCCCGCCTTGCCGGCAGCGATGAGGGCGATGCAAGCGAGTTTTGATAGCGGTCCGATGGGCTATCAAATCGAACGGGAAGAGTTCGTCAAACTGCTGTCGACGCCGACCTCGAAACATTTGTTGAGTCTGTTCTTTGCCCGTGAGAATGCTCGCAAACTGTCCACCTGGACCACCACGCCGTCTTCGGTCGTTCATGACAACCCGATCCGTCGTGTCGGCGTGATCGGTGCCGGCGCGATGGGTGCGGGCATCGCCCAGCTTTCGGCAGTTCGCGATTTCGAAGTCGTCGTGAAGGAAGTCAACGTTGATCTGCTACGCGAAGGGCACGCGCGGATCGAGAAGTTAATGATGAGCGTCGCCAATCGCCAATCATGGAGCGAAGAAAAACGGTCGCGGACTTTGGGACGCATCGAATACACGACCAGCCCCGAAGACATGCGCGGTTGCGACTTGATCATCGAGGCGGTCGTCGAGAAAGCGAGTGTCAAAGCCGACGTGTTCGCGGAGATGGATCGGATCGTCAGCCCCGATTCCGTCTTGGCGAGCAACACGTCGTCGTTGTCGGTGACGCGGATGAGCGATTCGACGATGCGACCGCATCGGGTGGCCGGATTGCATTTCTTCAATCCGGTCCATCGGATGGAACTGGTCGAAGTAGTACGGTGCGATGGAACCGATGAGGCCACCGTCGCCCGCTTGGTCGGATTCGTCAAAGCGATGGGAAAGACGCCCGTGGTCACCGCGGATCGTCCGGGGTTCTTGGTCAACCGCGTGTTGTTCCCGTATCTCGGCGAAGCGGTTCGGATGCTCCGCGAAGGTTATCAGGCGGATGCGATCGATCGCGAAGTGCGCCGGTTCGGGATGCCGATGGGCCCGTTGGAATTGATCGACCAAGTCGGCTTGGACGTGGCGATGCACGTCGCCGGATCGCTCGACACCGTCTGTGCGGGCGTGAACGAAGTGGTTGCGCCACTGACGCGGATGGTCGACGCGGGTCAATTGGGTAAAAAGTCGGGCGGGGGCTTCTACCGTTACCGCAATGGCAAAAAAGGCAAACCGTTTGATTTGGCGTTGGATCATTCCGGCGACGTTCATCTTCCAAGCGAACATGATTTCGCGGCCGATGGTTTGACACTTACTCAGCGGCGGTTGGTGTATCCGATGCTGATCGAGGCGGTCACGTGTCATCAAGAGCATGTCGTTGATCTGCCTTGGGCGATCGACTTGGCCATGGTCCTCGGGACCGGGTTTGCTCCGTTCCGAGGTGGTCCGTTGCACATGGTCGATGCGATCGGCTTGAAGCGTGTCGTACACAACTGCGAACGACTCCGTCATCTCTACGGCGATCGTTTCGCCGCCCCGGATGAACTCGTCGGTATGGCCGAGCGTGGCGAATGTTATTTCGGCCGTGCCGAACTCGGGCCGGTGATGTCGTAGCCGGCCCAATGTCGTAGCAGGCCATGTGACCACGCCGCGGCGTTTGCCGTTTCGTGTTTTGTTGATTCCGAAAACAACCCCATCGCTGGAGATTGATCATGAGTGTCGATACCAAAACCCCGATGATTCCCTCGGACAATTCGAATCGCGAGTCGTTCGCCGAAGTCGCCTTGCGTTTGGGAGGAGCGTCCGCCGACGAAGCCCGTCGGACCGGCGTGCTCGACAGCGCCGACGATCAAGTCGAAGACCTGTTCGCGCCGCAGTATCAAACGGTTAACAGTCCGGTCCACCGCGCGATTTGGGACGCCCACGTTCCGACCGAGTTGTTTTATTGTCCGGTCGATATGCCCAGCGAAGACGTCAATCGTGTCAGTCAACGTTCGCTATCATTGGTGCGGTTTCATCGCGATCACGGCACCCTACTCAATGAGAACGGTAAGATCGCCGACGAAGTCTTGGCCGACCTCGGCGACGCCGGCTACTGGGGAACGCTCGTGTCACCGGAGTACGGTGGCAGCGGTGCGTCGATGCAACAATTCGCCAACCTGATCACTTCGATGGCGTCGATCGACCCGACCGTCGCGGGACTCGCGTCGGTTCACGGATGCATCGGTGCGGTCGATCCGGTACGGTCGTTCGGAACTCCGGAACAAAAGCAACGCTTCCTGCCTAAGCTTGCCGATGGTACACGTTTGTCCGCGTTCGCCTTGACCGAACCGGGTGCCGGCAGTGACTTGACGGCGCTTCAAACGACCGCCGTCCGCGACGGGGATGAATACATCGTCAACGGTGAAAAACTATTCATCACCAATGCCATCGAAGGACGCACGATCGGTCTGGTTTGCAAGATCGACGGCAAGCCGAGTGTCCTGATCGTGGATCTGCCGGATCACCAGGACGAACATTTTCGATTGAACCGGTACGGCATCTACGCACTCGCCCGTGCTCATAACAACGGGCTCGTGTTCAAGGATTTTCGAGTCCCGGCTGAAAACCTGTTGCACCCGATTCGTGGCGACGGATTGACGATCGCTTACCACGGTTTGAACCTGGGCCGAGTCTCGTTGTGCGCCAACGCGGCCGGCACGATGCGGTGGATGCTCGCCGAAATGTTGCCGTGGGCGAGTTATCGCAGCACCTATGGTCAAGCGATCGATCGTCGTGAATTGGTACGTCGACGGATCGGCCGGATGGCCGGGTTGATCGTCGCTTGTGATGCGATGACGCAGTGGTGTGCGGGTCTGCTCGACCAAGGTTTTCGTGGCGAGATGGAATGCATCGTGGCCAAGATCTTCGGCAGCGAAGCCCAAAAAGAAGCCGCCATCGAGCTGTTCATGAAAACGCACGGCGGACGTTCGTTCTTGAAGGGGCATTTGTTCGGCGACAATGTGCACGAATTCTTGGCCCCGTGTATTTATGAGGGCGAAGGCGAAATGCTAGGCATGGCGTTCTTTAAATCGGTGGTGAAACATCACGGCAAGACGTTCTTTGAACCGATCGGCCGGACGCTTCATGAACGCGGGATCGCTCAGCCCAATCTGGCAAATCCCGGTCATCTGTGGGCGCTTCGCAAACCGATGACCGACTACGCGGCGTGGTACCTCGGCCGTCGCGTGCGTGGTTCTCACTGGACGCAGCTTCCTGACATGTCGGCTGATCTGCGTCGTCATGCCAAGTTTGCCCAGCGGACCCTTTCGTCGGGTGGTTTTGAAATCAGCGCCACGATGCGCCGTCATCAGCTCAAGCTGGCAGATCGTCAATGTCGCATGTCGGAGCTCTCGTTGAAGATGCAAAACGCATTGGTGATGCTGGTGACGAGTCTTTATGCGGCCAAGACCAACGACGCCGTCACACGTGCGGCGGGGCTAGCCGTTTGCCAAGAACTGCGCCGAAAGATCACCGGCGAGTTCCCGACCGATCGCGAGTATCGCGAAGTCACGACGCTCGGTAAGACGATCGCCGAAGAAGGCTGGCAGGCACTCGATGGCGTCCGTGCGGGAGGGATTTTGATGCCTTATAAGTGATGAAGCATCGGTCACAAGATCCAAAATATCAGCTATCGCAGCGTTTCATTTCAATTGAACCGGATTGATACAAGCCCGACTCGCAAGTTTTGAAGTTGCACCTTTGCCTGTGGCATTGGTTTTTCGTAACCCGCTGCGTAAGCGAGGGATGAGTCAATATCAATGATCCCTCGCTTACGCAGCGGGTTACGAGAAAAGTGCAATTTCAAAACTTTCGCGTCGGGTTTGTATGGTTGCGGCGTAGCCGCCTTAAGGACTAGCTTCAAAGGAATTCATCATGAGTTGGCTGAATCTATTTTCACCGCGTCCGAGTAGCGAGATCGTGGAGTCGCCTCGTCGGGCCGTCGTTGCTTTGGGCGGCGGCGGCGCTCGCGGCTTGGCGCACCTCGGGGCGATGCAAGCCATCGGCGAGTCAGGAGTGCAAATCGAGCGCATCGTGGGTGTCAGCATGGGGAGTCTGGTCGGGGCGATGTGCGCCCTCGATCCGGACATCCAACAAGTGCAAGCACGCGCGTTGCAGCTCCTGCACTCGCCGATCTTTCAATCCAAACAAAAGCACCTTTGCGGCGTCGCGCCACCGGACGACGATGAGCACAGCGGCAGCACGTTCTCGTGGTACAGCCGCTTGAAGAAAGTGCTCGACGCTCACCGGCGGATCACCAAAGCGGTCAGAGGATCGAGTTTGATCTCCGACGCGCCGTTGCGTGAATCGATCGAACATTTGCTACCTGATGTGGACATTGCCGATGTGCCCAACCCGCTGAGCATCGTGGCGGTGGATTTGCTCAGCGGAGGACGGGTGGTTTTGGAAAGCGGGTCGTTGCGGAAAGCGGTCTTGGCGTCGACGGCGATCCCAGGAATCTTTCCGCCGGTCCCGTGGGATGACATGTTGTTGTGCGACATCGGTGTGATCGAATCCATCCCCACCGTAATCGCTCAAAGTTACGCCAGTGATCTGACGATCGCGGTGGATGTGGGTCAAGACCCGATGCGAATCCAACGTTGCGACACGGCGCTCGACGTGATGATGCGACTCGATGACATCTGCGAACGGATGATGCGGCGACACGTGATCGAGGTCGCCGACATCGTCATCCGACCCGAGGTGGGAAACATCGCTTGGTTCGATTTCAGTTCATCCGAAACGGTGATCGAACTCGGCCGATCGGCGGCCAAGCGAACACTGAACGATTATTTGTACCGCCGCGTTGCTTAAGCTTTCGCTACGTCCAGATAAGAGGATTGAAGACTGACAAAGCACCACGAATAACGTCCATTCGCTGAAAACACTCAATTTGTACACCGGTTCGGAACGATGACACATGATACGGGCAGTCCTTGCACCACCCCGTCGTGTTGAAATGTGTCGTGTTGAAATGTACCGATTACGTGTTGTGGGTTAAACTCGATGAAGCTTTCCCGAAGCAAAAAGCGATGGCAACTATGGTTGGCTTTAGGTCTGCTGACGCCCTCGCTGTCGTTTTGGAAGTCTTCATCGGCTCATGCGGATGTGTTCGTCGTCACCAACACAGCGGGTATCGGGGCCGGGTCGCTTAATCAAGCGATTGCCGATCTGAACGCCGCCGGAGCAGGATCGCACACGATCAACTTCGACAACGGTCTCGGTTCGATCACTCTCACCGAAGATCTTCCGATGATCCTCGGAACCGGCCAAACCGTCACCATCAACGGTGCGGGAAACACGATCGACGGCGGAACCAACCACCGTCTGTTCTTCATCGCCGACGGGACCGTCACGATCGAAAACATCACGCTCAAAGACGGCAAAGCCGACGGCGGTGATGGGGGCGATGGAGCCGGGGGTGGTGGCGGTGGAGCCGGAGCGGGCGGCGGATTGTTCGTTAACTCGGGAGCGGTCGTGACGATTCAAGGAGTCACCTTGACCGGAAACTCGGCCGAGGGTGGCGCGGGCGGCGCGGCGACTGCCGCACAGGGCGGCGGCGGTGGCGGCGGATTCGGCGGAAACGGTGGCAGTTCGTTGAATTCTTCAGACGTTGCTGGCGGAGCTGGCGGTGGGGGATGGGGCGGTGACGGTGGCGACGTCGCGTCCGGAAAAGAAGGAGGCGGCGGAGGCGGCGGATTGATCGGCGAGGGAGGGATTGCCAACGGCACTGCCGGGGCTACCGGCGGCGGATTTTCGGACGGAGGCGACAGCTCCAGTGCGGCGAACGATCAAACCGACGGAGTCGACGGATCAACCGGTCTTGGCGGCCAAGGCGGCGGCGCTAGCAATTCAGGCGACGCGGGCTCCGGCGGCGATGGCGGACTATACGGCGGAGGTGGAGGTGGCGGGCGAATGAGCCCTGACGGTACTGTCGGTGACAGCGGCTCGGGTGGAGACGGCGGGAACTTCGGTGGCGGCGGTGGCGGTGCAGGCGATGGTGACCCGAATTCGGGGACCGGTGGCAACGCGGGAGATTTCGGCGGTGGCGGTGCTGCCGGAACGTCGCGAGACGGCACGACGGCATCATCCGGCATTGGCGGTTTTATGGGCGGTGGTGCCGGTGCGGCCTCGGGAGGAACGGCGGGCACCGGAGGTTTCGGTGCCGGCGACGGCGGTGACGATGGACAAACCGGTGACGGTGGTGACGCCCTCGGCGGTGCCATCTTTGTCCGTAGCGGCGGGTCACTGACGATCATCAACAGCGACATCTCCGGCGGTTCGTTGACCGCGGGCGCTGGAACCGGAACCGGCAGCACCAGTGGCACGGGCATGTACCTGCACGACGGCATCGATCTCAACATCAGCGTCACCATCGGCCAAACGCAGACGATCAGCGATGTGATCTCCGATGATCTCAACACCGATCAAGATTCGTTAGCCGGTGGATTGAACATCACCGGACCGGGAATCTTGAACCTGACCGCAGCGAACACGTACTCCGGAGGCACCACGCTTCAAGATGCCCACATCGGCGTGAACAATGCCGCATCGTTGGGAACCGGTTCGGTGACCAGCAACGGGATCAGCTCGATCAATAAGCAAACGGCATCAGACTTAACGCTTTCCAATGACATGAATTGGAACGGGCTTGTGATCATCGACGGACAAACCGATGGGACCATGACCTTCGACGGCGATATCAATTTGCAAACCGGAACGCTCCTGAATCTACAGCGTGATCTGACCATCACGTCGGCCATCAACGCCTCCGACCCGACGACGTTGTTATCATTGGGAGTCAACCCCGGGGCTCAACTCGAACTACTCGGAGGCAGCAACCGAACCGGCCGGACCGATTTCTTTGGCTTGAATGTTCGCATCGCGCAAGCGGACGCGTTCGGCAGCGGCTTGATCCAAATGAACGGCGACAACACGCTGGCCGTCAACTCCGCGCTGACGCTCAACAACGCGGTCAACCTCGGCAATTCGCTCACCTTTGACGCCTTGTTGACCAACGTCGCGACGCTTTCGGGACCGATCACGCTGACGCAAGCTCAAACCATGCTCACCGGCCAAGCCAACTTGACCGGAAACATAGGCGAGTCGGGTATCGGCAATAGCTTGATATTCGCTGATGATTCCAACTTCTCGCTCGACGGGAACAACACCTACACCGGTGGGACGCAAGTCGGCGAAAACGTGAATCTCTCGGTCGGACACCAAAATGCGTTTGGAACCGGAATGGTTTCGTTTGGCCTAGGTACATCCAACCTCACCTCGTCCGCGAATGGATTGACGATCGCCAATGACATCGTGATCGGTGATCTCAACCAGATCTTTATTGGGAACCTCCCGAAACTCATCATCTTCGACGCCACGAACTTGACGCTATCGGGCAGTATTCAGGGTCCCGGCTCGGTGGAGTTCAACAATAGCGTCGCGACGCTTTCGGGAACCAATACCCATATGGGCGAGACCACCTTTCGCAACGGGATCTACGGCGTTGCCAGCGATGCGTC
Organism: Neorhodopirellula pilleata; assembly: GCF_007859915.1. Classification (GTDB taxonomy): domain Bacteria; phylum Planctomycetota; class Planctomycetia; order Pirellulales; family Pirellulaceae; genus Rhodopirellula; species Rhodopirellula pilleata. Next base: position 51,150 of record NZ_SJPM01000020.1, read on the forward strand.
ATTGGGTGCCGGCAACAACCAAGTCAACGTCGCCGACGCGGCATTAATCTTCCTCGCATCGACCGAGTCGGATCGGCTCTATGAGTTGTCCGGCAATGTCTTGTTCCAAGCGGCCGCCGGTGCCGAGGTGACGCTCAACGGGACCGTTCGTAGTGAAAGCGGCTTGACGATTGGCGGCGAAGGAACCATTAACTTCACCGGATTAACGGGTTTCGCCTCGCTCGCGGTGAACGACGGCGTGTTGCGAGTCAACGACGAACTCGATGTCGGTGGCGGCCTCACGATCGGAACCAACGGAACGCTCGGCGGATCAGGCAACATCGACGGCGACATCAACAACAGTGGAACGCTCGCGGTCGGCAACTCCATCGGCGATTTGAGCCAAACGGGCAACTACACCCAAACCGGAGGCAACGTCGAAGTCGAGATCGCACCGGGCGGCAACACCGCCGGAACGCACAATGACATCCTTCGTGTCGATGGCAACGTCACGATCAATGGAGCCAACCTCGACGTGATCGCCGTCGATGGAACGTATACCAACGGAACCCAGTACACCATCTTCACGTCGACCGGAACGACCGGCGGGACTGGGTTCACCACGATCACGGACAACTTGGCAGCCTATAACTTCACGACGATCTTCGGTGCCAACAGCATCCTGCTGCAGATCAACCAAGTTCAAACGCAGTTCGGTATGTTACCGGGAACGATCAACACGCGGCGGGTCGCGACTTTCCTCGACGACAATCTGTTTGATTTAAGCACGACCAACCGTAACGATTTGCTGAATTTCAACACGACCGCGACGGCGGCCGAACAGCTTGAGTTATTGACGCAGGTCGGTGGCGCGATCTACGCGTCGAGCGTCACCTTGGCGGTCCAACAAACCGGGCTTGCCGCTCAAACGCTTTCAAACCAGCTCGTCTCGCTCGATCAAACGTCGCCCGCTTGCGGTGGTGGATCAGTCGGTGGCGGATGGGTCGGTTGGGTCGCCGGATTCGGCATCGGCGGTGCCACCCAGAACGACGGCAACAACGGCGGCCTGGATTATTCTCTCGGCGGAACCTCATTCGGGTTTGGTAAAAACATCGCCGGAACGGGTACGTTCGGGTTCTTCGGCAACGCCACCGACGTCAATCTCCGCGATGCCTATGCGGCCTCGTCGGTGGAACAGTCCAGCACAATTCTCGGCGGTTTCGCCCGGCTATGCGGTGGTTCAGGAACCTACCTGTTGATGGCGGCCGCGGGCGGATTCGATGACATCGACGCCAACCGCGCGATCACCGGAATCAACCAAACCACCACCGGCGAAGCCGACGCCGGCCGGGCGCTCGTTTACCTCGAAAACGGTTTTGATTTCGGCGGCGGAAGTTCGCTGCTGCAACCTTACTATGGCCTGCAATACGTTCACGTCGGTTTGGACGCGTTCGGCGAAACCGGCGACATGGGACTGGACGTCGCCCAAGCCGATCACGACTCGCTGCGAACGCTGCTTGGTATTCGATTCGGCCAATCCGATCTCGCGATCGGCGGCGTCGGACTGAATTACGCATTGAGAGCCGCGTTCTTGTACGAACTCGCCGATCAATCCGCCGACATGGTCGCTTCGCTCGATGGACCGGCGCAATCGTTCGTCCAAACCGGATTGGAAACCGGACGTAGCTTTGGCACCTTCGGCACCCAGGTCGGAATCAATTGGACCCGATCGACCCGATTGGTCGCCAACTACGACCTGCAAGCGAGCAAGAACCAAGTCTTACATCTCGGCGGCGGTGGCATCGAGTTGGCTTGGTAATCGCAACCACAATCCAAGAAACAATGGGAGGCGATCGCCCAAAGTGGTAGCCGAGCCGCCGAGATTGCGAACTTGGTGGCGATCCGTGACACGGGTTACGACATGCAAAAATGGCGAGGCCTTTCCGCCGACCTGCAGGTCGCGGGCAAGCAACTCCATCAAGCCGCCCAAAACCAGGACTTCCAGGCGACTACTGAAGCGTATCGTGCATTGGTGCAAAACTGCAACGACTGCCACCAGCAACTCGCGGGCGGACACGCCCCTGAGTTGCAACCCTAAAGAAGCGTTCCGAAACAGTTTTTAGAATTCACCCTCTTAGTGCTTTGTTCCAACTTGATTTTAGGGTGCCTATCATCGTGGCACGGTGGTCCCCACCGTGAAACACGGCAGGGACCGCCGTGCCACAAATCGATTGACTTACTTGAAGTCTTGACGACCCAGGACCGGCGTGCTATCGTGCTAGCACACTAGTTCTTTTGGTCCGAGGTTGTGGCGTGTTTTTCAGCATCGATTCCACCAGCGACGTGGCGATCTACGAGCAGATCGTCCGCCAGGTCAAGCTCGCCGTCGCCGACGGAACGCTGGTGGGCGGACAAATGCTGCCCAGTGTCCGGCAGCTTTCTCGCGACATCGCGCTGAACCCGAACACGATCGCCCGGGCGTATCGCGAACTCCAGGCTCAAGAAATTCTCAAGCCCCTGCGAGGCCAGGGGATGGTCGTCCGACGTGATGCGATCGACCGATGCACCGCGGCACGCAATAGCCTCGTTGCCGACGCCGTCCGGCGGGCACTCTCCGATGCGATTTCCGGCGGCATGACGGCCGACCAACTGCGCAGTTTGTTCGAATCCGAACTGCAAATCTTGCAGGCTCAGTCCAACGGACGGGTGCCTCATGATTGACCGGCTTCTCTTGATTCACGTCCCATCCACTAGAAGGCATTGCGCTCATGTCCAGTGAACTGGTAACCCCGAACGTCATCGAAGTCCACGGCGTTAGCAAACGGTTTCGCAATTGTCAGGCGCTCGACCAAGTCGATCTCTTGGTACCTCAAGGCAAGGTGCTCGCCCTGTTGGGTGAAAACGGTGCGGGGAAAACGACCTTGATTCGAATTCTGACTGGTTTTTTGAAACCGGATATCGGATCGGCTCAATTGTTAGGTCACGATTGCGGCAAGGATTCCGTCGAGATCCGGCGTCAAATCGGTTATGTCTCCGACTCGCCTGCGCTGTACGAATGGATGACGGCTTCGGAGATCGGTTGGTTCACCAGCGCGTTTTACGATGACGCCTTTCCCGACCGTTACCAACAACTGATCCGTGAGTTTCAAGTTCCGATCGACACCAAGATTTCAGCCATGAGTAAAGGTCAACGCGCTAAGGTCGCGTTGGCACTGGCGACGGCCCATGATCCCAAACTACTGATCTTGGATGAACCGACCTCGGGTCTCGACCCGATCGTTCGTCGTCAGTTCTTGGAGTCGATGGTGGATCGGGCGGCGGCGGGACGCACGGTGTTGCTAAGCAGTCATCTGATCAACGAAGTCGAGCGAGTCGCCGACGTGATTGCGATCTTACATGGTGGCAAGATTCGATTGATCCAGCCACTCGAGACGCTCAAACACGAGACTCGCATCGTCACCGCGACAATGGACGATGCCCATGTCGAGTCGCCGGTGCCGCGTGGTGAGATCTTCAGTTCGACGATCAGCGGACGTCAACGTCGCTGGGTCGTCGGCAAGTTGGCCGAAAACTGGCGCGACGACTTCACGACCGAAGAAGGCGTCCGACACTGCGACGCGGCCGTCCCAACGCTCGAAGAGATTTTCATCGCGGTTTGCGGCCAACCGCTTGAACCATCCACTGAACCGAACGAGGTCGATGAGGAAGCGGAGATGATGACATGAGCGTGGTGACTCGAGACGTGCACTCCGCCAGCAATTCGGTTTCCGTTTCGCGGCCCAAGCCGTCGGTCTGGGGACATTCCGCTTTCGGCCGATTGATCTGGAAAGACGTGCGATTGGTGCGATCGCTGTGGATCGCGGGCTTGATTTCGGTCGCGGTGGTATTCTTGATTTTATGTTTGCCGTGGGTGTCGCAGTTTCCGGATTCCAATGCACTGATGGGTTTGTTCATCATGATCCCCACCCTCGTTGCGTTGGGATTGCCGCCGATGTTGATCGGGACCGAAAACGAAGACCGGACTTTGGATTGGGTGCGGGGCCTGCCGATCTCATGGCGAGGTGTTTTGGCATCGAAAGCGTTGGTCGCCGTGAGCGTTTGGCTGAGCCTTGCGATCATCGCCATCTTGCTTTGGCAGGTTACTTGCATCAGCCGAGGAATCGGCCCTGGGCAAGGTGTGTCGCAGAGTCATGAATTGGTGTTGATTGTCTTGCTCTGCGGTGCTTCGGTGATGTTGGCTTCTTTCGTATCCAGTTTTATATTTCGCAGTCCGATCTATGCCGCGCTGTTAGTGATTCCGCTGATGGGTGGTTGCTTATGGCTGAGTAGTTTCATTGCGTGGAACCTTCCCCCTCAATATCGATCCGATACCGCTTTCGGTTGTTTGGCACTTGGGCATGTTGCTACGGGCGTCGTGATATTGCTCGTCTTGGCGAAACGGCGACTTGCGGGCTTCTGCGATCAATCACCGTTCGGATTGCCTCGATCGCTTGGGCGTGCCAACCGAGTACGACCAGCACTGGCCACTGAGTCGACGTGGGTGCCCACTCGCTCGATGGCCGTCGGCGGTCGGCCTCCCATCGTGGTGTCGCTGCTTTGGCAACAGGTTCGACAAACCCGTTGGGTGTTGGCCGGTTGCCTCGCGGTCGCGTTTGCCGGGACTGCCTATCTGGGGAGCATGCCGGTCGACCATGTCTTCAGTGCCGCAATTGCACCCTTGGCCTTGCTATTTCTTGCTACGATCCACGTCGTATTAGGCGTCACCACGTTCTACGGTGATCGGCAACGGCAACGCACTGGCTTTTTTGCCGAACGAGGCATCTCGGTTACGAAGGTTTGGTGGACACGTTTATTACCGTCTTTATTGGTGAGCCTCGTAATCGGGACCAACGTGATTTTGTGCATGGCAAGTGTCAGGACAGGGGAGTTTAACCGGCCAATGCCGATCGTGTTTTCCATGTTGCCCACGATCTTTGTTTCACAACTCCTGCTGTTCTCGATCGGTGCGGCGGCCAGCCAGTGGGGACGCAAGCCCACGCTGTCTTACTTGCTCGCGCCATTCTGGACGTCGCTGTGGTGCTCACCCGTCTTTAATCAATTGATAGTTTATCCTGAACAGTCTTGGACATTGTGGCCGGCCGCCGTGGTTTGGCTATTCGCCACTTGGCGTTTGATGCCAAGATTAATCGAGGGACAAACCGGGCCGGGATTGTGGGTTCGCGGACTGGCTTACGCGATGCTTGCCATGGGCGTCATCTCGGCGGGAGTCTTTGGAAGCATCTGGTGGACAACACCGCCGGCGATGCCGACATGGAAAGCCAAGACTTTGTCGTCTGAAATACCGCAATTGTCTGCCGGGCTTTGGGACGAAACTGAGTACACCGCAGAAGAAGCCGCGGCGGTCCGGCTTCGTCGCCCATCGTTTGATCTGCCATCGCATTACGATTTCCAGCCAGACTTTCAGGACTTCTCCGCCAGTGATTTTCGGTCGCTAACAAGCGATCAGCCCGCTCAGATGCCGAAAGAGATTCGAATTTCGTTCGCCCCAGCAGACCAGGAATCGCTGACGCACTGGCATCGAATCGCATCGGCCTCGCGTGCTTTGCGCAACGCGACGGCCGCCCGTCTGCACGCCGCCGAAACGGGTTCACTTTCTTTCTTGCTGCAGGTGGCCGAACCGAGTGAACGAGAAGGACTGTTTTGGCTTCAGCGGATTGCCAAGGCACAAGGCTTGTTCGAAGCCGACATCAAACCGCCAGCATCCCAATCCGAGGTCGACGAACGGGCAGCCTTTGTCCGTTTAGTCGGTTTGATTCCGTCTGAGCAACTCCGACTTCAGTCGCGACGAATCGCGTTGCTGAGTGATTGGAAACGTTTTCAGTCCAGTCCAACCTCGTTTGCTGGACATTCTTTCTCGGACCCACGCTATCGATTGGGAATCGAGATGCGACGCGTCCGTCGTTTGATCGACCAGGGCACGCGCACGGTTCTGCAACAGCTCGAGACGACCTTGCCATCTCGCATGGACTTTCAAACGCCGGAACAGATTCGTCTGTGGAAGTTAGCGATTTACACCCCGACAGCGCGAATTCAGACCGACACCTTCTTCGCCATCCCCGAGGATGTCCCGATCTTCCTGATCGAACACGAAGAACTGATTGCACGACTTCAGAAAGCGGCTGAGGCATTATGAGTTCCATCTCTTTTCATGATCGTGTCCGAGAGTCGAATGGGGAATATCAAGTCGCTGCGGTGCGGCGGCGTCCCGGCGTGTTTTTCAGTTTGTTGTGGAAAGATGCGCGGCTGGCGGCACCAATGTGGACCGTAGCGATGCTGGGAACGGCGGGCCTGTTTCTCTTGGCCGCGATGCTCCGCTGGTACCTTGGCGAATGGGTCGTCGAACGATCCGCGTTTTCAGCGTTGTGGGTCTTGCTGCCCAACTTAATCGCCCTGGGATTGCCGGCCGCGTTGATCAGTGGTGAGAACGACGACCGCACGTTGGACTGGTTGCGGACGATTCCCATCAGCCACCGGATTGTCGTGGCCTCGAAGATGTTGATCAGCTTGGCTGCGTGGTTGACGGTGCTGGTATGGACCTCGCTATGGTTTGCCATCTCACACGCGGTGTTTGTTTTCAGAGACACTCCAATCATCACGACCGACGAAATCGCACCACTGATTGGCTACGGACTGGCTCTCCTCGGATGCGGTCTGATAGCAGCTTGGTGGGTGCGTCGACCGATCGTGGCCATTCTGGTGACCGCAGCGATGATCGTTGCCGTTTCGGTGTTCGCCAACCTGGGTGTGCGATGGATGTTGGTTGGGGATGCGTTTTCAAAGTATCCGATACCAGATCCAACAACCGGGCAACTGATGGCGATCTATATCATTGCTGCTTTGACGTATGCGACGATGGTAGGCATTTGCACGCTGCTCGGTCGTCGACGATTCACCGGCGCGACCGATGAATCATCGCCACAATGGCTTTTGTCCCTGTCGATTTCGAGACTCACCCACGGCTTCCCTTCGGGGCGATCACTCGCCTCGTTTCCGACGAATGCTCGGCCCACCGCACGCAAGGCGTTACTGTGGCAGCAAACTCGGCAGACCGGTTGGGTGATGATTTTGGCAGCGATCGTCTGCGTTGCCGTTTGTGGGACATGGTTGACCACGGAAGATTCCGAGGCACGTGGTTATTCGGCCGGTTTGGCGCTTCCTGCAGCTCAGTTGCTGCTCGGGCTGATGGTTTTCTCCGGTGATCGACGTCATTCAAGATGGTTGTTTCTGGGTGAGCGAGGTATCTCGTCGAACCTTATCTGGTGGACAAGATTACGGCCCATACTAGCGGTATCACTCAGTATTTCGCTGTTATTCGCGCTCACTTTGATGATCACACGGACAACCTCTGAGCGACTCGACCCGAACTTGCCGGACGCGTTGAGTTACATGGTCATCATCGCGATGTTCACCTTGGTCATGTTCATGGGGACGTGCTTGGGCCAGTGGTTCACTCGGCTACCCATTGCGATTTTTGCTTCGCCGATCCTCGTCGTCTTGTGGTTTTATCTCGCTCTTTGGTTGCTCCAGAGTCTTCCTGAGAGGACCGTGATCGTCTGGTTGATTCCGTCGGTGGCTGTGTTCGCCTATTCAACTTGGAGATTGACGCCACGCATTTTGGAGGGCCAGCGAGGCGTGGTTGTCTGGGGACGTGGACTGTCACATGCGGCAATAGCGATGGGCGTTTTGTTCGTCGGTTCACTGTTCCAGTGGCTGATCACGTTGCCACCGGCAATGCCTCAGTGGCGTGCCGAGATGCTATTAACCTCCGGTCCGGATTATGGTTCGTCGGAGTTCGGCGAGATGCGAGAGTCGCTCGACATTAAGGATTCAATTATCTGGTGGGAACGCCCAATCGTGCCGCTCAGTCGTGTTGATGTCGCCGAATTACAAAATAAGCTCAGCAAAGAGCTTGATGAACAGAACGAGATCGGGCGTCACATCGCAATGGAGCAGGTGGTAACGCTGCTGCTCTACGACGACGATTCTCAGGACGCGAACCGTTTCCCGGAAAGTGTTGATCGGAACACGATCGAGCAGATGCAATTGGAATCAATCGAGATCGCATTGAAGTGGGCCAACGCAATTCGCTATGAAGCGAGTTGGCGACATTCGTCACTCTATCAGCTACTGGAAGTCGCCGAACCGCTGGAACGCTTCGCAGTCCAAGCACTTACGAATTTCGCTTTTCGGCACGACTACGAACATCACCCGACCGGCGAGCAGACTACCGTCGAACCGACAAAACAAGCAAAGCGATTCGCCAACCTAGTTCGACAAATTCCCTCGAGTGAACGACGCCGTCGATCACGAAGACAATCATTGATCCACGAATATCAACAGTTCCACCAACAGCTTCAATGGGATCACCCTTCCAAAGTGCACCGGTCCTTACCTTTCTTTGCAGGATTTTCGATCGTGACGCGGCTAGATCCGCTTGGGTTCGATCGCATCCGCGCTGTCCGCCATCTCGATATCGCTGTACGACTGACCTTGCGGAGCTTGGAGAGAGGATTGCCGCGTTGGTCGACCGCTGAGCATGAAGAACTGATCGAAGCTTGGCGAAAGGTTTTTCCAGGTGGACGGTCTGCTCGCATCGGAGGCTTGACGGGCGAAGAGTTTCCCGTCTTCACAATCAACTCAGAAGAAGAAATCTCAGAATTGCGGAACATCGCAGGAACATTGCTTGGAAACGATTAGTAGACAGATTTCCGGTCCTTTTGCAGGTACGATGCGGGAGAGATATGATGGGGTCCGTTGAAATGCTTCCCCCGTCCGTTATGACGTCACTCGATAGGTATTGATAATGATTTGTAAGCACATGTTTACCGGAGCGGCTCTCTGCTTGATGCTCCTCGCCTGCACTTCAGCCAAAGGTGAGGTGGAAGTCGGCGACCCGCTTCCCGAGTTTGTGTTGCAAGGCAGCGACGGCAAGACGTATTCCAGCACCGATCTGATCGGCGAGCAGGCGATCGTGATTGCTTGGTTTCCCAAAGCGTTCACGGGGGGCTGCACCAAGGAATGCAAATCGCTGCGCGAAAACAGCGATCAGCTGAAGGCATTCGACGTCGCCTATTTTGCCGCCAGTTGCGATACTCCGGAACTGAACGCGGACTTCGCCAAAAGTCTGGACTTGGACTACCCGATCTTGAGCGATCCTAGCAAGCGTTTTGCCAAGGCACTCGGTTGTCTCAACGAACGTGGAGTTTCCAATCGCTGGACCTATTATGTGGGCGTCGACGGCAAAGTCTTGCACATCGATAAAGCGGTCCAGACTGCGTCGCATGGCGAATCGGTTGCCGCGAAGCTTGCCGAACTGGGCGTTGCCAAACGAACGGCCAATACGGATGAGTCAGCCCATTCCACCGAGTTCGAATCACTGTTCAACGGTGTCGACTTGGAAGGATGGAAACACAGTGGTAACTGGTCAGTCGTCAACGGCGAGATCACTCGCGAAGGCAAAGGCGGAAGTCTGACGTATGCCAAATCCAAAGTGCCCGACGACTTTGAACTTCGCTTCGAATGGAAAGTCGGCGAAGGCAGCAACAGCGGTGTCTATTACCGACCCGGCCAATACGAATATCAAATTCTGGATAACAGCAAGCACCGTGACGGAGAGAACCCTCGAACCAGTGCCGCGTCACTGTACTTTTGCATGCAGCCGTCCGAAGACGCGACTCGTCCGGTCGGCCAGTGGAACCAAGCCCGCATCGTGGGCAAGGGAACCGTTGTCCAACATTGGCTCAACGGAAAGAAAGTAATCGATTTCGATTACACCGATCCCAAGTGGGCGTTCAATGTCGACATGCTGGAAAAACGTGGTGGCAAACTCGACGCCCGAGAAGGATCACTCTCGCTTCAGGACCACGGCGATCCGGTGTGGTATCGCAACATTCAAATGCGAACGATTCCCGCCGATGAGCCCCTCAATCACGATCCGATCCAGCCGGCTGAAATCAGCGAGGAAGTTCTCAAGAAAGAAAAAGAGAAACTCGATGCGATCGTCAATCGTCGTAAGAAAGCCTAAGCCAAAGCGTTCCTACAACATCTAGCATCGCGTGAACAATAAGTGGCATAAGCTTCCAACCTCTTTGTACCCCACAAGTCCTTGTGTAATGCTCCCCTGCCAGCTCGTCTGGCAGGAAGCCCAGGTTGGCAAGCTAGACACGAGCCGCAATTCGCCCAACCTTCCGATTTTCACTTGTGCTCGCCGCTTGAAGCGGCGAGCACAAGTGAAAATCGGAAGGTTGGGAGGGCGTCGTTGTCTAGCTTGCGAACCTTATTCACCCACGAGACGAGCTCGTGGGGGTCAAAAAGATGTGGGGTATAAAAAGGCTTCCAGCCTGTGGAAAACACAGACTGGAAGCCAATGCCACTTTTTGGGCGTTTTCGTTTAACGGCAAGCCGCAGGCGACAGTGTTTGAAAACGCAGTCGCCTGCGGCTTGCCGTTAAACGATTCAATCAACAGACTGTTGCGCGTCGGGCTTGTATGTTTGCGGCGTAGCAGGCTTAAGAGCCTAGAGATCAGCCGTTCCTGTTACCCTGAGAACGTGACAACATATTCAAGTCCTTTGACTTGCGATCACATTGAATGGAAAGTGCATTCGAAAAACAATGATCGTGTGTCGAAATCCCCACAACGTGCCGCTCACCCCGATGGATCGTTTTCTATGATTTTTCTGCGTTCTCTCATCCACCTAGCGAGCTTGTCGGCGTCCTTCATGACGCTGGCCGCGATCGCCGCGACGCCCGATGGACAAGCCGGCTCGCGAAAGCCTGACATGGTGGTGTTTCTGTCCGACGATCACACCTGGCGCGACTCCTCGGTGTACGGATCGCCCGACATTCGAACGCCGAACATGCAACGTTTGGCGAGCGCCGGCATGACGTTCGAACAAGCCTTCGTCGCCTCGCCCTCGTGTGCCCCCAGTCGCGCAGCTTTATTGACGGGAATGTACCCGGCCAACAATGGTGCCGAACCGAACCACTCACGCCCCCACGCGGATCTGAAGAAGCTACCGGCTTACCTACAGGAGGCCGGGTATCAAGTGGTGTCGTTCGGAAAGGTCGGTCACTATCGACAGACAACGGAATATGGATTCGACATCGCTCGGCATTTCAACTATCACGAGGACGTGGCGGTCGACGAAGCGGTCATGTGGCTCAAGGATCGTAAAAGTACCAAGCCGCTGTGCTTGTTCGTGGGAACGAATTGGCCGCACGTGCCGTGGCCGACCGACACCGAAGACATCGATCAAGACGAACTGGTCGTTCCGCCCAATCATATCGATACGCCGACGTCGCGAACCTGGCGTGCCCGATATGTAGCGGCGATCGGCAAGATGGATCAAGAACTCGGCAAGGTCTACGATGCCGCCCGTGAAGTTCTCGGCGACGATGTCTTCTTCCTGCACACGAGTGACCACGGTGCGCAGTGGCCGTTCGGAAAATGGAACCTCTACGAAGACGGCGTTCGTACACCCTTGATCGTCAGTTGGCCTGGACGGATCGCCAACGGCACCCGGACGAATGCGATGGTGTCTTGGATCGATATCCTGCCCACGTTGTTGGACGTCGCCGACGAAGCATCACCGACGGACATCGACGGTCGTTCGTTCTTACCGGTCCTTCAAGGCAAAACGGCCGAGCACCGTGATGTGATTTACACAACGCATAGTGGTGACGGTAGTTTCAACGTGTTTCCGATTCGCGCCGCGCGAACGGCCGATGGTTGTAAGTACATTCGAAACCTGCATCCGGAATTTCGCTTTCTCAGTCACGTCACCAAGAACACCGGCGACAGTGGATATTGGTCAAGTTGGGTTGATGCAGCCACCACCGATCCAGACGCGCGGGAGAAAGTGCGAAACTACCAAATCCGCCCGGCCGAAGAGTTTTACAACACCAACACCGATCCATACGAACAGGTGAACTTGGTCAACGAGCCGCGATATCAATCGGAGCTCGATTCGCTGCGTAAGAGCATCGATGGCTGGATGCGAGAGACCGGAGACACGCAGACGGTCTTCGGACCGCCGCAACCACTGGCGAACCAAAAGCCGAACATCATCACGGTGTTCATTGACGACATGGGTTGGTCGGACCTGTCGTCTTACGGTGGAACGCGAACGACAACAGAGAACATCGATCGGCTAGCCGACGAAGGCTTGCGGTTTCGCAACTTCTACGTCAACTCGCCGATTTGTTCCCCATCGCGAGTGGCGCTGAGCACCGGGCAGTACCCACAACGTCACCGGATCTCATCGTATTTGGCGCATCGCGACTTGAACCGTTCGCGGGGTGTGGCCCAGTGGCTCGATCCGAGTGCCCCGATGCTCGCTCGCGAGTTGAAAAACACCGGATACACAACCGGCCACTTCGGAAAATGGCACATGGGCGGCCAACGCGATGTGGGTGACGCACCTCTGATCGGTGCGTACGGTTTTGACGAAAGTTTGACGAATTTTGAAGGGCTCGGACCTCGCGTTTTGCCGCTCAAGGATGCTTATGACGGCAAGCCAGCGAAGAAACACGATCTCGGATCGGGCGACTTGGGCCGAGGCCCCATTCGCTGGGAAGACCGCAGCGTGATCACGGCCGCGTTCGTCGATGAGGCACTCACTTTCATTGATCGTGCTGCCGCGAGTGACCAGCCGTTCTTTGTGAACCTGTGGCCCGACGACGTGCATTCACCATTCTTTCCACCGGAGGTGTTGCGAGACCAAACCGACGAAAGCAAACGTGCCCTCTACTACGCCGTTCTCGATGCCATGGACCAACAGCTTGGCGTTTTGTTCGATCGAGTTCGCAACGATGAGAAACTGCGTGACAACACTTTGATCCTTGTGATGAGTGACAACGGTCACGAGGAAGGTGCCGGATCGTCCGACCCGTTGCGGGGTGCCAAGACATGGCTCTACGAAGGCGGCGTGCGAAGTCCGCTGATCGTTTGGGGACCAGGTGTCTTGGCCGACGATGTTGCCGGGACGACGAATGACACCTCCGTCTTGTGCGCGTTGGACGTCAATCGGTCGCTGTACACGCTGGCGGGAATCTCACCGCCGGACGACGTTCAACTTGATGGCGAAAACCTGTTGCCGACGATCTTGGGACGGGAAAAGGAAAGCCGGGATGCGCCGATCTTCTGGCGGCGTCCGCCGGATCGACCAGGAAACCAAGATCAAGACAATCCGGACTTGGCCGTTCGCGACGGACGTTGGAAGTACTTGGTCAATTACGACGGGAGTGATCCCCAGCTATACGATCTTCACGCGGATCCGAGCGAGTCGACCAACCAGATCGACAAACACAACGACGTCGCCCAACGGTTGCACGCCGAACTGATGAAGTGGAACGAGCAACTGCCCAAGGACGCTGGCGACCCGAGCTGGCCAGGTCCAGACAACGTGGGCTCGCTCGAACCAAACTTGTTCGTCAATCCGATCGCCGAGGGAGCCGATCCGTGGGTGACTCGTGACCCGAATGCGGATCGCTATCTATGGTGTTTTTCCGACGGCAACCGTGCGATCGCGATCCATACCAGCGATACGTTGACTAGCATTGGAACCAAACACATCGTGTGGCGGGCACCCGACGAAGGACCGTATTCGCAGGAGATCTGGGCTCCCGAATTGCATTGTCTGGACGATCGGTGGCATATTTATTTTGCGGCCTCCGATGGCGACAACCACAATCACCTCGCTTACGTATTGCGTTCGGAAACGTCCGACCCGCTCGGTTCCTACGAACTGGTCGGTCCTTTGGCAACGGGCGAAGGCGACAGTCGCGACGATCCCAACATTTGGGCCATCGACATGACGGTGCTCCAGCATAACGGCAAGCGTTATGCGGTTTGGTCCGGTTGGGACGCGCCGGGCACCGATCAACAGTATTTGTACATCGCCGCGATGACGTCGCCGACGGAATTGGTCGGCCCGCGAGTGAGAATCTGTGACAACGACGATTACCTTTGGGAACGTGTCGAACCTCAAGCCGAAGCCCGTGGACTCAACGAAGGTCCGCAAGTCTTTCAGGCCAAGAACAGCACGGCCATTGTTTATTCGTGTGGCGGTTCATGGTTACCGACCTACAAGCTCGGATTACTCGAACTGACCGGCGACGATCCGCTCAAGCCGGAATCCTGGACCAAACGAAACAAGCCTATCTTCGAAGGCAACGCTTCGACGTACGGCATCGGGCATTCGTGTTTCGTCAAGTCACCCGATGAGAAACAGTGGTGGCACGTTTTCCACGCCAAACGAGATCGCAGCCCAGGCTGGCGACGGGTGATCTATGTCCAGCCCATGCAGGTCGGTCGCCGCGGTTATCCGATCTTCGGCGAGCCGGCCAATGCGGGTGTCCCACTGCCTCGTCCCTCCGGTGATCCGCCGCGCCCCGTCTCAGATTCGACCGGCTCGTTTTCCTACTACGGACATCATCAATACGCCACAATCGATTCCGAAACGATTCGACTCGGTCACGTTCCCGAAACGCCGATCAATGAGTATCGCAGCGGTGAGAAAGTGGTTCTTGATCACGACGTTCCCGACGACTTCCAGGCGCAGGTGGCGATCGACTTTCTCGGCAATGCCAACGCGCGTGATGCCGGAATGTTGTTTCGATGCACCGGTGCGTCGGTCGGCTACGATGCCCAACGCGGTTACTTTGCCGGTTTAATCCCGCAGACGAATCTAGTCATTCTTGGGACCATGGATGGCTCCATGTGGCGAGAGCTGACTCGGACTCAAACGACGATCGACACCGCGAAACCACAACAGCTTTTCGTGGATATGAAAGGAGATCAAATCACGGTCAAGCACAACGGCGAAACCAAGATCGAACACAGCGACGATACTTACTCATCGGGAACGGTGGGATTGCGAGTCGTTAATACCGACGCCGTGTTCAGTGAGTTCTTGGTCAAGTAGACAGGCGGCTAAGTTTTTTTGTTTGACGTGTGGTGGCGACTTTCAGTCGCCAATGTGAGTGCGGCTTGTTGATTTAATCATAACACGCGGCATGCAACTGGCGACTGAAAGTCGCCACCACGGAACAGGAACCACGTAGCCTTGGGACACAGCACAAACCACCACGCGCACTCTTACTTGCCCGATTTCACGTACTCTTCGAGACTCAGCTTTCCGTCTGAATTGCGATCGAATTTCGGGAATCGTTTCGGGGCTTCCTCGGGATCGGGTTGACGTGACAAGAATTCTTCCAGGGTGAGAAAGCCATCCTGATCGGCGTCTCTCTTTCGAAAGGCTTCCGCTCGATCGACTTCTTTCTTGGGTGCTTTACTCGACGTATTCCCCGAAACATTCTTGGACGCCTTGGACGATTTCGACTTAACGAACTGCGGTTTCGCTTCGCCTTGAAGTTTCAACAAGTCGAGCATCGCTTGCACGATCTCGGGATGCTTGGCGGCGACGTTGACCGTCTCCAGAGGATCGTTTTCGTAATCGTAAAGTTCGATCTCCGCTTCGGCGTCCGGAGCGCCGATGGGTTTCCACTGGACCATCCGGTAGCGATTGTCGCGGATCGCACGTCCCAACCGCGAACCTCGTGGGTAGACGTGAGTGACGTGGGGTCGGGCCGGTTGCGATGCGTCGGCGGTCGAGGCGGCGAAACTGGTTCCATCGAGGCCGCTTGGTTTAGGTAGGCCGGCCAATTCCGCTAGGGTCGGATAGATGTCGACGGTCTCGATCAGCGCGGGACTCGGCTTGCCGACGTCGACGTTCGGTCCGGCGACGATGACCGGGATCCGGGCGGCTTGTTCATAGTTGGTGTGTTTGCACCACATGCCGTGATCGCCAAGGTGCCATCCATGATCGCCCCACAGCACGACGAGCGTGTTATCGGTAAGTTGCAAACGATCGAGTTCATCGAGGACGCGTCCGATTTGGGCATCGACGTAACTGGTGGCGGCGTAGTAGCCATGAATCAAGTGACGCGTCATGGCTTGGTCGACGGGCCATTGTTCTTTCATCCCGCTGTAGTTTCGCAGTTCGCCACCGGCTTGGCCGGCGTAATCGGGGGCATCCTTAGGCCGATTCAAGACTTCGGGCATCGGAAGCTGATCGGGATCATAAGCGGCCCAGTACTTCTCCGGTGCAACGAACGGCAAATGCGGTTTTAGAAAGCCGACCGCAAGGAAAAACGGTTGGTCGTTGTCTTGTGACAATTGGTTCAATCGTTTCATCGCTTCGATCGCGATCTGGCCGTCACTGTAATCGTCATCACTGACGTCGGCGCGTTCGGTCGGTGGGCCGCGACGCTTGCCGTTGCCGTCGACCGTGTAAGCGGCGATGCTGGATTCGAGGCGATAGCTCGGCATGCTGGGTTTCCACCACGGTTCACTCCAGGATGCTTTGTCATCAATGTTGCCGTGGCCGACGTGGTAGATCTTCCCCAAGCCGGCCGCGTGGTAGCCACCGGCGATGAAGTGTTGTGTCATCGTGACGGCATCGGGTGCGGCAAGGCGGAAATGGGTGGGCAGATCGTAGACGCCGATCGTTTGCGGACGCAGGCCCGTCATCAGCGAGTTGCGACTGGGACTGCAGACGGCTTGGTTGCAGTAGGCGTTCTCGAATCGCACCCCGCGACCGGCGAGGCGATCGATGTGGGGGGTGATCGCGACCGGATCACCGTAACAACCGATCGTCGGCTTGAGGTCATCGATGCAGATCATCAAGACATTGGGCCGCGAGGCGGAATCGGCGGCTGATGCGTTGATAAAGGTCGCGAGTTGAATCGACGCGAACAGAAACGCAAAAAAAGCCAAGCGACAATATGGGGACATTTCAGGTGGGCGTGTGTTGGGGGTGGGGCGGGGCGGTCAGACCGAACCGTTCGTTCGATTCGATCGATTGTAACCACTGCTACTTGTTTTGGCTCTTTTTCGATATGGTAGAAGACGAAATGCTGGCCCGTTGTGGGACCAGCCCGTTTGAATCTGTTTCCGCATTTCTGCCAAATCACCGTGACTCAATTACGCCGCCGCCCCGTTGTTTTGATCGTCCGCGACGGATGGGGCCAAAATCCCGACCCGAAATGGAACGATTGCAATGCCGTTTTCTTGGCCAAAAAGCCCGTCGACGATGGGCTGACCCGCGACTACCCGTCGGTCCTGATCGCGACGTCGGGCGAGGATGTCGGACTACCCGACGGGGTGATGGGCAACAGCGAAGTCGGGCACCAGAACATCGGTGCGGGACGGATCGTTGACCAGGAGGTGATGCGGATCACCCGCGCGATTCGTGACGATTCGTTCTTTTCCAATCCCGTCGTGACCGGAGCGATCGAACACGTCAAGGCTTCCGGTGGTCGGTTGCATATTCTGGGGTTAATGTCCGACGGACGCGTCCACAGCGATTTGCAACACGCGATGGCGGCGATCGATTTGGCCAAACGCAACGCGCTGACCGGCGACCGGTTGGCGATTCACGCGATCACCGACGGACGCGACACGACACCACACAGCGGCTTGGGATTCGTCTCGCAGATCGAAGACAAATGCAATTCCTCCGGCGTGGGCATCGTCGCATCGGTGATCGGCCGGTTTTATGCAATGGACCGCGACCTGCGTTGGGAACGCGTGCAAGCGGCCTACAACATGTTGACCCGAGGAACCGATAGAACGGCAACGTCGGCCGCCGCCGCGATTCAAAACTATTACGACCATCCGACCGATTCGAATCGAACCGGTGACGAGTTCATCGAAGCGACCTCGATCGTTCCCGAAGGCGGATCGCCGATCACGATTCAGCCCGGTGACGCGGTGATGTTCATGAACTACCGCGGCGACCGCACACGGGAGATCACCAAAGCGTTCACGTTCGACGATGCGGCTTGGAAAGACATCCCCGGTAGTGGGTTTGATCGGGGTGCGAAGATCGACGACCTGTACTTCGCCACGATGACGGGCTACGAAACGGGCTTGCCGGTGAAAGTGATTTTTGAAAAACCGGCCAAGATGCCGAACATCCTCGGCGAAGTCATCGCGAAGGCGGGCTTGAAACAGTTTCGATGTGCGGAAACCGAAAAGTATCCGCACGTGACGTTCTTCTTCAATGATTACCGTGACGATCCCTTCGGTGGTGAAAACTGGGGAATGGCCCCGTCGCCGCGCGACGTGTCGACGTACGATCAAAAGCCCGAGATGTCGGCCGAAGGCATCACCGAACAAGTCGTCGAACAACTCAAGGCCGGCGAGAATGATGTGTATATCGTGAACTTTGCCAACGGTGACATGGTCGGGCACACCGGCGTGTTGCAGGCGGCGATCGCTGCGGTGGAAAAGGTCGATGATTGCGTCGGTCGGATCGTGGAGGCGACCTTGGCCGCCGGCGGTTCGCTTGTCGTCACGGCCGACCATGGTAATTGTGAACAAATGGTGGACCCGGAAACCGGCGGACCGCACACCGCGCACACGACCTATACGGTTCCTTTGATCCTGGTTGATCCTGAGTTGAAAGGCAAGAAGCTTCGTGAGGGCGGACGTTTGGCGGACATCGCGCCGACCGTGCTGGCTTTGCTAGGCCTGGAAAAGCCGGCCGAGATGACGGGAACATCGCTTGTCGAGATCGGCTGAATAACCGCTCATGCTTGCACGCCGCAACCATACAAACCCGACGCGCAAGCGAGAGATGAGTCAATATCAATTATCCCTCGCTTACGCAGCTCACTGTACCACACATCTCTCGTGTCTTGTGAGGACGACAAAACTGTGGGCTGGACTTTCAGTTCGGCACGCGAATGATGGTTCACCCGGTGCTCTCGTTCTCTAGGTGATTGACGATTCCCATGAACCCCTCCCTCTGGGAGGGGTCGAGCGAAGCGAGGGGGAGGGCCGGGCATCATTTTTCAACGCACTGATTTGAATTCGATGACGAACCGATCTCCGATTCAAGACGCACGAACACTACGTCAACGGCAAACCAAGGCGGAGGCACTTCTTTGGGCAGTCGTTCGTGGGAAACAAGTTTGTCAGTTGAAGTTCAGACGCCAACATCCCGAGCCGCCCTATGTGTTGGATTTTGCTTGTGTCCAGGCGAGACTCAGCGTTGAACTGGATGGCGAGTATCACGAAACGCAACTTCCAAAGGATGTAGCCCGCGAAGCGTTTTTAAAAAGCAAGGGATGGGCCATCATTCGTTTCTCGAATGAAGAAGTGCTGGCTGATCCCGAATCAGTGGCGAACGCGATCGCTCGTCGACTTGGTTTGCGGTATGAATTTCGTCAACGACGCGGCGGATCGTCGAGCGTTGCAACACGCCAGCGCATCGAGCTGGAAAAAAGAAACAGATCGTCGAAGTAGCGTGGGTCCCATACTCGCCCTCCCCCTCGCTTCGCTCGACCCCTCCCAAAGGGAGGGGTTCTTCTGCCTTGCTCCGCTGGGCAACTTGAATCGGACCACAAAACTGTCCATCTCGAAAACCAATCAAGGCTTCAAACGCAACGGCATCAATCTACGGACTTGTGTGGTACGACGAGCTGCGTAAGCGAGGGATAATTGAAATTGACTCATCCCTCGCTGACGCATCGGGTTACGATTAATCAACAGCCCGCTTGCGGCCTGATGATCTAGTGGACTGTTGATTGTAAACCGACGCGTAAGTTTTGAAGCTGCGCAGTGCAAACCAAGAGGCCAGGAACTCGCATTCAACCAGGCTCTCGTACTCGTACTCAGCCCTCGGCGGTACTCGTGCTCGTGCTCAACAATGTGTTTCGAATACGAGTACCATTTCATTGAGTACGAGTATTCTTGACGCACAATCATCGCTACTTCAAAGCGCGTGAGCGAGTGATGCCTCGTCCTTAATGCGATGGTTGAGGCACAGCATCATCCACCGACGGGCGACTTCTTCATCGCTCCAAGTCCTAACGACGTCCGGTCGAGAGCTAAGAATTAAATGAAAATGATTCGAAAGCAAACTGTAGCAAAGCAGATCGATCCCGAAATACGCCGTGAATTGCTGCAAATTTTCCTCCAGCCAGCATTTGTGATGGTCGAAGTTCTTCCCAGGGACAAGATCATCGCCCATGAGAAAGCACCGTCTGACGGTACGGCTAAACACGTGTCCGACAGCGACTTCGCCCGGATCAAAAACTTCCGCCCGACTCATCCGTGCCATCACGCACCCCATTGGCTACCAATTCAGCAAACTCGACGCCGTCGCAATTTCCGCTACAGGGTGCCAAGTCAATAGCCTCTGCGGTGCTATGTCCCCAAGGTCGTCGGATCGGCCCCAAACAAGTGACCCGAGAAGAGGTCGGCTTTGAAGCGCTGGGTCACCATCGGGCACTTCGACCGCGATAATCATGAAGTGGTCCGGCGTTGCGTTTTGAGTTTGCTTTTTCGTTGGCGGACCCAGTCGGGTTGGATGGTCTTGAGGTCGATGCCAGCGACTCTTAAGGCTCGGTCCCAGTCTCCGGCGAAGTGTGCTTTGGCTGCGGTGATTAGTGCCCAATCTCGGATGCTATCGTCACCGTGGCTGACGGCGCGGTAGTTGAGCGGGATCGATTCTCGAAAGCGTCGCTGGATCTCGTCGATCACTTCTTGTTTTGTCTCGTAGGTTCGATAGGTTCGTTCCTTCATCGCTTCGTAATCTTGATGCTTCCTGGCAATCTTTTGGTAATCAAGCCCGGCGGCGTCGATGGCTTTCTGCAACGTGCCGAATAGCTTACGAGCTGTGTACAACAAGGGTACGTCCTGATGGTCTCCGTGAGTAAAGCCGCGAGCGTTGAGCGGGTGGCCTTCGCGACGGCGTCGGCGGATGGCCGCGAGGACGTGCTTGGGGTCGGTGTATTTTCGTTTTGGGTTGAGATTCCATTCGTGGTAGGTTTTGGGATCGATTCCCGAAGCCCGTACGGCCGCTTGCCAACTGCCGAACCAGCCGGTCGCCATTGCATAAAGTTGCTTGTCGTCCTCGTCGTTACTCATTTCTCGGCGAGCCAGCAGCTGCCCTGCGGCGGTACGGCGTCTTAATTCGGCTATCACCTTCGCCTTGGTCGAAAAGGGGGTTTGTCTCGCTTGGCGAATATGTTTCGCGGCACCGCCCGCTTCGGCGACGGCTTTTCGCCAGCTACCGAAGTGTTTGAAAGATTTTTTCCAAAGTTCGATGTCAGACCTAGATCCATAATAAAGCTCCAAGGGCGATAGTGGAAACTGGTGTTCGATGCGTGCGGTGATGGCTTGTCGGACGTCGTCAGCGGTTTCGTATTGAGTTCGCTTACCGCGGAGTCGCTTGGGGACGCGCGCCGCATCAAGAGCGGCTTCCCAGCGACCGAAGAACCGAATGCCGGCGCTGGTCAATTGAGTGCCCTGCGGCAGCAAGCAAACCGCTGTGTGAGACAGATCCGCATCGGCGTCTTTGAGACGTTTGATCTCGGCTTTCACGGCGCGTTCGGACAAGAACTGGTGCCCGCCAAAAATGGGTTTGGAAAGGTCCGCACCAGCGGCCACCAAGGCGGCCCGCCAATTTCCGAACCGCCGCAAAGCCCATGTCAGCATGGGAGGAAATCGGTCACGCGAATCTCGTTCGAGCCGGATTTGACCGAACGTGCAATGAAGCCCCTCTTGCTCACGCTGACCCAGCCACCGGCGGAAATCATCCAGAGTGAAATCATCGTCTCGCACCAAGCCCCGGTTCTCGGCTGGGTCGACGCCGATGGCGCGTAGACTGCTGTCCCAGTCCATCTTCACGTGGTGGTTGACTGCGGCTATCAAAGAACAATCGATCCGACCGATCGATTCCATGTTCATCCAATAGCCCTGCCGGGCGTATTCGTGCAATCGATCCAGTACGTATTCCCGTGTGTAGATCGGTTCCCAATGTTCCAGAAAATCCGGATGTGGATCGTTATGCAATCGCCCGGTCAACTCTTCGCGAAGCGATTCGCTCGCTAATTCCGCATTAGGATAGTCGTCGCGGTACTCTTCCGGCGTGATACCATGCGTTTGCGTCAGGTGTGCATTGAGCAAACGTAAACGCTTTCCGCAAATTCGACATTCGACGTTTTCCCGTACTTCAACGCGAATGTCACCGTACTTGATTCCGGCTTCCTCCAGAACACCTTTCCATCCCAAGTATGGTTGGAGCGAGTAAACGGCCTCTATCAGATCGGGTTCGTCTCTTCGGACAGCACTCAGATTCAGTGGTTTACGGCTGGTAAACCGTTTGCGGATCCGGCGTAGTATCTGTGTGCGGTTCATAGTGTTAACCTCGAAAGCCGATACCCTGTCTTCTTGGCACCTCTAAGAGCCTGAGGACATGACACTTTGCCAGCTCATCCGCATGTAGCTTAACGGAGCTACATCCCTGATTCAACAAGAGTCGCCTGCACCGAAGCCTCGACGGCTTGGGTTTTGCCAGGTCTGGCGGCGTTTGCGATGAGAAAAGTGCATGCCTCAGCCACAATCGGCCTGTTGGGCCGATGAGCGAAGCAAATAAGATGCTTGATCCAAACCGAGTCGCCTTGTATCGATCTTGGAAAAAGCGACCGTGTTCTTCGTCCTCGCGGTTGGCCGGCATTGCCACACGCTGGCACAGCAACCGCATCCACCAACTCAGATCACTCAAACGACGCCGAATCTGTTCACGCTTAATCGGACAACCGGCGATGGAGTTGATCTCTGGCTGGGTCAGTTCCATCGGCGACCCGTCCGCCTTGCGATGGTTCGGGCACAGCATCATCCAACGACAGGCGACTTCTTCATCGCTCCAGTCGGGCGAGCCGACTGGGGGCGGGCCACCGATGGGCTTGCCCCATCGGAGCCACAGGTTACCGGCTAGAACGAAGCCAACACCTTGAAACCTCCCACCAACGACAAACAGACCCCGACGGGCTTGTCCCCGTCTGGTGAATCAGGTTCACGAGCTACAAGTCAGGTTGGTTTTCGGGTTTCAGGTCTAAGGTTCATTCGATTCTGTTGATCGAACTCGTGTCCTTCTTCGTCTCGACAGTGCGATCACTCACTCACTCGCAAAAACCGAAGAACCCAACCTGACGCCGTCGCGAGCTTCTTCCAGGAGAATCTAGCCCGGCACGGCACACGCCTCCCCACCGAACACCAACAGCTGTAAGGATGGTGCCAGCCACGTTCCATGATTAGGATCGCTGCCGATCGCTGGCCCCGCCGTTGCAGAATTTGCACGAGGTTTCACATCAAACGTCGGTAAGTTTGCGAGGAAACTTCCTGTAGCAACGATTGCCGGACGATTGCGTTTGATCGTTCCCGGCGTTGGGCGAGTCGCGAAAATGGAGACCTTGTTACAGGAAGCCTTCAATGCATCACGTTCTCTGAACAAGGGTGACGGACAAATTTTACGTAAGCAACTTGAGAAGGCGAACGATTTGCCATTAAATAGTCTTGTGAGTCGAGGTATCGAGGCGCATCATGTCATACCGAAAGAGCTAAAAAATAATGCCTTGCTGAGAAGACTCAGGTTCAATATTGACTCCGCGCTTAACGGCATTCCACTCGATAATATTTATCACACGGGATCACATCCAAACTACAACGAAGCCTGGAGACGCGTGCTAGAAAAGATAAACGCTTCAAAGAAAAGCATATATCAGAAAGAAGAACTTCTCATTGCAGCAATTGCAAAGGCGAATAAGGCAATTTTGGAGGGCCCCGGTCTTCGCAAGACGAGTAGCAACACGAATAACCCCGCCTTATTCACCAAGCGCGCCTTTAGGGTAGAAACCATCGCGTGAAACGCTACGTTTATCGGTTCACTACAACCAACTCAAACGCAAAGCAGGATCACGCGATGGGTGAAGTACAACGTAAC
>NZ_SJPM01000021.1 GCF_007859915.1 Neorhodopirellula pilleata
GTCGCTTCCTTGGTGAGTTGGTTCCGGCGGCGTGACCGTGAGGCTAAAGAATACCAGACCTTTCAACTCAAGCGAACAGGGTACTGTCCCCTCATGTTATGGATACACTAAACCGACAGCCCGCTAGGGTCGTCGGATCACGAAGTCCGTACCACACTATCACAAAGACAAAACAATGACCGAAACGAAGCCATCGGCCCGACTGCTATTACTGGGAGTGATCGTGATGCTGAACTGCGCCAAAGCAACTGCCGGTGACACTTTTGTCAGCGACGTCACATTCATGAAAAAGCACACGCCGATCGTATTGCTGCAAAGCGGAGATGCCGCCGTCGCCGTCGCGCCCGCCTATCAGGGCCGCGTGATGACCAGCACTTATGATCGAGAAGCCGGTCCCAGTTTCGGCTGGATCAATCGTCCCGTCATCGAAAAGGGTTTCCTGTCCGCCGAAGAGAAAGAGGGAAAACTCGAAGAGCACATCTATATCTTTGGGGGGGAAGAGCGATTCTGGTTGGGCCCGGAAGGCGGGCAATTTGCGATCTTCTTCAAGCCAGGAACGGATTTTGAGTTCTCCGACTGGAGCACTCCCGCGGCAATCGACACCGATTCATACGAATTGGTTGAACAGACGAAGACATCCGCCAAGTTCAAGCACTCGACCGAGCTGATCAATCACAGCGGCACCCGCTTCAAGGTCGGCATCGAGCGGACTGTGAAGCTGCTCCGTAGACAGGCGGCGTCCGAGTTGCTGGGCGTCAAACTCGGTGACGGGCTGCGGATGGTCGCGTACGAAACTGACAACCAGATCACGAACACTGGCGATAGAGCCTGGAGGCGGGACACGGGACTGCTGTCAATTTGGATCCTAGGGATGTACAACCCGTCGCCACAAACAACCGTGGTCATCCCATTCAAGCCAGGCGATGATGCGACACTTGGCCCCATCGTCAACGACACCTACTTCGGCAAGGTACCATTGGACTACTTGAAGGTCGAAGACTCCAAAATGTTTTTCCGCGGCGATGGTACCCGCCGCGGGAAAATCGGTATCACGGCCAAGCGTTCCAAAGGAATCGCCGGCAGCTACGATGCCGCCGGAAAAGTACTGAACATCGTCACTTACAACGTCCAGAAAGCACCCAACGGTTTCGTCAACTCGATGTGGGAACTGCAAGACGAGCCTTACGCGGGAGACGTGATCAATTCCTACAACGATGGCTCCCCCGAGCCTGGCAAGCCACCTTTGGGACCGTTCTATGAGTTGGAAACTTCTTCTCCCGCAGCTGCGCTGGAGCCTAGCGAAACCATGACGCACGTGCAGCGGACCTATCACCTCCAGGGTCCTGCAGAACAACTGAATGGGCTCGCGAACCAATTGCTCGGCGTTGAATTGGATGCGATTAAGGAAGCCTTCTAGCGAATCCGAACACCTTGCGGACCCAACGATCTCTTTTCTGTATTGGAAGCGGATGAATGACATGAAACCACTGCAATTAATCGCCGTCCTTGGTGTTCTGCTCTCATTGGCAAGTGATCGTGGTGCGGCCGAGCCGATCGCAGCTCCGGTGGACCTGGAGCGAATGCCAGACTTTTCATGGGACCACGTGCCTTTGTACGTGCACATTCGCAAAGACACCGC
Source organism: Neorhodopirellula pilleata (assembly GCF_007859915.1). Taxonomy (GTDB): domain Bacteria; phylum Planctomycetota; class Planctomycetia; order Pirellulales; family Pirellulaceae; genus Rhodopirellula; species Rhodopirellula pilleata. The sequence continues at coordinate 1,640 of NZ_SJPM01000021.1, forward strand.
GTTTACCGATGATGAGATCCGATACCTGGCGACGTTTCCGTTGATTACCTTTGAGAAAGCAACCGGACATCAAGATTTCGGATCCGTTGAAGCGGGAACCCTCAAAGCAGCCCGCGCTGTAAAAGCGGTCAACCCAGAAACCAAAATATTGTACTACCGAAACGTGATCGTGCACTATGGTAGCTATGCAGCCAACGAGACTTTGAAACAGATTCCGGGTGCGTTTCTGGTCGGACGAAAAGGCGAGGAAAAGCTGATTCGCAACCGCGTCCAAGCCTATGACCTCAGCAACGTGGCGATGCGTGATTGGTGGATCAACGCTGCGATGGATGTCTGTGCCGATCCCGCCGTTGATGGCATTTTTCTCGACGGTTTTGTCAAGGTTCTGGAGCCTGCTTTCTTGAAACGTGAAATTGGTGGAGCAAAGAAGGACGCCGTGCTGGCCGGATACGTGACGATGATGGAAGAGACTCGCAAGATGCTCGGGCCGCAGAAGCTGATGGTAGCGAATTTGCTGAGAGCGCGTTTTCCAGATTCGGGAATCCGCTATCTGAAGACGCTTGATGGTTCTTATATCGAGGGATTTGAGGGCGATGTAGGGATGTCCAAGAAAGACTATGTTGCCCAGGGCATCAGAGACTTTCAAAAAGCCGCGCGTCAGGGCTCCATCATTGCCTACACCTGTGGACTGGGTCGCAACCAACAAGATGCAGACGAGACACCGGGGGCCGCCGTTCAAGGCGACGATCAACAGAGACGGAAAGGGAACGCGAAGGACCGGTTCGACTACCAGTTGGCAATCTTCTTGATCTGCGCCGAGCGGTACAGCTACTTTGATTTAAAAGACAGCTACGACGCGAAATCGAGTAAGACCTGGATGACGCGTCCGGCTGTTTTTGATCGTCCCTTGGGTCCACCGAAAGGGCCAGCGACTCGTAGCGGCTATACATACGCTCGCGATTTCCCCAACGCGTCCGTTGAACTCGATATCGAGAACGAATCGGCGAGCATCGTTTGGAAGCGGTAAGCGCGCTCGCCATGAAGGAGACCGCGTGGGATAGCGTGGCGCGATACCCCCAGGCAGACCTTCGATTGAAATGCACTGCCGAATCGTGACCTCTCTACAGCTTGTTGCCGGAACACCAATCGATGAATCGAATTGTCTGCCTGTTCGCGTTTTTCCTTTTTTCATCGTCATTGTCGATGGCAGCCGATCCACCCAATATCATCTACCTGATGCTGGATGAATGGGGATATTTTGAATCGGGGCACATGGGGCATCCCGAGCTGCTGACTCCCAACATCGATGAATTTGCTGGCCAAGGGATGCGTTTTACCAACGCCTACGCAGGTGCCCCCGTTTGCGGACCGACCCGTTGCGTGTTGTTGACGGGCCTTCATTCCGGCCACATGTCGATGCGAATCAACGATGGGTTCTCACCGATCCGTGAAGATGAGCCCACGCTAGCCACAATGCTCAAACCGCAGGGCTACGCGACAGGTGGTTTTGGGAAATGGGGCATTGGTGGTCGGGGGACTTCCGGCGTCCCCGAGAAGCATGGTTTCGATGAGTTTTTTGGTTATTACGATCAAGTTCACGCCCACACCTTTTATCCTCAGTACCTGATCCGAAACAGTCGTGAAGTCCCGCTCGCCGGCAACAGCGGCGATAGCTTTTACGAAGGCGATACTCACGCCCAGCTTGCGATCTTTCGCGAGTCGCTCAAGTTCATTCGAGAGAACAAGAACCAACCGTTCTTTTGCTACCTCCCGTGGACTCCTCCGCATGGTCTGTGGGGGATTGATGACGATGATCCATCCTGGCAACTCTTCAAAGACAAACCCTGGACTGCTGGGCAACGAACCGACCGGGACGCTCGAGTTTATGCTGCATTCATGCACATGGTTGACCGCCAACTTGGCGAGATCCTTGCTCTGCTGAAAGAGCTTCAGATCGACGACAACACAGTTGTTTTTGTGTGCGGCGACAATGGTGGGCAAGACTATTTCAAGACGGAGGAACGACCGCATGGGTTCTTTGCGCCGAACCTCAATCCAGCCACCGGGAAGCGTTTTCGCGCCGGAAAGGGCTCGTTGTACGAAGGCGGTTTAAAGATTCCTTTCTTGGTGCGCTGGCCCAGCACCATTGAACCTGGTGCGGTGACCGATCAACTGATCTGTTTCCAAGACGTCATGCCGACGCTGGCGGACCTGACCGATGCATCTTGCCCCAAAACCGATGGGCTCTCTTTCGCTCCGACCCTACTGGCTCAACCAGGGCAACAAGCTCACGATCACTTGTACTGGGAGTACCGTGATCAAAGGGCAGTGCGAATGGGGAACTGGAAAGCTTGCAAACGAGGCAATCGCGACTGGGAACTCTACGATTTATCCCTTGATGTGGAGGAAAAGCAAAACATCGCAGGACATCATCCAGCGGTTCTCAAAAAGCTGGTGACACTCGCGAAATCGTCTCGCGAGCCGGTGAGGCCTGGCGAAGTCTATGATCGCCAGCTCATGGAGAAGGACCGACGTCAAGCTCCCCATCGCCCCCAACCAGCTCAGAAGTAGCGGTTGCGGCCAGCGGCCCGCTGCTTGCCGCAAATCATTACCCGCCAGTCGCAAATGGTTCTCGATGTAGGGGCGTTTCCCAGCCACAATTGCTCGCTAACGGGCAACCAGAACCGCTGGGGCCGCTTTTTCGACTTCTTCGACCGTTGATTCCTATGTCACGAAACATGCTCTTCCAATGTGCCATCGCCGCTTTGATTACAACGATGACTGCATGCTCCGCGATTGCCAAATCACCCAATGTTGTGATTGTGATTTCCGACGACCAAGGCTACGGCGATCTGGGATGCACCGGCAATCCAATCATCAAGACTCCGAACATCGATGAGCTTGCGTCGGAAAGCTCGGGACTGAGCGACTATCACGTTGCCCCGACTTGTTCGCCGACTCGTTGTTCCTTTCTAACGGGGCATTGGACCAACCGCACGGGCGTGTGGCACACCATCATGGGGCGATCGATGCTGCGTGAGAACGAAGTCACGGTCGGCCAGATGTTTTCCGACGCTGGTTACCAAACGGGAATGTTTGGAAAGTGGCACCTTGGTGATAACTATCCGTACCGTCCCGAGGATCGTGGCTTCACAGAAGTCTATCGGCATGGTGGAGGCGGCATCGGACAAACGCCTGACGTTTGGGACAACGCCTACTTCAACGGTTCGTATTTTCACAACGGCGAGATCATTCCGGCGAAGGGTTTTTGCACGGATGTGTTTTTTCAAAAAGCCAATGATTTCATTACGAAGTGTGCGAAGGAGGACCAACCGTTCCTGGCCTACATTTCAACCAACGCTCCACACAAGCCGCTGCACTGCCCACCGGACTATATGAAGATGTACGAGGGGCAATCAGACAATATCGCAGCATTCTATGGAATGATCACCAACATCGACGACAACGTGGGTAAGACGCGTGAGCTGATCGACGAGCTTGGAATCGCGAACGATACCATTTTCATTTTCACCACCGACAATGGCACGGCCAGCGGCGCTAAGGTCTACAACGCAGGCATGAGGGCGGGTAAGGGAAGCCCATACGAGGGCGGCCACCGCGTTCCGTTCTTTGTGCATTGGCCCGCCGGTGGATTGACGCAGCAACACGACGTGAACGAGTTGACGCACGCGGTCGACATTGTTCCAACGCTTCTTGAGATGACAGGTGTGCCAAAACCCGAAGGCGTGAAATTCGATGGCGTATCGATCGCCGATTTGCTTGACCCGAACAAAGACGTCGAGTGGCCGAAACGGTTTGTGATCAGTGATTCGCAACGAGTACGCGATCCGATCAAGTGGCGTGGTTCGTCGGTGATGACAGGTAAATACCGGCTCGTCAATCGAAAGGAGCTTTATGACATTTCAACGGATCCGGGGCAAAAGAATAATATCGCCGAAGAGCATCCGGAGATCGTTTCGGAGATGCGAGACTTTTATGACCAATGGTGGGCTGAGCTAGAACCGACCTTTGCCCAAACGACGGAAATCTATCTAGGGCATTCCGATCACCCGGTCGTCAACCTGACCGCTCACGACTGGATCCAAAAGGTTTATCCGCCGTGGCACCAGGGATCGATCCGCGAGGCGAGTCGCAATCAAGTCGATGACGAGAAGCTGAAGCATGTCGGCTACTGGGCGGTCAAGGCTTTGACCGCTGGCAAGTACCAGATTTCGCTTCGTCGCTGGCCGACGGAGTCGGGAGTTGCCATCAATTCGGCACTTCCCGCAGGCGACGACGTTCCCGGTGTCACTGCTGCGTTTCGTACCGTCAAAGGAAACGCGATTGGAGCCAACCACGCGGTGCTCCGGATTGACGATCAAGATCTCGATCGCAAACCCGTCGGGGGCGATGCGGAAGCGGTCGATTTTGTCACCCAACTCAATGCGGGTTCCCACCGTCTCGCACCGTTCTTTGAAATACCCGAAGGCGAGCTAGGTGCGTACTACGTCGTCGTGACGCACCTGGAATAGTCTGATTGCCAAGTTAACAAGGAACACCACGCGGCTTCTGCCCGTCTTTCTCGCGAGCATCTCGATGGTTTATCGACGAATCGCAATTGGATCAGATCAATGACAAAGCTACGTGAAGTGTATTTACTTGAAAAGAAGCTGATCGTGATGGTGCCGGCCGTATTGATCGGGCTTTCACTGGCTCTGCCTGCGAAGGCAGACGCAGAGACTTCGACGCCAAACATCATCGTGGTCTTTGCCGATGATCTTGGCTATGGAGATGTCAGTTGCTATGGCGCGACGAAGATTCACACACCAAACATCGATTCCCTCGCACGCGATGGAATCAAATTCACCGATGCTCACTCAGCAGCCTCACTATGTTCGCCATCGCGATATGGGTTAATGACTGGCTATAGCCCCTGGCGACTTCATCGCAAGGGCAATGGTTACCGCTTGAGCAGTGATCGGATCACGATGGCGAAGTTCTTGCAGGGCCATGGTTACACTTGCGGAGCGATTGGCAAATGGCATCTCGGATACAGCAAGGATTGGAATCGGCTGCCAATCACCGGGCCACTGGAGGTCGGCTTTGACTATCACTTTGGCGTGCCAACCAATCACAACGATTCGACTCGGGCGTTCATCGAAAACCATGACTTAGTCGGTCGCAAACCAGTTGAAGACTTTCGCATTGTCAAAGGCAAGGACTTTCCCGAAGGTCTCGAAGAGCCACGCATTGAAGACCAAGTGGACACCACACTGACCAAGAAAGCGGTCGCTTTCATTGAAGAGAACGCTAACAAGCCTTTTTTCTTGTATTTCACGCCCTGTGCACCGCACACCCACGTGACACCCGCGGCGAAGTTTCGTGGAACCAGCCAAGCTGGGTTGTATGGCGATCACGTACAAGAGTTGGACTCGCATGTTGGCGAGTTGCTTGCCACGCTGAACGAACTCGACTTGAGCGACAACACACTTGTCATCTTCACAAGCGACAACGGTTCGACACCCAAGGATTTCAAAGGCACGCAGAATGTAAATCTGAACCTCGCTGACGACTCCGGGGAGATTCGAACTCGATTCAAAAGTGCGAAAGCGGACGCAAAGAAGCTGGGCCACGTTACCAACGGACCTTGGCGTGACGGCAAGGGAGACCCCTACGAAGGAGGCCACCGCGTTCCTTTTGTCGCACGCTGGCCGGGACACATTGAGCCCAAAAGCGTGTCTGAGCACACCGTGGTCATGACTGATGTCTTTGCGACTTTGGCAGATATCATCGATCAAGAACTCCCAAACGATGCGGCTGAAGATTCAATCAGTTTCTTGCCGGCACTTTTCGGGCATCCAATCCAACCACACCGGGAAGCCATCTTTGTTCTCGGTGATGGGAAAGACAGCTCGATTGCGGTCTGTTCGGGTCACTGGAAACTGGTCGTTCGTTATGACGCGGACCGGAAGGAGAGTTATGAACTTTACGATATTGAGAAAGACCCTGGTGAACAGGTCAACTTGCAGAAGAAACATCCGTCCGTGACCAAACAATTGGCTGCTGCACTGAAAGATGCTGAAACCGCCGGTCGTACTCGTCGTTGAACCGTCACACTCGAAAGTTGTGCGAACTATGAAATCACTGAAGAGTTGTCTCATTGCCACCATTTTGTCTGTCTCACCAGTCCAGGCTGACGATTGGACGATCGATAGCGCAAACGAGTGGGAGCAAAGCATCGAGTCGAGTGACGGTGTCGTGGTTGCGGATGGTGTTGCTTCGCCGACTGAAAGAGTTGCAACGATCACAACGAAGATCAATTCGACAAGCAAGAAACGCTCCGCCAAGTCGCTTGTGGTCAATCAATCACCGATCTGGCAAAACTGGAATCCGATTGAGAACCTCGGACCCGCCAACCTGGGCGACGCACCTGTATTGCTGACCGTTGGGCCTGACAACTATTGGATGTTCGGTCGTTACCTCGCCGCGCGACCTGTCCAAAAGACGGCTCGCCAAAAGAATGGGCAGAAAGCCAAGCCTGCTCCCGCGTTCAAGGCTGAATCAGCAACGCTTGCCGGTTTCGACATGCCGCTGCTAACGACACCGTTTCCCAACCAGTATGACGCTCCGGGTGGTTTGAAGCCTAAGACAGGCGGTTATCACGCTTGGCAAAGTCGCGACATGAAGAACTGGGTTCATCATGGGCCGGTCACGGACGGTTTCGCCAAGTGGACGACCAGTGCCGAGTGGGTCGATGGCAAGGCGCACATCTACTACGACTTTCCCAACGACCAAGACCCTCACGTCTACGTCGACGACGATCTGTTCGATGGCGTGCCGGGCAAGAACATGGGCATCGCCGTCAGAGATCCGTCGCACGGTAGTGATGCGGGATTCATTCGCGATCTAGATGGCAACATGCACGTCATCATCGAAGACTGGAGTCCGATCAGTGCCAACAAGCGATCATGGGACTCGCCACTTGCCGCTCACGCGGTCAGCTCCAATGGAACGGATGGTTTCGTCTTCCAATCGCCGGCTGTTGACAATCGCACCAAATCAACCGGCAAGATTGGAACGTACAAGCATCCCCACTGGGTAAAGGAAGACCCAGCGAACTACAAAACGAACGTCGCTGAATACGAAATCCACGAACCCGAACAAGAAGCGTACGGCGATTGGGCCGCGATCTGCGTTGGCGGACAATACTACCTATTCGGCGACTACGATCCGGCTGGCGGTCATCAGATGAGCGTGGGTTGGTTCACATCCTCGTCGATCGACCAGCCATTCAAGTGGTGCGACAACATCGGAAACGGCCATCCCGATCCGGACATCGCCTTCGCCGAAGGACAGTTCTACTTGGCGACGCAGCAGAAGACGGACTTCGTTAGCCCCGGTCCGTGGGTGGAAACCGTTGAAGCTCGAGTCGGCGTCGATACGAATAACGATGCATCGATCGACCATTGGACGGACTGGAGTGAGATCAAGGAAAGCTACCACTACATCCCGAACTTCGCCAAGCAGATTGCCAAAACACCCGCAACACTCGATCTCTCGAAGCTGCCCGCCGGGTACGGTTTTCAGGTTGAACTGCGTTTGACCGATTCAACCGAAAACAAGTCGAAGCCGATCCTCGAACGAATGAGCTTGTCGTTTAATGAATAACCCTACGCCCGCAATGCTCTCATCAAAGATAAGATCATGACCACAAGACTCCCACTATTGCTCTTCCTTGTCGTTCTCGCGCCGGTCCCAGTGTTTGCAGAATCCGAATCCGCCAAGCCCAACATCATCATCGTGATGCCAGACGATTTGGCGTACGGTGATTACGGCTGCCTTGGCAACCCCGTCCTACAGACTCCAGCGGTCGACGCGTTCAGCAAAGAGAGTCTGCTGTTTACCAACTTCCATGTCAGCCCCACTTGCTCGCCCACTCGGGCGGCATTGATGAGCGGTCGGCATGAGTTCAAGAACGGTGTGACGCACACGATCATGGAACGTGAGCGAATGAGTCTTGATACGTTCACACTGCCCCAGGCACTCAAGACCGCTGGGTACTCGACCGGTATTTTTGGCAAGTGGCATCTGGGTGACGAAGAAGCTTATCGTCCTGAGAGCCGCGGATTTGACGAAGTCTACATTCATGGTGCTGGCGGGATTGGTCAGACCTTCCCCGGTTCCTGCGGAGACGCGCCGGGCAATACCAACATCAACCCGACGCTTTGGCACAACGGGACTTTCGTGAAGACCGAAGGCTATTGCACCGACCTGTTCTTCGACCAATCGATCCGCTGGATGGACACACAGCGGAAAACCGACCAGCCGTTCTACGCTTACGTTTCTTTGAATGCCGCCCACGGGCCCCACGTCGTTCCCGATGAATACTGCACCAACTACCAAGGCAAAGAAGGCATCAGCGATGGCTTGGCGAAATACCTCGGGATGGTCGAGAACATCGACACCAATTTCGGCAAACTGCTGTCCAAGATCAGTCAATGGGAAATCGCAGACAATACGCTGCTGATCTACCTTGGGACCGACAACGGTGGTGGGATTAGCAGGCGAATCTTCGACTCGGGGTTGCGGGGTGGCAAGAACACCGTCTACCAGGGTGGCACGCTGTCGCCTTGTTATGTGCGATGGCCCGCCGGCGGTGTTCCGGCTGGTGAAACTTGTGACGCGCTGACCGCTCACGTGGACCTTTACAGCACGTTGATCGAAATCGCTGGCGCGTCGGTCACTCCCAAATTGCAACGTCAATTGGAAGGCCGAAGTCTGGTTCCGCTGCTACAGAATCCAAAAGCTCCGTGGGAACAGCGAATGCTCGTGCATCACGCGGGACGCTGGAAGAGTGGACAGGCGGAACAATCAAAGTACGTGAAGTCGGCCATTCAAAATTCACGCTTCACCTTGGTCAACAACGAGGAACTCTATGACCTCAAGGCGGACTCAGGTGAAACGACCAACGTCATCGACAAGCATCCGGAGGTCGCGGCGAACTTGAGCTTGGCTTACGACCAGTGGTGGGCTGACGTCCAACCGCTGATGGTCAATGAAGTCGCCATCGGTCCCGCGATCAATCCGTTTCAAAAACTCTACTACGAACAGTTTGGTGGCAGCCCGTCAAAAGCAGACCTCGACAAGATGAGTCGTCATCTCAAGCCGGCCGGAACCGAATCGCGATCAGAGAAGCGACGAGGAGATCGCAAGAACAAGGCTGAGGAGAAAGCACAATGAAATCGTTTAATAGAGTCCTGCTGAGCTTGCTCGGTGTCTGCGGGGGGCTGTGTCGATCGGCATTGCATCTGGGGCCAGTGCTCCTCGCACTCGTTCCAGCCAACGTCTACGCCGAAACCGGATCATCCAAACCCAACATCGTCGTGTTCTTAGCCGACGACATGGGTTGGGGTGACTCGGCAACGTACGGTCATCCTTTGATCCGAACGCCCAACCTCGACAAGCTTGCGTCCCAGGGCGTCAAGTTCACGCAGTGCTATTCAGCCTGTGGGGTTTGTTCGCCATCGCGTTCGGCGATCCTGACCGGTCGGACTCCGTACCGAAATGGCGTCTATCGTCACCTCTCGGGACTACATGAAGCTCATCTACGGCGCAGCGAAATCACCTATCCGAAGTTACTCCGAGCGATCGGCTACCAGACCTGTCACGTTGGAAAGTGGCATCTTAATTCCAAGCCGCAATTCAATACCACGGAGTACCCGCAGCCGGGTGATCATGGCTACGACTACTGGATGGCGACTCACAACAACGCTGAACCTAGCCATAAGAACCCCAACAACTTTGTCCGTAACGGAAAACCTGTCGGCGAACTTGAGGGCTACTCAGCACCGTTGGTTGCCACCGAAGCAGCGCGCTGGTTGAGTGAAGTGCGTGATGAATCCAAACCGTTCGCATTGTCGGTTTGGTGCCACGAACCGCACTCACCCATTGCAACGGACTCCCGATTCTCTGATCTGTATGACGGACACGAAAACAGCAAGTACATGGGCAATATCACGCAGCTCGATCATGCGTTCGGATTGGTGATGCAGGCATTGGATGAGGAAGGCGTCGGCGACAATACACTCGTCATTTTTTCATCCGACAATGGCCCGGTAGCGAAGTTCGGAGGAACCACCGGCGGACTTCGCGGCGGAAAACGCAGCGACCACGAAGGCGGCATTCGCGTTCCTGGCATTGCTCGCTGGCCGGGGCACATCCAGCCGGGATCGGTCAGTGATATTCCGGTCGTTGGAACCGACATTTTCGCCACCGTGTTGGACATCACAGGAATCCCGCTTCCGACGGATCGCACCATTGACGGCGTTAGCATGGTGCCTGCGTTCGCGGGCAAGCCGGTCGAGCGAAAGGTGCCGCTGTTCTGGCGAACCCACGTCTCGCCTCCCGGTGACCGCGTGGCACTTCGCATTGGCGACTGGAAGCTGGTCGGCGACGAAACGCTGACCAAGTTTCAGCTCTACGAAATTCAGAAAGACTGGAAAGAAGAACGAGACCTTGCCGCAGTGATGCCTGAGCGAACCGAAGAGATGAAGAACACACTGTTTGAAGTTTGGAAAGGCATCGAATGCGAAGGCCCCGCCGAATGGTGGAAAAACGAACGCCAAAAACCCGTCCGAGGCGGGAAAGTCAATTACTAAGTTACACGAAGTATCCATGTTTGGGATCTCTCTCTTAGCCACGGTCCTATTGATCGCCGACACCGCCTTCGCTGCGAAGCGTCCAATTTTCTTCGTGATCATGGCCGACGACTTGGGAGATGCCCGGTTTAGTTTACAGGGCTGCAAATCCCAATGATGATCCGCAACCTTCTCCCATGCACACTGCTGCTGTTTGCGTCGCTTGGTTGGAGTGCCGACGCGGGAGTGGAGGACACTCCAGAGCTTCCCAACGTCTTGCTAATCGGCGATTCCATCTCGATCGGCTACACACCGCATGTCCAGAAGCTACTTGAAGGACAAGCTGATGTATTTAGGATTCGGGGGAACGGAAAGCATTCCGAGTTCGGCTTGAAGCATCTGAACAAATGGCTCGGTTCACGCGATTGGGATGTCATCCATTTCAATTGGGGATTGTGGGACCTCTGTTACCGAAATCCCAAGTCGAAGGTTCAAGGAAACCGGGACAAGGTAAATGGAACCCTGACGGCCACGCCGGAACAGTACCGAGCCAACTTGGAAGCAATCGTCGCCTGTCTCAAGAAAACGGACGCGACACTGATTTGGTGCGCAACCACGCCGGTGCCCGAACACGAGGCGGGAAGAAAGCTGGGTGACGACGTCAAGTACAATCGGATCGCTGATGAGATCATGAAAGCGAATGAGATAGCGATCAACGATTTGCATTCCCATGCGTTGTTGAAACTTCCCGAGATTCTGGTTCGCCGGGGAGATGTTCATTTCTCGGAAGCCGGGTACATCCACCTCGCCGAGAAAGTCACTCACGAAATTCTTGCCGTCATTGGCGATGTTAAATGATGGCGCGACACACATTTGGAAACTGCAACAATCTCATGGCGATCTCAATGAACAAGTGTTTCACTTTTTGTGTGATGCTGGCACTGAACGTAGCAGTCGCTTCGGCAGCAACGAGACCGAATGTCATCTTGGTGATGACCGACGATCAAGGCTACGGTGAAGTTGGCTTTCACGGCAACGAGGTCTTAAAGACACCGAATCTCGACCGATTCGCGGCCGAGGGGACGGAACTGACGCAATTCTATGTCTCGCCGATGTGTACACCGACACGCTCATCCTTGATGACTGGGCGTTACCATTTCCGCACCGGCGCGCATGATACGTACATTGGGCGTTCAAACATGAACCCGCAAGAGACGACCATTGCGGAGGTGTTTGCAGACGCGGGTTACCGTACTGGCATTTTCGGCAAATGGCACCTTGGTGAAAACTACCCGATGCGTGCCCAAGACCAGGGTTTTGAAACGGTGGTGGTCCATGGGGGTGGCGGCATCGGGCAGTTCGCCGATCATCCCGGCAACCGATATTGGAATCCGACTCTGCTTTTCAACGACATCTTCCGGCAAGCCGAGGGTTACTGCACAGACATTTTCATCGACGAGTCCATTCGCTTTCTCTCCGAGAAAAGCGAAGCGCCGTTCTTCTGCTATCTTCCGCTCAATATTCCGCACTCGCCCTTTGATGTCGCGAAGGAGTATCGCGAGCAATACGACGCCCAGGTACTAGATGAACCGGGTGGACGACAATGGACGAGCCCGATCTACGGAATGCTCTCGCAATTCGATGAAGCCTTTCAGCGATTGCTCGACGCGGTTGAATCTCAAGGAATCAAGAACGACACGATTGTCATGTTCATGTCCGATAACGGCCCCAACTCGGTCTACTTCACCGCCGGTCTACGTGCCAAGAAAGGGAGTGTTTACGAAAATGGTATTCGCGTCCCATTCGTGATCCGGTGGCCCGGTCGTATCCCGGTCGGTCGCAAGATCAAGGACCCGGCCATGCATATCGATTTGCTGCCAACCTTGGCGAATGCGTGCGGTATTGAAATTGCGGATTCGCTGAAGCTCGATGGTCAAAACATCTTGCCCGTGTTGACTGGAGAGTCGCCTTCGATTCCCGAGCGCAGCCTGTTCATGCAGCACAACCGAGGGAACGTGCCAACGAAGTTCAAAAACGGTATGGCACGCAAAGGCCCCTGGAAGGTGGTGAACGTTTCAAACGATCCCAGTCAGTTTGAACTGTACAACATCGATGTCGATCCCGGCGAGAAAGAGGACCTGGCGAGCCAGCATCCGGAAAGAGTGAAGGCGCTCGTCAGCGAATACGAGGCGTGGTTTGACGACGTGACCGCTGAGCTACAAAGCACTCAGGGAATGCCTTGTCCCTGCGAGTTGAACCCGATTCAAAAGCAGGCGTTTCGGTTTACATGGCAAGACTGGTGGGGTGACAAAACCGGTTGGTGGGCGAACAACTATGGACGGTGGGGGATGAACAACCCGGGACTGATCGAGCGATTTGACGTCACGATCATCCCGCAGAAGCAACACGTCGGAAAGCCGTCGAAGATCAAGTTCCTCTGGCAAGATCAGTTGATCGAGAAACGTTTCGACGAGACGCCCGAGCGATTCGTGATCGAGGACACCGACTTGGCTGAGGGCATTGGTTTTATGGAGGCCCAACTGTTCGTCGGTGACAAGCGATGGGGCGTCAAAGAGGTGCAGATCAAAGTTCACGGTGCCAAGACCGACATCGTGGCAAAGCCCTACGATGGTTCCTGGGAGTCACTGCAAAAGATGCCGGTCCCTGCGTGGTTCGATGACGGGAAAGTCGGGGTCTTCATTCACTGGGGGCCTTACAGTGTGATCGGCTATCGCAAGGGAGGCCGAGGTTATTCCGAACATGTGCCCAAACAAATTTATAGCGATCCAGAGCATTACTACCCGCTCGTTAAAGAGCGGTGGGGCGCGACGCCGCCCGAGTTCGGCTACAAGGACATGATTCCGGAATTCAAAGCGGAGAAATGGGACCCCAACGCCTGGGCCAAACTTTTCGCCGACGTGGGTTTCAAGTATTGCGTGATGACGGCCGAGCATCACGACGGTTGGGCGAACTGGGATTCGGAATTGACACCGTGGAACGCCATGGACATGGGGCCTAAACGCGACCTTGTCGGCGAACTCGGCAAAGCCCTCAAAAAGCAGGGAGTCAAGTTCGCCCCGTCCTATCACCGCGAACGTCACCAGACGTTTTTTGCCAAGCGGCTCTACACCGTCCAAGCGGAACCGCAGGATGACATTGCCGAAGAAATTCGACGCGTCCCCGAAGCAGCTGCGTTGTATGGACCTTTTGGGCTGACCAAAGAGTTTGTCGACGACTACGTCGCACGGTGGAAAGAGATTCAGAAGAAATACGAGCCGGATTTCTTGTGGATAGACGACATTCCGATCTGGACTCGCGATGGCAACAACGTGCTCGCCGGCAATACAAAGCCGGAGGTGCAGTATTTCTATGATCAATGCCGATCGATGATTACCGACTTCATGAACGATGGCGCCGCACGCGGTGTTGACGTTTATGTCAACAACAAAGGCGGCAACCGCAATTGGCCAGCGGGAGTGGGATGTCTCGAGAAGGACAACTTGAAACTCAAAGTGATTGGGCCAAAGTGGGAGAGTTGCACGACCTTCGGAACATCGTTCGGCTATCTCGAAGGCGACCGGTACAAGAGTATCGAAAGTGTCATCCACGAGATGGTCGAAGTGATCAGCCGCAACGGAAATTTTCTGGTCAACATTGGACCGAAATCCGACGGTACGATCCCCGAGCCGCAGATGGAACGTCTGATGGCGATGAAGCATTGGCTGAAGGTCAATGGTGACGCGATTTACGGGTCGCGATACTGGAAAGAAAGCGAGCAGAAGGACGAACGGCTCGCTTTTACGACCAACGGCAAGAAGCTCTACGCGATCAAACTCGAAAAACCCATCGAGCCATTTGTAATTCGGGGCACGGCGGGATGGACTGCTGATCAAGTCAAATCGGTTCGTTTACTCGGATCTGATGCAGCCGTGATCTCGCGGATGACCACAGGTGGCTTACAAATCACTCCTCCATCGAGTTTGGGAGAAAGCGATCATGCCTGGGCTTTCGAAATTTTGACCGACCAAAACCAGCACCACCCCAACGTCATCGTCCACGATGAAGACAAGGCTTTGCGTGGAACAAAGAAAGTTGACTTGGAGGGCCGGTCGGCTCCGAGTGTATTGACTCATCCAAAGGTGAAGTCATTTGTTCTACCGGGAGCTTCGGTGATTTTGGAGACAGCAGCCGCTGCAGGCGGTTTTGAAACGCTGACGCTTCCAGCAGCGTCGAATCGGAAGATCACCACCAATAAGCCAACGGCCAATGATCCACTTCACACGCTGACTGATGGCATGCTTACGAAAGGTTTCGGGAAGACACCATGACGAAAAGACATTGGACTTATCAACTCCTTCTGATGACCCTTGCCTTCCACGTCTCCCTGGCGGCGGTCGCCGTTGCGGATCAGCCGACGGATACTGGGACGACTCCTGCGGAGGAAAACGCGTCTCCGACACTCGGTCTGGCACCGCCGGAGGGCGCCGTGGTGCTCTTCGACGGAACCGGCTTTGATGCTTGGCAGCCGTTTTCTTGGCAATGGATCAATCCGAAAGATGATCAAGAAGAAATTCAGTGGAAAATCATCGATAACGCGGCGATGGAAATCACGTTTGAATTCGAGGGCAAGAAACGCAAACAGTTTCTAAGCACGAAAGATAAGTTTGGTGACTACCGACTCCACTTGGAGTTTCAATTGCCCGAAGACGGTGGCAAGGGAAACAGTGGTCTGTTCTTCGGACCGCTGTACGAACTGCAAATTTTGGACAGTGCCAAACAGTCGGAAATCGGAATGGGGGACTGCGGTGCAATCTATCAACTTCGCGTGCCCGACGTGAATGCAGCGCTCGGTCCTGGCGAATGGCAAACCATCGATTTGGAATACCAAGCGGCGAAAGTTGGTCGCAACGGTTTTATGACGGAAGAAGGCGCCGCTCGCGTCACGGTTCGGCTCAACGGCAAGCTAATTCACAATGACTACCGGTTGTCGCTGCGGCGCAATAAGTATGCTGCTTTCCCCGAGGAAGCAACCTCACCACTTGTGCTGCAGGAACACGGATCGCCCGTGCGATTCAGAAACATTTGGTTGGTCGAAAAGATCAAAAACAAATAGGGAAGCGCTGAAGAAATGCAAGTTCAATTAACTCAAACGCAGTGGATCGTGATGCACAGGTTCATGTTTACCCTCGTTGCTGCTTGGATCGCGGCAGCCAGTTCTGCGTCCTCGGTGCGCGCCGATGATCGTCCCAAACAACCCAACGTGGTCCTGATCTATACCGATGATCTCGGTTGGCAGGACATCAAATGTTACGACATCGACGAGCCGTGCCCTTACGACACACCGAATCTAGACGCCTTTGCCAAGAAGGGCGTGATGTTCTGGCAGGCGTACTCGCCAGCGCCAACGTGTTCTCCATCAAGGTGCGCGGTCATCAGCGGTGTGCATCCGGCACGTGCCCAAAAGACGCACGTGGTCGGTGGGCATCCTCCCCATCCGCACAGCATCAACAGTTCGATGATGGACCCCTGGTACAGCGGACGGATGCCTGAAGACACGTTCACGCTGGCCAAAGCCATGAAGGCGAATGGCTACACGACAGGGCACGTGGGCAAGTGGCACATCGCGATCAACCACAACGCTTTCCCACAGCCGATGGACGTTGGGTTCGACTTCACTCGATCGGATCGCGGGGCTCATCAAAACGTCAAGGATCGATTGAGCGGTTTTGCCACGTCGGCCGAAGACGATGCCTATCGCCTGGACGAAAATGGATATCCATTCCACCAAAACAATGCGGATGCGTTGCAGTTTCTGAATCAGTTCAAAGATAAACCATTCTTTCTGTATTACTGCACATGGCTGGTTCATTCGCCAATCATTACGCGAAACGAAGCCTTGCTAAATAAGTATGCCGAACGCATGGGAGTGGATCCTGCGAAAACTCCCTCCAAAGAGGTTCCGGGGCAGCGCAATCCGTTCTACGGGGCCATGGTGGAATCGCTGGATTACTATGTGGGCCAGGTTTTCCATTATCTCGATTCGACGGAAGACCCACGCTGGCCGGGGCGCCAGCTAAGCGAGAACACCTACGTGATCTTCACTTCCGACAACGGCGGCATGGAAGGGGGCCCGACCGAACGCTACACCGACAACAATCCCCTGGATCGCGGCAAGATTTCAGCCAAAGAAGGTGGCACGCGCGTGCCGCTTTTCATTGCTGGGCCGGGGATTCCAGCGGGCGTGGAATCCGATGTCATGGTCAATGGGCTCGATTTCTATCCCACGATTTTGTCTCTCGTGGGCGCCGAACGTCCAACCGACAAAATTCTCGACGGCTGTGACATGACGCCTTTGCTGAAAAGCGATCCCACCAATCCCGCTTTGATCAAGCATGCCGATGGATCCGTACGCGACACGATGGCTTGGCACTTTCCGCACGGTGTTGCCTTGGAAAGCACGATCCGGGTTGGCGATTTCAAACTGATCCGCAACTACGACCATGTCGGCAAGCCCGGCACGCCGAACCTGGAATTGTTTCAGCTCTACAAGACGGTGGACGGTACTCAGCAGCGCGTCGATATCGAAGAGGCCAACAACCTCGCGGCCGCCATGCCGAAGAAAACACAGGCAATGAATCAAAAGCTGACGGAAATGCTGTCGGAGATGAACGCGAGCTACCCGGCGTACAATCCGAACACCAAATCAGAATTGCCCGGCAAACAACAGGTCCCCACGATCACGGAAGTCGAAGAACGAAATGGGATCGTCCGTGTTGAAATTCAAGACAACGGCGCAAGCGTACAGCAAGTTCACTTGATCTACACCCTCAACGGCAACGATCGCTACGAGGAGTGGTTTCAAATTTCCATGCAATCAGCAGGTGCCGACAAATTCGCGATCTCGCTGCCCGAGGGAACCACGCATTACTTCATCAACCTAATTGACGAAAACCAATTTTTGGTGAGCTACCCAAGTTTGAAGAAACTGAAGGGGGGGCAGAAGTCCTACACACCGCATGCGTTAACGGTGACACCATAGTTCGATCTTCTTCTGCGACTTCCAGAGCAAGACATTGATCACTCGTCCCCACGTGATTCCTAAAATGATTTGCACGACCGCTTTGCTCGTAGTGCTACTGACGCTGACGGTGGCTCTCCCGTCCGTCTGTGTCGCTGATCAATACGACGTTTACCTGTTGGCGGGGCAATCCAACATGGATGGGCGAGGGTTTGTCAGTGAGTTGTCTGAAGCTCAAGCCAAGCCGGTTGAGGATGTGATTGTTTTCTACCGCAATGAGAAAAGCTCAAGCAAGAGTTGGCAGACTCTGGTTCCCGGCTTCAGCGTGCCGCCAAAATACAAAGGGGAATTTCCATCGCCAACGTTCGGTCCCGAGATGGCATTCGCTCGCACGATGTTGCAAGCCAACCCAGACCAAAAGTTAGCCTTGATCAAGGGTTCGCAAGGCGGGACGAGTTTGCGGGCGGACTGGAAGCCAGGTCGTCATGGGGACACCGAAAGCCAGGGACCCCAGTACCGTGATTTCATCAGGACGATTCAGACGGCAACCGAGCAACTACGCAAGCGCGGTGATTCATTTACCATCCGTGGTTTGTTATGGCATCAAGGCGAATCTGACCGGACGTCCAGCATCCCGGTCTACGGTCGTCGACTGAAGAATTTGATCACGCGACTTCGCGAAGATGTAGGGGTACCGGATCTGCCAGTCGTTGTCGGCGAAGTCTTTGACAACGGTCAGCGTGACAGCGTTCGCGTTGCAATCCAGGTTGTCGCCGCCGAAAGCGCAACGGTTGGGCTGGTTTCCTCCGCTGGAACAACCACCTCGGATCCGGGCACACACTTCGATACGAAGAGCCAACTGTTGTTGGGCCAACGCTACGCCAATGTGATGATGAAGTTGCCAGCGCCGAAGCCGGCAAAGGCACCCGCGACGAGCGGGCAAAGAACAGAAGACCGCCCCAATGTACTGTTCATCTCCATCGATGATCTTAATGATTGGCAGGGGTCTCTGGGGGGCCATCGGCAGGTCCAGACTCCCCATCTGGACCGACTGTTCCAACAGGGGCTGCTGTTTACAAACGCTCATTGCTCGCAAGCCGTTTGTACTGCTTCGCGAAATTCTCTTTTGAGCGGAATCCATCCAGCTTCCTCTGGCTGGTATTCCTCGACCAAAGCGATGCGACGGACGTATGACGAGGTCATGGGAAACCACGTCATGCTCCCGCAATATTTTCGTGACAACGGCTACCGAACGCTCACAGCCGGAAAGATTTTTCACCAAGGTGCATCGGACTACCCCGAGCACACCGATCGTTTCTGGGACCAGATTGCTCCTTCCTACGAGGTTCCCGGGCACTTACGCGAGCGTGGCGACGGTTACGGAGGAACAAAGTTCTATCCCTTTCCCAAGAATGGTCCGCAGATCAGCCGACACTTTGGCAAGGAGTACGAAGATGGAAACTCACTTGCGTGGGGAGCACTCGATCGTGAGGACATGCCTGGGGGAAAGATGTATGACGAACTGATTGCCGATTGGGCCGTCGACCGACTTGGCGAGCAGCATGAAAAACCATTCTTCCTAGCCGTCGGTTTCGTCCGTCCCCACGCACCGTTCACGGCGCCGAAAGAGTTCTTTGCAATGTACGATCTGGACGAGATCGACGTGCCGAACGTCCCAGAGAACGACATGTCAGACATTCCGCTGATGGGGAAATCAATCGCCTTTGGTCGATTGAAAGGCGGCGATCATCACGCGGTCGTCAGCCTCAGTGACAACTATTGGCGTGAGTTGGTGTTTGGCTACTTGGCATGCGTCTCTTTCGTTGATGCCCAGGTTGGCAAAGTGATTGATGCCCTGCAGGAAAGCGAATACAGCGACAACACCATCGTCGTTCTTTGGTCCGACCACGGTCAGCATCTTGGCGAAAAACGCCACTGGCGGAAACAGTCTCTTTGGGAAGAATCCACCCGAGTCCCCCTGTATTTCAAAGCACCGGGTGTCACCGCCGCCGGCGAGACTTGTTCTCAGGTGGTCAGCCTGTTGGATGTCTATCCGACGCTGGTTGATCTGTGCAAACTTCCTCCGGCTTCGCGACTCGAAGGCGAGTCGCTTGTGCCGCAATTGAGCAATCCGTCTGTGTTCCGAGTGAAACCGGTTTTGAGCAGCTGGTATTACGGCAATCATGCCGTGCGGAGCAATGACTGGCGATACATCCGGTATCGGGACGGTGGCGAGGAGCTTTACGACCATCGCAGCGATGCCGGCGAGCACAATAATTTGGCGGGCGATCCCAACTACACCGACGTTATCGAAGAACACGCGCGCTGGCTTCCCCAGAGCGATGTCCTTCCGGCTGGCACCACCGAATGGACAGGCGACCAGCTTGACCGCCGGATTCGTGGGTGGAAAGCGAATGACTCTGTGCCAGCTTGGTTAAGATAGCGGCGCAAGTCTATTGGCAGGAAGATATCGGTCCACACTGCATCACTTTTTAAACGGTACAACGCACATGATTACTTTGTCGGCTTGTGGTCAGAGAACGCTGGTAGGAACGTTGACAATGTTTATCTTCCTGTCCCTCTTTGCTTGTCTCATTCTTCTGTCCTCCGGCTTCTGTTCGCCCGTGAGCGCTGCCGGCAACCCGCCCAACGTCATTTTCATGTTGACTGACGATTTGGGGTACTCCGATATCGGTTGCTATGGAGCAACGAAGGTCAAAACGCCTCACATCGACCGGCTTGCCGCCGAAGGAGCCCGGTTCACTGGGTTTTACACGGCAGCGTCGATTTGTTCACCATCACGCGCCGCCTTCTTGACGGGGGCTTATCACCAGCGTGCCGGACTCTACATGGGAATCAATCCGAACAGGAAGGCCCATTGGTTTCTGGGACTGCACCCCGACGAAATCACTATTGCCGAGCAATTTAAGCAACGCGGCTACGCAACCCACATGGTCGGCAAATGGCATCTTGGCACGGAGCCGGAATTCTTGCCGCGCACGCAGGGCTTTGATCACTACTATGGCATGCCTTGTAACTATTCTCATTCCCCTGAGTTTTTCGACAACGATGACAAGGTCTTTGCAGAGACGCCGCTCGACCAATTGACTAAGCTCTACACACAACGCATCACTTCAACCATTCGAGAATCTGCGAAGCGGAATGTGTCAACGACTTTGAGACAGCTTTGTGACTCAACTTAAAGTCGTAGTTCAGTGTGGTCAGGGGCCAGCCCCTGAAACCCCGGGATTTTTTTAGGCATGACTCGGGTGTTCAATGATGATTCTTGCGGTATCGTCGTCGTGTCCGGTGAAACGGAAGATGGCTCTGCGGGGACGCAACCATCCAAGGGATAGCCGGATCGAGGGTGCGTCAATGACGTTTCTTCAGGAGCCTCCGCGCAATGTACCGCGGGGGCTTCATTTTCTTTTTCCGCTTGGCAACGTGGCGCGTTGATCCAAACGGCTCCTGGAATGGGTTCGGGCCTTGGAGTTCCTTTGACGAATCGTTCCGGATTTCGTTGCCATGCTAACTCAAGTGTTTGCTCTCGCGCCGATCGAATTTCATCCGCTTGTCCATAGTGCAACGATGCAGGCGTCAGCATGCCGATTCCACTGTGGTAGTGATCGTTGTTGTACCAGTGAAAAAATCGGCGACAGAATCCCAACGCATCTTCATAGCTGCCGAATCGTTGCGGAAATTCTGGACGATATTTCATGGTTTTGAATTGGCTCTCCGAAAATGGATTGTCATTCGATACGTGAGGACGACTGTGGCTCTTGGTGACTCCCAGTGAACCGAGCAGGTGAGCGACGTTGTGCGATGTCATCGACGGCCCGCGATCGCTGTGAATAATCAGTTGGTCTGCTGGTACGTTTTGTTTCTCGATCGTGGTTTCGATCAATCGTTTCGCCAAGTCCGAGCTTTCTCGATGCGCCAGCATCCAGCCAACAACGGTGCGACTGTAGATGTCCAAAATCACGTAGAGGTAGTAGTACGTCCATTTCTCCGGGCCTTTCAGCTTGGTGATGTCCCAGGACCAGACTTCATTGGGTCCGGTAGCCAGCAATTCTGGCTTCTTGTATTTCGGATGGGTCAGTTGGTTTCGCCGTTCTCGGCTGCTTTGGTTCTCTTCGAGAATGCGGTACATCGTCCTCACACTACAGAGATAACTGCCCTCATCGAGTAACTTCGAATAGACCTGCCGCGGCGACTGATCGGCAAACCGTTCACTATTGAGTTGATCAAGCACCGCTTTACGTTCGTCGACCGAAAGCGCCCGAGCCGGTGTCGGTCGTGGCTTGGCATCAGACGTCACTTCGCGACGACGATAAAAAGTTGCCCGCGACACATTCAAAGCCTTGCACGCGGCGGCGATTCCGATTTCTTCGCCGAGCTTCTTGGCGGCCTTCAGTCGTCCTTCTCTTGTGACCTTGTCTGCATCATCTCCGAGACTTTTTTTTGGACGTCGATGATCAGCTCGGCTTGGCGGAGCTTCTCCTTCAGGCGTTCATTCTCGCGTTCCAGGCGAGCGACTTCTTGGGCTGGGGTGAGTTTGCGTTTTTGGTTTGACTTTTTCGATGATGACAAAGATTCATTCCGAATTTGGCGACGCCATCGTGCGACGACGGACGAGTATCCGCACACGCCCTACGAGGCAGGTAAAGTGTTCCGGGGGAAATCTCAAGATGGAGTACGCGGTGATGTCATCCAGGAGCTTGACTGGAGCGTCGGAGAGATGTTGGCTGCACTCAATCAAGAAGGGATTGCGGACAACACGATCGTCATTTTCAGTTCGGATAACGGGCCGACAAGCAACAGGTACGCCAGACCTTACCGTGGAACCAAATACGTGACGCTCGAGGGAGGTCATCGCGTTCCATTCATCTTCCACTGGCCGGCTCGGATCAAAACCCCAATCGTTCCCAAGGTTAGCATCCATGCGATGGATGTGTTTCCGACCCTATCTAAAGCCATCGGAGCAGAAATGCCGCGTGGCCGTATCTATGATGGTGAGAGTTTGCTGCCACTGCTGGACGGAAGATCGCTCAAGCGAGCAGCCACCCAACCGTTCTAATATTACAACTGTGAGAATCTCCAAGCGATTCGTAGCGGCCCGTGGAAACTCCACCTTCCGCGACATAAAGAGCAGGTACCGTTTTGGGACGAAAACAAAGGCTTTATCAAACTTCAAAAGCCGGTTCTTTACAATCTGATCGCGGACCAAACCGAAAGTACCGACGTCGCCGCCACCAACCCGATGGTGGTGCACGAGATGATGAAGCTAGCCGCACTAGCTCGACAAGATCTCGGCGAGTTCATGCATCGTGGAAAGTCGCAGCGGCCGACCGGCTCGCTTTTTCCTGATGCCCCCGTGATCAGTCACGAGAAAGATTGGGGCACGGTGGGATAAACACTATTGGCCGACGAATACATCGTCAGCAGTGTCGACATCAGCTGTTCATAGCGAGCGTCTTTTGACTTGCTGATCGACTGCAGCAGTCCGTCGATCTCGTCTGTTTGGAATAGCATCGTTGGTGTCAGATGCAAGGCATCCTGCAAGCCCTCGCCAGACGCAAACCTCTCGCCTGTCTGGTCCGCTACGCCGATCTGCTGAAGGATCCGAACGTTGAGTTTTCGCGGCCAATCCTTTCCCGCCGCCGAGTGCGCCAGGCCAAGCAGGTACAGGTTCGTTCGATTGTCGCCTGGATCGCGTACCCGGCGACCGGCCAAAAATGCTTGCAGCGCGAGTGCACCGCAGAATGCCATGACCGGATTGGGATACGGTGCCGTGTCGAGGCAATGATCCATGACCTCGTTGACGAATCCAGGGACTCGCAAAAGCCGCTCGGGAAGCGGTCCGGGATCCTCGATCGACGAGGCTGGTTCGATGGGAGGATCGTCGTCAGTTTCCTCCTCCGTGCTAACTCGAACGTTGAACTGACTTAGGTCGACTTCATCAAGCGCTTGTGATGTGCACTCGTCACGTAGCCAGCCGAAGGGGCGATCGTGCGGTTTAGTTGCGGCTTGGTTGATCTTGTGTTGCAGCTCTTTGTCAGACCATGGCGGCACGCACCGCGGATTGTAATGCTGCGTCAGGATCGTGAGAGCGTCACTGGCGTCGATCCCAAAACCATGAACGAGTGCCGTGGCCGCGGCATAGGTTTGCGAATGGCCTCCGCTTCCTGAGATGGCCGGCGGCATGGCGTCGAGGTATGCGATCGCACGCCGCTCGATTTCGTTAGGGCTGTCGGTGGAACGGTCAGTCGACGGTGAAGTTTTTTGCGACGTCTCCGGCCAGAAGTACTGGCAGATCTGAGTGAGCTCATCCTGTTTCGCCGCGATCTCGGCGCGTGCATCCGACAGACGCCTTCCCGTAATCGTGAAGAATCGAGCGTGATCGTAGACTTCAATCTGCCCCGATTGATCCGGCCCCAGCCCTTTACGCTGACAACCAACGTGAGGCGGTTTGGAGCCTTCGACGATCAACTTCACACCTCGCCCTGACGGCGAAATTTCTGTGTAGGTGGCGAGATAGTCAACGATCTCTTTGCCCCAAGTGAAGTTTCCTGACTCGTCCAAGCAACGATCCAGATCAATGCCGGTGAAGCAATCGTCCGGAGTGAAAATGAAGCCGATCCCCGCCAAAACTGGATCATCCTGGAATTGCTTCATCGCCGCCTTAAACGACGACCAATCGCACGGGTCGATCGAACTCGCTTGATACCCGGTCTTCGGCGAGATGGGCACCTTCGTGAACTGAGTCTCCGTCTTCGATAGTTTCCAACAGACCCACTGATCGAGTTCAGTCAGTCGTTGTGGGATGTGCTGTGTTGGGAATTCACGAGCGTTCATCGAGTGACCTCCTTGCGAGTCGATAATTGTGAATGTGTGGCGGACCGTTCTTCGTCAATCCGTTTCAATTCGCTGGCGATGTGATCGAAGTTGGCTTCGGAGAAGACGCGGGCGTGGCCGGCCCAGCCGGTCGCTTCGATGTGTCTTGATCGAATGATGTATTCGATGCGGTGGACCTTGGTGTCCAACCGCCGAGCAATCTCGCCGACGGTTAACAGCAACGGGGGCTGTGACATAGCTTTCCTTGGGGCATGCGGAAAAACTTCGCAGGGGTTGCCGGTTGATGGGCAGGCGGCGAAGCCAAGAAAGAGAGGGACCAAAATCTGCGGAGTCACCCGATGCGGGGACGAACGGCAGATTCAAAAGAAGCTCGCCGCGACGAATCGCGGGCGGGCGAGGAGCTCGTTGGCTCGGTCGGTCGCTGGTTAGTTGGCTGAGTGGCTCGGTGGTCGAGCGATTGGGATTATGGGAATTGAAGGAGGCTTGTCAAACAAAATTTCCGCTTGGATATGGCAGTGCCGTTGTTTGGATCACAATGGCAGTTTGGCACAGCAAAACGTTGGAAAAACGGTCGTTACAAAAAGCTCGAACGATCCGAGCGAGAATGTTGCCCCGTCACGGTTTCGACACGGGTTGGACGACTGCTTGTTCGTTTGTGCTGCCGCCAGCGGTCGAAAAACAGCGGCAAACACGGGTCTAATCGTGCTGCTTCGTTTCAGTATTTGGAATTCTCTGGTGTTACGAAAATTGGCGTTGGAAAAATCAGAACTTTGCAAAATAAAATGCGACCTTGAATCATGAAGAAACGGTCGCCCTCTACTCTTTACCTATGCCGTTCTCCGTGACGACTGCGCGCCGTTCTGCAAAAACCATCCGAAAACGTTCGGCGAACAACGCTGCCCTATCCCTAGACCTTCCGGTTTTTTCGCCCGATGGGCGAAACGCTCGCGAAAATTTCCGCAAATAGTTTGCGATCGCAAACCTTCTCTTAGTTACTTATGCAAACCGGCACGCCCGAATGTTGGATTCCGTGGGATTCTTCACAATTTTTTAAATCGCCATGTGACCATCGGTTTCAAAGATCAGTCCTTGCACCGCTCGCGTGTTCGTCGTCGACGATCGGGCTCCCTTTATTGACCTACCGGAACGAACGCCCGAATCACGAAATCGTGATCAGAATTTCGCGAAATTGTTTCGAGCCGAAGAATCGCGTCCTTCCTCGACTACCAATGCCGTTTGGCGTCGTGATTGATCGGAAAGCGAAATATTTCAGCAATAAAGGCAGCCCGATCGCAGCGTCAAGCAAACGCGCCGCGATCGAGAAAAACGACGGCTCTCCCCCTACTTAGCGATGCGATCCAGCTCTTGCAATGCACAAATGCATTTTTACGAAAATAGTTGAGGGTCGGATTTTCCGCGGTTTGGAAGAGACTTCACCGTCGTTCGATGCCTTGGATGGAAGAGCCATCGGTCATCACGCCCTCCAGAGACACTTACCGGGTCCACAATTTCGCCGCTTGCAACGCCCGCTCCGGAGTCGACGCTCACCATCGGTTCGCTTGACTCAACGGTTATGGTCAGATAGTTCGTTGTTGACGCCTCGCCGAAGGTTTTCGTTATAGCGAACCGAAACATCTGTCCGGCTGTGGCCGACGTGTCGATCAACAACCGCAGCTGAACAAACGGTGTGACGACCTGAGCGTATGCCTTCAAAGGATCGGCGTAGGGACCTGCTGGTGTGCCAATTTCTCTGAGACGGTTTTGAGTTCATATTTGATCAATAATGCTTATCCAGCAATCAGCTTGATAATAACGGTTGGCAATGTATTTGTTGTTGCAGTCTGAAAAATTGCCGCGTTGAAGGTGCTTTCCCAGCGATCAAGTGGCACTTGTGCTTCCCCGTTTTCAGCGACAATCGAAACACTTCGCATAGGCAGAGCCCAATCGAGCGAACCGGTACGAGCTGGCGCTTCACCAATGGTTACCACCGTTTGGCCATTGCTCGCTTCGACCTTTGAATCCTCAGTCGTCGATTGTGCTGCGGGAAACTCCGTCACCGGTGCTGAGCCAGCTTCACTATTGGGTGACGCTGCGTCATCCGCCTCGTCCGAAGACGTGGGAGCAGCCGGATCATTCACAGGGCTGCCGTTGCCCGTCGCCGAATGCGTCTTGGAGGCGGGTGCCTGATTTCCGGAGATTACGTCACTTTCTTCGCCCTCAAACAATCGATCCACACCGTCTCTGCCCAAAAGCAGGTCGACTCCACCGCGCCCGTAAAGACGATCGTTGCCAGTACCGCCGAACAAATCGTCGTTGCCGCTGCTACCGACCAGTCGATCGTTGCCGCGACGACCAACGGCGATGCTGTCAATTCCTGTTTCGCTAACGAAAATGTCGTCTCCCTCGCTGCCATTGAACAGGATGTCGACCACTTCCGATCGATCGAAAGATACATCGGCCATTGAGCCAAATCGTTTGCTCGCGACAGTCACCTTGTCGCCGTTGGCCGTCACCTGGACGTTTTGACCCTGCACGAGAGCGTCGATTCGCAGCGTTCCATCCACCAGTCGCACTTCGCAGGGAATGACCTGGGCACGAACTTCCGGCTCGCTGGAGTCGAGAATCCCCGGTCGCATCGAATGTGCGGCGACCTTTGAGCGATTCGAGCAGCATTTTGCGGCCTTAGCCGGGTCGGTTACGTTTGGCTGTTCTGTTCATGGTTAGCTGGACAGCGCCACTTTGATGTTCATGGAGTTGGTTTCACGGGGATTTTGGCTCGACGTTTTTGATTGTCTCAGGGTCGATTCCGAGGGCATGGTATTGAGCGATGCGTTTCTTGCGATGGCTACGACTCGCCTCAGCGTTGCGACGTTGATGGTAGTTGATTCGGTCGCACTCCGCTTCGTACTGCTCGTCTCGAAGTCGCTTGGGAAGACTGATGCAACGAATCACCACATCGGCTGCTCGACGCACCTGTTCGAGCGTCAAACGCTCTGCGTCGGTACCCGGCACCGCGGCTGAGATCGACACGATCGAGT
This sequence comes from Neorhodopirellula pilleata, assembly GCF_007859915.1. Taxonomy (GTDB): domain Bacteria; phylum Planctomycetota; class Planctomycetia; order Pirellulales; family Pirellulaceae; genus Rhodopirellula; species Rhodopirellula pilleata. The sequence goes on from NZ_SJPM01000021.1 coordinate 29,188, forward strand.
CACTCATTCGTACGCATCAGGGAGCGACTCAGGCGACGATCTTGCGCGGCGGCATGGCCAGCGAAGCGGCATTTTCTCAAAACGCTCCCGGCAATCGCTACCTGCACATCGCCACCCACGGATTCTTTGCACCCGAAACGGTACAAAATGCAATGACCGCGTCCACCGAGTCGCCCGATCGCATGCTGGACGATTCCGAATCACGTGCACCGAGACTCGTCGGCCAGCACCCTGATCTATTATCCGGATTAGTCTTTGATCGTCGAGCTTTTGCTCACACGGATGTCTTGGAGCTGGTCATCGGTATCGAGTCGAACATCGGGAAGTCGTCCAAGCTCCAATCGTTCTTCGGCGAACCGCTGCTGGCGAGTCGCGTTGGCGCGGTCGATGATCTCTTGAACGAAGGCCATGTACTGCTCACGACTAGCGAAGTCGCGACTTCCACGAAGCAGCAGGGCTTGGTCGATTCGGTCCTTGATGTGTCCGTTTTGTGATTCGACATCCCCGTTCTCGTTGGCGCACCTGGCATTGGTCCTTTGGGCGACACAACCGTAGTGCTCCATCAGTGCCGCATAGCGAATCGTCAGTGTCGTTCGATCAGAGTGATTTCGAACAGCCGCGTTGAGCGAATCGCTCCGGTGCTGCGCGGGCACGCCGCCGAACTGCCAGAAGGCGTTCTGAATTCCCTCGCTAAGTGCTTCGAAAGATTCGGAGAAACACAACGAGACCGATTCGACGTTGCTGTAGGTCAGCACGCAATGAAAGAGCGTGTGTTTAAAAGTGGTTCCTGCGATCTTCACACCGAGTTCGTTGCAAACGATGAAGTCACTCGCGGCGAAGCGTCCGGGGTGATGGTCCTGCGGGAAGAAAACCGGCTTATCGGGTCCGTGGATCGCTCGCCAGTTAGCGACTCGCCGCTCGAAGGTGCGGCGGGTCGAGTCCTCGAACTGGCCGGGATACTGCCGCTGAAGGTCAGCAAATAGAGTGACCGCTTTGAGCCTTGGTTCGGCTTGGAGCAAGTGCTCGACGTCGTTCCAAACGTCAGCGAAGGGATCAGCGCGAGTTCGATATTCACGTGCTGGAGATTTCCGCTGCGAGGGCAGAGCCTGACCATCGCGATAGGACCGTGCGGTTTTATTATCCATCGAAGCCATCCTGGCAGAAGCGGCGAGAGACTTGCCTGCGGCCAGCCATCGCCTGAGTTCAGGAACTTGTCCATCCGTGACCATCGCAATCTCCTTCGAAAGCAGGAGCTTGCGACTATGCGAATATCTTCCCAAACAGGGGAATTCTAATTGTCGCTGATTGGTAAAACGTCACCGCGTGAAACTGCAGAGCGGTCGCTCAACCGGGGAATTCTAATTGTCGCGGGGAGGGAAAACTAATTGTCGCTAGACAGCAAGTGACGAACGAAAATATGCTCTGGTAATGTGGCGTACTCGCTTTCGCTCATCCATTTTGTCGTTGCGGTTTTTTGATAGACAACAAGCTGATCGCGATGCCCTTGTTTGAGCCCACGGCGAAAGTCAACTTGGCGAAGGTGATGCACGCGGGCGACCAAATCGATGCCTCGCATTTCTCCAGCAGCCAGTAACCAGAAGCTGGCGTAGTGACGATCCGCCAGCAGGATACGGCCTCGTAAAATGCTGTATAAAATGGATCGGAGTGGTGAAGTTTCGCCCGTCTGCTTCCCTTTATACGGACCGATAGCCATTCGATTTAGTGCGCCCGTGGCCAGCGAAAACACACCGACCATCCTGGCGATTGGATAGCCGCAACCCGGTTTCTGACTAGCCATCTGAGGATATGCTTCTTGGTTCTCGTCAGTGTCCGCCATCGTCACCGTCCAACCGTCGACCATCTCGACGACCCGCTCGTGAAACAACCACGTCTCGTTGCTGACCTCTTCACATCTGGAGGATGTCCAAGCCAGCAGACGTTCGAAGAGTGCGTTAGCCCACGACTGGCGGACACCTGAGATTTTTCGCAAAATCCGCTCAGGAGACCCCAATGTCAGAAAAACAAAAACGGCGGACGTTTACGGCTGAGTTCAAAACAAGCTCCCTCGATTCCAGATCTCGGCTGCGTCTTTTGCCAATTCGTCCAGCAATTCATCCAGATCGAGGTCCGACGGATCCGACTCTTCCTCGTCCAACAAATTAACCGACGTATTCTCGAGCCAAAAATCAGTTGCAGGCTTGACCTTCGGTCGATTGGATGGAGATAGGTAAGTTAGCGATTCAATCATGGTGGGCGGTAGAGCATCGGAATCATCGGCTCGGACGGAGGGACGCAGCGGCATCGCGGCTGCCACCATCGGCGATGACGTCATTGGCTCGCCTTCTCCGCCTGCTGGTTCGGACGAAACGGTCCTCGACACGAAGGGAATCGAATTCAAAAAGTTGATCACCATCAGTGCATCCAAGGCAGTTGCCCCTCCATCTCCACTGACGTCCAAGTAACCTCCTAAGTCAACGATCGCGGAGGAAGTTGCCTCCGGTAAATCGGAATTTTCACTCTGGTTCAGTCGATTGATAATCAGTAGTGCATCCAATGCCGTCACCAAGCCATCGAAATTAACGTCCGGCGGCAAGACGATGTTTTTCCAAGATGTATTGCTGGCGACGAGAACCGTCGCGTTGTTCTGAGCGAGATGCTGGAACAGTTCACCGTCAGTCAAAATCGGGCCGTACGTCGTCCATCCCTCGCCCAACGTGAAGTCGTCTTCGTCGTCGATACGAAATTTGCGAGACGAAACGACCTGAGGGTCGATGCCGCTAACACTTGCATCGATCATGTCACGCCCCGGTCCGCCATCGAGCAAATCATCCCCTTCGCCTCCTTGCAAAACATCCTCTCCAGGGCCACCAAAGAGTCGATCTTTTCCGCCGCGGTCACTTCCAAATCGGAAACTCGCGCCAATGAGTGTGTCATCTCCTTCTTCTCCATGGAATTCCGCATTCCAGTGCTGCGCCGCTTCATCGGTCATTTCGACTCGGTCATTACCTGCACCGGCGTAAACAAAAATCGTCTCGAAATTATCTTGCGGCTTATAGTTTATGTCGAAGACTTGTTCGTTGATTTGGACCTTCACGAAATCGTGATGCGCGCACGATGGGCTATCAAAGGCACACTCCTCCAAATGTTGTTCGTAGTCTGCGATATACCAACTGACTAAGATCGTATCGTCTTGATCGGTCCCCCAGAATGCCACGCCTTCGATGTTCGTCACGACATCCGTTCCGCCGCTTGCTTCGACGATGTCTCCGACGTTGCCACCGCCGTCGATATGGTCGTCGCCGGCACCGCCACGTAGCGTATCGCTGCCGGGACCACCAAAGATGCGTAATGGGTTGGTGACCATTTCATTTGCTCGGACGGTATCGTCACCATCGGCGGTGATGATCAAAATCGGGCCGGCGAGACTGTTGTCGACTCGAACAGGCTCGCGAGTCAAATGACTGGTGATGACGTAGTCATCCGTATCACTCACGATCGTAATTTCATCGTTTGCCGAAGCGGAGTAACGCCCACGACTGTCCAGGCCACGAATCACGATTCCGGATTTCGCAGTAGCGGACGCATCTGCGGACGGTTGATAGACGCCATAGAAGCCAACGCCACGGCTGGCATCATCCGCTTCGACACTGTCGGAAACAGCCAGCACAAAACCAACATCCTTTTCCGTCAGAAATGCTGCGTAATCAAGATCATTGATTGTCAGGATATGCAGCCCCGGCTGTAGCATCGAAACATCAGCAACGTCAATGACCGCGCCGATCGGTGAATCCGTTCCGACATCCCATTGCGGATCGGATGACTCATAGAGAGTGATCTTAAATGGAGCGGCCTCGCTACCAATGACTTCATAGACCACTTGCAGAGAGCCCGGAGCATTCGACGCTGTCGAAAACGCTCTCATGTTGACCACGGCTTCACCCGGAACCGGATCGGCGGCTTCGGGAGACATCAAAGCAGGTAGTTGGTCGCTAAGCTCGATCGTTGTAATGGTGTCGTTGGTCCCACCGTCCTTGTCGACAACTCGTGTGCGGACGGTGGCGATCGCCGAGCCATCCACGTTCAGATGCAAATGGGACGGCACAAAGCTCGAAGAAGTATCGGTAACCGAGCCGGCATAGCTACCGTCTCCTAAATCAAACGTTCCATCGTTATTAAAGTCGTAGCTGTAACGTAAACCGGCCGCAGTATCCGCTTGCGAAGCATCCGAAGCATTTTCGATGGAAACCGTGACGAGGTTGCCCTCGTTGGTCGCGTTGGTCACGACACTTGGGTCGACGTTGTTGACCGTGATCGCGAAAGTCTGGCTGGCCTGGGCCCGATGGCTATCCGAAACGGTATGCGTGACGGTGTAAATACCATCGTCATTCGCGATAAAGCTGAAGTCTTGGTTCGTGCCTTGCCGCACGACTTGTCCGTTGCTCGCAGAAACTTTCCAAAGAAACGAATGCACATCACCAGAATCTGGGTCGTTGAAGGAACTGAATAAGTCGATAACACTTCCTTCCCGGAACGGTGGAAGGTCCGGTGCATTGAACGTTGGCGGAGCATTCTCGACTTCAACGACGAGCGTGTCACTGCTCATACCACCATCGTCGTCCGTCACGGCAAGAGCGACCAAGTACGTGCCGACCTCATCCGGCTTGAAGTGGAAGATTGGGTCGCTGCTATCGGCAATCAGTTGTCCGGTACTGGCGAGCACTTTCCATTGGAAGTGATGCTGGTCCAGGCCCGAATCGATACATGAGGCAGCGTAGTTGAAATTGACGTCGGTTGGTTCATCGACGAGTAGATTAAACTCTCGAACACTGACGACACGTCTGCCTTCTTTGGCGGTCACGCTCACGGCGTAGTTCCCGCTCTGCGAATACTCGTGACGGATGCTACGCAGATTCACTCCCGATTCCGAGACACTGCCATCGCCGAAGGCCCAGGTATAGGTCAAGCTATTCGGGACAGGCTTCGGAACATCGTTTGACTGGGTACACGAATCAGGTCCAACGAGCACCACGAGTTCGTCCGCGCGAGCCACCGTGTCGAAACCAGCATCGACGATGGGCTTTGTGTTCTGAACGTCCACGAGGATGGTGGTCGAGCTACTGCCGCCGTCATTGTCAGTTAGGGTCAATAGAACCGTGTGCAGCCCGTTGTCGAGAGGGGTGAAGCTGTACTGTTGTGTGTTGCCACCTTCTATTGCGTGGCCGTCGCTGGTCGTCACGTTCCATGCGAAAGTGTGGGTGTCGTCGCTGCCGAAATCGAAGACCGAACTGTCGAGCGTGACCGGTGTCCCTTCTGAGACACTCAGTGCGATGCCGCGTTCGGGAATCTGCGGTACAACGTTGCTGACCGCAATTTCGAACGTCGTCGTCTCTTCGGAAGCTCCATTGTTGACGGCCAACGTGACCGAGTACACTCCTTCGTCCTCGAAGGTCAGACTCAATCGCGGATCGTTACTCTCTGGAATCACCTGTGGGTTATCAGACGACACCGTCCACCGAACCGTGTCACCATCACCAACGGCCAAGAGCGAAGCAGCGTCGAGCGTGAGGGTATCGCCTTCGCGAACGATCCGACCCAACCCAGATATGGTCGGTGCGATCGGGCTGCCGATCACGAAAGATTGCCGTGTCGAATCCACTCCACCATCGGTATCCGTCACGCGAAGTGTCACCGTATAGGTGCCGGGTCTCGCGTATTGATGACTGACGACAGCAAGGTTGTTGTCTGCTAGCAAAGCACTTTCGTCGCCAAAATCCCATTCATAAGAAAGGACGCTGCTGTCGGGATCGATCACAGGAGCCGAGAACATCACGCCCAGAGCGTCAGGTGTGATCGTTGTGTTCGTCAGGTCGACAATGCGCGGTGACACATCACCGACAATCGCCTCAGAATCAACGACTTCAATCGTCAGTTGACGAGTCGCTGTGTGACCAAAACTGTCCGTGGCGGTCAGGGTGATCACATAGTTGCCATCATTGACATAGGTATGGGAGGTCGCTCCTAAGTTGCCCGTCGATTGGTTCGTGCCATCACCGAAGTCCCATGCATAAGTCAGATCACCACCGCTGGGATCGAAGCCGGTTGCGACCCATCGCAAAGTCTGCCCTGCCACACCATTGGTTTCACCAGTCAGGCTAAGGAGTTGCGGGCCCGTCGCTAACGCTGTCGCGTGCAGGGGATCGAGAACGATCGGTTTCGGTGCGACGTTGGCGATGACGATCTCGCGAGTCGAAGTCGTGGTGCCACTGTCACCGTCCGTGACGGTCAATGTGACGGTATAGGTTCCCTCGTTCGAGTAAGCATGCGGAATCCGGCTTAAGTCGACGCCTTGATTCGTTTGTGTTCCATCGCCGAAGTCCCAAGCATAGGTCAGCGGGTCCTTACTACCCGCAGGGTCAGTGACCGCGGCCGTCCAGAATAAAGTCTGACCTTCCGTGCCTGTCACATCACCGATCAACGAAGTGATCTTCGGTGCCACATTGGCGACGGTTACATTCAACGTCTGTTCCATCTGGCCTCCGTCACCATCGGTGATCGTCAGCGTCAGGGTGTAGTCGCCGCTATCCGCATAAACATGGTCGACGTTGGTGCGGTTGACGCCGCTGATTTTAGAGCTGCCATCGCCGAAGTTCCATCGATACGTCAAGGGATCTTTCGATCCGGCCGGGTCGGATGCGGTGGCGGAAAATTCAAAGCGTGTGTTCTCATCGCCACTGGTGTCTCCCGCCAACGGCGAGACGACAACGGGATGCAGGTTATCAACGAGAACGTTCAATGATTCGGATACGCTCCCGCCGTCGCCATCGCGTACGGTCAGGGCGACGGTGTAGGAACCGTTGTCCGCGAATGTGTGATCGACACTGGTCAGGTTGAGGCCACTGACGAGTGTTGAGCCGTCGCCGAAGTCCCAGACGTAGGTCAAGGGATCTTGGGTGCCGGCCACATCAACGGCGGTTGCCGAGAACGTCAACGATTGGCCTTCGTTGCCCGTCAGGTCACCCGAAAGGTTTGCCGAGAACGTCGGGGCGACGTTGTTAACGGTCACGGTCATCTTTTGAGTCGTGCTGTCGTTGAACTTATCCGTGATCGTCAACACGACGGTGTAAACGCCACTGTCGAGATAGGTGTGCATTTGATTCACATCGACGCCACTGGACATCATGACATCGTGGATGCTATTTCCATCGCCAAAGTCGAGCGTGTACTTGAGGCCGAGAGGTGATGGGTCGTTTTCACCCGCGTTTTCCGTGGCGCTGAAGGTGAACGCGAATTCGCTGTTCTCATCACCGCTGCTGTCGCCGGCAAGGCTGATCACCGGAGCGACGTTGTCGACGAGGACATCCAGAGTTCCGGCGGCAAGATGCGTGCCGTCTTCATCAACGATATCGACGATGATCGTAAGAGTGGTTCCGCCCTCGGTGTAGAAATGCGACTTGATTCCAGCATTCGTAAAGACTTCATATTCATCTTCCGCCGTGTTCGGATCCCCGTCGTTGTCGAAAGTGGACCCATCACCCCAGTGCACGTGATACTCGATGACCGTATCGGCACCGGCATCCGAAACATCACCCAATGTCAATTGGTACGAGGCCCCCTCGCGTGTGCGAGTATTCCCGTCCAGATCGATTTTGGGAACAACATTCCCGACCCGAATGATGGTTTCCACCGAGTCACTCAGCGACGTCTCGTCAGCACTGAACGAATCGGTGACGGTCAACCGGACCGTGTAGTCGCCTTCATCGAGCGGCGTGAAGTTGAAGATCGCCTCCGTTCCGTCGGTAACAACTTGACCGTTGCTCGCGACGACGCTCCACAGATAGCTGCGAGTGACACCGTCATTCGTTCCTCGCAAGATCCCCAGAGCACTGGTATCGTGAGCGTCGAACGACAGAACGCTGCCCTCGCTGATCCTACCTAGCGGACGATCCTCGGCCGCGCGGGTGGGAAAACTCGATTGCGAGTAAACATACGCCGGCCCGGATCCCGCTGTCGATTGAGATCCGATTGCAAGCGTTTCGCCACTGATCGCTACCCCGACTCCAAATCGACCATCGGCTGCCGCGTCCACTGCCGTCAACTTGCGGACCTCGGTCCACGCGTCCCCATTCCGCTGGAAAATGTAGGCCGCTCCGGAATCTACCCCATCGTCGTCATCGAAATGCGATCCCACAACCAGAGTTGGACCGCTGATGGCCACCGAGATTCCGAACTGGTCGCCGGCATCGCCGTCCTTGGCGGTCAGCTTTTGGGTCGGGTACCACAGGTTTCCTGCTTGCTGGAAGACATGGACTGCACCCGAATCGAGACCAGCTTTAACCGAGCTGAATGATCCGACCACGAGAGTGTCGGCTTCCAGTGCGAGCGAAATCCCGAATCCGAAACCCGCCGCACCTTCGCGTGCCGTCAGTTTCTGTGTTTCGGTCCAAACGCCAGCGGTCCTCTTGTAAACGTAGGCCGCTCCCGCGTCGATCGAATCGGTATCATTGCGGTCCGCGGCGACGACCAATGTATCGCCACTGATGGCGACGGAAACACCGTACAGATCATCCGGGGCAGCATCGCTGGCGGATAGTTTTTGAACTTCGTTCCACACGTTGCCCTCGCGAGCGTACACGTATGCCGAACCTTGGGAAGAGCCTTCAGATGCTCCGTTGATGTCATCGCGGAACGCACCAATGACAACGGTGTCGTCTTCGCTGATCGCTACCGAATAACCAAAGAAAGCGTACTCGGCGACGTCGTCGGCGATCAGTTTCTGAGTTTCGGTCCAGACGCCATTGTCAGTGTTACGGGTGAATACGTACGCAGCCCCTGTGATAAGACCAGTACCGTCCCGGGCATCAACGGCCCCAATCACCAAAGTATCGCCTTGGATGGCGACGGAATAACCGAAGTGTGCTTCCGCCGACGGTTTGCTTGCAGTCAGTTCTTGCACCAGAAGCCAACTGCCGTCGACGCGCTGATACACATCGACCGCGCCGGTGGCAAAGTCATCAAACTCGTCACTGAGGTTGGTAAAGCGTGCTCCCACCACCATCGTGTCGCCATCGATCGCGACCGAACGCCCAAATCCATCCGCGAGAGCAGCGTCATCGGTGACCAGACGAGCGACTTGGTTCCAACTTCCGATTTCTGCGGCATGATTCTGGCGGGGACCGCGGTCCAAGAAGAGATCACTACCTGGCAACTCGTCGAACGGCCAATATCCGACCAAGCCGGTTTCCGATCCGTCGAGCTGTCTGCCAAGATCCGCATGGACTTCGGTCTGTGTTCGTGCGAGATCCCAGATCCGTAGCTCATCCAGCGAACCAACGAAGTTGCTGTCGCTACCGCCGACCAGCAGCGTCTGAATCGGCAGGACGTCAAAACCGCTCGCCCCCGCGTCGCGAGTGCCGATCAACTGGCCGTCGATCAAGACTGAGATTTGGTCCGTTACCGCGTTGCGAACGAGCGCGACATGATGCCACTGACCGTCGCTGAGCGGTTGTGGCAAGGCAAAATCGTATTGGCCTTGGCTGGTTCCGTCACCCAACGGAGACAGGAATGTGAGCGAGCCGTAATCCGCCGATAACTGGACGGCAAACTTTGGCGAGGCATTGGAATCCGGCGAATCGGTACCGCGGAGCAACCATTGGTCGCCCGTGGCCACTGCGCCGTCTGCCGTTCGCAGGCGGAACTCAAGAGTCACATCGCTCAACGAGTTCAACGCAGCCCGCGGTAGGTTGAACCCGTCCCCACTGCTCAATTCCACCCAAGAATCATCTCGATCGGTGATCACGGCGACCGGATTGACCGTCACGTTCGTCCTATCGGTCGTGGAGGCACCGTCCGGATCCGTGACCGTCAGTGCCACCGAGTAGATTCCGGAGTACTGCGGCGTGAAGCTCAGCGACGTAGTGCCTGCCGGAAGAACGACATCGCCGTTGTTGCTGGTTACTTCCCACGAATATCGCAGGGATTGTTGATCCAGCGGGCCTGGATCGAAAGCGTTCGCACCGTTGAACGTAACCGTTTGGCCAGGCGTTACTGTGTGACCATCGCCAATTTCTACCGTTGGCGCGACATTCTTCACGTTGAAGGTAGATTGCTTGCTGTCGAAACCACCATCGCCGTCGGACGCCGTGATCGTCAAATGGTACGTTCCGTTGTCGGTGAACACGAACGACGGTCTCAGCACATCTGGAATGACATTGGTCCACGCGTCGTTAGGAGACGCTTCGCGCGTACGGAACTTGCCCACCAAATCATCGATGCGCAGGCCGGTCGGATTGAAGTCTGCTCCCCCGTTGTTGAGCACGAACTCTAACGTGTTGGTGCCTGGAAGGAAGCCTCCGTCGATTACAAACTCAGTCAGCTCGGTGAAGCCGGTATCTGGTGATGCTGATAGGATCGAGCTGCCATTGATACGAATGTCCTGGCCGCCGTTGTCCGTAGCCCATCGACCGGTGATGATCACCGCATTCACATCGACATTGTTCGGCAGCGTAAACGTGGTGCGGTAAGTGTAATCGCCTGGCTGAGCAACACTGCCGCTGGGACCGATCCAGTTTGAATTGTCGTCATTGGCAATCCAGGCCGCGGAGAGCCCAGTGCCCACCAGATCGATTTTTGTAGCCACCAGGCCGCCGCCAGGGTGAGAGACGATTTGATAGTGCGGATCGGTGACATTGTTTCCCAGTGCCGCACCGCTGGCGTCGATGCCCGTATTGAACAAATTGGTAATCGGCATCCAGGTGCCGAACACATCGAACTGGCCATCGTGAGCTTGTGGCGTCGCATCGCGTACGATATCCCCGCCAGCTTCATCCATGCGATAGTAAGCGACCAGTCCGGATTCGTTACCTCGCAACAATTCGTTCATGTTGCCTTGGATCTGTTCGGCGGTACGAACGCTGTTCCAGATTCGCACTTCGTCTAGGCTGCCGCGCAGCGGCGAGGTATTGGAATCATTGTAGAACGACTGCGCGATTAACAAGGGCGCCGTGTTTGAGTTGGTGTCGGTCTGGCGCACGCTGTCCCGGCCCGCGATCGCCCCATTGACATAAATCGTCATGAGCCCCGTGACGCGATCGATCAAAGCCGCGACGTGATACCATTGGCCGAGCTGGATCGTTCCCGGTGCCGTGTCGGCAGTTTGCTCGCCGATTGCATCCGCCGAAGTCAATCGCAGCAGACCCGTGTCATTGCCTGTGTCTTTGACAAGTAGGCTGTACGTCGCGTCGTTTGCCACGAGGCCGGCACTCTTCGTAAATATCGGTTGCCAAGTCGTATCGAAGCTATCGACCTTCAACCACGTCTCCAGCGTGATCTGTCGGCGGATGTCGAGGTCGGGGCTGTGCGACACCTTCATCGCGTTCGTCCCGTCCAGTTGCAACGCTGTGGGACGTAGTTCCGTCACGTGGCCGCTAGGATCGGAGAGGCTGAACCGGGCTTGCAGGTTCGCCAAGTCAGCGCTGCTCGGATCAACGACCACGACCTGCCCGATGGAACCAGCATCGATCCGCACGTCAAAGCTGCCGTTGTTGCTCGGCTCGATGACAAGTGTCTGCCCCTCATCGATATCGATCAGATCGGGCACTCGTTGAATTGTGGGTGCGACGTTGCGGATGTAGAGTTGAATGTCCTCGATGTCGAACACCGGGAAGACGGTGCCAATCCTTAGCGTCGCCAGCCCGCTATCCATCGTGTCGAATTGAACCGCTCCCGTGCCCGACGCGGCCGGTGTGGCGAACGAATCATGCGGGATGAAGACTTCCCACGGCACGGTCGATGTGGGATCGGCCAACAGCAGATTGACTTGATCCCCTTCGTCGAACACAAGATTCTGGCCCGCTTGCAGGAACCGATTGGGCATCGTCAGAAATTCGAGATCAGGCAGATCGAGCAAGGTGCGGGTCGTATTGTTCGCCGACGCATTGACGCCGGTGCCTTCGAGTTTCAGGCTGCGAAGACCCGTCAACTCGGCAACTCGAGAGATGTCGGCGAGGGACAAATTCCCGTCAAGGTTCAATGTTAACAGATGGGCCAATCCGATGACTTCGCCAGCCTGGGGGCCGCTAGTCAGACGACGCGGTACCAGTGTCGCAAGGTCAGAATTGTCCAATTGGTTGTTCGACAAGTCGAGCGACAACAAATTGGTGAGAGACTCAAGACCAGCCAGATTCGAGATGTTCTTACCTGACGCGTCCAAGTGAACGATTGCAGCCAGATCGCTGGCGTGGAATTCCTTGTGAACGATCGACGAGGAGCCGGTCACCGGGATTCCCAGTGTGTTGGCAATCGCGGTGCGAAGACCGAGATCCGAGATCGTCACGATCGGATCCAAAGGCTGGCTAACGTCATCGAACGATAGTTGGCCAATCGGAACTGGATTGTCCGGATTATCAGCCAGATTGCGGTCGCGGATCTCAACGGGTTCGCCTGTGAAGGTGTCCGCGCCACTGTCGCCGAACAATCGATCCAGGTCCTGGTTGCCAACAATGAGATCGTCGCCATCGCCGCCGTGGATCAAGTCACGATCCGGTAAAGTCGATGTCTGGTGAGTCTGACCACGGATCGGCGCGTCGACCAAGATCGCGAAGTTGGTATCCGAAGCGGTTGCCGGAACGACGCGCAGGTAATAGGTGCCAGCTGCATACTTGCGTAGATCGATCGCCGCGACGTTTTCCGCTAGCACACGCCCTTGCGCGTCGATCAAGTCCGCCAAAGCTTGGCCATCGATCCGGATCGCATCGCCGCCCTTTCCGTCCCCGAGTGTGCTGAACTGGAACCAACGCTCGCCACCTGCGGGCAACGCGAATGGCTGATCGCCTTCCTGAAACAACTCGGCACGACCTGTCCCGCGATTGACCACATAGGATCCGCTACCTGGCACAGAGATATTTTCAAGCGTATCAAATATTGCCGGCAATGTGATTCGTTGATGGGCACCATAGATCGTGTAGATCTTGCCACTTTCAAAACCACCCGATGTGCTGCTCGCCAAACCAGCACCGATAACGAGATCATCAATTCCGTCGGCATTCAGATCCAGGTTGGGCGACGAAGGCAAACCGCCGTTGGAATCGATCACGCCAGTACCGATTGGCAACGTCACGTTGGCATCGGAGAGTTGCCGAGTGGCTGATCCATCGGCAATCGAAAGGAATGTGTAGGCATTACCGGAGTTGGGCTGGCTGATGATAAGGTCGGCATGGCCATCTTCGTTGAAGTCACCAGCGGTTGCATACAAACCAGATCCCTCGATCACGTAATCGGGAGTGCCGAAATTAAGAATCCCGGTGGTTGTTCCCAGATAGATCCGAAGATCGGTTGCTGTCCCCAGGGCGACATCATCGTACCCATCGTTGTTCAGGTCACCCAACGCGGAAGGACGTCTCAGTTCGCTAGCAGACGACGCCGTCAGGCTGATCAGCGTCTGGCCGCCAGTGGGAAGTTTCGTCTGGAACAGCGAATTGGAAGGCACTCCGAAAGCGTTTGTCGTTCCCGTTGAGCTCTGAGACGCTGTAAAGCCGAGCGGCCGGGTAACGGTCCGATCAGAAATGCTCAGTGATGTCGTAGGCACACCCGATGGACCGAAGGCCTCGACCATGATCCGGCCGTTGTTTTCTCTTGCAACTAACTGAGAACGTGTGGTCCTAAGATTCCAAAACGCGCCTTCTTTGTGAGAAAACTGTGCGTTCTGACCAATCTTATCCAGACTCAAACGCCATGCACCCGGAGCGAGGTTGATTACCGGAACGTCGAACGTCCATGTGTTCCGTTCTAAGTTGATGATGTCTGGTGATGGCAAGTTGACTCGTGTTCCCGACGGCGAGTAGAGATTAACACTGAACCTCAGGTCCGTTCTTCCTGCTTCGAAGCCCTCCGAACTGATGGTCAACCTCATTGATTTCAGCGGGGTCGTATTTGGAATGAATAACACACCTCCACTATCGTCCTGCACCCTAATTCCATCATTTACAGTCGTTTCAATTACGTCGAGTAAGGGTTCATTCCGGAAGGCGGCGTTCACGATATTGACGACTTCACTAATCGGTCGCGGTGCAGCCGACGCAGGAATGGTGATGGGACTCGGTCCTGGCGAAATCAATGTCGTTACTTGGCTGAACCCATTCGCTGAGATATTCCGCACGTCGTAATCGAGAACCGTCACTAGGTTTGTTGGGATCGGACCGATGGCGTCCCCGATGACCTGTGCGCTATTGCCTGTGCGGGTATCGTTCCTCACCGTCGGGAATCCAAGCACACCTGGTGGCAGGAATTCGCTTAACGACAGCGTCACATCACTCCCGCCATCAAGCGTCGTCAGAGTCAGTTTCCCACCGGTCACGCTTGCGCTCACATTCCCGGCAAGACTACTTTGCAGAATGGCTGAGTTAATCTTCGTTGCCAATGTGACCGCATTTTCGTTCGCGGTTTGCGCTATTGTCAGTGTCTCATTCAAATTCCCCAATTCAATTCTTAATTGCGAAGAGAAACCGGGCGTGGATGTGATGCCGTCCGGTGCCGTGACGACGGCTCGGGTAACGCTCGCCACGTTCACTGTCAGCGTCGAATTGCCAAACAGGACGTCATCAAGTCCATCACCATTGACGTCACCCGCAACAATCGTCTGCAAGTCTGAGAAGCCCGCATCCGAACGCATTTTGCCCAACCGGTCGCCGAGTAATAGCTCGCGGTCGGTTTGTTGAAGAGTTTGCCCAGAATAGATGTAGCCCAGATCAAACTTGCCCGGCGTCACGGAAGATCCGGTTTGCGTTGAGTTCTCGGTCGTAATCAGGATGTCGTCGTGCGAGTCGCCGTCCAGATTCAGGACGTAAACATCAGGGACAAAGTTCGTCCCCACGGCCGGATTCAGTGGTGCTCCGGCTAAACGAATTGTGCGACTATTGAGGCCTCTGTCGGCCGTTCGTTGATTAAGGTAGTTGTGGACGAAGGCTTGATCCCACAGACGCGGCCAGGGCACAGCCACGTTGCTCACATCAACTCGCCCAGCCTTACCGCCAAGGATCACGGTAACCAGCGTGTCGCCAACCGATACCGCAGAAGCTTCTGGAAGGCTCGGCACGGCATGCACGAATACCAGGTCGGCATAACTGTCCCCGTTTATGTTACCAAAGGTCTTGGCAGGAATTCCCAAGGCCGCGTGGTCGATCACAATCTCAGCGTAGGTTTCGATGTTCTCAACGGCATCTAACGTTACCGGTCCAAACAGGACGTAACTGAAGTTGAGACCACTGACGATAAAATCGTCCTGTAAGTCGCCGTTAAAATCACCGATCTTTTGCAACGTCGACAGTCGCTCTCCGCGAGCCGAGCCTTCCAACGCGAACGCGTTACTCACATCCAAGCTTGTGGAGTTATTCAAATCAATTCCTGCCAGCCCTGGCTCCACGCTGCCCAACATGGGCTGCGCCAGCTCGTAAGTGAATAATTCGGGCTCGAACGTGGGTCCGGCGACCGGCACGTACGGATAGGCATATACCGGGTCATCCGACGTGTTCAGAATCTGGTCGACTCCCGCATCCGCGTGGCCAAAGATGGTGTCGTTGGCAGGCCCTCCGAACAGCTTGTCGCTGCCACCGCCGCCGACGATGATGTCATCGCCCGTGCCACCGTCGATTGTGTCGGCCAACGCGCCACCATACAGCACGTCGTCCCCAGCTCCACCGCGAATATCGAGGGCCGCAATACGTGCACCTTGTTCAAAATCACCGGGATCGATGCCCCACTCTTCGAACAGCGAGGCGTCGAACGTTCCACTGATCGGCAGGAACTGAAAACCCGGATCGGCATGAACCACGTCGTTACCGCCCTGCGTGATGATCACCGTGCTTTCGACGTCGCGAGCCTGATAGAACATGTACTTTTGCTGATACGCGGTCCAGTCCGTCGTGCCATCACCGTTGTTATCGATATCCTCCGTAACGAACTGCTGTTGTCCGATGTCCCAGACGAGACTCGTAAACTCGTACCGATGCAGCCCCGAGTTGTATCGCAGTGACACGAAATCCGGCACGTCGTGACCGCGACGGTCTTTGTCACCACCCAGGAACAATACCCGGTCGTCACCTTCGCCGCCGAGCAATTGATCGCTGTACGTCGGAATGTACGTTTGCGTTGCCGGGCTGAAGACCGTGTCGGATTGATTGCCCAACAGCGGCAAAAAGTCGGGAATGATTTGGAACGTGTCATTACCCGCACCGCCGAACAGCAAGTCGCTGGCGTTGCGATCCAGTCCGCCACTGAGCACGTCGTCTCCCTCGTTACCGAAAATCCAATCTTCGCCCGCTCCACCCATCAATACATCGTCGCCGGGTCCGCCAACGATCACGTCCCGGCGCTGGACGTCCGTTCGCAGAGACAGTTCGGTTTGTTGCCCTAGCGTTTCGAGGTCGTTATCAAAATCGAATTGCAGATCATAGATCGTGGGCGTGCGATTCTCTGATTGAATCTTCACCAGGTATTGGGTGCCGCCAACGAGCGAATTCAGCCGAAGTTCACTAGAGAGCGATGGCCGAAGGTCAATCGCATTCGTGGTGACGCTGGCGGGCGAGTAAATCGTATAGTGCCCTGGTTCGGCAGTGCTGACGTCGAGTTGAAACGAGTCCGTCAGTTTCAAACCACCGAGCTCGAACGTGATCGTTCCCATGTCTTCGGTCTTGAGGCCGTTCAAGGATGCATCAGCCGAGTCCAACAAGTTCGCTGCCAGGCCCTTCGGTCCGTTGTCGACAACAATGGTTGTGCCGGGAGCAATCAGCGGTTCGGCAGTCTGTGTTCCCGACGTAAAGCCGTAGAAGTTGATCGCCGCATTGACATCGGTTCGAACACTGATGCCTGCTAAAGCACCTGAGCTATCATGGTAAGCGGATCCCTGGGGGCTCAGGAAGAAATCGCCCTGATTGAAGTCGATGCGGTACCGAGTGAACTGCTTGGGTGACTGGGACCCGAACGGATCCGATTGAGTCACATGGATCTCGTCTTCGAGACCCGTTGCACTTTCCAGGTAAGCAATTCCGGTGACAGATCCTCTGCTCGAGAAATCAAGGCGATAGCGGTCCTGTTGACGGAACGTGAGATCGTTGGGATCGGAGGGATTCGTTTGCAGGGCAAACAACCATTGATCGTTAAATTCTTCGCCCGTCAGCCAGAGCATGCCGTTTCCGTAGGCTAAACCTGGGTGCCAGTTCATGGAGCCACCACCCTGTTGACTGGGGATCAGTGCATCCAGGTCAAACTGTGCCAGCAAGGTGCCGCTGTTGACATCCACCACGCGAAGTTCGCCAGCGGCGGAGTTCATTAGGAAGGCGATGCCTCCGTCAACCACTTCCACGCCGTCAATCTGTCCCTCGGCCGCATCGAAAGACTGGACGTTACTGAGAGTCGTTCCACCTTGCGTCTGTTCAAACGCGTAGAGTTCCTGCTCCATCGCCAAGTAGAAGGTTTGGCCGTCGTAATCCAAATCGAAATGGGGGATATCGCCCGCAGCGATCGCGCCGGTGGCTTGCCTTCGCAAAGGGGAGCTTCCCAGTAGACTGACGCTCGACGCTTCATAACGGTTCAACATGGGCTGCTGTCGACCGTTCAAGTCATTGCTTTGATAGCTGATGTGGATCTCGTCTTGCCAGAAGACTGGGCTGGGCACGTAAGCAATTCCCGTCGCGGGCTCCCCGTTCAGGCCGAATAGTTCCGAGCGACGACGCTGCGAACCATTCTCGTCCAATTCGAATAAGTACTGCCTCCCAAATTCTTCGCCAGTGAGCCATAACCGATCGTTCCCGTAAGCCAACCCTGGGTTCCAGTTCACGTTTGGATTCAAGAAGAGATCTTGAGCCGTGCTGCCGATGCCCTCTGGCAGAAACTGTAGTTTCTTGGCAGCGGAGTCCATGACAAAAATCCGTCCGTCATCGAGAGCCTCCACGCCATCGTAACGGTCACTCGGATCGAACGAGTCAATCATCCCCCCTGCGTGAATCCCCGCCTCATCGAATTCGAATAGTTCTTTACCTTGTACGAGGTAAAAGAATTGGCCGTTAAAGTCCAAGTCGAGCGGCAACGGTTTCGAACCAGCGCCGACTGCCCCGGTTGCGAATTGTCCCAGAAACGATGTTCCCATTGGCGTTAGGCTGACGCGATCGTAAAGATCCAAACGACCGCCTTGTTGATCCAAATAACTGACGCGCACCTCATCGCCCGTCTGACCAACCAAGTACACAATTCCCGTCGGCGTCTCGTTCGTTCTTAGCAGATTCTCGGTCAGTATCCTGCCATTGTCGGAGACACGGAACACCTTCTGAACGCCATCTTTCTCACCCGTCAGCCAGAATACTCCATCCCCAAAGGCCAGCCCAGGATTCCAAGCGACGTCACCACTCAGTTGAACCGACTCGAAGTTGGAGGTCCGCTGGATCGTACCCGCGTTGGAATCAAGCACGTAGGCTTCGCCTTTCACAATGGCAATCCCGTCTTTCGTGCCGGCGCCAAATCCGTAGCCCTCGTGTACCTCCGCGGGACCACCAAGCTCCGAGTGAAAAACCAACAACTGGTCTCCACCGGTCATGTAGAAACTGACGCCGTCGAATCCAAGACTGAGTTCGCTGAACGGAGTGCTTTGGAACTCGTCGGGAATCGCAAACGAATTGCCTGTGGGTTGCCCGGTTTCTGTTTCGAGTTCGACGATGCGAGTCGATCCGAATTGGTCGCTGAGGACGAACTGTCGACTGGGGGCCAGTTGCAGATCGATGCCCGCCAGCGCCGTGATCGGAGCTCCCGTCTGATTGCCGTTCTCATCGATCTCGACGATCGAATTCGCTCCGTCATAAAGAAATGCGAATGAACTTGCGGCAACTTTAATTTCGGATGGTGCCGCAATGAATTGTCCAATCGGTTGGCCGGTTTGCGGATCTAATTCACGCAAGACTAGCTTTCCGTCTTCACTGACAAATTCGACGTCGTACAACTCGGCTGGCAAGCTCACCTGGGCTGGCACATCAATCGTGAGCGTCTTTCCGAGAGCGGTTCCACTCGCCGATACGACGATCTGGTTATCGGAGGATAACGACGCGTCAAAAGTTCCCAACGAAGGGCTAAGGGAGTGCAATGCGACGTTCAGGTGATCCACAAACTCTTGCGCCGACCATGCAGGATCGATATCGAAAACAACTTGCTGCGATGCATTGTTTGGGCCGACGCCCAATGTGAATTCGGCCCGCGGAATCGATGTCGTGGCGTCGACATCGAGTTGCATCGGCGCGGTCATCCGAGTCGGCGCGGCCAGACTCGCGTCTGAAACGTTAAACGTCAATCGATCGGTGTCGTTTAAGTTGTGGAACGTCAGTCCGTTCACCACGGAGAAGGAGCCGATGTCTCCCAAGGGGTAAGGGTCGCTCGCCGCAGGTGATTCGGTTCGATCTGCCAACGGGACGGCGGAACCATCGGCCTCGAACAACTCGATGGACAATTGATCGTTCTCCGCCGCGCCCGCGACGATCAGTCTCGCCTCGGGGTGAACGCCTTGTGGCAGTTGGAATTCGAACCAGTCAACGTCTTCCGGATTGTCGATCGTCAACCCCGTGAACGTCACACTCTCAGGATCGGGCGGATACGGTAAGTAAGTTGGCAATTCGAGTGCGAAGGCGTGCGTGGCAAGATCGTTGCGTCCACGCAGTAATCCCTCGGGCGTGACCGACTCCGCTTTATCGACCAAGATCGCATTGCCGCTGCGAATCTCGACGTGATCGTCGCCCGCACCGGCATCGATCCAAACCGTCTTCTGTACGGTGGGACCAACCGTGATGGTGTCGTTGCCCCCCAAAGCGTCGATCAGGATCACCAAGAAGTCGCCTTCGGGCGGCAGCAGGCCGTTGACCAAATCGGTCTGAGCCGTTTTGAGATCAGCCAGAGACCGTCCGAGTCGCGTCGGGTCCGAGTCTGCCGTCACGTTGGCCCCCACGACCGACTCACGAGCATCAAGCAATGCCTGGGTATCGAGTACGCGATCTTGCGGGTCCCAGATTAAGTTGCCGTCGGCATCGGTCGCTTCGAAGTCCAACCGCACTTGTGCGGCAAAGCTAAAGTTGCCGTTGTTGTTGGTCAGACGTGTGATTAAGTGGTGGTCGGCTAACAATCCAGGTTCGGTCACAAAGTCGACATGGATTTCGTCCGCCGCGTTCGTGCCGCCGACGTACCAGACTTGATCCGACTCCTTGGCGTATTCCTTCCATGTATCGCCGGCCAGGCCTCCGTCGAGTGAATCGAACGTGCTGCCGTCGGCCCGGAAAAGGGTATCGTTGCCGCCATTGCCATACAGGAAGTCAACAACCGTCCCGCCGAAAAGGGCGTCGTCCCCAGTTCCACCTAAAATCCGATTGAGTCCCGTGACCTCCAGTTTGCGTGCCGGTTTGGTCGGGTCTGCGTCGAGCAGCCCGTCTGGAGTCACATTGCCTTCGGCGTCCAAAGGTCCACCCTCGAAATCTCCACTGTCGCTGAACAGTTCGCCCGCCTCGTCGACGTAGATGCCGAACGTGGCATCCGGACCTTGTTCAACCAAGTCCTTGATGTCGATGGTCGGGCGTCCGTTGCCGTCGGTCGCCATCAGACGCGGGTCAGGCACCAGCGACCAAGCGAACAGGCTGTTGGTTCCTTGTCCACCAAGCAAATCGTCGTCGCCTTGGCCGGCAAAAAGCACGTCATGATCGATGATGGAACCTTCACCGCCATCGCCCCACAATCGATCGGAGTCACCGAACCCATACAGCCAGTCGCTGCCGCGGCCGCCATCCAAACGATCGCGGCCAGCACCGCCAATTAATGTGTCGTGGCCACTGTTGCCGTCGAAGACACCGATGAAGTCCTTGCTTCGCTTAGACAGCCGCGTCAGATCCAAAGGATTGGACTCGCCAAGAGCCACCGGGTTCGTGACACCCTCCGGCAGTTGCGTATCAGCGGTGACAAAGCCGATCGTGTCGTCGCCGGCCAGACCCGCGACCTGGAACTGCTCGACCAGCGGCGTCCTCTGTTGATCGAGCACGTTGACAAACAGCTGACCGCCGTTGTAATCGATTCGCAGTTGGCCACCGTCTTGCGGCAACTGCTGGCTGAGCAGAATCGAATCGTTGCCGCCTGTGCCATTGATTACCAAGATATCGGTGGCGTTATCGTCTCTGACATCACTTTTCGTCAGATTGCCGAAGTGGCCGTCGATGGTGTCGATAAGGTTGTCGGCCTGGATACGACCGGCAGCACCAAGCTTTGTCGGAGCGACGAACAGGTCGATGCCCGAACCGCCGTACATCGTGTCAGCTCCGTCTTGTCCGTCGATCAAGTCCGTACCCGCGCCGCCCCAGATGACATCATCGCCGCCGCCGCCAAACAACTGATCTTCGCCGCTGCCACCGAAGATTAAATCCGCCGAACCAAACGTGTCCGCTTCCGGGTTGAACACGCGATTCGCGCCCATCAAAATGTCGCCGGCGATGAATTCGTTGCCCGCCCCGCCGACGATCAGTTCGCGGCGAATGTTCCCCCGCAAGATGTCGTTATCGTCGCCGCCGAACAACTGGTCACCGGCGAGTCCAAGTTGGTCGACATAAGACACGGTCGTCGTCCCGGTTCCAGGTGTGAAGGCAAACAGCTTGTCGCTGCCTGAACCGCCGTACAAGCGTTGACCCGCTTGTCGGCCATTGGCATGACCGGCACCCGAGATAATCGTGTCGTCACCGCCATCGCCGTAAAGCTGGTCGATGCCTGCTCCACCGCTGAGATTGTCGTTCCCCGCTCCACCGCGAATCACATCGTCGCCAGCGTCGCCAGCAATCGTCAGATCCGATCCGGCACCAGCGTCGAGATAGTCATTGCCGGCGTCTCCGAACAGTGAATCGCTATCGGAACCACCGAACAACACATCGTCGCCGATGCCACCACGCAGGGTGTCGTCGCCGTCGTTGATGAATCCATTAAGGGATAGGCCGGCTACGATGACGGGAGTAATCCGCGGCGGTTGGTACCGACTCGCACCATCGATCGGATCGGCGAGCGTTGGCAGATTTCCAAAGTTCGTACCATCGCTGCTGGAGTATGCATTTTCGGTGAGCATCCAGTCCAACGGCAGCTCAAAGTTCGCAAGAATGCTCCGGTCGTAGTCGGCCTGAGTACCCAGTGCGAAGCCACCGAAGATCACATCTTGGCCGCTGCCGCCTTCAAGCGTGTCGTTACCGAAACCACCAATCAGGAAGTCGTTGTCGGCATCGCCCGTCAGGATGTCGTCACCGGTTTGCCCGTCGATGAAATCGTGGCCCGCACCTCCGGAAATCGAGTCGCCTCCCGCACCGCCAAACAATTGATTGGCCGACGCGTTCCCAAAGATCTTGTCGGCCGCAGAGCCACCAAAAACATGCTCGACGTTCCGCACACCACCGGTGCCGGTCGTCGTTGTACCGGCGACTGACGATGTGTCTCCCAGGTGAACCTCGACCGACGTCGTCCAATTGGAGTAGTCCAGCACGTCGCCCGCGTCACCACGACCATCAATGATTCCATCCACGCCTTGCAGCGGTTCCAAGGTAAACATGTCGGGAGCAAAACCGCCCGTCAAGTTTTCGATATCACGGAACGACAAAACCGGACGACCAAGTTCACCTTGGACCGTGCCCGCATTGATTCCAGTGATGTGCCAGTCGTTGGCTAAGTCTTCCCCAATCAGTTTGTCCGAAACGTGACTGCCGACCAGCACTTCGATGTTGTGAAAGGTTTGGCCGATCGCGGTTGCGGTGGCAAGTTGGCGATCCACCACGATGGACGAACCAAAGTCGCTGTAGTCAAGCGTGTCTTCGTTGGACGTCAAATCGCCAGCAACGAGTCCCTTGCCATCGAGTCGTCCTGCGATACCGCCGCCGCTGGCGAAATGGAACGTATCGTCCGAGTTGCTACCCAGCAGGTTTTCGACGTTCTGGAAACCAAGCGAAATGCCAAAACCATCACTGGTTAAACTTCCTGCGTTCGCACCGGTAATGTTCCACTGGTTGCTCTGATTGCCAGCAACCAATGTGTCGAAGCCCGTACCGCCATCGATGGTCAACTGCTCAACATCCAGTGCCCCGGCACTACCGAACTCGAACGTAAACGAAGGCGTCGCAGGTTTCGTCTCACCCAGTGCAGCGTTATAGGCAAACACATCGACGTGACCGTCGAAGAAAAAGAGCGTTTCATTCTCACCGCTGGTGCGGATATTGAGTCGGTCGACTTGTCCGGTTTCGCTACCGGTGTCTTCAACGCGGATGGTCGACGCGACGCCATTGGCGATGCTTGTCGAAACGGTGTAAATATCATCACCTTCACCGCCGTCCAGCGTGGCATCGCCAGTCCAGCCCGACAGATCAAATGTATTGATGCCCGAATGAGCTTGCGCCGGTGCAGGGGCGTTCAGGTCGTATCCGTAGAGGTAGACCGTCTTAAATAGACCGCCCAGCTGCTCGACTTCCGTGGTGCCAGTCACTGCGAACTGAGTATCGCTGAGCGTGAAATTGACATCACGCGATTCGATCAATGTGTTGTTGCCCCCTGCGTCGGCATACGTGTCGATGCCCGCGCCACCCGTCACGGTGTCGTCGCCAAAGCCGCTGTCGATATGATCGACAAACGGCGAGCCTATGATCGTGTCATCATCACCGCCGGCTAGGACCGTGAGTTGTCGGAGATGGTTGGCCGTCACACGACTGGCGTCCACTCGGTCATTGCCCCCCAGCGTCTCGATGATGACTTCGTCGCGATCGGCTTCCGATTTGCGAATCGAATAGTTCACGCCGCCGGCTTGTTTGACGATCAACGCCTCGTCATCTTCGGCAAGCACCTCGAAGATATCGGCTGCATTTGTTCCGACGATTCGTAACGTGTCGATGCCCTGATCCGGTTCACTCACGCGCGTCAGCACGTCTTCGGAATGGAGCTCCACACCATTGAAGAGCACCGGAGGATTGAAGACGTTGATGGTCGTCGTGTCCGAGTCGGTGGTTCCGAAGTTCAGAATCACATCAACGACTCCCGAGCCGCGAAGGTCGTTGGCGGTCACCGTGTCGCTGCCCGCGCTGACATCCAACTGGATTTGCTCGGTTCCCGTGATGTTCAAGACCTGAGTGGTGTTGCCCCGCTTCCAGGAAACGTCCACTGTCGTGCCGGCCTTGGTCAACGTGACGGTGTCGTCATGCAGTTTGGTCGTGCGTGCGTCGTCGTCGAAATCAAAGCCGCTAAGCTTGATCACATCCGAGCCATCACCACCGACAAACAAATCAGCCCCGTCGCCGAACATCCAAAACAATTCGTCTGCCGCGCTGCCACCATCGATCGTGTCGATCCCTTTGCCGCCGGACAGTTCGTCTTTGCCCTCTCCGCCTCGCAACGTGTCGGAGGAATCGCTGCCGATCAGCACATCGTCACCACCTTCGCCGTGCAATTCACGAGTTGCCGTGTTATCGGCCGAGGCGATGATCCGCAGCAAGTCATTGCCATGGCCACCGCGGAGCGTCACGGGGACCGAAACGTTGCTGACCAACACCGCGTCGGCGCCGGCGGTACCGTTGTAGGCAATGCTGGTGACACCTTTGAAAGTCTGGGTGAACCCGTTGGCTTGAACTCGGATCTGGGTTTCGTTGTCTTTGGTGAACTCGGACACCTGATAGGCATCACCACTGGGCAGCATCGGAAACGATTCGCTCGGTTCATAAGCGAGCGTCAACACGCCACCGTTGACGCGTCCCAATGTCGGCGGCACTTGATCGGCACAACCCAATCCAAATGTCGCTAATGTTTGCCGATAAAGACTGACACGTTCTTCATACAGAGTGATCCGACCGAACAGTCCCGTGTCGGCACCGACCCACAAAAAGCCAGTGAGTCCCGCCGAAACGGTGCCCGAAGTATCAAACACGCAGTGGGCACCTTGCGCGGCCCGTTGGGACAGTTCATCCAAAGTCAATTTGCCATCGTACTCGAGCGGATTTGAGCCGGGCGTGGGGACGTCATTGAGGTCGAATTCCACCTTGGCGGTGATGTCACCTTCGACCCCCGCTTCGACCAATCCCGCGATGCCGATTGATGGTCCCGCGATGATGGATGCCGTCAACGTGACTTCGGGGCGATCGCCCGGTGTGTTTTCAATGCCGTGGTCGAGGACATGAAATCCATCGAACAAGGCATCGCTCTGTTCGGGAGCGAACCCGCCTTGTTTCCACGCTTCAAACCCGTTGGTGTCAAAGGCAAATGCCAAGTCCGTCTGGGCAGTCACGCGGCCGCCCAATCGTGCGTTCAGACCCGCAAAGATCGGGAACGATTTGATGTAGCTAAAACTCAGATCGAGTTTCGGCATGTCATAGATGAACAGTGTTTCGGGTTTTCCAAGCAGCAAGCCGAAGGCGACACTGGGATCCGACAGCATTGGGAATTGGATGCTACCCGGTTGCGTCCCAATGCTCTTGATCACCTCGGTAGCCTGTGCATTTCCTTTCGCATTGGCGTTGGAACCGCCTGCCAATTGAGATTCGGGGTTGCTTGAAGTAGGCGCCGAATCAGGAACTTTCGATCCGCCTGCGGATTTCAAATTGCCACCGACGATGAAGCTGCCGTAATCGAGGATTAGGTTGCCGTCGGGGTTGAGTTGCCGCAGCGCGTTGACCTTTTCAACAAAGTCAACGATATCGATGATCGCATTAATGGCCGTCAGGACCGGCTCATACTTCGTCGGCCCTAAGACGCCCTCGGCAATCTGCAACAGATTGGTGCGTTCGGCTTTGAGTTGTACGAGCAAACCAATGTCTTGCCGCATGACATCGACCACCGGTTCGATTGGCTCGGTGATCTTGTGGACTTCGTCGATGATCGGTCCCACGAATCCAGTAATGAACTCACCCAAATCCAGACGGATGTCTTTAAACTCGACCACCGGAGCGCCACCAAATCCGTTGCTCGCCCCGGGCGCGGTGCTGACGTTGGCAAACACTTGGTCGTAAAGCAGTTGGGTGGTGAACGTGGGGAATTCCAAACCGCCAGCGGGCGATTTGGGAATCGATACAGTGATACCCAAATCGACATCGGCTTCCGCTTGGAACGTACCGACGATGGTCTCGCCCAGCACCGCGGTACCGAGTTCTCGAAGGGTAAAGCGACCGTCACCGTTGGGATCACGAATATCGACACCGAAGCTGCCGTAAAGACCGCTGTTGCGGTCGGCGGTGCCCGGCCGGTTGGCCGTTTCGGCCACTTCGACGGTCAGGTAACCGAGTGTCCCGGAAGCCTTGAAATCATTCGCGAGACTCGCCGAAACCGTGAAGGCAAATTCCTCGCCGCTGGGCAATGCGCCGGTGGTGTCAAAGTAGAAACCATCGGTTTTGTGGAATCCGAATCCGAACTGGAACTGATACCCCAGATCGAGTCGCACGTTGCCATCGATATCGAGATCCAAACCAGGAATCGAGGCGGCAAGATCCATCGGCACTTCGGCGGCGATCAACGCATCGGCGATCCGTACGTTGAATTGGATGTAATCCGTTGTCGCGACGACGGGAATGTCTTCCACTCGCGTGATCGTTTGATCGTTGTCATCGACCAAGATATTCGGACCCTGACCGTCGGAGCCAGGTCCAAAGGCATCGAACAACGCCTCTTGAATCAGCTCGACCGTGGTTCGGCCACCAATCGCCGCCAAGGCATCGTTCAGCTTGGTGTTGATATCGGACTGCAACGTGTCAAGGAAACTGGTGCCGTCGGCGAAGCCAAGCTCCGCCTTCAACCGCTCACCCACCAGCGGAATCGGCACATCAAAGACGCCCGTTTCCATCCCATCGCCGATCGTATCGAACAGCCCGTTGAGTCCGCTCTTGACACCGTTGATGATCAGCGTCGGGTTATTGATCAGCGAGATGATGTCAAAGTTGCCAGCAAGATTAGGGGCAACCACATTGAAACCCTGGAAGCCACCACCGCCGACTTCGAAACCCGCATCGACGTGAAGCGAATTGTCGGCAATCCCGTCCGCATTGCCGTCTGCCGTTGACCCTCCCAATGGCATGTTAGCCGTCGGGAAGAACAGGGGAACATCCAGCGTGAGGCCACCCGTAATCGACGCATCGACTCCTGCGGCTCCCAAGGTGGTCAATTCACTGATCAAGTATTGGTTGTCGTCGGCACTGTCGTCCGCCAGGCCGAAGCGACCGCGCAGATTCAAACCGGCATCAACGTCGCGCGCCGCCAGGGTTACATCGCCAAGCAACGGAACGTCAATGGTCGCGGTGAAATCAAGCGAAGTTCCGTTCGCCGGTTCGACGATCAGACCAACTGAAATCCCCGTATCGTCATGGACATAGAACTTGGGATTCAAGACGTTACTAAGATCGAATCCAAACCCCAGGTTGAACCGCGCCCTTGCCTGGACGTCCAACATCCCGCTTGCGGACGCAGTGAAGGCACCGGCGTTGCCGATCAGATTCCTGAGTGCGCCCTGAAGTTCTGGCGGACTGTTGTCAATAAGATCCTGGAGATCCAATTGGAATCCCAACTGTTCCTGAATCAACTGTTCGAAATCCAAATCGACAGACAGTTCCGAATTCTTGTAGGTTAATTGCATCAACCTATTCGCTTCGTACTGCGCCAACGTATCACGCTGAGTGAGTGCTGTCGCAAGCTCCGTTGGATCGGCTAACGCGACTGCTCCTTGCTCGTTGGTGGATCTCCCGTCGAGACCTTGCGCCACGAGACTTGCGCGGGCATCCGCCACTGCGCGACTGACCTCGGCCGCTGTTTCGCCTTGCAACGCGAGTAGGTTCCGATCTGACCTGGCAGCAGCCAGCGCGGAGGTATCGGCCAGGGCGGTTGCGACTTCAGCGTCGGTCGAATTCGGGTTCAGCCCCAGACCGATCAGGAGAGCCGCCGCGTCGCGAATCTCGATGCTCCGCCCACGCAGTAGGTCGCGGTCGGTCGTGGCCTCGGCGATTGCGTCGGTATCGTCCAGTTCGGCGAGAATCTGTTCATCCGTGGGGGTGCCATTGAGTCCCTTTTCGGCCAGAAAGCTCTTCGCAAACGCCACCAGCCCCTCATTGGCGGTCGTGTCGAGTAATACATCACGCATCTCCTTCGTGGCATCGATCTCGTCCTGCGTCGTCCCAAGTAGCGATTCGATTTGTGCATTCGTGGCACTTTCATCCAGGCCCAACGAAGCCAATCGAACAGCCGCATCCATCGCGTCAGGATCCGATAGTAGCAAACTTCGAGCCGCTGTCGTGATGTTGAACTCGTCGCGATTGACCAGAGCGAGTGCGATCTCGTCATCCGTCGAGGCGAAGTTTAACGGCAAATTATTGAAACGTAGTTTCGAGAGGTTATCGTTTGCCGCAACGAGATCACGATCTCGAACGAACGCATCGAACAAGGCAAGGTCTACCACGGCAAAGGCGATGTCCGCGTTCGAAGAACTGCCATTGAGTTGCGAGAAGATGCTCGTCAAGTCGTCAAAGGCCGCTTTCACGGCATCCCGATCGCCAAGATCCCGATTCAGGCCCAACGCGGCAATGAGCTCGAAGTTCAAGTTGCGTTCCAGACCCTGGATGTCGTCGAGACTGCTACGCACCATGTCGACCGCAGCTTGGAACAAACTGATCGCGTTTCCGTCGGAGACCGAGACGCTAGGGTTGTTGCCGCCCGTTAATCCGGAGGTATTGCCGGTCAACGTGGTCGCACCGCCCGTAGCGGTATTGGCAAAGCTGATGATCCACGGCCCGCTTTCCGGTCCGCTCACCGTCACGTCGGTCAACGTCGCGAAGCTGGCTTGGAGCGTTGTCTTCACTGTTTCTGCGGTTGCGTTGAAGTCGATCGGTGCGGTTGTTTCCGAACCCAGCGTGAGAGTGAAATTGCCCTGTGTCGGTTCGCCGTCGATCCGCACGATTTGTTTGTCGCCCGCGCCACCCAAAACATCCACCAACGTCTTGTTGATAAGCGGCAGATTTTGATAGGCGATGCCCTCTGGATCGAGTACCGCATCGAGCCCCGAGCTGAGGCCGCTGAGCAGCGCATCGAGCGACACGCCGCGCATGCTCGTGAGCTCGTCCAGTCCCGATGACGTCGGCACCATGCTGCTGAAGAAACTCGCCGGTCCGGCGTCCGGCGGTAATTCGTCGGGGCTGACTGCAATCAGCGTCCCCAGGCTGGAACCCAATCCCGCTAAAGCACCCTTCAACTCGATCGGCAAGACGACTTCGAAGTTACTGTCAGAACTGAACCGCGCCGAACCGATCAAATCGCCGTGCCCGACGTCGGCCGCGAGAGTGTCGAGATCCATCGTGCCGCTGGTGGGAAACAACATCGCCATCGAGAAGGACATCGTTCCGTCTTCGATTCCAATGCCAAAGGGACCCAGATTCAGTCCCAAGTCAAAGGTCGGACGCAGGTGGCCGTCGGGTGTCGAGTCGGGAAGCTCCTCGACGACGCGGATCGTCGTTTCGCTCGTGAGCGCGTCATAAGTCAGGTCCGCGACGTGATAACGACCAACGTTGCTGTTCGAACCGCCGAGATAAGCCACCTCGCCTACGGAGTACGAGGTTGTGAAATCGCCATCCAACACGATCTGACGCTCAGCGGTGTCGATGCCGATGATGGTGGCTGCCTCCTGGCCCAACGCCAAACGCATTACGAGGCTCGGATCTCTCGCATAAAAGTCGCCTGATTCGTCCAGTCCAAACACGAACTGCAATTCCAACGTCGCCGTCAGGCTAAACGTCAGGTCATTACCGTCGCCGGCCTGCAGACCAAAATCGCCGAAAGATGCGTCAGAAAAATCCAACGAGATGTGACGGATCTCCGTCGATAAGTTGACGACTGCGCCCAATTCTTCGCCGCTGCTAACAGCCGTGAGCGACAACGCCGGGACATTATCGAGCAGATCGCCATAAGTGACGTTGGAGTTATTGCTGAAGATCTCGGTGATCTTTTCGGTGACGGCCGAGTTGATCCTGGATTCGATTTGGTCACCGGTAATCTGAAACATTTCGGCCGGCGTGACATCCACGAATGGAATCGAATCGATCGTTGCCACCAGATCGTTGACTTTTTTCGCGTACGTCTGGCCGTCCCCGGCCCAAGCCGCGAACTCCGCCAATCCATGCACCACTCGATCTTGGTCCGAGTCGCCGTCACCAAGGGCATGCCCGTCCGTGGAATGCAACGCGACTCCGTCCGCTGCATTCCAGACTGGATCGTACCGTCGCACGCCGGTGGGCAGAATTGGACCCATGAGTGCGCCCGGCTGATCGGAGTGTTCCAGGCCGAGTAAGTGTCCCAATTCATGTTTGGCGACGGTTAATAAGTCAAAGGCGCCTACTGCGGGACTGTCGCCGTTGGCAACAAGGCCGACTCCCGTAACCGTGTCGGCGAACTCGGAGTTGTCGCTCGGGGTGGGATCCACGAACCAACCTGCACCAGCTCCCGAGGCATCAAAGGTGACTTGGCCATCCGACGCGACTGCCAAAGTTTGACCGGCGAGTTCATCGATTCCGATTGTAAAACTGGCGACGTCAATCGGACTTGCGTCGAGCAGGCCGGTATTCTGCCAGCGTCGCAGCGCTTCTTCCCAGATCGGCTGAAGTTCGGCAGCCGTAAGCGGGGCGAGCGGCGTCCCGACGATGTCAGGTGTGGCGATCAAGGAACTTCCCGTTGGAGCCGGACCACGCACTGCCTGCCATTGCTTGGCAATGTTCTGTAGACCGCCCAACGACAGAATGCTGCCGTCTCGCGTAAAACGGAACTGGAAGGCTCCAAATGCCGTGATGGTGCTGGTGTTGGCAGCGTCTTCTTTGCCAACGGTGAATACGATTTGATGCGCGTTCGGAACGGTGACTCCGTCGACAACATAAGCGTTGACACGGACCTTGATGTCTTTGTTCAGTTTTTCGACGATTCCTTTGACAGCAGCTCCCGTCGAGACGTATTCGGAGAAGTCAATGATGTTCGTCACTTTAACGTTACTGCTGCCGATGATGATGTCATCGCCCGGGAGTTCGCCCCTAAATCCTTTGCCGAGGACGAAGATGTTGGTCGCACCGTCGCTGTTGTCGCCGATCAAAAGGTCACTTTTTGCGGAACTGCCCTCCAGGCCTTGCGTGGTATCTGCTCCGCCGGGCCGCAAAATAGTCGTGGACTGCGCACCGGTCTTAATGAAGTAGGCGCGGATGTCGGTAGTCGCATTTCCCGCCTCAAACAGCCATGATCCATCGCTCTTCCTGCTCACGCTAAGAACGCCACTGGCTAACGAATCCAGCTTTGTCTTGACTTTCGCGAGTTGGGAAGCATCTGCGGGTGCGATGGATGGAAGTCCCACTCCGTCATCAATACGAACGTCAACCAGTTTGCCATCAACGAGCAAGACCATCCGGCCGAATTCAGAAGGCGCGGTGAGACGAAGTCCGTTTGAATTGTTATTCACCGTTTCCTTAACGGCGGTAACGAGCATTTGACTTTGCATTTCCCATGCACCGCCATTTCCGTTGACGTCCGCGACTGTGGAACCCAACGCCGCGACCACCGGGCTTGCATTCTTCTGTCTTTCGAAACTGACAAAGTTTCCACTTTGAAATGATCCACCAACGATCGCTTCCGTAGAGTTCACGCCATTGATCGTGTCTGTGCCGCCGAAGCCGACGAACGCTTCATTGGCGGCACTTCCTGTCAGCGTGTCGTTGCGTGTGCTGCCAATGACCTTCTTGACGCCGGAAACCGCGAAGTCGCTAAAGTCGGTACCGACAAGTTCTCCCGCCGTCAGATTGAAGACTTCCGATAGCCCCCGCAGCCGTTCGCCGAAGATACCCGTCGCGCTGCCGTAGATAAACTTATTCGCTGGGTAGACCCCCAACGGGCTCAGGTCGATCTCGTCATGAACCACCACATTCAAGCCGGAGCCAAGGTCGACCGTTACTCCGTTGGGCCCGCCATCGGGATAGTAGTTTGAGTAGTCCAACTCGATGTTCGGACCGACGACGCGACCCTTCAAGACGGCTCCGTCGTACATCTTGACCGTCGTTTTGGAACCACCACCCAGGATCGTTTCAATCGAGTTGCCGATGATGATCGGCAGCCATCCTTGGTACTCTGCGCCGAACTCAGACGAAACCTTATCGAGGATCGGCGTCAGGACGGGGTTCTTCAACCACACGGCAAACCAGTTGTCCGAGAATCCAAGAGCACTATTGCTTCCGTCATTCTTCGACCACGGATGCACTTCCACCCGCAATTCTGTTCCGGGCCCGTAGCCAGAAAGATCCAACGTATCCAGACCAAAGGAGTTGGTTAGCGGTCCGAAGTCCGGAATTTCTAGTATCACTCCGGTGCTAATTGCGAAGGGATTGAACGTGCCGCCGCCAAACTTATAGGTGTCCGCCCCCAGCATGCCCATCATCAAGGCCGCCGACGGCGCCACTTGCGGTACTTCATTTTCCAGTAGTAAGTCTGCGATGCTCGAACCGACCGGCCTGAATTCGTTGTTGTAGCTGTCTCCTTGAATGACGGTCAGGCCCGCGCCGTATTTCACATTGTTGATGTTCGAGTAGTGTCCGAATGCCGAATTGAAAACCTTCGCATTGGCGGCCGTCGCAGCGCCCGACACAGCTTCATTGGCGAATCCGAACGCGTTCGACAGAGTCGAGCTCATCTGCGAAAACAGGTCTTTCAATTCTGGCGCCACACCGGCTCCCAAGAACAAACTCTGCGGGTACAAGACGTCGTTGAAACCGGCACCTTGCAACTGAAAGAACTGATCTTTGATAGCGCCCAAGCTGGGTGCTTGTCGTCCGAAGTTGAACGTGTTTTGCACCGTTGTCGAAGGGAGTTGTTCGATCTGTAACGACTCGGACTTGAGCACTGGCGCGGCGATGCCCAAACCCACCAGCTTTGCAAGGCCGATGCCCTGGCTCTTGAGCGGTTTCACTCCAGAGTAGCCAACGATGGTGCCAGGAAATTGATAGGTGCGGTCCGCAGCGGCAACAAACGTATTATCAACACCGCCGCCTAAGATTGTGGTATTGGCGTCAATGTCCGTCACTGTGATCGTGTTCCGCTTGCTCGCGGACACTTTCGCGACAATTCCAAACTGCTCGATCGTTAGCGTACCCACACCATCGTTCGCCGGATTGGGAGCAAACGTGAAGCGTAAGTCGTCTCCCACGTCGTGGAAATCTAAGACAAGTTTCTTTTTCCCTTCGGCGACAAGGCTCGAATCGATCGTAAACCCAGTCCCCCAATCTTTCCCAAACAAGAAGGTGTTATCGGCTTCGGCAAGCTTGATCGTCTTGAGTACCTTGGCGTCACCCAAAGTGACCGTATCCGCATTCGCATCAAATGTGCCGAGAACTTCGTTGGGAGCCGGAGTCGTGTAGAAGCCCCGTTTCGGCGTACGAGTGTTGGTCTGCGTGAAGTCGCCGGTGGAGGAAACGAGCTTGCCGCCAGAGAGCACGTGCGTGAATTTTTCGTCGGTGACTTGCAAGGGCGAGAAATCAATCGTGTCCTTTCCATTGTCGCCGTCTACAAGCTCAATCCTGTCTCGGCCCCAGCTCTTTTCCAAACGATACTCGTCGTCGCCGAGCCCACCATTGAGGATGTCGTCGCCCGTGCCGCCGAAAAGGATATCGTTGCCTGCGCCGCCCAACAGAGTGTCGTCGCCGCCTTCACCCCGCAAATTATCGTCTTTGCCTTTGCCATTCAGCGTGTCATTATCGGGACCGCCGACGAGGTAGTCGGCTTCGTCAGACCCGGTCTCGTTTTTTGCCGCAACGCCGCCGGTCGCGGGCGTCTGTGTCGTATTCACGGCACCGTCTTCAGCGAATGTCCATTCCGTCCAAGTGCCTACGAGCGTCGTTACTCCCTGCGTGTTCTTGACCGTCATTGCCGATCCCGAACCCGCCACGCTGTAATAACCCAGAGCGGTGTACGCTGAGGTTAAATATCCACCCAGATAACCTTCGACCTGCCGTGGAACGATCGTGACTCGGGTTGGAAGAGTAACTTCACGCCCATGGTTGATATTGCTTACTGCGTTCTTGGCAATCGAAACCGAATGAGTTTCGAGCATGGTACTGGCGACGGTTATTGCCGGGTACCGAGAATTGTCCGTCGAAACCTCGCGAGGCAGTGTGACAACCCATCCGGCCGCCGGATTTCCAGTCTCTTTCTCCTCCACAACGGGCTTCGAACCCTCGGGGGCACCGAGCGTCACGAACATTTGGCCGAGCTTCGTTTGCAATTCCTGTTGAAAAGTCTTTCCCGACGGATCAACGGAAATCGTATTCGTTGTCTTCCCGGCCACGCTCAACTGAAACTCGCCACCGGTGGCCCGCACCTCGATCAGCTGCTTCTGGTTGTCCGGGGTTTGGGCCGTGACGGAAACGATCCCTCCCGGCAATCCGAGTTTCGAGTCGTCCGTCGTTAGACCCACGACATGTTCGAATTTCGGGAACTTGATGATCCAGGGGTTGGCGCGCGTCCCGGCCCCCGTCACGTCAACGGTAAAATCCGTCGTAAATTCGCGTGCGGGGTTCTTCGCGGCAAAGGCCCGCTTGATGTAGTCGATGATGGAGTCCGCGTCTCCGTCAAACGCGATCTCTTCGGTTTGGATCGGTGTGTTTGTTCCGGCAACTGCTGTCGTTATCTCTAACGTGAACTTTCCATTGGACGCGTTGTTCCACAATCGCCACACATCAACGCCCGGTTCGCCAATCGTGAGCGTGGCCTTATGTAAGGGGCGGTCAAAAAGCAGGTCCGTGTTGGCTGCCAAATTGGTAACTTCCACGCTTCGCGATTCTGTTTCGTTCCGCAAACTGAAAGTCTTGGTTCCCGTGACGACTGTGTACGCCTTGGGAAATTGAATCCTCCACGGATCGCTTAATGTTCCTGTCCCATAGGTGAAGACTTGAAAACCGTTGGGGGGGATCGTTTCCTTTTGAGCCGATGTTTCCTGCTTGAATTTGATGAATGCCTCTTCGATCGCCGTACTCACCTCGCCACGATTGAAACGAGTTTTACCACTCACCGTTGCATTGTGTTTGATGCGTCCGGTCGTAATCTCTTCGCCGTTGATCGACAGGGTGAGCGTCAAAGTGCCAAGGGTGGCGTTGTGGCCGACTCGCCAGGCATCATCTGACGTGCTCACTGCCGACAGAACCGGTTCGACTACACTCTTGGCTTCAAACGTGTGTGCATCCCCTATACTGACGAAGGGCACCAAACTGTACTGCGAATAGTCCAGGGTGATGCTGTCACTCGCGGGATCTGCCGGTGCAGCATTGGCCGCCGCCACGGTCAGCGTACCGGGCAATTGCGCGGTTCCCACGAACTTAATCCGATTGTTGCTCGCCTTTCCCGTCGTCAGATTGAAAATATTGTACGCGGTGAGCG
The DNA here is from genome assembly GCF_007859915.1 of Neorhodopirellula pilleata. GTDB lineage: Bacteria > Planctomycetota > Planctomycetia > Pirellulales > Pirellulaceae > Rhodopirellula > Rhodopirellula pilleata. Next base: position 64,624 of record NZ_SJPM01000021.1, read on the forward strand.
TGCGCTGCTTGGTTTCGTTGACGACTTCGACCTTGTTGACGGCGCCGGGATACGCTTTTTCGTCGGTAGGGCTAATCGTGAACGTGAGCTGATCGCCGAGTGCGGAAAAGTCCAGTGTCGCGCCATTGGAGTTTCGGTTGTCAATCACAAAACCGTCCAGGAAAGGCTGACTGAACGTGTAAGAGTTTGTGCCACTGCCGGCATCGATTCTTTCGATCGACGCTAAATCACCCTGGATACGCGCATCGGCCACCGGCGACATGTCACTGGCGTTCGTCGCCGCGACCCGGAAGTCGGCCGCTGTGAACGTGAAGGCTAGATTGTGTGTAACGCTACCGAAGTCCAGCGTGTCGGTTCCCTCGTGAGTGAACTCCTCAATGGTGTCCACGCCCCAGTGGTCACTGAACTGGTAGGTGTCATCGCCGAGTCCGCCGATCAGCGTATCGTCGCCGAACGAGCCCTCGATCGTGTCGGCCCCTTCCCCGCCATCGAGCGTGTCGCTCAAGTTGCCACCCAACAGAGTGTCGCCACTGCTCGATCCCACAACATGCTGGATGCTGGCCAGGCCATTGTTCAAACCGGTTTTGACTCCAGTCGCAGACCGCAGTTCCAGGTCGACGTTGACGGGCCCCTTGTAGCCACTGAAATCAAGGGTGTTGCCCGGCGACGAGCCCATCCCACCACCATCGAGTAGCTTGTCGAGTTGCCCGGATGCAAAAGAAATTGATGAAGATTTAAACTGAAATCGATCCTCCCGAGTACCACCCACGACGCTGCCAATATTTGTTGCCGACAGCGTCTCGGACGGCACTGCGGTAGCGTTGGCCTTGAATTGATTCTTGCCGTCGATGGTGACGACAAGTGACTGGCCTTTCGCGGAGAAATCAATCGTATTGTTTCCACCTCCTCCGTCGATCGTTACGTTGAGGCTCGCCCCTCCTGCGACTAGGAACGTGTCATCCTTCATACCTCCCTTGATGCTGCCACTGATGTCGAATTCTTTTCCGTCGTGAGTGCCACCCTGCACTTTGACTCGATTTCCGGACAGAATGGTAATGGTGAGTTTTTCTGTTTCAGTACTGAGATCGGGCAAGCTCTCGAGCAAGCCTGAGTAGCTTGCTAGTGTGGACTGATCGAATACCGCCAAAGCTTCGAGCGCACCGACCTGGACTTCCAATTGCCAGTCCCCGCCCCGCGTCGCGTTTCCCGTGGGATCATCGGAGGCGGCGATGTCGGCGCCGGTGAGGATGCTGAGGGCTTCGACAAAGTTGGTTCCACTTTGCCCCTCCGCCACGTTGCAGCCATAGAGCAGAATGTCCGCGTCGTCACTCAACGCATTCGCCCAAGAGGTTAGTTGCGCGGCGTGCCGGTTCAGCGCGTTGCCATCGAGATTTGTGTTGCCCAGTTGCAAACTACCACTGGATCCGTGCGACACAATGTGGATTGCGGAGACATCGTGATATCTAGCCAGGGTGTCCGTGATCTGTTGGATCCCGTCTCGATCGGCATCAAGCACCTCGACACGCGGAGGCGATGCGCCCGAATCACTACCAGAGGCACCAAACAATCCATCGAGCAAATTGGTGTAATCGTCAACATTAGAATCGACAAACACGACGGACTTCGCGTCCAAATCGGATGCCGCCTTCACCTGACGAAGCACGCCTTGATCGCGTCCCGAAGGCGACAAGGAATTCAGCACATCGGATGCCAGCAGTTGACGCTGCTCGAGCGTTTCGAACCTCAATCCTCGATGAAGTAACCGATTCGGAAGGCGAACTCGGTTGCCGCGATTGCGGCTGTTTGGTCCCCTGGAACGTCGACGTTCGTTTCCCATGCTTCCACATCAGTTGGAGGAATACCGGAAGGAGCAAGTCGCCAAGCTGCTGGCGTTGGGCGGACCCCCATTCCAGTCGTGCTCCTGAATCGCTAGTTTGGACGGTGGCTTGTCAGGGCTGCCATATGCTAGCTTCGCAAAATCGCGACAGGGCAAGATTTCATGAAAATACTTGTTCTTCGCGAGGTTTCTGGGGTCGCAGAGATGAGGACCAGACTCGACGCACACGTTCGGATGGCTGTGTTTTCGCGAGAGTCTGGACGAAGAGTGTTGCTTCCGCTGTACTCATCTCATCCTGCGAACTTTAGGGTACCCGCTGGTTCGTAGAGTGAGAGGTTTTCTTTCGCGACGTATCGATCGCTGAAATCCCCAGTGTTTTGGGCGTTTTTCAATTTCAGGTCATGACTGGACGCGCTCTCGATTTTCTTACCTCGAGCAGATTTTCCGAATGTTGCTTCCGTTTGAACGGTATTTTCTCTCGCGAACTATCGCGCTCTCAAGTTGATAAGGGGTTGCTTGTTATAACGCCGATTGCTTCCGACCCACCAAGCCGGGCCTCAAACTAGCCGACTGCAGGGTTAACAGCGGGGGCCAGAATCGAATCTGGCCGTCAACGTCCAGAAGGAGAATCGCTCGTCCGATTGAGGCGCTCAAACAAAAGGGCGGTCGGCTCAATTCGGTGGGTGCTTCCCAACGATGCCCCAAAGCGAATGCACCTCAACCAATGGCGGTCGATTCATGCGTAAAAGGTTGACCGTAGCGACGCCTACCTCAGTCAACCCGACAATCACCCTACCGTTCACTGACCAATCAAAGTGAGCAAGCCAGCTGTCGCGCTGAGGGTGGAACAATCGCGTCTCGATTCCTTCATCGGTGAGCCCAATGACACGATTGGCTTTGTGTCGATTGCAGGTAGGACAAGCCAGACAGAGGTTTTCGAAGTCAGTTTACTTCATCTGGCATTTGGCATGTCTCCCGTTTGAGAAAAAAGTTTCCTAATCATACGAATTTAGAGCAGCTAATTCCACACGAGAATTTGCGCCGGCAGCCAAGTAACGATGCAAAATCCGATAATTCAGTTAGCTGGACAGTGTTATTGCCTTCTTCGAATCCCTCCACATTTTCCTCTGCTTGTTTCAGTCGAGCGTTTTGGCGAGGGGGCGGATTCGCGTTCCAGGATCGCGTCGCGACCTTGGACGGTTCGCGGTAGGGCGAGCAAACGCGTGATGCGTGGGAACCGGCAGGGCGGTTTGATGGTAGCTTTGCCGCCGGCAAGCGACTTGCCGCCGATGCGGCGACCCGTCGGACTTTGGACTGGTCATCGACGTGCTGTCAACCGACGCCGTGAAAGTCTGTTCGGGGGACCGGGGCATCGTCGAGCACTGGGGCGGGGACGAACCGCTTGATGGCGTCGTTCGCTTGGTGGAGCCGTCCCCGTTCTTGACAGTCTCCGCACTCGGCGTTGAGGAGGAACGTGTTAGTATGATCGCCGACTTCACCGATCCGTTTCAACAGCGTGAATCACTCGGCGATGGGTTTCGCGTCGACGCTAAAATTGTGTCGATGAAACGTCCGCGGAGTCAATTAGCGTCCCCACCGGCGTGCTATTCCGCCGGGGCGAAACCTGGCAAGCGTACCGGGTCTCCGATGGCGTCGCCGATTTGCAGGCCGTCGAAGTCGGTCGATCCAACGGCCGCCGCACTGAAATCGTCTCGGGCGTCAATATGTCTGATCGGTTGAACCTGCATCCCACCAGTCGATTCAATCGGGTGTGCAAGTCGTTGGCGAACAATTGACGCAAAGGGGGGGCAGACTGAGAGAAGCGAAGTTTCGGCGTCGCAGAGTCTCTGAGTTGGATCGTTCAACTGCGCCTTCCCGTCTCACCGGCCCAGTCTTACTTCCACTTTCTGTGCATACCCGCACAGAACTTCGGCAAAACAGCGACGGCATAAGAACTGCAATCGACTTGGAGAGTCAATGTCCTCAAATACCACGTGGGAGACCCCGGCGATGAAAATTTTACTTCCAACCGATGGTTCCGAAGCGGCGATGGCAGCGACCACAGTCGTCGGGCAACTTGCACAGCACAACCCCGTTGAAGCGACCGTGGTAACAGCGTCTTACGATCCACAGCATTATCAATTTCAACCTTGGGTTCCCGAGTGGACCGACCAAGAGAATGCTCGAACTTTCAAGACTCTTGCCGACGCCAAACGAACGCTCGACCGAACGTGTCAATCGGTGGCAACCCGACACGTCTGCGGTGCGGTCGTTCCTGCGATTCTTGACGAAGCAAAGAAGTTGAAGTCCGATTTAATCGTTCTCGGTGCAAAAGGTCACTCCGCGATCGGACGATTGTTATTGGGCAGCGTTTCGGACAGCGTTGCGTCGCGCGCTGATTGTTCCGTGTTGGTCGTTCGACCCAGTGAAACATTTTGCTTCCCACGCATCGTCGTCGGCTACGACCGGTCGGTCGCTTCCCGCGAAGCCGTCGCAGAGTTCATGGAACTCGATCTTGATGAAGACACACATCTGGACGTTGTCAGCGTCGTCGAGCAACCTTACGCCTACGTCGGCGGGGGATTCACCGGGCCACCGATTACACTGAGTCCGAAACATATCCGGCCGATCGTGGAAACTAATGAGTGCATGGCACGCAAGATCGCCGAACAGTATCACCACACCGAATCGCACACACCTGTGGCCACCCACGTCGGGGAAGCGATCGTGCAGCAAGCCGAAGCTACCAATGCCAACTTGATCTTAGTGGGCAACACCGGCCACAGTATGCTCGGCGAACTGATCCTTGGCAGCACATCGAAGTATGTCTTGCGTCATGCACCCTGCAGCGTTTGGATCTCGCGCCGTCACACTAAGACGACTGACGAAGAGATGGCCAACGACGCGACGGCAAAGGCCGGCGATGCTATTGCACCGAACTGAGCCTTGGGCGACGGCATCGGCTCGCATCACCGATGTTGAATCAATTTCTGCTGCTCGCTTGAAACACTATCTCTTGAGTGTTCCTGGTGCCATCGCGACAGTCGTAGCGTTGGTGATCATTCTTCGAGAATTGAATGCGATCAACGACAAGTTAACACTAGCGGCGTCTCAGGCAACGGAACGCGCTGGTGGAAAACCAACCTCTTCGACTAAACTGCCTTGTACTGATCTTGAAAGCGATGACCAAGTCTTGCTGGACCGTTTCTCGCAGGCCTCGTTATCATGAAAAGAACGACTTCAGTATCGGGTTTCACTTTGGTGGAGCTGCTCGTTGTCATTGCGATCATCGGCGTCTTGGTTGGCTTGCTATTGCCTGCTGTTCAGGCGGCCCGCGAAGCGGCTCGTCGCATGAGCTGTAGCAACAACTTCAAGCAAATCGGATTAGGGATTCATAACTACCATTCGGCATACGACCAAATTCCTACCCACGGCACAGGCAATCAGCCGTTGATTGGGGCGCCCGCCTCTAATAGTCCGAATGGCCCCTCCCAGGTCTGGGCTGCGTCGACGATTTCCAATCGCGAGCGATTGAGCTCGTTGGTTGTGATCTCGCCGTTTATCGAGCAGCAGGCGTTATGGGAACAAATCAGTAATCCAATGGTGGGTCGAACCGATGGCAGCACGACCACCACGCCGGGCACAACGGCAGTTCCATGGGTTGCGTTTGGTCCAACCCCTGAAAATATCAACTACATCCCTTGGGCGACTGATATAAAAACCTAACAGTGCGTCATTGGCTAAACGCTAATAAAGTATGAGGAGTGTTTCTACTAAATCAGCAGCCCTTGATGATTCGGATTCGGGGATGATACCGTGCGACACCTGACCAGTCATATGCGATACGCGGTTGATTGGCTAATCCCTGCCGATGCACTGGCTCGCGTTTGCTTGCTCATTCCCCTAACGTAAAAGCCTCCCCCTTCCTTTCGTGTCGCAAATACTTATTGCCGTGTCGCAAATGAGTATTTTCCCAGTGTTCGCGGGGAGTAGGATGAGAAGCGTTTATCCACTTATCAATGAAAGGTTCCGTTTATGAAGCGTTCTAGAAATATCCATGGTTTTACGCTAGTTGAGCTCCTTGTTGTGATTGCCATTATTGGCGTTCTCGTCGGTTTGTTGCTTCCAGCGGTTCAAGCGGCTCGTGAGGCAGCAAGACGGATGAGTTGTAGCAACAATTTCAAACAGATTGGTTTGGCATCTGCACTTTAGGCGATCGCCTTCAGGCGGGCTAGGTTTCAGACCGCCAATGCCAGCAGGCGTTCGATTCGGTCGTGGAATTTCGTGTTGTCAGGTACGTCGGGCAGATCGATCAAAAATGCTTCATG
>NZ_SJPM01000022.1 GCF_007859915.1 Neorhodopirellula pilleata
CGATTCTGGGGGAGGGGGGCGTTGTGCGCGGTCGGTCAAAATCAGACTCGCAATCCGCTTCGCTGCGTTTCGCAATGGCCAAACCTCAAAACGCAGAACCGATTTCGTCCTTGGTGAATAATGCGGGCTCAGGATTCCAAAAGAATCCTTTAGAAATCGCAGGCAAATGCCAGCGAAAGGCTGCCGAGAAATTGAGGGGTGGGATTCAGATGCATCGACGAGAAGCAGGCGGCCAAGAGTCATGAGCAAAACAGCGGGCGACCGCCCAAGGACAAACCGGTGGAAAATTTGCCACAGGTTATGGGTAAAGCCCGCGACGCGGCCGGCAAAGCGTCCGGGGTCTCCGGCAAGTCCGTCGACCACGCCAAACGCGTCATCGAAAAGGGGCTGCGCATGCGAGAGAAATTCACCCCAAAGCCGGCTCACTACTCCCACACGCTTCGCCTGCGTCCTCGGACTCCGGCGGCACCTCACGCCATCGAAGCGACGGCCTCAGGTGCCGCCGGAGTCATCGGAGCCTAAGACGGTTTTGCGACCACTTCGATCAATTCAAGTTCCTGACGAACCAACCGCTTGAACCGATCCATTACCGCGGCGGCGGCCTGTAGGGATCTCTCAAGAAAAAACTGCCCCGGAATTTGTTTGCCCCGTTTTGTGGCGATCATCGAAGACGAAGTGGCCGCCCGGATCCCGCCGACTAGGTTAATCACAGCGTCAGTTCGGCCGGGATTGGCGAATGTAACGCGGCGACGTGACTACCTCGTTGACGTGTCAGCTTGCAGGCCTAGCAGCTGTTCGCCGTCCATATTCAGCGTACTTGTGGCCGATAATCACGTCGGCCATGATGGGGGGATTGAGACAAACTCCCGAAAAACGAAAGAATTCCTGAATGAGCGGCCGGAATCCATCGGTCAAAGTTACCTGGGCGGAGGCTTTTCGGGATATTACAATTCGGTCGATTGATCGAGGGCAACTGCCTATCCTCGCCGGGTTTTTTTTGATTATTATCATCGCATGGCGTTTGCCAGAAGCCACCTTAGAGCAATTGGCGAGTTCACTTGTTGGTCGTTTTGTTGAAACGAACGCACTTGGCTGGGTATTTGCAGTGCTTCTCGGTGGCGGCTGGGTGGTTCACGCGGCGACAATGCGGCGAGTCCATCACAACGAAATGAAACGGCTTGCGCAGGAGCGAACACAGCTTCAGAAAAAACTGTCATCTCAAAAAAATATCCATTCAAGCAAACGAAACCGAAAATGATTGACGCCCTGAGTTGGGTAATCTTCGCGATGCTCGTAATTGCTGGCTTCCAATATGTCTACGAGTCGGCTGTAGCGCCATCTATCCGCATCTACCTTCGCTACCGAGTCTTTAGCGCTAGGGACGCTTTGCGTTGCCAGCAGTTTGACTCTCCCGTGAATGAAGATGCCTTTGAAGCATTGCAGTATCACTGCAATGCGATGATTTCCTGCATGTCCGAGTTGCATTTCAGCGATTTGGCGAGAGTTCGTACCAAGATGAAAGATCCGGAGGCTCAAGAACTTGTAGCCCGAATGAGGAAGGCAATCGCAGAATGTCACGATCCAGCGTTCACCCAAATCCACAAGGAAACTTGTAGAATTAGCTTGGCTGTTCTTGCTACCAACACCGGGGGGCTTTTGATTTGGATTGTGCCCGTAGTATTTGCGATCGGATCCTTGAGAAGAATCAGCCGACTGGCTCAAGCTTACCTGTCATTGAATAACCGTGAAAATTCTTCGACTCGATTTCATGGACGTGGTCTTCAGGCCTGTTGAGCAACGCCGAAAAATGAAGCTCGATACCGTCGCCGAATCTGGTGACGTGAGATCGCATTGCCTCATCACCAGCCGCCGTTTCCAGCTGCTTTCGCCGCTCGATCGAGCGTCGCCGGATTCGGTGGCGGACTACCCGGCAAGTCGAATCGTGCAATCGAGTTGCACAGTTGCACTTCTCTAAGTTGGCCGGCAGATGCCCGCGACGCAGCCGGCAAAGCGTTCGGCGTTTCTGGCAACCGGTTGCTGTTCTTCATCGGAAGACGTAGCCATGACGAAAACAGCGTCAACCGCCTCTCCATTGCGATCGGAAGTTTATCCGCAGATTGATTTCACGGTAGCCTTTCGACATCGCTCGCGTCGTCGGGCAAGGCCTCGTCAGTTGGATTCTTGCTGCGTGGGTGTCGGTCAATTCGCGAGATAAAAAGCATGACGACTACGCACACCACAATTACCAAAGCTGCAAACTGCCCCAACTGAGTAACTGTTTCAACTACGTTTTGCATAGAAATAGGGCTCGCCGAAAGCGTCACTGGTTCGATCGAGGTCGCATTTAAAAATGAAGCAACATCTATAACTTCAAATGATGCTTTCGTTCAAATTCGTCGGCCATCATGCCCGCGTCAATGTCTGGTTTAATAACAGACCCTGGTTGCTCGCGAGATGAAATTCCCGCAGTTCGGTTAATGGGAAACTCGATCGCGTTGAGCACAGTGATCAACCATGTATCAGGCCTTCCCTCCTGACGGGCAAGCTTGTTCCTTGCCAGCCTGTTGGCGACGTACGGTGGTGGCAACCTGTGCCGATCAGCAGTGGCCACGCCCTCCTCAGATCGCACCTCGTTCGAGTGACCAGCCGTCGAGCGATTGACCGCCTCATCTGCTTGAGCAGTCACGGACGCAAGCACAATCAGAACCAAGAGAGTTGTTTTGTTCCGCATTTTTGGCACCTGGGGCAATGTTGTTTTTCGCAGGTTAGCAACCACCAAGATGCGTGTCATGGTCAATCGTGGGGTCGCACCCGCTCGTTTCGGTTTTATCGCTGCCGCCCGGCCTCTATCGCTCACATTTGACGCGATTTTTGAGGCTGGAACGTTGGGCAGTGGATGAAGCGGTTGTGGCGAAAACCACCATGACCGTAGTGGGGCGTGGTACGCGCTGAATGTTTTCGGGCTTGACCGCTGAGGTGGACACGACGATTATGCGTTTGTCGTGAAGGTCGTAAGAAACCAACTCGATAACGATCGCACCTTCCAACGTGATTCGCTTCACGGGTGCGAACGTTCACAAAGTCATGCCCTCTAACTAAAACCAAGCGGTGCAAGAGTCCGGACGAGAAGAGTAGTCACCACGCAATTGGTGGCAGAGTCGGTTCAACCGGCTGGGTTGCAATCTGCGATCGGCACAGGCCGTGAGAGAGCGCCCCTGCGTAGGCCGTATGACGCCTATGTTCTTAACTTCTTTTCCGGGCTCATGCACGCACTGACCGCACCTCATGCACGTGGGGGCGGCGGAAGGAACGACATTTCATGTCAACTGCCACAATCGAGACGACGACGGATCAAGCAACGGACAACGGCCCGCTGAATGTGGGAACGATCCAGGTCCCGGTCCATACGACCGAGGCGACCGTCCACGAAATCCAATTCGAGCACGGGAGCGCGTTGGTAATCCCGATCGTATCCACGAAAGATTTTGCGGACGCGTGGGACCACTTTTCAATGTCGGTGCGATCCAACGATGCCGCTGTTTTCGTCGCCCCGGTAGCCGGTCCGATCACGCTTGAGTCGCTTGAAATCGACCCGTATCTTTATCAGGTGTTCGACGTGGTGACGGGCTGCGCGGTTTTGGTCGTCAAGCAGCCGAGTCGGTTGCTGGCCAAGCACGAAGCGAAGCAACTGCTACAGCGAGGCGGGCGGCCCGCCGTCATCTCGCCCCGATTCCCCGTTCGCGAATGGGAAGAGGAATTGCCGACCGAAATCACGCCGGGTGGCCGACGGAAAGGATCGGTATCCCGGCACGTCGAGTTCGTCGGCAAACGCTCAGGCATGGATTTCGCCGAGTTGCTGTACTACGGCGACGATTTAGGGGCCTTGCGAGATTTATTCGGATCCGAGAACAGCATCAACGTCGAATGGCGCGGCTGTGATGAGTATCGAATCATCCAACCCGGCGAGACTCGCCCGTGGTGCGTGGTCGAGACAAAAGCGACGCAATCATACTTCCTCGGGAAGACCGACATTGATGAGTTTGTCGACAAATGGATCGCCGATTTCGACCAAAAGACCGGCGTCGAAGTTAATTCAAACGACGATGACCAGGATCCGGAAGAGGAACGCAAGCAGAACCCCATCGGCTACGATCTGCGTGTCACGGCCGACGACTACGACGAAATGGCCGACGACGTCAAAGTGGTGCGGGAGTCACTTACAAAGTCACTCACCGGCGACACGGTCCGAATTGAAGGCCTGCTGTACAGCCAAGAAGAGTCAATGCGACAAATGGCTAATCTATGCCGTTCGATGATGGAGACATACAGCGTCGCCGGACTGAACGGCGCTTACGTGATGAATGACAGCCTACAGCGTTTGTCCTCCGTAGTCGGTGAGCTTATCCGCGACAGCAAGGCCCCTGCCGTTGTTTCGCGTTTGCATCACTATGTGCACATGAAGATCTGTTTCGAGATGCGTGGCTGCATTCGCGACGCCATTCGCGAGGCCGGCGAAGAGATCGCCCGGCAAACTCGATAACAAACGCCACCGATTCCGATCGGCATCACCAGCGGGTAGGTTTGCACCTTACCCGCTGTTTTCGTTTTCAGGGCATGGGACCGAACACGCCCGATTCCGGCTGTTATCAGCGATTCGCCCCGCAAAATACGCATAAACGCATTGGTATCCACGATGGACGAAAAAACGCTCTGCCGATCACTCCTCAACGTGGCCGACGCGATCCCCAGTAGCGTCACTTGGGGCGTGGTCGAATTGGCCGATGATCGGCACGTTTTCTTGTACGACGGCCGCGACGAGTCAACCTCGATGATCGCGGAGGCCATCGCAGGCCGGTTTGGCGAAGTCGTGGCCGTCGAATCGATCCCGTCCGGACGAAAGGACGGTGGCCCGTTACTTGGATGCCTGATTGACGTAGGCAGCAACGCCGACGACGCAGCCGGGCGACTGCGGGCATCTTACGCGATCGCGACCACGCCGAGCAGCGACGACGACCACGGGCCGTTTTGATTCTTTCTCAAAAAAACATTGAAGAGAACTTGCAATGTAATCCGTTACGGTATACAGTAGGCGTAGTTCAGTTACTTCACTTTTCGGGGACGAATCAGATGACGACCTTTGTTACTTTCTATCGCGATGGCCTTCAACTTCACACTAGCAAATTGAACGGATTCCGATTCGTTTCACTCGGCACGCCGACCGGCACCGTTGGCCGAGCAACTTGCTTCAAGAGCGTCACCGTCAACATCGGCGGCAATCGCGAACGCGTCGTCACCGAAGAAGACTTTGACGGCCCCGTGTCAATGAAGATCACCACCCCCGGTTGCAATGACCAATGGTTCGGGCTCGCAAGCGTCTGCAGCGTATCCCGAGAAACCGAGAGCGTCTAAGCGATGGCCGACAAATCGAAAGCCGGGCACTCCAAGCGAGTCGACCCGGCTGATTTTGGCGTTGATCTTGCCGACGTCCTCGAACAGATCAAGCCGCATCTCGAACATTTAACCAACGCACAAATCGGCGAACGCGCGGGGTTGTCTCGAATGATGGTATCGCAGACGTGGAACGGGGCAAAAAGTGTTTCACTCGGGGCACTCGCCGCGTTGGCGGCTGCGTCCGGTGGATCGTTGGAAGTGAAGTTCAAGCCGCCACGGAAGACGCGGAAGTAGGCGACCGCGATACGTTCGAGGAGCCCGAGGACGTACCGATAGCAGTTGAAGGCTGGATGGTTCATCGTCGGCCGGCATCAACGCTTGTTTCGTTTGACATTTCGGCAATCGCCAATAGCTCGATGGTCGCACGTGCCGTGACGAGCGTATTGTCTTGTGTGTCGATCACAACGCGGATCGATTCGGAAACGGACACCAAAGCGACAGCAACAAGAACGCCGACCATTGCCGTCGTCAACGCTTGCAAAAGGATCGAGTCCGCCATTGCATCCCGTTGAAAGGCCGCATAAAGCATCACCGCCGCTATCAGGATCGCGACAGACGCGACCAATAGAGCAAGCAGTCGGATCACCAAGCACAACGCGTTCAAGTTCGGGTAAGTCCGATTAGCCGGGACGGTGAAGCCGTTCCCGTTGCCCGGCCGCCTGCGTTCTTCCTGCGGCGTGACTTGTGTTCGTCGTTGAAGCCACGATCCGCCGGTTGAAACCTGATCGCCTGCGTCGTCGGCGGATTTTGCGGCCACCTCTTCCGCTTGGCGTTGGGCCAGCATCTCCGCCCGAGCGTTCTCCTTCGCGAGGCGTCTTGCTTCGCGTTGTTCATGCTGACGATACCGTTGCTCGTTCGCTTCACGCTCGACTTGTTCTTGTTCCACGATTCCAGGCGTCATGAATTTCGCCAAGCATTCGGGGCAGTTGTCGAACGTTCCGGCCTCCTTCAACGGCGACGTGAGACCGGCCTTGCACGCAGGGCACGAGAACCGAACCGTCTTGGAACCGATGAGGTTGGCCGTGACTTCGTAACGGGCAGGCTGTAAAGGTGGCGGAGCGGGAACGTCCATCACCGACGAACAACCAGGGCATTTAACCCGGCGGCCTGCCGCTTCCGGTTTCAACCGTAGCGGCCGCCCGCATTTGCATGTTAATTCGATCATCACTTCGCACTCTTCCTTACAGCCTGTTTCTTCGCCTGCCGCTCCTTCGCCGCCGCTTCAGCCGCCGGGGTGCCTTCCCTCAACGCCGCGAACACGTCCTCCACAATGTAGGTCCGTCGGCCTTCGTCCATGATGCTTGGCACCGCTCCTTCGGATGTTCGCCGGTCGAGTTTCGCGATCGACCAACCAAGAATCTTCGCCATCTCGTCACGGCTTGCGCAACGCTCCTGACGGGGTTCATCCTTCTTGGCGATAAGTGGCCTCAGCCGATCAAAGACGGCATCCGCGATGCGGTCAATCAAGGCATCAACGTTGCTAACGGATTCGATTTCAATTCGGTTCATGTTCTGGTTCCTGCGTTGGTTGGAAGGGTCGGAAAGTCAATTCGGTCATTGTCTTCGGACGTTTGTCACGTTTGGTCACGGCCGCGGCAGAATTTTTTTTCGACCGAAGCAGAACCGGCCCCGAAACAGCCTAAGAAGTAGCCACAAAGCCCGCCCGCGCATAGAATGCCAACGTCGCAAGGGTAGCTCCCTTGCTATTTCGCGTTCCGTCGCCGTGTGACTGCCCTCCACGGCGGCGGGCCGCATTCTCGATGAGGGCAGGATGATGAACAGCGTGCAATTGCATGACGACGATGGCGATCCCGTTCAATACTCGCAAGCATTGCTTGATGAGGCTACCGGCCACCTATCGCATGCGTTGAAAATCTTTCGTTCAATTCGGTTGATGACGTTGACCGAACGTTGGAGTGAAGATATCCACACGCACGGCAAAATAATCGAAGCGATTAGCAGTAAATACGTACCCATTGATTGGCAAGCGTGGGCAGACGTCAACACGTGGTCGGCTGCCTTGGGTGCCACCGGCGGTTATCCGAGCACCGAGACGCGAAATGCGTTTTGGCGTAGATGCGGGTTTGAGACCGGCTGCGATAACTTAGTGCTAGACATGAAGGTGAAGCCGACAAAAGCGATCGTTGACGGAGACCGAAAACACGAAGTCACTGAGATTATCGACGAGGTCATGGACGCTGTTGGTTTTTCAGTGGAATCCGTTGAATCCACTACCCAACGTCGCGTCATTGAAAGGCTTGAGCAATTCGCATCATTGATTCCACGAGTTGAAGAGACGTTTGGGAAGTTGCGAGGATGCTACGCTTGCGGAATCGTTGATCCTGAAATACGCAAGGCGAGCGGTCTTCATGACATCCTCATGGCGATCGAGGATTCGGGTTTAGAGATCCCCCGTCGCGATCACGCCCACTCATGCGGAGGGCCTGCTAATGAAGATTCTCGCGACGTTGATAACGATCAGCATCCGTGTAATGACAAAGCCGAGAGAGTGACGTCGGACAAGCCCACGAGGAAGGGCAGACTACGCAAGGCCGAATCGGAATTGCGGCGAACGCAAATGCTCGCAGAACTGCGAAGTCACCCCACCCTAAAAGACGATCCCGCGAAACTTGCGACGATGGTTGGAGTTTCCGAATCGACAGCGCGACGCTGGATTGATGATGAAGCGGAAAAATATCAATCGCGCAATAACAGAATGACAGAAGATTGAAAAAAATATTGCGTCAAACGCTAGGGATTCCGTTCATTTTCATTAATTAATGACGATGGCCATGGTTCTACAGGAGGACCATCTATGGCCAAATGTATCTATGACGTGACGCGGAAAAATGATCCCGCGTACTGGGCAGCAGCCCTTGTGCTAGCAATCAAGCACGGCAAATCGACCGACGAAAAAACAGCGAGACGCAACCTCGTTCGGCTGGGTTATGACCTGACGCGGATCGACACATCGACCACCCCCGAAAAATCGGAGGTGTCCCAATGAGTCACGCCACTATGGTCGAGTCGATCGACCCCGAGGCACTTCGGGCGGCCATCGTCGCCGACGTCGTCGAAGCCATCACGCCCCTACTCGCCGAGTCCACCGACCCGCTAGCAGTCGGACCGGGCGAGATGGCGCGGCGGCTATCTATTTCACGGCCGACGCTGGATCGCCTGCGGGCGGCCGGCGTGATCCCCAGCGTAATGGCCGGACCGACGGAGCGATGCCGTCGATACGTTCCGGCCGACGTGCTCGCGGCCCTCACCGCCGCGTCGACACCCACCAACGATGCCCGGCGAGCCGAGCTACTGTCCCAGCTACTCGCCGCGTGTGACGACGACGACCAGCGTTCGCGCGTCCGATACGCCATGGGAGTCGACTCATGATTGCGAAATCGGTAATCGAGCAAATCGAGGACATCCTAGCGGTCGAGCAGGCCATGCCTGGGGAGGTCCATCGGATGCGAGAACGGATAACGCTTACCCGTCGTGGCTGGACCACCGCCGAAGTGGATGCGATGTTCGACCTACGTCAGCAATGCGAGCAGGCGGTGACGACGGCCATGGCATGTTGCCGCTGTGTCTCGATTGAAGACGGGGTGGTTCGATGCGATGGCTCCCAGGCGGAGCGATACCAGCGTCGACTAGAGCGATTCAATAGGATCCTACCACCTCACACCGTGAGCTACGCCGCTTTCGTGTTCGAGCGGATGAGGTGCGGATGATGGCCGGCGAATGGATAAAAATGCGTCACGACCTGCGAGACGACCCGGCATGTCTGACATTGTCCGACAATTTGTCGGACACATTCCACGCAACCGTCGGACGCTTGTTTGTTTTCTGGTCCTGGGTTGATCGTCATAGCGCCGACGGCACCCTCGCGAACGCAACCAAATCAACGATCGACCGACTTGTGGAGCGTGACGGGTTCGCCGATGGGATGATCGACGTCGGTTGGTTGGTCACCGATGGCGAAACTCTGATTGTCCCGCAATTCACGAGACATAACGGGTCATCGGCGAAAGCTCGCGAACTCGAATCGGAAGCCAAACGACTGCGTCGCAAAGAACAGAAACCATTGTCCGACAAATGTCCGACATTGTCCGACAAAACGTCGGACCAAGAGAAGAGGAGAGGAGAGAAGAATAATAAGAAGGGCGCAAGCGCCAAATTCATCAAACCGACCGTTGAGGAAGTGGCCGCATACTGCAGGGAAAGAGGTAACCAAGTCGACCCGACTAAGTTCGTTGACCACTACGAGACCACCGGTTGGCGGCGCGGTAAATCGACCGTCAAGGATTGGCGTGCGTGCGTGAGGACGTGGGAGCGATCCGATACCAACTCATCCACGTCAAAGCAAAGTGCCGCCGACAAGCGAGCGCCGACCCTTGACGAGTTGGCCGCGATGCCGGCCGTACCTCGCAAGAGGCCTCAAGGATGAGCATCGACTACGACACCGAGCTAAGACGGATGACGATCCGACGCCGCGTTAGGATTCGCCGCCAGGTCATCGAATCGGTTCCTTCACCGGAAGCCCGAGCGGAATTGGCTTCACGCATGCGGGCCGACGGCGCGACGGATACCGAAATTGAAGACGCCTTTCGGATTCGCGAAGCATGTTACATCGCGGTTTGCGATGCGATGGACCTTCACCGGCGGATGGAGATTGTATCCGGCCGCCTACTCGTCAGCGGCCGCGACGCCGAGACCCACCAAATTCGGCTGGAACGGTTCAACTCACCGATCGACGGGGCTCCTTCGATCGCGGTGGAAACATTCAAGCAAATCAACAACGGCATGGAAAAACACAAACAGTGACCGCAAACCCCCTCACAAACGACCAAGCCGAACGAGCGGTATTGGGTGCGATGATCGTCACGCCGACGCTTTGCGATTCGATTCACGCCCGATTGGACGCCGAAGCGTTCACCGGCGACGCACGCAAAACGATGTTCAACACGCTAATCGATCTGCACGCCGCCGGGATCCCGATCGATGATCCGATTGTTTTGCTTGATCGTCTCGAACGACTAGGCAGGATTGACGCCGTGGGAGGAATGGAGGCGGTCGAGGAGGCACTGTCAACGCGAATCGACAACGCCGATCACTACATCGATTGCGTTCGCGACCTATGCCGACGCCGCCGAATCGTCGACATCGCGCAGCGTGCCATCGTGCGAGCCCATCGCGGTGGCCTGGACGACACCGCCGACGACATCGCCGAATCAATGCGAGCGGCAACGCTTAGCATTGACGCCGGATCGTCCGACAACGAAATCCAAACGATCGCCGAAATCGTCACCGGTTCAATCGATCGAGCCGAGCGAGTGGCCGCCGGCGACAAGACCGCCGCCGGGATACCAACTTCCGTTCCGGTCATCGACCGGGCCACCGGCGGCGTGTTCCCCGGCCTGACCGTCATCGCCGCCCGGCCGTCGATGGGCAAAACGGCGTTGGGTTATCAGATTCTTGGATCGGCGGCCCGTGCCGGTATCCCGGCGTTCTTCATCTCGTTGGAGATGACCAACCAACAAATCGGTGACCGCACGATCGCCGCCGACACGGGGACCAATTCGATGATCCTGCGATCCGGCAAACTCGATGCCGAGCGTCTATCGTCGTTGCGTGCGTACGTCGATGATGATCTGACCGGCGTTCCGCTCCATGTTTGGCGGCCGAAGCAACCGCAAACGATCGAACGCATCGCCGCGATGACGCGGCTACACGTCGCGAAACATCACTCGCGTATCATCGCCATCGATCACCTACTCAAGATCAAGCCGACCGACAATCGAGACATCCGCCACGAGCAAATAGCACACATCGTTTGCGCCGCGAAGAACCTGGCGACCGAATTGGACCTGCCGGTTTTGTTGCTCACACAAGCCAAGCGAAAAGACGGTCGAGCCGCCGACCAATCGCCCACCGTCGACGAGCTTTACGGGTCATCGATGATCGAAGCCGAAGCCGACGACGTTTGGTTGATCCATCGGGCCGACCGCGACGCCACCGAAGCCACGATCAAGCTCGCGAAGTTTCGCAACGGTGCGGTTCAAACGCTCGATGTTTGGTTTGATCCCGTGCGGACCGAGTTCGGTTCACCATCGGGTTGTTCGCATCTGGCGGAGTGGGCGTGATGACCGAAAAGAAGTCGATCGATAAGGCGGCGTGGTTACGTTTGTATGACACTGCGCATGCACTAGCGACCACACCAGCGAGCCAAGCCAAAGGCATCCCGGATGCGATCCAAGACCGTTTGCACGAGTTGCTTGATGCGTGCGAAGACATTTTCCGCGACACGGGGATACCAACCGAAGCCGATCGGGTGAAGAGTTGACCGGCCGACCCACACACGTACAGTTTTACCGACCACGGCTAGCTCGACGGAGCGAACCCCAGAACCTGACTGGTTGCCGTTGGTTCCTTTTTATCAGGATCCAGAACAGGAATGGATAATTGGCATCGTTGAGAAAAGAGACCGACCGCACCCGAGCCGGATGGCGGTTACAGTTCAGACAAGCTGGCCAACGCCGGTCGTTGTGGCTTGGCTCACGAAGCAAGCGTGCCGCCGAAGGCATCGCCGGTCACATTGACGAGTTGGTGCGATCACACGAAGCCAACACGCTGCCCGATGCGGCCACCGTTCGCTGGGTTTCGGGACTGAAAGATGAGCGAATCCGCGGCACGCTTGAGAATTGGGGCTTGGTCGATCCCGCCGTGAAGCGAAACGATGACGCCGATCGGTATTTGGGTGCGTTTTGCGAACGCTACATTAAGGGCCGGACCGACGTTTCCGCCGCGACCCGTACCAACTACCGGAAAACGAAACGGTATTTGGTTGGAATGTTCGGCGAAGATCGCCTCTTACTATCAATCACGAAGGCCGACGCCAAGAAATGGAAGCGATGGCTTTCCGAACAAGTCGTCAGGCGTGACACCGAGGGGAAGCCCACGGCGACGATGGCGGATGCCACGGCGAGCAAACACATTAAGATCGCCAAAATGATATTTTCCGAGGCGGTCGACGCGAAATTGATCGACGAGAGCCCGATGACGGCCATCAAAGGCGGCCAAGAGGTGAATCGGGAGCGTGATTTCTTCGTGCGGCCGGAAGTTGCCGCGAAAGTACTCAAAGCCTGCCCAGATCACGACTGGAAACTAGCCTTTGCACTCGCCCGTTTCGGCGGCCTGCGGGTTTGCGAGTTCCTGACGGTCAAATGGACTGACGTCCAATTCGATGACCAGCGGATTCGCATCGATTCGCCTAAAACCGGGCTGCGATTCTGCCCCATCTTCATCGAATTGCGGCCAATTATCGACGCTGCCGCCGCCGACCGGGAAAACGACTTGGTAATGAACCGCCGTTTGATCGCCGCTTACCTGCCGGGAGCCAATCTTGGAACCCAAATGCAGCGGATTATCGAGGCCGCCGGTGTCATTCCGTGGAAAAAGACGTTCCAGAACCTTAGAGCGTCCCGCCGAACCGAACTAGAGGAGCGATTCCCCGGCCACGTCATTGATTCGTGGATGGGGCACTCGGCGAAGGTCGCCGCGAAGCACTATCTACAAGTGACACCGGATCACTGGGAGGCGGGGGCGACCCTTGCGACGACAAATGACACCGCCACAAGCGGCGGTGTCCCTGGCGGTGTCATCTCTGCCGCTCCCAGCCAGTCCCAATCGGATGAAGACACGAAAAAACCCGGTAAAACACTGGGTTTTACCGGGTTTAGATTATCTGAGAGCAATAGCCAGATGACCCCTACGGGACTCGAACCCGTGTTACCGCCGTGAAAGGGCGATGTCCTAGACCGCTAGACGAAGGGGCCGTGTGATGGGTGAAGTTTTAACGAAGACACCATCGGCACGTCAAGGGTCCACAGGCCACACTCGTTTAGAAAAACGAGGGGATCTTGCCAAGGCGGGAAAGATCTACCTTAGAAGCGGGGATTGACCACCGTCGGTCAGACTAGCCTTCGACCGATGTGTCGGTCGATTCGTTGCAGCGTTGGATCGCTTCGTACACTTCATGACGATGTACCGGCACCTCACGGGGGGCTTCGACGCCCAAGCGTACCTTGTCGCCACGAATTTCCACGACGACAATCCGGATGTCGTTGTTGATGACGATGCTTTCGTTCTTTTTTCTTGACAAAACCAACATGGGTTCATTCCTTTTCTTAGGCCGCAAAACCTCGGTCAAACGACCTTCAATACGTCATTGGGGAGGGGACAGGTCGATGAGGTTGTCAACGGACAGGGATCCTTGAGAACTTAACTCTAGGACAAAAATTGTATCGGTCAAGGAATTCTGGGTTGACAAACGAAGAAAATTCCCCTTTCGGTGCCGATTGACCGTCGTTTGGCATCCTTTTAACGCGATTTAATCAGTTTGGTTACGACCTTCCATCAGGAATTCATCGCAATGGCCGCCGTTTTTTCTTTCCAGTCGTACGTTTACCGTGGTGAGGGCCGACCTCTGGGTCGCTCTCTCGAGGAGGTCGCTCCGCCGATGATCGCCCTACAAGGACTCTTTTTCGAGTGGGATGGTTCGCTAACGTGGGCCAATCAGTCCGAAGGTTGGCAAATCGACGGAACCGTCTACGACGACGGGAATCAGGTGCAATACGTTGATTTACATGGGCGAATCGATCAGCCGGCCGGCGTCGGCTTGCTGCGTGATCGGCTCCGAGACCTGTTCTCGACGTGGGGAAATCCGGATGAATTGATGTTGATGCGACTACCCGATCGACGTTGGCAAAATTTGCAAGACTTTGAAAAAGAGTTGCTCGCCGCCGGTCGCCCTTGATTTGAGATTCGGACGAAACGACCGCATTTGGGGACGGTTGAACTCGGATTCCAGCCGAATTGACGCCTCGAAAAAAATTGCGAACTTTTTGACGAGCGAACTGTCCACTTTGGCACACCGTCTGCGATAGGTCGCATCGTCGTTACAACCGGCAACACGGCTGATCCAGCCGTCGACTATTTCAAGTCCCCTTTTCAGGAAGAATAACCATGTTGACCGCGACCACCTCCGCTCAAGAAATCGTCTCGAATATCGTCGCCCCGTCTCAAAGTGAGACGATGCCGTCGGATGTTGAGATTCTCCGCCGCGTTTGCAAGATTCGTAGCGGTTGGAGCGTCTCGGAACGAATCGAGCGTCGCCAAGTCGCCAACGAACGATTCGCCTCGCTGATCGAGGCTCTTGAGCTGGACTCGCACGCCGCCTAAGTCGGGGATGCGATCTCGCTGCGATCGGTTTACACTTCCGATTTGGCTGCTTGCGACAATGCGTTCGGCAGCCGGCAGTCGTGTCAACTCGATGGGAGCGAAATCAGCATGTCACCACAGTTCAAATCGGCAACCGGCTTGGTGTTGCTAGGTTGGTTGGCATGCTCAGGTTGCGGCGGGTCGACTGAACCAGCTGCAACGGAGATCGCGACGGATCGCTCTGCCGTCTCGGTTTCGAACGATGAAGATCGTTCCCCTCCGGATTCACGACCAAATTCCTCGTCATCCCAGCTCGCAACCTCGCAGGCACGATCGCCCGATTCGCCCGGTGATCGCTCTTGGTTAGCTGAATCGATGGAGCAACGTCCCGACGTCAACTCGGACGGCGCGATTCCGAACAAGGACTCGGGCGTTGAATCATTGCCCATCGCCAAGATTCAAAATGCCGACGATCCACAGCTCCGCGCCGACTTGACGCCGACCCAATTGGCCGCGTTCCTCGGCGAAGTCGATCGCGAAATGCGCGGTCTGATCAACGGTCAATCAGGGATCACCGATCCCCAAGCGATCCAGAGCGAGGTCGACCGGGTCGTCCGCCTCAAACGTACCGCGTCCGAACGATTGATGAACGATCCACAAGCTGATACGAAAGGCAAAACGATCGGACGCCGAGGTTATCTGCAAGCGATGTCGCACTTGGCCTCGATGGGCGATCTGGCATCCGCCGAGAAGTTGCAAGAGTTTGCCGAGCAATTTCGCAACGATCCCAATCCTGAGCTACGATCCGACAGCCGGCTGGTGCTGATCGGTTTTGCCATCGAATCGATTCGACATGGCAAAGAAGGTGCAGCGAAACGTGTATTGCAGCTAATGCGAGAAACCGCTGCCATTGACCAACCCGTCGATGTCGCCACCCTGATGGTCATGGGCCAAGCCAAAGACACGCTTTTGCAGTACGAGCATCGCGACGAAGCAACTCAGGTTCGGCAGTTGATCCTCGATCGATTCGCCGGGTCGGCTGATCCGGAAGTCGCCAAAATGGCCGCCATGATCGCCGCCTCAGGCTTTGGCGAACTCGATCCGAAACTGCAGCGGCTCGAAGAACTCCGGATGGCCATTGTCGATCCGCCGAATGACCAAGCAGGGGTCACCGCCGAGCAGTGGGGCGAGGCGGTCGACGCGGTGCTTGAGGATTCAGTTGATCTCTTGACCGTCCAGTTTCTCGCGGGAATGAGTTTGGAGAGTGAAGCGATCGGTCGCGACGACATCGCCGACGCCACCTACGAACGCTTGGAGGCCAAAGTGATCGATCGTCAGGACGCGATCGGTCGCGAGGCCCGCACGGCGATCCAAGCCAAACGCAATCGAGAAGCCGTCATCGGACAAGTCTTCATGCCAGACTTACCGACCGTCGACGGCCAAGAGTTATCAATGGTGGACTTGCGTGGAAACGTCGTGCTGATGCCTTTTTGGTCCGGCGCGTTTCCTGATTCACTGGCCGTGTTGCCGAATTTGCAAAACATTCAAGCTCAGTATCCAGACCGGGTGGCGATCGTCGGCATGAACTTAGATTTGTCAGGGACAGATGTCCGGGGGTTCATGAAACAAAACGGCCTGAACTTCCCAAGTTTCCGCAGCGAATCGGACCCATCAGCCGACATTACCAATGAAGTCGCTTATCGGTTTGGAGCGGTATCGTTGATTTTCGTCGCGATCATCGATCAAGACGGCAAAGTCGTTTCGGTTGAATTTTCTGGCGAAGATCTGACTGAAAAGGTCGAAAAACTACTCCGCTGAATTATGCTTTCATCCTTGTCCGTTTAATTCATTGGCCATTGATTTTCGTTTGAGAGCTTTCGATCATGCAGTTCATCGAGCTTACCGGCAAAACGCTGCTGGACGTCATCAATGAAGGCGAAATCGACATGGGGCAATTGCACCGCGCCGGCGTCAACGGGGACTCGATCTTGCGGATCAACAAGTTCGGCGAGATCGAGCTGCGCTCACGCGACGAATGGGTCATGGTCGGCGGCCTGTTAGGCAATTTCGAAGAACGACTCCGCAAGATCACCGAGCTCGATTGGCTCTGAGCATCACGGCCCAAGCAATGGTAACCCGCAGCGTGAGCGAGGGATGATCAGGAATCCCTCGCTCACGCTGCGGGTTGCTATTAAAGCCCGTCCATTTGGATGTTTGTCGGGCGCGAGTTTATAGGAACAATAACGAGCGGCACCAACTCAGCACGGTTCGCCGATCGACCTGTTGGATCGTTTCGTCGAATGTTTGAACCGGGCATCCGATCCGGGTGAGCGTTTCGGTCCACGGCGGCATTTCGGAGACGTCACCCGTGATCAGTACCCGCAACAATCGCATCGGTGCGTCGCGTCGTAATCGTATGCCGGGAGGTTGGGTTGACGATGGGATCGCCACGCCTTGGTAAATGTTTTCCGTAGACAGCGAAACCGCCAAAGCCATCGCGTCGGCCGGATTCGCTTTGCCTTTGATCGGGGCCTCGTTCGGAGAGTTGGTCGGGGCCACGGTTTGGGTTGACAAGATCCCGGCGGAGACGACAGCGACTGCGTTCGGATCGGCAGCGGATTGCTTAATCGCGGCCGCGGTGATTTTCGAGATCGCATCGATTTCGGAAAGACTCCAGCGTTGTTCGTCTTGACTAGCGATCAAACAAACGGCCACGTTGAGGGATTTGGCAGTTTGCTTCCACGAAACCATGGCGTCCGCAACGTCACGCTGCGAGGGTGGCAGGAGCACGATCGCCAAGCCCGTCGAAAGCGTCGAGCCCGTGGGATCCGCTTTCGCCCCTTGCTCGGATGTTTCTTTCGCATCCTCAACAACGCGAGCGGGATGCCACAAATACGCTTGGTTCACGACGTCCGGCAATCGTATTTCGGTCGCCTCCCACGATTGGCCGGTTCCGGTCGCGGGTAACTTCCCGAGCGATTCGATCACGGTCGTCGAAAACTCACCTGACCATGGCTTGGGGGTGATCGAGATCTCGTTCTCCGGCGCAGGTTTTGGTTCTTCTTTGGTGGAATCGTCGAGGCGCCGGACGCCGAACGTCAATTTGGTTTCTGGGTCAGCCGCCCATAGCTGTTGGCGTAACGTCGCAGCGTTGGGGAGTTTGGTGCGGTCGAGCGATTCGATTTCGTCGCCGACTTGAATCAACCCGTCGGCGGGCGAATCCGGCAGGATCGATGCAACCTTCAGCCCTTCCAAGGCAACCCCGATCGACTGGGGGCGAAGCGGCTCGATCGCGTCAACGAGTGTCGCCACGACGACCTTGGATCGACCATCGCGTTTGACCTCCAGTTCGACTTCGTCCCCGGCGTCGTAACGTCCCAGGGCCAATTTGATTTCTTGTTGTCGTCGAACGGGGCGATCACCCACCCGCGTTAGTTCGTCGCCCGCTTGAAGGCCCGATCGATCCGCTGGTGAGCGTTTGCGAAGCGTGGCGATCGTCGTTCCAGGGGCGTAGGGGTCGCTGCCGCCGATGACCAGTCCCAGTAGGCCAGCTTGGATGGTTTCGCCGTCTCTTAGCCGCTTCAACTTTGCCGCGATCACGTCGGTGGGAACGGCGAAAGCAATTCCTGAATCGTACCAGGCGGTGGGATCATCGGCACCGTTTTCACCTACCGCCGGGATCAAGATGCCCGCGACGTTCCCATTTAAATCCAACAACGGCCCGCCGTAGAACGTTGGGGAAATACGCACGTCAGACTGGATCGCGGTCCCGTCAAGACGATCGACCGCCGACATCACGCCTGAACTGATGATCGGAACGTTCGACTCCCCGTAACGGGCCAACGCGACCAACGTCGAACCGATCGGCGGTGACGTTTGGGACGCGGTTAGCTCGATCGCCTCCAACGCGGCTCCCTTGGCGTCGATCTTCAATAGCACGAGGTCGCGGTGTTCATCGCGTCCGACGACCTTCGCCGGGTAACGATTGCCATCGCCGGTTGAAACAATGATGCTGGCCGCCTCACTGCGAACGACCCAAGACGACGCGAGGATAAATCCGTCGCTGTCAACAATCACGCCGCATGTCGGTGCGTCTTGGCGCACCTCGCCATCGGATTGCAATACACCGATCACCTCGATGCTGACGACCGACGGCAAGATTTCCTCGGCGATGTTTCGGATACGCTCGGCGACGGCTTGTTGATAAGCGATCGGGTTGATGCCTTCTTGGGCCGTGGCGGTTACGCAAATTAATGTGAACCATACGGCCACCAACTTGGACAGAACTTTCATGGGCGTAATACTGCTTCGAGAATCTCGTTGTTGCGCTGGATCGTCAGAATGACATTGTCGCGGCGGTCGATCCGTCGCAGTTGATCTCGGAATTCACGTTGATGAGCAACACGTCGTCCGTTGACCAGCAACACCAGATCATCAGGATTGAGATCGCTGCCGGCGGCCGGCGAATCGGCGGCGACGGTATCGATGTAAACCGGGGTCATCTCGAGTACGTCTGGGATCAAGCCGATCCCCAGGCCGTCCGGGGAGTGGGCACGTTCGCGAGCCAAGAGTGGTTGATCGGTCGACGGCAGGACGGTCTTACGCCCGGCGATGATATCTCCGATCGGGCCTCGCAGGACGTCTGCGGGAATCGCGTAGTTGAGCCATACGCCGGTCTTGCGATCTCGCAGTTCTTTGCCCAGCATCCCCAACAGATTGCCGCTGAGATCCACTAGCGCACCACCGGCCGCACCGGGGTTATTGGCGACGAGGTCGAGCAACCAAACCTCGCCTCGATAGGCGGTTTGGAACGTTCCACGACGAGCGTCCAATTTGCTGCGGGCTGCGATGCGCCCCTGCAAAACACTTGCGGGTTCATTTCCGGTGGCGATGTTGAAGAGATTGCTAACCGCAAGAACAGGATCTCCCCACGTCGGAATAGACGTTGGAACGGACGACGGATCGGATTCTTGAGGTACCTTGAAGAAAGGAAGATCACCCGCGTCGATTTTCAAAACAGCCAGTTCCAATTCAGGCTCGAAACCGACGATTTCGCCTTCGAACCGTCGGCCGTCGCTGAGTATGACAAACGGAGTGACATCCAACACCGTGCTCCATGCCGTCGCCACGTGCCCGACCGGCGAAACCAGGAATCCGCTTTGGAATGTGTCCAGTCCACCTAGTCCGCCCGCACCGTAGATCTTCACCACCCGATCTTGCACCTGGTCGCTTGACCGGGCCAGCGAAGGTTGAGCGGCCAATGGTGAAGTAGCGAAGATCACGAGCAACAAAACCGCGACTCCATGCAACCGCCTCATGTACTGCTTGATCACACTCGATCGGAAAGATCGGTTTGGTATCATCCTATGACGCATCTTCGGTCTCCCCTTCAACGGTCCAAGAATCGATCTCGAACGTCGCGATCGGGTCGAGCCCGAATCGTAATTGGATGTTCTTTGGTAGCTGATCATCGGGCTGCGTCGTCGGCGCGGTTGCCGACGCATTCAATTTGCGACTAGAGAAATTCTCCGATGTCGTTTGACGAACCACTTCGGAGGCATCAAACCATAGTTCCGCCGGATCACCGTCGCGATCAGCGAACACTTCGATGACCTCGAGTTGATCGACATCGGAACTTTGAAAGAAACGATTTTCGAGAGCGTTTCGAACTCCGATGGTGCAATCTCGCAACGGACGTTGTCCCATTAAAGGTGCGGTGCCCCAATAATACGTTTCACCGAATTCGTTCGGACCGACCTCGAGCATTCGATACAGCGAACTCAAACCGCTGAGCACGGCCGGGACGGTCGAGCGGTCGACCGCTTGAACGAAGTCGTCAGGACTCGATGCGTCCATTAGTTGATCACCGACCATCAATTCGCCCGACTGACCATCGATCGTCATCGAGAACAACTGCGGCGTTTCGGCATTCGCCAGCGTGACCTTTCCGGTCAGTTTCCATGGCCGCCCGTCCGGCGAAATCATTTGAAATTCAGCACGCAATCGGCCGATGAATCGGTCTTGATGTTGCCGGTTGAAATAGTAGTTGGCGAAACCTTGGCGTTCTTCGATCCGTTGGTTTGCGGCATCCGGAATCGGT
Source organism: Neorhodopirellula pilleata (assembly GCF_007859915.1). Taxonomy (GTDB): domain Bacteria; phylum Planctomycetota; class Planctomycetia; order Pirellulales; family Pirellulaceae; genus Rhodopirellula; species Rhodopirellula pilleata. The sequence continues at coordinate 20,768 of NZ_SJPM01000022.1, forward strand.
TCGCCACTGGCGTCTTGAGGCCGATCGGCATCCTCGTCTGGTTCGGGCGGTGCATTTTCGTTCTTGTCATCCTTTTGAGCGTCTTCGCTTTCCTCATCTGCATCGCCTTCGGGATCCGGTGCTTGCGGTTTGGGCGGGGCCGGAGGTGGTGGAGGGAGCGCGGACTTCATCTTTTCAAGCAGTTCGCTGCCTCGATGAACGCTGGCCAAACGAATCGCCGTTTCGACCACCTCACCGTCATGTCGGTAGGCGATCGGAATTCGCCACTGGGCAGGAAAAGTCGCGAGCAAATTCTGCACATCGTTGGCGGTCTGAACGACATGTCCGTCGATCTCCAAGACTTCGTCGCCATAACGCAGCCCACGACGGTGCGCGTCGCTGAAGGCCAAAATGTTCGTTACGCGAACGGAGCCGTCGTCCTCGGTACCAACCGTTGCACCGAGAGTCGCGTGATCGAGGATCCGACCGCTGTGCAATGATCCCAGGAAGTTTTGTGCTTGGTCACCCGATATCGCGTAGCCGACGCCGACGTTGACCCGGCCGCGTTTTTCAAATGAAGCGCGGCCGATGATCCCGATCAGATCACCCGATGCGTCGTAGAGAGGACCGCCTGAATTGCCGGGGTTGATCGAAGCATCGGTTTGAAAGCAGCTACCGTATTCGAGCAACGTACCCGACGGATACTGGTAACGCCGTGTGCCGCTAATCACGCCCGCCGTCACGGTCGGTTGAAGGTTCGTCGCCAGCAAGAATGGATTGCCGATCGCGAAACACCAATCGCCGATCAACACCGATCGGCTGGGGACAAAGTCGGCGGTGGGGAAATCATCGCGTCCGAGCAATTGAATCAACGCCAGGTCGCCGACCGGGTCGATTCCGACAATCACGGCGTCGTAAACGTTACCGTCGCTCAAACCACATCGCATGTACGTCCCGGCGGGACTGCTGACGTGAAAATTCGTCAGTGCATAACCGTCCGGCGAGATCAGCACGCCCGAGCCTCCACCTCCGCCGCCGGGCACAAAGACGCAAACGGTCGACGGAATCGCTTTGGCAACCGCGGCGATCCGCTGGGCTTCAACGCGGGCGATCAAGTCACCATTTCCTGCGGGGCCGACGCCCGATTCGGCGTGAACGGTCGAGATTGAACCGAACGGATTCGTTCCGCAAATAGCCCAACCGAACAAGGCAAAGCATTCCAAGCCGATGAGCCATCGTGATGGGACTCGCCGCTTTAGAACTTGCCATCCCCGTCGGCGGCAAAAAAAGGTCGTGGGTATCAGAGCTTTCATTCCGTTCATTTTAATAGCCGCCCGCCGAACCATTGGATTTGACCGCCGAGTTGATGAGGAAGGAGGCTGTTTGACCGATCTTTGGTGGGATCCGCTGATGTTGTTGAGTCTCTTTCCCTGCCAATCGAGGACGTTCGCAACGTCACCGTCCGGGCATCGCCGAGTTCCAATTCCAAACCCAATGATTCGCGATCCTCGAGCGTTGCCGACCATACGACTTCCTCGTCGGTCAGGACTTCAACACCCACCGGCAAGAACCAATCCACCTCCGGGTGCCGTCGAACGGCTACTTTGAGCTTTTCGTACCCCTCGGGGATCCGAAATCGAATCTCGCTCGGTGATCGCATCAAGACCACGTCGGAATCATCACTACCCTCTTCGCCCGCCCGGGGTTCGAACCAATTTTGCATCCACGCCGGAAACGCGTCGGAGTTCTGCCCCGCCAGGAACCGGGACGATGCAACTTCCGCCTCGACCAAACGCAACACTCCGCCGGCGAATCCGATCGACATGACTTGGTCCAAGGGGATCGAATGTCCGATTTGGCCGGGCAGTTGAATGTCTAAATGCTCGCTTTCCGGTGCCAAACGAACGGAAGCAGCGAGGTATTGCGATCCCGACGTATCAACGACGCGGATCGGATCTGCGGGTGATTCGGCATTCGGGTTGGTCGACGAAAACAAGATACCTTCGAGTTTCGCGATCGGTGCTGCGATCGTATTGCCCGCCATTTCAAACTGAACCGTTTGGGGCCCGATCCCGACAACGGTACCGTCGATCGAATCAAGTGTCTTTTCATCCCGCCTTACCGCCAAACGGTCGCCCCGCCGGGCGTCTTCGTTCCAGCCCAACCATGTCGTGTCGGTCGCGGGGTTGCCGGTTCGGTAGCGAATGGACCGCAAGCGAGCGACCGGCAGCGTCAACGGAGCCTGCCGCGATGGCGTTAATTTCAAGTCGTCGCCATCCCAAGTCACCTGCGAAACGCGGATCTTTGATCCGCTGCGCAGCTCGACGACGGTGGGCAAGGGCGGGAGCGATGAATGTGAAAAATCGATCCGAGACGCGTTTTCTAGCGGAATCGTTCGAACTTCCGAACCGAGATCCAAGGCGATCGCCACGTCGCTCATCTCCGCGAGCCCGCCGGTGACGGATTCACCGTCGGCTGTGACGACCGCGACTTCGACCGTCGCGGCTGTCGATTCCGAAACGACTCCGATCGCAAACAATCCGATCCAAATGACAAAACCTCGGCGAGCAAAAACGAAGCGAAGGCGAGGGTCAATCATGGTGAGCAACGGGGGCATAGAAGTGCGGAAAAGGCGAAACGCCATTGGACTTTATCAGTCTTTCAGGTTCTATAGTAGTGAATTCCGGTCGGTAGCGAATACCAGCCGATCACGTTTCCCCAAATGAGGCGTCTGCCACTTAAGCAAGCTAGGCCCCTTGATCTGGCCATATAGTGGCTCCGTTTGGTTTGGCCCTTAGCTTCGATCATCTTGCCGACGACCGTTCGCCGCCGCATTCATTCGCCCCTGAGTATGGTCAACAAAGCAGGCTACGAACTTATCCGCCACTGAGCGAGACATCCGTGGTCAACGGCGGAAGCGGTCGTGGTGATTGGCCAATCGTAAGGTGTTGTCTTGGATATCCATCGCCAATCGGATTCCTTCGGCTGCGCCAAACAGCGTCGCAGTCGCCGCGACTGAAAGCAGAATCAGCGGAACAGCAAACTCGCTGAAGGTCCCTAGCTCGACCAATAAGTTTTCTTCGGTGGTCATCAACAGGTAGACCAACCGAAAGATCAAGTATGGGAACACGACCGCAACGGTTACGTACCCGAATAGCTTGTAGAGACGTTGCATCGACTCGAGCGTGGGATAATGTCGCACATTGGGATAACTCCCCGAAGTCGAATTGTAGGTTTCCGCGGATTGCTCTCGACGCTCAAGCAAGTCCTGAGAAGCCGGTGCAGCAATGTGATCGGTTCCCGAATGGATCGTTGGACGCGGAACATTGGGCTTGAGCCGAAACTCATCGACTTCATGATCCTCCCCGCTCGGCGATCGGTCGAACGAATAGCCGCTATGTGAATCGGCGGGAAGACTCGAATCGGTATGGCCAGAGTGGATGTTCATGGATTGAATTTACATTTCGGATCGGGAAACGACGGGGCAGGCGGATCGTTCGGTCGTCACTCTGTCAGATTCGCATGGTCATCCCCAGCACGCGCCGAACCTCGATCGGACTCGTAATGCCTTCACGCACCAATTCGGTGGCTCGTTCCCACAACGATTTCATCCCATGGTCGATTGCAATTCGGTAGATCGCGCGGCTGTCTTTGGTATCGAGAATTTGGTCGGCGAGCGAGGAATCTTTCAGCGACAGAAACTCGCTCGCTACGACACGACCTTGGTAGCCGGTTTGGTTACACGCATCGCATCCCCGTGGCACAAGACAACGATCCACCGGCAGACCACAAAAATCATTAGGTTGCGTGGACTCTTGGGCACATTCACAGACTTTCCGCAATAACCGCTGGCTCAAGATTCCGATGACGCCGCTTCGCAACAAGTACGGTTCGATTCCCATGTCCAGCAATCGGCTGATCGCGGTCGCGGTACTGTCGGCATGAAAAGTCGTCAGCATCAGTTGTCCGGTCAAGCAGGCTTGGATCGCGATTTCAGCGGTCAACGGATCGCGGATTTCGCCGATCATGATGACCTCGGGGTCTTGTCGTAACAACGACCGCAATCCGGTGTGCAAATCAAACCCGCCAGGCACATTGACTTGGCTTTGTGAAACGCCCGGAACGGGCACTTCGATCGGGTCTTCGATCGACAACAGGCTGCGGTTGCCGCCGGTCGACCGGACGAGTTTTCGCAGCATCGCGTATAGCGTCGTGGACTTCCCGCTGCCGGCGGGGCCGGTCACGATCATCGCACCGCTGGTTTCGGCGATCGTGTCGATCAATGCTTGCGTGACTTCGGGCGTGTGTCCTAAATCGCTGAGTTGTTTCAGGCGGGAACCCCGCCCAAAAAAACGTAGCACCGCTCGTTCACCATAGAGTGTCGGGAACGTGCTGACTCGCACTTCGGCGGCCTCGCCCGGTAATGCGATGCGGCCTTCTTGCGGTACGTCGCTTTGGTAGGTCAGCAAGTTCGAAAGGACTTTCAACCGAGAAACGACCGACGAACTCGCTCCCGATGGGAATTCACCCAATATCTGTAAGACGCCGTCGTGCCGAAAACGAATGTCGGTTCCCGAGAGAGTCGGTTGCAGGTGCATGTCACTGGTCGCGATAGCATCGGCGAATTTCAGCAGAATGTCGACAAAGTCGGTCGCGTAAGAAGCAACCTTCGGATTCAATCGTTTCAGACGCTCGCGTGCTTCGGTTAATTGGATTTGCAGACCCGAAGAACTGCCATTGGCAGCCTGACCATTGACTTCCGGGTTCGCTTCGACGTGATTGGCATGGATGACGGTGCTCATAGGAAAAGCCTTTGATGTAAATCGATGATGAAGAAGATACGATTCAGCTAGTTCAGGTTTACACGCCGCCACCACGGATCACATCCGTTGCGCGATCCCCCATTCCGTTGACGTAGATCGAGAACACTCGAAAGATGATCAGGATCAAGACTGCGACAATCGTGAACCAAATCAATGCCGAAGCGAGGTAGGTGAGTTTGGCCATCGAGCTTCGCACCTGAGTCTTCAGGTGACGAAAGTGCTTGTCAAGCGATTCGGCAAGTCGGCCGGATGCCTCGCCCAGTTCGACGACTTCGATCGTGTCTTCTTGGAACAATCCGGTGTCTTGGAGAACCGAATGCATGTCGCGACCTTGTTTGATTGCGATGCGGGCTTGTTCGGCCTTGTTCTTGAATTGCCTCGTGCCGGCACTGTGGAATGATAGGTCGATCGCCGCTGCCGCATCCACGCCCGCTTCGATCGTCAGCGCCAACGTTTGCACAAATCGAGCTTCCGCGAATACTCGGAGGTTATGCCCGATCCATGGCAATCGAGCGAGCATCTCGGTGACCGAGGAGAAGTAACCGTTCTTGGCCAGCAACGTCAAAACGAACAGCACGCCAGCGACCGTGCCGACGAGCAGCATGTAAATCATCAAGCCCCGCTCGCCGACCAAGCCGATGCCGATCAGGTCTTGTCGCTCCGCAGGCGCATCGGGAATCAGCGCGGCGGGAAGATAGATCAACATCCCGACGATCAAGACGGCGAGCGTCAATTGAATCATCGGCCATAGAATCGAATTCTTGAAGATGCTTCGAAACTCAGCCAGTTGACTGTAGTAGTCGGCAAGTCGATCCAGCACCCGATCAAGACGACCGGAACGTTCACCGCCTTCTAGCATCTCTGCGAAATGCGGTGGGAAGTAATTCCCTTGAGCTTTCACCGCATCGGAAAGTGACGAACCTTCGCGAACATGCTCGGCGACGGATCGCATGCGTCGACTGTATTGGGAACTCGACGTGCCCGCTTCACGATCAAACACGCGGTACGGGTCCAGCCCGACTTCAAACGCCACGCCAACGCGTTCGCACAACGTGCTAAGTGATTGATTTTCGATTCGTGTCGATAACATGATTCATTCTGTCCATCAAAGAGCCGCTAATCGGATGCCCGAAGAGCATAACAAGCCGACCGACCGAAAGAATCGTATCAGCGTGAGCTTGTCGTGAAGAACTCATGAAGTCACTGCCAGACGCCCAAACCGGCTTCGATCCCGGCAAGTTGTCCGACCCGTTGGAGCTGCCGAAGCAAGTCCGACGGGGACAAGAAACGTTGATCCGGGGTTTTGCGTAGCAACTTCATCACCACGTCGCTGAATCGTTCGTCCAAGCCGAGTTGGCATTCGTGTGGCGGTTTGGGGTCGTCACGGCGGAACTTGTCGATCAAGTCCACTACCCCGAACGCCTCGTGAGGAGGGTGTCCGGTTAGCAATGCGTACAACGTTGCTCCCAAACTGTATTGGTCGGATCGCCCGTCGCACTGGGTTGCGTCAAGCAGGCGTTCCGGTGCGAGGAAGCACAAATCGCCGATAACGTCACCAGGCCGTGTCAACTGAGCCGCGTTGGTTTCTTCGAGCGCGCGGGTAAAAATCAGATCGGTCAACAAATATCGCATGTCGTTTTGTCGACGCAGGATGTTCGAGGGGGTGACGTTGCGATGAATGATTCGGTGTTTTTCGGCTTCCTGGAGGGCCAAAGCGATGTCGACGGCCAATCGCCACACTTCCTTCCAATCCAGCATTCCGCTGACTCCGACATGGTCGATCAGTTCGCGGACGCTGATGCCATCGACCCACTGCATCGCAGCCCAACAATATGGCCCTTGTTTCCCCGCTTTGTACAACCGCACGATGTTGTCATGACGGATCGGAAGCACGGTTCGCATCGCGCGGATGAAACGCTCGCGTTGCACATCGGTCGACGCCATCGCCGGCTGCAGAACCTTCAACGCCACCACGCGTTCGCGCCGCGTATCGAACGCTTTGAACACTACACTGTTGGAACTGGAAGTGACGAGTTTGTCGATCCGATAACGATGTAGTGTGTGACCGACTAAGTCACGCACCGACTTGGGTTCGGGTTTGGACGCATCAGGCTTGGCTGTGTCCTGTTTTACAGACGACTGCACCGGAGCCAAAGCAACTTGCGGACCGACGGTCGGCGCATCGAGCCCGTCGAGTAACGTCAGTTTGATCCGCGAATCACCCACTTCAATCACGCCATCGGTTGAAACTTGAGCGCTCTGTTGGATCGGTCGGCCATCGAGGCGAACGCCACCGGCACCTCCACGATCGGCCAGAGTCAACGATCCGTTTTGGGCATTGAGTTCGCAGTGAATACGACTGAGTTTCGGATCGCGAATTTGGGTATGGCTGTCTGAGCCCCGTCCGATCACGAACGGTTCGGACGAGTCGACTTCGAAACGCCGCCCCGCATCCGGTCCGTCGGTGATTTCCAGTACATATCGAATCGGCGTCATGGTGTTTGGGGGTTCGCGTTGGCGTGAACGACGGCCGGAGCACCGTCAGTGGATGGATCGGTCGGATCGGGTGACGGAGCCAACCCGTACAAAGCAATTTCGAATTCGCTCAACGGCTGTCGTGATGCCGTTTTTGCCTGCGCGATCAAGCCGTCCAAATCAAAGTTGGTTTCCGAATCGCCAGCGTTTTCGGTCAGGACATCCATAATCGGCGGCGTCGGAGGTAGGTCGTTGGCTTGCGCATGCGTGGCCGCAGCGATCGCAAGTTGTAATGCCGTTTCATGACGTCCCGCCTCTCGAAGTCGCTTCACCGAATCGCTTAATCGGTTCAGTTCGTAAGCGGCAAGAATATCGTGTGCGTCCGAGGATATGAGGTTGGTTCCGTCGCGGTCTTCACGGCTGGATTTCGCAGCGGCCAAGTAGGATCCTGCCGTTGATCGTTCTTGAGCCAATTGGTCCCGTAGTTCGTTCAACTGCCAACTTGCCTTGATCCACGACATTAGCAGCACGAGCGTTAAGAACACCAGCACCAGTGCGGCGGTCCCCGACACGGTGGCGACGAGAAGGTGCTGATGAATCGCATGTTGAATGCGTCTGCCCAAGCTGGGCGGTCGCGCCGTGATCGGCTGTCCCGACAAGAACCGCTGCAGATCGTCGGCCAATGCCTCGCCGGACTGATAGCGATCGCCTTTGCGTTTTGACAAACACTTCAGCGTGATAATCTCGAGCTCACGCGGAATACCAGGAATCAGCGTTCGCGGCGGAACGGGTTCTCGCGTCAAGACTTGAGCCACGACATCGATCGGGTTGGCGGCTTGAAACGGCGGGCTGCCGGTCAACATCGCGTACAAGACTGCGCCGATCGAATAGATATCAGCTGTCGGTCCGACGGGTTGATTGGCGACTTCCGAAGACGATGAGCTTCCGCCGGCTTGTTCGGGCGGCATGTAGTGCGGGGTGCCGATCAGTTGGCCGACGGCCGTCAATTCCGACTGCGCGGTCAAGCTTTTACAGACACCAAAATCGGTGATCCTAGGTTGGCCATGTCGATCGATCAGAATGTTGGCTGGCTTGACGTCTCGATGGATCAAACGTTGCCGATGCGCGTAACCGATTGCTACGGCGACATCACGAGCGAGACGGGCCGCCGGATCCGGTTCCATCGGCCCACGTCGCAATCGCTCGGCCAAACTCTCGCCTTCGATGAGTGCCATCGTGAAGTACAAGTGTCCGTCGTGTTGGCCGACATCAAAGACGGGGACGATGCCTGGATGATCGAGCGATGCAGCCGATTCGGCTTCGGTCAAGAACCGTCGAACCGTATCAGGATGCTGCTCGCCGAGCATCATCTTCAACGCCACGACTCTTCCAAGCGAAATCTGTTTGGCACGGTAAACCACCCCCATTCCTCCCCGGGCGAGTTCGTCGACGATTTCGTAATCGTCGATTCGCCGGGCGATGGGCAAGCTGGTTGTCTCGTTGGTCGCACTTGAGACGCTCGAATCCGGTGCCACCGTATCGGCGTCAAGTACATCGTCGAGAGGGCGCGGTTGAGTCATCGGTCTCGCACGTGGCGGTCAGGAGTGGGTGCGAAAGAATCCCAAAAGCCGGTCGTTTACGGAACCTTCCTTTGCGTTAATTTTCGATGAACCCCCGCGTCGTAAAGGTTTGATGAAGAACGCGCCGAGAAGCCGGTCGGCGACTTGCCGACGTTCGAACGATATGAAATGCTTCGCGCCTGAATTGTTTCAGCTTGAACCCGCCCCACGAACCATCCTTCCGAGGAACTCACTCAGATGCGTTTTAGAATTAACCTGTCGCTCGTTTTCTTGTTAACCGTTGCGTGCGTCGTTTCGACGAACACCAACGCCCAAACTATCACGATGAAAGGTTCGGACACGCTGGGCGACGAGATGGTGCCGAAGTTGGTCGAGGCTTACCAAAAGTCTGGCAGCTCGGCGACCTTCAAAGTCGAAGCTCTCGGTTCTTCAGACGCTTTCACAGCCTTGCTGGATGGTTCCGCAGAAATCGGAATGTCGAGCCGTCCGATCAAAGACTCTGAAAAGCAAAAGCTCGCCGATGCGGGAATGATGGTGCAAGAGCACGTTGCCGGCGTGGACATGATCGCGGTGATCGTCAACGAGAAGAACGACGCCAACAACATTCCTCTCGATGGCGTCAAGATGATCTTCACCGGCCAAGTCGAAACCTGGAAACGACGTAAGCGTTCTATCTGCCCAGGCGGGTGAACCGGGGCAGTGGGCCGCGTACTAGAAGTCCGAGTCACCGTCGCCGGTTCGTTGGGCGCACTCCAGGTGCTCGCACAGTTCCACGACCGCATCGAGGTAGCCCAGACTCTTTGGCTTGGACTGCAACGAGTCAACGACCTGTCCCACGCATGGGACGCTTTCGGCCCCGATTCTCGAAAAAAATCAGACAACCAATCCGACCACACTTGTGTGGTACAGTGAGCTTACGCAGCGGGTTACGAAAAAAGCACAACTTCAAAACGTCCGCCGGGACTGGTCGCCGTCAGAAGGTCCTCGTATTTTTCAATCTTCATCGCTGAAATCCATCTCCTTCGCCAACTCGCTCCACTGACTCGCTAGTCCCATCTGATAGGCTTGCTCGCAAAGGTGTTTTTGGTTGATTCACGATCGGCATGTGTATCTCACAAGTCTGAAGCGAGCTTATGCCGGCTCCCGTTACGTCCGAAGAATTTGGCGACTTTTCCGGTTCAATCAAGTTATCGATTCGCAGTGAAGTGGAAGTTCGGAGTACCAAGTCGGGAGATTCAGTTCTCGCGAATTCGATTACGGGGACGACGGTGAATCGAGGAGTTCCAGATCGCTGAAGAACTCGGCGACGCAGACAGAGAACTCGGGAAGCACCTCACCACCGTCGATCGTGTCTCCTTCATTCAGGACGACCACCTCGTCGGGGGCGGTGTACACGGCGACGGATCGGTCGCGACAATCGACAATCCAAACGAGCTTCACGCCGCTATGAAAATACTCGATTCGCTTGCGAGTCATCTCGGCTTTGGTGTTGCCAGGGCTGAGAACTTCTACGGCTAGGTCCGGCGAGATGGAGGGATAGGCCGCAGTGGGAAAACGGCCTTCGGGGAAACGCAGGCGAGAGACATAGCCGACATCGGGGCCCCGGACGTTTCCAGGAAGCAACCGAAACATCCCGTCGGGACCGGAGACGATTCCGAGGCGTTGAAACGAAACGAATGTTCCAAGAATTCTGGCGATGGTCATGGCCACGACGGATGCTTCGTAGCTCATGGCTTTCTCGACCAAGGTGCGGTCAACGAGTTCACACAGTGTGTCTTCATGGTGATTGACCTTGATTAAGTCTTCCAGCGTGCTGGTACCGGGCGCGGGCGTGAGCCGAACACGAGCCGGATCAACACCACCAAGCTCGACAAGTCGTTCGGCAAACGTTTCGATGAGGGTGGCGTGGGACATTGGAGGTTAAAAGGAAAACAGGAGGACGGGAGAACAGGAAAACATGTCTTGCACACTTCTTCAGCATAACAGCAAAAGGTTTGATTTTCGAATTCGGACGGGAATGTGACCAGAAACCTGTCACCTGTAACCTGTTGCCTATGACCTATTCATCTCCTAAGCCACGTCGGCGAAGTAGCGTTCCATGCGGCGGAAATAAGCCATGCCGCCGACGAGGAGCACGAGGACTCCGGCGGTCGAGATGGCGATCGAGGAAAGGTCGGGCCACGGTGAACCGAGCAGCGCCGCTCGGTAGCACTGCAGCAATCCGGCAAGTGGATTGAGGTAGTAAATTGGTTGCCACTTCTCTGGAACGACCGCGCCGGTTTCGTACACCACGGGGCTAACCATCATTCCGAGTTGCAAAACAAATGGAACGGCAAACTGAACATCACGGTAGATGCCGTTGAGTGCCGAGAGCCACAGCGCGAACGCGGCGGCCACAACAAGCGTGGCGGCAACGAGCACCGGCAGTAGCAAGGCTGGCCATCCGGGAAAAATTCCGAAGTACATCATGACTACGGCGAGCATCGCGAAGGCCACACCAAAATCGACCGAGGCGGGCACGAACGCGGATAGCGGCAGGATGACCCTTGGGAAATACACTTTCTTGATGAGGTTGTTGTTTAGCGCGATCGATAATGTGGCTTGCGAAACGGCCGCAGCGAAGAACTGCCAGGGAACCATGCCACACAGACTCGTGACGACGTACGGGACGGTTCCGTCGCTGGCATTTCCGCGTAGCCAATGGATCAACACACCAAAAACGATCACCGTGAACAGCGGCTGCATGACGGCCCATGCCAAGCCAACGAACGTTTGGCGATAACGGACTTTCAAGTCGCGGAATCCGAAGGCCCAAATCAGCTCGCGGTATTGCCACAGTTCCCGAAACGAAATCAGCCGCCATGCGGGACTGGCTTCGACCCAACGCATTGGGAGGTCCGGCGTATTCGAATCGCCTGTATGTGATGCTGCCGGTTCGATCATCGGCTGATCGGTCGATGCGGGATGCAACGGTTCGGAAGTGACGACGTTCATAAAATGGGGGGAGATAGTAGCCGGATTCGCAAGAATTCGGATTTCGATTGGGTTCGACTGAACTCTTGCGAGTCCAGCTACGATCTTCGACTCTTGCAAACTACTGAACTCTTGCGAGTCCAGCTACGGGGCTTCCGCTGACAACAAGTCGTTGAGTTGCGATTGAACCTCGGGCCACTGTGGTCTTAGTTGAAGTGCTCTCTGAAAATGCACGATCGCCGATTCTGGATTTCCTGCCTTTTGCATGAGATCGCCGGCGATGGCTCTGGCGAGTGGGGATTGGTCGTGAATGCGGAAGGCGACTTCCAGGTCGGCGGCCGCTTCATCGATTCGGCCGAGTTGCATCAGCGCGAGGGCGTGATTGATGTGGTGGGACGCGTACTCTTCGCGAGTACTCGGAGGATAAAATCGGTTGGCGAAATCTTCCTGCGTTGGGTCTCCGGCGATCGATCGTTGCAAGACCTGAGTGGCCTCCACGGCCCGGTTCGCTTTGACGAGTTCTTCACCGATGCGGCCGAGGATGATCGAGGTCGGCAATGCACGCTGTTGCGCCGACGCGAGAGCGTCGACATAAAGTTGCATCAACGCTTCGGAAGAGATCTCTTCAGTCGCGGTGTTGACGAGGTTTTGTGCCGCTCGCGGGTTGGCCGGGTTTTCAATCAACGAGCGATACCACAACCGGGAACCCGATTGATAGTCGTGAGCCCGAGACCAAGTTCCCCAACTGAACAACATCACGATCGGAAGACTCGAGATCGCGACCCATCGAACCGGGCGGTGAATTCGATTGGTCATTGGCAGGCCGGAATGACGGAGCCTTCGGGCCAGCAACCTCGCCCCAAATACGCTCCCTGTCACGATGCAAGCGAGAGGCAGATACATGCGATGTTCGACGAGTAAATCCGCCGTCGGGATGAACGAGGAAGTTGGGGCGAGGATGAACAGCGGTGCAAGGAGGAAAAACGCGAGCTTCCAATAGCCGAAGTAACCCGCGACAAATCCACTTATCACAACAGCCAATGCCGACATGATCTGCGGCAAAAACTGAACCCATGGTTGAGGCACTGTCAGACCGTGGTCGATATTCAGACCGATCGGGAACAGAGACATGCCGAGATACCGGAAGACGATGTCGGCTTGAGCGGCGATATGAGGTAACGCTGGAGGGGCGTCCCCACCAAAGCCGACGTTGGCATCGCCACGAAGTAACCCAGGCAATAGCGTGACGACGGCCACGACGCTTGCGGCGAGCGGAACGCCGTAGAGCCAACCGCGTCGCTTCCAAACCATTCTCCAGTCAGCGGCAAGGAAAGCACGATCGAACAAGGGGCCCACGGCGAGTGCGGTCACCATCACGGTTTTGGACCATAGTCCGATCACGAAGAAAATGCCGGCCACAATCAGCCAGCGACGCTGTTCACTTTGTTGATGCCAAACGAGCATCAGCAGAAACACGATGAAGCAAAGCCCCATCAACGATTCGCATCTTTGGATAATGTAGGCGACCGCTTGCGTGTTGAGCGGATGAACTGCCCACAACAGTGCGACTAAACATGCCAACGCAGTCGCGTCGCGGTTGGTCGATGGATTCGTTTCACTTCGCTCCTCGTCGTCGACTGATAGGGAGAACCGGGCGACCGATTGAACGAGCACAAACAATAGGATCGCGGTGAGGATATGGATCAGCACGTTCCCGATGCGATGAACCGAAGGCGACTCACCGAACAAAGCCCGCTCGAGGGCAAATGTCGCCATCACGACGGGACGTGTTTCGGCTCGCGTCCAACTCAGACTCGGCGGAAACGCGTCGAGTGTCGAGTTGCCACGAAGATGACCGATATCGTCGTAAACATAGGGTCCGACAAACGAAGGCGAGTACAGGAATAGGACAAGAAAAGAGAGAACGACAGCGAAGGCTGTGCCGATCGTTTTGCTTAGAGCGCGTTCCTGAGTCGCGGTTGCGACGGGCGCGGTGGACTGATGCGGAAGGGCTACGCCCAAGCTACTGGTCGCGCTATCTTGGCGTTCCGGGCTTAACGGTAGACTAGACAAAACGAACGGGAAACGTGAAGGGATTAGTAGCCGGAATCGCAAGATTTCGGTATCCGCGCAAGGGCATTGAACGCAAGCGAGAGCCGCAAAAGAGACAGTCTAGTATTCCAGCTCACCTTGTTTTTCGGGTAGACCGTAGTGGATCTTGTTAAAGATCCCATGCTGAAAGGATCTTTAACAAGATCCACTACCCGAAAATTGAACTGCAGAGGAATACTAGTGCTTTGTCTAGATTCAACTTGAGGGTTGGCAACATTAGCCGTTTGGACGCTAGCCCCGGTTTTTGCGACGGAACCGTGGCTAGCGGGCTGTTGATCTAATCCGAATCGAAACCCGAAGCGTGAGTTTTGAAGTTGCGCTTTTTTCGTAACCCGATGCGTAAGCGAGGGATTATTGATATTGACTCATTCCTCGCTCACGCTTCGGGTTACGAAAAACCAATGCCACAAGTAAAAGCGCAACTTCAAAAAGCGTGAGCGAGGGATACCTACAAAGGATTTAATGGCGATCAATCCCTCGCTGACGCTTCGGGTTACGATTAAATCAACACGCCGCTAGCGCCAAAACGGCTAATCCAAAGATTAAAGTTGGACAAAGCACTAGAAGCTGGACTAGCCTCCAGCCGCGCGGACTTCGTCTACTTGGGTGACACTTTTAATTTTGTGTCAACCATGGCGTGGTGCTGGATTCGTGGCCTGAAACCTAGAAAGTTTCGAGCGGCCGTGGTAGCTGGACTCGCAAGAGTTCAGCGGATTTCGAGGGGACACCGAAGTCTTCCGACTCCGGTTAGTGCTTTGTCAAAATACAAAATTAGGCTTAGTGAAGTGAGCCGACGGCGCCAGCCGCGGGCATTGCTCGACACCCGACGTTAGCGGGCTGCTGTTTTAGTGCACGTTTGGGCGTTTTCGTTTAACGGCAAGCCGCAGGCGCCTGCGTTTTCAATCTCTGTCGCCTGCGGCTTGCCGTTAAACGATTCAATCAACAGGTCGCTACGCGTTCGGTTCACCCTAAAATTCAATATTGATGGATCACTCGTTTCTTGTTTTGTTAAGTGCGGGCAAGCCAACGTCGGCGAAGGCCGTTGCGGCGGTTCACCGAGCTAACTTTGGGATAAATCTTTGACGGGGTTTTGGAGGGTTTGGGATCGAGCCAATTCGACGATCGATCGCTGGAGTCTTTGGTGCTGAGTTTGCATGTGCAGCCAGGCGACCGAGGCGACGATCATGAATATGTAAACGATTAGGTCGACGCCGCGACCGATCCCGACCAGGATGGCCAACTTGCTAGTGACGTTTGGAAACAAGGTCAAAAGAATTGCGCCTGCCCAAAGTAAGATGCGGGCCAAACGGACCGTTCGCCGAATTCGGCCCGATCGCATTCCATGGATCTCCAGGAGCAAAAATACGCTCAGGAGGGGAACAACGATCCACTGGAAGAGAGTCATGGCAGGCTGGATGGCTTGAGGATTAACTTGGCAGAAACCGGACATAGTGATCAAGGTGCTATCTTACCAAACGCCCCAGCATCAATTGCCCCGCGATCCGAATCGCGTCCCAGCCTGATTGGCCCTTGGCGAGCGTTTCCTCGGTGTACCGGATCGTCACGGGAGCCTCCACCCAGCGTAGTCCGCGTCGGGCGATTTCTTCAAGGATCTCGGACGCATGGGCCATCCGCGGGTGACGGATGCGAACCTGCATCGCCGCCTCGCGCGTAAATGCTCGAAATCCGTTGTGGGTGTCGGTGACCGACAAACGGGTCGTCAATCGCGTGTACCAAGTCGCGGCGACCAGCAACGCGTGACGCGATGCGGGCATCTTGATCGTGCCGCCCAGGAAACGCGAGCCGAGCACCACGTCGGCGACTCCGTTTCGAAGCGGCTCGAGCAGTCGTTCGATCTCACGGGCGTCGTGTTGGCCGTCGCCGTCGAACGTGACCAAGACTTCAGCACCTCGGGAAAGTGCGTAATCGATACCGGTTTGAATTGCCGCACCTTGGCCGCAATTGATCGGGTGACGCAGGACATGAACGGGCCATCTCGCGGCCGCCTCGGCAGTGTCGTCTTTGGAGCCGTCATCGACGACGACGACTTGATAGTCGCCCGCCTGGCAAAGCTTATTGAGCGTATTGCCGAGCCGGGTTGCCTCGTTGTAAGCGGGGACGATGATCCAGGTGGTTGACCGCGAGATTTTGGACGTGGCGGGGGGGGCGACGCTGGGCTGCGTGCGAGGATTTTCGGTCGGGGAGATCGTCGGTGTCATGCGATAAAGGATGACGATGCCGGTCAAAACAGCAAGTCAAACGGGATGAAGGTTTCATGAACCTTAGCCGGGGTGGTTGGCGGTTGGCGATTGGCTTTTAGCGGTTGGCGGTGGGCGTTTGGTTAACCGCCGCTAACGCGGTGCGGCTGATTGAGTTAGACGGGCAAATGTCACCTGACGAGCCTAGCGGCCAATCGCGTTTATGCCGGGTGTTCGTCGCAAAGCCTCCTCCACCCAGCCTACCTCTTGTAGGCTGGGTCGCAGCCGCTTCGGCGCAGACCCGGCAGGTTTGATATTGAGCCAACCGCCAATCGCCCTTTTTAACGACGATCGCAAAAAACTTGCTTACAATGCGGCAAACCATTCTGTTTCTCGTCATGAACGGAATGACATTTTGCGGCGTTTGTTTTTCACATCTCACAGGCGTTCCCCATGAGCACGGCGAATCCGCTTCACGAAAACCTTCCTTCCCAAACCGGAGTTTTACCAGGTGATGCGATGCCGGTAACGCTGCCGATCTCGATCCAGCAGTACGCGGACTTGGTCGATCACGGCCACTTTGAAGGCCGTGTGGGACAAATCGAACTCATCAACGGCAGGATTATCCGGACGAATCCTCAAGGCCCCGAGCACGCGGATCCGATCGACATTCTGAGTGAATGGTGCATCGAACAGGCGGAAAGACAGTTTCGCATTCGTGTCGAGAAACCCATCGTGCTACCCAGTTCTATCAGTGTGCCTGAACCTGATATCGCTTGGGTTAAGCGGCGATCGTATGCTCGTCAACATCCCGGCCCAGAAGACATTTTTCTATTGATCGAAGCGAGTCTCACAATCGCCCGGTTTGACGCCAACGAGAAATGCGAAATCTATGCTCGCGACGGTGTTCCCGAGTACTGGCACATCAACGTCCCACGTCGTGAGATCCGTGTTTACCGCGATCCGCAAGCGGGCACGTACCGGACGCTATCGACTCATACCGCCGACGAGTCCATTTCTCCGATCTGCTTGCCGGCTGCGGTCTTGCCGATAGCGATGTTGTTCGAGGATGCGTCGCCGCTTTGATTTCATGGCAGACGTTTGTCGCGGGAATCGCACGCTATCGGGCTGTTGATTTAGTCCTCATCGAAACCCGAAGCGTGAGCGAGGGATACATACAAAGGACTTAATGGTGATGAATCCCTCGCTAACGCTTCGGGTTACGATTAAATCAACACGTCGCTATCGCGTTGCGGCTGATTGGGTGGTTTCAGTGGGACCCGTTTTATGCGTTCATCACTCGGGTGACGTCGACGGCGAGGTTGGGCAGTCGTCGGCCGCTGGCGATTTCGCCGGTGTGATAAACGCCGAGTTCGACGTAGTCGTTCTCTCGCAATACGAGCACGGTGATCTTGGCTTCTTGCGGGTCGACAATCCAGTATTCGGAAACACCGGCTTTGGCGTAGTCGGTGCGTTTGTCTTCTTAAGGGGGCAAGTGGTCTGTTACAGCTAAAAACTAGGGTTGGCTGTAGTGGATCTTGTTAAAGATCCGACCGCTACAGGATCTTTAACAAGATCCACTACCCTAACTTTTAGCTGTCCCAGACCACTAGCGCGGCGATACCGGGAGCCGGTCGGGCGCGAATGCGCTGCGCGTCGAGGTGCCCCAGATCGGCGAGTCGATCGGCAAATGTTTCACTGACGGTGGCGTGGGACATCGTGAGAGCTTTTAGGCGTTAGCGTTTGACCCATTCTAACCAACGAAGCAATCACGTGGTGGGTGAGGGATTTGCGAAGGCGAGTCTGCAGGATGTCTGTCTGGCAGAAGTTTGGTCTGGGAGAAAGGTGGTATTCAGGAAACGGAGGATTGATGGAGTTATAGTCGTGGCGTTCACCGAGAAGCGTCGGTTTATTCAGTCGCAATCGCCGACTGGGGCCGCATTGCCTGGCGCCTGCGCAGAACTTCTTGGCGTATTTCGGGACAAAGCTTTTGGAATTGCAGCAACCGGTCGGCGCAGAGCCAGTCAAGTTCGGGCTGCGTGGCGTCCGGGTGATCGCGTCGGATCCCGGCACGCATCGTCTGTCGTGTCAATTCGGTCAACTCGAAGGACTTCATCAGCTTTTGCTCGGGCGTGAGCGATTGCAGGATCCGCAACCGCAACGCTAAGGCTTCGCGACCGGCAGCCGTCGAATTGGCAATTTCAAGTTCGTGATCATGCATTACGATCATTTGTCTCGTTGTTGGTCTGAACGCTCGCTCGCAAATCAAGCCATATCTCGATCGTACCAGCGATTTCGGCTTGCTGTCGCAGGTATCCATCATCCAGCGAGGCGCCGCGAATCCGCAAGATCTGGGTGATGTCCGTTCGCTGACGCTCCGAGCCTCCGCAAAGTTTATCCCAGGTAAGTTTTGCCAAGATGGTGTCTTCGGGAGAGGAAACGTCGACGGCGACTCCCATGATTTCTGCTGGCTGACGCCGATTCATCGCCAGTTGGCTGTGGGGGTCATCCTGCAAGAGGAAAAGATCCAACTTGTCGCCCGTTTGCAAGTCAATCACGTTCGCCATGCGACCTTCCCGCAAAGCTGATTTGCTGATGTAGTAACGCGTCGGTTCAAATCGTTCGGCCAATGCGTCGATCTTCGCCGGAGCCAAGTCGATCACCATGTCCACATCATGGGTCGATCTGGGCTCCCCGTGCAAACTGGATGCATGGGCACCCACGACCATGTGAGGGATGCCAAGCTCGTGCAGGATCCCGACGACCAATGCGAGTAAATCCGCCTGCGACAAGGAATATCTACCGTGTTGAAGGTTAAGAACCTATCCGAGAACTGGGGCTAGTGCGGACATCTTATCCGAAGATCGGTTTGCCCCTATCTCGCAGAAGCCTTCGGTTAGGTATCTATTGGAGTTACGACACTTCATAGACCACCAATCCGAGGCTTCGGGCGGTAGCAAAGTGTAAACGAAAACGACCTGCTCTGAAACGCCTCCGACGACAAGCCGTTGAAGTTGATTTCGATGGCGGAACGCTCACCTCCGACGGAGGACTCGTGCTGCTACGCGAAGTGGATCGCAGGCTCGATCCGATTCGACGCATTGACCAAGCGATTCCCGATCCTCGCGATCCCATCTACACCGCCCATCGGCAAGCCGAGATCCTCACCAGTCGTATTTTCGGCATCGCTGCGGGCAACGAAGACGCCAACGACCACGATCAACTTCGGCACGATCCGGCGTTCCAAGTCGCTGCCGGACGTACCCCTGCACAAAACAATTACGGCGAAGAACATCAGCCTCTGGCGAGTCCTTGGACGCACTGCCGGTTTGAAAACCGCATCGACTCCAAGGTGATCTTTGATCTGCATGAAGTCCTCGTCGACACATTGCACGGTTTACCGTGCCCGAGGTGAGATGGAGAACCGGATTAAAGAGCAGCAGTTGTGTCTGTTTGCCGATCGGACCAGTTGCACGCGGTTCATGGCCAATCAGTTTCGCTTGATGCTTTCGACGTTTGCGTATGTCTTGGTCGATGGTATTCGTCGTTTGGGTTTGTCCGGCAGCAAGGAAGCACGTTGGCGCGTGGACACGATCCGTTTGAAGCTGATAAAGATCGCAGCGCGAGTCCGGGTGACGACTCGACGTGTCGTGTTTCATCTTCCGAGTCACTGTCCAAGCCAACTGATCGTCGAGCGTGTGCTGGTGCGTCTGTGCCGCAGCGGCTAGCGGTGCCCATCGTCGAAAAAGCCGAGGACTCCAACTGAATTTTTGAGATGGGGGAGGGGGGCGGTCCGCGCTGATCGTCGAAGAAAATGCTCTACTATCCTGGGTCTCGCCGAATCGCCCTATCCCAAACCCAAATGAAATTCAAGACACTGCGGATGCAGTATCCGGGCTAGCGGCCAATCGCGTTTATGCCGGGTGTTCGTCGCAAAGCCTCCTTCACCCAGCCTACGGATGGCCAGCGTTCGTGGTTGGTAGGCTGGGTCGCAGTCGCTTCGGCGGAGACCCGGCAGGTTTGGTATTTAGCCAATCGCCAATGGCCCTTTTTTGCAACGATCGCAACGAACATGTTTACAATGCAGAAATCCGATCTGCTTGCCTTCGGCGGTCCTGCCGATTGGGATGCCGTTCGAGGATGCTTCGCTCAAGGTCGAATTTTGAGGGAGTTTGGTAGCGGGACTCGCAAGAGTTCCGGGGGGGGGATGGGTGGAGAATCGGAATTCGTGTGAATCCGGCTACGGTTGATTCTTGCTGTTACCCAAAGCCCAGATATCGTCAACTGGGATCGCCAATCCGCTGAGCAAGCGACTTTTGGCTGTTTCGCCAACGCGGCATTCTTGATCGATCTGGTACTGAGCGTCTTGAAGGGTCAACACCGAGACAACTTGTTCTTGCGGGTCAACGATCCAGTATTCGGAGACTCCCGCCTTGGCGTAGTCGATTCGTTTTTCTTCGTAGTCGCGCTGGCGTGATTTGAGATCTTCGCTAACGATCTCGATTGCAAGATCAATCTTGTCGGGGTAGCCACGGATGTCGGCGGGTATATTTTCAGGGCGAACGTAAAGCAGGTCTGGTTCGCGAATCGTTCCTGGGAATAGTTTTATGGGAAGCGGAGCCATAAGCATTTTGCCACCAAGTTTTTGCTGACGCACATGGTCGCGAAAGCGGTCGAACAGAAACTCGAGGATGAGTTGATGCAACCATGTGAGCATGGGCAAAATCTCAAGGCGCCCTTCCACCAATTCGGCCATCTGATTGGTGTGAAATTGCAAAAACGTCTCTTCGGACCAACGACCTTGCGGGGCAAAAAAGTAAGCTGCTTCCCAAGCGGGTTCGCCGTCTTTGGACGGCAAACGCGGTGCTACCGAATCGAAAGGGTCGAATGCCTGCGACATGTTGTTAGGGGGTTGGCGAAGGAGCAGCGGGTGACGAAGTGACGTTATGGTGGATGTTGAATTCGCTGACGTAGTGGATCTTGTTAAAGATCCCTTTGCAGGAGGATCTTTAACAAGATCCACTACAAATGTTTTACTTATTGTTCCCGCGATGCTTAGCTGGGTTGAAGATCGAAATCCTTGCGAATAATGCCACTGGTTTATCACCCAGGATAACAAGATCGATTTTTATTTGCGAATTTCGTGACGCCGCTTCAGCGAAGTGGTGCAAACGCATACAACGTCGTGCTCGACTTCTCCCCAAGCTTTGAGACTGCTGATTTAGTCAAGAGCGCCGATTGAAGATCAGCCGTTTGGGCGTCAGCTCCGGTTCTGCGGTGCCGAAACCGTGGCTAACGGGCTGTTGATTTAGTTTGCATCGCAACCCGATGCGTGAGTTTTGAAGTGGCGATTTTGCCTGTGGCATTGGTTTTTCGTAACCCGCTGCGTAAGCGAGGGATCATTGGAATTGACTCATCCCTCGCTTACGCTTCGGGTTACGATTAAATCAATAGCTCGCTAAGGCCAAAACGGCTCGTTAAATCAGCAGTCTCACTTTTCAGTACGAGAAACTCTCGGCGTCTTCCTTCGGGGCGGCTTGGTAACCGTAGGGTTCCATGCTGCTGCCCGCACGGCCTTGGCTGAGACTTCGCACGGCGCTGCTGTAGCCGAACATTTCTTTGAGCGGCGCGTGGGCGGTGATCACCGTCATCGCGCCGCGAGATTCCGTCGACGCGATGATCGCCCGTCGCTGTTGCAAGTCGCCGACTAACTCGCCCATATAGTCGTCGGGCGTGGTGACCTCGACTCGCATCACCGGTTCGAGCAACACCGGTCCGGCGGCTTGGATGCCCGATTCGAACGCATCTCCCGCCGCGATCCGAAAGGCGACTTCGTCACTGCCGTCTTCATGCACTTCAGCGTCGTAGACCTCGAATCGAACGCCCGACAACGGGAAGCCGGCGATCATTCCGCCGCCGCCGGCGCGTTCTCGCATCTCTTCGATCGCAGCCGTCCGGACGGCGTTGGGCAGTGGGCATTCGGGCGGCAAGCGATCAAAAACAACGACGGGATCCGACGGATTTTCGGTCGTCGACACGCGTGCCTTGAGCCGGGCGAACATCTGTTGGCCGTTGACGATGCGGTTGCAAACGCCGGTAACATCGGCCTTGCCGCCGATCGTTTCGCGGTAATTGACGCGGGGCTTATAAAACTTCACGTTCAAGTTGAAGTCGCGGGTCAAGCGATGTTGAATCACCTCCAAGTGCAACTCGCCCATGCCGCTGATGATGGTTTGCCCGATCTCTTCGTTTTCGACGGCGCGGAACGTCGGGTCTTGTCGACGGAGCATGTCGAGCGTCTCTTCGAGCTTCTTGCGATCCGAAGTGCTCTCGGGTTCGATCGCCATCGACAACACCGTCTCGGCAAACTTGATACTCGGCAATTCGATCGGTGCTTTGGATTCGCAGATCGTGTCACCGGTGATGGCGAAGCGAGGGCCGATGACACAGCAAATGTCACCCGCACCGACGACTTCGCTCTGTCCGTCGCGATCCTTCTTGGTCGCGTGAATCTGCCAAATCTGGGCGACGTTTTCTTTCTTGTCACGATTCGGACATAGCACGCGCGAGTTCTGATGAAGTTCGCCGCTGTAAACGCGGATCCAATAGTTGTCGCCCGTCTTGGCAGGCAAGATTTTAAAAACGAGTCCGCAGAAGGGCTCTTTGATGTCCGGCTTGCGAAGCTCGACGCTGTCGGGTTTCCCCGGTGCAACGCCTTGTACAGGCGGACGATCCAAGGGACTGGGCAGATAGTTCCCGACGCCGGTCATGAGCGGTTGGACGCCGATCCCGTGCAGCGCCGACCCACAGAATACGGGCTGGATCGTTCGTTCGAGACAGCCTTTGCGGATCGCCGCCATGATCACGTCACGCGGGACTTCCTGTTCCTCCATGGCAAGTGCCATGGCGTCTTCGCTGATTTCGTAGACGGCCTCTAACATCTGCTCACGCCAGATCGCGGCGTCATCGGCGAGTTCATCGGGGATCTCGGTTTCTTTGACCGTCTTGCCTTCGGTTTCCGGATCGAACTCGAGGAATTTCATATCGACCAAATCGATAACGCCACGAAATGGATCGTTGACGTGCGTTGGTCCTTGGCCGACGGGGATTTCGACGGCGACGGGTCGCCCTCCCAACCGCGGGCCGATGTCGTTGAAGACGTTCTCGAAGTTTGCCCCTTCGCGGTCCATCTTGTTGATGAAGACGATGCGTGGCACCTCGTAACGATCCGCTTGCCGCCACACGGTTTCGCTTTGCGCTTCGACGCCTTCCCGGGCTGAAAACACCACCACCGCGCCATCGAGAACTCGTAAGCATCGTTCCACCTCGGCGGTGAAATCGACGTGACCGGGAGTGTCGAGCAAGTTAACGTTGTACGGACCCCATTTGTACTTCACGCATGCGCTGAAGATCGTGATACCGCGGTCCTGTTCTTCGGGGTCGTCGTCGGTGTCGGTCGTCCCGTGATCGACGCGACCGACGCGGTGTTTTTCGCCGCTGAGATACAACATGCGTTCGGTGACGGTGGTCTTTCCCGCGTCAATGTGAGCGATGATGCCGATGTTGCGAATCTTGGATATGTCAGCGGCCATGAAGTCGTGCTGGGAAGGAGGCGAACGAGAGGGCAAAAAAGTGTGGACAAAAAAAATCGCGATCTGGGATCAGCCAGATCGCGAACGATTGTGATGTTTTTTTGTGGAGCCGAACAGGCTTACCAAGCGAAGTGGGCAAACGCCTTGTTCGCGTCGGCCATTCGGTGGGTGTTTTCCCGCTTGGTGTACGCGGCACCTTCCTTCTTGTAAGCGGCCAGCAACTCGTCGGCGAGCTTGAGGTGCATCGGACGGCCCTTCTTGTCGCGAACGGCGCCAAGTACCCAGCGGATCGCGAGGCTTTGTTGGCGGGATTTGTTGACTTGCATCGGAACTTGGTAGCTCGCACCACCGACCCGCTTGGAGCGAACTTCGATGTACGGCTTGACGTTCTCCAAGGCGGTTTCGAAAACCGCGATCGGATCTTCGTCGCCTTCGTGTCGTTTGCCGATTTCTTCCAGTGCATCATAGAAGACGCGCTGGGCGGTGGTCTTCTTGCCGTCGTACATCAAACAGTTGATGAATTTACTGGCCAACAACGAATGGTGTCGCGGATCGCCCTTGAGTTGGCTGCGACTGGAAGTGATGCGTCCCATGAAAACTGATCGGTAAGGAGTGAATGTGCGGGGGTTGGTGAAAAATTCGGTGAGCTAGCTCGCCCGGTGACTACTTCTTGGCACCGTAACGGCTGCGGGATTGCTTGCGTCCGTCGACGCCCAATGCGTCGCGTGAACCGCGGACGACTTGGTAACGCACACCCGGCAAATCGCGGACACGACCACCGCGAACGAGCACGATCGAGTGTTCTTGCAGGTTGTGGCCTTCGCCGGGGATGTAAACGGTCACTTCTTTGCCGTTGCTCAATCGGACCCGCGTGATCTTACGCAAAGCCGAGTTCGGCTTCTTGGGGGTCATCGTCCGCACTTGCAAGCAAACGCCTTGTTTTTGAGGGCACTTTTCGAGCACTGGCGACTTGCTCTGGCTCTTCTTTAGCTTGCGATTCTTGCGAACGAGTTGATTGATGGTAGGCATGGATTGACAACGAAGTGAAGATGTTCAGAGGGGTCCGTTCGTGCACCCGCAAACGCCATTTTCTTGGGCGAGCGACGAATCGAGCCGCGAAGTATCGCGGAAGACGGGTTTTTGTCAAGAGCGAACGACGTCAGCCCTCGTAAAAGTGCCCCCGAAGGCGTTATACTGGGTAATTCGTTGAGTTCGGCGGCCGTTTTTTCGGGTCTGACCGCAACTTCACCTGGTTGCACCCGCAATTCCTTTCCCGATCGATTCCACAACCCAACCATTCCAACGCCCCCAACCGGCTTTTGATTTCATGACGCAGCGTAAAGGTAGCCAATTCGCAGGCTTGGCCGTCGCCATCATTACTCCGTTCCGCGACGACCAACTCGATGTCGAGCGGCTTCGCGAACAAATCGACTTTCAAATCGAGGCGGGCACCCAGTGCATCGTGCCCGCCGGGACGACGGGTGAATCCCCGACATTGTCCCACGACGAGCACGAACGGGTGATCGCCGAAACGATCGCTCACGTGGCCGGTCGGGTGAAAGTCATGGCCGGAACGGGTAGCAACAGCACCGCCGAAGCGTTGCGATTGACCCGCCGGGCTGCCGCCGAAGGGGCCGACGCGACCTTGCAAGTCGCTCCGTATTACAACAAGCCGACCCAGGAAGGCATGTACCAGCACTTCCGGGCGATCGCCGAGGACATCGATATCCCGGTTTGTGTTTACAACATTCCCGGACGAACGGGCAAGAACATCGAAGTCGAAACAATTCAGCGTCTCGCCGAATTACCCGGCATCACGATGGTCAAGGAAGCGACCGGTTCGCTCGACCAGTGTTCGGCGGTGTTGAACACGACCGATCTGACGGTGTTGTCGGGCGACGATTCGTTGACCTTGCCGATGATGAGTGTCGGGGCCGAAGGCGTCGTCAGCGTCGCCGGTAACGTGGTCCCCTCGGTGATGCTGGAGATGGTCCGAGCCGCCCAAGCGGGCGACTACACGACCGCGGCCGCCGTCCATCATCGGCTGTATTCGCTGTGCAGTAAAATGTTGGGACTGTCGACCAACCCGATTCCGGTCAAGGCGGCGATGCAGATGCTCGGTCGCGACACGGGTGAGCTGCGATTGCCGATGGTGGCCTTGAATGATTCCGAACGTGCGATTTTGCAGGAAACCTTGATGCAGTTCGGTCTCGATTCAACACTCGCGGGGGCGATGCAAACGAGCGGCTCGGCGTCATGAGGTTCGCCGGTTTCTGCCGACTCGTTGCAGTAAGCCTCGCGGTCGCCACCGGTTGCGGTGCCTCGCTACTGGCCGATCAACGCCCCATTTCCACGCCAAGTTCTTCCATGAGTCCCTATGCGCACGCGGTCTACGAGAATGCCGCTGGTGAGAAACTCCATTACCGCATTCACTTCCCGGCCGCCGGTGTCCGTGACGACTCGGGCTCGGACGCGACCAAGTTCCCACTCGTGCTGTTCCTTCATGGGGCGGGCGAACGGGGCGACGACAACGAAGCCCAACTGAAACACGGCGCATTGGAATTTATCCGCGATGGACGCGACCAACGCTTCCCCGCGATCGTCGTGGCCCCGCAATGTCCCAAGGAAAAGCGGTGGGTGGAGACCGATTGGGGCAAAGCACCCGGCAATGGGACGTTTCCCGAAACCCCGTCCGAACCGATG
Organism: Neorhodopirellula pilleata; assembly: GCF_007859915.1. GTDB lineage: Bacteria > Planctomycetota > Planctomycetia > Pirellulales > Pirellulaceae > Rhodopirellula > Rhodopirellula pilleata. Next base: position 47,203 of record NZ_SJPM01000022.1, read on the forward strand.
AAATTGGTTTTTGAACTGCTCGACGAGTTAGTTCAGCGAACCGACGTCGATCCATCGCGTCTTTATGTTACCGGCCTGTCGATGGGTGGTTACGGAAGCTGGTATGCGGCGGCGGAGTACTCTCCCGGCAGCTCCCACCAAGCTAACAACCGAAAGGCGAGTCCCGAGCAAATGAGTTCCGAGCAAATGAGTTCCGCACGATTGAACGCTTCCGCGACGACAACCCGCAAGGCGACAACCAACCAGACGACCGGCGGTTTTGCCGCGATGCTCGCGATTTGCGGCGGAGCCGATCCGGATTGGGCGGGCCGTTACGCCTCGACGGACCTGTGGGCCGTTCACGGTGATGCCGACCCGGTCGTGCCGGTCACCCGCAGTCGCGAAATGATCGCGGCGGTCGCCTCCAAAGGTCATTCCGGTGAACTTCGATATACCGAACTTCCAGGCGTTCAACACGACAGTTGGACGGCGACTTACGCCGACGAAGCCACCTACGCTTGGTTGTTCAAGCAAACCCGTTGATGGTTGGCAACCCGATCACTTGATCGGGTCGTCCGACCTGTTTTTTTCTTGCCGCCAACTTTCGGAGCCAACGATATGTCCGCTCAAGTTGACCAATTCAGCGCTTACCTTGATCGCGGCGGTCTGAAGTACGACCACGATGAGGATCGTGGCTTGTTTCGTTTGGCATTCGATGGCAAGCACGGCGACATTCGGGTGTTGATCATTGTCGAAGAATCCATGCTGCAAATCTTCACTCACCCCGCCAACAAAATTCCCGACAACCATCGACATCGGATCGCCGAAGCGATCACGCGAGCCAATTACGGCTTGAAGCTCGGTAAATTCGAAATGGACTTTGACGACGGTGAATTGCGATTCCAGACCGCGATACCGATCGAAGGCGAACTTCCCGACGACGAGGTTCTTGATCATTTACTATACGTCGGCGGCGCGATGGTCGACCGGTACATTCCGGCGTTCTTGTCGATCATCTATGGCAACGAAGACGTCAAGCTCGCCATTGACGCCGCCGAGCTCTAGCGGCGCGTTGATTTAGTTTGCATCGTAACCCGAAGCGTGAGCGAGGGATGAGTCAATATCAAAGATCCCTCGCTTACGCAGCGGGTTACGAAAAAAGCGCAACTTTAAAATGCGTGAGCGAAGGTTATATAAAGAGGTGTTAATGGCGATGAATCCCTCGCTGACGCATCGGGTTACGATTCAATCGACAGCCTGCTGGCTGATTGGGTGGTTTATCCGCTTCACGTCACTCGTATTCAACGTCACCAAGACGCCGCGTAGACCTATCGAACGACCGCAACCACATCGAACGCGCTCGCACGCAATCGCGTTTGCAACCAAGCCAGACTGACGTCGAAAGTTTGAGCGTATCCGACTTGGAATCGCGGTTTCATCGCGGCGATCTGCAATCCGATCAGCAGTCCTTCCGCCGTGATCACCCCGCCGCTGCTACCGGGGCCGAACGGCGCGTCTGGCGAAGTCGAATCATTCGGTGTTTCGTAGGACACCACGTGCTGCAACCGTCCTAAACCGTCGATCGAGAACGCAGGATAAAACGCCTGCCAAGACCAATCGTGCGACACCGCGTCGCCGACGAACTGGCCGGTCGTTCCGCTGGCGACCCATCGACTCAAGTCCGCGCCGGTGACGACGACCAGCGGTGGCGATCCGATTTCGCGAACGAAACCACTTAACCACAAGCGGTCCCATCCGGTTTCTGTCACGGCAACGTCGGGTCCGCCCGGGATGCGTCCGCGTGCCACCACATGTGATTGAATCGTTTGCGGACCATCGCCGCACACCGCGACCCGCCGCACTTGGGCTCGTTCTCGGCTCTCATTCGCCCCGCGGCCGACGAACAAATGCGATACCGTCAACAATCCCCATCGCCATCGCGGATCGTCGGGCTGGGACCGATCCGGTCGCGGTGGGATCGGCCGAACGGTCGTCCACCGGACGACTAACGCCGTCGTCGCTCGATCGTTCACGGTCGAGATGCTGACCCCGGTCGCCACGATCTCGCCGGCAGGACGAACCTGGGTAGCAATATCGAACTGCCGAAAATTTCGAGTTCGCTGGTTGAGTAATCGAACCGTTTCGATCGGTTCGATTCGTTTGGACGGTTCGACCCGCTTCAGTTTTCTATGAACGTCAAATCGGGCCCGGATGCCGATCGATTCATTTGCAATTGATTGCACCGGAGAAAAACCGACCGAGCGGATGTTCGCCGAATCTCGACGGGCGACCCGTTTCTCAAACGTTTGTTGCAAACGCCGCAGGTCATCCAAACTCAGAAATCCAAGGCGTTGCGATGAACCCAATCGGCTCATCCCTCCGCACCGATGCTAAGTTGAACTTCGAAAGGCTCTCGACTCGAGTACCGTCGGACCAACCAGTCGTCGATCGCTTGGCGAACCGGCATCACTGCGGACGCATTCGGCAAGACCACGCGAACCAGCGTGACACCGTCCTGTGCTTCGGCATTGAGCATCGTTAAATCGACGCCCAATTCCGTCAGATACGCTCGAAGTTCCAGCGTCAGCTGAGACACATCGACTGTCGCGATCGGCGGTTTCAATTCGTCCGGTTCGTTGCCTGAAGATCGGTGTTCGGCGTCTACATCCGAACGTGTCGGTTGCTTTTCGCTCAAACTCTCCGCCGAAACCGCCGGTGTGACTGCCATTACGTCGAGCGATTGAAACACCATCTCGCCGCCCACAAAGGTCAGACCATAAAGCGAACCGGCCGGATGTTGACCGCATAGGCTGGGATCTTGGCACGACGCGTGAGAATGACCGTTCATCTCGACCGGGCAACCGGCAAATGGCATGAAGCCGAGATAACGAAATCCGTACAAACGTTTGACGTTGCAGGAATCACGTCCGACCACCGATTCGTAGAAACCGATCGGTACGTTGCGGGCGGGTACGGTGAACGAGACGTTCTCGGCCGATCGGTCTGCGGCCGATGTCGGGATCAATCCGCCGGCGGCACTGAGCAAACTACCGATCGCTTCGACGTTTTCGTCCGTTTGACTGTCCAGCTCTTGACTGATCTCGGTCAGGTTCCAACCGTCTTCCAGTTTAATGCCCACGTCGGCGATCCCGCATCCGCTGCGAACACTGATGGAATACTCTTCGCTGAAGTCCGGCATGTAGACCAGCGAGATGCGAACCAAACCGGGCACGAGGCTCGACTGTGTTTTGTTGACAGCCACCTCGGCCGGTTCGATTTTTAAATACGGCTTGGGCCGGTAGTATCGGACGCCGCGATCCTGATCCGTCGGGCTCTTGCGAACGATCACTTTGGGAGTGCATCCCGGCAAGACAAGCCCGCCGGTCGACACAAACAAAATGAGGAGTAAAACGCCGAGGTGCCTTCGGCAATACCATCGAAAGGTTGCGGACATGAAAGTTTCCGGTGAGTGTTGCGCGGATTCCTCCCTTTCGATCGGTCTCAACGACCGTATCGAATAACCCCACCTGGAAGGGGACGCAACACAACGATTAAGCAAACTTTAACGTCCAGTTGGTCGAACTCCTGAACATCTCACGATGAGCGATCAATCCGAACCCAGCGCACCAGCCGCGTCGCCGATTGCTCGGCCAGCCGATTGGCTCGCCGCTTCAGCAGCCGAAGTTGCTCGTGACGCTGCGGCGGATGGAGCCGAAGGTGCTCGCGAAATGGCTCCACGACCCCCACTTGCCGCCGGATTTTGGCCGGCTCCGAAACCGCCCAGGACCGCACGGCCACCCGAGCGACGATTCGACTGAGGCCCGACTGCATTCCCGAGTCCGCCATCGAACGCCCCGGGAGATGGCATCGCGCCAGGAGCCGAGCCTGGAAGAGTTTGAGGACGCGTGCTTTCGTTCGGGTTGAACGAACCGCGCGCGGGTTGATTCGATCCAGGCGTGAGTCCGCCCCGGTTGGGCAAACCACCGTTGCCTCGGCCGGGAGTGAAAGCACCACCTAAATTGCGAGACGAACTGTCCCCGCCTTGTCGGGCACCCGGATTGGACATCGGCGATTGACCGGGTAGCGGTGCCGGCAATGAGGATGAGCCCGACGACGACCGTTCATTGCCTGGAAGATTGCCGCCGCCGAGATCGGCATTCGCACCACCACCAACGTTTGCACCACCACCAACGTTTGCTTCTCCACCAATGTTTGCACTGCCGCCGACGTTTGCGCTACCTCCGGCATTGGCTCCGCTACCGGCATTGGCTCCACCACCGACGTTTGTGCCTCCGCCAACATTTGCGCCTCCGCCTACGTTGACATCGCCACTCGCATTGGCTTCACCGGTAACATTCGCCCCTCCTGGGGTATCGAGACCGGCGTTGGGGTTGCCAGAATCATTGGGGTTCACGTTGATGCCTGGATCAGCTGTGGTCCCTGCTTCCGCCGAACCGGACACGGGCGGTTTGGCTGCGCGGACCCGCCCTTGCCCCATGGCTTCGCCATCGAGAGCTTGCGAGTCTTGAGGCTGGCCGCCTTGGGTCTGGCCATCCTGAGTTTGTCCCAACAGACCTTGATTGGAATCGTTGCGACCTTGCCGTCCGGGTTCGCCGCTAAGATTCTCGGTGGCATCGGCATTCGCATTGGCACCAAGCGCCGAATCAACCGTTTGACCCATCGTTTGCTCAAGCCGTTGCGTCACCTGTTCTTGAAAGTTCTGCATCGGATTGGTTGGCAAGCCCGACGAGAGTTGCTCCAACTGATTGCGATAATCGCCGAGCTCGAGTTGTTGCTGTCGCAAATTCTCTTCGGTGAACGAAAAACGTCTTCTCGGGTCATTGTCGAATCGATTGCGGCGACGGTTGTTATCGTTGTCCGTGATGGCGTCAATAACGGCAACTGTCCCGGCGAGCACTAACCCGTTCGTTATTAGATCTCGCGTGTTCGAACCGGCAAGGATAGTCGGCCGCAGGCTCGGATACTGATAAAGGTTGTTGCGGTAAGCACCCAGACGACTGAGATAGTTCGGTTGGAACGTTCGATAGTAACTTGCCAGCGGATCATATCGGTACGCCCGTCCGGTTTGATACGCAGCCCAAGGCTGGTACCCGAATCGATCGTACTGGTTCCCGTAATAGTTGCCGAAATAATAGTGCCCGTAGTTGGGACGGACGAATAGGTTGACCAGAGCGGCACCGATATTCAACGGCACAAAAGGTCGATAGGTGCGCGAGCGGTTGTAGTTGGCGGCCACTCGCACGGGGGCGAACAGCAATCCGCGGTCTTCGAGTCGGTAGTCCCAATATCCAGGTACGTGAACGTAGCCGCGCGGCGTGCCAACGTAACAGGCTGGCGTCCAGATCCAGTTTTCGTAACCTTGGGTGTAATAACCGTTCTGCCATGCATAGTTACCGTCTTGGTAAACCCATTGGCCGGGGATCCAAATGTGTTGCGGTGACGGCGCGGCCGTGGTCGGGTCGGTTGCCCGCGATGGCGGTGGTGCCGGAAGGTATTGGACTTGACTATTTTCGAGCGCCCAGTATCCAGAAACCCATTGCGGTCGGCCGTTCGTGTCGGCCCATTGGCCACCGACCCAAGTCCGTCCTGGAGGAGCGTATCGATACGTCCCGCTGACCCAACACCAATCCGACGTCCCTTCCTCAATCGCCCAATAGCCGGGAACCCACTGTGCCGTTCGGCCGGTTGCTTGCAAGTCGATTTCCGGAGCGGCTTCTTGAATCGGTTCCGGCGGTGGTTCAATCAAACTCAATTGTTCGAGGCTCTCTCCGTTGGCGCCAGTCCCGGGAAGCGGTTCGGCGAATGCTTCGTGCACGGGTCCACGAGTAATCACTTCCATTCCCTCCGGTGTCGGCAATGGAGGTGAGTTTTGCAGATCAACGTTCTCCGAAGAATTCGTTGAAGCGGCCGGATTGCTCGATGATCCGACATTGTTACCAGCCGACTGCGCCCAAATCATACGATCGGGTTGAATCGCTTGACCTGCTAAGAAGACGCCACCGACCAATGCGGTGTGGCGTGTGGCCGAAGCGATCCGGCGGTAAAGTGACACTCGTTTGGCGTTCATGGTGATCCTTGATCGAGGCGGATTGAAGGTCGTTGTTTCAACCGATCCAACGAAGCGATTCGCATACCAATCCACAACAACCGATCGCCGAATCCACCAACCTCTAAAAGGTCATCGCATCACCTTACTCGATCGTGAAAACGCGATCACCAATGCCGGTAGCAGCGTTAAATTCGCAATCGATGACAAGCCTAACGTCACCGACACGAGCAATCCGAAGGTGGAGGTGGGGACGAACGGACTCGTAATCAAGACGGCGAAACCAACCACGAGTGCCAAACTGGCTAATAGGATCGGTGCCCCCAGATCGGCGGCCGAATCGATCGCAGCATCAACTGCGGCGTGCCCCCGTCGCAAGCGCCTGTGGTATCCGGTTAGAAAATGGACCGAACCGTCGATCGACAACCCGATCGAAACCGCACCAATCATCGCCGATCCTAAATCCAGTTCGCCCCCGAACAACCCGGTGCACGCGAGCACGATCAGGATCGGAATCGTGTTCACCGCCAGTGCCGCGATCATTTCGCCGAACCGCCGCGTCGACCACCACAAAATGGCTCCCACAAAGAACAGGGCGGTTGTCAATGCCCACCATTGGTCCCGCACCAAGCTGCTGACCAAGTTCGCCATCAAAACCGAATAGCCCGTCACGACCGGCCGTCGCGATGTTTTCCAGACACTCGACTCGACTTCGTTCCGCACCGCTTCGGTGAGGGCGGTCTTGTCGGGTCCTGGTAGGTCTTCTTGAGTCCGCAACATGATCCTCAGCCAACGCTGCTCGGTTGCTTGGTCAGTTTGCGATGACCGATCATCGCTCGCGTTTGGGAACGTCAACAACGCTTCGGCGAACGTTGGGATCGCCGAACGCATTCCCGCCAAACGAACCTCCGGCGAAACGAACGACAACATCGTGACCTGAGCGGCCACGGCATCGGCGTCGGCCAGAGATAGGACCTTTGTCAAACCGACGTCGTGCTGCGAACCGACGCGAATCGCTCGCAAACGATCTTCCAGCTCCCGAACGGTTTTGAGAAATTCCGATGTGATCTGATCGGGTGCGGGAATCATAACGTCCATCACGCCCGCGCCGCCGAGGCGATCCTCGATCCGAACGTAGGCCGAGACGATGGAACTGTCGTCGCGAAAGTTTTTCAAGAAGCTCGTATTGGTCGTCAGTCGTGAAACGTAAATCCCGCCAATCAAAACAGTCACAACGACGAGAACGCTCAACACGCCGCTCCGCTCGACGCACCATCTTGCCATCGATCGCAGTGCATCGTGGTGCCGTACCGACATGGTAACCGCATGGCCCGATCGTGATGCGTTGCGAACCCATCGCGACGACAGCCGATCGGGCAAACTCATGATGGCTGGCGCGAAAAGCACCAATGATACCATCACCATCATGGCAGCCGTCGCGGTCATCACGCCGAACTGCGTTACCGGTCGGACGTCCGAAACCATCAGCGACGCGAACCCGGCCGCGTCGGTTAAACACGTAAGCGAGATCGGAATCGCCAGTCCCGCCAAGACTCGTTCGATCGTCACCGCACCTCGGAAACGTTGCACGCCCAAGTGCATCGCCGATGCCACCACGATGACCGCAACGATCGCGATCAAGATCGTCGAAACGAGTGACATTTCGATTCCCCAAGCGACCATCAAGGCGCGGGTCGCGATCGTCGACCAAGTGATCGACGCCGCCGACAACAACACGATTCGCAAGTCTTGCAACGACACGACGATCACCAAACACAATAACGAAATCGTCCCGATCGCCAACCGTCGCCCGTCCGCGACGATCATATCAAACGCATCTTCGAGCAAGACGGGTTCTCCGACGAGCACCGCTTGGTTGCCCATTTCACGCGACAGTGTTTTCAACGCACCAACCGCACGGGAAGCGAACTGTGGGTCAATCATGGCGACGATCGATGCGGTCGATCGGCCGGATCGCTCCGGCCCGTGGGTGTAGCCTTCGAACAGATCGCGAAACTGTTCGGCGATAGGGTCTCCGCGATCCAACAACGCCGGTTCGCTGCGGTTTGAAAACGGAAGCGCAGGCCGCAGGTACGCGAACACGTCGACCAGCTTGGCCACCGACAGCACGCCGGCAACTCCTTCGATCGAATCGACCCGGGTGGACCATTGCCGGTTGCGACGGACTCCGTCGACCGACCACAAATCATCTTCGTAAACCAACATCACGACGACATTACCACCGAAAGTCGACTGCAAAGTCTGGTAGTCATTCAAGACCGGATCATCGGGGGCGAACATCGCGGCGAGTTCACGGTTGACACGCAGACCCGCCTGCGCCCACCACAACGGCCCGAGCGTGGCCAAGCCCAGCACCAACGCGAACCATCGCCATCGAACGAGACACTTCGCCAACGATGCGGAATGCCGAGCGATCAGCGGCCGAGCATTCTGTTTCCGAGTGTTCCGTGACCGACGGCGAAGTCCCGTCATTCCGGTGACGCCGAACTCGACTCGTCGGCCGGTTGTTCACCCATCATCATCGGTGGCGGAAAGAAGATCGACTGAACGACTAACATGATCGCCCCGGTGACCAACAGTGAATCGGCGATATTGAAGTTCGGCCATTTCCATTGATTCGATGCCTGCCACAAAATCCAATCACGCACGCCGCTTCGCCATGGTTCAGGATAACCGGGCTGCCACCACAACCCCAAGCGATCATAGAGATTGCCGATGATCCCGCCGGTGATGCATCCCATCGCGAACGTCAACCAAGCCGAGGTGGCCCCGCGGAACCAAAACAACCACGTTAAAATTCCGAAAAACGCAAAGACCGAGATCACCGCAAACAACAAACCTTTACCGGCACCGATGCCGAACACTGCACCGATGTTGACCGCCGTTTCGATCCCGAAATACCCCTCGATGACCCACCAAACGTCGCTTTGTCCGGGCAGCCCACGCGACTCAAACACCGCCTGCTTGGTCCATAAATCCGCGCCGGCTCCGACAACCGCGAGCACGCCGAAGAGCACGTAACGAGAAAACGGAATGGAAGGTTCAGGCGACGCCATGAGCTGATAGATCTGGATGAATAATGGGGCCGCATCGCCGATGCGATGTGCGTTATATTGGTAGTTCTATCGAAAAGCTCCTCATTTCATCACCCCGATTCTCAGCGATCTCCTCATGCCCAACCGAAAACCGGTCTTTCTGTTTTTGAACTCGCGTTTTTCGTGCGGAAATGCTTCGCAAACGGTAGCCAAACGTCTTCTCACTTTGGTGGTGATCGCTGCCGTATCCGTCTTCCACTCCGCCGGGGTGGCGGCGGACGATCCGGTTCGGCCGAACATCGTTTGGATCATGTCCGAAGACAATTCCAAGCACTATCTCGAGCACTTTGACCCCAATGGTGTGGCGACCCCGGCGATCGAGTCGATGGCCGCACACGGGATCACGTTCGATCGGGCGTTTTCCAACGCGCCGGTTTGCTCGGTCGCCCGCACGACGCTGATCACGGGATGCTACGGACCGCGAATCGGGACCCAATATCACCGCCGCATCCAAAAGGCACCGATGCCCGAAGGACTGGAGATGTTCCCCGTCTATCTCAAGGAAGCCGGTTACTACACGACGAACAACTCCAAAGAGGACTACAACGCCGATCCTCGAAAAACGCCGTGGGATGATTCAAGCAGAAAAGCATCGTGGACGAATCGACCGACCGCCGACACGCCGTTCTTCCACGTACAAACCTTCACCGACTCGCATGAGAGTCGTCTGCATTTTGGCGACGCCCAACTCAGCAAACCGACGGACTTCCCAACCGACGAGGTCCACTTGCCGGCTTATTTCCCCGACACCCCGTTGTTTCGATACACCGCCGCCTATTATCGCGACCGCATGCGAATCATCGACGACAACGTCAAGTCGATCCTCGCGGAACTGAAGTCACAAAACCAACTCGAAAACACGTTCGTGTTTTACTTCGGTGATCACGGCGGCGTGTTGCCGCGTTCGAAGGGGTATCTGTTCGAGAGCGGCTTGCATGTGCCGTTGGTGGTTCGCGTTCCGGACCAATATCGTGACGTAGTCGATCGTCCGGTCGGCACGCGAACGAAAGCCTTTGTCTCGTTCATCGATTTCGGACCGACTGTATTAAACTTGGCCGGTGTGAACGTCCCCGAGGCGATGGACGGTCGTGCTTTCATGGGTCCTGGGCTGACCGCCGATGCGGTCGATCAACGCGATACCGCGTTCAGCTATGCCGATCGGATGGATGAAAAATACGACTTCGTCCGCGCCGTTCGTGTCGGTGATTGGAAGTACATTCGCTACTTCGAATCCCAATACCCCAACTCGTTACTCAACGCCTATCGATACAAGAGTCTAGCCTACCAACAATGGCGTCAGATGCACCAAGACGGTGAACTCTCGGCGAAACAAAGCGCATTCTTCCAACCTCGTCCCGTCGAAGCGTTATTCGACCTGAGCAAGGACCCGGAGGAGACCGAAAACCTAGCCGGTTCGCCCGAACAAGGAAACCGTCTGATGGAAATGCGGCAGACATTGATGACGCATCTGAAAGAAACCAACGACCTGAGCTTCTACACCGAAGCGATGTTCTTGCGCCTAGGCATCGCCAACCCCGTCGCGTTCGGCCAGAGCCATCACGACGAGATCAGCAATTACGTCGACACCGCCAACATCGCCTTGGAACCCGCCGGTTCGATCACCTCGCCGCTGCTGGCGTCGCTCAACTCGGGGGATCCGATCGTTCGCTATTGGGGATTGGTGGCCGCCAGTTCGGCGAGTTCCGCGTCGACGAAAGTCCGTGAATTACTTGCCGACGATGAAACGATCGTCAAGTTGGCCCGACGCCGAACGCTCGATGACACCCCGCTCGTTGCCGCTCGGGCTGCCGAATTGCTCGCGATTCTGGGACTCGAAGATCCGCGTGAGACGTTCTACCGGGTCCTCAAACAAGTGACCAGCGAAGCCGAAGCGTTGCAGATCGTGAACATGGCCGCCTATCTTCACGCCGACGCGAAACCGTCGTATCCGTTCGAAAAAGAAAAAGTGAAGATCGGGTGGAAGATTCCTCCCAAAAGTGACCTGCAACTTCGTTTAGACTATTTTGGAACGGCGAGTCCCTGATTCGCTAGGTTCATCGCCGGAAGACTTTCTGCATAATAAGCCGACGCCGCTAGCGGGCTGTTGATTTAGTTTGCATCGTAACCCGAAGCGTGAGCGAGGGATACCTACAAAGGATTTAATGGCGTTGAATCCCTCGCTCACGCTTCGGGTTACGATTGAATCAACGAACCGTCACGCGTCGAGTTGTGATGCGGACCAATAATGCAAACTTGGCGTATCCTTGCCACCCTCCCCAATTCCCCACCTCCCCAAACCGAATCGAATGACTTTCCTGACGAAACAACTCTGTCTCGCCACCACGTTGGCTATTTCTCTCGTGATGTTCCCTTGGCCACTTTCCGCCGAGCCGTTGCATTTCCAGAAAGGCGACCATATCGCTCTGGTCGGCAACGAACTGGGCGAACGGATGCAGCACCAAAACCAATGGGAAACGCTGCTGCACCAAACTCATGCCGACAAGAACCTCGTCGTTCGCAATCTGTGTGTGCCAGGCGATGAACCGGAGGTTCGTTTGCGAAGTCTCAACTTCGGCACACCCGATGACCATCTCACGCACGTGCAGGCCGACGTCGTGCTATTCTTCTTCGGCTTCAACGAATCGTTTCGACTCAAAGACGACGTCGATCACGCATTGGTGCTCAAGGATTTTCAAAAAGAACTCACCACCGTCGTCAATCACACCTACGCGCAAGCTTTCAACAGCGAAGCGACGCCACCGCGGATCGCGTTGATCTCTCCGATCGCATTCGAAGACACCGGCAACCCACATTTGCCCGATGCAAAACGCCGCAATCAAGCACTCGAGGCGATCACGCGGGCGATGGCGGAAGTCGCCGAATCGACCGGCGCGACGTTCGCCGATGTCTTTCATCCCACTCTCGAGTTGTTCGAAAAGACCGAAGCCCAATTAACGCTTCAAGGGGCTCATTTGAACGACCGAGGTTATGTGGCGTTCGCACCGATTTTGCTGCAAGCGTTGACCGGCCAAGATCACTCCGAAACGACGATCGATGCGAAATTGAAAGCCGAAGTCGACGACAAAAGCTTTCACTTTTTCAACCGCTACCGTACCGTCAACGGCTATTCCATTTACGGTAAACGAGGCGAAGCCGGATCGGACGGAACCTATCGCAACCGCGAAGTGATGAATCGCGAACTGGAAATCCTTGATGAAATGTCCGCCAATCGCGATGCCCGTATCTGGGCCGTCGCCGCCGGGAAAGATGTCGCCGACGAAGTCGATGATTCCAATACATTGCCCTTCATCACGCCCAAAACCAACGTGGGCGGCGACAACGACCCGAACGCCAAAAACGGAAAGCTCGGGTCGCTCGACTACCTACCGAGCAACGAACAGGTCAAGACGTTTGACCTCGCCGATGGCTATCAAATCCAACTCGTCGCGTCGGAAGAACAGTTCCCGCAATTGGCCAATCCGGTCGCGTTGAATTTTGACGCCAAGGGGCGTCTGTGGGTGTCGACAATGCCGTCCTATCCGCACTGGAAACCCAAGACGCCGATGGACGACCAAGTCTTGATTTTCGAAGACGACAACGGCGACTACTTGGCCGATCGTTGCATCACGTTCGCCCGTGGTTTGCACCAACCGACCGGTTTCGAACTGGGCAACGGAGGCGCCTACATCGGGAATCAACACAACGTCGTGTTCATGAAAGACACCGACGGTGACGACGTGGCCGACACCCGCACCGACTTGCTGTGCGGTTTCGACACCGCCGACTCGCACCACGGTTTGGCCGCGTTCGATTGGGGACCAGGAGGTCAGCTCTACCTGCAAGAAGGCACGTTTAAGTTTTCACAAATCGAAAGCCCTTATGGTTTGACTCGTTTGATCGAAGGCGGTGTTTGGCGTTTCCATCCGAAGACGCATCAATTCGGCGTTCACGTGAACTTTTCGTTTGCCAACCCATGGGGCTTTGCGTTTGACTACTTCGACCAAGACTTCATCGGCGACGCGTCACCGGGCTATGGCTACTGGGCTCCGCCGATCAGCGGTCGTTTGGACTACCCGCTCAAGCACCCCGGCGGTTCACAACACCGCCGCGTCGCGAGCGAGCAGGGTTATGACGACGCTCATGTGACCTACGATACGTTTTATCAAAAACGGATTCGGCCGCTTGCCGGATGCGCCTTGATGAGCAGCTCGCACTTCCCCGACGAAATGCAAGGCGATTTCCTGGTCACGAACGTGATCGGCGAACGAGCGATCTTGGTTCACGACGTGAAGGAACAAGACAGCGGCTTTGTCGGCACCGAAGTCCCGATGTTGGTCAACGGAGGCGACGGCAATTTCCGTCCCGTCGACATCGAGATCGCACCGGACGGTTCGTTGTATGTCGTCGATTGGCACAACGCCCTGATCGGTCACCTCCAACACAACTTGCGCGACCCTAATCGCGACCAAAGCCACGGAAGGATCTGGCGGATTTCGCATAAAACGCGGCCCGTTGTGGATGCTCCGGTGATCGCCGACATGCCGACGGCCAAATTGGTCCAGCACTTGGTCAGCGACTTTTGTGCAGCCAACCAACGTCATGCTTACCGCGTCCGTCGTGAACTTTGGAACCGGGATTCCGATGCGGTATTGCAAGCGGTCCAAGCGAGCGTCCTGGCCGACCGAGCGAACGCCTCACCGCACGATCAACTCGAAGCTTTGTGGATGCATCAGGCTCACGACGTGATCGACGAGTCGCTGCTCAAGAACGTTCTGCTGTCGGACGATCATCGCATTCGTGCGGCCGGCCAACGCGTCTTGTCTTACTGGATGAACCGGCCGCAATGGCAACTCTCCGCCGATGAGACGTTGGCGCTGTTGCGAAAAGGCACCAGCGACACGCATCCTCGCGTGCGTCTGGAATCGTTGCGAGGGATCACGTTTGCGGTCGGCGAATCGTGGGCGCTGAACATCGAAACGGACCTGATCCGTTCGGCGCTGTCGGTTTTGCAACGGCCGGTGGACAAGTACTTGCTGTACACGCTCAACGAAGCCATGCGTCGGTTTGAACAGGTCATCGAGAACCGCAACCGATTCTTGCCCGATCCCGATCAGCTCGCTTCCCATCACGGCGGTGCACGATCGAATCGTGACGACGAATCCATCACCTTGGTATCCGAACCGAGTAAGGTCGCCGGCCCCACCGATCACGGGTCGTTGTTGCGAACGATGCCATTGTTTTTGGAAATGCCCGGATACATTGTTCGATACCAAATCGATCGCCTGAAGACCGCCGAGTTGTTGGCGACGTCGCGCAACAGCCAAGACGCCAAGTACATTCCGCTGCACGCGGCGATCTTGGCACGCGGCGATGTCTCTTCCGGCGATCGCCAAGCGGCGTTGGATGCTTTGATCGCACTGCAAGACTCCGATCCGGCTGCGGTTTTGATCGATGTCACCGAGAAGCTTGATTGGAAGAATCCATCCCGATCGGCTGCGAATGCCCAAGCGGCCCAGGGCCTATCCAAGTTGCTCTTGAACTTGCCAGTGTCCAATCTGAAATCGCAAAAAGAACGCTTGACCAAGATCGCCACTGAGTCTTCTAGTCCGCTGGCGTCGACCGCGATGGCCGCGCTCATCAGCAGCGGCGACGCGGACGTTGCCTGGTCGATGGCCAACAAGAGTGAAGCGAATTTGAAGAATTGGCTCGTCGGTGTCGGTCAACTGCCGCAAAAAGACGATCGAATCGCACAACGTCCCCGAGTCGTCGAGCAGATCAGAAGCGACAACACCGACATCGTCGCCGCCGCGATCACGGCCTTGGCAACGATCCCCAGCGATTGGGCGCAAACGGCGAGGTTGATCTCCGGCCGGATCGGCAACGGGAAGCTTCGCGACACCGCCGTCCAAGCGTTGCTGAAAACGCCTAAGACCGCCTTCGATGAAGCAACCGGTCGACAGATCGCCGGAACGCTCGTTGGCGTCGCCGAGAAAACCGCGAAAGCCAAACGGACTAGTGACGAATTCATCGACGCGATGCAGTTGGTCGATAAAGTGTTGCCGACACTTCCCCAAGCCGAGGCCCGTGATTTCCGTGATCGATTGCGAGAAGTGACCGTGCGATTGATTCGGATCCGAACCGTCGAGGAAGAAATGCGATACGACGTCGCCTACTTCGCCGCCGAAGCAGGACGAACGATCCAAGTGGTATTAGAGAACCACGATTTGATGCCACACAACTTGGTCTTCACCCAACCGGGCGCTCTCAAAAGCGTCGCGACCGCCGCTCTCGAAGCGGGCCCGCGAGGCATCAACGGTGGCAAGCCTTACGTACCCGCGAGCGACGAAGTGTTGCATGCGACGGGACTCGTCGGTGTTGACGGCAAGGCCGTGCTCACGTTCGAAGCCCCCACGGTTCCCGGCGAGTACCCTTACGTTTGCACGTTCCCCCAACACTGGTACCGGATGTACGGCGTGATGGTGGTGGTCGACGATTTGGAAGCCTGGAATGCGGACCCCAAGATCCCGGCCGACCCGATCGGGAATAACCGCTCGTTCGTTTCGGCATGGCAAAGCAGCGATTTCGCCGACGACCTGACCCAAGATTTGCGCGGCCGTTCACCGGAGATCGGCAAAAAGATTTTCAAAGAAGCGACCTGTGCGAGTTGTCACCAGATCGCTGGCGAAGGCGGCCAGATCGGTCCGGCATTGGACTCCGTAATGACGAAGTGGAAAGGGAACCCTCGCGAGTTGTTGCGAGAAATCCTGCATCCTTCCGACCGGATCGATGACAAGTACGCGATGTACATCGTCTTGACACTCGATGGTGAAACGTTCTCCGGGCTGCTTGTCGATCAAGATGATGAAGTCGTTCAGTTACTCGCCAACGCCGAAGCGAAGGAACCGACCGTGATCGAAAAAGACGAGATCGACGAGATGATCAAGACGAAAACCTCGATCATGCCCAAAGCCTTGATAGATCAGTACACGCAAGACGAGATCTTCGAATTACTCTCGTACCTGCAATCGGTGGGCAACTCACCGGTTCCGTAACGATTCGAACGGTTGTTCCGATTGCGCAAGGGTTGCTAAGACCAACCCGGCGAAAATCGCTCCCGAAGTCGGCCCGACTCTTGAACACGAACTATGTTGGCACTCATGAAAAGTGCCAATTTTCCAATCGTGTTACTGTTCGTCTCGCTGTTCGTGTCGCTGTTCGGCGGTGCTTCGTTTCTCGACGAACAAACCGCCACGGCGGACTGGTTGACGTTACCATCGCGTTATACGCACGATGACATCTCGGGCCAACGGGTTTCGCAGTACGCCCCCGTGGAATTGCCCGTCGCCGCGAACACGCCTCCGCTGCGCACCAGCGGTTACACGCACTATCGAAGTACCCTTGCGTACGGCCAATCGGCCGATAACTACCACCGTGTCGAAGAATGGGGTGATCCAGTACGGCCCTACGGCGAATGGCGATTCCCCTTTCGTCCTTACAGCACCCCGTATCCGAACTGGGGACCACCCTACGCGGGCCTGAACCTTTACAACGGTTTTGGGTTTGGGTTCGGCGGCGGAGTCGTTCCGGGACAAGGACCGGCATTAGGGCAACCTGGAATGGGACAACCCGGAATGGGACAACCTGGAATCGGCAATGGTGTCGGACCGGGTGGAGCGTTTGGCAACCCGAACCAGCGCCCGTACCGTCCCAACCCTGGCGCAGGTGCCAACGGTTTCGCCCCGTATCCGTCCGGACGCGGCACCCCGTATCCCGTCGCACCGTACTACGACGGCTACTATCCCAACTATCGCGATTAAGCATCGCGTGAATATTAACTGCCGCATTATAAAAGTGGCATAGTCTTCCAGCCTTTCTATACCCCACATCTTTTTTGACCCCCACGAGCTCGTCTCGTGGGTGAATAAGGTTGGGGGAATTGCGGCTCGTGTCTAGCTTGCCAACCTCGGCTTCCTGCCAGACGAGCTGGCAGGGGAGCAATACATGAGCACTTGTGGGGTATAAAAAGGCTGGAAGCCTATTCCACTTATTGTTCACGCGATGCTAAGCATAAAGCGGCTACGCCGCAAACATACAAGCCCGACGGGCAAGCGAGTGGATTCGCTGGTATTAAAAAGTTTGGACCGACTTCCCTCGCTCGCGCGTTTTGAAGTTGCAGTGTTTGTGGATTCTATCATACAGCGACTCGGAATTCCTGGGGTAAAGCTTGCATCAACAAGCGTTGCATCTTTTTGATGCCGCCAGAAGTTTTTAGGCGGTCGGATAGGTAT
>NZ_SJPM01000023.1 GCF_007859915.1 Neorhodopirellula pilleata
AAACAATCGCCAGCATCTCGATCAGGTCTTGACCTTCCGTAGTGCGGGCGAGGTCACAACCGTAGATCAATAGATTAGCTTGGGCGTCCAAGGCGTGTCCCCATGCGGCGATGTCGCCGGCATACGACGGCGCCGAATCCACGGTCAGCTTCGTGTTGCCTAGGACGACGCCCGCGCCGTCGCCGTGAGAGAGTAAGTGAATCGCGTCGACGCCCGACATCGATGCCAGCGTTTGAGTGATCTGATCGATGCCGTTTTGCTCGGCTTCCAACTTCACGATCAGCCATTGAGTGTCGGCGTTGCTGTCGCGAACGTTGGCGATCAATGTGTCGGCACCTTCAACGCCGGCGTCGACGAAGATGATTTCGATCGGCTTGGTGGCGTCGAGCTGTGAAACATCCGGTAGATCGGACTGCTCCGTTGGTTCCGAAGATTCCGAGGCTTCGTCCTGAGGGGGCGTTGCTTCTCCAGCAATGGAGCCGACCGTGGCGGCTGCGGCCTCCATCGCATCGATTTCGGCTTGCAGCATTTCCATCACGCCGGGATCGGGCACGATCGCCTCCATCGCTTCGTTGCCCTCGCCGGACAGAAGAATGCGATCCTCGAGTCGAAAAAAATGAAAGCTGCGTTTTGCCACCTAGATTACCTCATCCCTTTAAACGACCGAGTCGGGTGACAACTTGAGAGTCCAGCGAAACAGCGGGGATTGGGTCGAGAATGACGGTCGCGTGTCGGGTAACGAATGTTCTACTAGTGACGCGCAAGAGTTGGACTTATAGGTGGATTCGGTATTGTCGTTGCGATCCTCACCCCGCCGATGACGAAAAAGGAGCGGTGCGATCTTTTTGATCGTTGTGGTCCATTGAAAATCTGTCGATGAAGCAGGTGTTCATTGGAATAGTTTTGGTCCAAACAGCAACGGGAAGGGATGCTACGCCCCAAGCTCTCTCGCCGATTTAACTTCTCGACACTCGCCCTTCGGCGTGTGCTGGATCGCGTCGTGTCGGGTTATCTGAACCGTTTTGTCTCGAAGACGACGTTTCTTAGGGGTGTGATTGTCATGAGTGCGTTGGTCGGAAGATGGGGCTGGGACGGGAATGCGGCCGAACCGCCTTGGCCTTCGGCCGACTTAGCAATATTTTTGAACTCTCAAATCGATCCGGAAGATTCACTTTCGCTCCCAGAGGAGTCGATCGCTACGATTGAGCCGACTAGACCTGGGACGACGCCCGAACGGATGGTCGAGCCCTCGACGGGGCATTCAGCCGTATCGACGGTTGACGCATCGACTCAGTGGTGGTGGCAGTCGCATGTGCATGATTATTTGCTCGATACGCCTGACATGATTCAAGTCGACATCCCGACCTTGTTGACTAATACATTGCAGTCGAGCCCGCGGATATCGGCGATCAGTCGCCGCACGTCGATCGCCTATGAACAAATCATCCAACAGCAAGCCGTTTTTGATCCGGCGATGTTGTTGGACACCGGATACGGACGTGTTAACGATCCGGTCGGAAGTACGTTAACGACGGGTGGTCCACCACGTTTGATTCAAGACTCCTTCTCGGCAACCGCCGGCATCCAAAAGCTCACTCAATTGGGTACCCAAATCGATTTGAGTCAAGAAATTGGTACCCTGCAGAGCAACAGTGTCTTCTTTGATCCGGCTCATCAAGGCAATTCCCGCTTAAGTTTGTCGATCACTCAACCACTGATGGCGACGAGCGGTCGCGTTTACAATTTGCGTTTGGTCACTCAGGCGTCGATCGATAGTCGCATCGCGTGGCAACAGTTGCGTGTTGATTTGGAGAATCATCTGATCGAAACGTTGAGTGCGTTCTGGCGTCTCTATGAACGTCGGGCGCAATTAGTCCAACAGCGCGCATTAATCCAACGTGGCAAATTGCTGGCGCAGATGGTCACCGCTCGGGCGGATTTTGATTCGGGGCCGCTCCAGCAAGTTAAGATTACGCGACGATTGGCGAGCGATCGTGACCGATTGTTGGAACTCGAAGCCGAAGTGAATCGACTGCAAGTTCGTTTGAAAACATTGGTGGGAGATCCCGCCCTGACGGTTACCAATGACGCCTTGGAATTAATTCCTCTGGCTGATCCGAGTCTACCCTCTGAATCGTTCCATGTTCGCGATTGTGTGGTCCGAGGGCTCGAACATCGAGCCGATATCCTGGCCGCGACGCAGCAACTCTCCGCCGCTGGCTTGGAAGTCAGTATCACAAGTAACGAACTCATGCCACGGCTCAACGCGGTGATCGACGCTTATCTGGCCGGACTCAATGGCAGTAACAACATTGGTCAATCGTTGGTAGATCAGTATTCCGAAGGAGGGCCAGGGATTACTGCGGCGCTCACTTACAACTTGCCATGGGGTCGGCGTGCGGCGAAGAGTCGGCACCGCGAAGCTTGCTATCGATATCAACAACGCAGCGAGGAGCTGCGTGAAACGCTTTTGGTTGCCCGGCGTGAAATCGAATCGGCATTGATTAAGTTGAAAGCGAGCGAAGCGTTACGAGAAAGTCGAGCGGCAACCTTGTCCGCGTCGGCCCGCGAAGAAGCCATCGCGACACGCCGGTGGGAAACCTTGGCCGGAGATGGCGGTCCGATGGCTTTGGTTCTTGAAGATCTGCTCGAAACGCAAAAGCGTCGCACCGATGCCGAGCAAAGCTACGTGTCGGCCCAAATCAACTACGTCTTGGATTTAGTCGCATTGCAACAAGCGATGGGGACGTTCCTGATTCGTGAGGGGATTGAACCAGTTCGCGGATCAAGCACGTCGATGGTCGAGGTGATTCAAACCGCGCCCATTCGCGAAGACAATTATCCAATGGAAGTATGGGTGAACGAACGCTCGGAAAGGATGCCTATTTCCTCACCTGCGCCCTTTAACCCCGCTTCCGATCAATCCCCGCTGGGAATCCGACCTTCGCTGGGAATCGCCTCCGAATCGGGGCTCCTTGAATTCGAGCCCGCCGCCGACCTTAACGAGGGAGAATGATTGATGAGTCGCCTAATACGCTCGAATCCGATTCAACGAAACCGATCACGAGATTTTCGTGTGATTGTCTTGCTATTTTTTGTGACACTGGGCGGATCGATTCCGGCCCGGTCTTCGATGGCACAAACATCAACGTCCCAATCTTCGAGCGTTGTGCTATCCAATGTGGCGCAAGGCAACGTTCCGCCGGTCGACACCAACGTGAGCTACGAGGGATTCTCCGAAGCGATCCAGGACGTGAACCTGAGCACGGAAGAGGTCGGTCAATTGGTCGATGTTCCGGTCACTTTGGGCCAACTTGTTCGCAAGGGAGACGTCATCGCTCAGCTCGATGATCGGCTGGACCGGGCATCGGTGGAGGTATCGCGGATGCAGGCCAGCATGGAAGGCGAAATCCGGGCAGCCCTTGCGACTCGTCAAATGCA
Source organism: Neorhodopirellula pilleata (assembly GCF_007859915.1). Lineage (GTDB taxonomy): Bacteria > Planctomycetota > Planctomycetia > Pirellulales > Pirellulaceae > Rhodopirellula > Rhodopirellula pilleata. The sequence continues at coordinate 3,442 of NZ_SJPM01000023.1, forward strand.
GCAGTTTCGTGTCGAGCAACTCAGTCAACTGCGAGACGACCAGATGGCGGGCGTAGACGAATTACGACGTGCCCAAACAGAGCTCGCGATCAGCGAAGCAAGACTCTTGGTCGCCCAGGAACAGCAGCGATTACGCCAGGTCGAACTCGAACGACTCGAGCTACAAATTGAACGCCGAAAATTGCGGGCGCCTTTCGATGGTCTGGTCGCGGAAAAAAGTTTGGATGCTGGCGAGGCCGTGACGCCGACGAACCTAGTCGTCATTCGATTGGTGCGAGTGGACAAGTTAATCGGGGTATTCAACGTTCCCGCCGAGCGATCCTTTGCCATGAAGCCCGGACTAGCTACTCAAGTCTACTTTCGTGCGGCGCGTGAAACCGTCGATGGTGTGATTGATTCAATTTCGCCGGTGATCAACGGAGAGAGTGGAACCGTTCAGGTTCGCGTTCGAATCGATAATCAAGATGGGAAACTGCGTCCGGGGGATCGATGCTCGATGCGAGTTTCTCCGGTGCAGCAGATAACCCAACGGGAGAAACGATTGCAACGTTGATGGGTGTTTTGCGAAGGTAACAAAATGGCTGCCTAGTGGCATCGGCTTGGAGACTATTATTACCCCACATCGTTTTTGACCCCCACGAGCTCGTCTCGTGGGTGAATAAGGTTCGCAAGCTAGACAACGACGCCCTCCCAACCTTCCGATTTTCACTTGTGCTCGCCGCTTGAAGCGGCGAGCACAAGTGAAAATCGGAAGGTTGGGGGAATTGCGGCTCGTGTCTAGCTTGCCAACCTCGGCTTCCTGCCAGACGAGCTGGCAGGGGAGCAATACATGAGGACTTGTGGGGTATAAAAAGGCTGAAAGCCTATGCCACATGTTGTTCACGCGAAGGTAATGAGATGAATCACGAAGATGGAATGTCCCGACGGAAGTCGTAATGAATTTGACCGAAATCACAACAACGAATGATCAAGCGAGTGGATCGGCTTTTCCCGATACACCCGCGGCAAACCGCGTATCCGCTGCGGTCGCTGCATCGCCATGGACATCGGACAGCAAGCGAGTGAAGGAGATTCAATCCGTTCATCGCACATGGCAGTCGCTGTTGACGGTGATCGCAAAGGCACCAGATCGAGCAGTGGCAGCCGAATCGTTCGTCAAGCAATTATCTCTCGAATTACCCGATCACACGATTCGGTTGGGCTGGGCGATCGAGCGGCTCGGATCCACACCGACGACGGGTTGGAAATTGGATCGCCTGTTCGATTCCCGTTTAGGTTGGCTCGGTAAAGACAACTCGGTGTATCAATCCCTAGCGGTGGGATTTGCCAAGGTACACGAAGAGGCATCGCCAGAGGGAATGACGGACCGTGGCTTGGCGAGTGTCCGCCGGGAGTCCGCCAATTGGTTGTTTGAACTGCGAGAGAATGCGCAGGCGAGTAACCGAGCGCTGGTTTGGATTCGACCGCCCCAGTCGGACGAAGAGACCTTGTCGAGTTTTGAGAAAAACCTCCCCGAGGACGTTCTCCAGACCACCGCAGCGGTTTTTTTCAGTCGACCGGTCAGCGGACGATGGGAGCAATTTTCCAGGCGTGTTCGGCGTTGGTGGTCGCGACGGGCGAGCATCGGAATCGGGACGCTGTTGTTGCTGGCGATCTCCTGCATTCCCACGGCGTATTCGATCGATGCCAGGGCCACCGTCACGGCGATGAATTCCCGCCGTGTGGCCGCGCCAATCGATGCCACCTTGTTGACCGTTCACAAGCGACCCGGTGACCTGGTTGTTATCGGTGAACCATTATTTGAACTCGACGGACGACCATTGCGGATTGAACTGGAGGCATTGACTGCAGAAATCGAGGAAGCGAGCAAAGACGAAGACATCTCGCTCGCCAACGGGGAGATTGCTAAGGCCCAACTGGCCGGATTACGTCGACAATCATTGTCGCGTCGTCGTGACTTGATTGTCGATCGAATGGACAAGTTGATCGTAACAAGTCCGATCGATGGGATCGTCATCCAAGGTGACTGGCAACATTCGCTCGGCACACCGATGGAGATCGGACAGACTTTGTTGGAGATCGCACCAAGCGATAGCGTTGAAGTCGAATTGGAAATCCCCGAAGTGGAAATCGGCTATGTCGACGCCGATGCGGACGTGAAGCTATGGTTCCCGGCCGTCGGGGATTTGGATTTCCGCACCAACGTTCAGACCGTCTATCCCTCGGCTACGATTCGTAATGATGAAAACGTCTTCATCGCCAAGACGCCCATGCCTAGCGGGGAAGCGACACGCGGCGGAAATGCGAGTGGCGAGTCGGTGACACCTTTGCGGGTCGGAATGCAAGGGGAAGCGACCGTGGTCGGACCAATGCGGCCTTGGATTTGGAAATGGGTGCGACTGCCGATCCGACGATTGGGTTGGGTGATCGGATGGTAGAGAAACAGGTGCAAGGGCCACAGGATCAAGGGTCACAGGATGACAGGAAGACAGGTGAAGACAAGGGAACGGGTGATGGAGTGGCGGATCGCTTGACTTGGTCCGTTTTGAATTTGCCTGCCGAGGTTCCCGTTGCTGCGGTATCCGTTGCCAAGGATCCAGTTGTCGAAGATATCTTTGCCGAGGATCTTGTTGCCGAGGGCGAGAGCGACTTGGCGAAGGAAGCCGTAGAGCCGCATGAGATGACTGTTGTTCCTGAATCGGTATCGTTTGCCGATGCTGCGGACGGCGCTAAAGCTCCTGTCGTGCGGATTGACGAGGATGTCGAGTTCACGCCGGTGCAGGTAGCCGGCGTTTCCTTGGTACGTTGCGTTCACCGAGGGACCGGCCAGCACTATCAGTTCGGCGCTGCGGAATACCATGTCGCCATGATGCTCGACGGCACCCGCAACGTTTCGCAGATCGTCGCCGAGGCGCACGATTCCGGCTTGGATTGGACTTCGCAAGACGTCGCCGAGTTCATCGGCGTCTTGATCTCGCAAAAGATCGCCACCACATCCACACCCGCAACGCCCCCCCCCGCCGAAAAGGTGTTGGACCCCTTTTTTTCGTCCGCCATGGCGTTCATCGGGAAAACGTGCAGTTTTGCGATCAGTTTGCGGTTCCCGTTGGCACACGCCGACCCGATCGCTCGCCGCGTCACGCCTTGGTTGCGGCCGATGTTGTCACGGCGGGGTAGTTTGATCGTCAGCGTGATGATCGCGATAACGCTCTTTTTTGCATGGGTTCAGCGCGATCGGTTGGCTGCCGAGTTGATGCGTATCTTTGATTCGAAGCAGTGGTGGGTGGCACTGGTCGGTTGGGCGGTTTTGAAGTTTATCCATGAAACCGGACACGCTTGTGTAGCCCGGCATTTAGGAGTTCGGTGTGGTCGCGCCGGCGTGATGTTTTTCATGTTCGCGCCGATGGCTTACGTGGACGTGACGGAAGCGTGGAAACTACCTCGTCGCACCGCACGGATGGCGATCGCGATGGGCGGCGTGTATTTCGAGCTGATCTGTGCGTCGCTTGCATTATGGGTTTGGTGGTGGTGCGAAGGCAGCCAGGTCGGCCACGTGGCAGCTCAGATATTTTTCCTTGCCGGACCGGCGACCCTGTTGGTGAATGCCAACCCGCTGTTGCGTTTGGACGGATACTATGTCCTTTCGGACCTCGTCGACGTGCCGAATCTGCGTGAGCAGGGCCGGCGATTGTTTGGCGGCGCGGTTGAACGTCGTTTGTTCGGGATGATCGCACCGAAGACTCACTTGAACGGATGGCGTCGCTCGTTTGCGGCTTACCACGCGGCGGCCTCGGTTGTTTTCCAATTCGTATGGATGGGCGGGTTGGTCATCGTCGTTTCGATGTGGGCCGGGCCGTTGGGGTTGTTGATCGCAGGTAGTGCGGTGTTTTTGTGGACGGTCATCCCGACGACCCGTTGGTTCATCAAGGTTTGGAACTATACGGAATTGAGCGAAGAGTTTTCCATCGGATCGCACCGGCGGCGGTTCCTTTGGGTGACGCTGACCGTGTTGGCCGTGTTGCAGTTTTTAATCACGTTGCCGTCACCGTTGATCGTGAGTGTCCCCGTCGTGGTCCGCTTTGCCAACGACCAGATTCTACGGGCACCGGCGAGCGGATTCGTTCAACAGGTCTACTTCCAATCCGGCGACCAAGTGCGTCAAGGTGAAGTGATCGTGCAGCTCCGAGATGATGAATTGGCGGTCCGGCGTGATGAGATTCGCTTGGAGCTCGAAAGCGAAGCGATTCAGTGGCAACTCAACGAACGACAAGACGCACTCGGATTAGCCGAGGCGTCACAACGGCGTAGCGAAAGCCTGCGACGTAAGCTGTCCGAAATCGAAGAGCAGATCGAAGCGATGCGAATCAAAGCCATCGAAGATGGCGAGATCTTAACGCCGATGCTTGAAAAACTTCATGAAGCCTTCGTCGTTCATGGGCAGGAACTCGTGCAAACGGGAAACCGTAATCGCAAAGAACTGTTGATTTCGATCGGCGAAGACCAGATGGACACATACAACGTCGCGGTCCAACAGGGGCATCGACTGCGTGTTTGTTTCCGTGGCGGGCAATGGCTCGATGTGGTTCCCTCGGAGATGCTGCCGCGGGCTTCTCGTGAAGTTCCGCATCCGGCGATGTCGGCGACGGCGGGCGGACCGTTGGCGGTGTCGCCGACGCATTCCGACTCGGTCCAAGGCCGTGAACAACCAGGAATCGAGCTGATCGCACCGAGATTCGAAGCCGTTGTCCCGCTGTCCCCCGGCCTGTCCGACTCGGTCCGGTGCGGTGAACTCGGCGAGATGGCATTGCAAGACAAACGAAGTCTCGCTCATCGCTTCTGGATCTGGCTGGGCGGGTAGCGGGAGACACGAGAACGGAAAACCCATGGGTGACGCCTTTCGCCGAGCCACTTGATTGCGCAAAATGTCGGCTCCGATTTCGTTTGCGACGTGATCCATTTCCCCACTGAAGGAGTTGTCCATGCCTCGTCCCGTTACGTTGTTTACCGGCCAATGGGCTGATTTGCCGATCGAAGAGATGGCGTCGATGACCGCTGAGTTTGGTTATGACGGGATCGAATTGGCGTGCTGGGGTGATCATTTCGAAGTCGACCGCGCGTTGGCCGAGGATGACTACTGCGAGAACAAACAGGCTTTGCTCGCCAAACACAATTTATCGGCCCACGCGATCAGTGCGCACTTGGCCGGACAAGCGGTGCTCGACATCATCGACGAGCGTCACAAATCGATTTTGCCCGATTATGTATGGGGCGATGGGAATCCAGCGGGAGTGAATGAGCGGGCCGCTGAAGAATTGATGAACACCGCTAGGGCGGCCCAGAAGTTCGGCGTCGATACCGTCAATGGATTTACCGGAAGTAGTATTTGGCACCTACTTTACTCGTTCCCTCCCGTACCGCCGAAGATGATTGACGCCGGTTTTGATCTGCTTGCCGAACGATTCAATCCGATCTTGGATGTGTTCGGTCAATGCGGTGTCCGCTTCGCATTGGAAGTTCATCCGACTGAAATCGCGTTCGATATCTATACCGCCCAGCGAGCTCTAGAAGCTCTCGATCATCGGCCCGAGTTCGGTTTCAACTTTGACCCCAGTCACCTGATTTGGCAGGGCATCGACCCGGTCGAATTCATCCGAGCGTTTCCTGATCGGATCTATCATGCCCATATCAAAGATGCCATCGTGACCCTTAATGGACGTTCGGGAATCAATTGCAGTCACCTGAACTTCGGTGACTCGCGGCGCGGTTGGGATTTCCGCAGCCCGGGACGCGGTGGTGTGAATTTCGAAGAAATTATTCGCGCCCTCAACGAGATCAACTACCAAGGGCCATTGTCGATCGAATGGGAAGATAGCGGCATGGAACGAACCTTTGGTGCTCGCGAAGCGTGCGAATTTACCAAGAAGCTGGACTTTTCACCTAGCAATGTCGCATTCGACGGAGCGTTCGATAAGGAAGCTCAGTGATTAGAAGCGAGTGATGAGTGATGAGTGATGAGTGATGAGTGATGAGTGATGAGTGATGAGTGATGAGTGATGAGTGATGAGTGATGAGTGATGAGTGATGAGTGATGAGTGATGAGTGATGAGTGATGAGTTTGGATTCTGCGGTATAAACCCAAACCCAAACCCAAACCCAAACCCAAACCCAAACTTAAACCCAAACTTAAACTTAAACTTAAACTTAAACCTAAACTTAGACTCGAGTCCAACTTTATTCCTCTTTGTGAGGCCGATTGATCTCTATGTTGCAAATCACCGTTAACGGCTCCCCCGCTGAGATACCTCATGCAATGTCTGTTGCGGAATTGCTTCAAACGGTTGAGGTTCCGAAGAACTACTTGGCCGTTGAGGTCAACGAGGAAGTGGTCGCCAAAGAGGATCACGGCAACGTAACCGTTGGCGAGGGGGACCGAGTGGAAGTGGTGACCTTGGTCGGTGGTGGGTAAAAAAAGACGTCATTTGAAAATTCGATGCGGATTGGTTCTAAGCAAGGCTCGGCCTTTCAACTCGGCGACTTGCGTTCGATATATTGGTGGCTTGAGGCACGATACAAACCTCGTTGTCCCAACAGACCGCTGACTTGATCGCTCAGTCGGTCGACTTTCGTTTCGCTCGCCTCGCCGCTTTCTTCCGCGAACAGTGACATCTGCTGCGGCGCGTCGATCTGGCTGAGGCCTCCCAACGAGACGCCGATCAATCGAACGCCTCGCGGCTGTCGTTCTCGCATTTCCGTTAACAACTCACATGCGACCTTATAGACTTCGCTTGTGGAGTCGGTCGGTCGCGGGAGCTTTCTCGCTCGCGTGAACGTGCGGAAATCGTCGCGGCGGTATTTTAAAGTAACCTTGGATGCCGATCGTTTCGCGTGCCGCAGACGCCGAGCGACGGCTTCACTGAGATAGCTGACGACGGAGATCAAGGATTCCCTGTCCGTCAAGTCTTCTTCGAACGTTCGCTCGTGCCCGATGCCTTTGGCAAGGTGATCAACAACGACCTTGCGTTCATCGATCCCGTTGGCCAGTCGCCATAGGTGCTCGCCCCATGAACCGAGTTGATGTCGCATCGTTTCGCAAGATCGTAGTCGGATGTCTTGTACGGCGCGGTAACCCAAACGGCTTAGCTTGGATTGCCCTACTTTGCCGACTCCCCACAGTCGCGAGACGTCGAGCGGGTCCAGGAACGACTGCAGTTCCGATTCACGAACGACGACAAATCCATTGGGTTTATCAAAATCAGAGGCGATCTTGGCAACGAATTTCAGGGGCGCGATGCCGACGCTCGCGGTCAACCCGACTTCGTCATTGATGGCGTTTCTGATCGCCTTTCCGATCGTTTCCGGATCTCCGTGCAAACGCAACACGCCGGATACATCGAGGAAAGCTTCGTCGAGCGATAGCGGTTGAATGACGGGAGTAAAACGCAGAAAGATATCTCGTACTTGACGTCCGATCGTCGCGTAGTGCTCGTGCCTCGAGCGGACAAAGACCGCGTGAGGGCAAAGCTCTTTGGCTCGTCGACCGGGCATGGCGCTGTGGATACCATACGCACGAGCCTCGTAACTGGCCGCCGTCACAACGCCACGGCCTGAGGTGCCGCCAACCACAACCGGCTTACCTCGCAGTTCAGGGAAGTCGCGTTGTTCAACGGAAGCGTAAAACGCATCCATGTCGATGTGTAGGATCACGGTCGTCCACTGCTTTGCTAGTGCTTTGTCCAACTTTAATTTTAGGATTAGCCGTTTTGGCGCTAGCGGCGTGTTGATTTAATCGTAACCCGAAGCGTGAGCGAGGGATTCATCACCATTAAGTCCTTTGTATGTATCTCTCGCTCACGCTTCGGGTTTCGATGAGGACTAAATCAACAGCCCGCTAGCGGCGGTTCCGTCCCAAAAACCGGGGCTAGCGGGCTGTTGATTTAGTGGTATCGCGACCCCTTTTCGTTTAACGGCAAGCCGTAGGCGTCAATTGGGGGCATCGCCGACGCCTTCGGCTTGCCGTTAAACGACTAAATCAACAGACCGCTAGCGCTGGGCTGTTCAAAATTTGGTATTTCGACATTTTCGTTCTCCGCAACTTGCTGTCACCTCTCCCAGCGAAGCTGGGGGAGGTCGGATCGAGCGAAGCAAGATCCGGGAGGGGGCATCCCCAGGGCAAACCAAGCCGATTCAATCAGATAACGCCCGTGCCCCCTCCCTCGCGGACTCCTGAACGTCGTCGCTCGACCTCCCCCAAACTGCGTTCGGGAGAGGTGGCTGGCGGACAAGAAACTGCTGAGAGATAAAGGAAAAACAACGAGTCAACACCGAATTTTGAACAGCCCAGCGCCCAAACGCCTAATGTTGCCAACCCGAAAGTTGAATCTAGACAAAGTACTAGCTTGCTTGGGATGTGAGACGCTCTTTGCCAAGGAGGTAGCGAAGGGCTTCGAACAAAGATGAAAAACGAAACTCATAATCCGACGATAATAGCGAATCAGGAATCACACGTGTGCTGGCCAACAACAAAGCGTCGGCCATTTCCCCCAACGCCAATCGCAACGCGAACGCGGGGGCGGGGAAAATCGCCGGACGCCCTATCACCCGACCGAGTGTTCTCGCGAACTCGCGATTACTTATCGGCGTGGGCGAAACGAAGTTGACCGGACCGACCACTTCTTCGCGCAAAATGCAGTGAACTAGTGCGCCGATCGCGTCGTCCAGTGCGATCCAGCTCCAGTACTGACGGCCATTGCCGAGCGAGCCGCCCATCAACTTGGCCGGGGTAAGCATCTTTGCGAGGGCTCCATCTTGGGGAGATAAAACCAGTCCGAATCGACTGTGGACGACCCGGATGCCTGCTCGCCTTGCCGGATCGCAAGCCGCCTCCCATTCCCGACAGACGCCCGCGAGGAAATCATCGCCGGGTTTCGAGGTTTCGTTTAAAATTTCTTCACCGCGATCGCCATACATTCCCGTCGCCGAAGCACAAATGAGTGTCGACGGCGGATTCGAAAGCTTGGCTAGTCGCTCGCAGAGCGAACGAGTTTTTGTTTCGCGGCTTTCGCGAATCTGTTGCTTGACGGATTCACTCCAGCGACCGTTGGCGATCGGTTTGCCGGCCAAATGCACGACGACATCGACTTCGTTAAACCGCTCGAATTGACCCTCGTCACTCCAACCGGCGATCGAGTCTTGAGTTCCGAGTTCGTCTCTGGTGATGCTCAAAACGCGGTGACCGAGCAGTTGCAATAGATTGGACAGTGACGAACCTACCAAACCGTTCGCGCCCGAGACTGCGATGGTCAACGGTTCACTCGGATACTTAGCCATCAGCGACAAATCGTCGCGCGTCACGCGGTGCCGATAAGCGAACATGGCCTCGACGGTGCGCCTCGCTTTGCCACCGCCTAAGAAATCACCGACTGAACCGGCCGGCAATCGATAGCGAACATCGTCGGTCAACCGAGATTGAGTTGCCGAGATTTCCGAGAACTGATGTCGATGTAACCAAGCCGCAAACGGACCCGAGTCTTGGACGTCCTCAAAAAGACGAGGAGGATCGTATGCGGTATGCCGGGCGTGCCAACGCAGCGGTATGCCGCCCACGTTGGCTTTCAAGACGACACGGCTGCCCACCGAAAGACTATCGTCATTGTGTTCGACTTGGACAGATTCCCAAGGAGGAACCAAACGCTTCAAGCAACCTGGGCGTTCGTGATACGCGAACGCCTGATCGATCGAAACAGGCAACTCAACCCGAGCGAGATATCGATGGGTATTCTCCGGTACATCAGATGGTTCCATCAACCTTCCAATTCAGCTAGATCGACCGTTCCCGCCATCGCACGTAATTTGTCCATCGCCCGACGTTCGAGTTGACGGACTCGCTCTTTAGAAACGCCCAAGCGATCCGCGAGTGCTTGTAAGGTGTGAACCTTGCGATGCGATCCGAGCGAGAAGCGGGCGCGGATGATGAACTTTTCACGACGATCCAAGTCCCCCAACATCACACTGAGACGACTGCGTAGTTCGTGCCAGCGTTTTTCGCTGATCGCTGATCCACGTTCTTCTTCACTGAAATCAATGTCCATGTCCTGAAGGCCTCCGAGAACCTTTTGGCGTTCCTGCTGCTTCGTAACCACGGTTCGATAGGCGTTTCGTCGTACGACCTGAGTTGCGTAGGTGCTAAAGCGGAATCCTCGGTCGAAGTCAAACTTTTCAACCCCGCGCATCAAGGCCACAATCCCGTCGCTGAGCAAATCATCGAAACTATTGTTTGGGTTGACGAACTTCTTCACGATCGAGAACACCAACCTCAAATTCGCTTCGACGATCCGGTCTCGATGCCAATCGGCCAGTGCGACGTAGGTTTCGATCAACTCCAGACGGTGTCTCGAAGGTCGATCCGGGTTCAAGACGCTGCGATGAATCGCCGCTTGTTGCAAGAGGTAGTTCATTCGTTCAAAAAGCATCTTCTCTTGGTCGGGCTTGAGCAAGGGTGCTTCGCACAAACGCCCCAAGTGAATCGGCAGATCCACGCCGCTGCGTCGGATCGCGGCAATTCCCAGCGCCGATTGACGCTCGGCCAATCCGAGTTCGGCAGCGAAGATGGACTTGCCTCGCTTGGAGGACGCGAAGGACTCGTTTCCGATGAAATCGAGCTCTTGGCGAAGCCGTTTTTTGGTCAACAATCGAAGGTCGGCCTGATCGCACCCGGACAGATCAGAAAGTTGGTCGGCGACTTCGGCGAGTGGTTTCCGCAACTCGGCGCAACTCAACCAAGTCGGTCGACGGGCGGAGACCGTGGATGCTGTCGCCCCTTCGAGAATCGGCTCGGGAGCCACGGGGGCGGTTCGCGATCGGGTTTTGGTCGAAGAGCTCATGATTTGGCCGAAGTTACGTGAGTGTCAGGCGGGTAAGAGCACGGGTATCGCTTGAAAGCGAATCTCGGAACTACGAGTAGGAACGTTTTGGGTATTAAAAACGTTCACAACGTTCTAAGGTATATCGGCGTCAAGATTGAAAAGCAAGTTGCACCGAAGCATTTTGGTCATTAATCTCGAAAATGCCCTCGACCGCCGTTTTTCCGCCAAATAACGAGATTTTCTTGATATTTCCATGCGTTTTGGCGACTCGGCTACCGTTTAATCGCAGTTTTAGAAACCTAAGCTAATGAAACGGGGACGCCTGTCGTTTGACTTTCGACTACACTTCAGCGAACTGAACAAACATCCAAAACGTTCATCGGCCTGCCGTCGACCTGCCGTCGACCTGATTGAGTCGTTTCGTCGATAGACGATGGCGGTTCCGACGTGTTCATCTGATCGAACTTTTCCCGTTTTCGCTAACTTTCATTCGGAAACCATTCATTGGCCGCCCGACAACCTCAATTTTCGCCGAAACAAATCGCGGACGCGATGCAGGTCAGCGAATCGTCGGTAAAACGCTGGTGCGATTCCGGTGCCATTCCGATCATCAAAACGCTCGGTGGCCATCGCCGGATCACGCTGGATGCACTTCAGAAGTTTCTTCGAGATCACCAAAGGCCGCTTTTACGCCCTGAGGTCTTGGGGCTGCCCAGTTTGGCGCCCAACCGCTCGATGAAGGTACGTGGTTCGAATCATCCGGTTAGCGAAGCATTTCGTGAAGCATTGGCTCGGGGGGAGGAGTCGATTTGCCGCCAGTTATTGCATCGAGTGATCGATGAGGGAGCAACTCGAAGCGAGGCGGCGGAGCAATTGATTACCGACGCGATGCACGGATTTGGCGACGCGTGGGAGTGTCGCGAATTGGACGTTTATCAGGAACGCCGTGGCTGTGACATTGCGATGCGATTGATTTACGAACTTCGTTCGTCGTTACCCGCCCCGGGATACAGTGCCCCTGTCGCAATCGGCGGGGCTCCGGCAGGAGATCCCTATCAGCTACCGACGGCGTTGGTTGAATTGTCATTAAGGGAAGTCGGCTGGAACGCGACCAATTTGGGTTGTGATCTGCCACTGGACAGCTTTGTGCAGGCGGCGCATGACTACGATCCACAGCTTGTTTGGATGAGTGTTTCGAGCGTCCAGGAGCCGGACATGTTCGTTGCCGCACAAAATCGCCTGGCCGAGTCGCTCGGTGAAGATGTGCCGTTGCTGATCGGCGGGCGAGCCTTGTGCGATCGTCTTCGTCCGCGACTTCGCTACACCGCCCACTGCGATTCACTGAGACACTTGGTGGACCTTGCCGCAATCATGCGTTTGAACCTGGGTCAGCAGCGACCGATCCAAGTGATGCCACCGGCCTGACGCACGATTCAATTTTCTTATAATGGTGCTTCGTCAATAGTTAAAATGGGGTTGGCTTAAAACGTGGCACGGTGGTCCCCACCGTGATTCTCGAAATGTGGCACGGTGGTCCCCACCGTGATTCTCGACGGAGGACCGTCGAGCCACGTTGCTGACACCTTAAAGTCAAATGTGGTTGAAGCAAAAGTTTAATCGCAGAGGTCGCTGAGACGCGGAGGGCCGCAGGGCGAGGTGCGTTTTCATGTGAGGTTCTACGATCCTCATCGCAGCCGCAGCCATGCGTTTATGAGTAACGCCCGTAAAATAGGCGTTTCGATGCGTCGGAATACGTACCGAAGCTTGCACGGAAATTCGACTTTTCGGCGAGGTCCCTCTCGGTGCCACCTCGATCTTGTTAGGCTGGTTCCTTAAAACCGTGGCGACGGGCTGCAGCCATGTCGCTCCGGGAGTTCTTCTGTCCCTTCGTTTCCACTGCCAGGTCGTGTGCCGATGAATGATTCACCCGCTTCCGAACGCCCCCAGGAGACCAGTTCGCCATCCCGATCCGGGGCGGATCACGCAGTCAAAGATTCTCGCGTCCCCCAAGAGCAGTGGGGCAGTCGGATCGGTGTCGTATTGGCGGTCGCTGGGTCCGCCGTCGGACTTGGGAATTTCTTGCGTTTTCCTGGCCAAGCGGCCCAAAACGGTGGCGGCGCTTTTCTCTTGCCCTACTTCATTTCCCTGCTGGTTTTGGGCATTCCGCTGTGTTGGGCCGAATGGACGATGGGGCGTTTTGCGGGGATGCGAGGTTTCCATTCGGCACCGGGCGTCTTTAGCGTGATTTGTCGTTCGCCCAAGGCACGCTATCTCAGCGTTTTTGCGTTGTTGATCCCGTTGGTGATTTACATGTACTACATCGTGATCGAGGCCTGGTGCTTGTGTTATGCCTGGAACTACGCCACCGGGAATCTGATGATGGGTCGCGATGCCGCCGCGTACGAGTCGTTTTTTGATTCGATCGTCGGTGTCAAGCAAGACGGGCACGTGTTCGGTGCGGGTCGTAGTTTGCTGGTATTCATTGGGATCACGTTCGTTGCGAATTTCATCCTGATCTACCGAGGTGTGGCCAACGGCATCGAAACGTTCTGCAAGTTTGCGATCCCGATGATGGTCGTCTGTGCTCTTTGCGTTCTCGTCCGCGTGCTCACGCTCGATCGAGCATCGGTCAACGAAGGGCTCGGCTTCATGTGGAATCCGCAACCAGAGGCGCTGCTTAACCCGAAGACTTGGTTAGCCGCGTCGGGGCAGATCTTTTTCAGCCTCTCGGTCGGTTTTGGAGTGATCATCAATTACAGCAGTTATCTGACCAAGAAAGACGACGTCGTGTTGAGTGGTCTGACGGCGTCGAGCATGAACGAGTTTTTCGAAGTTTGCTTGGGTGGACTGATCACGTTACCGGCCGCTTTCATGTTCCTCGGAGCGGGGGTGGCGTCGTTCGGCACGTTTGCGTTGGGATTCAATGCGTTGCCCAACGTGTTCGCTCAAATGCCCGCCGGGCAACTCTTTGGGTTCTTGTGGTTCTTTATGTTGTTCCTCGCCGCGATCACGAGCAGCCTCTCGATGTTGCAACCGGTCATCGCTTTCTTGGAAGAGGGGTTCAACCTTGAACGTCACGCTTCAACGACATTCTTGGGTATCCTGACTTTGGGCGGCTCGTTTTTTGTCATTTACTTTTCGGCCGGTTTGAAAGCGCTCGATACGCTTGATTTTTGGGTCGGGACGTTGTTGATCTTTGTGCTAGCCATGATTCAGTCGGTCATTTACGGATGGATCTTCGGGATCGATGAAGGCGAGCGGCAAGCTCACATCGGAGCGAACATGCGAATTCCGCGTTTTGTTCAGTACATGCTCAAGTTTGTCGTGCCGATCTATCTCGGCGTGATCTTCATCTTTTTCTGTTATCTCAACGCACCGGGATACTTGGCATCGTTGGCGTCCGATTCGGTCGCCTCGATGTCGGTTTTGTTCATCATCGGCATGACTTGTTTATTGCTCCTGTTGATCCATTTGGCGGGGCAGAATTGGATTCGCGATGGCAAGTTTGACTATCTCGAATCGTCCGATACCGTGTCGTCGAAAAGTTTTGTTGACGCTGAACCCACATCTTCAGGAGAAAACCGATGACCTTTGGTGGAATGGTTGTGATGTGTCTTTCGATCGGCTCGGTGCTGGTGCTGCTTGGTTTTTGTCTTTACAAGACATTTACTCTGCCACCGGTCGACGAAGCGGAAGACAGCTAAGCAACTTAAAACGGCTACGCCGTAAACATACAAGCCCGACGCGCAACGGTCGGTGATTGAATCGTTTAACGGCAAGCCGCAGGCGACCGAGTTTGAAAACGCAGTCGCCTGCGGCTTGCCGTTAAACAAAAACGCCCAAACGTGCACTCAATCAACACGCCGGCAAGCGAGTGGATTCGCTTGTATTGCGAAGTTTGGAGTGGATTCCCTCGCTCGCCGGCATGTTGATTTAATTAGCCGTACCGCGTTAGCGGCGGTTAACGGTACGCCAACCGGGGCTAACGCCCATCGGCTAATTGCATAATTCGGTATCCGAATAAATCAACAGGCAGTCGCGCGTCGGGCTTGTATCAATTGCCTTAAAAAAACACCGAATGCGGTGATAACTGATGTAGAGGACTGCGAAGCTTAGAGTCGATCCATCTGCCGGAGTGGTTTGGCATCAATCATGCACATTCGTCTGATCAACCACGACCGCGATGTTGCGGTTGTGGAATCACCCCACATGAAAGGACGAAACATGAACAAGACAACTTTCCGAACCTTCCGGCGGATTGCCGTCGCCACCGCACTGACGACCGCGATGACTGGTGCCTCCGTGTCGGCCCAAGACTCCGTCCGTGACCGTCTGAGCCCCGGGAATGGAGCTGATTGGGCGGGCGAGATCCACGCCGGTCCGAATGAGTACGATCAATCGGTCGATCGTAACCGCTACGACAACGAGTATTACGGTTACGGTAATAACAGCGGATACCAGCAACGCTCGGCCAGCCCGAGTTATTATCGCGATGGTCGCACGGGGCGTTACTTTTACTTAGATGACAACAACCGCGCGGTCTTCGACCAATCGAACAGCCAAATCACTGGCCGATCGACCATCTCGCCGGGGCGTGTTGAGCCACAACGTGGCCAGTTTCAGTCGAATCAGTTTTCGGGTAACCCGGGGCAATGGCAATCCAGCCAAGGCCAACCCCAGTACAACCAAGGCCAACCTCAGTACAACCAAGGCCAACCCCAGTACAACCAAAGTCAGCCCCAGTACAGCCAAGGTCAGCCTCAGTCATGGAACGAAGGAAATCAAGGCAACCAGGGTCAAAACAATCAGGGACCACTTTTGGGTGTCGCTCTCGAAGACACTGACCAGGGTATCCGCGTTGTGAATGTGGCTCGCAACTCAGCCGCCCAACAGGCCGGAATCCAGCCTGGAGATGTGATCGTCGAGTTCAACGGGAACGCTTACAGTGACCTCAGCGCCGGCACATTCACGTCCAAGGTCGGCCAAATGAATCCCGGCGATCAACTCACGTTGGTCGTTAAACGCAACGGCCAAGATCGACAGTTGAAAGCGACTCTTGGTGGGCAACCGTCCAACAAGCGTTACCAATCCGCAAAGTCGCCGATGCAGGACGAGTCTCCACAGGCGATCAAGCAACGACTCGAAGAGTTGCGAACGAAAGTGGATCGGTTGGAGCAAAAGCTTGACGAGATGACGCAGTCGAATCCCACCAACACGAGTGATGCTTCGGCGCAGGCAGGTGAAAACAAGTCGAACCAGCCTAGCGAAGAATCGAGTACGACGAATCAGTCCGAAGCAGATCCGAACGATAGTTCGTCGAGTGCTAAATCGTCGAGTGCTAAATCGTCGAGTGCTAAATCGTCGAGTGCTAAAAACGAGGCTGACAACGGCGAAGGTGCACCTGACCAGCAGCCTCCTACGCCCAACGGTCAACCTCCCGCGCCCAACGGTGGATCCGATCAAAGCGGATCGAACGAGAACGACTCGAACCAAAACGATTCGAACAGCTAATCCAGTTCGTTGCGCCGTTTGGCTTTCAAAGAATGCAAGCCGGTGACGAAATTGTTCGTCACCGGCTTTTTTCATGCCATGGTGGTGGACCTTCTCGACACATTCTCCGAACCGAACTAACGCGATAGTTCGGCACAACCATTGCATCGCCGCTGCGCGTCTCCGGTCCCTTTAACGGCCGGAATCTTTAAATTTCTCGACTCAACGTTTTAGAAGGAGTGACCATGTTCTATCACGACGGCGGCAAGCTACAGTACCCAGTTAAAGTTGAAAAACCCAATCCGGTCTTCGCCAGAGCGTTACAGCAAGCGATCGGCGGCATCCAAGGTGAAATCCGTGTCTGCTTGCAGTATCTCTTTCAAGCTTGGGGTTCTCGCGGCCCGACGAAGTACCGCGACATGCTCTTGGAAACCGGCACCGAAGAGATCGCGCACATCGAGATGTTATGCACCGCCGTGGCGCTCAATCTGGAAGGCGCGCCGACCGAACAAGATGAGGCGGCCAAAGACCCGATGATCGCGGCGGTCATGGGCGGGATGGAATTTCAACATGTTCTGACGACCGCCATGGCGGCGATGCCGATCGACAGCAGCGGCGTGCCGTTCAATTGCTCGCACGTATACGCCAGCGGCAACGGGGCGGCCGACATGCTCGCAAATGCGATGGCCGAATCCACCGGTCGGATGCTTGCTTGTCAACTCTACAAGATGACGGACGATCCCGGCATGAAAGACATGCTCAAGTTCATGATCGCCCGCGATATCATGCACCAAAACCAATGGCTGGCCGCGTGGGAAGACATGGGCGGTCGATCGAACCATCCGATCCCCAAAAAGAACAGATGAGCGCCGGGTCCATCGTTGATTCTCTCAAACGCACCGCCTCGAAGATCAACAACGCGATCACTTAGTGAAAAACAGAACAGAAAGAACGCCGGAAACTATGCCTTGAAATGGCCCTAACCACAAGTTGGCAATGCTCATCGTTTGGATCAAATCGAAGGGCACCAAAGCTTCCAGCAAAAAGGTTGTAACGACCGCCACCAAATAAGCGGTCAGTACCATCAGGACAAGACGATGGTAAACCAACTTTACCATCGTCGGATCGGGGTGAGGGTTCATTGCGTTGGCACCGATCACCGACAAAATGAGTGACGCCGTGGGGATCAAGTGTGGCAGCACCCATCCTAGGATACTCGTCCAATCTTGAGGATCTCGCACATCGCGTGTTAAACAAATCGTGATAGCAAAAAGCAGGATGCCAATGGATCCGGCTAGCCACACCTGCAGTATTCGCCAGCGGGACTGTTCGAGTGATATGGTTTTCATTTCAAAATGACCGACGTGCTTGGAGTGGCGCGGCCTAGCGTCGAGAATTGAGGTGATGGGCGACCGCGTGAAGATTTGCGAGTTGAAGATGCTCTAAGGCAGATAACGCAACATGACAGGAAACCTCATTGCGTGTTTCGCAGACTGCAAAACGACCACCGAGCCGCCGTTCAAATTGGTAAACCAAAACGTGAATGAAGTGATCATTGACCGGAATCCCTTTCGTCTCGTTGGGGAGCACCCGGCAAGTTCCTTGTAACGAATGAAGATCATCTGCCGCCATCATTTGTCGGCGTTGGTTCTGAAGTGATTCCTGATCGGTCACGATGAATGCAAACAGACGATGTGTCCCCGGCTTGGCGTAGAGTAGATGGTCGAAACAATCCCATAGCGATCGAGCCGGCAGCTTGTGCCTCGTCCAACGTGTCGGATCACTCGGGCTATCGCCGCGAAAGGAACTGCCTCGAAGCGGACCATCGGTATGAATCCGTTCAAGTGACGTGACCAAGGCAAAACCACCAGGGGCATTCATGACGTGATTCTCTCGGAACCCTGAGAACTGAAGGTCGCTCTGGATCCAATGAAAAACATCTTCCATCGTCTTAGCATCTGGATGAACTTGTTTCACATCCAATGTCTCCCAAGCGGCAATTTGCTGCGGAGGTGGCCAGAAGTCGGCCAGACGCTCGCCGTCGTCCGGCTTGCCACCATCTCGACACGGTGGAGTGATCGGTCCGCTTTCGTCCGTGTTGGCACTCGACGCTTCACACGCCATACAGCGTGCGTCTTCGTCAATGGACGCTTGAAGCAATCGGCGAATCTCATCCATCTGTCGGTCAAAGTCACGTTGCGTTAGGCCATCCATCAACGCTTTGAGGATCAATGGGTCGGACTGAGCGGCAATGGGATCATAATGGACGGCGAGTCTTGCGGCCGCGAATCGCACGGTGGGGAAGGCATCAGTCGTTAGCGCACCTAGTTGGCGATATAGCTCATCGTTCATAAACTCGTTGGTGATCGACTCAAGCGATTCAAGTCGTTCGAGAACGTCTGGATGCCGCAACCCGATAGCTATCCGCTCGACCGACGGAGACTCCGGTGCAGTTTCAGGTAAACCAGTTGCACGGCTAGGGGCAGTTGACGCGTCTAACGGCGGCGGTCCGGTTGCATTTTCGCTGGCGACGATCGCAGAAGCGACGCGGCGCACCAAGGGATTGTCATGTTGAAGGTGCTGGTGAAAAAACTCATTGGATTGAGGCGTTAGGATGCGGATCGTCGCGGCAGCTTGCTCGCAGACTTTGGTTGCATGATGTTGCCAGTATTCATCTTTTGCCTCGATCGAACGATGTCCCACTCGAACAGCCAAATGCACCAAGTGGTTTCCTCGTCGAACCGTCATCTGTACATGATCTGCGGGTTTGGAATAGGTCACCAACGAAGTGAATTGGCTCCGAGAGAACACATCGGTGTGATTCAAGCGAACCAGCACGTCGTCTTTTTTGAATCCCGCCGCAGCGGCCGGTGAATTTTTGATCGTCCCACGGACCGTGACGCCTTGTCGGTCATTCCGATCGGCAAGGTACAAACCAACATAACCAGGTTGGTCGACGATCCGAGTGTCGGTCAACATGGGCGTGAGTGTGTCCACTGCTTCCGGACCACACTTGGCCAGCGCCGCCATGGCTTGTGCGCGAAGTCGCTGGTCATAGTGCTTGAGTGAGGGCGCAATCGCCGCAGCAATCTGTCGACGATAGGGTGCCGCTTCCCGTGTCGCGGCGATCTCGCCCAAAGTCGCGACTATATATCGCCGCACTCGAGCATCCGGAGCGGCTAACGCGGCGAAGAGTTGATTGATATTCGCAACGCTTGGATGAATTTGCTCGATGTCATAAGCAGCCGATTCGCTGATGGCCGGATCGGTATGCTGCAGTCGTTGCAACCATTGATCGGCTGTTTCGGTAAAACCAGCATTCTCGCCGCCCAATGAAATTGCCAGAACGATCATCCACTGCGTTGTAAGTCGTCTTCGATCGAACATTCCTGTACCTCTCCTTCGACACCTGAGTCGCTTGGCAGGTCGCCGATCAAGGGGGTACAGGTTTCCACCAGGCGGGGAAAGGCGGATCGTCCAAATTTTGAACGTTTTTTGACTAACTTTCTTGTGTCTGTTTCTGCAGCTTGTGGAACAGGACCATCCCAACTGAAACCGTTATCACGGCGGCGAACACCCAGGCGTGTGTCGGTTCGCTGAGGTAGTGCCACAGGGAATTGCCTTGGCCGGGCGGTGTGTGCCCGTGACCTTCGTGACCCATGACGGTCCCGACGCCCGAAAGGCTGATTGAGCTGAAAAATACGACGCAAATGGCCTGGAAACGTGACATTGGCAATTTCATGGTGGGAAGGAGCGGGGCAAAGTGACCGGATTGTCGCCAAAGATGGCTGAAAGACGAGGGGGGAAGACGCACGTTTTTGGGCTGACGAAACGGAATCGTTGGGTTTATCTTGATGGGCTCGCTTTGCATGATCTTTTCGGTTTGGTTCGTCCCTATGACTTCGCTCCCCATTTTAAGTTCGCCCCAACCCGCTGACGATCAACCGGGTGCGGCACGTAGGTCGAGCAAGCCTCATTGGCTCGATTTGACGGAAGACCAACTCATAGAATGGTTAAGTGATCGGGGTCACCCCAAGTTTCGCGCCAAACAAATCCGCCGATGGGTTTATACGGGACGGGCCGAGACGTTCGAACAGATGACCGATCTGCCCGCCAAGTTGCGGGCGGATTTGGCGGACGCGTTCGAATTGTTCACCGGCAGTCAGGCGTGCGTTTCCACGTCCCCCGATGGTACCGAAAAGATTCTAGTCCGCCTGCATGACGGGGGCGAAGTCGAATGTGTGCTGTTGAGAGACGGCGCTCGGCGAAGTATCTGCGTCAGCAGTCAGGTCGGTTGTGCGATGGGATGCGTGTTTTGCGCCAGCGGTCTCGACGGCGTGGATCGCAATCTCACCCGCGGCGAGATTCTCGAGCAAATGCTGCGACTGCAACATCGCTTACCCGCCGACGAGCGACTCAGTCATATCGTGATGATGGGCATGGGCGAGCCGCTCGCGAACTTGCCGGGAGTGCTCGGTGCGTTGGACGTCGCCCGCGACGAAAACGGACTCGGCATCAGCCCGCGACGGATCACGATCAGCACTGTGGGTTTGCCTCCGGCGATCGATAAGTTGGCGAAAGTGGGTATCCCCTATAATCTCGCGGTCAGCTTACACGCCCCCAACGATGAGCTTCGA
This sequence comes from Neorhodopirellula pilleata, assembly GCF_007859915.1. GTDB lineage: Bacteria > Planctomycetota > Planctomycetia > Pirellulales > Pirellulaceae > Rhodopirellula > Rhodopirellula pilleata. The sequence goes on from NZ_SJPM01000023.1 coordinate 24,431, forward strand.
AGTCGACTCGTTCCGGTCAATCGAAAGATCGGTATCGAACCGGTGCTCAGCGCCGCCGATCGATACTTTGAAAGTTCCGGACGGCGACTCACGTTCGAGTACGTGTTGCTCGGCGGAATTAACGACTCCGAACAATGCGCTCACGAGTTAACCGGAATCTTACGCGGTCGCTCGGTGATGATGAATGTGATCCCCTACAACCCGGTCGAAGGATTGCCGTATGTCACCCCGAGCAACCGATCCATCACGCGTTTCAAACAGATTCTTGAATCATCGGGGATCAACGTCAATTTCCGACAACGTAAGGGCAATGAAATCAATGCGGCCTGTGGTCAGTTAAGACGCAACCGTCAAAGCCCGCAGTCAGACTCGCACGCGTAAGCACGTCTAGTGAAGTGATTCGGTTTATGAGCCGTTTTGGTGCTAACGGTCTGTTGATTTAGTCGTAAACCGAATGACAACCATTAGCCGATGGGCGTTAACCCCGGTTAACGGCCGTGTAAACCGCCGCTAACGCGGTACGGCTAATTAAATCAACAGCCCGCTAGCGGGCTGTTGATTTAGTGCACGATTGGGCGTTTTCGTTTAACGGCAAGCCGCAGGCGTCTGCGTTCTCAAGCTCAGTCGCCTGCGGCTTGCCGTTAAACGATAAAATCAACAGCCCGCTAGCGCCCGAGCGGCTAATTAAGTTAAGCGGGAAGATTTCACCAGACGTGCTTAGGAGAGCTCGCACTCGTAGCTGGACTCGCAAGAGTTCAGTTGATTTCATAAAGAGAGTTTCTGCGATCAAAAGCGGTTTGATGTAATATTTTCAGGCCGTGAAACTACCCGTCTTCATCCGCGTTCACCCTTTCCATCCGTCTTCCGAATCGTCATGGGCTTTCATCGACGTTTCCGCAGGCCTTGTGTTTCACGAACAAGGCTTGCATTCGTGTCGGATATCTTGCTAGTGCTTAACGGAATTGGCTTGACTTCGGACCATCGATTGCAATCGTGTTCGCTGCAGTCAGTCGGCTCACCAGCCACTCAGGCCGATAAGCCAAGATCAGGATCGCGAAGCAGGAGCACACGATGCGAAAGACGATGCGAAAGAAAACTCGGAGTAAGCCAAAGTCGGCTCGTCGGCCGTCTCCCTTGGGATGGTTTCAAGCCTTGGTGGTGGGTGTCGGTTTTTACATCGTCAGCTTGGTCAGCGCCGAGCCGATGATGATCCCCCAAGTTCATGCTCAGACGACAACGCCCACGTTCCGACCGATCGGCAGCGGCAGTTTGGTGGACCAGTACGAGCGTCGTACCAATCCCAACCCGAATATTCGCCAAGTGGCGATGCAGTCGGGCGGATTCAGTCTACCTCAGGATGCCGTTGCTCCCCCTCAGGCAAACGTTCCCGCCAATCCATTGCCGCAGACATTCTCGCCGCCGGTTCAACCGTTGCGCCCGGCGGCTCCTGAGTTGCAGCCCGCCCCGGTTCCGCAGACACCGAGCGTAAGGTTACCGAACAACACTCCACTGCCCAACAACACTCCACTACCGAATAGCTCGCCGCTACGGAACAGCGTGCCGCCGGCGGGCAGCCCGATGCCTCGTCAACTGCCGATGAACGGCACGCTACCCTTGGCGGATTATCAACCGGTGCCTCCCCCGGAAATTTCCAACGGCGGATTCGCGACGATGGGCGACTGCCGGCTGATCTCGCCGCCGAGTAGTTACACCGCGATGAGTCCCTACGGGACCGCCGGTGATTGTGGGTGCGGTATTGCCCCGACCTCCTACGCCGGGCCGTACATACCACCGCCTGCGCAAATTGCCACTCCGGCAGCGATGCCTCCCCTGACGTCCGGGCCACTGGTTTCACCGGGAGGTGTCGTGGCTCCGGCCGCCGCTCCGGTGAAGAGTCTGGTTACTTTTGGTCAAGAGAATTACCCCGTTCAAGTCGGCCAAGGCCTTTGGGGCCAACCGGTCGCCTACGTGCCCGGACAGCGATTTCGCAATTGGCTGCGGTATCTTTCGTTCTAGCGTGGTGCTAACCCCGTTTCGGTATGAAATGTTCGGGTTAGCAGTTTTAGCACTAGAGGATTGTTGATTGAATCGTAACCCGAAGCGTGAGCGAGGGATATTCCGATAATCCCTCGCTTACGCATCGGGTTATGAATGATCTGGGCTCGCCGTAGGCATCGCCACCCATATCAGCTTGCAAGGCCCGAGGCTAGTGTCTACCGCTCAGTCGATTGCCTCAAGTCCACGGCATTCGACTCAGACTCTGCGGGAACGTGGGCCAAGACATTCAAAGCACACTGGCGGGTTTGACGGCGTGTTCCTTGACCAAACGTTTGACCAAGTCCGCGACCGTGATTCCGTCCGCTTCGGCGGCGAACGTCGGAACGATCCGGTGTCGCAGGACCGGCATGGCGAGTGCTTGGACGTCATCGATCGTGACGTGCGTTCGACCGTACAACAACGCCCGCGCCTTGGCGGCCAACACGAGTTGCTGACTCGCCCGAGGGCCGGGGCCCCACTGGATCCATTCACGAACCCATGGGGCAGCCTCGGGTTGATCCGGCCGCGCGTCGCGAACTAGATCGATGACCCAATCTTTCACGTGCTGCGGAAGCGGTACGCGTCGAACAAGCGATTGGAAATGAACAATGTCCGCACCGCTGATCACGTGTTGAACGTCCAACGATTCGCCCGATGTGGTGCGATCGACGATCGCGGCTTCCTCATCGCGACTCGGATAAGACACCACGACGTGGAACAAAAACCGATCCCGTTGTGCCTCCGGCAGTGGATACGTTCCTTCTTGTTCGATCGGGTTTTGAGTGGCTAAGACAAAGAACGGTTCGGACAGCGGAAAAGTTTGACCGCCGGCGGTTACTTCATGTTCTTGCATCGCTTCGAGCAGCGCCGCTTGAGTTTTTGGCGGTGTTCGGTTGATCTCGTCGGCGAGCAACATTTGTGTGAAGATCGGTCCCTTGCGAAACACCATCTCGCGACGACCGGTCTCATGATCTTCTTGAATGATGTCCGTGCCAGTGATGTCGCCGGGCATCAAGTCGGGGGTGAACTGAATCCGTCGAAACTCAAGGCTCATGCTCGACGCAAGCGTCCGGACCATCAACGTTTTGGCCAGCCCGGGGACACCTTCGAGCAAGCAATGTCCGCGAGCTAAGATCGAGATCAATAGTTGTTCGACGACTTCGTCTTGCCCGACGACGATGCGACTGACCTGTTGTTTGACCTGGTTCACACTGCGAATCAATTCAGCCGCCGAGGCCACGTCGCCAGGAGTCAATGCATTGCCGCCTGAACGCGCGCCGGTCGCATCCCCAGACGGATTGTCACGGTGAACAGAATGAGAGTTTTCACGAGGCGGAGGGGTAACCATCAGAATGATTCGCATCAGGAGGGTGAGGCAATAGCAGATCGCTGATTATAACCGTTGGCCGGCCGATATGCGGAGCGGGAAATGAAAACGAGCCCCCTGCGAAGTCTCAGCCCGAATCATCGACCTGAATGTCTTGGTACGCCGCAACTGTCATCCGGGCTAGCGGGCTGTTGATTTAGTGCACGATTGGGCGTTTTCGTTTAACGGCAAGCCGCAGGCGTCTGCGTTCTCAAGCTCTATCGCCTGCGGCTTGCCGTTAAACGACTAAATCAACAGCCCGCTAGAGCCATCCGGCTCAGAACGCCCAGGTGACGTTGGTCCGAAACCATTCCACCCAACGTTCCCAAGTCGATCGGTTCGACAAATACAATCGCACCGGGACGATCATCCGAGTCGGCAACGGATTCGTCAAATCATCGGATTCATCGATCGCAACACGCACTTCGTAGTGCGTCGATCGGGGGGCTCGACCTCGATCGGTAAGTGGTTGACCCATCGGATCGGTCAAGATCCACTTTGCGGTGACGAGCTCGGGAGGTAATTCGTCGACCGGATTTTGGGAGACGTCCACAATCGTCCCGGTCAGCGAACCGCTCGCCAGCGACGGCAAACACGCCGTTGCCGTTTGGTTCAACCGCACCAAGTCGATCTGGTCTCCGGGAATGAATACCGACACGACCCGGCGTCGATGATCACCGACACGGCCGAGTAGCGTGCCCCGTTCGATGACCGCGTTGTCGTTGAATTTGTCTAAAGGCAGATCGACCCACGTCGAGCGGTGTGTTGTGTCAAAACCGTGGAACGATTCTTTTCGAGTGGGCTCAAATAATCGTTCCGATTGAGACCAAGTCGTTCTCAACCGGTCGGCTTGGCGTGACAGAACGGCCTCGCGTGCTTTAGCCGATTCGAGTCGTTTTCGCAACGTCGGCAAGGTCGAGGAGATTGACGGCTGATCGAATCGACTCAATTCGAGTGAACGCAAACCGATTGTCAATTCCTCGACCAACCCGCGTGCTTTCAACAGATCCATTTCCAACGACCAGTCTGTCTGCTCGGTGTGGTCATTGCTCGATTGAATCGTTCCCGTCGCCGGCGAATAAACGTTGCGTTCGTCCATGGCCTTCACGATCCCTCCTCCGCGGAAAGTCTGGGGGAAAGGTAATGCCAAGACGAAAACGGATAAGCCGGCGAAAGCGATCGCTCTCATTCGCCGGGTTACCAGCTCGGTGCCGATTGAGAACCATCGCCGAAGCATCAGCCATCCGATCCAGATTGCGACCGGCAACGCCGCCCCGACACCAATCCAAGCCGTGATCCAGCGGCCGATCACCCACAGCAATACGCCGATCACAAAGAAACGGTACAGCCCACTCAAGATGGCGTACACAACCAGTCCCCACCGCGGTCGCCATGGCTCGCGATCGATGGCCCACTCTCGCAGCGCTGCCGAGGCTTCGGCAGATAGATTGGGCACGCCCCACCAATCTGAAAGGATGAAATAGCCATCGTATCGCAACAGCGGATTCGCATTGACGATCAATGTGCTCACCGAGGCTACGATGACCAGCATCGCAGCAAGATCGTGCACCCATCCCGAATGCGTCGATACCCAAACCAACACCGCGATCGAGGCAACGATCCATTCGGCAATCATTCCAGCCGCTGAAACTGCGATCCGAGACCAACGGTCGCGAATCAGCCAAGCGTCGCTGACATCACAGTACAAGCAGGGAACGCCGAACAGGAACATCAATCCCATCTCGCGGCAACGTCCACCCAACGAGTGACACGCCAAGCCGTGTGCCAATTCGTGGACGATTTTGATGATCGCCACCGCGAACAGGAACGTCAGCCAAGTCGATCCGGAGACCACGCCGAGTTGATAGGTTGCTCGTGAGACATCAGCAACGAATGCATCAAGATGAAACAATACCAATAGGACGGATACAACAACCATCGCGAAACCAACTCGGTACTGGAACCAGTTTCTGTACCGGAGAATACGATCGAGACTTTGCGAAGGATCGAATCCCGGAACCCGAATCGCCAGTGGGTTAGACAATGCCATTCCACGACGTCTCTCGGAAACGGGCTGGATCGACTGCGGATGGCCAACGATCAGTCCTTGCTTTGCCGCATGAGCGAAAAATGGTTCGGTCTGATCTCGGTTTCCGTCGTGCGTTTGTCCCTCCACTAATCGCCCAAGATCGGGCAGTGACTTCAAGAGAGACCATTCGTGTTGCTCGAAGAAAAAAAATTGATCGGAACGTGGTTCTTTTACCACCCAGACGTTGCGATCAACCAACTCGATCTCGCGAACGATCAAACCGTCGGCAAGACGCATCAATCCGTCTCCATGATCAGTTTCGCGCGGTATCCTGGACGGACGCGTTCGCCGGGGTTGTCGAACTCGATCCAAAAGCGAACTTCGCCGGTGACCGGATCCACTTCAGGACTCACGAATCGAGATTGTCCCTTAATCTGGACTGAAGAACCGTCGGGCATGTCGACGGCGATGCGAACGGTGGGTTCATCACGGAGCCGATCGGACGTGGCGGCTGGGGCAAAGCCTTCGACGCGTAATCGAGTCAAGCTGATCACGCGAGCGACCAAGTCACCCGGGCGAACCCAGTCGCCGGGACGAACGGCGACGGCAACGGCGCGACCGGCGATCGGCGATCGGATTTGGCGATCGGCGGCTTCGACTTCCGCGAGTTGCCGATTCAGGCGTTTGATTGCAACTTCCAATTCGAGAATCGTTCGCTCGGATTCGGCAGCGGCGATCTCGATCGTGGCGGACTCGAGTTGCGATCGCCCCGTTTCCGCAGCCATTTCTCCCAGGCGTGCTTCCAACTCGGCGATCTGATTCTGAAAGCGGGCCTCCTGGGATTCCAATTCAGAACGCTCGTAGGCAAGGCGAAGCGACTCCAGTTCGGATTCAGAGACCGAGTCGGTGAAATTTTCCCTTGCCGTCCGTGCGCGTTCCCACTCGTTCTTGGCTGCGGCTTCCGCCTTTTCGGCGGCCAACACTTTCAACTCATTGGCGGCGCGGCGCCGATCGATTTCCAATCGAATCGCCTGTTCACTGACACGGTGTCGCTGGGTTGCCGCCGCTGATCGGGCGGCATCGATTCGATGAGAATGCTTCACGGCAGATTCGGCGATTGCCAAGTCCTGTGCAGCGAGTTGTTCATGGATTTGCACACGTCGATCGTCCAACTTCGCGACCAATTCGTTTTCTTGCAGCAACTGACCTTCCTCAATTGACACTTCTTCGACGGGCCCTTCCACACGCGAAACGATGACGGCTTCGTCGACCAACGCCACCACGAGCCCGTCGATCGTTGCCGTCCAACCGTCCGAAGCGAGTACGATTGTCAATCCGATCAACGTGACGATCCGATTCCATCGAGAAACGCTGATTACCATCCCCAACTCCGAATGACTTCGACAACGGGCCGAAAGAAAACGAATCCCAACGGACGCGTTCCAAAAGAAAGATGTCCCACGACCGGCGCGCCCGTGCGAAACTCGTCGACCGGCAAGGAGCCGGTGCCTGAATCAAGCGACACGGTGATGGGAACAAAACCATTGCCGTCGTGTCGATAGTGCACTGTGTTTCCGATCTGTGCGACTTGTCCGGTGAATGATCGCGACGGGTTTGAACGCAAACGCAACGCGACGGTTAAGGGGCCCGTGTCATCCGCGTTTGTTCCCGGCAGGTATCCGAATGCGTCGCTAGGTAAGTCGATGACCGCCCGGCAACCTGCGGTCGGATCGATCACGCTCATCAACCATTGGCTTTGCATGACGTGCTGTCCAACGAGTGTGGACTGCGATTCGCGAATGACCACGCTGCCGCTGTTCGTTGCCCGGATCGTTAACGATGCGTGAACTTGATCGATCAGTTCGACTTGGCGTTCCAAAGACGCGATCCGAACCCTCAGGACGGCTGTTTGGCTTGACGCGTTGGCCGAGCGATCCGACGACACGCTGGTCGAGTCATCCGTCGGGGTGGGGCTCGATGTGCTGCGTCTGGGCGTGATCCGAAGGGACGACAATTCGGTTTGAGCGGCCAGAAGTTCTCCGCGAAGCCGATCCCGCTGCAACTCAATTTCGGGGCTGTCGATGCGAGCCAACACGTCGCCCTTTCGGATCGTTTGTGAATCACGAACCTCGAGGGAAACTAAATTGCCGGCCGAAGGAGCGAAGATGCCGACTTGTTCGACCGGCATCACACTTCCCTCAATCGCGATTCGAAAAGGAACCGGAACGAATAAGGCAGCCGCGGTAACAACCAGCAACCAAACCGCTCTCTTAAAGTTCGTGGACCGTGCTCGGCGAGGATCTGAACTTGAACCGGTTGATTCAAGATATCGTCGTTTTAAGTAGACGGTCGCCACGCAATCGGTTGCGGCGTCGATGAAAGACTCTTGCCAGGGCAATAGTGGTTGACCAATGGAGTCTTCTACTTTGAATACAATCGAGTCTCGATTCGTCAGCCGATAACGTGCCAGTGCGACCGACTCGATTTGGGAGTGGACTCCACCCGCGGCCGAATCAAGATTCTCTGATGAGCCAGTGCATCCGAGGCGGACCGAGCGGGATGGTGTCTCGAGTGCAAAACGTCCTTCTTTCCCGGTGACTTCGGCGATGGTCTGTTCCACGAAACGGTAGAAATCGTCCGCGTCCGCCTCGTCTTCCCCGGCTCGACGCGACCATGCCTCCAATCTTTCCAGGTGCTCAGCAGCCGATTGGCAATCCGAGTCGTTTGGGGTGGAGGAAGGCGACATCAGGTGATCGGGTATAGGATGAGCGATGGCGGCGTCTGAACTGGAAAGGTTCTCAGTTCGAAGCTCCATTTTACTGTCCAATCGAATGATCACCTGACGCCGGACGCGGTTTTTGTGTGATCGCCAAGATAGTCAATCGGATCGTTCAGGTTATATCGAGTGGGCCTGCAATAATCTGCAGGTTGACTGCAATCGATTGCAGTCGGCGATGTGCTCTAGCCAGGGTCGTCGTGGATGTGTCAGATATTGGAGACTTCCGATCTTACCTTCGAATCCGGTTTTAGGTGGGTTCCTTGAATGATCGGGGCAGGCGGTCGATTCACGCCGGGATTCACGCAGCCATTGGCACAGCCCGTGCTTTGCGGGAAGCTTCGCAATTTCTGCCAACCTGATTTGCTAACATGTCCTCATCGACGTCATCCGCCACGCCCGCCGACGCAACCAAAGAATCGGAAAGTTCTCCGCCTGCCGATCTGCGCATCGACCGGATTGAACACGCGATTGAACACGCCAAGCATTATTTGCCGGCACAGGGGCCGATCTCGATCTTTGTGCATCACAATACCTTGCACGCTTTCGAAGACTTACCGTTCGACAAAGCGGTCATTGAAGGTGGACGCCATTATCATTGCGAACCTTATCTTAGCGAAGAGCGATATCGGGACGAACTGAGTCGCGGTCGGATCACGCTCAATGATCTCCGCGAAGTGTTGATGGACGATCTCGGTGATGACGCCGACACGTTGGTGTCGGCCTTTGGGACTCGCTACACGTTGCGTTTAGCGATGTTGCAGATGACGGTCCACAGTGTTCCGGAAGCCGAGCTGAAATGGTTACTTGCCGAGACTGACGTACTGCGAAACTTCCGCGCCGAGATATCGCCGCAACGTCGTGAGAAGACGATCAACCAAACGCGAAGTTGGGTGATGCGACATGTGAATGTCAACTCGGCCGAGCAACCGAACCCCGAATCGACGCCGCCGCTTCCTGATACCATTCGTCGGGCGATCGAAGGCTTTGACGCGAATGCGATCGAGCTTTGGTCGGACGCGACTTGGGAATCGTTCGTGCTTCATGCCCTTTGGCAAATTTGCCGCCACGGAGTCGAGGTCGTCGACCTCCATGCGGCGCGACCGACGGCATCAATCGGGATTGGTGATCAGGTTCTCCGCGCGACGGGCGAGAACATTGATTCGAAGGTCAACGAAATACTGATCCGGTTTTGTGGCAGTTTTCTGGACCAGGGTTTCGCCGATTGGACATTGCCGGATCGCGAAAAGGGTTTTGCCCGATCTTTCGCGACATTGTTTGGCGGTGCGATGACGATCAAACCGAACTGGCTCAAGGGAATCCGCCACGAGATGCGAACGATCTTGCAAGGCAACTTCGATCCACTCGCATCGATCGCGGCTTCCCTCGTTGAACTCGAAGTGAACGATGTCGAACAAGCCATTGAGTCCGCGTTGATGGGGTTGCGGGGTTGGACCGGAATGATTTGGCAGATGGAATCGTCCACGCCGTTTCTTCCTCACCCGATTCCCTCTGGATCGCTCAATGAATACTTGGCGATTCGATTGATTTTGCAGCGTTACGCGATTGTGGACCTTGGTCGACGACGCTTTGGGTCGAGTGACCTTTCACAGATACTGTCGCGACTTCGAAAGAAGCCTGATCGCCATCAAGGGGCATCGATCGACGAACGCACCTATCGGATCTTTCAATTGGCGCAAGTCGGCGGTTGGACACCCGAGCAACTGATCGATATGTCGGTGGAACAATGGCAATGCTTGATTAACGAGATCGAATCATTCTCGTCCATACAGCGGCGTCGGATCCTGCATGCGGCCTATGAACGTAACTACGCAGTTTCTGCACTCGATGCATTGACGATTCATGCCAGACAACGCCACGATAAGTTGACGGCTAAGAAATCGGTGCCCGCTTATGTGGCGATCTTTTGTATCGATGACCGCGAAGAATCATTCCGACGTCATTTGGAGGAAGTCGATCCGGCTTGCCAAACCGCTTCGGCGGCTGGTTTTTTTGCGGTCGCGATGTACTACCAAGGGGCCGATCATGCCCACTTCCGTCCATTGTGTCCGGCCATAGTGACGCCGCAACACTATGTTCGCGAAGAACCGATGTTTTCGGCCGCCGACGTCAGTGAGAAGCGAGCCCAGCGGCGTCGTCGGATCGGTTGGTTTGCACACCAAGTTCATTCAGGATCACGGACGTTGATCGGCGGTTGGGTGACCGGTGTGTTTGGTGCGATTGCCACCTTTCCGATGGTCGCGAGAATCATGGCACCACGTCTGACTTCACGCATTCGAGAAGCAACCAGTGTGCTCGTCCGCCCGCCGGCAACTGAATTGCATCTCGAACGAACCTCGCCAACGCCTGGATCGGCTCCGGAGTCGCTCGGTTACAGTCTTGATGAAATGGCAACGATTGTCGTTCGCATTCTCGAAGACATCGGGATGACCCAAGACTTTCCTCCGATCATCGTGTTTTTCGGTCACGGCAGCAGTTCGCTCAATAACCCACATGAATCGGCATACAATTGTGGGGCGTGCAGTGGCGGACGTGGCGGACCCAACGCGCGAGCGTTCGCGATGATGGCGAACGATCGACGCGTTCGAAGACTGGTGGCCGATCGAGGGATCGATTTGCGAGACGATGTCTGTTTCGTCGGTGCGTATCACAATACTTGCAATGATCACGTCGAGTACTACGATCTCGACTTGCTGCCGCGAACTCATCGTGCATTGTTCCGACGGATCGAAGCGAATATCAACGAGACTCGCCGCCGTAATGCTCACGAACGATGTCGCCGATTCGAGTCCGCGCCTTTAAGTGTCACGCCTGAGGAAGCACTCGAGCACGTGGAAGAACGAGCCGAGGACCTCTCGCAAGCGCGGCCGGAATACAATCACGCGACCAATGCCTTGGTGACGGTCGGACGGCGAGAATGGACGCGTGGTTTGTACATGGACCGCCGAGTCTTCTTGACGCAGTACGATCCGTCGGTCGATGATGAGGAGTGCCGCGTTTTGACGCGGATCTTGCAGGCGGCCATTCCTGTTTGTGCCGGGATCAGCTTGGAATACTATTTCTCGTCCGTCGATGTGGAAGGCTACGGATGTGGTTCCAAGTTGCCTCACAATATCGTCGCGATGGTCGGCGTGATGACCGGCGCGGCCAGCGATCTGCGACCGGGATTATCGCAGCAAATGATCGAGATTCATGAGCCGATGCGGATTTTGTTCGTCATCGAAACCACCCCCGCCAAACTGGATCGAATCATCCAATCCAATCCCGGGATCGCGCGTCTCGTTCAAGGCAACTGGGTTCAAGTCGCGGTGATCGATCCCGATACCGCCACGATCCAACGTTACGTTAATGGTCGCTACGTGCCTCACTTGATTGAAAACAAGTCACTTCCCACGACAGCCTCTTCGATGGACTGGTACCGTGGACAGCGAAGTCATCTCCCCTTCGCCTCAATCTCAAAAACTTAAACGTTAGGAAACGTTCAGCAAAACTTCGGCATTTGAAGCAAACCATCAAATCGGAACCCGACGCGTCAGCGAGGGATGCGCCGTTGAACTCGATCCCTCGCTGACGCGTCGGGTTAAGAAATCAGGAAGTTATTTCCGAGCGCTTACGTAAACCTCCAAATTTAAACCTAAACCGAATGACCAGCACCGATACCATCCTTCAACTACTCGGCACGGCGGTCGTCGCGAGTCCGTTGTTGCTTCTTGCGGTATTGGGCGGCACCGCGATGTTCCAGCGTCCCCTCGGCGAGGCGTCGATTTCGCGATGGACGCAAGCCGCAGTTCTGTTCTCATTGCTTCCCGCAATTGGGATACTGATCATCATGTTGGCGACGGGCATTCGCAACGTTCCGATCGAATTGGGGAATTGGGTCACGATTCCGGAACAGCAGTTTCATTTCCATTTGAAATTTGTTTTCGATCGACTCAGCATTCCGTTCTTAATGCTCTCGTGCGTCCTGTGCGGTGTCGTCGGTGAGTTCACCCGGCGTTACCTGCATCGCGAGGATGGATACGCGAGATTCTTTTTGTTTTATGCGATGTTTTTTTCTGGAATGGTTTTGTCATCGTTGGCGGGAACGATCGAAACCCTTTTCGTAGGTTGGGAGATGGTGGGTTTGTCGTCCGCGTTGCTGGTCGCGTACTTCCATGAACGCGAGAATCCGGTTCGAAACGGACAGCGGGTTTGGTCGATTTATCGTTTGTCTGATGCCGCTTTGTTGATTGCCGCAATCACCATGCACCATATGGTCGGTGAAGGAGATTTCGGTGGTTTGATGAGTTCCGGGATTTGGCCGGAAGGCACCGCCGCCGTGACACCGGGGCAGGCGCTTTTGGTTGGAACGTTGTTGCTGATCGGCGCGGCGGGCAAGTCGGCGTTGTTTCCGTTCAGCGGCTGGTTACCCCGAGCGATGGAAGGGCCGACGCCTTCGAGTGCGATCTTTTACGGTGCGTTGTCCGTTCACTTGGGTGCCTATCTGTTGTTGCGACTGAGTCCGTTGATCGAAGCGTCGCTAACGCTTCAGGTTATGATCGTCGCCTTGGGGGCGGTGTCGGCAATTTGTGGTGCGTTAATGTCACGGGTTCAGAGCGACGTGAAGGTTTCGCTCGCCTACGCTTCACTGACCCAAGTCGGCATCATCGTCGTCGAGATTGGATTGGGGCTTCGTTATTTAGCATTGATTCACATCATGGGGCACGCTTCGCTGCGAACGATGCAGCTTCTGCGAGCCCCGACGCTGCTCAAAGACTACAGCGATTTGGAAAACAAGATGGGAGGTCGTCTCGTTCACGAAGCGTGGGCCGGAGCAAGTTACCTGCCATCGAGCGTTCAGCAGTGGTGCTATCGATTTGGTTTCGATCGTGGATTTATGGACATCGCACTGGACAAATGGGTGTCGATTCCGTTTGCAAATCTATTCGGTTGGTTCGATCGGATCGAGCGTCGCATCACCGATCGTCTGTCCCATGAACCTTCTCGGGAATCCGATTTCATTGACGCGCATCCCGAAGAATTGAGAGACGCAGCTTAAACATGAGCGAACTTCATTTTCCCTGGATTGAAACCTCGATCCTTGTCCCGTTGCTCGGTGCGGTGTGGTTGCATCTGATCGGTAACCAACCGTACGTATTGAAACACGCGATCGCGATTTGCGGCTTGACCCTCGTCTTGACCGTGGGTGAGTTAATTGACTTCGTGTTAATGGGGGCGTTCGAAGCCCATGATCATTGGCCGTTCGTTGATTGGATTTTCCCACCCGATGTATTTGTAGTTGATGAGTTGAGTGCGTTTCAATTGCCGCTGGCTGCCTTGATTTTTCTGGTGACGGTGATGTCGACGCTGCGAACCAAAGCACCGCGGTTCTCGCTCAAGCTTGCGTTGGTTTCAGAAACACTCGTATTGGCGACGTTCAATTGTCGTGCGTCGTGGGCGCTCGTCGCATTGTTGATTTGTTCCACGGTGCCTCCTTATTTGGAATTGAAGGCTCGCCAGCGATGCACTCGCATTTATGCACTTCACATGTCGTTGTTCGCCGGTCTGTTGATTGTCGGATACGCCTTGCTGTCGATGATTGATCCTAACGACAAGTCGGCCGTGTTGATTCCCGGGGCGCTGTTAACCGGGGCAGCCTTGATTCGCAGCGGTATCTTTCCGTTGCACCTGTGGATGACCGACTTGTTCGAGAAAGCGACCTTCGGAACCGCCATTCTCTATACAACGCCGTTGGTCGGCGCGTATGCCGTGATGCGATTGGTCTTGCCGATCGCGCCATCGTGGGCATTGCAAAGCATCGCGGTACTGTCATTAACGACTGCGGTCTACGCCGGTGCGATGGCAATCGTGCAATCCGAGGCCCGGCGAATGTTTTGCTTTCTGCTGCTCAGCCAGTCTTCGCTCGTGTTGGTTGGACTGGAGCTGGTCACGCCGATCGGATTGACCGGGGCACTTTGTCTGTGGTTGTCGGTCGGGATGTCGTTGACCGGTTTTGGAATTACGTTGCGGTGCATCGAAGCAAGAATCTCGAGGATCTCGCTCCTTGATTTTCACGGACTCTATCGGCAGATGCCCAGTTTGGCCGGGTTCTTTCTCTTGACAGGACTCGGAGCGATCGGGTTTCCCGCTACGATCGGTTTCGTTGGAATGGAGCTACTGATCGAAGGTGCGGTCGACGTGTATCCGCTCGTCGGAACGATGGTTGTGATCGCGGCGGCGTTTTGCGGCATCACGGTTTTGATGGCGTACTTTCGAATTTTTACCGGCGTTTCGAATCGTTCGCTGGTGCCGATGCACGCGCGGCCGGTCGAACGGATTGCGGTCTTGGTCTTGACCTTGCTAATTCTCGGCGGCGGTTTGTATCCACAGCCAGGCGTGGCTTCGCGGTACCATGCCGCTCATGAACTAACCGAGCAGCGAAAACGCAATTTCCCAGAGGAAGTTGTTCAACACCGCGAGAGCCAACACCACCACGGCGATGGGGACCATCTCAATGAAGCGGCCCAATAATGGAGCGTCAAATTTTAGTTTTGGGGTGAGCCGAACGTGCAGGGTGCTGTTGATTTGATCGTAACCCGCTGCGTAAGCGAGGGATGAGTCCATATCAATGATCCCTCGCTTACGCAGCGGGTTACTAAAAAAAGCGCAAACTTCAGAATGCGTAAGCGAGGGATCGAACGCCATTGAGTTTTCTGTAAATATCCCTCGCTAATCGGTCTGTTGATTTAGTCCTCATCAAAACCCGAAGCGTGAGCGAGGGATATTTACAAAGGACTTAATGGCGATGAATCCCTCGCTCACGCTTCGGGTTACGATTAAATCAACACGCCGTAGTGCGTCGGGTTACGATGGAGGCTAAATCAACAAGCCGATAGCGGCGTGTTAGCAACTCAGGAAGTTAATTCCAAACACTTTGTCAGTGCGGGACGGGGCAGGTCGCCGGAGGCGGTGGAGTCGAAGGCATGCCAGCCGAAGGTGCTCTTAGTTCCAGTTCCAACATCGTTCCATCGGCGGGCTTGGTGGAAACCCCCGCTTTGACTTCGTAATCCTGACGAACGGCGGAAAAGCGAAACATTTTGACAAAGGCACCGACGACCAAGGCGACTTCCAACTGCCCGAGATGTTTGCCCGGACAAACTCGCGAGCCGTGGCCAAAGCCGAAGTGCAAAAAATCTTTGGATTTCTCTTTGTTGTCCGCAATGGTCTGCCATCGCTGAGGTTCAAAGACCGTTGCCGAGTATCCCGTCGGTTGTTCGCCCCAGTGATCGGGATGACGATTGGCATGCCAGATGTCCAACAGCACATGGGTTTTTGCCGGAATATCCATCGTGCGCCCGTCGGCGGTCTCGACGCGTGTTGTGCCGTTCGCCCGCCGCGGCAGAAAGTAAAGCGACGGCGTCAGCCGCAAAGTTTCTTCGAGCACCGCGTTTAGGTTTTTGGCTCCGATCAGTCGGGCAGGTGTGAACTCATCGATCAGACTGACTTCCTCGTACACACGCTCTTGCCACGACTGGTTTCTCGCCAGGTGAGAGATCGCCCAGGTGGCATACGAGGTGGTTGCTTCCAATGCACCCGCAAGAAACACTTTGATGTTGCTACGCAGCGCCGCATCAGGAGCTTCCACGTTGAACTTTTTCCACATGCCACTGTTGGTTTGGCGGGCCGCCAAGACTAGGTCGGTCAGTTCCTCAAATGTTTCGAAATCGCGATTGGCTTGAGCATAACGTTGGCTAAATGGGGCCAACCACGAGCGTCTCAATCCGACTTGATTGATGACCGTGTCACGTACGATATGGTCAATGATTCGTTGTAGCGACGGAACGTAGACGTCCCGCAACGCGGCATATTCGATCGAAGTTCCAAAGAAACAACGAACCAGCATTTCGAGCATCAGAGCCTGGATTTCCGGTTCCATCGCCAATTGCACGCGAGTCGTTCCGGTACCGCTCAAGTGATTTCGGAGGGCCACCAAACGCTCTCGCACGGTGGATCGAAAGGTGTGTTCAAATTCGCCGAAGACCTCGACTTGGAATAAAGCAGTCTTTCCAAACGGTGATGCCGATGCTTTGCGTTGACGTCGCCACGACGAGCCATTACCGAACAGCAGCGTGTCCTCGCCGGTGGCCCGCGCGATTCCGGTTGACGGCAACGGATCGCGATCAAATTGTCCATCGCGGTCACCGGTGGCCGTCAGGATCGCTCGGATCACGCCGGGATCGCGGCTGACCAGCACCGGCGGAAATCCTGGGACATCCAGATAGCGGTTATGACGCCCCGCTCCGTCTTCGTCGTCGGCCCCATGGAAATAGGTTTCGAGAATCTCAATGGGATGGTGGTAATTCCAAGGGTGGGGAAAAGGCAAACAGGGCCGACCGGATTGAAACAGCACCGGCACGCGACTGGGCTGACAATCCCCACCGAACGGATTGGTTCGGCTGATCTGTTGGCCCAGTCGCCCGACCCAACTCGTGTCTTTGATGGTTGCTTGTTTCGGCGAAGTGTCAGCGTCGGTAAGCATAGCCGCGTTCCGAAATGGAGGATGGGACGACAATAAAGGATGAGGCGGCAAGATCTCAGGCCGTTCGATTCGCATCAATGCAAGGGGAGATAAGTTGACTTCGTGCCGCGTCAACGCTAGTCTATGGAGCGGTAGCCGATATTCAAAACCGTTATCCACGAAAAACGCAGGCGGCGTTCAAACGGGGATTGTGGCCGAATGTACACTAGTCAGATCCGTAGGCGTTACCACCTCATTTCCCTTTCCAAATTTTTCGTATCGGGTTCATAACAATGAAGAATCGAATAGGCCGTGGCGGGTTTACTCTTGTCGAGTTGCTCGTCGTGATTGCCATTATTGGAGTTCTGGTGGGGCTACTTTTGCCCGCCGTCCAGGCCGCCCGCGAGGCAGCCCGTCGGATGAGTTGCAGCAACAATTTTAAGCAAATTGGGTTGGCGATTCACAACTACCACGCCGCCTACGATCAATTGCCGAGGCATGCTACTGGCACGTGGAATGATGCCGCGATGGATGCATGGACCCACGTGGACACCAATAACTCGGGTTCGTTGAGCATGCTGGTTGGCTTAACACCGTTCTTCGAGCAACAGGCGTTGTGGGAGTCGATTAGCAATCCGAACCCGTCTCGAGTTGATGGCAATGCTGGGGCAGCAATCGGAACGCCAGCGAATCCATGGGTTGCGATGGGGCCGCGAGCTACCCAGGGTCAATACATCCCGTGGGCGACGGACATCCCGTCACTGCGATGTCCTTCCGATCCGGGAGTAGGACTTCCGGCCCTCGGGAGAACGAACTATGCCGCTTGCATGGGAGATGGTTTTGACTCGATGTTTCAGAATCCCATTCGTTGGAGCAACGCGGGTGGGAGTCCCTTCGATGTCACATCGGGCGGAAAACAAACGCAGCAACGCTGGGCTCGCGGCGTGTTTGTCCATCGTGTCGATCAGAAATTTCGGGACATTCTTGATGGATTGGCCAACACAATCATGATGGGTGAGATCGCCACTGACCTCGGGGACAGCGATAATCGAACGCGGGTCAATCGAACGCAAACATTCCACACTGGGGACGGCGGAATCACTGTCTGCAAAAATTTGGGGCACATCGATCCCGCACGACCTCTGTTTTGGTGTTTAACAGGAACCGGTTGTACGGTCCCTACTGGCGAAGAAGCCGGTGGCGCGATTGAAGGTGCCAACAGCAATGCGAACCGAGGCATGATGTGGGCCTGGGCAAGGAATGCGTCAAGCGGATTTACCACCAATGCGCCTCCGAATTCACCTTACTGCGGCAACCGCTGGGCTGAAAATGGAGGCGCGATCACCGCGAGCAGCCGTCACCAAGGTGGTGCTCACGTATTAATGGGGGACGGTGCCGTGAAATTCATTACGGATTCGATCGAAGCAGGAAACCAGCGAAACGAGACGATGGTGGCCGGGCAGCAAAGTCCCTATGGGCTTTGGGGTTCGCTCGGTACGCGCGCGAGCAAAGAAGTCATCGGTTCTGAGTTTTAATCTGATCGAATGAATGAAGCCCGGTTGAGGCGGAGTCGCAAGACTTCTGCCTCCGCCGGGGAAGCCGGTGAACTCTTCAGTGGTCAGCTTCCACTCACATCGGTAACTACAGTATTTACCAGCTACGAATTCTAGCGTTTTAACGCTTTAACGTTTTTCCAAAATTGAAATTGAAACACATGAAGAACTGTCTGTTGATTGTCGTCTGTTTTGGCCTGATCGTCATGAGCCAAGCTGGTTGTGGACGAGAAGCCTCCGTCGTACAACCCGCCGATGCCGAGCCGGTTGATTTAACTGCTCAAGCAGCCGAGGAGCACCCTGAAGAATACGCGAATATGGCGAATTCACAATAAGAACCTATCCGAAAAGGGGTCTGACCCTCTCCGGCGAGGCCAAAAACGCAGCCTAAATCGACTCACCTCCAAAGGGTCAGACCCCTTTTCGGATAGGCTCTAAGTTCGGTTCCCATAGATCCTTGAGCGAGTCAATGACCGGGTTTCGTCAGTTGATTCGCTTTGATTTTGCAAATCAGTACAAGATGTGCCAGAACGTCAATCCAATGAAATTTGGCGTCGGCGTTTTGGTCATTTGTTCGATGCTTGGTTGCCGTCGCGACTCACAGGATGTCTTGCAAGATGACCAGCGTCCGCCGGCAGTATATCAATCGGAAGCTAAAACTCTCGAATCGGTTCAACCGGAATCAAAGTCAGAAAATCGTGCGGTCGCTGAAGTCGGATCAACATTTCAGCTTCAGCGACTAGCAAGCCTTGTAACGGCTGGGAAACTCGACGAGGCAAGAGATTACCTGAGGCCGCAATTGATCGATCAGCCCAACAACTATGAACTGTTGTTTTGGGCTGCGCGAATCGAAGACGCAGATGGACGTACCGACGGAGCGGTTGAAATTCTTAAGGAGATACCCGAGCATGACCCAAGGCTCGGTTTAATCGCGATCGGTCACTCGGCTGATTTGTTAACGAAACTAGGTCGTTTTGATGAGGCGATCGACCGATACGAACGCATCGTCGAGGCCGAGCCACAGATGGCGGTCGCCCACCGCCAGCTTGCATTTCTTTACAATCGTTTGGGCAATCGGCAATCGGCGATCCAACACCTGCAGGTGTTGCTGCGATTGGGTGACATCACGGAACAAGAACTGGCATCGCTTCTATGTTTACGAGATGCGTCATACACTCAGCCGTTGTCGACTACCGATCTCGCTGCACTTGATCGAAATGCTCAGTCGATCGGTCTACTTGGTCGCGCCCGCGAACTTGCTACGGGAAATGATCTTCGCGCCGCCTACCGGTTACTGAGGCAAGAAATCGTTGAACGCATCAATGCATCCGCGACCAAGGCTGAGTCCCCTGTCATCTTAGACCCAGCGACCATAGCGCTGCTCGGTCGTCTCGTCGTAGAGCTGCAAGATCCAGAGGGAATTGCCTTTTGGTGTTCACTCGTCGAAGATCATCAAGAGCGTTTTGCAGAGCATTGGTTTGCATTGGGAATGTGGAGCTTCGTCGTCGGTGGCAACGAAAATCCTCAGGCAACCGCTGCGATGCTGGGACAGTGTTTGCTCTTGGATCCCACCGATTGGGTTGCCCACGGATTGCTTCAAAATGTGATGAATCAATTGAAGGAATCAAAGAGAGAACAGTCATTTCAGGATCGCGCGACGTGGATCAAACGCTCGATCTTGGCAAGTAATGAGATTTCCGAAAAGGGAATCTTATCGACCGATGCGATTGTCCGATTGTCCGAGTCCTTGGTTCAATTGGATCGTCCACTTGAAGCCAATGCTTGGCAAATGATTGCGATCTCTTCTCGCATCGAGGCGAATCAAAGTCAGGAAACAGTGGAAGCCGTCAATGATCTGAAAACAACACATCAAAACTTGGTTGCTTTGGATAAGGGGTTTGCTCAGCCGAGCGAGATTCTGTGCGGTATGCCAATGCCGTCTGACCTTTCCCGAATTCGCGATGACATATTAACCAAAATCAAACAAAAGCACGACGTTAATGAGATCAACATTCGCCAGTCGTCAGATCCCGCGCGCCGTCAACAGTCGGTGGAGAGCGGGAAATGGCGAATGCGTCAAGAAGAGGTGGGGCTGCATTTTAGATATCGAAATAGCGAACCGGTCCGAGATCTTGATTTTCAACTTTATGAACAGTTCGGAGGTGGTGTGGGAGTGCTTGACTACGATCGGGATGGAAGCATTGATTTGTATTTCGCCCAAAGCGCGGGGGCACCGCTCGAGAATTCAGGCGTTTTCCCGAATCAGTTCTTTGCTCAGATTCAGGGGCGATTCGCCGATGTGACGATGAGTTCCGGAGTTGGGGATCGAGGCTATGGTTTGGGTGTTGCGGTCGGTGATATCAATCAAGATGGATTCGACGATATCTTGGTTGCTAATTTCGGACGCAACGTTCTGTTTATCAACCAGGGTGACGGAACGTTTATCGAACCGGCGTTAGCAAAAGTATGGGAAGCAAAGTTTTGGACGTCATCAATGGCGGTCGCGGATTTGGACGGAGACGGCCTGCCTGATGTTTTTGAAGTTAATTATATCGATGACGAACGAGTTCACGAACGCCCCACGACCGGACCAAACGGCCGGCTTTCGTATTTCCCCGGTCCCGAAGACTTTCGACCGGCGAAAGACCGGTTGCTCATTCAATCCGACGACGGCAAATGGATAGAAAGCAATCTAAGCGACGAATCAGCATCGGCCCCCGGACTTGGTATTCTGGTTGGGAACGTTGATTCAAGAACGAATCACAACGAGATCTTCATTGCCAATGACACACGCCCTAATAGCTTTTGGCAATTTCAAGACGGTACCTGGAAGGATCTGGCGAAATTGAAAGGATGTGCGTATTCAGCCCGCGGGGGCAGTGGCGCTTCAATGGGAATTGCGGCAGCAGATTTTGACAACAATGGCCAACTCGATTTGCACGTTACCAATTTCCTCAACGAGCCCGTCCACCTCTATATGCAGGACGACCAAGGTGTATTTGTTGATAAGGTCGTGCCAGGCGGACTGTACGGCGACTCAATGGGCGTTCTAGGCTTTGGTACGGTCGCAGCTGACACTGATAATGATGGCGATGCTGATCTCGTGACACTCAACGGACACATCGAAGACTTGCGATTTCGTAATGCGCCGTTCCGAATGAGACCTCAGTTTTTTCTGAATCAGGATGGCCGATTTAGATTGGCTGACGTTAACAATTCTTTTTCATCGGATCATTTTTTTAATCAGGAATCGGTCGGTCGCGGGCTTGTGAAAACGGACTGGAACCGTGATGGTCGCATTGATTTGATCGCAACGCACCTCGATCAGCCTGCAAATCTTATCGAGAACGAGACCGATTCATTAGGTCACTGGATTCAATTGGAGTTTGTCGGCACACACAGTGAGCGGTCCGCGATCGGTACGATTGTCGCGATTGAAACTTCCATTGGCGAATCGAAACAATGGCTGACGTCAGGTGGCGGATACAGTTGTTCCGACGAACGTATCATTCACGTCGGCTTAGGCGAGGTGAACCGTATTGATTCTGTCAACGTGCAATGGCCGTCGGGTTCACGACAATCATTCAATATCGCGAGAATCAATTGTCGCGTCATGCTGATCGAAGGCGAAGCCCAACCATATGTCCTATCACCCTGATGTATCAGGAATCACCGACCTAATGTTCGATAACGAAACCAATGGATGATGACTCGTGAGGTCGACTTTTCCAACCGATCCAATGACAAGGATCGAATCACGATTCACGTCGTCGCGTTGTTTATCTCGACTTGGATCTTCCGCTTCGATCTTGCTTCTTTTCGCGTCTTGTACGCTAGGTTGCTTTCGTGAAACGGCTCGGCAGACGACGCCCGAGTCTGATGCCGGAACTTGGCAGGTGTCGCATGAA
This sequence comes from Neorhodopirellula pilleata, assembly GCF_007859915.1. Taxonomy (GTDB): domain Bacteria; phylum Planctomycetota; class Planctomycetia; order Pirellulales; family Pirellulaceae; genus Rhodopirellula; species Rhodopirellula pilleata. The sequence goes on from NZ_SJPM01000023.1 coordinate 46,618, forward strand.
CTGATACAGGTTAATCGTCCTTTTGACGAACCGGCATCGATTTCGAAGTTAGACGCTGGTTCGGATCAAGAACCACATGACGAGCGAGTCTATCCCCAAGGGTCAATCGGCACTGATGCGTGCGTTGCCTGCCACCGAGAACAAGCGGCGACTTATTCATTGACCACGCATGCTCGTGCCGGCCGCCCTATCGAGCAAAGCAACATCGCGGTCGAACATTCTTGGGACGATGAACGGTCCGGCAGACGATTCGAGGTGAGGCTGTCCGACGACGTGATGGAACATCACGAGATGATCCGACTCAGCGATTCAGTCACAGTTGCCCACCAGGCGGCCAAAGTGAGTTTTGAATTCGGATCCGGAACGCACGCCCATACCTATATTTTTCGCGACGGTGCATTCGCGTGCGAGTCTCCGTTGACTTGGTATGCCGATGGCGGTAACTGGAACCTTTCGCCTGGCTATGACCCCTTAACACGACCATCATTTGACCGACAGATTACGATTGGTTGTATTTATTGCCACGCCGGACGGGTCCAGATTTACAACGGCAACCCAAATCATTTCAAAATTGTCGAACCGTCCATCGGATGTGAACGATGCCACGGTCCCGGCGCGGGACATGTGGATCGCTATCAACACCAAAGCGAACTCGAGCGCGCAACCAAGTTGTCTCGCGACACGGAATCGACCTTACCATCGCCGGAGTCAGAACCTGAATTTGACGTTGCCGACCTTGTGGTTAATCCTGCATCGCTAGGTAGAAATGAGTCCGAAGCCATCTGCGCCCAATGTCACTTACAAGGGGCTGTTCTCGTTGTCGCCCAGGGGGCGGATCTTTGGGACTATCGTCCCGGCCAATTGCTCGCTGAGAATCGCACCGATTTTCAAAGCCAAGCAACGTCTGATGGATTTCGAATCGTCGGACACACTGAACAGATGCACGCAAGTCGGTGCTATCAGGAATCGTCGACTCTCACCTGCATCACCTGTCATGATCCTCATCGGCATGGAAATTTGGTCGATCTGAGGGCGGAGTACCAGCGTGCTTGCTTGGCATGCCATTCCGACGAATCCTGTCACGTTGAATCTGCGATTCGGCTCGAAAAAGTGGGGAATGATTGTTCAAGTTGCCACATGCCCAAACGACCTACGAATGTAACTCATGCGGCGCTGCATGATCATCGAATTGCAGTCCATCATGAATCATTCGAATTGGCAGGGCGGAGAGTGCCGATTGATCGCATGGCGGAATCGAGTGTTGCAGGTGAATCGGCAGGGACGATACTCTTTCCAATTTTGAACTCGCCCGAAGTGAGTGCCAAGGAGAAGGATCGCCGATGGGCGTTAGCTACTCATCATTTCTATTTTAATGATCTACAGAAACAGACGATTGCTCAAGATATGAAGCGAGCCCAAGCCGTCTTATTAAGACTCCATCGCGAGGGAGAACCGGACGCCGACCGCGATGTCGCATTGGCACGGGACTATTTCGATGCGGGAATGATCGGCCCAGCCGAACAACTCGCCAAAGCGATTATGCGAACGGAGTTTGGCCAACGTGACGCCGTTATCAACGCGACCGATATCCTGGCCCGAATCGCAATGCAGCAGCAAGACAATGCCGTCGCATTGCAGCACTATGATCGTCTGACAAAAATCCGTCGTGTTGCCGGTGACCACTATTTGCTGGGGGTTTGTTTGATCAACGCAGGCAGAACCCAAGAATCCATCGAGGCTTTGCTGCTGTCGCTGCGCATCGACCCGCTATTGGAATTGGCTCACGAGCAACTCGCCGTTCTCTTCGAACATCATGGCGATCCTACCCGTGGCGACGCCCATCGCAAAGCGTTACGAGAAATCCGTTCATTTCGTCGTTCGTACCCCAGCACCGCACCGTAGGAAGGTTATCGTCGCTCGAAATTTTGGACAAAGCACTATTGGCTTGTCTCAAGAAGCCGGCGGCGGGCGATGTCCGGGGGCATTAGGTCGATGGCTTCTTGTTCGGACGCGGGCAGCGATTCGTAGCGTTCGGCCAACGTCGGCGGTTTGGTTCGGCCGCGAAGCTTACGGTGGATCGTTTCCTGAGCCCAGTCCTGTAAGATCATCGAGCGCATCCACGGATCCGAAACGTAGGGTTGCAAGACTTCGGCGTCCTTGGCCGGCAACATGGAATGAATCAAGTCGAGTTCGCGTGAATCAAGTGGGGTAGCCGAGCGTCCCGGATCGGGAAATACGATCCCTCGGGCGATCATTCGGTAGACCATGTTCGGATCACTGATTCGGTTAGTCCGGGGACCGAATAGCTTGGACATGCGGTCGCCCATGATCTCACGGGCTTTCTCTTCGTTCTTAAAATCGATGTGGCTAAAGCGACTTTTGACAATCTGAACGAGAGTGAAATCGATTCGCTCGATGGCTTCTTCGCTCAGATTGCGGCCCGTCGCCTGACCGATCGACGTGATCGTTTCGGCGATCGCCGCTTCGATAGCCGCTTGACGTTCGTCGCCGCTGCCCTGTTCGATCGCGGCCACGGTTTCGGATCGGAGCTGACCTCGCCATCGGGAGTAGTCTCGTATCGTTTGTAATCGCTCGGCCGCGTCGGGTTGTTGGGAAACTTCTTCGGCGGCGGCACGTAGTTGATCTTGGGTCGGCCGATCGAGACGCTCGAATCGTTCCCACCGCGACAAGGCCATCAGGCGTTGATCGTCTGGAAGTTGGGCAAGAGCCGTTTTTAACTCCGGCATCGTCGGCGAAGTGGCGACTAAAGCTTGCACGTCAGGAAGCATCGGTTCGGCAACGACGGAACGCCATCGCGGAGACGCCATGAGATCATCGATCAGCGATTCGTTGTCGGCAATTGTGTAGGCATCGATGTCGATCGCAACCGGAAAGTCGTTCGCATCCCGTATAGCGGTCCGATATTGCCACGCCCGCATCGCCATGAACGACAGTGTGATCGCGGCAAGCGGGATGAGGAACCATGATGTTCGTTGTAAAACACTAGGATTGGTAGATTCCGACGATGCACCGACAGTGCCTTGACGAAGTCGCCCGGCGGGGAACTTGGGAGACGGAGCGTTCGAAGCCCGGTCGATATCGGCGACGACCAGTTCCAAGGTCGATTGAACGGAGTACTCCGTCGTCACCGGCGAAGGCAAAAGATCGAGCAAATCCCAGCCTCGCTGCAACGACTGTAGCCGCAAACGCAAGCTTTCATCGCTGACCAAACGTTGCTCTAGTTTCCCCCGTTCATCGCGTGGTAATTCACCATCGAGGTAGGCGACCAAGAGTTCGTCATCGATCACGCTCAAGTCGCTCATCGCACGTCTCCGTCGTCGGAGATTCTTTCGTCAGCTTGATCGAAGTCCTCATCGCGTTCGGATGACGAACGATCACGGACGCCCGGTATCACCGCGCTGAGTGTCGGGAGTGACGCGGAGGCTTCAAACCCGACCTCCAAAACGCCTTCGTCGATATACGATTGCAGGGCTTCCTTCAGTCCGACCCGCGCACGACTGAGCAGTGACTTGACCGCTTTGGTCGTCAATCCCATCGTTTCGGCGATTTCGAGATAACTCATGTTTTCGAATCGAGACAGGATCAACGCCATGCGTTGTCGTTCATTGAGAGAAGCGACGGCGGCGCGTACCAATCGAGCCCGTTCATCCGTTTCGATCTGCCGTGTCGGCATCAGACCGCTGGCGTCGAGTGCCGTCGCGGCCAACATCGGACCGTCTCCTTCGTCGTGTGCCGACGACGTCGTGTCGGTTTCGCTGGACTCTTTCCGGCGGGCTTGGGTGCGTTTGGCATTGCGGGCGACATTGCCGGCGATCGTGAATAACCATGTCGAGAACTTCGCACCGGGTTGGTACGAATGTCGTGCTCGAAAGACACGCAAGAAAACTTCTTGAGCCATGTCTTCGGCGAGGTTCGCATGGGGTGCCAAATGTTGCATCAAACGGATCAAACGTGGCTGGTAGCGCCGCACGAGTTCTTCGAAAGCCCCCGCGTCGTCGTCGCGCACCCGCAGCATCAACCGAACATCAGGATCGGTTTGCGTGTATCGCAAAATCGTCGAATCGGAAACGCTCAAGAACTCGTTCGGACAACGTGGTTGGGGGATGGAACAGTGTTGTTATAAGGGGCGACCTGCAAGATTCCATAAACTTCGATCGTGTGACCGTCGGTGTCCAGAACCGGACGACCACGCGATAACAGCGATCGGTAGTTTCCCTGATCATCACGTTGACGATAATTCAATTGATACGACGCTCCGTAATGAAGAGCACGCTCGATCGCTTGGATAACCGCCGAACGATCATCGGGATGAATCAGAGAAAGGAACTCCTGCAAATTCGGCTCGCCCAATCGGGGGTCGCGGCCACACAAACGAAAGGCCTCTTCGGACCAACTGACCGTTTTCATGTTCGGATCGTAAGTCCAAGTTCCTAACCCCGCGAGTCGTTGCAGGTCTCGCAAGCGACGCTGGCTTTGTTCCAAATTCCGTTCGGCTTGGCGGCGTTGGGAGATGTCGCGGATGGTCGACAGCAGCATCTCTTCACCACCCACCTCCACGGTGCGCGAACTGATCAGAACGTCCATCACTCCGGGAACCAACTCGCCACCGGCCATTTTCACCGCGGTATCGCAATCCGCAGAAGCCCCTTTTCGAACAAACTGGGTTTCGAAATTGTCCACCTGACCATCACGGCTGAGTTGGGCGATAAACTGTTTTCGCCGATCCGGACAGGCCCAAATGGAGAGGTTCGCGATGGTCTTTCCGACCAACTCGTCTTTCTCGTAACCGAGCAGACTCAAGCAGGCCAGGTTTGCTTCCATGACGGCACCGTCACGCCAGCGGATCAACAATCCGGCTTCGGGCGACTGGGTAAACAGCGCGGAGTACTTAGCTTGGCTTTCACGGACACGTTCACGACGTTGCAGGTCACGACGGACTCGCATTGCCGCTTCGGATTCGCCTTCGCCGGCCGATTCGAACAAACGCATCGAAAGATCCAGGTCACCTTGGTCTGCTGCGAAGCGGGCGAACTCCAACTGGGTCCGGACGAGCATCGTGGTGGCTCGCTGGTTTTCCGGCCACAGTGCTAACGCTTCGTGCAAGAGTGCTTCGCCGACGCGGAACTGTTCGTAGGGGTCGCTCGGGACGCTTGCCGGATCGGTCGGCCAGACGCGACGAATCGCCCGCCTTACCAATCGTTCACTCTCCTGATGTGTTCGATGGTCTTTGATTGCCGCGACGAACTCCTCGACGCTCGTGAAACGATCGTTGGGATCGGTCGCCATGGCTTTCAAGGCCGCATCAATGAGTTCGCCTTCGACATCGGTCGGTTCGATTCGGTTGTTGGCCGCCGCGTGAATGCATTCGAGTAAATTGCGACCGTGGTGAGGTGTTTGACCGGTCAGGATTTGGTAAAGGATGCCACCGAGCAGATAAACATCGGTGCGATGATCGATCGCAACGATATCTCCGAGAGCTTGTTCGGGCGCCATGTACGCCGGGGTGCCACCGATCGCCGTGCTCGCGCCGATCATGGCGAGCGGACGTTCGTTGGCGTTTGCTTGATTTCCATCGGCACCGGCTTCTCCGCCGGTCGCGTTGGCATGTCGGCGAGTGTCTTCGACCCGAATCGCGAGCCCCCAGTCGGCGACGAGGGCCTCACCGAATCGTCCCAGCATGACGTTTTCGGGTTTCAGGTCACGATGAATCAATCCTCGTGAATGGGCATAGCGGATCGCGTCGGCGACTCGCAATAGGATCGTCAGATTGTCTTCGACGCTTCGGTCGGCGATCTGTTGGTTCCAACTCGTCCCGTCGATCCGCTTCATCGAGTAGAACAACTGACCGTGCTCATCGACGCACAAGTCATGCAGTGCGATCACGTTGGGGTGATCCAGCGAGCCGATCACGCGGGCTTCGGTCAAGAATCGCGAACGCGACGATGCGTCGGTCGCCAATTCCGAACGCAGCATCTTGATCGCGACTTCGCGGTCGATCGCGCGCTGGTGAGCTTGGTAAACGACGGCGGTTCCGCCGCTGCCCAACTTGCCGATCAACCGGTATTCGGCGTCATCGGCACAGACCACGGCGGCGGGCGTCGAGTTGGTTGCGGTGACGCTCGTCGGGTCGCTGCCCGAGACGGCGTCCACTCGGATGCTTTGATCTTCCGACGCAGCGGCGGTATGTCCGAAGACGACGACTTTGCGTGTCGCCACGAAGCCTTCGTCGGCGTGGGCAAGACCGGCGGAGGCGTCGGGCAGATGCAGGTCGTCGCCAACGAGTGTGAGCGTTTGTGAGTCGACCGGTTGTTGAGCCAAACGGTTGGCCAACGATTCGTCCGCGAAAATCGTATCAAGCAGGGATGCCATACCGTCAGCTTCTTTCGAGAGATCTGAAAAACGATCGTTGTCTCGCCTCGAACATCGAGTGGGACTCATTGTCTCGTCTCGCGAGTCGAGTGGGACTCGTTGTTTCATCCCACGCTTCGATCAACGACTGCGAGCGGCCTTCTTTTTGACGCTCTTTTTCGCCGGCCGTTTGGCAGCCTTCTTCGCTGCTGTTTTGGCCGACTTACGAACGCTCTTTTTGACCGACGGACGTGTCGACTTTTTGGCTTGTTTTCTAGCCGCTTTCTTTGCTGCTTTCTTTACCGTTTTCTTAACCTGCTTCTTGACCGACTTTTTGACCGAGGTCTTTGACGTCTTCTTTGCTTTGGCTTTGCGGCCCTTGGCGGTTCGCTCGTACATCGCGACGACCGCGTCGCGACTGTTATTTTCTTGCTGCCGTGCCAAGACGGCTAGGTCGAACGCTTGTTCTTCACCATATTTGTTGAAAGCGAAGCTGACTTTTTCACGTTTTCCTTCTTCGGTGACCCAGGACGCGCAGTACGCATAATACTCGCACCCGGGATAACGGCTGTCGTTGGAATACGCTAGGTGAACGCCGACGACTCCGGTACTATTTCGATTCGTTAATCGGCCTTTCGTGGCGTTCTCAGCGGGGCCGAGCTGGTCGAGTAATTCTTGATAGGTGTTCTTGGCCAGGGCCAAGGCTTTTTTCTTGCCGCCGTGAACGGAATCGGAGAAATACTTGTTGACGCGATTCCCGTTTCGCGAGATGCGAACAAGATACCCCTTCCGGTCCTCCAATTCGAGACGTGTGATTCCTTTCGAAACGGTCTTGATGGACATGCGAGATTCTTTCTGTTCAAAAAGGTAAGAAGTTGGTCGGAGATCATTAAACTCAAGGATTCTGCAATTCACAACCCACTGAACCGAAGTCGGTAGGACTTCACCCGTTCAATCGCCCAGAGTGCGATCGGCGATTTCTGCGATTTTGCCCGTCGACTTCACGTTCGGCTTGGAATAACCTATGCGAGGGGTAGGCGGGGGGCAAAACCGCCTGTAATTATCAACCACAATGCAGCTCAGTCGACCCAATGAATCCGTTAACACGTTTTCTAGCCATTCGCCCCGGTTCCGCACCGAGGCCAAACCGTCGCAGCCTTTGTTTCGAGCCTCTTCAGGCTCGCCGAATGATGGCAGCGGACTCGGTTCATTTCAAATTCGACTATTCCAAGGACACTGGATTCTTTTCGGGGCCGAACTTCTTCCGGCGGGCGTTGCTGGAGGAGGCTGGCCGCATTCTAACGGATCGACTTTCCGATGACTTAGCCGCAGTTCCCGCGTCCACCCCGAGTCTTTCTTGGCAGGGACGGATCGTCAATCCGAGTACGGGGGCGCTCGAACAACTTCCGTCGACGTTCGCGGTCCAGCAGAATGAGATTGTGGTATTCGCCGGTGGACGCGATTTGTCGGGAAAGGGTGCCGACACGCGGGCGTTCGCCGATGGGATTCAAGACATTAGTTTTAACTGCGTCGTTGCCGATGCCGCTTGTTTTGCGTTTCGGGACGTGCTCATCGGTCGTGGTGAAACGGGTGCATTGGCAACGACGCCGACGGACTTTGGGCCGATCGTCGCGTCGATCAGTTTTGATACCCGAAACGAAACGACTGAGCGTTGGAACTTCGAAGACAAAACGCTCGACGAGTCTCAGTTCCGATTTCTCAGTTTTGCGGTACACGAGTTGGCACACGTGCTCGGTCACGGCATCGCACCGTCGTTCGTTGCGAAGGCCGGAGGCGGACAATTCTCGGGAACCGAAGCCAATCGCATTTATACAGGGCCGGGTGTCTTGCCGCTTGACGGTCTGCATATCAATGCTTCGGTCTTCGCATTCAATCCAACCATCATGTCACCCTTTATCCCGAACGAATTGTTTTCGGATTTAGACTTTGCTGTTCTTCAAGACATCGGGTGGAAATTGATCCCCGATTCGCGACCGACCGTTACGTTGACGAACTCCTCGGCATTCGTTTATGAAGGCGATGCCGACTCTCCGGCCTCCTCCGTAACGGTCACTGCCATGCTGAGCCAGCCGTCCGCTACGCCGATTCAAGTTCCGATCTCGTTGACTGGCGTTGCCTCAACGAATGCGGATGTGAGTCTGTCGGCGAGTACTTTTTCGTTCGCCGCCAATCAAACGACCGCATCGATCACCATCAACGTGGTCGCCGATGATATCAACGAGACGACCGAGGCGGTGACCTTGGATTTGGCCAACTCCGCGTCGGCGGATTTAGGGACGAATACCTCGTTCCGTTTGACAATCTTTGACGACGACGGCGTCAATCCGGCCACCGCGCCAAGGTTGAGCCTGAGTCCCACCGCCAATTCCGTCAACATCCCTGGTGATAACCAACCGCATGCGCTTCTATTCCGTGCGACTCGTTCGGGAACGCTACGTGTCAATGCCGCCGGTGTCGATCAAATCAGCGAAGCGGTCATCTTGATCGACCGTAGTGGCAATCGTTTGGGCACTCTTGGCAGCACCGGCATTTCCGCAGCCGAAGTCGTGTCCGGACAATCGTATGCACTGCTTTTTTACTCTCGTTCAACGCCACGAACTTTCAATCTAGAACTTCCCGGCGGCTTTGCCAGTGGAACGGCCGAAACTCGCACCAACATCTTGTTGCCCGCCGATGTGACCGGCGATGGACAAGTGCTCGCTAGCGACGCGTTGCGAATCATCAATCAACTCAACACGTCAGGTGAATCCATTTCGGTCGACTCGACCTCGCTAGTCGGGGACGAATTTTTTGACGTTTCCGGTGACGGAGTCGTGACCCCCGTGGACGCTTTGCAAGTGATCAATTTCTTAATCATTCAAGACGGATTCAACGGCGAACCGTTGATCGCCGGATCGCCGTTTCATCTCGCCGACGACGACGAAACGGACGATCCGATGATGCTGTTGGATCAAGTGATGGCGACGGTCGATTTGTTCTAGCTCGTTGAATGATTGGTTTCTGGCGAACCGCTTGTTGATTTAGTCTTGATCGTAACCCGAAGCGTAAGCGTGGGATCGTTGATATTGACTCATCCCTCGCTCAGGCTTCGGGTTACTAAAAAACAATGCCACAGGCAAAAGTACAACTGGTATGTTGCTCTCTTAACAAAAACAAAGAAAGCAAAAGTCATCTGGACCACTGTGGGGAAGCTACCAGTTGTTTTTCCCACTCTAGCAGAGGCCCAGATGACCACTCTTAGTCCAACCCAA
>NZ_SJPM01000024.1 GCF_007859915.1 Neorhodopirellula pilleata
CCTATCCTCGCGCCCTGATCACACCCAAACCGAACCCGAATTCGGATTCAGCTGGGGAATAATGCTAGCAAATACCGACGGAAGAATAACCCCGACTTCTATGGAGGCAGTATGACTGGACGATTGAAACGACCTTCCAAGAGATGCGTGAACACTTCGGCCTGGAGACAACACGCGGTTGGAGTCGCCGCACAGTGCTGCGAATGGCCCCCTGTTTATTTTTACTTTACACGATTGTCGTTTTGTTTTACGACACGATGCCTCAAAGCAGCGGGCACTTTCGGCAGCGTCACTGGGTGGGCAAAGAGTCGGTGACGCTGAGCGATATGATCATTAGCGTACGGCATCATTTGTGGATGGAATGGGTTTTTGCACAAGTGCCCGGAGGTGGTGCTGTCCAAAAACTCCCACCTCCAATCCGCAAACTGCTAGACTTTGGCCTTACCCAGGCTGCGTAGCCTGGAAAAAGTCGAGCTAAGAGCCTATTCGAAAAGGGGTCTGACCCTTTGGAGGCGAGTCGTTATTCATTCGTTTGAGGGTATCGCCGGAGAGGGTCAGACCCCTTTTCGGATAGGTTCTAAGGGCTACTTTTCAACACGAGATTGTTACTCTCGCGTTGAAGCTGGAACGGGATTTGAAATCAGTTGCGTTGCCGAGGATCGTGGTCCGATGCTCAGCCAACTTTCAGTGTCTTGCACGACGGACCGTACGGTGGAGTCTTTGGTTAGTTGTTCCAGATTCCAAACAGATTTTTCGTTTGGAGATTGCGGATGCCGTAGGTTGTTGACCATGCTCGGTTCGCTCGCGTCAAGTGATTCGTCCAAAGCGATCCCGCCGCTCTCGATCAAGACGTTCCTTTCCAGTCGGTTTCCGATCGCTCGACCGGCTGAGTCACTTTCGCATGCCTCCAGCTCGGGATACCGCTTCATATAAAGCGAGCGGCTGGCCCCGAGTTCTTGAAGTAAGCCCTTGAGAGAGTCGTCGCCTTGGTCGATTCGCTCGGCGGCCCACGTTTGGCCGCGTGAGTCCAGTTGAATCCCGACGGGGCAATTGACGATGACGTTGCCCGAAACTTGATTGTCACGCCCGCCTCCTACGGCAATGGCGCGGCCCACATTTCGGATGACGTTCTCTTCGATAACGGTTCCGCTGGCAAAGTCATCGAGGTAGATTCCCATTACGTCGAGCATTCCTGAATGTCCGACATCCGATATCAGATTGCGCCGAATGACGTTTCCTCGCTCGGTCCAATCATGACCAAGGTAGATCGCTCCAGTATCGACGGATTCTTTGCAGACATTCCGAATTTCATTGAACACGACCTGGTGGTCATTTCCGTCAATTCGAATGGCAGCGTCCGAACCATCCCAGATGCCACAGTTTGCGACCGTCGAGCCAACGCCGGCTAGATAGATGGCGGCGGAAAAGCCAATACGGGATCGGCCGAAGTCATGAATTCGACAATGCGAAATGGTGTGTTGGCAAGGCACTAAGGTTGTTCGATCGCCCGCTTCGACTCGAACCGCATAACGGCCCATGTGCTCGATGTCACATTCGGTCACATGAATCTCACTGCCGCCGTACAGATGGACGCCGGTGTCGCCGACTCCCCGAACCGTACATCCTTCCAATTCGATGTGATGGGATCGGACCAGTTCAATACCGATGTGCGTCGATTGTTGGAACGTAAGATGCGAGAAATGCAGGTCATGGGCATCGTAAACCGCAAGCAATGCATCGGTTTGTGTAATGGCGGGGGCCGCATCATCAGGCATCCACGTGATCAAGAGTTCGTGATCGCGGTCGTAGTACCATTCACCGACTTGATCGAGAAACTCGATCGCATGCACACCACGATGGCGAACGATTTCATTCCGGTTCGCTTCGCTGGTCAACTCATCCTGATCAATACCAATCGCAAGTCGAGAATCTGCCCACGGAGCCGCGAAGAACCCGTGCAACCATGCTTCAGAAGCATGCAAAGCAGTCGGCAAAATATCACTTTGAAAATGCCCTTCGTGCGACCAACTGCCATCGGCCCATTGCTCGTTCGGGGTCCTTGCCGGTCGCATGAAAATCGAATCGGCGGCAACTTTGGCAAACGTATCCTCACGCCACGACGCGGACGCGCAATTCATTGTTTCTCGAGGCACGAGCCATCCGGTCGCATTTGATTGCGCCGACACAGGGAGTCGGCTCAGGAGTTCGTGCGGAATCGTAACGGGGTCGGAGGACGTCGTGGCTCCGGAAATCACCACCTCTTCGCCGGGCACAGCTCGCCAAATCGTCGGTGATCCTGGTCGCCCGCTGTCTTGCAAACCGAACGTCCAGCAGGACGATCGCTGGTACTCACCGCCATGAATCCAAATGGTATTCGGCTCATCGCTTGTCGAATTTGCCAGATGTTGTCGAACCGCTTGTTGTGCGCGTTCGAGGGTGCGCCACGGAAGCGCTTCGGTTCCGGGGTTGGTGTCATCGCCTGTCAAGGCAACGTGCCATTGACCCGCGTGAGACATCGAGTCTCCGGCTAGACAGAGCAGGGTAGCTGCAATCGATTTCAGAGCGGAGTTTCGACCGTATCGAACGTTTCTAACAACAGGCATGGGGCGATTCGAACACAATGGTTGTAAACTTCGGAACAACGAGATCGCATCAAGAAATCCAACGGCAACAGCGTCGATCGTTCGGTGCGACAATCTGACTTAGCTTGCATGGACATACGTTCGCCGAAGAAACCTGACGAAAGGGTTCGTTTGGTTGCGAAAGAATCGATTGACCGGGTTAACCGCCCCAAAATGCCCCCAGGTTAGCGGCGCAGCACCTGGCCCGAAGTGGCTCAACGGCGTGGTTGCCAGCCGTTCGCTTCACGGCTCCGGATGCCCCATTCCGTGAACCAAGCCAACCTGCGAACCATGGAAAAGAAGGTGTTCGCGATCGATGAGGAAGATTGCTGCACCGGAGAAAGGTGCGCCGCGTTGAATTAGTGGAACAAGCAATTCGCGTCATTCGATGGCGCTCGCCACAGGCCTCGAATGGCGGCTTACTTGCCGTAAGCCCGCAGCTAGCACCCTGTTGATTTAACCGTAACCCGACGCGTCAGAACGCGTTGATTGAATTCGCATCGTAACCCGAAGCGTGAGCGAGGGATACATACAGAGGATTTAATGGCGTTTCATCCCTCGCTTACGCGTCGGGTTACGATAAACCAATGCCACAGGCAAAAGCGAAACTTCAAAACTCACCCGTCGGGTGACGATGCCGACTAGATCAACTGCTTGCTCTTGGACTGAGGTCCTACAGACGGCCGTCTTGTTCGAGCATTTCTTTGTATTGGTCGCGTTCGCGGCGGGTGGCTTCGAGGTCGAAAATTAGGTATTTCATGTCCAATCGCAACTGCGAGAGGGCCTCTTGGACCAAATTCAGAATTCGTCGGCGACGGGTGCTGCACTCGACCACGCGAGCCAAAGCTGGGGCGACCGCATCGCGGTAGCGGGCAGGAAGGGCTTCGATGGCAGCGGCCATTTCTTGCAATTCCACTGGCGTTTCGTCGTTGAGCTTAGGTTGGTTGGCGGCGATCTTGGTCATGAACAAAGCTTCCAGTTGGAGTGGGGCCGACGTCGGCGGGCTGTGTTGGGTTTGGATGAAAGCCTTCCTTTGCATTCGAGGTGCCACTTCATTGCGGCAGCGGTCTTGTTTCTCGTAAGTCGCTGTGATTAAAGGGTTTGCAGCTTACGGATCGTTTCGTGGTGTTTTTACAACGTTGACTTGAAACAACATCGTTTCAGTCTGGAAATCTCGCCCAAGGTTTGGTATCCCAAGGACTTAGGTTCGATTCTAGTTCGTTTTACGGGCTTGTTGAGTTTTTTCAACAAAACGTGGTCGATTCGCCTCAAGGTCGTCTCGACATCATGATCGCAGTGGATTGTTCCGCCACAATTGCATCAGGTCAACGACTTCACCGCTCTTGAATCCATTTGGTGGACTTTGCCGTCATGGCTGTGCCGGGTAGGAAAACTGTTCAGTCGATGCTGCCATGCGGAAACCGCCTTGGTGCCTCGATCGGGCTGTGTTGGTGCCTGTTGGGAATGAGTTTTTTTGGCTTCACGCCGATCGCCTGTGGACAGTTAATCGATTCGTTAGACGCTTACCCGCCGCGATGGTCACTCGACGAGAGTGACTGCGACGCGCGAATCACCGAACAGGCACATGCGTCCGACGCCGAGGCCGAAGGCGGCGGGTGCGAGACGATCACGGTGGTGGCAACGCACGGCACCAAGGCGATTTTGTCCTACCCGATCGAGCCCGTCCGGCCGATCGACGAACTGACCGCCGTCGTCAGTGTCAAGGGACTGCACAAGGGTGTCCGGATCGGCTTTCGGGTTCGGTTTCCGTATTTGATGGATGAGAAAACGAAACGTCCCGCCTCGGTCATCGTTTTCGGTTCGGCATACAGTCACGTGGGCGAATTTCAAAAGCTGGGCGTCAGCGACATCGTTCGTGATCTGAAACTCAAACAGGTCGCGCTGCGAAATGAATATGGGATCGACGCGGACGTTGCCTCCCCGTACGTCGACGCGGTGGTTCTGAACGTCTACGGCGGTCCGGGAACCAGTTCGGTGCGGATCGACGAACTACGCGTTGACGCGATGGTGCCGTTGATCGACGAAGACGACTCCTCCGGTGCCATCCGTGCGGCCGATCTGGCCAATCGCGGCGTGCCGACGCAACCCAAGATGACGGACAATCCCGTCGAACGGATCAACGCCAAACCGAACTCGGACTTGAGCCGCGAGGACCCGTTATCGGCGAACGTTCTCGAACCACCGAATCCCCGCTCGTTCGCGAGCAACTCCGTGTTCCCTTTCGGGAAAGTCACTCGAATCCTGCAACATCATGACGAGCCGCTTTCGTGGGTCCGGTCGTTGGGTTTTGACGCGGTGTGGTTGTCTTCGCCGCCAACCTCCGCGATCCTTTCGGAGGCCATTGCAGCCCGGATGCAGATTTACGCGCCGCCCCCATCTTCACCCGACCCCAAACTGCAACCGCTGCTCGAACCCGTTGCTGCCTGGATCGTTGCGGGCGATAAGCCGATGGACTCGGCCAACCTCGAAACCATTACACGCGACGTGCAACGTTTGCGACAGTTTCCAGTGCGATGGCAACGACGGCTTGTCGGGAGTCCGGTTGAGAACGTCCGTGAATACGCGGCGATGCTAGACGCCGTGATGCTGGACGCGCCCCCGAGGATTCGAAATCTATCGGCGATCGAAACGAAAACGTTCCGATTGGAACAAATCACGCGAGCCGGCGGCAAGCCGATCGCGATCGGTATCGGAAGCATGCCCAACCCGACGGCGGTGGCGCAAACCGATGCGATCGCCGCCCGGATCGGAACTCCGGTTTGCGATTCGTTTCCTTGGCAGGGGATGTGGCGACAAGTCGCCGATGGCATCGGCGACGGCACGTCCGCGATCTTGTATCGATCGCCTCGGTCCTTAGCCGAAGGCTCGCCACTGCAACAAAACCGGGCCATGGCGTTATCGTACGTCAACCGATTCATCGCAGCGATTGAACCATGGGTGGCGGGCGCGACGCCCGACCCGACACCGCTGATCATCGCCGATGCCGGTTCGACTCAACCGATCTATGTCGGTCATCGATTCGTGCTTGGGCCGACGACGATGATTCTGATGACCTCAGCGATGCATCGAGGCGACGAAACACTGGCGGGTGATGGAAAGACGTTGTCCTTTTCGCTTCCGCCAGAGGACCAGGGCAAGATGGTTTGGCGTTTGACTCATTTCTCGTCCGAACGTTTGATGCCCGAAACGACTTCGGCTGGCACGAACATCGAGATCGTTTCCCCCGATTTCGTGGAAGTCATCGCGATCAGCAACGAGCTATCCGAAGCAGGTAAGTTAGCGTCATCTTCCCAGCGTTATGCCCGTCAAGCCGCAGTGGATCGTTGGCAATTGGCCGGCGATGCGATCCGGCGCAGCGAATCGTTGTGGCAACAGGCAATCGCGGCCCGGGTTGTCGACCGGCGTCCGCCATGGGATTTATTGCAGGTCGCCCAGTCGACACTGTCCGATGCCGAGCAGTTGGTCCGAGGAGGACAGGCTGGATCATCACTACGGCTATCGCGCAGGGCCGACGGCTGGGTCGCGAAGGCCGATTGGATGCTGCGAGATGCGTTACTTGAAGGCATTCATCCCAACGATCCGATCGCTTCGCCCGGTGAGAGCGAACCATCGCCCTTCATGCCGGGGCGTTTCATCAGCAGTCCGCCACTGATCGCCGCGAATCTGGAAACTCAAATCGCATGGTCGCCACTATTGAAAACGCCTATCCATCCCAGTCTCAAACAAATCCCGTCACGCCCGAACCAGTTAGGCGGCCGTTCACGATGGGGCGAAAACTTGATTGCAGGGGGTGATTTTGAACGGGCCGAAGTTTTAAGTGGAAACGCAAACGCGGGCAGCTTGATCGAGGGAGCCAGTGTCTTCGATGGTGCCAGTCTCTTCGATGGTGCCAGCCTCTTCGATGGTGCCAGTCTCTTCGATGGTGCCAGTCTCTTCGATGGTGCCAGTGTCTTGGAACGTGAAGGCTGGACACTTGGCACTCGCCACTCAAAATGGGCCGCCTGCGAAGCCGCTTGGATCGATCGTGGGGCGTTTTCTGGGAAAGGGGCACTGCGTTTGCGGGTAACTCCCCGTAATGATGCGACATTACCAGGCGGTTATGAGGGTACCTGTTTGATGATCCGTAGCCCAGCGGCGAAATTTTCAACTGCCAGCGTGGTGCGGATCGATGCCGTCGTGCGAACGCTCGGATTCACTCGCCCACATCAGGGATTGCTGATCTACGATAGCATCGGCAGCCAAGAGATGGGCGTCTTGGTCGGTCCACGCCCCGAGTGGACGCCGGTGACACTGTTTCGCCAAACCAACGGCGCGGGAGAGATCCACGTGATGATGGAACTCATCGGCGGAGGTGAGGCGATCATCGATCAGGTCCAAGTACGCGTTTGGGAAACGATCGCCGATCCCGCTGCCTCGATGCGGCCGATCGACACGGCCCTTTTCGATCCGTCATAATCCTCTAGTATGTCTGAACTGATAATCGTTTCCGAATGAGCGGCCTTACGACCGCACGATTTCGATTGATATCCCACCCTAGAGAGAACCATGGTTAGCCAAGAATTGCTCGATTGCTTAAACGAGATCCTCAAGCACGAATGGACGGGCGTCGCCCAATACTCACAGAACTCTTTCATCATCGAAGGCGTCTGGCGAGAAGTCTATGCATCCAAATTTGAAGGCGATGCCAAAGAGTCGTACAAACACGCCACGTTGATCGGCAATAAGATTGTTTCCTTGGGTGGCGTCCCCGTCGCAACCCGCAACGAGATCAAACAAAGCAAAGACCTGCGAGAAGTGCTGCAGTTCAGCTTAGCGTTTGAATCCAAAGCGGTCGAAATGTACACCAAAGCGATCGAGTTGGCCGAGCCTCATCGCAGCCTCGTGATTTTCCTCGAAGACATCCTGCTCGAAGAACAAGATGGCGTCGATGAGTACACGAAACTCTTGCGAGAAGTTCCTGCCGAACACGCCGCGATGAGCGGCGAACCGGTTCGCAAAAGCGGTTGATCGGAAAGCTATCTCCGAACAAAACCTAAGCCGATCTGCCGACTACACCGACGTGGTCGGCTCGGCCTTGGGGGCGGGGAGTTCTTCGACTTCGTTGGCGTCCTTAGGAACGTCAGCACCCCCAGAATTCTCGTTGGTTGGAGTCTCTACCGACGCTGGCGATTCCTCACGTGGCGTTGCATCGGCATTTGGTTCTGCGTCGGTAATCGCGACCGGGGCCGATGGGGCCTCGCGGCTCATTCCGCTCAATTGCCCCAACACCTCGCGAAAACCGTCTAGGTTGACCAGCCAAGCCAAGTCCGGATTGGCGATCACGCCTTGATAACGCAACGATAGTTCTGCCAATTCGTTCGCATCCGAAGTCTGGGCAACCCGCTCGGGCTGCAAATACTCCAACCAAACATCGCCATCAGGTCGGACCGACAACGCGGCCGCCAATCGATAAGCGGCGTCGGACAACGACCCCGTTCCGGGATAGGTCGGCAATGGTGCGAAATCAGCAGCCGATGAAGGAACGAGATGCCGTTCGGCCCGGTACTCGAAACCCGGCGTGCGGATGTCAATCTCGGTCGGCGTGATGTTCACCGAAAACGCATGCGGTACGTAACTCGCCACCGGGTAAGAGGGCGTCACGGGGGGAAACGGCGTGACACGAGACCATCGTGGAATCGCACCGATCCAAGGGTTGTCGTAGAACGCGATCGGCGGAGGCGGCAAAACGATCGGAGCACCAATCGGAGCACCCCAAGCCGCGTGACCAGGAAACCCCAATCGCGGACCGAAATATTGAGCCGTCGCCGTAGACGAGGCCCAACTGGATGAGACGATCGCGGCGGTCAGAAGAAGGCGTTTCATGGTTCGCAGCCGAGCAAGAAAAAGGAGTCGTAACGGTGGTGGAAGTTCGATCCCTATTTTACCCCCGCACCTCCGGTTGTGTTGCAAATTTCAGTACTTCACCGAGCGAAACTATGCAGTATCTGCTTGAGTTCACCGACGCGGATCTGATCGCGGCCACGCTGGCCGATAACGAAATGACGCTCGATGACTTGCGCCACGATGTCCAGCTATTGGCTCGGCGTCAATAGTTGCGCACCGACATGGACGCGATCGTTCCGCTCGAAGGCGAGGCCAAGAAGGCTGGCCAAGCAAATCGAGGAAGCCGAGCAAGCGTTCGCGATGGCGACTGCCAAGCACGAAGAAGCCATGTCGCCGCTCTTCATCCGTCGCTGGCGCGATCGCCGCGATCCGCAAGCGAGCCAACCAAGCCCGCATGGACTTGCGGTAAACCTGCGAGGACCGTGAACTGGTCACCGAGTACGACGAGTTCATCGAGCAGCTCAACGAAGCCCAGCACGAACTGGCCCGCCTCGATGAGGAGATCACCAAACGCAAAAGCTGGATAAGCCAGGACAAAGAAAAGGCCAAGGCGACGCCGTTCCGCCAGGAAGCGAGCCGCTACACCTCGCAGGTGGAGGAGCACGAGCGAATCCTGGCCGACCTTCAGGCGAAGTTTGAGCCTGCAGAAAACGTGGTCCGTGCTTTGCAAGAACGGGTTTCCTCGATCGAAAATCAAATGCTCCAGCCTTAGCCGCACCCCTCGCATGTGCAGCTCCTGCCTCTGTTTCGGGGAATTTGCAGCGTGCGAAGAGTCAGAACTCGCTGGGACCGAGGCAAATCCCCACCCTCGGTTCCAGCGATCTGGACACGTAAGTACCCTGCTTGGTAAGCAGAGTGGGCTAAACTACCATAAACTGAAAAAGTTCCGAACCAATGGCTGTCAAGATCAAACCAAATCCAGAGCAACTTAGCCAGCTTCTTCGCTGCGCAGAGCTCGATAGCGGGAAACTGGCGGATCTGGTTATTCACCTTGGGCAACTCGCTGAGACGCCTCTGGTTCCTGAACATCTACTTAGCGAACTAAAGACGCAGCTCAGTGAAGAAGATGCGGAGCTTTTGCTGTCGCAGATCCTTTCGCTCAGCATGCTGGTTCGCGTAAGTGAGTCGAAATCGGTTGATGTCATGAAGGCGTTGCGAGTCGCGATGTCTAGCGAAGATCAGCAAGCCGAATGGGACTCGATTGCAGGATCAATGCAGGGTCTGGTTGACTCTACGCCCGTTCGTCTTGTGACGAAGGCAATGGAGTTGAGCTACGACTATGCGAACCTTCTTCGGAAGGCACGGATCATTACGGATTTGCGGCCTCTCTTCGACGATGAGGGGGAAAAGGTCGAAGGCGGCGTGGTTACCCATACATTGCGCATAACATACTCCAGCGATGATGGGGGGCACGAAGTAAGCCTCGCACTCGACATAAAAGATGTTGAGAAGCTACATGAGCAATGCGAGCGAGCAATTAAGAAAGCAAACACTATCAAAGACGAGTTTGTTCAATCGACCGGGAAACCATGTCTGATATCTGGTGAATCGGAGAAACGCGATGAATAGCTTAACCATCGGTCCACGAGAATTCCTCCAACAGGTCCGTCAACTCGAAGGCGAAGTAAGTAGTACCAACGACCAGAAGGCTTGGTATTGGAGATCTACTCCTCGCAACTCACGGTTGCAAGCATTGGTCAATTGGCCACAGCGGGTTCTACTATCCGGAATTCGTGAAGCGACCATGGACGCCGCTGAAACTGAATCAAAAGACGTAGGTGAAACTAAAAAGCGAGCTTGTGGTTGGCTGCATTCGACGCAAACAAAATCGACTAGCAGTGCCGATGTGAGAATTTTTGCCAAGTTGCCAAGCCCGGACTTAAAGGCATTTGATGTCTTTGTGACTGCTGTTTCGCACGAGGCGTCTAAAACTGGTGTCGAAGCGTGGAACAAGATTTTTGCATATACCGACTTTGACGCAATGCCCCTCTATGTTTCGATCCTGACACTTGCTGCAACGGAAGAGAAGAACGTTGACCTCCCAGCTCGGCGAGTATTCGTCGAGCGGTGTCGCCGTTCCATACGAGCCAGAGGAATCGCGGATGGGTTGATCGAAATTGTTCAAGACAGAACTCGATCGGTTCCTCGGCGCGATCAGTACTTGCGAACTGCTCATATGGTTGCTTGCTTGGAAGAGCAGACCGCGACTAAAGACTACATCAAGGCAGCCATTGCGTTTGAGAAGCTGGGTGACATTCGATCGGCGCTTGCTTGTGTCTACCGAAACACGCGTTATCGCTTGAGAGATGGCCAGGCGAAAGAACTCGATGAAGACGTGCGGACCCTCGATATCGATGAAGCAGGTGTCGACACCATGCTTGCGGTGCTAACTGCCACCGCACCAATCAAATCGAGCTTGCCTAGTCGCAAAGCACTCTATCGAGGAGTACGCCGAACGCTCAAGAAACGTGGCCAATTGGAATATGGACTGCTCGACGGTCTGAAGTAACAAATCATGGATCGGGTTCATCGACAAGCGGATAAATCGGTTGACCAGCTTCGGCACGTCGCTGTTGTGATTCGTGAAGTAGGCGATTCCGGTGACGACCAGCGACATTCCGGTATCACTTATCGAGTCGACGAGTCTGGTCCGATTCAGTTCTTGCATTTAGGCTGGCACCGCCAATTGGCGCAGCAAGGCCATTTGTCGAGTAAGTACTTTTGGGTTGATCCGCAAGTTCCGACAGCGAGACTTCGACAAGTTGCTGCGATCTGCGAGGATATTGCTCACGCGAATCTCGTTGAGCAAATTCCGTATTCGTTCGGATCTCCTGTCAATGCGTTCGATGATCGCACGAAGAAGTTCCTTCTTGGTCCGACAACGACCGGCTTAACTTGCGCGAGTTTCGTGCTGGCAGTTTTTGAACGCGCACAACTGCGGCTAGCTCGTTACATGGGTTGGGCTGCGCCCGATTTGGATGACATCCGTTGGCAGCAGAGCGTTCTTGAGGCGTTGCGAAACGATCCACGCGTCTCGCCGGAGCACATCAACGCCGTCGAACGCGAAGTTGGAAACTCTGTTCGGTATCGTCCCGAGCAAGTGGCTGGCGCTGCGGCGATCCGAAAACGACGCCCTGTTAAGTATCAGTACGCCAAGAGCCTCGGAAGCGAGATCGTGCGTTTCCTTCGAGGCGAACAGCCAATTGGCGAATATCGATTGTCGCGTTGGGATCGATTGCTTGATCGGCTTGGTTTGGCGTAGTTCGACGCTCGCTCAGGCTAGGTTGCCTTTGACTTGGGCTTTCGCTTTGAAGACTTCGCTTTGATGTTTGACTTGGCGGCGCGGATGCGTTCGAGCAGCACGCTCGCCGGTTCGTCATTCGGATCCTGCGGAACGAGTTGGCCTCGGAATGCTTTAGCGAGGAGCGATGGGGTTAGACGATCGACTAGCTGAAGCGTGGCTCTGCAGCGAGCGGTGATGTTATCAATATTCGCAAGGAGCTCAACTGTGTGGTCCCGTTGGCCACGGTGGCCAACGCGGAACCTCGAAACGCCCAACAACGGGAACACAAACATGGCTACCAAGAAGACCACCACCGCAACCAAGACCGCCCCCGCCAAGAACGCTTCGGCAAAGAAGCCGGCCGCCAAAAAGCAGCCCGCCCCGAAGACCGCCAAGGCGACCACGCCGAAGAAACCGGCCGCCACAAAAACGACCGACAAAAAGATGTCGCAGATCGACGCGGCCTTGGCGGTTTTGAAGAAGGCCCGCAAACCTCTTTCATGCAAAGAGATGGTTGAGGCGATGCGCCTCCTGCCTGATCTGCTGTATCAGCGTGTCGCGGCTCCAGCCCTGTTCCAGCGTTTGACGTGCGTACCAGACCCGCGAGGGAAGATGCTTGATTTTTTGCATCAAGATGACGTTGTGCGCCCAGCTTAGTTTCGTCACCGCACTCAACACGACCACGTCGGCCTGGGATAGTGCGACAGTGGGCGTTTTCGGCTCGTTGGTCAATTGGGCAACGGCCCGTTGCCCAAATAGGACCAGAAGGGGATACGCGTGGAAAAACTGAACCATCAGTTTGAGATTTCGGGCGGAAAACCCCTTTTCCTCGGGCAATTCGTTCTTTAGGTCCGTAGCGAGTTTTTCCAACACGCCCGCTCCCCACCCCCGCAGCCTCCTGTCGGGCAGCGATCATCCGACCGATGCCCCAATTGGTAGAGAGCATTTCCGCGTGAGCCGCCATCGCGGCTCGCTGTTGGCCCTCCCGGACTCTGGCTTTGATCTCACCGAGCAGCTCGGGGTAGGAGAAAGTTGAATGATGAATGTTGAGTGATGAAGGCTTGGACTTGGCTCCTTTCTTCACCACCGCTCTTTTCTTCGTTTCATCATTCATGATTCAAACTTCATCCTTTCCCAAAAGCGCCGCTTCGAGTTGTGCCTTGAGCTGGCCGCGTGTGTCGGCGATCTGCTGGAACAGGCTTGCGTATTCGGGTAAGCGAGCCATCTACAGGTACATGGCTTGGAAGCCGTCGCCTTTTTCGATCTGCTCGGACATTGCCTCGATCCGTGCCTTGGTTTTGGTCAAATCACCGGCCTGGATGTATCGGTCGAACTCGATCGCCACGGCGTGCTTGACCGATTCGGCGAGAAACTCGACCGACGGCTCGTTCAGCCATGGGCAGGTTTCCTTGCTCAAGGTGATGCTCAAATCGACCGCTTTTGTTTTGACATCTTGCTCGCCGGTCATCACCACGCCTTCGACATCAAATTCCACCAAACCACTGTTGGGATCATTCGTCAAATGAAACCGGCATATGGCATGATGCAGATAATAGGTGTTGTGCGCACCGTGTTTGGAGAGTGCCGATTTGACTTTCAGTACGAACGCTTCGTACTTCGGCGACGCATCCAATGGGACATCCAGTCGCCCCAAACTACGCAGTGGCAAACAATCGAATTCAAACTCCACCCAACGACCAAACATCTCAATGACCTCTCAATGAACGATATCGTGACAACTTTCACATGGCGTTTCGTCTCGCCGCCCGAATTGGTTTCGAGTGCACTGTTTTGACCGATTTTAGCGGAAAAAGCGAGGAGAGGCAGCGATTGTGAAAAAAGCGACAAATCCGCAAGCGAACCGATGCGACAGGGCAGCTCGCGAATCGTGACAGAATTTTCTTGACGACACCGTCGCGTTTCGGCAACAGTGAATCATCGGCCTGCGGTGAAGCGGCCATTGACTCATGTTTCTATCCCCGATTCAAGAGAGTGACACGATGACCAAAGCCATGGGCTCGTCCCAACTTCCCACGATGGATCCGTCATGCATGCCCGCCGTGACGGCTCGCGAAATGATGGTTCGCAATCTGATCACGCTCTCACCAACGATGGACGCGCTCGATGCGCTCGACGTGCTGTTGCGCAATCGCATCTCCGGTGCACCGGTGGTGAATGAGGACGGTAAATTTCTGGGCACCTTCTCGGAGAAATCGTGTATGCGTTTCACCGTCTCGATGGCCTACGACGGAATGCCCAGCACGGACGTGTTCTCGTTAATCGATGCCAATCCTCCCACGATCATCGAAGAAACCGATTTGCTCACCATCGCTCAAACTTTTTTGACCGAATCGTGTCGGCGACTTCCGGTGCTCGACGGTGATGGTCGACTACGCGGACAGATTTCACGTCGCGACGTGATGCGAGCCGTCCGCAGCCACCTGCACAAACCCGTCAAAAAGTCCGGAACGTCCGGGTTGTTCTTTAGCGCGATCTTGTCGAGCGAAGAACGTCGGGTTTAGGCCTCAGTCGCGGGTGCCTTAGAGTAGCCCGCCGAAGCGACGCTGACGGGACGCGAAATCCTCGACCGCGTCGCGAAAATCGTCTTCGCCGAAATCGGGCCAACATTTGGTCGTGAACCAAAGCTCCGCATAGCTGATTTGCCACAACAAATAATTGCTGATTCGAATGTCGCCACCGGTGCGGATCATCAAGTCCACTTCGGCAAGTCCTCGAGTGTCGAGCTGCTGGGCGATCGTCTCTTCGCTAATTTGATCGATCCTGAGCGATCCGTTTTGGACTCGCTCGGCGATCGATCGTGTCGCCCGGGTCAATTCGTCGCGACCACCGTAATCAACCGCCAAGACCAGCTCCGTGCCGGTGTTGTCGCGACACAACCGCTGAGTCATTTCGACTTCACGAATGACCTCATCACCGAGTCGATCCAGTCGTCCGATGAATCGTAGTTGCAAGTTTTGATCTCGAAGCGTCTGACGTTCATCAATGAGGTACTGACGCAGCAAATGCATTAAGAATTCAAGTTCGGTCTTGGGGCGTTTCCAGTTCTCGCTCGACAAACAATACAAGGTCAACGCCTCCAGTTTCCACTGGGCGGCAAGTTCGGTAACTCGTCTCACCGAAGCCGCACCGCGGCGATGGCCTTCGATGCGGGGCAGCCCAAGACTTTGCGCCCATCGCCCGTTGCCATCCATGATAATGGCGACGTGGCGCGGCATGACTTCTGAGGGAGGATCCGGTTGGGACATGTCGGGATCGAATAGGAAGACAGGAAGACAGGAAGACAGGAAGACAGGAAGACAGGAAGACAGGAAGACAGGAAGACAGGAAGACGGGGAGACGGGGAGACGGGGAGGCTGGTGTGAGGGTCAGTTCAGCGGGGCTTCCCAGAGACCGAGTGCAGGGTTTTGTACAAAGTAAAACTCACTTCCGTCGATATCGGTGTGAAAACCATCCTGCAGCTTATTGACGTCATAGCGTTTCATGAGCTCGTCAAGATTTCCAGGGGTGAAACCGACGCCACGAATTTCTTCGTCCGTCAAATGGCCGGCCGCATAGACGACTTCGAATCGGTTCTCGGGCGAGCCGTGAACCAAATGAGCCGCAGCAGAAGGATCGTTCGCCAAGTCTTCGTTCTCGTCGACCAACCGCATGATCTCGGATTTCGTTCTGTAGCCGTACTTGCGAATCAAATGATCGATCCGCTTGTCCTCGCCGAACTCCTCCACAGCGGGACCAAGGACGGTTAACCGCCCGCCGGTCGCGATCGCCTTGCGAGTCCGATAGATGGCCTTGTTGCCAAGCCAAGTACTCTTGAATTCGCTCGGGTCCAAGTACGCCACAACATGTGTGGGCGGTTTGGGGAGATGAGTGATGTTCACCTGACGAGCCAACTCGGCGGCTCGAAAGAACGTGTCATGGTCGTCGCCGATGAATAAGCCGCGAGTGTGCTTCGTTCCGTCTTTGAGCTGCTCGATGACGGTCAGTGCGTACAAGATCGGAAGATCTTGGCAGAAGTGATCTTGGGCGTAATTCAGGATCTGCCGCAACGGTGTGTTGGCGATCCCCAGTGTTTGATCGATTCCCACCATGGCGCTGAGATAGTGACTCTCATTAATGCCGCTGACGCCGCCGGTTCCGACGAACACGTTCTTGTTGTAGTTGGCCATCCCGATGACTTCGTGAGGAACAACCTGGCCGAGCGAGAAAATCAAGTCATGGCCCCCGTCGCGTAACAAACGATTGACCTGCGCGGGCCACGCTTTATCGTAGATCCCCCCGGTTACCTCGCGGACGAATTCGGCAGGAACCTCACCCAACTGCACAACGTCGTCACGCCAACGGTGAACCCGAAAAAGATCGTGCGGCACTCCAGGAAACATATGGTCGAGCTGAGCGGGGCTCATCGCCGAGTGCGTTCCCAAGGCAGGCATGATGTCCCGGACACGGTCTCCCAAAAGCTCGTGGCACAACACCGTCAACTCTCCGGCCCGGCTGAACAAACGGGTTTGATCGGGCGGTAGCAGCAACACGTTCTGGACCGGAGTGATCGCCGCAAACGTTTCCTGCAAAGCCGCCCGCAGGTCATCGGTGGTCAACGATTGGGTTGGCGAGCCGTTGGAATAAAAAACTGTCAAGGTGAATCGTCTCCGACTAGGTGAGGGTTTGAAGCGGCGCAGGGTTGCGGTCCAGCGGTCCGGAGGGCCGGCTATATGGTTGCCGCGCCCGCAATGCGATACAATGCCGCATTAGGCCGATTTGGTGCTGGCGTTCGGGTCGTTGTCCAGTCAATTGTGAGCGATCAACGTCGAGCGGCAACGCCACTCGGATCGGGTGCGGCGTTTTCAATCGCGGTTTTCTTGGATCACAGGACTCTATCATGGCGAAAGTTTTACTTGTTGAGGACAGTCCGACCCAGGCCATGGAAATGACGATGTTACTCGAAGCGGCCGATCACGAAGTCACCCATGTGCTCAACGGCCGTTTAGGGTTGGAACAACTTCGCCAAAAGTCGCTTGATGTCGTTGTCACCGATTTGGAAATGCCCGAACTGAACGGGCTGGAATTGGTCGAAAATATGCGGATGAATTTCTCCCATATTCCGACGATCTTGGTGACCGGGCACGGATCGGAAGACCTCGCCGCCGAAGCCCTGCAGCGGGGTGCGGCCGGGTATGTTCCCAAAAACCAAATGGCCCAATCACTCAATGACACGATAGTGGACGTCTTGGGGGTGATTCGCACCGACGCCAGTTATGCGCGGTTGATCTCAACGCTCCGGAAAAACGTATTTCTGTTCGAACTACCCAACGATCCGATGTTGATCCAACCATTGATCGGATTGCTGATGCAGGTCAGCGCCGGAATGGAACTCTTGCCCAGCGTGGAGATGGTCCGCATGGGCGTGGCGGTCGAACATGCGATTGCCAATGCGATGTGCCGCGGTAATCTGGAACTGTCGACCGATCAATGCCCGAGTCATCATGAGATGGCCCGAGACGGCGTGTTGAGCGACCCTATGCGAGAACGCCTAGGCCAAGCCCCCTACAAAGATCGTACGGTCGAGGTCGAAGCAACCGCGACGACGAAGCAGATTCGTGTTCGGGTGAAGGATTCCGGAAAAGGCTTCGATACTTCGACCGTGCCCCAGCCAGGAAAGATGGACGCACACGCGATTTTCAATGACGATGCGAAACTGCAAGGCAAGGGGCTCGTCCTGATGGCAAACTTCGTCGATGAATTGACGTTCAACGATCAAGGAAACGAAGTCACCTTGATCAAACGATGCGGTTAATCCGATGAGTCCCGGCGAAAATGCTCCGCGATCAAACGAATCGAACGAATTGAATTCGTTTCAAACGTCGGCGACTTACCGCGCCCTTGCCAACAGTTTACCGCTGAGTTTGTTGATTAAGGCTCGCGACGGTCGACGGGTATTTGCCAACGAAGCGTATCTCACATGGCGAGGATTGCAGTGGGACGAAGTCGTCGGCAAGACTGACCGGGAGTTGTTTCCGGAATCGATCGCATCGCAATACATTGCCGATGATCAGCGAGTGATGGAAACAGGGCAGTCGACTCACGCGGTCGAACAGACCCGAATCGCCGACGGTAGCCTCGGGTGGATCGAGCGAGTCAAGAGTCCCGTATGTGACGCGCACGGAAAGGCGATCGGAATCCAAGTTTTGTTCTGGGACGTCACCGCCAGAATCGTTGCCGAACAAACGATTAAGTTCGAACAGTCATTGTTGACGACGTTGCTGCAGAGCATTCCGGACTCGATCTATTTTAAGGATACCGAGAGCCGATTCATTCGCGTTAGCCGCGCGATGGCGACTAAATTCGGACACGCCGACGTCCATACGGTCCACGGTCGAACCGACGCTGACATCTTTACGCCTGACCACGCCAAGCAAGCCCGCGACGATGAGGTTCACATCATCGAAACCGGCCAACCGCTCGTCGACCGTATCGAGCGAGAGACTTGGCATGACCGTGACGACACGTGGTGTTTGACGACAAAAATGCCGCTCCGTGACAGCGATGGTAAAATCATCGGCACGTTCGG
Source organism: Neorhodopirellula pilleata (assembly GCF_007859915.1). Classification (GTDB taxonomy): domain Bacteria; phylum Planctomycetota; class Planctomycetia; order Pirellulales; family Pirellulaceae; genus Rhodopirellula; species Rhodopirellula pilleata. The sequence goes on from NZ_SJPM01000024.1 coordinate 18,395, forward strand.
CATTTCACGGGACATCACAGATCTAAAGAAAAGCGAGGCGGCCTTGAAAGAAGCCGTTCGCATGGCCGATGCCGCCAATCGCGCCAAGAGCGAGTTTTTGGCCAACATGAGCCATGAGATTCGAACTCCCATGAACGCGATGGTCGGGATGGCGGACTTGCTCGCCCAAACCGAATTGGATGAAACTCAGCGCGATTACGTCGACACGATTCGACGCTCGTCCGATTCTTTACTGCGGTTGCTCAATGATATTTTGGACTTTTCCAAAATCGAAGCTCGGCGTTTGGAACTGGAAGCCGTTCCATTCTCCCTCGGCTATGAAGTCCAAGCCGCCTTGTCGACTTTACGATTGCAAGCATCTGAGAAAAACCTGAAGCTTAAGTTCGAACAGGATGAACAAGTACCGAGTCATTTCATCGGCGACCCCGGCCGGTTGCGACAAGTGCTCGTCAATCTGATCGGCAATGCGGTCAAGTTCACTGATGTGGGCGGAGTTACGGTGAAGTTACATCGGCAAGTCGACGTCGACGTACAGGACGGCAAGTGTATGATTCGCCTAAGCGTATCGGACACCGGTATTGGAATCCCCGCCGATCAACAGGCGGCCGTCCTCGCTCCGTTCACCCAAGCCGACGCGTCGATGACCCGCCGCTTCGGTGGCACCGGATTAGGACTGAGTATCAGTCGACAGCTCGTCGAATTGATGGGCGGTTCGTTGCAATTGCACAGTGAGGTCGGGGCGGGTACGACGTTTTTCTTTGATCTCGAGTTGCCGATCGCGGAAGTACCCGATTTAATCCAACGCGATGGTGATCGCGAAGACGATCTCGGGGAAGCCGCGGACATCGGATTGACCCCCTTGAGGGTACTCGTCGCCGAAGACGGAATCACTAATCAGCACGTGATCGCTGGTTTGCTCCGTTCACTCGGTCATGAGTGCTCGATCGCAAGTGACGGCCGAGAAACTCTGGTTAAGTGGCGAAACGAACAATTTGATTTGATATTGATGGACATGCACATGCCCGTCATGGACGGTCTTGAAGCCACCGAAGCGATCCGGCAACAGGAACTCGGCACCGAGTATCGGATTCCGATCATCGCGTTGACTGCGGCTGCGATGGCCGAAGACGCCAAGGCTTGTCGAGCCGCCGGTATGGACGACTACCTCACCAAACCGATCCACCGCCGACGCTTGCAACAGGTCTTGGCGAAGTATTATGAACCAATTCGTGCACGAGAGAAATCGCCGCGAATTGCCGCGACACCAACAAACGTTCCAATCGGGAAAGGTGCCCCGAGCGGGAAAGGAGCGTCGTCGGACTCCTCCGATGATCTTGCTTTATCAGCGGTTCATGCGGGATGCTTGGACTTGGATTCGGCCAGGTCTCGAATTCCCGGTGGCGTTTCAGGAGTGATGCGATTGGCGACCGTGTTTCGCGGTGAATGTGAGTCCTTGGTCGATCAATTAATGGGAAATCTCAGGGCGGGCGAAAACGATACGGCCCGTCGCAACGCGCATACGCTCAAGGGAGCCTGCGGTCTGCTCGGCGCCAAACAACTGCAACTCGTTGCCACCGAAATTGAAACCGCCGGGCGAGAGGAAAGGCTATCCGATCTGGACGAGGCAGCACGTCTGAGTTCATCCCTGCAAACCGAAGCCGGCCGTGTTATCGCCGCGATCGACGAATTACTCCAGCCGCTCGCTTGACGAGGTTGCCGTTGGCGACGTTACGGTTGACCGCGTTTGCAGCTGTCCCCTAGCCTACCGATCGATCATCTTGCGGACCTTTTCCGCAAGCGTTGGTTCGACATAGTCAAAACATGCCATCCCGTTGCCGACCAGGTCGAAACGATTGAATTGCCAGACTACCTGACGATCGGAGTCCAACTCGATCAACTGCGGATTATTCGGGCCGGCATGACAGTTGTCGATCATCACATGGCCGTTCTCGAGTTCTTTCAAACAGGCGGTCCAGTGCAATTGAATCTCGGTTCCCGGTAGTCGGCTTTTGGCTTCCCAAACGACTTCTTTTTGGGGAGTCACTTCGACGATCGAATTACCCGAGCCGGAATTGATCATCGTGTTTCCGGACTTCAATCGAATCGCACCGTAGACGCGTGTTCCGATCTCATATTCCCAAACGATCGTCCCGTCGGGCGTGTATTCCGTGACGGTCCCCGGACCTTCGGCGCAGACGAGGAAGTTTCCATTCTCAAGAACTTCCGCTTGACGGGTTTGCCCACGTCCGTTTTTACCCAACGGCGTTTCGCTGACTACTTGGCCATCGGGATCTACCAAGACGATCCTTTGTTTTCCGGACTCGGCTACCATCGTGTTGCCATCTTCCAGACGCGTAAACGCATGAACGCCCGCTCCGTGATACTTCCAAACTTCCGTGCCATCGAGACGGATTTCCTTCACGTTGTCCCAATCGTCGTGATAGAGCACGTTTCCGTTGTCGAGCATCTGAACCTCGTGATGCCCGGCGTGTCCGCCGTCGGGTCCCTCGGTTTCAAATCTCCAAACGACGGTTCCGTCGAGTTCGCACAACGCGACGACGTTCTTTTGATAGGACGCACTGACCAAGACGAGCGGTTGTGAATCAGCGGACGCGACCGTGGCCGCAAGGAATACCAATAAGGTCGAACCCAAAATCGAGCGAATCAAGTTGATGTGCATGGTGCCGGTTGCAAAAAAGGATAAGGCGTCCGTCCCAACGAACGCGAGTGGATCAAGATTGTACAATAGAATGATTCGCTACTCAGCCAATCGTCCCCAAGTTACCAAGATCTTATGACAAATAATCGCTATGCATTCGGATTCGTCATCGCATTTTTCGTTTCAGCAGTCAGCAACGCAGATAGCGATGCCGAGGAAGCTCGAACGCAAGAAAATCGAGCGAAGGCAATGAATTTGCTCGTCATCCAGACCGACGAACATAATTTTCGCACGCTCGGCTGTTATCGCGAAACGCTTACTCCGGACCAGGCCCGCATTTGGGGGCCCGAAGCCATTGTCGAGACACCGGCGATCGATTCCCTAGCACATCGCGGCGCGATCTGCACATCGTTCTATGCAACCAGTCCCGTCTGTACGCCGTCGCGGGCCGCGTTTTTTTCCGGGCGATATCCGCACAACACGGGGGCCCCTCAAAACGATCTGCCACTCGATTCGGACGTCGTCACGTTTGCGGAAGTTTTACAGCGGGTGGGGTACGCAACCGGATACGCCGGCAAATGGCATCTCGATGGTCCCGGAAAGCCACAATGGGAACCCAGTCGCCATTTTGGATTTAAGGATAATCGCTATCTGTTCAATCGCGGCCACTGGAAAAAGTTCGAACTGACTGCGTCTGGGCCGCGGGTGGCAGCGGTCGGACGCAACGGGCAGCCAAGCTACGCTCTCGACGACGCGGATGAAACCACCTTCAGCACGGATTGGTTGGCGGATCGTGCGATGGACTTTATTCGTGAGCATGCGGAAGAACCATTCTGTTATCACCTCAGCTTGCCCGATCCGCACGGCCCCAACACCGTGCGTCCACCCTATGACACGATGTATCAGAATCTACCGATTCGACCGCCACTCACCTTTTCGATGTCAAAGCAGAATCCGGCCTGGGCGGGACCAGAAAGCAAGAACGCGTCACTGAAGTTCAATGCTTCTCAAATGGCATTGTATTTCGGAATGGTCAAATGCATCGACGACAATGTAGCCCAAATCCTAGCAACATTGAACGAACTTGATTTGACCGATCGAACGATCATCGTCTTCACCTCCGATCACGGCGACTTGTGTTACGAGCACGGCCGACTCAACAAAGGCAACCCATACGAAGGCAGCGCCAAAATTCCCATGATCATCTGTGCCCCTGGAATCATTCAACCGGGAACAAGGATCGATCAAGCCCTCGGCACAGTCGACTTTGCACCGACGATTCTCTCCTTAATGAATCAATCGGCTCCATCGCAAACCGAGGGCCGAGACGCGTCGGTATTGTTCGCTCAAGTGCAACCTGATTCAGTATCTCGGCCACGACCCTGGAATGACATTGCATTCTTGCGCGCATCCCAATCCAAACCGACCTGGGTCGCCGCCGTCACCGACCGATTCAAATTGGTCGTCGCAGCGAACGAAGAACCTTATTTGTTCGATCTGGAGAGCGATCCAGACGAACTCGGTAATCAAATTCAGCGGACCGAACACGCGACTATTGTTCGAACACTGGCCAATCAACTCTTGCACTACGGCGAAACCACCGGCGACCCGCAATTACAAAAAGGCGTGTTGAAAGATCAACTAACCAAGTTGGCTAATTAAACGAGCAGATAAATGATCGTCTGGGCGGCGACGATTCGCATGACCATTGTCAACGGATAGACGGCTGCGTAGCCGGTCGAGGTTGCCGCCGAGTCGCTCAGCGAGTTGGCAAAAGCAAGCGCAGGCGGGTCGGTCATACTGCCCGCGATCACGCCACAAAGCGTCAGGAAATTCAACTTGAACACCATCCGGGCCACGACACCGACGATTAGCAGGGGCACCATCGTGATGAACAAGCCAGCCGCCATCCAGATTGCGCCCTGAGTCGTCATGGCAACCGCAAAGAACGTCTTGCCAGCCGACAATCCTGCGCTGGCCAAAAACAAGATGATGCCCAGTTCTCGCAGGGCGAGGTTGGCGGAATAGGGGATATGCCAAACAAACTTTCCGAGCTTGCCCAACAGACTGAAAATGATCGCGGCGATCAGCGGTCCACCGGCAAGTCCGAGCCTGACCGGAAAGGGAACGCCTGGGATTGGCAGTGGAATCATCCCCAACAAGATTCCAACGGCGATACCTAGAAACACAGGTGCGAACTGAGTTTCGTTGAGGGCCTTCACCGAGTTTCCGAAAATCGCGGTAACACGATCAAGCGACGCTTCGTCGGCGACCACATTGACGACGTCCCCATAGTGCAAACGTGTCGAACCTCGGGCGGGCATTTCGATCCCCGAACGATTGATCCGAGTGATCGAGGCGTTGTACATATGATCGATCGAAAAATCCCGCAGCGGTCGATTGATCGCATCCGGCTCGGTAACGACGATCCGCCGATAGCAAGCATTGCCGGTCATCTCCATCAAGTCCAAGCTCGACGGTCGACCGATCAATGGCTCGAAACGATTCAATCCTTTGACCGTGCCGACGACCTGAATCACGTCGCCAGTGTGTAAAGTGGTTTCCTCGGTCGCAACAATGACGTTGTCCTGGTCTGCGGGTTTGATGCGGGAAATTCGCACGCCCGTTTCCTCGATCCCCGGAATGTCCCCGAACCGCGTGTTCATCAAATGATGATTGTCGACTTCGATCGCACGTCGAACAATCGGATCGGGTCGGTGAGCATCTCGGTCATCGATCGAACGTGCTTCCGCTTGCATGTCAATTCGAAAAAGTGATCTCAAGATTAACATGCTCGCGATGATGCCGACGATACCGCCCGGATAGGCGACCGCGTAGGCCGACGCCAACATGCCCAGATCGGAGGAATCGGGAGCAACGGTCGCGGCGGCTTGTTGGGCTGCACCGAGCGACGGCGTGTTCGTCGTCGCGCCGCTGAACAAACCGCCCGCCGCAAAAGCAGGCAAATCTAACATCGCATGAAATATCAATACCATCGCAACACCTAAGGCGATGACTCCCAAGGCGAGCCCGTTGAGCAACCATCCCTGTTCACGCCATAACTGCACGATTCCCGGGCCGAGCTGCAGACCGATTGTAAAGACGAACAAGACCAAGCCGAACTCTTTAGCGAATTCGGCGACTTCCGGTTCGATCGCGAGGTTTTCATGGCCGGCGAGCAGATGCCCCGCCACGATTCCCACGAAGAGCACCCCGGCGGACCCTAAACCGATCTTACGGAAACGAATCGCGCCGATCATCAAACCGCCGACGGCGACACTGACAAGCGCGAGGATGGAAAAGGTGACTGGATTCAAGATCGAAGCACACGTGATAAAAGTAAATGAACGGTCATGGTTTCAATCGGCTCGCTACGCACTCGACTACCCAACACACTGCCGCAAACGTTCCGGGAAATCGGGAAACGCAGCACGCACGCGGGTCCAGTTCGGGATCGCCGGGTTCCCACTGGGGTCACTGGCAAAGATTTCACCGGCCTGAGTGACGCACTGCGCAAACGCTTCGATCGCGACTTCCTCACCGTGGCGATCATAAGTGAGCGAATTGACCCGCGCGTCGGTCGCGTACTGGCGAATGCAGTCCTGAGCGATCCTTAGGAACGACGCTCGAAGCGTGACAAAAATAGAATGGGAAAGAATGATCCCTTGGCTAGCAAGCGTCCGATAAATCGTCGTCAAAATATCCAGCGCCATCTTCATTAAACCACGTCCCGAATCATCGATGGACATCTCTTGGTGTTTGTGCTCATACATGCACGTTAAATCAACTTGGCAGACGCGCTTAATCGACGTGTTGCGGTAGACCTCAGACAATGTGCCGACCTCGAGTCCCCAATCGCTGGCGACCCGATTGCTGCGAGCGAGGTTTCGGGTCAGTGAGAATTCGCCTGACAATGGGTAACGAAAATTACTCAGAAATCGAACAAACTGATTTTCGGGAAAGCTCTGCATCAACGCTCGCAGAAAAGGGGCGACCAATAGCCGTACGACGCGACCGTGCATTCGATCGGTCACGCGAGCGTAATAGGCTTTGCAAAATTCGTAGTCCAAACTCGGATGGACCATCGGCAAACACAAACGTGCCAACAATTTGCGGCTATAGTCGACGATGTCACAGTCATGAAGGACAAAGGTTTCAACATTAGGATCGTCCAGTAGATAACCGAACGCTGTCCATACGCTTCGTCCTTTACCGGGAGTCGACAGCGGAATTCCCGCGTCGATTAATTCGCCGTAAAGTGATTGAACTTCGGGGCCGTCCGTCCAGAGGACTTTAGCTCGGTCCCCCAATGGTGCGATCTTGGTTTTGGTTTCATCGAAATCTGCGACGTTAGGGGCGACGCCAAGGCTGACGACGATCGAGCCGATGTAATCAGCGTCGATCAATTCGTCGACGATTTGCGTGAACGGCTCGGCTCGCATGTCCGAAGCGGTAACCGGCAACACCAATCCGATTTTCTGCTTCGCGGTGGACTCGCGAAGCATCGATTCCAGATGCTCTAAACTTCCACTACGAAGATCATGAATCGTCGTGATGAGATCATGTTGATAGAAATCCGGCATGTTGAAACGAACCTCGTACGCAAGGGGGGACGTCGCCGACTCACCGCTGGCGTTTGTCGGCCGCCTCACTTTGACTGAACGCCCGTCGGCGATCAACGCGGGGACTCTTTAACGGCGTGATCGATGCCGATTGCCCGTCATGCCGACGGATTCAGGTCCGCAAAATGTGTTCAATCGGAACCAATGTCCGCATTTCAAAACTCTGGGTGAATCCCTCTAGCTCGAAAGGCCGAAAAAATTGAAGTCCGGCATCGCCTGCGTCGTTCTGTATCGTAGGCTTCAACGGCGGAAAGTGGCTTACCGTGGTTTCCTGTTTTTAGTTCATGTTTGTCAACGAACTCATTGCGATCAGCGTCTCGACGATCTCGCCCACGGCGTCGATCGGTGCGGACCTTTATTGTCGTATCGATAATAGTGACCGTGCACAATTGTATCGTGGCGCGGATTATCCGATGAAACCGGAAGACCTCAACCGGTTGCGGTCCCGCGGGGTTCATCAACTCTTCATCGAGCGAGAGTCCCGGGCGAGATACCAGGACTATCTGCGGGAACTGGCCCAAGGCGGTGGTGACGAGAGCGCATCGGGCGAACATCGAGCAGCCGCGCTCAACGAGGTCGTTCTTGATGTCTTAGAATCGAGTTTCAAGAAGAAGGACACCAACGACAGTATCGACGCCGCCTCGCAGCTCGGTGCGATCGCCGCGAACTTGGTCACCAGAAGCGATTTCGCAGCGGGAGATCTTTTCCGTGTGCTACACCACGACTACGCCACGTTCACCCACAGCGCCAACGTAGCCTACTACTGTGGCATCCTCGCGACAGAACTGGGGTATGCCAAATCGGACGTCGAAACCATCATCGCGGGTGGCCTGTTACACGATCTAGGAAAACTCGAAATTCCCGACGCGATCCTGTGCAAGCCGGGTAGGCTTGACGAAGACGAGTTCAATGCGGTCAAGCGACACCCCAAAACAGGCTTTCTACAACTATGTCATCGCGAGGATATTTGCGAAGGACAATTGATGATGGTGTACCAACACCACGAACGACTCGACGGGAACGGCTATCCGGTCGGAATCACCGGTGACGAAATACATCCTTGGGGAAAACTGTGTGCGGTCGTGGATATCTACGAAGCCGTCACCAGCCAACGCCCCTATCGAACTCCGATGACGCGTCAACAAGCAATCGATCTGTTACGGCGCGAAAGTGGCAAAGCATTAGAAATGGAGGTGGTCGAATGTTGGATCTCGATTATTCAAGCCACTATGCCGACCTAGTCGGCACCACCGACTGGAAGATCGAACTACCGGAAGACCAAAAAGATTTCTTCTTGCAGTCCGGTATCGTTTCCACGGTCAATCCGGAGCATCGCGCGTCGCAGCGACGGATCGTTCGCGTTCGTGGATTGATGATTCTCGAAACGAAACTGCCTTCGATCCCACGCGAACGGCAATGGCTGGGCGTCTATACGAAGGATTTTTCGAAGGATGGTTGCGGGCTTATTTCGCCGATGCAGTGGTTTCCTGAAGAGATCGTTCGTTTGATCCTGCCGACGTTCTGGCTCTTGCTGAAAGTCGAACGATGTCGGCGTTGGAATCGTCATTGTTATGACGTCGGCCTTGCGTTGCTGCAACGTCACGATCCCAATCCGAACGCGTTCATTTAGGACGGTCAGTCGCGGTAGCAGATTGTGTCAAGGCGAGTCCGAAATGGGCGGTATTCAAAACAGATAAGGATGCACCGACTAACGCCGCAAACGAAGGTTTGCCAACATTTGAAGTTCGACCTGCGTTAGTGCGCGATCAAAGACCGCGACGCCACCGATCCACCCCGTGAAGCCAACGCTTCGTGAGCTGTGGATGACACGACCGATCGTGAAGGGGCCGCCACTTTTGGCGTCCTTCGGCGTGTAAAGACCGTGCGGATACCACCATGGGTTCAAACGCAATGCAACGAGGTCCCGGGAAACCTCTTTGCCTGCTTGCATGGTCACTTGAATCTTGGTGTAGCGGTGCTCTCTTAGTTCCACTCGCTTGCCCGCAGACTCAGAAATAACTTTCACGCTCAATGGACTGTCCTCGGGCGGGTTGTAGTACTGGTCCTTCGGGAATGTGGCGTCTTCTTCCGCTTCCTTGTGCGGTGTACGGGAGAAGTGTCCTTGCATGTAAGCGTTGTAGGCTGATGAGATGAGTTTGTCGTTCTTCGGCTGGTCGAGCCAACGATCGCCGGAGACGCCATCGAGCCATCCGGTCAATTCATCGTTCTGGTGGTCAAACGTCATCGCAAAGCAATGCCACGAATCGTCGAGCACATCGACGGCTGAATCGGCGGGCACTTCAGGGGACTGAGCGAGCGAATTGCATTTATGCAATGCGTACTTATTGAGAAACGAACTCGCGCCGTTCTCCGAAACATGTCCGCAGGCGCTGCCTTGTTTATTCAGTCCGGCAAAAAGGGCGTATTGACGTTGGCCCCGCTCGACTTTGGCGATTCCAGTTGTTTCGGTTTGTTTCAGATCGGTTCCTTCGTGCCAGATACCCGCCAACGCATGGTTCCCGCTCTCACGAATGGCCCACACGACCACCGACACCGAACGACCATCTCCTTTGATATCCAGAGGCGTGTCATGCAGTCGTGAACGCGGAATCAATAAGAAAGGCCGGAAGTCAGGATCCGATTCTTTCGCAATGCGGATGGCATTGCCGAACGGCCCGCGACCGAGTTGGGGGAAATCGGCGTAGGTTGCCTCACGGCCGGTACCCCAGTAATCCTTAACATAGTTGGCTGCATCAAGTGGATACTCGTTTGACGCTCCATCGGGAACGTGGGCGGTGAAGCGACGCAGACCATCCGGTTCACGTTTCACAAAGTCCCAGAAAGCGACAAGCCCAGGGATGCTGCGTACGGTCGCCTCATTCGCGACGCGATCCTCGGCCATCGAATAGCATGCACTGTTCGCAACGACGGCCAAAACGACCAGAATGGTTCTCATCGAGGGTTCTCTCAATTCAGTGCTTCGATTTTGCAGAGCCGATTGCCCCGATTGTTCATGATTCCAGTCCGTGCCCCTCGGGGAACAGAACGTACCACGCGATTCCTGCCAAATGCACGATCGACGCGGTGATCACAAATAGGTGCCAGACCGCGTGCAGGTAGGGGAATTTTCGATCGTTCATGAGGAAGATCACGCCGACGCTGTACGTGACGCCGCCGGCAAACATGGCGATCGCTAGTCCCATGGGCACTCGTCCGATCAACGGAATCGCCGGCAACCAACCCAACGCAAGGTAACTCCACGTGCTGATCGAATGGATTCGATGCCGCAGGATTGCTTTGTTGACAAAACCAGCAATCGCAGCCGTCCACATTAACGTCAGCAGAACGGTCCGTTGCTCCGGTGCAGCGTATTGATACGTGATGGGAGTGTAAGTGCCGATGATCATGAGATAAATCATCGCTTGGTCCCATGCCCGCAAGTGATCCAACAAAGGTCGCTGCAAAAAGGTGTGCGACAACGTAGAGCAAACGAACGTTCCGATAACACTTGCCCCATAAGCCGCACAGGCGATCGCCAGTCCGACTTCGATCGCGAACGCTTCGACGACCAACCAGATCGCCAGCCCGGTCCATATCGCCGCGGCGACGCCGTGCGTCAGTGCGTTGGCCCATTCTTGGTCCGGTTGGATGGGCGGCGGAGCATGAACGATCGGACTGGCCGATTTGCTTGAACTGATCATCGTGTTTCCGGTGATTTCGTTGATGCCGCGATCCAGCCGTTATCGCGAATCCATCGAATGCAAAGTTCCGGCCACAAATCATCGGCGCGACCGTCGAGGCGTGCCCCGAATCCATGACCGCTTCCAGTGAACACGTGCAACGCCGACGGTACGCCCGCCGCGTGCAACTGACGGAACATCGTGACGCTGTTCAAAACCGCGTGAGGGTCATCTTCGCCGTGGGCAAAGAACATCGGCGGCGTATCGGAATCCACCTCGATGCCTTCGATCATCTGATCCTGTTGTTCTTTTTCGACGAGCCAAGCGGGATAGACCAAGCAAGCAAAATCGGGACGGCGGATCGTTTCGTCGGACGCGTCGACCGACTCGTAGTGACGTGTCTTGGACGTTGCCGTTCGCGCGACGGCGTTGCCACCGGCTGAAAAGCCCATCGCTCCGACGTGTTGAGGTGTGCTCGAGGTGACTTTCCCGTCGCGGACCAGCGCGATCGAACGTTGGATGTCTTGGACGGCCGGCTTCCACTTCTCATCGCCCATCGGGCCGGTCGGGACTCGGTATTTCAGTACGATCGCGGTCACGCCGCCGGCTTGGAGTTGTTTGGCAACTTCGATGCCTTCGAGATCCCAAGCCAAGATGGTGTATCCCCCGCCGGGGGCGATGATCACGGCCGCGTTGGACGGCTTGCCGGTCGCATCGGCGGCTTCGAATACATGCAGTTCGACGTTGCGGACGTGTCCGAGACGGATGATCGGTGCCCCGGCGACGAGATTGCTCTTGGCATCGGAAAGGTCTCGCTCGGCTTCTTCGGTCGCCTTCCAAGCCGGCGGTTCACCCGGCCAAATTTGCACGACATGATCAGCACGCGGGATCGGAGTTTCGGCAAATAAGGCCGCCTCTGTGCGATGCAAAAGAATCGCCAGCAGTAAAGCGACTGAAATATTGAAAGTTCGTCGTCGGGGAAGGATACAACGCATTTGAGTCGTCTCGGCCGAAAGGGACACGGTTGGGGGACCAATGAGTCTAATTGACAATGACCATCGTGTAAGGAGTCTTTGGATTGTCCAGATTCAGAGACGGTCGAGCAATTTGCGGCCCGTTGTGCTCATCGGCAGCTTCGTGAGCTGTGCGGCGGTCACGAACTGGTAGTTGTCCGGTAGATCGGTGGCGTCACGTGTCCACGCCGCGACGTGTGCGTGTAGCGTAATGCGGTATTTAGTGACGGCGTGTTTGATGGTTTGCACGACCGCGCCCAATTCAATCGTGCCGCCTAATTGATGTTCGAGCCATTGAGTGAACTGGGCCGCATTTTCGGCCTCGGGCGGGCCTGCTTTGGGGAAATCCCACATTCCGGCAAAACGTGCCCCGGCGGGAATTTGCCGAACGAGCAAACGGCCGTTGGGACCGCGAACGACGGCCGCGAACTCGTTGCGAGCTTCGTACTGGGTTTTGGTGACTTTGCCGGGAATGATCGATTGCAGCCCCATGGTGTTGGCGTCGCAGAATTTCGCGACCGGACAAACCAGGCACTTCGGTTCGCGGGGAGTGCAAATCAACGCCCCGAGTTCCATGGCGGCTTGGTTAACCGCCGCCGGACCGCGATCACGGCAGGCCAGCGCGGACTTGCCGGTCGGCAACAACGATTGTGAAAATTGCCAAAGTTGGTTTTGAGACGTTTTCTCATCGACGGGAGTTTGCATCGCGATCCAGCGACTGAAGACTCGGATCGTGTTTCCTTCGAGAATCGGTAACGCTTGATTTTGCGAAATCGACAGAATCGCGCCTGCCGTGTACCGGCCGATGCCGGGTAGTGCGATCACATCGTCGTAGGTTAACGGGAAGCGAGCATCGTGGAGTTCGACGATTTTCTGAGCCGCCGTTCGTAGACTGCGGGCGCGGCGGTAGTAGCCGAGACCTTCCCACAAACGCATCAACTCGTCTTCATCGCTGGCGGCCAACGATGCTTCGTCAGGATACCGTTTGATGAATCGCTCGAAGTACGGGATCACATTCGCAATCTGAGTTTGCTGACACATGATCTCGCTGACCCAAACCTTGTATGGCGTCGGGTCGCGACGCCATGGTAAATCGCGAGCGTGTTCGGCAAACCATCTGACGAGCGCCGTTCGCAAACGACTGCGAAGTTTGGCGTTTTGGATCAATTCGGATTCGTGCTGAACAACCGGCGGCAAGTTCACTTGTCTTCCAACTTGCCTAACCGAGCGGTCGTTTGAGAGGTCACGTCGTTGCGACGGTACTCGATCTCGAGCGTGTCACCAGGCACGTGGGCATTGATCGCTTCTTGCAGGTCTTTGAATTGCCGGATCGGTTTTCCATCGGCTTGGACGATGATGTCACCTGGCAGCAAACCGGCCTGTTCGGCCGCTTTGCCAGGGATGACTTCGTTGATCAAACACTCATTAAAGTTGTCAAAGCAGCGAACGCCCAAGAAACCGCCCTGTTTGAGTTCGATTTCGAGTCCGGGCATGGTCCGGCGAAGCGCGTCGACGTTTTCGATCGGCGCGGCGGTGCCGTTGAGAGTTAAGGACACTCGAATCGGCAAAGTTGCCAATTGATCGACCAATTCACCGCTCATCGGAATGTATCGCAATTCGAGGTGCCGCAGCTCGTTCATTCCGCCGAGCGTCTTCATGGCGTCGGGATTCAGTTCGCCTTGCATCAGAGTCAGTGTTTTCAGGTCGGGCATTTGAATGACTCCGGCCAACACGTCCGGCCGAATCGCCTCACCTTTGATGCGGGCATATTCGATTTGGTCGATCCAACGCAGCAAATCAATTAACCGAGAATCGCCGTCAAACTCGTCGCCGATTTCGACAAGCACCTTGGGCATTTCGCGTGCTCCGACGATGAACTCGCCGACGCCAATGAAGACGCCATGGTTGAGCAGCACCTGAGCGGCTTCCTTGCGTCGCACTTCTCGGACTTCGCGTTCGACGAGTTGGGCACGGACTCCTTGGCTACCGCCCGACGCGGCGATCCGTCGCAAAGCGTTCCAGGCGGCATCCGGGTCGACGTCGGATTCGCCCGCCTGGGAAGCTGGGGGCTTTTCGATGTAAACGGGCTGGTCGATCGCGATTTCTTGAAGGATCGCCATGACGCGTTCGGTGGTTTCCAAGTCTCCCGAATCCAAGACGGCGGTGAGCTCCTCGACCGCTGCGGGACCGATTTCCATCAATTCGGCAGTGACCCTTCGACGCCGGAGGTATGAGTCACTGGAGAGTTCCGCGACGAGTTTTTCGATGTCGGTGGGTCTGGAATCGGGGGCGGTGGTTTCTTGAGCGGCAAGATTGTCTGCGAAAACAACGGCAAGGAACCAAGCAACGGCGTGGCTCATCGGTCCGAGCGGAAACGATCCGGCCCATGAAGGACGGGCGAGCGAGGTGATGGAACGCCGGGGATCGCTCGGAGGTGCGGAAAAGACCAAGGGGCTGCTTTGGGAAGGGCGAAAGATGAATACGAATCGCTCGGGTATCCGACCCACTCGCGTGACCTTATTATTCTAGCGAATTGACCACGGTGACCAACGACCCGTGAAAGACGTTTGACGTTTTTTGCGGATCAGGCGGGTTGCGTCATCGGATTCCCCACCCCCACTCGGAGTCGACTGATCCCATGATTTCCTGTCTTGTCTCGTGTTCCCGTCCCGTTCCATTGCTCCTCTCGTTCGGAATTGACGCCGAACGGGGCCGCGTTGTTCGGCAACGAGACCGCGTTTTTGTGCGTTGGCCGATGGTCATGATGTTGATCCTATCGGGTTGCCTTTTCGGGGCCACCGCGATGGCTCAAGAAAATACCTCCGAGGACAGCAAGGCTCCCGGCGGGAATACGACGGTCGTGGAAGAGCCCGTCGCCGAAGCCCCCGTGCTCGACGAGTCGGCTCCGGCGGAAATTACTTTGGAGAGTTTACAAGCGGGTGTGGAAGATGCGGCCATTGCCGGTCACAACGGTTGGATGTTGGTTTGCTGTGCGTTGGTGCTGTTCATGACCGCGCCGGGGTTGGCGATGTTCTACGGCGGATTGGTGCGTCGCAAGAACGTGCTCAGCGTGATGATGCAGTGCATCTTCTTGATGGGATTGATGACCGTACTTTGGGCGTTGTACGGGTATTCGTTGGCGTTCGGCGGCGACGGACGTTGGATCGGTAACGGCGACTACTTATTCATGAACGGCGTTCAACGTTATTGGGACGATGCAACCGGTGCGGCGGTCACACCGATGTACAACGGAACGTCGATGACGATGCTGACCCATATGCTTTTCCAGGGCATGTTCTTCATCATCACGCCGGCTCTGATTTGTGGCGCGTTTGCCGAACGGATGAAGTTTAGCGCGATGGTTGTGTATTCCATTCTTTGGGGCACGTTGATCTATTGCCCGCTGTGCCACTGGGTTTGGGACGGCGGACCGCTCGCGTTCGGTGACAACGGAATCGCCGGCGGCGCGTTGGACTTTGCCGGTGGAACGGTCGTTCACATCAGTAGCGGGATCTCGGCGCTGGTCGCGGCGATCTTGATCGGTCCTCGAATGGGATATCCGAAAGAACCGTTGCAACCCCATAACTTGACTTACACCGCCTTGGGTGCGGCGATGTTGTGGTTCGGTTGGTTCGGGTTCAACGCGGGCAGTGAGCTGGCGTCGGACGGATTGACCAGCAGCGCGTTCGCGGTAACCCACTTCTCCGCCGCCGCCGGTGCCGTCGCCTGGGCGCTTGCCGAATGGATCACACTTCGCAAGCCGACCGTCTTGGGTGCGAGCAGCGGCGCGGTCGCTGGTTTGGTTTGCATCACGCCGGCGGCAGGTTTTGTGCAGCCGATGCCCGCGTTATTCATGGGCGCGTTGGCGGGCGTGGTTTGTTTCTGGTCGTGTTCACGACTCAAGCACATGGTCGGCTATGACGACGCGCTCGATGCGTTCGGTGTTCACGGAATCGGCGGGACGCTCGGTGCGATCCTTACCGGTGTGTTCGCAACCCGCGCCGCATGGGACGTCAGCGAAGGAGTGCCGATCGGAATGATCGAGTCCGGCGGCGATGTGAAGTTGGTGATCGGGCAAATCGTTGCGGTCGTCATCACTTACGTCTTTGCCGGAATCGGTAGTTTGATCCTACTGAAGGTGATCGACGTGTTGATCGGATTGCGGGTTCCTGCCGAAAGCGAGCAACGCGGCCTGGATATCGTCGACCACGGCGAAGAGGGTTATCAATTCGCCTAAGCCGGCAACGCCGCGGGGGTACCATTCACGGACACATGCCCCAACGTTTGACCGTTTGTTGCCAGTCGCCGATGAGCGATTTGGCAAGGAACCAAGCGTTGGAGGCGTACCGTGGAATCAACCGCGTCGGATCGCTGAGCATGCGATAGGCCCATTCCATTCCGAATCGTTGGTAGATCTCCGGAGCCCGGGTGGCGGTTCCAACGATAAAGTCGAACGAGGCTCCAAGCTGAATGCAGCACGCCGGACCGAGCAAACGTCGGTTTTGATGGATCCATTTCTCACCCTTGGGTTGACCAAAAGCGACCAGAAGTAGATCGGGTTTGGCGTTTCGGATCATCGCGAGTTGTTCAGCGTGTTCTTGTTTGGATAGCTTGCGAAACGGCGGGCAATGAGATCCCGCGATGACCAGTCCGGGATACAGTTCTTGCAATCGTCTCGCGCATGAATCTGCCACGCCCTCGGCACCGCCGAGAAAATAAACTCGCCAACCCTTCTTGGCAGCACGTTCGCAAAGATGAAAGATCATTTCACTGCCGGCGACCCGTTCGGGAAGTGGGTTGTGTTCGAGCAGACTTCGCCACACGATCGGCTGACCGTCGGCAAGGATCAAATCGGCGTCATAAGTGATTTGACGGACGACCGCATCGCGATCGTGCAACATGCAATAGTTCACGTTTGCTGTGATCACGTAGCTCGATCGCCCCGAGCGAACGAGTTCACCGATCGCATCGACGCTTTCGGCTAATGTCAGACGATCGAACGGAACATTCCAAATCGTGACGGTTTCGCGAACCGAACGAGAAAGTGCCGAGTTGGCCGCCGGGGCAACATATTCCACTGGCGAAGCGACCGGTTTTTCCGATCGTCGCGGTTGTGAGGTCGGAGCCGGTGCGTTGGGAACGGGTGCCTTGGGGACAACGACGGGAACAACAACGGGAACCGCAGTGGCGGTGTAGGTGGGGTCGATCGCAGAGTTCATGTTGATTGGAAAGTTGGGACATTCGGCTACGAAAAATCGGTCTCTAGCGTTACCCTAGGTCACAAAATGCCATCGATCCGGTTCTTTATCCCCAAAGCATTCTGAATGTTGCTGCTGACTTTCGAAGGTCTATCACCCGCTTCGCTGTCGTGTTACGGAGCGTCGTGGAATCGCACCGAATCGATCGATGCGATTGCCGCAGACGGGGTCGCTTTCGACCGGGTGATCGTCAATCACACCGATCCGCTACGGCAAGTATCTGCATGGTTGCGTAAGCCCGGTTTCATCGCGGACCGATGCACGCTCGTCACCGACGACGAACGATTCGCTGACATCGACGGAATCGATCGCGTGGGCGAGTTAGTTCTCTTGCCGGTGCGGGCGGGCGGGGTGGCCGATTCGATCGAAGGCACTTCACTCGCGGCGCTCGCGGCGGTGGCGGCGGAACAGATCGCGATGGACGAACATGTTTGGCTGCACAGTCGTTTTCTCACGCGTTGTTGGGACGCACCGCGGAATCTCTTTCCGATCGAGCACCTCGATAACGAGGACGACGGACCGTTGGATGAATCCGAAACGATCGAAGAGGAAATCGCGCACGCCGAACGACCGACCGTGGAAACCGCGCGGGTGCCCTCGATCTTGGACGTCTGGCAACCGCCCGCCGTAACGCTTTCTCAAAAAGACGACCCCGACTGGATCATGGCCTGGATGCGAACATATGGATGCCAAGTCCGATTAATTGATGAAATCGTCGGATTGCTAACCGACATGGCGGCCGAACACCATCGTGGCGGAATTGCGGTCGCGGGAACGAGTGGATTTGCACTCGGCCAAAACCAAGCGATCGGTCATCAACAAGGACCGCTGCGATCGTGTCACCTTCATGTTCCGTTCTTGATCCAGCGTTTTGATTTGGCGACATCCGATTGCACCGGAATCCGAAACCGCCAAGTGATTGGTTTGGATCGATTGGGCTCGATCATCGACGACGAGCATCATTTCGACGCGATCAACGGTCCGACTCAATGGGCCAGTCCAGCAAAAGAAGACTCCATCCTCACATACCACGACGATCGTCCCGTCGCGATCAATACTGATCAGTGGTTCTACGTCGACGAGGATCACGACGGGAAGATAGGGAAGTTATTCTTAAAGCCCGACGATGCCAGCGACGTCAACGACGTTGCCCGTTTGCGTTCCGAAACGAGCGAAGAGTTGGCAGCAAGGCTGGCTTAAAAAAAAACACCTCCATTGGAGGCGAACCGCCCACCCGGATTCGTTATACTCACGAGAACTAAGTATCGCGGGATCAATAAGTGAAACATTTGTAGTGGATCTTGTTAAAGATCCTCCTGCAAAGGGATCTTTAACAAGATCCACTACGTCAGTTGATGATCCCGCGATGCTAATTACTGAACGTTTGGTCTCAGGCGAATCGAATGAACATGTTTGGTACTCGGACTCGATCGCGGATCGGGTTTACGTTGATCGAGTTGCTCGTCGTGATCGCCATTATTGGCGTGCTCGTTGGTCTGTTGTTGCCGGCCGTTCAGGCGGCTCGGGAGGCTGCCCGTCGGATGAGTTGTTCGAACAACATTCGGCAAATCGGTTTGGCGTTTCATAACTATCATTCCGCCTTTGAGATGCTACCGCGACAACAGCAACCCGTTCACGGCCATACCTGGGCGGTGGCACTGCTGCCGTTTATCGAACAGCCCGGTATCTACGAACGATACGATTTCCATGTTGATTGGGATGCGATTGAAAACCGCGACATCATCGCGACCAACATCAATAGCTACTTGTGTCCGTCGACTCCTGACAATCAATTGCTCGATACGACCGGAGGATTCGACTCTGCTACGACCGATTATGCTCCGCCCGGATCGATCGCTTCTGATTTAAACAACTCGGGTTTGATTACTCGGCGGTATAACAATCGTGGGCTACTCTCCGGGACACACTTGGACCGATTCCGTGACGTCCTGGACGGGCTGTCTAACACTCTGTTCTTGACCGAATGTTCAGGACGGCCGCAATACTTCGTTCTGAATCGTTTAGGGCCGCAGGTCAACGACGACGGGTGCAGCAACGCTAACGTAACTGAATGGCTGTCCAAATTGGGAGGATGGGCCAACCCCGGCAATGGGATTCCGATCCACGGGTTTCAAGCGGATGGACTCAATTGCACGGGCCCCTACGTGATCAATAAAACGAACAACAACGAGTCTTATTCGTTTCACACCGGCGGGCTACAAATCACTCTCGCCGACGGCAGCGTGCGGTTCATCAGTGAACACATCGACGCGGAAATCTACGCGTCGCTGGTGACGTATCAGGAACGCGAAGTGATCGAAGAATTTTAAAGGCGATCGCTAAACCGAAAAATTTCACCTAATGAATTCGGTTGAGACTCGTTATCTTGATGGTTCCCCATCTCTTCTCCGGCTTTCGCCACATCCACGGCACGTCCACCATGAACGCACGCCCACGACTTTTCGGTTTCTTCGCAGTTCTTTCAATCCTAACGGCGGCTCTGGCTATGTCCGATGCTCAAGATCAAACGCCTGCGGAATGGAAACCGGTTTCCGAAGCGATCAATCGCGGTTTGCCCAAAACCGCGATCGCTGAACTCGACAAGATTCTAAAAGAGTCGATTGCGAAGGAGCAAAATGCATTAACCGTCCGAGCCCTCGCCACTCGGGCCACGCTCGATGGACAACTCGAAGGCCGAGATGAAATCCACCGGATCACGCGGTTACAATCCGAACTCGAAACGGCCCCCGCCCCGACCCGACCGATCCTTCGCGCGATTCTCGCGAATTGGCTTTGGGGATACTACCAACAAAACCAGTGGCGGTTCCGCGACCGGACGGAAATCGACGAAACCGGGGTTCAAGATGCCGCCAATGATGCTGATGAAGCGATCGAACCATTGCCGATCCGTTCGGCCGAGGATCTGGCGACGTGGAGCCGACAGAAAATCATCGCTCAAGCGACACTGATGTTCCAAGCCGCACTCGCCGATGAAGCGGTTCTGCAAAACACGCCGATCGCAACTTACGACGACCTGCTCGTCGGCGGCAACGCCCCTGAGGAATATCGCCCGACGCTGTGGGACTTTGTCGTTTCCGATGCGATCGAGTTTTACCGGGATGCCGACGAAACGTATGCCGGACCAGCGAATGAATTTGAACTGCCATGCGAGTCGGCGATTTTTGACGACACCGATCAATTCCTTGCTTGGGACGTCCCCAACACAGACACACAATCGCCGCTGCATCGTGCGACCCGTTTGTATCAACAATGGATCGCCTATCACACCAAAAAGGGCAATCAAGCCGCTCGACTCGATGCGGACTTGCATCGTTTGCAGTTCGCCGCCGAAGAGGCCATCGGCGAGTGCAAGGACGAGCGATACCTTGAGGCGTTACGAGTATTCGCGAGTTCCAACGCGTCACACCCGATTTCAGCGAGAGCTCAATATCAACTCGCTTCAAACGTCAATGATAACGGTGACCCGGCGACTGCCCGACAGATTGCTCTGGCCGCCACCCAAGCCCACCCGAAAAGTATCGGAGCGGCGCAGTGCCGATCGCTCGTCGATCAGATCGAAGCCCCATCGATCTCCGTGACCACCGAGCGGGTTTGGAACCCGGCTCTTGATCAAGAAGTTCGACCGGAAATCAACGTTACTTACAAGAACCTCGAGAAAGTCTTCTTTCGCTTGGTTCCGATTGATGTCGAGAAGGTTTTGAAGAACGGCCGTGACGCGACGCAGTTGAGCGGCAACGAACGGCAGGCTTTGATCAACGCCAAGCCCGCGAAAGCCTGGGACGTGTCCCTGCCCAAAACCGACGATTATCGCACCAACACGAACGCTGTGTCTGCGGTCATGGATGGATTGAAGGGCGGCTATCATCTGATCGCCTCGACGTCCGCATCGTTCCCCAACGAAGACGAGTACACCGCCTTCACCGAAGTCTGGGTGTCCGAACTGTCGATGGTCGTGCAACTTGATTATGGAAACGGAGCTCTTCAAGGATTTCTCGTCCGCGGTAAAACGGGGCAACCCATCGCGAACGCCGATGTCCGAGTGACCGGCCGCGATCAAAACCAAATACGTCGCGGCCAGCCCGACAGTGTTTCGATCAAAACGCTGGCGGAACTCAAAACGGATCGAGAGGGCAAGTTTACCTTCACCGGAAAATCGATTCGCGACATTCGTTTTTTCGCCAAGAGCGGAAACGAAAGCTTGCTGTCGGATGAGTATTACACCTATCAGAACAACGACCGACCTCAACCAACGCAAACCCGCAGCTTCTTTTTCACCGACCGGGCCATCTACCGTCCCGGTCAAACGGTGAAATTCAAAATCATCGCGACGCGTTCCAATCCGCAAACAAATCTCTACGAAGTCGCCACCGGTGCCACATTGAACGTCGAATTGATCGACGCCAACGGCAAAGTCGTCCAGACCCAAAGCCTACGAACGAACGAGCACGGCAGTTGTCACCATAGTTTCAATCTTCCCTCCGGCGGATTAACCGGACGGATGATGTTGCGAATCAACGGCGAATACAGCGGTGCGGCTTCGTTCAACGTGGAAGAATACAAACGCCCGAAATTCGAAGTCGAATTGGACAAACCCGAAGCGCCGGCCCGGTTGGATCAGGAAGTGACCGTCCCGGGGGTTGCCAAGTCATACACGGGAGCACCGATCGACGGGGCCTCGGTCTCGTACACCGTCACCCGCCAAACGCAAATGCCGCCTTGGTTCGGATGGCGTTGCTGGTGGATGCCGTTGCCACCGGCGTTCCCGCAAACGATCGCGACGGGCGAAACGTCAACCGACGAACTTGGCAAATTTGAGGTTCAGTTCCCAGCGATTCCGGACTCGTCCGTTGATCGCAAGAACGAGCCGGTGTTTCGTTATACCGTCACGGCCGATGTCACCGACACGACCGGGGAAACTCGCAGCGATACCTACACCGTCGCGGTCGGATACGCGATGATTACCGCAACCCTCGCGGTCGAAAACGGAGACTGGTTGACCGACGAAGAGCCGATCAAGATCGACGTTCGCACCCGAACGTTGCAAGACGCGCCCGCATCGGCGAGTACCAAGATTCAAGTCCACCGATTGCAACCGCCTAATCGAATCGGACGTAAGCCGATCGGCGATTCCATGCCGATTCCGTTTGGCGATGAGTTTGGTGCCAAGAATGCCGATCCAGAAAACATCGTGGTCGATCATGATCCCAATTCATGGCCGGTCGCCGAGACGGTCGAAGTTTTCGAAGTGACGACCGACGCGAGTGGCAATGGATTGGTGAGCGTGAAGCTGAAGCCGGGTTTCTACCGTACCGAATTATCGGCCGTCGATTCAGCGGGCCAAGAAGTGTCGGCGATTCTGCCGATGCGCGTGATCGATCCCGACGCGACCGATTGCGACTTGCCGATCGCCTCGTTCGTGACCATGCCGACCGCGACGGTTCAGCCCGGCGAGACGTTTCTCGCGATCTGGGGAAGCGGTTACGAGACCGCCCGAGCGTTCGTCGAAATCGAACATCGCGGCAAGATCTTGCAGAGCTACTGGACACCGGCTGGTCAAACGCAGGTCAAGATCGAGCAAGCGGTCGATGAGTCGATGCGGGGCGGGTTTCAATTGCGGGTCTTTAGCGTCCACGAGAATCGGCTCTACGTCGAGCAAGCACGCATTGACGTACCTTGGTCGAACAAGAACCTGAGCGTGCGATGGGAGCGATTCGTTTCCAAACTCAAGCCGGGTCAAACGGAAACCTGGACCGCCGTGATCGAAGGTGCGACCGAGGATGAAAGCGGTAACGTGCGGATCGCCGAGATGGTCGCGACCCTTTATGACGCGTCCTTGGAATTGTTCACACCTCACCGTTGGGCCGGCGGCTTTGGGTTGTTCTATCAAGACAGCGCTCGCAAACACAACAAAGATCAAAACTCGCTCGCGACGTTGCAATTGATCAGTGCTTTGAAGACAACGATCTCGCCGTCGTCTGCGATTAGTTACCGCGACTATCCGGCCGAATTGCTTTCGATCCATGGATATGGCCGAGCATTGGAAATGAGGAGCTTTGGGATGCAACGACGCGGCGGCATCGCGATGGCGGATTCGATGGGCATGGAAGCCGAAATGGCATTCGCGCCCGCGCCGGCGGCCGCACCCATGATGGCGAAATCGGCCGCGATCAGCGGCGACTTCGCGGTCGCGGGATCCGCAGCCGAACAAGAGCAAGACGATGCCAACGGATCCGGTCCGCCTTCGAATAAGCCCGATGTTGATCTGTCCGATGTTTCGCCTCGCCGAAACCTGAACGAAACGGCATTCTTCTTTCCTGAATTGACCGCCGACGAGAACGGTCTCGTGGCGATGAAGTTCACGATGCCTGAAGCGCTCACACGTTGGCAATTGATCGGATTCGCCCACACCAATGATCTTGCCGGCGGTTCGATCCGCGACACCGCCGTCACCAGCAAAGACTTAATGGTGCAGCCGAACCCGCCACGGGTCCTCCGCGAAGGTGACCAGATCGAAATGACCGTTAAGGTCACCAATCAATCGCCGACGGCGCAAACGGGTACCGTTGCACTGCAGTTCAATGACGCGAGAACGGGCGAGTCGGTGGATGCCAAACTAGGCAATGCCAACGTGCGGCAATCGTTCGATATACCCGCCGGACGTTCGGAATCGTTCTCCTGGGCGATTTCGGTTCCCGACGGCATCGGCTACCTCACTTACAAGGCGGTTGGTTCGACAGGCCGGTTGTCCGACGGGGAAGAAGGCTATTTGCCGGTCCTGTCACGCCGGATCCTGGTACACGAGTCCATCGCATTGCCGATCGACGGAGCCGAAACGAAAACGTTCACGCTCGACAAACTGCTCGAGTCCGAAGACAGTTCGATCGATAGCGAATCGTTGACCGTTCAGATGACGTCCAACCCGGCTTGGTACGCGATCATGGCGTTACCGTATCTGATGAAGTATCCGCATGAATGCAGCGAGCAAACGTTCAACCGCTTGTATGCCAACCTGCTCGCTCGCCACATTGCCACGTCTGATCCGAAGATCGAGCGGGTTTTCAACCAATGGCGCAATCAACCGGTCGCGGCCGGGCGAGAAACGCTTGACAGCCCGCTTGAACAAAACGAAGACATCGCGTCGATCGCATTGACCGAAACGCCTTGGGTGCTTGAGGCGGAATCCGAATCGGAAGCCCGTCGCAATGTCGGCATTCTGTTCGATCAAAACCGCACGAATGACCAAGTCGATCGATGGACACGCCGACTCGCCGAGATGCAATTGCCCGACGGACAATGGCCGTGGTTCTCGGGCGGCCGTTCCAATTCCTTCATTACGCTTTACATCACGACCGGTTTCGGACGCTTGCGTCACCTCGGTGTGGAAGTTGACATGCGTTCGCCGCTGAAAGCATTGCAGTCGCTCGACCGATTCGCACTCGAACAATACAACGAACTGAAGAATCGAAAACCGGTCCGCGACCATAACTATTTGTCGCCGTCGATCGCGTTGTACCTGTACGGGCGAAGCTTCTATTTGAACGATCAACCCATCGATCCGGACGCCAAGATCGCGGTCGACTATTGGCTCGATCAAGCCGTCGAACATTGGTTGTCGTTACGCGGTCGCATGAGCCAAGCCCACGTGGCACTGGCGCTGAAACGTTTCGGTCGGACCAAGGAAGCACTCGCGATCACGACTTCGTTGAAAGAACGCAGTGTCACCGACGAAATCGGTATGCACTGGAACGATGAAGTCCGTGGTTGGTTTTGGTACGAAGCCGATATTGAATCGCAAGCGATGATGATTGAAGCATTCGATGAGGTGGCCGACGATCGATCGTCGGTCGAGTCCTGCAAGGCATGGTTGCTACGACAGAAAGAAACGCGTTCGTGGGACACGACCAAGGCGACCGCCGACGCTGTTTACGCCCTGTTGTTGCGAGGTGTCGATCTGCTCGCCGATCAAACGCTCGTGGACGTGAAGGTCGGGCAACAACCCGTCGATCAGTCCGATGTCGAAGCCGGCACTGGATTCTTTCAGCAACGTTTCACCGCAGATCAAATCGCCCCTTCGATGGGATCGATTACCGTCACCAAGACCACCCCCGGGATCGCTTGGGGCGGGGTTCATTGGAAGTACTTCCAAAATGTCGATGAGGTGAAACCACATGAAGGCACACCACTGACGATTGAAAAGCAATTGTTCGTTGTGCGCGACACACCGACGGGCGAAGTGATGCAGCCGATCGTTGCGGGTGAATCCAAGCAAGCGGTTCAAGTCGGTGACGAGATCGTTGCTCGTTTGATCATCCGAACCGATCGTGCGATGGAGTTCATCCATTTGAAAGACGGTCGGGGCAGCGGAACCGAACCGACGAACGTCTTGTCGGGATACCGTTATCAAGACGGGATCGCTTACTATCAAAGCACGCGTGACGCGGCAGAGCATTTCTTCATCGATTACCTGCCCAAAGGAACCATCGTATTGGAATCGCGAAGCCGAGTGCAATTGCGGGGCGAGTATCAATCCGGCTTGGCGACGATCGAGTTGATGTACGCGCCCCAGTACAACAGCCATTCGGAAAGCCACGTGCTCAAAGTCAAGCCAAACTAATCCTGGTCTTACCATCACAACGAATGCCATCAAACTTGCGTGGCAGGTGTTGTTGTAACGGCGTTAGGCATGACAATTGCTCCTAAAATAGCAATTCAGGTATCCCCATGTTGAGACGCTCCGAAACGAACGATCCCCCGGTCCACGCTGCCACCGTCTTGGTTGTCGACGACACGGCTTCGGCCCGCTACCTTGTCACCACGACGCTGGGACGATTGGGTTTCTCAACCGTGATCGCCGGCAACGGCCAGACTGCGCTCGAAACTCTGCGAGATTCTCAACTGGACGCGATCGTGACGGATTTGGAGATGCCGGAAATGGGCGGCGAAGAACTGATTCGAGCCGTGAGAAATCATCGGGATCGCAGAATTCGCAATCTGCCGATCATTGTGTGCACTTCCAAGGTTGACGCGTCTACGCTCGCTACGTTGGCACGTTTGGGTGTGAATGCGGTCGTTCCCAAACCGGTCGATGTTCGGTTGTTGGTCGAGCACGCGATCAAATTGTTCAAGATCGCCTGATCTGTCGGCTCGCGCGTTTTGAAGTGACGCTCGTATTGAGTTGTTCAGGTTACAACTTCAAAACTCCCGAGTCGGGCTTCATGACAGCTGCGATTGCCGCTTATGTTTCAGCTTTTGAAAGGGGGCGACGGTTTGTCTTTCAGGACCGTTTGCGACGCATAGGCCAGGACATCGACGGCGATGTCGGCGATGATCACTCGCCCTTTAGCAAGCCAAGCGGCGGCGAAGGACCAAACAGCGATCCACTCCATCCAGAACAAAAAATTGTAGTCGTTGAAGATTTCTTTCCATCGGGCTGGGATGAGGAATAAGTAGGCTCCCATCGTCATCATTGAGAACAAGATCACCAAACCGCTCGTGCGATAAATCCAGCTTCGCTCGCGTAAGTGTGGTTCCTTCTCAAGAACGGAGTCACGTGGGAAATGGTATAACGAGTAAACAGCAAGGGTCAGAAAGAACACGCCACCGCTGAATGTGTGCAAGTATCCATGAATGGTTCGCTGGAAAAGCGGATCGCTATTAAAATCGAGCGGAAACAAAGCCACGCCCAGTGCGGAGGCGCCTCCGATATTCGCCGTCCAATTTTCGATCCGGTCATATCCTTGATAACAGAACAGGAAGACGCCGATTGCACACAAAGTGCCGACGAAAATATCCCGCATCGGGGTATGGTAGTAACTACTCATGTTTTCCTGAACAGAAACCCCGGCAATCCAACCGCCGACTAGCAACACAAGCGGAAGGGCGAGGCCGCTCAAGCCGACCGCGCGCCGAATGGTCAAGTAAGATGCCACCAAAGTACTCGCCCGCTCGGGTGAATCGTCAATCATGAGCGTCCAGCGCGGAGGAGTATTCGTAGGTAGAAAACGGAGGAACCGGCAACGGGCCATGCACGGGAGTCGGAGCCAACTTTAGTGTACGTCCCTGTATCGGAAACAGATCACGAAGATCAAAATGGTTTTCGCCTTTTCGATCAATCGGCAAAAGTGAAGTGAAAGGCCCATTTAATTTCGTGCAGTCCGATGCGATGGTCAAGATCGTCGGAATGATTTCAGGGTTATCGCTAAGCTCGACACTCTATCTTCGCCGGGCAGTTGCGGTCCACTCCGGTCGCGATCAGTTCATCCGCCCGATCGGCGATTCCGGTACGCGGCTTCATTGGCGGCTTGCTTTTTTGGAAAAACGCAGAAGCAATCGTCGACGTGACCGACTTATCGATCCTCCTCGGATTCAACACTGACGCTCGGTGGTACGTCGCCGGCGGATCGCGTTTCAAGCGCGTTACGTATCGCGCCTTGGTCAACGGCACGCCGAGTTTGTCCTTGGGTGCGTTGTTTGACTTCTCGCGTTTTGGGGTTTCTCGAATGTTGATGTTCAGATTGTTGTTCCAGAAGGACTTCTTGCAGTGCCGAGCGGGAGATCAGGCCGTGTTCGGCAGCGTGTCGCGCCATCGCAA
Source organism: Neorhodopirellula pilleata (assembly GCF_007859915.1). Taxonomy (GTDB): domain Bacteria; phylum Planctomycetota; class Planctomycetia; order Pirellulales; family Pirellulaceae; genus Rhodopirellula; species Rhodopirellula pilleata. Next base: position 46,239 of record NZ_SJPM01000024.1, read on the forward strand.
AGCTATCGGGGGCCAGCATCAACGAGCTACCCGCCGAAACGACTTGTTTCGCCAGTTCCTCGATCGCCCGGACTCGGTCGTCTGAACGACTGACGTTGCGGATATAGACCGCTTCAACTCGACCAGGATTCTCCTGGACGATCTGCGCATAAATTTCGGGATCATGCTGTCCACTGTCGCCGATCAGCACGAATGGCAGGTCATGATACAGACTCAGCATGTCGCGAATGAGATTGAGTTTGTGATCTTCCGCCGGCGGCGGAAATGGACGCTGTAGCGACATGCCCCACTCACGAAGAAACAAGATAGGGCCGACGGGAATTCGGTGGAGGCGAAAGAACTCCTGCAAAATCTCATAGATGCTCCAAGGTCCACGCGAAACGTAAAGCATGGGATTGAACTGCGTTTGCGAAGGACCGTTGTACAAGCCGCGATACAGCGCGGCAACGCCGGGAAACGCGACACGACTTTCAGGCCCTAACACGAACAATCGCCACATCATCTTCAGTTTATTGACGACGCCAGTGAGCATCACCGTATCGTCAATATCGCTGATGATAACACGCACCGCATTGGTCGACGGGACGAAGACGTGCCCTTGAACGCGGACACCAGCATCGTCGGCTAATTCCGTTGGTGCGACTAGTTGGAATTCAACTTGGTGCCACTGTTTATCCGGGCTGGGGCGTCGTGGCACTTGCAGGCGAGCCCGAAAGTAACCGTCTCGATCGGTCTGCACTCGTGCGATCGCGACATTGACAGTTGTCGGCGAATCGTGCTTCACCGTTAAGGTGGCATTCCCGACACCTTTGCGAAACACGCGACGAATCACATCAAGCAAATCCCGGTTCGCAAAAGACGCATTAAGCCGAGATGCCAAGCGTGGCTGCTGGAAAACACGTCCGACCAAGAAAAGCTCGTCCGCCGATCCATAACCCCGGTACGGCTGAATCAACACGCCGCCTTTCCCATAATCTTTCCGCACGGGCAAGGCGATCACGTGCGCTAAACGACGTACTAACCGACGACCGGATTGGTAAATGCTACGAAAACTGGTGGACATGTGAACGATAGGCGACCACAAAACGGTGGGTGGACTCGAAACCAAAACGCTAGCAGGAGCGCCGAACGGCTTGGTACCGCAAATGAGATGCCGCGTTAGAACCACCCGCTTGCCGTCGAATGGGAAGTATTGAATTACGAAAGATACTTTTTCAACCAAGCGATCGTTCGTTCCCAAGCTAGTTTCGCTGCCGCCTCGTCGTAGCGCGGCGTCGTGTCATTGTGGAATCCATGATTGACGCCAGGGTAGATGTGTGATTCGAAGGTCACGTCGTTTTCGCGCAGAGCTTGCTCGAATGCGACAGCACCGTCGAGAATGCGGCGATCCAGTTCGGCGTTGTGGATCAGAAGCGGCGATTGAATTTTGGCGACGTCGGCCGCGTCGGGCTGGCTTCCGTAGAAAGGAACCCCAGCATCAATGACCCCGGGTATGAGGGTGACTAACTGATTCACCATCCCACCGCCGAAACAAAACCCGATTGCCCCCACTTTTCCGGTGGATCGCTCGTGCGAATCGAGCCATTTCGCCGCCGCAATGAAATCTTGGGTCATTTCGTTTCGATCGCGTTTCGCTTGCATCGCTCGTCCTTCATCGTCGTTGCCGGGATAACCTCCCAGAGGCGTCAACGCGTCAGGAGCCAACGCCAAAAAACCGTCGACGGCTAAACGACGCGCGACGTCTTCGATGTAAGGATTGAGTCCTCGGTTTTCGTGGATGACGAGCACCGCCGGAAACTTTTTGTCTTCGGCAGGTCTAGCGAGCAAGCCTCTCATTTCGCCCGCACCCTCGGGCGATCGATAAGCGATCATCTCCGTTTCAATGCGAGGATCGGAAGGATCAATCTGCTGAGCCCACGCGTAGTTGGGACTGAGGTTCTCGAGCAACGTTTCAACGGTTAAACCTCCGACGGCAAACGCCGTTAACCGTGCGATGTAATCGCGGCGGGACAAACGACCGTGTGCGTAATCGTCGTAAAGGTCGATCACTTCTTGGTTGAACTGGCTAGCTTGTTTTCGTTCCATTGCCTGGTTTCCTATGCTGGTATGTGGTGAGATCCTTTTCATGGTAGCGGATGAGTCAACGAGCGGGATCGTGGATGGCACCGGTCCTTCAGAAACCGAGTATTGACTAGATTAAATTGTCGCAGAATTCCCAACCCCGAACCGAAATCGATCGTTTTTTTCGTGCCGCCGGCAACGTTCCGTTTGCGTTCCAACGTTCAGCTTGGGCGGCTTACGGGCGTGGAGAAAGCGGGTTGATCCACTCAGCCACCGGAACAGGCAAGACACTCGCGGTATGGCTCGGACCGATCCTCGACTGGCTCAAACAAAATCGCGACCGATCGAAGTGGGATTCCAAGCATCCACCTGGATTACGCGTGCTTTGGATCACCCCGCTCAAGGCACTTGCCGGTGATACGATTGAAGCACTGCAAGCACCGCTCGATTTCCTGGAAATGCCTTGGCGTTTGGAGGGCCGAACCGGCGACACGAAACAGAGCCTCAAGGCGAAGCAACTCAAAGTGCTGCCGACGGCAATGGTGACGACGCCGGAAAGTCTTTCGTTGATGTTGACGCACGAAAAACTTCACCGCCAACTCGCCGGATTGGAAACCGTCATTGTCGATGAATGGCATGAGTTGCTCGGCACCAAACGTGGCGTTCAAACCGAACTAGCGTTGGCGCGGTTGCGTTCCCTGGCACCTTCCCTGACGACTTGGGGCGTCTCGGCAACACTGGGGAATCTTGACGAAGCGCTCTCGAGTTTGGTCGGGCCGGAGAACGTCGGCCGTGCCAGAATCATTTCCGGATACAAACGCAAGAAGATCGAGCTGTTTTCGATCTTGCCTCCTGTCATTGAACGGTTTCCGTGGTCGGGTCACATCGGCACGCGGATGATTCCCGAAGTCGCCAAAGAAATTGAATCGGCGGCAAGCTCGTTGATCTTTGCCAACACGCGATCCCAAACCGAAATCTGGTACCAAAAATTGCTCGCCCACCGTCCCGACTGGGCAGGTCAAATTGCGCTGCATCATGGCTCGCTCGATCACAGTGTTCGCAAATGGGTCGAAGACGGGCTCCGAAACGGGACTCTCAAAAGTGTTGTCTGCACGAGCAGCTTGGACCTTGGCGTCGACTTCACCGCCGTCGATTTGGTGATTCAAATCGGCAGCCCCAAGGGAGCGGCGCGTTTATTGCAACGGGCCGGTCGCAGTGGCCACAGTCCCGGTGCCACGAGCCGACTAGGTTTTGTACCAACCAATGCACTCGAGCTGATCGAACTGGCGGCTGCTCAAGATGCCATCGCAGCGGGCAGGTTAGAATCCCGTCCTTTGTTACCGGCACCACTGGATGTTTTGATTCAGCATTTGGTGACGGTCGCCATCGGTGGCGGGTTTGAATCCGATTCGATGTTGAGTGAAATCCGCAAGACGCGGGCGTACGAGTCCCTGACCGATCAACAATGGCAGTTCGCATTGGATTTCATCGTCCGTGGTGGCAGCACGCTCGACGCCTATCCCGAATTCAAACGTGTCGACGTCATCGACGGCCGTTACGTCGTGACTCAAAAGCGTGTCTCGTCGTTGCACCGAATGAACATCGGCACGATCGTTTCGGATGCGTCGATGCAAGTCAAATTCATGACCGGCGGAACGCTTGGGACGGTCGAAGAATCGTTCGTTTCAAAACTCAAAGAGGGCGAGAAGTTCTTGTTCGCCGGACGGTTGGTTGAATTGGTTCATATCAAGGAAAACCAAGCCTACGTCAAGCGAGCCAAAGGAACGCCCGACACGGTTCCGCGATGGATGGGAGGTCGTTTGCCGCTCTCGAGCGAATTGGCTTGGGGACTGCGAATGAAACTCGAGGAAGCCGCGACCGGAACATTCCGAGGCCGAGAGATGAAACGACTTCGCCCGCTGCTCGAGTTGCAGAGTCGATGGAGCTGTGTGCCGACAACGAATCAGTTATTGATCGAGTTGATTAAGACTCGTGACGGGTATCAGATGTTCGTCTTTCCGTTCGCCGGACGGTTGGCACACGAGGGATTGGCGGCAGTGATCGCGCATCGTTTATCGAGGATTCAAAAGATCTCATTCTCGTTCGCATGCAACGATTACGGGTTGGTATTGACATCACCGATCGAAGCCCCACTTTGCGAAGCGATCTCGAAAGGATTACTGAGTCCGGATCGGCTCGACGAGGACATTCGTGAATCACTCAACGCGACCGAGATGAGCCGTCGGGCGTTTCGTCCGATCGCCCGAATTGCGGGCCTGATCCAGGGCGGCTACCCCGGACGCCCCAAGCCGAGCAAGCATTTGCAAGCCAGCAGTAATCTGTTTTTCGAAGTCTTTCGAGAATACGATCCGCAAAACCTGTTGCTTCGTCAGTGTGATGACGAGGTGCTTCAACAACAACTCGACCGGCAACGGATGTGGGACGCCTTGATGTGGATCGAGCGTGCCAAGACCATCATTTGTCGACCTCCCAAGGTAACCCCGCTGGCGTTCGGTTTGTTGGTCGACCGGTTGCGAGATCGCGTCAGCAGCGAGACATTGGCCGACCGCGTCGCCAGAATGCAAGCCAGTCTCGAAAAAGCCGCTCAGGGGTAGAGTCTTCGACTCAGCGATTGGCGTTTAGCGATTGGCGTTTAGCCAATAGCCAATAGCCAATAGCCAATAGCCAATAGCCAATAGCCAACCGCCAATAGCCAACCGCCAATCAACCATGCAACACGGACTGACGATCGATTTGGCCGGGCAATCGTTCGTGCTGTTAGGACAGAAAGGGCTGTACTGGCCCAAGCATCGTGCGTTGTTGGTCGCCGACCTGCATTTGGGCAAGGATGCGACCTTTCGTCATTTTGGCATCGGCGTCCCACGAGGTTCGACAAAATCGACATTGCTGTCGGTGTCGACGATGTTGGAGTCGACTGGCGCCGAAGAGTTGTTCGTACTTGGTGACTTGTGTCACGCTCGCAGTTCTTTGTCGGCGACGACGCGAGACGCATTTGCGGCGTTTCAGAACGAACATGGCGGGGTAGCGTTTCACTTGATCGAAGGCAACCATGATCGATCGGCGGGGCGGCTACCCGATGATTGGAGGTTCAATGAAGTCGGCACCGCCTTTCATTTGGATGGTGTGACGATGGCTCACGAGCCCGCCGATTGCCCCGTAGGGTCGTCGATTTTAATTACCGGCCATTGGCATCCCGCGTGGCAACTGCGTCACGCAGGCGAATCAACCGGTAAGCTACCTTGTTTTTGGCACCATGCGGCGCAGCGATGTCTTGTCCTTCCCGCGTGTGGACATTTTACCGGAACCGAGCTAATCACACCTCGCAATCAAGACCAATTGTGGGTGATCGTGGAAGATCAAGTTATTTCGATTCTTCCGCGCTGAGACCAAGAGTTTTTTCCGATCAGGCAAGAATCATCGGGCATGCCCCCGATGGAGAGGTACGTTTTTAAGCCTACCTTTTTCCCTGCCTATTGATCCCTCGCATGTCTCTTGTTGAGCCGAATCCGATACCGGTCGTTCCGCGACCGCGTCGTGTCCTGCCGCTGAACCTCAGCGTGTTTGAGGATTACATGGTTTGGGACGACCGTCCGGAATATCCGATGACGTTCGTCGTGCGGATGGAATTCGAAGGGGCGATCGATCAACTCGCCATCGAAGAATCGTTGCCGAAGGCTTTGACACGGCACCCGCTCTTGCAAGCGATCGTTCGACCGGCCAAGGGAAAGCGAGATGGTTGGGTCGCCGCACCGGACGCTCGCGTATCGATCCACTGGGGAGCACTCGATGAAGCCGTCGAGCTACCCGACGGCGAGGCAATTGATATCCGCAACCAAGTCGGACTGCGAGTTTGGATCCGCCACGATGATATGCGGGCGGTGATCACGACTCAGTTCCACCATGCGACCTGTGACGGGATCGGCGCTTACCAGTTCTTGGGCGATTGGTTGTGGCTGTACGCGGAGGCGATCGGTCAACCCGTGGACGACCCGTTGCCTGAATCGGACATGACGACCCTGCGGGAACGAATCAAGAACAGTTTCGACCCCGCTCTTTATCAAAACGATAAAGGGAAGTTCGATTCCAGGCCGGCCCAATCACTCGGATGGGAATGCATTAAAGGCGTGCAACCATTGTCTGCACCCAAACGAGTTCGCGGCAACACCAAACAGGCGGCCTTGTTTCCGGGGCTGTGCAGTTTTGAGTTCGATCAAAAGGGCTATCGCGAACTTCGCCGCGTCGGTGAACAGCGAGGTCAAACCACCAACGAACTGTTGATCGAGCGGTTGCTGATCACCCTGCGGGCTTGGAACGAAGCGAACGGCCAGCGGACTCAGCATGATTTTTGCATCATGATGCCGATGGACTTGCGTGAGATCGAGTCCCGAATGGCGACTGCCGCGAACTTGGTCTCGTACGCACTGATTCGTCGCAAGCAATCCGAATGTGTCGAATCGGAGGCACTCAACGATTCGTTGCGGCAAGAGATGCTCAAGCTCAAACATACGCGCCGCCGAACACCGTTCATGAGCATGATCGCGTTCGTCAATCGGTTCCCGACCTGGCTGAAACGTTGGGCGAGTTCACGTCGCTGCATGGCGACGGCGATCGTCTCCAACACCGGCGACCCGACGAAACGATTCGGCATGGCTTTCCCCAAAAACAATGGACTACTGCAAGCGGGAAATCTAACGATGACGGACATTTATGGGGTTCCACCGATGCGTAAAGGCACGCGACTGACGATTTCGATTTTTACATATCGACGTGTCTTGAAGATTTGCTTGCGATGCGACCCGCACTTGTTTGATGAAGCCGACACCAAGCGGTTCGCCGACGCTTATCAAGGGTGCATCGAAAGTTTGTTGCCCTGAAAGACTGTTTCAAAAAAGGGGTCTGACCCTTTGGAGGCGAGGCTATCGATAGGGGTAGGGAAGTCCGGTTGAGCCGGACTCCCCTCCCTCCGAACCGTGCGTGCGGTTTTCCCGCACACGGCTCTCCAGTTAGTGGTCAATCACGGATTGAACGTAACGAGTGTGGGCCGCCC
>NZ_SJPM01000025.1 GCF_007859915.1 Neorhodopirellula pilleata
CAGAGACAGGATCATCGCCCATGAGAAAGCACCGTCTGACGGTACGGCTAAACACGTGTCCGACCGCGACTTCGCCCGGATCAAAAACTTCCGCTCGACTCATCCGTGCCATCACGCACCTCAGTGGCTACCAATTCAGCAAACTCGACGCCATCATAGTTTCCGCTACAGGGTGCCAAGTCAATAGCCTCTGCGGTGCTATGTCCCCAAGATCCTCCTTGTGGGGCTTGGATCTTTTGTTTTTGCTAGTCCTGCGAGTGCGGATCGTCCGAATATCGTGTGGATCATCCCAGACGACATGTCCGCGAATTTTGCTTGCTATGGCGAAACGGCAATTGCGACGCCGAATGTGGATAAGCTCGCTGCTAACGGTGTGAAGTTCACGAATGCCTACGTGACTGCTCCTGTATGCTCGACGTGTCGTTCCGCGTTCATTACAGGGATGTATCAAACGAGCATCGGTGCACATCATCATCGCAGCGGTCGTGGTGACGAGAAAATTCGATTGCCGGAGCCTATCAAGCTGCTGCCAAAACTATTTCAAGAAGCTGGGTACTTCACGTCCATTTCCGGCTGGCCAATAGCGAAGGGGCTGGGCAAGACCGATTATAACTTTGAGTGGGACAAATCCGTCTACGACGGTTCGGACTGGTCAAAACGCAAACGAGGTCAACCCTTTTTTGCACAGATTCAAACACAAGGGGGCAAGCTGCGTGGGAGTAACGAATCGGGTTGGGAGAAGAGTCAGGCTGCCGCAGAGAAAAAGCTAGGAGATCGCACTGGCATCGAGTCAGTGAAGTTGCCGCCATATTATCCGAGACACCCCGATGTCTTACGAGATTGGGCCGCGTATTTGGATTCTGTTCGCATGACGGACGTGATGGTGGGTGAGGTGATCGCCAGACTTGAGAAGGAAGGTGTGCTCGACAACACACTCGTGCTCTTCATGACCGACCATGGGATTAGTCACGCGCGCGGGAAGCAGTTCATGTATGACGAGGGATTGCATGTGCCGCTTGTGATCCGTGGCCCAGGAATTGTGGCTGGCTCGGTGCGTGAGGATCTTGTCGAGCATATCGATATCGCGGCGCTATCGCTTGCAGCAGCTGGAATTGCGATTCCAGACTACATGCAAGCCAAAGACATTCTCGCTACGGAATACACGCCACGAATTGCTGTGTTTTCGGCACGTGATCGTTGCGATGAAACAGTTGATCACATGCGATCGGTTCGAACAAAGGAGTTTAAATACATTCGCAATTTTCTGCCGAATCGACCTTACCTCCAGCCTTGTGCCTACAAAGACAAAAAGCAAATTTTAATTGCGATGCGGGAATGGCACGATGCTGGAAAGCTAGATGCCGTCCAGGAGTTGGTGTTCCGAAACGTGCGTCCGGAAGAAGAGCTGTACGATGTGAAAGCAGATCCGCATGAAATTCGCAATCTTGCCGGCGATTCGAATTTTGCAGATACGCTCGTGGAAATGCGCGGCCAACTCGATCGATGGATGGATGAAACGAACGATCGAGGTCGCACGCCCGAGTCGGCGACGATGTATGACAGCGACATGGATGTCTATCTCAATGCAATGCGACGCAAAAACGATCCCGCTCATCTAAAGGAAATCGAAGCCAACATCGCACTGATGAAAAAGTGGGCCGCCACGATCCCCGCATCCCCAGCGAAGGAAGGCGATTGATCGTAAGATACGATGACCTCAGCCCGCACACGATTCACGTGGCACGAATTCAATGGCGAACACGCGTTTATGCGAGACCAGGGGTCCCCGCTGCGACCCTGCTCTCGCGCAATTGCTGAACTCGAGGATGTGCCAGCAGCTTACGAATTGCTGAATTAACAGTCTCGCGACGCGTCTCGACTATTCATCGATCAGCAGCCTTTATCTTGCACAACGATCGTAGGGAAGTGCTGAAATCGACCTCAACTTCTTCCGCAAAAGAGCGCAATGACGAACCCTGGCGATTAGACTACAATCTTTGAATTCCACCCTCTGGAAATGCCCGCTATCCCACCTTTCCCCACCCCTCCACCCAACACTGCGTCACCTTGCCATTCGGCTTGTGCGTCAAACGCGGTTCAAACCCAAATTTCAGCAATATGAATCACAGCGTCCCTGAAATGCTTAAGAAAAAACTCTCGCTGCTCCTGACCCTTTGTATTTTACAAGCCGTCATTGCAGTCCCTTCTGCGTCTGCTGAAGAACCGATTGAGTTCAAACCCAATGACGTGGTTGCCATCTACGGCAATGGACTCGCCGACCGAATGCAGCATGATCCGTGGGTCGAGACCGTACTTCAGAGTCAACTCGCGGGAAAAAATGTTCGTTTCCGAAACATGAGTTTCTCGGGTGACATGGTTAACAAACGTCCACGCAGCCAGGGGTTTACCAACGACGACGAGTACCTACAGCATGTTGCACCGGACGTCGTTTTCTGTTTCTACGGATACAACGAGTCATTTGCCGGTCAGGGCGGAGCGGATGCCTACCAAGCGGAATTGGTGAAATTGGTTCATCGGTACACGAAACTGCGAAAGGAAGCAGGCAAGGAAGTTCGGTTTGTTCTGTTCAGCCCCATAGCGTATCAGAATACGGGCGATCGCAACCTTCCCGACGGATCGGAGTTGAATGCGAATCTCGCTGTTTATACCGAGGCGACACGCAGAGCTGCTGCGGAAACGAACGCGACGTTTGTTGATCTCTTCACGCCGACCATGCATTTGTTTTCATCGAGTACCGAGCGATACACCATCAACGGCATTCATCTGAATGCGAATGGCTACAAAAAGCTCGCCGACATCATTTCGCAAGCGCTGCTCGGAAAGCGAGCGCCCGACCTGAGCAAACTTGCCGATATCTACAAAGCCGTCGAGGACAAGAATTGGCATTGGCACAACCGCTATCGCGCAACCGATGGTAACGACATTTGGGGTGGACGATCGACGTTGACTTTTGTGGACGGTCAAAGCAACGCTGAAGTCCTCAAGCACGAGTTGGTGATGTTGGATGTGATGACTGCGAACCGCGACGAGGCTATTTGGGCGGCATCCGAGGGCAAGCAATATGTTGTCGACGACAGCAACGTTCCACCACCCATCAAAGTGATATCCAACGTCGGCGGTGGCAGCAGAAGTTCGAGTGCAGAAAAAGAAGGTAGCGTTGACTACCTTAGCCCCGAAGAGTCCCTCGCAAAGATCAACGTTCCTGAGGGTTATCAGCTGAACGTGTTCGCTTCGGAAGTTCAGTTTCCCGATCTTGCCAACCCCGTGCAAATGCAAGTCGACGCCAAGGGCCGTCTTTGGGTGGCAAGCTGGAACACGTACCCCAAGTGGGAACCCGGCAAAGAAATGAACGACAGCCTCATGATTCTTGAGGACACTGACAACGATGGCAAAGCGGACACGCGCAAAATCTTCGCTCATGTCCACAACCCGCTGGGGTTTGAGTTTTGGGGTGGCGGCGTCATTGTCACTTCGGGACCCGATCTCCTTTTCTTGAAGGATACCGATGGCGACGACAAGGCGGACATGCGCTACCCGATTCTGCAAGGACTGGGAACCGAAGACACGCATCACGCCGCGAACAACTTGATCATGGGACCGGACGGCGGGATCTATTGGCAAAGTGGTATCTTCCTGGTTCACAATCACGAAACACCCTGGAAGTCGAACCTCGCGATCGGCGCCTCGGGGATGTACCGATTTGATCCACGCACCTTTGCGATCACTCCGCATGCTGCGAACAGTCCGAATCCGCATGGAACTAGCTTTGACTATTGGGGTTATTGCTATGCCAACGACGGCACCGGTGGAAAGTCGTATCAAGTGCGTCCTGAAGGCAAGGGATTCAAAATGCACATGCTTTTGACCAAAGAGTTTCGCCCTGTTGCTGGGGATGAAATTCTGTCGTCCCAGCATTTCCCCGAAGAGATTCAGAATGATTTTTTGATATGCAACACAATCGGTTTTTTGGGTGTCAAGCAGTACTCGCTTGATCGCGAAGGGGACGGTAAAACCCGAAAATTTGGGGAGGTTTGGGGAACTCCTGGGCTTGAGTTGCTCAACAGCGACGATCGAAACTTCCGCGCGACCGATGCGGTTGTTGGTGAAGACGGTGCTTTGTACGTTTCCGACTGGCACAATGCCATCATCGGTCACATGCAGCACAATATTCGTGACCCTAATCGTGACCACAAACATGGTCGCATTTTCCGGTTGACCGTGAAAGACCGACCATTGCAAGAGCCTGTCAAAATCGACGGCGAACCGATCGCGGTGCTGTTAGAGAATTTAAAACACCCCGTCAACGGTGTCCGTCATCGTTCGCGAGTCGAACTGAGCGCTCGCGATTCAGACGCTGTAATCGCTGCGGCGCAGCAGTGGATCAAAGGCTTTGATCCCAACGATGAAATCGAAGCCCATCATCTACTTGAAGCGCTGTGGTTGCACCAGCAGCACGGTGTGAAGAACGAAACGCTGCTCAATTCACTCTTAGGTTCGAGCGTGAAGCATGCCGTTGTCGCTGCGAGCACAGTCAAGCATTTCTGGGAGAACGTGGATGTGAATGGTGCGACCGATTTTGCTGCGGCTGCGGAAGTCGAATTCGTAAAATTCAGTCACCCCAAGCACCTCGATCGTAAATATAAGAGCGAATACAAATTGGGGTCGCAGGTATACCAACGAGAGTCGCACTGCGCGACGTGCCACTTGGCACACGGCCTAGGAAGCGCCAACATTTATCCGCCGCTCGTTGACAGCCCGTGGGTCAACGGAAGCGAAGAGCGATTGATCAAGATGGCTTTGCATGGCGTGTGGGGAAAAATGACGGTCAACGGAAAAACTTACGATCCGTCACGAGGCGTTCCGCCGATGACCGCTTTTCGATCCTTGTTGAAGGACAACGAACTTGCCGCAGTTTTGACGTTTGTACGTAACACTTGGGGCAACCAAGCCTCTCCGATCTCGACTGAGACCGTTAAAAGAGTTCGCAAAGAATCGAGCGACCGAAGCACATTCTGGAAACCGGAGGAACTGCTCGCGGAGCATCCATTGGAGCCTGAACTCGAAGGTAAGAGCATCGCTGTGGAAGAATTCTCCAACGAGGCTTTGGAAAAGGAACTGCTAGGCATATCGACTGCTGAACTAGCTCGAATCGCGATGGAAAAGGGGAATGCAGAGCGAGGCAAGAAACTCTTCTATCAATCGGGTGCGGCCTGCTTTGGCTGTCACGATCCACCGAAGGGTGCCGCTAGACTTGGTCCAGACCTCACGAAGATGACGACGAAGCTCACGGCAGAGCAACTGGTTGATTCGCTTCTTCGCCCGTCCGAATTGATCGACAAAGATTTCGCGCAAGTCAATGTGCTCGATGTTAATGGAAAGGTGCAAACGGGGGTGCGTGTCTCCGAGAACGATAAGGAAATTGTTTTACGCAATCTGGCCGCACCCGATCCGATCACGATCAAACAGAACGACATCGAAGAAGTCATAGACTCGAAAGTGTCACTGATGCCAGAGAACTTGGTTCGACAACTCAAGAACCGTAGCGAGTTCGATGATTTGATGAAGTACATCTTCCAAATCAGAAAACCGTAGGCATCGGTCAAACATTTACTTTCGTAGTGGGCGAGGCAGCGAGTCCTGCGGCACAGGACTCGTTGCCTCGTTCACTACCGATTCCCTTCTTGCATGATGGTTTCTTCCTCTGATGTGTTTGTTGTTTCGATCGGTCGTTTTTAGTTGCTTCATTCTCTTTGTTTGCCCGCTCGCGATGGGCGAAGAGGCTAGCTCGAAAGCACCACCTCTTTCACCCGCCGATTCGATCGCAACCATGAAGATTGCTGATGGGTACGCCGTGGTCCCAGTGCTGACGGAACCGCACATTCATGAACCATCGGCGGTCGCTTGGGATGGCAACGGGCGCATGTATGTCATCGAGATGCGAACCTACATGCAGGACATCGATGGCAAAAATCAATTAGCGCCCAGTAGCCGCGTTTCTCGGCATGAGGATCGAGACGGCGATGGCGTCTACGAAACACACACCGTGTTTGCGGACAATTTGATCTTGCCTCGAATGGTGTTGCCTTTGCTTGATCGGGTGATCATTCGCGAGACGAATACGCTCGATTTGAAGAGTTACCAAGACACGGATGACGATGGTGTTGCTGATAAAATCGAAATGTGGCATGAAGGGGGCAAACGTGGCGGTAACCTAGAGCATCAGCCGAGCGGATTGGTTTGGAACCTTGACAATTGGATTTACACTACCTATTCGCAGCACCGATATCGCTTCACCGGGGGCGAGGTCGTACGCGAACCACTGCCGCACGGAAGTGGACAATGGGGGATTACGCATGATGACGTAGGTCGCATTTTCTACTCGACGGCGGGTGGTGAAAATCCGGCCATGGACTTTCAGCGTCCGATCATTTATGGCCAGCTCTCGCTGCCGGGCGAACAAGCCGAAGGTTTTCGTGAGTGCTTTCCGATCGATAACGTGCCTGATGTACAAGGCGGTCGCGCTCGAGTTCGAGACGATAACACACTCAATCGGTTTACGGGATGTTGTGGACAATCGATCTACCGTGGCAACGCGATGCCGGCGGACTTCAGCGGCGATTTGATCATTCCCGAGCCAGTTGGGCGCTTGGTTCGCCGCGCCAAGGTTACCAACGATCAAGGCCGTATCGTTGTTTCTAACGCGTATGACCAGTCCGAATTTATCGCAGCGACGGATCCCAATTTTCGTCCTGTTAGCAGTGCTACGGGCCCAGACGGATGTTTGTATTTAGTCGACATGTATCGCGGCATCATCCAAGAGGGAAACTGGGTTCGCGACGGTTCCTATCTTCGTGGCGTCGTCCAAGAGTACGAGCTAGATAAGAACGTGGGCCGCGGACGGATCTTTCGAATTGACCATGAAACAACCCAACGTGGCCCGCAACCTCGAATGTTGGAAGAGTCCCCAGCTCAACTTGTCGCTCATCTTTCGCACCCCAACGGATGGTGGCGCAGCGAGGCTCAAAAACTCATTGTCTTGCACAGCGATCCGAGTGTCGTCCCGGCGCTCAAGCAACTTGCGAAAATAAGCGACAACCCGTTAGCGAGGTTGCATGCACTGTGGACATTGGAAGGACTCGACGCTGTTGACATCGCGATGTTGAAGGATCGCATTACCGATTCGGATGATCGAGTTCGCTCGGCTGCGATTCGTATTGCGGAACCATGGATGAAGGACGACCGATCTGTAGACGAGTTACTGACGCAAGCGGTTCCGGACGAGAGTCCCGAAGTAGCGATCCAAACGCTGCTCTCGCTTTCCCGGACGGGACACCCCAATGCGGAATCGTTGTCGGCTGAGATCGTGTCGCGGCATCATGAGAATGAAGCGGTGACGCGTATCGCAGACCAATTGAAGGCTCGTGCTGCAGCAATGATTGCCGAGGCGAAGAAGCTCGAAGAACTGAGGCGACGCGACAAAGTACTCGCGGACTCGGTGGTTCGCGGAAAAACGATCTACACGACGCTTTGCGTGACGTGCCACGGTCCCGACGGCAAAGGCGTTACCTCACCCGATCACACGGGAATGATGGTCGCACCCTCGTTGGTCGGATCCCCGCGTGTGACAGGTCACAAGGAGCGGTTGTCTCGGATTATGTTGCATGGCCTGATGGGGCCTATTGATGAAAAGACTTACACGGCGGGTTTGATGTTGCCCATGGGCGCAAATACAGATCAATGGATCAGCGATGCGGCGAACTACATTCGGAACGAGTGGGGCAACAAAGCGGGACTCGTTGAGTCGTCCGACATCGCAAGAATTCGAGAGGAGTCCACGGGCCGCGTAGGACCATGGACATTGAACGAGTTGACGTACTTTGACCCACCTCCGCTCGATAATCGCGAGCGATGGAAGCTGACCGCAAGCCACGATGCGGACAAGGTATCGGCGGCTGTCGATGGCGATGCGAAGAGTCGCTGGGACACTGGCAAAAAGCAGCAACCGGGCATGTGGTTCGGCATCGAGCTTCCGGAGCCAGTGAAACTATTGTCAATCACGTTGGACGCGGCAAGATCGAAAACGGACTACCCACGTGGATTCGCGGTCGTGGTTTCTAGCGATGGCAAGACGTGGAGCGAACCAGTGGCGAAAGGAAACGGTGATGAACCGGTAACGGAAATTGAAATCGATAGTTCTGATCCGGTCCAACACATTCGAATTGAGCAAACGGGGACTTCGAGCAATAAGTACTGGTCGATTCACGAGTTGGCGATTAAAGGTCTCTCGTTGCGTGATGGTCCGCCGGTATCGCTGAGTGAACAGCTCAGTGAGGTCGATGCGAGTGAACTGGCTCGGGAAGCCCGTGCCTCAGGGGACGCATTGCGAGGTGCCAAACTGTTTTACAATCAATCGTTGTCGTGTGCGAAGTGTCACGATCCCTCTAGCGGTGATCGCTTGGGACCTGATTTGGCTTCGAAGCGAGACGACGTCAACGATCCGTTTATCGTCGAGTCCGTCTTGAATCCGTCCAAGGCGATTCGCAAAGAGTTTTCGCAGATGATGGTGTTGACTGCCGATGGGCTTGCATTGACGGGATTCGTGGTCAGCGAGAGCGACGACGAATTAGTGTTGCGTGAACCGGCAGGTGGTAAGATCATTAAACTCTTGCAGGACGATATTGACGCGATGAAGCCATCAACGACATCGGCTATGCCTGCCGGGTTGATCAATCAGCTCACCGATCGCGGGCAATTTTTGGACCTGATCCGCTTTTTGATGGAAGTCAATGACGCGGGTTCGCAGCGTTTGTCGGAAATCAAGCAAGCGATCGCACCGTAGGAAAGTCAACAAATATCGATGCATTCGGTTTGGCGTCATTTCCCCAGTGTTCAAACAATGAGATCCTCATCACGAGCCATCAAAGAAAAATGAGTTGTCAGTCTAAATCGAGAATCAGTTATGTGAGCTGCGTCGTGTTGCTCATGCTCTGTACCGCTTCCATTATTAGCAGCGTTTTTTCGCCATCCTCAGCGAGCGCTGCGGAGCAGCCAAACGTCATCGTCTTTTTGACGGACGATCAAGGCTGGGGGGATTTGGCATGTTATGGTCATCCCGTCATTAAATCTCCGAATCTAGATCGCTTTGCATCTGAAGGGCTGCGGTTCACACAGTGCTATGCTGCCTGTTCGGTTTGCTCTCCTTCGCGATCGGCGATTTTGACGGGACGGACTCCTTATCGAAATGGCGTGTGGCGTTGGATTCCACCAGGATCTCAGTACCATCTGCGTGAGAGCGAGATCACCATTGCCGAACTGCTAAAAAACCGTGGCTACGAAACCTGCCATGCCGGTAAATGGCACTTGAATGGTAAGTTCAATTCCGATGAACAACCACAACCGGACGATCATGGCTACGACCATTGGTTGGCGACTCAGAACAACGCTTCGCCGAACCACATGAACCCGACCAATTACGTTCGCAACGGAGATGAGGTTGGGCCGATGGAAGGACCGAGTGCCGTGATTGCGGCGGGACGAGCTTGGGGACACGACACTTTGCCAGCTCATCGGCATGTAGCTTGACGGAGCTACATCCCTGATTCAACAACAGTCGCCTGCACCGAAGCCTCGACGGCTTTGGTTTTGCCGGGTCTGGCGGCGGTTGCGATGAGAAAAGCGCATGCCTCATCCACGATCGGCCTGTTGGGCCGATGAGCTGAAGCAAATAAGATGCTGATCCCGGACCTTAGTCCGTGACCGCGAATAGCTCGCGTGCCCGCCGACGCAAATGATAACGTCGATGAGTGCCGTGACTCCGCATGGAGTCGACACTGTCGGGACTACCGGCAACGGTGCAGAACAGCTTGCCGAAGTCGCTAACCAACTCACACCAAGACGCTTGATCCAAACCGAGTCGCTGGAGAAGCGGCGGGACACTTGCGGGCGTCTTGCCACGTTTGCCTGGGGCCGCCTGACGGGCCGTCCAGTCCAATAGTTCCAAGTAGTCCGCCAGCGACATCGCTAAGAATCCCTTGTCGCTGCAACGCTCCGGCGTGTCACTGCCACACGGGCCGATCGGATCAAGCAGTTCGTCGATCGAAACAGGCGACAGAAACGAATCGCGACGATGCCGCAATTTCGCAATCGGTTCGGATCGCTCGCCAGTGGCTTCGTCGGGTGGCGTTTCGTGACGTGTCGCTTCGTCGGGTGGTGTTTCGTGAACTTCTTCACGTTCGGCTTGGATTCGCCGCTGAGCCGAGGTGAAATTGCTGTCTTCGATCCGCTCGCACATCGCCGCCCGAATCGGATTGAGATCCACATAAGCCGCACAAGCCAACAAAGACGCCTCATCGGTGAGCCGCGTCGCCTTGTATCGATCCTGGAAAAAGCGACCGCGTTCTTCGTCCTCACGGTTGGCCCGCATTGCCACACGCTGGCACAGCAACCGCATCCACCAACTCAGATCACTCAAACGACGGCGAATCTCTTCACGTTTAACCGGACAACCGGCGATGGAGTTGATCTCCGGTTGGGTCGGTTCCATCGGCGACCCGTCCGCCTTGCGATGATTGGGGCACAGCATCATCCAACGACGGGCGACTTCTTCATCGCTCCACGTCGCAACGACGTCCGGTCGAGACCTAAGAATCAAATGAAAATGATTTGCTAGCAAACTATAGCAAAGCAGATCGATACCGAAATATGCCGCGAATTGCTGCAAATATTCCTCGATCCAGCGTTTGCGATGGTCGAAGTTCTTCCCAGAGACAGGATCATCGCCCATGAGAAAACACCGTCTAACGGTACGGCTAAACACGTGTCCGACCGCGACTTCGCCCGGATCAAAAACTTCCGCTCGACTCATCCGTGCCATCACGCACCTCAATAGTTACCAACTCAGCAAACTCGACCCGGTCATGGTTACCGCTACAGGGTGCCAAGTCAATAGCCTCTGCGGTGCTATGTCCCCATGGTCTTCCCCCTGTTCAACTCGCAATCGCCACGTGGCGATCCACGCCAGGGGATGAAACCACGCGACGATCAGGCACCAACGAGCGATCGTCTGCCAGAACAAGTCGGCTCGGCGAATGTGAATCAATTCATGGGCAAGCACCACGTTCAGCCGGTCGGAGGTCCAGTTTCCGAATCCGGCGGGCAACACGACCACGGGTGACGCCCAACCCGTGACAAACGGAACGATTTCTTCCGACGAGACCCCGAGTTTGACATGTTTCCGCAGTCCAAGTTTTTTGCTGAGGGCGATGAACTGGTCGCAATGGCGTCCTTCTTCGATCAACAAGCTGCCGCGAATGAGCTGTCGGACTCGACGAGTCGATCGAAGGAACAACAACGCACCGACAAACATTCCCATTGCCCAAACAACGATCAGCGTCGCCTCGATCACGTGCCAATTCGTATCGATCTCAGGCAGAATTGCAGCGGCCTGCTCCGGCGATGCCGACGACGACGCCACTGCCAATGAACTCACCGCCGGTGTGGCGGGAGTTGCGTGCATCGGTAACTGATCGGATGCCACTGACTCAATCAGGATTGATATTGGCGGAGGTTGTTCGTCAACGGCATCAACTCGAGTGTTCAAATCGAACGCATTTACGCGCAGGACGGTTTGTCGCAACGCTTCCGGTGCTGAGTCTCGCGGCGTCTGCCACGCAGTCCACCTTGGCAATGGAATTGACGGGACAAGCAGCGGCGCGATTAGGACAGCGACCATTGATAAGGCCCAAGTGCGATGCCGTGCTGCCGCAGATGCTCGACACCAAGTGAGAGCAATCAACCCGGCAAAAGTCCACACAAAGGTCGCCGTCAAAGCCACAATTATCAGAAGTGTCGAAGCGAATTCGCTCAGGTTGGAAGGGAAGCTCGTTGCAAACAGCATCAGCGGTTCTCCCTTCGAGCTTCTTCGATCATTTGATTCATGCGATCGAGGTCTTCGTCGTTCAGCTCGCCGGACACATCCAGAAGTGTGGCAAGCGCTTCCACAGGTTGCTCAGCAAAGAAGGTCGAAACCAGATTGCGGAATGCGGATTTCCGAGCGGTCTCATGCGGTGTGGCCGGCCTAAAAAGGTGCCTTTTCCCCTCCTGGCGTTTGCGAAGCACTTTCTTGTCGACCAGCAGAGTCAACATCGTCCGGACGGTGGAATAGGTCGGCGCGTCGGCGATTTCCGACCGGACGTCTGCCACGCTGGCTTCTCCCAGCCGATAAACGGCTTCGGCAATCTGCCGTTCTCGCTTGCCAAGATCCTGTAAAGAGGTCTTTCCCATGCTGTCACCTGCCACCTACTCACGGGGTAAATGTGTTAATGCACTAACACATGTTAATGGGTTAACACATTGTTACAAGTGTCATTTCGAAAAAGCGACGGCTGGTCGAAAATGCTTGTGGTCGCCTTGGGATCGGAAGCGAGCGGCCCGACGAGCTTCTTCTTCCGTTTCGGTACCGAACGATTTACTCGTTCACTTTGTTGACCACCGATTCAAGCCAACGCGCCGAAAACGATTGCTGGGCTGATCGACTACTCGACCGGCTTGAGCGTACAAATGAACTGCAGTTCGAGACCCTCGACGGTTGGATGGGGAACGTAAGTAAGCCCCGACAAACCGCGTTCTCCCGCTGGATGGCGTTCTCGAATTGTTTCTATGTCGAATGAGGTCTCGCAAATCATTGCGTCCGTTTGAGTGCCCTTGTGCGAGTTGCGAATTTCAAGAACGAATTCACCACCGCGTTTGAAAATCGTTGCCTGGTACATAGGCTTCGCTTTGGGCAGCTGAACGACCTGTGGGGGCGCGTCTTTGGGCTTCTTGTTGAAGTCGAAATCGATAAAAACATCGGCCTTTTCGCTGGGTGGGATCATCTCCTCCATCACTTCCGCTCGCATATCACGATAGAACAAGTGACATTGAACGCGACAGCGATTCGGGTCTGCCGCGGACGCTTTCTCTGTTGAAACCTTTTGGGAGCAACCGCCAACGACACAAAGAATCGCTGTGATCAGTAGCATGTTGGAGACTTTCATTCTTGGTGCTCGTGAATCGGTTGAGTGTCAATGGAGCTGAAACTGGATCAGCTGTTTACTCGGGACGATCGTCGCGGGTTCCGTTTCTTCCAGGGGTATCGCTACCGTGCGTGTGATCCTCGGTCGGGTCAAATCCTTGGCTACTCTGTGAATGGCCGTGCTCAGGACCACCCTCAAGCTGCTTGGCGTATCTGGCTTCCTCCTTTTTGAATTCCAGCTTGTCTGCAGCGATTCGTTCTTTGAGCGACTCGGCACTGGTGCCCAACGCTTTCGCTGCGACTAAAAGAGCTGACGGGGAAACGGCGACGCTTTCGGTAATGACCCAGTCGTTGCCGCGTTTTTCGTAGGAAACAAAGCTTAGTTCCCGGACACTTGACTTTGCGGAGAGCGCAACTTGATCGCCACTCGAAAGACTACCTCGATAGTTATGAACGATCTTGTACTTCATCGATTCAAGCTTCGTGGCCGTCGTGAATACGACAGAGTGCGCCGAACCGTGGAGTCGAACCAAGGCTAGGCTTTTCGAATTGCGGAAAAAGTCGAAATGCTCGTGTTGTTCAGGTTGATTCTTGGCTACCGACCAATCATCGCGTTTTGCCTGATCCTGATCCAACGTTGCGACGATCGCAGTGTTGACGACGGCTTGATCGGCGGGAGTCCAAGTTTGCAGTGAATTGCCGGCGAGCCCGACCACACAGACAACGTCCTTATCAAACGTAGGCAACGCTCCTTCGGACTGACTGTACCCGGCTTCAATGTGTCCAGCTTTGGTCTTTGGACCTTTGATGATTCCATCGAGCAAGATATGCAGGTCGTATTGGTAGATTGGCGGGTCACTTTCAAGGACCATCATCTCATGAACGCTGAGCCGCCCGATGACAATTCGATCGCACTGTCCGAAGACTCCATAGTTGGCGTGCTTCCTTGCGGCTTCGAGTTCGTCGCGGGCGAACGAATCGATCGTCTTCGCCAAATTTAGATCTGCGATGTTGATCTTTGGCTTGTCAGCGGGCTCGCCAGTGTCGGCTGCACTTGTTCCGCTGAACGCCGTAAACTCAACACAGGATCCGGTCGTCGGATGGTAGACCTTGTTCTTACCCATGATCCCGTTGTCGGATCCATTCTGTGCGGACGAATGCATGCGGCGGAACAGGCTTCGACTTGGGTTCCGCGAGTAGATGTCAACGATGCTCATATCGACTCCGTAGCTCACGATGCAATCGATATCGCCAAAACGAACGGTCTTGCTGCCTTGTTTGTCAATGAAATTGATCGGGACCGTAACGCTGCGAGTCTCCTGTTTGGGAGCCTCCCCTTTGTCGGCATCCAATGGTTGAGGGAAGTAAGTGAATGCAAATGTCACGGTTCCCGGAGCGGGCACCAAGTCTTCTTGATCGTTGGCCGTCGCGTTGGTCGACAAATGACAAATCGCGAACAATGATAGAAAACAAGCAGTTCTCATCTCTCTTTCCTCCAACACCCAATTGGTGAGTGTGTGCCTCGGAACAGTTTCCTGCTCTCCAACGTTTTCATTTCGCAAAGTTTTCAAACGATTGGAAGCAAAAAGCCGAGCTTGGGGACACGACTTTTTGCCATTCTATCCGCATGTAGCTCAACAAAGCTACATCCCTGATTCAACAAAAGTCGCCTGCACCGAAGCCTCGACGGCTTTGGTTTTGCCTCGCCTGGCGTCGTTTGCGATGAGAAAAGTGCATGCCTCACCCACGATCGGCCCGTTGGGCCGATGAGCTGAAGCAAATAAGAAGCTGATCCCGGACCTTAGTCCGTGACCGCGAATAGCTCGCGTGCCCGGCGACGCAAATGATAACGTCGATGAGTCCCGTGACTCCGCATGGAGTCGACACTGTCGGGACTACCGGCAACGGTGCAGAACAGCTTGCCGAAGTCGCTAACCAACTCACACCAAGACGCTTGATCCAAACCGAGTCGCTGGAGAAGCGGCGGGACACTTGCGGGCGTCTTGCCACGTTTGCCTGGGGCCGCCTGACGGGCCGTCCAGTCCAATAGTTCCAAGTAGTCCGCCAGCGACATCGCTAAGAATCCTTTGTCACTGCAACGCTCCGGCTTGGCACTGCCACACGGGCCGATCGGATCAAGCAGCTCGTCGATCGAAACAGGCGACAGAAACGAATCGCGACGATGCCGCAATTTCGCGATCGGTTCGGATCGCTCGCCCGTGGCTTCGTCGGGTGGCGTTTCGTTACGTGTCGCTTCGTCGGGTGGCGTTTCGTGAACTTCTTCATGCTCGGCCTGGATTCGCCGCTGAGCCGAGGTGAAATTGCTGTCTTCGATCCGCTCGCACATCGCCGCCCGAATCGGATTGAGATCCACATAAGCCGCACAAGCCAACACAGACGCCTCATCGGTGAGCCGAGTCGCCTTGTATCGATCCTGGAAAAAGCGACCGTGTTCTTCGTCCTCGCGGTTGGCCCGCATTGCCACACGCTGGCACAACAACCGCATCCACCAACTCAGATCACTCAAACGACGGCGAATCTCTTCACGCTTAATCGGACAACCGGCGATGGAGTTGATTTCCGGCTGGGTCGGTTCCATCGGCGACCCGTCCGCCTTGCGATGGCTGGGGCACAGCATCATCCAACGACGGGCAACTTCTTCATCGCTCCAAGTCGCAACGACGTCCGGTCGAGACCTAAGAATCAAATGGAAATGATTTGAAAGCAAACTATAGCAAAGCAGATCGATTCCGAAATACGCCGCGAATTGCTGCAAATATTCCTCGATCCAGCGTTTGCGATGGTCGAAGTTCTTCCCAGAGACAGGATCATCGCCCATGAGAAAGCACCGTCTGACGGTACGGCTAAACACGTGTCCGACCGCGACTTCGCCCGGATCAAAAACTTCCGCTCGACTCATCCGTGCCATCACGCACCTCAGTGGTTACCAACTCAGCAAACTCGACCCCGTCATGATTACCGCTACAGGGTGCCAAGTCAATAGCCTCTGCGGTGCTATGTCCCCAAGATCTACTATAGCCTCTGCGATGCTATGTCCCCAAGATCATGCTTCTCAAGCCGCCGTTCGCACGGCTCAAGGCATCGAGGTCGTCAATGTCCGACAAGAACTCGGACCGTCCGCCGTTCCGCCATGGATGACCTTGGTAACGTGCATGTTTTTGCACGGCGGATGGATGCACTTCTTGGGGAACATGTGGTTTTTGTATATCTTCGGCGACAACGTCGAAGACCGCCTCGGCCACTTCGGTTATGTCTTGCTGTATTTAGGGACGGGGGTGATGGCGGGTTTAGCGCATTACATCAGCCAAACCGACAGCCCGGTACCAACGCTCGGGGCCAGCGGCGCGATCGCCGGCGTGATGGGAGCCTACGCGTTCTTGTATCCGCATGCTCGGGTGTTGGCGGTTCTGCCCTTGTTCGTCATCTTCACCACGTTCGTCGTTCCGGCTCCCGTGTTCTTGGGACTGTGGTTCGCGATTCAAGTATTCAGTGGAATCGGTTCGCTCGGTGCGGGAGTAGGTGGCGGTGTGGCTTGGTGGGCACACGCCGGTGGCTTCGCCGCCGGCATCATTGCGGCCGTGATCATCGGACGATTGCCGATGGGACACGGCCCGGTAACGGCGAGGCGGTTTTAGTGCTTGCCTGACGGTACAGCTGAACCGCATGGTCACGATACCAATTCGATGCGTCCTTCAGTTCGTCGTGTCTCGGATCTTCTGGAGAGACGTTTTCGAGGCGGGCGGCGAATTGATGCAACGTCTCGCTCGTGCGACGTACCCATCCCCACCGCTTCAGTCGGCGATCCATCTTGCGACGTTCGATGATAAGACGTTGTGAGTGGGTGTCGAGCGTTTCCCCGCGTGCCCGCCATCCGAGCCATCCGATCAAAAGAACCAATGCAGGCACCTGCAAGAACTGAAACACCACCGACAAGGTATCCGTGATGCGAAGGGACGAGAGGTATCCGATCATTCCTTGTAGCCAATTCGATGAGCCCGATTCAGATTCCGGAACGAAGTTTCCTTGAATCCCGTTGCTGGCGACCTGTTCGGACGGTTCGATCGTGCGGAACGTTCGACCCGGTGTTGGCTCGAGCGGTTTCCAGCGACGTTGTTGCTCATCATAGTATTCAACCCACGCGTGAGCGTCGCGATTCCGCGCAAGGTAGTAGTCCTGCGAGTCGCTGAGTTCGTCCATCACGTAGCCGGTCACATATCGTGACGGAACGTCAACGGTCCGCAACATGAGGGCTGCCGCCGACGCAAAGTATTCGCAATGAGCAGGATGCTCCGTCGTCAAGAAATGGACCAACGGGTCGACGTCGGAAGGTGGTAACTCTGTCCGGAGCGTGTAGGTGAATCGATTTTGAAAGTAGCTCGCAATTCGATCGGCCTTGGCATCGGCGGTGCTTGCGTTTCCGACCGCCCGACGGGCGACCCGCTCAAGAGTCGGACGAATCTCGGGCGCCACCCAAAGCATGAGGCCGCGGTCATTTGGAGTTAGCGGCTCGATTTGCGGCTTCGCGACAACGCCGACGGTCCACGGTTGCGTCGGTTCGATCCCTCGGTCGATCAAACCGTGCGGCGTCAAACCGATCTTGTTCGCTTTGGCTTCGATCCACACCGATGTTGCGGGGAAGAATGTCTGCGGTCCATGATCAGGCTGACCGTAGATTTCAATCGTGCCGATAATCGATTGACCGCCGAAACCATTCGTTGCACCAGACCCGATTGGCGTCGTGTCGTTCCGGCTGGAAGTGGAATCAAACGGCAATTCGAGCAAAAACCTAGACCGAATCGGATTGGCACTTTGGCTTAACGGCACCTTCGCCTCCGAAACGGGTGAGATGACCTGGGATCGATAAACGTTCGCGGGTCGACGTCCGTACTGAAACACCCAACGTCGCTGAGTGTTCCAACGTCCGTCGCTGTAGTCGTCAAAAACGTTTCCCCGAAGGTACCCAGGGATCGTTGAACAATAACCACGTAATGCTAGTAATTGTGGATCGTTCAACATACTTGTTTGAATGTCGCCGATGCGGTTACCTGTCACGTAACGACCGCCAGCGAGGAAACTGACCGACGTGGGGTCTTCGAACCGATCCTTGAGTTGCGAGAAGACTTCCGCCTGAACAGTGGGCAATACCCATTCACCCATCCGAGCAAACGCGGAAGCGACAATCAGGATCAGCGACACCGACAAGAGCAGATAAGGCCAAGACGCTTCCACAAAGCTGAAACGCACCTCTTCTGTTGAGCCCGCCAGCCGATTCGATTGCGCGAGGGCACCTCGTTCGCGCAGCACCTCGACGAAGCGATCGCCACCGCGATGGGAATCGATGTGTTTCGCCGACGACGACTCTCGACGCGACAAAATCACCTGCGCCGCCGTCAAAAAACCAATGCAGGTTGTCAATCCGACAGCGGTTTGGGCCGTCAATGTTGTGCTGACACCCCCCCCAGCGACCGCCATCAACACGCCGACCAATCCGAGCAGCAGTAATAGCACGTGTCCTCGTGCTGACCAAACCGACCAAAGGATACACGACAACGCGATGCAGACGTGTGCGATCGTATCGACCGCAAGCACCAAGAGACTTGACGTTTCGCTGACTTGCGCCGCAAACCGCCAACCAAAAATAGCGACCACACTTGTAGTCATCAAACACAACAACAAGGCGAATCCGATCAACCGGATCCACTGCGGCCGGTTCGTCGCGGTGGACTGGAAGTCCGAGCCGCTCTCGGCCCGACGACGATGTAAACGCATCGTCATCGCGCCCGCCACGGCTAATCCAAACCAAACAAACAGGACCGGTTGGGTACTGAACGTGCCGCCGACGAACCAGGTCAGCGTAAACATCAGGCAGCCAAGCACGATGCGATCGTCCGAGAGCGTCCGCCGCCAACGACCCGAATCAATGCTGTCCGCGACAACCACTGCCCTGAGGTTCGTTTCCATCAAATCACTACCCGCTTGTCATCCGATCCGCCTCGTAATCGTTGCATCACATTCACGTCAGACGAACCAGATTCCAATGTTTCAATCGAATCGGCCGATACCCATAACACTCCTGATGGAAGTGATAAGGTTTCTCGAGAACGCCTTAACTCCTCGCTGTCGCGACAACTCAACACGATCACGGCTTCGCCGTCGCTTCCGAAATGAACGTCCTCATCGAGCGGCCAAACGGCCTGGTCGGTCGGCTCCATGGCGAATGATTTTGCATTTCCCAACGCCATCAGCAATTCGCCGGGATCGGCTCCCGATTCACAGCGGTACTTTCGGCCTAACGCTTCACCGTCTTCGCCACGTACGAATCGCAACACAACGGCGGCGCCGTTTCGAGAAAGGGTCTCGATCGAAGCCGCTGCCAAACTCAAGATCCGTTCAAAGGGCTCGTCGATCCGATCATTGGATCGTTTCCACCATCGGTTGGGCCCCTTGGGTTGAGGCCGAGCGGACTGCGGTCGAAGGTTGTCGACCACGATCAACAACGTTTTGGACGCCGGGGTACTGTATTCACGAAGAACCGGTTTACCAAGACGTGCCCAGGAGGCGAAGTCCCAACGCCGCACGGGAACCCCTTCGCGGTATTCTTGATTGCCGATGTAGTGGACTTGGTCGCCTTGAGACGATCGCGATGCGATACCCTTCAGCGTTACCTCCAACATTCGCCACTGCTTGTCCGACTCGGCAAACAGTCGCTGCGGTGTTGCGACGACGGTCGCGCCCGAATCGATCAAACGACGGGTTCGAAACAAGTAAAAGGGAAAGTAAGACTCAACCAACAGCGGCGGCAACTGGCGTTCGCCGCGTCGGAGAAACCGAACCGTTTGCAAAACCGAAGTGTCCGATTCAGGAGCCAAGAAACGACACAAATACGACCCTTCGATGCAAAGATCCATCCCCGGCCATCGCCCCACGTTGATGAGCCGAATGGGGGCCCCCAATTCTTCGCCTACGGGCACATGACCGGGAACGTTTGCGAGAGCTTTGAGTTTGGGCAGACTTAACAAATTGAGAGTTCGTCCGACGACGAACATCGCCAAACAGGCCGCCAACATCCCCAGCCAAGGATAGCCCCATACGACGTTCAGCGAAACGATGCTGACCAAAATCAACGCGACCGAGGCGGCCGTCAGCGAACGTCTTAGGTCCGACAACCATGCGATCGGATTGAACCACCGCAAGATCGAACGAACGGAATGATCGGTGGATTTTATCATGAACGTGATTGACTCGGAAATCCGGCCAAGCCGATTTCAAACCGGTTGTCGGTCGCAACCCGACACGGTCGCGTGAAGAACCATTCTAATGTCTTCACCGGCGGAGCACCAACCGCTGTTCGGTACCAATTCATCATTCAGGTTGTGATCGGCGGGAAAAGAATTTCCGGTCGAGACCAATGAAAAGTCAGAAAACACTTGCGGGTCGTCTCGGAAGAGAATTACGATGGTGTTAGGTCGTCAACGAAGTTTCTCGTCTTTTTCATTTTTGACTTCGTTTCTTTTCATTCCAAACTCCTGACCCATCACCTTTTCAATGATTCATTACATCTGTGATCGTTGCCAACGTTCGATCGACCCCGACGAGGGGCCTCGCTACGTGATCCGCATTGATGTCGACGTAATCGCGGAAGATGGCGACGAAACGAATTCCGACGCGTTGATGTGCGACGACTTCGCCGATGATGAAGCCGTCGACTATCTTTCGGATCTTAACGACACTCTTGAAACCGAAGCCCATCACAGTTTCTTGGGCGACGAAGACGACGACCACGAACAGAGCCTCGACTACCTCAACGAATTGCTCTGCCGAGGTGACGATTCGCACTGCAAATCACACGACCTCGTCGACCACATGCATTCGCCTCCGCGACAAGAAGATGAGCCGGTCGGCTTGCCGACAAACTCGTTGCCGGCAAACTTCGATCTCTGCGAAGAGTGCTATGAAAAATACGTCCGCAATCCGCTCAGCCAAGATCGAGCGTTGAAGTTGCACTTCAGTCAAAACTGAACCTTCCCCATGAGGCGATGCGGGTATGATAAGCCAACACGGGCATTCGAGTCGCTTCACCGGACGACTCCACTTCATCGGCTTGATCAGCTTCGCGTGGTGGATCGTCGGCATCAGTGGCTGCCAAGAAAAACAAGCCGAGTCAACGCAAACATCGCAAACCATTGAGTCGTCCGATGTCGTGCCGGCCAATCCGAAGTCGGTCAATCCGAAGTCGGCCAATCCGAAGTCGGCCAATCCGAAGCCGGTCGATCCGCAGCCCGCCGAACCGAAGCCCGCCGATCCGGTTCGCTCGGGGTCGGAATCGAGACCGCCGCGACCCGAGTCGCCTTCGATGCAATCGGCTGCTGAGGTTCAACGTGCGGTCGGCAAGTCAGGATCGGCTGACCGTGATGGCGATGTGTCCCTGGAAGAGTTGGCGGAATCATTGCGGGCCGTTGTCGAAAGAACCGATCGTGAGTCGTCCGGTGATGAAGCCCAAACGGCATTGACGGACGCCATCGCCGCGAGACAATCGATTCCGTCGCCTGCCCAAGTCGTCGCCATGGGACAGGCGAAGGGAACGAATGGAGAGGCCCTTGCCGCAGATATCGAAGCGATGAGAATTCAGCTCGATCGCATCCTCGAGCGGCTCGATCGAGAAGGGGCCGGAGTCATCTCGCCGGCGGCGCTGCGAAGTTCAGTGATGTCGCAGAACGTGGTCATCGAGTGAACGCGACTCCATCGGTTCGTCCCACTCGCAATCGCGTTGAGTTGTTGCGGGAAGTCGTTTGCCCGTCATGCTGGCATCATTTTGCACCCGAAGATGTCAAATGGGTGGCGACGCATCCGGACTTGGTCGGCGATTCCCGACTGGGCGAGAATGAGGCGATCCGTTTTTTGCCAACAAGTTTCAACGTGCAGGCCAATGCGATCGATCGGAAAGGATCGATTTGTAACGAATTGGCGTGTCCGCACTGCCACCGTTTGCTACCCAGGGCTTCGACCGAGTTACCACCATTGATGCTCTCGATTGCCGGGACACCGTCATGCGGCAAATCGTATTTCTTAGCATCGATGGCTTGGCAATTGAGACAGAATCTGCCGTCGGAGTTTTCTGTTTCGATCACCGACGCGGACCCTCAGTGCAATCGTATCTTGAACGACTATGAAGAACAGCAATTCTTCAACGCCGATCGCGATACCCCCGTTCGCCTGCGAAAGACCGAAGAACAAGGCGAACACTATGTTGCCGTGCGGATGGGTGACCAGATTATCTTGCATCCCAAGCCGTTCCTGTTCGGTATCCGGCCGATGCCCGGCCATCCCAATGCTGAACAATCCCATCAGGTTTCACGGTTATTGTGTTTGTACGATAACGCCGGAGAGTCGTTCTTGCCCGGACGCGACGCGGTCAGCAACCCGGTCACCCGTCACCTCGGCGAAGCAACCGCGTTGTTCTTTTGCTTCGACCCGACGCAAGACCCACGTATGCGAGCACAACTGCGAGGAAAATCCAACGACATCCAAATCGTCGAAGAGACCGTCACGGCGCGACAAGAAATCGTTTTCCACGAGATGACCGAACGGTATCGTCGTCTCACCGGTACGTCCCAGACAACCGTGACAGAGAAGCCCGTGGTCATCATCGTGACCAAAGCGGACAGTTGGCAATCACTTTGCCCCGGTTTAAAACTTCCTCGGCCGATCAAGTCCAAACCGGACGGAAGTTTATCAGCAATCGACATGAACATGGTCGACCTCATCGGTGCCCAGGTACGCAAACTGCTATTTCAATTCACACCCGAGTTGGTGTCAGCCGCCGAATCATTCAGCCGCAATGTCATGTTCATTCCCGTCAGCGCTACCGGGCGTGCACCGGAGAAAGACCCGCTGACTGGAATCATCGGAGTGCGCCCGCGAGACGTTGCCCCGGTTTGGTGCGACGTTCCGCTGCTCGCCGTCTTGGCCAAACACGGGGCGGGCTTGATTCCGTTTGTGGGTTCTTCATCGGCGACAATCAATCCATGACGCAAGAACTCGTCTACACGTCCGCCGCTTCCGGGCTGAAACCAGGAAGCAAGGGATTCTGCACCATCGCCGCGACCAACGGCATCGCCCCGCGTACGGTCACCTTACTGGAATCGTTGTCGGGGTACCGGCATGCCTTTCCGCCCAACGAATCGCCCAACCCCGCCAACCCGACCGCGTGGATGCACCTGCATACTTCCGGCGGTGATTCGTTGCTCAGTCGCGTCGCCGACGCAGGACTGGACTATTCCGGCCGGTCCAATAAAATCGCCCATCACGTGCTCTTGTCATCGAACGAACGCACTGATGCGGGGCCTACCGCGATGTTGCGGGAGGACGGAAACCTGTTGACGACTTGGCAGGGTCCGGCGAGATGGTTGACCGCGCGCAACCCCCACGGCGGCACACTGGATCCCGGCAAACCCGCTTCCATTCCGGCGATGACTTGGAACGCTCTGACCGGCGACGCGGGTTGGGCCGGCGTCTTGGCTCAAGCCGCTCAAGCTCCGACTCAACCTGAGTGCTATGTGATTTATGGAGCGGGTCAAGAGCATCAAATCCTGGCACTTTTTGATGAAGCGGTCGCGCTGTTGCCGCCTTCGCACCGATGGCAAGTCACGTTCAATACGTTCTTCAGCAAACTACCACCGGGTATGGCATGCCAGTGGCGAGGGATCTTGAAAGGCTCGCCTGAACATCGCCTCGTTCCACCACACAACCGAGTCGTCACCATCGACTTGACGGCCAGCCTTGCTGCGGCTCCTGATGGTCCGTTGGTTCAATATGCTCGCACCGGCGACGCCGTATCGGCAGGCGAACTTTCCGCTTTGGCGGCTGTCGATCGCATCGAGCCGTTTCACTCCGGCGACGCACCAACAAAACGACCTCAATCTCGTGAATCGGGTATCGCATCGAATCATCCGAATATCCCGGGCGGAGAAGGACTCTCTTTTGCCAACGATCAACCTCCTCAATTGGACCTCGCCACAAACATCATCAATCAAGAGATCGTGACGACATCGCGAAGTCGACCAAAATCTCGGCTGCCTTGGATCGCCTTCGTTGCAAGTATGTTGTTGGCCCCCATGGTTGTTGGCGGGTACGCGATATGGCACACCGTCCATCCATCGAGCATCGAGCCGATCACCAAGGGACCCGCCGATCCGAATATCGTGCAACGGGACACGCGATCGATCACCGCGCCGGAGTCAACGAGCGAACTCGAAATAAAACCCGACAGCGAGCCGCAAACTTCCGAACCACCCAATACCGTCGACACGGCCGACGCAACGATGGCGATTCCCAATGAAACCATGGCGATTCCCGCTGCAACCATGGCGATTCCCAGTGCCGACACAGAAACGCAATCCGCCATCGAGTTGCCGGTTAACCCATCTGATTTGGTTGCGGATCCAAAACCTTCCCTTCCTCCACCACCGACATCGGATCCCGAACCACTCCCAGAATCGATCCGCTTGGTTTACCTGCTGGAACCGGCCATGTGGCGACAGTGGCAACGGTCCGGCGAACAGTGGAATCAGGATCAATCGGTCGACCGCCGCCCCTTGGAAATGATCCCGCCCACAACCGTTGAAGTATTGACGCTCGCTTCGGATGGGGAAATGACCGTCGACGAAAAGTTCAACTACAACTCCAAAACTCACACCGTTGTGTGGGGCGAACCAGATCGAGGGATACTGCAACCGCCCTCAAAAGTCATTCGTTTTGAGCCCGGTCAAGTCATCTTGCAGGTGAACTATGCCCAACGCATCGGAAACCGATTTTTGTTCGCCACCGCAGATGACGAATCAACATTGCTAACGCTTCAGGGGGCCGACACACCTGTCTCGGGTATGAACGAACGGCTGACTGTGAATTTGGATTTACAAAATGACAAGGCTTCCGTCGTTGTACCTTTGGGCGCGATCAATCCGGGGCTGCTTTCACTCGCCGACGTGACGTTGCGTTCGTCTCAGCCGGATCGCTGGCGATCGGTTCGGATTGACGAGGGAATCGAATTGGAACGATCCTTCGGAAAGCGGCAACAATTGAACGCTCCGCCGACACGAGTCAGCGTCAACGTGCGACTCAGACGCAATGAAGAACCCCGATTGCTCATCAACGCCACCGTTGAAAAGCCGGGCGAGAAGGCTCGCCGTCAATCCTCGGCGTTGCCGGCCGATCAACTCGATCTCGGCTCGGTCCAGACCGCTCGCAATGAGTTGCCCGCCAATCACATTGATGTCGACTTGATCGCCGAGTTTCGTTGGCAAACTCGCCATTACACGACGACGTTGTCGCAGTTCAGGCTCGCGTTCAAATAACCCATGGCCACTTCCTATCACCACGTCCGCGAATTGATTCGAACGATGCAGAGTTATCTGCAATCGCCTGACGCTGCCGACTCGCAATTCGTTCGCGACGAATCGGTCGAATACAACGATCTGTGCCATGATGTGAACATCCGATTGGCGGAAGTCGCCTCTTTGATCGATCGCGGGTTTCGTGACGACGCGATCGAGGTTTCCAATGCCAATGGTGACTTACTCGAACTGTTTGCGCTGATCGATTTCCCCGAACGCGACCAATGGCTCGTATTCATCAATCAGTTCGGTCTGCAATTTCCACCGCCGTTGGACTACGAATCGGGAACCAAGCTGAATTCCGCGCACGCGCGGTTAACCGAACTGACGCCGATCTTACGCCAGCACCGATTGCTCAATTTATCACGGGCACCGCTGAGCCAACGAATCGCCGTGTTACAACTGTTGCATACGAAAGACCCCCAGAATCCGATTTGGTCGGCCGACGCCACTGCTCTTCAAAAAGCTCGCGTCGAACAATTGAAAGAACAGATCGAATCGGCGATCGCCGCCGAAGACAAACTGACGCTCGACGCCATCGACAAAGAACTACATCACGGGAAGTGGTGGGTCGACGTCCCGAAACCTTTGAAAACAAAAGTTCAACACGCCAAGCTACGGTTCCGAAACGAATCACGACGTGCTGCACTTCAAGATGAGATTCATCGATTACAGAATGCATACGCTGGGTTCGAAGTCGACGAAGCGATCGTGATCGCCGATCGTGTCCGCGCCGCATCAGCCGAACTTAACATCGCGGCCGCCGATCCGTTGATGCAAGAAGCTCAACCCGCGCTGATTTGGATCGACGAACAGTTGGCCGAGCGAGCCGACGAGCAACGGGCCGCCGGCTTGATCCGTTCCTTGGAATCGGCGCTGGATCGCCATGCCGATCGCGATACCTTGGCCCGCTGCCTCGCCGCCGCCGAAAGTCTAGGGGAACGGTTGCCGGTTCGGTTGGTCCAGCGGGCACGTGAACGGATTGATTCGTTCGAGATGATTGCTCGTCGACGCACCGCAATGGCGATCGCCGCCGGGGTGTTGGTCCTCGCCGCTGCCGCCGGTGGCATCGGTTGGGTTGTCACTCAAAAACGCGAAACCGCCCGCATCGCCGACTTGGAGGCCACGTTAACCGAACTGATCGAGGCCGAAAAATTCGAGGCGGCCGAAGGATTTTTAAATTCGATCGATGACTCGACTCGCAACCGAGCCGTGTTCTTGGCCGGACAACAAACGATCCGGCAAGCACTCGACGCTGAGCGAGAACGAAAACGCGCGTTTACCGAAGTGCTCGACCAACTGAAGGCGGAACCATCCGATCGCCCCAACTACGCACTGATCAGCCGGTTGCGAAAGCTTGCCCAAACCGACGAAGAACAAAACGAGGTTGCCTTGCAGGAGGCGATCGCCGAGGATCTACGACTCAAGGAGAAAGAAATCTCCAGCGAAACCAATTCGAAGGCAATGAAGGAACTGCAGTCCAGCATCGATGCGTTCTTTCAAAGTGACTCAGAGGTCAATACCAAACGAAACGAATTACTAAGCCTGCAAACCGAAGTCGCCAAGATCGTTTCGCGGTTTCAAGCCTCTGACCCGAACACCGCCGCGTCGGCCGCCCAGCTTGGCAAACTTCTCGACGCCGAACGCAAACGCCTCGATCAACTCATCGACCGCAAACAATCGCTTGAAAGGATCACCCAAGCGATCGGTAACCTAGACGCCTACAACGCCGCAATCGAAGCGTTCGTCGAAGATCATCCGGACGACCCGATGACCGTCGGACTGGACGTCAACCAAACGCGATCGCAAACGCTCGCGAACCAAGCTTGGATCGACGTGTTATCCGCTACCGCCTACCGCAAACCCGCCTATGCCGATTCGACGGATAGTTCAGCTTGGTTGAAGCTGTTTGCTAACGCCAAGGATCTCGCACCGGATCACCCTTGGGTGGAACAACCCGAACAATTCATGCGTTACTACGAAGCCATCGCAAACCGATCTTCGGCAATTACTGATTTGAAAGAACTGATAGCAACGCCGTTGTTGCAACGCCCCATGTACCTCTATCCCGAAGCCGGCACGCAGGCGAAATACTATTCCCCGCTTCCGCCCGATCACAAAGGCGAAACACCCCACATCGTGGAGTACTACGCCGATCCGTTGTTGTTGACGCAGTCGAAGAATTTTGGCTTGCGATACGATACAATGGTTCTTCCCAACGTGATCATCGCCGGACATACCCAGTGGGCCCAGCAAGCGACGCAATGGATCCAGTCGTTCGACGAGCCGTCCGGTCAATTGAACTTCACACCAACGGGCTATCGTTTGATCAATTCGTTGCGCCAAGTCGATCCGCAAACGATCGACCCCATCTTTCGCGGGCTGTTGTTGCGTAGTCTGCTTGAAACGCTGACGCCGGCGAGCGAGCCACTGCGAATCGCATTTGGCGGTTTGATCGATGAGTTTGACGCGAGTGATGTGGATTGGACGAGCAATTGGTTGTCACCCGAAAACAGTGATCCACTCGTCGATCAATCCCGCCGCGCCGCGTCGTCGGTCTTTCCGACGACGGACGACTGGGCGAACCGCGAAAAGGCGATGCGTGAAAGTTTTCAAGAGTTTCGCAAACCGCGCTCCCCCGCCCCACAATGGGTCGGCTGGGTCGTTCGTGACAACGACCGCTGGACCGTGATGCCGCCTGAAACCGACGAGGTGATTTCCGGCGCGACTTCATCGAACGCGAGATTCGTCGTGATCCGATCGGACGAAGGGAAGTTTCAAATCGAACCCATCGAAATGGACTCCGACACCGAAGAAATCACCAACCCTCGAGCTCGCGTCGTCGGCGCGGCGGTCTATCGCCGTTAAGCATCGCGAGATCATTAACTGCCGCATCATAAAAGTGGCATAGGCTTCCAGCCTGTGTTTTTGTTTCCACAGGCTGGAAGCTGTTTTATACCCCGCAAGTCCTCATGTATTGCTCCCCTGCCAGCTCGTCTGGCAGGAAGCCGAGGTTGGCAAGCTAGACACGAGCCGCAATTCCCCCAACCATCCGATTGTCATTTGTGCTCGCCGCTTGAAGCGGCGAGCACAAGTGAAAACCGGATGGTTGGGGGGGCGTCGTTGTCTAGCTTGCCAACCTTATTCACCCACGAGACGAGCTCGTGGGGGTCAAAGCCGTACCGCGTAAGCAGCGGTTAATCGGACGCCAACCGGGGCTAACGCCCATCGGCTAATGGTTGTTATTCGGTATACGATTCAATCAACAGACCATCGCGAGTCGGGCTTGTATCAATTGCCTTACTAAAACACCGAATGCGGCGATAACTGAACGCAGGGTGCTACTGCAAATCGACCGGTGGGGCACCCATGATGTGGTAGCCGCAATCGACGTGCAGGTTTTCGCCGGTGATGCCCGACGCCAAATCGGACAACAAGAACATTCCTGCTTTGCCGACTTCCGTCACATCGACGGCTCGCCGCAATGGTGAAAAGTTTTCGTAGAGGAGTTTCATCTTTTCGGATTCACCGACCGCCGACGAGGCGAGTGTTTTCAAGTATCCGGCCGACAACGCGTTGACCCGGATGCCTTTGGGACCCAACTCATTGGCGAGATATTTCACCGAACTTTCCAGCGCCGCCTTGCACACGCCCATCACGTTGTAACCCGGCACGGCCATTTCGCCGCCGTAATACGTCATCGTCAACATCGATCCGCCCGGGTTCATGATCGCTTGAGCTCGGTTGGCCAAATCGATGAAACTGTAGGCCGAGATCCCCATCGCGACCCCGAAACCTTCCGGCGTGACTTCGTGAGTCGGTCCCTTGAGTTCGTTCAACGGCGCGTAAGCGATCGAGTGCAACATGAAGTCGATTTTGCCGAATTTCGACACAGCCTCGGAAAAAATCGCATCCAAATCCGCCGGGCTTTGGACGTCGCATGGCAACATGAAGGCAGGGCCCCAATCGCCAACGACTTTCTTGAGCCGGTTGGCCATCTTGGGTCGCTCTGGGTCGGAGTCGGGCAGGTGCGTGAAGCCCATCTGAGCACCCTGGTCGTGTATTTCCTTGGCGATCGCGGCGGCAATGGATCGGTCGTTGGCGATTCCGAAAACGATCCCTTTCTTTCCTTCAAAAAACATGCGTGGTCTCTGCTCGAGGGGGTAGATAGGTTTGGCCCATAGCGTAGCGAAACCGCTCAAAATTTTCGATCGGCCGTGGGTTGCGATCCGCCGACAACTTCCCAGACTATGGCTCCGATCTGATTGCCCCGTTTCCTCCTCTGTGGCCCAAGGCCCGGCCCCAAGGCCATCGTCGAAACAGGCCACCACCCGAGACCCTTTCCGGAACGCCATCATGACACGCACATTGATCCGCAACGCGAACGTGGTCCTGCCCGGCGACGGGTTCGCATCCGCCTCGGGCCGCGTTGAGAAGCGAAACATTTTCATCGACCACGGAAAGATTATCGACGTCGATGCGTCTGACCAGGTCACCGCCGATCGGGTGGTCGACGCGGACGGCTTGCACTTGTTGCCCGGCGTGGTCGACGATCAAGTCCATTTCCGCGA
The DNA here is from genome assembly GCF_007859915.1 of Neorhodopirellula pilleata. Taxonomy (GTDB): domain Bacteria; phylum Planctomycetota; class Planctomycetia; order Pirellulales; family Pirellulaceae; genus Rhodopirellula; species Rhodopirellula pilleata. The sequence continues at coordinate 30,018 of NZ_SJPM01000025.1, forward strand.
ACCCGGACTGACTCACAAGGAAGACCTATCGACGGCCAGCCACGCCTGCGCGGCCGGCGGCGTGACGACGTTCCTGGAAATGCCCAACACGAAACCGCCCGCGATCACCGTCGAGGGCGTGCGGGACAAGGAACGCATTGCGGCCCAAAAATCGCTCGTCAATTATGGCTTTTATATCGGAGCGACTCCCGACAACGCGGCCGAACTCGCCCGAGCCACCGATGTGCCGGGCATCAAGATCTTCATCGGCAGCAGCACGGGCAATCTACTCGTCGATGAACAGGAAGCACTCGAGCGGATCTTTGCGGAAACGACTTTGCCGATCTGTGCCCACTGCGAAGACGAAACGACCGTTCGCGCCAACTCCGAACGCTTGTCGCCGACCAACGACCTGACCGATCACTCACGCATTCGCGACGAAAAAGCCGCGATGATCGCCACCAAGCGGGCCACCGAATTGGCCGTTCGCCATCGGCATCGTTTTCATGTGTTGCATGTTTCGACGGCCGCTGAGCTGATTTACCTGCAAGACCCGTCGCCGTATTTGACGGCCGAGATTTGTCTTCACCACGTGTTCTTCAACGTCGAGGATTACGCTCGATTGGGCAGCCGTATTCAAATGAACCCGTCGATCAAGACGGCGGCGGACAACGCCGGGTTATGGCAAGCGCTCATCGACGACGTCATCCAAGTCATCGCCACCGACCACGCCCCGCATACGCTCGAAGAAAAATCCCAACCGTACCCGGCGAGCCCGTCGGGATTACCGGCGGTTGAAAATTCGCTCGCATTGATGCTCAATGAAGTGCACCGGGGCCGCGTGCAGTTGCCGCAGATCGCGCACTGGATGAGCGACGCCCCCGCTCGCGTTTGGGGCATCACGGGAAAAGGCCGCATCGCTGAAGGCTACGACGCCGACTTAGTGCTTGTTGATTTAAACGAAGAACGCTTGATCGAAGATGAGAAACAACATACCAAGACCCGTTGGAGTCCTTGGCACGGCGAGCGTTTGACGGGATGGCCGGTGTTGACCCTTGTCGCCGGGCAATCGGTCTGGTCGGTCGCCGAAGGTTTCGATGAATCCGCCCGAGGCACCAAACCCCATTTCGATCACAGCCGAGGCGGATTCTGGGCGACCGCGGAAGGCATCGGTGGTTCACCCGTCTAGTCATCAGCCGCAACGCGATTACGTGCGGTTACCCGAAACTCTTTGCCAGGTTCCCGCCCTCTTTATACTCCACATCTTTTTTGACCCCCACGAGCTCGTCTCGTGGGTGAATAAGGTTCGTAAGCTAGACATAAGTCGGTTACATCCGCGTGCTGGTGCCTTTGGTCAACGCCATGAATGCGGACTCAAGGTCGAGTTCTTCCTCGGCAAACCGTTTTAAATTGATGCCATTTTCGATCAATAGTCTTGGCAGTTCGCTGTAGTCGTCCGTGTCGCTATTCAAGATCACCCGCACGGAGTCGTCACCGGGCTGAGTGGCTTGGACGAGAGGATGTCCGGTGAATAAATCCGCGATCGCTTGCATTTGATCACGTTGGCTTGGTTGGATGATCAGCACCGTGTGCTCGCGGACCATCCGGATGACTTCGGTGACCTTGGCGTTCTGTTTCAATTCACCCCGATCGATGATCCCGACTTTGTTACAAACGTCCGCCAGTTCCGGCAGGATGTGGCTGCTGACGATCACTGTCTTTCCCATCTCGCCGAGTCGTCGTAACAGATTGCGCATCTCGATCCGCGCTCTTGGGTCCAAACCCGACAAGGGTTCGTCGAGCAACAACACCTGCGGGTCGTGCAATAACGTGCGGGCCAAACCGAGACGTTGCGTTTGGCCACGGGACAATGTGTTGGCGAACGCGTCCCGTTTGAAATCCAAGTCGACGACGTCCAACATCTCGTTGACTCGTTTGCGACGGTCGGTGCCCGAAATTCGATACGCGGCGGCGAAGAATTCGAGATACTCGACGACCGTCATGTCATCGTAGACGCCAAAGAAGTCCGGCATGTAACCGACCAACCGGCGGATCTCCTTGGGATTCGTGTGGACGCTGTGATCGCACACGTAGGCTTCGCCCCAACTCGGTTCGAGCAGGGTCGCGATGATCCGCATGGTCGTCGTTTTGCCCGCTCCATTGGGACCGATGAACCCGAACAGGTCTCCGGCTTCCAAGTTCAAGTCGATCGACTTAATGGCAAACGCATCACCATATTTCTTGGTCAGGTCAACGGTTTTAATCACGACGAATCACTTGGCTTGCAAAACAGTAAACGGGAATAAAGAAGGATAATGTATTGGTTTATCGACGCAGCTCTTCGACCGGCATCAAAACACGCACCCAAGACGACGTGTCGCCCGCAGGCTCGGATGACTTGAATTGAGCCGGAACTGAACCACCGGTCGAGTCCGATGCGCCCGAAGGCGCGACCTGAAGCGTCGTCCAAGGCTCTGGGCAACGACCGACCAACAAACAACGGTCGTCGGTCAACAGTTCACTCAGGTCCAGCGTTCCGAGTACTTCATGATGCAAACCGGTGTACCGGGTGCCCCCGACCGCGTCGTGGAACATCAGCATCTCGGCCAGACGTTCGGGTTGATCGATGCGGGTCACGTCCCAGCTTTCGCCTTCGGAGGAACTTTCCAATGCCCGTTGACGGGACAACTGCCAACGAAAATTCTTTTGTCGCAAGCGGTCGACGTCTTCCACCGTTGCCCCGGCCGGAAAACGCGTTGGCAATAGATAGACCCAGTTTTGGTAGATCAACATCGCGTCGAGTAAATCGACGTCCAATGGGTTGGTCAGTTTACCTTGCAATAGTTCCGAGCCACCTCGTCGCTTGACCGTTTCGGCCTCAACGCTGGTGGCGAACTGCATTGACAAAGCCAACGATTTGCTGCCTCGAGGATCGATCGAAAGTGATTGGACGCGACTCTCGATTCCTGTCAGCGACGAAGCGCTGTTCGAATCGGCATTTTCCTTCGAGCTGGATTGGATCTCCGAGAGCGGAACGACTACCGATTCGCTCCAAGCGTCGATTTGGATGCCCCCCATCGATTGACCGGGGGCACCGAAGGGACGCATCGTTTGGTATTCGACCGATTTGGTAATTTCGCCGAGCGACTCGCCAACGCGGGATCGGACATCGAGCTGCTCGGCGGTGTGGGAATACAAGAACGACCACCGCAACAAACGACCGGTATGGGTTGATGTGTCGATGTCCAAAAACTCCATCGAATTGGAACGCAACATCGAACCGGTATCCGACGTCTCCGTGGACGCTTCGAGTTGCGGCCGGGCCGCCATTACCAAGCCGATCGACATCAACACGGCCACGATCGGAAACGTCAACCAACCTAGCAACGGGTTCCCCAGCCAACGCTTGACGAAGAAGTAATCCAGCGGCGCGACCAAGGCCACCAACGCAGCGATCACCAAAGCGATCACCGAAAAATTCAATCCTCGTTTGATGTCGAATCGATCCAGCGAACGACGGACTTGGCCCGCCAGATCCGAATAACCGCTCAAACGAATGCTACTGCTGACGTCACCCCGCTCGTCCGAAAGATCTTTGCCAGCGAGTTTGGTCACGAGGTCAAAACGTTCGGGCCAATCGACAAACGGTGCTTGATCCAAGTCAGCCGCCACCACGGTGATCTTTCCGAAACCTGACACGTAACGAGCGGCAAGCGGCAAGCTGATCCGCCGCGCCGTCCGACCGGCGATCAGCGTTTCGCCGATCTGCGAGGATCGACCGCCGGTCAACGATGTGATCTTAGGCAACCGCAATCCGTCGAAAACGCTCAAGCGGGTTTGGCTGTTGGTAAACGTCTCCATCCCCGACGGGTCCAGCTGGATCACGGAGGCCTCGACGACTGAATCGGGCAGTAGCTCGGCGAGCCAAGGCGCGGCGGCAAGGGTTTGCTTGGCGGTGGCACCGAGCGTAACCATCAGCCGACCTCCCGCCTTGACCCACCCCGCGATTGCCAGAGACTGCGCCGGGGAAAGTTGTTCGAGCACGTCGTGTCCGGAACTGGTAACCAAGATCATGTCGACGCCGGAAAAACCCAAGACGTGATCTGGCAGCGGCTTCGCGCTAGTCAACCGCGTCACCGCGACCGACGCATCGCGGTCGAGCAGTTCGTTCGCGCCGATCGTTTCAATACCCATCGGATCACCGAAGACAAGCACCCAAGGCATCTGCAACGGAATCATCGACGGCCCGTCTGCCGGAACGCCGACTTCGGGAAATCGAGTCTTCAACAGCACTGCGTTTTCGGCCTGCTCGCTCGCCGACGATTCATCCGACCGAACCACCAACGAGGCCGCTTCGGTGCCGGGGACACAGTACCCGAACCGGGCACCGGATGAATCAGGGGCCGCCAAGAAAGATTGTTCGTATTGGACCACCACTCCGTCGCCGTCGGTCGTCTCGAGCATCACCGGACCGGCGGGCAATTCGGATGGCTCTGATCCGGTCCCATCCAACATCCCGTCGAGTCGGACCGCCGTCCAATGCCCGGCGCGGTAGTGACCTTGGATTCCCAGCCAATCCGTTGCACCGGCAGACAGCCCCAAGATGACTGATAAGAAAACGGCAAACGCGACAGCGAAGAAATTCGCCTGGACCCTCATGGCTTTTCCTCGATGCTGCACGAGCATTCAAATTTGCCACATCCGGGACAACCGTTGCCGTATTTTGCCGAGAGGGCTTCGGCCAAATTCACGTCCGCCACATTGGCGATCGTAAATAACCAAGCAATCACGTCGGCGAATTCCTCCTTGAGATTTTCGCGGTCGTCGCCGCGAAGGGCCGAAGCTAACTCGCCGACCTCTTCCATTAACCACATGAACGTCCCGTCGACTCCCCGGGCGACGTCTTTTTCGTAGTACATCCGACGAATGTGCTGCTGCAGATCCTCGATCGAAAGGTCGTTGGGGGAGTTCGTTTTCGCCATCGGGGGGTTGGCCAAATAGGTCGCGATAAATGAGGTTGCCCCTGAATACCGGGGAGTCAGGTATTCTAACTGCCACACCGGGCGGCACGAGGGCACTGGTTCACGTGAGCACTGGCTGGTCTGATCAATGCCCCTCGAAGCCCGTCGAAGGCTCCCCGAGGAATCGCATTGATCCAATGCGGAAACGCTCCAAAACCGTTAAGTTGGTCACACGACGCAGGTCGGGCCGGTTTGGTTCGACCGGTCGACGCCGTCCAACCAGCAGATAACGACTCGCCTCCAAAGGGTCAGCCCCCTTCTCGGTAGGCTTTCAGATCAAGGTTCCCGTGATTCATGTCTGACCGTTCGCTCAACCGCTATCCGTTCTACTGCCCCCGATTTTGGCACGGGATGCGTCCGAGGGCGTGGTGGAATCTGCTCAAAAAAGGGAACTTCCAGGTCAGCCCCTCACGCTGGCCGATGGCGATCATCATTTCGATCGCGACCGTTTTCAACACGGCCTTCACGTGGATTCAAGGCTTGCTTTTCCGACGAAAGTTGCGGGAAGCGGAATTGCACGGGCCTCCCGTTTTCATCATCGGACATTGGCGCAGCGGCACGACACTGCTTCACGAATTGATGGTCCGCGACGAACGATTTAGCAGTCCCACCACCTACCAGTGCTTCGCCCCGTCGCACTTCTTACTGACGCAGTGGTTCTTTCGCACGTTCTTGCGTTGGTTGTTGCCGGGCAAACGTCCGATGGACAACATGGACACCGGATGGGATCGACCTCAGGAAGATGAATTCGCGTTGGTCAACTTGGGCTTGCCGTCGCCGTACCGTCGGATCGCGTTTCCCAATCAAGGCCGGGTTGATATGGAATACCTCGACCTGGACAACATCAGCGACGAGGATCGACAGGTCTGGCTGGACACGCTCAAAGATTTTTTGCACCGGGTCAGCATCTCGACGACGCGGCCTCTGGTCATCAAGAGCCCCACCCACACCGGGCGGATCGGGCATTTAGCCAAAGCATTTCCTCACGCAAAATTCATCCACATTACACGCGACCCTCGGGCATTATTTCCTAGCACATGCCGCTTGTGGCGCAGCCTCGACGCCGTTCAAGGCTTGCAGGCGGTCACACCGGACCAACATCACGACGACGCGGCGAGCGAACCGATCGATGAATACGTGTTGGCCTGTTTGGAACAGATGTACGCCGCTTTTCACGCTCATCGTGACCAAGTCGCACCGCATCACATCATCGACATCCGATACGAAGACTTGATCGCCGACCCGATCGCCACACTGCAAAAGATCTATGAATCGTTACGCCTAGCCGATTTCGAAACCGTCCGATCCGAACTGCAAACCTGGGCCGATACCGAACACCAAGCCTACCAAACCAACTCCCACCAACTCTCCACCGACGAAGAACAGCTGTTACTCAAGCGCTGGAACGAATACTTCGAGCGATACGGATACTGAAGGACACTGAACCAACGAAAGCCGTCCCGTTACAAGCTCGACGCGCGCGTTTTGAAGTTGCACTTTATTCGTAACCCGCTGCGTAAGCGAGGGATCATTGAGATTGACTCATCCCTCGTTTACGCAGCGGGTTACTAAAAACCAATGCCACAAGCAAAAGTGCAATGTCAAAACTCGCAAGCGAGTGTTCCCACCAGTGCAGTACTGGAACTCATTCTTCAGGTAGCGAAACTCGTCAAGAGTTTCGGCCTGAACCACCAATCGCCACAAGTCTCGGCAACTTTGGCTATGTCCCAACCCCAACTTCGATCCCAACAATCGGTGAAAAGTTGATCGTCGCCGTCGCCGGGTGTACACTCCCCCAGTCGTTTTTCGGCCATCGTCGTTGCCGATCGCAAAGATGACCTGAGGTATTGTCATTCGTTAGGATCAAGTCATGAACAGATTGTTTCAGTTCTTCGGTGCCGGTTGTCTGTTCGTGTTATTGACCGCACCCTCCTTTGCGACCGATGTGGTTACGCCAATCGAATCCGATCCGTTCTTTCAATTGAGCAACCTGCGACGTGGCGAAGACAATTCGTTGTTGTTCAATTTCAAACGAACCAAAAAAGCAATCGGATTCAAAACCGTGTTCATGCAAGGCCGTTCGAAAGGAAGAATGATTTCGATCACGGCCACCGTGAACCCGTACGCGGAAGAAGACATCGTCACCCTGCGGTCGTTCCTTCCGGCCAATTCGTCTTCGCCGATCGATCTCGAGCTGTACTTTGTCACCATGCATACCATCGGTGAAAAAAAGTATCTGTATTCGATGGTTTCCAACGCCGTACAGATCGGAAATCCAGGGACCACCACCACACCGCGTCCGTGGACCGATGCGGAAACGCAGGGTTACAACCAATACCTGAACGCCAAACCCACAACTGTCAAAAGATACAATGTCGACATTGATGTGCCGCCTGAATTCGTCACCGTTCCTCTCACTGCGGAACTGACCAAAGGAACTCCACTGAAAGCGTGTTACTCGTCAAAATGGTCACCCATTACGACGCTTGCTGAAAACGCGGATGGATCGGTTTTTGTTCGATGGGACGAATGGGGCGAAAGCTATGACTGCAATATGCTTCGCGAGGAACTCGTGATCGCGAAAGCCGATTTGACACGATTGGCCGAACATCCCGAGGGTAAGTTCCCCGACGTTCATCCCTCTCTCGTTACCGGTGGTGAATCCGGTTCAGTCGATGGTTCCGGTTCGTCGACGTCGATGGAAGCCAAGCCCTTGAAGGATTATCCGGTCTCGATTACCGTCCCAGCGGATTCTCAGTTCATTCCTGATAGTGCGACGCTGCCCGCCCAAACAAAGCTTCAAGCATGCTATGCAGGGAAATGGAATCCGATCACGTTTCTCTCGCATTATCCCGATGGGACGCTGACCGTTCGCTGGGATGATTACGGAGCGGCTTATGATTGCCGGATGAAACGCAGCGAATTGATCATCAAGAAGTCACTGCTCGCGACAACGGGCAGCGAGGCCCCGCAGGAATCAGCCAGTCGCATCTGGACCGACTCGACCGGCCGTTTCAAAGTATCGGCAAGACTGATAGAGCAATCGTCCGATTCGGTGACTCTATTAACCGACGCCGGAAAGACGGTCAAATTGCCACGGGAACGTTTGAGCCAAACCGACCAGGACTTCTTATCCTCGCAAGAACGATCCGATGAAAACCCGTTCGAGTGATCGAACACGACCTGTTGACAAAAAAGCAACGGTCAACATCAATTCGACGGAGGCGTTCAATGAAAATCAAGCGAATGAAAACACGACCAAACGTCGCCACGGTTGTTTGCATCAGTTTCCATCTCATTGCAATGGCCGGATTGCAACACGTGGAAGCACAGACGTTAAGCAACCACGTCATCTTCGAGACAGGCGACTTGCCGATTATTCTTTCGGCCCCGCATGGTGGCAATGAATTGATTCCCGGTGCGTTGCCTCGCAAAGGGATAGGCGTTCGGTCGTTTAGCAACACAATGGACTTTGGTACCAAAAAGCTTGCACTACAGACCGCCGGCGCTCTCGAGCGGCAGACAGGCAAACGACCTTACATCGTGGTCGCTTCATTTCATCGCAAGTTTGTCGATGCCAATCGAAGCGAAGAAAGGGCGTACGAGTCGGAAGAATCCGCGCGAGCCTACCACGCCTACCACGAGGCGTTGTCTCAGGCACGTCAGGACGTGATCCACCGATGGGGTCGAGGTTTGTTGCTAGATATTCATGGTCAATCCGAGGTACCCGATGCCATTCTTCGCGGAACGGTCAATGGTAGAACGACAACGCACTTGGTGAGTCGGTTTGGGCTGGAATCCCTGATAGGCGATCGAAGTTTGTTGGGGCAGATCGCGCAACAAGCCCTATCGGTAGTGCCGGAAGTTGATTCGGCCGAACGTGAACATTCAGCCTACAACGGCGGTTTCATCGTAAGTAAGTATGGAAGCGGTAAAGGCGGGACGATGGATGCAATTCAACTGGAGGTAGGCAGGAATCTTCGCTCTTTCGACGCCAGACCGGCGGTGGCAGAAAAGATGGCCAATGCGATCGCATCTTTCGCGCAGGAATATATGCCGAGCGAGGAACAAAGTGTTCAGCAGACACAGCAAACATCAACACGCCAGCCATTCGAAACAACCGAGACGCATTCCAACCGAAAGAATGCATCCGTTTTCGCCGACCGTTTTACGGATTCAGATCGCGACGGCTGGTTCGAGCTTGATGATGATTCGTCAACCCTTTCGGTGAAGTCTAGAAGCGGACAAATGGGAAGTTCCTCAGAGCTGAGTTTTTCCGCCACAGACGAATCGTCACTCAAGTCGTTTGCGGCTCATTTCGATGAGGTGACTCTTCAACGGACCGGCGATTTTATAAAGCTAAGATTCAACGCCCGACACAACCACAGCGGTTTCATCAATCGCGGGTTTCGCTTCGGTTTGTTTCATTCAAGCGGAACACGATTTACGGACGACGGTGACCAAGATTCTGAGCCTGTTTCGCTCGATGACCGTGGATATTTCGTCATGCTCGATCTCGGCATCAACACGACCTTCGATTCGGCCGTCATCCGTGAAACCAATAACTTCACCGACGAACGTTTGGCTAATGGCGGGCTAATCGCCTTCGATGCCCCTGACAAGAATCGTGACCCTCTGATGTTCACTCGCGAAAAGAACTACACGTATTCGTTAACACTGACGCGCAACTCTCGAGGCACCATTGACGTAAGCCTTCAGAACAATGTAACCGGAGATGAAGACGCATTGACCGGAACGTCGACGCTGTCACCAACGCTTGCGTTCGACACTCTCTATTTCGGTATCACCGGATCGACCGCCGATTTTGCAATCGACGACGTCAGAATCACTGACAATCGTACCGCATCGCACCGAGCAGCCGAAAAACCGATCAACATCGGAGTCTACGTCGACGAAGGTGCGGGCCCGAGCGTCAATGATTTGTTGTTTGTTCTTGGTAAATATGAAGATGTCTCGATTAAGAGACTGACGGCTTACGACGTTCAATCCGGCCAACTCGACGGGCTGGATCTGTTGATGCTGCCCGGCGGTAGCGGTCGCGGGCAGGGGCGGACGCTCGGCGAGACTGGTCGAGCTTCGATCCGCAAATTCGTTCGCGAAGGTGGAGGTTTTATCGGGATTTGTGCGGGGGCGTATCTGGCATCTTCGCACTACCCGTGGTCGCTTCATATTCTTGATGCAATGGTTGTTGATACAGAGCACTGGAATCGGGGAACCGGAACCGTAGATATTGCGATCAGCGATTGGGGCCGACAGCTACTGCAAACCGAAGAACGGATGCTTCCAATTCACTACGCACAGGGACCACTCTTAGCACCCGGAAACCAACCAGACATCGACGACTACCAACCGATCGCAAAATTCGAGACTGAAATCGCCAAGAAAGGCGCGCCGCAGGGAGTCATGAGGGGGACAACCGCAATCGCCGAGGGACGGTTTGGCCAGGGCCGTGTCGTATGTTTCAGTGCCCATCCGGAAATGACGAACGGCCTTGAGACAATGGTGCGTTTTGCGATCGATCACGTCAAGCGAATACGAACCGAACCCCTCGCAACATCAGCACAATGATGAATTCAAGTCTCTCAATGTATGCCTTAATCGCGTTGGCTGCCGCTTTCGCATCATCGGCGGTTGCCGATCAACCCAATGTCATTGTGATCATGACGGAAGACCAAGGTATGGAGCCGAGTGGAGAATTTTCCGTTGACGCGATGCATTTGGAAAGCGTCCCACGTCAGCTGGGAGCCACTTTCCTGGATGCCGAAGGAAATGAAAATGTCGAGGCTTACTATGCCTACGTTGATCGCCTATCGGATTGATCCATTCTGGATTCCGAGTTGCCTAGAGCAGCGGAACGCGACGAACAACCAAAGAAGGAGCGAGTGGTTGCCGGACACAGGCTGGGTGTCATTGATCGGTCGATTCAACTCCGTTCAACGAACAACGGTTACGTTGATACCGTCCGTCGGATCGTAGAAACACGGTTTGAATCGTTCCTGTCTGAGGATCGGTTTGGATGAAATCGCGATCACACGCCATCGTCGATGGAATCCAGGGGATGCTTCCAAACTTCGATCCGGTGTCGAGGTCCCAAACTTGAAGATGCCCATACATATCCAAGGCTAGCATTCGGTCATCGCCCCAAAACGCGATGCTATAGCACGCCACAGAATGCCCTCGCTGGTCACGGTCATGGAGGATTTCGAGTGTTTGTAGCGTAACGGGATCAAGTCGATGAATGGTTCCGTCGTCCAGCGTCATCCAAAGACTCTCTTCATGCGGGCCGATTTTCATCGCGCGAACGAGCGATTCAACCGGACGTCGACGAAGAACCTTCCCTTCAAACGACAAAATGACGATCTCATTCTCGGTGCCGACGAAAATCTCCTGAGCCGCGACATAACAGCCCACGCTCTGAGCTTGTTTGTCGAACGAGACGTCGAAGCGAGGGATCCAACGGTCACCGCGACGCTCGTAGGCAAAAAGATGCTTGTCTTGCTTGGTCGTTAAAACCATCGCCGAATCTCGGGGCATCCAATAGCATCGCCCTCCCGGCGACACCATGTCTTCGTTTAAGTCGAACTCTTGGTGCAACGCTTGGTAATAATGCTCGAACACGGTGGTATGAGAATCCGATATCGAGGCGGATTGATCTTCAGGCGAGATCATCTCGACGTGCCCGTTTTGCAGCCCGACGAGCAAACGATCCGTGTCAATGAAACGCAAGCAATTGACACGCGAAAGCGTGCCACGGAACGTGCCGAGTCGCTTCCATTTCGATGGCGAGGACGGATCACGACGAAAACATTCGACGCCGGATCTCAATCCGGCGACGGCTAAAAACCGGTCATCTGGCGAAAAAGCGATCTGCGATACTTCATCCGATACCGCCAAGATTTCGACCTCGCTATTTGGATCGGTGTAGTCCACCAAGCCGAGTTCATTCTTGCCGTCTAAATGGAACGCGGCGATTGGCAAACGATTCCCGCAGCAGGCGAGATTGCTGACGCAACCGACCGCGTATCGATGAGAAAGCGACCCGGTATGCGAATCAAACACTTGCAACTCCTTGTAGTGTTTTTTTCCGGTCACGATCCATTTCCCGTCGGGACTTAGCCCGAAAGACTCGCCCCGTTGATGACTCTTAATGAAGACTTCTCGCTTGGTGTCTTCGTGCCATACTTTGATCCCTTCGTATCGACATTGTGAAGCGATGATCGATTGGTCGTAGCTGGTTCGGATCGATTCGATGGTCGTGGGGTGGTACTGAAGCACTCGCTTGATTGCGTGGTCATCGAACCCCAGTTTGATCAGATGGCGTCCACCCCACGGCCATGAATGCCCGGCCAAGAGCAGAATCGGTGGTTCATCGCCATTGTCGAGCAAATCGATCGAGTGGAGGGAAGAGCGAATCCCGCCGGCTTGGCGTATCAGCTTTCCTGTTTCGAGATCCCAATAACGGAGGTAACCGTCCTCGCCTACCGTCACATAGCGATCGAGTTGCGGCGTCACCACCAAATCGTGCACGGGACCAGGTTGGATCGATAGCGTTCGATACTGGTCGACAATCGCCTTCTTGAGTAATTGGGCTTCGATACGGTCATTCGGATGACGCGACAAGATCTCTTCCACGTCGCCGAATTGGCCATCGGCATATCGCATGTATGCCAATTGCATGTCAGCTTGATAGGCTTGCTTGGTGACCTTCGATTCGGCCAGTTGAACCTGTTCCAACGCCAAACTTAAAGCCTCACTTTGCTCGGTCAAGCGACTTGCCACATTCGATTTGGTGTAGGCAAACAAAGCCAAGCTGATTGTTCCGGTCATCAGGCTGATCAGCACCATCGTCATTGCTAGAGTCGTGACCGGATTCCGCCTCGCCCAACGGACCGATCGCCCCCAAGCTCCTAAACTCCGCGCGACGGTGGAGCGGCCGCTGAGATATCGATCAAGATCCGCCCTCAGTTCAGCGGCATCGAGGTATCGCCGTTCGGGCGATTTGTCGAGACAACGATGACAGATCGCGGAAAGATCTTTCGGGATCTCGGGACGAACGAGGTGAACCGGCGTCGGCTCGTGTCGACGTACTCGATCAAGCATCGCGGCGGGAGAATCAGCGACAAATGGCGAGATGCCTGTTAGGCACTCATACATCAACACGCCGAGGCTATACACATCGCTCGTTTTGGCCGGATAGGTTTGGTTCCCCAGCACTTGCTCGGGGGACATGTAAGCGACCGTGCCGACGCAAATGCCCGTGCGTGTGTGCCGGCTTGCCGAAAGACTGAAAGCCAACCCAAAATCCATCAGTCTCGCCGAAAGGCTTCCGTCCGAGTCTTGTGAAATCATCACGTTGGACGGCTTGATATCTCGATGGATCAAATGCAGCCGATGCGCCGTGTCGAGCCCATCGGCAAGTTGCCTCGCCAACTTCGCGACGAGAGAATGATGTAGCGTTCCGCCGGATTGTTCGCTCAACCACTGTCGTAGCGTCAACCCCTCACAAAACTCCGAAACGATGTAAGGCGGATCCGACATCAAGTTCGCGTCCAAGACCCGGATCAGGTGCGGATGATCGAGCATCGCTGACAATTCGGCTTCACGACGAAACCGGAGGTTCGATGGGTCGCTGGCATCGAATCGCATTCTCAAAATCTTGATCGCAACGCGGCGTCCGAGGTTTTGATCCTGAGCGAGATAGACGTCTGATGAACCACCCGACCCTAGCAACCGCACGATCTGATATCGGTCCAGGCGAGTACCGACGCTTAAGTGAGCGATCGATCGAAGGTTACTGGGATACCGTTCGTCCAAAGACGAATGGTCGACCGACCAACTATCGTCGATCGCCCCCGAGACGTTCCCGGGTTTCGTCGAAGGCATCGCCGCAGTCGGCGAGTCTGAATCGCAAGACCGGATCGACGTTGAAGACGAAGAACCGTCTTGGTCGTAGGCTCCTGGCGAAATAGATGACATCCCAGACTCTTTCAATGAAGATTGAATGAAGGGGGGTATTGACTACCCTGGGGTATCTTATCTTGCCGGACGATTGAGGTGAAGTGAAAGGTGCCAAATTCATTCTTCGCGGAACGAAGCGATCCACTCGGCTGACGCGTTTATAAGTTCCGCTGGTTGCGGGTCGAACGTACTTGTGCTTGATGAAATGGGACTTGTACTCGAAACACAATATTGAGCACGAGCACGAGCACGAGTACCGCCGAGGGCTGAGCACGAGCAGGAGAGACCGGCTAAACGTGAGTTCGTGGCCCTTTGGTTTGCCATGCGCAGCTAGAAAACTGGCATCGCGCATGGAACGATTCGACCGTAGCCGCCTTGAGGCGGTGGACTACCGGGCTGTTGATTTAATCGTAACCCGATGCGTCAGCGAGGGATCCAACGCCATCAATTCTCTTTTACGTATCCCTCGCTCACGCATTTTGAAGACTGCCATATGGTTTTCAAGTGGGAAGGCAATTTTGTTACGGGTACATATTTTCACCGGTCTGCTCGGAAGCAGTTTTCGATTCGCAATCATCGGAACTGACGCTGGATTGAAAAATCG
>NZ_SJPM01000026.1 GCF_007859915.1 Neorhodopirellula pilleata
GTAATCAGCGACGGCAGCGAGCTTGCCGACCACTTTGCGGCTCGCCCAGGAACCCACTACACGCGACAATCCAAGAAAGATAGGCTGCCTGCGATGACCTAGTCACCGATTAGTGTGCCTGCACCCCGAGTTTCGCCAGACGCGTATTCGGTCTTACCTTCAAGCCACTGAATTCGGTAATTACTGAAACCGGATAGCCGGTAAACGAGCGGCCGTCCGTGAAACTCCAACGCAAGGAAGCGTTCGGCTTGGAAACCTCGCAACAGCCAGTCACCGTCCAACGTCCTAAGCGCTGGGACGAACCGATGGACCCGCAGATGAATGATGCGGACGTCCAGTGGCTTCTTGCGCGGATGCCATTTGCGGGTTTGGACGCGGCGGCGTTTCCAAAATCCGTTCCCCTGAACGGCATCCTCAAAAATGATTGCCGGTTGCACCGTTTTGCACCGGGGCAGGTCATCGTCCGCGAGGGCGACTACGCCAACAGCGCGTTCTTGGTCCTCGACGGACACGCCGAACTGATTACTCGGCCGGTGGCTCCCGAAGTACTGGGTCGTCGAGAGGTTTCCAAACGCAGTTGGCCGGAAACCCTCTGGGGATTGTTGCGACCGACTGGCGTCGAAGAAGCCCGCCGGCCCGAAGACGTCACGCCGGGCGTGGAAATCCAGGACCGCGGCGCGGGCCACGCCGGAACTGCCGACCAGGCGAGCCAACCAACTTTGTTCCTACAAGACTTCGCCGGGCTTGTGCGTTCCGGCCAAACCGCACGACTCACCCCCGGCGAGATGTTTGGGGAAGTCGCCGCGATGCTACGCGGTCCACATGGGGCTACCGTGATTGCCGGCGACAATGCCGTCTTGTTGGAGATCCGTTTGCAGGGTCTCAAGATGTTGCAACGCGACGTCGAATTCGCCAAACGAATGGAAGACCACTATCGCAAACATTGGCTCGCGATTCACTTGCGAGAGATTCCGCTATTGCGGTTCGTTCCCGAATCCAATTTGCAAACCATCGTGCAACATACCGAATTGCGATCGTTCGGCCGGTTGGAATGGAACGCCGATTACAGCAAGGCCCGCAAACTTTCTCCGAGCGAGCAGATCGGGTCCGAGCCGGTCGTGGTCGCCGAAGGACGACATGTCACCGAACTGATCGTCGTCCGTAGCGGGTTCGGGCGCGTCTGCCAAAACTATGGTGCGGCCAAACGTACCACCGCCTACCTCGGTAAAGGACATGTCTTCGGACTCGACGAAATCACATTGAGCGTCGTCGGTGAAGGCGGCAGCGTTCCGTTGCAACATTCCTTGCAAGCGGTCGGCTTCTTGGACACGCTGCACATCCCCGTCGAAGTTTTTGCGCGAGAAGTGTTGCCCCACATCCGCCGCGATGAACTGCCGCCGACGGCAAAACGGGCGATGGAACTTTCCATCGCCAAGTCGAGCACCACGTCGCGGCGGGAACGACGCAACATCAAACGAGCCCAAGACGACAAGAAACTCGGGCTCCCTATCATCGCCGATCCATCGGCCCATTCGAAGACTTGGGATACGTTACCCGCCTCGACGGGAACTTCGTTCGAACCGACCGGGCTGCTTGAATTCATCGTCCAGAATCGTTTCAACAACGGTCGTCAAGCGATGATCATTGACTTGCACCGTTGCACCCGTTGCGACGAATGCGTTAAAGCCTGCGCCGATGTTCATGACGGGAACCCTCGGTTTGCCCGGATCGGACCGCGTCACGAGCGGTTGCAGTTCGTCCAGGCGTGCATGCACTGCACCGACCCGGTGTGCATGATCGGTTGCCCGACCGGAGCATTGCACCGCGATGAAGCCTCGGGGCTCGTGAACATCTCCGAAAACATCTGCATCGGTTGCGGCGTGTGTGCCAACGGTTGCCCGTACAACAACATTGAAATGGTCGAAGTCCGCGATCGGAAAGGTCGCCCCTATCTGGATGAGAAAACGAACCGTCCGATTACGAAGTCGACTAAATGCGACATGTGCAACAGCGTCCCGAGTGGTCCCGCATGTGCTGCGGCGTGCCCGCATGACGCGTTGGTGCGCATCGATTTGAATGAATCGCCGCCGTTGGAAGATTGGTTGCGGAGACGAGTATGAGCACGATCGAACGCCGCCGACCGGCCTCAGCGAAGAAACCGTTCCAATGGACCGAACCGCTTCAACGCGGTCTGGAGTGGATGATCGGTGCGGGAACTTCGTATTCGTTCCGACGTCGACGTTTCGTTTCACTGATATCGGTTGGATTATCACTGACCGTGATGTCGGCCATCGTCGCCTATGTCGACGCCATGATGTGGCATCGTGGTGTGATGACCGGATGGACGTTAATGGCGTGTTTGGTAATGTTGACCACGATCGGCGTTCGTCGTCGCGTTCCTGGTTTGCGATTGGGAACGATGAGCACTTGGACCCAAGTTCACATCTACACGGGGCTGTTCTCGATTGGGATGTTCTTGCTGCACACGCCGACGATATGGCGAGGTCGTTTCATTGCCGACGGTTATTTTGAAGGTTCGTTGAGCACGCTGTTTTGGTTCGTTAGCGGATCGGGAATCTATGGCTTGATTGCCAGTCGCCGTTTGCCGGTTCGTCTTTCGACCGTCGGCGAGCAAATCCGGTTTGACCAAATCCAATGGCGGCGACATCAGATCGCGGATCTGGCCACCGAAGAAATCAGCGAGCTGAAAAGCTTTGCCGCCATTACCGTGCTGGGCGAGTTCCACGAAAACTACTTGAATCGATTCTTTCAACGTCCGCCAACGCTGGCCTACCTCGTATTCCCCAATTCGGTCCGCCGTCGGCGGATGATGGCGGGATTGCTCGAACTGAATCGGTATCTCGACGAGGAGGGCAAGATTGCCAGCGGCCGGCTGGCCGGTTTGGTTCGGCATCGCGACGACTTGGACTATCAATACGCGCTGCAATTGCGTTTGCGGATGTGGGTATGGGTTCACGCGACCGCCTCAATTGCTTTGCTCGTAATGGCCATCATCCACGGCATCCTCGCGTTGAGGTTTCTAGGCACATGAGCCGCAACACAATCTCACCGCCGCCGCGCCAGACGATCCGCCTGGAACCTCCGCCGCGAATGGTCCGTCCGATCCGACGACGCCCTTGGATCATCGGGTTGCTGCTGGTGTTTGCAATCACGCTGATGATCGCATTGGGAACTCCGTTGGCACCGCACGTCGTCAAACCGGGGGACTTGTCATTGGCTCACTCGCAAATCCTCGAAGGCACACTCACTCAAGACCGCTGCGCGACATGCCACGATAACGTCTCTGCGGAAACCTGGAGCGGTATGCGAACGAGCGGGCACGCCGGGATTGATCAGGAAACGGCGTCGATGACGGACCGTTGCGTGCAATGCCATCATCAACGGATCGCACCCAAGGTCGCGAGATCCGCCCATAACCTATCCGTCGAGGATCGATTGCGACTGACGCAGCGACTTCATCGTGCGTTTCCCGTTCAAACCGATTCAAATCGCGACCGCCAACCCGATCCGTGGGTGACTCGCGTTTCAAATCAAGTCAGCGTTGTGGGCGGATGGATCGGTTGGGGCACGGAGACTTCGACGAATTCTCAAGACGACGTGGCTTGCAGCGTATGCCATCGCGAACATCATGGAGTCCACGCGAACCTGTCGGCCGTCACCGACGCGCAGTGCCAAACGTGCCACTCACGTCAGTTTGATTCGTTCGCCGACGGCCATCCTGAGTTCGACAACTACCCGGCATCGTCAGCCCGCACGATCGCGTTTGACCATGTTCGCCACGCCAATTTGCACTATCCCAAACAAGCAGAGTCGAACACAAACGCATCCTCTCAGTTTGATTGCCGCACCTGCCATCTCGTTACGACTGCACAAGTTCAATCGTCAAGCCCACTCACCGCATTGACTGCAGCGAGCGATCCGGTCGTCGGCACTTTGCCTTTCGAAACCGCCTGCGCTTCGTGCCACGACGAGAAACTCAAAGTCGCGATCTCGAACGGTCCCGCCCTGATTTCATTGCCCACATTTCCCACCGAAGTCACTCGGCAACTCGAAAGCTGGCCGGAAGCGGCAACCGGTTCACCCGATGGTGAATTATCCGGATGGATGAAACTGTTGCTCACAGCGCAGGACCCTGCGTTGGATTTAGAGGGGCTGACGAATCTCGGACGTGTCGACTGGCGATCACCCGAACGCCTCGATCAAGCTGTCCGTTTGGCTCGCGCGATTCGAACTTTCGCGATCGACTTGTCGGTCCAGGGCCAACCCTGGTTACGTGACCTCGCTGTCCGAGCTGGTGCCCGAGAAGCCGACGCGGTCCGGTTGGCCCGTTCGTTTCAACCGCAGTTAATGCGGGACGCTGTTAAAGAATGGTTCGGACAAGCAAGTACGTCGGCGGTCGATCGATTCTCGGCACGCCCCGAGTCCGACGCAGCTTCCAATGGTTCTCGGTTGATTATGACTGACGACTTGCTATTGGATGATTCAAGCGGCGGCGACGAACTTCTAGGCGATTGGTCCTCGACAGACGATCCACTTGTCGACGAGCCAATTGTCGACGATCCACTCATTGACCAGCCGCGCAAGAGCGATCCACTTGTTGACGATCCGCTGATCGATGATCCGCTGATGCCCGGGCCCCCTTCGGCCGGCGCTTCGCGGGATTGGCAAGCCGAAGTCGACCGTCGATTTGATCCGGCGAAAACCCAATCCTTCGGCGGTTGGTATCGTGACGATTTGACGTTGTCACTGCGGTATCGTGGGACCGGACATGCCGACGAGGTACTGCGGGTTTTGGTCGACTTGTCCCGCGTGGGTGACTTACAATCGCCTCAGGATGCTACGATCGCTTCGTGCATCGAATGTCATCAAAACGGAAGTTGGAAAGCGGAAGGAATCACCGGTTTACGAGACCGTTTGGCTAAGTTTACTCACCGGCCCCACTTGGATATTCGCGGCTTGCAAGATTGCCGGCACTGCCATAGCCTCGCCTCACCTTCGGTTGAGGTGGCTTCGAAGGAACCTTCCCTTTCGATCACTCAGGTCTCCACTCAACCGCGTCCCCATGGTGTAGTTGACTTTGCACCATTGCAAAAGGCGGCTTGTGTGACCTGCCACACGTCCACAGCAGCGGGCGATCATTGCACAACTTGTCACCGCTATCATGTCGGCGAAGTTCCTTAGAGCCCAGTGCTCCGTCAAAATTTAATTTTAGGGTATCAGCAACGTGGCTCGACAGTCCTCCGTCGAGAATCACGGTGGGGACCACCGTGCCACGTTTTTAGCCAACCCTCATTCTAAATCTTGGCGAAGCACTAAGGAACAGATTTCTTTAGCTCCATCGAGGACCAACCGCGACCGTAGGGGTGGTTGGGATCAAGTTGCTCGATTCGGTTGATGCTGAGGAGATTGAAATAATCGGATACGTCTATGCATGACAAACGAAGGCCGTCATTCTCGCGATCCCAATGCAACGCATAATCTGGGCTAAGCTGCCAATCCTCAGCCGTCAGCCCGACTCGACTGAGATCGGTGATGCGTTCGGGCATCTTGCCTTCTTGGATCTGATATTGCCGGACCGCGATCGCGGCGATTGTCCATTTGCGATCAAAAGCCGCTTGCGTGATCTGCTGTGAAATATTGCCGGGATAAAACTGTAGTCCGTTGACCGCATCTTGAGCGATGGCGAACGGAAATCCGAGTGGACTGAAGGAATGATCGGCCTTGCCGGACGTCCAGTCACGCTGCATCGCAATGGCCCTCTTGGAGTGTGCGAGTGTCCCGGCCGGCTGCAGCCTCATCGCGGCTTCGTATTGTTCAAGAACCTGCCAAACATGCGATGGTAGGATACCCAAAAGCGAGCCGTTGTCTTGGAAGTACTGGCGACGACGTTCAATCGCCAGTGAACCGTCCAAACCGTACCGCATGAATGCGCTTTCCATATGCCCTTGAAGTTGATTCTTCCATCGCTTCTGTGCATCGTATGGTTTAGCAACGATGGATCGTAGCTGCGACAATTGCTCGGCGTCCCACGATGGGTACTCGAGCGATTGGCGTAGTAGCGCGATATCCGGAATCTTTTCGTAGAGCTGGAGCGCCCGTCCATAGTCGCCGCTATGATAAGCCTTACGAAACAAACGGTGCTTGATTTCAATGAAAGCCGATGACCAGTATCGGCCTTGATAGTAGTGATCGCTCGAGACAAATAACGAGGGACGCCAAGTACTTTCAACACTATCGGTGATATCGGGAGCAAGATCGACTAAGACTTGATCCTGTCGGATCCGGTAGTCGACATAAGGCTTGGCTTCCCAAGGAACTTCCGGCGGCGCGACTTTATCAACACTGCGGACGTCACGATTCCACCAAGCTCCGAATCTCATGGCGGCTTGCTCGACCGAACGCAGTCGTCCAGACTCGTCGCGAGTATGATCGGACTCATAGTCGTTCAACGCCAACACCGAGTTGGTAATCAAGCCATCCTGTTGCCATCGAGTAACACGTTGATCGATCGCCGACGCGACACGGACTTGTCGCCAAGTTTCGGTCACGAACAAGATCCCCAACGCCGCGATGGGAGCGACCAGCCCGAGCCAGTACAGCGATTCTTTGAATGCGAGGTAGCGTTTCATGGGAGCGTCTGATTGGATGGTGGAGCGGTTTGGTTCTGAAGTTTGATCGCATCTTGTTCCCAGGCTGCATACCACTGGGAGCCCGGGTACTGGATCACGAAGTGCACATTGGCGGTATCCCGGGGATGGGCGGAGACGCGTAGTCGGTCGGCATAAGGACCGGCTTCAAACATCGCCGTTTTCCCGAAAAAGCACTGGTGTAGCCGCTGCCGCATCGCGAAGGTGGGTTGCCCCGATTCGCCGGCTTCGATCATTCGCAACAATGCATCGGTCACTTCCGATCCGGCCCGAGGGATCACCCACTCGATCTGGTAGACGGGCAGGTAATCAACAACGTCACCCAAGTCGTAGCCTCCCAAATGTGGCTCCTTCGCAATCGGTTTTCCGTTGTCGTTCAGTTCAACCTGACCTTCAACGAAGTATCGATACGACGCCAGCACGGCTCGACGCCGCGCTGCGTTGCGTGAGGTTTGATCAGCGACAAGACGGATGGCACGTTGAGCAAACTCGGTTTCCCAAAGTGACCGCATTTCCGGTTTGGCGTAAGCTTGAATCAGGTAAATCTCCAACGCATCCGCACCGCATTGATCGTTGATCCGGTAGCTCAAACGAAACCGTCCGACCATTTCGACTAGAAAATCTGACCAGATTGCGAAGTGGTTGACCGATTCGGCAGATGAATTGCCTGTGTTCGCGACCGCTTTTAGCCGGTGATACTCGGTCGATCCGATCATGGAATCGATATGATCGGCTCTTAAAGGCACCTCTGGATCGACCGGCAAAATCAAGTAGTCGCTCGGTACATCATCGATCGTCTGCAGGAAATCAACCATTTCTTGACCCGATCGTTTGTCGTCAAGAGAGCGTTCCGACCAATCGAGTTGTTCCACTCCGCGACTGGGAATGGAGCGAGGATGACGCGGCGGCCATGACAACGTCGACGCTGCCTGCAAGACATCGTTTCGCCGTTGAGTCGACATAGCGGGAAACTGTGCTACGTCCCAAGCAAAGTTCGCGATCGGCAGACCGATCATCAACGCGACGAGCCCCGCATGGATCAGCCAGAACCTGAGCGATCGAGTGTCGTCCATGTGCCATCGCATCGTCGACCAAGTCGCGAAGAAAGGAAGGATCGAACCGATCAACAGAAGCCAGGGTGAATTTCCCATCGGCCCGACCGACGCGATGGCGGCTAACACCGTCATGCCCGAGAGCAACGGTGCCAAAAAGGCGGACCCGCCGAGAACGCGAATCAATTGTCCTGTCCACTGCGAGATTCCGTAGACGCACGCCGCGATCGCCCCAATACACGCGACGGAGAACACCGGGCCTGCTCGCTCAAGTCCGTCCACCAAAATCAATCTTTGGGTGGCGTAGTAGGCCAATAAAGCCGCGGCAATCATTGCCGTCGGCACGGCGTGGCGGGTCCACCAAACTCGCGTTGGCGAGACACCACGATCGGCCATGAACCTCAAACGTGAAGTGCTGCCGTCCCCGGCGAACGCGAATACGCCCAACCACGACAGACTGAGCGGGGCCAGCAATGACAACCCTCCCAGCAAACCACCCGCGAATCGGCCGCCTTCTCGAGTAACGATCAACGCGAACGCGACGACACCAATGAGCAGCATCGCAGATAATCCGGCAAGCGTGACGGGGCTGTGGTGGATCGATTGCCATACGAGCGAACTCGCCGATGAGCGATAGGGTTGCTGGCTCGGCATCGCCGCCCGCGGCGGACGCCAAGCGTCGACGTCCGTTGAGGATGGCAAAGAGGGTGGCGCCGGATCGGCGTCAAAAAACCTCGCGGCGGCGCGGTGACCGAGCCAAACCGTGAAGATGATTGCGGGAAACGTCATCCACGTCGTAATTTGAACAACCTGTTCGGGCGACACATACCGGCCCATCTGTTGATAGACCACGCTGGCGGCGAGATTCGCGAGTAAAAATGGGATCGAGGCGATCGGCAACAACGCGATTAATCCGCCAAACGCATTTTCGATTCGCCACGCGGTAAAGAGTCCGGCCGTCAGTAAGAACACCGTGTGAACGATCCAGAACGCTAAATGATTGTTAGACAGCGTGTAACCCATCACCGTGAGAAACACGAACGCAACAATCCACATCAAAACCAGACCGATCGCCGCAGCGAGCAATTTGGATCGAAAAACAGTCGAGAATGAAATCGGCAGCGAGACAACCCACCGCAACGTGCGGGTTTCTTTCTCGTTGCCGACCAAAATCGCTCCGGCTCCGGCGGCCAACAACGATGGCATTGCCAAGGGCAACCAAACGGTCACATTCCCCTCGACTCCGCTCCGGAATATCAAGCCGGCGATCCAAAGCAAGAACGTGACGACGATCAACATCGCCACCAGCGGCAATAGTTGCCGAAGATCTTTCCAAAGCAGCACGCGAATCGGCGGCGTGATCAATGGCAAATTGCTCGAAGACATGACTTCACCTTCCCATCGGCGTGGCTGGAACACGTTTCGTATATGCAATGAAGATCTCTTCGAGCGACATCGCTCGGGTGCGGACACTGGTAACCGAAGTGCTGTTTCGCATCTCTGCGATCATCGACTCGTCGAAATGCTTGACAATCATTTGCCGTTGCCGTCCGTCGATGCTTTCATGAAGCACCTCAGCCGGCTCAGGAGGTACCGGCGTCGTGACCAACGGATCCTCGACATTGATCGTGACCTCGGTCATCGAATTCTTGAGCTGGTCGAGCGGCTCGCAGGTTCGGATTCTACCTTCGTGTAGAATCGCGATCGTGTCGGCAACACGTTCAACCTCCGATATCTGATGACTCGATAAGAACACCGTCCGCCCCGACGCGGCCCGACCGATCATGCTTTCAAGGAATTCGCGACGGACCATCGGGTCGAGTCCCGACGTCGGTTCATCCAAGATCAGTAGCTCAGGATCATGGGCCAAAGCGAGTGACAAAGCGACCTTCGCTCGTTGGCCTTTGGAGAGATGCCTGATCTTGCGATCTTCGGGGATTCCGTAGCGGGCGATCGATTCACGATACGCCTCGAGAAAGCCTTCGGGATAAAACGAAGCGGTGAACCAACCGATTTCACCAACACTCATCCAGTCATACAGCGCCGGCGAGTCGCTGACGTATCCGATCCGCCGACGAATCTCGAGCGGCTGTCGAACCGGATCGAGACCACCAATTTCGCAAGTACCAGCCGATGGTTTTTGAAAGCCGGTCATGATCCGAATCAACGTCGTCTTACCGGCTCCGTTTTCACCCAGCAGAGCGAAGACGGTTCCCGGTTCGACAGTTAGGTCGACACCACGCAGCGCGTCGCAACCGCGAAAGTGCATTTGCAAATCACGGGCGACGATCGCCGGCGAATCGCTCGGTTGAAAACCGGCTGGTTGCACACCCGCTGGTTGCACACCCGCTGGTTGCACACCCGCTGGTTGCACACCCGCTGGTTGCAAACCAGTTTCCGGGGCCACTCGGGATTCCGCCTCCGACGCGAGATCTTGAGCTTCGTTCATCGGGGATCCTTTGCGTGAGCGGGAAGGGACTGAAGTTGAGTTTCGACTAGGTCGCGGACTTCGTCGATCGAAAGTCCGCTGCCGATCGCTTCGTGGATCGCTTCGGCGACACGATCACCGATCAATGTTTTGCGCTGCTTGCGACACGCGGCCGGAGCGGTCTTGGTCACCATCACGCCGCGCCCCCGCAGCGTTTCAATAATGTTTTCGTTTTGCAGGTCCTGGAACGCGCGGGCGACGGTGTTGGGGTTGACGGCCAGCTGCGTGCTCAATTGCCGAACGCTGGGCAAGAGCTGCCCCGGACGCAGCGTTTCATCGGCGATGGCGAACTTCACCTGCCGAACGATCTGGGCATAGATCGGTTGCCCGCCCGCCGGATCGATTTGGAAGAACATGGCTGAGTTCCTGACTGAGCGAAAAAGCCAACCCCGTGTCGGCATCCTGGTGTACCGGTAAATTAATACACCAGTGACGTGCTGCGGTCAAGTCTTTCGTTACAGTTTGTTTTTGAGATTCGCAAGCGTGCGTTCTCTTGCTACGGCAGCGGTGAAGCTTGGGGTATCGACAAGTTGATTCACCTTTCAGGGCAAAACAACGCCTGCAACCCTATGATTGGATTGCTTGGCGTTTAACTCCGGCGCTGTTCAGCTCAATGCTTCACGCAACCGTTCGAGCTGCACGGGAATCTGCTCATAAGGATTTTCGTCTTCGTATTCAAGAATGACGAAACCCTGATATCCGGCCTCTTTGAGAATCTTACCGACCCGATTCAGATCGGCGGGATGCTTGGTGCCGTCGGGCCGCTTGAGGCTAGTTTTTACCTGCACATTGACCGCGTAAGGGACACACCGTTCGATATCGCGATACGGGTCGTCGGTGTGAAAATTGCCGGTGTCGAGGTTGATGCCGACCCACGGCGATTCGATGCGTCGCATCAGTTCCAGCATCTGATCACCGTCGAGTCCGCCGTGATTCTCGACACCCAAGAAAACGCCTTTTTCGGACGCGAGGTCTGCGCATTGCTGCAAGGCATCGATCGCTTCGGTCATTCGCGAAGGTGCGGCGGCGAGTTGAGCTGCCGTCCCTGCGAAGAAGCGAATGTGTGGTGCACCGAGCACGTCCGCTTTCTCAATCCATCGCTTGGCAGCGGCTATTTCCGCGTCCAGCTTAGGACCGGGACCAACGGTGAAGTTATTGCCGATCGCCGTGCCGCTAATCGTGAGTCCTCGATTGAAGGCCGCCCAGCGTAACCGTCGAAGCCTCTCGTCGCTGGGAAAACCGTCTTGATCGGGTTCGATAAAATAGCTAGTCAACTCGGCGGCCTCGACACCTTGGGCAACGCAGTAGTCGAGAAAGTCAAACATGGACAAGCCGTCATCGCCTGCCGATTTTTGAGGCTTGCCCTTCATGAATCGGAAATGAGGACGCAATGAATAGGCAGCCAATCCGATTCGAAATCGCGGCGGGCCTGATCGCAGGATTGGTTCGTTGGCAAGCGACCCACCGGTAACTAAGGACACCGAGGCCACCGAGGAGACCGCTAGAAATGATCGACGTGTCACGCTCATGATAACATCCTTCGGCTCGGCAACGCGAAATGAATGATTGATCTAGCGGCTCTGAGAGGCGGTCTCGGAATCGCTTAACTCGAAAAGCTCGGCTTCTTGGCTTGCCGATTTTGGGCTCGCGGCTCTCTGTTTAGAAGCATTCTTTTGCGAAACTTTTGCATCCGCCTTTACTGCAGATTCGACGGCAGCGATGCGTTTGAGTTCCGCCGCAGCCGCCTCCAAACGCGCCACAACACCTTCGATCTGCGTTTGAAGCTCTCCCGCGTGGTCGAGAAAATCGCGAAGACGCTCTAACGCCGAGTCCGTCGACGCCGCGATGACTTCCAGACGACCGATCGGAACACGCTCGAATCGGTCGCCTGAACCACGCGAAGCAAACAAAGGGATTCGCACGACATTCTGGAATGCTTTCTCAGGCAAGCGGACACTTCGCCAAGTAGCGTGATAGCTTTGGTGCAACCAAGCCATGTTGACGTCGATTTTGACGCTTGCGAGTTCTTCCTTAAGGGCAAAGTCGATCAGCGGCTCCCAAATTTCTTGCCAAGGACCGTCGCCTTGCATCTTGAGCGACCGCTCGTGCTTTTCAACATCACACACGTGCGGTCGCACCAAAAACGATTTCACCAAATGACGCACACGACCTGCAAGCAGTCGGCATTCGGAATAGCCGAACGTACGCGTCCCGACTAAGATGGCTAGCACCACCAAAGCCCCGACGGGCGTCATAAGATCATAGCCCCATGCGATGGACGCGATCGCGGCGGCGGAACTGATCGAACACGCTGCGGCTACTACCCAAAGCGTTCCGGCTCGACCAAAACGGTCATTGAGCAGGTGGTGTAAATGTCCGCGATCCGTTGCGTAAATGCTGCGCCCGGTCAACCATCGCCGCATGATCGCAGCGGTGGAGTCGAACAGCGGAAGAATCAAGATCGCGATCGGAGCGGCGGCGACCACGGTAGTTCCCTTGAGTGAGCACCACATGGCCAACACCCCGACGATCAATCCGATCATCATGCTGCCGGCATCGCCCAAGAAAATGGTCGCCGGCGGACGGTTGAAAACAAGGAATCCCGCCAAGGCACCGCACAGTGCGAACGCGGCGATCGAATTGAGCGAGAGCCCTCCGTTGATCATGCCCATGATCGCAAGGCTGCCGGTCACAAACATGCCCACTGTCGTGGCCATTCCGTCGGCGCCATCGAGCAAGTTCAAGGCGTTGATCGCGATTAACAGCCACAGCACGCTAATTGGAATCGCAAAGACCCCCAAAGGAAGATCGTATCCCAGGATTCCGATTTGTTTCATCACGCTGCCGCTGCCGACGATCACCATCGCGATCAGACATTGAGCGAGGAGCTTTTGCCTACCGCGAAGCGTGAAGGCGTCGTCGATCAAGCCGAGCAAAAGGATTGCGCAAGACGATCCTAGCAAAACCTTCCAACGGTACGTGAACAGTTCGCTGATCCCGCTCAGACTCCACCCGTTCTGGTAGCCGAGCGTGAACACCATCGCGACCAACATGCTCGCGAATACGGCCACGCCCCCCGCTAGAGCGATCGGTCGCGAATGCAACTTTCGTTCCGCATCGGGTTGATCGACCAGATTGATCCGGATGGCAAGGAAACGAACCACCGGTACAAACAGCAGAGCCGATACAAAGGCTGTGATTAGTGTAAACAACAGAAAAGGACTCATGTGGGGACAAGGAGCCTGGTGAGTAAGCCGAACGATCGGAGTACGCCGCGTAGTCTAATTGACGTAGCCCTTTCTAGGAATGATCCGGTCTGAAAAAACGGATCGTCGAAAGGTTCCAATATGAAAAGCTTGTGCCAATAACCTTAGCTGGTCAGTCAGCGAAGAACATGACCTAATCGGATTTTTCAGCCAATCAACCGTTTGATTCATGCTATTTAAGCGTTACAGACCGTCGGTCTTGCATGACCCTCGCTAGCTACCATCCAGAAACAACCCGCAAGCGTCATATGCACCCCCCCACCTCCGTCTTCATGAGCCCGCGGCAAGAATCGATCGGCGGGATCAATCAAACCGATCGAGCCAAGTCGCTGATGCGCAACAGATCAAGCCAAAACTTAATCTTGGACACACCGTCGAACACGAGCGGCCGACAGGGAAATTGAAGTGAACCGTGTCGGTTTAGGATTAGGCGACTTTCTTACCGCCAGGGGCTCGCAGGTCGAACAAACCGAAGATTTCGTCCCTAGTTAGCCCGGCGGTTCGCGTCAGCGGGCTATTGCTGGCCGGTTTGATCCCGACTTCGTTGCTCGTTTGCGGCGCAAAGAGCGCGTCGAACATTTCTCGCTTTTGATCGAGCACCGCAGCGATGCGTTGCTCGATCGTGCCCGCCGCCATCATCCGTGTGACCGTCACACTGCCTGCCGCTCCGATGCGGTGCGCGCGATTGATCGCTTGGTCTTCGATCGCGGGATTCCACCAACGATCAAACAGGAACACGTATCGACAAAACTGCAGATTCAGCCCAACACTACCGGCACCGTAACTCATCAAGATGATGCGAGAGTCGGGATCGTTCTTGAATCGGTCGATGACCTGTTCGCGTTGTTTGTGCGGGATCTTGCCGTGATATTCCAGCGGGTTGAATCTCGCGAGAGCCGGCTTCATCTTGTCAATGGTTTTTGTCCATTGGCTGAACAGGATCGCTTTGTGACCGCTCGCGGCGACCTCTTCCATGTCCGCTTCGAGTCGCTGCAACTTGGCACTGGCTCCGGTAACAGGATCGAAGTTGCAGATCTGTTTCAGCCGCAAGACGAGTTCGAAGACGTGTTGAATTGTTAACGACTCCTCGAGTTCTTCCAAGTGCACGATGCCTTCGCTCTCGGCCTCTTCGTAACGTTGCCATTGTTCCGGGGTCAAGTCAACATCGGCATCGCGGAACAACTTAGGCGGCATGTCGTCGAGAACCATGTCTTTGGTTCGACGCAGAATGTAATCGCCAGCCGCCTTGGCCATCTGAGGCATCGGCATCCCGGCGGTCAAATACCCGGGCGAGAGGAAATCGAAGATACCGACCAAATCATCGGGCGAATTTTCGACGGGCGTTCCGGTCAATGCCCACGAGCGGGTACGAGGGATCGCTTTGACGATCTCGCTGGTCGTGTTGTTGGAATTTTTGATCCGCTGTGCTTCATCAAGGGCGACCAAGTCGAAATGCAATCCGCCCTCCAAAACGATCTCTTTGTCCCGCATCAACAATTCATAGTTGGCGATCTTAACGGGAAACTCCGGTGCACGCCATTGGAACTCGCGTTTGGCCGCGTTTCCCTCAATCGCCGAGACCGGAATTTCAGGAGCCCAGACGCTGAACTCACGGATCCAGTTACTAACCAGCGGTTTCGGGCACACGAGCAGAATACTGCGTAGCTCACCGCTGCAAAGTAGCATTCGCATCGTGCTGATCGCCTGCATCGTCTTACCCAATCCCATCTCGTCGGCGAGCACGCAAGCGTAACGCGGGAACAGAAACGCGATCCCGTCGAGCTGGTAGGGAAACGGTTCGAATGGAAAACTCAACTGGCCACTGCCGACGAGCAAATCCAAAGGCGGTTGCAACAAGTAATACAATCGGTCTTGCAACTTAACGATGTCGTTGGGCGGCTTGATCCGCGCGTGCTTGCCGATTCGTCGCTTGGGCTTATTCACTTTCGATACGCCGTCGGCTTCACCGATTCGCCCGGCAACTGCGGGCCTCACGCTCGCATCGACCTTCGGTAACCAAGAGGCGGATTCGGGAAACAGAAAACCGTTGGCGGTCGCCCGCAGGGGTGGAACTTTGATCGGCACGCGAGTCGTTTGAAGTGGAGACAACGATAGCGTACAAGTCTCCAATTTCAGATCCGAGCACAACGACCAGCTCATCGTCGGATCAATCTCGCACGTCAATGACGTCGCCGAAGCCCGATTCGTGTTGGCGGGCGTTGACTCAGCTTGTGAACGAAACCACATTCAAGCAGCCCTCGCCATTTGGCTTTGGGCTTCACGGATCGCTTCGGTAATGCGCTCGAATGGCTCCATCGCATCGACCAGTTCGTTCAACTTGCCAATGGCTTCTTGGGCTTCGACGAGTCGCTCCATCGCGACCAGCAACGTGGCACTGCCCAACGACAGCGACTCGTAACCTGACAGATCGATTCGGCGGCCGGACAACGCATCCTCTTCGTTGCGAATGAATCCGACGACCGTAACGCCATTGAGATTACCGGTTGTGCCAGTTGCGCCGATGATGCCCGACGGACCGGTTGTTCCGGATGATGTGGTCGCGGGACTTGGAGGGTTAGGCAGGTTGTCTTGCAGAGCCAACCCTTCGATCTGCTGGCAGCACAACAGCGAGATCGGCGTGCGAGATTTTTGCAACAAGGTCGGCCCGATGACTTCACTGATGAGATGTTCACGCAGACTGTCGCCGAACAGGATCTCATGGGCGCGACTGGGCCGGATCGGTAGCGTGCATTGAAACTCCAGCGGGCGTCCGGAGCCGTTGAGGATCAGGAGTCCGCCCGTCCAACCGGTGCGATCCGATTGCACGGCGGTGAAGTATCCGATGGTCGCTGCGTCCTTGCTCGATGCCATTGACGTTTAGTTATCCCCGGTCGTGAAAATCGCTCTGATGAGAATCCGTTCTCATCGATACTCAACCCATTTCGGCTTCACTTTCGGCATAACTTGAACGCAGATTGCCAAATCAAATGTCCACAAAAAACGCGATGAAAGTCATGTTTTTCGCGAATCCAGGCAGTCGCAACGGGCGTAGTTCGAACAGTCTGCGCTACCGGCAAACTCCCCGCTCGCCTGCCGCGTCTGTGGTTGAGCATCCGATAACGCTAGAATCGGTGGGCGAACCACTTGCGAACCAATTTTCAAGATTTTTGTGAAATATGAAGGAGCATCCATGACCCATCCCCCCGACTCGCCGCAGGCCAACGAGAACCTACCCAATGAAGCGATCGGGGAAGATGAACTGTTTCGCCCCCAACCGGCCGATGAGCCGATTTCGCGGATCGATTCCCAGGACCTTTATCAGGTCATGCGCCACACGATCGATCGGCTGGAAAAGAACGACACCGCTCGCGGTGATTTGAAGATTCTGTCGCGGACGTTGAGAGAACTGCGGTACGCGTTTGAAGTCTTTCGTCCCTACCGAAAGCGGCGAAAGGTGACGATCTTTGGTTCCGCCCGAACCGCGCCGGACCAACCGGACTATCAAAGTGCGGTGGACCTGGGCAGACGCATGGCCGCGCACGGATGGATGGTCATCACCGGTGCCGGCGGCGGCATCATGGAGGCCGGACACAAGGGCGCCGGACGCGATGCGTCGATGGGGCTAAACATCATGTTACCGTTCGAACAGGGGGCCAACGAATACATCGATAATGATCCCAAACTGGTCACACTGAAGTACTTCTTCACTCGCAAATTGATGTTTGTCAAAGAATGCAGTGGCGTCGTATGTTTGCCCGGTGGATTCGGCACGCTCGATGAAGCCCTTGAAACGCTCACGCTGTTGCAGACGGGCAAGCAAACGATGATCCCGTTGGTGTTCCTGGACCATCCCGAGGGAAGCTACTGGAGCGACCTGGGAGAATTCTTCAAAAACCAGTTGCTCAAGAACGGGATGATCAGTCCCGAGGATGCCGCGTTATACAAGATCACCAACTCGGTCGACGAAGCGGTTGATGAACTGTTGCAGTTCTACGATGTGTATCACTCACTGCGATACGTGCGAGACAAGCTGGTGCTGCGTATGCGTAAACCACTTTCGCAGGAAGTGCTCGATAAGATTCAAGATGATTTCGTTGACATCGTATCAAAGGGTAAGTTCGAGCAAACCAGCGCGTTACCCGAAGAGGCCAGCGAAACCGAGTTGGCTCACATGCCGCGTTTGGTGTTTTACTTTAACCGCCGGGCACTGGGCAGACTGAGAATGCTGATCAATCAGATCAACGGGCATCCGTTGACTACCATTCCATCCACGACTCCGATTCTGTCCGAAAAATGAATGTGCCCGCTCACCCCAATGGGATACTGTTGCGATTGCCGCCGCTGGCAATTTTGGATCTCGACGGCAATGACGCGACTGCGATCCTGCATAATCTAACGACGAATCAAGTCAAAACTCTCGACCTTGAATCGGAAGATAATCCCGGCGTTGGTATCGAAACGTTTATCACAAATGTGAAAGGCAAATGTTTAGGGCACGTGCTGGCGTTTCGAACGTCGACCGGATTTCGATTGATAGGGGCTGGACCGTCCGGTGATAGCCCCAGCAATGACGACCCCGTCAGGGCAAGTCAATCCGAAACGATCGCCGGCCACGCGGATCGCTACACGATTCGCGAAGACGCGGTTCCGACGATCATGGATGGTCGATATCAAGGTTGGTTGATGGCTGGGGTTTCGCAACCGTCTACTGCACCGGAGCTATCTCGCCGCTCGGTCGTCGTCGAAGGCGTAGAAGTGAGCAGCTATGTCGTTCCCTGGGCGAAATCCGCCGACGGACAACTCGCGCGCTTACTGTTGATACCGATCGAAGCAAAGGTGCACATGGACGCGATCTTGGACGCCTTTGCACAGGCGGGCGTGATTGCCGATGCGGACAACGTACGATTGATCAATGGCGAATCAGCCGTCGCGATCTTTCACGCGTTGCGGGTCGCCGCTGGTTTCCCCTGGTACGGAATCGACCTGGACGATTCGCATCTGCCTCAGGAAGTCGGACGGGAGCGACAAACGATTTCATTCACGAAAGGGTGTTATTTGGGCCAAGAAACGGTTGCCCGATTGGACGCACTCGGTCAGGTGCAAAAAATGCTTATGGCCTGGTCGATCGATCTTCCCCCCGACGCTCCTCTTCCACAGCCGGATGCGAAACTATTCGCCGGGGGCGAGAAACCGGTAGGCCGTCTGACCAGCATCGCTCGATTCGATGATTCCTTGCGAAACTTGCTGCCGCCGTCGCTGGTACCTGAGGGCATCGCGGGCGGCGCTGCGGCCCTGGCCCTCGGTTACGCCCGGCGGAGCCATTTTGCCCCGGGTTCGATGGCCACCGGGATCGTGGGTGATGTTGAATTTAATGCGACGATCGTACCGCTAGCCACTGACCAAGGAGTTTAACGCGATGGACTTGTCGCTAGAACAGTTCGCCGAAATGCTCGAAAAGGTTCGTGACGGAGACGACGAAGCGACGGCCATTTTGTGGGAGCGGTACTTTCAGCCGCTCGTGCGGCTCGCCGGGACTCGGCTGCCCAAGAACCTCAAGCGAACTGCGGACGAAGAAGACATCGCATTGTCAGCCTTTCATAGTTTCATTGCCGGTATCCAACGCAATCAATTTCCCGACTTGGAAGGCCCGGATAATTTGTGGGGTTTGCTGATCACGTTGACCAGTCGAAAGGTGAACGCTCACTTGAGAAAACAAACCCGCCAAAAACGGGGTGGGGGGAATGTTCGTGGTGAATCTGTATTCCTAGACAGCACCGGCTCGGCAAACCAAGCAGGTTTGGAACAACTCGGCGGCTCTCATCGGGCAGGCGGGCGGGAAGTGATCCGTCCCGACCTGCAGGCGGAGCTCGCCGAAGCATGCGAGAGTCTGCTAGACGAACTTCCCGACGCACAATTACGCGAGATTGCAGTGATGAGAATGGACGGATACCTAGTCGACGAAATTGCGGATCGGTTGCAACTAAGTAAACGCGCCGTCGAGCGACGATTGCAATTGATTCGCAAAACGTGGTCCGAACGCCGCGATGCCGAGGAAGGCGACGATGAAACTGAGTGATCTGCCAGCTCGGGAACTTGCCCGACTCGATGCGGTTTGCCTAGATTTCGAATCGAAGCTTCGCGATTCGTTGCAATCAAGTCGTGCCTCAACGGATCCGACCGGTTCAGCCGACCCGACGCCGCGTTTGGACGCCAAGGCAACCTCCATCGATATCGATTCATTGGTCAATCGGTACGGCGGCGAGCACGCCGCTTTGTTGCGAACCGAATTGCAAGCGATCCGCGCGGAAGTCGAAAGCGAATTGGCAGGACGTCACGCCGTGACCGAAGTCATTGCCGCAAGCAGCGAAAACGCCCGCCCTTTGACAACGCCACGAAGTCCCGCGACGGCCGTTTCCGATTCCGAGTTAATCGCTGACGGCTTGCCAGCCTTGGGCACCAAGATGGGGCCCTACTTATTGACGAGCGTCCTGGGACGTGGCGGCATGGGAATCGTCTATCGCGCAACGGATACTCGTTTGGATCGCTCCGTCGCGATCAAGATGCTGTCCATCGGCGGCCATCAATCGACGTCCCTGGTTGAGCGATTTCAACGCGAAGCGAAGGCCGTTGCCGGTTTGTCCCACCCGCACATCGTCGAACTATTCGACGTCGGCGTTTTTGAAGGATTACCTTATGCGGTGATGGAGCATCTTCGCGGCAAAACACTGTTCGAGTACTTGCGAAACAATGCAGCGAGTCGCGGCGAAGGCAATCGCTCCGTCGATCCACAACAGGCTCGTCGATGGGGCTTGCAGTTGGCCCAAGCACTCGCGACGGCGCATCAAAGCGGAGTCATTCACCGCGATTTGAAGCCCGAGAACGTGATGGTAATCGCGACATCGCTTTCCTCGGGTGCGGTCGCCCCGGCTGGCGGCAGCCTGAAACTCTTCGATTTCGGGCTGTCGAGAATCGGCCAAGCGAGAACGGAACCACAATTGACCGAGTTCGAAGGGTTGACCAACCCAGCACGGCCACGATCGATGAGCGAACTGATTGCCGCCGAGCGGGGTAGCGGTGACCAAAGAACATCGGCGAGTTCTTCTCAAGGCGACACCTCCCGATCGCCATCGGTTGACTCGGCTACCCGCGTCGGTGCGATTTTAGGAACGCCCGGGTACATGGCACCCGAACAGGCGCGCGGTGGCTTGATTACGCCGGCAACCGACGTGTTTGCATTGGGATGCGTTCTCTATGAGGTGATGTTTGGTCGACCCGCGTTCGAAGGATCAACGGCAACACAGCGCTTCACGGCGGTCCTGGAAGATGATCCGATCCCGGACCCGATGCGTCGACGCGACGATCCCGAGTTGACCGAATTGATTTTGCGAATGCTCGCTAAGGATCCAACCCGGCGTCCGACGGCACCCGAAGTGGTCAAGTGCTTAACCGTCGACGACGTATCGACCTTCTCAGGTAGGAAGCCCCCCCGATCTGAACGCCGGACCAATGCAACGCGGGGCGAGTTCGTCATCAGTCGACGGAGATTGATCGAAATGGGCGTCGGAGCCATCGTCGGTGGTGGCTTAGGCGTAACGATTTGGCCGCGAGGCTCGGCGGGACAATTGGCCAGGATTCGCTCGATCGGCGTTCTGTCGTTTCAAGAAGCCGGTTCAGTCGCCTCGCGTTCGGGTAGTGTGTCCGATTCCTCCGTCACACCAACGCCCGCGGGCGGCCGCGACTTCGACACAGGCGAGTTACTATCCGGATTGCTAGTGAACGAACTCAGCCGAATCGACGGATTCACCGTGCCAAAGTTTGTACCGATGACCGCCAGTTTACCCGCTGAATTTCAAGCGGCTGCCAAGCTGCTCGAAGTCGACGCGATCGTCACGGGCACTTACACGTTGGCCGCTCCGCCAAACGATTCGACGTCTCCCGAATCGAGATCAATCTTGAAAGTAACCCTGGAAATCGTATCCGGTAAGACTGGAAAGTTGATCGAAGCGCTTACCGTCGCGACGTCGGCAGGCGGAAACTTGATCGAGCAATCGGTGTTGGCGCATCGTTTAGCAGATTTGGTCGGTCAAGAGTTAACGAGCAATCCAGACACCGAGAATCTGAACCAACCCGAGGCTTTCACGTGTTTGATCAAAGGGCGGGTTCGATCCGATCCTGATTCGGTTGAAGGGCTCAGCATGGCGCTGAAATGCTTCGAGCACGCCATTTCCGTCGACTTCAACTACGCCCAAGCCCATGCCGGTTTGGGATTGACCGCAATCACACTGGCTTCACGCGCATCCGGTGCAAGAGTTGGTGAATTGATTGCACTTTCGCAGGACGCAACAGCGAGGGCGCTATCGCTCGATGCCGACAATCCCGATGCGATTTTGTCGCGAGCGATGCTGGACTACCAGGTTCTCGGCGACTTCGGGGTCGCCGACGAGTCGCTTGACCGACTGACTCGTCGATTCCCCAGCCATTGGCAGATCCAGCATCAGGGAGGCTGGATGAAGATGATTCAATTTGCCGAAGCAGAGGGTATTCAATTATTGCGGAGGGCGAGCGGACTGCATCCGGCGTCACGATTCCTGAAGGTAGACGTGGCTCGTGCGGACTGGTTTCGCGGATATCCGAGCCGCGCCCTCCAGGCGGCGATGGAAATGCTAAGAAGTGAGACATCACAAAGTGGCCAGACATTCGCAAGAGGTCTGTTGATCGATCTCTATGAACAGAGCGAAGACTTCGCAGCCGCAGCCAAGATCGACCCTGATTTGCCTTGGCGTTCAAATGACGAGCCGTCCGGATACTATGCCGCGCGTGAGACCCGCTTGCATGATCTTCCTTACGGACCGTTTGGTGCCGCACTCAACGCTGCCATCCTACAGATTCGCCGAAAGGATCTCACCGTCCGCGAGCCTGCTGATCAGCTCTTGTCGCGTTTAGCGGCCGCTCAATTGCCAATGCTGCCAATTGTTTTGTGCAAACACCCCGCATTGTCGTCGATGACGTTGCTCGAACAGGCTATCGAAAGATTCCCAATGCTACGGATTGGTTGAGCGAACGACGATACAAACCGGATCATCCCCCGGCTTTTTGACATCCCAAGATAAGCATCAAATGCTGGGCTGCTTGCGAAACAATGCAAGCGAAAACGGACGGCCAACCAACTGGCTATCAAATTGGGGTATTTCCGAATCGAGATGATGATCGACTGATTGAATCGTCGATCGATACTGCTGGCCGAATCGGTGGGACCAACGATCACTGGTTGATGCATCGTGAATGCGATCGACGACCGACGTTGCCCACAATTGCAGTGGGAGTTCCTGTTTGTTATTGATTTCGATGTGCAGCCGAGGCTGCTCATCGAGAAGCCGTCGGATCTCCGTGGGCGACAGCCCGCAGTCATTGAATACGCAGTACCTCAACGTGTTCGAACGAGCGATTGCGTCGAGTTTGGCTCCGCTGATTCTCGTTTCTGAAAGATTCAATATCTCGATCGAGCGACTCGGGAGGAATTGGGCAAACGCTTCATCACTCCATTCAGTCTGAACCAAGGAAAGGTCTGATATTTGGATAAGACTAGCAATCGCGGCCTGAGCATTCTCGTCGAGTCTCAAATGATTCAGACTGACCGAGCGAAGGCTTTCCTGAGTGGACAACCAACGGATCGTATCCGCTCCGATCGCGGTATCATCGAAACAAACTCGACGCAGACGTGTAAGTTCGTTCCACGTGGAAACCACCTCATCATCGATCAGGCAGCCGGGCACTTCCAATGAAGTGAGCTGCTTCATTGCACCGATCCGCTTGAGTTTGTCTCGCGAAATCTGAGGATAGGCGAGCGACAACTGATCCAGTTCACGACACTTCGCAAGCTGATCGATCAGGGAGTCGCGAAGGTTCGTCCCGCCTGCCGCAAACCGCAGGAGACCGTCAACACCTTCAAGTGAATAATCGTTCGGCCAAGGGCACTCTATGATCAGTTCTCGCAACAGCGGAACCGAGTTTAAATGCAATCGTTCGACTTGGTTTTGAATCACAACACCACCGCAATACCTTGGCAGGTCAGTCAATTCGAGCGTCCGCAAATGACGTAATGGGCGGGTCTCTAGACTTTCGATTCGTTTATCTCGAACGATTTGCAACTCTTCGACCTGAGAAAGGTTCGCCCGAATCGTTTTGAGTTGTGGAAGTTTCACCAGATTGGTGAGCCGCTGTTGTGAAATGGGTAATTCGCCAAGGTCAAGTAGCTGCAATGATTCCTTTGTCTCCAATTCGGCCAAATCTGATTCGCTTAATTGAGTGTTGACACAATGCAGTTCGTGCAGATAGGGAATCCGGCAAAGGTTCTTGATGTCGTCTCGATCTAATCGAACGTCCTTGATTCTGACTTCGTTGATCGAATCGAGTTGGCTGATAGCGTTGACAAAAATTTTCCCACAGCGATCCGCATTGGCGCCTTCCTTCAAAACTCCCTCTCGCGATTCTTGCTCTCGCTGGTTCACCTGATTGCTACCTAATGAGATCGATCGCAATTGTGGCATTCCTGATAACCGAATGGACTCCAAATCACCCGCCTGGCATTCAAGTAAAGACAGGCTCGCAAGGTTACTTAGTTCCAATTTTTGCCACCGGGTCATACTCGGTAGAGATTGGTTCGCTTGGCCGCCCAAGACAAATTCAACGGGTTCGTAAATGCTTCGGAACAATGGAAGATTGGTGGCAATCAAGGCATGTTTCTGCCATCGGTCGAGATGTAAACTGGTAAGACTGGGACAATCGGCAAGCTCGAGCGTCAATGTTTCGTCGTTGAGTTGCTGTTCGAAATCCTGAACGCTCAACTCTGTCAATTTGGTCCATCCAACCACCTTGAGGCGATCTGAATTGTTTGATGCCGGACGTGACAACCTCAAGTGCCGGATCGAGTTTGCCCACCCCGGTTGAACAAACTCACTTAGCCGAATCCCAGTTCGCGACAAGTCCGCGCCTTCAAGACACGTTAGGCTGTTCAATGAATTCAAATCGTCGTTATCCAAAGGGCAACCATGCAGCGATAACCATCGAAGCTGGTTCATGCTCGAGATTCGATCAATCGCAAGTGAATCAAACCGACAGTATGAAATCGCTAGATTGGATATCGTTTTCGATCGACTCAGAAAGAGCAAGTTGTTTGCGTTCAGGTCTGCTCGATGGATACGAACCGAACGAAGCGTGTCCACGAACGCTAGTTCTTCAAGAATTGCGTTGTCAGGCCCCACCAACCCCACATCGGTAATCCGCATAAATTTTTCCGATAATGCTTTCGGAATTCGACCTGCCATCCAACTGGGAACTTCAGCGGCCAGAGTACACTGCCCGAAAACAACCAGACGTTTGGCAAAATCGCAATGACGTTTCGATGCTGCTGCCGAAACCAAGAAGATGATGGCGGGCACGGCAAAGCAACACGATGCAGTGGCGAAGTCGTAGAGGCGTCGGATCTGATTGGGATTGGCGGAACGATGGATATGACAATGCCGTGTGCGGGTGAACCACGCCACAAATCCCATCGCTACCAAACCAAATAAACCATTGACGACTAACCGAAACCACGAGAAATACAACGTTTGAGCCGGCGTCTGAGCTTCAGGTGCGTAAGTGCCGTCTGAAGAGAGAAACCGGATCCGATAGGTCATCGGCCAACCGGCCTTCTCGATCGGAGTCGACATGCTCGCTGCGTAAAACTCGTGGGAAATCATCGACGACCCAAGTTCTCGAGAATGAATCCGAACAATTTGGGTCGGAACATTCAACATCAGAATCACGGCTCCGACAGCGGCCGCAAACACAGCACAACACACAATCAATCGGCGAGACTCGACTGACGTTTCCATGGCTTGATACTCGTTGATCTGTCAAAGAAAAGATGCAAGTGAGCTCAGCGGGCCCCCATACGGAGGACAAGTTTAACAGATCCAGGGGGACAGGAACCCATCGCGTTTGCGAATTTTTAACCAAGTCGCGGTACGCGGTGAGGACTCAACCCGAGAAACCTACCTAGGGCAGATAGACATCCTCCACCAACTTTGGTGTACAGTGCGGCAAGTGGACACTACGCAGCCCGGCGTAGCGGCGTCGTTGATTGGAACGTTTGGACACCGCCTAACATTTCCATCGTGCGATCATAAGCACCGCGGTGCAACCGGACGAGTTCTTGAGCATGGCGTCCAAGGGTATCGGCGGAAGGAATGTCGGTGAGGCAGCGGCACACGAAGGTTTCAAGGGCTTCTGCGTTCTGGACTCGCACGGCAGCATCGGCGTCGATGAGTTGGTTGGCGATCAAATCGAAGTTTTTGGTGTTTGGACCGAACGATGTGGCACATCCGTATCCGGCTGGCTCGAGCATATTCTGGCCGCCACGATCGCCGAAACTTCCTCCGACGGTCGCGATCTGAGCAACGCCCCACCAATGGCGAAGTTCACCCACCGTATCGATCAAGATGACTTCGTCATTGTCCCACGTGTCACTGCACTGATCATTGTCGTAACTTCGACGCAAAACACGATCGCCGCGTGCCTGAATCAGGTCGGCAACGGCGTCAAATCTCTCCGGATGCCGTGGCACCAGGATCAACCGCAACTCGGGATGTCGCGGACGCAATCGGTGGTA
This sequence comes from Neorhodopirellula pilleata, assembly GCF_007859915.1. Lineage (GTDB taxonomy): Bacteria > Planctomycetota > Planctomycetia > Pirellulales > Pirellulaceae > Rhodopirellula > Rhodopirellula pilleata. The sequence goes on from NZ_SJPM01000026.1 coordinate 26,127, forward strand.
AACGTCCAACGCGATCTCTTCCTCGCCTGCCTGAGAACTTCCAAAGCACCAAACGCGAAGCCACGGATCAATGCCGGCCCAATCGGAACGTTCGATCACGTCAGGCGTATCTCTCGAATGAGGGGCGTTGTCGAATTTCAGTGATCCGGTCACATGCACTTTATCTGAATCGGCGCCGCACCGCACGAATCGATCCGCAGTGGCGGTGTCTTGGCAACCAACCGCAGTCAAACGCGAGAATGCCGGCGCAAGCCAGCGAGAAAATCTCAGATAACCGGCGGCACTTCTTTCGCTCAATCGCCCGTTGACGACGCACACCGGGATTCGGAGCGAAGCCGCCGTTGCAATGAGGTTGGGCCAAAGCTCCAGTTCGGCCAGAATCAGCTGGTTGCATTTGAGATTCCGGATCGTTCGCTTGACCGCCCATGTGAAATCCAAAGGCGCAAAGAAGACACGGTCGGCACCAAAGTACTGGCAAGCTAGGTCGTATCCCGTATCGGTCGACGTGCTGACGACGATCGATATCTTTCCTGACTGAGATTCGAGCCGTTTGACTAGCTCGAGCAACAAGTTCACTTCACCGACACTGACGGCATGAACCCAGACCGTCTTCCACGCATCTCCACGCAGCGCCGCTCCGCGTGATTTTGAAAGTCCAAAGACTTTTTCGAAGCGACCGCGGCGGTAACGTCCATGTCGAAGTGAGCGATACAGGATGACCGGCGATAAAGCCAACAAGGCCGTCAGGTAAAGGAAATTGAAGAACATCCGTGTTCCGTTTGAATAGGGAAGGTAGTTTCTTGTCGCGTTATCCGGGGACTTACATCCCCGACAATTCATCTGTCGCCCTGTGGTCTATCAAAAAGCAGTGCTACTTACTCGCCGGCAAGTTGATATTATTGACCGTACCGCGTTAGCGGGCTGTTGATTAAATCGTAACCCGATGCGTCAGCGAGGGATTGAACGCCATTCATTATCTATAAAGTATCCCTCGCTCACGCATCGGGTTTCGATGAGGACTAAATCAACAGCCCGTTAGCGGCGGTTAACGAATCACCAACCGGGGCTAACGCCCATCGGCTAATCGATGTAATTCGGTATACGACTCAATCAACACACCGTCGCGCCTCCGCGTTAGACGGTTGCGGCGCAGCCGCGCTACGCCATCTTTCGCATGCAACAGGACTTGTATTTCTTTCCGCTGCCGCAGGGACAGGGTGAATTGCGGCCAATCGCGGGCTCGATTTTTCGGATCGGTTGGACTTTCTCGGCGTCATCACCGCTGCTGGTTTCGCTCCCGCGGGCAGCCCGTTGGGCTTCCGTGTCGGCCGCCATGCGGGCCGCTTGATTGGACTGGCTGGCGTCATCATGAGTTGCCCGCGCATCGACCCACGTGCTGCGAATGAACGCCTCGTTGAATGACTCCATACGGAAGATCAAGTCGGTGACACGTTCGCCGATTGAGCCCCACATGGTTTCGAACAATCGCATACCTTCGCGTTTGTATTCGACCTTGGGGTCCATTTGGGCATAACCCTTCAGTCCGACACTTGATCGCAAATGGTCCATTGTTAGCAAATGGTTCTTCCACGAATCGTCGACGATATTCAACAGAATCTGACGTTCCATACGTCGCATTTCGGGATAGAACCGATCGTCAACAGCGCCTTGAACGGCAAGGGCGAGCTCGGATCGGTTCATCCGCGAGAGATCTTCGACGGCGACTTCGTGTTGGAGACGATCTCCGAGCCAATCGACGAGTGATTCCAGTTTGCCGGTATCGCCACTGGCCAACAGGGCTGTTTGTTCAGGCTTAGCGTCTCTAAAAATCTCGTCAACCTTCGCTGCCGCTTCGGCTTCGACGGCGATTGATTCGCTCGCGGTTTCCTTGCTGTGTTGGATTAATTGTAGTTTCAGCTCTTCGCGGTTGAGCTTGATCTCGTCGATCGTCAGGTCCGTTTTGAAACGGCCCTTGACCCAGGCGATCAATCCCTCTCGGTCGAGTGAAACTTGGGCACCTTGTTTTTCCGTGAACCGTGAGATGCCGGTGAGAACGGGATATTCGGCTTCTTTCTCAACGTAGGCGGCTTCGGCACGTTCGACCAAGATGCGGGCGACGTCGCGACGGTCATCCATGTCTTTGAATTCTTCGGGTGTGGTTTCGATCCCGAATTTGTGTCGCATCCATCCGCACAGAACTCGCAACCCGTAGTCGGCATCGAGTAGCGGTCGGCCTTCGGACAGATCGGTATTCTCGATCAGTTCGTGAGCCTTGGCAATGAACGCGTCGGCCATCTCGTCGCGATCCATGCTGCGAAGTTGATGGTCTTGATAATTGGTTTGCAAACGGGTATTCGCCCATGTCGCCATCGCTTTCCAATTCCACTCATCTTCCATTCCCGAGGGCAGGTTTTCCTCGACGGCTTCATTTACGGTAACTTCGGCGGCCCGTTCGGCTTGATCTTTGGCAAAGTTGTCCGCCATCTCGAAATCCATGTTCTGGAAATCGCGCGGATCGAGTTGGCAATGCAGTTGCGAACCGGCAAAGCTGGCGAACGTGTCGACCCCGTAGTTGGGCTCCAAGAAAGTAGTGACGTGGGTTTCGATCTCAGCTCGGATCAGGCCCAGGATCATATTTCGGGACGAGTGACCGTCGAGCAGATTCTGGCGATAGCGATAGACGCGTTTGCGCTGTTCGTCCATCACTTCATCGTATTCGAGCAAGCTTTTTCGGATTTCGAAGTTACGTTCTTCGACTTTCTTCTGAGCGGCGGCGATGCGGCGGGTGACCAGACTCGATTCGATCGCCTCGCCTTCCTTCATGCCCATCCGCTCCATCATGCTCTTAACGAAATCGCCGGCAAAGATCCGCATCAAGTCGTCTTCGAGCGACAAGAAGAAACGCGATCCGCCGGGATCGCCTTGTCGTCCGCAACGGCCGCGGAGCTGCAAGTCGATCCGCCGTGATTCGTGACGTTCGGTTCCCAAAACGTACAAACCACCGAGATCGCGGACGATGTCGCCTTCGGCGCTCATCTGTTCCCGTTCGTCGATTTCGTCGACGAGCTTTTTCCAAACGTCGTCGGGCACTTCCAAACGGGTTGGGTACTCGTGCTGCAATTGAGCCCAAGCCATCGTCTCGGGGTTACCACCCAGGATGATGTCGGTACCTCGGCCGGCCATGTTGGTTGCGATGGTGACCGCGCCGATACGTCCAGCCTGCGAAACGATCTCCGCCTCGCGGCCGTGTTGTTTCGCATTCAGGACGCTGTGTTTGATCCCGCGACGTTCGAGCATCTCGGACAATCGCTCGCTCTTTTCGATACTCACCGTGCCGACGAGAACAGGTCGCCCGGCCTTTTCGATCTTGACGATCTCGGACCTTTGGACGGCCTCGGCCTGCTTTTCGCCTTTAGGAACGATGCGAACTTCGTTCTCGCTTTCGGATTCGATCTTGCCCCAAATTTCGCTATCGCCTTTGAGGGACAGGACGTCCCATTTGTGGCATCGTTCGACGTCGTCGGCGATCGCACGAAACTTGTCTTTCTCGGTTAGATAGATCAAATCGGGGTGTTCGATGCGTTGCAGACCACGATGTGTCGGGATGGCAACGACGTCGAGCTTGTAGATTTTCCAAAATTCGTCGGCTTCGGTCATCGCCGTACCGGTCATCCCAGAAAGTTTTTTATACATCTTGAAGATGTTCTGCAGCGATGCGGTGGCGAAGGTCTGCGTTTCCTGCTTAATCGGCACACCTTCCTTGGCTTCGACGGCCTGGTGCAGTCCGTCGGACCATTGGCGACCTTCCATCAACCGTCCGGTGAACTCGTCGACGATAACGATCTGTTTATCTTTGATGACGTAGTTCACGTCGATTTTGTAGAGGTAGTGGGCCTTCAGCGCGTTGTCGATCAGGTGCGGCCATTCCATGTTGCCGGCGGTGTAGAAACTTTCCACGCCCGCAAGTTCTTCGGCACGGCGGACGCCGTCATCGGTCAACGTGACGTTGTGTTGTTTTTCATCGACGGTGAAGTGCGTTTCTTTTTGCAACTGCCGCGCGACCCGATCGGCTTCGGCATAACGTCCCAAATCCAGGTCGGCCGGACCGCTGATGATGAGCGGCGTGCGAGCCTCGTCGATCAAAATATTGTCAACTTCGTCGATGATCGCGTAGTTCAGTGGCCCTTGGCATTGTTGGGCTTCTTTGGGGAAGCGATCGTCACCTTTTCCGGCCGGACGCATGTTGTCGCGGAGGTAATCAAAGCCGAACTCGTTGTTCGTTCCGTAGGTGACGTCGCACTGGTAGGCAGCCTGTTTCTCTTGAACCGTCATGCCGGACTGAATCGCATCGATCGTTAAGCCCATGTTCAAGAACAGGGGGGCCATCCATTCCATGTCCCGGCGGGCGAGGTAATCGTTGACCGTGATGACGTGAACGCCCTTGCCCTCGAGCGCGTTGAGGTAGGCCGGAAGCGTCGCAACCAGCGTTTTGCCTTCGCCGGTGACCATTTCGGCGATTGCACCGGAGTGCAACACCATGCCGCCGATTAATTGCACGTCGTAGTGTCGCATGCCGAGGAATCGCTTGGAGGCTTCCCGGCATACCGCAAAGGCTTCGACCAAGATGTCGTCGAGCGTTTCGCCTTCGCGGAGACGTTTGCGAAACAAATCGGTTTGTTTGCGAAGATCTTCGGTCGAGAAAGCTTCGTACTTGGCCTCCAAAGCGTTGATCTTTTCAACCCGTTCTTGCAACTTGGCCACTTGGCGTGCGTTGGCAGAGCCGAAAATATTGGTCGCCATTTGGCCGACGCGTTCAAGAGTTCCGCCAAAAAGGAGGCCGAGGAGGTCCCAGATACGCTCGAGGATGGACATATGTGAAAAGGGGTGTGCGTTGCGGCGGCGGTCGAAAGAGAAAAAAAGCGTTCGGTTTGCGTAAACCGTGCCAAGTTCCAACGTTACGGGTTCTGAGAAACTGGGTCAACTGCGATCGACGCTCATGGGCTGGTCCAGAAACACATCTTTTTCGCGTCGGGAAGCCCAAACTTGGTAATCCTGCGGATCAGGATGCGTCATTTTGGCGGATTTTTGTAGTTCCAGCGGCAGCGAACGCAAACGCCGGGCCAGCTCGTCCATGGCAAACCGTTCGCTATAGTAATGCCCGACCATCCCCAAAGAAATGCCCGTATTTTCCGCTTCCAAGCATGCATGGAAGGTGGCTTCGCCGGTCAGTAACAAGTCGCACCCGGCTCGCATCGCGGCGGATACGAAACTTCCGCCGCTGCCACAGGCAACCCCCACCCGGCGGACCGGGCGGTCCGGCACGCCAGCCAACCGCGGCCGGGTCGCGGCACAAAATCGGACGGCCCGGTCGAGGATCTGCGCCGCGGTCTCGGGAACTGGACCTGTCAATTTCCCCACCCGACCGCTTCCGACTTGAGGATCACTCGGATCGGGAATCATCGGCTTCACGTCGGTCAACCCGAGCGCGGCGGCCCATTGTTCGTTAATGCCACCAGCGGCGGAGTCCATCGCCGTGTGGGCACTGTACAAACTGATCCCCGCCCTCGACAACCGCCACAAGAGTCCGCCCGAGGGCGAGTCGGTCGTGATCTTGTTGACGGCTTTGAAAGGAAACGGATGGTGGGCGATGATCAAATCGACCTTTTCATCTTCGGCTTCGGCAACGACGTCAAGCGTGATCGTCAGACACGTCATCACCCGCCGGGCTGGCGACCACCGATCGCCCAACAGCAATCCCACATTGTCCCAGTCCTCCGCCAATCGCAACGGAGCGATTTGGGCCATCGCTTGACAAACATGTTCAACCAGCAGCGTCATCCGTCCGTTCAATTGAGGACCGGACAAACGTCGAACCACTCGCGTTTTTGTTTTTGCATCCACTCGGACGCCTCGACGGGGCCCCACAATCCCGTTGGATAAATGTGTAGCGGTGGGGCGGCGGGGCTTTTCCAGGCTTCAATGATCGGGTCAATGATGCCCCACGCCAATTCGACTTCATCCCCGCGGGCGAACAAACTCGCGTCGCCTTGGACCGCGTCGAGCAGCAATCGCTGGTAGGCGTCGGGCATCGCATCACCGCCGATGCTGTCTTGAAAATTAAAGTCGAGGTGATTGGTTCGGGTTTTCATTCCCGCGTCGGGCACTTTCGTTTCGAAGTGCAATTGGATGCCTTCGGCCGGTTGGACTTGGATGACCAACCGGTTTCCCATCGGCACGCGAGATTTTTCACCGAACATCATATGCGGAACGTTTTTGAATTGGATGACGATCTGAGTCGTGCGGCACGACATGCCTTTGCCCGATCGCAAGAAGAACGGCACGCCCCGCCAACGCCAATTGTCGCAGTACAGTTTCAACGCCGCATAGGTTTCCGTTTGGCTGCCCTTGGGAACGCCTTCTTCACTCAAGTAGCCTTCGTATTGGCCCCGCATCGTTTGGCTCGCGAAATCGCCACCGGTCATTTTTCGAACCGAGTGCAGAACCTTGACCTTTTCGTCACGCACCATTGTCGATTCATACTTCGCGGGCGGTTCCATCGCGGTGATCATCATCAATTGCAAGAGATGGTTCTGGAACATATCTCGCAAGATGCCGCTGGTGTCGTAATATCCCGCACGACGTCCGATGACGACTTCTTCGGCCACCGTGATCTGGACATGGTCGACGAAGTTGCGGTTCCACAGCGGTTCGAAAATGCTGTTGGCGAAACGCAAGGCAAAGATGTTCTGAACGGTTTCTTTGCCGAGGTAGTGATCGATCCGGTAGATTTGGTCTTCGCTGAACACGCCGTGAATGCGGACGTTGAGTTCCTTGGCGGTCTTCAGATCGGTGCCGAAGGGTTTTTCGATGATGATCCGGCGGGTGCCGTTGTCTTCGGATGCCAAACCGGCTTTGCCGAGTTGAGCAATCGCGGGCTCGTAGAGTTGCGGCATCGTCGAGAGGTAGTAGACCCGTCCGGTCGGTTGCCCCTCCTCGATTTCGCTCAGAAACTTGGCGAGCTGAGCGAAGGAATCGGCGTCTTGTATATCGCCGGGTTGATAATAGATGCGAGGTGCGAAGGTCTCCCAAGCTTCAGCCGAGAAGGATTTGCCGGCAAATTTCGCGGTCGTTTCCCGCAGGCTCTCGCGCCAAGCGTCGTGTTCGTATGGACTCCGGGACACGCCAACGATCCGAGTTTGGTCAGGCAGGCGTCCTTTTTTATGCAGTCGATAAAGTGCCGGAATCAGTTTGCGGCTGGTCAAATCGCCGCTGGCACCAAAAATCACGATCGTGTTGGACATGAAATATCAACTTTTGCGAGGAACCCGACTGAAATCTCCTGACGTACTGTAAAACGTGTCCTAGCGTCCGGCGAGTCCCCTTCTGCCACCCGGTGTGGTTCGTAGTATTCCATCGCAGCTTGGTTTTCGGGTAGAAAAAGGTCTTTAAGCCCCTCTTCCCCCGAGACCACGGACGGTCGAATGTCAAACCGCAAGCTCTATCGTATCAAGCTGACAGACGAAGAACGCGAAACCTTTGCCAAGGTAGCCACCGGTAAACGTGGCAAGCTGAACATCGCCGCCTGGAAAGTGCAACGCGCAAACGCGATGCTCAAGTGCGATGAAGGCCACGACGGTCCAGCGTGGCAAGATCAACAAATTGCTGAAGCCTTTGGTGTGACGACACGATCGTTGGAGAACTGGCGAAAGCAAGCGACCGAGCAAGGGCCGATGAGCCTTTTGGAACGTAAGCAGCGTCAGAGCCCGCCAACGCCTCCCATTCTCGACGGAGAGAAAGAAGCAAAACTAACCAAGATTGCCTGTTCGACTCCTCCAGAAGGACGTTCCCGATGGACTCTCCAACTGCTGGCCGACAAGCTTGTTGAGCTGGAGGTGGTTGAATCGATCTCGGCCGATACGGTCGGACGTGTCCAAAAAAAAACGAGTTGAAGCCGTGGCAGCGTTCGATGTGGTGCATTCCACCTGAGCAAGACGCAGCGTTTGTCGCTGCCATGGAACAGGTATTGAGCGTTTATCATCGTCCTTACGACCCCCTGCGTCCGGTAGTCAATATGGACGAACAGCCGATTCAGTTGGTTTCGCATTCGCGGGCGCCGTTGCCAATGCGTCCTGGGGATTCGGCTAAGATTGATTACGAATACGTTCGCGAAGGCATGTGTAACGCATTCATGTTTGTCCAGCCCCTTGCCGGTTGGCGTGAGGTTCACGTCAGCACAACGAAGACGGCTTTGGATTGGGCCCACTTTATCAAGTGGCTCGTTGACCATCCTCGCTTTGCGAGCGCCGAGCGAATCACGTTGGTATGCGACAATTTAAATACTCACTGCGCCGGTTCGCTGTATGCGGCCTTTGCACCGGAGGAAGCATCTCGCATTCTCAGTAAGCTGGAGATCGTTTTCACACCCAAGCACGGCAGTTGGCTGAACATGGCCGAGCCTGAGCTAAGCGTGATGACGCGACAGTGCTTCTCTGACCGCGTCGGAAGCCAAGCTGAGGCAAACGAGCGAATTACCAAGTGGTATGCCGCGCGAAACGAGCGTCAAACGGGAATCGATTGGCAGTTCACGACCGCAGACGCTCGGATCAAATTAAGACGCCTCTACCCGAAAATTGAGCTGCGATAGACTACTAGCGAGAGATCGTCTCGTCGGCCGAGCCGGAAACGAGGCGAATGACGGGTTTGTTTTCTTGATCCGGTGTCCCTTTGGCGGGCAAATCCAGTAAGAGTTCCATCATTTCCTCAGCCGCACCTCCGGCCACGCGGCGGATCGTTTCGCGGTCGGTTTCGTCGCCGAACTCGTACGTGACAGCCGTCACGCCGAGCGTTCGATCGACCCACGCTTTGCTCGTGCTTCGGTGTGCATTGTGGTTGGCATCGACACTCACGTCGTAACCCGGAAAGCGTTTCTGAATCGATGCAAACCATCGCTGCGTGAAACCGGCCGGAAAGATCTGGGGGTTGTGCGCGGGGATATAGAACACGTCTTCGTATGTGCTATGAAAATCAACAAACAAACACAAACGATTTTCACCGGCGCGGCGACACTGGAGCACTTGGTCGCGAACTGCGCGTGTTTCCGGTTGAGTGAAGTGTGACCAATCTCGGTTCAGGTCCACGCCATTGGCATTGCACCGCCAGTGGCCGTGATGCACGCCATCGGGATTGACCGTCGGGATGACAACGGCCGCAAATCGTTTGCGAAATTTTTTGGCCAAGGGCGTGTCGGAGGCGACCGCGTCGACGAAATGCAGCATTCCGATCGCGCCGGTAACCTCCGGTGGATGCTGGCGAGCGATCAAAAAAATGTAGTCGGGGTCGTCGCACTCGGTGATCGTCAGTTGCTCGACCGATCTGCCTTGAACCGATCGTCCGATTGGTTTCTTGTCGACGTGCGGCAAGCGAGTCAGTTGATTGGACCACTGCGAGATTTCATCGGTCGAGAGGAGTTCCTGACCCGCGATCCACAAAGGTTTTTCATCGGCGTGGACTAGCAATTCGACGTCTTGCAGCGTGTTGCTGGTTCGAGTGACCAAGTGGGCGGCCGACTGCCAACGTTCGCCATCGCGGCTGATTTTCGGGTCGTAACGATGGGATCCACCGACGTAATGCAAAAGGACTCGAACCGATTTCGGTCGGCTCGATTGAATCCGAAACGCGTACCAAGCGCTGTCGTTGATCGGATCAGATTCGGGTTCGATCGTGATCGCAAAGGCGTCGGAGCTGATCTGTTGGCATTGACTCATCCGTCCGCCGGGAAAGTCGCTGGTGATCGTCACTCCACCGTCACGACTGGCGAAATCCGCTCCGCCATTTGGCAGGATCCCGTCCGCCGTTGCGGTGGAAGCTAACCATCCGATCACCCCAAAAGGGATGATCCAACAAAGTAAGGTGCAAAACGGAGGAACGGGAGCGTCGAATCTCATTAGGGGCACTCCATGCCAATGAACTCGGGCCACTTCGGCTTGCCAAGGTGGAGCCGACCGCGGCGGGGCCAGCCACGTCAGGCTGGGGTGGGTCGGCAAGAACGTCGGGAGTTTAGAACAACCACCCGATCCGCGGCAATATCAACCCAAAGTGCTCGTTTCGATCGCTTCGGGGGGAGTTTCGTCTTCCGTGGCGGTGACCCCGTCGAGACGTTCGTCGTCGGTGACACGGCGGACAACCCACCACAAGGCGAACGTAACGAACAAAATCGAAGCGATCGACGCTAAACCTTCCTGGAACAATGATTTCCGCAATTGACCGACCGGTCCCAGGACCTCCGATAACCGATACTGGACAAGCACCAGTAAGTCTGTCTCTCGGTCCCGGCGTTCGGCCGCCTGGGCATCGGTTGGGGCATGGGTGGGGGCATCGTCCTGAGCGTATTGCGATTCGGGCAGGGTGATCGGTTGCATCGCCGCTAACCAATCGCCGGCGAACTCGCTGCCGTCTTTCGCTTGCGCCATCGGGTCGTGATAGACGGCGTCGTCCCCAGCGACCAAACGGTTCAACAGCGGCTCGGGAACTTGGTAGCGTTTTTCAGAAAGTGTTTCGCCTTCGGTCCGTTCACTATCCATCAGTGGGTGCTGCAAAACGAGGCCCCGCAACGGTCCCTGGCGGGCTTCGATCAAAACCGCCACTTGGCTGGCTTCACGACGGCTCTGCAATAATCGAAAGTCGCCGAGGTTGATCGTCATCACAAACACGGCGTCCACATCCGATGAACCGGATTGCGAATCACCGGGCAGGCGAATCGGGGTGCTGATAGCGACCTTCCACAGACCCGTCGCGGTGCTCTGGAACGCCGACGACAAATGGGTGGCCTTCAGCGGTGTGATTTCATCGAGCGGCGTGGTCTTGGACAGGTCATCTCGCAGACCGTTGTAGTAGGTCCGGTAGGCGAAGTTTCGGCCCGCGCTGTCATCTTCCCGCTTCACCGGTTTGCCATACGCGATCGCGAGGATCGTGCCCTTGGCATCGCAAACGAACAACGACGCGAGTCGTTGGCGGGTTTTTCTTCGGCTTTCGTCTTCGGGCAAAGATGCGTCAGGAGTGTACAACGCCAGACGATCTTCAAGGTATTGATTCAGCTTGAGCCGTTGTTGGGAATCCAACAGCGTGTCTCGGGCGTCGGTTTGTTTCAACGCTTGTTCCGATGATTCAGATTCACCGATCGCTTGCAATGCGGTTTCGATCGCGGGTTCCTCAAGCGTCGCTTGAAGCAGCGTTTGAAAGGATTTGCGGGAGGCTTCTTGGTTGCACAATTCGAAGTACGAATGAATCTCGGTCTCGAGCGTTTGAGCAGCGAATCGTGCGGCCAATTGGTTGCTACCGAACGCTTCGGTGCGAAGTGCGTTGGTCGCCGATTCGGTCGCCCGATCGATGCTGCGAAACGCGAACACGCACGTGGCCAACAACAACAACAACGGGCCGACGATACCGAGCAACATCAGCGGCTGACGCGTCCGCGCGGCGTCGCGACGAGCCAAGTCGTCGATCACCTGTTGCATGTTCGCATAACGATTCTTGGGATCGACCTCCAAGCATTTTTGCAAGATCCGTCGCAACGGCCGGTCGATCGAGCGTCGTGGCAATTGATCAACGGCCGGAGGCGAATTCGCAATCGCTTCTCGGTACCGTGCCAATCGTCCGGGCAGGGAACCGGCGGTATCCAATTGCGACAACAACGACGCCTCGCGATGCGGCGCGTTGCCCGAGAGCATCCGATAGAGCAGTGCCCCGGCGGCGTAAACATCCCACCGGCTGTCGGGCGTCGAATTGAGATCGGCTTGCTCGGGTGCCATGTAAAACAAGGTGCCCATTGCCGGCGTTTGGTCATGGGACATGCGGCTTTGACCAAAGTCCGCCAACCGTGGTTCGTTGTCCGCCGCCAAAAGAACATTGGCCGGTTTGACGTCGCAGTGCAAAACGCCTTTGCCGTGACAATGATTCAAGCCCGTGCAGATTTTTGAAAACAGGTCGACGGCTTCGCCAACGGGCAACCGGCCGCGTCGCTGCAACATTTCTTCGAGCGAACCGCCTTCAATTAGCTCCATCACGTAATACGGAGGGTCGGCGTCCCATCCGACTTCGAGAACCTGAACGACGTGTCGGTCGGCGGACAATTGGACTAGGTTTTTGACCTCCCGTGAGAGCAACGACCAATTCACACCGCCACGGTGCAGGTAAAACTTCACCGCCACGCCACGGCCGGTATTCAAATCCCGGCCGACCCAAACTTGGCCGAACGCCCCCGCCCCGAGGAATCGTTCGACTCGCACGCCGGGGACGTCGGCCGGCGGAACGGTCGCCTGCAACGACATCCGCCGCGCCGCCGCTTGACCACCGACGCTTTGGGCTTCGGTCATCTCGGGGGTGAGGGACGATTGTTCGTTGCGGTCGTCATTGGGAAGAGAATTCGGCATCTCACCATCATCGGATGTTTGGCCATCGGACCGCAACCGGGCGACGAAAGCGAACCGGTCAGTTAGACTGTCGCGGTAGCCAAACACTCGTTTATCCTCATCCTCTTTTCTTCGGTCGCGATGTCGATTCAAGTCACCTGTCCGAGTTGCCTGAAACGGTTCCAAGTTAGCGATAAATTCGCGGGGAAAACGGGTCCGTGTCCGGCATGCAAGAAACCGATCAGGGTTCCCGACAAGGACGAACAGGTTGTTGTCCACGCCCCCGACGACGGGGCACCGAAGGATTCCAAGGGTCGCAGCGTCCTGAAGCCGATCACGATGAAGGATCCGGAGTTGACCAACCGGATGTTGATGATCGCCGGCGGATGCGTCTTCGGCGTCGTCGCGTTAGCGCTCGGATTTCGGCTTTCCGGCGGCACTCCGCTGTGGGCCCAATTGCTCGGCACCGTGTTGATGGCTCCGCCGCTGGTGCGGATCGGTTACGGCTTCGTTCACGATCGTGAATTAGCACCCTACACAGGCATCGAGCTTCGCAACCGTGTTCTGATCTGCTCGGCGCTGCTTGTGGCGACTTGGATCGTTTACCTCTTTGTTCCCGCCTATGTCATGGAACTCGAAAGCCCCAAGGAAATGTCATGGACGGTCGCCGGCATCACCTTTTGCGTGATGGGCATCTTGGGGGCATTCGCCTCGGTCGCCTGTTTCGAATTGGAATTCCTATCTGGTTTGATCCACGCGTCGTTTTATTATGCGGTCGTCATCATCACCGCCCTGATCGCCGGCGTGACGCTTGCCGGTGAAGAGCCGCTTGATCAATTCGCATGGCTCGCATTGCGCGTGTTGACTGGATCTTAAAACAACCGATGGTCGCTTCACTCCCTGAATTGCGGTCGGGCAACCTCGAGGTTTCCCGCGTTCGAATTCCGCCAACGATGGACGTGCCGATCACGCCCCGCGTTCGGCGACTGCTTGATTCCGCTCCGATGCGACGTCTCGCGTCGCTCAGCCAACTCGGATTGGTGTCGTTGGTCTATCCCGGAGCCACGCATAGCCGATTGGAACATTCCCTCGGTGTGTATGCCAACGCGGTTTCACTGTTGCGACGACTTCAAGATCAGGGCCGCCAATCCGAGGTAGCCGATCCGGTCGCACAGCAAGCGTTCTTGGTAGCCGCATTGGTTCACGATGCCGGGCACTGGCCGTTTTGTCACCCGATCGAAGACATGGGCAATGCGCTAGACTACTGTGACGAGGGGCCCATCATGAAACATGAAGCTCGAGTCGACGCCATGTTGACCGATGGGCCGTTGGCGAGTTGTTTGGCCAAGGATTGGGATTGTAGCGCCGATGACGTAAGCGCGATCTTGTGCCCCAATACGATCGGGCGACGCCGCCGTTTACAAATCTCGCCGTCGAGCATCTCGTTTTATGCGAGCTGCCTGAGTGGCCCGATCGACATCGATAAACTCGACTATTTGCAGCGTGATAGCCTGCACGCGGGAGTTCCTTACGGACGCAATTTCGACGCCGAACGCTTAATCGGTTCGCTCGTCCAACATCCCCACGAACCCCGACTCGCGATCAACGAAAAAGGCCGTACCGCCGCCGAAATGATGGTCTTTGGGCGGTATGTGATGTTCAGCGAAGTGTACTGGCACCACACCGTGCGAGCGGCGACGGCGATGTTGCAACGGGTGATATTTGAATTGCACTATGCCGGACACCATGAACACGCGGTGCAGGGCAAGTCCATCGATGTGCGACATTGGGCCAATGACGACGATCAACAATGGATCGAGCGACTGCGAACCGCCGCACGCGAGAGCCAAGACGTCACCATGATTCAGTTGGTCGAAGGTTTGTTCGGTCCGACGCGTCAATTGCTCAAACGAGTCGCCCAATTCAATGCCGAGTCGGGTGATTCGATTCACTCGATGTTAGCTAGAAAACCTTACAATTGGTTGGTCGGATGTTCGAACTACCTGACCAATCGTATGAACGACGTTTTGACCAAGCCCCTTCCGTCTTCGCTGGTGTTAATCGACGCGCCGCCGGTCAAACTCGAGGTGGATATCAACATCGATGTGATCGATCGCAGTGACCGCTCGATGAAGTTGGGTGACGTATCGCCCGTCGCTTCGGTATTGGCCAATCGTCAATTCGACAATCACGTCAAACGCGTCCGAGTGTTTGTGCCCGAATCCGTCCGATCGGAGTTGCGACGTTCCACCGATGACCTCAACGGTTTAATTAGCCGCTGGTTACTCGAAGTCGTCAACGACGACTTTGGTTCGATGGAGTTCTAAGGTCGCGTGACGAGCTGCCACTCAGTCATCAGCCGCAACGCAATCGCGTTACCGCTGATGACAACAATTAGCCGATGGGCGTTAGCCCCGGTTGGCGTCCGATTAACCGCCGCTAACGCGGTACGGCTAAATAAATCAACAGCCCGCAGACAGGATCCTTGGAACCAGCCTTTCTCGTCGTCCTCAACGTGGGGTGCCTGAGAGGAACACGACGTCATCCAGGTCACTAGCGGGTTTTGGTTTACTGGCGGATACGCCCTTAACCCGCATTATTCACCAAGGACGAAATCGGTTCTGCGTTTTGAGGTTTGGCCATTGCGAAACGCAGCGAAGCGGATTGCGAGTCTGATTTTGACCGACCGCGCACAACGCCCCCCTCCCCCAGAAT
>NZ_SJPM01000027.1 GCF_007859915.1 Neorhodopirellula pilleata
CGGGTCACTTGTTAAGTAGGCTGGGTGGAGGAGGGCTTTGACGACGAACACCCGGCAGCGGTTTTGGGTCAAGGTAGTTTGAACCGATGCATGCCGGGTCTTCGCTATCGCTGCGACCCAGCCTACGACTAGCCGGCGATTGCTTTAGTCGGGTCACTTGTTAAGTAGGCTGGGTGGAGGAGGGCTTTGACGACGAACACCCGGCAGCGGTTTTGGGTCAAGGTAGTTTGAACCGATGCATGCCGGGTCTCCGCTATCGCTGCGACCCAGCCTACGACTAGCCGGCGATTGCTTTAGTCGGGTCACTTGTTAAGTAGGCTGGGTGGAGGAGGGCTTTGACGACGAACACCCGGCAGTGGTTTTGGGTCAAGGTAGTTTGAACCGATGCATGCCGGGTCTCCGCTATCGCTGCGACCCAGCCTACGGCTAGCTGCCGGGGATGGGTGGTGGGGCCGCGCCGAATAGGTTGGACAGGCCCGGCGTGGTTCCGGCGGCTGACCATTGGGGCATGCCGGTTTTCCAAACCAACGTTTGATCGTTGACTTCGCCGGAGGAGATTCCTGATTGAATCTGAGCCATCGAAAATGGGCCTTTCGATTCGCCCGCGACCGCGACGTACCAGGCATCGACCGGAGGTGGAGGAGGCACGTTGTTTGAATAGTTACCAACCGCTGCCCCCGAGCCACTCATGCCCGGCATCATCCGACTGGCCATCGCCATGCCCAACCCCAGGCCAAGGCCTTCGGATGCACCGCCACCTCCACCGCCCTCGGCGGCTGATGTCATCGCTTGACCCATTTGATATTGTTGAAAACGGTTCATGTCGCCGATCACGCCCATGCTCGTTCGTGTGTCGAGGGCTTTTTCGACCGATTCAGGCATCGAGATGTTGACGATGAATAGTTGCGGGCAATCCAAGCCGTACTCATCGTCGATTCGTTCACAAACTTGCTCTCGCAACTTCCCGGCAAGCATCTGATAGTTGCTCGCTAAATCCAACGCCGCGATCTGGGAGCTTCCGATCAAATCGGCGAAGGCGCTTTGGATGATCGAACGCATCAGCGTGTTGACGTCATCGGCTCCGAACTCGCCGTTCGTGCCGACAATCTCTCGCAACAACGCTTTGGGATCGACGGCCTTGAGCGTGTAAGTCCCGAAAGCTCGGATGCGGATCGGTCCGAACTCAGGATCACGCAGCATGATCGGATTGGGAGTCCCCCATTTCAAGTCCGTGACCTGCCGAGTGCTAACGAAATACACTTCCGCTTTGAATGGACTGTCGAAGCCGTATTTCCAACCTTCTAGGGTGGTCATGATGGGACGGTTCGCCGTCGTCAACTCGTAGTGACCGGGCGGATAGACGTCTGCGATCTCGCCTTGATAAACGAACACGGCCGTTTGACCGGGCCGGACGATCAATTGGGCTCCGTTCTTGATCTCGTTGTCGTGCCTTGGGAATCGCCAAACGAGTGTGTGGCGAGAATCATCGATCCACTCGATGATGTCGATCAGTTCGGATTGAATCAGGTCAAACAGGCCCATGGTTCACCTCGTAACGGGAGCTATTAACGGTCAGATGGGGGTCGTTGGGAAGAGACGTTGTTGTAACGACTTCTGCGGTATCTGACACCTGGACTAACGAAACGATCAAACGTCCGTCACGCGAACCCGTCTCGGCTTGCGGACCGGGATCGGTGAGTGCGCGTCATCGAATCGATTTTCCGAATCGGAGATGGGCTTTGCCGAAACACCCGCAGCGGCGTCCAAATCCCCAAGGTATTCCTCGCGAACTTTGGGGTGACGTTTTACCTCATCGGGCGTCCCGTCGATGAGTACCTGGCCCTGATAGATCACGTAGCAACGATCGACCGTCGTCAGGATCTCGCGAGCGGCGTGGTCGGTAATCAGCACACTAATTCCCGAATCCCTGAGTTGTGTGATCACTCCCTGGATCGATTGAACCGTGACCGGATCGATGCCGGCAAAGGGCTCGTCGAGCATCACGATTCGCGGATTGGACACGAGGCATCGTGCGATTTCGAGCCGTCGCCGTTCGCCGCCGCTGAGTCCCGCCGCGAGACTTTTGCGGATGTGCGTGATGTTGAACTCTTGGAGCAATTCGTCGGTGCGATAGCGTCGCTGCTTGCGATCGAAGCCGAGCAATTCCAGCAAGGCTGAAATGTTCTGCTCGACGGTCAGCTTTTTGAAAACACTGGGTTCCTGCGGCAGGTAGCCCATTTGGCCGTCCCGGGCACGGCGGAACATCGGCCAATCGGTGACGTCTTGCCCGGCAAGATACACGCGACCGCGATCGGGTTGCACGAGCCCGCAAATCATCCGAAAACTGGTCGATTTCCCCGCGCCGTTGGGTCCGAGGAGGCCGACGATTTCCGCATCACCGACGCACAAATTGACACCGTCGACGACGCGTCGGCGACCGTACGTTTTCTGCAAACCGACCGCTTCGAGGATTAAATCAGGTTCCATGTCTTCTTCATCCCAAAAATGACATTTCGCCACAATCTCGATTTACCGAATCAGCCGCATCCGCTCAACATTGGGAGTGAACGGCAACGGCGAACGCCACGGATGAGGCCAGAAAATCGCCAAGGCTTTGCCGACCAAGAGATCACGGGGAACGTACGACGCATTCGCAAATCGATAGGCATTCTCGTCGACACTGCGTCCGCGGCCGTATTTTTCTTTGGTCCCCGCCCAACACCGCGCATCGAGACTCTCGGGACTGTTATCCCCCATCGGGAAGAACTGGTCCTCACCGAGCGGGAAGGAAACGCGTTTGCGAAATCCCCAGCCTGGGAAATCTTTCCACACCGTCGGCTCACCCATGACGGCTTGTAATTCGTCTTCGCGAACCATGCCTCCGGCGAAATCGCTGAGCCGGTTCATGTCGTAGTCCAACATCATCTGAGTGGAACCGTCCGTCGCGATGTAGTACTTGTCGCGATCGATCGTCAATCGTCGCACGATCGCGCTGCCTCCGTCGACGGTGAGCCCTACCGGCGACGCATCCCCCGGGTCGCCGGGACCGTTGTAGACCGGCGCGACTTCATCGAATGGCAAAAACGAAGCCACGTTGAACGTCGTCGGGCGGTCAAATTCGATGACCTCGCCGTCGACCCACACCAGCAACTGATTATCGCAGTTGCTGAAGCGAATCGAATGTTGACCCCCGGCTCTCACGCCAGTGTCCGCTTGTGGGGACAAGGCCTCTGGACCATCGTCCCCGTCGAAAGGTCTCGATTTCCCGTCGCTAATCGCCAGGGAAACCTTGCCGCTGGCGAGATCAAATTGGCATTGATAACGAACGCCAGCTTCGACGATTTCTAGTGTCAATGCCTTGGCATCGGCAGACGTCTCGACCTCGGTCTGAACGATCAAGTCGCCCACCCAATGGACACCCTCGTTGGCAAACCCGGAATTTCCGTAGTTGAGATAACGTCCAAACTGTTCCAAGTCCCCACCGGACTCGTAATCCGGGCGGAAGACCCCTTGATCGTGGGTTCGGCCCAGCAAACGCTGCACACGTGACACCCGCGCCGGCGAAGGCTTCAAGTCGTATACGCGATCGGCATCGACGTACAGATAAGCATCATAGGCGTGAAAATCCGTGATCAGTCGACTGCTGTAGGGGTCCACTGCGGCAAGCGACAAACCGCTGACCGCCTTGGCCCACTGCTCGTCGGTGGGCCAGTGATGATAGTAGCGCAACCAATTCGCTTCTCCCGATTTGGCGGCCGACTCGGGTAACTCGGCGATCAGTCCCAGATCACTGCGTTGGATTTGCCACGAGTCGGACGGTGGCTCGCTAACGCCTGGACGCCATGGTTGCAGCCGGGCCGGGAAACCCGATTTCAAAATCGCCGAAGATTGATGATCGCTGTCGTACACGACGTGTTTCATCGCCATCAGCGTCGATGGTGGCTTTCGTAGGATCTCGCCAAGATTATTAAACGGCGGACTGGTAATCGGTTGGTTCTCCGAATCCCCGGCGGAATCAGTAGGCCGCGCGTAGACGTCACCATGAAGGATCGACAGGGTTTCGTTAGGCAACCCGACCAGCCGCTTGATGTAGTTTTGTTTTGGGTTGACGGGCACCTTGAAGACGATCACGTCCCAACGATCGGGATCGCTGACCGCATAGGCAAACTTGCTGACCAAGATTCGGTCGCCGCTGAAGGTTCCGTGATCGGGCGTTGCGGCGAGGTCCATCGGATTGGTGAATCGGCAATTCGGACAGATCCCGCCGACGACGACGTTCTCGATATTGACGTCTCGGTTTTCCAAACTCGCCCCGACCGGAAACTGTTCGCCGCATTGTTGGCAGAACACATCCTTGTGAGCCCCCATCAGAGCGGGGGCCATCGAGCCGGTCGGAATCACGAACGCTTCGGCAATGAAAGCCCGGAACAACAACGCAAGAACGAACGCGACGACGAACGCCTCCGCCGTTTCACGTCCCGCTTGGACACGAAACACGGCCGCCCGTTGCTGAGTCACCGACAACGAATCCCAGGCTTCCTGGGCAGTCGGCTCGTTCGATTCCGGGGAATCGGACGATTCAGCGGCGGTCGACTCGGAATCGGAGGTGGCGGCGGGTTCAGGCATTTCGTGAATCAGCGGCAAGTGGAGAGAATGGCTGTGCGTGTCAGTGTAGCAGGCCAGCCCGCCTGAACGGTAGCGTGACTTGGCTAGGGCAACGAAAGCATTCGTTCCAGGCCTTCGTCGAGCGACATCAACGGCCGATCGAGAATTTGCCGCATCTTCGTGATGTCGGGACAACGCCGGGTCATGTCACCTTCTTCGAGCGGTGGAAGGTGACGAATCTTCGAGCGACTGCCGGTCATGCGAATAATCCGCTCGGCCAAATCCAAAACCGTGTGCTCGATATCGCTGCCGATGTTGATCGTTTCGCCGGCGAGTGATTCGTCGTTCAAAACACGCGTGACCGTGTCCAAATTATCGTCGATGTAACAAAATGTTCTTGTTTGCGATCCGTCGCCATAAACGGTGATGTCTTGGTTCGTCCGCGCCAACTCGATGAACTTGGGCACCACAAAATCGGTCGACTGTTTGGGGCCATACGTGTTGAAGAAACGGAACACGTTGAAGGGCAGTTCAAACTCTTGATAGTAGGAACGAAAATACGACTCGCCGAGATTCTTGATGATCGCGTAAGGAAGGCGTGAGTTCAGAGGCGTGGTTTCCTCATGCTGGGGCAGTTCGACGGGCTCACCGTACACTTCACTGCTGCTTGCGAAGAAGACTCGCTCGACGCCCGTGTTTTTGGACAGCGACAACACGTTGCGGATGCCATCGATGTCTCGCAACACCGCGACCGGATTGGCAAGCGTTCGTTGCACGCCCACCAAGGCGGCATAATGAAAGACGTAATTGAATTGATGAGCCGTCATGACCGGAGTCAGGTCGTCGAGGTCATTCACATCGGCTTTGATAAAGCGAAAATTTGGCAGATCACGCGGCGGTAATTTTTCGATCGAACCGGTAACGAGGTTGTCGACCACGACGACCTCATTGAGTGGAGACTGCGTCAACCGGCAAGCCAGCGAACCGCCCACGTTGCCGGCACCTCCGGTTATCAGAATCTTACGTTTTTTCGTCGTCTCAATGTTCGTGTTGTTCGCGGTCAATGAAGGCATCCGGATTAAATGAGCCGAGTGGTGTGTCGAAGTTTAGTTTTAGGGTGAGCCGAACGCGCTAGCGGGCTGTCGATTTAGTTAGCCGTACCGCGTTAGCGGCGGTTTGCACGGCCGTTAACCGGGGCTAACGCCCATCGGCTAATTGTTGTCACTCGGTAAACGACTAAAACAACAGCCCGCTAGCGGCGTGTTGATTTAATCGTAACCCGAAGCGTCAGCGAGGGATTCATCACCATTAAGTCCTTTGTATGTATCCCTCGCTCACGCTTCGGGTTTCGATGAGGACCAAATTAACAGCCCGCTAGCGCCAAAACGTCTAATCCTAAAATTAAAGTTGGACAAAGCACTAGCTTGGTTACCAATGAATGAAGAAGAAGGTCAAAGTATAGCCAACGGACCTGAGTTCGGGGATGCTCGGCTGAGCATTCCTGATCGTCTCGAACCGCTAGAGCCCGCGCAGCGCTTCGGGGCTCAATGCGAATGTTTCGGCGATCTCTTGATCGATTTTGCCAAGGCGTTCCAACGGCACATAGATTCGCTGCCCGTTGTCGATCCGTTGTAATGCGACATCGGTTTCCGTTCGACCTAGCATTCGAGCGGCAATCTTGAACGAGCCACTTGTGTCAGACCATTCACGTTCAACCACCGTCGCGGCTTTCCACATTTGCTTCCATCGGGTTCGCAACGAGCGTGCTTGGTTGATCATCTCTTCTCGGTCACGTCGATCTCTCGATGACTCATCCGGCACGGCTCCATCGTCTAAATCTCGGCTTGCGATTTCTTCGATCGTTTCGTGAATCGCGGAGTCGTAAGGCGGTGGCGCATTATAAAACAGCATTGAAACGATATCAGGGCCCGTTCGACTGCGGGCTTTGCCGAACGCGGTGCGTAGGCCGCTGAGTTGTTCGGGGGTGAGTCGCGGAAGGTTCTCGCGGTCCAGTGCAGTCGCGGTCGGCAATAACATCGCATCGAATAGTGTTCTCCGCCACGGATCGAGACGTTGAAAACTGACGCGGACCAAGTATGAATTGCCCCGTCCGGCGAAGGTCACCCCGCTTACTTCGTAGTCGGTGTTTCCACCAATCGGCATGGAGTCGTTGATCGAGAACTCGCTGTACCCGGTTCCTGAGACTCGGATGTTTGCGCCGACGTTGGCCCCGCCTGCTATTTCGCATTCCAGATCAAATGCGGCCACGTTGGGATCGTTACTCGTTTTGGGTTTTACCGTCTGCAAAAGGAACACAGAAGTTGCGACCGGATCGCTTTCTTCGTCACCCTTTCTGAGCAGATTGACTTTGCGATAGTCTTTGTATCCGAACGGTGCCGAAGCGTCTTTGTCGGACAGACGGCACAGCGGCAAGCCTGCCAGTTGGCCGACGAGCATCGGCATGTTGGTGTTTGACGTGGTTGCCAATAACTCGCCTTGAAAGTTTGCTTTCATTCGCCCGGAACAGAACAAGAACAAGCCCGGATAAACCTTCATGTCGGTCACCTGGGCTTTCCTTTGCCGGGCAGCCCATTTGGCCATCGAATCGAATCGTGCCTGGATGTCCGGAGGGGCTAACGAAGGCCCAGGAACCGGCGTTACCTCTTGACTCAACATGCCCATCAATCGTTCAACCGCTTCCGGTCCGGAATAGGGGCCCGTCGCCGTAAAAGGGTGCGTTGTGAATTCGGCTTCCCAATGTTCGTCCGTCAGGGCGATCATCCGATAACGAACACGGCAGCGTCGCCGAACTTCGGGTTCACGGGCATCCTGGCAGATCAATCGAAACTCGACGCCGTACTCGAGTTCCTGTCCGACGACGGGGCGATATCGCAAAGTCTGGCCGCAAACGTCCGATGTGGTGAGTGGCATCATTGCCAAGCATACCAAGGCGATGCGACCGAAATCATTAAGTGTCAATTCGTTTCCTCGGCGAGTCGTTCGATGTCCGTACGCAAACCGCGCATGTATCGTCTCCATTCCAATTCTAACGTGGTGCGGTCGCCAAAGCATTCATCAAAGATTTTCAGCAAATCATCACTGCGTTCTTGTGGCGATTCGTCTTTGTCCAGTTCGCCGACTCGTTTATAAAATCTCATCAACGCATCGAATCTTTGATCAAACAAAAAGTGCGTCAGCGCCCAAGCTTGACCGTAAGCCGGCAATTGATCGCCGAGCGCTGTTTCGAGTGCAAAGCCGATATCCGAAACAATGAACTCCAGACTGCCGCGAACCGGGTCGCCTTCGAGCACTCGGTAATAACTGATGCGACTTTCATCGACCACTCCGATGCCGCTCCATTTCGCCATCCGAGCGGACTCGAAATACGACGCCATGCCCTCGTGGACCCAACGCACGAACGCGCCGTCGCGCGGAAAGACGCCGGTGTTAGCGGCCAGATGGTGAACCGCTTCATGAGACACCGTGGCGACGTCTTCGCTCTCGCGGGTAATGTCGATGAGCAGTTCAATCGTCTTGGCAAACCGAATCAATTCGCCCGCACCGGCCATGCGGGATTTCTTGGCCAGTTCGCGGGCTTGAACCAATTGCTGGTCCAACTGCATCAATGCCTTAAAATGATCGGATGTCCCCGAGTCGTAGAACATCGAAACGTTTTCAGCGGGCAAATAGAACCCGGCGGTCTGTTTCAAGCTTCCGCCCAAACGTCGTTCCATTTGCATGAAGTCGGCGTGTTTGCTGAACAGCACCACCTCCAACCGCTTCGTCGGAGGACGTAAGAAAACACCACGAAAGGCGAATGTTAGGAAGTACGATTCATAAACCGTTTCGAGCAGTTCCAGTCGCATCTCCGCGCGAGTCCGACCGGTCACTTCATCCTTGGCCGATTGTTCATCGTGCAGCAAGAGAAAGTGTTTGCTGCGGGTGGCCGTCATCGCGCGACCGCCGACGTAATCTCGGACATGTTTCTCAATGTCGGGATCGGTCGCCAACGGCCGATTGATGTACTGCATCAAACCGGCAAGTTTTCGCAAATGCGGATGCGATGAATCAATCTTCCACGCCACGCTGAGTAAGGACTTGGATTGTTCGAGCATGCCGTTCTGCAATGCCCACCGAGCGAGTTCGAGCACTTTGTCGACATCATTAGACGATTCGACTTCGCGGAGCCGTTTGGAATAGACCGAGATCGCAGTCGGACTTTCGATGACCTGAATGTCCCGAGAGCTGAAGTGCAGCGAGCCCCGCGGATGTCGGTGGGTGGCGGTCCCACCGGCGTGATGCGTGACGGAGCCTTCAAGCAATAGCTGCAACGTCGTGCCGGGCAATTGATAGACGGTATAGTCAGCCCAGACCGTCGGCCCGGCTAACATGCTTGACAACCAAGACCCGGCGACAAAAAAGAGTGCCGAGCGAATCAGACAAAAAGTCAAGCATCGCATGAGAATGAACTTCTGTGGGTGGATTCGGATCGTGGCACCCGGGCTAGGATCGAGCCGTCGTTCGGGTAGTTAGTTTTAACGCGAGAAAAACGCGAGCTTCTGCTGAGAGTTCGCTACCAGAGTGATGCCGAGTCGACCAAATAACATGTCAACGCACGTACACATGGAGCTTTGGAAGCTCTAGGTTAAGCCAATCAATCCATCAATGCAAACAGTCCAGCTTCGGCGGCGATGGGGCCAGCTTTGGCGGCGATTGTGCCAGCTTCGGCGGCGATTGTGCCAGCGTACCGATTTGCGGTGGTTCTTCATCGAAGCGGCAATCGACGTCGGTTCGATACAGAGTGTCTCGAGCGACATCGCGGTCATCGCGTCGCCAAGGTAGCCGAAGATGCCGTGGCGTTGGGAACCCTGGTTGCCAAGAATTTCGCTGCGGTATGCAGGGGTTACTTCACCAGCACTCGGCGAAGAAATCCGTGTTGAAGATGTGCTTGCCCGACACACCAAGTTTGTTGCACGTCCATATGTCGGAAGGTGTTCTTGCCTTCTTCGAGCAACTTGATCAGTCGCATCCGTAAAGCGGTCTGCTTCTGTTCGATTTGGTCGTCGACACGATTGGGACATTCGATTGCCGAGAGGTTGCGTTTGGACTGTTCGGCCTTTTCGCTGGTCAGTTTAGTCTCCCTTGCGACGATGCTGGTGATATCTTCGCCGCCGGCTTCTTGCGTCCAGTACCAAATCGAGATTGGCGAAACGAGGACCATGGTGGTCTTGGCCGCGCCGACATCGATCAAAGCGATTGTCGGTTGCTTTTCCTCACTGGTGAGGCTTCGAGTGCTCTCTTTCTTTTCCTTTTTGCCTTTTTTGCCTTTGTTCTTTTTGTCGTTCGCCTCGAGATCCTCGTCGTCTTCCTCCGGTTCTTCGGGGGACAATAAATCGGCGAATTCGAACGCGGCAAAGTTGGCCAACGCGATCGCTTCGGGGACGAGACCTTCGATCGTCGTCAATCCGCCGGTGCCGAGCAAATCGAGTCGTCGCTGTACGGCTATTTTGGTTGCAGCGGCCATTATGAGTGGGCGACCGGTCTTGGATTCTTTGTCAAAGCCGTGTCGCCACGTCACCAACGCCAAGTCTTCCTTGTCGATCGGAATGCGTCCGCGAACTTCCAAGTCCACCAAGCGGTCGGCATCCTTGTCTTTGACGGGTGGAAGTTCGCAAAAACGGGCGACCGCGTCAAATGAACTCAAGTTGCACCAAACGGTCGCGCCGGTCAGATCGATTTGTTCAAGCAGCGTCTTGATTGCGGCGGGGATTTCCTGAGTCCCGCCACCTCGGACATTGCCACCACGGTTGATCGGGGCGGAGTAATCGACATGAACGCATTTCATCAAGATCGGTTGGTCTTTACCTTTTTCGATTTGGATCTGCACAGCGCGCACGCCGCTGCTTCCGACATCGATGCCCCAAGCCAGCTTGCTTTTGCCTTTGGCAATTTTCGCGAACATGCCTTTCTTGGTGATCAAGTTGCCATCGACCCTCGCACGTCCAACGCCTTGAATGGCCAAACCGAGGGCGACGGCATATTGACTGAAATGAGCGATCGGTTCTTCGAGGGACGAGAGGTCCAAGGATTGGATTTGTCCGAGTACGCCGACGCGTCCGCCGACCCAAGTCTTTTGGCTGCCTTTCCAATCCGGGCTTGCGTCGCGGCGACTGTGCCGTTTTGCTTTGACGGCTTCTTTGAGCTGCTTGACCAAATCCGCCGCTTGGCCACTGCTGGGGATTTCTTTGGCAAACCGCATTGCCAAACGTCCCAGGATGTTGGTCGCGTAAGGCTCGTCGGCGAATTGATCGGACAGCCATCGAGCCGTTTCGATCTGCTGTTGCAACTTGTCGTAGGCTTTGCCACGTGCTGCTTGTGGAAGCGTGGCCAGAGTGTCGCTGGCGGCGGAGTACTCCTGACGTGCGTAGAGTTTCTCACAACGTCGCAGCAGTTTCTCGCCTAATTGCGTGGCCAACGTTTCATATTTGGCGTTGCCCGGCTGCAGCTCCAAGAGCTGACCGACCAAGCCACTCGCCATGACGTAATCTTTAGCGGCTAACGCTTCTTGCAGTTCACTCTGTAGGGCACCGAGCTGGTCGAGGTACATTTTGCCGGATTTGAGAATCTGACGCGACTCATCATCGAGCAATCGCTCTGGAACGGGTGATAGCAACGAGACCGCTTGAGCTTGGTTGCCTGTCGCGTAGAGCGTTTTGGCTTGCTCGATTCGCGAGGTCGCGTCGCCCAACATCCGGTCTCGTAATTGTTCGATTTTGCCTTTAGCCTGCCGCGCCGTATCGGCTTGTTTTTGGAAGCGGAAGTCTTTGCTCTCGCCGATCCTTTGCAGGATCGCGAGTGACCGTTCGTATTCGTGAATCTTGGCGGCGGCGACGGCTTCGCCAAGACGTTTTTCTTGATCCTGGATACGCTGATTCAACCAGGCGACCAAGTCCATGCCGCAAGAAACGCAGAATTTTTGCGTCAACGTGACCGGTCCGTTGCAGGTTTGGCAGGCTTCGTACAACGAATGTCCACAAGACGCGCAAAACTGAGCCGAATCGGTGTTGGCGTGCTGGCAAGCCCCGCACTGGAGTGCCGTCGAGGTGGATTCAGAGACAGACATAGAGGTTCGTAAAAATGATTTTTTGAAGGTGCCGTATCGATCCGTAGCGAAAGTCCCCACGACTTTCGACGAGTTGTGGGCGTAGCGAAAGTCTTGCGACTTTCGCTACGGCTTGATTTTGTTGTGCTGCTGTGTTTGCGTTAGGCGGACTAGTGCTTCGTCAAACCCTCAAATTAGGGTTGTTGAAGTGAGCCGACGGCGCTAGCCGCAGGCATTGCTCAACGCCCGACGCTAGCGGGCTGTTGATTTAATCGTAACCCGAAGCGTCAGCGAGGGATTGAACGCCATTAAAACTTTTGTATGTATCCCTCGCTCACGCTTCGGGTTTCGATGAGGACTAAAACAACAGCCCGCTAGCGCGTTCGGCTTACCCTAAAATTAGATTCTGACGAAGCACTAGACTTCCCGTCATCGCTGTGCGATTCGAGCTTAGTATCCACCGGGTGAGTCGCAAAAGCCTTTGAGCGCGATGCGTCGACGGTTGTCCCGAAAGTTCACGATTCCTTCATAAATCACCATGGTTGTCGAAGTGGCGGTTCGGCGTGTTCTCCCCGCTACTCGCAAACGCTTTCGTGGGCGATAACGTAGGCCGAAGAGGCACTGACCGCTTATTTCGTCGTTTTTGGAAACCCTTGCTTGACTTCTCGCCGCTCCCGTCGTCGCCATCCTTACCGGTCACTCGCATGGGGCGTGGCGGGCGGGTACTTGATCGCTGCCTCGGTATACGTGGCCGCAATGTCGCTGTGGTTTGCCGCCGGTCACGGTCATTGGTCGGCCGGTGAAGCGATGCTGCCGCGGATCAATGACGTGGTTGTATTCACGTTTTTCGCCGTGTGTGGCGGCAGTGTCGGCAGTTTCCTCAACGTCGTCGTCTGGCGAATGCCTCAGGGCCTCGGCGTCAACGGCCATTCGTATTGCCCCCGCTGTCACCACCGTTTACGGGCTCGTGACAACGTTCCCGTTTTTGGATGGTTGTGGCTACGAGGTCGATGCCGAGATTGTCGATTGCCGATTTCGTCTCGGTACCCGATCGTCGAGGCGGCCGTTGCGATCACGTTTGCGTTGGTGGGGACGTTGGAGCTTTACGGATGGAACTTGCCGTATCGGCCGTATCCGTTCTATGGAGCGCTCGCGATGCCTGTGGTTTCACCGGAATCGATCGTGGTGGTCGGGTATCATTTGGTCGGACTGGCGATCGCCTGGGCGATGGGGCTGATTCGTTACGACGGCCACTCCATGCCGGCTCGCTTGGTCGCCTTCGCTTCGGTTTGGCTGATCGGCGGAATGATGTTGATCCCTTCGTTGGCGGTCGTCCCGTGGCAACTTACCATGCCCGAGGATTGGATCGATGCGATGTGGGTGCATTCTTCGGTCGGATGGTCTGAACGTGGCCGTGAACATTTTCGAGACGCCTCCGTTTTCGTCGATGTTCTTGTTCGAATCGCAACAGCGCTGGTGGCAGCCGGCTTTTTTGCCCGCGTCTTGGCCCGTTCATTTTGTCCGCGAGCGGATCTCAAATCTGATCCGCTGGGAAGTCAGACGCGTCGAATGCTGGATTTGGTCGTGATGATTTCAGTGGTGGCTGTGATCATTGGTTGGCAATCCGTATCGGGGGTGCTGTTACTCGCGTCGCTCCTGGCGGTGATCGTGCGGCGTTGGTTCGGGCCTGAGCGTACCGACGTGATGGGACGATTTGCGTTGATGATGCCGATCGCATTGGCGACACAAATTTTGTTTTGGCGACCGTTGATGGAAACGCGATGGTGGCCAAGTGCCCCGAGTTTGGAGTCCGCATCATCGCGGGGCGTCTTGCTGGGCTTCGCCATTGCAACGCTTTTGATTCCGCTGTGGCTTCGGGAAAATTTGTGGCTTCGGGAGAATCCGCAAGACCGTGTCGAACGTCCCGAACCCGACGAGTCTGGTCAAGAAATCGAGTCGGAACCTGCGGCAACCCGGCCCGATCAAGTAGACTGATCCCCGTCCGGGCGTCTTGCGTTTCGAAAATCGGTTGGGATCTTACGCCAAAAGAAGGGTTTGGGAACCGCCGTATTGTGAACATTTCGGGGCGGCGTTTCGTCCCAACGGAAGGTTTCCTCAAGAGCCTGCATTTGATTGAAGCCCACGCTGAAATACATAGGATTCGAGCACTCCATTGACCCCAGGCGAAGAAACCGAACTGATTCGCCAGGCGTTGGCGGGCGACCAAACGGCGTTCGAATCGCTTGTTTTTGCGCATCAAGATCGACTTTTCGGTGCGATGACGCATGTTTGCGGTGGCGTTCACGATGCCGAAGAAGTCACTCAGGAGGCGTTCATTCGCGCGTATCTGAAGCTGGACACGTTTCATCAAAACAGCCAGTTCTTCACTTGGTTGTATCGAATCGCCTTCAACATCGCGTTGTCACGGAAACGTCGCAAAAGGGCCAAAATCTCGTTGGATCAACAGCGAGAGGATATCGGAAACGATGTCGTTGACGATGGCGAAGCGGTCGATGCGGCGATGATCCGAGACGATCAAGTCGCACTCGTTCGCAGCGCGATGACCCAGTTGAGCGAACAGCATCGCGGCATTTTGGTCTTGCGTGAGATGAACGAAGCATCCTACGAGGAGATTGCGGAAATTTTAGATCTGTCGATCGGCACCGTCCGTAGTCGCCTCAACCGCGCTCGAAAACAACTCCGCCTGGCGATCGAACAAATCCAAGGCGAGAGCGATTCGGAAGTGGAACCGACCGAACGCGAAAGCCACTGATGGTTTGTCACAAGTTGCCCTATGACGAAAGCAACCAACTCTTCCTCACCCATTAACCCGCCCGACTCGAATCAATCGGGCCGGAATTTTGACGCATCGAGTGAACCCAGTGGCGGTCAACCCGTGCCTCAACGCCAACCCCGACCGTTCATCGGGATTCAGTTTAAGTGTTGCCAAACCTATGGGCGGATCTATCGCAATCACGAAGCGACCGCCTACGCTGGTAATTGCCCGCGATGCGGCAAGCGGGTCTATGTTCCGATTCGACACGGTGGCGGATCGTCCAGGTTCTTTTCGGCGGGTTAAATCGTCGAGGTGAAAAAGTCGCCCAATCGATATTTCTTTTCTCGCCGTTTTGCTTTTATCGACAAAATCGGAAAAAGCCTGCCGAAGTCCGCCCCGGATAACCGAAACAGTCATTAGCACCGTTTGGATCAACAGGCGAAGAGCGTTTGTTCCAGATCCATCAGCAGTCCGATCGGGCGCCTGCTGATCCAGAGTGCGATTACCACATTTAGGACTGTAGGGAGGCATTTCGATGCGACGAAAATATATTGGACTGGCGATGGCTGCTGTTGCCACCCTGGGGCCAGCCACCCTGGCGCCAGGGCAGGCCTTGGGTGGTGACCGAGAGATCGCGCAAGCGATCATCGAGCGACTCAAGGTCAGCCGTGACGCGGGTGAATTGAAAAACTTCAATCTCGACATGAAAGTCAACGACGGCGTGGTTTTGTTCCGCGGCAAAGTCAACGGCCCCGAACAACACTCGGTCGTTCTGGCAACGTCGAAGGGCATCGAGGGTGTTCAAAACGTTGTCGATGAATTGCAAGTCGAACCGATCGCGGCATTGGCGACCACCAAGCAAGCCAAGATCTATCGTCCCAAGTCGGCCAAGATCGAAACGACCGGTCCGGCCATGGATCCGGCGAACGATTCCGATGGCTTCGACTTCGCATCGGCCCTGTCTGGATCCAAGGCGGCCGAGACGGCTGACCAAGCGATCATCGCCCCGGTTGCTCAACTGCCGGTTGCCAAAAAAACTGTCGCCAAAGACGCGACCCCGATCTTGCTACCCGAACCGATTCAGGTTGCTTCGCCGGTAGTGCCGACGATGGTGGCGAGTTCGAAGTCGGTCCCAACGACTCCCGTGACGATCGAAACCTCGGGGCAACCCGACGCCGCTCAAGAAGTCGTCCCCGGTATCGTGCTACCGACGGCAGCTTTCGATGAACAGTCAGCAGAATCAGCGATCTCAGACGAACAATTGACCAATTCGGTCGTTCGTGCGATCGGACGGGCCAAGGCCGAAGGCCACCTCAAGAATTTTGGCGTCGATGTGAACGCGTACGACGGCATGATTCAGCTCGAAGGCAAAGCCGCCTCGGTGCAGCAACGTGAATTCCTTGCCAACATCGCTCGTCACGCCCCCGGTGCTCGCGGAGTGCGAAACCTGATCGAAGTTGCCCAACCGACACGTGCGGCAGAGTCGACCAACACCGTTGCCGCTCAACCGGTTGCTCATCGCAGTGAAATGAGCCAAGGACTGCAACCGTTGCCCCAAGGCGATCAGCCTCGCATGGCAGCGATTCCCCAGCCTCGGCCAATGATCGATCCGATGCCGGCTACCTCGATGCGTCGTAGCGTTCCCGCTCAAGCGGCTTCCTATGGCGGACAACAAGTCATCAATGGCGAAGTCGTCGTACCTGGAAGCATGGTGACCCACGACGGAAGTGGCGGAGCTTACGCCGGCGGCTACCAAATGGGATCGCCTGTCGGTGGTCAAATCGCGGGAGCTCCGATGATGGGTGCCCCCGTTCCGATGGCACCAGCGGCACCTGCCGGTGCCCCTCGGTACGATTCGCCCAACCTGCCCAATTATGCTTGGCCAGGCTACGCCGCCTATCCGAACTACGCCGCGTTGTCTTATCCACAACAATACAGCCCCTCGGCGTTCCCTTACATCGGCCCGTTCTATCCCTATCCGCAAGTGCCATTGGGATGGCGTAAGGTCAGTCTCGAATGGGACGACGGCTGGTGGTTCCTGGACTTCACCGACAAATAAGCATCGCATCTAGCGAAAAATCGAAACCCGGCGTTCATTCCGAACGACCGGGTTTTTTCATTGGGCAACGAATTTTCACTAATTGATGCGGCCGTGGCATTCCTTTCGCCGGGACAATCCTTGGCGATCTTGATAAACTGTCCGACGCTTCTCTTTTCTCGTTACGAACCAACACACGCTCATGTCCAGCGCCGAATCCCTTGAACGACTCGAAGTTAATCTGACCCCACAGGAACGATTCGAGGAATATCTGCAAAGTCGTGGACAACGACAAACCAAACCGCGAAAATTCTTGGTCGAGACCATCTTTTCGCAACATGAACACTTCGACGCCGACGAGCTGATCGACAAATTGCCTCGCAAAGGGCAGCCGAACTACGTCAGTTCCGCGACGGTTTATCGTTCGCTGCGTGAATTCGTCGACGCTGGATTACTTAACAGCTTCCAGCTCGACGGGCGGACAGTCTACGAACTCGATTACGGCTATCCCCAACACGATCATTTGTACTGCACCCGTTGTCGCAAACTGATCGAATTTCGCAGCGAAGAACTGATGAGCCTCCGCGATGCCGAGGCGGCCGAACATGGTTTTCGCGTCACCGGACACCGCCTGATCGTCCACGGAGTCTGCCGAGATTGTGCGGGAAGTCGCCGCAAGAAACGCAAACAAGACCTGGTCTGAGCCGTTGCCTCCGAGAAACACGTTGGCGAGTCTCTCCGAGGCTCGCGTTTCTCAACGTCTCGAAGAGACGCTCCTACCTCAGTTCTCGCCGCTTTTTTTGTTGTTTTCTCAACGCAATTGATAAAAGCCCGACGCGCGTCGGGCTGTTGATTTAATCGTTTAACGGCAAGCCGCAGGCGACCGAGATTGAAAACACAGGCGCCTGCGGCTTGCCGTTAAACGAAAACGCCCAAAATTGGCAGCTGACCAGGACGGAACGCTCAATTTTAAAGTGCTTGAGCGAGGGAAACGTTGGACTTGGCGAGGCAAAAAAACTACCCTGTAAGGACCGTCCAGGGCGTTCCGTTGAGTTGTTCGAGATGGTAGCGATCGTTGTGAAGACTCTCGGCGATGAGCAGTCCATACCGAAACTCTTGACGCGTTTCGCGACCCTAGGAATAAATGCTGACGAAGCCCCTGCCCTTTCCGGACGCCCCCGCCACCCCTCCCCCCCTTACTCCGGTGTTCATTCGCCCATGGTTGGTCGACATTCCCGAATTTTTTTCGGTTTGACACTTTGTAGGTTCATTACCAAGACATTGCCGACGGTCACGTTAATCGTGGCGATCGGAGTTACTATTGTTCCAACGTTGGCCGACGGGTTGAATCCCAAAGAAGAATTCTTTGAACAAAAGATTCGTCCGCTGTTGATCGATCGTTGCCATTCTTGTCACGACGCATCGCTGCAGGAGTCCGATCTGCGATTGGACTCTCGCGACGGAGTTCTTCAGGGTGGCGTTTCGGGTGCGGCGGTGATCGCCGGCAATCCGGCTCAAAGCCTTCTGATCCACGCGGTGACTGGAACTCGGAATGTGGAGCGGATGCCACCGGATGAACCACTCGAGGAGAGCGAAATCGCGTTATTGCGTCGATGGATCAACATGGGAGCCCCGTGGACGGCCCAGGACGCTCCGGCACCGGTTGCTTTGGGCGATCAAGAAGCGATCGGCCGCGCGGCCGAAACCCACTGGGCGTTCCAGCCGATATCGCATCCCACACCGCCGGACGTGACGTCGATCCACTTACCCGCTGAGATCCACGCCGATCAGTGGAAACGCAATCCGATCGACGCGTTTGTGCTTTCGCGACTTGCCGATTCAGGATTATCGCCGAGTCCTTCGGCGCAGCGTGACGTCCTGCTGCGTCGACTCTCGTTTGATTTAATCGGACTGCCACCGACTCATCAACAAGTTCAATCGTTCGTCAACGACCCTCGACCCGATCCGGTCGTGATCGAAGAGACGGTCGACCGATTGCTCGCCAGCGAGCACCACGGCGAACGTTGGGCGAGGTATTGGCTCGATCTTGCCCGCTACGCCGACACTCGCGATTGGCAAGCTCAAGCCGAAATACGATATCCGTACGCGTACACGTATCGCGATTATGTCATTAACAGCCTCAACGATGACAAGCCATACAACGAGTTCATCCAAGAGCAAATCGCAGCCGACTATTACTATCAACAACCCGATGCACCGGAGCTGGCCGCACTCGGATTCCTAACCGTCGGGCCGTTGTTTCGAAACGACCGCCTGGAACAAGCGGCCGATAAAATTGACGTTGTCGGTCGAGGCTTGATGGGCATCACCATCTCGTGCGCCCGTTGCCATGACCACAAGTATGACCCGATTCCGATCGAGGATTACTATTCGCTCTACGGCGTGTTCGCGAGCTGTTCGACGCCCGATACGTATCCCACGATCGATTCGGGAATGACTGACGAAGCCCTACTCGCGGATTTCGAGAAAGCACTTGCCGAAAAACAGAACGATTTACGGCAATACAAAATCGAGTTGCGACGCGATGCGATTCTCGATTTGCAAGAACGAATCCCCACCTACTTCGACGCCTTCGTCGTGATGGGAATCGACAAGAAGAAGGAAATCCGCGGAATCAAGAGTCAGTTCAATATCTTAGAATCGGCAATGACTCCCCTGAATAACGAGTTGCTAGCCCGGCTGAAACGAAACCGCGACAAGAACGATGCCGTCGGCGGGCCTTGGCACGATGCGCTTTCAATCAGCGAACCAGAATTCAAGAAACAGCGAACCCAATGGCTCAATCGTTGGCTGGGAGATGCAGACTTGAATCCATTGATCGCCGAAACATTGAAACAGTCCTCACCTCTGACTCGCTCTGACGTTGTCAAGGCTTACGCCGGAGTGATCGAGCGGGTGATGAAGAAAACGCTGGCAGTAAAACCACTCGATGCGAACGAGGAAGCCATCCGCGCCGCGATGCTCGACGAAGGCGGATGGTTCGATTTCGATCCCGAGGCCGTCGCCAACGCATCCCGATTGATGGGCAAAGGACGCAAGATGTTGGGCGATCTCGACAAGGCGATCACCGAAGTCGAATCGACGCACCCGGGCGCCCCGCCGCGGGCGATGACCTTGGTCGACAACGAAAAGCCGGTGACACCGTTCGTGATGTTGCGTGGCGAAGCCAACCGCCGCGGAGATCAAGTTCCCCGCCAATTTGTCAGCATACTATCGCCGGAAAAACGAGAGCCGTTCGTCGATGGCAGTGGCCGACGTGAACTCGCCGAAGCAATTACAAGCCCGACGAATTCATTGACGACTCGCGTGTTGGTTAATCGCATTTGGTCGAAATACTTCGGTGTCGGTCTAGCCGGGTCTCTCGATGACTT
The DNA here is from genome assembly GCF_007859915.1 of Neorhodopirellula pilleata. Taxonomy (GTDB): domain Bacteria; phylum Planctomycetota; class Planctomycetia; order Pirellulales; family Pirellulaceae; genus Rhodopirellula; species Rhodopirellula pilleata. Next base: position 19,914 of record NZ_SJPM01000027.1, read on the forward strand.
CGGCTTGCGAAGTGAACCGCCGAGCCATCCGGAATTACTCGATTACTTGGCATCGGAATTCATGGCCAATGGGTGGTCGATGAAATGGTTGCACAAGACGATCGCCACCAGCCAAACGTACGCTCAGTCGAGCGATTTCCGCGATGAAGCGATGCGTGCGGATCCCGACAACCGCTTGATTTGGCGACAATCCCGACGCCGCTTGGACTTTGAAGCGATGCGTGATTCCATCCTGTGTGCTTCGGGTGCGATCGACCGTACCGTCGGTGGCAAGTCCATTAAGCTGAGCGAGGAACCCTTCACCACTCGACGAAGTGTTTACGCATACGTTGATCGCATCGAACTCGATCCGATCTTGCGGACGTTTGATTTTGCATCGCCGACCGCCTCGGCGGCGTCACGGCCCGAAACGACGATCCCGCAACAAGCGTTGTTCGGCATGAATCATCCTTTCGTCGCTCAACAGGCCCGGCGGATTGCCAATCAAGCCGAAGACGCAATGACGACCAAGAGTCGTTCGTCCGACGAGGTCATCAAACAACTTTACCAAAACGTATTCGCACGTTCTCCGAGCGACGACGAATTGAAGATCGCCAAAGAGTTCCTGGCGACCTCGGCAGATCAAGCCGGTGCGATGAATCGGCAAGTTTGGCAATACGGTTTCGGAGCGTTGACCGAAAAGATCGCAGACTCCAGCGTCGAAAGCGGTTTCGAGCCACTGCCCCATTGGACCGGACAGTTTTATCAGGCCTCGGATACCTACCCCGATCCAGATAAAACGTTTCTTCGCCTGACCGAAACCGGTGGTCACCCAGGCCGCGATAACCATCATGCGGTCATTCGACGTTGGATCGCGCCGCAAGATGGCGCTGTTAATGTCAACGGCAGGATCAAGCATAGCCGTGACAAAGGGGATGGTGTGATCGCAGCAGTTCGGTGCAACGATGTTTTTGAAACCTTCCAAGTTTGTCAGGGCGAGGCTCAAACCCTGATCAAGCAGATCCCCGTCCAGGCCGGAGACGCCATCGATTTTATCGTCGCGCCAGGCGAAACAACGACCGCTGATTCCTACACCTGGATGAATCTGGTCGTCGGGGTGAAGGGAAATTTGGCGGGACAAACATGGCGGAGCAACACCGACTTTGCCGCTCCGCCGCCGCCAGCCCTGACGCCATTAGCTCAATTGGCGCAAGCCCTCTTGCTAACCAACGAATTCCTTTATTTGGATTGATCCCATGCATACACCTTGGATTGCCGACCGTCGTCGGATGTTGCAACGAAGTGGTTTCGGAATGGGCATGCTGGCACTCGCCGGGGTGTTGCGTGACGCTGGTGAATTGACTTCTGGATCGGGCGTTTTGTCCGCTGCAGAAACCGGACCCGGCGATAACGTGTCGGCCAGTGCAGGTTTGTCGCAAGCCGTCCGGCAGCCGCATTTTTCGGGAACGGCCAAACGCGTCATTCATCTCTTTGCCAACGGCGGGCCCAGCCAAATCGACACGTTCGATCCCAAACCGGCACTGAAAAAATTCGCCGGGAAGTCGATCGATCCGAAACTGGCCAAAGACCGTCGTCTCGGTGGAGTGGCTCATCCGTCCAAGTTTAAGTTCAGCAAGCACGGCCAATCCGGTCTGGAGATTAGCGAGTTGTTTCCCAAACTCGCCGCGCACGCAGACAAATTGTGCGTAATCCGATCGATGGTGACCGACGTGCCCAACCACGAACCCGGTTTGATGATGATGAACTGCGGCGACATTGTGCGACCGCGCCCGAGCGTTGGGTCATGGGTGCTTTACGGTTTGGGTACGGAGAACCAAAGCCTACCCGGCTTCGTCGTCATGTGTCCCAACGGACTACCCACGGCGGCGACCTCGAATTGGCGAAACGCGTTCTTGCCGGGAATTTTCCAAGGCACACATGTCGATACGCAGTACACCGACGTGGAAGAACTGATCGCGAACATTGAAAACAAGTTCATGTTGCATGAACAACAAGAAAACCAACTCGCGCTGATTCAACAACTCAATCGCAAGCACCTGCAAGAACGACAAGAGGACGCCCAACTCACCACGCGGATCGAGTCACTCGAATTGGCGTTTCGGATGCAAGGGGAAGCCCGGGACGCGTTCGACCTATCCTCGGAAACTCAGGCTACCCGCGACATGTATGGTGACACGTTGCAAGGCCGACAAATGTTGATCGCCAGACGGCTGAGTGAACGTGGCGTCCGTTATGTTCAGGTTTACCATGGTGCTGGTCAACCTTGGGATTCGCATGCGTCGATCGACACGAATCATCCGCGACTGGCCCAGGAGTGTGATGGACCGATCGCGGCACTTTTAGCTGACTTGGATCAGCGAGGACTTCTCGAAGACACGCTCGTGATTTGGGGCGGCGAGATTGGACGCACGCCCACGGTGCAGTTGCCTGTTACCGCCAATCCAGGTCGCGATCACCACGACGACGGGTTTACGGTGTGGATGGCTGGCGGCGGAGTCAAAGGCGGGATGGCCTACGGGGCCACCGACGAAGTCGGGTTGCACGCGGTCGAGAACCGGGTTCACGTCCACGATCTGCATGCCACCATGCTGCATCTACTCGGATTTGACCACACGCGGTTAACGTACCGTTATGCCGGTCGAGACTTCCGATTGACTGATGTTCATGGGAACGTGGTTCATGACATTATCGCTTGAGGCGGCTACGCCGCAAACAAACAAGCCCGACGCGCAACGGCGTGTTGATTGAGTGCACGTTTGGGCGTTCGTTTAACGGCAAGCCGCAGGCGACTGCGTTTTCAAACACTGTCGCCTGCGGCTTGCCGTTAAACGATTTAATCAACAGACCGGCAAGCGAGTGGCGTCGCTGGTATAGCGAAGTTTGGAGTGGTTTCCCTCGCTCGCGCGTTTTGAAGTTGCGCTTTTTTCGTAACCCCATGCGTAAGCGAGGGATTATTGATATTGACTCATCCCTCGCTCACGCTTCGGGTTACTAAAAACCAATGCCACAGGGAAAAGCGCAACTTAAAAACTCGCGCGTCGGGCTTGTATTCATTGCCTTAAAAAGCAACGAATGCGGCGATATCTGATGTAGAGAGCAACGCATCAAGAACAGAGAATTGCGAAATATGTCGCAACCAGCGACTTGATTCACATGGACGTGTGTTTAGGATGTTGCCGGAAGTTCCGTGTTTTCCGGCTGCCTCGTTCTCCGCTTTCAATGCTATGAAACGTTCACTCGTCCGATCTCTGTTGAAGCTCCCAGTGCAGGCACGTCGTTCACGGTCGCAACACAACGGATGGTCGCTTTCACATCTCGAACCACGTCTCATGCTGGCCGGCGATGCGGGGGCGGAAGTTGCCACCGCTGCGCACTCGAGTGATGCGGAGACGGGTACTGCGGAAATCGCCTTCGTCGATGCGGAGGTACAGGAAAGTGTAGACATCGTCTCATTGGCTCGCCGTGGGGTCGAGATCGTTTTGCTCGACGATTCGTCATCCGCGATCGAGCAAATGAACGACGCCATTTCTCGCCGTAACGATCTATCGGCCGTCCATATTTTCTCACACGGCCAATCCGGTCGCATCGAAATCGGAGGACAAATGATCGATCAGACCAATGCGGACGAGTGGTCCGGCTGGTCCTCGCATTTGCATCCCGATGCTGACATCTTGATCTACGGCTGTGATGTCGCTGACGGTCTCCAGGGCAAAGCACTGTTGCGCCAAATTGCTCGTGTTACCGGTGCTGATGTCGCGGGGTCGATCAACGCCACCGGATCGATACGACAAGGCGGCGATTGGGAACTGGAGTTCAAGACCGGTTCCGTTGAGTCCCAATTGATCGCAAGTTTGGATCAACTCAATCAGATCGAGATGGTGTTGCCGATCACGATTCGAGCTGCCGGAACGACCGGTTTGGAGCAAATGCAACTCGAAGTCGATGGCGTAATCGTCCAAACATGGAACAATATCGGCGGTAACGCCAATCAACGTCAGTTTCAAACTTACACTTATAACGGCGCCCCCGATGCGACGCTTGGCGACGTTCGCGTACGTTTCATCAATGATTTCGCCGATCGCGCCAACGGCATCGATCGAAACCTGCGTATCGATTCGATCACGGTCAACGGATCGACGCGCCAGTCCGAAGACCCCACCACGTTTGGAACGGGAACTTGGCTGAACACCGACGGCATCGCACCTGGGTTTCGCGAGAGCGAATGGATTCATACCAACGGGTACTTCCAATATGCGGACTTGAACAACGCGGGAAGCCGATTCGAGATTTACGCGGCGGGCTACGAAGGTTCCGAGCAAATGGAGTTGTGGATCGACGGAGTCCAGGCGAGCGTGTGGAACGACATCGGTGGCAACGCGATCACCAGGGATTTCGTCCGGTATAATTTCACGGCCGACAGACAGGTTGACATCGGTGATGTCGAAATTCGTTTCACCAACGATTTGGTTCTTAATAGCGGCCAGACCGATCGCAATCTTCGAGTTGACCGGATCGTGGTCGACGGCGTCACTTACGAAACCGAAGCCCCCACCGTCTATTCAAATGGAACTTGGATCAACGGTGGCATCACACCGGGGTTCGTCCAAAGTGAATGGCTACACATCAATGGGGCGTTCCAGTACGGCGCGCAATCCAACAATGGAAGTCAAATCGAGATTTATGCGGCGGGCTACGAGGGTTCCGAACGGATGGAACTTTGGATTGGCGGAACGCAAGCCCAAGTTTGGAACAACATCGGCGGCAACACGATCACTAGAAATTTCATTCGCTACGATTTTTCTGCGGACAGAGAAGTTGATATCAGTGATGTGGAAGTTCGTTTCACCAATGATTTGTATATCAACAACGGTGAAACCGACCGCAATCTTCGTGTTGACCGCATCGTAGTCGACGGCGTTTCCTACGAAACCGAATCCCCCACCGTCTTTTCCAACGGAACTTGGCTCAATGGCGGGATCACACCTGGTTTCGTCCAAAGTGAATGGCTGCACATCAATGGATCGTTTCAGTACGGTGCAGAAGTTGGTACTCCAGGTACGATCGCATTGCAAACCAGTAACCTGATTGTCGACGAAGGCTCCGGTGAAGTTCGCGTGAACGTCGTTCGAACCGGTGGCAAAGCGGGGGTCGTGACGGTCGACTACGACACGTTTGCCGGGACCGCCACCGACGGTGCCGACTACAGGAGGCAGTCCGGCACGTTGACCTTCAATGCCGGAGAAACCGTCAAGTCAATCGTCGTGCCGATTCTCAACGATTCACTCCTTGAAACAAACGAGACTTTCAATGTCACGATTGATAACGTGAGAGGAAATGCCAATCTTTCGGTACCCCGAACGGCTACGGTTTCGATTACTGACGACGACGTGAACCTGCCATCGTACGCCAATTTCCAAAGCGTTGTTGGATTGGATCTCAACGGGAATGCTCGGCGGAACGGGAACGCACTCGAACTCACTGGCGCTACGTCCGGTCAATCCGGTAGCGCTTTCTTCACGACTCCAATCTCACTAACCAACGATGGTTCGTTCCGCACCGCTTTCAGCTTTGAAGCGACCGGTGGCGGAGGTACCAACGGTGCGGATGGATTGACCTTCGTGATCCAGAACGATCCGCTCAACACGTCCGCTTTGGGAGGGACTGGAGACGCGTTGGGTTACCAAGGGATCACGCGATCGGTCGCCGTTGAATTCGACACGTACCGCAATGGTGCGGACGTCAACGACAATCATGTTTCGATCCTAGCCGGTTCGACCAACTTCAGCCTTAAATCAGCCATCCCCGGCCTCGATTTGAATTCGGGATCTCGTGTTTACGCATGGGTCGACTACAACGGCTCGAGCGATGTGCTGGCCGTTTATGTCTCGCAATCGAACACGCGTCCCGCGACCGCCTTACTAAAAACGACCGTTGATCTCACATCAATCGTCGGAGACCAGGGTTATGTCGGCTTTACCGCCGCAACAGGAGGCCGGACCAATTCACACCGAATCCTGAATTGGTCGCTCAATCAGGACATACCACCGCGCGATCCACCCACCACGGGCGGCGACGAAGTCCGTGCCGTGACGGTGGCGTCGGGTTTGAATCAACCTACCGCGATCGAATGGTTGCCCGACGGAACCATGCTGATCGCCGAACAGAGCGGTCGTGTGCGGGCATCGTTTAACGGAACGGTCTTGTCGACACCGTTCATTGACATCTCAAACATCGTCAACGGCACCCGGGACCGCGGGCTACTCGATATCGCGGTTCATCCAGACTTTGCCAATAACCCCTACGTCTATTTGTTGTTCACTTACGATCCGCCTGAAGTCAATAATCAGGCTGCAGGTACCCTCGCCGGTGCCGACGGCCGCGGGAACCGAGCCGGGCGTTTGATTCGCGTGACAGCCGATTCGACGAATAACTACCGAACCGCCATCTCAGGCAGCGAAGTCGTTCTGTTGGGCAACAATAGCACATGGCAGAATTTCAACGGATTTGCCAACAGCACGACCGACTTCAGTGAACCGCCCGCCGGCGAACTGCCCGACGGAACTTATATCGAAGACTTCATCAACAGCGATAGTGAATCCCATACGGTCGGCGCGTTGGCCTTCGGGATCGACGGCGAACTATTTGTTTCGATTGGTGATGGTGCCAGTTACAACCGTGTCGACGTACGTGCCGATCGCGTGCAAGACATTGACAGTCTTTCCGGCAAAGTATTGCGGATCGACCCGCTCACCGGCCGCGGCCTGTCCGACAATCCGTTCTTCAACGGCGATCCTGATGCCAATCGGTCGAAGGTTTATCAACTCGGACTACGCAACCCGTTCCGCATGTCCGTCGATCCAGTAACCGGACAACTATTCGTCGGTGACGTCGGATGGACACGTTGGGAGGAAATCAATGCGGCCGGACCGGGAGCGAACTTTGGATGGCCGTTCTACGAAGGCGGAAGCGGCACGAGCATCGTCAACCAAGGTTACGCTGCTACTCCCGAAGGCCAAGCGTTCTTTGCGAATTCCGTCCAAGTGACATCGTCGCAGTACGCACTGAGTCACCAAGCCGATGGGATCAACGCCATCGTGATGGGCGACGTCTACCGTGGATCGGTTTACGGAAGTGAATACTTCGGCGACGTATTCTTCAACGATCTTGGTCAAGGCATCGTGCGACACGCCGATGTCGGACCCAACGGAGAAATTTCGAACGTCAAGATTTTTACAACCGGATCGAGCGTGATCGTCGCGATTAGCCAAGGTCCTGACGGATCGCTCTACTTTGTCGACCTCAATGACAACACGGTCGGCCGCTGGGACTTGGTCTAGTGGTGCTTCGATTTAAGAACGAGAAGTGGACTTAGTGGATCTTTGATACATTGGGGCATCGGTTTGGGCGTTCAGCCCGTTGTCCCTCCCAGGATTTCCGCATCATTGCCGAGAGCCCGCTCGGACAACGTTGCCACGCCTCACCCGCAGTCAGCAACGGGCAGATCTTCATTCGTGGGGAAACCGATCTGTTTTGCATCGCCGATCAGGCTGATTTGCCCGAGTGATTGGGGCAGTTTCCCATCCGAGTTTTCGCGATCGATCGGCGTCGGCGGACCGCAACACGCGTGACATACGTCAGGGTATCATCAAACGGTTGCTCATTCCCCGTACATGGTGCCAGTATGAAAAATTTGATTGCGATTGCTTTCTTGGTCATGGTCCTTTCGCAGCCTCAGAAAATGGTGCAGGCGGATGCCCCCAAGCTGCGCGCCGGAGCTTCGGTTGTTGACATCACGCCAACGGTCTTTCCGGTGAACATGCCCGGCGGCTTCAACGAGAACCCAGCGACTTCCGCTCATGATCCGCTCAGCTCACGCGCCCTCGTACTCGACGATGGTTCCACGACCATCGCCATGGTCGTGGTTGATTCACTGGGCGTGGACCCTGATGTGATCGAAGAGGCCAAGAAGTCCGCCGCTGGCCAAACCGGCATTCCGATCGAGAACATGATGGTCTGTTCGACCCACTCTCATTCATGTCCTCCGTCCAATGCAACGAGTGGTCGTCCGGGCGATGTCGCCTATCGGGCGACCATTCTCAGTGGAATCGCTGAGTCGATCGTACGCGCTCAACAATCGCTGGAATCGGCATCCTTCGGATCAAACCAGCACGCCTTACCCGACGAAGTCTTCAACCGACGCTGGTACCTCAAACCGGGAAAAATGCCGCTCAATCCGTTCGGCGGCCTCGACCAAGTCAAGATGAATCCTGGGCAAAGCAGTGATGTCCTTGATCGGCCGGCGGGACCAACCGATCCCGATGTTCAGATCATTTCAATCGTCGATGATCGGAAACGCCCGATGGCCATGTTCGCAAACTATGCGCTGCACTACGTCGGCGGTATTCCTTCGGGACAGGTTTCGTCAGACTATTTTGGCGAGTTCGCCCGATTGATGCCGAGCCGGATGCGGGGACGTGGTGACTTCGTCGCGATGATGTCCAATGGAGCTTCGGGCGACATCAACAACATTCCGTTCGGCGTCACTCGACCGCCACGAGAACCGTTCGAACAAGTCCGGATCGTGGCGAGGAAAGCCGCCGACGCTGCCTGGTTTGCATACAACAAGATTGATTCACATCGTGCCGACGTGTCGTTGGGAATGCGAGAACGAGAAGTCACACTGGCATATCGCAAACCCACGCCCGATCAACTCGAGGCTGCCGAGAAAGTGTTGGCCATCACTTCGGAACGCGAACGCGCTGCCTTGCCACGTCTGGCCGAAGCCTACGCCCGACGCACGATCAGCGCCGCCGAGCGGCCTGATCATGTGACGGTCAAAGTTCAAGCGATCCGAATCGGCGATTTGGCCATCTGCGGTTTCCCCTTCGAAACGCTCGTTGAAATTGGCATGGAGCTTCGACAAGTCAGCCCCTTTTCTCAAACGATCGTGGTTGGACTCGCCAACGGACGCCACGGCTACCTCCCGCCGCCTCGGCAACATCGACTAGGAGGCTATGAAACTTGGTTGGGCACGAACCATGTCCAAATCGATGCTTCGGATATCCTTTCGGGAAACCTTCGCGAAATGCTGGACGAACTTCACGCAGAAACAAAATGAACTACTTCATTTGTCAGAAACAAATCATGCAAAAACGAGTTTGATCAAACGTCGCAGCCCTTCGGGCTGGGCTGTTCAAAATTCGGTGATGACTCGTTGTTTTTCTTTTTTTTCTCAGCAGTTTCTTGTCCACCTGTCACCTCTCCAGAACGCAGGAGACTGCTGATTTAATTGAAAACACCGACGGAAGATCAGCCGTTTGGGCGTTAGCCCCGGTTCTGCGATGCCGAAACCGTGGCTAACGCCAAAACGGCTAATTAAATCAGCAGTCTCCGCAGTTTGGGGGAGGTCGAGCGACGACGTTCAGGAGTCCGCGAGGGAGGGGGCAAGGGCGTTGTTTGATTGGATCGGCTTGGTTTGCCCTGGGGATGCCCCCTCCCGGATCTTGCTTCGCTCGATCCGACCTCCCCCAGCTTCGCTGGGAGAGGTGACAGGAAGTTGCGGAGAACGAAAATGTCGCAATGCCAAATTTTGAACAGCCCAACGTCAGCCCCGGTTGGCGTCCGGTTAACCGCCGCTAACGCGGTACGGCTAATTAAATCAACAGCCCGCTAGCGGGCTGTTGATTTAGTCGTTTAACGGCAAGCCGCAGGCGATAGAGCTTGAGAACGCAGACGCCTGCGGCTTGCCGTTAAACGAAAACGCCCAATCGTGCACTAAATCAACAGCCCGCTAGCGCGTTCGGCTCACCCTAAAACGAGACTTTGACTCAACACCAAAGAAGAAAGGTGAGGTTCAAACGAAACGTTCGCTGTCCTACTAAAAGAACTTGGCCAACGTTTCCGGTTTGGGTTTGGGCGTGAACAAAGAAACGACGACGGTCGTGACGAGGCAACTCAGTACCATCACGAGCACGGGCATGATTTCGTATTGTTCACCGGACCATTCCCAGTAGTAGTGGAACTCTCGCAATCCCTTCGGTGCGTTGAGGCCGTGATAGAACAGAATGCTCCAACTTGTGATCGCCGCAAAGATTCCGCTGATCGCGCCTGCGGCGGTCAGGCCTCGCCAGTACAACGCCAAGAACACGACCGGAAACAACGCACTGAAGCCACTGAAACACCAAACGCCGAGTGCAAACACACTCGTCGGATTCCCGAGGCTGAGCAGATACGTGACAGCCACGATGCCGATGATGAACATCCGTGTCGTGAAAACCTGTTGAGAATCGCTGACGTTCTCGACGCCTTTGTAGTGCGTGTAGATGTCGTTGCTGAAGATCGTTCCGATGCACAAGAACTGACTGTCCAAACTCGACATGATCGCCGCCAGGATTCCCGCCGCCAACAAACCTCCTAAGATCGGGCCGGTCTGTGTCTTAACCAAGAACGGCAAAACCGCATTGGCGTTGACGATCTGAGTACCCGGGATCAGCGGAAGCCGCGGTGGGGCAAGTGACCCGGTGGCCCAAACGCCGACCAAGACACAAGGCACCCACACGATCATGATAAAAATTGGATGGCAAACGACGGGCAGCTTAAATGAATTGGCACTCTTGGCAGTCATCCAGTGCTGGAACAGGTGCGGGAACATGCCCACCGAGAGTGGAATCAGGAGGTAGGTGAAGAACAACGATTTGCTCATTTCTGAACGCGTCGCCCGGTTCTCCGGGATGGACTCGCCGAGGACTCGCAAGTTCGCCATCAATCCTTCTTGTCCGCCCAGTTTGTTAGCGATCATCACGAACGTGACCACACCGAGAACCATGAACACGAGCGTCTGAAACGTATTCGCCCAAGTCGTACCGCGCATCCCGCCCATGAAGACATACACGAGCACGACAAAGCAGATCATCAAGGACCCGAGCCAGGGCGGAATGCCGCCGTGCAAACCCCGATTGGGCGTACCATCGGCGGTCAACACGGGGAACCATTCGGGCGACAATCCGGCTGTCAGCGTTTGCACCACCGTACCGCCGCCGATCACGCCGACGAGCAAGTACGGAATCACCAAACCGACCAAGATCGGGAACAACAACAGTCCAATGAAGTCGCTTTCGAGACGGTCGCGGAAGAACTCGATTTGGGTGGTGTAACCTCGCGTGCGAGCCAATTTCCAGACCCGGACGCCGATCACGAAGAAACACAACGAGTGGATAATCCCGCTGCTGCTTGCCAACATTCCGTAAACACCAACGCCTTCTTTAAAGGCTTCGCCACTACTGCCGACCAACGCGAACGCGGTCATCGTCGTTCCGAAGATACTCATCAACAACAAGAACGGCCCGATCGAATGGCTGGCGACTTGATAGTCCGCTTTGGTGCCGCTGAACAACCGACTCGAAAAAATCCCGAGGGCCAACAGCAAAGCGAGATACACCAAAATGATCAAAAATTGCGGCAAACCGGGGTGTGTCAACCACGATCCGTCACCACCGGCGGGAGCCGCTTGGGCGATGATTTCGAACGCGAAGCCGTCGCGAAAAAGGGTGTTCCAGGCGATCATGACGACACCTCCGATTCGTTCCTCATCGAGGGCTTGGTGGTCGATGAACCAGCCGGTACGTCCAGCGGTGTGTCAAGCGGCCAAGCGAACCTCGTCGCCAAAAACCACGTCAATGAGGCACCGATCGAGATACACGCGTGCCAAAACAATCCGATCGGAATGAACCCGAACACCAAACGTCCGTCCAGCCAAAACCAGTTGTCTTGATGCAGAACGAGCAGGAGCACAACGAGAAAAACAATCGCCCAGGGACCTAAACTCGATCGTTGAGTTTGGCCTGGCGATGGATCAGGTGGGACAGAGCCGTGAGTTTCAGTCATAGATTTGGCGGGATTGGGGGAGGGGGATCAGAGAGGATCTGCACAATCGTGCGTGCAGTTTAATACGAATCCGGGGGCGACGATACGCAGGGTTTCAACTAGGATCTCTAGGCGATTCTCAACGCGGCTACGCCGCAAACATAGAAGCCCGACGCGCAAGCGAGTGGAGTCGCTGGTATTGAAGAGTTTGGCACGAATTCCCTCGCTCGCGCGTTTTGAAGTTGCGCTTTTGCCTGTGGCATTGGTTTATCGTAACCCGACGCGTAAGCGAGGGATGAGTCAATATCAATTATCCCTCGCTTACGCAGCGGGTTACGAAAAAAGCGCAACTTCAAAACTCGCGCGTCGGGCTTGTATCAATTGCTGTGAAAAAAAACACCAAAAGCGGCGATAACCGATGCAGAAACCCAGGCGAACGCGTCAACCTCCACTCCTTCTTCCTCCGTACTTCACCAGAGCCCGCGAGCTGACATCTTGATGATTAGTCTGATCATTCCCGCAACTTGGCCGATGTGGTTGACGCTCGCCGTTGCCTGCGGCTTGTTGCTCGGACTCGCTTTTCGCGTTGCCGCGACGGATTTGTTGGTGCTTTCAAGTCTCGCGATTTTAGTCCTGGTGCAAGACTTGACGGGCAACCCGAGTTTACCCACACCGCTTGATGCCGCCGCAGGGTTTGGCAACAAAGGGTTGGTGACGATCGCATTGCTATTCGCCGTGGTGACGGGCCTCGAGATGACCGGCGGGACGGAACTTGCCACCGGCTGGTTGCTCGGAGGTGCCAAGGGGCTCCGCAGTGCGCTGATTCGGATGCTGATTCCCGTCGCGGCTCTGAGCGGTTTCTTGAACAACACACCGGTGGTGGCGGCGTTGCTGCCCGTCGTTCATGACTTGGCCAAACGCATCAATGTCAGCCCATCGAGGTTGTTGTTGCCGTTGTCGTATGCGGCGATCTTAGGCGGGATGTGTACGTTGATGGGCACGAGTACCAACTTGCTAGTGCGAGATCTGTACATCGGCAAACAACACGAGTTCGGAGAATTGTGGTTCTTTGCTCCTGCAATTGCGGGCATTCCCGCCACGGTGCTGGGATTGGCATATATGATCTTTGCGTCGAAGTGGTTGTTGCCTGAACGCAAGCCCGCGGTCAGTGTTTCCGATGATCCGCAAAAGTACACCGTTGAAATGCAGGTCGATCCGACCGGTCCCATGGTCGGTCGCACGATCCAACAAGCGGGACTGCGGGCCTTGCCAGGTTTATACGTTGCCGAAATCCAGCGTGCCGACGGCCGGATCGAGCCCGCCAAACCTGATCAACGGATCTATGGTGACGACATATTGATTTTGGTCGGAGCTCTCGATAGCGTCGTCGACCTCCGCAAACTTCGTGGCTTGATCACGCCTGACGATCAAACCCGAAAACTCGAGGTGCCGGCGTGGCGACGAACCTTGGTCGAAGCGGTCGTCAGTCCACGCTGCTCGCTGATCGGCAAGACCATCCGCGAAGGCAAGTTTCGATCCAATTACAACGCCGCCGTTGTCGCCGTCGCGCGTGGTGGCAGCCGATTGCAGGGAAAGATCGGCGACGTCCGCATCCGTCCCGGTGACGTGTTGTTACTGGAGGCGTCGCCATCTTTCCTGCACCGGCAACGCGGACTGAGTGATTTCTATCTGGTCAGCACGGTCGAACGAGGCGAAGTCCGGCGGCATGAAAAGGCGGGCATCGCGATCGCGATCACGCTCGCGATGGTCACATGTGCGGCGCTTGACATCGTTTCCATCTTGACGGCCGCATTGGTCGCCTGCATCGCCATGATCGCGTTTCGTTGCTGCACGACAGGCGAAGCCCGTCGCAGTTTAGATTGGTCCGTACTGATCGTGATCGGTGCTGCGATTGGAATCGGAAATGCGATGAATCAAAGCGGCGCGGCCGGAGCGATCGCCGGAGTATTATTGGCATCCGCATCGTCAAGTCCGTTAGGCACTTTGGCGGCCGTCTTCATCGCCACCGTCATCTGTACCGAACTGGTGACCAATAGTGCCGCCGCTGCGATCATGTTCCCCATCGCTTGGTCGGCCGCGATGGGATTGGGTATGTCGCCGGAGCCTTTCGTAGTCGCGATCATGATCGCGGCCTCGGCCAGCTTCATGACGCCATTCGGATACCAAACCAACACCATGGTTTATGGCGTCGGCGGTTACGAATTGCGAGACTATGTCGTGTTCGGTTTTCCACTCAGTCTGCTCGTTTTTGCAACGTCGATGGTGACGTTGTCTTGGTACTACGGGATCGGGTTCTGAACCGGATGATGTGTAGCCCAGCGAGTGGGTCAGTAGAAAACGCTATGTCAGCGACTCTCGGAATTGCCGAATCAAGGTCGTTTCGCCAACTTGATAACGTTGCTTGAGAACGTGGTCGACCATCGTTGCGGTTAACCCGGGAAGCTGGCGACTTTGTGGAAGGGTGCGATCCCTACTTGGCGACATAAATGATACCCGATCGGTGGCGGAAAGTCACCGTTATGAATCAATCAACAGCGTCAATGGCGGGCGGAGCTTAAACCCGGTTGGCAATTTCGGGCACTACTCTTTCCGCGTGTAAACCGACGGATAAACGAATGTCGGCTGTTCGTGCGGACATAGGTAGCGAAAGGTTTCCGAGATCGGCTGCGATTGCGAATCCAAGAGTGTCAGCTCCAGTTCGATCGGTGCCGCCTCGGTCGGAACGATCGTCAGATCAACCTGATAACCTGACTCGGTTCGATTGACGGATTGTTGCTTCACTTCGCCGCGAATCGTTTGGATCTTTGCTCTCGCTTCGTCCGATTCCGTCGGATCGGTCGCCACCACCTCGTCTTCGTCCTGATCGCCATCCTCAGCGACGTTGCAACGAAACGTGATTTCAAGACGAATGCCCGAGTCGTTCGACCGGCGGTCCACGTCCAGACAATCGAACTTCGCGGTCAACTCGGGGCCCGATTCAAATACGGGCAGCTCCGCTTCATCGCGAAAGAAAAAAGTCTGGTAGTTCAGGTGCAGTGGTTGGTGAATATCCGTCGGTTCATCGGCAACGAAATACGCGCCGATGTTATCGATGCCTTCGTGAGCTCCTGGAATTTCGAGCAGTTCGATCCTGCCCTTACCGAAGTCCTTGATCGGGCGTACCCAAACGCTTGGACGATCGTGGTAGCGCGCGTTGTAATCGTCGTAGTGCAAGAAAATTCGGTCGCGCTGCAAAAGTCCGAAGCCCTGAAGTTCGTCGACTCGAATGCTTGATACCGATGGATAAGGCAGCCTCGCGAATGATCGCCATTGCCATTGATCATCGGCGTGAATCAGCAAACCGTCGGCGTCGTGAACCGAAGGTCGAAGGTCCAGCGGAGGGCCCTCGAGCCCGTCGCCCCAAATCCACATGCTTGTTAGAGGCGCGATCGCGAGTTTCGAAGGCGACTTTCGAAAGTACAAACTCGCCTTCACGTTCATCTTCGAAACCGTTTCACTGGGTCTGAAGTCGAATTGGTACGCCCCCGTGAGGCTGGGACTGTCCAATAATGCGAGGATGCGGATATCGCGATCTTTCGATGATGGTTCTACAACCCAAAACTTTCGAAAGTCGGGAAACTCTTCATCTTGATTCATCCCCACATCGACGGCCAACCCGCGAGCCGAAGTACCATAGACGGTTTGCCCGGTCCGAGCGCGAAAGTAGCTCGAACCGATGAACGTCAACAACTCCTGCGGGTCACCATCGGGTGAGAATCTGCCGGCGATTCGGATACCTGCAAAACCAACCGAATCGGGAATGGTCAAGGGCATCGCTTGATCGCCGAATCGAAACTGATCCGGCGAATACGTGACTTCGGTTACCTCAGGGTTGGTTTGGGGTTTCGGGTCGTTCGGAATTAAGTAGCAATCGATCCGGTCTTGCTGAACAAAACCACGATGAAAGAACTCCAGCCAAAACGGGTGATCGCCATCGGCCCAAATCGCCTTCTCGTGCTTGAAGTGAATCTTGCTGTACTGTTCGTACTCCATCTTCGCCAGCTCTCCGGCAAGAGGCGGTTCGCGACGGTAGTCCTGAGCGGCCAGGCGCTCTGCGAACGATTGCAGATCGGTGAAACTGCGGACATTCTTTTCCGCCGATCCGTTTTTGTCTTTGGAAATCGTTCGCTCCGCCCGTAGTGAGCCATCGAAGAGAATGCCGAGAGCACAGGCAAACACAAGGCGATGAATTCGATAGATGCGCATTGGGTGGGCGATTGAACCGGAGAAGAGAAGAGAAACTCACCGGTTCGACGTTCAAAGCAAATCTCGCGCCGTCCCAGCCGCCGTGGCGTCGACTTTCAGTCGACGTGGAGGCCGCCACCAACGCCCCGTGAGGCACCCGATGAGAACCCAATCATCGCAAGCCGAGTTCGCACGTAGCTTGCCAACCTCGGCTTCCTGCCAGACGAGCTGGCAGGGGAGCGATAAATGATGACTTGTGTAGGATAAAGAGGGCGAGAGCCTGGGAATCATTTTGATCAGCAGCCACGCTATCGCGTTGCGGTTGATTGGTTGGTTTATCTGGTAATGATCCCGATAGTCGACGCCATGAATTCACCGAAACCCGGTTCGTTCGAAAGCCGCCTGGGCGACCGGATGCCTCATGAACGCGTCCCAGACTCCTCCGCTGCGAAGATTCTCCGCCATCAGCAATGAGATGCCGGTATCGATCCCGATCACGTCTTGGCTGACCCATCCGGTGGCCGGATTGAAGGCGTTGGCAAATCCATATCTTCCGTAAACCGCATCTCCAAAATGTTCACGCTGATACCGCAGGGTCGTCAAGGATTGGTCGGGCACGGCGGCTAGGCCACCCGCTGCGGCGCTGGGGACGACCGTTCCATCGATCCCGCGATCCGGTTCGAACCGATTGTCTTCATATGGACCGCCCCAATCGCGGTAGCCGGATACCGAATCGCTACTCGTGATTCCCCACAACTTATCGCCGTAATGGCCCAGCGGATCGGGGTAACGCTGGCCGAGTTGCGTTAAAAATTCGATCTGGGCGAAGTGCGCCGTGATCGAGTTCTGCCAATAACTGCGTCCGTTCGGACTTCGCACGTTTCGAAAGTCAAAAAAGGCCATCGGATATTGATGCACGAAAAGCGGTGGATAGCTCAAGAATGATTCACCGCGATGAGTGAGCGTTTGATCCCGACGCCAAGCGTGCCAGCAGGCTGGATCGATCGCATGCCGAGGCGCGCCGATCGCCATCAGAACGAGGATCGTTAGCTCGCTGAAACGATCCCATTGGTAGGGCAGCAAACCTTCCTCCGGCGTCCACCCCATGTGCATCAAATTGTCTTCGCTCAGCATCGACTGCCAATCGGTGCGATTGACTAAGTCTTGGCACAAACTACGAATTTCAGGATCTTGCCCGAAAGTCGTTTCGGCACACATCACGCCGGCGAGCATCAAAGCCGTGTCGACCGTCGACGCCTCGCAATTCATGCGTCGGCCGCCGTCAGCGCGACCGATAAAATGATAGACGAACCCGTTGTGGTGCTCGGCGACATACAACAGCGATCGCAGCAACGTGCGCGATCGCTCACGGGCGGAATCAAACGACTCTAATTCAGCCTTCGGGGCGATGGCGTAAGAGGCCAACGCGAACCCACACGATGCTGAACTGGCGTGTTCGCTGAATCCACTTCCGTCGCGTGCACCGCGATCGCTCACCAACCCGGTCGACGAGTCCGCAGCGTCAAGGAAGAACTGATAACAGCGCGTCTGCAGATCACGAATGAACGCTTCGTCTTGTGGCGGAAGAGAGGCTGGGGGCGTCATCGAACGGCTCGCCGAAAAAGCGGAGGTGGTTTCGTTAGAACCGGCGAAGGCTTCATAGTCGCCCGACAAGAGCGACGTCAGTGATGCCCCGAGCGCAACCCCTACGGAGGCTTTCAGGCAGCTTCGGCGGGATAGACGCGATCGCGACAATGACTCGGCGGACAAAGCATTCATCCTAGAGGCGGGGAGGAAGTGACCGAACGTTCAACATCAGTTATCGCCGCATTCGGTGTTTTTCGAAGGCAATTGATACAAACCCGACGCGCGAGTTTTGAAGACTGCCATATGGTTTTCAAGTGGGAAGGCAATTTTGTTACGGGTACATATTTTCACCGGTCTGCTCGGAAGCAGTTTTCGATTCGCAATCATCGGAACTGACGCTGGATTGAAAAATCG
>NZ_SJPM01000028.1 GCF_007859915.1 Neorhodopirellula pilleata
TCGATTCGCTCACGCCACTGCCTGGCGAGCTCGGGATTGGGAAACGCGTTCATGGTTTTCTCCTGGAGGTGGAAACAAACCTGTCACGCTAAACCGCCTGTCAACATGGGGAGATAGAACGCTTACCGTGATCGGACTACTGAGTGACCTTGCAACATCTGCAGTCGATTCTCCCGAAAAACTAGAGTCCATGCATCAGCGAATCCGGACGATGACGCAGCGATCCAGCGATGCGGTACGCTACTGCACTAACATGCTGGAAGCGAAAGAACTTTACGGCGACCTACTCGAAGACATGCAACGGTCCACCGAAAGAATCATGGCAGACTTTGAAGGTGGTTTTTCGTTTCAAGATGACGACGAGGTTCTGAGCAGTTTGAAACCACGCACCCGTGCCGATCTGTTTCTCTTTTACAAAGAATCGCTGGTCAACATCAGCCGTCATAGCAACGCAACACATTTCGATGCTAAATTGATAGCGCATCGCGATGAGATCTGCTTGACGGTCAGCGATGACGGATCGGGATTAGCAGAAGCTCAGACCAACGAAGTTCCCTCTTCGCTCGCCCGACGCGCAAAATTGCTTGGGGCAAGTGTCACCGCACACCAGCCTGAAAGCGGAGGAACATGCATTAACCTCAAAATGAAAACTCGAAGATGGGGCTTCCGCAAATAGCGTAAGAGCGATGAATAAGATCACTAAAGTCATGCTGGTCGAAGACCACCCTGAGTATCGCGATGTCATCGACCTCGCCCTGAAAGATCAACCTGACATGCAATTGATTAGTCAGGTGGGATCCTCCGAGCGTGCTCTACAGGTCCTGCAGAATCAATTGAACGACAACGCGCCAGATCTCATTTTGCTCGACCTAAACCTGCCAGGAATGTCAGGTCTAGAGGCTTTGCCTTTGTTGCGTTCTTGTTGCCCGAACGCCAAATTCATCGTTTTAACTCAGTCGGATTGCGAGTCCGATGTGCTGCGTGCCACACAACTAGGCGCCTCTGGATACCTGCTCAAGTCCTCTACCGTCAATCAGATTATCGAAGCGATTCGAACCGTGGCCGAAGGCGGTGCGTTACTAGGTAGTGGCGTCGCCAAATACATTCTGAGCAAATTGGAATCGCGACTAGCATCAATCGAATTGCAAGACGAGCTCTCGCAGCGAGAGCTTGAGATACTCACGCTCCTCGGCGATGGACAAGTGAAGAAAGAGATTGCCGGGCAACTGGACATCAGTACTGCCACGGTCGCAACCTATGTCCGCCGCATCTACGAGAAGCTGAATGTCCAAAACGCTCCCGCAGCGATTACCCAAGCCTACCGAGCTGGCATCTTACCTCTCGACCAAAAAGACGGTGCCGCCAAGAAATCCAGCGATTGATGATCGTCGGCGCGACGGCCAGAGCGTGGCAAATTCCTGCCTCACCGACCACGGTGCATCAACGAACTGGGGCCAGACGAATCGATCGCAGTTGTGCGGATTGCGTGTTTCCTTCCAAGCAAGAAACCGCCACTTTGTACTTTCCAGGCTCTGAGAAATTGATCCAGCCGATTGGGAATTCTTGATAGTTGTGCGAGGCGTTCTGCTGATTCTGGATATGCTCGCCACCAACGACGTCGACACTCCACACCAATCGGCCCTCACCCGCGTACGTGAGACTTACGTCGTAGTCGCCTGGCTCCATGACGTCGACTTCCCAGACAACCTTTCCGTCAGGTGTCCATTGACATGCGGGATACTCGCAAACCCACTCACCAAATTTTTCCATCCACCGATGCTTCACGATCTTGGCACCCATCGCGGTCGAAAATTCAGCAAGAATTTCGGTTCCAGAATTAGGATCGATCCCAAAGGTCGAATCGACCTCCGGGTCGCCATCGAGTTGGAGTTCGATCACGGAAACCATCTGCTCGGGCGCACGAGATGGTAAATCCAAAACCGTCCAACCTGCGGTAGTGTTGTGTGTAATCGGTTCAGCAGTCTCCTCGCGTAACAGATATGCATCGAGAACTCTGGTATTCAAACCAGGAAGATACAGCTTGCCAGATTCGGGCCAGTCGAAAATTGACAGAAAAAGCCGGTTTTCTTTCACCGTGACATCGCCCCACGGCATTGCGTGTCCCCAAGGCGAAGCGTCGGTTCCGTAGACGACTTGAGGATAACGATGGATCCAATCGCCTGCCGCTCGCAGGGATCGGGCTGCACGTTCGGGAACCGCACCCGTGCCATCGGGACCGATATTGAGCATGTAGGTACCACCGCGGCCGACACAAGCGATGAGTCGCCGCAAGACTTCTTTCGGTGCTTTCCAATTCTCGTCATACCACGCATAGGCCCAAGAATCGTTCGTGGTATCGACACTTTCCCACATTCCCTCGACGTTGTGGTGCGGCACTTCCATATCACCCAGCGTTTGGTAGTCACCAAGGTTGTGACCGGCACGCCCTGACACAAGTGCCCGCGGCTGATTCTTGCGAACGATGTCCACGAGTTGCTGAACGTACTCCTGCTTCATGCCTCCAGGCGTATCGAACCAAATCAGTTCGATCGGGCCGTACTGTGTCGTCAGCTCTTCCACCTGAGGCACACATTTCTTAGTGAAGTAATCCTCGAAAGTGGCTGGCTTGCCATGTTCGTCGTTCTCGGGACCTTTCCGACCGCCTGGAAACGTCCAGTCCTGACTATGTGAGTAGTAGAAACCGAATCCCAAACCAGCCTCTCGGCAGGCCGCCGATAGCTCCTTCATCGGATCAACCTTCCAAGGGGTTGCATCGACAATGTTGAAGTCGCATGCTGCGGAGTCATACATCGCAAAACCATCGTGATGTTTGGCGGTGATCACGATGTATTTCATCCCGGCGTCTTTGGCCAGCTTCACAATCGCATCGGCATCAAAATCAGTCGGGCTGAAGGTTCCGGCCAACTGTTTGTACTCGTCAACGGGAATCCCAGCCATCTTTGGATCCATGATCCACTCGCCGATCCCGTAATACGTCTGGCCAGCAACACGGTTACCCAACTGGGAATAGAGTCCCCAATGGATGAACATGGCATAGTTGCCTTCGTCGAACAGTTCGCCGCGCTCCGCATTCTCAGCACGCAGCTTGACTGTGGATTCACCCCACATCGCGTCCATTTCTTCAGCGTGAACACCTCCCACCACGAAAGTGACGATCAAGCTCAAAACAAACGACTTCATCATTTCATTTTCCGAGTTCTTGGCAGGCTGTATCAGTTGGTCGACGCAAAACTCCATTATAATGGACATATTCTATTCGCAACTGACTCGCTGTCTGTCGTCCATTCAGACGACACGCCTTCGCTTTCGCTCGAAAAACTGCCCGGCGGCATTATCGTGCTTGTTTCTTCTTTTTCCTCGCCTTGGACAGACTGTTCTCACTAGGAGTTTCCGGCAATCCTTTCTTCCAAACAGCGAGTTGATTCAACAACCGCTGCATGACTTCGGGATGATCGGCGGACACGTCATTTTTTTCCGACCGGTCGTTTTCCAAGTCATATAACTCCAACTTCTGGTTTTCCGTTCCGACCAGCAGCTTCCACTGCCCGTCTCGAACGCCTAGCGTGGGCCACGTGTAATCTTGGTTGTCGCCGCCCTTCCACTCCCAAAAGATCGGTTTGATTCTGGTGAAGTCGCCGCCCTTGAAAGCCGAAAACACACTCTCGCCATCGGGCTCGTACCCGTCCGGCAACGGCACACCGGCAACTTCCAAGAAAGTTGGAAGCAGATCCACGGCGGTCAGTACGGATTTCAAATCAGTCCTACCCGGCGGCACAACTCCAGGCCATCGCACGATAAAAGGCACGCGTATTCCACCGGAGAAGAGCGATCGTTTTCGGCCTTTTAGGCCACCTGTTTCACCAACCGAGTAGAATCCGCCTAATCCCTTTTCACCTTTGCGGTGGATTCTGTCCGCCTCGCCGCGAGTCACTTCGGGTCCGTTATCGGTCGAAAACACAACAAGCGTGCTCTCGTCCAATTTCAATTCCTTCAGCAATGCGAACACTCGCCCAACCCCTTCATCAGCTTCCGCGATGACAGATGCGTAGACTCGCTTCTGTTCATCGAGATCCTTGAATTGCTCGAGATATTTGCCCAACGGATAGTGAGCCAAATGAGATTCGTGTAGCCACAAATTCACAAAAAAAGGTTCATCTTTGAACTCACGGATAAACTTCACCGCATGATCCACCGATGCTAAACCGTCCTTAGGGATTTCATTCTTTCCAGATCCGTTGAACGTGGCAAAGCGATCGTATCCATACTCCTCCTCGGTGGGCGAGTCGCCAATGCTGCCCAGGTGCCACTTTCCAAAGTGGCCTGTTTTGTAGCCAGCGTCTTTGAGCATTCGAGGCAGCATGGGAGCTTGGGCATCGAGCCAATCGGGCATGCCTCTGCTCAGGTGAGCACCGATGCTCTGAAAGTGCTGATGAATGCATTGCCGCGCCGGAAATTGCCCCGTCATCACGGCGACTCGACTCGGTGAACACACAGGACTGTTCACCGTGAAATTTGCAAAGTCGATTCCCTCGTTCGCCATGCGGTCAATGTTGGGCGTCTGACAAAATGTACTACCATGAATTCCAACATCCCCGTATCCCCAGTCATCGGCAAAAATGAAAATGATGTTGGGTCTCGCACTCGATATTTCGTCGGCGAAGAGCAACGAGTGCCCCAGAACGACAATGGATGTCACGAAATAGAGTAAGTTTCGCATGGCGGTAGAAATCAAGTTCATTGAATTGGTTGGAAGTATCTCTCTGCTCTTTCGACTCGACTCAAACTGCCGGCAAGACAGGAAAAGACGAATGATAGGTGGCTCATAGTTTCAATGCTTGTTGGCGGTAGTGTTCGTCGATTCGATTGGCGATGCGGTGGACTTCGGAGTCATCCATGAAAACTGGCCCACCCAAGGATGCTGCGCCGACGAAAATTTCGGCGGCTTTGTGAGCCATCAGCATGGCGGCTTTGACGGCGCCGGGGGTTTTGCCGATCGTGATCAGTCCGTGGTTTTGCAGCAGGATGACTCGCGGCGGGATGCCGAATTCGTCAACAAACGCTTGCGTCTTGTCACGGATCACTTGGGATAATTTGAGTCCAGGGTCGACATACGGCACAAACACCGACTGTGACCCGCAACAAACGATTTCGTCAGGGAACAAACGTTTTGTCGCGAACATTTCTGCGAGCGGTGAACACAGGATTTGATTGACGGCGATACTGTGCGTGTGCCCAACGAACTCGATGCCCGGTAGCGACAGCAGGTACGCGTGGAAAAGCGTTTCGACCGACGGTTTCTTGGCCTTTGAGTCCACGCGGCACGCAAGCAATCGATCTTCGATGTCCTGATCGCTGATGGCGGCTTCGTCAAACATTGGCAAGAGAGCATCGAATCGACAGGCGACAGCGTCATCTTCGCCCAGCGTTCCCAGACAACTGCCGCTGGCTTTGACGAGGAACGTTTCTGCGTCGAGTTTCGCCGAAGTATTGCCTTCGCCAAGGATCGCTAGGTGCCGGTGCTCTTCTCCAAGGAAGTGAGAAAGTTCGAGCATGGATTGGAGTGTGTTCATTCGATTTCCTGAGCCGACGGCGCTAGCCGAGGGTACGGGGCGTGGTTGCTGTATCGTTCGTTGAGTTGATGTTGTGATGCCCGCAGCAAGCACCGTCGGCTCACTGCGTCGGAATACTGTTGGATTAGCGCCGGCCGTACAGCGGGCCAAAGTTTTGGCAGGCGCGGAAGTCAGCACTTTCGAGACCGTCGGTGCCAAATGCGTTCCACGCGCTCGGCCGGAAGACTCGCTCAGCGTCAACGTTGTGCATGTAAACAGGAATGCGAAGGATCGATGCCAACGTGATGAACAAGTGACCGACATGGCCGGCTGTCATCACGCAGTGATTCGCACCCCAGTGATTCATGACTTCATATGTCGACGTGAAAGCGCCGCGACCGGTCATCGTTGGTGCAAACCACGTTGTCGGCCAAGTTGGATTGGTTCGCTGGTCAAGTACATCATGTACAGCCGTCGGAAGCTCGACGGTGTGTCCTTCAGCGATTTGCAATACTGGCCCAAGACCATCAACCAAGTTAATTCGTGTCATCGTCGCTGGCATTCCGCCACGCGTCTTGTAACGTGTGCTCAAACCGCCACCGGGGAAGTATTCGGTGATCGACGGATGCCATGTCGTTGCTTTGAGACACTTGGTGACTTCGTCGTCGGTGATCTCCCAAAACGGCTTCATCGTCGCAGTGCCATCCGCCGATGTTTGCTCGCCGGTTCCATCCAAAGTCGCGGGGCCGGAATTGATCAGGTGCAACAACCCGTCACTCGCCTCACCTTCGAGCTTGTAACCATCACACGCCGACGCGACCGCTTCGGGACTCCAGTAAGTCCGCAAGTCGGCAAACAGCTGCGCCGTATTGGTTAACAAGTGCCCAAACAACATCGTGGCCGCGTTGAGAGCATCGTTCTCTGTCGCGACGATGTACGGCGCTCGTTTGCCATTCCAATCAAACGAAGTATTCAAGATCGCTTCGAGGAAGTCACCATTGGGAAAATGGTCCGTCCACTGACGTTGGCCTTGGAATCCCGATGCAATTGCTTCGTGACCTTGAGCCTGTTCTCCCAGCCCCATTTCGGCGAGCTTCGGATTACCGACCATCAAGTCGCGAGCGATCAACGACATCTTCACGCTGTCGGACCATTCGCTGTCGATTTGCTCGCGCGAACGCTTGGTCTCGTCGCTGTTGTAATCATCGCCTTCGGGACAGTTTTCTTTGACCCAAGCAAGCGCCTTTTCGTATTCGGCTTGATCGAATTGGCCATTGTTCATTCGTCCAACGATCTCGGTCATGTCGATGTCTTCGACTCGCATGCCTAGCCATTTTTCCCAGAACGCGAAATCGATCATTGAACCGGCAATGCCCATCGACGTTCCGCCCATCGACAGGTAGGCCTTGCCACGCATCAATGCAACAGCCAAACCACACTGAACGAAGTCCAAAATCTTGGCTTGGACATCGGCGGGCATCGCAGCATCACCTGCATTTTGCACGTCGCGTCCATAGATGCCAAACGCGGGAATGCCTTTCTGGGTGTGTCCGGCCAGGACCGCAGCGAGATAGACCGCGCCGGGTCGTTCGGTTCCATTGAATCCAAAGACCGCTTTGGGACGCAGCGGGTCCATGTCCATCGTTTCGGATCCATAGCACCAACATGGTGTGACCGTCAGCGAGACGCCAACGTTCTCGCGGCGAAACTGGTTCTCGCACGCTGTGGCTTCGGACACGCCACCGATACAACGATCTGCGATCAAGCAATCGACCGGCTCGCCGTTGGGATAGCGGACGTTGGATGAGATCAACTCAGCGACTCGCTTGGCCAAGTTCATCGTTTGATCTTCGAGTGATTCACGAACACCACCAAGCCGACCGTCGATGGTCGGTCGGATGCCGATCTTGGGAAGGTTGCCGTTCCATACGGTTGGGGAAGTCTGGTTTTGCGTCATTGGGAACTACTGTCGATCCGAAAGGTATGTGAATGGATGTTTTTTCGAACTGTTTTTATGCCGTCGACACCAGCCGCCGGGTACTGCCGATCTACTGTGGACGGTGGCCGTTGCGTAACCCGCGGCTAGCGCCGTCGGCCCAGGTGCTCATCATGCGAGTTGGCTTTTAGTGCTTGGGGTTTCTCGCTGGTTCCAGCAAATCATGCCGTAGAAAGCGATCACCACAAAACAAAGTGCGGGCAGATAGAACGATCCCCGAGTCGCGGTGGTTCCCATGAAGCTGTCCAAATCGAGGATTTGGCCCTGCAAACGTGGCATGAACGCTCCGCCGACGATGGCAAAGATCAGACCTGCTGAACCTAGCTTGGCATCCTCACCAACTCCGTCGAGCGCCAGACCGTAAATGGTTGGGAACATCAACGACATGCATGCGGAAACAGCGATCAGAGAGTATAGCCCAGCCATCCCTTGCAAATGAATGGCCCCCAGCGTGCAGGCAAGTCCACCCAGACTGAGCGCCATCAATAACCGTCCCGGTGAAACATATTTCAAGAAGAACGTGCAGATGAATCGACTGCACAGGAAGATCACCATCGCCAGGATGTTGTGGTTCTGCGCTGTCGCCTTATCGATGCCCAATGCGTTTTCCGCATACTGAATGATAAACGTCCAGCACATGATCTGGGCTCCCACATAAAATGTCTGTGCAATCACGCCACCCACATAACGGGGATTTGTCATCAGTCTGCCAACGGTCCTGCCGAAGTGGAGATCGTGTTCGTCACCACTGGGACTCGTGTCGGGCATCTTCGTCAGAATGAAAATGACCATCACGCCGATGACGACGAAGCCTATCACCATGTAAGGCATCGAAACGGTCTTCAAATCCTGCTTCTGTAATTCCGAATGGGTTTTGCCTTGAAAGGTTGCAATCTTCCCGTCTTTAAAATCCTGCAACGCGGTCGATGCCACGTTTTGTGCATCAGGGCCAATGCTCATGACGTACGCTTTGACGTTCGCATCGTTGGTTCGCTCGCGCTCTTTCGCCTTGAGAAACGGAAGGATTGAGTGCTCCTGTTTCTTAACGGCTGCTGGGCTGAGTTCGGCATGAAAACCGTTCACATCACTTTTGAAATCTTCGACTTGGATCGTGGAGAGAATGACCGTGCCGGCGATGAACATCCCCGTCAGCGAACCGATCGGGTTGAAGGCCTGAGCCAAGTTGAGACGACGCGTGGATGTTTCCGCTGGCCCCATCGACAAGATGTATGGATTGGCCGTGGTCTCTAAGAATGCGAGTCCAAAGGTCAGGATGTAGAGAGCGATGATGAACAGATTGAAATTCGCGCCAGCAGCGGCAGGGACCGAGAGCAGAGCCCCCGTTGCGTACAGCAACAAACCCACAATGATTCCCGACTTGTAGGAAAACTTCCGGATGAAGATCGCTGCCGGAATCGCCATCGTGGCGTAGCCTCCGTAAAACGCCATCTGCACCCAAGTGCTCTGCGCGTTGTCGATGACAAAGACATCTTTGAACACAGCGACCAAGGGGTTGGTCACATCGTTAGCGAATCCCCACAACGCAAAGAGCGTCGTCACAAGTATGAACGGATAGAGAAACTTTTGTGGCACCACCGGGGTTGAAGGTGATGGCGTTGGAGACGAGGCGTTGTCTACAGAGTCACTCATTGAATCCATTTCTTGGTTTAGGTTCGTTTGTATGCGTGCTTGTTTGATCGTAGGCGTACTCGTTTGATCAAACGTGCGTCAACAAAATTCGCCAGCGAAGGCATCACTCGGCGGTGCAAGACTACACGCGAGTCGCACAAAGGAATAGAATGCGACCTAGCAAAGCTGCTGTGGCTTCGATAATATCCGATGCGAACACAGCTTCGATAGTGATTTGCGACGTGACGATAGCATTTTGCGTCACGATCAGTCATTCCAGGCGTTACTAGTGAACCAGAAATCTCGTCCCCAAATCGCGTTGCTCGTCGAAGCATCACGAGCCTACGGTCGCGAATTGCTTCGCGGCGTCGCCTATTTCGCGCGAACGCAAGTCAATTGGTCTCTCTTGCATCAAGAGATGATGTTGGACTCAGAGATCCCTGATTGGATGACAAGTTCGCGGATCGATGGCGTGATCGCCCGCGTCGATTCGCACACCATCGAACCACTTCGCAAGCTGAAGGTGCCGATCGTCGACGTGCGATGCAATCGTGAGTTTGCAGGTGTTCCGCAAGTCGAAACTGATAATCGACTGGTTGCCGAACTCGCTTTCGAGCATCTTTGGGATCGTGGATTTCGGCGTTTTGCATTTTGTGGTTTTCGCTCTGCGTCATACTCCGACGCTCGTTTACGATACTTTCGCGAAATGGTCGAGCAAGCATCGTGTCCGTTCACCTTCTATCAATCCCAAGGCAGGCCGGGCAGCACACTGACGAGCTTGGAATACGCTGGAATGATGGACATCGAACCCATGTCGAAATGGCTTTCCAAACTGCAGCGGCCAACGGGCCTCTTCGTTTGCAACGACATTCGTGGTCAACAAGTGCTCAATGCATGTCGAACGGCGAACATCGCCGTGCCCGATGATATTGGGGTGATTGGCGTTGATGATGACGATGCAATTTGCCTGTTGTGCGACCCACCGCTATCGAGTGTTCGTCCTGATGCCGAGCGTGTTGGATATCGCGCGGCAGAGCTTTTACATCAGATGCTCTCTGGCTACCAACCTGAAGCGAACGTCGAATACGTTTCCCCCAAATCAGTTTCTGAGCGACTATCCACCAAAGTGGTTGCTGTCGAGGATGTAGAATTGGCAAAGGTGTGCCGCTACATTCGCCAACACGCTTGCGACGGAATCAACGTCGGTGATGTAGCCGCGTATTCATCCTTGTCACGACGTCAATTGGAACGTCGGTTTCACGAAGTCCTCGGCCGAACGCCACACGAACAGATCACCGCAACACAAATCGAACGCGTCAAACAGTTGCTCCGTGAAACCGACATGACACTCGAACAAATTGCACCCAAGGCTGGTTACAGCCACAAAGAGAGCCTCAGCGCCGTTTTCAAACGGGAGACGGGTCACACTCCAGGTGAATACCGTTTCGAAAGCCGCTCGCTCGACGCTTGATCCTGCTTTGCGACTTTAAACAGCACCATTACGGCTGATTTGCAAACTGCTTCCATCACTTCTAGTGACTGCGTCCATTTCGAGAGAACTTCTGGCATCTCCGCGGCGAGGTTACTTGGTTCGAATGACGCTCGAGACGCTGATGAGCGAGCCGAACTTACCTGCTTGGTACTGCTGCTGGCAGTAGCCTTCAATCACCACTGATAATCACTTTACCACCGGCCCCCCTCAGCAATCGGTGTAATACAAAAATCAAATCCTTGTCTCGCCGAGGGACGCTTCCGTCAATTCGGGCAATCGGGCACTCCTTTTAGCTAGAGCCAGTAGTGTTCGCTGATTCACGCTTGAAGCGGTTGTGCAAGCGCGTCCACGATCGGCTTAACTTTGATAGTAGTCACGAAGAGTGTTGCTTCCGCTGTACTTTTCACGATCTGCGGAATTGGCCCTACCGGCCAGTTCGCTCTTCGAGAGTCCTTCTTCGGCCACGCTGGCCGGTCAAGAAACGCCGTGTTTGGGGCGTTTTTAAGATTCCGGTGATTTGCCCCGGACCTCTCTTCCGAAATCTGCCGTCCCCAATCCGCATGGGTTGCGTCCGTCTCAACGGTTTTTTCTCTGCGAACTATCGCGCTCTCTGTTCACAAAGTGGCTGCTAGTTACCACGCCGTTTGCTTCCGACCCACCGAACCAGACGGTTCATGTTTAGCTCGGGTTAACAGGTTGAGAGTCCTTGATCGTTCGCCACATTTTGCGTTGCTTTTTCCAGTCGAGCGTTTTGGCGATGGGACGGATGTCGGCTTCTTTAATCGGGTCGCGGCCTTTGACGGTATTGGGCAGGAACAGGATTTCTTCTTGGATGTCGGGGGCGAGATTGTCCATCCACATGATTTGCGTCATGCGGGTCGTGGAGATTTGGCCGTAATGGGCCAGTTCGCTTTGGTTGATGATCGTGCCGTCCTGAATCAATCGGTGACAGCGATGGGCCAAGGCAAGCAGTCGCGTGATCCGTGGGACTCGGCCGGTGGGCTTGCTGGGAGCGACGCCGTCTTGCAAGTGCTTGCGACCGTCGCGTTTTTTGGCGACGTGGAACTTACGATTGATGGTGAGGGATTCACTCATTGGGCGGTCTCCAGCGGTGGTTGAGTGAGGCTTTTCAGGCCTGTGGGATGGAAGGTGATCGCAACGTTGCCGCCGGGACCGTCGAAGTTGACTTTGTCGACCAGTAGCGAAACGACGCGGACTTGTTCTCTTGGCGGGAGCGCGTCCCAGACTTCGTCGAAGTCGGCCAGGACTCTTTGAATGTCGGATTGGTTGATTTTCTGAGTTGCCAGCGCGGCTTCTTCGTCGGCGATCGTTCTCAGTCGTTGATCAGCCGTTTGAATCCGTTGTTGAATCTCTGACAAGCCTGAGATGCTGCCGGCGATTTGCGTGTTGGCCGCGATCGATTGCAGCTTGGAATGGTCGTTTCGGATTTGGCGGTCGAGTGCCTTGCGTTCGTCTCGCAGGAGTTCTATCGCAGTTTGGCTTCGTAGATGAACCTCCGCGGCGGTGTGGGCCAGCATCACTGGATCGTTGCCGATCGTTCTGATTTGCTCGACGACGACAGGGATCGTTGGATCGGTAGATCGTTGGATTGGTTGTTGGTTGGCGGTGTCGGCCCCCACGTTGCGTTGTGTCGCGAGTTTTTCTCTTCGCCGGGAAAGTTGGGCCCAGTTCCGCTTTGCTGCGTCAACGGGGGGGATTTCGATCAGCAAACTCGGGACGATTAAATGTGATGCTTGCTTGAACTGATTCAGATGTCATGGTTCATTGGTAACGCCGTGTGAGTTGCATGAAAAAACGATACCCAGTTGGAGAAAAAAGACGTGAGTGAAGAAACTCGCAACGCTACCGAAGCCCTTCGGCGAATCTTTCGCGACATGGACCCGGCGAAGGCCCAAGAGATTCGCCAGTGCTACTACGCGGTGATGGACAATCTGCGTCCCTTGGCGGACTTGCTTGAGATCGAAGACCTCAACACAGGCGACGAGCCTGGTGGAATCTTGATCCACGAGCACCTGCTGGCGATAACTGCCATCGATGCGATGAGCCAAAGTCAGCTTGGTGCTGTTCTGTAGGCAGCGGGTTAATACAACGAATGAAGTCGAGAACATGATCGGAGGTCGAAGAATTGAACAATGAATTAATGATTGGAGATCGCATTCGCCTCATCTCCATGCCCAACGATCCAGCCCCAATTCCAGTTGGCACCGCCGGAACCGTGGCTGGCATCTATCCTCAACGAGACTGGACGCAAATCGACGTAAATTGGGACAACGGTCGTTCATTGATGCTTTCTATTCCGGATGACTGTGTGGAACGACTTCCTCGGGGCGAATAGCACCTTAAGGCAAGGTTGCAGCCCATTGCTCTAACTGAGCTGCGAGCTCCGCGCCCCAGTGCGTCTTTCGTAAGCCCAAACAAATCGCGTTGACATCAGCTTGACCGCTGAGATTCTCGATCGTTTGGCGGAGCAAAGTGACGTTCGGAATGACGTAAGTGGTTCGGTCGCGATGCGGCTCCGTTAGTCGTCGCAGCAATCCCTGTCGCTCCATATCACGGGCAGCGCGAACGAGCTGCATTTTTCGGCTTGGGCCCTGCGTGGCCGACCAGTACTCCGGCGTGAACGGGATCCCACGAATCCGCATGCCATCCAGCCATGAGCTGCTAATCCCGACCGCGCTGACATCGATTTCAGCAAAGACCTCGATCTCGGCAAGCAGCCGCGAAGCCAGTTGAAAGTGTTTCGGATGCATCTACTTTTCCAAAAGTCGGACAACGTGTTCCAGGAAACAAACTGAGGTTAGGTAGGCCGCTGATTCGTGGGGCCTGACCTGAACGCGTCCCCGGCGGAGGACCCGTTCGATCATCTGTGTCTGTGTGTGTGCGCGCACTGCGAGCGCGCTCACACAGGGGGCGGGCGTGCTCGCACCGCCCCTGGGGGTTGTAGGGGGTGCGCGCGCGGCACACACAGACCCCATTTCGGTGTGTGTGCGCGCACAAATAAGTGCGAGCACGGCACACAGGAACGATGCGAAATCCTGTCTGTGCGCGCAGTGATTTGGCTGCTCGCACAAACAGCGACAACATTAAAAATCGTCCTCGTCAGAAGGCTGCACGACCGTGGCCAACCGAACGGGCTGGTTCGCGCCTGACTTCCACAGGTGAACCAGTCCGAGACGTTACCGTTGCTGTTCTCGTCCGTGTCCTTCGGCATGAAGCGGTAGAACGCGTCCAGAATGATCAACTTGAAAAAGCCGGGCTTGAAGGTGTCAAAGTAAGTCCGCAGCGAATTGATGTCGGGAATCCACCCGCGATGAAGGGGGCATGGATGACTCAACTTTTCAACGTCTGCAGGCCACTGCCGCAACGCATCGGTTGCCCGCGGACGTTCGATTTGAGTTGATTCATTCGATTAAAAACGACATCGACCAGTGGTTCACAACTTCGCTGATCCGCATGCTTGTGCCGAGCATCGGCAACTCAGAATCACCGTACCTGCTCACCGTTCGGCGGCAATTCATTGAAACCGATTCCAACAAGCCTGCGGCGACACACTGGGGAAAACCCGACCGCAATGGATTGCAGGCGGGTGTTCGACTGGTGCCTGCTCAGCGAACCTATCAACATGGACAGGTTGTGGATATCGAGTTCCTGTACCGGAGCACTACCAGCAAAAAAGTCCCGGCTACATTGCCTGCTACCTTTCAATTCGGAAAAGTCTCAGGGATTCGCCTCGAACGCGTAAGCTTTGTGCAGCCCAAGTGGCCTGATGGTTCGGTCCACACGTTGATTGGCAACGAACCGGTGGTTGTGCGAGGGCATCGAATGCAAATCTGCTTTGACAGTGACGAAGCATTGAAGCCCGGCGTCAACCTGAAGGCAATCACGCGGCCTAAAGCGAATCACTACGTGCGGATCGCGGTGCCGAATCCTGGCGACGGTGC
This sequence comes from Neorhodopirellula pilleata, assembly GCF_007859915.1. Taxonomy (GTDB): domain Bacteria; phylum Planctomycetota; class Planctomycetia; order Pirellulales; family Pirellulaceae; genus Rhodopirellula; species Rhodopirellula pilleata. Next base: position 14,650 of record NZ_SJPM01000028.1, read on the forward strand.
TGCGGACGCACCGCTTGACATCTCTGATCGCCTTTTTTTCAGCATCCCTTCGCTCACGCCTCCCAAAGTTCTTCCGATATCTGAATTGCATTACTATCAACATTGGGGGACGTCCGTGCCTGGATACCGGCGCCCTGAGCAATCGACTCCCGACCCTGAGTTCATCGATCCCTTTCAAATTGGCGTGTCGCTCGGGCCCGCCGATAAGAGCCAAGTTCCCGCGTACTACTCCAGCGGACTGCAAGTCATTAAAGTAGCACCGTACAGCCCCGCAGATTATGTGGGCATCGAGGTTGGCGACATCCTGCTCTCATGGGAGGGTAATCAGATTTACGGTGACGACCCGAACAAACCCTTTGTGAACTACAACGGCCCGAACAACCAACTGCGCGAGGCACTTGAGATGAATGCCAAGAGCAAGGGGTGGGCAACGTTCAACATGGATTTTGATTTGCTAGATCACCGTTCTGGTGAAGTGATCCGCATTTCTCCCTGGTTCGGATGGACAGCAGGCGGCAGTCCCAACAAAGCGGAGGTGATCAGACGCTTGATGGAACGCAAACGTCTTCGCGAAGAGTCGAGCGGGAAGTAATGGAATCTTGTCCTTGCTGAGTCGACGATCTTCGCCGTGACACACTCAAAGCATTGAACTCGAATGGCTCTGAAAATTTTCAACGTGGTCGCCGCTCTCGTATTGATTGTGACGACGTATCGCATTGCAACACGTCCTTTTCGTGTCGCGAAGATCGATTACGAACTTAACCAAGGGTATGCAACCGACCGCTGGGGTGAGCCTCCAAGCCTGCCAGACGCAGGCAAACTGTGGCGAGAGGAACAAGTGTCTCGTGACGACCGAGTCACCATCTTGCTCTGTGTCGCGACGATACCAGCACTGATTTGGATGGGCCGGAGACTGGTAAGGCTCCGGCACAGCACGACCAACATCATTCTTGCCGCGCTGTTCCCGTTACCGCTTCTTATCAATGGTTGCAGCAATTCAAATACCGCGCTGTCTGTTCGGGATGCAAAGAGCATTACAATTGTTTGCTTTTACAGAAACCAGGAACTGCCTCCAGTGACGTTTGCGACGAACGCAAAACAACGCGCAGATATTGTGGAGCACCTTCGCAACCTGCGTTGGACTGAACTCGGCTTACCGTTGGACGAAATCAAAATGATTGCGCCAGACATTAAAATCTTGCTCACCGACAATCTTGACAGGTTGCACACGTATGAACTGTACTGGACCAGGAATGTTCTGATCGATCAGGATTCAGAGCGACTTTTTGATGTTACCGATATCTCGAAACTGCGGGGGGAGGTGACGTCGATAACCAGCCTGTCTTCGCCACCTGTTCGCTGAAGCGAACACGCGCAGCGTCATGTCGCGGTAGGACGCAAGCCCTCCGGTTTCGCAGCACCGGACGGCTTTCGCCGTTCCGCTAAGACGGCAACCGTCTGTATTTCCAAGTTATTCTGTAAGGATTCACTCGGGCGAGGTACCAATACTACTGGAGTGACGTTTTTTCGTTGTCTGACAGAGATCATTGGTGCTTGACGAAGATCAACAGTCGATATTCACGAACTGGCTTGAGGAACATGGTTCCTCAGTCATGAAGGTAGCGCGTGCTTACACGCTCACCAGTGAGGAATCGCAGGATCTCGCTCAGGAAATCTTGCTTCAAGCGTGGCAGTCGCTATCGCGATTTCAAGGGAAGGCAAGTGCGGCGACGTGGTTCTATCGTGTGGCTCTGCACACAGCAATGAATTGGCATCGCAAGGACAGGCCGCGACGAACCAGACAACAACCGCTGATCGAAGTGCAAACAGTGGCGACTGACGGGTCCAGCAGTGCCGAACAAGTTCAACAGTGCGAGACCGTCGAGCAACTCTACGCGGCCATTGCTCAGCTACCGAAAACCGACGCCGCACTCGTGTTGCTGTACTTGGACGACCTGAGCTATCGAGAGATGGCCGAAGTACTGGGTATCTCGGGGAACAACGTGGGAGTGAAGTTGAATCGGGCGAAAAAGGCTCTCAGCGCGCTGATGAACAGTGAGTCCCATGAACTGGGGGAATCCGATGAGTCTTGACAAATACCAACAAGCGTGGAAAGCGGAAGCTTCGCAAGTACAAGTAACGTTCGACGCCGACTTGCTGTCGAAGGAAGTCCAGCAGTCGCACGATACTTTTCGGTCGATGATCTTCTGGCGCGACGTTCGAGAGGTTGGAACGTCGCTGGTGATGATCCCTATCTGGTTCGTGATGGGCATCGGCATGTCACTGCCCTGGACGTGGTATTTGACCGTGCCCGCGCTGCTATGGATTGCCGGCTTCATGTTGGTAGATCGTCGTCGTCACCCTCAACGGCCAAGTGATCCAGGCGAACCACTGTTGTTCTATGTGAAGGAATCACGGGCTCAGGTCGAGCATCAGATCTGGTTGCTACGGAATGTGTTTTGGTGGTACCTGCTGCCGCCTTCAATTTCGATCATGGCGTTTTTTACAAATGTTGCATGGGATAGTAGCGAGAGTTGGCTTGGATTCATTTTTGTCGCTGGATTTGAAGGAATCTTTCTGTTTCTTCTTTACGGCTGGGTCTATCGACTGAATCAACGGGCCGTTCGAGATCAACTCGAGCCGCGACGAATCGATCTCCAGAAACTCATCACGTATTTGGAAGGCGAAAGCCCTGCTGAAGACTCCAGCGAGATGATCGATATTGTTTCCGCTTTGTCGGGAACCGATGGAAACGCTGGGTTGAGTCCCAACTGGGCCCGTTGGGCCGAGAACTGGAATCGGATCATACCGTCGTGGCGTGAAGTGGCCATCATCCTCGTCCCCACGCTGGTCGGAGCGTCCCTTGGATTCCGATTTCCGCTCACTGACATGGGGCCTGTGTTTTTCCAGTCCGTAGTCGCGGCTGTGATTCCATTCGAGATTGCTTTTTTCGGCCTCTGGTATCTTTCTTACCGACGTCACAAGGAGCATCCGTTCTCGGGCAAAGGCAGCGTCCGCCTCAACACACCGGCGATTGTCACGATCGTCATGATCACGGTGATTTCGACTTTAGCCTTCGCCGCAATCTTTTCATGCTTCAGGGAGTTGATGTCGCGACGGGGGCCTGGCTTGGATGACATCAGTGCATTTGTCGACGATGACATCAAGCACATCGACACTTGGTTGCAAAGCCTGACGGATTCGTCTTATCCCAGCCTCAGCGCTGTCGTCGTTCGTGACGGTGAGATTGTCTACCAGGGTGCAGTCGGATTTGAGGATATTGAGATACGACGGCCAGCGACAGCGCGAACTCAATATCATGTCGCATCGGTGACCAAGGTGTTCACGGCATCACTAGCGGTGATGTTGCATGAACAGGGAGTGATCGATCTGGACCAGGCGGCGGCAAGCTATCTTCCAAACGACGTTCGGATAAGCACCACGCCTGAGCTTGGAGCAACCATCACTCTGCGGCAGCTTGCGTCGCACACCTCGGGCTTACCGAGCGGCGTTCCAGGCCAGGTTCAATCGGTTGAAGGTCGGTACGAATTGGAACCCCAGCGGCTCTATGATCATTTGGCCAGCGTCGAATTGATTTCCAATCCCGGCGATGGCAAGGAGTATTCCAACCTGGGATTCGGATTGCTTGGGCATGTACTCGAGAGGGCCGCAAATAAGCCGATCGATCGATTGTTGCAAGAGATGCTTTGCGATCCGCTGCAACTGAACAACACCGCAATCGAAGGCGACGCCAAGCTTCACCCAGCCACCGGCTATGCTAGAAAAAGTCGCGGCGGTGCGGTGCAAACGCGTTCTCTCCAAGAACGATTGGCAGGTTCCGGTGGCTTGGTCACGACCACCGAAGACCTGGGAAAGTTTCTGATAGCTCAGATGAAACCGGGCGTGTTCAGCAACGAGATGCTCGGCCAACTTCATACGGAAACGAAGCTGCCCAGTGGATCGCCATCGGGGACTGCGCTCGGATGGTCGGTAAAATCGATCGATGGCGTAGGTCGTATCCTGGAAAAAAATGGCAGTCGCAGCAATTGTAGTGCGTGGATCGGGTTCTCGCCGGAAGACGGAGTCGGCGTTGCAGTGGTAACCAATTGCGGTGGACCGATTGTCGATCCGATCGGCCGCAAGTTGTTGGAGCGGTCCATTTCCCTTTCGCAAAGGAAACTGGTGACAAAGGATGGCTATGCGAAGGTGGCACCCTATACCGGCGTCCGCTGGGAAAACGGCCGGCCCATCGTTCGTGTGCATGACCGTTGGACTCCGCTCGTTTCAATCGATGGCATACCGATCGATCGTATCATGGATTTTGCAAACCAAGAGTACGGCGAGATTGCACACAAACGATTTGCCGAAGACTTGGTTGAGGTCTTGTCAACGATGGGTCACGAGCCAAAGTGGGAATTGACTTTGGGTCTCGAATCCACAAGTGGGCAGGTCGAGCAGTTACCGATTCGGATGACTGAACAGAATCGCAAACTTGCACAAAAATACTTGCGGGATCGCTGATTGAGTAACTCATTTGCGAGCGAAGCAGTTCATGCAATGTTGCCGTTCGCAAATTGTCAGCGACATCTTTGAGCGTCGTCCAAGCCCAGCGTGGGGAATCCAAAATTTTTCACATTCGTTTGTAATGTTCGCGCCGCCGAAGTTACCAATAGTAGTAGCAAAGGCTGCCAGTCTTGCACGACGACTTCATTTCCAACTAGGAGCTTTCTCATGCGATACTTCGCACCCATTGCTCGTTTGTTCGTGCTTCTCGCATTGTTTGTAGCGACAATTCGTTGTTCCACCTCTGCTGCGCAAGCGCAGACAAATGACGTTGCCGCCAAGCTCGCGGAAATTTGCCGCAAGCATGATGTGCCGGCAATGACTGCTGCTGTGGTCAACTCGAATGCATTGGTGACATCGGATTGCTTTGGCATCCGCAAGAAAGGAACTTCCGACAAGGTTGAATTATCAGATCGGTTTCCGATTGGCTCTAACACCAAGTCGATGACGGCGACGTTGGCAGCCGTTATGGTGGATTCAGGAAAAATCGATTGGTCAACGAGCATTGGCGAAGTTTGGCCCCAAGCCACTGACGATGACATTCATCCAAAGCTAAGCACGGTGACACTGGATCAGTTGTTGACGCATCAAAGTGGACTGCCCGGCGATATTTCAGAAATTTCAGGTCAGGCGTGGGCTAGCTTCTTCGAGGAAAAGCAATCGCCTGTATTGGAGCGCCGACGTATGCTCAAGCTGGTGCTTTCCAAGGTACCTTCGCAACCTCAAGGAAAGTTCGCCTACTCGAATCTCGGTTACGCGATCGCCTCAGCGATGTTGGAAACCCGCGCACAAGAGTCGTATGAGTCGCTGATGAAGAAGCATGTTTTCGATCCACTGGAAATGCACTCGGCAGACTTTCGATCTATGGGGTCGGCAAAGCAATTGCGGTCACCTCTCTTGTGGGGACACGCGCAGAGCGGCGAGCCCATTGATCCAAGAACGGCGGGTGCTGAAAACCCAACGGTCTATGCAGCCGCTGGTACGGTGCATTTGTCCATCGAAGACTACGCGAAGTACGCACGGTGGCATTTAGCGGCAAAACCCGCGCCGGTACTGCGATCACAAAGCGCATTGGACCATCTACACAAGCCGCAAGTCGACTATACCCTCCCCGGCGCAAAGTACGCGTGCGGATGGATTTGCATGGATACTGCGCTCGGTCCCGCGCTCAACCACGCCGGGTCCAACACAAATTCCTGGGCATTGATCTGGATCTTGCCCGAATCCGACTTCGCAGCCATCGTTTGCACGAACTCGGGGCAGCAAAAAGCATATATCGCTTGCGACGAGATGATGAGTTATCTGATGTTGGAACACGCTTCCGCCAAAAGCACGAAGCGTGCAGCATTGCCTGCAACCGATCCGGGCGACCGGATGTTTCCTGGCAAGTTCGAGCAAACGCTGGTGCGCCTTTTCGTGGTACTCCAATCCTGCTTGACGTTCACCAGTAAAATCCAGTGATTCTCCGCATCCCGTCTCGGCTTTCGCCAAGCTCAACGTTGGCTCTAGATCGTATCCAGATCGCTCCGCAGATTCGCGGCACAAGGGCAAGGCGTTGAAATACATTTCCCTGGCCGAAGCCCAATCATGGTCATCGGCAAAAGTGATGCCGCATTGCACGTACGCCAAACCCAGTTCGACAAGATGGCGGGGCTGGTCGGGTTCGCGCCTACGAAGTTCGTCCAGCAAATCGATCGCTTGCTGATAAAGCTTGCCTGACACGGTCGAAGCGGACACGCCGTTTTCATCGCCCACCTGCGAAGTGGTATCAGCAAGGCCTAATAACGCGTGTGCACGGCAACGCAGGATGCGATTCTCATTAAGACTCCCAGATGGCAAATTCTCCAGTTCTTGTAGCACCGCCGTCAGTAAACGTCGACGATCTTCCTGTGCCGCTGCATCGAGTTTGTAGGGCGCCTGCAAATCGAACAGCATGGATTCCAGGAGACGAAGCGCGCCGCCGGCTTGTTCGGTCGCTAACCTGGCTTGTTGGCGAGCTGCATCCGCTGACCTGGCTGCCGATGCTTCTGCAGTGGTCAGGGCCTCGTTGGACTCAACAAGATCATCGGCTCGATTCTTTGCGAGTAGTCCCAGGTAGCTTGAGACAATGGTGCTGGTGATCATCAAAAGAACCAGCATGGCCGACATAGCGGCAACCAGACGATTGCGCCGACACCATCGCCAGGCATGACCGATCGAGCCCATCGGTCGCGCCAAGATGGGACGCCCCTGCAGGTACCGATCCAGCTCTTTGCCAAGTTCCGCAGCCGAGCCGTAGCGCTCGTGCGGTGGCTTTGCCAGGCATTTCAGTGTGATCGTTTCCAGATCGCGCGGTATCGCTGGGTTCAGTTGACGCGGACTGATCGGGTCGTCGTGGATCAACTGGTGAAGGACATCCACCGACTGGGCGGCAACAAAGGGCGGTCGTCCGGTAAGCAGATGGAACAAGATCGCACCGAGCGAATAGACGTCGCTTTGAGGGGTACTTTGCAGGGTGGCATCCTCCGTATTCGTGCGAGCCTGCTCTGGCGGCATGTAACTTGGCGTCGGGTTCTCGCCGGTGGTGGGCTTCAATGCCGACATCGGTGCATTCGAACGCCAAGAAGTGGAAAGCACCGTTCTCGTCGTTTCGACTACCAGCGACGTCGTCGACGGCAACTATCAGCCGGGGCAACTCAGCCTCCGCGAAGCGATTCAGCTTACAAACGAGAGCCTTGGTCCAGATACAATTACATTCGACCCATCCGTCTTCGATGGGGTCAACGAAAACAGTCTGATCCGTCTCAGCGGAGCGGAACTCTCAATTACCGACTCACTGACGATCGATGCCTCGATGGCTATCGGCGTTACGATCACGGGGGACACCGCCAACGACGACGTGACAAGAGCCGGGCATGTCACCGACGTCGCAGCGTCAGGAGCTGCCTTACTTGACGACAACACGCGCGTGCTCAATTTCAGTGGTGCGAGCGGCGACCTGACGCTGCGAGGCTTGACAGTTACCGGTGGTCGCACGACAGGGCCAAATGACGATGGCGGCGGAATCCGCTTCGGCAGCGCTAACTTTAGTGGTGCCCTTACGATCGACCAGAGTACGGTTAGCGGGAACAGCACTACCGGGTCGATAGCCGATGGCGGCGGCGTTTTCACGTTTGATGGTGACCTGACTTGCCACGACATGAGGGTGGCTCCGTTCCTGAGCTATCGACTCAACGACGGGCATCACGTTCGCCAACTCCAACGGGCGCTGGCGCGAGGGAAACCGACACCCAACATGTCACGGCACTACTGGGAGAATTACGAGCGGTTTCGCATCGGCCCGAACGAAACCGAGTGGGATGACGGTGTATTTGATTGGTCCATTGCGGAAGTGCAGGACCACAAGTTTGCTCTTATCGAGGAGGCCCTCGCGAACTATGACCTCACCGGGCTTGAGTTGGACTTTTTAAGGCATTGGGTTCGGTTTGGCCCGAAAACGAAAATCGATAAGAGACGCGAGATTACGACCGATTTCGTTCGTCGCATCCGAAAGATGCTGGACAAGACGGCACGCGATCGCGGTTTGCCCAGACGGTGGCTTTGTGTTCGCATTCCTGCCAAAGCGAATGTCCGAGGAGAACAGGGAGTCGATCTGCCGTCGCTGGCGGGTGCCGGTGTCGACATGGTCAACCTTTCGTACAGTTACTTCACAATGCAGGACGACAGTGTTCGCCGAGCGAAAGCAGAAATAAACAACGACCGAGTGGCGGTTTATACCGAAATGTCGCACTGCACGATGACGGGCAAGGCGACTGCGGGCAGCGGAACTCAGCCGTTTTTGCGTACGACCGACGAGCAGTTCTACACAACCGCTCGCCTAGCGCGCAAGCAGGGTGCTCGTGGTGTGAGCCTCTTCAACTTTCCTTACTATCGCTACCACGTTACCGACACGATCGGGCCGTTTCACGAGCCGCCGTTCCACGTGATACCGCGACTCGGTGACGATGACTTCCTGACCGCGCAATCGCATTGGTATTTTCTCACGGCCGGTCGAAAAGATCGCGTCATCGCCGGCCATCCCTTACCGACCATCGTCGAGCGCAGTGATCCCTTTGTCGTAACCATTGAAATGCTGCCGACGCCGAAGCACCGCAAGAACGGGCTGCTGCGACTGCGAAGTGACGAAGACATCCGGGATCGCGAGATCGAAGTGAACTTCAATGATGTGTCGCTTCGCGAGATCGAGTTTATCGAAAAGCCATTGCCGCACCGCTATGACAACACTTGGCTCGGCAAGTCAGAGCAGACCCGTTGCTTTCGATTGCCAGCTGGAATCGCTCGCGATGGGGCCAACCAGATCAAGATCAATGTGAACAAGGGGATCCGAGTCCGGCTTCGATACCTGGACATCACTCTTTCATGAAACGCTTCGCAATACGGATCGTTGCGCGAATGCGCTTGGGTGTGGCTAAGGTTTACTTACGAAGCGGTTTCGGATTCTCGACGAAAGCGGCGGGCCTACTGTTGTCGGCGATGTCTTTTGCGAACGCCTTCAGGTGTCCGCTGAGCCTTTGAACCACTTCCGGATTCGACTTGACGACGTTGTTCCTTTCGCCCATGTCGCTCTCCAAATCATAAAGTTGCGTCGGCTTTCCTTTGTTTACATGGAGTTTCCACTTCCCGGACCTCACCGCCTGCAACTGGTTTCCGCTATGGTAAAAGAACAACTCGTGCGGTGTTAGCGCCTTGCCGATGAGCGTCGGCCAGATGTCTTTGCCATCGATGACTCGATCTGTTGGGATCGCAGCGCCAGCCAGCTTCGCGAAAGTCGGCAGCAAATCCATGGCGGTCATGAGTTCGTCGTTGGGCTTACTTGGCGGGATCCTTCCCGGCCAGCGGACAACGGTCGGCTCTCGCATGCCGCCTTCGAAGGTGGTCCCCTTGTTGCCGCGCAAAGGGCCGGGACTGGCGAAGAGGGAGTTCTTCGGAGGGCCGTTGTCGGAGGTGAAGAGGACCAGCGTGTTTTCGTCGAGACCATTGGCCTTGAGTGTGTCGAGGATTTTCCCGACGGACCAGTCGACTTCTGCGATGGCCTGACGTAAGAGATTGTCCCGCGTGCGGTAGGCGATATTGCCGTCTTCCGCATTCAGCGCCGCCACGATGTCATCTGAGACGCCTTTCATGAACGGCGGCGAAGCGTGCAACGGAGCGTGGGGAATGGGATGCGGGACATACAGGAAAAATGGTTTATCCTTGTTCCTCTCGATGAATGACACCGCGTGTTCGGTGATTCGCTTCGTCAGGAAATCGGCATTCGGGTCCATCTCGACGACCGTCTCATTCTCCAGCAGAGGCAGCGGCGGGAACTTGTAGTGACTTTGCCTCGGATGAAACGGATGAATGTCGTGGCTGTAAGGAATGCCGAAGAACTCATCGAAGCCTTGCTTCGTCGGCAGGAACTCCGGCTGATCTCCGAGGTGCCACTTGCCGAAGATCGCCGTCTTGTATCCCGCGCCTTTCAGGACCTCAGCAATTGTGACCTCGTCCGGATTCAGCCCCTTCCGGTCTCCGGCAAGGAGCACGCCGAAGTTGGAACCGGTCGCCATATCGATCCGCTTCGGGTAGCACCCGGTCATTAACGCGGCGCGCGATGGAGTGCAGACCGGGGCGGCCACATAAAAACTGGTGAGCCGGGAACCCTCGGCCGCCATCCGATCAATTCGTGGCGTGCTGACGTGTTTTCCGCCAAAGCAACTGAGATCGCCGTAGCCCTGGTCGTCCGTGAAGATGACGACAAAGTTCGGTTTCTCGGCAGCAGCGATTGACTGGGCCAATCCAAGGCAGAGGAAACTAAGGATCGTTCGAGCCGTACGTGCAGTAGTGGAGTTCGCCAGAACTCCTGCCCAGGGAATTCTGGCGAATTCCACTACACATTTGTCGTCAACAATAGTTCGAGTGATCCGATGGGGTAGCGTTTTCATTTCTGCTTCTTTCGTTGTTTGTTTCTCGGCCGTTGCACCGGATGTCTCTTCTGCCGTTCCCGGGCGATCGCTTCCACCACGGCCGGATCAAGCGTACCCCAGTCTTTCTCGTGACTGATCACGGGAGCGTCGGGAAACAACGAGCCAGTCGGGCGCTGCGACTGGCCACGCTGCATGAACTCGCCAAGGTCTTTCCGAGCCGAGTCGGCGAGTTGCAGCAGTTCGCGGACGACTTCAGGATTGTCAGCGGCAACGTTCGTGCTTTCGGCGGCGTCCGTGCTCAGGTTGTACAGAATCTGTGTCTGAAGGTTGGCGAACGCTCTGTTCTTGTCCCAGAAAGGCAGTTGCTCTTCGCTACGCGGCAAGTGGAGCTTCCAGTCATCGCGGCGGATCGCCTGAAGGTTCTCGCAGTTGTAGTAATAGAACGGCTGGGCCGCTAGCCGTTTGAGCGGTTTCCCTTCAAAGAGCGGCAGCAGGTTCTCGCCGTCGTAAACATGTTCTTTCGGTAGAGATGCACCAATGGCGGCCGACAGCGTCGGGAAGACGTCCATGGCGTTGATGCTCACGTTCGAGACGCACGGCTCTTTAATCCGAGCAGGCCAGTAGAAGATGAACGGGACGCGATGGCCACCTTCGAAGGTGACGTACTTTGTTCCGCGGTACGGATGGGCGTACTCGTTCGTTGTTGGTCCATTGTCAGACGTGAAGATGACGATCGTGTTTTCCGCAACGCCAGCTTCTTTCAGTGCGGTCATCATCTCGCCGACGCTCCGGTCGAGTTCCTGCATGACGTCGCCGCGGACACCGTCCTGCGAAGTCCCTTGAAAATCCTGGCCTGCCTGATATGGCGTGTGCGGGTAGTTGTGGGCGTAATACAGGAAGAACGGCTCGTCGCGTTTCGCCTGATCACGAATGATTGACGTGACGCGCTGCGTATAAAGCTGCGTTAGCCGATCGAGAGGCGTCTTTGCGAAGACTTCTTCATCGTCGTCGAAGAACTTGGGCGAATGGGCATAGTTGCAGGGCATGCCGTAGTAATGATCGAAGCCTTGTGTTCGCGGCAGGAATTCCGGCTCCGTGCCGAGGTGCCATTTGCCGACCATATGGGTTGCGTAGCCCTGCTGCTTGAACTGCTCAGCAATGGTTATCTCATCAGGGTGCAGCCCGAGGAACCAATGGGCCGTCCGGTTCGGATTGAGCCCCATGTAGAGCCCCGCGCGCTGCGGATAAGCGCCCGTCAGGATGGCCGCCCGCGACGGCGAGCAGATCGACGCTGCCGTATGAAAATCAGTGAACCTGATACCTTCGGCAGCAAGCCGGTCGATGTGCGGCGTCTTGACCTTTCGGGCTCCATAACAGCCGATGTCCGAGTACCCCAGATCGTCGGTCAGCATGAAGATGACGTTGGGACGATCCTCTGCTGCAATCGTGGACGCTGGCCATAAACTGGCGACCGCCAGCACGACGACAATTGCAATAGATTCGATGGGACACGGAATTCCTGAACCTGGATATTTCGACATGAGCGATGAACTCGACTGAGTCACTTTCCGGATTGCGACGACTTTCGCTGCGGCTGATTACGAGTGGCTGGAACGGGCGGTTTCGTTGGGCGAGCATCCAACGCATCGAAAAACCGCATGTTCTTGCCAACGCGATCGTAGTCGCCCAGGTCTTCACGCATCGATTCAGCGAGCCCGAACAGTCTTTCGACAACCTGAGGGTTCTCTGCGGCGACATTCGTCGTTTCGCCAATGTCATTCTCCATGTCGACAAGGAACGGCTCTTCAAAACCAACTCGATCCGCTGGGGCGATGTGAGTGTTGCGGCTGAACGGAGCGGCACCGACCGGTTCTTTCTCTCTGGACAAATGCAGCTTCCACTTACCCTGGCGAACGGCCTGCAGATGGACTCGCAGGTAGTAGAAGTACGCCTTGTCGGGATCGGCCTTGTCGAAGTCGCCGTGAAAAAGATGTCGAATGTCTTCGCCGTCAATCACTCGATCTGATGGGACTTCGGCACCAGCAAGTGCTGCAAACGTTGGCATGACGTCCATCGTTGTGGCGATGGAATCGCAGCTAGTTCCTCCCGGCACTCGACCCGGTGCCCAGAGAATGGCAGGGACTCTCACTCCACCTTCGAATGTCGACACTTTGCCGCTCCGCAGCGGCCCGGCCGATCCACCGTGGTCGCCTGGCAGATACCCGTCTGCGTGGTCTTTGTTCTTGATCAACCAGGGTCCGTTGTCGCTGGTAAAAAGGACGTAAGTGTTCTCGGCCAGCTTCAACTCGTCGAGGGTATCCAGCAGTCTGCCGACGTTGAAGTCGATCTCTTCAATGACGTCGCCATACAGACCACGTTTGCTCTCGCCCTTGAACTTCGCCGATGCATCAAGTCGCGTGTGCGGCATCGTGTGCGGAATGTAGACGAAGAACGGCTGCGTCTGATTCTTTTTGATGAAGGCGATGGCCTCGTCGGTGTAACGCTGAGTCAACGTCGCCATGTTCGAGGCGGGCTCGATCAGTTTTTCATTGCGGTAAAGATTCGCCACGCGATCGTTGCTTGTGGGCGTTCCGTAGAAGTAGTCGAACCCCTGACGCGTCGGGAACAGGTCGATGAAGAAACCCGCTTGCGCGTGTTTCGCGAGATCCCATTTTCCGAAACACGCCGTGGCGTATCCTTTCGTTTTCAGCACTTCGGCGATTGTGATTTCGTCCTCGTGCAGAATGGGATGGACTTGCTTGGTGTGGCCTCGCTCCGCGACTCGCATCGGATAACAGCCGGTCATCAGTGCCGCTCGCGACGGCCCGCAAATTGGCTGAGCGTAGAAGCTGGTGAACTTCATGCCCTGCTTCGCCATCGTATCAAGCCGCGGAGTGCGGATGTCAGGTGATCCGAAACAGCCGACATCCTGATAGCCCTGGTCGTCGGTGAAGATAACCACGAAGTTAGGCGGCCGCGCTGCCGCGTTTGCAAAGGAGCACGCGACGAGCAATAGAACCAGTGGGCCGGAAAATGAGGGCACGAAGATTATTGAAGTGGGACATTTTCCTGCCCCTAACTTCCTGCCGGATTGAATTCGCAACCGTGATGTCATGGTGATCATTTCGTCTTCAAGAGGTCGGGGTAATCGGTCAGCACTTTCGCATCGAACTGAAAGTCGTCTACGGTGACGTGTCCCCAACCGATTGTTGAAGCATCCACGACCTTGATGAACATCTTCTGGCCGACATAGGGCTTGAGATCCCACTCGGCATTCTGCATGGCCTGGTCGTTCACTCCACGAACAAACTGAACTTCCTTGCCGTCGGCCGTGCACAGTGCGGCGTATGTCGAATCGCCGGAGCCACCGCCGACCCGGAAAGTCATCGTTCCGCCTTCGGGAACGAACAGAGGCGATACGATTACACCGGTCTGGCTGTCCATGCCTCTCTCTGCGTCAGCACTGCCTTCGAGTGTAGTCAGGTAGTGCTTTCCCTGCTTGTTGTATTCCTGCCCGTTGCCAAAGAAGCTGTCTCTACTGCCGATTAGGTGTCCAAACTCTCCTTCGACGACTTTCCATGGCTCCAGTTTGCCTGATTCGAAATCGAAGGACACGCTCCGATCACCTGGTGTTGCCGGAATCTTTGGGGCGTCATTCCGCGTCGCAACTGCTCCAGTCTTTTTCATGATGGACGAGCGGGCGTCCTGAAGGATTGTTCTCAATTCTTTGACCACGTCTGGATATTCGTCGTACAGGTTCTTTGTCTCGTTGACATCCGCCTGCAGGTCGTAGAGCTGAGCGGGCGGCGCCCCCGGCCTGATATTTCCGTTGACGATATCGCTGTTCCTGCGGCCGATATAAGACGCTGCGGCTGGACCGGCGAAACCATGCCCCCCCGGTTTCGTACCGCCGAATCCGCCGGAGCCCTGAGCGTCAATAAGCATCCACTTGCCTTTCCGCACAGAAAGGTGACTTCCCCTGGCAGGTGCCAGGATCAGATGCTCGCGCAAGGCTGATTCCGGCTCGCCAACCAGTGCCGGCAGGACATTGACACTGTCGACCTGTTGCTTCTCATCAAGAGGCTGCCCAGTCAGCGATGCAAGCGAGGCCAGAAGATCCACATTACAAATCAACTGTGTTGAAGTGCTGCCCGGTTCGATCCGACCTGGCCACCGCGCGATGAACGGAATCCGATGGCCACCTTCCCAGGCCCCGAATTTGAATCCGAGTAAATCGCCGTTCTGCTCATGTCCATAGTTGTTGAAGGCGTCCTGGCCGTTCTCATTGAACATCCCTCCGTTGTCACTGGTGAAGATCACCAGAGTGTCATCAGCGACGCCTTTGGCCTCCAACGCCCTCATTACCTCGCCAACGATCCAGTCCAACTCGTGAATGAAGTCCCCATAAAGCCCGCATTGGCTCGTTCCTTGAAACCGCGGCGCCGGAGTGAAGGGATGATGGATCTGCGTCGTGGCAAGGTAGAGAAAGAACGGGGCATCTCCGCGCTGGTCGATCCACCTGGTTGCTTTCTCCGCAAGAGTCAGGCCCAGGGTGAAGTCGTTGTAGAGTTTGTGAGATTCAGCCGCGCCGCCAAACCAGTTGGGCACTCGGTTACCATGTTTGGTTTCAAGTGGTGTAATCGGGGTTACATTCTCTCGCGCGTCTGGTTCGAGGTAGACCAACGGATCATCGGACGTCATGCCGACAATTCGATCGTTTTCCACATAGACATAGGGCGGCGCGCTATTCACCACGGGCACACCGTAGTAGTAGTCAAAACCAAGATCCTGCGGCCCTGGACGCAAGGGCTCTTTCCAGTCGTTCCGCTCCTTGCCAAATCCCAAATGCCATTTCCCGAAACAGGATGTGTCGTATCCCTTCTTCTTGAGCAGCTTCGCGATCGTCAGCTTGTCGGTATCGACCAGCAGCTTGCTGTTTGGGTGACACGGTCCCCAGATTCCCTGACGAAACGGATACTCACCCGTCAGCAGCGCGTAACGAGACGGCGTACAAACCGCAGACGCCGAATGGGCATCCGTAAATCGGCGTCCCTCTTTGGCCAGCCGGTCGATGTTCGGCGTCTTCACCTTCGTTGCGCCATAGCAACCAACGTCGCCATAGCCGAGATCATCGGCAAAGATCAGCACGATGTTGGGCGGAGCGTCGTCTGCGTGACAAAACGGCGTTGCTGCCAGCGATGTAACCAGAAACGCCAGGGTTGCGATGAGTGCGTTTTTCATGATGTGTTAATCTGTGGCAAAATAGAATGTCGCCGAACGCGGCACTATCGAGACGGATCAAACTGAAAGGCTGGCTTGACTTCAGGAGGCAGCGGACCCGCGTCCTTGGCTCGGTATTTCGAGAAGCACTCGGGGTTGGGTTTCTCAGGAAGTGTCGCGTGCCAGGCTTGGAGTTTCTTGAACAGATCGCTGGCGATCTCCGGATGCGACGCCTGCACATTGTTCTTTTCGAGAGGATCTTCGCTGATGTCGTACAGCTCGGGTTCGTCAAAACTCATGTTCGTCAGCAATCGCCATTTTCCATCGAGTATTGAGTAAACAGAACCCTTGCGACCAGGAACTCCCTTCCAGAACAGCGGCTTGTCACGCATAGGTGTTTCCGCCCCCTGCAGCGTCGCGACCTGGCTTTTGCCGTCGGGTTGGTATCCGTCAGGAAGTGGTGCTCCCGCGATTTCACAAAACGTCGGCAGCAGGTCGACCGCAGAAATCCACGAGACGTCGTCAATCGCATCGGCGTTGATCTTTCCCGGCCAGCGGGCGATGAACGGAACACCGATTCCTCCCTGCAGAATCGACGCCTTGCGACCGTTCCGGCCTCCGGTTGTTCCGACGGAGCAGCCAATTCCGTATCCCTCACCTGTCGCGGAGTCATACATGGTCGTGAGCTTGCCCCCTTGACCGCTTCCGGCTGGGCCGTTGTCAGAACTAAAAACCACCAGCGTATTGTCGGTCAAATTCAGGCGGTCCAAGGCATCAAGCAACTCGCCGATTCGGTCATCGGCATGAGACAGCACCGACGCATACACATTGTCGGCATCGTCCAGTTCTGGGAATCGACGACGATATTCCGGAAGCGTGTGGAACGGCGTGTGCGGTTCATGCAGCCACACGTTGATAAAGAACGGCTTGCCCGCAGCGGCGTTCTTTTCGATAAAGGCAATCGCCCGGGCAGCGTCCGCATGAACTGGCATCTGCTCGCCAGCACAGTTGAAGGCGCTATATTCGTCGTAACCATAAACTTTCGGCAGTGGCGAATCGGGGATCATGTTGTTCGCAAGGTGCCATTTGCCGAAATGCGCCGTGGCATAGCCCGCCGACTGCAGCATCTTTGGAAGTGTCGGCGTCTTTGGATCAAGCCAATCCGGCATGCCACGTTTGGCGTTACTTGGCACCCAAGCAAAGTGACCATCGATGTTGTAACGAGCGGGGAAATGACCAGTCATCACCGCCGTGCGGCTTGGGGAACACACCCCGCTGGCAACGGTGAATCGATGAAAGTCGGTCCCTTCTCTGGCCAGCCGGTCGATATTCGGCGTCTTCAAATACGGATGCCCATGGCAACCGAGATCGCCCCACCCCCAGTCGTCTGCAAAGATGAACAGAATGTTTGGCCTGGCAGCATCATCGGATGGCTCGGCAGCGAATGCCGAGTAAGTTGACAGCAGAAAGATGCTCAGTACTTGAACGAACGAAGTCAGTTTCATTGATCTACTTTGTTATTGAGTTGTTTTGATTGCGATGCGAGCGGTTCATTTCAGGTTGAATCAACTGCCGAACGTCTTAAGACGCAAACAGCTCTTCAACAATGCCGTTGGAATCGCCAAATGAATCGGCCTTGATACCGTTCGCTTTCAAGAGCGAGAGCCACAGGTTGCACAGAGGCGTTCGTGAATCTTTCATGACCAGGTGGCGGCCCTGCTTGATTCCCGCGCTGCCGCCAGCAACAAGCGTTGGACAGTTCGTCAGATTGTGCAGGTGACTGATGTTGCTGCCGAAGGTTATCGTCGTGTTATCGAAGAGGGGGCTTCCGTCCGCTTCCCTGATCGCTTTGAGTTTGTCGAAGAACTCGGCGAGCATCGTGGAATGTTGGCGATCGCGCCGCTGCGAAATGCTTTTGCGGTCGCCGCCGCGTTCGGAATAGTGACTGATAAGGTGAGCCGGTTCCGTACCGCCAATGCTCTGGATGAATGTGTCGGCGGGCATCCGGTAAGTAATGACGCGAGTGGCATCGACCTGCAGTGCCGCTGCCATGAGGTCGTACATGATGCGGATTTCTTCCAATCCTTCTAACGACTCTTTCGGTTCCGAAACATATTCCGGAGGTTGTGGCCGCGGGACTCCGAGCCAGGATTCTTCTTTGGAAATTCGAGTTTCGATGTCGCGGATGGAATCGAGATACTCTTCCAGCTTCTGACTGTCGTTGTTGTTCACTCGCTGTCGAACTGCACGGGCGTCGGCGATCACTGTGTCGAGTACGCTGCGTTGCTCGGCCATGCGCGCACGCTGCTGAGCGAGCGGAGAGTTGTCGCTGGAGAACAGGCGATGAAAGGCGTCGCCCGGAGTCTCGTAGGCCGGCAAGGGTTTTCCTCGCTGATCCCACGCGAGTGAGAGGCCAGTCCCGTGACCAGAACCGGGGCCTTCGAGTTTCTTTCCGGAAAGTTGCAGGGAAGCGAAACGCGTTTCGAGTCCGAACTCTGCCGCAGCCACCTGATCAACAGAAACCGTGTTGTGAAAACTCTTGCCCGGTACTCCGTATTGATTGGCTCCCGTCAACCAGAATGTGCTGCCTGAGTGACCATTCCGGGAGAATTGATGGTATAGATTCTGGATGATTGAGAAGCTGTCCTTGTGGCGTGCCAGCGGCTTCAAGCCTTCGGGCAGGTCATACTCGCTGCCGACCTGATTAGTGTCGGGGTACCACGTGCTTTGTGTGACGCCAAACCCCATCCCGAGGAAGACCATTCGCTTGGCAGAAGCCGGCGCGACGGGTGCAGCCGCAGCCGGACCTGCCATGAAGGATTCAAGGAACGGCAGTGGAATGAACGCGCTGGTGCTCGCGAGAAAGCGGCGTCGATTGAAGTGGAGGTGGTTCATATTTTTCTATTTGCTTTGGAAAGTTTCTGACTGAATGAACGCGTGGATGATCTGATCGAGCGCGTAGCCATCGGGTTTTGATTCCTGCAGAATCCGCTCCGCCAGATCGTGATCCGAGAATCCGTAAGGACGGCCAAGTCCGTACGCGATGATCGACTCGGCGACACCGCGGGCGAAGTCGTCGACCTTGTCGGCCAATGCATCGCGAAGGCCGAAGAAGTCTTCAAACCTCGTCCCATCCATCAACGCGCCGCTTGAGTTGATTGGGAAAGTTTTTGTCTCCCTGTTTCCTCGGCCGTAATAAATCACTTCCGCGTTGCGCCAGAGCCCCGCAGCGTCGAAGTGCTCCATTGCGTAACCGATCGGGTCGATTTTACGGTGGCACTGAACACACTGCGGCTGTTCCTGATGAGCGATCTGCAACTGACGAACAGACTGGATATCGTCGGCAAAGCGGTCGAGCTGCGGAACGTTTGGCGGAGCTGGTGGCGGTGGGTCGTGCAGCAGATGACGTAACACCCATGCGCCCCGTTCAACGGGTGAAGTGCGTCGGCCGTCGGAACCCATGGCGAGCACGGCGGCGGTACTGATCAGTCCGCCGCGCGGCGAGTCGGCAGGCAGTGATACCTTCCGAAACTCGTGACCGACGACATCGGTCAGCCCGTAGTATTCCGCCATGATGTCATTCACGACGATGAAGTCTGATTGGAGCAATGTTTTCAACGGGAGCTTGTGATCGAGCACGTGGCGAATCGTTTTGTAAATCTCGTCACGAGAACCCTGCAACACTGCATTGTCATGTTCCGGGTAGTGCAGTGTGTCAAATGCGAACATCCCCAGCCGATCCATGCCCAGCCATTGATACGCGAAACTTTCCACGAAGTGGTTCGCACGGTCGTCCGCGATTAACCGTTGCGTCTGGCGGCGGAGTTCAGACGGATCGGAAAGCCGCTCTTTTCGCGCTGCCGTCATCAACTCTTCATCAGGTGGAGCGCTCCAAAGAAAATACGACAGGCGAACGGCAAGTTCCGAGTCAGTCAACCGCATGTTACCCGTCGATTCGACCATGTAGAGAAACGTTGGCGAGGCGAGCACGATGGAGAGTGGCTGAAGCAGTGACTCTCGCATGCCCCGCCCTTTCGCACGATTCGCTTTGAAGAGGCCGACTAACCTGTCGAGATAATCTTCCGTCGGGTCGACCGTGCGAAACGCTCGACTCGCAAAACGCCAGATGACCTCGCGGGCATAGCGTGTGTCGTTCCAGTCGTCAGGTTTCCGGAAGAAGATTGCCGCTGCCTCAGGAGTCGCCCCCGCCGGCCGACCCGATCGTTCCAATTCAGTCCAGTCCAGCCAGACGGCCATTGGTGTGTGAAGCATCCCCTTAGCTCGATAGATGCCCCCGTCGTTCTTTGAGCCCTTTGGATGCGTGCGCTGGCGAATGATAAAAGAAGTGCGTTCTCCGGGACGTCCGTGCGTGGTGAATTCAATGATCTCAGGCGTGCCAACTGGTGCCCGCACTTTCCGCCAGCCCAGCGTGCGATCGGATTTGTCGTCGAGATTCGCAGCCGCATACTCGATGAAGTGAAAGCGAGACGGAACGTCGGGGTAGGCTCCGACTCGAAGGCGAATCGTGAACTTCTCGTGCGGGTGCGGCGTGATCTCCGGCATGCGAATCCCGAAAGCTCCCCGTCCCAGCATCGCCATCATGATCGTTCCATCACTGACCTCCGGACGCTCAAGATAGTTCTCTAAAACCGGAGTGATTCGCTTCGCGGTCGAAATCGCCCCCCGCGCGTGTCTTTCGGACGGGAAACCAAAATCTTTTGGGGATGCAGCAGGCTTGGCGAAGAAGTCGTGAGCACGACTGGCGTCGTCGACATATCTCTGCAGATGCTTTTCGTAACCCTCTCTGCTTAACCCTCCGCGCTCACCTTCAAAGCGAATCACCGATTTCGGGGTCGGTTCGTCGTGGATGGTGGCCATCTCGAGTGCAGCCCGTGCGATCTCGACGTATTGCTCGAACTGATCGCTCGAAAAGTAGAGCGATGATCCCGCAGTGTCGAATCCCCCGCCGGCGCGGTCATCCGGCAGTCCATCCACATTCGGGCGGACGCCGAGCAGAGCCTCAAGCGTATTGGCATACTCTCGCTGATTCAGCCGCCGCATCGTAATGACACCACCGTTGTCACCATGAATCCTGCGGGCGATCACCAGTTTCTGCGAAAGGTCGGAGAGCAGCGTCGTCTTCTCCGCCGCGGTTAGCTGCTCGCTGTCTTTCGGCGGCATCTCGCCTGCATTGAGAACGTTCAACACATCCTGCCACTGCTCAGCGACGTGTATATCGCTGCCCAGATCGAAAGAGAGATTCTCCAGATCGACTTGTCCTTCCTTCGTCTTCGAATCATGACAGCCCAGGCAATAGCGAGCGACGACCGCCTTGTGTCGGTTAGGCATTACGGCAGAGGGTTCTGCTGCAAAAAGAGGCGAAGCTACGAATATAACTAAGAATGTGTATTCAAATCTCATTCGACGTTTCTGGGTCAAAGTGTTTCTGTAGTCGTTGTTTGATGTATCCTGAAGGCAATCGCCGAAAGTCGTAATGACAACCTCGCTAAGTAGCTGCTCTTAAGTAATTGAGTAAAGTAGAGTGGCCTTCCAAGGCCGTTCATGCTTCAATCGACGGCCTTGGAAGGCCATCGTACATAATTAGAGTTTCAACCGATTACTTAAGAGCGGCTACTTATTTCTGCATCCTCTTTCGCACTCTCTTTTCTTCACTCGGTTTCAGGCCCGCTGTGAATGGGTGATCCAGCGACTCCATCGCCTCGGAAAGCATCTTGTGATAGCTCGTGTGGACTTTGGTAAATTCGCTTGTCGGAACAGGCTCCGGCTGATACCGGTTCTGTCGAAGGTCATAGAGTTGCCCCGCGGCATCTAACGAAAACTTATCTGCCCGAATCATCGCTTTCGGTAGGTTTCCCATAAACACCCACTCTCGCGATGGAGCATTCGCTTGCCCCAGCATCTGACCGAGGAAACTCACGCCGTCGAGGTGTTGATCTGGGGGCAGTTCACCGCCGCCCAGTTCGACTAACGTCGGCAGGACATCGGTAAAATCAATCAGCACTTCATTCACGCTGCCCGGTTCAATCTTGCCTTTCCAATAGGCAATAAACGGAACCCGGGTGCCACTATCAGTGACGCTCCCTTTTCCTCCTTTGACCAGCTGGCCTTTGTATTGGGTTTTAGTCTTGTAGTATGACCCATTGTCTCCGGTAACGATAAGCAGCGTATTCTCCGCAATCCCCAACGCGTCTATCTTAGTGGCGACTTGCCCGACCAGCTTGTCGGTATATTCAACCATCGCAGTATAATTCTGCTCGCTCCATTTCTTCTGTTCGGCGATGCGCAGATTATCCTCCGGCGTCCATCCGGGCTGCGGATCGTCGATATTGTCCGGCGTCTGCGGAAAGGGAAAATGGACCAGCACCATCGGGTAGTAGACAAAGAACGGCTTATCATCATCTTTGTGTTCTTCCATAAAGTCGGTCACATAGCTGCAAAATTTATCAGGGCCAAAAATCTCGGGCCCATCGGTGACGAGTTCTTTCTCGCGGAAATAGGTTGATTCCCAATACCGGCGGTTGCGTTTACCGTCGATCACGTGAGCCCATGCATTTTGATATTCAAAGCCCTGATCGGTCAGGTGGTCAGGATGGCGATCAAAGTGCGCGAGGTGCCACTTGCCCGATATGGCGGTCGTGTACCCGGCATCCTGAAGCAGGTTGGCCACCGATGGCAGTCCCTTTCTCCAACCTTCTTTCGAGTTGAGCCCGCATTATTCACCAAGGACGAAATCGGTTCTGCGTTTTGAGGTTTGGCCATTGCGAAACGCAGCGAAGCGGATTGCGAGTCTGATTTTGACCGACCGCGCACAACGCCCCCCTCCCCCAGAATCG
>NZ_SJPM01000029.1 GCF_007859915.1 Neorhodopirellula pilleata
ATCTGCGAGCCGCCGTAATCAGCGACGGCAGCGAGCTTGCCGACCACTTTGCGGCTCGCCCAGGAACCCACTACACGCGACAATCCAAGAAAGATAGGCTGCCTGCGATGACCTAGTCACCGATTAGTGTGCCTGCACCCGGGGGCTTTTTGCGGGCCTTTCGGGCGTGTGACCAAACGTGTCCGGGGCCCTGCGATCTTAATTCACGTCAGCCGGCAGGAACCTCCCGATCCGACCGGCCGATTCGGTTTCCTGTCGGAGACCGCATGTGTTCCCAAATCGCAAACTTCACGGAAGAGGAGCCTCCCATGGCCAAGTTTTATGTTGAGTGTGGACGTCGTTGGGTGATTGTCGAAGCCATGGACGCCGAGGCCGCGGCGATGCACCTGATCGATACCGCCATGCGACCGCATTTGTGGATTTACGACGACGCGGGGCTGACCGATTCGGACCGCTACGGTCACTTGGCGGTCGAGGCGTTGTTGACGCTGGCACCGGAAATACGAGTCAGCGAACAGGGGCTCGGTCGCGACGACGCGATTCGCGTGGGCACCCCGGAGGTGTTGAGGTCGTGGCACCAAACCCTTGCCGGTTTGAACCGATTGTTGCGTTCGGCCGGTTTGCCGCCGAGATCGTTGGCGGGGAAGTAGCGGGCTGCCGGTTAACGGTTGGATAAATCGGTCGGATACAACCGATCTGACTGATCGGTCCGATCGTGAATGCCCCACCGTGCCGGGTCTCCGCTATCGCTGCGACCCAGCCTACGCCAAAATCTCGCTGATCACTCGAGCCGGTTGGACTCCGGTTAGTTTTTGATTGAGACCTTGGAACGGGATCGTCAATCGCGAGTGATCGATGCCGAGCAAATGCAACAACGTCGCGTGAAAATCGCGAAGTTGAACGGGGTCGGTCACGGCGTTGTACCCGACGTCGTCGGTTTCTCCGTAACTGAATCCCGGCTTGACGCCGCCGCCGGCCATCCACAGTGTGAACGCCGAGGGGTTGTGATCGCGGCCGACGAATTTCATTTCCGTGCCGCCCCGATTCTCTCGCATCGGCGTCCGGCCGAACTCACCGCTCCAGATCACCAGCGTGTCATCGAGCATTCCGTTTTGTTTCAAGTCCGCGAGCAACGCTGCCATCGGTTTGTCGACCTGTTCACACTTGTGCTTGAACCCGACATTGAGCGCTTCGCTTTCAGACGAACCGTGCGAATCCCATCCCCAATCATAGAGCTGGATGAAACGAACGCCCTGTTGGGCCAAGCGGCGTGCCAGCAAACAATTATTGGCAAACGATTCCTTGCCCGGTTCGGCACCGTACATCTCCAGGACGTCCGCCGGTTCGTCGACAATGTTCATGACCTCGGGTACCGCCGATTGCATCCGAAACGCCATCTCGTACTGCGCGATTCGAGTTAACGTCTCCGGGTCACCGAATTGTTCATGCGATTGACGGTTGAGCCGACTGAGTGAATCGAGCATTGCCCGTCGGGCGTCGCGCGTCGTCCCTTGCGGGTCGGAGATATTCAGTACCGGATCGCCTTTGGATCGGCACTGGATCCCTTGATACACCGACGGCAAAAATCCCGAACTCCACAAGGCCTTGCCGACTCGCGGTTGGCGACCACCGGACAACAGCACCATGAAACCAGGCAAGTCTTCATTTTCGCTGCCCAGCCCCCACGTCACCCACGAGCCGATCGACGGGTTTCCCATGCGGGTTTGGCCGGTGTGAACCATCAGCTGCGCCGGACCGTGGTTGAACTGGTCGGTCTGCATCGACTTGATGAAACAGACATCGTCGACGTGTTTCGCAAAATGCGGCAACCGATCCGAAACCCAGGCTCCCGATTCGCCGTGTTGGGCGAACGGGTATTGGGGGCCGAGCATCTTGGGCGTGCCTTGGATGAACGCGAACCGTTTGCCGTCGAGAAATGATTGCGGACAATCCTTGCCGTCGAGTTGTTTCAAGTCGGGTTTGTGGTCGAACAGTTCCAATTGGCTTGGCGCACCGATCATGTGCAGGAAGATCACTCGCTTGACCTTCGCCGGCATCGGCGGTGCGATCGGGCTGAGCGGATTGTCCGCTGAATGCTGGGGCAACGACGACGAATCCGCCGACGCTCGGCCTTGCATCGCTAGCCAAAGACCGCCGAGTCCGATCGTCGACTCTTGCAAGAAATGACGGCGGGTGGCGTGCTCGAGCGAGCGGAGTTGAAGTTCGTTTTGAATCATTTCGTCAATACCTCGTCTAAGTTCAGCAGTACCGAGGCGACCCCGGAAAGGCTTCCGATTTGAGTGTGCAGGGAGACCAACTCGTCGAGCTCCGCATCCGACGCGGCGCGGCAGGTCGCCATGCGAAAACCGTTGGCGAGCTGGTCGCGAGTCTCCGGTGCAGACGCTTGCATTCGATCGGCGAACGCGGTAGCGCACTCGACGAGGGTCGCGTCATTGAGCATCATCAGTGCCTGCAAGGGCGTGTTGGATCGCAACCGGCGCGGCGTACAGAGTTCCCTCGAAGGTGCGTCGAATGCCGCGAACATTGGGAAC
Source organism: Neorhodopirellula pilleata (assembly GCF_007859915.1). Taxonomy (GTDB): domain Bacteria; phylum Planctomycetota; class Planctomycetia; order Pirellulales; family Pirellulaceae; genus Rhodopirellula; species Rhodopirellula pilleata. Next base: position 2,553 of record NZ_SJPM01000029.1, read on the forward strand.
GGGATGCTGCGTTTGGTGTACGTGTAAATGGAACGTCGATAACGATCGCCGTCTTCTGTTGAAGGTGTGGACCATTTGTCACCGCCTTCGAACGGTTTCCAAACCCCGTCGGGGATCGGCGGGTGAACGGGCGGGCCGTGCATCGCGGGGCTGAGCAATCCCGACAACGCGAGTGCTTGATCGCGAACCGTTTCGGCATCGAGCCGGTGCTTGGGACCGCGAGCAAGCCAACGGTTGTTCGGATCAAGATCGGCCAAGTCTTCGCGATACGCCGAGGATTGCCGGTAGGTGCTCGACAACACCAGTTCGCGGATCAGTGATTTGAACTTCCAATCGTGTTCGTTTTCAAAACGCAGTGATAGGTAGTCCAGTAGCTCCGGATGTGTCGGCGGCTCGCCGGATGATCCGAAATCCTCTTCCGTCGCCACGATCCCGACACCAAATAGCTGAGCCCAGACACGATTAACGGCCACACGAGCGGTCAGCGGATTGGACTCGTCAACCAACCACTGCGCCAGAGCGAGCCGATCGGCCTTTCCGCTCGCGTCCAACGGCGGCAACGAGGCCGGCGTTCCCGGCGAGACCTCCTTATCTTTAGTAAGAAACAATCCACGGATGAATACATTGGTAGGGCGAGCCAAATGCGGTTCCCGTTCGGCCAAGACCGGTAAACTGGTCGAACGAATCTTCCCACGTTCCGACTTGAGTCTGGCAAGTTCCGCGCGGTCGGTGCGCAGTTTCGCATCCGCCTCCATTTCGGCCCAGCGATCATCGCCGGAAACCGAAAGATGACCGCGGCGGATGATCAATGGGAACGCGCCCAACGCGTTGATCCGATGCTTCAATCGGACGCGAATCGTCGAGCCCGGTTGCACAGCAACCGGCTCCTTCAAGACGAACGCGGCTTGGCGTGGGTAATGGATGCGGGTGTACGCGGAGAAGCCGCGGTTGGATTTGGCGTCGAGTGATCGTGCCGGATCGTCGAATGGATGCGGCTCGTCGGCGATCACGCGAGTAAACTCGAGTTCCTGTGGCTTTTCACTTCCGGGCACCATCATTTCCACCTGCCAGTGAGCCAACACGAATCCCCATTCCGAATCGGTTACTGCGGATTCGGGTTCGAGCGGCATGGCGGTCAAGCGGATCGCGGTCAAACGTTGGAAGTTCTCGGCAAGCGGAGCCTCTACGGTGATGTCCGTATTGCCGGAGACCGTGCCGACGGTGAAGAACTCGTCACGATCATCGTTTCGTTTAACGTCCACGCGGGTTTGATTATTAGTCGACGCTTCGATACCGAGCAGCGGTTGCCACAATTCGTTGTTATTCAGGGCGACGCTTTCACGCTGCCAGATCGATCGTTCCAACTCCTTGATCGATCGATCGAGTACCGTCGCCTTGTCGTAATCCTTGGGATCGATCGGAACCTGAAGGGTCGGCCATTCTTCACCGAGGTCACTATCGGACGTGTTGTTGAAGAACGCCGCGAATTGATAGTACTCATCATGCTCGAACGGATCGTACGGATGGCTGTGGCATTGCACGCATCCGAACGTCACGCCTTGCCAAGCTTGCCAGGTCGTGTTGACGCGATCGAGCACTGCCGCGATTCGAAACTCTTCGTCGTCGGTCCCGCCTTCTTCGTTCGTTTGGGTCATTCGATGCGCGGCCGTCGCGATCAAGTCTTCCATCGTCGCGTCGGGGCGCAAGTCACCAGCGATTTGAGCGATCGTGAACTCGTCGTACGGCAAGTCGCGATTGAACGCATCGATCACCCAATCGCGGTACTTCCACGCGTTACGACGTCCGTCCAAACCCAGACCTTTGGAATCGGCATAGCGAATTTGGTCCAACCACACACTCGCCCAGCGTTCGCCAAATCCGGAATGGCCGAGCAAGCGATCGACCTCCTGCTCGTAGGCCGCATCGCCTTCGGTTTCCACGGCGGACAAGAAGGCATCCAGGTCATCGGGCTGCGGCGGTAGGCCGGTCAGATCCAGCGACACGCGGCGGAGCCATCGCGATGGAGTCGCTTCGGGTGACGGTGCGATGGATCGGTCTTGCAGTTTAGCCAACACGAAATGATCCAGCGGATCGCGACACCAGTCGCTTTGAACAACATTGGGGATCGGCTGTGGCTTGGCTTTTTCGTACGCCCAGTGATTGCTCCACGGTGCGCCTTGTTCGATCCATCGACGCAACTTGCTGACTTCGTCTTGCGAAAGCCGCTTTCCATGATCCGGCGGCGGCATCATGGTATCCGGATCGTCCGAAATGACACGCTCGATTAAAACCGACGCGTCTGGATCCCCCGGTTCGACGATCCAGCCTTCGGGAGGCAGGACGCGATCCTTGTAAGCAAACGAAACATCGCCCGCCTGTTTCACGCCGCCATGGCAGGCCGTGCAGTGAGCATTGAAAATCGGACGGATGTGTTCGTTGAAATCGATCCGGTAGTCGCTGGAAATTTCATTAGCGGTCGCGAACGCGCCGAGCGGCACAACGGACGTGGTCATCAACCCGAACGGCGCGATGAGGCAAACAACTCGAAGGGAGGTCAAGCAATGCATGTCGTTGGCATGGGAGGTGGGCATGTTGGGTGGGGAGCGCAGTCAACGCAGCGGCGATCACGTCGCGATCATTCCACGTCGGACAGTCTACACGAGACCGTGTCCACCGTGACTGATTCTTTCAAAGGAGATAGCCGACTGAATCAAAATCTTTCAGGGAAATACGAGACGCGACTCTCGTGCCCTGGACGATCGACTTAACGATTAATGGGCCGATCCAACCGAGGGGCGACCATTTGACGCGGATTTCCTGGTTGCTGCTTAAATAGGATACGGCCACCGGGCTCCCCTTGTTTTTTACAATGGGTTGGGTTCGGATACTCTGACTGGTGCCCGGTCGTTGACCACGCCAAACCGTTTGACTTGATTCCACTCTTGGCCACCGCAGATGACCAATTCACCGCTGCACGTTTTCCCCTCCCTGGACGAGCTTTCGGTCGCGGTGGCGGATGCTTTTTGTCGATCCGCAGCCGAAGCGATTTCGCAACGTGGTACGTTTCGCGTCGCTCTGTCGGGCGGTTCGACACCCAAACGCCTATACGAACTTTTGGCCAAGCGTGAACTCGATTGGGACCATATCGAATGGTACTGGGGCGACGAACGCAATGTGCCTCACGATCACGACGAAAGCAATTTCCGGATGGTCAGCGAAGCGTTACTGGACCATTTCCCCTCGGCGCAGGCTAACGCGTTTTCGGTCCCCGTGGACACCAACGATCCCGTCCGATCGGCCGATCGGTACGAAGCCAAGCTAAAGGATGTTTTCCACGGACAAGCGTTCCCGCAGTGGGATTTGGCCTTATTGGGGATGGGTGACGACGCCCACACCGCGTCCCTATTCCCGGACACCGCCGCGATCAGCGAAAACGAACGTTGGTTTGTCGCCAACTATGTGCCGAAGTTCGAGGCATACCGTTACACCCTCACGGCACCGGCGATCAATTCGGCAAGGCAGCGTTGGTTTTTGATCGCCGGAGCGAACAAGCGGGACGCCTTAGCTCGGGTATGGCAATCCGACCCGAACCGCACCGAAGCGGATCAGCTCGTTGCCGCTCAGGTCGAGCGGTATCCATCTCAATTGATCCAATCACCAACTTGGTTTGTGACTCAAGACGCGATGCCAGGATAATGGCTTTTCTGGTGATCGTTGGTCGCCTAAGAAGTTGTCCGACGGTAAATGAAAAGAGTCACAGGAGAAGAAATGCCGCTTTAAAAAGGGAGGCATGCAATTGAATGGACGTGTATGATCGAAGGACAAGAAATCACCAGTCTCGTTCCCGGGCTTGTTTGTCGAAATGTCACGCGTTCTCCCTCATCCAACCGCACTTTTAGGTGCATTTCTGATTTTCCACTGGTCGGTCGTTGCGGCGGAGCATGACCCCAGACCGGGGGTTTCGTTCGATCGCGATATTCGTCCGTTGCTCTCGTCTCGTTGTTTCGCGTGTCATGGTCCTGATGCGGAAACACGTGAAGCCGGATTGCGTTTGGACGTCGCGACCGGCGACGAAGCGGCGATCGGTTTTGCGATCCAGCCCGGTTCGGTCGAAGACAGCGAATTATGGAACCGGATCACGTCGGATGATGATTCGATGTTGATGCCGCCGCCGGAATCACATCTCAAGCCGCTTTCGGCCAAAGAGCAAGAATTGATCCGGATCTGGATCGAATCCGGTGCGGAGTATGATGCGTTTTGGGCGTTCGAACCGCCGACCAAATCGGCTCCGCCTGAAGTCCAGGATCCGGCTTGGAGCAACCACCCGATCGACTCGCATGTGAAGAAGAAGCTTGAGTCAATCGGAAGACGTCCCTCCGTGGACGCGGATCCGAGAACATTGATTCGCCGCTTGACGTTGGACCTTACCGGACTTCCGCCGACGCGAGACGAAGTTGGTTCGTTCATCGAGGCATATGCGATGGCACCTGAACAAGTCTGGCTAGAAACGATCGACACATTGATGGCTCGTCCTCAATTCGGTGAACATCTCGCCCGCCATTGGCTCGATCTGGTTCGATTCGCCGATACCAATGGGATGCACAAAGACTTTTACCGAAACAACGTCGCGTATCGTGATTGGGTGATCAACGCATTCAACAATAACCTTTCTTATGACGAGTTCGTGCGTTATCAATTGGCGGGTGATCTTTACCCCGAACCCACTACCGATCAACTGGTGGCGTCGGGTTTCAACCGTCTGCACCTGATCATCGACCGTGGAACGGCATTGCCGGAGGAAAGTTTTACGAAGAACGTCATCGACCGCGTGACGGCGGTGGGGACGGCCTTCATGGGGCTGACCGTTCACTGCGCCCAGTGCCACGATCACAAGTTCGACCCTATCACTCAGAAAGACTTCTATTCTCTCTACGCGTTCTTCAACAACATCGACGCCGCTCCGGAAACCAGTGCCGGCCCGAAGTACGGTATCCAAGAACCTTTCATTCGTTTAGGCACACCGGAACAATACGAGCAACTCGCTCGGCTCAACGAGCAGATCGCCGACGTGCAGAAGCAAACCGTTGAACCCGCAGCCGATGGTGCGGTCTCGGTTGAGGCGATCGAGCAAGCGAAGGCCCAGCGGGAGCAACAACTCAAGACGCTCCAGGGCGAGCTCGCCAAGCTCGAAGACGCCATTCCCCGGGCGATGGTGATGAAAGAACGTGAAGAGGTTCGTGAAACGTTCATCCTGCTGCGTGGCCAGTATGATCAACCAGGGGAACGCGTCGAGCGAGGGACACCGGCGTTCCTGCCACCGCTGGAGAAAACCGGTGAGGTCGCGACGCGATTGGATTTGGCGAACTGGTTGGTCGATTCGCGGCATCCGCTCACCGCTCGGGTGGCCGTCAATCGGTTCTGGCAACTCTTCTTTGGTGTGGGACTGAGTAAAACGGCCGAGGACTTGGGCAACCAAGGAGAGGTCCCCAGCCACCCCGAACTGCTAGACGATCTGGCCGTCACGTTCATGGAGTCGGGTTGGGACACCAAGGCGTTGATCAAGCAGATCGTCAGTTCGCGAACCTATCGTCAAGCTTCTCACGCAAGCCCGGAGACGTTTCAAGAAGACCCCGGCAATCGCTTGCTCGCTCGTGGACCGCGATATCGTTTGGATGCCGAGGTGATCCGAGACCAGATTCTCGCAACGAGCGGCTTGTTGTCACCGAAGATGCTTGGCCCCAGCGTCAAGCCGCCTCAACCACCAGGGCTCTGGAAAGCCGTCTCGATGATCGGCGAGACCTTCAAGCCTGACCAGGGCGATGCGATCTATCGCCGCAGCGTTTACACGTTTTGGAAACGGGCGATGCCACCGCCGCAAATGACCATTCTCAACGCGCCGATCCGCGATGCATGTATCGCCCGACGCGAACGCACCAACACGCCGACTCAAGCTTTGCTACTGCTCAACGAATCGCAGTATTTGCAAGCTGCTCGACGGCTGGCCGAAAAAACACTAACACAGTCACCGGACCAGCGGATCGACTACATCTGGGAAACCGTCACTGCGAAATTGCCCGACGCCCAAGAGCGATCTGTTTTGGAATCCTTGCTCACTGACTTGAAACGATCCTATACCGAATCGCCACAACTCGCCGACGCCCTTTGCCAAGGCGTCCAGATCGACTCGCAAGCTGGCAACTCCCAAGTGGGCAGTACCCAAGCCGCGCGAGCCGAATTGGCGGCTTGGACGATCGTCGGCAACACGTTGTACAACCTTGATATCACCAAGACAAAGGACTAGCGATGGATCCCATCGAAATGCTTGCTAACCGACGGCGTTTCCTGACCAATGCGGGCATGGGGCTGGGCACGGCCGCGTTGGCTTCGCTCGTCGGCGCGGCCAACCGCACTTCAATACCGAGCCTACCGGCCGGTTGTGATTTTGCTCCCAAAGCCAAACGTGTGATCTTTCTGTTCATGGCCGGTGCGCCCAGCCAAGTCGATCTGTTCGACTATAAACCGGAATTGGAAAAACAGTTCAAAAAAGAACTTCCCGCTTCGGTCAGCAACGGTCAGCGCGTGACCGCCATGACAAAGGGAAAAGAACAACTCATTGCACCGAGTAAGTTCAAGTTCGAACGCAAGGGTGAGAGCGGTTTGTGGATGAGCGAACTGTTGCCGCATTTATCGAGCCAGGTCGACAAACTGTGTTTCGTCGATTCGATGAACACCGATGCGATCAACCACGACCCCGGCAAGACGTCCTTTTGTACCGGTTCGGAGATCCCGGGCAAACCGAGCATGGGCGCGTGGCTCAGCTATGGACTCGGAACGCTCAACAAAGACCTTCCCGATTACGTGGTGATGCCGTCGGCTTATTGGAGCGGCAAGGTGAACGTGCAAGCGCTCTATTCCCGATTGTGGGGCAGCGGCTTTTTGCCGTCAAAGCATCAAGGGACCAGCTTCCAAACGACCGGCGATCCGGTCTTGTTTCTGTCCAATCCGGCCGGAGTGGACCCGGGCATTCGACGCCGCATGCTCGATTCACTTGGTGAACTGAACCAAAAACACTTCACCGAAATCGGGGACCCTGAGATCCAGACGACGATCGCGCAACAGGAGATGGCGTTTCGAATGCAAACGTCGGTTCCCGAATTGACCGATATTTCTGACGAGACCCCCGAAACGCTTGCGATGTATGGCCCGGAGGTTAACAACCTGGGGTCGTATGCCCGGAACTGCTTGCTCGCCCGACGCATGGCCGAACGCGACGTCCGCTTCATTCAACTGTTTCATCGCGGTTGGGATCACCACACGCGGTTACCCGAGAACCTTGAGGGGCAATGCCGCGACGTCGACCAACCGACAACGGCGCTACTAACTGATTTGGAGCAACGCGGATTACTCGACGACACGCTCGTCGTTTTCGCCGGGGAGTTCGGGCGAACGGTCTATTGCCAAGGCACCCTGACCCACGACAACTACGGACGCGACCACCACCCACGATGCTTCACCGCGTTCCTCGCCGGAGGCGGAATCAAGGGCGGGATGCGTTATGGTGAAACGGACGAATTCAGCTACAATGTTGTCGCCGACCCGGTTCACGTCCGCGACCTGCACGCCACGATGTTGCATCTTTTAGGGGTCGATCACAAGAAGCTCACTTTCCCTTTTCAAGGCCTCGAACAAAAACTCACCGGCGTCGAACCGAGTCGCGTGGTCAAGGAAATCATCGCCTAGGGCTTCGTGTGGTTCTTGCCCGCCGGTTTTTTGAAGGAACCCGATTCCATGGCGTTTTCTCTACCGGTTAGTGACTACCAAAACGGCTTCAACCGACGCCGTTTCATGCACTTTGCGTCCGGGCTGTCGGCCTACGCGATGTCCGTTTCCGCGGCAACGGCCAATGAACCTTTCCGGTCGCAAGACGATCCCTTTTTACTCGGCGTGGCATCAGGTGATCCGGATCATCAAAGCGTTGTGCTGTGGACTCGACTGGCAACGTCGCCACTCGAACCAGGCGGAGGCATTCCACCACGGTTCATCGACGTGCAATGGGAGGTCGCCGATGATGTGTGGTTCTCGAAAACGATTGCCAGCGGTACCCACACGGCGACTCCGCAACTCGCCCATTCGGTGCATGTCGAGGTCGATGGTTTAGAACCAGATCGTTGGTACTTCTATCGCTTCCGCGCTGGAAATGCGGTCAGTCCCGTCGGACGAACACGAACCATGCCTGCCCCGCATACGCTGCCTGACCGCTGTCGTTTTGCGGTGACCTCGTGCCAGAACTACGAGCAAGGTTGGTTCACCGCCTACGCGCAGATGGCCCGTGACGAAGTCGATCTGGTGTTTCACCTAGGTGACTACATCTATGAGTATGAGGCGGGCCGAAACGGTAAAGTACGCACGCATATCGGAAACGAGATTCAATCGTTAGACGATTACCGGATTCGTCATTCCCAATATCGACTCGATCCACTGCTCAATGCGATGCACGCGGCCGCCCCATGGATCGTGACTTGGGACGACCACGAATTCGATAACAACTGCGCCGGCGAGATTTCGGAAGAAGCGGGTGTCGATCCTGTGGCGTATCTTGCTCGGCGGGCGAATGCCTACCAAGCCTACTACGAGATGATGCCGATCCGATCGACGTGCATGCCTCGTGGTGCAGACATGCGCTTGTATCGCCAATCCAAGTTCGGTCGGCTGGTCGATTTTCAAGTCCTCGACACACGTCAATACCGCACCGATCAGCCCAACGACGACCGGCGATCATCGTTGAACGACGAGGCGCTGGCTCAAACCCAATCGATGCTCGGACGGGAACAACGCGGTTGGTTGTACCGAAATTTGTTGCGTTCGCAGGCGACGTGGAACGTATTGGCTCAGCAGGTGATGATGGGAATGGTCAATCGCATCGGCGATGTCGAGCATCCCGAATATTCGATGGATCAATGGCCGGGCTATTCGTTCGAGCGGATGGAGTTGATGCGGTTCATGCGAGACCGAAGCATTAGCAATCCGGTCGTGCTCACCGGCGACATTCATTGCAACTTCGCAAACGAATTGCGTGTCGACGACCGCCAAGCCGACGAATCGCCGGTAGCGACTGAGTTCGTAGCCACTTCGCTGAGCAGTGGTGGCAATGGTGTCGACGCCCCCGAGAACATGGATCAATTGCTCAGTGCCAATCCCTGTGTCAAGTTCCACAATTTGCAGCGAGGTTACATCCTTTGCGACGTCACTCCGAATGATTGGCAAGCGGATTATCGCGTCGTCGACCAAGTCACCCAACCCGGCGGAACGACCACCTCACGGGCCAAGTTGGTCGTCGAATCCGGCAGCCCCTCGATTCATGATGCATAGGCAGTTGCAAAAAAACATTCACGTTTTTTCACCGGGATCAGGCTATCGTCGATGTGGGCTCGTTTGCATCGCTTGGATCGTGTGTTTGGCAACATCGAACGTCACCGGGCAAGAGAATGATCCGTTTCCCCTGCGACTCGCGGCGGCACATCTGCCCAATCCGGTGCAAGTTCATGTTAATGTCATCTCCGGCGGGCTTCCCGAAGGCGACGAGGCGTTCGAGGAACTCACGCGGCTTGGAGTGAAGACGATCATCAGCGTCGATGGAATGAAGCCCGACGTGGAGACGGCCAAAAAGTATGGGCTTCGCTATGTTCATCTGCCCCACGGCTATGACGGCGTGCCGCAGTCGCGTGTCATGGAACTCGCCAAAGCGGTTCGATCCCTCGATGGTCCGGTTTACATTCATTGTCATCACGGAAAACATCGCAGTCCCGCAGCGGCGAGCGTTGCGTGCGTCGCGGCGGGACTCGTTGAGCCGAAAGACGCGATCAAGATTTTGGAACTTGCCGGCACGAACAAGCACTACGTCGGATTGTTCCGATCGGCTCAGCGGACACGCCCGATCGCGGAAACGGAACTCGATTCGTTCGAGCCAAACTTTCCTGAAGTCGCGGCAGTTCCTCCGATGGCCGATGCGATGGTTGCGTTGGGCCATACGCACGAACACATCAACCTTATCGCGAAGTCCGGTTGGCGGGCACCGCCCCAACACCCCGACCTCGATCCGCCTCATGAGGCCCTGTTACTGCGAGAGCATTTCACCGAGATGTTGCGGACTCCGGAGGTGGAACATGAGCCCGCAGAATTCAAACGGATGCTGCGTGATTCGGAATCGGCGGCCCGCGAACTCGAGACGCTGCTTTCGAACTGGCATGCGAACGGAAAATATGTTTCCTTACCGGAAAGCATCCCCTTGCATGCCAGACGAATCACCGACAATTGCAAAGCGTGCCATGAGCGATTTCGAGACGCACCTCGAGAAGAGTAGGACTCAAGAACCTCAGTGGGTATGCTCGAACAGAGGCTCCTTGCCTTCATATGCTCGGTACAGATCGAGGACAGACGCTTTGAGCATCTCAGCCGTCGACGGGTCGGCGGATTGCTTGCATTTCATCGCGTCAATGATCACCTTGTGGGCGGCCATCAACGTCTTGGCATAATTACTCGCATCCGGCTTGATGCGCTGCGCAAGAAAGTACTCGGCGATGGTCGTTTGGATACGCTGTGCGTGTTCCTCTTTCGTCACGACCCAGCGTGCGAGTTGATTGTGTCCTTGTGCGTCGAGAGTTCCGGAGGACAAATCATTGATCGATGTTTGTGCTTTTGCGATCGTCTGTTGATCTTCCAGCATTTGTTGAAAGCGTAGTTGATCGCCGTAGATTCCACAGGGAACTTGGCAATGGGCGTGAGCGGTCGTGGCATTCGACCCGACCATGGTCAGTGCCAGCAGGACGTAGGCAGGCAAGAAGGCAGTGCGGAACATAGATGTCGTCTTTCTGTTGAGTAGGAACAAAACGGCAGTCGATTGGATCTGCCAGCTTGATAAGATACTCGAACAGTCAACCGTCGGAAACGTCCGAACTCGGCGAAAGCCGTTCTGCAATCTCCGAAACCCCGCGCACGGCTCGTTCAGGCGGCTCGCCGTTGGGCTTGGTTGGTTTCAAACGTTCGCACCGACCATTTGCCCGATTCATTGCTCAACACGACGCTGCTGGCGTGGAGCACTTTGCCGATAGTGGACTGCAATTCGTTGGCGAGCTGTGTTTGATCGCTCGCGAAAACGGATGCATCAATCAGCACAACGTCCATCTTCCCCAATCGGTTAGCGACGCTTACCAAACCTCGGCCGATCGGTTCTGGGAAGATCACCGGACGCTGAGACAACCCGTTGAGTTGTCGATGGTAATCGCGAAGAGCGACCTTGCCGCTGCCCAGCTCGAATTGATCGATGACGGCGGCCTTGATCGGTGAGGCGCCGCTCTCGGTGGCGTTATTTTGAGGGGCTGGAGCGAGTGCGGTCAGGATCGCGGTCATCCGCGAGCCGTCGCCGACGCCGATTTCCAAGATGCTTGTTGGATTGTGTTGCCGGATGGTCTTGATCAGCCCGTCGTGCTCACCGCGTGAGAGCATCGACAATACGCTACGTCGAGGTTGCTCGCCGGCTGGTTTTGACGACGTGGCGGCCGGTTTTGACGATGTGACGGTTGCAGGTGCCGAGGCTTTGGCGGGCTTCGGTACCGCGCCGGCAAGCGGCTTTGTCGCCGCTTTTTCGGCGGGAGCTGCGTCGACCGACGGTTTAGCCGCCGTCTGGGTTTCAGAAGAGCGTCCGCAGAGTGAATTCCAAAGTCGTTTCAATGGCATCGTCGTCCCACCCTGACTAGTCGCTCCCACGGGTCTCCAAGTCAGTCCACGCCGGTCGCGCGAATCGCTGACTGTGGTTCTCATTCGGACGAATCGACTAACCAACTCGATGAGGAATCTCGAAGGTCGGGTTAGGCAAAATCGGTCGATCTTCCGATGGCTTGACCCGATTTTTTGACCTAGGGTTCCGCATGAGTACTCTTTTCACCGATCTCGATGCCTCTCCCGTGGGCATCGAAACCTGCGAAACGCGTTTGGCACTGTCGGCGAGTCTGATGGGGGCTTGGTTAGCGCCGTTGGCCGATCCGCTAACTGATCCCTGGGCCGAGGCGTCGCCGACCTGCCCGGCGGAACTTCATTTGCCGCTTGAAATTCCGATTCAAACCGGACTGCATACCGATACGGCGGGGTCGCTCGACCAAGCCTTCGCACAGGCGGCGTTGAATTTCGATCCCTCGGGCAACGGCAGTTCGCTGCTCGAACAAGCCGCTCGGGTGGCTGCGGCGACCGGGTTGGACGGTGCCGGCCAGACCATCGCGGTGATCGATTCCGGAATCGCGTACGACCATCACGCCTTTGGCGAGAACGGCCGCTCGGGTGGGTTCGGTCCGGGCTACCGCGTTGTCGGCGGTTGGGATTTTGCCGAAAATGATGCCGACCCCTACGACGATGCACCGGCAGGCTATCACGGGTCTCACGTCGCGGGCTTAACCGGCGGGCTCACCGAAACGATCGACGGAAACACCTTTCGCGGCGTCGCTCCGGGGGCCGACTTGGTCGCCTTGAGAGTTTTCAATGACGCCGGCGCGGGGAACCTCAGTTGGATCGAACAATCGCTGAGGTGGGTTTACGACAACCAAGATTCGTTCGAATTTCCGATCACGACCGTCAATCTTTCTCTCGGCACCGAACTGACGGATTTGAATCGGGAGTACGCTTACTCGTTGCTCGAAGACGAATTGCAACTGCTCTACGAAAGCGACATCCTTGTTTTTGCGGCTGCCGGCAACGGTCAACTTAACTTGAGCCCTGGTGCCGATGATTTGATGTACCCGGCCTCGAGCCCTTGGGTTTCAGCCGTCGGTTCGGTCGACACCAACGGGAATCTAAGCGGTTTCTCCCAACGGGCGGACGGGATGTTCGTCGCCGAAGGACAGCGATTACAAAGCAGTGTGCCCGAGCACATCCAAGGTTACGACGGATACCTCAACGACTACAGTTCGCTCAGCGGCACGAGCATGGCCAGTCCTCAAGTCGCGGCGGCGTCCGCCTTGGTGCGTCAGGCGATGCAGCAAGCCGGACTCGAAGCCACTTCTGAGTCGATCCTGCAGCGTCTTCAAGACACATCGGTTCAACGGGTCGATCCGGCCACGGGGATCTCGTATCAATCGCTCGACCTCGAAGCCGCCGTCGACTTTGGCCACTTGGCGGATCCTGGGGAAGGAGAGAACTCAACGCCAAGTCCGAGCGTCCCAACGCCCATGCCTACGATCGATCGCTACGAGGGGTCCACCGACGGCGATCGACTGCAAATCGATCTGAGGGCGATCGTCAACGGAGGCGATGTGCTGTTGAGTGACAATCCACTCGATCCGGATTCCTCCACCTACCGATTGATCGGTTCGCAGTCGGGTGATCCGATCGTGATCGATGCCGGCTCAGGCAGTGACACGTTGCAAATCTTCGGATCGACGGGCAATGAACAACTCACTCTTCGTCCGACGACCGGTGCCAACGCCGGCAGTTCGTTGTTGACGTTCGCCGGAGGTACGTTGGAACTTCGCGGATTCGAAAACGTCACGTTTATCGGTGAAGGCGGCGAAGACCGAGCGACGCTTTACGATTCCGACGGGAACGACGAGTTACGATCCGGTCCAGACCGTGCGCAACTCACCGGCATCGGGTTCGAGTTTCATCTCGAACAGGTCGACAAACTGTACGTGTACGCGACCGCCGGCGGTAACGATACGGCGCATCTGACCGATTCGATTCACGACGACCAACTCGTCATCCGGCCACAATTCAGTTCACTCCGGGGTGGCGATCATTTCCAAGCCGCGTTCGGTTTCGAGCGGGTATTCGCGTACGCAGAAAACGGCGGCCATGACCGTGCTGACTTGGGCGACAGCGCCGCCGATGACGTAATGTCAATCTCAAGTACACGATCGCTGATCAGCGGAAGTGGTTATCGGGCCAGTGCCCTCGGTTTTGAAAGCGTCCAAGCAACGGCTTCCCAGGGAGGCGACGACACCGTTCGCATCTACGTCGACGATCCGAACGGCCAGTGGCATACGACCGAGTCGTTGACGCAGTGGACCGGCGCGGACGGCACGAGCCGTATCGCACGCGGGTTTGAACGCAGCGAAGCGTTCGAAAACTTCGAAACCGTTCCGGTCGGCTCGCAAGCTTTATCGCAAGCTCCCATCGCCACGCAAGCATGGCGAAGCATCACCGACATCCAACGAGAAACCGACGAACACCTCCGTAGTTTGCAACAGCTCTTCGAAGAGCTAGCCGAGTAAAAATGTAGGCTGGGTCGCAGCGATAGCGGAGACCCGGCAAGAAGCAGCCATCGGTAATGGGTGCCCGCCGGGTGTTCGTCGCAAAGCCTCCTCCACCCAGCCTACCTAATGTAGGCTGGGTCGCAGCGATAGCGAAGACCCGGCAGGATCGCTGTTGGTTGTTGGCTGTTAGCTGTTAGCTGTTGGTTGTTGGTTGTTGGTTATCAATCCCGGTTCTTCACCCCAAAAACTTAAACTTAAACCTCAACTTAAACTTAAACCCCCGTTGAGCCCCGCTCGCGGATCGCTGCCTCGTGCTGGAGGGAAGAGGGTTTAAGTTTAAGTTTAAGTTTAAGTTTAAGTTTAAGTTTAAGTTTAAGTTTGGGTTTGGGTTTGGGTTTGGGTTTGGGTTTGGGTTTGGGTTTGGGTTTGGGTTTGGGTTTGGGTTTGGGTTTGGGTTTGGGTTTGGGTTACCGATGCAATTGGCTTGATCGATTGCCGGGTCTTCGCTATCGCTGCGACCGAGCCTACGGGAGTTCTCGAACGAAGATGTTTCGGAAGCGGATCGGGCTGCCTTCGGATTCGAGACACAGGTAACCTTCGCTCGGCTGGCAACTGTTGCCGCCGGAGACTTCGACGCCGTTGACCCACAAGCGAATTTCGCCGTTGATCCCCCGGACGTAGTATTGGTTCCAATTGCCGCTGCCGTGAGTCGTTTCTTGCGACGGAAAACTGCGGTGCCCGTCAGGTGATTTGGGGTCAAACGGCTGCATCGCCGATCGTCCCACCGCAAACACATCGCCATGGGAGGTAAACCAAGTTGGCTCTTTACCGGTACTCGCGGTGTATTGCCGAGCGTAATCGTGATCGAGCATTTGAATCTCGATTCCGCTGTTGGGCAGCCGGTTGGGCGGCAAGTCTTCTAGGGCTGACGGCGGCACCCAGGCGAACACGCCCGAGTTGCCACCCGGTTTCAAGTGCATCCACTCGATGACCAACTCAAAGTTGCGGTACTGTTTCTTAGTACGGGTGACGCCGATCGGTGTGCCGCTACCGAGCGCTTCGCCGCCATCAAAAACGAGTGTCTTGTCATCGCCGTTAACCCGTTCGAAATCATCGCCTTTCAATTGCTGCCAGCCGGGGGCTTTGGTATCAAAAATTTGCACCGAAACGGCAGACGTCGATTCCGCTGAAGTCGACTCGGTCGTTGGGGTTTCCGGTGTATCCGCCCGAGCGCTCGAAGCGGCCGTCACCGCCCCCACCAGAACGAACAGAAGGGAACACTGAAATCGAAAAGAGTACGAGAAAATTTTGGGGATCATCAATCAAAACCTCTAAAGGTAAATCGGGCGGGTTCGCGGGGATGCCCAACACTGTAACGGATTAGCGGGGCCAGCACTCACCCAATCATAATCGGGCTGTCCTAGGCGGGTTTCAGGACCGATGCTTGGTCAGCGGATCCGACGTTGACCTCGGCCAACGGACGATTATGACAGTGGCCCGCCGACGTTTTGTGCCGCGTTTTCCGCCCGTTTCCACTCTTCCGATTTTTCGTTTCAATCGTCCCCCATGCTGAACTTCTTTGCCCAACAATCCAATTCGATCAAAAACGACGTTCTCTCCGGGTTGACGGTCGCCCTGGCTCTGGTACCCGAAGCGATCGCGTTTGCGTTCGTCGCCGGGGTCTCGCCGTTGATCGGTTTGTATTCGGCTTTTTTCCTGGGGCTGATCACCGCAGTCGTCGGCGGACGTCCCGGCATGATCTCAGGCGCGACCGGTGCGATGGCTGTCGTCGTTGTGTCTCTGGTCGCTCAACATGGTGTCGAGTACCTCTTCCCCACCGTGATCCTGTGCGGCGTCTTTCAAATCGCCGTCGGCATCGGTCGTTTGGGGAAGTTGATCCGCATGGTACCGCACCCGGTGATGTTGGGGTTTGTCAATGGTTTAGCGATCGTGATCGGTTTGGCTCAGTTGGGCAGTTTCAAGACGCTTTCTCAGACCGGTGATCTCGTTTATCTCGGTGGCACGCCCCTGATGCTAATGCTCGCGTTGGTGGCGGTGACGATGGCGATCATTTATTTCCTTCCCAAGATCACGAAAGCCGTCCCGGCCTCATTGGCGGCGATCTTGACGGTGACGATGCTGTCGTTGGCGATCAATCAGGCGATGATGACCGAATCCAAAGAGAATATCCTTGCGACCGTCGGTGACATGCTACGCACGAACACGCAAGCCGCCATGATCGCCGACGATCGCAAGGCGATCGACGCGATCACGATTGAAAAGAACGTTGTCGAGAACCGCGTTCTCGAGACTGAGATGATCGATGAATCGATGCCTCCCCCCACGACGCTTGTCAGCGTTCAAGCGATCAACCCGATCGATTCGCTCGAACCGACGCTGGTGAATCCTCATGTGATGGGCCCGGCCCCGCAAACCGCCGACGCACCGGCGGTGGTGATTCCGGAAGTTGATTCGAGCATTAGCGGCGGATTGCCGATGCCGTTCTTTTTGGAACACGCCCTCGTGCCGCTGAATTTCGAAACGTTGAAAATCATTCTCCCGTTCGCGATCGTGCTGTGCGGTGTCGGGTTGATCGAATCGTTGATGACGTTGACTTTGATCGACGAGATCACCGAAACCCGCGGCCAAGGCAACCGAGAATGCATCGGGCAGGGGGTTGCTAACCTCGTCTGCGGATTCTTCGGTGGAATGGGTGGTTGCGCGATGATCGGCCAATCCTTGATTAACGTGAACTCCGGCGGACGAGGCCGTTTGTCGGGGATCACGGCGGCGGTTTGTTTACTGTTGTTCGTGTTGTTTTTGGCACCGTACATCGAACAGATCCCCATGGCGGCTCTGGTCGGCGTGATGTTCATGGTCGTGATCGGGACGTTCGAATGGGCGTCACTGAGAATGTTTCGGCGGATGCCCTCGAGCGACATGTTTGTGATGGTCTTGGTCGCCGGCTACACGGTCTTCATGCATGACTTGGCGTCGGCGGTCATCTTGGGAGTGATCGTCTCGGCATTGGTGTTCGCTTGGCAACATGCCACGCACATCGCCGCCGACGTGAAGTACAACGAACACGGCAGCAAGATCTACCAGTTGCACGGCCCGTTGTTCTTTGCCTCGGTTGCCTCGTTCAAAGACATGTTCGAGGTCGCGAGCGATCCCGACGACGTGGTGATCGATTTCTATTACACGCGGGTTTATGACCAATCAGGTCTCGAGGCGATCAACAACCTCGCCGAGAAGTACGTAAACGCGGGCAAGCGATTGCACCTGACGCACCTCAGCCAAGAGTGCCGCGACCTGCTCGATAAGGCGGGTGACTTGGTCGAGATCAACGTCAGTGAAGACCCGCACTACCACATCGCTACCGACCGGTTGGGTTAACGATTGGTTGATCAAGAATGCCGATCTAAAATCAGCCGAGGAGCGTCATCCCGATGGCCAGGTACCGCCCGCGTTTATGCTCCATAGGCAACCACTCGGTTGCGTCCGTGGCGTTTGGCAAGGTACAAGCAATCGTCCGCTTGACCGATCATTTCGCCGAATGTCAGGGCACCTTGGCGTCGATCGGAAGCGCCGATGCTGACGGAAACCGGAATTAGGCAATCCGACGATTCCGATCGAACCTCAATATCGGCGACTCTTAGTCGAACCCGCTCGGCGATCCAGCGGGCTTCGGCCAGATCATGTCCGGGTAACATGACACAGAACTCTTCACCACCGTAGCGATACACCTGGCCGACACCGGCGAACGTCGAACGCAGCGTTTGACCGACGCGCCGCAGCACCTCGTCGCCGCTGGCGTGTCCGTGGTCGTCGTTAACCCGCTTGAAATGATCGATGTCAAACATCAAGCATGCTAAATTGTCGTCCCGGTCGAGGTGCTGTTGCCAAAGGTTCGGAACTTGTTGCTCCAACGCTCGCCGATTACGACAACCGGTCAATGCGTCTTCGACGATCAATTGTTGAAGCTCCTCGTGACTCGCCCGCATCGCTTCGCGGCTCTCTTTGGCTTTGGCGAGTAAGTGTTCCATCTCCTTCAAATCCATGATGAGAAAGCCGTCATCGAACCGATCGGAGGTCGATCGGATCGGGGCGGACAGCGTGGTATTCCCATGACGGGTCAATCGACAGATCAACACCGCATTGACGACCCAACCGGTCACGGTGGCAATCAATAGCATCGTCCAACCGAAAGAGGAAGTGTCACTTGCCAAGGCAAGAACAGACATGTGGTACCAGGGAGATTGACGAGAAACGAGAACGGCTGTAACCGCAATGATATCGGAGCCCCTTCTAAACATGCGGGAAGATCTTACCGCGTGAATTGCTCACCCGTTTTTACGGCGGGCGTTTACGATCGATCGGCATGAAAATGTTCCGATTATGACGATCGTTCCGATTGCTGCGGCGCGATGGCAAATAGGTTGCCAAAGGAGTACGAGTGTTGCGAAATGTCACCACCGATCACCGTTGGGCAACCTAGATTTCAATCGCTCGCAATCTGGCTAGCTGGACTGTCCTGCTGTTCTTCTACACCACACCATGTGACTTCCTATGTCGCGATCAACCAATGCCAAAATACTGCTCGTCGAAGCGGAGCGAGTCCTCGCGGATCTGACCGCGTTTCGCCTGGAATTGCTCGGTTATGATCTCACCGTCGTCAGTGAAGGTGCCCAAGCGAGGGATTACCTGCGTCGTAGCCCGATTGATTTGATGATCGTCGACACGAAGTTACCCGAAGGAGACGGGATCGAATGGTTGACGGAATTGCGACTCGAGTTCAAGGCCGATGATTTTCCGGTCATGATGTTCTCGCTCGACCCAAGTTTGGAGTCCGTCCGTCGCGCCATTCTCGCGGGGGCGCAGGATTATCTCATCACGCCTTTTGACCCGACCGTCCTCGAAGAGAAGGTGCAAAACCTACTCATGCTTGGTGTCACCGCGTAAACGACCGAGACGGCCTTGTTCCTCCACCCAACCCTTTAGATTTCAGATCTCCTAACATGCGACGACTCGGCGACATCCTGATCGATCTCAAATTGCTCACACCCGAGCAGATCGATGCCGCATTCCAATCCAAACCTCGAGGTGTGATGCTGGGTGATTGGCTCGTCTGTCAGTCGTTGATCAGCAACTCACAGTTAGGTCTGGCCCTCGCCGAGCAGTTTGACGTGCCTTTCGTGGACATTGATTTTTCCAGTGTCAATCCGCAAGTTGCGCGTTTAATGCCGGAGCATTTCGCACGTTCCAATGAAGCGGCCGCGATCGAGATCAATCAGCGTGTCTTGACGCTCGCGATGGTCGCCCCCGACGACATTGAAACCATTGCCGAAGTCGAACTGATGACTGGTTACCAGATCAAACCGGTCGTGGCCTTGGCGGAGGACATCGCGGCGCTGCTCAACCGTGTTTACGACGACCGAGCCTTTGCACGCCAAACGATCGTGGACATGAAGATCGCCGAAATGGCTTCGGTCGGTGAGGTAACCGAAGAAGACGAGTTCGCCGCATCCAACGCCAGCCAAGAAGATGCGCCGGTTGTCAAATTGGTCCAAGCCATTTTGTCCGGTGCCGTCACGGCAGGTGCGAGTGACATTCACTTGGAACCGCATAAACCCGAAATGCGAGTTCGCTACCGAGTCGACGGTGAATTGCAGGTCGCGATGACCATTCCCAACCATATCGAAGACCCAGTGATCAGCCGCATCAAGGTCATGGGTGACATGGATACGACGGAGAGTCGCCGTCCGCAAGACGGACATTTGACGGTCTATGAAAATGGCAAGCGAGTCGGATTTCGCGTTAGCGGAATTCCAACCGTCGATGGTCAAAAGTTGGTATTGCGATTACTAGATGAAGGCGGCCAAACTTTTGATTTGGCGAAAATCGGGATGCCTCAGCGTGACTATGAAACGATCCGCCGCGTTCTCGACAAACCGCACGGCATGTTCGTCGTCACCGGGCCGACGGGCAGCGGCAAGAGCACGACCTTGTACGCCGCCTTAGAACATCTCAACAAGGAAGATCGCAACATCGTGACGGTGGAAGACCCCGTCGAATACCGACTCGCGGGTATCAACCAAGTCCAAAGCGACAACGAATTCGGGATGGGTTTCGCCAACGCGTTAAAGTACATCATGCGTCAAGACCCCGACGTGATCATGTTGGGCGAAATCCGCGATTGCGAAACGGCGAGCACTGCGGTTCAAGCAGCGCTCACCGGGCACATGGTCATTAGCACGTTGCACACCAACGACGCCGTCGGTGCCGTTCAGCGACTCGCCGATCTCGGCGTCGACCATTTCAAGATCGCCGGTTCGCTACTTGGCAGTGTTGCCCAGCGATTGCTACGTTGCGTATGCGAGAATTGCAAAGTCGCCGCAGCACCAAACTTGAATCTACTCGACGCACTCGACCCAGATGAAACGGTCGATCGAAACATAACCTTTTATCGCGGTGAAGGCTGCAAGCGATGTTTGGGGAGTGGCTATTCCGGACGGATGCCGATTTTCGAAATCATGCCGATTAATTCGGAGATCACCGCCGCCATCGAAGCCGGTGTGCCCCATTCAAAATTGGAAGAGATGGCGCTCGAGGCCGGGATGATTCCGTTGCAACGGGCCGGCCTTGAGGCGGCGATTAACGGTCGCACTTCCCTCGAGGAAGTTTACTTCAAGACCAGTGGTGATCGCCGAAGCCCCTCAGCGGCAAGCAAGTTGGGAGGTCGCCGAGAGTCCGATCCCCGAGTCACGGTCACTTCGGCAGCAGGATAACCCTTGATGAACACCTATCCCCAAGTGCAACGCAATCCATCCAAGGCACAAAATCCATCCAAGGCACAAGCGGGCCAGAAATCGTCAGGTGGTTTTGGTGCGTTCTTGCAGAAACTCAACTCGATCGAAGTCGGTGGTCCTTCGCGTAAGCTTCCCAAAGGTTTCGATTCGACCAAGATTCCTGCATTGCCGCTCTCTCAGCTTCTGCGGATGATGCTGATGTTGTTGCAGAACGGTTTGAGTCTCCCCAAAGCGCTCGGATCGCTCGCGATGGATCGATCCAACCGCCGCTATCAGCACGTGCTTCTGAAAATGAGAGCGACGATCGTCGCCGGCGGCACGATCAGTGACGCCATGTCCAAGTTCCCGCGAACATTCTCGTCAATGCAGATCCAACAAATCCGGCTCGGGGAACGCAGCGGATCCTTGGAAACGGCGATGTCGCGTGTCTGTGAGCAGATGGAACGTAAGGTGGCCCTTCGCAAACGGATCATCAAGAAAATCAGCTATCCGATCTTGATCACTTGCGCAGGATTTGGGTTGATGATCTTCATGTGTGTGGTCGTCGTCCCGGAGTTCGAGACCGTCTACAGCAGTAGCGGCGTGGACCTGCCGCCGGTGACTCGGTTCGTGACCGGATTGAGCCGTTCGATGTTGCGGTACGGTTGGATGGCCGTGCCAATCTTCGCCGGATTGGCGACCTTATGGGTGGCCTGCCGACGTAAGCCCAAGATCGCGACCAAGATGGACGCTGCGATGCTGCGGATTCCGATAATCGGACCGTGGTTGCGGGATGCGGCGGTGTTGCAATTCGTCGAAGCGACCGCCTCGATGGTGCAGTGCGGTTACAAACCCGTCGACGCGATTGAAGTTTCTGCGGCTTGCGTTCGCAATCGGTGCGTTCGTCAAGCGATCAATGAGATTAACCAAGGTGTTCGCCGGGGAGAAAAACTTAGTGTGGAGCTCGCGCGCTACGAAGATTTCTTCCCCGCAACGCTGTGCCAGTTGATCGGGGTCGGAGAACAATCGGGTGAGTTTTCCCGTTCGCTCAACGGCACGTGCGATCACCTGCGAGAACGGCTGGAGTATCGCATCGACGCGACCGTCGGAATGCTCGAACCGATTCTCACGATCGGGTTGGCCGCCATGATTGGCGGTATGGTTTTGTCGATTTATACGCCCATGTTTCACATGTTTGAGGTACTTGAATGATGCGCTCGATCCATCGCCCAAGCGGCATGAGCTTGCTCGAGGTCGTCGCCGCCGTGGTCATCGCGTCCATGTTGGCGGTCGCCGGTTTCTCGCTGATGCGAGATCAAAGCGAAGTCGCTCACGAGCGAATTTGCGAGGGCCATCGCACGGCATTGCAGTCCGATGCGGAACTATATCAACGAGAAACGGGGCGTTGGCCCGGCGGAACGTTGGCCGAGTTGGCAACGAGTGACTACACCGGAACCATCTTGCCACGTTGTCCGATGGCTCCCCAGGGCACCACATCAAACTATCGCCTGGTCCGCGAACGGGTCGTCTGCCAGTTCCACCCATAGCGGACAATGACGCTTTCGCCCGTCAATCGCCGAAAGACCCGGCCACGAAGAGCCCGAAAGTAGGCTGGGTGGAGGAGGCTTTGCGACGAACACCCGGCGTTTGCCTCGCTGCGTTTGACCCGCTGCGTACGACGAAATCTTGATGCCCATTGCCGGGTCTCCGCCGAAGCGGCTGCGACCCAGCCTACTATGATCGCGGCATTCAGTTTAGGGAAGTTCGTTGAGAACGTAGGCTGGGTGGAGGAGGCTTTGCGACGAACACCCGGCGTTTGCCTCGTTGCGTTTGACCCGCTGCGTACGGCGAAATTTTCATGCCCATTGCCGGGTCTCCGCCGAAGCGGCTGCGACCCAGCCTACTATGATCGCCGCATTCAGTTTAGGGAAGTTCGTTGAGAACGTAGGCTGGGTGGAGGAGGCTTTGCGACGAACACCCGGCGTTTGCCTCGTTGCGTTTGACCCGCTGCGTACGGCGAAATTTTCATGCCCATTGCCGGGTCTCCGCCGAAGCGGCTGCGACCCAGCCTACTATGATCGCGGCATTCAGTTTAGGGAAGTTCGTTGAGAACGTAGGCTGGGTGGAGGAGGCTTTGCGACGAACACCCGGCGTTTGCCTCGTTGCGTTTGACCCGCTGCGTACGGCGAAATTTTCATGCCCATTGCCGGGTCTCCGCCGAAGCGGCTGCGACCCAGCCTACTATGATCGCGGCATTCAGTTTAGGGAAGTTCGTTGAGAACGTAGGCTGGGTGGAGGAGGCTTTGCGACGAACACCCGGCGTTTGCCTCGTTGCGTTTGACCCGCTGCGTACGGCGAAATTTTCATGCCCATTGCCGGGTCTCCGCCGAAGCGGCTGCGACCCAGCCTACTATGATCGCGGCATTCAGTTTAGGGAAGTTCGTTGAGAACGTAGGCTGGGTGGAGGAGGCTTTGCGACGAACACCCGGCGTTTGCCTCGCTGCATTTGGCTCGTTGCGATTGGCGAAATCTTCATGCCCATTGCCGGGTCTCCGCCGAAGCGGCTGCGACCCAGCCTACTATGATCGCCGCATTCAGTTTAGGGAAGTTCGTTGAGAACGTAGGCTGGGTGGAGGAGGCTTTGCGACGAACACCCGGCGTTTGCCTCGCTGCGTTTGAACCGCTGCGATTGGCGAAATTTTCATGCCCATCGCCGGGTCTCCGCCGAAGCGGCTGCGACCCAGCCTACTATGATCGCCGCATTCAGTTTAGGGAAGTTCGTTGAGAACGTAGGCTGGGTGGAGGAGGCTTTGCGACGAACACCCGGCGTTTGCCTCGCTGCGTTTGAACCGCTGCGATTGGCGAAATTTTCATGCCCATCGCCGGGTCTCCGCCGAAGCGGCTGCGACCCAGCCTACGATGATCGCGACATTCAGCTTAGGGAAGTTCGTTGAGATATCGGGTTAGGCGGTTGGCGAAGGTGACCGTATCAATGCCCATGATGCGTTCAAAATCGATCCGTCGCTGACCGCGACGATAGTTTTCGAACGGCGGCCGCGTGGCGGTGAAATGCAAGACATCGGCGAACGCGGTATGATCGCGTTCGGCGAGATAAAACATCATCGCCCATGAAACCGCATAAGCGGTATGGACGGAGGATTGATCGCGGAAGGCATCGTCACCATCGACTAGTCGTTCGACCCATCGCACCATGTCATCGGAACGATTGAGCGACAAAGTATTTCGCAAGTGTCGGATCGATTCTTGATTCATCCGGTCCGCGATCCGATGCGTCGAGCCCACGATCCCGCCGGCAAGCGATTCGGGTTCGAACATCTGTCCGATCCCCTCGGTGATCCAGCTTGGTGTGTCGTTGACGCGACTGTGGACGCCTGAGTTGAAGGCTGACTGATGAGCCGCTTCGTGTCGGACGGTTGCGGCGATGTCGGATAGACGTCCACCATCGTGCGTCAAAACCCGGTTGCATCGGTTGGCATAAATTCCGGCTACCCGCGACACGTCGATCTTCAGGCGATCCAGTTCAGCATACATCGCGCGAGCGTCTGGTAAGACCACGGCGACCATTGGGAACCGGCCCTTGCGGACCCGGACACCTCGTTTGGTCATGAATTCAACGAAAGCTCGATGCGAATTTTCGAACATATCCGGCCAACGGTTCCCGCGTCCTCGAGGTTGGACGACGAGGAAATTCTGAGTCGCGACGACGTCGAAATCGCGACCGAATTCGGCGCGCAATTGGTTTCGCATCTGCATCGCCGATGCGGGTTGATACCTTTCGCTTGTTGGACGCATGTTCTCGGTGCGTTTGTTGGCGTCGACGGTGTGCAACCATCCGTCCTTTGCCATGATCAACGATTCGGTTGACGAATCGACCAAGTGCAATCCGGTCTGCCATTGAGAGTTAATAAGAAACTCGACCGGCCGTGGTCCGGTGGGTGACTGATACCCGTTGGCGATGGCTGAATCCGGTGCGGTTAACAAAAACGCAAAAGCGGCTGCGATTGCCAGCGCGCCAAACGCGTCGGGCAAGACTCGGAGGCTTGTCGAGAGCATGGTCAGGATCGGCGGTGTCGGAGAAAAGATGGGCAGCAGAGAAGAGTGCGACCGCGTTTATGCCCCCCGACACCGAAGGCGGTCTATGGAAGGTTAGGTTAGAATGTGGACCGAGGCCGACCATCTCCCTTTTCACCCCTGATGTGCCATGAAGTTGCCGCCCAAACCGGAAACGACTGTATCGGTCGTATCGATCAATCCAACGGGTCGACCGCGATGCGGTTGGCTCGCAATCGGATTGCTTTTGGTTTTCGTCTTTGTGGGAGGACCAAGACCGCGACCAGGAATGGCTCAAGACGCGGGGGATATCGAAGCGGAATCCGTTGAAGAGGACTTGGCGACGAACGTGCCGGTATGGGTCGCCGAGTTGGATGCGCCGACGGCCCAGGCGCGACGATCGGCCGAACAACGACTGATCCAGGCCGGTCCGAAGGCAGCCTCGTTTGTTCCCGTCGTGCTGGATCACTTGTCGATCGATGCCAGACAACGTTTGGAAAGAATTCAAACTCGATGGCGATCATCAAAAACACTCGACGAGTTGGAAACGACCGTCGTGAACCTACAAAAAGCGGAAACACTCGGCGAAGCGTTGGAAGCGATCAGCACCGCGAGCGGGATCGAGTTCGATACCAATGCCGCCGGTCCGACGGTGGACCTGACGCGGAAGATTCGACCGCCCGCCTTGCCGCTGGGGTTTTGGCCGGCGATCGATAACGTGCTCGATCAAACGGATTTGGACATCAATTTTTATGGTGGTGATCGGACGACGTTGGCATTGGTACCGCGATCGGAAGACCGATTGTCACGATCGGACTCGGCCGCCTACGCGGGTATCTATCGATTGGAACCCACCATTGTGACGGCACGACGCGTACTCGGGTCGCCCTTGCAGAGCGGATTGAACATTACCATGACCATTTCATGGCAACCCAATCGAACACCCATCGGACTGACGATTCCGATCGCACCCTTGCAGGGACAACTCGATACGGGCACGAAGTTATTGCCCCAAGCATCCGGCGAATCGATCGATGTAGCCACCACCACGGAGATCGCGCAAAGCCAGTTCTATTTGCCGTTGCAACTTCCACCGCGACGACTTGAACGCGACGCCCGGGGTGGCGACGCCAAGCCGGACGCGAGCGAAATCGTGCGTTTGACGGGTGAGATCTCCGCGTTGTTACCGGGCGAGCGACGCAAGTTTGAATTACGACTCGACGAAGTTGCTCCTTCAAAACAATACGACGCAATGACGGTCGCCATCGAGTCGATCCGGCAAAACGAACCACTGCACGAAGTCCGCGTCGGAGTGGAACTGGATAACGCCGACCGTTCGCTCGAAAGTCATCGGCAATGGATCTACGAGAACGAAGCCTACTTAGAAATGCCCGACGGCACCCGCGTCGATCACCTGGGATACGAGGTTTTCCGTCAAACCGCATCCGGCGTCGGGATCGGTTACCTGTTTGACTTCGGTGGTTCGGACACACCTCCGCCGGGAACGAAACTGATCTACGAGTCGCCCACCTCGGTGATCAAGAATGTCGTACCCTTTATCCTCAACGGAATTCCACTGCCGTAGGGATAAAATGCGGTCAATCAGTTGTCGTCGTGTTTGGTGTTTTAGGGACGCAATCCCGACCCGCGTTTAGTGCACGTTTGGGCGTTTTCGTTTAACGGCAAGCCGCAGGCGCCTGCGTTTTCAAACTCTGTCGCCTGCGGCTTGCCGTTAAACGATTAAATCAACAGACCGGCAAGCGATGGATGAGTCAATGTCAATTGTCGGACGCCGTCACCTAGGCCTCAATCAAGCGACTGCTGACTGAGGTTTTGGCTGAATTTTGGCGTTCATTACAGGCGGACCGGAGGCTCGGCTTGGTGTTGGTTCGTGATCGAATTGGCATGGCGGTGGTCTTTCGTGGCTGGGTGGTTGCGGCGGTACTGAAGCATCCAGACTTCAGCTTCAACGTGCGTTGTGCAGTCAACTTCGCAGCGGCATCGAGACGTG
>NZ_SJPM01000030.1 GCF_007859915.1 Neorhodopirellula pilleata
ATCGCTTTGAGCGTGGCGGTTGCGGCAGAACGCGACCAATTGCATCAAAGCAGCCACAGACACTGTAATTTCAAGCGGCGAGTCGATACAAGCTCGTTCTTGATACGCATTCCGCTTGGGTGATCTCAATGTTCCAGCGACCGCCATACATTTCGATGATCGCTTCGGGGCTCAACGCGGGATCGGTCGCAAAGAAACATTCGTTGCGATGAGTCCCGTCCAAATCGATGACATAGACCCAGCGTATGCTCACAATCCCCTTGCCGCTCTTATACCAACAACCCACCCCCGTAAAAACCTTCACGTTCCGCCAACCTCCGCCATACCAACGCACACGCATCTTCTTGCCGCCTTTGCCTGACTTGGCTACCGCCTCGGGGCTTGGAAGCGAACGTCCCTTAACCGGCGGGCGTCCGTTCTTCCCGGCTTTTCTCTTCGGTGGTGGTTCAAAGAGATTAGCATCGGCAACAATCTTGCTCACCAGCGTCAGACGCTCGGCGTGCTTTGCAGCAAAGCGTGCCATCGAGTGTGTTCCATACGCATTATCTCCGGCGAAAATGAATTTCCGCTCGGGAAACCAGTGCATCAGCACCGCCAATAGACCGCACATGATCTCTGCGGCTGTCTTGTGACGTCGTCGCTCCGCCGCACAGGTTTTCTTATCTCGATACAAAGCGACAAGGATCGGCAAAGCAAAAGGGCGGGTGGCGTAGGGAAGCTCAACGAGGATTGCCAGAACGATCCATTTGTGACCGTAGCGAAAGACGGTGTGGGAATGAGAACTGCGAACGGCGTCGCGGTGCCTGGCTTTGCCATAGACTTTCTTACCACGATGACCATCGACCGTTTCATCGCCAACGACCTTGATGGGACCATGGGGCACAAAGCGATTGATCACAAAGCAAGCGACCACCTTAGCAAGTCGAGTGGCGTTCCAACGTCGGTGTGAGAACAGTCGATGAAAGGTCGACGGATTCACCGGTTCGATCAGACTGAGTAACCGCAATACCGCCGAAACGGTGTGATCGCCGACGACGAGAACCGAAGCGGCAAAAAACAAAACCAGTCGCCTGGCGGTCTGAGGTTTCGCGACTGCTGCTGACAAATCATCGAGAAGTGGTTTAAAATCACGAGGCACGCGAATCATAGCAGCTTCCTTGCTTGGGTTTGTAACTGTGAGAAGTCACAATTCTGACGCAGGGAAGCTGCTTTTACCTATACCAATCCGTCAACTCAGCACTCCGCGAAAGCGGAAAAAGTCGAGCTTAATCCTTCCGCCGTGACAGCCGGATCGCGAAGCCAAGCCTGAAAACGAACTACTCATTCACTCGGTTGGAAGCTGTACGTTTGCAAGATCTTTCCATTCTTGTCCACGCGGAACGCGGTACCCTCGGAACCACCGATGATCAGTTCGCCGGCATCGCGGGTCCGGTCCAGGGTGTACAGGTAACCCGCTGGGATTTTTGTATGGGTCTCTCGTCGTCCGTCTGAGGTTCGGTAAACGTCGAAATCGCCGTCGCCGGAAATGAGGCCGATGCGGGCTTCACTACCAAGGTAAACCAACTGCGTGACTTCGGATTTGAGATCGCTGATCGTCCGGGAAGCTTTCTTGGTTTTCAGATCCCAAATTTTCACGACGCCGTCTGCGGCAGCACTGGCGGCTTCACGTCCATCGAGTCCCCAAGCGACTGCGGTGACATGGTGGGTGTGGCCTTCCAAGGTGGCGAGTCGATCCCCAGATTCGACATCCCATAAGTGAACCAATTGGTCAGCGCCCCCGCTGGCAAGAGTCTTGCCATCAGGTGAGAACCGAATGGACATCACGGTGTCGTGGTGTGGGTTGTCAAAGCGACGAAATAGGGTTCGATCGGCCAAGTTCCACAACATCAACTCACCGCTTCGCGATGGGAGTCCACCGCCGGTAGCGAGGTACCGACCGCTGGGATCGATGTCGACGCTCAGAACCCGATCCTCGAAAGGGCTGTCGCCGGTTACCGAGCCGATCATTCGTTCGAGCTGCCACATTGGCTTAGCCACGCGATGCGCGATTAGCGACTGGTTCTGATCTCGAGTGACAAACGTCGTCCCGCCTACGGCGATGATCTCGCCGTCGATGGGCGATGCCCCAAGCCATGTCCCGTTTTCTGCCCACCAATTGACCGACCCGCTTGACTCGCTGGTCTGGTTGGAAACGCTTGGCGTGATGACGACCTTTCCACCGTCCATGACGATCGGTGTGCCGGATGCGGCACGCGACTGTTCGGCGAATGATTTGGATGCCTTTTCTCGATCTTGGCTCTGGGTTACCTCGACTTTGGACCGTTCCACGATCGCCTTCTGACGTTCGGCTTCTTGTCGAAACGAATCGAGTCGCTGTTGGGTTTCGACGTCATCGGCGACTTTTTCGAGACTGTCTTGTTCTGCTTTCATGTTGGCTTCGACTGTCTTCAAATCCATCTCAACTGCGGACTGAATTCGCGCCGCAACGACGACCTCCCATTGATCACGACGAAGTTGTTGCTCTGCGGCCGGATCCGTTTTTGCGATCTCCTGGTATTTGCTCGCGGCGAGGTCGTAGATCCCCAATGAACCGCTCGTCGAAACCACCCAGAGCACCGGTTTTTTTCCTGGCGTGATCGCAATCCCGTCGGCGGGACTCGGTAAAGCACCAATTAACTCGAGCGAATCACCTTGCGAGTTCCATCGCCAAACCTTCCCGGCATCGTTCACGCCGACGACACCCGGCGACTCAGACGCAACGACGTGACTCATTGGCGACGCTTCGCTTGCAAGCGAAGTCGACGTCCACTTGCCATCGTTGTATTGGTATCGCGTTAAATCACCGGACACGTGCCCGCTATAAAACGTTTTGTCGTCGGTAAACGCAGCGCATTTGACATGGGAATGGCAAGGCAACGTTTCGACCACTGCCGAGTCGACTCGCACGACCC
Source organism: Neorhodopirellula pilleata (assembly GCF_007859915.1). GTDB lineage: Bacteria > Planctomycetota > Planctomycetia > Pirellulales > Pirellulaceae > Rhodopirellula > Rhodopirellula pilleata. Next base: position 2,952 of record NZ_SJPM01000030.1, read on the forward strand.
GAATCGAATCGGCGAATCCGACCACAGCGATTTGGCCGGAGGGACACAGCGCCAATCCAATCGTATCATGGACGTTTTCCGAATTGGCAACGGACGGGTCGAATCCTTTCATCCAATCCCAACGTTGCTTCCCGAATGATGCGACTGACACCTCACCTTTAACCGAGAAGGTTGCTAAGTGCGTCCCCGGGGAATTGATTGCCACAGCGGCAACCTCGCTGGCGTTGATCATCGGAATGGATACCGGCGAGGTCGATTGCATCCGCCATATCCGAATGTTGCGGTAACCCGCCGAGACCAACGTTTGTCCGTCGGGCGAAAACTTCATCGCATGCACGAAATCATCGTGGGCGGGCCGATGACGGTTGTCGACGAACTGCGTGATCGTTTGGAACGGAGTGTTCGATGCTCGAGTGAACAGCTCGATCCGATTACCGAACGCGACGGCAGAAAGATTTCCGTCCTCGGTGATGGAGGATGCGTAAATCGTATGGAGCGTCGATGGCAGCGGCCGCATCGATGGCTCGTCCGTCGAAGGCGTCTTGGAATTCAATCGCGCCCCCTGTTCGATCCAGCGTTTCAGCAGCACTAGTTCCATCGCGTTTAAGCGTTTGGCTTGAACATCATTATTCTCCGGAGGCATCAACGGTTCATCGGCGTGAGACGCCAACAGGAACATTCGGCTTGCCTCGGGCTGGCCAGGGACCAGTAGATTGTCGGCATCGGAGGACTTGATTGCCGACGGTGACTCGAGGTTCACACCAGCTTCGTCTTTGATACCGTTGTGACAGGCAACGCAGTTCCTCTTGATGATTGGCTCGATGTCGCGGACATACTCGACCAATGGATCGTTCGGTGATTCCGCCGGCGGGACGTCTTCCGCATCGACGTGGATGCCGTATCCCGCGTTGAACAAACTCAATATCAGGATGACCTGCGATGCTTGCGAAAAACGCGGTGATGGCAAAAAGAGCGGACATCGCACCGGGGCGCAATGCGTCCTCGATCTCAAGATCTTCGGGAGTCCAAACATGGCGGGAAATTCGCAGGCGGGGAGTGACAGGAGGGAGCCATAGGATACTCGAAAATCCTGCACCCGACGCCGCCCCAGGATACCTATCGGGGATTCATCTGTTGGCGAAACTCACCGGGTGTTTGATGGACGATGCGTTTGAAGACGACATACATGTATTCCGGGTTTTCGAAGCCGCACAGCGAGGCGATTCGTTCGACCGAAAGATCCGTAGTCGACAACAATTCTCGCACCCTTTTGACTTGCACGTATCGGATCTCTTGTTGAGGCGTTCGCTTGAGATACTTGCGAAACTGTCGCTCCAACGTACTGCGTGAGATAGCGACGGCATTGGTGACATCGTCGACCGAAATGCCACGACATGCGTTGTGGCGGATGAAATGCAACGCGGCCGAAACTTCCCGGTCGGCGATCGCCACCACATCGGTCGAATGGCGTTCGGCAATTCCGATCGGTTCGATAACTTGGGACTGGATCGATTGTTCGGTGCCTTGCATCATCGCGGCCAACAGTTCGGCCGCCCGATACCCGGCGCCGGCGGCGTTGGGGATGACGCTCGATAGCGGAGGCGAGCACATCTGGCACAACAACTCATCATTGTCCACTCCGATCACCGCGACATCTTCGGGAACCGCAATGCCAGTTTTGGAACACGCATCCAAGATTTGTTGACCGCGGACATCGTTCGACGCCATCACACCGGTCGGCGGCGATAGCGATTGCAGCCATTGCACCAAGCGGCGTTGTTCTTCATCGAATGAGAGCGTGCAGGGGCCGAACCAAGCAGTCCGATAGACTTCGCAAGGGAAACCCAAGGCCCCGACGTGCTCGACAAATCCGCTTTCACGCCGCAACGACCACGCTTCACCGACAAAACCACAAAATGCAAAACGCTCGAACCCGCGTTCAATCAAATGTTCGGCCGCCAAACGCCCGATCGCTGCGTCGTCGGAACGAACATGAGGAGTTACATCCGTCGCGTGACGATCGGTCAGTTCGACCATCGGAATGCCCGTCGACCGCACCGCATCGGCCAACTCGGCAGTGGTCGCGCGGGAAATGATGCCATCACCCTTCCAACCGGCGAGCCATTCGGGCGGATCGCGAGTCAAGTCTCGCTGTTCCAGGAACACCGACCAATTATCATGAACCCGCATAAAACGAACGATCCCATGAAGCAGGTCACGGCCGTAACTGGTCGAGGTTTCGACAATCAATGCGACATGGTGTTTATTCATCAAGTAGCCAAGCAAATCAGCAAAACACGCAGCAAAACACGTAGGCGAGTCTCTCCGAGACTCGCAGCACCCAACGTTCTGAAGTGACAAAATATCGTAGTCCCCAGACAACCAAGTTCATAGTGATGCAATCCTAAAGCGTCCAAAATGGAGTCACGTTTATCGATCAGAGCCTTGATCAGCGTCCGACTTCAAGGCTGGTCCGAAAAGGGGCCGCCCACCATCCCGATAGGCTCTCAAAAGTTTGACAAAGTATGAACGTGGCTGAGACTCAACCAACGGCAGCGCCCTCCCGCTCGCATCATTCGACTTGCTCGTTGAATGAACTTGTTCAGAAAGCATGCCAGTGGCATGTCGAGCGGTATCAGGTCGAACCTGAACATGTCGTTGCCGCTCCTGGACGGGTCAATCTGATCGGCGAGCACATCGACTACAACGACGGTTATGTCATGCCGATGGCGATCGAACGCTATGTCGTGATGACCGCGTCGACCAACCGGCAGCAGAACTCGACGGCATCCGCCCGTTTGTATAGCAATGACTTGTCCGAAACGATCAACATTCCTTTAGATCGATCGCTCCAGCAAGCCAGTGGCGGTTGGGCCAGCTATGTCGAAGGTGTGGTCGCGGGATTTCTCGAACGGTTCGGTTCGATTCCCGCGTTTGACGGCGTTGTGGCTTCCGACGTCCCGATCGGCGGAGGGTTATCTAGCAGCGCGGCGCTGGAAGTCGCTACCGCAACGATGCTCGAAGCCTTAACGGGCCATCGAATGGAGTTAACCGATAAAGCATTGCTTTGCCAGCAAGCCGAACATCGCTTTGCCGGAGTTCCTTGCGGCGTGATGGATCAGTTCAGCAGTGTTTTCGGGAAGCCGGATGAATTGATGCTGCTCGATTGTCGTAGCAATGACATCACTGCGGTTCCGTTCGCGGACGATGCGATGACCGTGTTGATCGTCAACAGTTGCGTCAAGCACAACCTGACCGGCGGCGAATATGCGACCCGTCGGCGTCAATGCGAGGAAACGTTGGCAGTATTGGGATCCGAATCCTGGCGCGACGTTAGACTGGCCGACTTGGAAAATGCCCAACCCGATTTGACGGACGAACAATTCAGACGCGGTCGACACGTCGTTACCGAGATCATCCGGACTGGTAAGGCGGCCGATGCGTTTGCCAACGGACGTTGGTCGGACGTCGGTCACGCAATGTACGCGAGCCATGAGTCGCTGCGTGACGATTTTGAAGTCAGTTGCCAGGAACTCGACCAATTGGTCGAAATTGCCCGATCGATGGATGCTAGCGAAGGCGTGATCGGATCACGCATGACCGGTGGAGGATTTGGTGGCTGCACGGTGACGCTGGTAAAAACAGAGAACGTCGCCCGCGTCCAAAATCACCTGTTGAACGAATACAAGCGTCGATCGGGAATTCGCGGCGAGGCCTTCAGCAGTCGTCCGGCGCTGGGGGCGCACGCCATCGCCATAACACGCTAGATTATTGGCTCGGATTCCCACCACCCCTCCCCACACACAAGGTTTGCCGCGTGACGTTGATTACCATCGTTTCGTTCGTATTTTTTACCTCACTCGTTGCCGTCCTCACTTGGTGGATGACGCGAGGCAGCGACGTCGACACCGACGAGGGTTACTTCCTGGCCGGCCGCTCGCTGACCGGAGTTTTCATTGCCGGTTCGCTGCTGCTGACCAATCTCTCGACCGAACAACTCGTCGGTCTCAACGGCGATAGCTTTCGTGACGGATTGTCGGTGATGTGCTGGGAAGTCGTCGCTGGCATTTCGCTGGTGATTTTGGCACTCGTGTTTTTGCCTCGCTATTTGAAATCGGGCATCGCCACGATTCCTCAATTCTTGGAGGAGCGTTTTGGTCGGTCGGTGAGGGCCCTAACGGCGGCGATTTTCATCGTCGCTTACATGCTGATTCTGTTACCGTTTGTTTTGTTTCTTGGTGCGAACGGGCTCAACGGGATGCTCGGGCTCGACGCAAAATTTGGCGTGAGCGACTACCAAATGATTTGGATCTTGCTCGTCTTCATCGCCACCCTCGGTGGTGCCTATGCCATCTTCGGCGGCCTACGGGCGATCGCCGTTTCGGACACGTTCAACGGTGCCGGATTGCTCGTCGGCGGCTTGATGATCACGTTCTTTTCGTTGCAACTGATCGCCGGTTCCGAAGGTGGTTTTACCGACGCGTTTGCGAAGATCCAGGAAGCCGACCCGGATGCGTTTCGCTCGCTCGGTGCGGCCGACGAATCGACCCACTGGCCAACACTGTTCACCGGCGTGTTGTTGTTGAACTTTTTCTACTGGACGACGAATCAGCAAATCATCCAGCGAACCTTTGGTGCCAAGAATCTCGCCGAAGGGCAAAAAGGCGTTTTATTGGCCGCGTTCTTCAAGATCCTTGCTCCTTCGATCCTCGTCCTTCCTGGCATCGCGGCGGCTTATTTGGTTCTCGCGGCCGAAGACCCGCAGATGATCGAAACGGTCGGCCGAACCGCCAATGGTGAGTGGGATAGCAGCCGCGCATACGGTTCGTTGGTCGCCCGTGTATTGCCCGAATGGTTACTCGGATTCTTCGCCGCCGTCGTGATGGGATCGATCCTCTCAACGTTCAACTCGGTACTCAACTCCGCAGCGACTTTGTTTTCGCTCGACGTTTACAAGCAATACTTGAACCCTGCGGCGACAAGCAAACAAGTTCGTTACTCCGGCCAAGTCTGCAGTTTCATTGTCGCGGTGCTTGCCGTGATCGCGGCCCCGTTGGTGTTTTACGGACGCGGTGGTGTCTTCAGTTTCTTCCAAGGCCTCAACGGCGTTTACTTCATCCCGCTCGCTGCAGTGATCATGATCGGCTTGTTCCACAAAACGGCCGACGGACGCTCGGCCATGGTCGCTCTGATTACGGGTCTGGTGCTGATGGTCTTGGGAACGTTTTTCAGCGGGGGCGAGGAAGGCTGGCTTGCCTCCATCTTCGGCAACGCTTTTCACTACATGGGTGCGGTGTTCTTGCTGTTGATCGTTTTGCAATTGGCGATGGTGGCGATGGGAATCCGACGCGACACGCCGTACGTCCAACAAGACGCCAAGCTCGTCGACTTAACGCCGTGGAAGCCTGCCCCGTACGTCGGCGGCGGATTAGTCTTATTGTGCCTCAGCGTTTATGCGTTCTTTGCCGTGTAAACTACCAACGAAACCTGCCCAAAAGCGGCCACGTCACGATAGTACAAGCCCGACCCGCAGCGGTCTGTTGATTTAATCGTTTAACGGCAAGCCGCAGGCGACAGAGATTGAAAACGCAGGCGCCTGCGGCTTGCCGTTAAACGAAACACCCAAACGTGCACTAAATCAATACGCGGGTAAGCTATTGTACTCGCTGCTGACGAGAAGTTTGAAACGAATCCCCTCGCTTGCGCGTCGGGCTTGTATCCATTGCGTTCAAAAATCACCGAACTCGGCGATAACTGATATCGAAACGATTTGCCATCATCCAGTCCCCTAAAACTAAGGCCACTCTCCATGAAACCACTGACTCTGATCCTATCGGCATTCCTTTTGGTCGTCGCAACGCTCGACCAAGCCAACGCCCAAGTCGAAGATTTCGATTCGATCCGGCTATACACCCTAAAGAATGAATCCGGTATGACGGTCAAAGTGACCAACTACGGCGCGATCATCACCTCGCTGACCGCTCCGGATCGCAACGGTCATTTCGCGGATGTGGTCTTGGGCTACAACCGGGTCGAAGATTACATCAACGCCGTCGACAAGCCATACTTCGGCGCGATCGTCGGCCGTTACGGAAATCGTATCGCCGCCGGTGAATTCACACTCGACGGCGAAACATACACATTGCTCAAGAACAACGGCCCGAATCATCTTCACGGTGGTGCGATCGGTTTCGACAAAGTCGTTTGGGACGCGGACTTCGACCCTTCCAATCAGTCGATCGCCTTGTCTTATTTGGCCAAAGATAAAGAGGAAGGGTATCCCGGCAACTTGCAATTGACCGTCACGTACACGTTGACTAACGACAACGAATTGATCGTCGACTACCATGCGACAACAGACAAAGCCACTCCGGTCAACGTGACCCAGCACTCGTACTTCAACCTCAAGGGAGAAGGCGAAGGCAAAATTTTGGATCACGAGTTGATGATCAACGCCAAGAAGTTCACCCCGGTCGACGAAGGCTTGATCCCGACCGGAGAGTTAGCGAACGTCGCCGGCACTCCATTTGACTTCACGAGTGCAAAACCGATCGGCCGTGACATCGGCCAAGAAGATCAACAACTGACCTACGGTGGTGGCTTTGATCATAACTGGGTGTTGAACAAAGGTGACGATGACGATGCCCTGACTCTGGCAGCTCGAGTCTATGAACCGACAACGGGCCGAGTGATGGAGATCCACACGACCGAACCGGGCATCCAGTTTTATTGTGGTAACTTCTTGGACGGTCGCTTGATCGGCAAGTCGGGCAAAGCTTACGTGCACCGTGGTGGATTTTGCTTGGAAACGCAGCACTACCCGGACAGTCCGAACCAAGAAACTTTCCCTTCGACGATTCTTCGGCCGGGACAAGAGCATCAAACTCAAACGATCTTCAAATTCTCCGCCAAGTAAAGCTCAACACAACGACTGGACGGACGCCGGATGTCTCGAATCGAAACAACCGGCGCTGAGCAACAATGCACAAGTAAGCCCGCAAAACACATAGGCGAGTCTCTACGAGACTCGCAACATTCAGCGTTTCGGAGAGACGCTGCGACGTGCGTTTAGCCTAGAGACTTATGTCCATGCGCTTAGCAGCACGTGAACATTAACTGCCACTTATTGTTCACCCGAAGCGTTAGCTCTGAAGTTGCACTTTTGTCTGTGGCATTGGTTTTTCGTAACCCGCTGCGTGAGCGAGGGATGAGTCATTGTCAATTATCCCTCGCTGACGCTTCGGGTTACGATTAAATCAACAGCCCGCTACCGCCCATCATCTTATTGGCAAACAATCTTAACCCCACTATGACGAATCACCTTATGCGACTGTTCCTATCGGCGGCTTATGTGCTGCTTATCGCTTCCATGACACATGCACAAGAGGCGTCTCAATCCCAAAACACTCCGGCCGTCTCATCAATCGTTGATCAATGGCGATATCTACTCAAACGACCAACGCCAAGATGGACGGCATCCGACTTCGATGATTCGAATTGGCTTGAGGGAGATGGCGGATTCGGCACGGTCGATACTCCCAACTCGCGAGTGGGAACGATCTGGGAAGGGCAACACATCTGGTTGCGAAAGAACGTCGAACTGAGCACCGTTCCCAAACAGCCCGCATTGTGGATCTACCACGACGAAGATGCCGAGGTTTATATCAACGGAGCCCAAGTTGCCAAACTCGCCGGTTATACGACCCAGTACACAAGCGTTCCGTTGATTGGTGAGGCCGCGACCGCGATCGCGACCGGTCGAAATGTCATGGCGGTTCACTGCGAACAGCGAACCGGCGGCCAGTTCATCGACGTGCATCTTTATGATGCCGCCAACGGCGTTCCGAAGTTGCCCAAGCCGGAACGAAGCAAGTTTCCGTTTCGATCCGAGCTGTTCACCCAATGGGGTGCGGACGTAACGGCCGAGAACGCCTGGACGGAGTATCCCCGCCCCCAATTGCGACGTGATCAATGGCGAAACCTGAACGGTGAATGGGATTACGCGATCACCGACGAGGTCCAAGCCACACCACCATCGACCTGGGACGGGACGTTCTTGGTTCCCTTTAGTTTGGAATCCAAACTCGGGGGCGTGCAGCGATTGCTCGATTCATCCGAAGCGATTTGGTATCACCGCACATTCGATCATGATTCCACGGACGGTGAGCGACAAATGCTGAATTTTGAAGCCGTCGACTATGAATGCGAAGTGTGGATCAATGGAACATCCGTGGGAACACACCGCGGCGGATGCACGCCGTTCTCCTTCGATGTTACCGACGCATTGAAATCGGGTTCGAATGACTTAATCGTTCGTGTTGAAGACGACACCGAAGGTTTTCAACTCAACGGTAAGCAGTCGATCACTCCGCGTGGGATCTGGTACACCCAAGTATCCGGCATTTGGCAAACCGTCTGGATGGAGGCGGTTCCGATGCAATCGATCGATGACTTGAAAATCTCGACGGACGCGAAAACCGGATCAATCCAAGTTCAAGCCATCACTTCGCAGCGTGCGAACGTGCGAGTTCGTATCAAGGTTGGCGACCAAGTGGTCGGGACGGGCGGGTCGTCGGACGGAGGGCCGATCAAGGCATCGATCTCAAATGCGAAGTTATGGTCACCATCGTCACCACACCTTTATGACATCGAAGTCACGTTGCTCGATGCGTCTGGCAAGGAAGTCGATCGGGTTGAATCCTACGCGGGGATTCGTGACGTCGGTAAATCGACCGACGATTCCGGCAATGTTCACTTCACGCTCAACGGCAACAAGATTTTTCATTGGGGCCCCTTGGATCAAGGCTGGTGGCCCGACGGATTGCTGACTCCTCCGTCCGACGAAGCGATGTTGTTCGATATCGAGTGGCTCAAGGCGGCCGGTTTCAATATGATCCGCAAGCACATCAAGGTGGAACCTCGTCGCTATTACTATCACTGCGACCGCTTGGGCATGATGGTTTGGCAGGACCAAGTCAGCGGCGGAACCAACCCTCCGTGGACGCGGTTACAACCCGATCCTCAAGATGCCGCATGGCCGCTCGAGGCACATGAACAATTCATGATCGAATTCGAGGCGATGATCTCGACCCTCGAAAATCATCCTTCGATCGTTGTGTGGACACCATTCAACGAAGCCTGGGGCCAACATCAAACGATCGAGGTCGGCAAATGGACGCAGCAGCGAGATCCGTCGCGATCGGTCAACATCGCCAGCGGAGGCAATTTCTGGCCGGTCGGAGACGTCGTGGATCATCACGAGTACCCCCACCCCGGCTTTCCGTTTGATCGAGGCGAGGGAGGACGGTTTGACGGCTTCATTAAAGTCGTCGGTGAGTTCGGTGGCCACGGCTATCCGGTTCAGGGACATCTGTGGGATTCCAACCGACGCAATTGGGGCTACGGAGGATTGCCGCAGAACGAAGCGGAGTACAAAGATCGCTATGCCACGTCCATTCGAATGTTGACCGACCTGCAGGCTCAAGGCATCGCGGCAGGTGTCTATACTCAAACTACCGATGTCGAAGGCGAGATCAACGGTTTGATGACCTACGACCGCAAGGTAATCAAGATCCCCGCTGAAGAATTGGCCGAACTACACAAAGCGCTCTTCAATTCAAACTGAACGCCGGGAGTGATTCAAGCCGGCACGCATCCATCGATCGCTTGTCGCAGCGAAGTGCAGAATTGCTTCACTTCGCTGGCCGTTTCTTCGGTAACGCTTAGGCCTTTTTCCTGCGCACGCGATGCAGCCTCGGCGATCCGCCGAACGATCGCCGAGCCCACGATCAGCCCGTCACAAATCGGTGCCAACTGGGAAGCGGTCTCCGGGCCGCTGATTCCGAACCCGATGCAAACGGGAAGCTCAGTCTGGTCGCGCAACCATGTCACGTTGTCGACAATATCCGAAGGCAACGCGGAACGTTCGCCGGTAATGCCCGTGACCGAAACGTAGTATAGGAATCCGGTCGTCAATTCGACGATTCGCTTTTGGCGTTCTCGAGTCGTCGTCGGCGTCACCAATTGGATCAAGTCGAACCCGGCGGCTCGGCAGACCTTACTGAGCGGTTCGGCTTCTTCGACGAGCAAATCGGGAACGATCGCGCCGCAATAGCCCGCTTGCATGGCTCGTTCGACATACGCCTGCATTCCGATCCGGTGAATGATCGAATAGCTGACCATCGTGACACGAGGCATTGTTTCGCCATCGGCCTGAGGAAGATCGTTGGTCAATCGCGTTCCGAGGTCGAACAGGTGTTGCAATCGGAAACCCGAGTCGAGCGCCCGTTGATAGGACGCTTGGATCACCGGCCCGTCGGCGATCGGGTCACTGTAGGGAACGCCGACCTCACACAGATCCGCACCGGCGGAACGGGCGGCCTCGATCACCGCCTGAGTGACCTCGATACTGGGATCGCCGGCGGTAACAAACGGCATCAGTGCCTTGCGATTCTGTTTTTGGAGCGAGCGGAAAAGACGCTGAAGGTCAGACATGCCGAGAACCTAAATCATGGAAGCAAAAAAGTTGCCACCAGATTAAGGATCTCGCCTCATTCCGACAACACGCCAAAGACCGGACGCGTGGGCACCGGATGATACTTGGGCCAAGGAACTTCGGGCGGTTTCTCGGGCTTGGCCGCGACATGTCCGTTCGCGTCAAGGTCCAACGCGCAAGCGCCCGGCGGTAGGTCCAACAGGCCGATCTCGGAAGCCACGTGCGATCCGCAATCGGCGTGCGACGCCACAACCACACCGCCCTCGGAAACCAATTCGGCCGTCGTCGCTGCGATCGTCCTAGACGGATTCGCTTTCCAATCGCCAAGCAAACCACCTTGATCGAGCGGATCATGCAGCCGTTGGCTCGGCACGCCGAGGGCCAAACAACCGGTCGAGGCAACCGACGTCAGCACACCCCAAAGAGCCAAAACGAGGCGAAACCTCCAAGGCAATTCAGCGGCTCGGTGAGTCAGGGACGTATCCATGTAAAAATAGATCGACCGCTGCAATCGCTTCCTTTAGAAAAAATCTCCCAACCGTCAAACTTCGCCAGTTCACCGCTCGGTTGCAGGAAGGCGGAGGACTTATTTGCGACGGGTCGCCTTGGACTTTCGCTTGCGTCCGGACTTGGTGCCTTGGTCGCCCTGGTCGATCCGAACTTTAATTCGCTCAAAGCTAATCTGAGGTCCGGGACGTCGGCCCCGGCGGACACCGCTTTGCACCGGCGTGAATCTCGCGCCGGCCGGTTGCAATAACTTCGTCAAACAATAGCTGTTGATCGTCAGTTCCAACTCTTCGGCCTCACGGACGGCTGCGGCGTGTAGGCTTCGCGGCAGTCGAACCGTGATCACTCGCTCCGGCTCGTGGGCTCCCGCTTTGGAGTCGTCTTGGCTGCGGATCGCGGTGACCATTTCAAGCAAGTCGGCAAACTGAGGCGACTTCTCGAAATATCGACGGGCCTCCGGTGTGTCGTAGAGCTGGTCGACGACGCCGCCCGGCCCGAGTAGCTCGCGATAGAAAACAACCCAACTTCCCGTCTTGGCGAATGCCTCTTCCGCCATCCTCAGGACCAAGCCGGGCCGGTCTTGCATCGGCACGTTGTCGGGGATCTCCGGCAGGTCGAGCGATACGATCGGCAGCTCGTCGACGTGTCCGGGCAAACTCATCACCGCAGCGGAGGCTTCCGCTTTGATCGGCGTCCCGCCTTTCTGGGAACGACCCGCTGCTCGGGCGGCCGCCTCGTGCTTCTGAGCCGCTTCCTTCCTCTTGACCATCGCGACCACGTCGCTGGCATAGACGGGGCTGTCGCCGGTCGAGGATGAGGCCCCGGATTCCGGCGAAGCTTTCTCGGAACGTTTCGCGTTCGCCATCATCGCCGACGAAGTGCGGCTGGTGGGGTTCGACTTCTTGCCCGGTTTGGAAGAGGACGTCATGTCAGGTCCGATATCGCTGGTTCAGGAGGACACGCCGGCGACACCACATCCGCTCGGCCGTGTTGGTGCGTCCATCCTGGCGTCCGATCAAACGCCATCGCGTAACCATTGCTAGCAATGGGACTTAGGATTGCCTGCAAAGCGTGCACTCTTTTTAAGCAGCCCGCCCGAGCGAAGGGGCCGGCGGTCGTGCACGCTTTTTGCGCAGCCTCCAGCAGGCCGTTCTCAAAGTGTCCAAGCTGCATCGTCTGTCAAGAAAGTTGGAAAAACCTGCCTGACCGCCGAGCGAGTTCATGGCCGCGATCGCTGATCGCCGGTAAGCTGCCGGGGTGGCAGCCGCCGAACAGTCGCGACGATTGCGGAGGGCGCAAGGTTCAAGAAACTAGTGGAGTCATTGATGCGATTTGAAGACGTGGTGTTGGCGGGGATCGGCGTGACCATCCCAGAGGAAAGCTGGTCCAGCGATGAGCTGGAACGGCGACTCCATCCGCTCTACTCACGACTGCGACTACCCGAGGGACGACTCTCGCTGATGAGCGGTATCGAGGAACGCCGGGTCTGGCCGGCGGGAACGATGCCGAGCGGTCCGAGCGTCACCTCAGGTTTGGCGGCGATCGACGCAGCCAAAGTCGAACTGGATTCGATCGGGGCCCTTATCCACGCGAGTGTCTGCCGCGACTTCCTGGAACCGGCGACGGCATCCAAAGTCCACCACGAGATGGGACTGAGAAAAGACTGCTGGGTTTACGACGTCTCCAATGCTTGCTTGGGCGTCCTCAACGGGGCCGTCCAAATCGCCGGAATGATCGGCGCGGGCATGATCCGAGCGGGCGTCGTCGTGGGAACCGAAAACAGTCGCCCCTTGCTGGAAGCAACCATCGAGAGCCTCAACGCGGACGAGTCGTTGACCCGGCAGAGCGTCAAGCCGGCGTTCGCATCGTTGACGATCGGCTCGGGTAGCTGCGCGCTGGCGGTCTGCCATCGAGATCTGTGTCCCGACGGGACTCCTCTCCAATTCGCCATCGCGGAAGCCAATACCGCTTTCAATGACTTGTGCCGCAGCAACCAAGACACCGCCGGTGCCGACATGCGACCGTTGATGGACACCGATTCGGAACGGTTGATGGCCGAAGGCATCGCGACCGGCGTCGCGGGGCTGGAGCGTCTTCTAGCCGAATCCGGTTGGCGGCGAGATTCGATCGAAGCGACCGTTTGCCATCAAGTCGGCACGCGACACCGGGCAGCGATGATCGAGGCGATGGGGCTGAACCTAGCCACCGACTCGGTCTCCTTCCCGGTACTAGGTAACACCGGCTCGGTCGCGTTACCGCTGACGGTGGCCACCGCGATCGAGCGTGGCGAGCTTGTCTCGGGCAAGCGAGCGGCACTTTTGGGTATCGGCTCGGGGATCAACAGCGTCATGATCGGATCAACCTGGGGAACGACGCCGGTGGCGGGCCGATGGTCGGGATTGCTCGAGTCGCTGCAGTCGCTTGGGCCTCAGGGTGCCGTCGCCCTATAATGACAAAGCGAACAGCATCGCTTACCAATTTCCTTCGATTTAAAAAGAGATCCGCCGTGCGTCGGTTTTTCAATTCACTTGCACTTTCTTCTTCGGTCAAGCCGATCCGCCGAGTCGTTCGGTTGGTCGGATTGGCGATGGTGTTTTTCTGGCAAGTCAGCTCGGCGAGTCCGGTATCGGCTCAATCGGGCACGGAGTCACCCGTCCAAGACCAAGCGGCCGATCAATCGGCAACCGATCAAGCAGAGTCCACGGTCGACGCCCCGCTTTATGTCCGAGTCCTCCGCGGCGAGAACGACGAACCGCTCGCGTTGCAGACGGCCATCGTTCGGTATGTCGGCAAACCGAAAACGGAGTTCGCTGGAAAGATCGTCGACTTGATCGGTGTCGTTCACATCGGCCAGGCGGAATACTACACCGAGCTCGACAAACGGCTCGGAACTTACGACAAGGTGCTCTATGAGTTGGTCGCACCCGACGGCACGCGAATCCGGCCGGAGGACTTGCAGCAACGTCGCTCTTTACTTGCGTCGGTGCAAACGGGCATGAAAGACATGCTGAACTTGGAATACCAGCTCGAAAAGATCGACTACATGGCCAAGAACTTTCGGCACGCGGACATGAGCCCCGAGGAGTTCAGCGAGGACCTTGAGAGTCGAGGCGACAGTGTTTGGAAAATGCTCGCTCGGATGATGGGAGCGGGCATCGCCACGCAATCCAAAAACGGAGGGGAAGCCGGCATCTTGATGGCGCTGTTCAGCAAAGATCGCTCGAAATTGATGAAGCGGGCGATGGCGGGACAGCTCGTGGACATTGAAATGGTGTCGGCGGGTCTGAACGACGCCGACGGCGAGAACACGCTCATCAAAGGCCGTAATCGCAAAGCGTTCGAAATCCTTCGTGACGAATTGCAACAGGGCTCGCAAACGGTGGGAGTGTTTTATGGGGCCGGTCACCTACCCGACATGGCCGAACGGCTTCAGGAACAGTTCGACATGGAGCCGACCACCACCGATTGGCTCGACGCCTGGGATCTGACCCGAAATTAGGGAGTTCATCGGCTGAGAAATTAGGATAGAATAGCGAAGGAGACAGCAACGACGCTCAATTCAGCGACACGCCTCACTCTTCCAACGATTCATTGCATCTTTTCGATCATCCTTCCATCGATCATTCATGACCTCGCCACTTAAAGCCATGCGGGATTTGCTCCGCGACGATCCTCGATACAAACTTGATGCGTACCAGTTTATCCGCGAGTCGTTGCAATACGCTCACGAGAACCTCGATCGTATCGGGCCGCTCAAGTACGGCGAAAACGATTCGCCTGACATCGATTCGCCTCGGCACTTGACCGGACAGCAGCTTTGCGAAGCCTGCCGGCTGTACGCGATCGATCAATACGGCTATTTGGCCAAGATGGTACTGGCAAGTTGGGGTTTGAAGTCGACGGGCGATTTTGGCGAGCTGGTCTACAACTTGATCCGCATCGAACAAATGCGAAAAAGCGAAAGCGATAGCCGCGAGGACTTCGATAACGTGTACTCCTTCGACGAAGCCTTCCAACCGCAATTTGAACTGGTTACCGATGAAACGGAATGAAACGAAGAAACCTTCGACATGCTTCTCCGCCCGAAGCTTATCCGCCCGATCGCTCCTGATCGGGTTTCTTTTTATCATGATCGGTGGCAGTGCACTCACTGAATCTCAAGGTCAAGATCACCCGCGTCCGATCGAGAAGGCTCGACGAACTTACATGGGACGGATCGTGGCGCAACCTATGTCGCACCTGGGTGCGTCGTGGCTTGTGCGGCCTGAACGAAACGACGAAGAGAACGCGACCGAAGCGTTCGACCAACTCGGGATCGAACCCGGCATGACCCTCGTTGACTTGGGTTGCGGTAATGGCTTTTGGACGTTGCCGATGGCCAAGGCCTGCCGCATTGCGACCGCCGACCAACCGGCAACACCCGCGAACGGTACCAGTTCGGAAACGCCTGATTACACCGGTGAAGTTCTCGCCGTGGATATTCAACGCGAGATGCTGCAAAAACTTCGCGCCAACATGGCCCGGGCAAAAGTCGAAAACATCGTCCCAATTTTGGGAAAGGTTGACGACCCGAATCTGCCCAAGAACGAAGTCGACATGGTGTTGCTCGTCGATGTTTACCATGAGTTTTCGCATCCCGAGTCGATGCTTTGGGCGATTCGCGAAAGCCTCAAGCCCGAGGGCGTGATTGCGTTGTTGGAATACCGCGCCGAAGACCCTGAGGTGCCGATCAAGCCGCTGCACAAGATGCCCAAGTCGCAAATCATCAAAGAGTACACCGCGTCTAGGCTCAAACTGGTCCGCGAGTACAACGAGCTACCGTGGCAGCACCTGATGTTCTTCGCCCGGGACGACAGCCCTCTGCCGGCGATCGAACCGAAGTAAACCCCATCACCCATCGTGGCGGGTTGGAATTGACTGGACGCTATCGTCCCTTGTGACTCGGATCGATTCCGAAGAATTCCTGTTTGCCACCGCTCCTCTCGGACCTATTTTGGACTATCAACTACCCACACGATTGTCCGAACGTTGTGAATGGTTGATCCATCCAGACCAAACGGCCTGTGATCCGGGCGAATTCGTGTTGTACTGGATGCACAACGCCATCCGGGGACATGAAAACCCGGCATTGGACGTCGCCGTTTCCTTAGCGCATCAAAATGGATTGCCGCTGCTCGTTTACCACGGTCTGTCTGAAAAGTACCCGTTCGCTTCCGATCGTCACCACGCGTTCATCTTGCAGGCCGCCCGCGACGTGCAACGAGATCTGACCGAACGCGGGATTAGCTATGCCTTTCACCTCGAGCGGGCCGGGCATCGTGGACCGCACCTCCGCGACCTGGCTCGCCGCGCCGCGGTGTTGGTAACCGAAGCGATGCCGGTCGCCCCGCTGGTCGCTTGGACCGAACGAATCAAATGTTTAGTCACGACTCCGTTCGTCTCGGTCGATACGACCTGCCTGCTTTCACTCGCCCAAGTCACGGCGATCGCCAAACCTAACGATC
Organism: Neorhodopirellula pilleata; assembly: GCF_007859915.1. GTDB lineage: Bacteria > Planctomycetota > Planctomycetia > Pirellulales > Pirellulaceae > Rhodopirellula > Rhodopirellula pilleata. The sequence continues at coordinate 19,458 of NZ_SJPM01000030.1, forward strand.
TTTCCCCCCCGAAACCCCAACCCGAATGGTTTTGCCAACCATCGCGTTATCGGCAAATCACCGCCGGCGAATACAAGGTGCGATGCCGTTGGGAATACGAGACCATGATCGGCGGCCTTCCCACCGAAGAGTTTCAAGAAGTCGCAACTTTGCGATTGGACGAATCGGAATTGGGATTCGAACCCGTCGATCTGCAAAACGTGTGTTTGAGCGAATTGATCGGGCAATGCAAAATTGATCACACGATCGCTCCGATCGCGGATTCACCCGGAGGGATGCGAGCCGGTTACCTGCGATGGGAACATTTTCGCGATCACTCACTCGCCCAGTACGGGCAACACCGCGAAGACGAGTCTGATTTCGAAAGCGGCAGTCGCCTGAGCGCTTATTTGCATTACGGAATGGTCAGTCCGTTTCGGATCGCCCGCGAAGCAAGCGCCAGTCAAGACGCGAGCCCGCACTGGGAATCCTCTGTCGATCGATTCTTGGACGAGTTATTAACTTGGCGAGAGATGTCGTTTCACTTTTGCCAAATGTTTTGCGAGGACTTGGATACGTTTGATGTGATCCCCGACTGGGCCAAGGCGACGTTGCGTCAACATGCCATGGACCCACGCGACGGTTCGTGCGATTGGGAGTCGCTTGCCCGCGCGAGAACGGGGCTTCCACTTTGGGATGCGGCTCAACGCAGTCTTCTCAAGCAAGGTGAACTTCATAACAACGTTCGCTTGACTTGGGGCAAGGCGTTCTTATCGATGACGACGTGTCCCGAGCAGGCACTCAATCATTGCATCGACTTAAACCACCGGTTCGCGTTAGACGGACGAAGCCCGGCCAGTTACGGCGGAATCTTATGGTGCTTCGGGCAATTCGACGAACCACTCGAGGACGCCCACCCGATTTATGGACGTATTCGGCCTCGCTCGGTTCAGTCTCACGCCGATCGAATCGACTTTGCTCGGTTTGCGCGACACGTCGATCGACCGATCGCAAAAAAGTTGCCGCGGGTCGCTGTCGTCGGCGCTGGCATCGGTGGTTTGATGGCAGCCCGCGTGATGCACGACCACGGATTGCGTGTGACTGTATTTGACAAGTCGCGTGGCGTCGGTGGGCGTCTGGCGACCCGGCGACATGCTGCGGCACCTTCGTTCGATCATGGTGCCCAGTACTTCACCGTCCGCGACGATCGATTCGCACGTTACGTCCGTAGCTGGATGGCAGCCGGAGTGGCGGAAGCTTGGATGAACCCGATTGTGGAATTGGATCATGGCCGGATTGTCGATCATAAACGGAGCACGCCTCGCTATGTGGGCAAGCCTGCGATGAACAGCATCGCCAAGCACTTGGCCGAGGACTTGTCGGTTACCACTGGCTGCACCGTCGGTTCATTGCGACACGACAACGCCACAGACGCATGGCAACTCAAGTCGATCGATGCCGACGATTTGGGAACGTTCGACGTCGTGATCGTCAATTGCCCGCCTCAACAAGCATCCGCCTTATTGAATCCTCACACGGACTTGGTTGAGCACATCGAACAGGTGGAAATGTCGCCGTGTTGGTCGTTGATGATCTCCTGCGACGGTGCGGGCGACCTGCCGTTCGCGGGTGCCTTCATCAATGACGGGCCACTGTCATGGATCGCTCGCAACGACGCCAAACCCGGACGTCCGTCGCATCGCGATCCCAATCGTTCCGATTGGGTGCTACACGCGTCGATCGATTGGACGACCGAACATCTCGACGCGAACCAAACCGATGTTTGCGAAGCGTTGACATTGGCGTTCTCGAACGCAATCGATCGCAAACTGGGAACGATTCATCATCGTGTCGCTCATCGTTGGCTGTATGCCAATACCAATCAACCGTTGCCGCAAAGCTGCCTGTGGGACCGCACCACGATGCTGGGTGCATGCGGCGATTGGTGCGGCGGGCCTCGCGTGGAGGGGGCATTTCTGAGCGGTGCGGCGATCGCAGGATGCGTTCTTCGTCACGTCACCGTGGACCGCTGCCCGGCATTGGCTCGATCGTGATCGAATCCAAACCGACCATGTAACGTTCCAATGCGAGCGAGTTTCGCCCGGTGATTCGGATCTTTACCACCAACTTACCGCCCGCGTCAGGCTTGGCATTTGTAAACACAACAGGCGAGGAAACCCGCACGTCCGGAGTGTAAAGATCAATCGACTGAGCCGCTTGATCATTCAATCCGACCTCGATTTGCGCATAATCCGGCGCGGTCGTGAAATAAAAGGTTACTCTCGCCGGTCCGGACTGAGAAACTGGAATTTCAACCGACAACGTCTCGCCGACTTTCCCGCCCGTCCACCAAAGCTGTTGATTACTCGACCATCGATCTGGAAAACCTGACATCCCTTGGCGAGACAGTTTCCCCGCCGAGACCTCTGCCGCTTCGATCAACGTTTCACCTTCGAGTGCACCCGGCCGAGTAAAAGCTGCTGAAGCGTCGCTTGCCTTGGATGAGACGATCGGCCCGGGGCTCATCAGATATCCGAACAGTTCTCGGACTTGGGCTGGCGTCATCGGCTCAAGTTGCCCTTCGGGCATCAAGGACACCTCCGATACTTGTCGCAATTCCAGGGTGCTTTTCGGCAGCACGATGGTTTCATTCGCGGTCGTTACGGTCACCGCGTCGTCGTTCTCCGATTGAACCAAACCGATGACCACGCGTCCGTCGTCGGTGACGAACTGAGTCGTCTGGTAGGCTTTTCCGATGATCGAATTCGGCTCCAGGATATTCTCAAGCCAATACTTGATGTCTTGCCGGTTGGCACCTGTGAGATCGGGACCAATGTTTTGACCTTCGCCGAACAAACGATGACACTTTCCGCAATTGGCATCATAGAGTCGCTTTCCATTGACACGATCGGCACGAGCGAGCGAGTTCGCGTCGAGCAGTCCGAGATACCGTTGGTAAACCGATTGAGGCACGCTGCCACCTTGGCTGACACGTCCCCACACCTTTTCGATTCGCTCTCGTAGTTCGTTCCCACCGGCTTTCTCTCGATCGCCGACCGCGATCATTTGCCGGATTGCGTAAGCGGGAATGGTTGTCGGATTGACCAGATCGGTTTCCATCGCTGCGACCAGGGCGAGGACCGAACCGGTTCGCGCGGTCAATGTCGCCAACGCATCGGCTTGGCGATCGACCGGCCATTGGCGAAAACGTTCAATCAACCGCTGCGTTACTTCGGGTCGTTCGGTACGAGCCAAACTGCGAATCGCGTCGCCACCGATCGCGGGATCATCGATCAATCGAATCAAAGCATCGGGCAATTCCGGATCGTTCGCTTGTGCCAGCAAACTCAAGGCTTCACGACGTTCTTTTGGCGACAATGAGCGATCATCCAAACGCTTGCGAAACGCCGGGAAAGCGGATTGATCGCCGAACTGGATCGCTAGCAAATCGAGCATATCTCGCACGATCGGAATGTTACGTTTGCGGAGCTTTTCGGCCACCTGTGGCCAAGAAGCCGGCATCCCGACTCCGCCGCGGCTCCATGCCGCCTCGAGCAATTCTTCAATCATGATGCCAGCATCACTCAAGTAGTCGTCGTTGCCCATCATCGCGACGATGGATTCTCGGCCGTCATCGCTGACCGCCATCCGCCGAATAACAAACTTGCGGACAGTCTCATGAATCGTGCCTCGAGCCAATTCAAACGCACGCGACGGATCTTCTTCGACGAGTGGTTCGATGCCGTACCAAATCAACCATGGCAGATTTCGGTCATCGCGATCGAATGAATGGCGAAGCAATCCTTCGGCGAGCGACCATCGTTGGTTCAACGGGATGCGTTGCAGCAACGAGGCAAGATATCGACGTGTGACGCTGCTCGGTTCGGATCGACACAGTGATGCCAATTCAGCGTGAACGTCATCGCGAATCGCTGCCTTGGCTTCACCGATGAACTGAACGGCCCATCCTCGAACGATCGGGTCGTCGTCGCTCAACAACTCTTTCAATTCGTCCACGCCGAGCCCGCCGGTGACCCACATGGTCCACACCGCTTGCAGACGTTCACGGCGGGGGCGGTCCGAGTCAATCCATCGATTCAGTTGACCGTTCACCAATTCGGTCGACAGACTCCCGTTGACCGATCGTTCGTGCAATAGACGCTGGGCCCGCCGCACAAAGTAGGCGTTGGAATGTTCGAGCAAATCGATCAATTCTTCATCGGTCTTATCGTTCAAGTCGAAACGATATGGTTGCACGTCGCCGAATCGAATCCGAAACAGACGCCCGTCGGTTCGATCCCAGATCTCTGGATTTCGGTTGTGACAAGTTTGCGGGTCGTGCCAATCCGAGGTGTACAGCGCACCATCAGGCCCTTGCATCACGCCGACACCGATTTGTCGGTGGTCGTGAGACATCGCAAAATCGGGACGATGTCGGCCGACGAAGCCGGAACCATCTCGCTCGACATGGTCGCGAACCATGCGATGGCCATGCAGATTGTGAAAGAACAACTCACCGCGATACTCGGCCGGGAACTCGTCGGCCTGATAGATCGTTAAACCGCAGTGGGCGTGCCCTCCTCCGACCGCCGACGTGTCGGCGGCCGTTCGCGCGACCAATTGACGGTCGACTTTTCCGCCTTGCGACGATTCAAACGTCCCATCGCCGTAGTGCAGGTGATCGGCAATCGTTTTGATATCGTCGTAAGTATGCGTCTCGAAATGATTACCCGCTTGGCGAAAATAACGTCCGCCTTGACTGAGGTGATAGAGATGTGGAATCACACAAGCCGTGATGAACCAATCACCATCCTCGTTGAAATCGACACCCCAAGGATTGCTCGTTCCATGCGCGTAGACTTCGAATTCGTGACGCACCGGGTGAAATCGCCACACTCCGGCATTGATTGGAACCCGCTGCTGGTCCGGTGTTCCGGGTTTGCCAACCCTCGAATGTGTGAACACACCATGGCAACCGTACAACCAACCGTCCGGCCCCCATGTGAAACTGTTGAGTGTTTCGTGAGTGTCCTGGTAGCCCCAACCGTCGAGCATTACCCGGGGCGGGCCGTCAGGAACATCATCACGATCGGCATCAGGATAGAACAATAAATCTGGAGCAGCCCCCACCCAAACGCCACCGAATCCGACTTCAATCCCACTTGCGAGATTCAACCCCTCTGCGAACACGGTACGCTGATCGAACGATCCGTCGGCGTCGGTGTCTTCCAGGATTAAGATCCGATCCATCCCCTGACCTTCGGGGGCTTTTTGAGGATAAGTGTGACCTTCGATGACCCATATCCGGCCGCGGTCATCAAAGCACATCGCGATCGGTTGAACCAAATCCGGTTCACTGGCGATCAGATCGACCTTGAATCCTGGTGGCACGTCCATGTTTTCAACCGCCTGTTGGGGCGAAAAGCCATCGGCGTACTCATCTTGCGATTTCTTGACATTGCCGCTCGGTGCGAGCGTCCAAGGGAAGGCTGATTGCCCGGTCGTTTGGCGATTTCCCGTGGTGGGTTCTTGGAAATGAACTGACAACCCCAATTTGTTGGACGACACGACGTCAGGTTGTTGATCGTTGTTCAGATCCGCCACGAGGACTTCGACGCCGACGCCCGATTGATCGTCAATGATGTGGGGAACGAACTCGATTCCTTGACTGCCGCCGCGACTTCCCTCCGCCTTACCCTCAATGCCACCGGACCGCACGCATTGAAACCACGCCACGATCGGTGCCTGCAAACCGCCGGGATCCTTTCCACCATGAGCGAAACGACGTTTTCCCGTCACGATGTCTTTCAATCCGTCGCCGTCAATGTCGACCAGTTCGACCGCGTGCAGTTGTGAGACCGCGAACCCGTATGGATTCTCGATCGATGATTCGCCACAGATGAAGTGCTGTTGAAAACGCTCGCCGGGCAATTGTTCAAACCAACTCAAACCATATCCGTGTGCGTTATGTGAGGTGACAAGATCATTATCGCCGTCGCCGTCAACATCGTGGACATGAATTTGGGCTCCGCCGCGACCGTAGGCTTCACTCGCCCACGTCCGCATCTGCCAAAGCTTCGCCGTTCCCTGCTCCGGCGCAGTGTCTGGCACATCAAGATTCGGATGTTTCCACCAATGACGATGGTCGACGATATCCAAACGTCCGTCACCATCGATATCGCCGACGCCGAGACCGTGACCGAACGGTTCGGCGGCGGTTCCCGGTTCGGAAATCGCGGTCCACCTCCAAGGCTGCGTCGGATCCTCGCCCGCCGTGTAGAAGCCGTAACTGCGATCGCGGGAAGCGACCAGTTCCGGCAACCCACCCGGAATCAAATCAACCAGCGCCGGAGATTCATGACTGACGCGTGGCATGATCTCATGGACCGGCCAATGGCTAACGAGCGACTCCTGACCAGGATTCAAATACAACCGACCGGACCGACCGGGGAACCCGATCGAAAGGACGTCGTTGCGACCATCGTTATTGAAATCGAGAACGTGCGAGAAAAACTGATCACTGTACCCCGCAGTGGAAAATACCTTCGGCTCGGCGATTTCAAAACGCTGTTCGAATCCGGGACCCGCGTACCAAACCGGACCGGCGACGAGGTCGACCTGTCCGTCCCCGTTCAGATCACCCGAGGCCGCACCTTCGCATAAGAAATCGTTGTGGATGCGTTGCGTTCGCCAGGAAGTTTGAGCGTGCAGGGGATTCGTGAACCATGCAATGAGTCCGAGACCAAATAAGAAAGCAGATTCGCGGAAAGTGAACATGATTGACGTCGACGGTGGGGGAATCGATAGTTGGAGCATCGCAAGAAACGATCAGGATACCGCTTGCCACTCCTGAATGCAAAACAACACGACCGCCAACGCGTTTTCCCCGCGATCAAGTCCACTTCAACCCGATGATGCCCACGACGATCAATCCGATGCACACGATCCGTAGAATCGAAACGGGCTCGGAAAACAGGACGATCCCCAACGTCGCCGTGCCGACCGCCCCGATGCCCGTCCAGATCGCGTAGCTGGTACCGATGGGAATTTCTTTCACGGCAATCGCCAGACAATAGAAACTGGCCACCATCGTGACGATGGTGAAAACACTCGGCCAGAACCGCGTCCATCCGTCGGTGTATTTCAATCCGATCGCCCAGCCGATTTCTAAACAACCTGCGATGATTAAGTAGATCCAGACCATGGTTACATTTCAAGAAACGTGAAGCGAGTCAATGAGGCATCCTGCTTGAATGGTCGCCTGAATGACGATCCTTCCCCAATTGTTGGTAATTCGGCGTGATTGCGTCGGTAAGCAGTAGTCCGGCAACAATCGCAACGGCCGTCAACATCATCGTGGCGATCAATCGCATGCCTCCAGGCAAGTCATCACGAAAGATAATCTGCGCCATCCCCGAGAATCCGATGCTGCCCGGCACCAACAGTATCAACGCGGGCATTAACATCACCGCCGACGGCAAACGCAAACGGTTCGTAACGAAGTGACTGACCATTCCTGCCACCACCGAAGCGATCCAAACGGCAGCGAACGAGCTAAAGAATTCGGCAGCCAGACGCAACGACGTGTAAGACACCAAGCTCGCTAACAGCAACCAAGGAATGTCCCGGTAACGTGTGCGAAACAATACTGCGAAACAAAGCGCTGTGGGAACGACGACTGCTGCCGACATTGCGAACGTCGGAGTGATCGGCGTGACCGAACGAGGAATCGACGTAAATCCATCGACTAAACCATGTCCCATGTAAACGCCAAAGATCATCGTCAACAAAGTGGTGAGCGCACCGGAGATACGAGCCGATCCCGACGCTAGGTTTTGCGTAGCCAGTTCGTTGATGCTGATCGTTAGGTGCAAGCCTGGCACAAGCACAATCAGCGCCGAGACCGCCGTCAATTCGAAATTGCTGGATGTCGCCACCACCTGAATCCCGCATGCGATCGCGCTGGCGACAAATCCGGCGATGACATTGATCAAATGAGTTTGAACTCGAAGATACGTCAACCCGATGACCAAGCCTCCGACGATCAGACCGATCATGCCCGACGATAAAATCACCGTCGAGTTACCACCAACGAGTACCGCGACGCACGCGCCGGCGATGCCGAATGCGATCACCTCGATCGACATGCCATAGCCGTCGGAAGCTTCATTGATTTCCTTGAGTCGTTCAAAAGCCTCTCTAGGTTGCAAACCCTCGTTTCTAATGGCCGCCTGCAATTCAAACAACTCGGCATATCGGCGCAGGTTGGTATCACTCGGATACACTCGCAACAACCGAGTTCCCTGAGCCTCGTCGTCGTCGAACGTGACAAACAATGCCGTCGGCGTTGAAAAGAACGTCGCCGATCGACCGAGCGACGCGGCAACCTGTTCCATTCGTTGATCGAGCTCATAGGCGGGCGAACCACAGGCGTGCAAACTGCGAGCGAGTTCCAGGATCAGCGTTTCGGAGGTGATTTCAGGCATCCCGATAGCAGACAGGAACTGGCGCGGTGATGGAACCGGTCGACGGATCGACTATGCTGTTGCCGTGTCCGACGATGTCGAGTCACCACGAACAATTCCGATCTCCTTCCCCACCAGGTTCCCCCATGCCGATTCTCCGTACATCCTCCCTCTTGTTTTTTTCCGCCTTGACCGTATTGATTCCGATCGCCTTCGCGTCGGCCGAAGACAAGGTTGCGCCCGTGCGGATGGGTTGTGGCGAGATGACATTCGACACCGTTCCGGGCTGGGGACTTCGCCCGGACGGCAACTCGGCCCTCGGCCCCACTCATGGCGGAGTGATCGTCAACCAAGACGGCAACGTCTACGTCAGTGCCAATCAGGGTGTTTTCATTTTCTCCCCCGATGGCCAAGTACTGCATTCGTTCTTGGACAAAGACTACACCAACATTCACGATTTAGAAGTTCGCGTTGAAGATGGCGTCGAATACATCTATGGCGCCCGCAATAGCGCCGGCGAAGGGCTCAAGTTCAATGCAAAAAGCGGTGAAATCGTGTTGCGTCTTCCTTTTCCCAAAGAGTCTGGCTTGGATCTCAAGAAGTTCAATCCTACCGCCATCACCGTCGCCGCTAACGGTGAAATTTATTTATCTGATGGTTATGCAAGCAACCACATTTTTCGATTCGATGCCGAAGGCAAGTACCTCTCTCATTTCGGCACCAAAGGCAACTCGCTCAAGGAATTCAACACGGCCCACGGGATGACACTCGACACGCGGTACGAACCGAATCGGTTATTGATTTGCGATCGCAATCATCAACCGAAGGGACGCTTGGTCCACTATTCTCTTGAAGGTGAATTCATCGAAGAGGTCGTGACCGGATTGGGCATGCCCACTTCGGTGGCGATTCAAGGAGACTATGTATCTGTACCCGACCTCCAAGGACGCGTTGTCATTTTGGACAAAACCAACACGATCGTCTCGGTCTTGGGACACAACCCGGATGTTGCCAAACGAGGTTTTAATGTGCCTCAAAAGCAATGGATCGAAGGCATCTTCAGCGGCACTCACGGATCGTATTGGGACAAGGACGGCAATCTCTATGTTCAAGATTGGAACACGTCAGGCCGAATCATGAAACTCGTTCGTGTCGTTGACTAAGAATGTCCGGTGAAGGGATTCGGTTGATTAGCCGATTTGGCGTTAGCGAGCCGTTGATCTAATCGTAACCCGAAGCGTAAGCGAGGGATGGGACGCCATTGGTTCTCTTTCACATATCCCTCGCTTACGCGTTTTGAAGACTGCCATATGGTTTTCAAGTGGGAAGGCAATTTTGTTACGGGTACATATTTTCACCGGTCTGCTCGGAAGCAGTTTTCGATTCGCAATCATCGGAACTGACGCTGGATTGAAAAATCG
>NZ_SJPM01000031.1 GCF_007859915.1 Neorhodopirellula pilleata
GCGTTCACTCGAAACCCTCGTTTGCGTGCGTGGATTGAAGTCTTAGTAACCTGCAATACACGCGTAAAACGCCGAGGGTTTTCGAGTTTTCTAAATAAATCGCAAATCAAGCTTCGCTTGATTGAGGGCTAGCGGGCTGTTGATTTAGTTTGCATCGTAACCCGAAGCGTGTGCGAGGGACACCAACAAAGGATTTAATAGCGTTCAATCCCTCGCTGACGCTTCGGGTTACGATTCAATCAACAGCGCGCTAGCGGGCTGTTGATTTAGTTTGCATCGTAACCCGAAGCGTGAGCGAGGGATACCAACAAAGGATTTAATAGCATTCAATCCCTCGCTGACGCTTCGGGTTACGATTCAATCAACAGCGCGCTAGCGGGCTGTTGATTTAGTTTGCATCGTAACCCGAAGCGTGAGCGAGGGATACCAACAAAGGATTTAATGGCGTTCAATCCCTCGCTGACGCTTCGGGTTACGATTTAATCAACACGCCGCTAGCCACGGTTCCGTCGCAAAAACCGGGGCTCGCTCATGTTGCCAACCCTAAAGTTGAATCTAGACAAAGCACGAGTGCTTTGCGCTAATTCGAATTCCGGTTAAGCCGCAGAACGCTCGTCGTAGTCCGCTAGAATGAATGCCGCGACGACCGGAGGGGTTTCGTTGCGGCAACTCTTTTCGAACGAGGGCGAACGATCGTGCTGTTCTTTCCATTATCCACCGACGCCCCCGTTTACCATTGGCCGATCGCGACGGTGACACTCATCGTCTTGAATATTGCCGCCTTCTGCGGCACGTCCATGCAGGTCTACTACGGCCACCTGGACTTGGAACAGATTCACTGGTTGAACTTAACGTTCGAGCAGATCGATCCGCTGCAATGGATCACACAAAGCTTCATGCACATCAACCCGTTTGATTTCTTGATCAATATGTTGTTCCTGTGGAGCTTCGGATTAGTAATCGAAGGCAAGGTTGGCGCGTTTTGGTTCACCGCGATCTACTTCGGAACGCACCTGATCTGCGCTGCGTTGGCCCAAACGATCTTCTATTCCCTTTCGTTTGCTTATCCTCCGATCGCCGATTGGTATACCAGCGGCGCGGACAACGGGATCTACGCGTTACTCGCGATGGCGTTGATTTGGGCCCCCGAAAACGAAATGACCTGCGTGTTCGTGGTGCTGGTACCGCGAATGGGCAAGATGGGTGGCGGTTTCGTTACCGAGTTCAAGATCGCGTCGCTGGCGACCGGATTCTTGTTCATCCAATTGGTGCTATTCTTTTTCCTCGGCCCGTTGGTTTGGCAGGCAGGCTTTCATCTCTTATCGATGATAATGGGCGGCGTCCTTGCGATGTTCATGCTCCGCCGAGAGTGGGTCGATTGTGAGGACTGGGACATCGTCGCTCGGAACGAATGGTTGCATCCTTACCCGCTCTTCTGCAGCAAAGAACGGCGCGTTCGGTTGGCGCACAACGAGGACATCAAATATGACCCGGTGACGGTCGCGCTTTCAACAACCAGTTCGCCGACCGTCAGCCACGCCGCGTACATGGCGGCGCGTTCGGGATCGATGTCCCGAACCACCAAGGGACAACGAGTCTCGATCAACCAGATCGGAAAGTCGAATCAAAACGCAACCCAAGGAACATCCAACTCGCCGGCTTCGGCGCGGCAACAGGAAGCTCAGTCGCATCCGGAGTTCAACCGTACCGCCATGTTGCTACGCCAAGCGATCTCACAGAACAGCTTGATGCTGGCTAACCAACACTTCAATAAGTTGGTGGAACTGCAGATCGCCGACGGGTTGTCGGATCAAACCCTTTTTAGTTTCGTGAAGCTGTCGGCGTCGAACAAGGATTGGATTTCGGTGATGCGATTGTTGCAGATGATCGTAGCGCACAATGGAGCAATGGCGATGGACGCTCGCATCCGGATAGCTCAACTGCAACTGAAGGTACTGCATCAACCCAACGAGGCGATTAAAACGCTAAACAAGGTGCAGTTCCAACCACCCGCCGGCAAGAAGGGCGAGCATGTACTCAGCGAAGCCCAGCAAAAGTTGATCACCCAACGCGACGCGCTTCTGAAGCAGTGTGGAGCCGCTCCGCCGTATACAGACAAGCCCGACGCGCAACGGTCTGTTGATTGAATCGTAACCCGAAGCGTCAGCGAGGGATTAATCGCCATTAAATCCCTTGTATGTATCCCTCGCTCACGCTTCGGGTTACGATTCAATCAACACGCCGGTAACCGAGGGATCATTGATATTGGCTCATGCCTCGCTGACGCTTCGGGTTACGATGCGAACTAAATCAACACGTTCTCGCGCGTCGGGCTTGTATCAATTGCCAAAAAAGGACAACCAATGCGGCGATTACTGACGTAGGCGAGTTTTTCCGAGACTCGCAGCATGGACCGTCTCGGAGAGACGCCGAAAGTTGCGTTGAGACGAAATAGAGTAACGCACTCGATTCGTAGTTCGTTGAGCGTGGGAAAAGTATGCCACCAAAAAATAGTTTTACCTGCGGCGAAAGTGCTCGCTCAGTAACACCTCAAGAACCATCGTCTTCAAACCGAAACCGTTTGCTTGGACGTGTTCGCTGATTTCTTCGATCGCAAATCGATCGGATCGCTCGGTGGGTCGACCGGTCGAGTAAATCATCAGCTTGTCGATCAAGTTTTCAACAAAATGGTCACGGCGAGCGGTGGCCAACAACGTCTTGAATTCGGCGAAATCCTGGTAGGTTTCCCCAGAGGGCAACTGTCCCGACGGATCAACCTTGGGCGCAGGGCTTTTGCTCTTGCCATTGGGCTTGGCGTACTGATTACGCCAACGACCGATCGGATCGAATCTTTCCAACGCGTAGCCGAATGGATCGATCTTCCGGTGGCAGACCGCGCAAGTTGCGTCTTGGCTGTGCTTGGCTAGTTTTTCGCGAATCGTCTTAGAACCACTGACGTCGGCTTCAATCTCAGGGACTACGTCCGGTGGCGTGGGCGGTTCGATCCCGAGTAGATTTTCAGAAACCCACACGCCTCGCGTGACCGGCGACGTGTCGACTCCGTTGGCGCTCACGGTCAAGACGCCCGCCATGCCCAGCACACCGCCACGTTGGCGATTGCCGGTCAAACTGACCCGCTGAAATCCGTCAGCAAGACGCATCGTCTCGCGTTCGGGAAGCTGGTAAAGCTTTGCGAGTTTCTTGTCAACGAACGTGTAATCACAATCGATTAAATCCGTTACCGGACCGTCTTGGTCGAGCAAATGACTAAACAACTCATACGCTTCCCGCTTCATCGCCTCGGGTAAATTCTCGGCATAGTAAGCAATGTTGTCGGGGCGAGGCGGTGGCAAGTTGCCGATGTCGCGAAGGTTCAACCAACTATCGACAAAGCCTTGAACGAAATGCTGGGACCGTTCGTCGGCAAGCATTCGCTCGATCTGCCGGCGAAGTTCGGCGGGATCGTTCAGCGCACCGGAACTCGCTGACGCGAACAACGTCTCATCGGGTGGTGCCGTCCATAACGTGTACGAGAGGCGAGCGGCCAAGTCATGAGGGCGGAGTCGGTCTTCTTCCTCAGGCGTGACTTCGCTGAGATACAAGAACGACGGCGAGCACAGCATCATCTTCACCGTATCCAATGCGGCCTGGCGTGGTGTCGCGTCTTGGGCGATTCGTTTTTGATAAATCGTTTCGATTCGATCGCGATCGAGTTGTTCGAGCGGACGACGAAACGCACGCTCGCCGAATGCGAGCAATTGTTCCGACGCCTGCGCCGGCTGGAATCCTTTTGGGCCGAATACGGCGAGTTCTTCGGTTGATCCATCAGGTTCAGCGATCGGACCGTGAATCTTGATTTCGCCGATCTTGATGTGTGGTAGTTTACCTTCGCGGAGGATGTGCGTCCTACTCACACCGTTGGCCGATTTGGGGTCTTTGAATTCTTGGTTGTAGCGTTTGTTGACTTCGATCACTGACGCTCGCGATTCGTAAGGACCGTTGGGAAAAATGAAACGCGGGGTTTGCCCGGCTTCCAACCAAACGCGAAACTTCAACCATTCCGGTTGATCGTCCGGCACGGTTGATTGACCCAGAATCGGTTCGATCGATTGCGGGTAATGGATATGTCCTTTGGTTACATCACCAGGAACAACCGCAATCTGAAAGGGCTCCGAAAAATCGATGCGGAAGATTTTGGGATCGTAGTGCGTGTCGCGGTGCATCGCCTGAGCATGAACTTCGATATCGTACAACCCCGAAACGGGGACGCCTTCCAGAAAGTCTTCGACGTGTCCGTATCCGCCTTGTCGTGTGTCGGTATTAGGTTGTTCGTATAGGCACAAGTACTCGAACTTGAAGAAGCTCTTATGGGCCCCGGTGAGTTCTTCGTACTGAACGAAGTTGTCGGTGAAATGCCACGACTGTGGCGGAATACTGGGTCGGGCCAAGCGAGTTTCGACCAACCGGTCGGCGGCGTGAAAGTACTGATCGAGCAAGAACCCAGAGGTGACCAACGCTTCACCCACATTGTCCATATGGTGAACCGTGTTCTCTTTCGGGAAGTCCGCCGTCAGACCTAAGGTATCGACACGACGATCGAACAAAACCGCTAGCGTGTTTTCGTACTCACGGTGTGATAAACGCCGTAACACGGTCCGTGCACCGGAGCTTTGAACTTGTTCGCGGGCGTCTTGCAATGCGGCGCGCAGAGCTTCGATGACCGCAATTCGTTCATCGTCGGACGGCTGATCCGCATCGAGCGGAGGCATCTCTTTCAGCGTGATTTGATCAATGATCTCGTCGGCTACAATCCAATGGGATTGAGAGGCGATCGGCAATGCAAACGATTCAAATTCGCGTTCGCCTTCGGCTGAACCGGAATCGTGGCACTGTAAACAATAGGTGTTCAGAAAATCGACCACGACCGTCGAACGATCGACCTGCTCGGCCGCCATGACCGAACGCGTGATGATCGAGGTCGGAGCGATCGAAACCGGTAAGCCGACCGAAACAGCTAACGCCAAGGAGCCCCAAAGTGGGGCGATCCGCATTCGACTCGGGATCATGAGAAGGTGCCGGTGCTCGTTCCGAATGAGTCCGTTTCCACGCCCATCCGATGGGCAATGTCCAACAGCAGATTGCACAACGGCACCTTGGCCAAACCATCCGACGCCACTTTCCTGAACTCACCCCGGCCGTATCCGCCGCCTGCCAAGACGATCGGCAGATCGCTGTTCTTGTGCGAGTTGGCGTTGCCCATGCCACTGCCAAACAGGACGGCCGTTGAATCGAGCAACGATTGATCGCCGTCTTGTAGCTCGGACAACCGAGTCAGGAAACGATTGAATTGCTCGAGTTGATAAGTCTCTAACGTGATCAAGTGCGCGATCGTTTCTGGATCGTTGCCGTGGTGTGACAAACCGTGGTAGGACTTGTCGATTCCGAGGTTTTGCGGCAAAAAGCTGCCACCAATTTCCAGAGTCGCGATTCGGGTCGAATCGGTTTGCAGTGCCAACGCAATCAACTCATAGAGCATCGGCAGATCGTCGACCGTATTCGTATCGGCGGGGCGATCGAACGGAGGCTCAGGTTTAGGTTGATCGACCCAACGTTTCCGATTGGCCAGACGTGTCTCGACGTCACGAATCGAAGTGAAATATTGATCGAGCTTGTCTTTGTCTTCGTGGTTGATCCGTTTGGACAAATCGCTGGCTTCGTCAAGAACGGAATCCAGGATCGACTCTTGGAGCGAATTCGCGCGGACCATTTGCGCCCGTCGTTCTTTGGATTCGGTACCGAACAGTTTTTCAAACAGCTCAGCCGGACCGGTAATCGGTGGCACACGGACGCCGGATTTGGTCCATGACAATTGACACCCGCCGTGGATGCCGCCTTCGGAACCAACGGTCAATGAAGGGAATCGAGTTTGTTTGCCGATCTCGTCGGCAATGAATTGGTCGATGGTGACGTTACCGAGTGGGCGGTTTTTCGACTCATGATGCAGCACGCCGGACAAGAACGTATGGACGGCGAAATGCCCGCCACGAATGTCATGGTCTAAACCGCGATAAACGTTAATGTGATCACGATTGGCTGCCAGCGGCTTCAACAACGTGGTCTCTTCGAATTCCTTACCGGTTTTTTCGGGAAAGAATTGACTCGTCTGAAAACCTAGCAGGTTACCAATGGCGACAAATCGACGGGCACCGGTTCCGGCACCTTTTTGCGAATCAATGACACCGCCCGAACCGATGTCATTGGCGCGGAGCGATGAAAGCCCCGGCAGGGCGAGGGTGGTGGCGAGAGACCCCGTCAACGAACGTAAAACAAAACGACGATGGATTGGCTGATTCATGTTCGTAGTCTAGGCGGGGAGGAAGGTCTAGGCGGGAAGGAAGGGCGGGAAACGCTGCGTTCGAAGGGGAGGGAATGAACGCGGCGTGATGGGGGTAGCAAAAGTTGCCGAGAATTTCGGAAATGGGTGATCCAAAGCCGAAACTCTTGGCGGTTTGTCGATTTAATCGTAACCCGACGCGTCACGGGCTGTTGATTTAGTCCTCATCGAAACCCGAAGCGTAAGCGAGGGATAATTGATATTGACTCATCCCTCGCTTACGCTTCGGGTTACGATATGGACTAAATCGGCAAACCGTTGGCGAGTTTCGCTACCTGAATGTCCAGCCGTAGAGAAAACTAAAGCGGAAAATCGTCTTCGGCCGCTTGGTCAGCGTACAACGGCATATGACGATAGTAAACTTCCAAAATCATCGTTGAAAATGAGGTAATGCACAACCGTCCGGCATCACTTACGTGAGTCGAACTGAAGTACCAACTTCCTTTTTCGCCGCCGGACTGACTCTGCGACTCAACCAACCAGTCACGAAGTTCCGTGTTGAACTTCTCCCACCCGGGGCCGCCGTTTTGACGCAGGACTTGCGCGGCGTAGTAATTGTAGTAGATGTCGTTCTTCTTCACGCCGGTCTGCAGCAACGACTTGATACCTTCCTGAAGCGCGGGCGTGTTCTTATCCCACCCGGTGTACATCCGGCACAATAATCCGACCGCCGTCGTGGCGGGACGCGGAGTGGTCGTTGGTTTATCGTACCCATACCAAGCACCGCCTTTGGATTGGACTTTGTCCAAGAACATCATGGAACCTTGGATCGTTTGCGGCGGAACGACGAGGTGTCCCATGTATCCGCTCTTGAGCGCCATCAGTTGCCACCCAACGACCGACGTATCTCCACCGGCGGGCTGTCGCGGTGAGTATCGCCATCCGCCGTCCTTGCACTGGGCGGTAACGATGAAGTTCAGCGCAGCTTGAGTCGGACCGGCCAGAGCGGGGTCTTCGGTCATCGCGTAAGCTTCACTGAGCGCGATCGCGGCTAAACCATGCGAGTACATGTTGCCACCGGGATCTCGGAGATCCAATACGGGCAAGCCGTTTTGCATTCCTGGCTTTCCGTTTTTGGCGAGGAACAGAAGTCCGCCTCGAACCGATTTTTGAAAATCGCCGGACATATGCGTTTGCCCAGCACCGAGGAACGGCAACAGCGCCATCGCCGTGGCACCGTTAAGCGCGTTGGCTCGTTTTTCATCGCACCCGTTCTTGCACGCGTTTTTGCAGACGAGGTTGTGTTGGAACGTCCAACCTCCGTTAGGCATTTGATGCAGCGAAATCCACTTGAGCGCTTCGGTCACGGCTGCTTCGCTGGCGGAATTGCCTCCGTACTCTCGCAACAGTTTTTTCTTCATCTGTTCGGAGCGGCTGTCCATCGGGGCAGATTGGACCGACGCGAGCGTTTGCAACGTGGCCGACGAGGGAGCCATTTCCGCAGCCAGATCGGCTACATCGAGCGGCACGGCGGCGACGTCCATCGGGACATCAACGGAAACCGGTTCGACCATTTCAAGGGATTCAGTCATCTCGACCGGTTCGGAGATTTCTTCCATCTCCTGCATTTCTCCCGGATCGATCTGCTCGATCGTGAACTCTTCGATCTCGGGTCCTTCTTCGCCGGTCGCGGTCGCCGACAAGACATTGACGATTTTGACAGGGTCGGCCAGAGATATCAGTCCCAAAACCAACAAAATACCGACGTGGATCAGGGTGCTAACCAACCATGCCGGCGCGGTTTTCAAAAATCCGAAACGACGAATGGGCTCGTCATCATCTTCAGGCTCCAATGCGGGCAAAGTCGCCGCAAGGGCGTCCAAGTCGGTCATAGACTCCGGTGAATTGGCCATGAGGATCGTTTAAAGAGGCGAAGAAACAAAAAAAGAAAACGGCCGAAGCAGAAGCCGCCACTAACTTGGGCCAGGGGTCCCAATATAAGCGAAATTGGCCTGCAATGCGACTCAATCTCACAAACGCTTCGATCGGCCGTTTGTACCCAATCCTCCGTTCACCACCACTCACGAGGGGGGAACCGCCTTTCTCCACAATGTGTTTGGCCCGGCTGGAAGAGTCCGGCCACGTTTCGCGCCTTGGCTGTGGAAGGATCTCCTTCGCACGAGAAAGTTCGTTACTTCGGTCGCGATCGGCCTTTTCGACGTTACCGTCGTCGCTTCGTGGGCGACACCACGCCGAAGCGGTGCCCCCTAGCTTCCCCCAACCAAAACTCGTGAAAATCGAAGGCTCCCGCCTGATGGGGCGTTGCGGAAGCGGGGATCAGGAGGCGGGAGCCTCCACAACAGTGCGTTCTCAGGCGGGAGACCAAGAACGAATGCGCGAGTTTGAAAATGTGGGCTGGTTTCGAGTTGGTTCAAAATCGAGAAGCCGGCAGTTGATTGGCTTCTAAACCTTCTTGCGTTTGTCCAGCATCTCTTCGACACGGTCCTTGGGTGTTCCGTCATCGCGATAGGCGTTGACCAGGATCGCCGGATCGAGCATCCGCCAAGCCGGAATGCTTGCGTACATCGTGGCGACAAGCATCCCGCCACGTAGCGCCCAAAGCACATATCCGATCGATGCCAAGCCCAACGAGGTGCCGACACCCCCGACGAAGAACTCATGTTCTTCGTCGTCACCCTTAATGAGTTCATCGACATCGGCAAGAACATACCATGCGAATAAAGAGTCTTGCTCTGCTCGGAATAATTCGTCGCTGTAGGATGTCCCTAAACCGATCGGTGCGAAACCGAATTCGGAATTAAATGCCCCCTTTGCGAAACGGTAGCTGCGACCTAACCCGTGGGTTTGAGCAGCGTATTGGGTCGACTCGCCAGCGCCAGAATCGGTTGCGTCTGAACCATCCGCATTGTTCGAATCCCCATCCTGATTGTGTTTTTGAGTTGTTGCCTTCGATTGATTGGAAGAATTGCTTTCTTGATTCTGTCCGCCGGGGAGGTTACCGCCGGTTCCATTCGCGTTGGCAGCGTCATCACCGTTTCCGGAGGAGTCGCCCGGATCGTTGTTTGAGTCACCGCCCGATGAGACGCCGCCGGAACCTCCGGTGCTTGAATCACCGCCTGCGTCGCCCGATCCTCCACCGTCGCCGGAACCACCTCCTGCTCCACCGCCACCGGGATTACCGGCCTGTACCGCGATGCCCACCGTGGCAATATTCTCGCTATCGAGCTGGCCGTCATGGGCTCGGTATGTGAACGAGTCGGTTCCAAAGAATCCGGTGTTTGGCGTGTAGATCAACGATCCGTCCGGCGCGATCGTCAGTGTTCCGTTGGACGGCTGAGTTACGATCACCATTTCCAACTCGTCACCGTCCACGTCGGTGTCGTTGGCGGTAGGTTCGGGGGTCGTCAACGACTTCGATTGGCTCGCTAGCGTGTCGTAGGTGTCATTCACCGCCACCGGAGCTTCGTTGACATCGAGAACATTGATCGTGAAGACTTGCGTGCTGGTCGATCCGTCTTGTGACGTTGCGAGCACCTCGACCAGATGGCTGGACTGTGCTTCAAAATCCAAACCGCCGAGTGTGGTCACGATGCCAGTGCTCGGATCGATCGCAAAGCGTCCGCCGGCATCATTGGTCAACGCGTACGTGACCAGACTGTTGGTTCCGTCGGCATCGAACGCCGATACGGTGATTCCGGCGGGGGTCCCGACACTATTCTCGTCGACCACGTCGGTGTCGGGATTAGCATCGATCGGCACGGTCACGTCGAATTCGTCGACGTCGTTTATGTTAACGGTGAAGGTTTCTTCGTATTGTCCACCCGCTTGGTCGGTAACCCGGACGGAGATTTGATGTTGGTCGGCATCTTCGAAATCCAGTCGGCTCGAATCCAGCACAGTGATGCTACCCGAACCGTCGATCGCGAATCGTCCATCAGCGTCGTCGGTCAATTGATAGACGAGGTCTTCGTCCACATCGATATCGCTGGGCGTGACCACGCCGACGAGCTGTCCATCGGCAAGATTCTCGTCAATCGTCAAATCCGTCGTTGCCAGGTCGAATGGATCATCGTTGGCACCTTGAATCGTGATGGTGATCTGTTGGGTCGACTGGACACCCTGTCCGTCAACGATCGTGTACGTGAAGACATCTTCGAGGGTATCAGTTGTCGTTCGCAAAGCCCCGACGTCCGGATGATTGTTGTCGACGTTGTAGGTATACAGACCATTGCTTTGAATCGTGATGGTTCCGTAGAGTCCCGAAACCGGGGCACCCACGAAACCGCTCGCCGGCCCAGAGTTCCCTGCGGCGACTCCGACGACGTTGGCAGTATCGGTGGCATCGAGGTCAGTGTCGTTGTCAAGCACATTGCCGGTCGGATCAATTCCGGGCGTGGTGTTGGCATCACCTCCGGCTTCCAGCGCGGTCGCGGTGTCGACAATGGCCACGGGGCCGTCGTTGGTGCCCGTAATCGTCACCGTCACTGTTTCGGTATCGCTCAGCGGGGTGCCGTCGTCATCGGTGATGCTAACGGTGTAGGTCAATGCCAAAGTCTCGCCATCGGCGAGGAAGTCGAACGCTTCGTTGCCGGAATTGAAATTCCAAGTCAGCGTGTTGGTGGTTTCCGTGTTGTCTAAGATTGCGGTAGGCGTGACGCTCAAGAACGATCGTAGCGTCGTGTTGTCGAGGGTAACAGGAACGCTGCTTGCCCCATTTCCGGAAATGGCCACCGAATCAACCGCCGCCAACACGTTGTTGCTTTGATCGAGATCGATCACGGAGAACGTACCGCTGTCGGATAGCCCTGAATTGGTTTCGGTCAGTGGAGACGTAGCTGGGCCGCCGGCAATCACGGGCGCATCACCCGTGCCGTTGATGGTGATGACGACGTCCTGCGTATCGGTCGCACCTTGGCTGTCTTCGAACTCGATGGTGTAGGTCAACGTCAGTGATTCACCGGTTGCTAGGTAATCGAATGCTTCTCCGCCGCTGTTGAATGCCCAGGTGAGCGTATCGCTGGTTTCGGAATTGTCTAAGATTGTCGGCGTGGAAGTCAGCATCGCCAGCAACGCCGCGATGTCGCTACCAAGCCCAGTCGTTGTCCCACCTGCAACCACGCCTGTCACAGTCGAAGTGACGACATCCGATACGTTCGAATCACTGACCGTCAGTGTATCGGTCGCGGTCAATGTTGCGTCGGTTTCGGAAAGCGATTCAGTAGCACTATCACCGAGTTCGATCGAAATCACCGGCGCATTGTTACCGCCAGTCACCGTGATCGTCACGGTTTCGGTGTCCGACAACGGCGTGCCGTCGTCATCGGTGGCGCTGACCGTATAGGTCATCACATAGGTTTCGCCTGCCGCTAAGAACGAAAACGTTTCGCTCCCTGAGTCGAAATCCCAAGAGAGCGAAGCCGTCGTTTGGGTTCCATCCAAGATCGCCATCGGCGAAACCGTCAAGAACGATCGGGCGGTCGCGTTATCCAACGAACCTGGCGCGTTCCCGGCACCCGTTCCATTGATCACAACCGCGTCCACGGCTGAGGTGACATTGTCAGTTCGGTCGAGATCCGTCACGGTCAGCGTGCCGCTGGTTGTCAAGCCCGATCCGGTTGGTGTCAGGCTGGCGATATCCGGTCCATCGGTGATCACCGGTGCGTTGTTCGTACCGTTGATCGTGATCACGACCACTTGAGTATCCGTCGCGCCCTGGCTGTCTTTTACTTCAATGGTGTAACTTAGAGTGAGTGTTTCACCACTTGCCAAGTAGTCAAACGCTTCGCTGCCCGAGTTGAACGCCCAGGTGAGTGTGTCGGTCAATTCCGTCGTATCAAGCACATTGGCCGTCGAGCTGAACATGGCCAATAACGCCGCATTGTCACTGCCAAGCCCCGTCGTGGTCCCGCTAGCAACGAATCCGGTTACGGTCGAGGTCACGACGTCAGTCAAATCTGAATCGGCAACGGTCAACGTGTCCGTCGCCGTCAGAGTTGTACTTGTTTCGGTGAGTGTTTCCGCCGCACTGTCGCCGGTGTCGACGAACACATTGGCACCGTCGTTGGTTCCGGTAATCGTGACTGTGACCGTTTCGGAATCTGAGAGTGGCGTGCCATCGTCGTCGGCTGCGCTGACCGTGTAGGTCAGAATCAACGTTTCTCCGTCAGCTAAGAAGTCGAATGCTTCGCTGCCGGAGTTAAAATTCCATGACAGGATGGCTGACGTCTCGGTGTTATCCAAGATCGCAGTTGGCGAAACGGTCAGGAATGATTCAATCACTGAATTGTTGAGGGTGCCTGGAACGCTTCCCGACCCGGTGCCAGTAACCAAGACCGAATCGACGACGGCCGTGACGGTATCGCTGCGATCCAGATCGGTTACGGTCAACGTTCCGCTATCAGTTAGTCCCGCATTCGTTTCGGTTAACGACGCGGTGACTGGTCCGTCTGAGATCACCGGAGCATCATTCGCAGCCGTAATCGCAATGTCGCGTGTGACGGTGTTGCTGCTATCGTCGCCATCGTTGACGGAGAAGCTGACCGTGCGTGTGGTCGTGTCGGGATTCTCACTCGTGTTGGTGTAAGTGATTGAGCGAATGGCGGTCTCGTACTGGGCCAATGTGGCGGTTCCGCTCAATGTCCACGTACCCGTGCCTGAGTTGTAGGCACCCGTAATCCCGTTCTGGTCGCTGAACGAGAGTATGTCTTCGCCCGATTGGTAGCCACCCGTGATCTGCACCACGGCCGACTCGATGTTCGTATCGTCCACGTCGGTAAAGGTGATCGTCGAAGTAATCGCGATCGCGCCGTCGTTCTCGGTGTACGTTAACGGAGTCCCTTCAATCGTGGCTGCCACCGGTGCGTCATTGACGTTGGTGACTGTGAAGCTGACCGTGCCCGTGGCAGGTGTCGAGCCGTCTTCGCCGCCGTCGGCCAAACTAAAGTCGAAACTGTCACTCGTCGCCTGCGAGCCATCATGCACAAACACCACATTATTGTTGTCGATGTCGTCTTGCGTGAACGAAGTGATGGCCACACCGGCATTGGTCGTCAGTTCCAATTGGCCGTTGGTCGGGCCGCTGGTCACTGTGAAAGTCAATCCTGTTCCCGCATCATCCACGTCGGCTTCATTGAGCATCGCCGTGGTGACCGTCACCGAGCCTCCTTCGGCCACCGTCGTTCCCGTGTTGGTGCCCACCAGTGGTGAATCGTTGACCGCCGTGATATCGACGTTGACGGTACCGAAGTCGATGTCGGTACCGCCACCGGTACCGGTGTTGCCGTTGTCGTTAACCGTCACGTTGATCGTGTCGGCGTCATTGCCGAACAGGTTTGCCGTGCCATGCAGGTACGTGACGTTGCTGGCTGTGTTAAGGTACGTGTTCAAGTCAGCTTGGGTACCGGTCAATGTCAACGTACCGGTTCCGTCTCCACCGATGGTGATCCCAGTTCCCGCTCCCGCCGTCAGGTTTCCACCGGTCGAAGTCGTCAGCTTGAGCGTCAAGGAGCCGCCGCCGTGATCAACGTCGCTCAGATCAATCGCCGATAGATCGACGTTGCTCGTCACATCTTCGGTGACCGTGATGTCGGTCGGCAAACTACCCGAGTTCGTTGGATCGTCGTTGGTCGCGGTGAGGTTGATCGTCTGCGACGCGGAATCTTCTTCGCTAGATCCATCCGCCGTCAGTCCCGGATCGGTACCGGTGTTGCCGCCGTCGTTGACGGTGACGGTAATAGTTGTTGAAGCGGATGGCGTGTCGCTGCCGTTGTTGTATACAATCGTGCCGCTGCCACTGCCGGTAAGCAGGTTGTTGAGCTGCGCCAACGTGCCGGTTAGGATCACGCTTCCAGTTCCGTTGCCGCTCGCAATGCTTGCTCCGGAGTCACCCAACGCAACCGTGACCGCACCTTCACCCACTGCGATCGTAGCAGTGATCGTTCCGCTGGCCGCATCGACATCAGTGACACTGAATCCGGTTCCGTGGATGTTTAAGTTGGTCTGTTCATTGACGGTATAAGCCGTTCCAGGACCGTCCATGTCAGGAGTGTCGTTGATTCGCTCGATCGCGATATTGCGTGTGACGGTATTGCTGTTGTCGTCGCCATCGTTCACGGTGAATGAAACCGTGCGGGTTGCTGTGTTCGGGTGCTCGCTGCTGTTGGTGTACGTGACGCTGCGGATCGCCGTTTCGTAGTGGGCCAATGTCGCCGAGCCAGTCAACGTCAATGTGCGATTGGTGGCGTTGTAAGATCCCGTGATGCCGTTTTGATTGCTGAAGGTCAGCACGTCTTCGCCCGATTGATAACCGCCGGTGATCTGTACCATTGCGGATTCGATGTTTGTATCATCGACGTCGGTGAACGTGATGGTCGACGTGATTGCTACCGCACCGTCGTTCTCGGTGTAAGCCAACGGAGTGCCTTCGATCGTGGCTGCGACTGTAAGATCGTTGACATCCGTCACGACAATCTGAGCCGACGAACTATTGATGGAAAACGCATTGGTTCCACCCGACGTTGTCGGGTCGGCATAGCTTGGGGATCCGTTGGTCGATGCCACGCCACTGGTTCGGTCCCAGGCCTTGTAGCCGAACGTTGCCGTTTCACCGTTTTCGCCGTCAGGGATGTAGCGAACCTGTGTGGTGGATGTGATCAACAAGGCGCTGGTCGAGCTGACCGAACCAAAACTCGTCCACGTCGCCCCGTCGGTCGAATACTGCCAGGTACCAGTGCCCGTTGAGTTCGTGATCGCCAAGCCACTGACAGCACCGTTATCAACGTCGGCGTAGGTCGAGCTGCTCAGGATGGCCGAAGCAAGTGTTCCCGACGAGACGGTGCCTTCAATGGTTCCCGGCAGGTTGTAGGTGTAGCCGCTGGCGATCGTTGGTGCGTCGTTCACCGAAGTGATGGTGTACGCAACCGTTTCAGTGGCCGTGCTAAACGCGCTCGTACCTCCGTTGATCGACACATCGACTCGGTCACCGGCATTTCCGGTTGTCTGATCCCAGGCGCGGAATGCGAAAGCATTGCCAGTGCTACCATTATTGTCGTTCGAATAAACCCGAACCAAGTCCGTGCTTCGCAGCAGAATGGCGGACGTGTCCGATGGAATGTTGAAGAAAGTCCAAGTGGATCCACCGTCGATTGAGTATTGCCGTGCGATATTAGCCGCGGAACCGCCGATGATGGCGATCCCTTCGAACGCACCACTATCCACGTCCGTGATGCGATCGCCACCAGCCGACGCGATGATCGAAGCCACCGTCTGACCGCTGTTGTTGGTTTCATCTTCCGTGATCGTATTGAGAGTCATCGTGCCTGTGTCGTCGAGCACCGGTGCGTCATTGGCCGCAGTGAGGTTGACCGTTGTGCTGCCGGTGGCGATCAATTCACCGCCGGTTCCTTGTTCGGATGCGGTGTTGCCATCCTCGATCGACCAGTTGATGGTGACGCTGGCTGGTGGATCATCGCTGCTATTGCTGTAAGCGATTGATTGCAGGACTTCGTTGACCTGTGCATGCGTCGCCGTGGCGTTGAATCGCAGATTCAGCGTCCCGCCGCTATTGCTGACTACCGTACCGACCGTCGTTCCGGACAGATCCAGGTCATTGTTGCCCTGGAAGGCCAAGTTTCCGGTCGCACTGAAAACGTCTTCGGCATCCGCCCCGCCATTTCGGCTCAGGATCAGATCAATGCCATCGAAATCATCTTCTCCGCGATCGATATCGGTATCAAGAAAAGTCAGGTCCGAATCCAATACCACGGCAGCACCGTCTTCGACGAAGGCGACCTCGCTGAATACGCCCGATTGATACTTCACCGACACGTTGTCGATGTAGCCATCGACACCGTTGGTCCCGTTGGCAACACCCGCTGTATCTGAAGTGTCGGTGAACGTGACCGTTGCGGTGCTCGAGTCGGCGGTGAACGAATAGGTGTACCGAAGGTAAGTCGTGCCAACTAGGTCCGTAATGATCTGCGCTGTTGTCAGTAAGTTGCTCTCACCGTCAACGGTAACTTGCAGCGACTGATTCAGAGATCCATGCGAATCACGATAGTCAAACGAGAGTTCGTAATTTCCACCAGCAACCGTATCAACCGTCTGCGAGGCCGTGTGTGGGCCGACGGCGTTGCCGGCCCCGAATCGGATTTGGGAAGAGATGCTTTGTACGATTCCCGTGGTCGTCCAGTCACTTAATCCCGAACTAAAATTACCGTTGGTTATCAGTTCGGGCTGCACGAATTCCGGTGCATCGTTGACCGCGATGACCGCGATGGCCACCGTCGATGACGTTTGCGTTAGCGCACCGGCGAGTGCCGCGATTTCGTTGGCCGAGAGGGCTCGGGTATAGATGCGAGCGTCGTCGATCAGACCGTTGAAGAACTGCGACGCACCACTGCTGTTGGCTCCGATGACGTCTTGCAATCCTGTATTCTGTTGAATCGCTTCGGTATGATGCGACTCACCAACCATCACTCCATCAACATAAAGTCGTTGGGTGTTCGTCGTTTGGTCGTAGGTGTAACTAACGAACTTCCAGCCCTCGCCATCGACTGTGACGTTGGACAGCGTGTATCTCCAATCGCTACCCGAGGTATATCGAAAGAGCCCGTCGATCGTACCGTCGGTTGCAACTCGCAGTTGCACGTTGTTGCCCAGTGAGATCACGCTGCCTACGGATCCAACACCGATGATCTCGTCAAGATTAACCCACGCAGCAAGCGTCACTTGATCGGAATAAGTGACTGTTGGACTGATCGACACGTAGTCATCGACTCCGTCCAGGCTCAGCACCTCTCCTCGAGTCGCGTCAATGAACGTCGTGGCTGATCCGAACAACGTTCCGTCCTGAACAGTGCCAGCACTTTGGTCGTTCGCATTACCGCCCTCGAAGTCGTAGTGTCCTTCCTGGTCAGCCGACAACGACGTCGTCATGTCTAGCGAGACGCTGCCGTTGAAACCGGCGTCGGGCGTAAAGGTGAGACCCTCCAAGGCCGCATTGATATCCGACTCGGTGCCATTAAACGTGATCGAGCTACTGCCGTCGGATCCGTCGACAATGGTAATGCCTGTGAGTCCGGACAGATCAAGCACACCATCGTTGACGGACAACATCACTTGCAGCGGAGTTTCTGATCCGGCGAACGTATCACTGACTGTGATGGCATTGGTATTTCCACTGCTGAACGTCAACACTCCGTCTTCAGCGACCGATTGAGCCCCAGGCAGGGATTGAACTGGTTCTGGCGTATCGTTGACTTCGATCGTCAGTACTTCGCTGTAAGTCGCACCTGCGGAATCAGTGACTTCGATTGTCACGTCATGCGATATGCCGGTTTCGTAGTCGGGGGTCGTCGGTGTACCGATCCACTTGTTCATCAAGTAGGCATGAGCGTCGACGACACGGTCCGCGTCAATCGGATCGTTGTTGATCGTCAGTTCGCCGATCAGACCGTTGAAGTACTCACCCTCGTCGCTGGAGGTTCCGTGATGGTATTTGGTGTCATTGACCTTAGCACCGATGCCAATATCGCTATTGTGAGAAGCGATGATCGAACCTGGGGTGCCCGCCGCTACCAGTGACCCGTTAACGTACAGCTCGAAGCGTCCCGCCGAATAATCAAACACCGAAGTAGCGACATAGGTGGTATTGGCTGTCACGCTGCTCGACAGCCACTCGCCGTTCCATCCGTTGGCTCCTGACCAAGCACCGGCGTACAAGTTCCCGTTCTCAACATACAAGTTAAAGCCGTTGGTGACGCCGCCCTCTTCGTAGATGACCTGGCGAGTCGTGACGTCGGACGACAACTGGAACGCTGATGTAACTACGCGTTCTTCCACGTCGCTGACGTTAATGGTCGGCGAATCGCTGATCGTCAAGTAGTCATCCATGCCGTCGAACTGGAATGCATCGTTCCCGTTCAGAGCTCCAGCAACCAGAGTCGGTTGGGTCCCGGCGATCGACTGACTGGCGGAATTCCCCGTACCCGAAAGATCCGTCACTCCACTGACGTCAC
The DNA here is from genome assembly GCF_007859915.1 of Neorhodopirellula pilleata. GTDB lineage: Bacteria > Planctomycetota > Planctomycetia > Pirellulales > Pirellulaceae > Rhodopirellula > Rhodopirellula pilleata. Next base: position 18,373 of record NZ_SJPM01000031.1, read on the forward strand.
TACCATTTAGGGTGATCGAGCCCGTCTCATTCGCGTCCAGCCACAACACATGTTCGGTGAACTGATCCGGAGCCGTTGGATTGGCTAAACGCACTTCACCCGAGGCCGAATCCACCGCGAACAGAACGCCGTCTTGACCGGTTACGCTGTAAGTCAAGGTGTCTGCGGCATCGACGTCACTGCCGACAACGGTGCCGACCATCATGCCGCCGGCGACATTTTCCGCGACGGCCATCGTTCCTGTGAGATCGTGCGGTGCATCATTGGCACCCTGTATTTTGACCGAAATCTGGGTCGTTGACTCGGCGCCTTCCGAGTCGGCAACGGTGTAGCTAAACACATCATCGAGTGTATCACCGCTAGTGCGTAGAGCCTGCACCGACACGTTGTCGTTGTCGACGGTGTAGGTGTAATTTCCACTCGCGTCGATCGTAATGCTGCCGTAGCTTCCAGTGACAATGGTCCCCACAGAGCCGACGGCACTAGGCGCGGGCCCGGCCACGACTCCGACAACCGTTTTAGTATCACCCGTGTCCACATCAGTATCGTTGGTCAGCACATTGCCGCTCGGGTTGGAACCTGCCGCTCCGTTCGCCGTCCCACCAGCTTCCGTCGCCGTATCCGAATCCGCCACCGCCGCCACCGCATCGTTGACCGCAGTGATATCAATCGTCGTGCTGCCTGTCGCCGTCAGTGCTCCGCCGGTTCCTTGTGCGCCCGTGTTGCCGTCATCAAACGTCCAGTCGATCTGCACGCTGGTCGGAGGTGCATCGCTGGTGTTGCTGTAGGCGATCGATTGAAGCGTTGAATTAATGAGTGATTGTGTGGCGTTGGCATCAAACGTCAACACCAACGTACCGCCTATGTTGGTCGTTACCGTCCCGATTGTGGTTCCGCCGTAAGTTAGGTTTCCAGCTTGACCGAGCGCACCGAGCGACCCGGTCGCCGAAAACACATCCTCGCTGCTCGTTCCGCCATCTCTAGCAAGCGAAACGGTCGCGCCGTTGAAATTGTCAATCGTACTCAGTTCGGCATCAAAGATCGTGACATCCGCATCCAGCACCACGGCAGGCCCGTTCTCGGTGAACGTCGGATTCCCTTCAAGTGAATTTTGAGGTGCGAAGTTGGAGGTATCCAGCGTGCCGTCGCTATTGTAACGGACGACCGTGGCGCGGTTCTCTGTGCCGTCACTCGATGTTCCGACCGCAACAATTTGACCAGTGCCGCTGATAAAGGCGTTCTCGAGTGAATCCGCGAATCCGCCGTCGAAAGTCGCCAACCCATCACCGTTGAACGATGCGTCGAGCGTCCCGTCGGTATTAAATCGATAGACGGCAAAGTCGTTGTCAGTACCATTGTTGCTGGTCCCCACGACAATGATTCTACCATCGGCTTGCAGTCGCAAGTCGACGCCGGTAAAGCTGCCCGACAGAGAACCGGTGGTGGCGATCCCGCCGATTCCAAAGGTTGCATCGAGCACACCGGACGAGGTGAATCGAACGAGGCCGACTTCGTTGTTCGTTGAATCGGTTCCCACGACAAGAATGTTACCCGCGTCGTCAAGGACGATCTCACCATTGACGTCAACGGTGGACGAACCAAGATCGACAGCCACTCGACCGTCGCCACTGAATGACGTATCCAGTGTTCCGTCGGTATTGAAACGAAGTAGCAGCAAGTCGTCGCCGGTTCCGCTATTGCCGGATCCAATGACCAGAATTTTTTGGTTGGGGTCGATCGCCAGTCCATAAGCGATCTGCGCACCCGATACCCCAGCGGCCATCCCAAAGGTATCGTTGACCCAACCTGTTCCGTTGAAACTGGTATCGAGCGAACCATCATTGTTCAGCCGGAGAACGACGGGATCGGCGTTCCCACCGTTGCCCCGTTGGCCTGCGATCACAATCTTCCCATCACCATCGATGGCAACATCATGGGCGATATCGGCGAAGCCGATGTTATGGACGACCATTCCATCGGAATCAAACGTCGTGTCCAGAGAACCGTCCGCGTTGTACCGAGCGACAGCAACATCGTTGTAACCGCCGACAACCGTTCGCCCAACGACGACGATGCGTCCGTTAGGATCGACGGTGATGCCGTTGGCTTGATCGTCAGTCCCCAGAAAGTCCGCCGTCACCAGCCCCGCCGTACCGAACGACGTGTCTAAGGTGCCATTGGCGCTGTATCTAGCGAGCGCAAATATGAGCCCCGACGCTCCTCCATCAATTGTCCCGGCGACCACGAACTTGCCACTGTCCAGTTCATGGATGGCCGTACCGACGGTAAAGTCGAATGCAGCGTCAAACGAGGTCACGCCCTGATGAGCGACGAACATCGGCGAGTCATTGACAGGGCTGACGGTGATGGGCACTGAACCGTTGGCGGACAGGCTGTCCGCCGCCAATACAACAATTTCGCCAGCCGACAAGGCTCGAGTATAGACGCGAGCGTCGTCGATCAACCCGCCAAAGTCGAACGCCGAGATGGAGGGATTGCCGTGTCTGCCAACGTATGTATCGGGATAGCTTCCTTGGAATGTCAGCGTTCCCGAAGTGGTCGCTGATGCAACCAGTTCGCCATCGAGATAGAGTTGCAGTGACTTCGTTGCGGAGTCAAACGAGGCTGCGATGTGATGCCAACCGTCGTTCAAGAGGTCGACGTTGAAGGACGCTCCTTCCCAGCTACTGCCGTTCCATAGGTAGGCATACAGTCCTGACCCTGAGTTGAGTCGCACTCCGAAATCTTCACCCAACGCAATCATTTCGGCGCCCGACGGGCCCACGGAGGTCAAATTGACCCAGGCGGCCGTCGTGATATCCGACGGGCCACCAAACTTGCCCGGGATCAATAGCGAATCACCGCTACCGTCGAGACTTAGCACCTCGCCACGAGTACCATCGGTGACAACGGTGGCGTTCCCGACAAGGGTTCCGTTTTCAAGCGAGCCGACAGATTGATCGTTAACAGTCGAGCCGCTGACGGTTTCCGGTTCAAACGTGTAGTGGCCCCCGGCATCGTCAACAAGAGCGGTTGTCAGATTCAGCGTAACGCTGCCGTTGAAACTCGCGTTCGGTATGAAGGTCATGCCTTCGAGTGCCGCGTTCAGGTCCGATTCGAGTCCGCGTATCTGGAATGCGTTGCTTCCATTGCTGCCATTGACAAACGTCAATCCCGTGGCATGCGATAAATTCAACACGCCGTCGTGGATGGATAAATTGACCAGCATCAACGAGTTAGTTCCGGCCAGCGAATCGCTGACGGTGACCGAGTTTCCATTACCGATGCTGAAGGTCAGTACAGCGTCTTCGTTGACCGACTGCGGGCCGGGAACGGTGTGATTCGCGTCTAGCTCATTGTCGATCGTGATCGGCATGGTTTCAGTGTAGCTGTTGCCCGCTGCATCGGTAACTTGCACGTCGATGTTGTGCGTTGTCGCGGTTTCGTAGTCGATCAGCGAGCCATCAGCGACCGTGATCTCGCCGGAGCTGCTGTCGATAGCAATGCGTCCACCTGCGTCGTTGGTCAGGCTGAACGTGAAGTTGGACAGGACTTCGCTGGCGTCCCATTCGATGACGTAGTCTCCGATGGCAAGATCGTCGGGAAAGTCGTTCCAGTAACCATCGGTAACAAATATAAGATGATTCTCGTCGCCACCGAAATTGTTTGGCTCGGAATCACGGAAGTTGGCGAAAGCGCCATTCGTGATCGAACCGGAACCATCGCCCTGCCAAAACTGATCAGCATCGTCGGTGCCGTCGAGCCATCGCCATTGCCCCTCGACCGACGCGTCCGAAGCACCAAGCCACAGATCATTGCCCGCCTGTTCCGAGAATGACTGAGCGAGTTCCTGTTCGTACGCAGAACGAATTGTCAGCAATTGGCCCGACACACCGTTGAGGTCGTCCCCCAGTGCGGCCGCGTACGCAGTTGCCCAGTCGACGGACGGGCCATCGACTAACTTATAAAACTTGCCCGTCGCCGCGTCGTAGGACAGCGTCGGATCGTTGTTCAGAATCGTGGTGACGGCGGCAGGAATTTCGATGACACGCACGTCGGCAATGTACGGGCCATAGGTGCTGCTTGCACCTTCGAGTGATGCGAACGCAAGCGATGAACTCGCTGAATCCGCAGTAAAGGTGAAGCTCCGACTTTCAAAGGCATTGGTGTTGCCCCACGACCAGTTCGGTGATTGCACAATGGCAAAGTCTTTGCTTTGGCCGTTCCCACTGACGCGGAGGTTTTTGACCGGCTCACCATCGCCAAAGTCACCCGTCATGTTGAAGATGACTTGGTACTGTCGACCGGAAACCGTCGACAGTGTTTGCTCGATGGTACCGGGCGACGCACCGTCGAGGTTAACGACGCGACCGCCGAGCGGAGATTGCCAACTCGATGTAGCAAACAGATCGACGCTACCACGCGTGACAGTCCAATCGCCGAACGATCCAGTTACTCCGTATCGGTCGGTGGCTGGGGTCGATCCAGTGAATAACCCATCGCTGACGATGTCATTGCTGACATCCGGATCGCTCGGCACGACGAAGCCAACGGTGGTTCCATTGGTCGCGGTTTCGCTGATGTGGAGGTCTTCGACCGGGGTGCTGGCGGTGAAACCGGTTCCGCTGGCGTGACCGGTGCTCAGGTTGTTTCCGCTGACAACATCAACGACTTCGTTTGATCCGTTGAAGCCGTCCATCTGCCAATTGGCGATCAAACCATTGGGCAAATTCCCACTGTCAAACTTTTGTTGATGATTGAGCGAGATTTCGGCTTGGGTGCGGACTTGGTCCCAAATGCGAACGTCGTACAGTGTGCCGCTGAAGCTCTGGATTGGCTTGAAGCCTCCGCCTACCGAATCCTGTTCCTGGCCAAAGACAAGCGTTCCGCTATTGTCGACGGACTCACCAACTCGGTATCCGGTGGCGGTATGAATCAGTTCTCCATCCAGATAGAAGGCGACATCTCCGTTTGTATTGTCCCAACTGACGGCAAGATGATGCAGTTCACCGTCCAGGATCTGCGGAAACGCACTGGTTGAGATTCCAGCCCCTTCTTTATGAAACGACACGACGCCCGTTGAAGTGACTTGCAGCAACAGTTCGTTGTCGCTGCCAGTCGCTGCATAAGACAACAGCGGTATCGTGCTGGTCGGTTGGTCAATGGCAAAGGCGACTTCGATTGTTGTCGCTGTCAACGCGGGAAGTGACGTGGTCGCTAATAAATACGCGTCGTTTCCGCCGTCAGTATTGAGCTCAATGCCGCTGGAAAGATTCGTCGGCGCGTTGTTCGATTCGGCCAAATCACTCAGCGAGACCGTGAAGACTTCGTCGTAGGTGTTCAGATCAACGTCGGTCGTGCGAATGGTCAGCGTGTGAGTCGCATTAGTTTCGTAATCAAGCAGCGAACCGTCGGCGACGGTGATCCGGCCGGTACTTGCGTCGATCGCGAACGCGCCGGCGGCCGTTTGTGACTCGATCAAATACGTCAACGCGTTGGTGGCGTCGAGCACATCATCGGCGTTCCACTCGACGACGTATCGCCTTGTTGCTGTCAACCCTACGTCCTGCCAGCCACCGTCGCCTCCATCAAGATAAACGGCGTCCTCGTTACCGCCAAAGTCATTCGGTTCGCCAGGCTGAAAGTTGCTGAACGCACCGTTGACATTCGTTCCGTTCCCGGTACCCCGCCAGAATAGTTCTGCCTCGGAATTTCCAGAGTACCAGCGGAAGTCGCCTTCGACGGTTTGGTCCGTCGCACCCAGCCACACCGCCCCTCCAATCGACTGAGCCAGCGAAAAGACGATGTCGTTTTCAAGAGCGGATCGAATGGTGACCAGTTGACCGTTCACTGTTCCCAAAGTATTTGAGATCGCCTCGTTTTGAGCCGTCGACCAATTCACGGTGCTATTAATGGCTTTGTAAAACTTGCCCGTCTCGGCGCTGTAAACGAGCGTAGGATCGGCCGCCAACAGCGACGCGATCGTGGCTTCGCGTTCCGCATCGACGCCTGAAACTTGTCCGACCACGGTGCCGTCGAGTGCGTTTTCGTGCAGTGAAAACGTCAGTGAAGGGTTGCTTTCGGTAAAGCCTGCTTCCGTGACATGCTTCACCTTCAAATTATTGCCACGGACCGCATCGGTGATCACACCGTCCGTGGAAAGTTGATCGAACTTCCAGTTGGCGATCATGCCGGATTCGTTGTACGGCAAATCGCTGCGGTAGCTGGCGGCGATTTCACCGGCGGTGCGAATGTCGCTGAACAGACGGATATCGTGTAGGGTTCCCGAAAACGACTGAACGGTGGCGAAATCACCTTCGGTCGAATCCTGTTCTTGAGCAATTGTGAGTACGCCGTCGCTCGCGAGCGTTTGCCCGGCCCCGATACCGGTTGCCGATTCAATAAACTGCCCGTCAACGTAAACCTGAACGTCACCGGTGTTGCTCCAAGTGACCGCGAGTGAATGTTCGTTCCCGTCGGCTAGTGCTGTTCCATAATCGATGCTTGTGAATGTATGCGTCGTGTCGGCGACGAAGACGTCCAGCTCACCCGCAGTGTTCACGAAGACTCGAATTTCTTCGCCGACTGTCGGCGAATGGTACGAAAGTAGGGTTTCCGCATTGGCGAAGTTTTCGATCGAAAAGCGGGTTTCGAAAGTCAGTTGCGAGAGACCGCCGAGTAGCGTTCCCGAGTCGTCTGGCGTCAAATAGATGTCGTTGCCACCGTCCGTATTAATGCTCAGACCGCCATCGGTTGAACCACTAGCGAATGTTCCCACCGGTTGCAGGACCACGTCAGCGGTGCTGTATTCCAGATCGGCCTGCGAGGCAACCTGACTGGGTGATAACGCCTGGTCATGGATCCGCAATGAATCCAGGCCACCTCCGTAAAAGCGATTGACATCCAGATCCTCGCGTCCGCCAAGGTACAGCCCCGTCGTCGGATCGACTCCGTCCGTGCCGCGAGTCGCATCGGACGCCTGCAACACGCCGTCGAGATAGACCTGAGTTCCGGTCCCTCCAACGGTAAGCGTGTAGTTGTGCCACTGGCCGTCGCCGATGATTCCGCTAATATCAAAATTCAACTCTTGCGCGTAAGCGGCATCGTTGTTGTCTTGAAAGTTGGTGAATATCTCGTTGGCATAGGCACTGTGACTCGATTCGCCGAGATAAATACTCAAGCTGTTGTTCGTCGATACCGTCCCGTGGCTGTAAAGATACTGAAACGTCGAACCGGTGTTGTCGTCGACTCTAAAATCAAAGCTGACGGTGAACTCGTTGCTGTAGCTGAAATCGGGAATCACGGCGTAGTCGGCCGTTTCGTCAAACCAAATTCCCTGACCAAAACTGCCTTCTCCGAAACTGGTGTCACCATTGATGCTGGTCGCGTCATTGCCACCCACCGAATCGGTCACGTCGCCGTTGAAACCGTAGTAGTGGCTCAGTCCGGTTTGTCCGTCATCGGCCCGATAGGAAAATGAATTCGAGCCGTAGTGGCCGCTGCTATCGGCGACGGCGAAAGTGCCGTCGTTGTTGTAAGTGATCGTTCCGGTCGTTGGATCGGTGTAGTCAATGACGCTCAGAGTACCGCCATCGCTGTCACTATCATTGGTCAACACGCTACCGGTCGTCACGGTACCCAGGCCAACCTCAAATGTGTCATCAACTAAAGTCGGAAGCACATTATCAGGGATCGTAGTCGCCGCTGATCCTGCGGAGAACTCCGAGGTATTGTTGCTGTAGGTTGCAGTGGCCGTTATCAGTTCTCCGTCGGCTACCGCACCGGAAAACTCGGTCAAAGTAATGTCGGTGAAGGTCGCGTTGCCGCTGGCATCCGTGTTGACCGTCGTGGAACCGAGATATTTCTTTCCTTCACGACGAGTGGGATCGCCCGCCGGTGGCGTCGCATAAAAGTGGATCGCCACACCGGTTAAACTGGCAAGCGTATTGACGGATCCACTGACGACGACGGTAGTTCCCGACCAGTTCATTTCCGCCGAAGTGATGACAGGAAAGTTCTGCAAGTTGTTTGGTCCATTATCGGGATCGAGCGTGTCGTTGTCGGTGATGTCTGGGGCTCCCAGGTCGATGCCCAATCCCGAATTGCCGTAGATGCTGTTGCCGATGACGAAGTTACCCGTCCCCGCAGTGGTCGCGATGTAGACACCCGCGTCGTAGGTCGCGTTGGTCCTTCCGCTGTCGGTGATGATGTTCGCCAGCCCCGTGCCCGTACCGCCGATCGTTGTACTGGCGGCACCAGACTCAAGCAGGATGCCGTTCTCACCACTACCATTGGTCACCGTGCCAGCGGCGTTCGTACCGATGTAGTTGCCCGTG
>NZ_SJPM01000032.1 GCF_007859915.1 Neorhodopirellula pilleata
GCATGGAAGTGGGAACAACTCAAGCCAGGAGTTCACACCGCCAGAAAAGAAGATCTCGGTATTAGCTCCGAGGAACTAAACTTGCGCAATCGCATTGCCGCCGCAACCCCAAACTTTTAGCAGGCCACGCTAGCGCCCAAACGGCTAATATTGCCAACCCTAAAGTTGAATCTAGACGAAGCACTAGGCGGCGCGGCGCTCTTGCATGTCGGTATTTTGAGGAATGTCGGCCTTCATCACGTGATCGGTGACAATCGGGGTTTCGACGCCACGACGTTTCCGCCGTGGTTCCGGGGCCATGCGATCAAACAGTGTGCCCATCAGTTTAGGGTGATAACAGACAAACGACCACAACAACCCGATGGCAACTCCGCCACATAAGTCGCTGACAAAGTGCGTTCCCGTACCGAGTCGTTGCATCAGCACGCCAGCCCAGATGGTGGCGAAGAGCACCCTTCCTCGCGGCAGGAGTATCCACAACCCGATCGTTAACGCCGTCGCGGTGACCACGTTCCCGCTCGGGAAGGCGCGGATACTCGCGTCAAACGTCGCGATCTCACTCAAATCCCAATCGATCGCCCACAGCCACGCTGACTGATGCCCGGCGTATTCGAGATCCAATTGGCTGGGACGCGGACGCAGTACGAACATTTTGGTTATCGTCGCCAGCGCGCCCCCACCGAGCGCTAAGGCGGCCAAGCGCGGTACCTGCCAACGCAACCGTGGAGCCAACATGAAAATTGCCATCAGCACCAGGAACACGCCCGTGCCGTGTGAGAACACCAGTGACAATTCCAACGCCGACGTAAAATCTCGAGGTAGGTCGGAGGAATCCAGATAAGCCGAAACGGGCGCATCGATCAGGGTGAGCACCGGAACCAACAACGCGGTAATCGCGGCCATATAAAACAGCGTGATCGGACGGTAAACCGTCGTGGCGTCGTGCGGCGCGGCGGGCATCAGAGGGCGGTCCAAGGGATTTTCCTCGGCAGAGAGATCGGCAAAACGATCAAGGAAAGGCATTCAATGTTGGCTTGGTATCAATTCTCGGTGAATCGCCGAAAGACCATCCTGTGAAATTCTGATGTTTCGCTCTTCGACTCTTTTTGGTAACGCATCCAATCATGAAAGATCACGTACTCGGACAACTGTCGTTCCTGCGAGCCACCGCGATCGGCGGCATCTTTTTCTTGCTGCCGCTCGTCGTGTTGTTGTTTTTTCTGGGACAAATCGCCCAGGTCATCTTTGCGGTGGCCGTCCAGATCCAGCCGCTCGCCCAGCAATACCTGGGGATCAATCACGTCACCGGCTACGCGATGATCTTCGCGATTGCCGTCCTGTTGATCGTTCTGGCGTGTTTCATCGCCGGAATTTTGGCAAGCAGATCCGTGGCCCGGCAATTCACCGGATGGGTCGAGAAGTACCTGTTGATGATGTTCCCTCGCTACGCGATTTTCAAAGAACAACTTAGCGGAAACATCGGTGGTGACATCGCGAAAAACCGACTCAAGCCGGTAAAGGTCAGGTTGGACGGATACTCAAGGTTGGCGTTCGAGGTCGAGCGAGCGAATGACCTGAACGAACCCGACATCGAGCTGGTCACGTTATACCTGCCCGGTTCCCCTGATCCTTGGTCAGGAACCGTGATCTACACAACCGCCGATCGCGTTGAAATGATCGGCTCGCCATTCCCCGATGTGCTCGGAGCTTTCGAGAAACTTGGGTCCGACACGCAAGCCATCTTGCGTGGCGAATCTGTCCATCAAGGCGTTAAAGTCGAACGGTGATCGGTCGCGGTAGCTGAAACGGTTTGGACATCGGCGTCGAGGCTCGCGTGATGTTCGCTTGCCGACGAACCCAACGCCGATACGAAGGCAAGCATCGCGTGAACATTCACTGCCGGATTAAAAAGTGGCATAGGCTTCCTGCCTGTGTATTTGCTTCCACAGGCTGGAAGCCTATGCCACTTAGAGCCTATCCGTTCAGCCGACTAACTGTTCGTAGGCCGATAGTGCAGTACGTGCATTGTCCACGCCGCCCATCTCTTCGATCAATTGTTTGGCCTTGATCAAGGAGTCGAAGCTGACTTCACCACCAGCGGTTTTGGCAGCGGCGGGTTTACGTCCTGGTTTGCGTCCTGGCTTTTTGGCCGGAGCGGCTTTCTTGGAAGCAGTCGCGGCGGGAGCGCTTCGGCGAACGGTTTTCTTTTTCTTCGCGTTCGACTTCACGGTGCTGACAAACTGAGCATTCACATCGATGCCCTTTTCTTTCATCGCGGCAACCACTTCAAGCGGCTTCGCTTTAGGATTCGCGGAGTAGTATTCACGAATCTCTAAGGACTTGTTCACACCGTTTTTCTTCTTGGCCATGTTTTTTTCATCCATCTGTGACGGACAGCACCATTCATAGTGAATTGTGTCAATTCGAATTTAGCTGTCGTGATAAGTATTGTGTGATGGCTAAAATAGGCAAACGACACGGTTTGTCAATCCGTTACATCCTCTCAACGACCCCGATATTAAGAAGTTCTAGGCCTTGTTGAAGCACAACACCGGTTAGATATACCAGAGCCACCCGTGTCTGAAGAACAATCGGGTCTGTATTTCCTAACACCCGACACGACTCATTGAACGTGCTGTAGGTCTTTGCCGTTTCATACAAATAGTCACACATTTGATTCGGAGCGTAGGCTGCGATTGATCCGTTAATCGCCTCTTCGAACCGAATCAATGCAATGGCGAGTGCGCGTTCGGCGGGTTCGGTCAATTTCAGATTAGTAGTGTCGGTGGTCGAAACGGCCCACCGAGAAAGGTCGTCGACATCCAATTCGGCGGCCACTCGTCGTAGAATGCTCTGCGTTCGCGCATAAGAATACTGAATATAAGTTGCGGTATTTCCTTCCATTGCGACCATCTTTTGGACATCAAAACGGTAGTCGCTGGTGCGATGATGCGAGAGGTCGGCGTATTTGATCGCGCCGGTGCCGACGACTTCGGCGATGAGGTTTTGTTCAGACTCGTCCATGGGCGGACTCATATTCGCGAGACGCTCGGGGTCGCATGCGACCGCCTTGGCTGCCGCGACGGCCTCGTCGAGCAAACTTTCCAAGCCGATCAGTGAACCGCTGCGGGTTTTCATCGGCCGTCCATCGATGCCTAAAACGGTTCCAAAGCTAACGTGAACGAGTTTGATGCCTTTCATTCCCATAGGCTCGGCCATGCGGAAGAATTTCTCGAAGTGTTCGCTTTGGCGAGAATCCACCACGTACAAAATCTCTTCGGCACCAAAGACTTCGTGACGATATTGCAATGTCGCCAAGTCCGTTGTTGCATACAGATAAGCGCCGTCTCGTTTTTGAATGATCATCGGACTATCGAAACTGTCCAAAAACACACAAACAGCGCCATCGCTTTTAGTCGTCAGGCCGAGTCGATCGAGCGTTTCGACAACGCCGGGCAGGCGATCATGGTAAAAGCTTTCGCCGAGCGTATGATCAAACGTGACGTCCAAACGATCGTAAATTCGATTGATTTCATCTTTACAGTGGGGCAGGAATTTCTCCCATAGAGCCCTGTTTTCCGGATCGCCTTGATGCAATTTGGCGGTTTCCAGCAACACCGCATCGGCCACGTCGGGATGTTCGGCGGCGCACTGAGCCAACATCGGATCGGAATCGACGGCTGCGATTTTCGCTAGCGCCGATGCGATTTCCGATTCTACCGATGCGACTCGGCGGGTTGCGGCATCGGCGGACTTCTGTGCTTTTTTCTTGTCTTTGGCGGAAACCTTGTCGTCTTCAAGGGCAGCGTCGGCGGCAAGTGCTTCGACCTCCGCCGCCGCTTTGGCGTCGACCAACTTCGCTTGCAATCCTTCTAGACTTGCTTTCGCTTTGCTGTACTCGATCAGTTGATTGGTTAGCCGGTAAAGGCTTGAGAGCTCAGGCACCGGATTGGCGGCTACTTGATCGGGATCGCCGAAATGTTTGTAGCCGTAGATGATGATACCGAACTGAGTCCCCCAGTCACCGAGGTGATTGTCGGTAATCACTTCATGGCCGACGAAGCGGTGCAATCGCGAAAGGGCATCACCGATCACGGTACTGCGGATGTGCCCGACGTGCATCGGTTTGGCAACGTTGGGTGACGAATAGTCGATGACTATTTTCGAAGGGTTGGCCACCGTGCCGACACCGACCCGTTCGTCACCGATCATGCCGCATAAGGTTCGATTGAGGAATGATTCCTTGAGTTTCAAGTTGATGAAGCCGGGACCGGCGACCTCGGGCGTTTCGCAGATGTCGTCGAGTTGCAGCTTTTCGACAATCGCTAGGGCGACATCGCGTGGCGGTCGGCTGAGACGTTTGGCAAGCGGCATGGCCGCGTTGGATTGATAGTCGCCGAATTGCGGATCGGCGGCAGGTCGTACCATTCCTGCATACTCGTCGGCATGTTCGGTCAATTCGGCAATGGCATCAAAGAAACGGTCGCGAAGCAGCGCGGATAGGTTCATCGGAGTCGTGTCGGAAAGTGATGTGGGTTCGTCCGGGGGGCGATGGCTCAATCGTTAGGTGTCAAGCCAAGGTCTTCCAGAGGGATTCGCTTGCCGTCGGCCCATAACGATTCGAGGTCGTAATACTCACGGGTTTCTTCATCAAACAGGTGAACGACGAGGCTGCCGTAATCGAGCACGATCCAACTACTTTCTTGATAACCTTCGATCCCCATCCGATAGTCGCCGAGTCCTTTTTCGAGGGCGTCGTCGATCTGTTCGCTGATCGCGTGCAGTTGCCGGCGGCTCGTTCCGGTGGAAATGACAAAGAAATCGAATTCGGCGGATTGACCGCTGACGTCGAGCACCAGCACATTTTGACCGTTGTTTTCGATGGCAACGCGAGCCGCCTCGGTCGCCAGTTTTCGTGCGTCTTCGATGCCGTGAGGACGGATCGCCCGACTGGGCTGCTCCATCGGGTTGAACTTCTTGGCGGACCTACTCGACGCGTTGGTCGCGCCTGCGGACGTATTTTCGGGGGGCTGTTCGGACAATCTACGGGTACTTCAGGAAGGGGATGGGTGTGCAAACATGCGCAGTGTATCGCACCGGATCGGTTTCTCGTACCCGTAGATCCGGGAAGCACTCCTGACGAGCCCGACGCGCAAGTTTTGAAGTTACACTCTTTTCGCAACCCGCTGCGTAAGCGAGGGATACTAGATATTGACTCATCCCTCGCTTACGCAGCGGGTTACTAAAAACCAACGCCACAGGCAAAAGTGCAACTTCAAAACGCGCGAGCGAGGGTGGTTCCCAACCGGTTTGTCCCTCGCTCGGCCGTCGGGCTTGTATGCGAGCGTCGGGCTTGTATGCAAGCGTCGGGCTTGTATCTGTCTTGGGCCAGAGGGAGCAACGGGGAAAAGTCCCTGGTGCTTTGTCCAACTTCAATTTTAAGATTAGCCGTTTTGGCGCTAGCCACGGTTCCGTCGCAAAAACCGGGGCTAGCGGGCTGTTGATTTAGTCTTCATCGAAACCCGAAGCGTGAGCGAGGGATACATACAAAGGACTTAATGGTGATGAATCCCTCGCTCACGCTTCGGGTTACGATTAAATCAACACGCCCCTAGCGCCCAAACGGCTAATGTTGCCAACCCTAAAGTTGAATCTAGACAAAGCACTAGGTCTTGTTCGAACGTTAAGTTCGGATTGCCATATTGTGGCACGGCGGTCCCCGCCGTGATTCTCGACGGAGGACCGTCGAGCCACGTTGCTGACACCCTAAAGTCAAGTGTGGATGAAGCGCTAGAATGGGAAGTTGGCAATTACATCAAATCGTGCAGACCGCGTTTTTGCAATTCAGCCACCACTTCGCGGACACGTTCCTCGCTCGAACGCGGTGCGACCAACGTCGCGTCCCTCGTTTGCACGACGATTAAATCTTCGGTATCGATCGTCACGATCGTGTGTCCCGGTTCGCTCGCGATGATGCAGTTCTTGGAATCAATTCCGATGTGGTTTCCCGTCACGGCATTTCCGGCATCATCGAGCGGTTGCAGGCGACCGACCGCTTGCCAAGATCCGACATCGTCCCAGTCAAAAGGAGCCTCAATCACGACGACTTGATCGTGGCGTTCCATGACCGCGTAGTCGATCGACTTGCCTTCGATGGCGGCGAACTCGGTCGCCAAGGTCTCGGTAAACGAACTCGAGCCGATCGCTTGGGCGATGTTAGATAGGTGTTCGTGCATGGCAGGTTCATGCCGTTGCAACGCATCCAGGATCGTTTGGGCTTTCCATAAGAAGATACCGCTGTTCCATAGATAGTTGCCTTCGGCGACGTATTTTTCAGCCGTTTCTCGATCTGGTTTTTCGCGAAAGCATTCGACGGAAAATGCATCATGTCCCTCGATCGCCGATCCTTGTTGGATATAGCCGAATGATTCAGCCGGATAGGACGGACGGATGCCGAAGGTGATGATCGCTTCGGGATTGTCTGCAATGACGGCTTCGCCTCGCCGAACCGCGTCGGCAAATCGATCGTGATCGAGGATCACGTGGTCCGAAGGGCAGACCAACATCACGCCGTCCGGGTCGACGGCCGCCACCAATGCCGCCGCCAAACCAACACACGGAGCGGTGTCGCGACGGCAGGGCTCGCCGATAACCGACGCCTTGCGAAGTTCCGGTAATTGTTCGGCGATCGGATCAACGAGCGACTCGGCGGTGATCACACTGATCCTTTCGGAGGGCACGCAAGTGTTCAAGCGATCGCAAGTCGCTTGGATCATCGTACGAGTACCCGAGAGGGCGAGAAGTTGTTTCGGCTTGGCCTTGCGGGAGGCCGGCCAGAACCGGGTGCCGCTGCCGCCGGCCATGATGATCGCGTGGAGCATTTGGTGAAGAGTGAAGAGTGAAGAGTGAAGAGGTTATTGTTCGTTTAGTTTTTCGTTGAGTAGTCTTAACGCGGTTTGAAAATCTTGGACTTCGGGGGCTAGCTCGGCGGCGTGTTGTAGCTGTTTTTGGGCTCCGGTTAAATCACCGGCGAGATATAAGGCCAAGCCGAACCGATATTGGATGGCGGCGTTGTCCGATGCGAGGGCGGCATCGCGTTTGAGCAGAGGCAGTTCTTCGGCTCTCAGACGGGCGATCCAGTCTTGGGCATTAGCCGTCTTTCCTAGCATCTTGTCGATTTCGGATAAGATTTTGGCGGCGTTTTGGTCTCTTTGGGATGCTTCGACAAGACTATCGAGCAGCGCCGCCAGGTTGGTCCGCGCACCGGTCATCTCGGGTTCCACGGCGATGGCGTTTTGGTACGCGGTGATCGCCTCGACATAATCGCCTCGTTGTTCGCTAAGCATGGCCCAAGCCATGTGGGAGCCGGCGCGGTCGGACGCGTACATCAGTTCGTCTTTGACGTCGTCGAGCACCTCGTCGACTTCGCGTGCTGCGGTGCCAACCATCGTTTGATAGCCGCCCGAGGCGACTAACGCTTTCGCCGCCTCGCTGCGTACCAGGCGTGAGGGATTCTTTAGTAGCGGCAACAGAGCGGACTTGGCGACGCTCGGTGACGCCACGCTCATCGCCCTCGCCGCTGACGCCAGTAGAATCGGTTCGATCGGTTCGGATGTCGCGTTTTGTTCGATCAATTGTTTCGCCGCCGCCGTGCCTTCGCGATGACCACGGCTGATCAATTCGTCCAGCGCGGTCGCTCTCGCAATCACCGGCGCGAGCGATTCGTCGCGGACGATCAATCTCAACGCCTGCTCGACGCCGGCCCGATCGTCGGTTCTCAACGCGGTCAACGCTTCAGCAAAATGCGTTGGCTTTTGACGTTCGGTTCCGTACCATTTCTCGCATGCGTCGTCGCACCATTGATCCGTCTTGGTGATCGCATCGGCGACCTCGCGGTCACCTTGTTCAGCCGCCTGCAACCAATCTTGATAGAGTGTCAATCGATCTCGCTTCGCCACCGATATGGATTCGATTTGATCTTTGACGTGGCAACTGCTGCACGCGTTAGGCGTACCAAGTGTGACGGAAAGATCGGGACGTGGAATTCGAAAACTATGATCCCGACGCGCGTCGACTTCCATGTAAGTCGTATTTGGCATGTGGCAATTGACGCACTGGGCACCTTCGCTGCCGACGGCGTGATGGTGGTGAGACGGAGTGTCGTACTTGCCGGAGGGGTGTTGATGACATGACGTACACGTTTCGTTGCCAGGGTGCTTCAGTTTCAACGAGTGCGGATCATGGCAATCGCTGCACCGGATCCCCTTATGATACATTTTGCTTTGCAAGAACGAGCCATAAACATAGACCTCGTCTTTGATCTGGCCATCGGCGTGATAGGTGTCCTCACGCAGCAATTCTAAGTTGAAGTGATCGTGATAAGCGTTGCCACCATGAAATGAGCCGTCGAGCACGCCGCGTCGGGAATGACATGGCGCGCAGGTTTCAAGTTGCGGATGAGAGTCCTCGCCCTTGAGTTTGGTCAACCCGAACCCTCGATGACGATCCCAAAATAATGAATTCCCGCGGGCCATTTCGACGTGCAGGCTGGCGGGGCCGTGACAGGCTTCGCAACTAACGTCGATCTCCGAGAACGTCGTGTGGTATTTCTGTGTCGAGACATCGAAGTTCCGTTGCAGGTTGGTCGAATGACATTCGGCGCACATCGTTTGCCATCGCTGCGCCACACCGGTCCAGTGCAGCGGATCGCCGGGTTCCAACTTTTCAGGCACATCGGGCGGACGCAGATAAAACCAACGTTTGTTTTGAGTATCCCAACTTATCCGTAATACTTGAACGCGTCCGATTTCATCGTCTTTGGCATCGGTGGGACGGTCGAACTCGACCATGTATTGTTGCAACGGATCGACGCCGAAGACGTATTTGACTTCGAAGTCTCGCATTTTTCCGTCGGGCCCTTCGGTGTGGACCATGAATTTCTCGCCATTGCGAAACAAGCGATTCTGCAATCCGTCGTGCTCAAAGGTCACGTCGTTGAAGTCGCCCAAGACCGTTTCGTCGGTCGCGAGATCCATGGCCAGGTCGTGATGCGAGCCGGTGAAGGCGGCGGTTTCGGTCGCATGACAATCCGCGCAAGCATCCCGGCCGACATAGGTGGGAACGACATCGCTGGGGTAACTCCGCCAGTAATCGGCAAAAACTGCCCCGGCGATGAACAGGACGGGAATCAGCAACCAGGTCCGGCGCGGAATCTTGACGGGAGGGAAAGGCAAAACGTTCTGAGTTGATTAAGGGGAGAGGTATAAATCGGCTAACATGCTCGTCGCCTGGACACGCATCTGGTGAATCAAACGAGCACACCGGTCGTCACCATCGGCCACTTTTTCCAACCGTCGCGCCGACCGCAACAACAACTCTGCCGTCCTTACGGTTTCGGAAGCGTTCTGGATCATGCTGAGGTCTCCGGGAGGTCGTCGGTTCGGATTCGGAGACTGTTCTTGAGCAGCGGCTTCCGCCTCCATTCGCGGATCGAGGATCGACCCGTCAAGGATACTCCCTTTTTCACGAATCACATCCAGAACGTCGCCGAGCAAGCCGGGCGTCGGTGCCGTCCGGCCGCTTTGCAAAGCCTCCCGAATCCGTTCCGCCGCAGGATCACTTTCGGGTGCGTTTGCGGGCACCTCGGTGGGCGGCGGATATTCGCTTGGCAATGGCGGCGGGGGTTCCGACCAAGCTTGATTGGTGGCAAGAATGAGCAACGCGAATCCGGTCAGTTTCTTCATAAACGTCGCTCCGACGGCAAGGGATCTCGATTCGTTCCAGCGAACGGATGCCAAGTATAGGGCATTTCAATGAGAATCAGCAGCCTCGTTCTCGGGGTAAGGGGAAATGCCGTCATTCCGCGCTCACCAAGCACCGCATTGCTGCATTTGGCGGATAACGGTGCCTGCCCAATCTCGGTTCGCCGCCGGAGATGCGGGGCTCGGATGCAGGATTTTCGATAGGGTCATTTCCCGTTTCTTTGGTGCGTCAACGCATTGAAGAACACGTTCGAAACAAGCCTCCGCGTAGGCACCAACTCCGATGAGATGTTTCCAAGGGATGGTTTCGATGACCTCTTGCAGATGTTGATCGCAATGGACCTGGATGGCTGCACGCTCACCGGCGGACAACTTGTCTGGCGTGCGATTACGACCGCTCGCTTCCATGAACACAAGCGGGCAATAGTTGACCACCAGATGTTTTTGGAAGAACACCGACGGTTCAACGAAACGCTCCTGCATGAGTCCCCACAATCGTCGGCCACTGACCTCGCTGCGTTCACACGCGAGTCCTTCGATGGGACGCTTGGGGTGTTCAGGATCGACGCCATCGACTTCGCCTGTGATCCCCATCCAATCCCGAACGGCCGCGACTTCACCGAACGGGACGCCGGTTTGCGCCATACCCCAGGGGCCAGGATTCATTCCCAACAGCAAGACCTCGGCGGTCGGTGAAGCCTGTTCGAGGTACTGGAGATGTAATCGCCAGGCGTAGTCGAGCGGATTGTAGATGTGAGTGACCGGATCGCCAAACTCCAACTCGTTCATCGCCGCCCGCAAACGATCGGCGGCCGCAATGAGTTTTTGGCGAACCGAAACAATATTCGCTTGAGTTGACATGACTAGACACGTATCACGAGGGATCGGGGATCGACTCAACCGGGGCGAGGCTCGCCGACGTATCGCTAATGGACTGATTGAGGATCATGATCTTCTGCCAAATCTTGCGTGACAAACCGGTGCTGAGTTGTTCCACATCGCTGACGGCGGCGACCGAGGCGGCGTCGTCAAAACCTCGGACGTATAACGCCGCAATTTTCCCCGTCAACGAAAGCATCTCCGTGCAGTAGTCCAAATAGCGGTTCAACTGCAACGCCGTCATATTGTGTCGTGGCGAGTTGGCGGTGTTTTGCCAGATTTTGAGAACCCGCTCGGGATCTTTCGTCAATTGGTGCATGTCAATGATATGACAGATCGCTCGAAGCTCATGGACGGCGGACAGGGCTCGTTTGCGTTTGATTCGCGTCTCCAACGAGATTAAAAAGTACAACCCCGCGCCCAGGAGAACGATTTCATTGGTCACCGCTTCGATCGTGGAAAGGAAGTCCGAAATCGAGATGCTATTTTCGGCCAATTCGTCGGTGGAGGGACGCACCCAAGTCACAAAAACCCAAAACAGCAGCGAAATCAGCGCGACCGCCATCGCATAACCTGAGACACGAATCCAAAGGATCGGTCGGTCGATCGCTCGCGACCGCTCGGACGCTTGCCGGGCGATTAACAGCAAATCGCCACATAGCTGGCACAATCCGCTATCAGGAAATCGCTCGCTGATCCGGCGTTGCAACTTCGCGATCGTTTCGACGATGCAGTCGTCGCGTAGTCGCAAACCACTGGGTAAGTTTTCCATTCGCACTGATGCCATCCAAAACGCAATTGGTTTACACTATGAGCCGATCCGAAAAGGGGTCTGACCCTTTGGAGGCGATTCGATATTCGTTGTTTTTCTGGTAACGCCAGAGAGGGTCAGACCCCTTTTCGGTTAGGCTCTAAAAACTCTCATCGCCGCCCCAAACAGTCTCGCCTATCGGCCCCTCTTCTTCTAGCCCCGCTCTCATGAAGCCCGAAACGAACGCGAGCCGCGCCTATCAACACCTGCGTCAAAAGCTGGTTTCCGGCGATTTTGAACCGGGAACCCGTCTGCTCTACGGCCCGATCGGAAAGGAAATTGGCGTTAGCGCGACGCCCGTTCGTGAAGCCGCCGGGCAGTTGGCCAAAGAAGGATTCGTCGACCTCGTCCCGCAAATCGGAGCGGTTGTGCGTTCGATCGATGTTTCCGAGCTCAAAGAACTGTACGAAGTCCGGCAGCTGATCGAACCGCACACGGCGGCGCTGGCGGCTGAGCGTGCCAGCCACGAACAACTCGCCGCGATTCAGATGCATTTGGGGATGATGCGGGATCTGACCGACCAGCAACGGTCGACGAAGTCTGAACTGGCCGACAAGCGATTGACTGCCCGGTTCAATCAAGCCGATCATGCGTTCCACATCGCGGTCATCGAGGGGTCCAATAACCGCGCTTTGGTACGGACGGCCACGCAGTCTCACGTGTTGACCCAAGTCTTCGGGATTCGCCGACATCAGCACGACGCAGACATTATGCTGAGCACGTGCGAAGACCATCAGAAAATTCTCGACGCAATCATCTCCCACGACCCGAAGGCGGCCCATCAAGCCGCTTTCGACCATGTTACCAAAGGTTTGAGCCTTTCTCTCAAAGCATTGCATTCCCCATGAACCGATATTTCTTTCTGATTTTCAATTTTGTTCTGATCGTCGCGAGCGGATCGGTCATTTCGCCCGTGACTACCGCTGCTGAACGCGAGCACGAATCGGCCGACCGACCGCCGCCGAATATCGTTTTCTTCTTTACCGACGATCAAACCACCAGCACGCTGGGTTGCTACGGCAATCCCGTAGTACAAACACCCAACATCGATGCGCTTGCGCGACGCGGCGTGCGGTTTGAAAACGCGTTCGTCAGCCAAGCGATCTGCTGGGTCAGTCGCACGACCATCCTTTCGGGATTAACCGGTCGTACGTACGGTACCCCAGGAAATCATGAGCTCGCGAAACCCGAAGCGGTCGAAACGTTGTATTCCGATTTGCTTCGCGAGGAAGGATACCGCACCGGATACTTCGGAAAGTGGCACGCCAAAATGCCCAAAGGCTACCGGCCTGATGAACATTTCGATGAATTCGAAGCGATCGGTCGCAATCCTTATTACAAGCGGCAACCCGATGGAAGTCTGCGCCATGAAACGGAACTCATCGTCGATCGGGGCATCGACTTCTTGCAACGCCACGACAAATCGAAACCCTTCGCACTGAACATGTGGTTCAATGCCTGTCATGCCGAAGACGGCGATCGCCGGCCCGGTATCGGGCACTTTCCGTGGCCGCGATCCGAAGACGCCGGTGTAGCCGATTCTTTATATGAAACTGCCACGATCGACCCACCGCGACTCGACGACCCCGCGATCTTCGAATCACTTCCTTCGTTCCTGAAGACTACGATTAATCGCGAACGTTATTTTTGGCGTTGGAACACGAAACAAAAGTATGAAACCAACATGCGGGCCTACTACCGAATGGTTTCGGGGATCGATGCGAACATCGGCCGATTTATGGCGGAACTGGAAAAGGCAGGCTTGGCTGACAACACGATCATCGTTTACTCCGCCGATAACGGCTACTACATGGGCAACCGTGGGTTGGCGGGCAAGTGGTCGCATTTTGACGACGCACTACGAGTGCCTTTGATCATCGCCGATCCGAGGTTATCGCAAGCCCAGCGTGGCAAAGTCTCCGATGCACTCGCGTTGAACCTGGACCTTCCCGCAACGTTTTTAGACTGGGCCGATGCCGAAGTCCCCGCGCGATATCAAGGTCGCAGCCTGAGTCCGATCGTCCAGAACGAGAGAGTACCGGATGATTGGCGAACCGAAACGTTTCACGAACACTTTGCCGTTCGCAATCGCATTCCAGCGTTCGAAGGTATCCGCAGCAAACAGTTTAAGTACGCACGATACATCGACCATCAAAACACCGAGTTCTTGCACGATCTGCAATCCGATCCAGATGAACGCACCAACCTCGCCGACGATCCGAAGTACGCCGAAACGCTGGCGATGATGCGGGCCAAAACCGATGAGCAGGTTGCCGAACTTGGCGGCCCCTTGGAACCACTCGAGGGCAACTTCAGTGCGTCGACCGAGCCGCATCCGGTCGCGTCGGCGGCCGTCGCCGGTCGCGCCGGCAAAGACGGTTTTGTCCAAGTATTCAATGGCAAGAACCTAAACGGTTGGGAAGGCGATCCGAAGTATTGGTCGGTCGAAGACGGCGCATTGACCGGCGTCACCGATGGCTCACTTAAGATGAATCGTTTCATTACGTGGACACCAACAACGATTCGCAACTTTGATCTGCGGGTCAAGGTGAAAGTCACCGCCGGAGGTAACAGCGGGATTCAATACCGAGGCACTTCACGACCCGATTTAGGATTGGACGTTGTGACAGGTTATCAATGCGACGTGGTGGCCAACACACCGCAGTACAATGGAATGCTGTACGAAGAGAAAGGACGTCGCATCCTCTCGCATACAGGCGAGAAAGTAATCGTCGACACCGACGGATCGTGCTGGGTCGTTGGCACCATGCCGGTGAAAGAATTCGAACCGGATCAATGGCATGATTATCGCGTCTTGGTTCAGGGCAATCATCATCAACATTGGATTGACGGTCATCCCACGGCGGATTTGATCGACCTGGATCCAAACGGTCGCGTGTTGGAAGGTGTTCTCGCGGTCCAAGTTCACGTCGGACCGGCGATGAAGATTCAATACAAGGATTTTCAAATCAAGCACTTGCCGGATGACTTGCCGTTGTTGAAACCCGACGACCATCCGATTCCCGCCGATGCCTATGGCGTGCGCCCGCAAGCGAAACTGCCCAAGGATTGGAAGCCGCCTGTGTACGGAGAGCGTTGAAACAACAAGCCGTGACGCGTCGGGTTAGGAAATCTGGAAGTTATTTCCGAACGCTTACCTAGTGCTTCATCAAAATCTAATTTTAGGGTGAGCCGAACGCGCTAGCGTCGGGCGTTGAGCAATGCCCGCGGCTAGCGCCGTCGGCTCACTTCACTAACCCTAATTTTAGGGTTTGACGAAGCACTAGTCGCGGAATTTCTCTTCGCGGTTTGGGTAAAGTTTGCCGATTATGCGGACGATAACCATTGCGTGGCCTTTTCTCGTTTTGCGAGCCGGGCCGGTTAGGTTGGGTTGCCGCGAGGTGTCCAGCCTGGATTCTTCGCCAACGTGACAGGGATGTCCACGATGACCCACGCCGTGAAACTCACTTTTTTATCCGCCGCGATGATGCTGCTTTCGGTCGGTTGTTGCGGACCGATGTGGCAACCCGGTGGGTGCGGTAGCGCATGCGGCACCACCGCGTGCGGCACTTGTGATGATGGCTGCGGAAACTGCGGCGGATGTGGGGAACTTTATATCGACCCTTGGATCAATCACCCGCCCGATTGCTGCGATCCGTGCGATTGCTGTGGCAACTACAACGGACAATCTTGTGGAAAGTGCCGGGGTGTCTTTGCGGGTGTTAAGAGCCTGTGGGGCTACAAGTGCGTCGACGACGGCGGCGGATGTGATGGCGGATGCGACTCGGGAAGTTGCGGGCATGGAACCACTCATGGCGGCTACCATGACGGCTATCAAGAAGGCGAGATTCATTCCTATGGTGAGTACTCCGATGGCGAAATCATCAGCGAAGAAGTCGTCGGCTCCGGCTCCAACTCGCCTCGTCTCGCCCAACCACGCATGGCGGTCCAGCCTGGCCATAAACCGATCTTTCAACCACGCCGCGTTAACGGGCCGAAGCAGCCGTTGGCATACTGATTCATGAACATGCTGCGACTGGTTTCGTGGAACGTCAACGGTGTCCGAGCGGCGATGGACAAAGGCTTCCGACGCTATATCGAATCCGAAACACCAGCGATCGTTTGTCTGCAAGAAACCAAGGCAACCCCGGAGCAGGTCGATACCGTTTGGGCCGACGATCTGGGATATACGCAGTTGTGGTGTTCGGCGACGAAAAAAGGCTATAGTGGTACATCGATTTGGTCCAAGCTACCGATCCGAAAACACCAAACCGGAATTGGTTTTGCCGAACACGATACCGAAGGCAGAGTCATCACGGCGACGTTTGACGATTTTCACTTAGTCAACGTTTATACGCCTAACTCGCAGCGTGGTCTTACTCGATTGGCGTATCGTCAGGTTTGGGATGCCGCGTTCTTGGCCCACGTGCGAAAACTCAATCGCCGTAAGCCGGTAATCTTTTGTGGCGATTTGAATTGTTCGCACCACGAAATCGATTTGGCCAATCCGAAAGCCAACCGAAAGAACGCGGGCTTCACCGATGAGGAGCGTGCCGGCCTCGATGCTATCGAGTCGGCCGGTTTCGTCGATTCGTTTCGACAATTCGAAACCGGCCCGGGGCACTACTCGTGGTGGACGTATCGCAGCGACGCACGCGAGCGAAACATCGGATGGCGTTTAGATTACTTTTGGGTCGCCAAGCGATTCATGCCGCAGGTCACCGGTGCGAGGATCCGACCCGACATCATGGGGTCGGATCACTGCCCGGTCGAACTGGACATCATGCCGATAACTGTGGTTACTTCCACCGGCGAATCGTCACGTTCTTGAATCGCGCCGTCATCGCGGGACCGCGGTGCAGTTGCAGTGCGATCACACCTGAGTCGCGAGCCTTGTCGGTTTGGTTGTCGATCAGCTGGATCATCTTGGTTTCGTTGATGAATTGTTCCAGCTGATTGCCACGGACGACGACTCGATAGTCATTCCATTGTCCTGAATGAATCGTGTTGGCCAGCGCGTCGTGATCGGCGAACTTTTCGACGGACTTCTTACCATCCTCACCGATCGTGACAAACTCGCCACGTTTGGCCAAAATGCCTCGACCTTTTTCCTCGTACAAGATCCCGGCAAACTTGTTCGTTGAGTCGATATCTGCTTGATACCCCGAAACAACAAACTTGTCCTCATCGACTACGACGCTACGGTACTGAATTCCCGAATTGCCGCCTTCGAGTTTGAACTGCAACGTCAATTCGAAGTCCCCTTCGATCGGTTCGTTGAAGATCAAAAATGTATTCTCGGCGATCGGATCTTCGTCGGTAGTACGACCGACGATCATGCCGTCTTCGACCCGCCAAAGGTCATCACGTCCCCGCCATCCCTCGAGGGACTTGCCGTCGAAAAGGACCGTCTGCTCGCCGCCTTCGAGCGAGCGAACTGTTTCGTCGCCGAGCGTGGCGAAAGGCGAATGGACCGAAAGTGCCATCATGAAAGTGAATAGTGGGAACGCTAAAGCTGAAGGTTTTTGCAGAAATCGGGTCACGTGGGTTCTCGTGGGTTCGGGAAAGGGTTGTCGCAATCGACAGCATTCTAACTAGTTTGACGCCCTGACGAGAGGATGGCCCGAAGCTTCAGCCGGGCCGTCACCTAGGAACATCACTTGCCTGCGTATTGGCCGATCGATAAACCGAAAATTCTGCCTCTCCATGCGAATCCGGAACTATCCCGACAACCCTCACAATCGAATGAAAGCTTTACCAAAAAACGGCTAGGCGTCCCGATTATCGTGGTGGACGTCCATCGCCACTTGGGTCTTGGGCTAGCGTTTGAATGCCTTTCACTTCGCTGGCGATACCAACATGATCGAAATCCGAAACCTTCAAAAGCTCTACGATGATACGCTCGCCGTCAACGGCGTCAGCGTTACGATTCCGACGGGCGTGGTTTGCGGACTCGTTGGCCCCAACGGCGCAGGAAAG
This sequence comes from Neorhodopirellula pilleata, assembly GCF_007859915.1. Lineage (GTDB taxonomy): Bacteria > Planctomycetota > Planctomycetia > Pirellulales > Pirellulaceae > Rhodopirellula > Rhodopirellula pilleata. The sequence goes on from NZ_SJPM01000032.1 coordinate 17,431, forward strand.
ACGACAACGTTACGTTGCCTAGCCGGTCTGATCCGCCCCACCGCAGGTGAAATTCACGTCGATGGCATCAATCCGGTCACGGACGAAGTCCGTCTGAAACAGAACGTCGCATACGTTCCCGATGACCCGCCGCTATTTGACGACCTAACCGTCGGGCAACATCTCGATTTTGTTGCGCAGCTTTATCGAATCCGTGATCACCGTCCGGCTGCATTTGATCTGCTGGATCGTTTCGATCTGATGCCGAAATACGATGCTCGCGTCACTGCCTTGTCGCGCGGTATGCGTCAAAAACTTGCTATCGCGTGCGCCTATCTGATCTCGCCACCATTGCTGCTACTCGACGAACCACTCACCGGCCTGGATCCTCCCGGAATTCGCGTGTTGCTCGATTCGATTACCCAATACGCGCGGGCCGGTCGGACGGTGATCATTTCCAGTCACTTGCTCGCGATGATCGGTGACGTTTGTGACCAAGTTTGGATGATGAATCGAGGCAGTGTGCGATTTCACGGCACCACTCAATGTTTGCGAAAATCTTACCCCGCAGCTGCGACGCTCGAGCAAGCGTTCTTTGCGGCAATGAATGACGATCCTGCGGTTGCTTCCGAAACAACCCCGACCAGAATCGCTGAACCTGAATTGGCTGCGGTCGGATGATCGCACCGTCTCCGAATTGGAAACATTCGATCGAAACCCTTTGGGACCTGGAAACCACTCGCGCGATCCATCGATTCCATCGTTTCCGAGAGCGGATTCGCTCGCCCCGACAAGCTATCGGGATTGTCCTGGCGGTCGGCTTTATCATTCTTTATTTGCTCGTCGGTCTGACCATTCTGGCACGCCGCGATACCGTCGCCCCTGAGCGATTGCAACTATGGCTGTCCGGTGGCATGGTGGTCTACACCATCTATCACGGGCTCAAGTATCTCTTCGCCAGTCCTCCCGACGGACGATTGTCGGGTGATCCGGCGACGGCCGCATTCGGACTTTGGATCGGCGGAGGACCGATCCCTCGTCAAGTCGTCTCGCTTCATGATGTTGTTCGTTTGATCCCCGCGACGGCGATGAAGACGTCACTGCTATGTGTGGTGCTTTACCGTGATGTTCCCAGCTTGGTCTGTTTATGGATCGGCGTGTTTGCGGCCCTATTCACCCTGGAGTGGATTCGCCGAATGGTCAGCCAAGTGATCGACGCGTTGAATTCACGCGAGCGATTGGTCGTTCGGTTTGCCGGTGTTTTGGTCGCACTCGCGTTGACCGCGCAGTGGGCTCTGGAAACATGGAACTCCACTCCGGTCGGAAGTGATCCCGGCCAATACATGGCGTCAGGAATTGGCGTCGTCGCCGATTTCGCCATGAGCGGGCCGGTGCAGATTTTGGCCTTCCCTCTTCAGGCCGCCTCGCATCTTGCGGTAAGCCGTCCATTTGCATGGGCGGCCGCCGTCATTCCCGCGTCCTGGTTGCCGGTCCACTGCGCAATCCTGTTCCTGGTAGCGTCCGCATCTTTGGGATCATTGCTATGGTCCTACGCGGCACTGGATCAATGGTCGCTCGATCGCCGACATGCCAACGAACAGTCCATGCTTCGCAAGTTGACAAGCCGACCTAGGCGTAGCCGAACGTCATCGGCGAGTGTCCAACGCGCTCACTTCATGGAGCGACGAGGCGTTCAAGCTCACCCGATATCCGCACTCGTATTGCGGCAATGGCATTGCCTCGTTCGATACCGGTTTAACGTGCTGGTCAGTTTCGCGATCCCCATGGCAGTGTCGCTTTCGCCGCTGTTTACAGGTGATCCCGACTTTGCTGAACAAGCGACCAAGCAATGGATCTTCGTCGTCGGTGGGATCGCCTTGAGTACCCTGCTGCTCGCACCGCCGGCGCTTCAAATCGACTTCCGACGCGACCTCAAGCGAATGTGGTTGTTGAAATCATTTCCGATATCGTCTTTGAGTTGTTGTATCGGGATGCTCGCCGTTCCCGTTTTGGTCACGAGTCTCTTTCAATGGATCACGCTGGCCGCCGCTTATGCAATCGCTGCACCCCCGATCGGTCAGGTCGTATGGCTCGCCGCCGCCTTGCCGGCTCTGGCACTGATGACGTTCGCTACCGAAAACGCGTTGTTTCTGGCCTTTCCTCATCACATCCATGATCAAGGCATCGCGATGGTGATTCGGGCAAAGGTGACTTTCCTCTGGAAAGGATTGGTTCTTGCGCTGTTTCCGGTCTTGCTGTACCTGGGATCGCTTGCCTGCGTGGCGGTCTTTCCCCCTAGCGTCAGCGCGGTCGTGATTCCGGTCGGCAGTGTCGTTGGGTTCTGGATATTGGCCGGATTGACGTTGCTCGCCTGTGATCGTTGTTGGTCGCGATTCAATCCGGTTGACGACATCCCCAATGAAGCGTGATCGGCCCAAATACGCCCTAAAACGCTCTATCTGATGTCAATTCTCTAAATGCAAACACGCATTATTTGCCTGTGACGCACTTTTTCGCCGGTCACGCTTTTCAGACAAAGCCTAGCGTTGCGGCGCGATCGAACTAGACTGCAACCTCGCGGGAGGGGTCCAAGATTCATCCGCGTCTGGTCTATTCGTCTGGTTAATCGTCTTGCTCCATCATCGCGTCCGACATCATGAAACCCCACGCCCGTTCGCTTCGTTCTTGGTGGAACGCCTCTTCGTCAAAAAACGCCCGTAACTCCGGCCCGACCAAACGCCGCCGATTGTTCGAATCCCTCGAACAACGCCGGTTGCTCGCGACCGATATTTTCGCCTCAGCAACGGGTGAAAATCTGCGTGTTGTTCGAGATGGAAGTGAGGTCGTCGTTACGGGTAGCGTCGCCGGTGAGTTATTGCGGCAAGACGCCTCGACGATCGACTCTTTACGTTTAATCGGCTCGGGCGAGGACGATTTGCTCACGATCGATTACACCGGGGGTGATATCGGGCTACCGATCGAGTTCAATGGCAACGGCCAATCCGCCATTGGCGGCGATGCGTTGGAATTGATCGCCGGACCTGGAAGCGTTGATCGGGTCAACCATCAATTCACCAACGCGAACGATGGGACGATCGAAATTATCAACGGTGCGTCGACCTCGACGATCACCTATACGGGGTTGGAACCGATCGTCGATAACCTCAACGCGATCGATCGAGTCTTCACGTTCAACGGCGGAAGTGAAACGATCACCTTGGCCGACGACGGTGATGCGAACAACGGACTGAACTTCATCGATTCCACGCTCGGCGAAAGCGTCGCGTTCGTCAACCCGACCGGTTCATTGACGATCAATGCCGGAGTAGGCACCGACATCATCAGCGTGTCCACCTTGGATAACGGATACGCCGCGTCATTGATCATCGATGGAGGCGACTCGGCCGATGATGTGTTGATGCTCAGCAACGTCAATCTGATCAACACGCCCGCCCGAGGTTTAACGCTCAGCGAACTCGAAACCATTTCGATCAACGGCGGTGAGATCTCAGGCAATACCGCCGACATCGGTGGCGGTGTCCTGATCAACAACTCGACGTCGGCGATCACCACCGCCGTACTCGACTCCGTATTGATTCAAAACAACGCGGCCACAGGCGCGGTCGCTCCGACCCAGGGCGGCGGCGGGATCTACAATGCGGGCGCGGCCCTGACCATCACCGGAGCCACCACCATCTCCGGAAACACCGCGACAGTGGGCGGGGCCAGCGGTGGTGGTATCTTCAGCAGCGGGACGTTAACGATCACCGGCGCGACGATCACCGACAACGATGCCAATCGCGCCGGCGGCGGGATCGAGATCGCCGTTGGTTCTGGTCCGACGACCTTGACCGACGTGATTTTGAATTCGAACAATGCTTTGGCGGGCCCCGGAAACGGCGGTGGCTTGCACGTGACCGGCAATGGAAATGTGACCTTCGTTCGTGGCGAGGTCAATCAAAACACTGCCGCCAGCGAAGGCGGCGGTTTGTGGAACGGATCGGGAACGATGTCGATCACCGGCACGACGGTTGAAAACAACACCGCCAGCGGCAACGCCGCCGACAACGGAGGCGGGGGCGTATTCAACGACGCAGGCGTCTTGAATCTCGACAGCGTGGCGATTCAGGGGAATCAAGCCGACGGAACCTCCGGCAGTGGTGGCGGTTTGTTCTCGCTCGCCGGTATTATCACGATGCAAAACTCAATTGTGCAAAACAATTCCGCCAACCGAGCCGGCGGCGGCATCGAAATCGTCGCGGGTACCGCAACCTTCACCGATCTTCAATTGCTTAACAACGACGTCGACGGACAAGGCACGACGGCCACGACTCCGAATCCTGGTAACGGGGGCGGACTGCATGTATCGGCAACGGCGACGGTGACCGTTGCGGGTGGGTTGGTGCAGGGCAACCTTGCCCGCGAAGAAGGCGGCGGACTGTGGAACAGTTCGACCGGAACGATGGTCGTTGATAACGTGATCATGCGAAACAACGTCGCGCGAGCGGCCGGTGGCGGTATCGATCAAGGCGGTGGCGGCGTGTTCAACAACGGCGGCAACGTAACAATTCGCAACAACACTGTCTTCACCGGAAACCTTGCCAATGAGAATCTCGGCAATGGCGGTGGCGTGATGACGGTCGGCGGAACCGTAGTCCTCGAAAACGTCTCTTTGAGTAACCATGCCGCTAATCGTGCCGGTGGCGCTATCGAAAACAACGCGGGCAACGTCACACTGACGGCGGTTACCCTCGACAACAACACGGCCGAGATCAACGGCGGAGGTTTGCATACCAGCGGTCAAAGCGTCACGACGATCAACAACAGTAACTTCACCAACAACACTGCGTTGCAAGAAGGCGGCGGAATTTGGAACGGAAGCGGTTTGATGACGATCAACACCGCGACCATCACCAACAATACGGCTAGTTCGACCTCCAACGCCGGCAACGACCAAGGGGGCGGCGGAGTTTTTAATGATGGCGGCAGATTGGACATCAACGATGCCACCATCACCAATAACGATGCAACGGCCAATCGAGGTAACGGCGGCGGCGTGATGACCGTCGGCGGCGTTGTCACGATCGACGACAGTTCCATTCAATCCAACGCGGCCGGACGAGCGGGCGGGGGAATCGAAAACAACAACGGGAACCTCACTATTACCAACGAAACCGTCGGCGGTCCAGCGGTCGCGTCCGGTAACACCGCTGCGATCAACGGGGGTGGATTGCACGCCAGCGGCGCGGGCAGCGTCACGACCATCAACGGCGGACTTTTTCAGAACAATGTCGCCGGACACGAGGGCGGTGGTTTGTGGAATGGTGCCGGAACCATGACCATCAACGGCACGCGAATTCTCAACAACACCGCCAACTCGGGCGATAACACCAACAACGACCAAGGCGGCGGTGGCGTGTTCAACGATGGAGGCTCGCTCGCTATCGACGCAGCCGTGATTAGCAACAATCTGGCGACTGCCAACAACGGCAACGGCGGTGGAGTGATGACCGTTGCTGGAACCTTGACCATCAACGACACGACGATCGCATCCAACACCACGGCTCGTGCCGGTGGCGGCATCGAAAACAACGCCGGCAACGTGACCTTGACCGATACCGACGTGAACTCCAACTCGGCTGGCATCAACGGTGGTGGACTCCACGCCAGTGGTGGAATGAGCAATACCGTTGTCAATGCGGGTGCATTTGAAAACAATACCGCTGCTGAAGAAGGCGGCGGTTTGTGGAACGGTCCTGGCACGATGACGATCAGCGGTACGGACATCACGGGCAACACCGCCAGTTCGAGCAATAACGCTGCAGACGATCAAGGAGGCGGCGGTGTGTTCAACATCGGAGGCATGCTCAATGTCACCGATGCCGCCATCACGAATAACTTGGCCACGGCCAATGACGGCAACGGCGGCGGGATTTTTTCAGTCGGCGGCGGCATAACAATAACAGGCACCTTCGTTGGTTCCAACGAAGCGGCTCGTAACGGAGGCGGACTTAGTGCCGTGGGCACCACCTCGGTGACGATCACGGGCGGCACGTTCCGATCCAATGTCGCCGGTGAAGAGGGCGGTGGGTTGTGGAATAGTGGCACGACGATGACCGTCACCGGAACCAACATCACTGAAAACGTCGCGATGGGCGACGACCCGACGGATCCACAACAGGGCGGAGGCGGCGCGTTCAATGAACTGGGCGTCCTTAATTTAATTGGTGTCTTACTTACCGATAACACCGCCGACGGTGTCAACGCATCGGGTGGTGGTGCCTTCAATCACTTGGGCGAATTGAATGTTTCATTGTCGACCATCTCTGGAAACAACGAGTGCGGTTTGACTTACTTCCGTCCTCAAGGCTCGATCCTGAACAACACATTCGCGGCCCCTTCGAACGCATTAGCGCCGAACATTGGCGGAAATTTGTGTCCTTTGATCGGCACCGATGCGGCCGACACGATCGTCGTTCGCGATAACGAGATTCGCATCAACAACGACCGGCTGCAATACGTCGATGACACCCTTGGTCCGATCACTATCTTGTCCGGCGACGGCAATGATACCTTCAATATTCAATCCACCGACATCGACAATGTGATCAACGCTGACGGAGAAGCGGGAACGGACACGTTCAATATTTCCTCGAATGCACCCGGATTGAATGGCAACTTGGATGCGATATTAGGCGATATCAACATTATCGGTGGCGATCACGATCCACAGACGGATTTAGCGAGTACGGTGCAAGCGCGTCGGTCACCGGGCGAAACTTCAATGGTCGATCTGCTGAACATTCGCGGCGATGTGGTCAATATCAGTGATCGCACGAGCGTATCGAACAACACCTATGAATTGAACGCGACTCGATTCCAGCACGGTGGCGCGGCGACCAACAATATCACGTTCGCCACGATTGAAGAGTTGAACATCGAAACCGGTCAAGGCAACGATACCGTAACCGTCATGGACACCACCGCATCGGGGATCGTTGACCTCGACACCAACGATGGCAATGACACGGTGAACGTGCAAACGACCGGACTGAGTAGTTTGCTGACCGTTCGTACCGAAAACGGAAGTGACCGTATCGGCATCGATGATACCGGAGACCGAAGCATCCTTCAGCTGATGTCGGGTGCACAGAATGACGAAATCACGATTCGCGATCGTGGAGGCAATTCTGGAATTGACGTGAAAGCGGGAGCGGGAACGGATCAAATCATTGTCGGCGGACCTGCTCCGGTTTTGTTTCCGACACCGACGGGGTTGGAGCGATCGGTCATCCTGATCGACGCAGAAGACGACGCCGACGAGTTCATCGTCAATGAAGTTTTCTTGGAAACGGTCGTCGAGTTACTTGGCGGTGGGGATAACGACACCTTCACGCTCAATGCCTCGGGCTCTGATAGCGAAGGATACCTACGCCGTCTCAATGACGATCCCAATCAAAACCCCTCTCAGGATTCCGTAGCGCGGACGCGGGAACTGCTGATCGATGGTGGCGGCAATGCGCCTGCGACGCGTGAATTCAGTGAAGGCCTCAGCATCGATGCGTCCAATCGCGTCTCCGAAGATACCGTTGGTGGTCAAGAGATCGGAGATCGGATTCTCGTCAACGCGGCCAATGCAACCGACTCATTGGACCTTCGATATGCGATCGATGGTCTCGGCTTTGGCGTCCTAGCGACGACCAATCCGGTTGCCTTGACCATGCCCGCAACGCAGGACGGCCGAGCAACGATCGGCAATGAAGTCGTCGATTCGATCGCGGTCGAATTGTTCGAAATCAGGACCGGCTCCGGCAACGACATACTCACGATCACGAGCCAAATCCCGTACGGAATCCAACAAAGCCGCCAAGCGATTCGTTTCGATAGCGACGGGGGTTCCGACCGCTTGGAAATTCTGGGGACCGATGCTGACGACTCGATCACTGTCGGTCCGATTGGTGACGCGGACCACGAGCCGATCGAAATCGCCAATGTGGAGAATATGCGCGTCGATGGTCGAGCCGGCAATGACGAGATTTTTAACTCGACATCGGCGATCGCGGTCCTCGACGGGCATGAAGGCGACGACATTTTGCGGGGTGGATCTTCATCGGATCTACTCACCGGCGGACCGGGGATCGATCTTATCTTCGGCGAGGATGGCAACGATGTCTTGTTCTCCGATCGAAACTTTAATAGTGACCAAGATTTTGAGAATAACGGAGATGTTCTCGATGGAGGCAATCAAGCTGCGGGCGTTCGGCCGGGCGACATTTGCGTTCAGCTCGGGGCCGACTTCGTTCGCAATTGCGAAGTGCTCGGTGACGGCGGAGCTCAAAAGGACGTCTTGACGTGGTTGCGAGCCCGGATCGTCGACGGCAATGATGTCTCGTTCGTGGGACGTGACCCACAGTTGGAACCGTTTGACGGAATTCCTCGCGAAGCAATTCCGGAATTCGAAACCACCGAACGAAGCATATCGGATCCCAATGCCGTTCCGGTTGCCGGCGACCCGAGCGGAGAACCGCTGCTCGATGTCAACGGCGACGGCCGAATCACTGCAATCGACGCGTTGCGGATTATCAACGAATTGAACGCATTGGAAACAGGTGCGACCGGTTCGGGCGAGCCGACCTTGTTTGGTTCGTCTTCATCCCGATCCGACGTGAACGGGGACGGCCGGGTGACCGCGATCGACGCGCTGATGGTGATCAATGAAATTAATCGCAGTGAATCCGCCGCCGCAGAACCGGTCGCCGGGTTGCTCAGCGAATCAATGTGGAGCGAAGACGTCGACGACCTATTCGAACAACTCAGCGACGAAGCCGATCGATTCCGAATCAAATCGTAGGCTGGGTGGAGGAGGGCTTTGACGACGAACACCCGGCATCGGGAGCCGCCAGCGGTAATCTCTCAATCAACTGCCAACTGAGGCCATGCCGGGTCTCCGCCGAAGCGGCTGCGACCCAGCCTACTAGTCTATCGCAGCTCAATTTTCGGGTAGAGGCGTCTTAATTTGATCCGAGCGTCTGCGGTCGTGAACTGCCAATCGATTCCCGTTTGACGCTCGTTTCGCGCGGCATACCACTTGGTAATTCGCTCG
>NZ_SJPM01000033.1 GCF_007859915.1 Neorhodopirellula pilleata
TGACGACATCTTGCGTGTCGGTGGTTCCTTGACTGTCGGTGACCTGAATCGTGTAGGTCAACATCAACGTTTCACCGGTGGCGAGGTAGTCGAATGCTTCGCCGCCGGAGTTGAAGTTCCAAGTCAGAGTGTTGCCGGTCTCGGTGGAATCAATGATGTTGGTGGTGGCCGTGAACATGGCTAACAATGCCGCGTTGTCGCTGCCGAGTCCACTGGTGGTGGAGGAGGCGACGACTCCGGTTACGGTGGAAGTCACCACATCAGTCAGATCGAGATCCGTCACGCTGAGCGTCCCGGTGCTGGTCAGCGTCGAATCGGTCTCGGTCAGGGTTTCAGCGGCGCTGTCACCGGCATCAACGAACACGTTGGGTAGATCGTTCGTTCCCGTGATCGTCACGGTGACGATCTCCGTATCACTCAGTGGCGTGGCGTCGTCATCGGTGACACTGACGGTGTAGGTCAATACCAGTGTCTCGCCCTCGGCGAGGAAGTCGAACGCTTCGACGCCGGAGTTGAAGTTCCACATCAGGGTATTGGTTGTTTGGGTGTTGTCTAAGATCGCCGTGGGCGTGACGCTCAAGAACGATTGCAACGTGGCGTTATCGAGTGTGACCGGAACGCTAGCTGATCCGGTTCCCGAGACGGCCACCGAATCGACCGTCGCCAGAACGTTATCGCTTCGATCGAGATCGGTGACGGTGAACGAGCCGCTATCGGTCAAACCAGAGTCGGCTTCGGTCAACGCCGAAGTCGCCGGTCCTCCGGTGATGACGGGGGCGTCGGCGGTACCGTTGATCGTGATCACGACGTCTTGAGTGTCCGTTGTTCCCTGACTATCGGTGACTTGAATCGTATAGGTCAGCGTCAATGATTCGCCGGCCGACAGGTAATCGAACGTTTGACTGCCGGAGTTGAAACTCCAGGTGAGTCGATCGCCCGTTTCGGTCGCATCGAGCACACTGGCGGTGGAGTTGAACATGGCGAGCAGGGCGGCGTTGTCAGAGGTCAAGCCCGTCGTGTTGCCACTGGTAACGACCCCGGTGACGGTGGATCCGACCAAATCGGTCAGATCCAAGTCGGCGACCGACAGCGTGCCGTTGGTGCTGAGAGTCGATCCGTTCTCGCCGAGGGTCTCGGCGGCGCTATCGCCAGCATCGATAAACACGCTTGGCGAATCGTTGGTACCGGTGATCGTGACCGTCACCGTCTCGGTATCGCGTAATGGCGTGCCGTCGTCATCGGTGACGCTAACGATATAGGTCAACACCACGGTTTCGCCCTCAGCGAGGAAGTCGAATGCTTCGACGCCGGAGTTGAAGTTCCACGTCAGGGTATTGATCGTTTGGGTATTATCTAAGATCGCGGAGGGCGTGACACTCAAGAACGATTGCAACGTGGCGTTGTCGAGCGTGATAGGAATGCTAGCTGATCCGGTTCCCGAAACAGCCACGGAATCGACCGCCGCCAAGACGTTATCGCTTCGATCGAGATCGGTGACCGTCAACGTGCCACTGCTCGTCAGTCCCGCGTCGGTCTCGGTTAAACCAACAGAATCTGGTCCATCTGTGATGGCCGGAGCATCGGCGCTGCCATTGATCGTGATGACGACGGTTTGAGTATCCGTCGCACCCTGACTGTCTTCGACTTCGATGGTGTACGTCAGCGTCAGTGATTCGCCGGTGGCCAGGTAATCAAACGCATCACTGCCACTGTTGAAATTCCACGTGAGCGTGTCACTGGTTTCTGAATTATCCAGTACCGTTGGCGTGGACGTAAACATCGCAAGCAGTGCCGTGTTATCGCTTCCCAGCCCGGTTGTCGTTCCACTCGCAACCACGCCGGTCACGGCCGAAGTGACGACGTCTGACACGTTCGAATCACTAACAGTCAGCGTATCCGTGGCTATTAGTGCAGTGTCGGTTTCGGCAAGTGTTTCGGCGGCGCTGTCACCGGCTTGGATCGAAATGATCGGTGCATTGTTTCCGCCCGTCACAGTGATGGTGACTGTTTCAGTATCCGACAGCGGAGTGCCGTCATCGTCAGTGGCGCTGACCGTAAAGGTCATCACGTAGGTTTCCCCTGTGGACAAGAACGCGAACGTTTCGCTACCGGAATCGAAGTCCCATGAAAGGGCAGTCGTCGTTTCGGTTCCATCCAGGACAGCGGATGGCGAAACGGTCAAGAACGATCGAACGGTTGGATTATCCAAATCCCCCGGCGCGTTACCGGCGCCCGTTCCACTGATGGCAACCGCGTCCACGGCGGCGGCAACGTTATCGGACAGGTCAAGATCCGTCACGGTCAGCGTACCGCTGGTGCTCAAGCCCGAACCGGTCGGCGTCAGCCCAGCGTTATCCGGCCCATCGGTGATCACCGGAGCGTCATTGGTCCCATTGATCGTGATGACAACGTTCTGCGTATCCGTCGCACCCTGGCTGTCTTCGACCTCGATCGTGTACGTCAACGTTAGCGATTCACCGGTCGCCAAGTAATCAAACGATTCACTGCCCGAGTTGAACGCCCAAGTCAACGTGTCGGCAAGCTCCGTCGCATCGAGCACGTTGGCCGTCGAGCTGAACATGGCCAGCAAGGCGGTGTTGTCGCTGCCCAAACCCGTCGTCGTACCACCGGCAACCACACCACTCACTGTGGATGTGACCACATCTGTTAAATCAGAATCGGCGACCGTTAGCGTGTCCGTCACACTAAGCGTCGTATTGGTCTCCGTCAGCGTCTCGGCCGCCGAATCACCTGTGTCGACGAACACATTCGGCGTGTCATTCGTTCCGGTAATGGTCACGGTCACCGTTTCAGTGTCCGACAGTGGCGTTCCATCATCATCGGTTGCACTGACCGTATAGGTCAGAATCAACGTCTCGCCATCGGCCAGGAAATCAAACGCTTCACTGCCCGAATTGAAGTTCCAAGTCAGCGTGGCGGAGGTTTCGGTGTTATCCAGAATCGCTGTTGGCGTGACGCTCAAGAACGATTCAATCGTCGCGTTGTTGAGCGTCCCCGGCACGCTGCTCGAACCTGTTCCCGTGACCACCACCGAATCCACTGCTGCGGTCACGTTGTCGGTCCGATCCAGATCGGTGACGGTGAAGGTGCCGCTATCAGTCAGCCCCGCGTTGGTCTCCGTCAGCGCCGAAGTATCAGGCCCACCGGTGATGACCGGAGTGTCGTTGGTTCCGTTGATCGTGATGACGACGTCTTGCGTGTCCGTCGCACCTTGGCTGTCTTCGACTTCGATCGTGTACGTCAGTGTCAACGATTCGCCGGTCGCCAGGTAATCGAATGATTCCGCGCCGCTGTTAAACGCCCAAGTCAACGTGTCGGTCAGCTCTGTCGCATCGAGCACATTGGCCGTCGATGTCATCATCGCCAGCAGCGCCGTGTTATCACTGCCCAGTCCCGTTGTCGTGCCGCTGGCAACCACGCCTGTCACGGTCGAGGTGACCACATCGGTCAGATCCGAATCACTGACCGTTAACGTATCCGTCCCGGTCAGCGTGGTGTTGGTTTCGGTCAGCGTTTCGGCTGCACTGTCGCCGGTGTCCACAAACACATCGGGACCGTCGTTGGTTCCCGTGATCGTGACGGTCACGGTTTCAGTATCACTCAGCGGCGTACCATCATCATCGGTTGCACTAACCGTGTAAGTCAGAATCAACGTCTCACCATCAGCCAAGAAGTCAAACGCTTCGCTGCCGCTGTTAAAATTCCAGGTCAGCGTGGCCGACGTTTCGGTGTTGTCAAGAATCGCCGTTGGAGAAACGCTCAAGAACGACGCAATCGTTGCGTTGTTCAGCGACCCCGGAACGCTGCCCGACCCCGTGCCTGTTACCACCACGGAATCCACGGCTGCGGTGACGTTGTCAGTTCGATCCAGATCGGTGACGGTGAGAGTACCGCTGTCAGTCAGGCCAGAATCGGTCTCGGTCAGCGAAGACGTATCCGGTCCACCAGTAATTACTGGCGCGTCGTTTGTTCCATTGACCGTGATGACAACGGTTTGAGTTTCCGTCGCACCTTGGCTGTCTTCGACTTCAATCGTGTAGGTCAGCGTCAGCGATTCACCGGTTGCCAGGTAATCAAACGCTTCGCTGCCGCTGTTAAACGCCCACGTCAACGTGTCGGCAAGCTCCGTCGCATCGAGCACATTTGCCGTCGAGCTGAACATGGCCAGCAAGGCCGTGTTATCACTGCCCAGTCCGGTCGTCGTGCCGCTGGCGACCACACCCGTCACGGTCGACGTCACCACATCAGTTAAGTCAGAGTCGGCGACCGTCAACGTTCCAGAATCGATTAGTGTTGAATTAGTTTCGATCAGTGTTCCCGAACTCGAATCACCCGTATCGACAAACACATCGGGACCGTCGTTGGTTCCCGTGATTGTGACGGTCACGGTCTCGGTATCACTCAGCGGCGTGCCGTCATCGTCGGTCGCGCTGACGGTGTAGGTCAGAATCAACGTCTCGCCATCGGCCAGGAAGTCAAACGCTTCGCTGCCGGAGTTGAAATTCCAGGTCAGCGTTGCCGACGTCTCGGTGCTATCCAGTATCGCCGTCGGAGTCACGCTCAAGAACGACGCAATCGTTGCGTTATTGAGCGTACCCGGCACACTGCTTGCACCCGTCCCAGTCACTACGACCGAATCGACGGCGGCAGTCACATTGTCGGTCCGATCAAGATCCGTCACCGTGAACGTGCCACTATCAGTCAGTCCCGCGTTGGTCTCCGTCAGCGCCGAAGTATCCGGTCCACCAGTAATTACTGGCGCGTCGTTTGTTCCGTTGACCGTGATGACAACATCCTGCGTATCGGTGGCACCTTGGCTGTCTTCGATTTCAATCGTGTACGTCAGCGTCAATGACTCACCGGTTGCCAGGTAATCAAACGCTTCGCTGCCGCTGTTAAACGCCCACGTCAACGTGTCGGCAAGCTCCGTCGCATCGAGCACATTTGCCGTCGAGCTGAACATGGCCAGCAAGGCCGTGTTATCACTGCCCAGTCCGGTCGTCGTGCCGCTGGCGACCACACCCGTCACGGTCGACGTCACCACATCAGTTAAGTCAGAGTCGGCGACCGTCAACGTTCCAGAATCGATTAGTGTTGAATTAGTTTCGATCAGTGTTCCCGAACTCGAATCACCCGTATCGACAAACACATCGGGACCGTCGTTGGTTCCCGTGATTGTGACGGTCACGGTCTCGGTATCACTCAGCGGCGTGCCGTCATCGTCGGTCGCACTAACCGTGTAAGTCAGAATCAACGTCTCACCATCGGCCAAGAAGTCAAACGCTTCGCTGCCGCTGTTAAAATTCCAGGTCAGCGTGGCCGACGTTTCGGTGTTGTCAAGAATCGCCGTTGGAGAAACGCTCAAGAACGACGCAATCGTTGCGTTATTGAGCGTACCCGGCACACTGCTTGAACCCGTTCCTGTCACGACGACTGAATCCACCGCCGCCGTCACGTTGTCGCTTCGATCCAGGTCGGTCACCGTTAACGTGCCGCTATCGGTCAGGCCCGCGTTGGTCTCCGTCAACGAAGACGTATCGGGTCCACCGGTAATTACTGGCGCGTCGTTGGTGCCATTGACCGTGATGACCACATCCTGCGTATCGGTGTTCCCCTGGCTGTCTTCGACTTCAATGGTATACGTCAGCGTCAGCGATTCACCGGTTGCCAGGTAATCAAACGCTTCGCTGCCGCTGTTAAACGCCCACGTCAACGTGTCGGCAAGCTCCGTCGCATCGAGCACATTTGCCGTCGAGCTGAACATGGCCAGCAAGGCCGTGTTATCACTTCCCAGTCCGGTCGTCGTGCCGCTGGCGACCACACCCGTCACGGTCGACGTCACCACATCAGTTAAGTCAGAGTCGGCGACCGTCAACGTTCCAGAATCGATTAGTGTTGAATTAGTTTCGATCAGTGTTCCCGAACTCGAATCACCCGTATCCACAAACACATCGGGACCGTCGTTGGTTCCCGTGATCGTCACCGTCACGGTTTCGGTATCACTCAATGGCGTGCCGTCATCGTCGGTCGCGCTGACGGTGTAGGTCAGAACCAGCGTCTCACCATCGGCCAGGAAGTCAAACGCTTCGCTGCCGGAGTTAAAATTCCAGGTCAGCGTTGCCGACGTCTCGGTGCTATCCAGTATCGCCGTCGGAGTCACGCTCAAGAAAGACTCAATGGTTGCGTTATTGAGCGTACCCGGCACACTGCTTGAACCCGTTCCTGTCACGACGACTGAATCCACCGCCGCCGTCACGTTGTCGCTTCGATCCAGGTCGGTCACCGTTAACGTGCCGCTATCGGTCAGGCCCGCGTTGGTCTCCGTCAGCGAAGACGTATCCGGTCCACCGGTGATCACAGGAGCATCAGCCGTTCCGTTGACCGTGATGACAACATCCTGCGTATCGGTGGCACCTTGGCTGTCTTCGATTTCAATCGTGTACGTCAGCGTCAATGACTCACCGGTTGCCAGGTAATCAAACGCTTCGCTGCCGCTGTTAAACGCCCACGTCAACGTGTCGGCAAGCTCCGTCGCATCGAGCACATTTGCCGTCGAGCTGAACATGGCCAGCAAGGCCGTGTTATCACTGCCCAGTCCGGTCGTCGTGCCGCTGGCGACCACACCCGTCACGGTCGACGTCACCACATCAGTTAAGTCAGAGTCGGCGACCGTCAACGTATCCGTGGCGGTCAGCGTCGTGTTCGTCTCAGTAAGCGTTTCGGCTGCTGAATCACCCGTATCGACAAACACGTCGGGATTGTCATTCGTTCCCGTGATCGTCACCGTCACCGTCTCGGTATCACTCAATGGCGTGCCGTCATCGTCGGTCGCGCTGACGGTGTAGGTCAGAATCAACGTCTCGCCATCGGCCAGGAAGTCAAACGCTTCGCTGCCCGAATTGAAATTCCATGTCAGCGTCGCGGAGGTCTCGGTGTTGTCAAGAATCGCGGTCGGTGAAACGCTCAAGAAAGACTCAATGGTTGCGTTGTTCAGCGTACCCGGCACACTGCTTGCACCCGTCCCAGTCACTACGACCGAATCGACGGCGGCAGTCACATTGTCGGTCCGATCAAGATCCGTCACCGTGAACGTGCCACTATCAGTCAGTCCCGCGTTGGTCTCCGTCAGCGCCGAAGTATCCGGTCCACCAGTAATTACTGGCGCGTCGTTTGTTCCGTTGACCGTGATGACAACATCCTGCGTATCGGTGGCACCTTGGCTGTCTTCGATTTCAATCGTGTACGTCAGCGTCAATGACTCACCGGTTGCCAGGTAATCAAACGCTTCGCTGCCGCTGTTAAACGCCCAAGTCAACGTGTCGGCAAGCTCCGTCGCATCGAGCACATTGGCCGTCGATGTCATCATCGCCAATAGAGCCGTGTTATCACTGCCCAGTCCGGTCGTCGTGCCACTGGCAACCACACCGGTCACGGTCGACGTCACCACATCAGTTAAGTCAGAGTCGGCGACCGTCAACGTTCCAGAATCGATTAGTGTTGAATTAGTTTCGATCAGTGTTCCCGAACTCGAATCACCCGTATCCACAAACACATCGGGACCGTCGTTGGTTCCCGTGATCGTCACCGTCACGGTTTCAGTATCACTCATTGGCGTGCCGTCATCGTCGGTCGCGCTGACGGTGTAGGTCAGGATCAACGTCTCACCATCGGCCAGGAAGTCAAACGCTTCGCTGCCGGAGTTGAAGTTCCATGTCAGCGTCGCGGAGGTCTCGGTGTTGTCCAGAATCGCCGTCGGTGAAACGGATAGGAACGACGCAATCGCCGCGTTGTTCAGCGTTCCCGGCACACTGCCGGAGCCGGTGCCTGTCACGACGACCGAATCGACGGCGGCAGTCACATTGTCGGCTTGGTCGACGTCCGTGACGGTCAGCGTACCGCTATCGGTTAATCCAGCATCTGTTTCGGTCAGCGATGACGTGTCTGGCCCACCGGTAATAACCGGTGCGTCGTTGACGGCCGTGATGTTGACGATGGTGTGACCGGTCGCCGTCAAAGCTCCCCCGGTTCCCTGCGAGCCGTCGTTGTTGTCGTTGAACGTCCAGTCGATCTGCACGCTGGCAGGAGGGTTCTGATTGGTGTTGGCGTACTGGATCGACTGCAGGACTTCGTTGACTTGTGACTGAGTCGCTGTGCCATTGAACGTGATCGCGAGCTGGCCGCCGGTATTGGTGTAGCTGCCGATGTTGACGGACGAAAGCTCCAGCGTACCCGCATTCAAAACCAGATTGCCGCTGGCCGAGAACACGTCGTCGCTGTTGGCTCCGCCGTTACGAGCCAGCGTCAGTGTTGTGCCATCAAAGTCATCGAGCGCTGCATCAATTTCAGCATCGAACAGCGTGACGTCACTGTCGAGCGTGACGGCCGATCCGTCTTCGGTGAAAGCCACTGAGCCAAGCTGTCCGCCGGCTTGTCGGACCGAGACATTGTCGACGCGCCCGTCCGTTGCGGCTGTGTCGTTCGATAGCCCTGCGGTATCAGATGTGTCCGTGTAGGTGATCGTTGAGGAATTAGAATCTGCCGTGAAAGTAAACGTATATCGGACGCTACTACTCCCTTCGACGTCCGTCACAATTTGTTCGGTCGTTAGCAGGTTGCTCGAACCGTCTACCGTGACTTGTAGCGATTGATTGAAATCATTCCGGTCATCACGATAATCAAAGGTCAACTGATAGGTCGTGCCAATGGTGGTTGCGATCGTTTGCGAAGCGGTGTGCGGCCCGGCAACGTTGGCACCTCCGAATCGCAGTCCTCCCGCGTTGTAGTCGACTTGACCCGTGGTTGACCAGCCACTCAGGTCGCCTGTTCCGAAGTCTCCGTTGGCAATCAACTCCGGTCCAAGAAGATTCGGGGCATCGTTGACGTCCGTGATGTTGATCGTTTGCGACGCAGAATGTACTTCGCTGCTGCCGTCACCGGTGTCGCCCGGATCGCTGCCCGTGTTGCCTTCATCGTTCACCGTCAGCGTGATCGTCGTTGAAGCCGATGGTGTGTCGCTGGCCACCGTTTGATCGTTCAGATACTCGATCGTTCCGCTGGATGCTCCAGCCAGTAGGGCATTGAGCTGTGCCTTCGTACCGGTGAACGTGACACTGTCCGTACCATTGCCGGATGTCAGAAACGTACCTGAGGAAACATCGACGCCGGAATCACCAGCGTCGATCAGGATACGTCCTTCACCGACGCTGAAGGTTGCCGTTAGCGTGCCGCCGTTATCGTCCACATCCGCAAGACTGAAACCCGTGCCGTGAATGGCAAGGCTGCCCTGTTCGGTAAAGCTGTATGCCGATCCGGGAGCCGTCACGACTGGTGCGTCGTTGACCGCATCGACCGTGATGGCGATGGTGCCCGAGGCTTCTGCGTTATCGGACGCCAAGGCCGCGATCTCTTCTGCGGTCAACGCTCGCGCATATACGCGAGCTTCATCGATCTGGCCGTTGAAGTCATGCTCGGTTCCTCCGTTGCCGTGACCGCCGATCGTGGTGTTGGTTCCTCGCGTGTACGAGACGCTTGCCGATGTGCTTTGCTGTCCGATCAATTCACCGTCGACAAACAACTGGTGAACATCATTTGCATCATCGAAAACGTAGGCAACATGTCGCCAACCGGTCGCGACAATGTCCATCGTCGTGTGCAGTTCGACCCATGTCGTGCCGTCATAAATGAAGCCGGTGACACCTCCGGTCGCTGCGTTGTATGCGCGGAGCGCGACGTTATCACCAAGGCTGATCACTTCGCCGCCTGCGGTATCAACCGTACTGAAATTCACCCACGCGGCGAGCGTTACATTCTGCGGGTTGCCATACAGACTGTTGATCTGCACGTAGTCGCCGTCACCATCCAAGTTCAACACTTCGCCACGCGTTCCGCCGATGTCGGTGATGTTGGCGTCACCGATCAGCGTTCCGTGGTCCGCCGTGCCCGCCGAAGAATCATCCGCGTTGCCGCCTTCAAACGTGTAATGTCCAGCCAAGTCAGCCGCAATGGCCGTCGTCATGTTCAGCGTGACGCTGCCGTTGAAATTGGCGTCGGGCGTGAAAGTCATTACCTCCAGTGCCGCGTTGATCGCCGACTCGGTGCCGTTGAAGACAAGGCTGCCGGTGCCATCGGTACCTTCGACAATCGTGATGCCGGTCAGTCCCGACAAGTTCAGCACGCCATCGTTGACGGACAGCGAAACTTGCAACGTCGCTTCGGTTCCGGCGAACGTATCGCTGACCGTCACCGCGTTGGAGTTGGCAATGTTGAACGTCAGCACTTCGTCTTCGTTGACCGTCTGAGCACCGGGAACGACCTGAGCCGCTTCGACGCCGTCTTCGATTTGGATCGTGATCGTTTCTTGGTACGTCTGGCCGAGTGAATCGGTGACGTCGACCGTCACGCTGTGGGATGTGTTCGTTTCAAAGTCCAACGTGCTGGTGGCCGCAACCGTGATCTCGCCAGTGTGCGAGTCGATTTCAAAGTTGTTGTTGGCGTCGGTCAGGCTAAACGTGAAGCTGGACAGGACTTCGCTGGCGTCCCATTCGATGACGTAGGCTCGGCTTTGATTGTCAGGCACGTCCTGCCACTCACCGTCTGGACGGACCGCAAGGTGGTTTTCCCCAGTCGACCCATTCGGTTCGGTGGCTCGCCAGTTGGCGTAGAAGCCGTTTTGAGCCGTCGAGCCGGTCGAGAACTGTTCACCCTCGCTGGCTCCATCGAGGAAGTACCAATCACCCTCACTCGTCGCGTCTCGACCGCCCAACAACACATCGCCGCCAACTTGCTGTGCAAAGTCCTGCATCAACGAATTCTCATACGCCGAGCGGACCGTTCCAAGTTGACCGGACACACCGTTGATGGTGGCGGAGGTCGCCGCGTCAATCGCGTTCAAGGGCGTCGTGATGGTGTCGATCAACCGATAAAACTTGTCCGTCGCCGCATCGTACGACAGCGTCGAATCGTCACCCAGAATCTTCGTCACCGCCAATGGCACTTCGACGACGCGGATGTCCGACACCAGCATGCCTTGGCCCGTGTAGTCGGAGATTTCGGCAAAGCGGATCGTGGTCGAGTCGTCGGTGGCGAAGAACGTCAGCGAACCGGGTTCCCAGATGATGCTGTCGGCAAAGTTGTAATTGCCGGGAGCCGAATCGTACGTGAAATCCTGCGACTGGCCATCCGCCGCCACGCGCAATGTCTTCGCACCGCCGGTGTCCCATGATCCCGACGCGTTGAACACGATTTGATACTGACGACCCGCTTCGGTAACCACGTCTTGCTCGATCGCCGAGTTCGTGCCGGCCGGCAAGTGAACCGTGTTGCCGCCCAGTGGCGTTTCGTCTTGGTAAACACCATCGGCGTTGTGAAGATGCACATCACCGCTTCCCGCCACCGTCCACTGGCCAATGGTTTGCCCGGAAGTGAAGGTGGTGAAGGTTGCCGGGTCGGTCGCTTCGGTGAACAAGCCATCGCTGAGGACGTCTTGGTAAACATCCGGATCGCTGGGTGTGACAAAACCAACGCGGTTGCCCGCGACCGCGTTTTCATTGATGTGCAATTCGTCGGTCGGCGTGCTGGCGACGAAGCCCGTTCCGGTGGCATGACTGACACTCAGGTTGTTGCCGCTGACACTGTCGACGACTTCCCCTGAACCATCAAACTGCATCTGCCAATTGGCCACCAATCCCATTGCAGCAGCTTCGGTCGGAGAAACGTCAAACGAGTGCTGATGATTAATCGCAATTTCGTCGGCACTGCGGGCGATGTTCCAAATGCGAACGTCGTGCAGCGTGCCGTGGAACGCTTGGCCGACAGAATAGCCACCATCGACAGAATCTTGCTCCTGACCGATCACCAGCGTCCCGCCTGCTTCCAATGGGTCACCAACACGGAAGCCGGTGGCTTGGTCGACCAGTTCGCCATCAACGTAGACGAACACGTTACCATTCGTTGCATCCCAACTGACGGCCAACTGGTGCCGTTGTCCATCACGCAGCGAGTTATAGTCGAAGCCTGACAGATTGATCGCGTCTGGCCCTGCATTGACGGAGTGCAGATTCAGAAAGCCATCACCCAAACCGATGCGAAGTTCGTCTTCGTTGATCCCAGTCGGTGCATTCCGATAGGACAGCAATACCTGCCAGTCAGGTTTCGTCGTCGCGAAACTCAACTCGACCGTGTAGGCGTCTCTGCCACCCAGAATTGCGCCACCGTCATCGGCGATCAAATACGCATCATTCCCACCATCCGTATTCAGCTCGATGCCGCTGGACAGATCTGTTGGCGGAGTCGCCGGGACACCCGATTCGCGGTAGTCCAGTTCGCTGGTGCCGAACGTGTCGTCCAGATCATTGGCCGGATCGTTAATGCTGCCGTTGGGATCAAGGTAAGTCGCATCGCTGGTGAAGGCGATTCCTGATTCCAACGCATCACCCGCGCCGTCGTTGTCGCTGTCTTGGTCGAGGAAGTCTGCGATGCCGTCACTATCGGTATCAACCGGCGTCAGTCCACCGCCGGGCAAGCCGTTGTATGCCGTGTCGACACCGTTTGCGTCGTAAACCAAGTTCGGTGCGACATAGCCCGCGGTCGTTTGAGCTTCGATGTTATCCGCGATGCCATCGTTATCGCTGTCCAGATCCAGACTGTTGATGATCCCGTCACCATCGGTGTCGGGAAGCGTTGTCGTGTCCGCGGTGGAATCGTCCAGATTCGTTAACGTGATATCGGAGAACGAATAGGTGGATGGTGAGGCGTTGTCGTAGAACGAGTTGTCGACAAAGTAGTCTTTTCCAGCGGTTGTCGTTGTGGTGCGGAGACTGACGCCGTTACGCAGATATTCGACGCTTGTTCCGTCGATTTCAATGGTGAAGACATCACCAGCGGAGAATGCCGTTGCTCCAACAATGCTCGAGCTACCCTCATAGATGTAATAGTTCGCGCCCGCGAAGTAGAACTTGTAGTCGATGTCGGTCCAGTTTCCTGTCCCGTCGTCCGTGCCAGCCTCATTCAGCCCAATCATCACGTTGCCATAGGTGGCATTGTCGGCGGTGAAACTGAACTTGAACGAATCTTCGTAGCCCAGCGTCGAGAAATCGTCCGAATGAGTTGAAATGCTCCAAGTATTCGATTGTGATCCGTCGTAGTTGTAAGTCAGCGTGCCATCGCCGCCGGTGACGGACGTTCCATTAACGTTGGTCCAGTTGGAAATCTCCGGCGGAGCCGACGTCGTCGTGCCACCCGCATCTTCCACGCTGTCCAAGATGCCGTCATTGTCGTCATCCAAGTCGACATCGTCGTCGTAGCCATCGCCATCGGTGTCGGAAACTGCGGACGTCACGACGCCGCTGGACATCTCGTAGTTAACATCGGCAAAACTCAGTTGTTCGACCGTTCCGTAAACGAAGTCATTGCCTTCGTCGACGCCATTGATGCTGACTTCGTGGACCCGGACATAGCCGCTGTTGTTGTTGCCCGTGTAGTTGCTTCTATTGACGGTGTAGTCGGCGAAGTCGCCATCGAAATTGGCCGTGTCAAAACCAGCATCGCCGTACAACAAATCGTTGCCCGCGCCGCCCGTCAATTGATCGTCACCGCTACCGCCATAGATCGTATTGGTGCCCGTCTTGTCAATCAGGATGTCATTGCCACCGAAGCCATACAGGACGTTCAAATCGGCATCGTCAACGATGATCGTATCGCCCTGTGAACCGCCGTAGATGTGGTTCACGTAGAGCAGGTTGATGCCGGTGAAGTCCCAATTGAGCGCGTTGGCGTAGGTCGACTGACCGATCTCGACCGGGAAGCTGGAACTGTAGCTCTGAATCTGGTCCACTCCGGTCAACGCCAGATTGAACGTATCCTCCAGCATGAACAGGCCGCTGGTGCTGCTGAAGATCAATTGATCATTGCCGACCGTTCCCGAGTCGCGATAGTTCTCGGCCGTGCTGCTTGAGTAAGTGTAGTAATCATCCGAACCTTCACCGCCGTCAATCACATCGGTCGTGCTGTCGTCATTGGCGTAGAAAGTGTCAATGCCCTCTCCACCGAACAGGTAGTCGACGCCTGCATCGCCGTAAATCTGGTCGTTTCCTTCGCCACCGGAGACCACATCGTCACCGCTGCCACCACGTAGCGTGCTGTTGCCAGCGACTTCTGTCGTATCGATCACGCGCATCGCCGCGATGATCGGCCCATCGGTAGCCGTGCCGGAGGTCGATTGAAGGTTCAACGTTGTCGTCGTGCCCGTTGCCTTGAACGTGAACCCACGACCGGCCCAAGCCATGTTTGACAAGCCATTGCTGCCCGGCATGGTTGCCGAGATATCGCGAGTCACACCCGCCGCAGCGGCTTGTAAGGAATAGACGCCCGTCCCGTCACCGCCCAAGAAAAACGCCACGGTATAAGTGCGACCAACCACGGTCGTCAGCGTCGTCTCGATTGCGCCTTGACCACTGTCACCGTTGAGGTCGACCGCACGTCCGCCACCGGGAACGGCCAAACTGCTGTCACCATTGGCGATGAAGTCAACATTGTTCTGAGTGACCGTCCAGTTGCCGTTGGTCCCCGTGACCGCGTTTTCGGTTGCGGTCGAACTGGTGTTGAAATCACCCGCAGCACCAAGCAAGTCGTCGCCCGACAACACGATGTCGCCTTCGGAACCGCCATCGAGATCATTGATTCCAGCACCCGAGACGATGATGTCGTAGCCACCTTCACTATCAACGTTGTTGCTGCCCTGACCAACATCGATCGTGTCGTTGCCCGCACCACCAGTAACCGTATCGTTGCCGCTGCCGGTCGTGATCGTGTCGTTGCCCGCCTCACCGTAGATCGTGTTGCTACCGTTTCCGGTTGTGATCGTGTCGTTGCCCGTACCACCGTAAACGCTGTGGCTGCCGTTGCCGGTCATGATCACGTCATCACCGCCGTAGCCAAACACATCGATGCTGGCATCCCCGTCGTCGTAGATGATCGTGTCACCCTGCGTACCACCGTAAATCTGATTGACGTAAGTCAGGTTGATGCCGGTAAAGTCCCAGTTGAGCGCGTTGGCGTAGGTCGACTGACCAATCTCAACCGGATAGCTGGAACTGTAGCTTTGAATCGTATCCACTCCGGTCAACGCCAGATTGAACGTGTCCTCCAGCATGAACAGGCCGTTGGTACTGCTGAAGATCAATTGATCATTGCCGACCGTTCCCGAGTCACGATAGTTCTCGGCCGTGCTGCTTGAGTAAGTGTAGTAATCATCCGAACCTTCACCGCCGTCGATGATGTCCGTCGTGCTGTCGTCATTGGCGTAGAAAGTGTCGACACCCTCTCCACCGAACAGGTAATCCACACCCGCATCGCCGTAAATCACATCGTTGCCTTCGCCCCCAGAGACCACGTCATCGCCGCTGCCACCACGCAGCGTGCTGTTGCCAGCGAGTTCAGTGGTATCAATGACTCGCATCGCCGCGATGATCGGTCCATCGTCTGCCGTGCCGGAGGTCGATTGAAGGCTCAACGTTGTCGTCGTGCCCGTTGCCTTGAACGTGAACCCACGACCGGCCCAAGCCATGTTCGACAAGCCATTACTACCCGGCATCGTCGCCGAGATATCGCGAGTCACACCCGCCGCAGCGGCTTGTAAGGAATAGACGCCCGTCCCGTCACCGCCCAAGAAGAACGCCACCGTGTAAGTGCGACCCACCACCGTCGTCAGCGTCGTTTCGATCGCTCCTTGACCACTGTCACCGTTGAGGTCCACCGCACGTCCGCCACCGGGAACGGCCAAACTGCCGTCACCATTGGCAATGAAGTCCACATTGTTCTGAGTGACCGTCCAGTTGCCGTTGGTCCCCGTGACCGCGTTTTCGGTTGCGGTCGAACTGGTGTTGAAATCGCCCGCAGCACCCAAAAGATCAACCCCCGACAACACGATGTCGCCCTCGGAACCACCATCGAGATCATTGATTCCAGCACCCGAGACGATGATGTCGTAGCCACCTTCACTATCAACGTTGTTGCTGCCCTGACCAACATCGATCGTGTCGTTGCCCGCACCACCAGTAACCGTATCGTTGCCGCTGCCGGTCGTGATCGTGTCGTTGCCCGCCTCACCGTAGATCGTGTTGCTACCGTTTCCGGTTGTGATCGTGTCGTTGCCCGTACCACCGTAAACGATATGACTGCCGTCGCCGGTCATGATCACGTCATCACCGCCGTAGCCAAACACATCGATGCTGGCATCCCCGTCGTCGTAGATGATCGTGTCACCCTGCGTACCACCGTAAATCTGATTGACGTAAGTCAGGTTGATGCCGGTAAAGTCCCAGTTGAGCGCACTTCCATGAGTCGACTGACCGATCTCGACCGGATAGCTGGCGCTATAGCTCTGAATCTGGTCCACGCCGGTCAACGCCAGATTGAACGTATCCTCCAGCATGAACAGGCCGCTGGTACTGCTGAAGATCAATTGATCATTGCCGACCGTTCCCGAGTCGCGATAGTTCTCCGCCGTGTTGCTGGCGTAGGTGTAGTAGTTGTCAGCGCCTTCGCCACCGTCAATCGTGTCGGCCTCACTATCGTCGCTGGCATAGAAGTAGTCCGTGCCATCGCCACCGAACAGATAGTCAACACCTGCGTCACCATAGACCGTGTCGTTGCCACCGCTGCCGATCACGACGTCATTGCCTGTTCCGCCGCGAAGGGTATCGTTGCCGCTGGCTGCCGAATGAGCCACCATCCGCACGCCGGCGATCAGCGGTCCGTCGGTGGCACTGCCCGTGGTGGAAGCGATGCTGAGCGTGTGTGAGGTGCTGGTTGCCGTGAAGGTGTAAACGCGAGCCTGCCAGTCCATCGTGCCCAACGTGTTGCCGCCGGGCATCGTTGCACTGATGGACTCGGTGCCTGCCGTTGTGCCATCGGTCGAAACATTGACTGAATGAACGCCTGACGCTTCGCCACCGATCATGAACGCGACGCTGTACGTTTCGCCGATCGTCAGCCCGGTTAGGCTCTGCGAAATCGTCGCGTCGTGCAAGTCAACCGCTCGCAAGTCCGCGTCGTTGGCATCGGTCGGACGTCGCAACGGATCGTAATCGCGGCCGAGGAAGTCAACGTTCCCGCCACTGATCGTCCAGCCGCTGTTGGTTCCGGTGACCGCGTACTGAGTATCAACGCTGGTACCGTTGAAGTTTCCATTGCCAAGAATGTCGGCGCCACCAAGGACGATGTCATTGCCCGCGCCACCATTGAGGCTGTCCGCTCCGCTGGTTCCGACGATGATATCGTCGTCGGAAGTGCTCGACGCGTAGACTTCGGTGATATTGACTGTTGTCGAGCCGGTCGTACTGAGCGCGCCGCCAGTCCCTTGAACTCCGCTGTTGCCGTCATCGAACGTCCAATCAAGATCGACGCTGTCCGGCGGAGTTTCGCTGCTGTTGGCGTAGGCGATCTGCTGCATGATCGCGTTGACGTCGTCGTTCGTCGGTGTCTCACCGTTGGCATCGGTGAAGGTGATGACCAACTGACCCGCCGTCGTGGTTGCGTCAAATGTGGCGATCACCTGACTGTTTTTGATCAGGTCACTGCCTGACAGCGTGATGCCATTGCCGTCGTTGAAGCTGAGCACATCGTCTGAGTTTGCTCCGCCGTCGCGGACGATCGTCAGGGTTGCACCATCGAAGTTGTCGGTTTCGCTGAGCTCTCGATCGAAGATCTCGACATCGGCATCCAGCACCACTGCGGCTCCGCCTTCGACGTAAGTCGGATTGCCGTCAATCGTATTCTCGAGACTGAATCGTTCGTCCAGTGTGCCGTCGGAGTTGTAACGAGCGATGACCAAATCGTCGTTGATCACCCCGGTGATGATCAGCTTGTCATCGGACGTGATGTCGACACCGAAAAACTCGTGGAAACCGCCAGTCGAGAAAATAATTTCTCCGTTGGTACCAAACGTGTTGTCCAAGCTTCCGTCGGCATCGAAACGCAGGATGGAACCGCGCAAAGTCCCGTTGGCGTCCTGTCCAACCGCAACAATTTTGCCGTCGCTTTGCAGTTTGATGGCGTTGATTTCTTCCGTGCCGCCACGGTCGATCGTCACGATGCCGCCGGTGCCAAAGCCCGTATCGAGGTTTCCAAGCGAATCGTACTTGACCAACGCGTAATCGCTGCCTGAACCGCCCGTGTTGGCTCGTCCGGCAATGAAGATCGAACCGTCATCAGCAACGTCGATGCTGGTGGCCAAGTTCGTACTCGTCCCCACCAACGTGGTGACTTTACCGTCGCCGCCGCCGAAGGTGGTGTCCAGCGAACCATCTGGATTGAAACGCAACACGCTCATGCCAGTGCTGAAATCGTAGGACGTCACCAGCCACTTGCCGTCGTTCTGGATCACCATCGCGCCGCCCCGGTCGTCGCCGCCAGCCACATCGGTCGTCACCACTCCGGCGGTTCCAAACGTGCCATCCAGCGTGCCATCGCTGTCCAGCTGAATCAGCGTCAAATCACTGGCGTTGTTTCCCGACACAACAATCTTGCCGTTGGACAAGACGTTGACGCCGCCGAGAAAGTCAGCCGATCCTGAATCGTAGGTGAAGATGCCATCGCCGCCTCCAAAGCCGGTTGTATCCAGTGATCCATCGGCGTTCAGCCGGATCACGATGATGTCGACGTTCACGTTACCATTGGTCGTTCCAGCGACGATGATCTTGCCATCATCCTGAAGGGCGAGGTGAGTGGCCCCGTCATCGTTGGTCACATCCAGAATCACATTCCCAAGGGTGCCAAACGAGGTGTCGATACTGCCATCGGCGTTGTACCGCGTGATGACGAAATCGGTGTCGCTGGCGTTGTAGGCGGACCCTGCGACCAGATATTTCCCGTCCGGTTGAACCACGACCGCCCGACCTTCGTCATCGAAGCTGCCACCATTGATATCGCGGACGACCGTACCATCACCGGCCTCAAACGACGGAGCATCATTCACGGCGTTCACCGTGATCGCGACGCTGTCGCTGGTTTGCAGGTTCGTGTTGGCTGGTTCGAAGACCACGTTCAGGCCGTAGACGCGGTTCGGAGTTGAACCAGTGTTAAGACTCTCCTGAACAGTGTTGCCGACATCCAGACTGCTGCTGGCGTAGCTGGACCACGCGGTCGATCCGCCCGATCCGCCAGACCACGGAATGGCTCCGGGGCCGCTCGAGGACCAGTGACCGATCACGTCGCCGGCTTGGACATCCAGCGATCCGACATTGAACGTTCGAACACCGTTGCCGTCCGTGGACACAATATCGCTGTCGGTCAGTGAGACGCGATGAACGACTTCAAAGTCACCGCCACTGGGGCGCAGTACCAAGAAGTCCAGATCGACAGGCGTGCTATCGCCGTCGGGAGCAAGGTGCAGCGAGGTAATCGTTCCGTCACTGGACATACCCCCGAAGCCATTGTGGATGAATAGCAGGTTAAGAGCGCTTGCGTCACTATTGGGTTGGCCGAACGTGCTATTCAAATTGGGCCCGACGACCTCGGCGGGCCCCGTTCCTTGAACCTGCTCGTTGGCGATCGCCGCGATTTCATCTGCAGAGAGGGAACGGCTGAAGATTTGGACGTCGTCCAACATTCCCGTGACGTCACGATCCAGCGTGCTGTGTCCACCGATCGTGGTGATTGGGGAAGGGCCGTAGTCCAACGGCCCGGTCGTTGTAAGTTCACCGACGAGTTGACCGTCCAGATACAGCGAAAGTGTATTGCTGAGCGAATCATGAGTCATGGCCAAGTGACGCCAACCGGTTCCGATGATGTTTTCGGTCGTGCCAGTGGTTTGGAACGTGCTGCCATCGTAAGCGAACGCCTGAACCCCCATGTTGTAGGCGCCAAAAGGGGCAGTCCAGATTCCGACACCTAACCCCAGTTCAATGTACGTCGCACCGCCAGAATCAATCGCCGTAATGTTGACCCATGTCGACAACGTCACATCTTGCGGCTCGCCATAGGCACCATTGACCGTAATCATGTCGCCGTCACCATCAACGCTCAACACTTGGCCACGCTCGGCATCGTTGACGATCTCCGCGTCACCATTGAGCGTTCCGTGATCCGCCGTTCCCGCCGCTTGATCGTTGGCAGTCCCATCGTTGAACGTATAATGACCTTGCAAATCAGCAGCCAGCGCCGTGGTCATATTCAAGGCGACTTCACCACTGAAACCCGCGTTCGGCGTGAAGGTCATGCCTTCCAGAGCCGCGTTGATATCGGACTCGGTGCCGTTGACGACCAAACTGCCGCTACCGTTGGTGCCTTCCACGATTGTCAGACCGGTCGTTTGCGACAGCGTCAGCAAACCGTTGTTGACCGATAGTCTGACTTGCATCAACGAATCAGTACCAGGCGCTGAATCAGAGACACTGATAGCGTTGCCGTTTGCAGCATTGAACGTTAGTGTCTGGCCTTCGACAATGAACTGC
Source organism: Neorhodopirellula pilleata (assembly GCF_007859915.1). GTDB lineage: Bacteria > Planctomycetota > Planctomycetia > Pirellulales > Pirellulaceae > Rhodopirellula > Rhodopirellula pilleata. Next base: position 20,472 of record NZ_SJPM01000033.1, read on the forward strand.
GGACCGGGAACGGTCTGGCTCGCATCGTAGGCATCAACCACGGCGATCGACATGGTTTCGCTATAGCTGTTGCCCGCCGCGTCGGTGACTTGCACCGTGATACTGGGAGCACTGTCCGTTTCAAAATCGATCAGCGAACTATCGGCAACAGTGATTTCGCCCGTGCTGCTGTTGATCGCAAAAGCACCGCCCGCGTCATCGGTCAGGCTGAACGTAAAGCTGGACAGCACTTCGCTGGCGTCCCATTCGATGACGTAGGCACGCGATTGGTTGTCGGGGACGTCCAGCCACTTCCCGTCGGTGCCGATTGCAAGGTGATTTTCCGATGTCGTGCCGTTGGGTTCAGCAGTTCTCCAGCTGGTGTAGTAGCCTGCTTGTGCCGTTGAACCCGTCGAGAACTGTTCGCTTTCGGTTGCTCCATCCAGGAAGTACCAATCGCCCTCGGTCGTTGCGTCTCGACCGCCGAGCAACACGTCGCCGCCCACTTGCTGGGCAAACGATCGGATCAGCTCGTTCTCGTAGGCCGAACGGATGGTTGCCAGTTGTCCATTGACTCCGTTCAGCGTCGCCGAAGTGGCCGAATTGATCGCATCGAGCGGCTGAGTGATCGTATCGACAAACCGATAGAACTTACCCGTCGCCGCGTCGTAATCCAGAGTCGGATCGTTGTTCAAGATCGTGCTGACCGCTTGCGGGATTTCGATAACCTGAATCTCAGTGACGAAAGGCCCTCGATTCCCGTCAGCGTCCAACGATTCGAAAGTCAGTACCGACGACGTGCTATCCGCTGTAAACGTTGCCGATCGGTTTGACCAAAGCAAGTTGCTCGTCGACCAACCGTCGGGCTGTTCAAGTTGAAAGTCGTGACTTTCTCCACCGAGACTAACGCGAAGATCCTTGACTGTATCTCCGCCGTTCCAGTCGCCACTCATTGCGAAGACGACTTGGTATTGCCGTCCGGTTTCGGTCGCAAGCGTTTGCGAGATCGCTCCGGCGACGCTGGCGCCGTGAAGATCAATTCCCACCCCTCCATTTGGCCCGCCTTCGTAGTATGAGACATCAATGTTGCCTTTTGTCACTGTCCAATCACCAACTGAATTTCCAGCCTGGATATCTATACCAGTAGCATTTAAGAATTTCCCGCCCGAAACGATATCCCGCGGCGCATCCGGATCGCTCGGCACGACGAAGCCAACACTGGCTCCGCCGACGGCATTTTCGCTGATGTGCAAGTCTTCGACCGGCGTGCTGGCGATGAAGCCGCCTCCAGTTGCGTGACCGATGCTCAGGTTGTTGGCCGAGACGACATCGACGACTTGGTTCGATCCGTTAAAGCCATCCATCTGCCAGTTGGCGACCAGGCCGCTGGGCAAACTGCCGCTGTCAAACTTGTTCTGATAGTTCAGCGCGATCTCGGCTTCGCTGCGGACTTCGTTCCAGATGCGGACGTCGTACAGCGTTCCCTGAAAGGCTTCGGTACTTTCAAAGCCACCACCTAACGAATCCTGTTCCTGGCCCAGGATGAGAGTGCCGCCGGCATCGAGCGTAGCGCCAACGGCGTGGCCTGTGCCCGAGTCCGCCAATTGGCCGTCGAGGTAGATACTCCATGCACCGGCCGTGTTGTCCCAGCTAAATGCCAGGCTATGAACGTCGCCGTCATTGAAGTCCGTCAGAGACAACGACGTGGCGACAAAGGATCCATTAACATGAAAGGCAAGGTTGCCGCCGGAATTCACATACAGGTTGAATTCGTTGGCTTGACCCGCCGATGCGTAGGAGGCAAACGTTGGCTGAGCACCGTTTTCAATTTGGAAACGTGTTTCGAATGTCAATTGGCTGAGCCCGCCGAGAATCGCATCGCCGTTGCTGGCCTGCAGATACGCATCGTTTCCGCCATCGGTGTTCAGCTCGATGCCGCTGGAAAGATCGGTCGGCGCGTTGTTCGCTTCGACCAGATTGTTCAACGAGATCGTGAAGGTTTCGTCATAAGTGTTGGGCGTTGTTTCGGAGTCGGAGACTCGAACGGTCACGCTGTGCGTCGCCAGGGTGTCGGCGTCCAGCAACGTTCCATCGGCCACACGGATCTCGCCCGTGCTGGCATCGATTTCAAAGGCACCCGCCACGCTTTGCGATTGGATGGAATAGGTCAACGCGTTGGTTGTGTCGAGCACCGCGTCGGCGTTCCATTCGATGATGTATCGATGCGAATTGGTGCTGACTGTATCCAGCCATTGTCCGTCGGTGTGTCGCAGTCGTCCAAAGTCTTCGTCTGCTTGGCCGGCACTCGGTTCACCGGAGGCCCAGTTCGTATACAAGTTGGCTGTTCGATGTCCGGTCGAGTTTCCTGACCAGAACTCATCCGTTGCAGTGGTTCCGTCGTACCATTGCCATGATCCTTCCGTGACCTGATCCGCTGCCGCGATCCAAACGTTGCCTCCGATGGCAGCGGCCAGGCTCTGGACGTAAGCATTTTCACTGGCCGAATCAATGCGAACGAGACTACCGGCAATGCCATCCAATAAAGTCCCATTTGCGTTGGTCAACGCTGTCGACCATGAGACTGTTGAGTTGACGACTTGGTAGAACTTGCCAGTTTGAGCGTTGTACCGCAAGTTTGCGTCAGCGGCTAACAACGAAGCGATTTGAGCTTCGCGCTCAGCATCGACACCGTACAACTGCCCAACGACCGTGCCGTCGAGTGCGTTTTCATCGACCGCGAACGTCAGCGATGCTTCACTGGCGGTGAAGCCGGGTTCGGTGGTATGCTTCAGCTTCAGGTTGATGCCACTGACGGTTTCGGTTACCACGCCATCGATGGAGAGGTTGTCAAAGCTCCATTGGGCCAGCATGCCGCTTTCATCGTGTGGAAGGTCGCTGCGGTAACTGGCGACGAGTTGCTGGCCGGTCCGCACATGATCGAAGAGCCGGATGCTGTGAACCGTTCCTGAGAACGTGTCAGCCGTGACGAAGGATGACTCTGGTGAACCCTGGTGCTGGCCAATAACAACGGTACCGCCGGCGTCGATGGTTGTGGCGGTTTGATAGTTATTGCGACCAAGGCCGAGTTCTTCACCATCGACATAGAATTTCAAAATACCTGTCGAATTCTCCCAAGTCACCGCGAGGGTGTGCGTTTCGCCGTCGAAAAGCCCTGCAGCATGCGTGATGCTTCCGTATCCAGCCCCGCCATTCTCGCTGGTGCGGAAGAACAACTCGCCACCAGAATCGACGCCAAAGAATAATTCATCTTGGTTGGACACGTCGGCGTAGGAGAACAACGTCGTCAATCCAGACGCCGCAGTGTCTGCCGAAAACTCGACCTCGATGGTGATCTCGTTCTGGCCACTGAAGGGCGACGCATCAGCGATCAAATAGACATCGTTGCCACCATCGTCGTTGATACTCAATCCGCCTGAGGTGGCCGAGCTGGCAAACGTTCCCACCGGTTGCAGAACTACGTCGGCGATGCTGTGGTCTAATTCGGCTAGATCGGCGACCTCGCCGGGTGACAGAGCTTGATCATGAATTCGCAGTGAATCCAGCCCACCGCCGTAGAAACGATCGGCGTCAAGGTCTTGGCGACCACCAAGGTAAAGTCCGGTGGTCGGATCAAGTCCGTCCGTGCCCCGAGTCGCATCGGACGCCTGCAACACGCCGTCGAGATAGACCTGAGTTCCGGTCCCTCCGACGGTAAGCGTGTAGTTGTGCCATAGGCCGTCGCCAATGATTCCGCTGATGTCAAAGTTCAACTCCTGAGCGTAAGCGGCATCGTTGCTGTCTTGTATATTCGTGAACAACTCATTTGCGAGAGAAGGGTGGCTCGCCTCGCCGATATAGATGTTCAAACTGTTGTTCGTCGAAACGGTCCCGTGACTGTAGATATATTGAAATAGTGAACCGGAATTGTCGTCGACTTTGAAATCAAAACTGACCGTGAACTCGCTTTTATAGGTGAAATCCGGCAGGAGAGCGTAGTCACCTGCTTCGTCGAACCAGATCCCTTCACCAAAACTGCCTTCTCCAAAGCTTGCATCACCATTGATGCTGGTCGCATCGTTGCCGCCGACCGAATCAGTTCCGTCGCCATTCAAACCGTAGTAGTGGCTCAGTCCGGTTTGTCCGTCATCGGCCCGATAGGAAAATGAATTCGAGCCGTAGTGGCCGTTGCTATCGGCGACGGTGAACGTGCCGTCGTTGTTGTAAGTGATCGTTCCGGTCGTTGGATCGGTGTAGTCAATGACGCTCAGAGTACCACCATCGCCGTCACTATCATTGGTCAACACGCTGCCGGTCGTCACGGTACCCAGCCCAACCTCAAATGCGTCATCGACCAAGTTCGGCAGCACATTATCAGGGATTGTAGTCGCCGCTGATCCTGCGGAGAACTCCGAGGTACTGTTGCTGTAAGTTGCTGTGGCCGTAATTAATTCACCATCGGCTACCGCACCGGAGAACCCCGACAGAGTGATGTCGGTGAAGCTCGCGTTGCCACTGGCATCGGTGTTGACGGTTGTGGAACCAAGGTATTTCTTTCCTTCACGACGATTGGGATCGCCCGCCGGTGGCGTCGCATAAAAGTGGATCACCACACCGGTTAAACTTGCGAGCGTATTGACTGATCCACTGACGACGACGGTAGTTCCCGACCAGTTCATTTCTGCAGAAGTGATGACAGGAAAGTTCTGCAGGTTGTTCCCGCCGCTATCGGGATCGAGGTTGTCGTTGGCGGTGATGTCGGGGGCTCCCAGATCAATGCCAATGCCCGCATTGCCGTAGATACTGTTGCCGATGACGGAGTTGCCTGTCCCAGCGGTGGTTGCGATGTAGACACCCGCGTCGTAGGTCGTATTGGTCCTTCCGCTGTCGGTGATGACGTTCGCCAGCCCCGTGCCCGTACCGCCGATCGTTGTACTGGCGGCACCAGACTCAAGCAGGATGCCGTTCTCACCACTACCATTGGTCACCGTGCCAGCGGCGTTCGTACCGATGTAGTTGCCCGTG
>NZ_SJPM01000034.1 GCF_007859915.1 Neorhodopirellula pilleata
TACATTCTCTTAGCAGTCATGGGGATGACCTCCTATTTGCTGGTCTATTGAAAGAAAAAACCAGTTTCGGGGCATCCCCTGTTTTTTTGTAGTATCCATTCGCCAGTGTATAGCCAACTGGGCTAGGTAAACCACTGGCCCGTTGGGCGGAAGTCGCTATGTCACTCACTGTATTGACCCACCCTTGGCTTCTACCTGCCGAATCGCATACTCCGCTGTCATGCGTTGAATCTCGCTCTTGCCGGGACTTGGGTCTCCGCCAGCCTTTCGCCAGTTGTGACCGGCGTGCTTGACGATGACCATCATGACATCCGCTCCGATCTTGTCAGCCTTGGTTTTCAGATGGGGTGCGTGCGCCAACGGAATGGTCGAATCCGTATCGCCTTGTATCAGTAACAGCGGCGGGCTCTCTTCCTTGATCCAGTGATAGGGGCTCATCTCTTCGTAGGCTTTCGGATTCTCCGCGTAGCCTGACGCCGTTCCGGTAATTCTGGCACCAAACCGATTCGGGTTTTTGCTGGCGTCATCGGTCTTGAAGAGTTCAACATCGGTGAAATCCGACGGGCCATACCAGGACATTCCGGCAATGGGGCCAACGGAAACGTCCGCGAGTGATTCGTCACCGATGAAGGCATTCGGATCGGCAAGCGTGAGCATCTGCGCGAGATGCCCGCCCGCCGAGTCGCCCCAAACCACGATTCGATCGGGATCAAGACCATATTGTTTCGCGTTCTTCTTTATGAAACGCAGCCCATCCATGGCATCGGTTACGCAGTCTCGCATCACGACGCCGCTGTTTTCTTTGCAGAGACGGTAGTTGATTGAAACGCAAGCGAATCCCTGCTCGGCGACTTGCTGGAAGACCGGCAACATCAAAGGCAGCCCGCCTTTGTCCTTGCTTCCGGCGGCCCATCCACCACCGTGGACGTAGTACAGAACGGGAGCCGCTTGCGGTCCCTGTGAGCCGTAGGCGCGAGCCTCGGGTGTCTCGTTGTTTCTATCGGCATCGTCGATACCCGCGGCTAGCGCCGTCTCAATTTTACTCAGCCACGAAGCCGAGCTCCCTTGATCCGCCGGAGGCAAATAGATGTCCAGCTTGATCTGTCGCTGGCCGACCTGTTTGTAAGTGACATCCAGGAACGTCTTTCCCGTCCACGCCACTTTCACATCATCGGCGGCCGCCGTCGCCGTGCCGAAACAGACGGCCGCGATGGCCATCACTTGGGTTAGGTAGTTCATCGTCGTTTGGTTTTCCTCTTGAGCTCTTCCAGGTGAGGCACTTTGTCCGCCCAGTCGACGTTTCGATCAAAAATCGTGGTGTAAGGCTGGTAGTTATTGAACGTGACGCCTTCGGACTTCCAATGGTCGAGGTGCCGGTCATAAACCTTTCGCATCTTCTTGAGATCGTCGCCGTAGTCGGGAATGCGAGCCAGCTCTCGCAACTCAAGCGGATCATTTCCAAGCTGGTAAAGCTCCTCGGTCGCTTCGAATCCCTCGGCCGCGTACGGCCAATAAATGTACTTCCGCTCTTTCGTTACGACGGCCATCGCGTGCGTGATCGGTGGGCCTGACTGGTTGTAGACGTTGATCAAAGCAAGCGAATCATGAATCGAATCGAGCGGATCGTCGTAAAGTTTTATCAGATCAGCGCCGTCTATATTTTCAGGGACAGCTAGCCCCGCAAGTAGCAACATCGTGGGTGCAAAATCGATGTTACCCGTCAACGCTTCGCAACGAAGTTGCTTGCCGGAATTTGGATGTCGTGGATCGTAAACGAGCAAAGGAACGCGAGATCCTTCTTCATAGGGCAGTACCTTCGATCCGTAGCCGTGCGACCCGCAGAAAAAACCGTTGTCGGACGTGTAAATGATCACCGTGTTGTCGGCCACGCCCTGCTCGTTGAGCGCGTCGCGGATCATGCCAACGGCGACATCGATCGCATGGATTTGTTGATGGTAGGTGGCCATGACGTTGTCATAGTCGTCGTCATAGCCCCACTCTTCAAAACGAACGTACTGCCGGCCGGACTTGCTCTGCTTGGAGAAATGCTCGCCGTACTGCCGGCCATAGTTGCGCGGCTTCTGGAATGTCTTGCCATCATAGACCGCATCAAACTTGGGGTCCGGCGTGGTGGGGCGATGAGGGGCCTTGAAACTGATCGATAGGCAGAAAGGCTTTTCGGACTTGGATGCATCGCGAATGAAGTCGCGTCCGAACGCGCCGTAGGAAAGCGTCGAGTGCGGGTACTGCTCCGCATAAGCCGCCATCGATTGGTTTTTTTTGGTTTCGTAAAAGGTCTGCCCCGGTCCGCCGCCCCAGCGGTCAAAGTCAGCGCTGGGTAAATCGAGTTTCGGCTCATCGGGCGAGTGTCGTAGTTCGAAGCCGAACTTCCCCGCGAACGCGGTCATGTATCCCGATTCTCTCAACAGCACGGGATAAGAGTTTTCCCAGATGCGAGACATCATTTCGCCATGTTTGAAATTGCAACCGTGCTTGTATTCGTACATGCCGGTCATCACGTTGGCCCGCGAGCCCATGCAGATGGCAGTGGTGTCATAGTGATGGTCGAACACCATCCCGTCAGCGGCGAGTCGATCGAGGTTGGGTGTCTGTACATCGGGATTGCCGTAGCACCCCATCGTGTAGGTGCTCTGGTCATCGGACATCAGGAACACAATATTCGGCCTGGCATCAAGATCGGCATTAGGCTTGGGAGCTCGCTTCCTAGTTGCCGTTTGAGCTTGCGATGTGGAAACCGCGAGCACGAGAAGGAGGAGCGGAAACACAATGGTTTTCATTTGTCACTGGTTGGTTGCTTGGAGAAAAGGATTGGCCGAGGTCGGCACCGAGTATTTTAACCGACGATCTACTTGCTCTTTCTTCTTGGCTTTGACAAGCTCTGTTCCTACTCCATCGGTTCGAAATGGATCGCCTTCAGACTTGCCGAAGGGATGTCGCCATCAATGCATTTGGCGGACACGGTGTACCGACCAGCCTTGGGGAAATTTACCCAACCGATCGGAAACGTTTGATAGTTGTGCGACGAATTTTGTTGATTCTGAATCTTCTCGCCACCTTCGATCTCGACCTTCCAGACGAGCCGTCCCGTACCCGCGTAAGTCAGCGAAACGTTGTATTCGCCAGGCTCGTGGACATCGATTTCCAAGGACGCGTTGCCGCCTTTCTCAAAACCGTGAGCATGAACCACTGCCTTCCATTCGCCGAACTTCTCCATCCAGCGTTTGCGGGTTTTCTTTACCTGCTCGACCTCTGCGAACTCGGCAAGCACTTCTGTTTCCATATTGGGGTCGAGCGCCCAAACGGGATCAACGATCGGTTCTGATCCCAGAGTGACCTGAATCACCGAAGCCAGCTTCTCCGGCGCCTGTGGCGGAAGATCGATCACGACCCAGTTTCGCTCAACATTTGTTGTGACGGGAATAGCGTCTTGGCCAATCAAGAGTTTAGCAGACTGGATCTTAGTATTCAGATTAGGCAGATAGAGCTTGCCGGAACTCGGCCAATCAAACACGCAAAGAAACAGCGTGTTGTCTTTGCGAGTCACATCGCCCCATGGCAGTGTGTGATGCCAAGGTGAAGCATCCGTGTTGTAGATGACCTGCGGGTAGCGGTGGATCCATTCCCCCGCGTCGGTCAACGTTTGCACAGCTCGCTGGGGAACTGAACCATCGCCCTTGGGGCCGATGTTCAGCATGTAAGTTCCACCACGCCCAACACAAGCGATCAAACGTTCGAGAATCTCTTTCGGCGATTTCCAGTACTCGTCGTACCAAGCGTAGGCCCACGAGTCGTTGGTCGTGTCGACGCTTTCCCACATGCCCTCGATGTTTTCGTGCGGAATCTCCATGTCGCCAAGCGTTTGATAGTCACCGAGGCCGTGTCCGGCACGGCCCGATACCAAGGCCCGCGGTTGATTCTTGTGGACCAAGTCAACGAGTTGCTGCACGTACTCCTTCGGCATGTTGCCAGGGGTATCGAACCAAACCAATTCAATCGGACCATACTCGGTCGTGATTTCGTTGACTTGTGGCACGCACTTTTTCTCGAAGTAATCATCGAACGTTGCAGGGTTCCCCTGGTCGTCGGTGTTAGGACCACCGTTACCGCCCGGAAACGTCCAGTCTTGATTGTGCGAGTAGTAAAACCCGAATCCCAAACCGGCTTCGCGACACGCAGTCGCAAGCTCTTTCATCGGATCTTTTTTCCAAGGCGTCGCGTCGACGATGTTGAAATCACACGCCTTAGAGTGGTACATCGCGAAGCCATCGTGGTGCTTGGCCGTGATGACGATGTATTTCATGCCCGCGTCCTTTGCGATGCGGGCGATGGCTTTTGCGTCAAAGTTGGTCGGATTGAACTGACCGGCAAGCTGCTTGTACTTCTCGACCGGAATCCCAGCCATCCGCGGATTCATGATCCATTCGCCGATACCATAATAGGTCTTACCATCGACCTCGTTGCCCAGCAGCGAATAGAGCCCCCAGTGAACGAACATGGCGTAGTTGCCTTCGTCAAATAGCTGGCCACGTTCAGCGTTTTCAGCACGCAGCTTGACGACCCGATCACCCCACAGTTTGTCCATCGATTCTTGCGCGTGAGCTATCGACGGAATTACATTGATCGCGATCCCCAGGATCAAGCCAATGACAACGGAGAATTTCATGTTGCTTGCTTTCATAGTTTCAGTGCCTTTTGGCGGTAGTGTTCATCAATGCGATTGGCAATGCGATCCACGTCGGCATCACTCATGAAGATCGGACCTCCCAAGGACGCGGCACCGACAAAAACCTGCGCAGCCTTGTGAGCCATCAGCATCGCGGCTTTGACCGCACCGGTTGTTTTGCCGATTGTGATCAGTCCATGGTTCTGGAGCAGGAGCACACGGGGCGGGTTCCCGGTTTCGGTGATGAATGCTTGCGTCCTTTCTCGGATCACTTGCGATAGCGTGAGTCCCGGGTCGACGTACGGAACGAACAACGAACATGTTCCGCAACACACGACCTCGTCGGGGAACAGGCGATTGGTTGCGAACTTTTCTGCAAGCGGCGAACAGAGGATTTGATTGACGGCGATACTATGCGTATGGCCGACGAATTCCACGCCCGGCAATGAAAGTAGGTAGGCATGGAATAAAGTTTCGACCGACGGCTTCTTAGCGTTCGAGTCGACACGGCAAGCCAGCAAGCGATTTTCGATTCCCTGATCGCTAATGTCGTTCTCGTCCAACATCGGCAGCAAGGCATCAAACCGACACGCAACTGCGTCGTCTTCGCCAAGCGTCTCGAGGCAGCTTCCACTCGCTTTGACCAAGAAGGTCTCGTCGTCAATCTTGGCCGACGTGTTGCCCTCGCCAAGAATCGCCAAGTCTCGATGCTCCTGGCCAATAAAGTGAGACAGCTCGAGCATGGATTGGAGTCGTTCTTGTTTCTTCATCTAGTAATTTCCTGAGCCGACGGCGCTAGCCGCGGGTGTTTCGTTGCCATTGGATCATCGTCTTCCGTACAGCGGCCCAAAGTTTTGGCAGGCTCGAAAGTCGGCCGATTCCAGATTGTCAGTGCCAAATGCGTTCCAGGCGCTTGGCCGGAACACTCTCGCATCGTCGACGTTGTGCATGTAAACAGGTATTCGCAAAATCGACGCAAGTGTGATGAATAAATGCCCGACGTGACCGGCGGTCATCACGCAGTGATTCGCACCCCAGTGATTCATCACTTCGTACGTCGACGTGAACGCACCGCGTCCGGTGATCGTGGGTGCAAACCAGGTCGTCGGCCAAGTCGGATTGGTACGATTGTCCAGCACATCGTGAACGTTCTCCGGTAGCTCCACCGTATGACCCTCCGCAATTTGCAGTGCCGGGCCCAAGCCATCCACCAGATTGATCCGAGTCATCGTGGCCGGCATGCCACCGCGAGTCTTGTAGCGAGTGCTCATGCCGCCGCCAGGAAAGTACTCCGTGATCGATGGATGCCACGTGGTGGCCTTCAAGCACTTTTCGACTTCCTCGTCGCTGATCTCCCAAAACGGTTTCATGGTAGGTTGACCATCTGGGCCGGTCTGCTGGCCGGTGCCATCAAGCGTCGCGGGGCCGGAGTTGATCAGGTGCAACAACCCGTCGCTGGCGTTACCGCTGAGCTGGTATCCATCACAAGCACTCGCGACTGCATCGGGACTCCAGTAAGTTCGCAAGTCGGCGAACACCTGCGCCGTGTTGGTTAGTAAATGACCAAACAGCATGGTCGCCGCGTTGAGAGCATCGTTTTCGGTCGCGACGATGTAAGGAGCACGCTTTCCATTCCAGTCGAACGATGTGTTCAGGATTGCTTCCAGGAAATCGCCGTTGGGAAAGTGGTCGGTCCACTGACGCTGGCCTTGAAACCCCGATGCGATCGCTCCGTGCCCTTGGGCCTGTTCACCCAAGCCCATTTCGGCGAGCTTCGGATTACCGACCATCAAGTCGCGAGCGATCAACGACATCTTCACGCTGTCGGACCATTCGCTGTCAAGCTGTTCTCGTGAGCGTTTGGTATCGTCGCTGTTGTAATCATCGCCCTCGGGGCAATTTTCTTTGACCCAAGCCATCGCTCTCCCGTATTCAACTTGGTCAAACTGATCCTTGTTCATACGGCCCACAAACTCGGTCATGTCGATGTCTTCGACTCGCATGCCCAGCCATTTTTCCCAGAAGGCGAAATCGACCATCGAACCTGCGATCCCCATCGAAGTGCCGCCCATCGACAAGTAGGCTTTACCCCGCATCAGTGCCGCCGCGAGTCCACAGCGAGCAAAATCCAGAATCTTTTCTTGCACATCTGCTGGCATTGCCGCGTCGCCTGCGTTTTGAACGTCACGACCGTAGATGCCAAATGCGGGGATGCCCTTTTGCGTGTGACCGGCCAGGACCGCGGCAAGATAAACCGCACCCGGTCGTTCCGTGCCATTGAATCCGAAAACCGCTTTGGGACGCAGCGGATCCATGTCCATCGTTTCACTGCCGTAGCACCAGCAAGGTGTCACCGTGAGCGAAACGCCGACGTTTTCCCGTCGGAATTGATGCTCGCACGCAGTCGCCTCCGCCACGCCGCCAATGCAGGTGTCCGCCACCACGACTTCGACCGCCTCACCCGTGGGATAGTGGACGTGCGACGCGATCAACTCGGCCACCGCGTTAGCCAAGTTCATTGTCTGATCTTCCAGCGATTCACGGACACCGCCAAGCCGTCCATCAATCGTCGGACGGATACCGATCTTGGGGAGATTGCCTTCGAATGCCGTGGGTGAAGTCTGGTTGGAAGTCACGAAAGAGTTTCCTGCTGGTTGGTCGTAAGGAGATTAGAGAGCTTCTACTTTTCGCTTTCCAGCCAGCAGGAAAACTGCGAAGCCGAAAATCGCGATCACGATAAAGCAAACGAACGGTAGGAAGAATGACACACGTACCGATTCGAGTGCCTGCCCGGCGATCGTCATTCCCTCACCGTCAATCAACGACCCTTGATAGCGAGGCATAAAGGCTCCTCCCACGATCGCGAAGATCAAGCCAGCGGAGCCAAGTTTGGCATCATTGTGTGATAGTCCGTCCAGTGCGATCCCGTAGATCGTGGGGAACATCAAGGACATGCAAGCCGACACACCGACCAGGCAGTACAGGCCGGTCATTCCTTGGATAAAAATCGCACCCAGCGTCAGCATTCCGCCACCGACAGCCAGCACGCCCAGCAACAGTCCGGGGTCAAGGAACTTCAAGATGAACGTGCAGACAAACCTGCTGACCAAAAAGATCGACATCGCCAAGATGTTGTAGTTCTGTGCCTGCGCCGCACTCAGTCCGACCAACGTCATTCCGTAGTGAATGATGAAAGTCCAGCACATGATTTGTGCGCCGACATAGAAGGCTTGTGCGACCACCCCGCCAACATATTTGATGTTGGTTAGCAGACGCTTGAACAAAGCGATGACCCGAATCGATTCTTCTTCACGACCGGTGTCGGGCAACTTCGTGAAGATAAACACCAACAACACCGCGATCACAATCACCGCGATTACGACGTAAGGCGTTTTCACAACATCAAGATCGTGAGCCATCATCGCTTGCTGGGCTTCGGGGTTCTCGGCGGCGTTGGTTTCCATCGCCTCGGTGATCAAGCCGTCGACTTCACTGGGCAACATCGTCGCGTATTCCGGGTGCGCGACCAGTTCGGCTTCACGAAACTCGGCCACCTGCAGGCTGGGCAGAATGAAGAAACTGGCGACGAACATCCCCGACAGCGAACCCATCGGGTTGAAGGCTTGGGCCAGGTTCAGTCGCTGCGTTGCTGTTTCCTTGGGTCCCATCGAAAGGATGTACGGATTCGCCGTCGTTTCCAAGAATGCCAGACCGAACGTCAGCACATAGAACCCAACCAGAAACACGTTGAACTCCATCATCATGCTGGCGGGGATCGTAAGCAGCGCACCGACGGCATAGAGAATCAGTCCGATGATGATGCCTGACTTGTACGAAACTTTGCGGATCAATAACGCGGCGGGAATCGCCATCGTGGCGTAGCCGCCGTAAAACGCCCATTGGACCAAACTGCTCTGCGCGTTGGAAATCAGAAAGATCTCTTTGAAAGCGCGGACGAGCGGGTTGGTAATATCGTTCGCGAATCCCCACAACGCGAAAAGCGTCGTTACCAGGATAAATGGGAACAAATACTCACGCGGAACGACGGAGCGTTCAGATGGGGCTTTGTTGGAGCCGGATTCGAGTTCCGTTGTCATTCGATGCTTTGAACCTTGTTTAACGCCCACGGTTTCCTGTCGTCCTAATTGCAAAGGAGACACCAACAAGCTAATGTTTTGCGGTCGGCTCGATGAGACTGCCTCAACAGAATCGGGATGCGTTCGCGTCGTGTTTTATTGAATGTGACGCCGAGCGTATCGCCTGATCTCATAGGGTCAATAACATTTTGCGCTCGCGAGATAATGTTTTGCGGCTCTTGCGTTTTGTTTAAGGCATACTTTGAAATCCAACACGCGTCCTCGAATTGCACTGGTTGTCGAAGCGTCTCGCGCTTACGGGCGAGAGTTGCTGCGTGGGGTTTCGTTATTTTCTCGTACACAGGCTGACTGGTCGTTGTTACACCAGGAAATGATGCTTGACTCGGAGCTTCCCGATTGGATCGAACAGGGCCACATCACTGGCGTCATCGCACGTGTCGACACGCATACGATCGAACCACTTCGTCGACTACGCGTTCCGATCGTCGATGTTCGATGCAACCGCAAGTTTGAAAGCGTTCCTCAAGTCGAAACGGACAACGACGCTGTCGCCGAGCTAGCTTTTGAGCATTTATGGGAACGCGGTTTTCGCAAGTTCGCCTTCAGCGGCTTCCGTTTTGCATCTTATTCGCAGGCTCGCCGCGATCATTTTCGCAGGCTTGTTGAGAAAGCTGGTTGCAAGCTTTCCGTTTACGAGTCCGGGGGAAGTCCGTCCGGGACGTTAACCACGCAGGAGCAAGCGGGGGTTTTCGACTTGCGGCAGATGGCCGAGTGGATTGATACGCTCGAGCGGCCGACGGGTTTGTTCGTTTGCAATGATATTCGTGGCCAGCAACTACTGAATGCTTGCCGATACGTCGATGTCGCAATTCCCGACGATCTTGGAGTGATTGGTGTCGATGATGATGATGCGATCTGCATGATGTGCGATCCAACCCTTTCGAGCGTCCGTCCCAACGCGGAACGCGTGGGTTATCGAGCCGCGGAGGTTTTGCATTGCATGCTTTCCGGGATCTCTCCGGAACAGGAAACTGAATACATCGCGCCGTTAAAAGTGACCGAACGGCAATCGACTCAGGTCGTCGCGATCGAAGATGAAGAATTGGCCAAAGTGTGCCGTTTCATTCGACAGGCGGCTTGCGACGGAATCAATGTGGCTGACGTGGTCGAGTTTTCTTCGCTTTCGCGTCGTCCGCTGGAGCGACGCTTCCGTGACGAACTCGACATCACGCCACGCGAGTTGATTACCGAAACGCAGATCAACAGAGTGAAGCAATTATTGCGAGAAACAGGCATGACGCTTGAGCAAATTTCCAAACGCACGGGCTTTAGTCACAAAGAGAGGCTCAGCGCAGTCTTTAAACGTGAAACCGGCCAGACCCCTGGATGCTACCGCGAGGAGCATTCGGATTGATTCGTCGAACCAACAAGATAAAGTCGATCCCAATGAAATTAAAAAAGTCAATGATTGTGCAGACTCTGATATGCCTCATTACCGCATGTTTGGCGTGTTGCCATTGCGAGGCAGCCGATATTTATGTGAATCCGGCAGGTGATGACAGCCAACCGGGAACGAGCACCGCCCCCGTGGCAACACTTGCTCAAGCTCAGCAACTCGCTCGAAACATTGCTGGACAAGAATTGATTACCGTGCATGTTGCTGACGGCACTTACTATCTGCCGAGCACGCTGGTGTTTAGTTCAGCCGATTCGGGCACCGAGGCGGCTCCCATCGTTTATCGTGCCGAAAACGAAGGCGGTGCGGTACTGAGCGGTGGCTCGAGGCTTCAGCTTACGTGGAAACCGTATCGCGATGGGATCTATTCGGCTTCGACACCCGAAGACATTGAAATCGATCAGCTCTTTGTGGAAGGCCGTAACCAACGGATGGCTCGTTACCCGAACTACGACGCCACAAAGCCAACGGCCGCCTATCAGGGTTTCTCGGCCGATGCGTTCTCGAAACAGCGCGCGGCCAACTGGTCCGATCCAACTGGCGGCTACATTCACGCCATGCACCTCGCGGGCTGGGGCGGTTACCACTATCGAATCACTGGAAAGGACGCGGGCGGAGTCGTGACCTATGAAGGCGGTTGGCAGAACAATCGGCGAATGGGCATGCACAAAGACCATCGCATGGTCGAAAACATCTTCGAGGAACTCGACGCTCCCGGCGAATGGTTCCACGACGCGAAGACGTCAATGCTGTATTACAAGCCGGAACCCGCTACGGATCTCTCGAAGGTAAATGTCGAGGTAGTTCGCCTTCGGCATCTCGTTGAGTTTCAGGGTTCAGGAAAATCACCCGTCAGATTCATCGCGCTGCAGGGATTCACGGTTCGTCATGCGGCGCGCACCTTCATGGACTGCAAAGAACAGTTGCTGCGCAGTGATTGGGCAATCTATCGCGGTGGTGCTTTCATGCTGACAGGCACCGAAGACGTGAGCATTCTCGATTGCGAGTTTGATCAGGTCGGCGGCAACGCAGTCTTCGTGAACAACTACAACCGCCGAGTGCTTGTGAAGGGATGCCATATCCATGACACCGGTGCCAGCGGCGTCTGCTTCGTCGGCGATCCCGATGCCGTCCGCAATCCGCTGTTTGAGTACGGCCAGAAGAACAATCTGGCGACTATCGACCGTACGCCCGGGCCAAAGACGAATAACTATCCTGCTCAGTCCGCAGTGGAAGATTGTCTGATTCACGGCATCGGCCGCGTCGAGCGTCAGCCCGCCGGTGTGCAGATCGAAATGGCATCGGAAATTACAGTGCGTGACTGCTCGGTGTACGACACCGCTCGGGCCGGCATCAACATTGGCGATGGTGCTTGGGGCGGTCACTTGATCGAGCGCTGCGATGTGTTTGATACCGTTCTGGAGACTCACGACCACGGCTCATTCAATTCTTGGGGCAGAGACCGTTACTGGCGATCAGATCACCTGACTGCTTCGCAGAAGGCAGTCGATGCCGAGCCGAATCTGCCGTTTCTCGACGCGATGAAGACCACCGTCATCCGCGACAGTCGATGGCGATGTGACCATGGCTGGGATATTGACCTGGATGATGGATCCAGCAACTACGACATTTACAACAACCTGTTGCTGAACACGGGCTTGAAGCTACGCGAAGGGTTTCGTCGGCACGCGTGGAATAACGTGATGCCGGTTGGTGCGCTGCACCCACATGTCTGGTTCCAGAGGAGTAAAGACCAGGTCCATACCAACATCATGTCTGCGCGGCACCGTACCGCTCGCATGAACGAGCCATACACAGACGGAACAATGGTCGACCGCAACCTGTACGATTCGCAGGACGTCGGAATCCTTGAGTATGCCGCCAAGCTCGGATGGGACGCGAATTCTGTTCTTAGGGAGCCGATGTACGTCGATCCCGCGAACGGGGATTTCCGAGTCAAAGAGGGCTCGCCAGCACTGAAGCTTGGCTTCAAGAACTTTCCGATGGATCTGTTCGGAGTCAAGAAGCCGTCGCTCAAGGCAATTGCTAAGACACCGGAAATTCCATCGCTCGATCAATCAGCACGGCAGAGTCCAGGACGTTCTGGAGCACGTGCAGGCGCGACTCCACTCAAGATGGTTTGGCTTGGTGCCACGTTGAAAGATTTGAAGGGCGAAGAGTTTTCCGCGTACGGCGTCAGCAAGGAAACTGGCGGTATCGCACTCGCTGATGTTCCAATTGCAACTGCGGCAGACAACGCTGGACTGAAGAAGGGGGACTTGATTCAGGCCATCAACGGCAAGTCGGTCGCGAACATCGAACGACTGTTTCAAGCGTTGCTGTCACTGGAAACCCGACGCGTCAGCGAGAGACACACGCTGAAAGCCATCCGCAACCAGCAGCCAATCGAACTAACCGCTAAGCCGGAATCCACCGTGGTGATTGAAACTGCGACCAATCCGAATAATTTCAGCAAACTGCCGGTACCGGCCGCTACACAACAGAAAATCGTTGCCAATCAGAACACGAACAATGATCCGCTGAGCACACTGACCGACGGAAAACTTGATCGCGGCTTCGGTCCTGTGTTCTCCAACACGATCTTCAACGGCGCTTACAAACTGGATCTTGGCGGAGTGAAGCCAGTGATGGCGGTGACAAGCTGGTCGTTCAATCAGGGCAACACTCGGGCTGCACAAAAACTGACCATCTACGCCAGCGACTCTGAGAAAGACCCTGGTTGGAATCTGGATAATTTCACACCGCTCGGCACGATTTATACTGGCGAAAACGAGTCACCATTTCTCGCAGCCTCCCTTCGCGGTGTAAACAACAACACGCTGGGAAATTTCCGCTGGATTGTCTGGAGCGTCACGCCAGTTTCTGAACTTGGTGGCGGCGAGAACACGGCCTTTCAGGAACTGGCCGTTGATACTGCTGGGGCAGTTCGACGGCCTTCCAAGGCCGACGAAAACGCCAGTCAATCAGGTCCGACGGCCTTGAAAGGCCATCGTACAAAGGATTCGCGACCCGAATTCCCCGGGGTGAAGACCAACTTCCGCGGTTACGACCGCTATGATCGAATCAAGACCTCTGCTGGGCACTTTTCGGTCGTTTGTCCGAAGGAGTCCGCGCCGGGAAAACCGTGGCTTTGGCGAAGCATGTTTTGGGAGGCGATCAAGAAAGTTAGCGATGCTGACTTGAAGCTGGTGGACGAGGGCTACCACATCGTTCTCGCTCACGGCGATGTGGCGGGACATCCCAGCGGCAATGCCAGTATCGATGCCGCTTACCAATTGCTGACCACCGAATACGGTTTCTCGAAGAAGTGTGCAAACATGTCGTCGATGAGCCGCGGAACTCTGTCACTGTTCCGCTGGGCTTCGGCCAACCCGGAAAAGGTGGACAGCATCTATGTGGATAACGGGGTCTGCAATGTGCTCAGCTGGCCTGCCGGTAAGCTTGTGCCTGGTAGTGGCTCGAAGGCTTCGGGGGCTCCTGATTCCTGGGAGGATTTCAAGAGGAAGTTTGGATACGCCACTGATGAAGAGGCAGTGAAGACCAAGGAAAGCCCCATTGATCAACTGGAACCATTAGCCAAAGCCGGTGTGCCAATCCTGATGGTTTGTGGAAACAAAGACACGGCCGTTCCGTATGAAGAGAACGACGCCATCATGGAGCAGCGCTACAAAGCGCTCGGCGGTTCCATCACGGTGATCGTGGAGGACAAAGGCCATTCGCACGGAATGAACGATCCGACACCCGTACTCAACTTCATCAGAAAGCACACTTCTGCCTCGAAGAAACAGACCACTGCTGCATTTAACGGGCAGACATGGATCATCGATAGCCAGGAAGATTGGCAGGCTGCGACAGCTGATCAATCCAACCTTGATTTCAAAGACGGTCTGGCCACTCCAACGGCAACAGAAGCGACGTTTTGCAGCGTGCTGATCACTTCCGACAAGAAGCGCTCTGCGAAGTCACTCACCATCGCGCAGTCACCCGTCTGGCATAACTGGGAACCGATTCCGAATCTCGGTCCGTCCAATCTGGGTGACGCACCGGTCATGCTGACGGTTGGTCGGGGTAACTACTGGATCTTCGGTCGATATGGTGGTTCTGAAAAGAAAAAGGGCTTCAAGTCGGAGGCGTCCGAGTTGGAGGGCTTTGATGTCCCTCTGACGACGACTCCTTTTCCGAATCAATACGATGCCCCCGGCGGACTGAAAAAGGGACTCGGCGGATACCATGCCTGGCAAAGCAGGGACATGATCAACTGGGTGCATCATGGGCCAGTCAGCGAAGCTTTCTCAAGCTGGGTGACCACCGCTGAATACGTCGATGGAAAACTATTTCTCTACTACGACTACCCCAACGACCAGGACCCGCATCTTTATATCGACGACGATCTCACCGACGGCCTGCCCGGCAAGAACATGGGTATGGCCTTCAACGATCCCTCGCACGGTTCGGACTGTGCGTTCATTCGGGATCTCAACGGCAACTTCCATGTCATCTATGAAGACTGGAGTCCGATTGACGCCAGCACACATTCCTGGGACTCGCCCCTCGCTGGACATGCGGTGAGTTCTGACGGAATCGGAAACTTCAAGATCCTGCCTCCAGCTGTGGATTTCAGAACCAGACCGACAGGCAAGTTCGCCGAATACCCCCATCCCCACTGGCACGCCACCGACCCGAAGAAGTATCCGGGCAAGTCTGCACCCGTTGATGTTCCTCAGCACCGAATCAAAAAGGGAGACGTCCGGGCGTTTGCCAAATACGAAGTCCATGAGCCGGAGCAGAACGCCTTCGGTGACTGGGCCTCAATCTGTATCGGCGGCCAATACTACCTCTTCGCCGACTACCACCCCGCAAATCGCGGCATCCGTGTCGGCTGGTTCACCTCTTCCAGTCTCGACAAGCCCTTCACTTTTTGCGGCGAGATCGGCAAAGGCCATCCTGACCCGGACGTCATGTTCGCCGAGGGCCGATTCTATCTGGCGACTCAAATGTCGACGGACTACGTCAGTCCCGGTCCGTGGGTAGAGACCGTCAAAGCCCGTGTTGGAGTCGATACCGACAAAGACAGCAAGATCGATCACTGGACCGACTGGACGGAACTCAAAGAGAGCTACGACTACATCAAGAGCTTCTCAAAACAGATCGCAAAAACGCCAGCCGAACTGAATCTCTCGATGTTGCCTGCCGGTTACGGATTCCAACTCGAAGTGCGTTTGACCGATTCGACTGAGAACGAATCAAAACCGATTATCGAACGAATGTCGTTGTCCTTCGCCCAGTGAGCGCGCCAGAGTAGAACAGACCGCGACAACACCTCATACCCTTGAGCCGATATGAAGCCACCAAAACCAATGAATCACCAATTAGCCAAATCGTACGATGGCCTTCCAAGGCCGTCGAGACAGTATTTTCAGGATGAGGCGACGGCCTTGGAAGGCCATCGTACTAACTCCCGCAGAGTGTTTTTGAAGACCGCTGGAGTTTCGATCGCATTGCCGTTTCTCGAGTCTCTCAACGCTGCTCACGCGGTTGCTTCAGAGAAACGGGACGAATCAGCAAAGAGGATGGTGTTTGTCAGCACGGGACTGGGGATGAATCCTCGGACCTTCTTTCCGGAGCAATCTGGTGCCGATTTCGCTCCGTCTCCGGTCTTGCCAGCCATGATGAAGCATCGGGGTGAGTTCACGCTGTTCTCGCACATGGATCACCCGAATATCTTCACCAAGCATGCCGGTATCAGATCGCTGCTGAATGGTGTGCTGAACCAGAACGCCAGGCCCGGCCAGAACATTTCGATCGATCAGGTTGCTGCGAATCATGTTGGTTATGCGACGCGGTTTCCTTCGCTGCACATTTCGCTCGGAGGCGTTGAGAGCGCTTCGTATAGCTCGTCCGGCATTCTGCTGCGACAGGAAACCTCGCCGGAGGCACTTTTCAAGAAGTTGTTCGTGGCGGACTCAGCCGCTGCCCGGAAGGCGCGTGCGCTGGAACTGGAAGAACAGGGAAGTGTCCTTGATCTGGTCCGCACTCGCGCTCGCCGGCTGGAACGCAGCGTCAGTCGAACAGACCGGGCGAAGCTGGACGAATACCTGACGGCGATTCGCGAAGCAGAAGAACGCCTCCAGGGAATGCGTCGCTGGCAGAACGTCAAGAAGTCAGAGGTCTCGAAGGAGGAGTACGATCCCGCCGCGCGGGGGCATGGCAGCTTGGACTACGGATTCCTCGGGCCGGTCATGTTCGATCTGCTGGCGCTTGCGTTTCAGTCAGATTCCAGCCGTGTCATTACCGCGAACTTCTCGATGCACAATCGCGTGATTGAAATCGACGGCGTGACAAAGGGTTATCACACGCTTTCCCACCACGGAAACCGTGAGAGCCATCTCCGCGAGCTTCAGATCATCGAAACGTTTTACATGGAGCAGCTGTCGAGGTTCATCGGAAGACTGAAGGGGATCAACGCGAAGGGCGGCTCTCTCCTGGATGACACGATGGTGTTCTTCGGCAGTGGTATCAGCGACGCATCCCGACACTCCAATCGCAACCTGCCCATTATTCTGGCTGGCGGCGGGTTGAACCACTACGGCCACTACGACGCTATGCAGCGACACAACGGCAAGCAAACTCCATTGAACAATCTCTTTACCACCATGCTTCAGCACTTCGGTATCGAGATCGAATCTTTTAACGGCGCAACCGGAAATCTGAATCACGTCCTGGCTTAACATGAATACCAAAACACTTTTCCCACTCGTATGCGCGGTCACATTGGTTTCCGCAGCGTCAATCGACGCCAACGACCAATACGCACCCATCCAACCGTTCCTCAATCGCTACTGCGTGGATTGTCACGGCGGTGCTAAGCAAAAGGGCGAAGTGCGTCTGGATGACTTTGTCAAGATCGATGGAGCTCTCTGGAGTGACATCTACGATCAGATTCACGACGCCAGCATGCCGCCTGAGGACGCACGTCAGCCTTCCATGAAGGAGCGTGCCAGCATCGCCAAACTCGTTCTGCAGATATCGCGTGACGAGTCCTTTTCGATCCCCACAGGTTATCGGCGGCTGAACCGGCGCGAATTTCGCAACACGGTTCGTGACCTGCTTGGCCTGAAACCTGGCATCTATGATCCGGCAGACCGGGTCTTCAACGACGATGTCGATGATGGCTTCGACACCAATGCGGACGAACTGGTCATCTCCAACGAATTGCTTCTGGAGTACCTCGAATCAGCTGAACACAGTTTACGAATGGCTCTTTTTCTGGAAGACCTCACGCCCGTCGTCACGAGGGTCGTCGAGTTCAAGCCGGGGAGTCTGCAGAGCGGAGATCAACGCTTCACCACGAACAAGAAGAACTCGACAGTACTGCGAGGCTCGGGGCAGTACTTCGCGACTCAAGGTCCTCGCAAGGTAGCGATAGCCGGCAACTACAGGATCACGGTCAAAGCGGCGGGAGTGGATCGCGACAACTATGGCAGGATGAAGTTTCCGCCTGCAAATGGGCCAATCAGGATGGGAATCGGCACGCGGCTGGACAGCGAGGGTAAGAAGTCCACGTCGAATCTGGCGAAGTCTTTTGATCTGAAGGATGAAGAGTTCGAGGAATACAGTGTTGTCGTCTGGCTCGAGAAAGGAGCTTATCCGTGGGTTGGATTTCTGAATGGTGCCGGCAAACCCGCGTCCAGCGTCCGGCAGGCAATACGGCAACGGAAAGTCGACCCTAAAGAGATTGACCCGAAGAATTACAAAGGCCCTGGAGTGGAAGTGACTCGGCTCAGCGTCGAAGGTCCGCTGGATCCGGAGTGGCCGCCCGCCACCTATCGCACTGTCTTCCAAACGGACGCAATGCCCGATTTTGAGAACGCCGAAGTCCGCGTTTCGCTCGTCGACCGGTTTTTGACGCGTGCTTTCCGCCGTCCGGCTACCGAACAGGATGTGAAGGACTACCTCGAATATCTCAACAGACAGCATCAAAAGTCGTCGGATTGGCACGAGGCATTCATCAAGACCTTCGCCGCAGTCATGGCCTCGCACGATTTCCTCTACATCAAAGAAGAAATCGGCCCACTTCCGCCGTTCGAACTGGCCAGCCGCCTGTCTTATTTCCTCTGGAGCACCATGCCGGACGCAGAGCTGTTCCAGCTCGCGAAGTCCGGAAGGATTCTCAACGCGGACGTCTACTCGGCGCAGGTCGAACGAATGCTCCGCGATCCGAAAACTGATGAATTTGTCCGCGGATTCGCCACACAATGGCTCTCACTCGATCTCCTTGGAACGATGCCGCCGGACATCAAAGATCGACGCTATTCGGCCTATCTCAAACGCGGATACGAAGCGGCTTTTCGCGATGAAACGCTGCAGTTCTTTCGTTATGTACTCTTTGAGAATCAGCCAGTCGGCGACTTTCTCAATTCCGACTACACCTTCATCAACGACACTCTGGCGGATGTCTACGATTTACCGATTGATGGCGACTCGACGCTTAAACGTGTCTCCCTGCCCAAAGACTCCGTTCGTGGAGGGCTTCTCGGACATGGCAGCATCCTCGCCCTCACCTCCAACGGCGTCGAGACTCTGCCGGTCACTCGTGGTCACTGGATCCTTGATGAACTTCTGGGAACGCCACCGCCCGCTCCACCAGAAGAGGTTCCTGCCCTGGTTCCCGATTTGAACGGAGTCGATACGCCACGCGATCAGCTCGTTCGTCACCGGCAGGACCCCGCCTGCTTCGAATGCCACAAGCAGATGGACCCGCTCGGTCTCGCATTGGAAAACTTTGACGTCATTGGTAGATATCGCACGAAGTACGACGCCGGACCAGTCGTCGATCCTTCCGGCGAGATGTTCGGTACCAGGTTTAAGGACGTTACAGAGCTGCGCCAGATCCTCCGCTCCCGAGAAGATCAATTCGCTAGGAACCTGATCGTCAAACTGGCCGAATACGCGAAGGGGCGAAGGCTGAACCGGCGAGACCTCGAATTGGTGAATCAGGTCGCGGCGAAATCAGGTAAAGATGAATATCGATTCAAATTGATGCTACGGCACCTGCTGATGAGCAACCTGATGCGCGACCGGTAACGCAGCTCCACATGAGAACACTGCAGCGCTATGACCTTGAAAACGATCGCAAGCAAACCCGGAACTTCAACAACCAACACCGTTGAGGTACAGGAGATGATAGAGGTGCAAAATCGAAAACACATCGTGCTGGGAGTGCTTCTTTCCGGTTTCTTGTTGGGCCATTCAGTTTTCGCTGCGGAGCAGACGCGCCCGAACATCATCGTCATTATGGCGGACGATTTGGGTTACAACGATGTCGGCTGCTATGGTTGCAAGGACATCCCGACGCCGCATATCGATTCGCTGGCGAAAGAGGGCGTACGCTTTACGTCCGGCTATGTGACGGGGTCGATGTGCGGGCCTTCGCGTGCTGGTTTTCTGACTGGTAAGCATCAGTCTAAATTTGGGTTCTACAAAAATTGCTCGGCACCTTTTGATCCGAAACAGGGGCTGCCAAAGATGGAGACCATCGCCAGCTTGTTGCAGAAGCAGGGTTATGTGACCGGCGGGGTGGGCAAGTGGCATATGGGAACCAGCGATGATCAGCATCCCAATGCGATGGGGTTTGATGACTGGTTCGGTTTTCTCGGCGGTGGGCTAATGTATTACCCGCTCGATCATCCTTCCTATCGCGGGCGCTTCACCCCTCCCATCCCGCGCCCCATGAAGCACAAGTATCTCCAACATACCCTGCCGCTAATTCACAATCGGGAACCGGTGGAATGGGACCAGTATCTGACCCGCGAATTGACCGATGCGGGCATACGCTTCCTGGAGACAAATCAAGCGAATCCGTTCTTCCTGTTCATGTCCTACAATGCCCCGCACCTTGATCTTGAGGCGCCGGAAGAAACGATTGCCAAGTTCCCGGCGGACAAGATGACGGTGGTTCCGGGCGTAAAACCGGGAGCCCGCTCCATCTATGGCGCGATGGTCTTTGAAATGGATGAGGGCATCGGTCAGTTGTTGGCCCGAGTCAAGGAACTGGGGCTCGCCGATAACACCGTCGTTTGGTTCCTCAGTGATCACGGCGGGATGGAAAGAACCAGTGACAACCGTCCCTTGAGAGGGGCGAAAGGATCCGCATACGAGGGCGGCCTGCGTGTGCCGATGATTGTGAAGTGGCCCGGCAAGACACCACAAGGTGTTGTCCTCGATGACATGGTCACCTCGCTGGATATCGGCGCAACCGCTTTAGCGATGGCAGGCGGCGATCCGGCGGAAGCTGGCCTGCACGGCAAAGACATCCGCCCTTACATGACACAAGAGTCAACCGAAGCGCCGCACGAGGTCTTATATTGGCACACCGGTAGCACGATGAATTCGTTCGGCGTCATTCGCGAGGGGGATTATAAGCTGATCGGTGGAGGTAGAGGCAACCCGGCATTGTATAACCTGAAGGACGATCTCGGGGAGAAGAAAAACGTTGCTGCGAGCCATCCGGAGAGAGTGCAGGCGATGAGGGCGCGGTGGATGGAGTGGAGCAAAGATATCCAGCCTCCACTGTGGGAAGGCGGCGAGAACATTCAATACGCCGATTACGACTGGCTCAAAGGCAACCTTCACTACAAAGCCAAGCCTGATTGAAAAAGGAAGAGGTTCAACTCATGAGTCGACTACTGCGATTGATCAGCTTGTTGTGTATTGCGGCGTCGCCGTCGCTTGCCACCGCAGAAAAGCCGAACATCGTTGTCATCCTGACTGACGACCAGGGTTATCAGGATCTGGGTTGCTACGGCTCGCCAAATATCAAGACACCTCGCATTGACCAGATGGCGAAGGAGGGGATGAAGTTCACCAGCTTCTATGCTCAGACTGTCTGCGGTCCTTCGCGTACGTCTCTTTTGACGGGTTGCTATCCGATGCGAATCGAAAGGGCCGGGCATGACGTTGGAAAGATTCCTCACCCGGCAATGTCGCTCAATGAGATCACGATCCCGGAAATCCTCAATCCGCTCGGCTACCAAACGGGCATGATGGGAAAGTGGGACCTCTCTGGGCGGCGAACCACTTTTAAGGTCCAACTCAATCCGGGCAATCAAGGGTTCGACTACTCATTCTGGTCCGAAACCAGTGGCACAGAGGTCATTCGAGAGGCGGAGAAAGTGGTGATCAAAAAGCCCGCCCGAGACAGCATCACGCGCTTATTCACGGACAAAGCGATCGAGTTTATCGAACAGAGTCAGGACAACCCCTTCTTTGTCTACCTGGCTCATCCCATGCCGCACACGCCCATCGCGGCTTCCGAGGACTTCAAAGGTAAATCAGAGGAAGGGTTGTATGGGGATGTGATCGAAGAGATCGACTACAACGTGGGCCGCGTACTGGACAAGATCCAGGAACTGGGGCTCGATGAGAAGACTTACGTTATCTTTACCAGCGATAACGGTCCCTGGTGGAGAGAGGGGAATCATGCCGGGAAGTGCGAACCGCTTCGAAGTGCGAAGACCAGCACCTACGAGGGAGGGTTTCGAATTCCTTTCATTATTCGAGCACCGGGTAAGGTTCCGGCAGGAACGACCAGCGACCTCGTCTGTGCCAATCTGGACTTGTTACCCACGATCGCCAGGATCGCCGGGGCTACATTGCCGGACGACCGCGTGATCGATGGCGTCGACATCTCGGAGATCTTTCACGGAAGTCAAACCGAACTGGATCGGCCCTTCTTCTATTATCAGCACCAGGCCCTTCGGGCCGTCAGGCAAGGAGAATGGAAGCTCCATCTGGCTCACTCCGAACTGGATCGCACCAAGGAAGGAAAGACCTGGCAAACTCATGTTCCTAAGAAGGACCGTCCCTACATCGAAGAGGTCACGCTCTACAACCTGGAGGATGACATCGGGGAAACCACCAACGTAGCCAAAGACCACCCGGAGATTGTTGCTTCACTCTTGAAGCAGATCGACTTCGCCAGGACGGACATTGGCTACCACGATCAGATCGGCGAGAACTCCCGCAGGCAGAAATGATGAATAGACTAATGCAATTGATCAGCTTGTTGTGTATCGCTGCGACGTCGTCAATTGCAGCCGCAGACAAGCCGAACATCGTTTTCGTAATGATTGATGACCTCGGCGCTGAGCAGGTTGGCTGCTACGGCAGTGAGACTTATAAGACACCGCATATCGACAAACTGGCGACCAAAGGCATGCTATTTAACAATGCGTTTGCTCAGCCGATGTGTCAGATCAGCCGGGCAACGCTGATGACCGGGCAATACGGATTTCGAAACGGTTTTCCGAAAAACAACGATCGCCCTCTCAACCCGCCTTATTCACCAAGCGCGCCTTTAGGGTAGAAACCATCGCGTGAAACGCTACGTTTATCGGTTCACTACAACCAACTCAAACGCAAAGCAGGATCACGCGATGGGTGAAGTACAACGTAACCT
>NZ_SJPM01000035.1 GCF_007859915.1 Neorhodopirellula pilleata
TGATCTGAGTTGGTGGATGCGGTTGCTGTGCCAGCGTGTGGCAATGCGAGCCAACCGTGAGGACGAAGAACACGGTCGCTTTTTCCAAGATCGATACAAGGCGACTCGGCTCACCGATGAGGCGTCTTTGTTGGCTTGTGCGGCTTATGTGGATCTCAATCCGATTCGGGCGGCGATGTGCGAGCGGATCGAAGACAGCGATTTCACCTCGGCTCAGCGGCGAATCCAAGCCGAGCAAGAAGAAGTTCGCGAAACGCCACCCGACGAAGCGACACGTAACGAAACGCCACCCGACGAAGCCACGGGCGAGCGATCCGAACCGATCGCGAAATTGCGGCATCGTCGCGATTCGTTTCTGTCGCCTGTTTCGATCGACGAGCTGCTTGATCCGATCGGCCCGTGTGGCAGTGCCACGCCGGAGCGTTGCAGCGACAAGGGATTCTTAGCGATGTCGCTGGCGGACTACTTGGAACTATTGGACTGGACGGCCCGTCAGACGGCCCCAGGCAAACGTGGCAAGACACCCGCAAGTGTGCCGCCCCTTCTCCAGCGACTCGGTTTGGATCAAGCGTCTTGGTGTGAGTTGGTTAGCGACTTCGGCAAGCTGTTTTGCACCGTTGCTGGTAGTCCCGACAGTGTCGACTCCATGCGGAGTCACGGCACTCATCGACGCTATCATTTGCGTCGCCGGGCACGCGAGCTATTCGCGGTCACGGACTAACGTCCGGGATCAGCTTCTTATTTGCTTCAGCTCATTGGCCCAACAGGCCGATCGTGGATGAGGCATGCACTTTTCTCGTCGCAAACGCCGGCAGACCCGGCAAAACCAAAGCTGTCGACGCTTCGGTGCTGGCGACTTTTGTTGAATCAAGGTTGTAGCTCGGTTAAGCTACATGCGGATGAGCTGGCAAAGTGTCGTGTCCCCAGGCTCTTCGAATAACCGATCCGCCCGTCCCAACGGCACATCGTGCCGTTGGGCGCTTACGCAGACTCGGGGATCGTAAATCCTTGGTTGCGTAGATAAGTGTCGAATCGCATCAGAAATATTCGGAAGCGATTAGGTTCGATCGATCGCAAAATCGCGATGTCGTTGAAATGGGGAAGATGAAAACTGGGCATAAAACACCTGATACAAAATGCGGCTCATTATGTGCGTCCGTGAGGTCAGACCTGCCGCCAGCGATTGCTAGCTATTTTTCCTTTTGACTCTCTATCAGACGGCAGGCAAGTGACACGTTTGGTCACACGCCTCCGGAAAAACGGAAAAACTCCTACGACCGCTGCAGCCTGCTCAGGTGCCGAAAACCGGAAAACCCGACATTTCCCAGGCTTTTCGCTGCTCGTCCCAATGATCGAGCATCGTGATTTTGCGAAGAGACTTTTCGGAGGTTTCTGGTTTCCCTCGGTCAGACGTGCTCCATTTTGCGAACCTTGCCCGTCAGAGATCGGCAAAGTCGGGAAAAATACTCAAAACGAGTTCTTTCGGGCGGGCCAACGAAGGCTCATGCTCATTCAAGAGGAGCCGAGTTAGCTGAAATCTGCAAAAATGTTTACGCCTCGCGCAAGATTTCGATTCCCGATTCAGTCTTGCTGTTAGAAGTGAATCGAGACCCTTAACCGACGAACTCATGAAGCCAACGGACGAACTAACCCGAGCCAGCCTTATTCTGCGGCTTCAAGACGCAGAGGACATGGCTGCATGGGACGAGTTCGCTGGG
Source organism: Neorhodopirellula pilleata (assembly GCF_007859915.1). Classification (GTDB taxonomy): domain Bacteria; phylum Planctomycetota; class Planctomycetia; order Pirellulales; family Pirellulaceae; genus Rhodopirellula; species Rhodopirellula pilleata. The sequence goes on from NZ_SJPM01000035.1 coordinate 1,719, forward strand.
ATCTACGGTCCCGTCGTTTTCAACGTCGCTACGAGCCGAGGCTTTCAAGCCGCAGACGCAGAAAATCTGGTCCAAGACGTATTCATGGCGGTTGCCAGCTCGATTTCCAACTGGCTGCAACGGGATGACCGCGGCAGTTTCCGTGCATGGCTGCTGCGGATCGCTCGCAATGCCGCTGTCGACATGATCACACAGAAAGCGACTCGCTCCTTGGGACGCGATGGAAGCGAGGCCCAGTTCCACTTGGCCAATCTGCCTGCGTTATCTCAGCTATCCAGTGCTCTCGATCTGGAGTACGAACGAATGATCTTTCAATGGGCCGCCGATCGTGTTCGCGAGTCGGTGGCGGAACACACTTGGCAAGCGTTCTGGCTGACTAGCATTGAGGAATTGTCCGTCGAAGCTGCAGCGGCGAGGCTCAACACTCGTCCCGGCAACATCTATTTCGCACGCAGTCGTGTGATGGCACGGATCAAGCAGCTTGTCCAGCAGTATCAGCACCAACGATGAACGATAATCAAGTTACGTGTGATGACGCAGCGTTGGAGGACATGCTCCGGAGCGACCAATCGTCAGAGCCCAGCGAGGAATTGCTCGCTCATGTAGAAACTTGCAATCTCTGTCAACAGCGAATCAGCGAACTGGCCGGACCGGCGGCGATGTGGCATGGTGTGAAAGTCGCGATCTCGGAAACCATCAGTTCAGATCAACAACGCTGCTTTCCGCCGGTCAACTTAGATCAATCAGCCATTCACTGGACCGAGTCGATGGCCAGGCAGTTGCTTTCACCGCCCACGCATCCGGAAATGCTCGGACGACTGGGGCGATACGAAGTGGAACGGTTGATCGGTTCGGGCGGGATGGGAGTTGTGTTCAAGGCATTCGATACGGAACTGAATCGACCCATCGCGATTAAACTGCTGGCCCCGTATCTCGCCAGCAGCGGGCCTGCCCGGAAACGGTTCGCACGCGAAGCTCGCGCGGCTGCGGCAGTTGTGCATCCACACGTGGTGCCAATTCACAATGTTGAGACAGAGCGTGAATCACCATTCATCGTGATGCAGTATGTATCCGGCGAATCGTTGCAGGCTCGCATTGATCGCGATGGGGCTCTTGAATTGTGTGAGATTCTGCGGATCGGAATGCAGATCGCCGATGGCTTGTCAGCCGCCCATCAACAGGGCATCGTCCATCGTGACATCAAGCCTTCGAATATCCTGCTGGAAGAAGATGTCGACCGCGCTTTGATCAGCGATTTTGGACTCGCGCGCGCAGCCGATGATGCCAGCCTGACTCGCACTGGATTCCATCCCGGTACACCGCAGTACATGTCACCCGAGCAAGCGTCCGGTCAAAGTGTTGATGCACGGAGCGATTTGTTCAGTCTCGGCAGCATGCTATACACCATGTGTACCGGGCGGCCACCGTTCAGAGCGGAGAACAGCTTGAGTATCATGCGGCGGATCACAGAATCCGAGCCGACCCCAATTCAAGAGATCAACCCAAACATCCCGGAGTGGATGAGCGCGGTGATCACAAAACTGATGACGAAAAGTGTTCAGGACCGGCTTTCATCAGCTGCGGAAGTGCGAGAACTGCTAGAGGTCCTCCTCAGCTACGTGCAGCAACCGTTATCCAATTCACTGCCAACCTTACCTTGGCTCTTATCTTCCGAGGCCGCCCCCAAAACGTCCGAATCAAAAAGAAGATGGCTTAATATGAAAACGCTTGTACTCGGAAATAGCTTGCTCATTGCGTTTGCAGCGTTCTTAATGCTTCCAACCGATCCGGTGCCGGTTCAGCAAAACGGAGCCAGCACTCAGGGAACTCACGGTGACAATGGAGATCTCAGCCAAGAAGAGAAGGCCCGTCTTGAAAGACTCACCAAAAACAGCCCGCTGATCGTTGTTGGGAAGTTGCAAGAAGGCGAACCAACGGGAAGTGCAATGTCGCATTTGTTTGAAGCGAGTCAATTTCTTAAAGGCAAGCCAATCACGATCGATGCACTGTTTTCAAATGTTGCAGCCATTGACCCCGTTGATCCGATCGCGAATCAGACTCCTACGGGCAACCTCCCACGACTGAATGCTGGAGAATACTTATTGGTCTTGGAACAAAAAGAAGTCACCAGCTCGTTTGCGGTCTCCATATTCGGCTTAAATGTCACTCCCGAAAAGACCTTTAACCGCTTCATTATTCGCGACGGAAATCAACATGCGGCTTGGCCCGTGAATTCACCGCAAGCTGTGTACATCAGACAGTTCTTAACGCTCCTACAAAGCAAAGAAACGGATAAGGAAGTACTGGGACATGGCTACTCACGGCAGGGCGACTTCATCTACTTTAAAGAGCAGCGTATCGATCAGGCTGGAAGAGAAGACTTCGATAGGTTTGCCAAATCTACCAATCTCAAGCTGACTCCTTGTGCGGACGTCGACGCCGCGAGCTTCAAGGCACTGAGCGAAGAGTACACCAAGGACAAGAACAAAGTCTATTACAAATGGATTAGCAACGAACGTTTTTGGGTCGTGGAACTTCCTCTGGCCGATGCCCAAAGCTTTGAGGTTATCAGTTCCAATCTGGCTAAGGACGCGACAAGTGCTTGGTGGTACGGAGAACCTCTACGAGGCGTTGATCCGAAGACTGTAGAACTTGTGAATGCGGGATTTGCCTGGAAAGATGCGAAGAGCGTTTGGTATCAGAGAGAAAAGATTTCTGGCGCCGATGCGAAGACGTTCCGACATCTAAAGCAGGCGTTTTATCGGGACGCGAATCGAGTCTATTGGTCGATGACTCCATTAGAAGGTGTCGATCTCGATACGTTTCGCACATTCGGCGATGACAGTCCATATGCTGCAGATCGACGTAGCGTTTGGAAAGGCAATTCAAGAATCAACGGATATGATGCGCCGACGTTCCAGGCAATTCACCAATCTGTCATTAAGGACAAAAATGGTGTCTACGCCGGCGACTATCTGATTGAGAACGCTGACCCTAAGTCTTTCCTCAAAATAGCGGACCTCGATACGTCCTTGTCAGCCCTCCTGGCGGATGAGCATCAGTACTACGTCTTTTTGCCATATTACGGCGACGTCTATCAGGTCACTTCGACCGCCAATTCGCTGAATGTCAAGCGTTCGATCTGGCCACCAGGAATCAAGCAAAAAGATCCCGTCGCAATCGCGACCGCAGAACTCGGAGAGACCGGTTGGAAAAATCTGAATATTGCGGCAGACCCCGCAATCAACACGGCGCAGTTGCAGGATCGAGAAACGCACTTATTGAATATCTACACGGCCCAATTCACCAAGGCTTGGGAGATTATTCGCGAAAGGAAGATTCAGAATAACTCGGTCGCACAGACGACTCGCGAAGAACAGATCGCACAAGAAGATCAGCCTGAAAAAGGAAAACCGTCAAGCGAAGGTTGGCGGGCGGACATTGTCGCTTTCGACACCTACCTCGGCGAACTCGCGGGCAAGGCGAGAGTCCCCGACGAGCCATCGCTGGAGAAGAGAGTCACGGTCGTACCCGCGGCCGGAGAGACGAACTCGGAAGTTCTGCCGGTCACGGATGGTGCCGGTGGATATGTCGACATGGCCCCTGCCGAGGATACCGTCCAATTTCAAGTCAACAAAGCGTTAAAGGGGCAAAATGTAAAGTGGGAATTTGAATTGGCACATGTCGCAACGAAGTCCTTTAATGGTGTCGCCCATCTAATGCCGAAATCGGTAATCAATGCGAATGCAAACCCGTTTCTCGCAACACTCATCATTGACACATCTGACGAACTCGAGTTCAAGGCCGGAGACATCGTGAAGCTGGAGGGGACGATTGGCGATGCGTCTGAGAACAAGGGACTCGGCGGTCTCCTAAAACCCTCCGGCCCTGTCGCGGTGTACCATCTGGACTCATCGCCTCACACAGTTTTCTGGTTGGGACTGGAGAACGTCAAGATTTCAGGTCCAACTCGCAAGACAACGGCACGCCTTCAGCCTGCTCCAGAAGTTACCGCTTTCGCGAAAGAATTGCTCCGTGCTTGCATGCTTTACGACGAAAAAAAGCTGGACCAACTTTATGCTTCTGAGGTGCAATTGCTCCCAGGAAATCGTTTGTTTTATTTTGGACTCGAAGTCCCGGGAAAAATGACCGAATACGGAGTATCGATCAAGCGAGATGAAATGCTGGTTGCTCTCAAGAAGCAGGCGGCAGTGGATCCCATCCCTAGTGTATTCATTGGTCAGTTCATGAACTTGTACCGGATCGAGCAATTGGATGTCGCGGTTGGCGACTATGCCACAGAACCGAATCAACCAAGCGAATCGCTATTCCAATCAATGCGTTTCAAGATCAAAGAGAACGATGTCTTGCTAAAAATCTCCGCCGGGGGTGCGTGCAGATTCGTGCAACTCCGCAAAGCAGACGAACAATGGAAAGTCATAGCCGAGTACTAATCTCGCTTTGTTTCTAAACTTGTCGCGGAATTGGCTCTGTCGGAAAGAAATGGGAGTGAATTGATGAAAGAAGACGAGAATCCTTTTGCAAGTCCATTGTCATCTCCGGCACTGCCGGTGCACGACGCTCCAGTCACCTTCCCACGACGTGCCCTTTTGGGTTCGCTCCTAGTCATGCTTCCGTGGCCAATGTTAGGCATCGCTGCATGCATGGGCTTGTCGCTATTTGAGAAGTCGAGCGAAGCGATATTCATGTTTGGCAGTATCACCATGATCTTTCTCTTGCCGCTTGCATTCGTTGTAACTTCAGAGTGGATTTACGGCACATTGATCGGAATTGTATGGCTACTGGTACTTTTCTTGCCTCTTTGGCTAGGAAAGAGAGCCCTTCGCCCCAGATTCCATGTACAGACCGTGTTAGTCTGCCAATCGCTTTTCTCTGCGATGCAGGCTGGACTTGGGTTTTTAATGATTTTGGGTAAACAATGCTGAGAGCCTGCTTGTGACCTCAGGGTGAGCGCATCTAATTTCCCGTGTTTCAGGCGAATTCGTGGGTTGTCGGTGGCTTCAACGGCTCGGCCGGGTCCTTGGGGACGGGGGGACCTTGGCGGGACCTTGGGGAGGCGGGACCTTGGGGACATAGCACCGCAGAGGCTATTGACTTGGCACTCAGTAGCGGAAACTATGACGGTGTCGAGTTTGCTGAATTGGTAGCCAATGAGGTGCGTGATGGCACGGATGAGTCGAGCGGAAGTTTTTGATCCGGGCGAAGTCGCGGTCGGACACGTGTTTAGCCGTACCGTCAGACGGTGCTTTCTCATGGGCGATGATCCTGTCTCTGGGAAGAACTTCGACCATCGCAAACGCTGGATCGAGGAATATTTGCAGCAATTCGCGGCGTATTTCGGAATTGATCTGCTTTGCTATAGTTTGCTTTCAAATCATTTTCATTTGATTCTTAGGTCTCGACCGGACGTCGTTGCGACTTGGAGCGATGAAGAAGTTGCCCGTCGTTGGATGATGCTGTGCCCCAGCCATCGCAAGGCGGACGGATCGCCGATGGAACCGACCCAACCGGAGATCAACTCCATCGCCGGTTGTCCGGTTAAGCGTGAAGAGATTCGGCGTCGTTTGAGTGATCTGAGTTGGTGGATGCGGTTGCTGTGCCAGCGTGTGGCAATGCGAGCCAACCGTGAGGACGAAGAACACGGTCGCTTTTTCCAAGATCGATACAAGGCGACTCGGCTCACCGATGAGGCGTCTGTGTTGGCTTGTGCGGCTTATGTGGATCTCAATCCGATTCGGGCGGCGATGTGCGAGCGGATCGAAGACAGCGATTTCACCTCGGCTCAGCGGCGAATCCAAGCCGAGCATGAAGAAGTTCACGAAACACCACCCGACGAAACGCCACGTCACCAAACGCCACCCGAGGAAGCCATGAGCGAGCGATCCGAACCGATCGCGAAATTGCGGCATCGTCGCGATTCGTTTCTGTCGCCTGTTTCGATCGACGAGCTGCTTGATCCGATCGGCCCGTGTGGCAGTGCCACGCCGGAGCGTTGCAGTGACAAGGGATTCTTAGCGATGTCGCTGGCGGACTACTTGGAACTATTGGACTGGACGGCCCGTCAGGCGGCCCCAGGCAAACGTGGCAAGACACCCGCAAGTGTCCCGCCCCTTCTCCAGCGACTCGGTTTGGATCAAGCGTCTTGGTGTGAGTTGGTCAGCGACTTCGGCAAGCTGTTTTGCACCGTTGCTGGTAGTCCCGACAGTGTCGACTCCATGCGGAGTCACGGCACTCATCGACGTTATCATTTGCGTCGCCGGGCACGCGAGCTATTCGCGGTCACGGACTAACGTCCGGGATCAGCATCTTATTTACTTCAGCTCATCGGCCCAACAGGCCGATCGTGGATGAGGCATGCACTTTTCTCATCGCAAACGCCGCCAGACCCGGCAAAACCAAAGCTGTCGACGCTTCGGTGCAGGCGACTCTTGTTGAATCAGGGATATAGCTCGGTTTAACTACATGCGGATAGACTGGCAAAGTGTCGTGTCCCCAGGCTGTCCCCGTGGTGAAGGCCTTTCGTTCGCCGAAGTTCTTTTGGCCGAACGCATCGAACCGGTCTTTGAAGAGCATGGCTGCTTGTTTGGCTTGCATGGAGTCTATATCACCGCGATTATCGTGTGGTCTTTTCTCTCTCAAGTCCTACGTGACGGCAAGTAAACTTCTTGCCAAGCTGCGGTTGTACGCGTCGTTACATTTTTTCTTTTCTTTTATGCTAGCGACATAAGCTGTTCAGGTGACCGACGCTTGCGACGGACGACTCCCAAACCGGCCGTTGCGGCGAGCGCGAATAGAATGGCCCCCGACGGTTCGGGAACTGCCGTCACTTGCACTCCGAATGCCACATCATCGATCGATATCCGATGCGTCGTGTTGGTATTGGGCTTGTCGAGACGGATCTGCAAGAATTCCCCAGAAAAGCTTCCGAGTGTGCCGAACGTGGACGCGATATCGAAACGATGCTCGGTCCAGTCGGTGGTCGTTGAAGTTAGGCCGCTTATCAACCCGCGAGAAGCATACGTCCCGTTGATTGTCGAGCTGGTCCAGATACTTGCGTTGATCGTCGACGGGTTGATGTGCAAGCTGTTCGCGCTTAGATTAGAAATTCGCGAATAGAATGAGAATTCATACGTCTTGCTACTGTCATATTGAACGCCCAAGTTTTGAACGATCGTCGCAGCATCGAAGTAAAACGCAAACTGTGCTGCCCTCGAGCCGGAATTCACGCCGGACCCAGGTGACCCTGTTACTTGGATCACACTAGTACTATTGTTATTCACTTCATTGTCTTCACCAATGGTAAACCAGGGAGTTGAGGTCGAAGTAAGTACCGGGGACACCGTTGACTCGAACCCTGGGTCTTGAACTAGGTTTGAAACGATGGCTGCTTGGACACTGGCGGCGGACGTCAGCAAAAAAAACAATAAACAAAATCGTGTCTTCAAGGTTACTTTCCTGTTAGCGTGGAATAAATCGGGTTTCAAGGGTCTAGCCGAAATGGGGTTCGACTTTTTCGGGCCACGTGTTTAAAAATTCAGATAGCGATTGGTCCCGGTCATCGGTGGACAATCTTTATCGTGGAGTGGATTTGCTCCGTGTTACAGCGTTTTCAAATCACTTTAAGCTCTAAACATTTCAATCGTCTTCCGATGCAAAAATGAGAATGCTTTGAGGTGGAAGCCGGTACGGAGATTTGCCGTCGGTCACCGACAAATCGTCTTGAACAGACATGTCATCGTCAGAAGTCGTCAGGAACACCTTCGCAGATGAGCCACTGAGTCCTAACAAGTCGACGTCCAATTTCTCGTGTGTCGGGTTGCACACCAAAAGCACCAATTCGTTTTGCGGTGTTTCAAAGGCAACCATGTCGATCTCGGTCGAACCTTCGGCATGGAGTGCCGGATGTTCGCACGTCACTTGCCGAACGACCGATCCAACCGGTGCTAGATTCCATAGCTTGCTGAAGATATGAAACAGCTTCGTTCGCTTGAGGTCTGAGTCGCTTCCTAGCAAGAGTGCTTGCAGATGCCCGGGTGGATTGGTTGGGCTGTAACCCTGCCACCATATCCAGTATTCATGAGGCAAGGTCGCGATCTCGCGATTAAACTGCCTCAAGGCTCGGAAAGTGAGCTCCATTTCCGATAGCGAATTCTTATAGTCGATCGAGTGTTCCGTGGCCCAAAACTCATAGTGCGGGAATTCTCGCTTGAGTCTCTTGAGCGAACTTGAGTACTCCTCGATGTATTTCATGTCCCACTGCTTATCATTGGTCAGGTCGTAGGAATGAACCGCTGTACCTTGTAATGCCGCAGCTAGTGCATTGGGTTTGCCGCCGATCTTACCCAGCGCGTACCAGCCTTTATACATGATCGGATTTCCATGATCCCGATCGCCGTAGTCGTTGTGTTCGGGACCGATGATCTTTACCGCTTGAAGACCTTCGGCGTTCAATGCGTTGCGTAGCATAATGACGACGCGGTGGTACTGGTCATGTTCATATTTGCAGGCGTCGTAATCGGGTGACCAACGGGGTTCGTTTTGTAGGCTGACGGCGACCGGGGCGTCCAAGCCTTGAGAGATCAGGTACTTTACCGCCTTCGCGTAGAACGTCACAAACTCTTCTTCTTTATCACTACGAAGTTTGGTTTGGACCTTTTCATAATCGGGATCTTTCATGATGCCAGGAAAGTAGTCGGCCTTCTTGTCTCCATCCCCGACGCGGCGCCAAAAACCCCCTTCAGTTCGTGCCGGTTCCTTTAGCGATGCGGGTGGGCTCCAGACCGAGATCAGATACTGAGAAATTCCAGCTCGTTTGGCGATATGTAAATGCTGAACGAGAGACTGGATGTGTCGTTCATTCACTTTTGACGGGGCATTAGCGTCGTAATAGGGCGGTGATAGATCGACACGAATGATCGATATGCCGAGTTCCTGGTAGAGCGCCCGCAGAATGTTTTTCTTCAACACGGTCCCAGGAACATCTTCCAGTGGTACAAGACTAGAATTCGGTCCCCAATCCGACCCGCGATGGTATCCTGGAAAAACGCCCCACCCCTTGATCGTTTGCAGCTTCGTGTCGGTGATCGTGACGGACTGCCCCAGCGAAGGTGTTCGCGAATCGGACAGTAGTAATCCAGCGAACAACAGGGCGACGCAAATCTTCCCACTGCGCAAGAGCGTGAAATCGCGACAGATCAATAGGAGGAAACGGATATACATTTAGTTAGTTGCTCAGCTATACGGACCGACGACCGCTTAGAACTCGTTGCTGATGACTTCCCTGTTCGCCCGTGTTCCAAGAAATCCCCATAAGCCATAGGGACTTGGCCGACCGGCGTCGCTGAGGGCATCGACCGGCATCGCCCGGGAATTTCCGGCCTCAATGGAATCGGTGATGAACTTGACCGCCCCGTCACCCATCAACACGTGGGCACCGCCCTGATGCCGACTGCTCGCACTCCCCATACAAGAGGAACCGTCATTCGTCTCAAGCACCGTTTCGGAGTTTGGCGGCAGGATAGTTGTGAAACCTGTATAAATCGGCAAGGCATCGGCCCAACGAAAGCCGCGTTTTCGAAGTTCTCCGGTTAACAACGTAGGGTTGGTACACCCCGCGCCACCGTTGCACCAAAACAGAGGTCGCGACGGATCTTTCCAATTAGAGGTTTCGGCAAATTTCGGATTGAGGAAAATTCCCGTACGGGCGGCACTCCATTGATCGCTCGACGAGTTCGGGGCTTCGGTTCGGATATCTCTATCGCCAAGATGTGTCGTAATCTCCCCACAAATGATCGTGTTGGCGAGTCCATCTAGGATGTCTTGGAACGCGTAATCCTTGCGAAAACCAAATGCACCACGAAATGTGGTTCGGGTGACCTCTGCGCGAGTGCTATTTTCAATCCACGTCCCGGCGGACGCATCGAACCGAAATGATCCCCAAGCCTGCATACGAAGTGCATCACCTAAACATGCCGCATAATTCGTACGTCCCATCGCAGGCAATCCCCGACCTGGGTCACTGGGGCAACGGAGCGTTGAAATGTCCGTGGCCCAAGGAACATATTCGGGTTGGGATGGCCCAGGCCCCATTGCGGACCAGGAGCCGGTCATGGTGGTCTTTGAAACGTTGCTGCGACTCGGATTCGCGATACTTTCCCACATCGCCTGTTGCTCAATGAACGGCATTAGGCCGACCAAGTAACTCAATTGCATTCCATTTTGCCCGCCGCCGGTCGTCGGATTTCCACCTTCCTCGCTGCCGATCGAGCTGCGGAATGTGCCGGTCCCATGTTTTGGCAATTGATTGAACGCTGCATGATAATTGTGGATGCCAAGACCAATCTGTTTGAAGTTGTTGCTGCAGCTCATTCGACGGGCGGCCTCTCTGGCGGCCTGAACGGCGGGAAGCAGAAGTCCGACGAGCACGCCGATAATCGCGATCACGACAAGCAGCTCCACCAAGGTGAAACCCCCTCGCCGCAAGTCGTATGCTTCCTTTGCTATTTTCATGATTCAAAGCTCACTCAAAAATAAAGAGTTGATAAGTCGGGGGTATATCTGGCTGTTCCAGACCGACCTGAAGGCACGAACGAATCTAAGGCGTGGATGTCCGCGCCTTCTTCTCCAATTGGGCTTGCCGTTCGGCCTCCGCAGTACGTTCCGCGATCATTGCTTCCATCGTCGCCTGCGAGTCTGCAGGCGGTTGAACGACTGAGTTGTTGTTGTTCGAACCGCACCCAAGGCTAAGAGGAAAAAACAGCGGAGCGAGCATTACCAGTAGGAAGAATCTTGCAGAACGTGCTGGTAGGGAACGACGTTCCATATTCATTCCGATGAAAAGGGGGTTGACTTGGAAAAACCCGTTAAACTTGCCGTTTAGTGGCGGCGATCGGCACCGTGGGGACCAACTAAGGTCGATTCGTGTTTTGTTGAACGTTCCATAATAGTGGGCGATGGTGGCGAGTGTCAAGCAAAACTCTCGGAAGACGCTGATGAATTCCGCTGCGAACGGATGCTTGATGAATTCTCGGTGTCCCACGAGCAAAACTCGGCTAATTCGACGATTTTTGCCGCCTGGCTTCGAGTCTGGCCCGCGTTTCTGAGGCGTTTTCTGCCGTCAGCGAATAGTATCGCAAAACGAAAATCGCGACCAACAAAACGAACACGGGAAGTAGCGTCATCATCAATTTCATGCGAAAGAACACGTCAATCTGATCCGCCCCGTTGTTGACATCAAACCCGGTCAGCTCCAGCAACGGTCCGGACGCCCCGAAACCGAGCGTAAAGCTCATCTTCACCACCCAAGAGTAGGTGGACGAATAACTTCCTTCCCGCCGAGTTCCTGTCGCGAGCTCGTCCTCGTCTGCGATGTCGGCCACCATCGAACCAACGAGCAGCCATGTCGCCTGGCTGCCGAACCCGAGAAAAATTGGGTTGATTAGCGTCAAGTAGGGGGCGTTGGGCCACAGGACGAAGTAGGTCAGCAGGCAACCGAGCAGTTGCGTTACCAACGCGATCATCATCACCTGTTTCTTACCCCATCTCGGTGACAAAAAATCGGCCGTGAAAATCCCCACGAGGACGCCAACTGTGTAGATCGTTTGCGTCAGACCGTTGAAAGTTGACGCCCTGACAAGGTCACCCTCCAGGACGTAGTAGCCGATGATGAATTGGCCGAAGCTTTTGACCAATGCGGTGCTAGAGACAAAAAAAACGGTCACAAAGATAAGGATCAAAAAATTGCGGTTCTGGAGCGTCAGCCTCAGGTCGTCTCGCAGTCGTGACTTCTTACGTTGCTTGACAACCTCCGAATTGGCGAACCGTTCACGCACGAACAATGCGGGCAGGACGCCAAAGACGACCATGATTGCCCCCATCACTACCGTGACGTAACGGGTGCCTCGCAGCGTATCGGGTGCGCCCGTCACGGGATCGCGAAAGATGTCCAACTGCGTCAACGACCAACTCCATCCGATCGCCAATCCGAATAGGATCGCAAAAATGAAGCGGTAGGAGTTGATCCGCGTCCGTTCGTTGTAATCGGGCGTCAGCTCCATGTAGAGGCTGTGGTACGGCATTGCCCAAACGCCAAGTGAACTGTAAAGCAACAGTCCAGAGACGACCATCCACGCCAAGATCCATTCCTGGCTGGCATCGCGCGGAAAAAACCACATCAGGGGAAAGGTCACGCCGATAAGAATAGCACCGACAAAAATGTAAGGTCGCCGCCGCCCCCAGCGGCTGTTGGTGTTATCGGATATCCAGCCCATCAGCGGGTCGGTCATGGCGTCCCAACATCGGAACGACACAAACAGAAGACTCACCACCCATGGCTTAATTCCCAACTGCATTGTCAACACTGGGCTGGCGAGGGCCAGCGGAATCCAAACTGGCCATGAATCGACGAACGACGCCATTCCGTAGACAAGCTTCTCCAAAACGGAAACGTGACTAACGACCTTCGACGGCGGCACAGATTCGATCATGTTGTGTCACTCGCATCGCGGCTGATTCAAGGGTACATCTGCTTAGGGACGTAGAATAAGCTCCCACTTATTGTTCCGGTAATGCGATCGAACCGCCCGGGATCAAACTCGGTTGCAGAACAATCGGTTCCACCGATTCGCCGGCGATCAGTCTCAATAATAATCGTGCGGCATGGACGCCCATTTCGAATCGATTGAACGAAGAACGCGTTAACCAAGGAAGCGTTTCCTTGAGTTCGTCGGCATCGTCGCAACTAACGGCCGAATAGTCGCAAACGCCGAGGCCAGCCAGCGACAACTCGCCGATCACTCGGATGCTAAGATAAACATCGCTAAAGACGACTGCCCCCGCGCTGCGGACGGCTTCCGGCAGATCGTTCGGTCGCGGGGCATCGCGACGAAGCGAAACAAACGTCGTTCGCAGGTCGATTTGGTTGCGTTTCGCCGCGTCCTGAATCCCATCACGACGCATTGCGAACGAGTAATGCATCCCCTGACCAGCCACTCGTTCAATGCTCAAAACCCGCCGGTGTCCGGCGTCTGCCAACGCTTGCAATGCCATTTCCCCCGCGCGGCGTTCATCCCGATGTACACATGCGTTGGAGTCGCGACGATCGACATTGGCCCAAACGATCGGTTTGTCGTTGGCTCGGATATGCGACTCAAGCTGTTCGCCGATGTCATCGATCACAATGAACCCATCCACCATTTGCTCCCGCAGCCCACGTGAAAGCGGCTGTCCGGTTTTTATCTCGTCATTTGATACCGGCAAGAGGCTCATGACATACCTTGAATCCGTTAAGACAGAATTTAGGCCGAAGACAATTTCCATGCTTACCGCGTGGGCCAAGCGACTGTTGGCATCCACCGGCAACACCACCCCAACCATCATGCTCGACTTGTTCTTCATCGACCTGGCAGCTGAATTGGGTCGGTAGCCCAACTCGTTAGCGATCCGCTCGACCTGGGCAACGCGTTGAATTCCGCGAACTCCCTTTTGTCGGTATTTGCCACGCAATACCCGGCTGACCGTCTCGACGGAAACACCTGCTAGGTCTGCGATCTCCTGAAGTGTTGTCATGGTTTCCGGATTGTGGAAGTTGGAGTGGAACTGCAAGCCGCGTCTGAGGGTAGCAAAAGACGCAACGGTTGTCCCGAACCCGAAACGGATAGATTGCGAAACCGAACCACTAGCCCGGATTATTCACGACCCTAATTTGACCCGGGTAGTCGGTCTATATTTGATTCTTGGCCGACCGTTGAGTTGACTAGCGTGGTTTCGGCGCGGACCGCCCCCTACCCCATGTCGTGGTTTATCGTAGGTGGGCTACTTCAGGCCGAGCTGATACCAGGAGGCTGGTAGCTCGAAAGCACTTCCCCGAGGCGACGAAGATGGTTGGCCCATGGCCAACTTGATGAAATCTGCACTCGAACTCGACGAGTGCTCACGATCACACGGCAAGCCACTTTGATGACATGCGTTCGCCATGTGCAAGCATGACCTTGGCCAAGCGGATCGCGACGGCGACGAGAGAAGACCTTGGGACCTTGGGGACATAGCACCGCAGAGGCTATTGACTTGGCACCCTGTAGGGGTAATCATGACGGGGTCGAGTTTGCTGAGTTGGTAACCACTGAGGTGCGTGATGGCACGGATGAGTCGAGCGGAAGTTTTTGATCCGGGCGAAGTCGCGGTCGGACACGTGTTTAGCCGTACCGTCAGACGGTGCTTTCTCATGGGCGATGATCCTGTCTCTGGGAAGAACTTCGACCATCGCAAACGCTGGATCGAGGAATATTTGCAGCAATTCGCGGCGTATTTCGGAATTGATCTGCTTTGCTATAGTTTGCTTTCAAATCATTTCCATTTGATTCTTAGGTCTCGACCGGACGTCGTTGCGACTTGGAGCGATGAAGAAGTTGCCCGTCGTTGGATGTTGCTGTGCCCCAACCATCGCAAGGCGGACGGGTCGCCGATGGAACCGACCCAACCGGAGATCAACTCCATCGCCGGTTGTCCGGTTAAGCGTGAAGAGATTCGCCGTCGTTTGAGTGATCTGAGTTGGTGGATGCGGTTGCTGTGCCAGCGTGTGGCAATGCGGGCCAACCGTGAGGACGAAGAACACGGTCGCTTTTTCCAGGATCGATACAAGGCGACTCGGCTCACCGATGAGGCATCTGTGTTGGCTTGTGCGGCTTATGTGGATCTCAATCCGATTCGGGCGGCGATGTGCGAGCGGCTCGAAGACAGCGATTTCACCTCGGCTCAGCGGCGAATCCAGGCCGAGCATGAAGAAGTTCACGAAACGCCACCCGACGAAGCGACACGTAACGAAACGCCACCCGACGAAGCCACGGGCGAGCGATCCGAACCGATCGCGAAATTGCGGCATCGTCGCGATTCGTTTCTGTCGCCTGTTTCGATCGACGAACTGCTTGATCCGATCGGCCCGTGTGGCAGTGACACGCCGGAGCGTTGCAGCGACAAGGGATTCTTAGCGATGTCGCTGGCGGACTACTTGGAACTATTGGACTGGACGGCCCGTCAGGCGGCCCCAGGCAAACGTGGCAAGACGCCCGCAAGTGTCCCGCCGCTTCTCCAGCGACTCGGTTTGGATCAAGCGTCTTGGTGTGAGTTGGTTAGCGACTTCGGCAAGCTGTTCTGCACCGTTGCCGGTAGTCCCGACAGTGTCGACTCCATGCGGAGTCACGGCACTCATCGACGTTATCATTTGCGTCGGCGGGCACGCGAGCTATTCGCGGTCACGGACTAAGGTCCGGGATCAGCTTCTTATTTGCTTCAGCTCATCGGCCCAACAGGCCGATCGTGGATGAGGCATGCGCTTTTCTCATCGCAACCGCCGCCAGACCCGGCAAAACCAAAGCCGTCGAGGCTTCGGTGCAGGCGACTTTTGTTGAATCAGGGATGTAGCTTTGTTGAGCTACATGCGGATAGACTGGCAAAGTGTCGTGTCCCCAAGCTCCTCCCTAACGAGTCCCGCGAGCGGAGACGCCCGAGTGTGTATGCGTCGATGACATCAGGATGTGAGTCGGCGGTACGTCACTTTGCGACTGCAGCAATTTGCGAGCTTGGTCAAAAACTTCTCGCGGTATCCCAACGTTGTCACAGATCGCGAAAACGATCGTGGTTTTGCCATCATGGAACGCCAAACATCGGACATGCAAATCGTCATGAATTTCAGTCGCTGGCGGTGAATCCCAATTACCGATGATCGGCAATCCTAGCGGCGGCGTGATTTTTGTGATGCTCGCGCCCGCCTGAAACACACGAGTCTCGACGGCGGCAACGGAACCAGCAATCGCGATCATCAAAACAATGCCCGTCATCAGACGCAGCAGGACAACAGCTCTGCCGCGATCATGGGTGCTTACCCAGGCATGCGATCCGGTCGATAGAGTGTGATTCATGAGTACCATGCCTTTTCGAAAATGGATGCTTCAACGTGATGACGGCTTCGGTTCAATGGTATGCAATCATAGCCGTTTTTTAGCTGGACCCGTCGCCTGAATTATTCTTCTCGGAAAATTCGGGAGCCGCTCCCTCGGATCAACAACCCAATGATTCGTTGGACGTTCATTGGAATTGTCCGAGTCGAGGACAAATACGTGAGCTTCCTCGGCGACGAGCCACCGTACTTATCACGTTATTCCATTCATGGGTCCAAAGACCCCAACTCGTAGAGTTCACGGACTTCGAGTTCATCAAACGCACGATTGAAAACCGCGAACTCGTCCATCCGTCCGTTGAAGTTGCGTACTAGCCACGGATCGTAGGGTTTCGCGGGGTTCCAATTTCCGAGTTCCGCATTACCGATTCGCAGCTTCATGCGAGCTGCATGATCATTTGAATCTTGATCATGATGCAGATGGATATCGAACCGGCCAACCAGTTCTCCGTCAAGGAAATGGGAGACATACTCATTCTGTGAATCGATCACTGCAACCAAGTGGATCCAACGTCCCAGGTCCTCGTAACCTAATACAGCACGGGACAATGCTATCTCGCGAATCGCATTGGGCGGCTTGATCCCCACATCTAGCTGCCCGGTTGACTTCACCTGCCAATGCACATCGCCTGACTCAAACGCATCTGTTAGCAGTATCGAATTAAAACTCCGGTCAAATCCGTCAACACGAATCCACGTAGCCAAGGTCAACTGATTGAAATCACCAGGAATGCTAAGTCGAACTCGATCCCCTGGCCGTTTAAAATCGAGTGATTGTTTCATTTGCCAACGGCCCTCTGACCACTGGCATCCGATAATGGACCCGTGAGCGGTATTCGCGCAACGATTGACTAATGACAGAGGTCGATGGGAGTCCATTTGAAAATCGTAAAGGACAACCAAGTCGCTACGTTCTTTCAGGCGGTTCTGATAACTCTCCCACTGTGCCTGTCGCCGTTCATCTCGTTCTTCCCGGCGAACTCTCAGGATGGCTGTATCAGTGAAATCGTTCGATCGCGAGTCAATCAATTCCCACGGCGAACCTCCTGACAGCATCCGAACGGCCGCACCCGTTAACACAGAGCGTTGGGATTGATCGCCTGGCCGAGCCAAAATCTCAACCTCTCCTTCAAACACGTGCAGTTCCTGCTGTCCATCAACGTTCACGATCACACCGAAATCGGTACCCCGATCGACGTATTGAGCTTTCTCCGTTTCGATTACGAACCCCGTAGCAGAAGGGGGAACGTGACACCGCACTTTTCCGAAGTGAAGAAAACCTCTGAGTTCTGAGATCAGCTCCAGCTTTGCGGGCGCCTCTACGACAGCAGACGCACCACTATTGAATACGAGCTCGATCCAACCTTCTCGAAGCTCTAGAATTCTTGGCGTGATCCCTTCACCGACACGAGGGACGTCGACCTGATTTACCCAAGCGACGTCCACCGAGCTTTGCAGAATTGCGACCGGCTTTCGCTGTCGTGCTCCTGTTTGAGGAAGCTCCATCGCTTCATATTCATTCTTTCTCGTCTCGAATTCGGCTAAATCACTTGATTGCTGTAAAACCTGATTCCCGTTAATTCGCGGCGACAACCGACCTTGGTAGTCGCCTGCAAAGCGATCGAACTCGCGGACGCCCAAAACCAATAGTAACGTGGTCGCGCAAACCAAGCCCGCCACCCACAAGCTCCAGTGCTGCGTCCGATTGACTTGCAGTGGATCGGGTTGCAACGGCTTGTCTACCGTCGTATTCCTCGCATTTCGATCGCGATCGGATTCTGCTCCGCCGCGGCTCTTCTCGGTGGCATTCTCAGTGGCATTCTCAGTGGCATTCTCAGTGGCATTCTCAGTGCGAATCGGCCATCCAGGTTCATCGAGCGAATCGGCCGCCTCGTGGAGCGCCGCGTGCACCTGCATGGCGGCTCGAAAGTGATCTCGGTTTGCCTTACTGTGCGAGAGCAATTCAGATAGATGCTTGAATTCTTCCTTGGTAATACGCCCATCCACGTAGCGATCAAACAAATCGGCGATCAACTGCGTAGTCGAATCATCCAAGCGGTTATCGGTAGGTTCTTCAGCGTGTTTCATGTTGCCAACGATCTCATTTTCGCTTCAACGCATTGCTGCAGTTTGCGTCGCAAGCGTCCGAGCGATTTGTAGAGGCTATTAGATGAGACTCCCATCCGCTCAGCGATCGAGACCACTTTCACGCCGCTGGCATAGACCGATAGCACTAACGTTCGATCTGCGTCAGAAAGTTGTACCAAGCAGGTTTTCAGTATTTCCTGAACCGGCTTCTTCGTATCCTCGATGGGATGCTCTGCGGCCAACAAACCGATCAAATGTTCGTCAAAAACGAAACGGTCTCGGGCGAGACGACGACGATACATCAATACCTCGAATTTTGAAACTACGAACGCCCAGGGTAGGAAACCGTCATCAGACTCTAGCTCTGAGAACTTCTTCCAAAGCACGACACTTACTTCCTGCATCACCTCATCGACAGCATCGCGGTTGGGCAACAGCGTGAAGAGAAAACCTCTCACCTGCCGCTCATGTAACGCGAATAAACGCACAAACCGCGGAGCTTCATCGTCTCGGGAAGAGAGTTGATCTGGTTTGTTAGTCAATTGGATAACCCGCTGGCCTGCCATTTTAATCGGACGCTGATCCTCTATGGAGTTTACTGCCAAGGGTCAGCAAACTTGCCACCTCGAATACTGAGAATCGAGGAATGATCCCGCAATGAGGATCGGTTCTCCTCAAAGATGCCGCCAAGATCTCAACCATCGCCCTTGGCCGGGAAGGGGGCACGTGCGTTCTGCTATCACACGCATTTTTCGCAGTGTGTACGCATGGTGCGTTCAGAACTGAAGCTTGATTTGGGAAGTCAAACAAATTCTGATCAACTTTCCAGTTTTTAGGGGCTGGTCCAGCCCTCCTGCGGCAGTAAACCGCAATAGATATCTGTTTTTCAGCGGTGCAAAAACAGTCAAACATCTTCCGACCCCACAAAGTTTGTCCATTTCTTGAAGGAGCTTTTCATTTCCCTGATCAACCTAAAAAACATTCGACGATTCACTTTGCTAGCGGCTTTGCTGGCGCTATCTGTTGGCTGTGGTCCTGATAATTCTGCAGCGACCGTCACAATTGACGCCAACGACCCGCTTCTGCAGGAATCGGATGCTGTGAAGGATTATGTCCCTGAGACTGGCGATGAAAATTCGGGAATTGTTCCTTGAATCGAGATGCCGACTCGCACTGACGATCACTCGTTTTTCTTTTTTTCTCTTTCGAGGTATGTGACAAATGTTACGAATTCATCAACCTTCACCTTCCCGCCAGCGAGGCTTCACTCTCGTTGAGCTGCTTGTTGTTATCGCCATCATCGGTGTACTGGTCGGCCTTCTGTTGCCGGCCGTGCAAGCCGCCCGTGAAGCGGCTCGCAGAATGTCCTGCAGCAACAACTTTAAACAGATCGGTTTGGCATTGCACAACTACCATGCCGCCTATGACGCGATGCCAGCAGCCACCGGTGGAACGAATGGCTTCACCGGTCACACGCGTTTCACGGGAGACTTGAGTCCGATTGGTGGGGATGACGTAAACAATCGTGCCCATCTCGCATGGACGGTTGGTTTGCTTCCCTTCTTCGAGCAGCAAGCATTGTGGGAACAGATTTCAAACCCGTTTACCGTGGGAACGACAAGCTGGCCCGCAATGGGCCCCGGTCCGGAGCGTAGTACAGCTTACCCTCCGTTTCGGACGGAAGTTCCCATGCTCCGTTGTCCCTCTGACCCCGGCACTCCATCGGAATGGGGCCGATTGAATTACTCAGCCTGCCTCGGCGATGCAGTGATCATTCCAAACTGGGCCTATCAAAACGGAATTGGTGTGACGGCACACCGCGGTGTTTTCCGTCCGTTCAAGCCGTTCGGGTTCCGCGATATTCTCGATGGTCTGTCGAACACCATTGCCTTCGGTGAGATCGGTACCAGCCTCGATGATAAGCAGTTAGTCGGCACCATTCGCTCCGGAATCAGTTCAGGTGGGATGTATGGGGATCCAGCAAGCACGTGTTTCAAGAATACCACGGACGTGATTGATCCGGCTCGCCCCCAATTCTATCGTGATCAACCGTACTGGTCGGCGTCGGGCGGATCCAACCACCGTCTTTTCCGACGTGGGCATATTTGGGCCAGCGGAGTGGTAGGACGCAGTGGTTTCCAGACCATTGCCCCGCCCAATAGTGCCAGTTGCAGTGGTGCCAACGGCAACCCGCGAAACTTCCCTAACAGCGGCGCAGGCTCCAACGGAGTGTTCTCCGCAGGCAGCTATCATCAAGGTGGCTGCCATGTTTGCATGGCTGATGGCGCGGTGAAGTTCATCACCGATAGCATCGAGGCAGGGAGCGGTAACCAAGGAACTGTGGGACGGACGATCGATACTGGAGCTCAGTTTTCAACTGCTGGTAGCAAGAGTCCGTACGGACTATGGGGATCGCTTGGTACCAAAGCGAACAAAGAAACGATCGAAGAGTTCTAGTCCGTTCGCCTCGTTGCATTGGTCGATTCAGTTCAAACCGTCCCTCAGCTAGGCTGAGGGCGGTGCTGGACGAGCGAAATCGTGAGTATCGAGCGGGACCTTGGGAGCGGGACCTTGGGGACATAGCACCGCAGAGGCTATTGACTTGGCACTCAGTAGCGGAAACTATGATGGCGTCGAGTTTGCTGAATTGGTAGCCAATGAGGTGCGTGATGGCACGGATGAGTCGAGCGGAAGTTTTTGATCCGGGCGAAGTCGCGGTCGGACACGTGTTTAGCCGTACCGTCAGACGGTGCTTTCTCATGGGCGATGATCCTGTCTCTGGGAA
>NZ_SJPM01000036.1 GCF_007859915.1 Neorhodopirellula pilleata
CAGCTTGCCACGTTTACCGGTGGCTACCTTGGCAAAGGTTTCGCGTTCTTCGTCTGTCAGCTTGATACGATAGAGCTTGCGGTTTGACATTCGACCGTCCGTGGTCTCGGGGGAAGAGGGGCTTAAAGACCTTTTTCTACCCGAAAACCAAGCTGCGACGGAATACTAGTGGTCGGTCAACCTCAACGTGACGTGAGGGAAAGGTTTGTTGTGATCGGCAATCACTCGCCGATACAAAATAGATACTCTTGGCGTTGGTCTCCCTCGCGAACACCCATCCGCGCATAGATTCTGTCTGCCACGATCACCGGCGTTGCGAAGGCATCGTCGGCAAGTTTGTTCTCGGCTAGCTTCTCGAATCGTTCAGGCGTGGCGCTGAAGATGATGGTTTCGCCATCTTCGCTCGTCGCATAAATGCGATCACCGACCAGCACTGGTGATGCCGTGTAGTTCCCTCCCAGTCGTGCTTTCCATTGCTGCTCGCCGGTGTCGGCCCGCCAGCATGCCGCGACTCCGGCATCAAACACCGCATACAAATAGTCGTCCTGAATCAGCAGGGAAGGAACGTAGATACGGTCGCCCGTTTCCCAGACCACCTCACCACTGCCGTCGCCGCGTACAGCGGCCAAATGATTGCGTGGATAGCCACCGCTCGTGTAGATCAGATCGCCATCGGTGACGGTCGTGATAACGCATTCGGTCGTTGCCCCAGGAAACTCCCACAATTTCTCTCCCGTGAGCGGATCGAACCCACTGACCAAATCGCAACCAATCATGATCAACTGCTCGCGACCGGAAACGTTCAGCACGACGGGAGAAGAGTAGTTCGGTTTCTTCGGGCGGGCTTGCCTCCAGACCTCTTCGCCACTGCGACGATCCAGTGCGACGATGGCGCCGCCACCTTTGTTGTCGGCAGCGACGATAACCAAATGTTTGTAAATCGTCGGCGACGAACCGTATCCTTGATGCAGAACATAATCCGAAATTTTTCGCTGCCACAGCACCTCCCCGTCCAAACTGATTGCGGAGGTGAACACCGCACCGTTGTTCAAGAAGTTCACGAACAAACGCTCGCCGTCGCAGGCGATCGTCGAAGAAGCCTGGGAAGCTTTCTCGTTCTTCTTCATCAGTCCCCCACGATGCACCGTCGTTTCCCATGATGGTTTGCCCGAGGCACGATCAAGACAAATCACCGTTTGGACGTCTCGCTCGCGATCTGCCGTTGGCAAATAGATCGCATCACCCACCACCGTCGGAGCCGCATGCCCGCGACCGGGAATCGGCTGTTTCCAGAGCAAGTTTTCATTTGAGGTCCAGTTCAATGGTGGTGTTTGTTGGCCGACCGCGTGCCCATCGCCGGTCGGGCCTCGCCACCAAGGCCAATCGGAAACTGAGAACGAAGGCGTCTTCGTCGCGGGAGTCTCCGCAATGACTGAGGTCTTCTGCAAAACGATGATGAACGACAAACAAACGAGACACAATCTGATAAGCATGGACGAGAAGACTTTTCAAAAAAGGAAGAGCAAGCGGGCTGTTGTTTTAGGTTTAACCCGAATGATAACCATTAGCCGATGGGCGTTAGCGGGCTGTTGATTTAGTCCTCATCAAAACCCGAAGCGTGAGCGAGGGATACATACAAAGGACTTAATGGCGCTGAATCCCTCGCTCACGCTTCGGGTTACGATTAAATCAACACGCTGCTAGCCCCGGTTGGCGTCCGGTTAACCGCCGCTAACGCGGTACGGCTAATTCAATCAATCGCCCGCAAGCGCGGCAGCAAACCACCAAGACAACTATCTTCGACGCCCGGCGTTCTTTTCGCAACCAGCATTCTCTGAACTCAAAATTTGCTGTCGCGACAACACTGCTGTCATTCGTGTCGACGTCAGTCCGGTTTGTTAAACTTGACCCGCCAAGACAACCCTGATGGCGATCGCTCGAGGTTTGTCATCGTCGAACCCGCCCAAAAGAACTTGAAATGATGCGAAATGCCGTTGCCGCTTTACCGATTCAATCCGTTCTATTGGCACTCGTTTTGACAATCGTGCAAACGGACCTGTCAGCGACCGAGGATTCAATCCAGCCACTTCGCAGTATTCAGGTCGTCGAAGCGCACCAAGCCGTTGCCGTGGATGCGTCATCGCTTTATGCGATTTCGAATCGCACGATCGGTCGATATGACAAGGAGTCTGCGAAATTCTTGGTCCGCTGGGAAGCACCTGCAAAATCTGGGATCGAGCATCTCAACAGCGGCGTTGTTATCGATGGGAAACTGTACTGCGCGAATTCAAATTGGCCCGCCAAGCCGCTCAAAAATACGGTTGAGATTTTTGAAGCCGAAACGTTGAAGCACGTCGAATCCAAACCGTTCTCGGAGACTCAGGGAGCGATTAACTGGATCGATCGCCATCAAGACACGTGGTGGATCGCGTATGCATTTTATGGTGATGCCGAAGTGCGCCGCACCAAGTTGGTGCGCTACGATAGCAACTGGAAAGTGACCGGACAGTGGACCTTTCCCGAGTCAGTGATTCAACGTTTTCTGCCCAACAGCAATTCCGGTGGCGCGTTTGGGCCGAATGGGCAGTTGTTCGTCACCGGACATGACCATGCGGAAGTTTATGTCCTTGATGTTCCGGCGGACGGTGGCGAACTCGATCATGTTGCTACTTTACCAGCACCGATCGCGGGACAGGGGATTGTCTGGGATGACGACGATCTAGGCGTCCTCATTGGAATCGTTCGCGGTCGCCGCGAAGTCGTCTTCATGCGGTTCTCGCAGTTGTCTCAACGGGAGCTTGCCACGCAACCGCTCACCGTCGTCGCAGACTTTGAAGGAGCGTCGGTTCGCGATGTCAAGATTGACCAAGACGAGCGGGCTATCAGTTTTAAGCCTGGAGGAGATCCCGAACGTGGTTGGCCTTGTTGGTGGTACTTTCGCGTTGACGGGATCAGTCCAAATGATGAGATCACGTTGCGTGTGCGAGGGTCCGACGCCACGATTGGAAAGGAAAAACCGCTCGCGCCGTCGTGGGCGATGCCAGCTCAAGCGACCTACTCGGTTGACGGCGACTCATGGCTGCACACCGACGCGGGGGAACGCCAAGGCGAGTCGATCATTTACAAACTCAAGCCGAACGCTTCGTCGCTTTATGTCGCTTGGGGCCCGCCCTACACGCCCCAAACCTCCGATAAGTTCGTGCAGGAGATCGCCAGCGGTGCTTCTTGTGCAACCGCCGGGGTACTTTGTCATTCTCGCGGTGGCCGCCCCGTTGCTATGCTGCACGTGCGAGAGGGCAGCCGACCATCAAAAGAGCGTTTCGGTGTGTGGGTTCAAGCTCGTCAGCACGCCTGGGAGAGCGGCTCAAGTTGGGTGGCGCAAGGGTTCATTGAATGGATCGTTAGCGATGATCCGAAGGCAAAGTGGTTGCGTCAGCATGCCGATATCTTTGTGATTCCGATCATGGACGTCGACAATACCGCGACCGGAAACGGTGGCAAGAACGCACTCCCACACGATCACAATCGCGACTGGTCACCTCAACCGCATTGGAACGAGACATTAGCGGCACGGCGAATGATCGAGGATCTGATTGTCGAACAACGGATGAGTGTTTTCCTTGATCTGCACAATCCCGCTCCCGGCGATCCCACTTTTTTCTATATCCTTCCGAAGGACCTATTACAGGAGCCGATGATTGGTCTCCGAGACCGATTCATCGACTTGGCGTATTCGAACATTCGGCAGATACGCCCGATGGTCCCGATGAGTAGCAAACCCAAAGTCACCGGTGCGAGCTATCACCCTCTGTGGCGACAAATCAGTGCCAATTGGGTCAGCATGAATGGAAACCCGGACACCGTGAGCCTATGTTTGGAAACGATTTGGAATTCGCCCGCCAGCACGACGACGGGCTACCGGGCGGTCGGAGCGAGTCTCGCCGAAACGGTGCAGGCGTATCTCGCCGAACGACCCGAGCTACCACAACGGTAACCGATTCGGCGTCGACCAACGCACCCGAGCCAGCAGCACGTCGCCGCGGTAGCCATTGCGTGGCATCCACTCACCGACCGTAACCCAGGACTCCTCGGGACTCGCGTGGGTGACATGGAAATTGCCCATCAACGCGACCTGATCGGGCTCGTCGACTCCGTCACCAACCAAGGGAAGCACCACTAACTCGCTCGCTTTGATCAGGCATCGTCGTTCAAGGTCGACTTGGGCGATCCACAGCGGCGACCGCCATCGCATCACATTCTTGTTGGATTCATCCCGCCGCGTGTACACCAAGAACAACCCATCACTATGCGTCATCCAATGTTGCTGCGTCGTCGACATTTCGACCGGCTTCCCGTCATCCCAAGTCCAAGCCCGCTTCTCGTCATAGTGAATCCCGTCGTCACTGACACTGACATAACCACGGTTGTCCTCGGCTCGTAAGGTAATCCAATACTTTCCACCGAATCGAGCGACGCTCGGCTCGAGCAAGCCCCGTCCTTTGTTGTTGTGAAGTGCCGGCCCCACTTCTTTCACTTTCAAGCGATCTCCATCGAACGAATTGCGCACCCCGGATACCATGCGGTTGACTTCCCGAGGACCATAGGTGAATGACATCAGCACATCACCACCCGGCAAAACGACACGTTGGCCACAACCATTTGAGTAGATGTGGTGCCCACGGGGATCATCCCATTGCAATACCTTTCGCTCGGACCAAATCCCGTCGCGATTGCGCGTCACGTAAACGGGATAACGCGAGAGCTGTTCCTTTCTCGCAAAATAGTCACCCTTATAGAAAACGACATGCCCCATTGCGAGCACCGAGTCTGTCTTCGGATGGTATTGGGGGACGACATCACAGACCGCCGCAGTGAGATCATCTTCGCGGCCGGGAATCGGGTCGCGGTCTAGCGAGGCGATCGGTTCAGGATCGGTCCACGTCTTGCCCAGATCGCTCGACATCGACCAGTGGACCTGCCCAAAATAATCCGAACCTCCGATGGGCTGAAGCGTCATCAGAGCGACCGCTTGACCGTCCTTGCCGGGCATCATGCAGGCTCTGGGATGAAACCATGTCTGACTC
The DNA here is from genome assembly GCF_007859915.1 of Neorhodopirellula pilleata. Lineage (GTDB taxonomy): Bacteria > Planctomycetota > Planctomycetia > Pirellulales > Pirellulaceae > Rhodopirellula > Rhodopirellula pilleata. Next base: position 5,085 of record NZ_SJPM01000036.1, read on the forward strand.
GTTCCATCACGATTGCGCCACAGTGTCTCGTTGGTGATCGAAGCGATCAACGGTTCGTTCGTGGTTTCGTTTTGATTCGATACGAGCTTGATTGGTGGATTGGATTTGTCGACGACACCATTGAGGCAAAGTGTTCGTTGCGAAGTAACGGAGTCCATACCGTCGTCGCTACTCAACCATGTTTGATCATCAACGGCGAGCGTCAGAGCCGCTGAGAACAGGATAGGTATCCAAAAGATCAAGAGTCTTCGCTTCATGGGTTCACTCCGATTGATTCAATAGCCATCGGCAATCTAGCGACTTGTTGTTTTCGTCTGCATCGTAACCCGAAGCGTGAGCGAGGGATGAGTCAATATCAATTATCCCTCGCTTACGCAGCGGGTTACCATTGAATCATCAGCACGCTGCCGCGTCGCGGCCGATCGACAAGCCTAGCCCCCGATCCATGGACAGCCGATCCCTAACTCACGATATCGTGATAAACGTGGCCTTCATTGCTGTCGATTCGTTCGGGGCGGCCTTTGTGCAAATAGACTAACTTGCGATGGTCGATGCCCATCAAATACAGAATCGTGGCGTGCAAATCGTGGACATGCAATCGATCTTCGACGGCATGCAGCCCCGCATCATCGGTGGTACCAAACGCTTGCCCCGCTTTCACACCGCCGCCAGCCATCACCATCGTAAATCCGGTCGGATTGTGGTCGCGTCCGTTGCCTTTCTCGCTCATCGGTGTCCGTCCAAATTCGCCTCCCCAGACGACCAGCGTTTCGTCCAATAAACCACGTCGCCGGAGGTCGGCTAACAGTCCGGCGACCGGCTTGTCCATTTGGCCACACATCTTCGTGTGGTTTTCCTCGATCTTGCTGTGAGCGTCCCACTGGCTGCCAGCACCGTGATAGAGTTGGACAAACCGAACACCGCGTTCGACCATGCGGCGCGCCAGCAAACAATTGCGTCCGAACTCGGAAGTCTGCGGATCATCCATTCCGTATAGCGTTTTCGTTTCCGCCGTCTCTTGCGAAAGGTCGACCGCCTCGGGCGCATGGGTTTGCATTTGATAGGCGAGTTCGTAGCTGCGAATCCGTGCTTCCAGTTCGCTGTTGTCCGGACGCATTTCCATGTGTCGGCGGTTGATCGCGGCCAAGTAATCAAGCTGAACTCGTTGCTGGCGATCGTTGACCTGTTTAGGTCTTGTCAGGTTGGCAAAGGGTTCGCCTTCGATCTGCACTGCGGTTCCTTGGTACAGCGATGGCATGAACCCGGTTCCCCAATTACGAGGACCATTGACCACGGTTCCTTTGTCTTGCATGACAACGAACGCCGGCAGATTTTCGTTTTCGCTGCCCAGCCCATAAGTCACCCAACTGCCCAGTGATGGGCGGCCGGCGAATTGGGTGCCGGTGTTCATTTGACAGACGCCACCGGAGTGATTGATGCCGTTGGTCCAACACGAGCGGATCACCGCCAACTCATCCGCCTGCGTCGCCATGTGTGGCAGCCAATCGGAAATCCAAAGACCACCCTCGCCGTGCTGTTTCCACTTTCGTTTCGATGCCAATACGGGCGAATCAAACTCGCCCATCGCCGTGATCACACGACCAAAACTATCCGGCAGAGGTTTGCCGGCAAGTTTTTCGAGATCGGGCTTGGGGTCGAACGTATCGATATGACTGGGGCCGCCTTCCATAAAAAGAAAGATCACGCTCTTGGCCCGAGCCGCGTGATGAGTCAACTTGGCCGACAAAGGAGAGGGAGCGGCCTGCGACTCGTTGGCCCCGACTTGGTCACCCATGATTCCCGCGAGCGCAACCGCACCAAACCCAGCGCCCGTGTTGAACAACATTTCACGCCTTGAGACGTTGGGTTGATTCATCTGATTAGTCAACATAGATCAGCTCGTTTGAATTCAGGAGGGCGTGCACGAGTGCCACTCGTGCATGATCATGTGGCGTTTGATGGTTTGGCGCCGCCGTCTTTGCCAAAGCGTGATTGCCATGGCCGGAGGAATCCAGGCCGATGTTTTCAGGGTTCTCGAATCGCCAATCGATGAGATACTGAGGCAATCCTTCCGGCGAATCCGCCTGCGCGAGCTTGGCGAGGTCCCGTGGCTTGGACTCCAAGCGGATGCTGTCGATCAAGCCATCCCACTGATGCTTGTCCGACCTCCCACCGACGGTCAAGTCATGCACCGAACGCAGCCCATGGGTGACCGAGTGCGTTGCCTGAGCGGTTTGCAACTTGGCGTCCTTGTCGGACAAGTCTTTCAAATAAAACGTAATTCCCTGGTCGGACGTATCACTTAGTTTGACTCGCGCGGCGAGGTAGTACGGCTTATTCAATTCGGGTCTCAAGTTGGACGCCACGACTTCATAATGAAGCTTGTCGCCGTCTTCGGTTTTGCCGACGAGTTGTAAAATCAGATTGCGTGGTTGGTAGGCGCTCTTGGTCGATGTCACGCCCAATGACCAACCGGGACTGTTTTGGTTGCCGTTCCAATGCGCCACCACGGTCCTCACGTCCGCGTTGGGGTACAACGACCGCAACATCACGACCGCTTCGATGGTGAAGTCCTCATCGGGCAGCATATCAGAGGCGGGCAAACAAATGGCGATCGGGGCTCCCGGCTTGAGGTCGACCGCGTTCGCGTTGGTACCGTTCGCCTTGGTGCCGGGCATTTCAGCAAGCTTTTCAGAATCGGGTAACGAATCGACCGGAGTTTCGCTTGCGTACTGATTCAAGAACGCCGTCGCCATCAAGACTTCGTCTCGACTCGAGGAACGACCAAAGAGACTCAGGTAAAGTTTTTCGACGAATGTTTCAGCATCCTCACTTCGGAACCGTTTCGCGATCGCCGCCGCACGATCTCGGGCCCAACCGCCATTGGCCAAGAGCAGCGACTGAGTGGATGTCGTGGTGCGGTGTCGTTTGCCAACGCTGCGGATTCGGTCCGGCGCATCAAACGCCGCCAGCAGCGGATCGGGTGAGTTTCGTTTCACCGGTTTATAAATCGCGCGTCGGGTACGTTCGATTTCGCCACTGGCCATCAATACCGCGTCGGTGAATTCTTCGCCCGACAATCGTCGAGGATTCATCCGCCACAGCAATCGATTCTCCGGATCAATTTCGCGAACGGAGTCATCGATCGGACGTAGCGATGTTTGGCGGTAAGTAGCCGATGTCAAAATGCGTCGGTGCAGTTTCTTGACACTCCAGCCGTCTTCCATGAATCGGCTTGCCAACCAATCCAACAGTGCAGGATGACTTGGTGGAATCCCCAAACGCCCAAAGTCGCTGGACGTTTCGACTAATCCGCGACCGAAGTGTTGCTGCCAAACACGATTCACGAAAACGCGCGCGGTCAGCGGATTCTGCTCGCTGGCGATCCAATCGGCCAGTGCCGTTCGGCGTCCGGTCGACCTCAGCGGCTCGGGCATGGGCGTAACTTGCGCGTCACTCGGATCGAGCAACGTCAGGAATCCGGGAGCAATCGGCTTTTGATCTTTGTCGTCGGTGATGTACGTCACCGGTGCGACGGGACCGACATCACTGCCGACAAAATTCATCGTCGGCAACGGTGCCGGTTTGATCGCGTCAAACTCAGCCAGCTTGGCTAATAATGTCTGCCGCTCAACCTTCGCCTCGTCACTGAGCCATTGATCCAGCTTTTCGTAAGGCAAGTCAAATTGCCTCGACGCGAGCGAAGCGATTTGATGCTCGTACGGTTCCCGCTGATGAACCCGTTTGCGAATCATCGTTTGAATTTCGGGAATGAACTTATCAAAACCCTCACGAGTGGCATGTTTCAACAATACCGGAAACTCGATCTCATGCAGACGCTGACGGATATCGGCGGTTGCGGCCTCCCATGCGGCAAACTTTTCCTGGTAAGTCTTTCGCGTCGGCACGTCAGCGATCGGGTGGTCTTCGGACGGTTGGAACGCTGCAAAGAATGCTTTGAAACGAAAAAAGTCTTTCTGCAAGAGTGGGTCGAACTTGTGATCGTGACAACGCGCGCACTTGAGGCCTTGGGCAAGGAACACATCGCTTGTTGTTTCGGTGATGTCGCTAAGAATTTCGTGCCACTGGTTCTCGACGTCGCGATTGTTGTGCTCGTAAATCCAGTGACGCAAATACATCGTCCCGATCAACGCTTCCCGATTTCCAGGATCGATTTCATCGCCCGCGATCTGTTCGCGAATGAAGCGATCATAAGGCTTGTCATCATTGAAGCTGTCGATGACGTAGTCACGATAGTAATGGGCTTCAGGGCGACCGGCATCGGCGCGATAGCCGTCGGTTTCGGCGTAGCGAACCAGATCCAGCCAAAACCGTGATTGGTTCGCGCCATACGACTTGCTTTCGAGCAATCGATCCACTAGCGCTTCATAGTCGAAGTCGCCGGACAAGGCCGCCGCGATCGTCGCATCGTCCGGCGGCAACCCGGTGATCGCAAAGTGAACTCGCCGCGCCAGCGTCACCGGGTCCGCTTCATGGGCAGGCGTCAAATCCTTTTCCGAGAGCTTCTTCAAGATGAAGTAATCGATTTCGCTGCGACACCAATCAGATTCGGTGAGGACCGGCGGTTTTGGATCGTTGATCGGTTGGTAACACCACCACTCGCGATCTTCTTCAGTGAGTTTTGGAGGCGATTTTAGTACGACGTCCTCAGGCCAGGGTGCTCCGGCGGCGATCCATTTCTCGATCCCCTCGATCACCTCAGTATCGAGTTGGCTGTCCGGTGGCATTTCAAGCGATTCGTGTCGCAAAGCCTCTAAAATCAAACTTTCATTCGGTTTGCCAGCCACGATCGTGGGGCCCGATTCGCCTCCTTGGATGAGTACGGCCATGGAGCTGAGGGCCAGGTTGCCTTCTTGCTTCTCATCACCGTGACAGCGGATGCAGTGGGCGACTAACATCGGACGCACATGAATTTCGAACAAGTCTCGATCGTCGCGAGAAAGATCTTGTCCGAAAATACGTCCACAGAACAGCGTTAAGCTGAAGAGGCAAAGTGTGAGTCGAAACACGTTTGGGCGGGCCGAAGTAACAGGTGGGATGGTACGAGACAGGTTTGTATTCGTACCTGGATTTCGGGGGTGTTCTACTCGATTGTAGATGATTTGCGGTATGTCGTGGGCAATTTCACGGATTCATTGCCGTTCCGAGCGAGCGAAGTTCCCCACCGACGGATCCTGTCGAGCCACGCTACTTTGATGACACCGCGATCTTAAACAAAAACTCTTTGCCGCGGACGAAGAGGGCACCGCCGGAGACCGCGGGGCATGCTGTGGTGGCCATCTCGGGCACGTCGTTGACCGCAAGCGTCTCGCAATCGCGATTCCCTTGAACAACGCTGCCGAGACCACTCTCATTAAAAAAGTACAGGTTCTCACCCGCTAGGATCGGTGAGGCTCGGTAGTCGCCTGACAATCGGAGTTTGCGAATCTCATCACCGTTGGCCGCATCGACGCACGACAAAACGCCGTTGTCGGTCACCTGAAAAATCAAACCATCCTGTTCGATCGGCATCGCGAACCGAGGATTTCCATGCTCCCTCACCCAAACGACATGAGAATCGGTGATGTCACCCCGAGTTGTTTCGTCCAACTTGACCGCAACATGCTGGGCACCCCGCGAGCCGGTATTGATGACGACCAATTTTAGATCGGTTAACCAAAGAGGTCGGATCCCTGCGTTGTAACTGTTGTGCCGTAGTGTCCAGATCTCGCGTCCTGTCTCGACCTCGTAGCTTTGCATCGCCCGAGCACCGACCGATAAGACTTGCGTTTGATTGCCCACCTTGACGACCAATGGGGTGCAGTACGCCTTGCGCATGTCGCCGTCTCGAAGTGGTCGACCATCGTCTCCAACGTCGCCGTAGTCCGTGCTACGATCGGTCCGCCAGATCGTTTCGCCGGTCGCGGTGTCGAGTGCAACGGTGTATTGCTGATCAACACCATCGAACGTCAAAATCAGCTTGTTATCAACAAGCACGGGTGAAGAGCCAGGACCGCGAAAATGCTGACATTTCAGATCGCGTCGCTGCCAGATCACGTCCGCAGTTTGAGCATCGAGTTTTGCCGTCCCGTAACTACCAAAATGAACATAGACCGCTCCAGGAGCCAACACACAACTCGGTGCGGCATAGTTATTAAACCCTTGTGCCCCACCGAGCGGTTCGACCTCTTTGTTCTCGAACACAACTCGATCATGAAGGACCTCACCGGTTTTCTCGTCGATGGCGATAACGAACTGCTTCGTTCCATCGGTCGTCGCGGCCGTCAACCAGATCTTCCCTTCAGAAATGACTGGCGACGAATGCCCCTCATCGTGGAGCCTTGTTTTCCAAGCGACGTTGTCTGTGAAGGTCCAGTGTGTCGGTAGGCCTTGAGCATCTTCGGCTGCAGCAACGCCATCGAGTGTCGGCCCGTGCCGATCAGGCCATTGCGCTGGGCAAATCGAGCTGAAGTGGAAGCCTAGTACAATAACGAGTACGACGAATCGAGAACAAAAAAGAAGGTGCAATGTCATGATTCCATATCCACATAGCAAATCAGTTGGAAAGGCCTTTGGCATGCTTGTTAGCACGATCGATTCGTTCGCTCTGGCATCAGCGTTCGCATCTAAATGACCGGGCCAAATAACCTCCCATCATACGTTCAACCGAAGCTTGTTGGAAGGACGCGTAGGAGTGACGTTGCCTCTCTCCCGTCCGTTCGCACGCCGACCGCATCCTTGCCTAAGCATCATTGCAACGGCAAGTAACAGCAAACGCGTCTTTACCATTCAGTGTGGAAACGACGGTGTCGTCGTATCAGTATTCAGGAACGTATTCAATTGTCCGGTGCGGGAGGACAATGATAGTCTTGCGACTCATCAAACACTACGCAATGTGGCAGCGATACGCTAGCCTCTCGCAGAATCACCTCCCGTCCCGAAGCCGTGGAGTGGACATAGATCGCAACATGTGAACTGTACTCGCCGGGAATCAAATCGTTGAGGATAGGAATGAGCTCGCGAAATTTTGACGGATCAAGCTTCAGTTCCGTCAGACTGACGTGTGGATTGCAAGAGGCTCGGGACACGCTGCCATCAAGAGCAAGAACTGGAAGTTCGGGCCTCGATCTCGAGCCGACGTAAGTTCGCCGTGCGTCGGCAACGGACACGTTGTACTCCATGAAGAGCCTAGACCTAGCGTCAAGACTACGCGAATACGCGGTCTGAGGAACAGGCATTGGAAGTACCGAGAACGCAATCAAAATCCAAGCCGTAGCGATCAGCATCCAGAAGAGCGTGGCGGTAGGCCGGAAACGTCGAGCCATGTTAAGCAGATCACAAAACCAGGGGGTCAGCGAGAATCAGACGTCGGTGAAAGACTCGCCCTTTGGCTCAAGCTCGGCCTCACCGTTTGTGAGCAGTTTTGGGTTATGTATCCGCTGCCTATGGAAGGATGTCGCTCACCGAGGACCGGGAATTTAGCATCCGTTCGCAAAAACGATCCATCGGTACATCGGATGTTTCCGGCCATTCTCTGCCGGAGCGTTAGTTCGCGTGTTCGAAACGACTCGTATCAGAATAGGCGTTGTGGAAGATGTTTGCCACACATAAAAAAAAGGAATAGCCAGCCGAAAACAGGGCAACTACAATGCCCGGAAGTATTAGCGGTGATAACAACTGTCGCAACGGTCGGAAGTTTCCTGCGATCTCAGAAATCTCGGGACGCGACGGTTGAAAACCGATCATTGACAACGTTGACTGCAGTCCACCCGAAACGACGAAGAAAAGCACACTGCATCCCGTGACGATCGCGAACAAGTGGCGTAATGTTCGGATTCGCATCGCACTCAGTTGGTGGACAGTGAAATATGTCCCGATCAGCATCACGAGCGACGCGAAAAGATCGATGCTAGCGGCTGTGCCGCTGAAGGTGTTCAGGCTGAATTGGTCACGCGAGCAAGTCCCAAAGCAAACTGGCCATCCGTAGACGTACCAACTCGGGCGAACGTCTTGGCGTACCGGAAAAAAATCGGCCTGGATGCCCCATAGGCCGACCGCAACAACGAAAACCGCGAGCCAAGGTGCAGATTTCGAGCGAGTAAGCGATTCAGTCATCTATGCGGATCCGCGTGATGCAATGGGGCATCTTGGGCAGGTCTGTACCACGTCGTGAGATCTGGGTGTCTGCGAAGCAATCGGTTTGGTACGTCTTGCCAATCCCCCGTTTCGCCCCATTGATCCATCGGAGTCAGCGTCAGACAGTAGGTCCGTCCATCCGGTTCACTCAGATCAACGTACTTTTCCGGTTCTTTGAGTCCGGACAGCAAGAAGTGATAAAGGTCTTCCTGACGCTCCGACAGAACCTCAGGAGTCCATTCCGATGAAATGTCTTCGTGGCCCGCACCATATTTCTGCGAATTGCATCCAACGAACAGAAGCGAAATCGCAACCAGCAAGTGATCTCGGTATGCCATATGCCAGGATTCTCTTATCGAGGAACTTCAACGAGAACCGAGTCGAGGGAGTTGAATTATCATTTCAAAACCGCCCAGCGACGGCGACTTTCGTTAATCATGTGGCTTGCCACCGTAAGCGTGTATCGTAGCCCACGGAACGACGACACGAGTGCAGGCTTCATCACGAAAGTGGTCATACGTTGAAATCATCCGAACAACCAAATTCCGACCACTTACCGCTGAACTGGCATTCGGCAGGGTACTCAGGAACTCTGGCAAGACACGAATGGCTTCGTTCGTATTTCGTTGCACCAGTGAGTCCGATGATGAAGAAAGCGGAAGAGCAGCGTGAATCGTTTGGTCGTCGTTGGTATCGAGGAAGAAGACGACGCCGTAGTGAATGAATGGCTGACCGTCGCGGAAGTTTTGAGCCAGGGTTTGAAGCGTCGCTTCCTGGGTCGGCACCCACTGGCCCACCGCTGTCGTCGGCAAACTTCGTGGCGGTGCATAAGGATTGACGGCTGATTCTGGCGAATCGAAATGGCGGGTATTCTCAACTCCCATGATCCCGACAGACACCGGTTCAACGCACAGAAATCGTGCAGGCGTTTGTCTGACCGTCTCTGTTCTCGTCCACTTCAACAGTGCGAATGGCGTCTGCCATTGCTCTGAAAACGCCGAGAATAAAAACTGCGAACCAGTCAGTGAAATGACGATTGCAAATCCAAATTCAGTCCAATTTTCCGGACCGCCAAGCAGCTGAAACAGCCCACAGGCAACGAACAAAACTCCTAGCAAAAACGCAGCCACACGAAATGGCATTCGTGTTTTCGAGGCACGTCTGTTCATATGATTCCGCTCTTCGAAGGTTATTAGTGATGTCGAAATCCAACTACTTCAGTCGGATATCCGCCATGACGCCTGCCAGCCAACCAACACAGCCCCCCCAACGGTCATAGAATTGAGGTGAGACGCTGAATTGCTCGAACTTGAATTTCGTGAAATACTCAGCCGAGACAGAGAAGGATATTTGGTTGTGCAGCGCTCCGTAAATGCCGGAGAACAGGCACGCCAGCACGAACAAGCAGGGCACGGAAAGGTTCCTAAACACGCATCCACGCTCCATCAACGGTTTACGATTAAAGTATCGTCGGCCAAAGACATTGAACTGGCCAAGCTAACATGCCACCGCCGTTCTCATCGCTTTGTTAACCGCCGTTTGGCTCGCCATCTTCAATGGCTTGCAAGTTTATCGTTAAGGGACGGTCGGGTGAACCATCTGGGGACGGAACAGAGACGCGGAAAAGATCTGAATCAATGGGATGTAGTACGAGAGAATCAGGGGCGCGTGAGTCACGCCAATGCACGTCAATCGTTATGGGCCCGTCCGGTTGAGTTCTGTTGATACCTGTTACCGTGACGAAACTTGGGTCTTCGCCGAGACCATTCGCGATCAATTCTGCGAGCGATTGGTAGAACGAGGCCATCCTCGTGTTAACGAGTCTTTCCATCTCTGCATGACGACGCTGCGGCGTCATTGCGAATGAGTCGGAAAAGCCGCGTTTCGACCGGAATGGTAGCGTCTTTGCGATCAATGGCTGAGCGGAGGGCTTATTCTCAAGAGACTTCCTTACGATCGATGCAAGGAACGCAACGCCCGCGGTCGCAATCAATAAGGCTGCAATCGAAGTCTGGAAAGTCGTGGTTGTCTTTCTCTGCATAGCTGAAAGATGTTACTTCAGTTTGATAATGCCAGGATTCACGTGGTCAGGCTTTGAAAAGTTTGATCTGCGAGAAACAAGTGATGACCGGATCAAATGCAACTCCTTGTTTCTCCCTGGTTGGTCCAGAGACAAGTGCTCACTCCGGCTGCACCTTCGGTTTCTTGGGTGACACTCGCAGTGTTCTCGCCGTTTCAAAAGAGGCTTGTCGCTGCCCCCCCGCTTGCCTCAGATCCAGCATCGCACGTTTGGGATCCGGTTGCAAGCAAAATTCGATGGCACGGGTCGCTAGGCGAGTTGCTTCATCCGTACACCACGCGTGCTCCGTGATTTTCATCGAGTGAGTTTCAAATTATCTGCATCAATAATTCGTCGGCGGCCTACTCGTCGACGCTGCCCTTGTGGAAGGGGACGTTGCATACGGCCAGGATCTTAACTCCCGACGAATCGAAACGACGCATCATCAACTCGACCATGATCGCATCGGCCCCTCGTGGCACTTGATACGATCACGGAACTGCAACAGGAACAGTTCACTACAACATCAGTCGTGCGTCGCCAGGGATACGATAAACAGCACCTCGAAGATGATGATTGAGTCACGTTGCATTGGCATCACGACACGCGTCGCAGGCTTCTTTTCCAATTACACCAAGCAGAAAATGTCCGAACGGGACTGGGAGCTTCTCCGGCTCGCAGCAGAACGGGAGAAAGACGAACTCACCCTCAAAGAGATGGTCGAGGTGCTAGAGAAGCAGCAGTTGGACGCAGCATCAGCGCGAAAAGAAGACAAGGTAAGACCGTGAACTACGGCCTTACAAAAATTTCTTACCCGAATGAGATTTGATTGACACGTCACATTGTACTACTTGGCGATTCCATCTTTGACAACGCACTGTACGTGCCTGGGGGACCGTCTGTCATCGAACATATTCGTCGACTACTTCCCGAAAGCGATCGCGCAACGCTGATTGCTTTGGATGGCGCTACCGTTTCGTCGGTATTTCGTCAGCTCGAACGCATTCCCGACGACGCAACACATTTGGTCCTTAGCGCCGGTGGCAACGACGCTCTTTGGATGGCTGGCAATATCTTTTCACAAGAGACCGTTGACATCCGCTCGTCTCTGCAGCGTATCGCCGAACTTCTGACTGAGTTCACAACCGAATATAGACGGCTGGTTCGTGACCTACGCGAATTGCGACTTCCACTCGTTACTTGCACGGTTTACGATACCGTGCCTGGACTCGATTCGTCGGAGACTGCCGGACTTTGCGTGTTCAACGACACAATCACACGGACTGCTTTCGAGCTTGGGACAACGCTGATTGACTTGCGTACAATTTGCAATGAAACCACGGACTACTCATCGGTTTCGCCGATTGAACCTTCAGCGAGCGGTGGCGGCAAGATCGCTCGTGCGATCCTCAACGCTTTGTCAGATACCCACGATTTTTGTCGCGTCGTCGGGTAAGGGGTGAGGACACTTGATACGCGTCGCCTACAACGGACTGCTGTATATCGGTGACGCGATCTCTGCTCGCGACCTCAAGCAAATCTACGATCGTGAATTTGCGGCCGTGCTGGACTTGGCTGCCAACGAACCGCCTGCGGTACTTGGACGCGACATCATTTACTGCCGATTTCCGCTGTCGGACGATGACTCGAACGACGACGCGATCGTTTCCGCCGCTATCGAATGTCTGGCATCACTGATGGAGCGAGAGTTCCGAACGCTGGTTGCTTGCAGCGCGGGCATGAGCCGGTCGCCAATGATTGCGGCAGCTGCACTATCCATTTTATCCGGCGATTCACACGCCGATTCTCTTGCGCGGATCACGACCAACGCCCCCCTCGACGTATCACCGACTTTGTTCTCGTCGGTCCAACGTGTCCATGCCAAACTGACTGCATAGTCGTTCTCGCTTCAACGGGAGCCAGAACCACTGCTCTTTCCCAGGACTGACCCGAGTCGACAAGACGTCCACTCGACATCGGCTCCGGCATCCTCCGCGAAACTCACGGCACAACGAGGCCGGTTGTTCGCCGCATTCTGAAAAGGGCAAATCCAGCCACTGCGAACAAGTTCTTGATTTTGCTTGACCCACCCGTGGAGAGCCCACATACTGGCGGCTCGGACGACCTGGATAGAGGTCCCCACGCCCTCGGCTATAACCCCCGCGTGTCACCGAAGAAGCCGAAGCCATACCCAGCGATAGGACCCTCTCACGCCCTTATCGCCGGGCCAACCGGGGTTAGCTACTTGGTTCATCGACCGAGTTTTAGTCGCCATTTAAGCAAGGAACCTTAACAGCAGATGCTTACCTTCTCTACAACGCGATTGATGTTTACCGTTTTGTTGTCAATGGTTGCGATCGCAACCGCTGTTGCGCAGAAAAGCGAGACAACAACCTACTCTTTGCCCTTCGCAGCAAAGGAGATTCGTGGTTTTTGTGCGAGCAACAATCGGCTGTTTGTCTTTCACCACCCGGCACGCACGCTCTACGCGTCGGGTGCTCGAAACACTCTAACGCCAGTTGAGAGTTTGGAAGGCTGGGCTATTTCAGATGTAGCAATTGTTGACGGAACGCCCGTCTACTGCTCGCGTGATCGCACTCTCCGCGTCGTCAACGGAAAGGTGATTGCACACCCCATAGCGGGCACGACAAACCTGATTTCAATCGCGTCAGTTGGGCAGCAGATGTTCCTTCTTGACGCTGGCAAATCTCCATCAATTCTCTGCCTTGATGTGAGGACCGGAAAGCAGAACTTTCGATTTGCGTATGACGGCATCAACCCTGTTGACTTGGCGGTAACCACCGGTGGCCTATTCGTGCTTGACATGGGTGACCGATGTATCCATCAACTTAGCGGCAAAAGCGGAGAAACAACATTAAAGATCCAGGTTGGACCTGGTGTATCAGGTGGATCGGGTGGGATTGTTTTCTTGGAGCGAAATCGCTTGTACGTGCATGAAGGGGATTACAACCGACTTCGCCCTATCACATGGAAAACCGAGCCAAACTTGGTTTCTTCCTGGTCAATGCCTTTGAAGATGACCTTCATACAGGAGAGCGACAATGAGTCAGAAACGGATAAGTCGATGGTTGAATTTGATGTTCCGATTCCGACACGTGGCTTTTCTCAAGTGGTGAGCGATCTGGAGTGGTCGCAACAGCCGGACGAAGTGGTAAAAGACAAGTTTGGTCAGGAGATCGCCGTCTTTCGCGACATTGCAATACCTCCCGGTGGCCATCATGAGCTGCGATACGAGACAAGCGTCTATACTCGCGCTGTGCAGTACGATCCCCCGAAGGCTCCGCTTGCCGCATTGGATCGTATTCCTCAGGAGATAAAGGACGTCTACCTTTCTCCTGATCCGATATTCTCACTCACTTCACCCGAATTGATTGCAGCAGCAAAAGACGCGAGGCTAGATGAGAACGGCACTGAAGCGACCGACGTACGCACTTTGATCGAAAACATCGCGTGGTATCAATCGCGACGCTTTACCTACGTGATGGACGACACTTGGGACGACTCCCAATCCGTTCTTGAACGGGCTGCAGGATCATGTTCTGAATACTCGTTTGTCTTTTCCAGTCTGTGCAGGCTGAATCAAATCCCTACGAGACTGGTGGGCGGTATCCAATTAGCCGACTACGGAACTAAACACGAATCCAGCGGGTTTCATCGTTGGACAGAGGTCTATTTCCCCGAGTTGGGGTGGATTCCTGTGGATGTAACGAAGTTTGACGATGGTGAATCGGAAAGTCGCGACTGCGAATTCTTATTCGGGACACCGGGCTACATAATATGCTTAAGCCGCGGCGGAATCGACAACAATGCTCTTGGATCCAACTATTACATCCGCCGGAATTATCGGGGCGGAAGAAGATCGCGTCGAACATTTGTTGTTTTCGAGCCACATGAATCGTATGCTACGACTAACGTTCCCATCACTACGCCATAAATGCGATGAACAATGACAATCGGGATAGGAGTCCGGTTGCCCGGAACCCCTCCTACACTACCTAACGCTCAGTTCCGCACCAGGCGGTTCGTTGCTTCGGAGCGAGCTCACTCCATCGACCCCATAATCCAAACAGGCCCTGGGCCGTCGCCGGTTTACCTCAACACGAGACATCCACAATGCGTTTGACGGCCACAATTCTGCTCTTCGCGGTGTGCACTTCTGCTACTACCTGCTTAGCCGTTGCTGAAGAGCCAAATACGCTGATGGGCATCATCGCACCATGGGCGTATCCCGAGTCCGCAATGAGCGGCGCTCAGATGTCAGACGCTGCCACGGTCGACAGTGAGGGCAATCGAACAGTCCAGTCGATTGTGTGCAAGACGACAATGATTACCGACGACCCGGTCGAAAAGGTACTGGCGTTTTACAAAACGAAACTAGCGCCAGACAAAAATACCGATGCAAAAACGAAGGAAGAACTCAAAGGCGGGCGATCCGTTCTGGTTTCAGACGATTCGGACGGCCGCCCGTTTTCGCTTCATACGATACTCGTCAACACGGCAACCACTTCGACGACGCTAATCATTACGCGTGCCAAAAGCGAAAAACAAACCCACATCGCTTGGAAACACTACACCAGACTATAGGCAACTAAATCTACCGAGAACGCATGGCAGAAGAACGACGGAAACACGATGAAGGATGTGGGCAGGTGATGGTCGGTGGCGTGGCGTTGGACATCAACGAACAGCGGTGGCAGCAGAAAGCCCTCGCGGAAAAGACCCAGGTACTCGAGGCCGTCCTTGACAGTGTGGGCGAGGGGGTTCTCGTCGCCGATCGGAACGGTCGCATCCTTGCTAAGCAACCGTGCATTTCAGATCTTCCACGGTGGCAAGTTGGACCACGTGCCCACCGAGCAAAGGAACCAGGTGCTCGGCATTTACCTGCCCGGAGGCACAACGCTGGTCGTCGCCACGGCGAACGCCGAGTTGGGCGAAAACACGGCCCGCCTGCACCCCGACGTGAAGCCGGGCCGATACGCCCTCCTGTCCGTAACCGACACCGGCACGGAGATGAGCGAGGCGGTGCGGACGCGGGTTTTCGAGCCGTTTTTCACGACCAAGGCGATCGGGCAAGGGACCGGCCTCGGCCTCGCCACGGTGTACGGGATCGTCAAGCAGAGCGGGGGCCATGTCGAGGTCACGAGCAAAATCGGGTCGGGAACAACGTTCCGGGTCTACCTGCCGGTGGTCGATGAACCACTGCTCCCACCTAACAGGCAGGAACTTCGGCTGTCGGCCAAAGGCGACGAAACGGTCCTTCTAGTTGAGGACGAAGAGTTGGTTAGGAAACTGACGAAGCTGGTCCTCGAACAGAACGGGTACACGGTCCTCGAAGCATCGGACGGGGCCGAAGCGTTGCGAGTCGCCGGGACGCATTCGGGGCCGATCCACTTGCTACTTACCGACCTCGTTATGCCGGGGATGTCTGGGCGGGAAGTGGCCGAACAACTCGCGGGCGTGAAACGAGGGATGCGGGTGCTGTTCATGTCCGGTTACGCCGAGGACATAGTCATACGGAAGGGGGTGGTATCGGCCACGACGAACCTCCTCCACAAGCCATTCACCCTGACCGAACTAACGAACACGGTGCGGAATTTGTTGGACCAGCCTTAACCTCTTCCCGGAGTGCGAGGAAGCCCTTCTCCCGCCGCAGCAAGTGTTACCTGGTGAATAGCCGATTCTATTGTTTCAAATCCTTGACAACAACTTCAACATCCGTGATTCAACAACCCCTACTGTGAATGCCGACACGCCTGATAGCGGCAAGCTCGAATTGGTTGCGAACGAATCAGTCTGCCTCCGGTAGCAAAAGATTGTAAAATCGAAGGTCACCCTTCATTTTAGAAGCAGCCTCCTCGGTTACCAGATACTTGGCCTCCATCCCGCACGGTGCCATCACACGCGAGCTCTCGATCGGTCGGGCCCTGTTGGAACCGCAGTTCATCCGCCGGAGCTAGCGGGCTGTTGATTTAGTCCTCATCGAAACCCGAAGCGTGAGCGAGGGATACATACAAAGAACTTAATGGTGATGAATCCCTCGCTCACGCTTCGGGTTACGATTAAATCAACACGCCGCTAGCCGGAGAAACGAATCCCGGTCCTGAAGAACTTGCAATCGCCGACGGTAGATGTGTGGAGCTTCATGCGCCCCGTCCGTCGACACGCGAATCAGATCGGCGCCCTTGGCGACCTGGTTTGCGATCTCGAGCGTGATATCGGTCCAGGCCGGTTCTTGGGTACCCGTATGCCGTTCCACGATATCCCAGACCCGCCGCAGCAGAGCCTCCCTTATCTCAGCTGCCGATTTATCGGAGCCCATGCGGAACTTATGCTGCACGCGTTTGCCGCGCCCATTGATCTTCTAGCCAAGCTGCCTTGGGTGCTGGCCTTCGCAGTCTGGTTTGGCGAGAGAAGCTGCCCGTGTTGCCATGAGATCCAGTGTCCCCAGATGTTAGATACATTTGTCCGATAAGCAGATTTTGGAACCTTATCGGACAATTGGCAGGGGCTTATCGGACAGCCTATCGGACAAACGCCCAAAACCGGGGTCGTGGGACAGTCCTGGGCTGCTAAAAGTTTGGTGTTGACACGGATTTTTGGTGTCTTCTTTTTCTTCCGTAGATGTTCTAATGGTGTGATCCATAGAGGTCTCCACGGAAGGTCAGCATGTCGAAAGAAATCTCCGAGTACAAGTCGCCACCTCACAAGATCATTGCCTTCCTCAAGGACGGCCGCG
>NZ_SJPM01000037.1 GCF_007859915.1 Neorhodopirellula pilleata
CATGAAGCATTTTTGATCGATCTGCCCGACGTACCTGACAACACGAAATTCCACGACCGAATCGAACGCCTGCTGGCATTGGCGGTCTGAAACCTAGCCCGCCTGAAGGCGATCGCCTAAAGTGCAGCCATTACGACACCAATTTGAAATGCGATCCACCGAGGGGCTTTCGTTGACCGATTGTCTTCAGGTTTATCTTTTTGAGTTGCCAAAGTACACGCCACCTGTGAATAATGGAATCGTCACCGATGCCATGGAACAGTGGCTGTTCTTCTTTACCCAAGCCAAGTTTCTTAGCGGAAACGAATTAAGGCAACGTTTGCCTGATCCTGTATTCACCGAAGCAGTGAGGATTCTCGAAATGATTGCAAGAAATCCTAAAGAACGTTTTTTTTACGATGCCCGCTTGAAAATGGAGCGTGACGCTCGCGCGCATACCCAGCAAGCTCGGCTTGAAGGACTTGAACAAGGGCTTGAACAAGGGCTTGAACAAGGGCTCGAACAAGGACTTGAGCGAGGAGAAATGTCAGGACGGGTTAAGGTGTTGCAGCAACTCAACGGACTACCGGTCAGTTCGACGAGCGAACTGCTGGCGCTAAGCCCGACGGAATTGACGGATCTTGAGAATGAGCTGCATCGACGGCTTCGCAAGGAAACCTAGCTACGCGTGCTGCGTTTGAACGACCTGCCCTTTGGGCTGGCCGATCTCGGCAAGAAGGTTGCCGAACCATTCGGACGAGATGTCGAACGGTTTGCCGCCTTTGATGCGATCGAATTCGATCGCACGCAGTTCATCCCGTTGCTCTTCGTCTTGGCCGATGACGCCGCCTTGTCCGGCGAGAGCACACTCGACCGCCTTTGCGGCGCATTTGCCGATCAAAGCAATGTCGGCTTCGTTGGCGGCAGCGGCACGGCTGAAATAACCACTTTTCTGAACAAGTGTCTTTTCGGCGCTGAGCATCTTGCTGAACTGCTCGCCGAACCATTTTCCTGGATTGACGGCATCGAGTTTGTAATGACCGAACGCATCCTTCGGCACCGTCTGGCCTCGTGATTCCATTTCTTGGATGATCGTATCGACCCCGGCACCTTCACTGATGAACAAGTTCACACAGTCGTGTTCGTCCATCACGGCTCGCAATCGATCGGCTTCGGTTGCCAAGTCAAAATGCATTTCGGGAACAAACACCCCGTGGATCTCTTTTCGTTCACGCGACAACCCGATCTCCGGAACGAAGTTCATGGCATCCAAGCGTTTGCGATAGGCCACTGCGGTGGCGGCGGTCAGCCATCCGCAATTGCGTCCCATGACTTCGTGAACGATCAACATCCGTGGGTTAGCGCTGTGTTCGCCAACTACGTTTTCAAAGAACTTTGCCCCTTCTTCGGCGGCGGTCCACGCGCCGAGGCTTTGCTTGATCGGGATCACGTCATTGTCGATCGTCTTGGGTAGCCCCACGACGGTCAGGTCGTATTCGTTTTTTGCTAGAAATGCCGCCAAGTCGGCGGCGGTGGTGTTCGTGTCGTCTCCGCCGATCGTGTGCAGAACGTCGACGCGGTCGGACTGCAATCGCTCGGCGGCGACCTGCAACGGATCATCGCCCTCGTTCACCAAGCCACGTTTGACGCAGTCGGCAACGTTGGTCAGCTTGACGCGACTGTTGCCGATCGGACTACCGCCGTGTTTGTGCAAGATCGACGCCTTCTCGCGAATCTCCGGCGTGACAAGGAAACTGTCGCCCAAGAGCAGTCCCTTGTAACCGGACCGGTAACAGACGATTTCCACCTCGGGAGCTTGTCGCGTGTATTCGCTAATCAAAGCTCCGATCGCGGACGAAAGACAAGGCGCCAATCCGCCCGCAGTGAGGATTCCGACTCGTTTGACCGACATAGTTTCGTCTCCCGGCGACCGTCCGACCAGCGAACGGGGTGTGATTGATGAGTTAGGTCAACAGCGTTATGGAAACGATTAAATTGGTCAACGCTATTTTTATTGAGGATGCCATTTCATCGCTAGCGACCGATAACGGATTGGCTAGCGACCAACCGACGACGAAGGGTTCTCGTACCAGACTACATTACGAGTCGCGCGGCCCGCGTTGAGCAGGTCCATGTCGCCATCCCCGTCCATGTCGACGGCGCGTAAATCGTAGCTCTGTTGATTGGTGTCGATCGTTTGGGTTTCGAAGTTTCCACGGCCATCATTGAGATAGACCATGACCCTCTCGCTTCCGTAGCCGCAAGTCGCCACGTCCACATTTCCATCAGCATCGAAATCGGCGACCGCGAGGCTGTGCGGCTCTCGGATCTCGTCATCGATCCGGTGCATCGACCAGTCCGGGTTCTCGAACCAGATCACGCCCACGCCATGGCCTCGGGTGGCGACCCAATCCATCTTGCGGTCACCGTTGATATCTGCCGCTGTCATGTTTGTAGCGCCCGGTTGCTCGACGGCAATCGTCGTTTTCTTCCACGGACCTGTCATCGAGTTAGAGCCAGGATGCGTCCAAAACGCGAACCAGTTGCCGTCGGCAAAGGGAGCCCCCTTGGCTCCGACGGCGATTTCTTTCCATCCATCGCCGTTGGTATCTGCGGCACCCATGTAGTGGCTTCCGCCTCGGGCATCGCGATCGGCAAAAACGTGTCGCGTCCACGGTTCGCCCGATTTCACACCTTCGGGAACTGACAACCAAGCGATCGAGTCGCCGATGCCTTGCTCTGGCTCGAAATTATTGATGATTAAGTCGTCTTTACCATCATTGTCAATGTCCGTAGCCAACAAACAGTGGATACC
This sequence comes from Neorhodopirellula pilleata, assembly GCF_007859915.1. Classification (GTDB taxonomy): domain Bacteria; phylum Planctomycetota; class Planctomycetia; order Pirellulales; family Pirellulaceae; genus Rhodopirellula; species Rhodopirellula pilleata. Next base: position 2,795 of record NZ_SJPM01000037.1, read on the forward strand.
AGTGACCTCATGATCGATAGGACGAGCCCGCCAGGGACCACTCGTTTCGTTACCTGGGTTTTCTAACCAAAATGGATGTTCGTTAGCGATCGCACCGGCCCAGTCCATGTCTCCGTCGTCATCGACATCGAGCACGGCGCTGTGAATGCAAGCACCTCGCCGGTTCTCAAAATGATGCAGGACGATCTCGTGTTCAAACTCGGGAGCCACGAACAAGCTGACCTTTCCGTCGAAACTCGCTATCACATCCATTCGCCGGTCGCGGTTGATGTCCAAATACACGGCCGTGTTGCAATGATGCCCTTGCGTGACAACATGTTTGGTCCACGCGACTGGAGGCTCGCCGGCTTCGAGTTGAGTCGAAGCGGTCAAAATGCAGAGGATGACTGCAACTGCATCGAGTGAGTTTCTAACGTGCATTGGATTCTTGGCCTCGTCCACTACGGTTCCCGGTGTCTTGTCAGGATTCGATTCTAGCGTATTGGATCGCCATAAGCCGCGTCGGGCGAGTGTTTGCAAAATTCACTACGTTCGAAACTGAACCGAAGCTGCCTCGGTGCATTCGCTCGAATTAAACGAGATTCATTTGTGCCAACGCGGCCTTGACCCTTGATCGCACTTCCTCGCCGACGTCGCTGAGCATCGGTTGGATCGGGCCGGTTTGAGCGATGCCGGCAGCTTCAACCGCGTAGTGCAACACTCGAATCGGATGGATCGTGTCTCGCAGATGCTCGAGCGGTTGAAAATAGGAGCGAATCGATTCCGCCATTTCCATATCGCCCGACTGGATCGATCCCAACATCGCCATGCTTTGTTCTGGGTTCACGCAAACACAACCGCTCGTAAAACCCGTAATGCCGAAGTCTTTCAAGTGAACGATCGCGGGTTGTTCACCGATCCCGCTGACGATCCGTGACGCTGGAAACGCGTCGATGACTTCGCGCAGGTAGTCATCTTGGCGAGGGTCTTCGCGGACGACCGCGTACTTGATCCACGAGATCACACCGTCGGCATCCAGGGCCGCAATTTCCTTGGACGCGAGCCAACGATCATGTTTCAAATAGACGACGATCGGTTTGCCGAGTTGTTCAGCAAGAATTCGCAACCCCGTGGCGATGCCGACCGAATCGACGATGTCACGCGAAGGCAACATCATCACGGTCGGGAAATCAAACCCTCGCAAAATTTCGATCTGGTCGCGAGCGATGCCGAATGACGGTCCCATCGATGGAACGACGGTGGTGTCCAAACCGGCGGAGTCTGAAATCATGGCGAGCGTGTTTTCGAAGTCGCCCAGGGAGGTGTGGTACAGCACAGCGTTGCCGCCATAAAGCAGCGACCGCACACCGCCGCCTTCGAGATGTCGGATGATCTTTTCATTCTCGTCTGCGTCGATTTCGTACTCGGCGTCTCGGGCCAGTGGCGGAACGGCGAAGACGGACTGCGACAAAAGTTCAGCGTTGAAGGGACCAGTTTTCATCGGTGGCTCGAGTTGAAAGGGAGTGGCGAGAAACAACTCGCGGAAACATTCGGCGATAGAATAGCCTAAGTTTGAATCCGCCCCAACGCGTCATCAATGAACCCGTTCGCGTGCCGCGGACCGCCGTGGGAGCGGCCTTCGAGTTCCCGCAGAATGCTCCGCCTATGGCAACGCTCGGCATTCCTATTGGGGCGGTAGTTTGGAATCAGTTGCGATCGAACTGACTGGTTCTTGCTGTGGCCGGCGATCAGATCCGAGAAAGGATTCTTCCTACGAAGACTGGTCAAATCGGGCGTCCTATGTCATCCTTTAAGCTCGTTTTGTTCGCATTTGACCGTCTCGCACCCCTCACGCTCGTCCCCATGCCTCGCACCTCTGTCGCGCCGCTTCGCATCGGTGATCTCGTGATTGATCCGCCGATCTTGCAAGCCCCGATGGCTGGGTTCACCAACGCTGCGTTCCGCCAGATCGTTCGTGATTTCGGAGGCGCGGGATTACTTGCTACCGAAATGGTGAACGCCCGCGGGTTCGTTTGGATGGACGAAAACGAAGCCGAGCATCCTGATCGGCTGTGGGGCGTGGCGGATGAACCTCGCCCGTTGGCCGTTCAGATTTGGGACAACGACCCCGAAACGATGGCCAAGGTCGGCCGGCGATTGGTCGAAGAGTATCAGGTCAGCGTCGTGGACATTAACTTCGGCTGCCCGGTCCGTCAGGTGACCGAGAAAGCGCACAGCGGCAGCTATCTGTTGCGCGAGCCCAATCGAATGCACGCGATCATCAGCCGACTCGTTGAGGCATGTTCGCCCACACCGGTGACCGCAAAGATTCGCTTGGGGTGTCACCCGAGCAATATCAACTGCAATGAAATTGCCAAGGTCGTCGAGGAAGCCGGGGCGGCCGCGCTGACCGTTCATGGGCGAACCGCAGCGGATATGTTTCGTGGCAATGCTGATTGGGAGCGGATCAGCGAGATCAAATCTCACCTGAAAAATATTCCGCTGATCGGCAACGGAGACTTGGACAGCGCCGAAAAAGTCGTCGCGGCCTTCGAGCGATACAACGTCGATGCCGTGATGATCGCCCGGGCATGTTTGGGACGACCCTGGTTGTTCGCTCAAGCCGCTGCGGCTCTTCGCGGTGATCCGATCCCGCCCGAACCAACGTTGGAACAACAACGGGACGTGATGATGCATCACTACCAACTCGTCGTCGATCGTTTCGGCGAGGAAAAGGGAACGGTATTGATGAGAAAGTACGCGTGCTGTTACGCCCAAGGCAAGCACGGAGCGAGGTACTTCCGAACTCATGTGGCCAAGGTCTCCACCGCCGACGAATTCTATTCCGTGGTCGAAGAATACTTCCCGATCGCCGACCCGAAAACCGAATGCCCGCCGCCAAGTAACTTGCAGTCAAGTTGAAACTTAAACATAAACTTAAACTTAAACATAAACCTTCTTTGCAACCGCCCTTCACCAAAGCTGTGCTTGTCTTCGGAACCGTTCGGAAATAACTTCGGTATTCGCGTCGAGCAATCGAATCGTAAACCGCTGCGTAAGCTAGGCATGAGTCCATATCAATGATCCCTCGCTTACGCGTCGGATTACGATGCAAACTAAATCAACAGCCAGTGACGCGTCGTGTTAGGAGATCAAGAAGTTCTTTCGGAACGATTGCTTAGTCAGTCCTTCGGTTCGTCCACCGCATACGCTTCGATTTCAAACGGGTTACCGCGATATCCGTCTTTACCTTGTGCGTACAACCACGCCGACAGGAATAGGTAAGCGGGAATGAAGAACGGTCCCCACTTCGCGTACTGCGCCACGTGAACGCGTTCATGATTTCGCGTGACCTGTAACCAACCTCGGTCGCGGCCGAACACAACATGTCCCACCGTCATCGCTGCGGCCGGCACCGGCAATCGCGACAGGACCGCAGCAATTCGCGAACCCTCGATTTCGATGACGCCATTGACGGTTTCAAAGCGACCACCTAACAGTAACCCGATCGCGACGGCAACGATCGTGTTCGGTCCCGCCCATAGATACCCCAGTGCGACGAGGACCGTACCCAACCACCCCCGATTACCCGGTGTATTCGCGTCGTCGGCCGGATAGTGCAGCGGGCTGCCCATGGGTTAGGGTTTCCGCCAACCCACCGGCTGAGTCCATGCTTGCTTGAACTGGCCTTCGAACGACGGGTCGCGAGGCGGTTGATCGGACGTGATCACCGCGCGGACGTACAGGACGTCATCGGGAATCTGAAAGACAACTTCGGTGCCCGTTTGCGCTGCCAACACGACACCGATTTGATCGGCCGCAGGCATCGTTTCGGCGGTATCGGGTTGCCGGGTCGCGATCAATTCGGTCTTGTAGGTTTCACCGGCCTCGGCTTCGATCTGGAGCGATAGGGTTCGCGCGGCCGAATCAAAGTCGAGCTTGGATAAATGAACCCCGCTACTGGCATAAAAGTCGCCGCGGCGCATCGCGAGTATCAAATGCTCAGGCGTCAGATACTTCGACCGAACCATCACCCAACCTCGACCCGGATGAGCGCCGCCGGGTTTACCGTGATATTGATGGCTGTCATCGGTGGCAATGCCCAACAGCGGCTCGGCGGTCAGTACACCCAAGCGCATCGCATTGGCAACATCCCAAATCCGTTCGACCGATGGATGCTCGTCGTCGCCAAGGTGGTTGATGCTGGGGTGGCCGTTGTACACTTCAAAGAAACGCTCTTCGATCACTTGAGCCAGATCCTCTGCCGTGACGGCGTAGCCGAAGTTGGGGTGATTCAGGTGCATCATGATCGTGCGACCGGTGCGTTTCGCCTGATCTTGAACTGCCCTTAGATTATTCGAGATCGCTTCTGCGACGGTTTTACCACCTAAGGGCTGGATCGGTTCCTGCAAGTTGGTGGCGTTCATGTGAACCGGTTTGCCCTCCGCCCAGTCACTGATCTCTTCGCCAGGGATCAAGATGAATTGGCCACGTTGCTGCATCAACGGACCGAACTCACTGAGGGGTTTCAATCGCACCTGGAAACCCGTGCCGTCTTTGGTTTGGCGAGTCTGGACCCAGCCACCACCGAATCGTTGACGGTATTTGTTCATCACTTCTTTGCCACCACGCTTTTCGATCGCCGATTGGTCCATCCAGCGATCGCCTTCGCTGAGCACATTGTGATCCGACAATGCGAGAAAGTGATAATCGTGGGTGCGATACCACTCGGCGATCATTTCAGGAAAGTCGTCGCCGTCGCTCCAAAACGAATGCGTGTGCAGATTCCCTCGCCACCACCGCATCGGCGGATCGGACGGGATCGGGTCGCTCGAGTCCATCGCACCGAGATCGTGCGAGTGAGCGTGATCCGTCGACGCATTGGATTGACTTGATACGCCGTCGTGCCCGTCAACCGGGCGATCGTTCAGTCCCGCCAAAGCAAGGGCGAACATGAGAGAATGAATCCAACGGCGCATGAGGTTTCTCCTGAGGTTGCGAACTACCAAAGGAACCTATCATAACCGATTAACTCGAGTGCTTCGCTACCTGGCTAGCTGGCTGCTTTTGGCAACCCGACGCATAAGGGCGTGCTGATGCAATCGTAACCCGACGCGTGAGTTTTGAAGTTGCGCTTTTTTCGTAACCCGAAGCGTGAGCGAGGGATAATTGATATTGACTCATCCCTCGCTTACGCTTCGGGTTACGATAAACCAATTCCACAGGCAAAATCGCAACTTCAAGACTCAGGCGTCGCGTTGTGAATCAACCGGGCTAGCGTTTGATTTCGAAGTCGATGGTTGATTGGCCGTACTTCTTGCCGTTGACGTCTTCCATGGTCAAACGCAATTGATAACGTCCTGGTTCGATCGCGTCGGGGAGGTACATTTGATAAGCGACGAAGTAATCTCGCAAACGGTTGTTGGTCACTTGGCGATCTTCGGGCAATGTTTGACTCGACACCCGTCGTCCGTCGCGGTTGAGCAGGTCATAACTTCCTTGCAACCGCGTTTCGAAACCTTCTTTCAAATCGGCGGCGACGAAGTTTTCGACTTCGCAGTAAAGGATCACTTCCTGCCCCGGTTCGAATCGTCGTTCGGGGAATGGTGTGACTTCGCCGTAGGCTTCGATTTCGGTACAGAACTGCAAGCCACGAACTTCGAGCGAATCGCTCGCGGCGGCGAGAAAGCCTGTCGCTTTTCGCATCTCCGGCAACGCCGAACTGAGCCGACGGCTAGGCACGGGGTGGCCGTTGGGATCAATGATCGTCCATAGACCGAGCAATTGGTGTCGCAGGAATTCTTGTTCTTCGTTGGAGAGTCCTTCAATCTTTTCGACCGCCCGATCTGGATCACCGGCTAGGACCATCAGATGCCTCGTCATCACCGTGCGTCGATGACGATCCGCTTCGCTTTCACCTTCGACTTGGTTTTGCAGCCGCGCGACCAAAGCATCAAAAAGCTGTGCATCGGTCAGGGCATCGATCGAATGATCGAGTGACCCATCGTTTTGCGAGGCATCGGACGAGGGCTGATTGGCGGAAACCTTCTCGATCGTTGTTGGATCGAATTCATTTTTCGGTCGGGCGGTGACGGGCTGTTCCATCGCCGCTTGCGAAACTTGAGATTGGTCCAACGACGCGGATTCGGTTGGAATCGGTTGCACGGGCTTTTGATCCGAGAAGGTCATCTCGTGTGCGGTTGTTCCTGGAGGGCTGCTTTCGGCGGTTTCCGATTGCGAGGCCGCCAATCTCCGCGGACTGATACCGCGATCGATGACTTCGTCGGGAAGCGTCGGCAGTGAATCGAACGAAGCCGCCAGTGCGTCTTCGATCGCCTTGGGTTGGGTCGTCGGTTTGGCGCGTTGTCTTGACATGGCGATCAAGCGACCCACAGCGGCCTTTTGGACTTCCGGAGGAGCGTCCTGTAGTGCTTTCATCAGGGCGCTGACATCGACGCCTTCATATTCAGACGGCACTTCAAACTGATTCGCTGCTCGGCCGAACTCGCTAGGATCCAACGCCACCGATTCGCTGTAGGTGGTTCGTTCGATCTCTGAACCTGCGGCGGACACTAAGCCTGCGGCAGACGAATCAGTCGCGGTATTTTGATTCGGTTTGGCGGCGGCCGTTTGGGATGACGTCTTTTGGGAGGAGGGCGTCGGCGTTGACCCGGTTTGCGTTGATGCTGCTTGAGCCGAAACCGGCCGGGCCGGTGGCGTCGTGGTGGCCGGTTTCGTGATGGCGGTTTTCGCGGTCGCCAAACGCTGCTCGACCGGTGCCAGATCGGTTTCCGGAAGTGCGTCTTCGCTTGTGACGCGTACCCCCGAAGGATCATGGTGGAACTTGCCCAATGCCGGACCGTGCATGGACGGTGGCGAGCTGTCGATCCCCGACCTTGAAGCCAGCGGGTTGAAGAGCCGCTTCCCTTGGCATCCAGCACTGAGTCCAAAAACAGCCCAAAGCACGGCCCAATACGCCAATCGACCCGCTCGTATCGGGGCCTTCAACGGTCGTCGCGTGGGGGTGAGCAAATAGGCGATGGCGTGCATGACGCATCCTTGCGTGGTAAGTCGCTTGGAGGATTTTCAAAGGATCGGCGGTTCGCGGAAACATCCTGTTGCGGCGAAACGACGAGCCGTGGTTCGCGCGAGCCTACAAAAACTACCACACCCGCAACAACGGCATTTTGAACGGATTCGATATCCCATCCCCCGAGCCGAACACGTTGATCGGAATTGTGGCTGATCGTGTTTGGCGGATTCGCCTGAGTTCGGCGGGATCTTCGGCGGGATCCTTGTTTGTTAGCAAATCCTGTATCGCCGGTTACATCGATGCAGCGTCGGCATTTGCCATCAACGGGATACGAATCCAATTCGGCGGGATCGGATTGTTGAGATCCCGAACTGCGTCTCGATACCAATTCGCAGGAGCCACGATCGTGCGATCGGGATTCTCCCCTAGCCAAGCTCCCCACCAGCTGAAGGTGCTATTAGCAATAATGTGGTGCCGACATGCAGACATCAATCGAAGGTCTTCTATGAAAGCGTCGCCGGAATTATGGGCAACGAAATCCGCCTCGCCGGGAAGACGTAGGTTAGCGGCCGACCATTCGGGATCGTCCGAAAATACCATAAAGTACGGTTTCGACGAGATGTTCTCCGCTAAATACTCAGCCGAGTTGACGTAATAGTTCAGGTCACAAGTGGCGTACAGGTTTTGATTGACGGCATCGGTCGTGTAGTCGCTGCGCCGAACGTGAACAGAGATTGCGGCGCGATCTCGAATTCGATCCAACCATTTCTGATTGGTGGGATCGATCGGTGAGACGATTCGCAGAGCACGGCGGACTTCCGACGCGTGATCTGCGAAATAGCGTTCGTTTTGCCAGTAGCCATGCAGATAAGCCGAGGGCCCAATCTGAGCTATGTTTTCCTGCGAGATCGGCCCACGTTCCCGGACATACTGGACTCCGATCCCGTGCCGAATCTTCCACCATGGGAAATTGACCAAGCCACGGCGGACGGGCGGCCATTTCTTCAGTGTTTCGGTTGCGGTGGTGGGACGGAGACCGAAGTTAAATAGCGAAAACTTGCGTAGTCGGTCTCTTTCAAAAGAACGGGCATCAAGTTCAATGCCGGTGTCATGCCGTAGCGAAAGTGCTAAACCTGCGGCGAACTGAAACATTTGATTGCCCAGGCCACCGGAAAGTCGGACAGTAATCACAAACTTATTAGCCTTTTTGACTCGCAGGGATCATGCTGCGGCGTGACGGCGTGACAAGGCAGCAATCTGATAACGATAAATCGGTCTGACGACTTCATGGCGAAGTTTTTGGAATAGATCAGTGCGACGCCTTGAACCAATCGTGCTGCCACCAATTTGTTGCGAAATTTCCTGGACGTTCGATGGATCCACTGCGGTCATCCGAACGCCCGTCAGCCACTGCATTTGAAGGAACGCATCGACGGGTCGGTCGAATCGGGCGGTCGCCTGCAACAGTCTCGCGGCGGCTCCTAGAGTGACCAATTGGGCGGAAGTACGAAGAGGCGTAATCTCGGGACATACCATGCGGACATTGCCGTCCGTCGCGATCAGGTGCGCCGTCCCTTTCAGAGGACGCACCTGGAACTGAACATAATCACCGTCGATCGCGTGCTCGCGGGCAAACGCGAGTGATGCTGAAAACATGGTCGGTTCAAAATCCACGTCGTCTTCGATGATCAAGGCTTGTGGCAAGTTCTGGTCGATCATTCGTTGCCACAGTCGGCGATGGCTAAGAAAACAGCCTACTTCCCCACGATTGAGTTCGAACGGATACCGTGGTCGATGCAAGTTTGGGCAGTAGACGTTTTCGAATTCGGCCTGGCTCAATTCCCGACCGTCGACCGCGTCGACAATTTGGCAATCGACCGGACAATTGGCCACAATACGGTCGACTTGGGCTTTCCGAGCCGAGGCGCGGCGGAGCGTGATAACGAATCCGGTGATTGGGTGCATGAGTTACTCGAAGGTTTGGCCTTGCCACAGTTCCTGATAGATGCGTGAGTACCCATCGGTTTCGGCTTGGAGCGACAAATGTTCGGTGGCGTATCGGCGAGCGGTTTGGCCCATTCGCAGTAGTTGGTCCGGGTCGGCCGTGATGGCGAACAGGGCCTCTTCGAGAGCCACCTGATCATCGAGGTCGACGACATATCCGGTTTCCCCGTCTTGAAGGATCGATCGATAAACCCCGGTATCGGTTGCGACGACCGCCACGCCGCTAGCCATCGCTTCGAGCGGGGTCATGCCGTATCCCTCATAGCGAGCTGGCGCCACCAGCAATGACAGCGACCGCATCCATTGCGGAATCTTTGAGCTGGGTTGCTCGCCCATAAAAACGATGCGATCTTCCAGCCCAACATCGGCGATACGTCGTTGCAATTGCTTTTGGAACTCTTGGTCCGATGGCATGACGCGGCCCAGCATCACGGCGGTGAACCCTGGGCGTTGCGGCAATAATCGGCACATCGCGTCGACGAAGCGATCGGTACCTTTTTCGGGCCGAATGCGACCCACGATGCCGATCCCATGGTCTCCCGGCAAGTTCAGCGAACGCCAAGCGATCGAACGGTCCTCGGCAGGTTCAAAGCGTAGCGTATCCACCCCGTGTGGAATCACGTCCGCGACGTGGGGAACATAGTTCGCAGCCTTTTGAGTCGTGGCCACCACCGCATCCATCTTGGCGATCATCGCGCGAGGAACGTACGAATGATAACGCTGTGCGGCGGATGTGAAGACAATCCGAATGGGCAAACGCAAGACATCCCTCGCGACGATCGCCGCCATCATTTCTTGATTGCGGCGGACGTGCCAAATGGCGAAAGGATGATCGATGGGGGCACGTCTGCTTAATGCAACGGCCTGTCGGTAGGAAAGCGGTTGTGGGCCTGATGGTAACGGATCGCCCACTAACTTCATGTTGAATCGACCGTTCTGTTGAGACACGACCGCATCGGCGGTCGCCGAAACCCCAGTAAAACGGCGATGAAAGTTGGTGACAAAAAGTTCTGGTGTTCCGATCATCGCCCACATTCATATTCGGTCGCGTCGTGTCCGAAAACCCATTTCGGAACTCCGTCTTAACTGAGATATAGGCGGCTCGGCGGATCTGCGTCAATTGCGATTCCAGGCTTTGGAAGTCTCGATCTCGACGATGTATCCTGTGCGTCCACTACTGTATCCTGAGAACGATCCTTTTTATGGTGAGTCGAATCTTGAATTTCTTTCGCTGCGTCCTGTTGGGCATCGTCGTCGTCACTTTCATGCCTCAGTCGACATGGGCGCAAGTTTACACGTTGGAATCCGCTCCGAGCCGTGTCGACAATCCGCTGAAAGGGCTCGTGCCGTATTCACGCCCGCACTCAGGTCGGTTTCCTCATAGCATGGAGTTTAGTTACTTGGCGTGCTCGGATTTAATGAAGGGAGAGCGTCAATTCGATTGGAAACCGCTCGACGACCTGCTCGACGATATCGCCTCGCGAGGCAATCAAGCTGTTATTCGAATCTATTTGGAATACCCGGGCAAAGACAAAGGGATCCCCGAGTATTTGATCGAAGACGGCCTGAAAGTTCACCGGTACCTCAACGAAAACACCGCCCCGCTTCCGCCGGCCAAAATCGCCACACCCGATTACGAAGACCCGCGACTTCGCAAAGCCCTTCAAAATTTCATTGCGGCGTTCGGTGAACGTTACGACGGCGATCCGCGCTTGGGATACATCACGGCCGGATTGCTCGGCACTTGGGGCGAATGGCACACCTATCCGCGTAACGATCTTTGGGCCAGTCGCCAAACCCAGAAGTTAGTCCTTGACGCCTACGAACAGGCCTTCAAGCGAACGCCCATTCTGTTGCGATATCCGGCCGGGCCGAACCACGGTTATCAGTCCGAAAACGCTTCGCGACCGTTCGGATATCACGATGACTCGTTCGCTTGGGCAACGCTGGACACGGGCAAACCCGAGGACAGTTGGTACTACATGCCGGCATTAACTGCCGCCGGCGATGCAGCCAAAAACAAATGGAAAACACAGCCGATCGGTGGCGAAATTCGACCGGAAGCTTGGGGAAAAGTCTTCGATCGTCCCGATCAATGGGCTGACGGAACTCAAGACTTTCGGCAGTGTATTGGTCAAACCCACGCGACCTGGCTGATGGACACCGGGATGTTTCGTGAAGTCCCGCCAGGGGATCGCAAAGCCAACGCCGAGCGGGAAGTGCGGCGGATGGGCTATGACCTCTTCATCGCAAAGGTGCGATTCGAAAAGCAGCCCTCTCGGATGGGCGTTGAATTGGAACTGACCAATCAAGGAGTTGCCCCGTTCTATGCGGATTGGCCGACCGAAGTTGCTTTTGTTCGTAACCGCGAAGTGGTTCGGCAACTCGTCGTCGATGACTTGTCGATGAAAGGTCATCTGCCGGGCAATCACACGTTGAAAGCTTCGGTCGACACGCGCGGTTTGTCGGGCGAGTACCTCGTGTTGATGCGAGTGGTCAATCCATTGCCCGGCGGCAAATCGTTAGGCTTTGCCAATGCGGCTCAGGACGCCACGCTCGCCGGGTGGTTGACGCTCGGACGGATCGAAATTTAGTTCTGCTCGAGCCGTCGTTTTCGTGACGCTCGGTCACCTCGTCGGGTTACCCATCCAAAGATGGCCACGGCGATGATGCCGGCGATGATGCTGATCGCGGCGACTTTGCCGATCAAACTCACGCCGATCGGATCCGACGACGTCGGTCGCCGGTCTTCGATCACGCCACCGATGACGAGCGGAGCAAACTGCTTGCCGCCACGGGACTTCATGAAATCGGATTCGTAACTCCATAACCGATAGAAAAAACCTTCGACGCGGATCGGAACGGTTTGGGTGGTGACGAAATCGTTACCTTGGGCCTGCAGCAGGAACTCAGGCAAAGTCGCCGTCACGACCGTGACCGGGTACCGGTTCTCCATCACGACGGGCGGTCCGTCGGGAACTTCGATCTTCAACTGAACCCTGCCTAGATCGCCGATCGCATCGATTTGGTAGTAAAACGGTGCCCCGATCTCGTCTTGTCGTTGGGTTGATTCGACCGCGACGCGAGTGACGCGGACGGTTTCGACATCCAGACTGATCCACTGGCCGGTGAACTGTCGCGGGGATTGCAACAGATCGATAGGCGACGCCACGACGACTTGCGATTGCATCGCTTGAATCTTCGCCAAGAGTTCCGTGTCGATGCCAACTCGTTGGACTCGATCGGCGACACCGATCATGGAAAAGAACACTGACGAATCGGTCGACGTCAACGGCTTGCGATCCAGATCGGCGATCTCCGAAAGACGACTCAGGTCCACGCCGGAACTCGCCAGCACGTCGGCGGCGGGCGAGGTCGGTTGGGCGGGCGTCCACGCCAACCGTCCGCCGATGTCAATTAAACTCTCGCCTTGTTTACCGATCATTGCACCGGAGCCCCGCAACCGATCACCGGCTTGCAATTCAATCGGAAGTGATCGAAACGCCACGACACGCGGTTCGCCTTGTTCGCCTTGCCATCGAACGATCGACATCGTTTCAAACTCCAGGATGTCGACCAGTTCGTCAGGGACGTCGAGCGTCTGAGTTTCGATCACGGTCCCGTCGATCAAAATGCTATCACCGATGTTGGGCTCGAAATCAGAGCCGAGTTGAGATCGGCGGGCCTTGAGCACCTCGTCATCGAGGCGATCGAATCGATAAATTAGCTTTGCAAGATCGCGGGCATTCCAAGTCAACTGATCCAGGCTTTCGATCGGATCGTTTGCGGACGTTTTGACTGGCGAGGCGATGGAACCCAATTGCGAAGGTTCGAATCCCGGCAACAGGTCCATCACCGACTGAGCTTGCGACGTCGTTCCCGATCCCATCAAGCATCCCAACAGGATCAGCCAACTTTCCAAGATCACCGGTTTACGGCCACGTCGTTCTCGCAATTGTCGATTCAAAACGGACGTCCTCCACATCACCCAAATCGAAAACACCAACCCCAACGCGATCGCGGAGGCAATCACCCAGGCAACCGGCGGCCCATCGTAGGGATCGCGATGCGAAGCCGTCGCGGTGCCATCAGGAATGATGACAGCCGGGTTCCCATTGCTTCGAATCGATTCGACGTGTCCGGCGACGACCGGCGTGAGTTCGGCACCGGCGGCGGATTGATAGGACAATCGCTTGATGAACTCGCCGCGAACATTCACCATCGGGTACGGCGTGGTGACCGACCAAGTGTGATCGGTGCCCGCGTCGGGTTGCCCACCCGCCAATCCCGAAATCTCGACCGGCAATTCAGCAACGATCACCAGCCAAGGTCGCGAGCTAGCGTCTTGCGGCATCAACCAAAGGTTCCAGTACTGCGTCAAGCCGAACGAGTTCGTTGGGGCATCGATTCGTTGCACTTGCACGACGTCGCCCCGGGCGATCACGCCTTGTCCTAGATAGACGGCCGGTTGTTGTAGCAAGGGCAGGACGCCCGCGACTTCGCCGCCGAACGCGAATCGTTGCAATTCAGCAAAACGCGGGGAAGGTCGATGCATCGCCAATGTTGCCATTAGCGCCGGCGTGTCCGCCGCTCGCCAAACCGAGCCGTCTTTGACCCGGCGGATCAATTCCTGCTGGATCGCGGTCGCCATTGCGATCGTCATTTCGTCGGGGGATATCTCGCCGCTGGACTCAAGCTTTTCGGTACCGGGAACCGGCTGGGTCGGCTCCCGATCGTTCGGTGCCGATACGTCAGCAAGCCAAGCGGCGAGTTTCGCGGTGAGTTCTTGGTCGCTGAGCTTAGCAAGATCCTCAGCGAGCGCTTTCTCAACGTGGCGTCGACTTTCAGTCGACGTTTCTGGTTTTGGCGACTGAAAGTCGCCACCACTTATTCTTTCCCCGTCGCTTGTCGGCGTTTGTTCGGAAAAATCCGTCGGATCGACGACCGAGGCCACCCGCTGGGGCGTACTCGGGAAGAACACCTCGTAGGCGGTCGGTTTGCCCGCTTCTCGCATCAGCACCAGAACCAACGCGAGGACGACAACCAGACGGATGACCCGCCGCCAAGATTGGTCTGCCGGCGGTTTGCCACGCGAGCCGGACGAATCACCACCCGTATGGGATCGGCCGTGTCCCGACCTCCGCTTGCTCCGATAAAGTGGTTCGCCATGAAGTTGGCTGGGGATTCGCATGGCAGATTGCCCTTAAAAGGTTGCTAGGACGGCACGAGCACTTTAACCTAGTGGTTCTTCCGAAAACATGTCGACGACTTTTTTCGGCTTGTCTCTTCTTCGAAGCCCCCTATGCCTCGTCCGACTTCCTTCAATCTTATGATTTCACGACGCCCAGTTGGTTGGCTTTTTCTGTTCATCGGCTTGATTGGCTGGAATCCTTCACCCGCGACGGCCCAAGGCGAACCTGCGTCGGATTTCGTCAAACGTCTGCGGGCGGCGGAGTATTTCGATCTGGCGATCAGTTACCTCGATCGCATCGACCAGTACCCAGGCGTGGATTCCGACTTCATCACCTCGGTGCCCCTTGAGAAAGCCACCACCTACATTGACGCTGCCGTCGTCGCGCGAACTGCGGCCCAACGCGATGAACGGTTCGAGAACGCCGAGAACGAACTGCAAACGTTCCTGAAAAACCATCCCAACCACGCTCGCGCCAGCGAAGCCCGTTCGCAACTGGGCAAGCTGCGGATGTTCCGCGCGTCTCAGTTCATGATCGGCGACGTCGATGATGAAAAACGCAAAAAAGCCCGCGAGCTCTACCAGGCCGCCTCGACCACGTTTGACAACATCATCGAAGATCTCAAAGGCAAACTGGAATCGATGAAAGGAGCTCGCATTGATGCTCAAAAGGAACCCGAGAAAGCCGCCCTTCGCGAACAGTATCGTTTCGAGTTCTTGATGGCCAAACACAACGCGGGCGAGGCTCGCTTGATGGCCGCCGAAACGTTCGACGACCCGGCCAAGAATGCGACGAAGCAACTCGAAGAGGCGCTCGCGCTGTACACCGACTTAAGCGAAAAATACGAAGCCTACGTTCAGGGAGCGACTGCGTTTTATTCTCGCGGCCGAGTCGAACAAGCGCTCGGCAAACGAGCCCCGGCGCTCGAAAGCTACACGCGGATGCTCGAACAGTCCGATGCGGACGAACTTCGCGAAGCCAAAATTGGTGCGACCGTTGGCATGATGCATCTGCACATGACCGAAAAAGAGCCGAAATTCGACGAGGCGATCAAGGCCGGTGAGCCGATCGAAAAGACGCTTCGTCCGAACGAAAAGCGATTGCAGTCCGCCCAAGACCTGCGTTTGGAACTGGCCCGCGCCTACGTTGCCAAGAGCAAAGCCAAAGGCACCAAACCCAACGACGCAAAACGGGCGACAACCGATGCCCGCAAGTTGTTAATCGATCTGAAAAAAGTTCCCGGCACGCACGTCGACGCGACGACGAAACTTCTCGAAGAACTCGGCATCGATTCGGCGGCTTCCGAAGAGGTTGCCGAGATGCCGACCGCCGACGATCCCAAGAGCTTTGACGAGGCGATCGCGTCAGCTCGGCAATTGATCCAGTCCGTTCAAACGCTGAGCGATCAACTCGCCGAAATGAAAAAGCAGGATCCTAAATCGGAACCGGTCCAAGCGTTGGAGAAGTCGATCTCCGAAGCGCGTCAAACCGGTATCGTGATCCTGCGCCGCGGGCTGGCCATGATCAACCAGGAAACGGCCTCGGACCAAGCCAACGAAGCTCGTCAATTCCTCGCCTTCTTGCTTTTACAAGAACAGCAGTTTCGAGATAGTTTTGTGGTCGGCGAATTCTTGTCCCGATTCGCACCGGGAACCGACGTGGGGTTGCGTGGTGGATTGATGGCTCTCAGTTCGGCCCAACAAATCATCTCATCGGAAGGGTCTGGCAACGATCACTGGGTCGGGCAACTGCGGACGCTCGGTGCCCATTTGGTGAAAACATGGCCCGACGATCCCAAAGCCGCATCCGCTCAAGGCATCATGATCGTGATGGTGATGGAAAAAGGCGACCTCCCGGAAGCCCAAAAACTCGTCGACGAAATGCCCGAAGGCACCGAACAGGCGAAGTTCCGCCGGTTGCTCGGACAGCTTTATTGGAACGAATCGTTGCGTCTTCGCGGCGAAAAGAAAGAGCCTCAAGCCGACGCCACCTTGCCGA
This sequence comes from Neorhodopirellula pilleata, assembly GCF_007859915.1. Lineage (GTDB taxonomy): Bacteria > Planctomycetota > Planctomycetia > Pirellulales > Pirellulaceae > Rhodopirellula > Rhodopirellula pilleata. The sequence continues at coordinate 19,001 of NZ_SJPM01000037.1, forward strand.
AAGCTGCCGACCAATTGACCAAAGGTCTCAACGGTTTGACCGACGGGCTCGCCGGGGAAGAAGCGATGAAAGCCGCTCTCGTCCTGGCCAAGGTGCATCTGCGGCAGGACAAGCCCGACGAAGCCGTCAAGGTGATCGACCATCCCAAATATGGCGCGATCACGTTAGCCAAAAAACTGAAAGAGGAATCCGAAGACTTCCTGTTCGACCTTTACCGAACTGAACTGCAAGCCGTCGTTGGCCAAATGACAGCTTCGAACGGGTCGTCCTCAGGCGACAACGAAAAACTTCTCAAACGAGCGTCCGATTCGATCGATCAACTTCGCAAGACCGCCAAAGGCGATGAAGGTCAAAACAAGTTGATCGGAACCTTCCGAATCCTCGCGGCGGACATTCGCGGACAGATCGAAAGTGCCACTCCGGATCGCAAAGCCAAATTGATCGACGCATTCAATATCTTCCTCGCTCGCATTTCCGACATCACCAACGACGATGCGACGTTGCAATGGGTCGGGCAAACCTTGTTGGGAATGGCCGAGTCCGCCATCCCGCCTGGGCAGACCAAAGCCGAAGGTCAGGCGGCCCAATTACTCGATACGGCCGCCAAGACGTTTAACGAACTCAAAGACAAGCCGGACGCGCCCGAATCGATCCGGTTTATGCTCGGAAGAGTCGAACGATTGCGCGGTAATTACTCCGATGCGTTGAAAGAACTCCGAGTCATTCTGACCGCCAAACCGACGATGATCGATGCCCAGGAAGAAGCAGCCTTGGCGTACGAGCAGTGGGCGGCAACCTTGCCTCCGAAGTTCGCGCCGAGTGCCTATCGTTCGGCCCTCAGCGGCGGCAAGGAAAAAATCGTTTGGGGCTGGGGTAAAATCAGTCAGATGGCACAGCGAAACCCGGCGTTCCGCGAGCGATTTTTCAACGCCCGCTATCACGTCGCGCTTTGTCGTTACTTGCAAGGTAAAGCATCCGGTGATGCGGCTGTGACCAAGCAAGCGATCAAAGACATTACATCTTTGGTTGTCTTGTATCCCGATATGGGCGGCGAAGAACAACGAGCCAAATTTGATGCGTTGTTAAAACAAATTCAACAAGCCGCCGGCGAACCGGTCACCGGCTTGCCTCAAGCTTGATCTACCTTTTCACTCTCTGATAATCCTATGGCTAATTCTCGTTTTTTGACCCCGTGGGTCGTGCTACTGACCATTTCGTGTTGGGTAGGAATCGCTTCGGCGCAGACTGATCGCCTTTATCCCACCAGTGGTGACGTCGAGATCGGCAAGATCAAGGCGATCAGCAAAGACGGAATCGTGATGACGATCGGCGGCAAGGACAAGAACTTTCCCGTCGGCGAGATCCGGCGAGTGTCGTTCCAAGGCGATCCGCCGGAACTGACGCGGGCCCGAGACTTCATCATGGACGCCCAATACGACCAAGCCCTCAGTGAGCTAAAACAAATCGACGTATCCAAACTCGGTCGCGATGAAATGAAGGCTGACACGCAGTTCTACTTGGCGCTCTCGCAAGGAGAGATGGCGTTGTCGGGACAAGGCGACTTGGCTCAAGCGACGGCGGCCGCGATGTCGTTTGTTCAGCAAAACCCAAACTCCTACCATTTCTATTCCACCACCAGGTTGCTCGGCGATTTGGCCAAGGCGATCGGCAATTTCCAACGTGCAGCCCAGTTCTATGGCTACATGCTGCGTTCCCCGTCGGCGGATATGAAAGTTGAATCCGTTTATCAAGGTGCGATGGTCAAGTTGGCCGCAAAAGATACCGCCGGAGCGAAAGCCGATCTGGAAAAAGTGTTGGGCATCAAAGCGGCTACGGCGGAAACTCAGCGTTTTCAAACCTTGGCCAAAGCGGCGCTGGCCGTGGTCGCCGCTCAGGAAGGTCAGGTGGATCAAGCGATCGAGATGGTCAACGGATTGATCAAGACGATGAACCCGACCGACACCCAAACGAATGCCAAAATTTACAATGCCCTCGGTGCGGCATACCTCGCGGCCGGAAAAGACGAAGACGCGTTGCTCGCTTACTTGCACACTCAGTTAATGTACTCGATGCACGCCGAGTCACACGTCGAGGCGCTCAAGCAGCTCGTCGAGTTGTGGACCAAAGTCGGCAAACCAGATCGAGCAGCCCAAGCTCGCGGCGAACTGCAGCAGCGTTACCCAGGGTTAAGCGGCTAGCGGCCTGTTGGTTTAGTTGTTTTGGTAACCCGAAGCGTGAGTTTTGAAATTGCACTTTTTTCGTAACCCGCTGCGTAAGCTCACTGTACCACACAAGTCGGTGAGAGCAGCTTGAAGTTTTAGTGGAGAATCGCTTGGGGGAGGCTTTTCTTTTGTCGGTCAGCGTCGAATGATGCAACGCCAAATTTGCTGGCGGGGATTTCG
>NZ_SJPM01000038.1 GCF_007859915.1 Neorhodopirellula pilleata
TTTCGCTTTTGAGTGGCGGTTGCCATGAGAGAATTCCTCGATTGAAGGGCGGAAGCTGATTCCTTCAATGAGAGCACTGAGACTGCCCCAGGGATAGATTTTGGCTATCTTAGGTACATACCAGGCTTGAAGCCTATGCCGCTTTTATAATGCGGCTGTTATTGTTCCCGCGATGCTAAGCGGAGCCAGTCCTCGTCGACGGAGACCACCTTAGCCCTGATTAGCTGGTGTTCATTCGCTTGGACGGCTCGCACCTTATCGATCGCAATTTTAGCCGTCGCATAGCGTTCGGTCATGCCGCTTAATTCTCCGAATTCATGATCCACTTGCTCGACCAGTATTTCGGCCTCCGATCCGATGAGCGATTTGTAATACCGTCGCCGCAATTCGATTTCGAGTGATTGCAAACGCCGGACTCGCTCGTCCTTAATCGACTTTTTGACTTGGCCGGGCATTTCAGCGGCCGGTGTGCCCTTGCGTTTGGAGTAGGAAAACGCATGAATCTTCGAGAAACCGGCATCCCGGCAAGTTCTTAATGTTTGTTCGAATTCACCATCGGTTTCACCGGGGAATCCGACGATCACGTCCGTGGTTATCGCAGGGTTGAAAAGGGATTCACGCAGCAAACGACATCGATCCAAGAACATCCTCGAACTCCAGCGCCGTCGCATCCGCCGTAAGACACTGTCGCTGCCGCTTTGCAAACATAGGTGAAGGTGTGGAACGATCCGGTCGCCGTGATCGGCCATCACGCCGATGAGTTCACGGGTCACTTCGGTCGCCTCAATACTACTCAAGCGGACGCGGAAATCACCTTCGATCCCTGACAATTGTTGCAGGAGATGGGATAGCCTTGTCCAGTTCTCACGCGGTTGGTTGCGATTCCAGTCGACGCCATAATGCCCGAGGTGAATCCCGGTGAGAACGACTTCACGATGACCGGCATCAACGAGACTGCGGACTTCGTCGACGATCTCGTCGAGCGGTCGGCTTGCCAGTTTCGGGCGGACCATCGGGATGATGCAATAACTGCAACGGAGCAAACATCCGTCTTGGACTTTCACGTACGCGCGTTTGCGTCCGGCAAATCCGCGCAAGCCCGTTGGGACGTCGATCACACCGAACCGGCCCATCAGATCGCCGAGTTCACGTTTATCCTCGAGCACCTCGACGACGCCGGGAAGTTTCGCCACTTCATCGGGTGCCCGCGTCGCATAACATCCCATCACCACGATCCGAGCGTCAGGATTGTCGCGGGCCATCCGGCGAATGACTTGACGGCTTTTGGCGTCGCCGGTGTCGGTCACCGTGCACGTGTTGACCAAACACAAGTCAGCCGGTTCGTCGTCGACGGCGTCTTCGTATCCGATCGTCGCGAGCCCCTGTCGCACCAGCTCCGTTTCGTACTGGTTGACCTTGCACCCGAGCGTGTGGACGCGGAGCTTCGCGGGCATCAGCCTTCTGCGGGTTCGATCGTAGCGGACATGCTGCCTTTGCAACGAGGCAGCAACTCGTCTTTGCCGAACGCGTGAATTTGGTCGCGTTTGAGTTCCGCCAATTCCATGGTGGTCGTCATCACGATCGCCCGGCCGCTGACATCGACTTCTTTGGCGACTTGATACGCCTTTTCGATCGGCATCCGGAACAACCGCTTCATCATCAATTCGACGTATTCGTACGTGTGGTCAGCGTCATCCCACAGGATCACGTGATAGGGCGGTTGTTTCTTGGGCTTTTGTCGGTTGTCGCGTTGCTTTTGCGTTTCGGGTTCGGCAACCGCGACAGTGACCATTTCATCAAACATACTAGATTCGTCAGACATGTTTCGATAAGACTCCTTGCTTGAACCGTCACCGGTGTGACCCGTCGGGCGGCACATTGGATGAGCCGGTGACTTCCATTCAATCCACGAGTCGTTATTGTAGCGCGTTCGGATTGCACCTGTTAGTCCTGAATTGCTGATTTTTTGCAAGGAAGCTAGCCGGCGGCGGTTCGAATTGCCTAACCCGAAACGGCCACCGATCCGGCAGAATACAACATGACCGACACAACCGATTCCCACCTCGCCGATCTGATCGAGTGGCTCGAGATTCCCAGCATCAGCAGTGACTCGCGGCGGCGTGAGGATGTTCACCGAGCGGCACAGTGGTTGCTCGAAAAGTTTCAATCGGCCGGTCTGAAGACGGAATTGATTCCGACCGACGGGTTCCCGTTGATCTATGCCGAAACGCCCGCCCCAAGCTGCGGCGACGGTGAGGGAGCGGCGCACAATCACAAGATTGCTCTGGTCTATGGTCACTACGATGTTCAACCGCCTGAACCGTTAGACCTTTGGACGAACCCGCCGTTCGAACCGACGATCCGCGATGGCAAGATCTATGCCCGCGGGGCGACCGACGACAAAGGCCAAGTACTCACGCACGTGCTCGCGGTCTGTGAGTCCCTCAAGAACGGCGGTTCATTGCCGTTGCAGATCAAGTTTTTGATCGAAGGCGAAGAGGAAGTCGGCAGCGGAAATCTGGAAACTCATCTGCCCCGGCTCGCGGAACAGTTGGCTTGCGACGTCGTCGTGGTCAGCGACTCGAGCCAGTATGGTCCCGGACGACCGGCGATCACGTGCGGGCTGCGCGGCATCGCGACCTACGAATTGTTCGTCCAAGGTCCGAAAATGGATTTACACAGCGGCTCGTTCGGTGGCGCGGTCGCCAACCCGGCGATCGCGTTGTGCCACCTGATGTCGAGCATGGTCGACGCGGACGGCCGGATCGCCGTCGCAGGATTCTACGACGACGTATTGCCGATCCCAGACGTCGAACGCGACGCTTGGAAATCGCTGGGCAGCGACGATCAACAATTTGCTAAAAACGTCGGTGCCAAAGAACTCGCCGGCGAAACGGGGTACACGACCGACGAGCGACGCTGGGCACGACCATCGTTCGATATCAACGGACTCACCTCAGGCCACCAAGGCGAAGGGGTCAAAACGGTGTTGCCGTCGAAGGCACTCGCTAAATTCAGCTTCCGCCTGGTTCCCGGCCAAGACCCCGCCAAAATCACCGAACAAACTCGCTCGCATCTTGCCAAACATTGCCCGCCGGGAGTGACGTTCGAATTGAAACCCGATCATGGTGCCGGTGCGATGTTGGCCGACGCGAACAGCCCCTTCGCTCAGGCCGCTTCACAAGCGATCGAGCAGGCGTTCGGGGTCGCGCCGGTGATGATCCGCGAAGGCGGTTCGATTCCGATCCTCGCGACGTTCCAAGAAGTTCTCCGGTGCGACGTCTTGTTACTCGGTTGGGGTCAAAACGACGATGCCGCGCACAGCCCCGACGAAAAATTCTCGATCGACGATTTTCATCGAGGCATTCAAGCTTCCGCCGCACTCTGGCAATTACTCGGTTGATCGCTGTGCTTGATCACTTTCCCATTCTTTCGGATCCTTCGTAACCGTGTCCTACCCTCCACGCGCTCCGTTCCCCGCCACTCGTTTGCGCCGCGTCCGCGCCCATGATTGGTCGCGTCGTTTAGTTCGCGAATGTTCGCTCAGTGTCGATGACTTGATTTGGCCGCTGTTCGTTTTTGACGGGCACGGTACCGAAGCGATCAAAAGCTTGCCAGGCGTTAGCCGTTTGGGCACCGATCACATTGTCGACGCGGCCCGCCGTGCGGTGGACTTGGGCATTCCCGCAATCGCATTATTTCCCGCGACCGATCCAAAGTTGAAATCCGATGATGCCGCTGAAGCGATCAACGAAAACAATTTGGTTTGCCGGGTAACCCGAGAGATCAAGCGGGCCGTTGGTGATCAGTTGGGCGTGATCCTGGACGTGGCATTGGACCCCTACAGCAGCCACGGCCAAGATGGATTGGTTCGCGACGGCCGCGTCGTCAACGACGAGACGATCGCGGTGTTGCTACAACAAGCGATCGTCCAAGCCCGCGCCGGTTGCGACGTGATCGCACCAAGCGACATGATGGACGGACGCATCGGGGTGATCCGCGGAGCACTCGACGAGGCGGACTTCGGCGACGTGCAAATCATGTCTTACGCGGCCAAGTACGCCAGCGCGTTTTACGGCCCGTTTCGTGACGCCGTCGGATCGGCCGCCAACCTCGGAGCTGCCGATAAGAAGACTTACCAACAAAGCCCGTCGCAAAGTGACGAAGCGATCCATGAAGTCGCGCTGGATTTGGCCGAAGGGGCCGACAGCGTCATGGTCAAACCGGGGATGCCCTACCTCGACATCGTCGCGCGGGTCAAGCAAACGTTCGGCGTTCCCACGTTCGCCTATCAGGTCAGCGGTGAGTACGCGATGATCCGCGGTGCCGTCGATGCCGGTTGGCTGAGCGGCGATGCCGTGATCATGGAAAGTTTGCTGGCCTTCAAGCGGGCCGGAGCCGACGGCGTGCTGACGTATTTCGCCCCGGACGCGGCCCGTTTATTGGGGCGGTAGATTTGGCGGCTACGCCGCAAACACACAAGCCCGACGTAGGCTGGGTCGCAGCCGCTTCGGCGGAGACCCGGCAATAGGCTTTGGGTTTGTACCGATCGCAACGAGGCAAGCGGCGTGTTGATTTAATCGTAACCCGAAGCGTTAGCGAGGGATTTATCACCATTTAGTCCTTTGTATGTATCCCTCGCTCACGCTTCGGGTTTCGATGAGAACTAAATCAACAGCCCGCAAGCGCCGGGTGTTCGTCGCAAAGCCTCCTCCACCCAGCCTACTTTCAGCTTCGCAGGAACCGTACAGGCGCAACGTAGGCTGGGTCGCAGCCGCTTCGGCGGAGACCCGGCAATAGGCTTTGGGTTTGTACCGATCGCAACGAGGCAAGCGGCGTTTTGATTTAATCGTAACCCGAAGCGTTAGCGAGGGATTCATCACCATTTAGTCCTTTGTATGTATCCCTCGCTCACGCTTCGGGTTTCGATGAGGACTAAATCAACAGCCCGCAATTGCCGGGTGTTCGTCGCAAAGCCTCCTCCACCCAGCCTACTTTCAGCCCTCAATCGGCGAACGGGTTTCGGTTGAAGTGTTGGAACGGGATGCGGATGCCACCGATCGTGAATGAATCGGCACGGATCGATTGATCGGGAGCGAATCCGACTTGTCCGGCTGCCGTGACGACATCGTCTTGGTCGACTCCGTCGCCGCTGACCCCGAAACCTCCGATCAATGTCACGCCGTCGGCGGCATACAGCGGCGTGCTACCGGGGAAGAACACGACGCCGTTTTGATTGGCGAGACGTTCTTTTTCTTCCTTGGCTATCGAGCCTTGAACATGCACGACGTCATCGCCGATGTCTCGGAAGTTTCGCATTACGTTGAATGCGTCGAACGCCTTGACGCTAGCGTGATCCTTCGACGCGTAGACCTCAAAAGGCAAAGGTGTGTCGAACAAGTTTTCGCCGGTCTTTGGGTTGATGCCGTCGAGTCGCAACATGCTCAGCGGTCCGACCTCGAGGCACAAGTCCGGCCGCGCGGCACAACCGGCCTCCACCCCTGGCTCCAATTCCGTTCCGGTCGGGAACCGAGGCTCGGAAAGGAAGCGGAACGAACGATTGGTCAACGCCGTGCCCAGAGGCAACGTATCGCCGTTCGGATTCTTGACCGAACCGGTGACGGTGCTTTCGTCTCGAACGCCGTCACCGTTGAAGTCGACTCGGTCGACCGGTTGCAAGTCGCCGGCATCAGCGTAGTAAGCTGTGTTGCGGGCTTTGGCGACGGCAACGTCGATCGAGAAAATCGTTGCGTCGGGCATTCGAAACAGACCCAAGACTTCGCCGTTGGTATCGGCCACGGAGAGCACCATGCTGGTCTTGGCACCCGGTCGGAAGCCGTTGTTAATATCCAATCGAATCGCCGCACGGGTCCGATTCGCTTCGGCGACCCCCGTGTCGATGATCCGTTGAACGTCGGCGGCCTTTAAGTTGGGATCGGTCGGCGAATCGTGTGGCGCGACTAACCATCCTTCGGCAACCGCTTGCCCAGCAAGTGATGTATCTCCGCCCATGTTGAGCGGCATCAGCATGCCGCTCGTGACGCCCCCGCCGAGTCCACGGCCGAATTGCAACAATCGATCGATGCCCGGAACCGGGAAGGCGCGACTGGGCGTCGGCCCGTAGATTTCCAGCGTGATGCCGACCAAGTCGATTCGGCCGCTCAGGGCAATGAAGTCTGGCAGCGGCGGCAAGCGGGCATTGATGTCGTCGATGTTTCGGGAGAAGCCCGACATGCCGCTGGTGATGCCTGCACCAGCCGAGGCAACCAGTGCGGCGAATTCGGCTTCGAGCACTTTGTCCGCATTAGTTCGTTCGCGCTCGGTTTGTCCGACGCCGCGTTCGAAACCTTGTTCAAAGGTCGCAAAGCCGTCTTCGCCGGGATAGAAAACACCGATACCACCGGCCAAATTGACCGAATCGCTCGCCGGCGAAGCCACCCCCGTTAGTTTGTACAACGGAACGCCGCCGGGCAGCGTGGCAATGCCGCGTGGAATCGCGCTGGGATCGGATCCCGATTGTTCGCCGTAGCTTTCAGGCCATGTCTTGAAAAACGATTCGGCGGCTTTGGGAACGTGTTGCGGATCGACATTGAATCGCGTTCGCAATTCGAAATCATCGCCGCTTCCTTTCATCCCATCGAGACCCGGATGCGTTTGGCTATCGCGGCTTTGATGTTCGATCGCGAACAAGTCGACCTGCGGTGTGAACGGGATCTCCGGCGGGAAGTGACCGCCGACCCCGATCGGAGCGACAAAACCAGGACCACGGAATTCCGATACCGGGTTGGTTGGCGACGATTCGACTTCGCGCTGCGTGACGGTCGATTGGCTGATGAACCGAATCGTGCGGCTGGTCAACGGGGCTGCGTTGCTGCTAAAGAAAGCGGCCGTTCGGGCTTTGGCGACCGCCCCGTCGATCGCAAAGGCGAGCTGTTTTGGATCGGCTTTCAAGGTTGCCGAGACGCCATCTTCGACCCGCACGCCAAGGATTCTGCCGTTACGATCGACCACGGCAATGATGCCATCGTTGCTTGGAGTGGCGGCCGACGCCCGTTCCAACAAAGTCCGAACTTCGGCGGCTTCGAGCAAGTTATCAGGTCGAGACAATTCCTTGTTGCCCGGCACATCGAGCGGCAGCATGGCTTCCTTGTCCGAGAACGTCGCGGCGAATTGACCGCTGAGGATGGTCGGTGACTTGGTCACCATGAACACGTCTTCGCCCATGCCGGCGGACGCATCGGCGGTGTCGGTCGGCAGGTTCAGGTAGTTGATGATTTGCAACGCGTCCACGGCCGTGACGTTGCCGTCGTCGTTGACGTCCAGATCCGCGATCGCCGCGTCGGTCAGCTCCGATTGGTCGTCGTTGAGATAATTGATCACGGCCAATGCATCGCGGGCGGACACCAGATTATCGCCGTTGACATCCATGAAAACCGAGGGTTCGGGCTCCGGCGACGAAGTTGCCGAAAAGTCGCCCGCGAGCAGTTCACGCGGTTGAAGTTTTTCGCAGCGAAGCGACCGCGTGAATCGTCGGCGAGCCCCGGTCGGCCGAGTCTTCAAGAATTTGCGACGTTTCGAGTTCATGGAAGGAGCGTTTGGGAGGGAGCTGGATCGCCTGGGGGGGGACAGGCAGACTTCGCGAGCTTCGGATTGGCACCCCGATCGGCCTTTCCATCGGGAGAGGTAGTACCAAACTAATCGAGAGTCCCGGTCAGGGCAGCTTCAAACCCCGTATTTTGGCGAATTTGGCGAGCGGGCTGTTGATTTCGTCCTCATCGAAACCCGAAGCGTGAGCGAGGGATACATACAAAGGACTTAATGGTGATGAATCCCTCGCTCACGCTTCGGGTTACGGTTAAATCAAAACGCCGCGAGCCCCATGAGGCTTCGTGGCGACGGAGTTTTCCGAATTATCCGGACATCCGGCAAAGTCCGCCTCATCCGCTTGGGGGTCACGATCCGAAAACAATCCAGAGGTCTTTAACTCCCCCCATCTGAACCGTTTCGCTGACGCGAATCATCGGAAGGATTTTCATTGTCATCCATCGCCCCCCTGCATCACGCCGCTCACGCTGTGCCCGCTCGGACGGGACGTTCGAGCAATGAGCCGACCGCGTGGTTGGGAGGGATCCTGTTCGCCACGCTCGCGATGCTCGCTAATGCGATACCAAGCGTTTCGGCCCAGGACGATTTCCCCAGTCTGCTCAACGCACCCCGATTGGCCGAGTCATCGTCCAACCCGGCACCTAGTTCGTCACCAGAATCGACTGAATCGCCGGCGGCCGAACCGATTCGCATGAAGACATTTGAGCAATGGTTGCGAAGCGATCTGCGGCCGGAAGCGAACGAGTCGACCGACCAAGCCGGCTCATCCTTATCAAGTCCTCCGCTGCCTGAAACCCACCCGTCGCTGGGTGAGCTTTTAACGGATGTTCGCCCGCCGGTTTTGCGTTCGCCGCTCGAGCCGATCAACGCATTGCCACCTGTCGAAGCTGGGCTCGATCATACCAATCCGATGTTCGAAATCGACGGCGGACTCCCGTGGGGCTTTTCCGGACCCAGCGGCATCAAGCCGAGCGAACCGCAAACCAGTAGCCATTTTGTGCCGATCGACGACCGTTGGCGTTTGGGGTTGGAAGACTCCGATCGCTACGGTAAAGGGCATCCGATGCTCGACGATTATCCGGGCGTCAAAGGCGTTTGGTGGGATCCGTACAACCAAAACGTTCTCAAGGGCGATTACCCGGTCCTGGGCCAGCACACGTTTTTGAAATTAACGGCAAAGAGCTTCAATCTGTTCGAGGGCCGGCAATTGCCGACCCCGACGACTCCATTCGAAGCGACCCAAAACCCGGGCGCGGCGGCATTCTTTGGTGATCCGGATCAGTTTTTGTTCGCATCGTTCAATTCCTTTGCGATCGACTTGTTCCACGGCAATGCCGCGTTCAAACCGAACGATTGGCGCATCCGCTTGAACGCCATCTACAACATGAACAACCTCACCGCCGACGAGCTCGGTGTGGTCAATCCGGACGTGCGGGCGGGCAAAAGCCGATTCCGCCAAGACATCCAACTCGAAGAATGGTTCCTGGAAACCAAGCTCGCCGACCTGAGTCCGTACTATGACTTTGTATCGGCGCGGGTCGGCAGCCAGCCTTTTGTCAGCGATTTTCGGGGTTTCATTTTTGCGGACATCAATCGCGGCGTGCGATTGTTCGGCACCCGGAATGCCAACCGAGATCAATTCAACGTGATGTGGTTTGACCAAACTGAAAAGTCGATCAACTCGCTGCTCAATCAGATCGACGAAGACCGCAACCAGAACACCTGGATCGCCAATTACTATCGGCAAGACTTTCTGTTTCCGGGGCTGAACGCCAATCTCTCGTTTCACGCCAATCATGACCGGGCCTCTACGGAGTTCAATGACAATGATTTTCTGGTGCGACCCGATCCGGTCGGCGTGTTTCAACCGCACGATGTGCGTGCCTATTACTTTGGTGGGGCCACCAACGGACACGTCGAGCGGATCAACTACAGCACGGCGTTTTACTATGCGTTCGGTCGCGATGATTTGAATCCGCTGGCCGGCAGACGCGTTGACATCAGCGCTTACATGGCCGCGATCGAGCTATCGTACGACCGCGACTGGGTCCGATTCCGAACCTCGTACCTCTACAGCAGCGGTGACTCCGACACGAACGATGACAAGGCGACCGGATTCGACGCGATTTTGCCCAACCCGAATTTCGCCGGCACCGAGTTCAGCTATTGGGGTCGGCAAGACGTGAGATTGTTCGGCGTCGAGTTGACCAATCGGCTGAGCCTCACGCCGAGCATGCGGAGCAACAAGTTCCAAGGCCAAACCAATTTCGTCAATCCTGGTCTGCACCTCTTTAACTTAGGGCTGGACGCTGACCTAACGCCTCGGCTCAAGACGATCAACAACGTCAATTGGCTTTGGTTTGACGAAACTTCGTCCTTGGAAACGTATCTTTTCACCGGAGAGGTACGAAATTTCATCGGAACCGATATTAGCTCTGGCCTTGAATACCGTCCCCTGCTAAACAACAACGTCGTCCTCCTGGGTGGTTTATCGACGCTGGTTGGTGGCGATGGTTTCCGAGACCTTTTCCAGCGTCTCGATGGTGAACTCGATGCTCACGTCGCCGGATTCCTGGAGGTGGTTTTGGAATACTGACGTTTGCCAGGAAGGCGTGTAAGAAGCGATGAACGGATTCTCGACGCGAACGCGGCTGATTTTCATCCTGCTTGCCTGGGCTATGTCGATGTCGCCGCTGCCTGCGGTCGCCGACGATCCCAACGCAATCAAAGACCCGGCGTCCCAGGCCCAATCGCCACCTTCGAAAACGACCAAAGGGCTCAATCGGCTCTACCAAGCCCTCGAGTTGGCCAAGAAACCGCCAAATTTGCAGCCCAACCCTGATCAGATGAACGCCAGCGAGGCTGGCTCTGAGTCGCCCGTGATTCAAACCGCAGGGCATGCCGAGCCGACCGGCCCGACACAACCCTTGGGCCAAATCGCGCCCGTCGGGGCCATCGAATTCTCACTCAGCGACCAACCCGCCGCTGCGCCGTCTCAGGCTCGCCCCATCGCGGCGGGGCACGCGGTTGCCGGCCAACAGGCAATGACGCACCGGCCGGCAACCGGTGGACACGGAGCCCATCCGATGCCCCGGGCAACGGGGCCGACACAACCCGGCGGCTCGTATCACGGGACCTACCACGGTCGCCCCGCCCAAGCCGCTCAAACGCCTTGGGCAGCGGCAACGCCGGGAGCGCCAGGCGCTTCGGGTACCGGCGCGGATGAACCGAGCGTCGTTCCGTCAGCGGACCCCTGGGATCTCGCGCGACGTTTGGGCATCGCGGACAACGCGTCCTATCCGATTCCCCATAACATGAGGTTCGAGCGACTGGCGACTCAATCCGCCGCCGACTCGCATGCCAAAAGTCATGGTTGCATCACCTGCCACACCGATGTCGGCAACATGCATCCCGAGAACTCGGTCCAGATCGGTTGCACCGACTGTCACGGCGGCAACGCCGACGCATTGGACATCAAGCACGCCCACGTGCATCCTCGATTCGGGCCGGCTTGGAAGAACAGCGCCAATCCCGTTCGCAGCTACACATTACTCAACCACGAATCACCCGAATTCGTTCGCTTCGTCAATCCCGGTGACTTGCGAGTCGCGCACATCGCCTGCGGTCAATGTCACGCCAACGAAGTCTTGCAGCTTCGCAAGAGCATGATGACCCACGGTTGCATGTTGTGGGGAGCCGCTCTGTATAACAACGGCGGCACTGACAAGAAGTACAGCCCTTACGGCGAGTCCTACTCGATGCAGGGAACCCCGCAAATCTTGCAAACGGTGCCAACGCCGACCGCGGAACAAACTCGCTACAACGGCATCCTGCCGCGTTTAACACCGCTGCTTCCTTATCAAGTATCGCAGCCCGGCAACGTCTTGCGGATCTTCGAACGTGGCGGACGTTTCCGACCCGAGATCGGCATTCCCGAGCGTTTGGAAGAACCCGGTCGCCCCCGCGAACGACTCAGCCTCCGTGGCATGGGAACCGAAAACCGCACCGACCCGGTCTTCATCGGCTTGGCCAAGACCCGACTGCTCGACCCGACGCTCAACTTCATGGGCACCAACGATCACCCCGGCGATTACCGCAGCAGTGGTTGCAGCGCGTGTCACGTCTTGTATGCGAACGACCGTAGCGAAACGGCCAGTGGGTTCATCGCCAAATACGGTAATCGCGGAACCGCTGCAGCCGCCAAAGACGAATGGGTCAAGTACGTCGACCCGACCATCAACAAGAACCACAGCGGCCATCCGATCCAACATAAATTCGAACTGCGAATGCCGACGAGCGTTTGCATGGTGTGCCACATTCACCCAGGCACCAACGTTCTGAACAGTTACCTCGGTTACATGTGGTGGGACAACGAAACCGACGGCGAATTGATGTACCCCAAACATCAAAAGAAACTGACCGCAGAGGACTACATCCGAGCGACCGAATCAAATCCCAACGAAGCCGCCGCGCGTGGCAACTGGAGCGACCCGGAGTTCTTGGCCAATGTCACCGACCTGAATCCACACCTGCGGCACACCCAGTTTGCCGACTTCCACGGGCACGGATGGGTGTACCGCGCCGTGTTCAAAAAGGACCGCCAAGGCAAATTGCTCGATTGGCAAAACGAACCGATCGCTGAAGTCACGACGCCCAAGTTGATGGCCGCCGTCGAGCCCAGCGACGAGGCCGAGAAAGTGCATGGCAAGTGCCGCCCCGACGCTCCGGTGCACATGATGGATATCCACATGGAAAAGGGCATGCACTGTAGCGACTGTCACTATTACAATGACAGTCACGGCAACACGATGCTGTACAACGAAGTTCGCGCCGCCATCGAAATCAAATGCGTCAATTGTCACGGAACCGCTGACAAATCGCTCGTCGACATGGTGGACGAACAAATCGCCGGCGGACAGTCACCCCGGATTGCAACGACCGGACCGGCCGCACCGGACCAGGGCACTAATCTGCTCGCCCTGCGGACGACGTTCAACACGCCGCGATTTGAAATCCTACGCGAGCCCGGCAAGCCGCCTAAATTGATTCAGCGTAGCACCGTCGAACCGGACCTGTGGTGGGAAGTCACTCAAACGGCCGATACCGTCCGCCCCGGTCACGCCGATTACAACCCACGCTCCCACGCGGCCAAAAGCGTTCGCGTCGACGTCGACGGACAATTGACCTGGGGAGGCACTGATCCGGAGGACTTCAGTCAGTGTGCCCACAGCAACAAGGAGATGTCTTGCATAGCCTGCCATAGCTCGTGGAACCCGAGTTGTTTCGGCTGCCACTTGCCGCAAAAGGCAAACATCAAGTCCCCCGAGTTGCACAACGCTGGCGATGTTACTCGAAACCGAACGAGCTACAATTTCCAAACATTGCGCGACGACGTGTTTATGCTCGCCCGCGACGGCAACGTGACGGGCAACCGGATCGGTCCCGCACGTAGTAGCTGTGCGATTCACGTGACAAGCTACAACGCCAACCGTGAAGCGATCTACTCGCAACAGCAAACGATCAGCGGCGACGGCATGAGCGGCATCGCCTTCAGCACCAACGTGCCGCACACCGTTCGCGGTGGTCCCGGTTGGGAGAACGAAATGTCGCACGGTGGCTCCGGCGTCTATGAAACCAAGAGCTGCACCGATTGCCACATCTCCAACGAAGACAACAACAACGCGATCATGTCGCAATTGTTGATGCAGGGAACCGGCTACACCAACTTCATCGGCAAGTACTGCTACGTCGCCGCCGGCGAACACGGATTCGAAGCCGTCGTCGTCACCGAAACGACGGAACCCCAAGCCGTCATCGGCAGTTCGTTGCACAAGATGGCTTATCCGGAAAACTATAAACATCACATCGAGCACGAGCGGCAACTCGAACACAGCCACGAGCACCCCGGGCGAGACATCCTCGAAGCGATTTCGCTGAGATATCGAAAGCCCGAGATCCTCGATTTGCAACACCGTGGCGAGTACCTTTATGCCGCTTGCGGTGAGGGTGGATTGCGAGTGTTCGACATTGCGTTCATTGACGACAAAGCCTTCAGCGAACGGATCACGACCGCCCCCGTCAGCCCGCTCGGCCAACGACTCTATGTGCGAACCAAGTTTGCCACCGGTGTCGCGTCGCCCGCCACGATCGCGCCCGATCCGACGCGGGTGCAAGATCCGATGAATGAAGAATCCAAAGTGCATCCGATGTACGGGTACTTGTTCGTCAGCGACCGTGAAGAAGGCTTGATCTTGGTCGGCGCCGGAACGCTGCTCGACGGCAACCCGCTGAATAACTTCTTGGAACGAGCCCTAACCTTCAATCCCGACGGACTGCTCGATGGAGCCGAATCGGTCAACATCGTGGGGACGTACGCTTACGTTTGCTGCAAGGCCGGTTTGGTAGTGATCGATTTGGACGACCCGACGTGTCCGGTCGTCACGCATGTGATCGGACATGACGAGTTGGACCATCCGCACACCGTCGCGGTCCAGTTCCGCTACGGCTTCGTGACCGACAAAGAGGGCGTCAAGGTGATCGATACGACCGATCTGGCCCATCCGCACGTTGTTCATGAAGTCCCGTTGCACGACGCTCATGGCATCTATCTTGCTCGCACCTATGCTTATGTTGCGGCCGGCAAACAGGGCCTTGCGATCTTGGACATTGAAAAGCCCCGTGAGGCTCACGTGGATCAGATTTACAACGCCAACGGATGCATCAACGACGCCCACGACGTTCAATTGGGAATCACCAACGTCAGCCAATTCGCTTACGTCGCCGACGGCAAGAACGGATTGCGTGTAGTCCAATTGACTAGCCCCGAATTGCCCGGCAACGACGGATTCAGCCCTCGGCCTAATCCGTTTTTGGTAGCGACGTTCAAGTTGCCCAAGGAAGGTCACGCGTTGGCGATCAGCCGCGGCATCGACCGAGACCGGGCGGTCGACGAGAGCGGCAACCAAATCGCGGTCTTCGGCCGCGTCGGAGCGCGGCCGTTGAGCAAGGAAGAAGCCGCCAAAATGTACAAGCGAGCCGACGGAACGCCTTGGTTCGTCACCGACGACGTGATGGACGAGTCCGTCTTCCGCATCCAACGTTGAATCTTAAGTACTCGGTCCCAGGCTCCCGCCTGGGACCGCACTGTCTCGGAGGCTCCTGCCTCCTGAGAATAACCGGCAGGCGGGAGCCCTCCTTATCCTAAACATCTTTTTGACCCCCACGAGCTCGTCTCGTGGGTGAATAAGGTTTGCAAGCTAGACACCGACGCCCTCCCAACCTTCCGAGTTTAACTTGTGCTCGCCGCGTGAAGCGGCGAGCACAAGTTAAACTCGGAAAGTTGCGAAAACTGCGGCTTGTGTCTAGCTTGCCAACCTCGGCTTCCTGCCAGACGAGCTGGCAGGGGAGCAATCCATGAGGACTTGTGGGGTATAAAGAGGGCCGGAGCCTGGGAACGAGTTGTCGAGTTGTTGAATCTGGATTTCGGGTTTATTAAACAACCCCCGAACCGCTATCCTGAATGCGACCTCTGTTCGATCAATCATTCCCCTTTTCTCGTTTGCTCAGTTTTTCTCCATGTCCACCGCTTCGGTTCAAAACGTCGACGTTCGCTTACCTGACGGTACCACCCAAAATCACCCGGCCGACGCGACTCCGATGGACGTCGCCTTCGGCATCAGCGAGGGGCTGGCACGGTCAGTCGTCGCGGCGCAGGTGGGCGAGAAAATCGTCGATTCCTTCCGTCCTCTCGGTGAATTGGCTTCCGAAGACGGCGTCGTGGACTTGAAACTCCTGACCACCCGCGACACCGTTTCGCTCGACGTGCTGCGTCACTCCGCCGCCCACGTCATGGCCCGCGCGGTCATGCGCGTCTTCAAAGGCGTGTCGCTGGCGTTCGGACCAACGACCTCGGGTGGTTTCTATTACGATTTCGATCTGCCAGAAAAAATTAGCGAAGACGATTTTCCCAAAATCGAAGCCGAGATCAAGAATATCATCAAGGACAAGGAACCGTTTGAGCGTTTTATCCTTGATCGTGACGAAGCCCGCAAACTGTGCGACGACCTCGACCAAGACCTCAAAGTCGAACACATCGACACTGGCTTGGGCGATCAACCGACCGTCAGTTTCTACCGCCAAGGCGAATTCGT
The DNA here is from genome assembly GCF_007859915.1 of Neorhodopirellula pilleata. GTDB lineage: Bacteria > Planctomycetota > Planctomycetia > Pirellulales > Pirellulaceae > Rhodopirellula > Rhodopirellula pilleata. The sequence continues at coordinate 15,756 of NZ_SJPM01000038.1, forward strand.
CGATTTGTGTCGCGGGCCGCACATCCCCCACGCCGGCATGATCAAGGCGATTAAGTTGTTGTCCGTCGCCGGTGCGTACTGGAAAGGCGACGCGTCGGGCAGGCAACTTCAACGGCTTTACGGCACCGCGTTCTTTGACAAAAAAGAACTCGCCGCCTACTTGGAACAACTCGAGGAAGCCAAACGCCGCGACCACCGCGTCTTGGGCAAACAACACGGCCTCTTCGCGATCAACCCGGACGTCGGCCCCGGTTTATGCTTGTGGTTGCCCAAAGGGGCCCGCGTCCGCGTCACGCTCGAAGACTTCTTGCGACGTGAGTTGCTCTCTCGAGGTTACGATCCGGTTTACAGCCCTCACATCGGTCGTGTCGAACTATACGAAACGAGCGGCCACTTCCCCTACTATCGAGACAGTCAGTTCGCACCGCTGTTCGGTACCGAGGTGGGCGGTTTGCTCGATGCGTGGAGCACCCGTTTGCAAGCCGGGACGCTCTCGAGCGACGACGAAGACAAATTGATGGCGGCGGCCGAGGTGTTCGGTGTGCAACTACCCGACTATAAACCATCCTCCGCACCGGAGAAGAAACAGGAAGTGTTGCACGCCTGGCAGGTCAACCACGAGCGTTATCTGCTCAAACCGATGAACTGCCCCCACCACTGTCAAATCTTCGCTGCTCAACCGCGTTCTTACCGCCAATTGCCACTCAGGTTATTCGAGTTCGGGACCGTTTATCGTCACGAGCAAACCGGCGAACTCAACGGCATGATGCGAGTCCGTGGTCTGACCCAAGACGACGCGCATATTTTCTGCACCGCCGATCAAGTCGAACAAGAATTCCGCGCGACGATCGAGCTGACCAAGTTCGTACTCGAATCGGTCGGATTGACCGATTACCGGGTGCAGTTATCGCTGCGGGATCCCGACAGTTCCAAGTACGTCGGCAGCGAAGAGAATTGGGACCGTGCCGAAGGGGCCTTGCGAGGCGTCTTGCAACAATCGGGACTCGAGTTCAATGAAGAACCCGGTGAAGCCGCGTTCTACGGCCCGAAGGCGGACTTCATGGTCCGCGACTGCATCGGCCGGTCGTGGCAATTGGGGACCGTGCAACTGGACTACAACTTGCCGGCCCGATTCAAACTCAATTACAAGGGAGCTGACAACGCGACGCACCAACCCGTGATGATTCACCGGGCTCCGTTCGGTTCGCTCGAACGGTTTACCGGTATGTTGATCGAGCACTTCGCCGGTGCATTCCCGATGTGGTTGTCACCCGAACAGGTCCGCGTTTTACCTTTGAGCGATAAGTCCCAAGAGTATGCCTTCGCCGTCGCGAAGCAACTCGATGAGGCGGGCTTGAAGGTCACCGTCGACGCCAGCGACGGCAAAGTCCAAGCCAAGATCCGCAACGCACAACTGGACTTGGTCAATTACATGGCGGTTGTCGGTCCCAAAGAGGCCGAAATGGGACATTTGGCGCTGCGAGATCGCATCGACGGCGACCTCGGTTCGATGCCGGTTGCCGAAGCGATCGCGAAGCTTAAGGAAGAGGTCGCCAGCCGCAAGGTCCGCCAAGCGGTGAAAATGCAAAGCGTCTCGGTAGCCGAATCCGGCACCGCGTCACACGAATATTGAGCGTCTATACGAAAAGGCGGCCAACCTCAACCTTATAAGCCCGAAGCGCGAGTTTTGAAGTTGCACTTTTTTCGTAACCCGCTGAGTAAGCGAGGGATAATTGATATTGGCTCATCCCTCGCTTACGCAGCGGGTTACGATAAACCAATGCCACAGGCAAAATCGCAACTTCAAAACTTGCGCGTCGGCTTGTATTATGAACGCAAGAATGGGACGAAACGTTCGCTCAAGACCCTCGGCTTTCCGAGGCTCTTGCTACGTTTTTTAGTCATGTAACTATTTCGAGATCCGAAACTACCGTCCGAGCCATGGCATCGCGTCGGGAATCAAACGGTTGCGAACCGGTTCGGGGACCGGTTGCTGATACGATGGTGGACGAGCCCCCAGGTCAGAGGGGCCGATATCGTCCAGTGGATACGGATCGTGGACGATTGCGTTGGCTTGTTGTTGATTGATCGTGCCGGCAGGCGGAAACAGCGATCGGCCGCGACATCCTGTTGCGGCCACGGTTAACGTCAAACAAACGGCGATCCCAGCGCCCCGCATCACGAGCGTTCTGCGGTCGGCGCACGTCTTGAGGATTCCGTGCATGGGATCGTCCTTTGATGGTTTCATGGGGAGGGGAGGCTTCTCTGAAAATCGGAAACCTCCATGGTTACCCGTAACGAAAAACACCCCTCCGAGTCAATGAAACCTGGAGCGATCGCGAAGACAACGGCCTTGCGGGTTATCCGAGTGGTTCATCCGGATTATCCTTTGAGTTGGCGAATGCCCCCTTACCTGCCTTTGGAGCCGAGCATGATCTCTTCCCCGCGTATTGCCGTTCGAATCTTGATCGCTTTGGTTGCGGTCGGTTCGACGCTCTCCCAGGCACAAGATCCGCAAACGCAGCGAAAAATGGGTGGAGCCGGTGCGGTGGTCGAAACTTACAAAGCGACTGAAGATGCTACTGGCAATCCAGTTCAGTTGAATGCCTACGTTTTCTATCCTGCCGATCACCAACCGAATGATCGGCGGGCGGCAATCGTGTTCTTCTTCGGCGGAGGCTGGAAAAGTGGAACGCCATCCCAGTTTCTCGAACATTGCCGGTATCTCTCGTCTCGCGGAATGGTGGCCATCACCGCAGATTACCGCGTTTTGGGGCGACAGGGGACCAAGGCCCTCAAGTGTGTCGCCGACGGAAAATCGGCCGTCCGATGGGTTCGCAAGAACGCCGATCGGTTGGGCGTTGACGTCAATCGGGTCGCTGCGGGGGGCGGCTCGGCGGGAGGCCATGTGGCCGCGTGCACGGGAGTGATCGAAGGTTTTGAAGAGCCCGGCGAAGACCTAACCGTCAGCAGTCGCCCCGATGCAATGGCGTTGTTTAATCCGGCGGTCGTGTTGGCGGCCATCAACGGTCGACCACCGCTCGATCCAGAAAAGGTCGATGGACTGGAGGATCGAATGGGAACGTCCCCCAAAAAACTCTCTCCGGTTCATCACGTTGGCAAGAACGCACCGCCGACGATTTTGTTCCATGGCCGCGCCGATGATACGGTGCCATACTGGACCGCCGAAGCGTTCCGTGACGCGATGGTTGGGTCGGGTAATCGTTGCGAGCTGATCGGTTTCGACGGGCAAGGGCACGGGTTCTTCAATCATGGGCGAGGCAACAACGAGAACTACGAAAAGACGATTCGTGAGCTTGATCGATTCCTCGTTTCGATCGGCTTTCTTTCACCGCAGTCGCCCGACGAGACGTCACCGATCCCGAACTGACCGGCGTCGAGTTTATGTCTAGCTTGCAAACCTTATTCACCCAAGAGACGAGCTCGTGGGGGTCTTGTATGAGGCGCGCCTGAACACAGGTCAACGCGGCTTCAACTAATCGTAGATAAACCGTTCTTTGAAGAGCCGCATGATCCACAACAGCGCGGCGAGGGCACCGAGTGTCCCGAGACTGAACCAGACGAGCATATCGCCCATGAGGGCGATCGTGATTCGGAAGTTCAGATTGTAGACATCGTCCCAGAAATACACCGTCAACGCCGTGCCGGCGCACAAATACGGACCGAACGGTGTTTGATGGTCTCGGGTGATCACGTACCGCACCAACACGATCACGATCGCCGCAATCGGTGCGAGGAAGAAAGCGATGATCGATGCCTGCCATCCGACGAAAGCACCGACCATGGCCATCAGTGTCACATCGCCGAACCCCATCGCCTCCATCCGCATCGCCCAACTGCCGACCAATCGCACCGCCCAAATGATCCCACCTCCGGTGGCCAAACCGACTAGCGACGTGATCAGTCCGAGCCAATTCGCGCCGCCGATCCAGTAAACCCCCGTAATCGCGATCAGCCCCGCCAACCAAATCGCCATCAAGACCTTCCAACTCGGATGGCGGACTAAACGGGCGAGGAAATAGGTAACCGCCTTGGCCCATCCGCGACGCAGGATCACGCGGCGATCAGCCAATGCAAAGCACCATGTCGTCCAAATCACGAGTCCAATAGCAAAGCCGCGACCACCCATCCAACCGGGGGTCAACTCGAGCGGGTGTTGCAAGGTTGTCGGTGCGATTCCTGTTGATAACTCGCCGGGAAGGAACACGAAAGGACTGCACGCCGCGATCACCAGCGCGAACAACGTTCCAGGAATGGTGATCGCGTCTGGGATCGTTCGCTCGTCAAAATCGATGAAGGTGGCTGCCACCATCAACGCCAGCAAGATTGCGTGAAAGAAAAACACCAAGGACATCCAAGGCTGACATTGGGCAAGTGCGGCGGGATTGATTTTGTTCGGCAACAATTGCCCGTCGAGATACGCTTGGTGCATCCACACGAAGCCGAACGCCAACGTCAATTCGATCAACAACGGGCGAATCCAAAATCCGCGGCCGTGCAGCGGAGTTTCGCGACGCAACCTGATCCAGCCTAAGACTGGAACTCGATCAAGGAACGATCGTGGCGGTAATTGATCAGCGGTCCGGCGACGATCTTCGTCGAGCGGCCAAGCGGCCAAATTGACCCACGGTGAAATCGGACGCGGTTCCCAGCACAACGTCGTGATCACGAAATTAGCGATCGCGCCGCAGACCAAACCAAAGATCGTGAGAATGATGGTTGTCATCATCGGAGGCGAATTCAACCACGCTTGGACAGGAGCATCAAAAATTCCAAGCATCATGCGGTCGCGGGCGAGGAGGAACTAGGCATAAGAGAGGTCATTCTAAACCTTCGCGGCCACCTCCACTACCTCCGCCTCTGGTCGTTCCCATGAGGCCTTAAAATGAGGGTTGGCTTAAAACGTGGCACGGTGGTCCCCACCGTGATTCTCGACGGAGGACCGTCGAGCCACTTTGCTGACACCCTAAAGTCAAATGTGGATGAAGCACTAGTATTCCATCGCAGCTTGGTTTTCGGGTAGAAAAAGGTCTTTAAGCCCCTCTTCCCCCGAGACCACGGACGGTCGAATGTCAAACCGCAAGCTCTATCGTATCAAGCTGACAGACGAAGAACGCGAAACCTTTGCCAAGGTAGCCACCGGTAAACGTGGCAAGCTG
>NZ_SJPM01000039.1 GCF_007859915.1 Neorhodopirellula pilleata
TCGATTCGCTCACGCCACTGCCTGGCGAGCTCGGGATTGGGAAACGCGTTCATGGTTTTCTCCTGGAGGTGGAAACAAACCTGTCACGCTAAACCGCCTGTCAACATGGGGAGATAGAACGCTTACCTCGATTGTTAACAGCAGATACATCGCTCCGATGACAAGGACAAAGCCAAGGATGATGCTCCACATGGATTCGTCTGTTTGTTCTTGCTGGCCTCGCCAACGCACATTGACGTTTGGGAAGCGTTCGACTAATTGGGGAACGAACGATGTCTTGAGGTCGCTGACAATATTCATTGCATTGGCTTGTTCTTCGTCGACGTCTGCCGAGATAGTGATGGCACGCATCTGGTCGGTACGATAGATCAGCGAATCGGTTCTGGCGACTTCGATGTCGGCGAGTTCCGTGATCGGAAAAACCTGGCCTTCAGGAGTTCGATGTCGAATCTGGCGAAAGTCGGCCAGTGAGTCTCGCTGGTCGCTGGGATAGCGGACTCGAAGCTCGACCTCGTGCCGATCGCGTTGCAATCGCATGACTTCGTCTCCGTAGTAAGCCGACCGCACCGTTTGGGAAAGTCCCGCCAATGAAACGCCCATGGAACGAGCTTGGTCTTTGATTTTGAGTCGGTACTCGTACTTGCCAGGTTTTGATCCTGCGGTGACATCGAGGACGCCGGGATATTCACCCAATCGACTGGAGACTTGCGCAACGGCGTCCTGCAATTCGGCGATGTCGTCGCTTCCCGCCAGTAGCGTGACTTCGATGGGAGCGGCTGCCGGTCCTCGCGGTCCTGTGCCGAACACCAATACGTCCGTGCCCGGAAATTCGCCGGCTCGCTTTCGCCAACGGTTGATGATCTCCTTCGCTGAAACTTTTCGCATACCGGAATCGATCAGCGAGACTGTGACGCTGCCGACGTGACTGCCGGTGGAAACGTCACCGGTCGAACTCGCTCCAAAACCAACCGCACGATGCATCGCGAGAACCACTCCGTCTTCACGGCCGCCTATTCCTTCTTCGGCGAGTTCCTTGTTGACTGCGGCGAGTGCGGCTTCGATCCGCGTCGTGGCCTCATCGGTGACCGATGCTGGGGTGCCGTTCGGATACGCAATCAATACTGAAAGTACGTTGGAGTCAACTTGAGGGATCACCACGAAGGGGACACGACCACTACGTACGATGCCTGTGGATACAACAAGCAGCCCGATTGCAGTCGCTATTACAATCGCGGGATTGGCTAACGATCGTAACAACGCTGGAAGATAGAGTCGCTCGATGAAGATGTCCAACACCTTAGAAAAGCGTTCATTTAGATATCCGAAAAACACCGCGATGAAGCGAAGCGGAGTGAGCAACCAGCCGACAATTGTCAGAAACAGATTACTCTGGTGAGCCAAATGTGATGGCAACACGGTGACACTTTCCACCAAGGAAACAATCAGCATCGCGATCACTGCAATCGGAAGCACGGTCGTGAATCGCCCAAGTTGGCCAGTCACAAACATCAGCGGCAGAAACGCAATCACGGTCGTGCTTACCGAAACGACCACTGATGGCATGACTTCTACGGTGCCGTCGATTGCCGCTTGACGATAGTCCTTGCCAAGCGAACGGTGAACGTAAATATTCTCTCCGACTACGATTGCGTCATCAACAACGATTCCCAAAGCGATTAAGAATGCGAACAGCGAAGTCAGATTCAGCGTCTGACCGGTGAAGTACATCACGATGCCAGCACCGCAAACGGCGATCGGAATTCCCATTGCCACCCAAAACGCGAGCCGCATTTCGAGGAACAACGCGAGCAGGATGAATACCAGCACCAATCCCTGCCAACCGTTCTTGATCATCAACGACAATCGATCACGAACGTCGTCGCTGCGATCTCGATAGGCAACCATTGAGTAACCGTCGGGCAGCTTCGCGTTGTCGAGGTATGCGTAAACATCCCGCCCGACTTCCAACAAGTCCTCGCTTTGTGTGGTGTTGACCGAGATCGCGATTCCGGGGTGACCATTGATGCGGCTGATGGCTGTTGCGTCCGAAAAGGCATCTCGCACCGTGCCGAGTTCGTTCAGTCGTAGCGTCAAACCGCTGGGAGTGTTAATGATCGGCAGTTGCGCAATCTCAGAACCAGTATTGCTGCGATTGGAGCCGCGTAACAGAATCTCCTGCGACGCACTTCTCAGAGTTCCTCCGGGAATCTCGACGTTCTCTTCGCGAATAATCTGAGCAACCTCTGACAGCGTCAGTCCGTATTGCCGAAGTGTTTCTTCACGCAACTCGACGTCGATCTGGAACTCCGGGACACCGAGCAACTCGACTTGCGAGATGCTGGCGAGTCTCAGCAAGTCGTCTCGAACTCGTTCGGCGGTTCGCCGCAGTTCAATAGCCGACGCGATCGATTCGGAGTCCGGGCCAACGAGCCCGATTTGAATCGCGGTCGAGTTTGGAATTCGTTGACTGATGACCGGGGCTTCGGCCAGCAGCGGAAAACTCGGGATCTGATCGACCGCAGCTCGTACGTCGCCGAGAATTTGCTGTACGTCGCTTTGGCTGACACCTGAATCGAGAACCAGCCGAACGCTGCCGGAACCTTCCGAAGCGGTCGCATTGATTTCATCGATGCCGTAGATGGAAGCGACTGCCGATTCGATCTTTTCGCAAATGGCTTCTTCGATGTCTTCGGGACTCGCACCGGGATAGGCCACGCGGATTTCGATTTCATCGAGCACGTAGTACGGCCAGAATTCGCGTTGTATCGAAGCCATGCACCACGTCCCAGCGGCTAGCAAGGCGATCAACGCTACATTCATAGCGGGCGTGTTATCGACCGCCCAGCGAACCAACGACTTCATGGAGAGGCGCCTCCGACCGTGCCGGCATGACCGACAGTCGTGGGTTGGCTTGCATCGATCGCGACTTTCTCGGCCTCATTAATTCGGTCTCCTTGCTCTCGTACCGCCAGTCCGTCTTTCGCATTGGCTACGGGCGAAACGATCACCTTGTCCCGTGGCTGAATCTTGTTTAGTTCTGTCTCCACAATCGCCACGCCGCCTCGGGACTGAATCGTCTTGACGGGGACTGCACAGAGCTTTCCACCACGCATCAGCCAGACGCAGCCGTCCGTGCGGATTCCTTGCTCGGGCAATTGAAGTAGCGGACGATTGGGATGACACTTGACTTGGACATTAACAAACATCCCGGTCATCAATGGAATCTGATATTCCGCTGCCGATTCGATTTGATTGCCGTCGACCAGCACACGACACGCGATGGTTCTTGTCGCTGGGTCGAGACCCGCGCCGTGTTGACGAACGAGGCGACCGTGCAGCGTATGACTGGTTCCCGCCGCGTTGTACGTTACATCCGCAACGACCGGGGTGATGCGTTTGTCATCGTCGAGAGATTTCTTTGCGGAATCAGCCGGAGCTGTTGCCCGACTACCCCATACCCACGCCATTTCGTCGAGTTTCAAGTGACAGTGGACTTCGAGGCACCCCGTTTCTTCAATCGACAGAAGTAGATCGCCCGCCTGCACCATTGCATACTCTTCCTGTGGAGCTGCTACGACGATCCCCGATACCGGCACCTTCACTTCCGCGGCCACTTGATCGATTTTCGCTTCTTCCAATTGAACCATTGCCAGCTTCCCAGCCAGTTCCTGCTCAGCGATTTGAACTTCCAAGCTGCGCCCGCGACCAACGAGTTGTTCGATGACAAGACGTGCGTCAAGTTCCAGCTTCTCGGTCGCGCCGAGTTCGGATATGGAAGTTGCCCGCGATTCATGTAGTCCCCGGATTCGCTTAACGTCATCGACCAGAATCTGATGTGACTTGCGAGCGAGCACAACCTGCACGGTCAAGTTTGCCCGATCCTGTTGAAGCTGTTTGAGAGTTGTTGCTGCTTGATTCACGTTGATTTCAAGACGCTGCACGGTCAACGCAAATCGCTGCGGGTCGATTTTGATCAGCGTTTCGCCCGCCCGAACTTGTTCGCCGACCCGAAGATTGGGGTGCTTGAATACGATTCGTCCCTGCACTTCCGATGCTATCGACAACACGCGATGAGGGACCACCTCGCCTGTCGTTTCGATGGTCAGTGGTCCATCGAGTGCATGGATTTCGGCGACTGCAACAACCGTTGCCTTGATGGCAGTCTTCGGCTTGCGAGGCACTTCCGGCGTCGAACCCATTGCAAAAAACGCGACGGCACTGCTGACAAGGATGATTGTCGGCAGCACGTGGTGTGTGAGCCATCGTGTTTTGGAAAGGAATCGAATCATGTTGGAGCTGGAACGCTGAATGCTATCGTGTCGAAGTGGATAACGGCTCGTTTACTCTCGCCGTGAGGCTTCCATTTCGTCCGTCGTAATATTCCCGTCACCGTTGGTATCCATCTTGGCGAACATGCGTTCCGCGTTCCCAACGGCTTCGCTGCGACTTAAAAATCCGTCTCCGTCGCGGTCGATTTCCTTGGAATGCCCTTTCAGGAAGCCGCCCATGGCGCTTCGTGATCCGCCGCGACTATTCAACTCGGCAGCGGTCAACGTGTCATCTTTGTCGGCGTCGTAACCATCGAAAGCTTTGGTTGCTTCACCAACGATTTCTTCACGGCTGATGATCTTGTTTTTGTCGAGATCGATCTCATCAGCATGAACCAAAATCCATGGTTGACGCGGACCGTCGCCGGGCTGTGGTCCGCGTTGTCCACCTGCGCTTGGACCACCCGCATTTGGGCCGCCCGCTGGATCGGGGCGATCGCCTCCACGCGGACCTCCTTGTGGACGGTCGCCTTGCTGACGGTTTTCTTGAGGTCGATCACTTTCTAACAGACCGTCTTTTCCGCGACCGCCTTCGGGACCACGAAGTTCCTCGCCGGAGATTTGTCCGTCTTTGTTTTTGTCGAGAGTAAGAAGTGCGGTTGTTGCGTTCTGTATCTCGGCTTTGTCGAGGATTCCGTCGCGGTTGGCGTCAAGTGCTAGTAGAAACGGATTGCCTCCTCCGCCCTGTCGCTGACCGCCACCTTGCGGTTGCCCACCACCTCCGCCTAGTCGCTGACCTCCTTGGCCACCGCCGCCCCCACGCGGACCGTCGGGCTGGTTGGCAGGTCGGTCGCCTTGCGGTGGACGTTTCTCATCAGGAGAAGGTGCTCCGTTACGGGCGCTTCCACCGGCACCACTGCCTTCACGCGGTGAATACGTTTCGGTTTTCGTACCTTGCTGCGATACAAAATTGAACGTTGCTGACCCGTCATCGGCGACGGTGTAGTTGATCGACCTTTTTTCGCCATCGACATCGTAGAGCAACACATAGCTGCCCTGCTTTGGATTTTCAAAGCCGTTGATCTTGGCACCCCTGAGTCCTGACAGAGACGGTCGCAACGGCCGAGCCCGTGGCTGCGGGTCAACTTGCCCGTCTCGTTCGACAACTTCGCCATAAAATCCACCGTTCAAATAGGGGAATGTTTTTGTTGCGTGGTAGTGGTACATCCCATCCGGACCTTTGTGGCCATTCAACCAATCGAGGTCAGTTGGAGGATTTCCATTCGGGTCGTTGTAGCCGTAGATCGGATAGCCATCGAGGGCAACCGCCACAGGATTACCGACACCGACGATCTTCTCCAGATGCACCGGAGCGATGTGATAGTGGTAGTCGTCGGCTCGACCACAGTGCCCACCCCATTGGTCCAGCTCACCGGCCTTCAGTGTGTCTGTCTTGCCATCGTTCTTAATCGGATTAAAGATGGGAACGCCGTTGACAGCCAATGCAATCGCACCACGAAAGAAATGCTCCTTCGTTGACAATGGATTCTTTGCTGGCGCCGGGTGTAACGGAATTCGCCATGCGTTTGCACCCGTGTACGATTGCGGCAACGGCACTTGTTGTTGCCAGGCGGTAATGCCGATCATCATTGAATGCTCTGGCATGCCATTGGACTCCACAAAGAGGAAATCCTTGTCAAATCGAACGTTCACGGTCTTCTTGAATGGTTCAAACAGTTTGGCCAGCTCGGGTGCGGTTGCTTCCGGCGCGGTTTGGAACACGACGAATTGTTGCTTCGCCGGTTCCGTGTTGAGCTGAACAATTTTCTTCTTTGTTTCAGGCGAAGGCGCGTGCGAATGGCCATCGTGAGCATTTGAAATCGATGTCATGCACAAGATGAGACTGAGTGGAAATAACGTTTTCATGATCGTGCTCGAATTCCTTGGTGAAAGTCGGTGAGTCTTGTAGAAGCGGTTGCAGTTGGTGGAGGTACTTTCGCACATCTAATTCCGCGGGTTGCGATCGTTTTGAGAACTCCCGCGTTGGCCTCGCCGGTTTCCTTGTCCGCCGCTAGCACCTCTCGGGCCACGGTTGAAACCGAAGGTGCTCGATCCCATATCCGCCGGCTTGAATTGGACGGTGTACTCTTGCGTCAGTGCCTTGCACATCGTGTCGGTGCAGCCGAAATAGTGCATCGAAAGCTCGATGGACGCACCCGGCGAATCACCCTCGATGTCGACCCAGAACTGACGAGGCTCAACATCCTTATCGCCCGGACCTTTCTTGGCACTCGCTTCGGCGGGACTTGCCTTGACGCCCGATGGCAACGTCAACGAATACTTCATGGGTTTCGTCAGGTTGTTCCAATGAACGCCATGGATCGGATCGGGATAGAACCCTAGAAAGAGTCTTCCTGTGCCGGTCTTCAGCAGATTGGCGTCTGCTTCTGCTCGGAGCTTTACGTAGTATGTTTCGTCCGGACTCTTCGGGGCAATCGCAAGAATGACTAACCCTTCAGGCCTCGCAACTCGTGTGTCCGTATCGACATTTTCCGGTTGCCGCTGCCGTGCGAGTTGCGGCAAGTCGAGATCGCTGGCAAGTGTTGGACTGTCGATCATGCCAACGAACTTGCCGAGCGCGTCTCGTAGGCTGGGACCGTCCAAGTGGTCCGAAGCGTAAACGATGTTTCCTTCCGGAGAAATCAGATACATCGAATTGTTAGCCGAATTCAGCCCGTCGCGGATATCATTCTTGATCGTGTCGGCAATCCACGGAACTTTGGTTCCCAACAACTTTTTCGCTTCGGCGAGTTGCAGCAGTCGCTCGTCCATGTTCTGCGCCCCAAAATATCCGTTCAACTCCGGGTGTCTTAACGACTTATAAAAATAGAAAAACTGAACGTCCTTCGGCGAATAGTCTTGGCTGGCTGCTTCAATCTCGGGGTATCCCCGATGAAACTGCGGACATGTGAGGCAGCCTGCAACGAACACCGTGTACTTTTTGTCACAGAGTTCACGGAGTTTGATTTTCTGGCCATCGGCTGAATACGCATTCAGGTCAGGCAACGCTACATCACGTAGCACGCCACCGCCTTTCTTGCTGCCGTATCGTGGGGCGTCGGCACCGCTTGAACTGCGATCTTGGGCAGACACGCAGCTTCCTGCCACAACCGCGAATAGAAAGAGTGGCAATAGGAACGCTGAAGGCTTCATCTTTGGTCTCCATGGTGAAGAGTGGGTCGAGGCAACCTCGACGTCAATATTGCTGGATATTTCAATCGCCAATCTGACGATTATCGAGGCGGATTACGTCTCTCACCGCCTCCACGTGCGCCGCCACCGCCTTGCGGTACAACATCAGTGAGGCCACGAAAATCAGGACGTTCCTTACCGTCTGGTGGTGACTTCACGACGGTTCGGAACAGCACGAGATTGTCCAGCTTGATGTCGTCGGACCAGATGAACTTCGCTCCCTTGAAGTCATGTTCAAAGAACGGCTCCTTGGGGCCGACTTCTTCCTCAGTGAACTCTTTCGCATTGGGCCACTTGCTGTCGTCGAAGTCGATCGCAAACCAGTCTTTTGGCAGCGGGATGTTTTCGACTCGCGGTTTCTTCATGTCGCCATCAATCGGCCCCCATGAAAACTTCTTCGCTTTCCATGTCGCGTTGGTCACGGTGCCATCGCCGAACTTCAAGATGAATCCGCCATCACCAATGCTGGTGTTGGCGTATTCCATACCCGTCTTTGGATCAGCGTTATCGATCCCCATTACCGCAATCGTCATCGGATAAGCAGGTAATACATCAACTGACACAACGTTGTGAGGAACAAACATGATTGAATCGACAGCCACCAATTCGCCATTGATGAAAAGCTTGAACGAGTTGTCCGCGTAGACGTTCGCTTTGATCGTGTCGTCGATGCGAGGCTTGCGCGGCGGGTCTGCACTCGCTACAGAGGAGGCGATGAACGCCAAAGCAACAGCCAAAGTCTGAAGTCGTTTCATTGAGGAGTCTCCATAGTCAATTAATTGATCTGGTTAACACTATTGTTTAAGCATGTAGGAGTAGCTGACATCACCGTTTCGCTGGTTGCCACCTTGAACCTCGGGAAGGAACGTTCGCACATAGTCCACGCGTGCAGAATCGGCGTCGACGCGAACTCGAACATGTCCGCTGCTGCCCTGGATTTCACCGCCGAGATATCCATACTCTGCGGCACTCTTCGTACCGGATCGCGGATGCCCAGGTTGCGGGACGAGTTGGTAGACGATCCCATCAAGATCTTGCTTGATAAACATGTGATCGTGTCCATGAAAAACGACATCCACTCCATGTTCAACCAACATCTGATGAATAGGTTTCGCCCAACCCGGTCGCTTTTGGGCGAACTCATCTTTTCCTGACTCTCCCTTGCCGCCCCACTCCCAAAACGGAGCTGCCTCCACACCACCTCTCTGATTCCGATCACTGCCACCAATTAAATGATGCAGAAACACAAACCGTAGCTTCGCATCACTTTGCTCCAGCGATTTCTTCAACCACTGATACTGATTTTCGCCGAGTGTCCAGTTCCAGTTATCACTGTCTTCACCACGTGATCGTGTGGTTGTATGTCGAAATGGATCAAGCACGATGAACTGAGCATCACCCCACTCGAATTGATAGTAGTTCTCCGGTAAACCGACTTCAGGTTCGCGATGTTCATTTCCTGTATAGAAGTCATTCGGAAAGGGGTTTGGCAAGTAACGCTTGCGAGTGGTTGTTGCCCAGACGTTTGATCCGCGATTCCCTAATTCCCCATCATGATTCCCCAGTGCGAAATACAGCCCAGCTGAATGACACAGGTGACCGAGGTAGTATCGCTGAGCAAGATATTGCGGCAGCGACAATTCGGGCTTCACATACTTGCCAGTCATAAATGTATCGCCGAGAGCGAAATGGAAATCCGGTTGATCAAGCGATGCATTTTCAAGCGTTCGCAAATAGACTTCGCCGCTGGTGTTCTCATCCAGATGCGAATCCGCCTGAACGGTGAAGACAAACGGACTGCCGGAAGCTCGCTGTGTGTGGAATGTGTACTCGTCGCTCTCCACCTTCTTGCCGTCTGATTCGTAGACAAGCCGGTAGTAGTATCGCGTATTTTTGTTAAGTGAATCGATGACGAAGTCGAATGGCTCGCCCGCACTTAGGTCATGAAATGCTGTCTTCGTGGAATACTTCTCTGACTGTTCGCCGTAGATCAGATGAGCACGAGCGTCAGAGTGCATCAGAACTCGAACCGTACCGCTATTGTCCGTCAGTCTTCCCAAAAGAATATTGAAGAGATGATCCGGCACGTTGTTCACGGGTGGCGGTTCTGTGTAGCCGCCAAGTCGGCTGCCACCACCGCGTTGTTTCCCGTCTTGCGAGATAGCGTTTCCTGACGCCAGCATCGTCATCGCCATGACGAAAAGGAAATGAAACTTAGGAAACTTATTCACTGATGACTCTCCGTCCGAGTTCGTGATGTGATTCGTGAAAGAAGAACTGGGAGTCCAATTCAGATTGGTCAATCAATTCCAGCGTCAAGCTTTTGGGACCACCTCCGCCACGCGGTAGCCCATCGAGCAACATTTTGTGAACGGTGCCGCTGTCCGCATCGAACCAGATTTCAACTTGCTTGGGGCCTCGCACATCTCGCGACTTACGAACGCCAATCAACTTTGAAAGTGCCGCTCCGTTGCCCGCGTTCTCATGCTCGTCGCCCAGTTCAATGTCGTAACCAGTCCGCAACTGCGACAAGTGTGCATGAATGTTGAGAAACGGGATGTCCTGCCGTTGCCCCGGCAGTCCGCCACGATAACGATTAAGGTCTGTGCTGGTGTGGACCGGTCCGTTTTCACGGAACGCCCAGCATTGCTGTCCATCGCAACCCGACGTCCGCTTCTCCCCGGTATTCAACATCACCGTCATCAAGTATTGATTTGCTCCGCGAACATACAACGTCGCCCCGTCAATCTGCTCTTCTGCTTCGCGATCCCAAGCTTCCTGAGATAAGTTTCGCGGACGTTTGTCACGGGGGTATTCCTCAACAACGCGAACGCTGTAAGTGCGATCAAATGGCTTGGCGGCGGCTTCCACTACTTTCTCAAGTGATGCCATCGCCGCCGAAACGCTTTGATGCGGACCGAAGACAAAGAACATCACCATCAAGGCGGCCGCGATCGTCAAAGCGGATGTCAGCATCGCGGACCAACGCCGTCGTTGTGCTTCATTGGGGGCTGCATTGATCATAGGCGCTGATTCAGACTCCGGCTCAGCATCAATCCGCTGCATCACTGCGCGAATCCGATCAGCTTCATCATCGTCGTTGCGGCTTCCAATGTCGGACAGTAGCCCATGAATCAGCAGCGACTGGGCAACGGCCTCGCGTGCTTCATTGGCAGAAACATCGCTTTCGCCGACCGGAACCTCAGCGTCACTATCGAACCACTCGGACAGAAAATCTTGGATTTTCTCATTCATGATGCAGCCCCCGACGCGGACAAGACGCCTTTCGTTTTCAAGCACTCAGCCAGCATGGTGCGACCACGCTGAAGCCGCTTTTTGCAAGCTTCCATCGTCAACTCGAATCGCTCGGCCACTTCCGCAGCAGATAGGTCATCAAAATACCTTCCACCGATCACCGACTTTTGTCGCTCGGGCAACGCATCAATGCATTCGCGGAGCGCAGCCACTTTGTCGTCCCAAGTGTCGCCCGCCAACAGGTTGATGTTCTCAAAATGGCGATCCACCACCTGCAGCACCGCTTCATGTAGCATCACCGGAGCCGTCTTTTGTTTCCGGTAGTGAGCCAGTACCAGCCGCGATGCAATGCCTCTGAGCCACGGCCCAAACGGCTGATCCAGATCACATTCATCCAACCGCCGCCACGCAACGACCATTGCTTCCTGAAATAGGTCATCCACAGCCGACTCGTCTCGGATCACACTGCGCAGATACACCATCAGCATCCGCGAATTCTCACGGGCCAAAATCTCAAATGCTCTACGGGCCTTTTCGTTCACGATGGGCGACCAGGAAAGGAGTTCTCAGTTATCGAACACCCTTACTGTCGCAAATGGCCCGTTTGGGGACAAAAAATTCGGAAGATTCGTCGAAACTTTCGCTTCCCGGTTCGGATAGCGCAGCCACAAACGACACCCCCTGGCCACAAAACAACTTGCGACCGAGGGTTAACGCTTCGGATAGCTGCAGACTCGGTCAAGCTCCCCGAATAGGACTCAAACTGCCGGAAAACAAATCACGGTGCAGGTGAGGATAATGGACAGTAGGACTCTGTAAGTGTTTCGCTCACAGTCACTTGCCGCATTCTATCCCAAAGTGGCAGAAACTGATTGAACTTTCAGACATCAGCCGCTGAATACGAAAAGCCAACGAAAAAAGCCGCTGATCAAACTTGAGCAGCGGCTTTTGATTCTTGAGTGGAGGATCGAGGACACCAGTAGAACTTTTCACTGCTGGAATTCAATCTTGGGATCAGCCTGAAATCGCGATCTTCGCATTGATTCCCGTTCGTTAGGGAAACAACATGGCATTCGGACACCTCATCGTGTAAAGCGAGCCGGAAGTGTATTGGTTTCTCGGTAACTTGCCCGTCTCATTAAACCCGACAGCCAGCACGGTGCCCAACGGCTGGAACGAAACTCTTCCCGGGATTCCGGGATTGAAGAGACTGCATTCATCTGACTTTGACCCGTGTGGTCGGCGCGAACTCAAATGCTCCGATGTCGGGGAATGATTGTCCATCGCTGTTGCCATCCACTGGAACACTACTACCCACGAAGTCAATCAATTGCCCCTCTACTGTGTGACCGACGTCGATGCACGGACTGACTTCCTTTAGTGAGAATTTTATTGCGGGAAGGTTCTCGAACAGCGGATTGCCGATCACTGAGTTTCGACCCGGAGTCGATCCATAGCGGACGAAATAGCAGTTGAAGTCAATGATGGTGTTGCGTGGCTGGCTGAGGAAGTTGAACGACTGGCCGCTGGGTTCGTACAGGATGTTATTGACGATGAGGTTGTCGTGACCTGCATTCTTGTTGAATCCAATCGCTCGCTGGTTGTTAACGAACACGTTGTTGTAAATCTGGCAGTGATGAACGTCTCCGCCGGTGCAGCCTCCGATGCCTAGCCCATATTCAGTGTTTCCGTATGCAATGTTGTAGCGCAGGATGTTCTCGGATGACTCGTCGGTCGCCGGTTCACAGCCGAGTTGAAAACCGTATTCACTGCCTGACACTACGTTGAATTCAACCGTGATGTTATTCGCACCATCCACGTAGATATTGGCGGCCCACGGTGCCAGCGTCGAATTGTTTCGAGCGACGTTATGGCTGACTAATCCATTCGTCGGCTTGCCGTATTGTGCCCAGCCAACAATGTCGATTCCGATATTGCTGTTGTCGTTGACTTCGTTGTTTGTGACATTGAAATCGCGTGTCCGCTCGTGGACTCGGATCGCCTCCTGATTGCCGGTGTTGTTGTGATGAACGTGATTGCCTTCGATGGTGAAGTCATGCATGGTTCCGCCGACTCGGATGGCAGCGGCCGTCGAATGCACGCCGGTGACTTCGTTACCAACGATGTCACCGAAGCCGCCATCGCCGGTAATTTCTATTGCAGCTCTGTTGCCTGACGTGTTTTGAATCCGGAATCCTTCGATGCGGAAATGGCTTTGATTACGTGCGAAGAACGAACCAGAATCGAGGACCGTTTTTCGATTCTCGATCGCCTTGAAGACCACTGGGCGAGCTGCCGTTCCGGAAACGTTAATGTTCACATGCTCGGAGTATCTGCCTGCACTAATGTGGGCCGTGTCACCCGGCCCCAGTTCGTTTGCCGCCTTCTGAATCGTTTGCCATGGACGCAATTTGCTTCCAACCGCAGAGTCATTTCCCGAAGGCGAAACGTAGTATTCACCAGCGACTGCGGTGACCGAAAGACACGACAGGATTAGCCACGACAGGGATTGTATGAACCTATTCATTCTTAAGTGTCCACGCGATGACTTCGGTGAGGAACACGCTGCTGTCCTTGCCCCAGTAGGTCGTTTGCGTGGGATCTCGCGATACTCCGCTGAGTCGCTGACCGTCAGGAGTTCCCATCAAACCTGCAGCCATTCCGTCACCAAGAATGATGATCCTCCCGCCACCGGCCACATCCTTCGACGTCGCAAACGGCTGGCCGCGTTCACCGTTTTTGTCAAGCTGAAAGCCGAACGGTTGGCCACCTGTCACAGCTCGTCCGCCACTGAAAGGAACTTCGCGATCTACGGAATGAATATCGCCCGCAGGGCAGATCGCACCACAATTGTGCAGGTACGGCGTGTCGTCGGCGAATGCGAGTCCAAACGGCTTGATGAGATCGTTGACAGCAGTCGCATTCAGAGACGTTCGGCGTTCTTCGTCCATGACCAATAACAGTGAACCTCCACGACGAATGAACGCGATGACGGCCTCGACCTCTGATCTTGAAAAACGCGTCTTCGGGGCGCGAATGTAGAGTAGGTCCACTTGCTGAAGTTCCTCCGCAGAGATCGCCGTATTGAGCGTCTTCACCGTAAATCCGTTGTTGCTGGCAAATTCCATGAGTCCTTCGATCGCTGGCTCACCATGTGACTGATCGTAAACCACGGTCGAAGTCGCATCCTCAGTTGGCTTCGTCGGCACAACTTCCACCGATTTCGGCTGGGTCATACGCATCTTCGGGTCAAGTGGCGTAAGCGAGATGCTGTGGAATGTGGTGGGCGCATAGGTGACTAATCCGACATTTTCAGTCGACGGAAGTTTCCACATATCGAGCATCGAAAGAGATGTCGTCTTTCCGCTCCACTTCACAAATGCTCTTCCATCAAGTGTTGACGAGATTGTTGCTGAGTCACCTTTGACATCGACTTCGATGAGCAGTCGATAAGGATGTCCGTTTTCGAGCACGCCCGGTTTGATGGTCGACGCGTTTGCTTTGGCAAGCTGACCGTCAATCGCACCAATGCCGTGAGCTTCCCCGTTGAAGACAGACACCAGAAAGGCACACTGCGAACTGCCAACCGGCAGAACAGCGCCGATCGAGTTAGTGCCTTCCCTACGAGTGAATTCAATCGTCAGCGAGTAGCTCGAAGGGGTTTTCGCCGCGATGATCGCTCGCGAAGCAGGCTCGTCGCCGACCACCAATTCTCCATCGACGGTCTTCCAGTTGCCTGACACGATCTGCTGCTTGGTGAAACGATCGATCACTCCGCCCGACGTTTGTGCTTCGGCGGTCGAACACGTTGCTCCGGCGCAGCAGAGAGACAGCGAAACGATGGTCAGGAAAACAGATCGGGCAGGCTGAGTGAGTAAATGCATGTGAAGCTCGCAAATCGTCGTTCGAGGTTATCCGTACAACTGAGTAAACGAACGAACTGTGGCTCTGATTGCAAAAATGTTTTAGAATGTGAAGATTCGTTGACGCTAAAAGATGTAATAACAGCCACAACTTGGTGTGACCATTCACTGGGCCGGAGACAGATCTTCCTTGAATTCTCGCGAACCACTCAGAATCGACAACGCCGCGCTGATTCAGGCGGGATTTCGGTATGCGCTGTCGCTGACTCATCACACCCACGATGCCGAAGATCTCATACAGCAGGCCTGCATGAAAATTCTGCGGGCGAAGGGCACATTGGTTAGCAAGAGCTATCTGTTCACTACGATTCGCAATCAGTTTATCGATGCGGGACGCTGTCGAAGCGAATCGCAAGCCCCAGAAGGTTCGGTCGAGTCTTTGGCTGAAGAAGTGACGAACCATGTCCTCACGGTCGACCGGCGACTGGATATGGAACAGGTTCTCGATTGTCTGCGAACGGAAGAACGCGAAGCATTGTTTCTAAACTGTGTCGAGGGATACACAGCGAGCGAGATCGCTGAAATCACAGGCCAGCCACGAGGCACGGTGTTGAGCCATCTGTCGCGTGCGAGAAAACGACTACAGCAAGCTCGATCAATGCAGGATCAGGTGGAGACCCGATGAACGAACCGTCTTTGGAATCTGAAGTCCGCGACTTCTATGAACGTGCCTGTCTGCCGGATGACCGCGTTGCCGCGTTGCTCGATGCGTCTGACATGGCAGTCGCCGCGCGACGCTGGAAACGAATCGCAGTGTCAATATCCATCGGGCTGGCGGCGATGACCTTGCTGACGATTGGCCTTTACTTCAATCGGCAGACATCCGTTGAAGCTCCGGTGGCTGACAATGCAGGCCCTTCGCGGGTGGTCCCAGAATCGAAATCGCCAAGCCCCGGAACCTCGACACGATTTAATCAACCCGAATATCGTCTGGTTGCGTTCCGCAGCCACGGCGACGAGTGTCCACACTGTCGAGACACCGGGGAGGTTTACGAAAAACTGGTCGCCGAACTTCGCGATGACGGCATCGAGATGGAGAAATTCGACCTCAGTCGTTCCAGTAATCGGACTCAGATCGACAAGCGCGTCGAGGAGCTAAACCTGACTGGCCTGATCGACGGTAGAATCGAAACCGCGTTTCTTGCTCTGGTCAACCGTGACGGTAAAACTATCAAGGAATTTAAACCTTCGATGACTGCCGCACGCATCGCACGAGGCGTCCGCGAACTCACTAAACCGTAACCCGCAGTCGTGGAATGGCTTCGCCGGGGTCAGGCTGGGTTTTCGGTTTTCAGGGCCAGGGAGCGTTTGAGGTTGTTGATCGGATGCCTTTGGCTCGTCGACTCGGCCATCCGCTTCGTCGATCAGTGAACCAATCTAGACGATTTCCCCGGATATGCCAAACCGAATTGTGCCGGAAGATCGCGATGATTTGGTCGCGTCGGTGCGGGAACCCAGTGACTCGCGAAAACCGAAAACCCAGCCTGACCCCGGCGTGAGCCGACCCGCCAAACCGAATTGTGCCGGAAGATCGCGATGATTTGGTCGCGTCGGTGCGGGAACCCAGTGACTCGCGAAAACCGAAAACCCAGCCTGACCCCGGCGTGAGCCGACCCGCCAGCCCAAAGCGAAGGGCGACCTACACGAGATCTGGCAAGCCGAGACGAAGGACGATGCGAATCGAGCGTTTGACAACTTCTTGGAGAAGTACGGTGCGAAGTACGCACCGGCGTGCGAGTGCCTTGGGAAGGACCGCGACGTGCTGCTGACGTTCTACGACTTACCGGCCGAGCACTGGAGTCACCTGCGAACCACCAACCCAATCGAATCGACGTTCGCGACGATCCGTCTTCGTCACCGCAAGACCAAAGGCAGCGGCACCAGGCGAGCAAGCCTTGCGATGATGTTCAAGCTCGCGCAATCGGCGTCGAAGAAATGGCGGCGACTGAACTGCCATGAAAAGATCACCCTCGTCATCGAAGGACGTTCCTTCAAAGACGGAATCATGCAGGATGAAATCGCCGCCTAAACCAGGAACTCAAAACACAACATTTGACAATTGCTCCGCAAGAGTAGATAGCATAGTCGCTAGGACGGACATCTTCGTCTGCTTCTCTGCCACAGACTGTCACCCGTTTAGACGACAGACGGCATCGAACGCCCTTGGCGACACGGACTAGTTCATCAAAGTAAAGTCGCCAATGTCATCTAAACGGAGGACATCGACCCCGCAGGTCAGGGCATAGAATTTGTAATAGTCCTCTAATTGAGGCCCGAACGTGTCCTCTTCTTTTTCTTTTCTCGGAGATCGGGTTATGAATACAACGTGTTTCCGCCGACGTGGCTTTACGCTTGTCGAGCTATTGGTCGTGATTGCCATCATTGGAGTTCTAGTCGGACTTCTGCTTCCGGCAGTACAAGCGGCTCGTGAAGCCGCTCGACGGATGAGCTGTAGCAACAATTTCAAGCAGATCGGACTTGCAATTCACAACTACCACTCAGCCTACAATCAGCTTCCAATGATTCAGAATGGGACCGTGCCAGGCGGTTTCGCGGGTGACGGTCAGTTCGATGAATCTACAGTCGCAAACTTGATGCAACTGAGTATCCTCGTTAGCCTTACTCCGTTTATCGAGCAGCAGGCGATTTGGGAACAGATATCAAACCCAAACACTTTTGACCTTAACAACCCGACGACACCTCGCTCACCTGCTTGGCCGTCGATGGGTCCGACGCCCACGTTTGAAGGAACTCCGAACGATGGCTATCAACCCTGGATGACAGAAATTCCAGGGTTTCGATGCCCCAGCGATCCAGGCGTTGGTCTACCAGCCATGGGGCGAACCAATTACGTCGCATGCACCGGAGACACGTTTTGGAACATGGACCGAGGTCCACTTTCCAACAACCTCCAGACGAATCAAGCCCGGTCGATCAACATGCAAGCATGTGCACGTGGCGCATTCGTACCTCACTACAGCACACAGTTCCGAGACTTCTTGGACGGCACTTCCAACACCATTGCTATGGGAGAAATTGCAACGGACCTGGGCGATCGCAAT
Source organism: Neorhodopirellula pilleata (assembly GCF_007859915.1). Classification (GTDB taxonomy): domain Bacteria; phylum Planctomycetota; class Planctomycetia; order Pirellulales; family Pirellulaceae; genus Rhodopirellula; species Rhodopirellula pilleata. The sequence continues at coordinate 17,761 of NZ_SJPM01000039.1, forward strand.
GTTCGAACTATTGCTGTGGGAGCAGGTTGGAATGCAATGCGAAATAATCCAGGCAATTTTCGAACCCAATCAGTTGACTCCAATCGCCCTCAATTTTGGGATATTGGCGCAACCGTGGAGGACGCGCACGAAGGCCGGGGCTACAAATGGGCTAACGGGCAAGGTGTTTACGGTCAGTTCAACACGATCCACCCGCCCAATTCGCCAATCAGAGTTGGCAATGGTTCGCGAAGTACAGGCCTTTTGTCGCCGAGCAGCCAGCACCAAGGCGGTGTCCATGTGCTGATGTCGGACGGTGCAGTAAAATTCATTACGGACTCGATCGAATCCGGGGACCAGTCAGCAAGAGTGGTGACCCCTAACAACGCGGCGCCGCATGCTATGGCGGGCTCGAAAAGTCCTTACGGACTGTGGGGCTCACTCGGCACCAAGGCCAACAGGGAAGTGATCGATACGGAAATTTAGTCTTGCTCAGCGGCAACGGCGCACGGCCTACGAATTGACCTCCGGTGAGGTAAGGCTGTTCAATGCGTTGATGCCTTCCAGCGAATTGACAAGAACACTCTGGGTGAACTCGAGCTTAGCTAATTCGTCATCTTTTTGCGATTCCGTTGCAAATAATCCTCCACTCTTCAATCCCTATGAACGAAAGAAAGTTTTTGATGAAATCGCTCCTGATGTTGCTGTTTGTTGTTTGTATCTGCACTGCGCCAGGTTGTGGAAATGAAGGTCCAACGGTGGTCCAGCCAGACTCCACAACTCGAACGTATCCTCAAACCGAGGTTGGGCAGTCGACGGACGAGTTGCAGTAGTAGGTAACGTTCTGAAGTTGAAAAGAAGCTAGAATCCGACAGAAGCGTTTGGCTTGAGTAGCAGACGCTTTCTAACGAATCCTCGATCCGAGAGGCAGTATTGTTCTGAATCGGATGTATCTATTTTCCACGAATGGCTTTGCGTACTTCGTCCATCACGGCCATGCATTTGGGGTTAAAGATCGGATGCTCGTTCGTCACATCCGCCGTCATGATCAAGTTGACGGTCACGGGACCTTCGGCATCTGCCATTCGCGTGAAGTAGTCAACATACTCCTGGGTGGAATGAATCGGGCCTCCGGAGTATTGACCATTCATCGGACGGTTTTGAAACCAGCCGCCCTGATCCATCAGGCACCACCAAGCCGGGGTCACATCGCCGAGTTGCGTGCCGGGACCGATGAGCGAGGGATCGGGCTGCCGCCATCGGTGACGGCCAACTCATTGAACGGGCTGACCGTTGTTCCACGGTTGGAACTGAATCCGACGATTGCTTTGCGATTCCCCGCTTTGATCGCTCGCGCCCATCCTTCCCAGGTAAGCGTTCTATCTGCCCAGGCGGGTGAACCGGGGCAGTGGGCCGCGTACTAGAAGTCCGAGTCACCGTCGCCGGTTCGTTGGGCGCACTCCAGGTGCTCGCACAGTTCCACGACCGCATCGAGG
>NZ_SJPM01000040.1 GCF_007859915.1 Neorhodopirellula pilleata
CCTCAGAGCGTCCGCGACCGTTGGCATCACAAAGCCGGATTGATCACTTCAGCTTGGCAAGCCTTGCCGCCGCGTCGCCGTCGACACCACCAGGCAACTTACCGAAGACGTCCTCGATGATCTCCCGAGAGTTCGCTTCAGCCGTCTCGGTCAAATGCAAGTAGATCATCGTTGTTTGCAAGGATGAGTGGCCGAGATACTTTTGGATGACTTTCAAACTCACGCCTGCTTCAAGCAGGTGCGTCGCATACCCGGTGGATACGGCATTCATGTGCTGATGGACGAGGGCGCGGTGCGGTTTATTCCCGAAGAGACCGACGGCGGGGAACAATGACATGCACGAGAGCACGGCTTGCGCGATTTCACAAATGGAAAATCAACTCTCCGTGCCCCGTGATGTCCGACGCTCATCGACTCTCAACCGCGCCGTCGACTTTGCTGATTGGCTGCGATGGCGGAAGTTGCTCGGTCGGATTGTTGCTCGATCGATTCGCTGGCGTGATGTGTGCGCGGACCAATGGTTGCGTGGGCGATTTGTTGGCGTGACGGTTGCTCGGTCGGATGCGAGCGTGTTCTACCAACTGCACGTTTACTTGCCCCTGTTCGTTCAAGCACGACTGCATTCACAGTTGGTTCGGATGCAGCGGAATTGCTCGGTCGATGGGCACGCCGAACCAGCGCGGCAAAACTTGCTCGGTCATCCCAACTCCACTACACTGAGTCTCACGCTCGGCACGTCGCCGAACATCCGCTGAATGCCCCATCGCCGCGATGAACGATGCGATGCACCCCAGCGGCGAAAATTGTTCGCTCGAAGTTCAACTCGCCCGTCGCCGCGAGGTGATCGCTAGCGTTCGTCGAGAGAACTGAAATTGCGAGTCGTCTTACGAAACCCAAACGCAGAAGACGGACGTGATTTTCGTCACTCCCTAACGGTAGGACGGGAATACGAAGTTCTCGGAATTGAAGCTGACGATTTACGCCTTCTGAACGACAAAAATGAACCGATACTATATGACGCAATCTGCTTTGACACTTCTGCCGCTGAGGAACCCACATTTTGGGTGTCGACTCTTGGTGATGAAGGTGAACGGTACGCTGGGCCTCGTGAATGGTCTAGTCCTCGGTACTTTGAAGATTGGCACGACGGAGCAATTGAAGTAGTCGCCAACTTTTGGGAGGACCTGGAGCGGTTATATCCGTGGACCGCAAATACTCGACGAACCAAGCGTTGAACGCGAGCGGGCGATCACGCCGGTCTTGAAGTCATAGTCCAACGCGCCCGCCGCGTTAACGCCGCCGTTATCCCACTCAAATTCTCGAGACGACATGCATGCAACGCACTCTTGAAATCACCGATGCAAACTTCGAGGCGGTCGTGGTGAGCTCGCCGCTTCCGACGGTCGTCGAGTTCTACGCGGCTTGGTGCGGCCCATCACAGGCCACGCAGCCAGAGACCGTTCACCACGCATCCCAGAATCACGACTGTCGCATAGGACGATTAGACGTTGATAAGAATCCACTGTGCGTCAAGCGACTGGGTATTTCTTCGATCCCAGCCGTGAGGTTCTTCTCGGGCGCAGATTCAACTGGCGAACTCAATACGCTCTGACACCCACTAGCCCAAGCTTAGCCATGGATCTACGATACAAAACGCTTCCGATTGACCAACTGATTGACGTCCCCAGCAAGCTCAAACCAGAGCGGTCGGCCATCGTTGCCGGGCTACTCGACGATGCATTGAATCGTATGGCTGCTGACGGCTGGAGGTTTTGCTCGACCTATCGGGGCGCTGGCCAAACTCTATTTATCTTCGAGTTCTTGCCCTCTAGCTCAAACAATGCAACGGAATAACCAATAAGGATTTGACTTCGCGGCGAGGCGTGGTTTGAGTTCGAATCTTTTTCTTGGCTGGTCCGTAAGTCGCTGCCCGAAGCCAGTGCCACTAGCCGAAGCTCAAGTTCTCTGTTCAAGAAGCCCGGTTGGATTCCCCACGCGGCCTATCGCCTGTATGGTTTTTGCTTTCGTGCTTGGCGCTCCGGTGCGGAGGGTGGTACCTATGCGAGATCGAATGCGTGGATTGATTGGGTGCTTTCGCGCCAAAACGAGCGAAGTCACCACGCGGTTTAGCCGCCTCAAGCACACTGTTCGTGTTTTTTGACGCGTTTGACTGCCGCTTAGACGTACCTTCATCGTTCGCCCTCCCGAAGACGTTTCGTGTTCATTGATGGGTGGGAGTCGCTTCACCTTTCCTTACCCGCTATCGAAGTACGTCAAGCCACGCTCGATCTGGATGCCCATCGAATCAAGGCTCTGATAAGTCACCTCGACCACTCGCATCTCCCCGCCGCACTCGGTGCACTGCATCGGTGCGGTCAGATTTTTCGGCTGCGGCGCATAGCCGCTGCCGAGCCAGAACGTCCAGCCAAGCATGATCCACACCAACCACTTCACTTCGTCGATCGAGATCTTGCTGTTCGCACTCATCCATCCGTAGTGGCGGATCTTCATGAAGCCCGTCGGCAACACGTGCTGCAAGAAACTCTCAACGAACGCTTCGCCTGGCACCGCCTTGGCCTGCGTCCGATTCCCCTTGCGGCGGATTCGGTAAGTCACCCTCTCGTCATCTACGGCCACCATGCGACTGTCATTGATCGCAACACGGTAGACATACGGTGCAAGGTACTTCAGTGTCGGCACTGCGTGCCCGATCGCCTGAATGTCAACAACAAACTTCTTCGTCCAAGCGACACGGTCGACTTGTGCATACAGGCCCGCATCGCGAAGTTCGTCGGCCAACTTGGCTTTGAACACACGCACAAGCGTGCCGTGATGAAATAGGAAGTTCTTCGGCGTGCTCTGCCATGATTCGGCCTGACCGTGTCGATCCAACTTCACTCCGCCGCCGGGAACGACGTAGTGAATATGCGGATGATAGACGGCCGGATCACGACCCCACGTGTGCAGCACGCCGAAGAATCCGAGTTGGCAGCCAATATCGACCGTGGTGGTATCGCGATGACTAGCAAAGGGACACGATTGATCTTAGTGGGTTGTCTGAACTGCGTTCTCTCAATGACGAGATCGCCGTTTCGGTGCTGCGCCGGAGTCAGGAACGAAGGCCAAAACCGTGCGGAAACGATACCAAGCAAAGCACAACAGTCGCGACAACTTGCACTTGAGCAATCCAGGGCCGTAGAATTAGGGTTGGTTGTGAGCGAGCCGCCGGATTGAATCCGCATGCGTTTCTTCCGGGGTGGCGATCACGATCGACAAAGTTCAACGCACGATCTATCCGAAAGTCAGGCGGCCGGCTCAACTAGCAAGTTGAGCTTTTTTAACGCCTGACCATCGGATAAATCGCATTTCGTTATCCGACTGAATTAGCTTTCACTCGCGGCATTCTTGCCGACGCCCCACTACCCGGCTAGAATGCTCATAAGGAGACAACAATGGACATTTACACCGACACAATTCGCGATTTGCCTGCAGTCGACCGGCTTCTTCTAGTCGAACGCATTTGGAGTGATCTGACGCGACCAAATACGGAACTGCCAATCTCGCGGGAGATACTTGAACACGCGAAAGCTCGCCGAGACGCGATGGTTGTCGACCCAACGCTAGGCAAGACACACGAACAAGTCTGGGATCGTGTCGAAGCTTGGCGAAATGCCTAGGACACCAAGATACCATCCTAACTTTGACGCCGATGTCGTTGGCGGGGCTGAGTGGTACGCAAAAAGCAGCCAGTCTCTCGCGTTGGACTTCACTCAAAAAGTGCAAGACGCCACCAAGTCCTTGCTTGCGGACCCAGAGCGTCGATCCGCGTTTGAGCATGGGCTCCGATACTGGCCAGTTGTTCGGTTCCCGCACGTAATTCTCTACGACTTGACAGAGGCCGAAGTTCTCCTGATCGGTGTGTATCATCCATCGCAAGAACCGAACCAATGGCTTGCACGACGCGGATAACCAATTAGGATTTGACTTCGCGGCGAGGCGTTGTTTGAGTTCGATTCTTTTTCTTGGCTTGTCCGTAAGTCGCTGCCCGAAGCCAGTGCCACCAGCCGAAACTCAAGTCCTCTGTTCAAGAAGCCCGGTTGGATTTCCCACGCGGCCTATCGCCTGTATGGTTTTTGCTTCCGTGCTTGGTACTCCGGTGCGGATGGTGGTACCTATTCGAGATCGAATGCGTAACAGGGCGGAATACTAGGGACGGAAGGCGGAATACTAGGGACAGAGCATTGTTTCAAGGGTTGACTATTCCGCGTACGCGGAGAACATTTCCGATAGCGATTTTGACTCCGATTGTTTGCCCCGAGCTTACTGCGGTGCTGCCGTGGTTCGTTTGGCCCGACGTGAAAAGTCTGATCCCTCATGTTTGCACTCGCCCCCCATGTTTGCACTCGCCCCCCATGTTTGCACTCGCCCCCCATGTTTGCACTCGCACAGTTCGCAAAAACCAAACAGCACCATCGGGGGCTCTGTTTCTTCCAAAAAGTGCTCTGCCCCTCGATGGATCCTCCCCTCGATGGCTCCTGTACCGCGATAGAATCCCAACGCGGCGATAACCATCACAGGATTCGTCACCGCGTCCACTACGTTAGTAGCCTTATTTCGATACGTCGGACTCATCGACCGTGACGAGTTCTTCCATTCCACCGTCGCCGGGGTGGAAGCGGGCGGCGAAGAAATCGGCGACGATGTGTTTGCCCATGAACGAGCGGGGTTTCCGTCCGGAAAGTGAGCGGTAGATCACCCAATGTTCACTGCCTGCTTGGACGCGGAATCCCGCCGCCACCTCACGACCTACTGTTTGCAAGTTGTCCGCAATCGTTAACGTTCGCCAAGTGCTCGGCCGGCCGAATCGCCGAGGCTGAAAATCCATCCAGATCGGCGAGTAGATCGCGCCGACGCCGCGAGTTTCCACGACCAGATGTCGATCATCCGAGACTGAAACTTTCGCGTCGGACGGTCCGACGTGCCATTCGCTTGCGGCCAACGGCAATACTTTGCATCGCGGCTTGGATCGCTGCGTCAAGACGAACTCACGAACCTCATCATCTGAGACCACTTCGATCTCGCCCGCCAAAGGTAACCGGCTAATGCAAACCAACTCCGGCGCATGGATTGGTTCCGAAGCGACGTGATCGGACGCCGCTTTTTTGGATTCCGCTGAACCATCCGGTTTCGCCGGCAAGACTGCGTCGGACACCATCACGCAGCGGTCTTCGCGAACGACCATCCACTGTCGTTGCAAAACGACTCCATTGGTAAAAGGTTGTTCCATTTCAATCATGTGAACGTCGTCGTCGCTGTATTCGCACGTGACTTCCCATGGGCCCTTGGGGTGCGCGGCGTTGCCGTCGACTTGGACCATTGTTTGATGAACGCCTGCGAAGACCGACGATCGTCCGCCGACGATTTCGACACGCATGTCTTCGCCCGAGTAGTCGATGAAAGATCGACCGCGGCGGACGTCCCATTCGGGCAACATCACGACCAGTTTGCCTTCCTCGGCGTGCCACATCGCCTCGGGTAGGGAAACTTCCCACGCCAACCGGCCGCCCGAATGACTTTGTCCCAGCGACGCGGCGATGGCGGGAACCAACGTGTCGACGTCAAAGCAACTGGCCGCTCGCATCAGTCCGCCGAGTAAATCGACCGAGTTATTGGCGAGTTTGTTTTTCGATGATTTGGCCCGTTTCTTGGTGTGCTTCTTGCCTCCCGCTTGGATGGACTTGGGCGGTTTGACGTCCCACTTCACATCTCGGCCGGTCGTTGGTGTGAAGACCTGCGACCCGTCTTGCCGGTTCAATGCGGCCATCCAGGTGGCGAACTCGGCGGCGATTTCGAGGTATCGTTTTTTGAACTTGCGTTTGCTCACGATCGGAAACAATCGCTCACATCGTACTAACGAGGCGACGACCAATCGTAGATCTTGCGGTCGGGTCAAGACGCGGTCGATGCTGTCGCCTTCGCCTTCCAGGAATGTCGAGACCGCGTCCAAGGATGCCTGTCGGATTCGTCCGCATGACGGCAGCGTCGGTAATCGCCATGCGAGCGTGATGCCCAGCTCGCCGGCGAGCAACAGGTAGTTCGCCGATCTCGGTTCCGCTTCCAGGGCGGCCTCGGCCCGGTACTGTTGCAGATGCGAGAGCAGTTGCCACCAGATTTCCTGGGGCAGCAGCCGAGTCAGCGGAACCATCGCGGATGCCCAAAGGATCGCTTCGAGGGCTGTGCTGAGATCGGTCTTGGCGACCGGTGTCGTCTTGAGGAACGCGGCGACCCGCTGAATCAGCTCGTCCGCATCAAGTGGCTCGATCGTGGTCTCCGCATCACTCGGATGTGTCGCCAAGCGGGACAGTTGCCGTTGCCACGAAGAGATCGTTTCGGAGGTTTTTTCAGATTCGTCGTCATCGTGCGTTTTCGCCGCGACGGTGAGGCCGAACAGATAACAGGCTTCGGGAGTGGCCCCGAATCCGAACACTTCGGAGGTAAAGACTGCATCGGAGGAGTATTTCGATGATGTCGTGAAAAGCTGCGTTTGAAGTTTTTCCCAAGCTTCCGCGTCGAGCGGTCCGACAAACGCGGGCGGATTCGACGCATCAATTGGCAACGCCTTTTTTGAAATTCGCCGACGACGGGGAGGAGCAGTTTTTGTCACGGTGATGGACCGATCGGCCGGTTGCTGGAATACTGGAAGAGAACAAAAGAAAGTGCAACGCAGTCTAACCGCCCCACCGGACCAAGGAAGACGTCATGACAGTCGAATTTGCCCGCCGCAGCCGCAAAATGGTGGAGCCATCCCGCGACGACGACGGTTGCGGTTCCTTTTGGACTTTAGGAAACCGTGTAAGCTCGGTTTTTCTCGTGTTTGCGGGGGTGGTCTGTGTCGGGTTTCCTGGCTGTCGGCCTCAAACGGCCCCGCCGTCGGCATCTTCAGCGACTCGTTCGGAAGTAATAACTCCCGCAGAACCGGCCGCCAAGTTACCCGAATCGAACGCCCCCGCAGTCGAAACCGCGAATGAACCAGCGCCGGAAGAGCCCAATCCGACGAAACCCGTGCCGGCCAAACCCGCACCGATGACGCCCGCACCGATCAAGCCGGAGTCGAGCGAACCAGCGGCAGCGATGGCACCGGCACCCGCCATTGAACCGGCACCCGCCATTGTGCCGGCGACATCCGCCGAACAGGGCAAACCGCTTACCCAGGCCGAACTGGACGAGGAGTACGTTCCCGATCCGGAGATCATGGCGGAACTCGAAGCCCAAGCCAAAGCTCTGCGGCGACTCGCCGATACGTATGGACCGCCCGCCGGTGGCACGCAATTGGGGGTTCAACCGGACTTGTGGGTCGATATGAAAGCGAAACGGATTTACATCGACGGTTATGTCACGATGCGTCGTGGGCCACTGGAAATGTTGGCATGTCCGGTCGGCACCAAAGAACACGAATCCGTCATCGCCGTGTTTGCCAAAAGCAGTGAGGTCCACGCGGCGTTGTTGGCGATCGGTGCCGAAAGTGGCACGACCGCCCGATGGGACCCCGAGTTCAAACCGCCGACCGGCCAGACCGTGGCTGTTTGGGTGATGCATCGCAACGAAAAGGAAGCAGCGCCGAGCGACGAGACCGAAGTCTCCGCTCAAGACAACCGTACCCGCTATCGACCGTTTGTACCCGGCGATCAATTCAATGTCGTCGACGCGCGGCGATGGGTTCGCAATGTCGAAACGAAGGAAGAACTCGCTGAACCGTGGGTGTTCGCCGGAAGTGAGTTTTGGACCGACCCGGATGAAAAGGTCGAACATTATTCAGCCAACGCGGGTGACATGATTTGCGTTTCGAATTTCTCGACGGCGATGATGGACGTTCCTTTCGCCAGCAGCGCTGATGCGGGCAACACATTGTTCGAACCTTTCACCGAACGGATCCCCGAACAGGGCACGCCGGTGCGGTTGGTACTCGTCCCACTACCAAGCGAAGCCGACAAAACCGAACGCTCGATCGCCCCCGAACAACCGCCCGAAGTCGACATGCTACCCCTTGGCGATCATTCCCCAGAAGACGATGCGAAAGGTGCTGATTCGAAGGAAGCCGAACCACCGGTCAAAACGGACGATTCGGGTTCATGAGCGAGGTGGTTTGGCCTCAGGTCTTACTCGTCGGTGCGGGCGTGGTGGGGCGGTCAATTGCGCTGGATCATCTGCTCGCAGGGATCCCGGTATGGATGGCCGATCGAGACGCCGACATGTTATCGCGGTCGTGCGATTGGGTGTTGCAACGCAGTGAATCGACGGCCGAGTCGGCACCGCCCTGGGGTGCCAAGGTGGACTTGCCGATCGTACTGATCCGGCCGAACGATCACGATCCTTCGTTCGGTCCGGAGGTTCCCCGATGGCTATTGATCGAATCGATCGCCGAGCGACTCGATGTTAAGCAAGCGTTCTTTGCCGATGCGGAAGGTTGGTTCGAGCGATCACCGATCCTGACGACGAACACATCGACACTCTCGATCGAAAAGATCGCGTCGACGATGCAACATCCCGAGCGGCTGTGCGGATTGCATTTCTTCATGCCGGTCGTTGATCGTCACGCCGCCGAAATCATTTCGAGTCCGGCGACCGATCCTGAAGTGGTCGCGGCGTGTTGTCGTCATGCCGAGCGATTGGCGAAGCGGCCGCTGTTGGTCCGCGATGGCCCAGGGTTCGTCGTCAATCGCATGTTGTCGTCTTATCTGAATTTGGCGATGTGGTTGTTATGCGGGGGAGTGGACGAGGACGTCATCGGCCGAGCCGCGATCGGCTACGGAATGCCGATCTCGCCCTTGGAACTGATCGATCTGATCGGCCCACGAACGGCGTTCGACGGCGGTAGGACGGTTTGGCAAGCGTTCCCGACTCGCATGGATCCGTCGCCGCTGTTGCCCGCATTGGTCAAACGAAAACTCACCGGCGTCCAAGGAGGTCGGGGCTTTTATACGTACAGTTTACAAGCGAGTGATTCGTCGCATCCGCATCGCGAAGGTCAAGGGATTACCGCCGAGGCGAGTGAATTGGTTGAGCGTTACCGACATCATGATTTTAATGTTGGCATGTTGAATGCGGACGAATTGATCGCGCTCGTTGCGGAACTATTCGCTGCGACGATGCATTGGGAAGCCGCCGCGATTGTTCGTGACGGAATCGCCGATTCGGAGACGATCGGCTTGGCGATGCGAGAAGGACTCGCGTGGCGACGCGGTCGTGATCTGTCATCCCAAACGGCATCGCCCGAGAGCGTTTTGTCCCCGGAAACATTGCAACGGATTGCGGCTGATTATCCCCTCATCCGATCTGTTCAACCGATCCCCCGGTCATGCTCATGAATATCCGTTGGTCACTGATTTTGTTTTTTTTAGTTTGGTCGAGCCCGTCGGCTTGGCCTCAATCCGGGAACGAATCGACTGAAGGGCAAACCGCCCGAGAGAGTGAAAATGATGAAGAGGCCACGTTGGACGGATGCGACGGTCGCGATCTTTCGGTGCGGACTTTTGATCCGGTATCGCAACTGAAGGTTGAATCGACCGACTTGCAGCACGCTCAAATGCCGGTCGTCGATGTTCACACGCACTTCTTTTATCGGACGCGTCACAACCGCGATGCGCTCGACGATTTTGTCGAAGTGATGAACCGAAACAACATCGCCGTTTGCGCATCGTTGGACGGAAAACTCGGCAGCCAACTCGACGAGCATATCGAGTACTTATGGGATCGATACCGAGATCGTTTTGTGATCTATACGAACGTCGATTGGCGAGGTGACGGTGCCAACGATGAGCCGGCAACTTGGGCGTGCCATCGTCCGGGATTTGCCGAGCGAACGGCCGAAGCGATTCGCAACGCGGTGAAGCGAGGCGTTTCGGGCTTGAAAATCTTCAAGCAATTCGGACTCGGCTATCGTAACCCCGACGGTAGCTTGATCGAGATCGATGATCGGCGATGGGATCCGATCTGGGCGGTGTGTGGCGAAGTCGGCATTCCGGTGATCATTCACACCGCCGATCCGGCCGCATTCTTCGAACCGATTGATGCCAGGAACGAACGATGGGAGGAGTTGTCACGCCATCCCGACTGGAGCTTTTACGGCGACGAGTATCCGTCGCGACTCGAACTATTGAACGCCCGCAACCGCGTCATCGCTCGCCACCCAAAAACCACCTTCATCGGGGCCCATATCGCCAACAACCCTGAAGATTTGGGAACCGTCAGCGAGTGGCTCGATCGGTACCCGAATCTAGTCATTGAACCGGCATCACGGATCAGCGAATTGGGGCGGCAGCCGTTCACGGCCCGCAAGTTTCTGATTCGCTACGCCGACCGCATTATGTTCGGAACCGATGGGCCTCAACCTGAAAGCCGACTGCGACTGTATTGGCGATTTTTCGAAACCGACGACGAGTACTTTCCCTACAGCGAAAAGTCGCCGCCGCCGCAAGGACTGTGGAACATCTATGGTGTCGATCTGCCCGACGATGTGTTACGAAAAATTTATTTCGAGAACGCTGCGCGGATCATTCCGGGAGTTCGCGAACGATTGTCCAACCTCTCCAAACTGGTTCCCAAGCCCCCGCCCACTTGATAGGCCACAAGTCCTCATGGATTGCTCCCCTGCCAGCTCGTCTGGCAGGAAGCCGAGGTTGGCAAGCTAGACACGAGCCGCAATTCGCACAACCTTCCGATTTTCACTGGTGCTCGCCGCTTGAAGCGGCGAGCACTAGTGAAAATCGGAAGGTTGGGAGGGCATCGTTGTCTAGCTGGCGAACCTAATTCACCCACGAGACGAGCTCGTGGGGGTCAAAAACGATGTGACCTATCAAGAGGGCTCCCGCCAGGAAACCCACTGCAACGCAGGCTCCCGCCTGGTGATTAGCTGCGGAACCTGGATCGGGAGGCGGGAGCCTCCAAGACAGTACGTTCCCAGGCGGTAGCCTGGGAACGAGAGTGGCATCATTGTTCGGCGAGTTCGCCGGGATGGTCGTCACCGAGACGATCATGCACATACAGCATTTGAATGCCCACCATCGCCACGACAACCAATGGCGCGGCCATCATGATGCCGATGATGCCGGCCCACACACCCATGATCAGTTGCGATGCGATGGTTAAAACGGGTGGCAACGAGACTTCATGCTTCTGTATCATCGGAGTGATCAGATAGCTTTCGACCATCTGCAAGGCGACGTTGAAGACCAAAACATAAATCACCGTCTGAGTTCCCAGGTTCACCGCCAACAACATTTGAGGAATTGCCGCTAAAAGGGGCCCGATGTTGGGGATGAATGTCAAGAACGCCGCTAAGACTCCCAACGAGAACGCTAACGGAACGCCAAGAATCCACAGGGCGATCGCGGTCGCGATGCCGACGACGGCCATGGACATGAATCGTCCCATCAACCATTGCCCTAGAGCTGTTCGAGTTTGCTTAAGCACCTCGCTATAGCGAGAACGGTTCCGCTTGGATGTCATTTTGACGAGTCCATTGCGGTACAAGTCGGGATCATAAGCCGCGTATAAACCGACGAAGAAAATCACAAACGCACCAGTGATGCCCCAGCCGACCATTTGCAAACCTTGAAACATCTTGGGCAAGACCGAACCGGTCGATTCCAGGATTCGTTGTCGCAGGTCCTCGATGCTTGGGAAATTGCGATTGGCCCAATCGATTTGGCTGATCTTTTGATCGGTGGTTTGGATGGATTGTTGAAGTTGAGACGTAAAATCATCTACCCTTTGTCCGATCTGGGAGCCCATGTAATAGGTGCCGCCGACGATCAAAAGAATTAGCAATGTCACCACGATGAGATAGCTGGCTCGATAACTGATCGGCGTATGGCGTGTCGGCCAAACGCTCAGCGCGTGCAAAAAAACACCAAAGAGCAACCCGGCGAACAGCAAAAGGGCGACGCTTAGAGTGGTTACAAACAAATCCGCGACGGCGAGTGAGATGCCGATTAACAAAACGGCCAAAAGAGTGATTTGGCGGGTTGAGAGCAATGTGGTGAGTGTTCGGCGATGCGTGTCAAGTCGATTCATGGCACTGGCCTGCGTGCGTGTAAGGGAACGAGGCCATACGTTGCAATTCACGTTCCCTTCGTCTGGTGACGGGCTCGTCGCCGCCTTAAGGATCCCGGAACTTTACGATTAGTTCGAAGACGCAGGCGTAGTCATCATCGTTCGCCTGTTATTCAACATCAAATCGTCAATGTCCACGACCGCATCGGTCTTGGCTTGACTAATGAAACCAACCCAATCGAGGGAATGCCATTGGTCGTTAACATTCGGTAAGTCGGCAAACGTATGTGGAGATTGACCTGCGATCGTAACGCTGACATTCCAAACCCCAGCGTTCTCGCCTAACGCGGCGGTGACGTCGATCTCGATCCACTGATCGCTGGGCAGTTCCATTAAATGGCGTTTGGGCGTTCTTAAATTCCCTTTTTCAAACCACAGACTCGGCCCCGCCCTGTACGGCTGCGCCGAATCCCGCCATTCATGTTGAAAGACCGCGTCCTCGCTTAACCGCACGGCGAATTTGCATCGGGATGTACCTTCCTTGTAGTTGGGTGAAAGCGTGAGCATCGGGTAGTAGGATTGGCTTTGGCCTGGCGCGTCGGTCAATCGTAGAACGCGTGAGCCGCTGCGGGCATGAGGAACGTCGATCACATCAATACCGCCGAATCGATCATCGACGCTTGTTCCGGCGTTGACGGGGAGTTCGCCGAGTTCAAAGTCTTCGTGCAATTCAAGCGGTGGCGGTGAGGGCGGCTGATCCATGGGCGGCATCGGCAAAGTCTTTGCTCGTCGGACCCAGGTCTCATCACCGTAGACTCCCGACTTGGACGAATCGAAGGGCTGGAAGCCGATCCGCTCGATCGCGCTGGTATCGCGGAGGCGGAAGTCACCTTTTTGCGGATCGATAAAGCCAGGCTCGGCGACGACCGATTCGCCGCTTTGGTCGGCCTTAGACAAGTCCACTTCGCCGCCCGGACGCCAGTAAAGATTCTTCCGCACACGAACGTTCTTGTCGCCCCATTGACCATGAAAAAGCTCACCACTGTCGTAGTAAACGATGTTCTGTTCGAACATGAACGAGAGGTGGTCTTCGACTCGACTGCGCCGTACTTGGTACTCACGTCCCAGTGCAAAGATATTGTTGCGAATCAGGTTATTGCGACCGTAGTGTTGGTGATATCCGCCGGACTTGGTGCGATAAACCAGATTGTTCTCCAGCAGTATGTCCGTGCTTCCCTCGTCGTTGTAGAGGCCCCAGCCGCCGTATCCCCATGAGTCAATGTCATGAATGACGTTGCCGCTGAGCACGGTTCCGGGGGAAGGACCGAGTGTGTAGATGCCTCCCATGTCGCTCAGGTAACCCTGGCCCAGGTGATGAATGTGGTTGAATTGAATTCGATTGTTGTTCGCCAAACTTTCGGCGTATCCCCAGCGCCATCCGACCGAGATCCCGGTGTAATAGAAATCCGCGATCTCATTGTGCGTCACGCTGTTATGACCACTTTGTCCGATCCAAACTCCGACAGCACACGGAAAGACGTGACCGCCGTTGTAAATGATGTTGTTGTCAATGGTGATCTGGCTGGTTCGTTCGGGTTCATTTGACGCGATGCCGGTTTCACCGATCCGAACCCCGCCAGCGCCCAGATCGTGAATGAAGCAACGCTCGACGCGCCCATCGCGGCATCCCTTGCGAAACCAGATCCCGTATCCACCGGTGTGACCGATTTCACAGTCTTTGAAAACGATGCCTTCCGCACCGTCGATTTGAATCGTCGCCTCGATCGGTGATGCCGCTTGGGAAGGTTCGAATCCTCCCGGCGGTGAGATCCAACCGCAGTTGCGAAACGCGAGTCCTCGAAATTGCAGATTCTCAACAGAGTCTTCCTTCGCCGCGTTACCTTGAATGACGAGCACCTTATCGCTTATTGGCGCGATCACCTCGGCGTCGTTGATGGACTCACCGTCTCGGGGCTGATAGCTCAACAGGCCAGATGGATCGAGGAACCATTCGCCTGGTTGATCCAGTGCGGCACGATAATTTTCAAGTTGGTAGCCGGTATTGTGAGTCAATGGGTTCCATGACTTCATCGGTCCGCCGGTGACAACGATCCTCCCCGCCGCTGCGTCGACGCTATCAAGATAGCGACGGGTGGTGTCCCACTTGTGAAAGGCGACCAACTGGATCCGGTTGATTTGCTCGGGCGACAATCGCTCGAGTCCCGACAATTCGTCCGGTCGTACGATGAGAGTCTGTCGAGCTCGGCCGTTTTCTCCGAGTCGATCCTCTTTGACCCTCATGAGATAGTGAAAGAAACGATCCGGTTCGCGAGCCCGAATGGCACGGCGTCCGTTAACCCATAGCTGTTCGAAATGCCAGTCGCTTGGAAGTTGCGTCGTCCAGACGCCGTCCTGGGCTTGGGTCCAGGTTGTTGCGATGCGTCGTCCGCCCGAGATCACCGGACGGGTACCGGGTTCGGCTTCATAAATCACGTTGCCGTCGCGCGGTTCGAAAAAGATCGGTTCACTCAGTTCGTAGCGACCCTGGGCGACGACCACGCGGTACGACTCAGTTGAACGCTCCGCACGTTGTTGGCGAATCGCATCACGGGCATCACCAAGCGTTCGAATCGGGCCGTCGGGCGAGACCCGGACGATGGTTTCTGCACCGAGCATCGTGGGCAAGGCAAGGACGGTCAAGAAGAGAGAGATTTTGATCTTGAACATTTCAAACGTCCTCGCGTGGATGGGAACTAACTTCGCCAGAACAAGAAACAGCCAGCCTGAAAGTCTTGGCGAGTTCGGGATCGTCGGCGAGATTGACCATTTCATAGGGATCTTCCTCCGTCCGATAGAGCTGTTCGGCGGGCCGGAGCATGTTCTCTGGCCAGATGTCAGCGTCTTGGCAAGGAACCGAACTCGGTTCCCAGCCACAGTGTCGTCTCTCTCATTTCACGAGTCAAATCCCGGCGTCAATCGGTACCACGCCCAAAAGGTTAGTTTCAAATGGCAAAAAATCGAAAATCACGGCGCAAGCAGCATGTATCGGCTCGCAACGAGTAAATCGTTCAAAATCATCTTTTCTAGACAGGCTACCATCGCGGAGCGTTTGACTGATGAACCCCTGGCAAAACACACTCACAGTCGATCACACTGGGCGATCACCACTTGAACAATCACAAAACGACCACGCAATCAGAGGGACTCGGCGGTGATTACACTTTCCAACACAGATGTTCGACTTCCTTTCAAAGACCTTCATGGGCTGGCCAAGTACAGTGAATTGAACGAGATAGCTCGTGGCGGAAACGGAATTCTGTATTCCGCTTTCGACCAGATTGCCGGGCGGATGGTCGCCATCAAAACGCTGTGGCCGGGTTACCGCTTCGAACGCTCGGCTCGACGTCGGTTCTTGCGAGAGGCCCGAGTGACGGCGCAGATCGAACACCCCGGCACCGTGCCGGTTTATGAAATCGGTGACGATAACGAATTCGGGATCTACTACGCCATGAAGCGAATCTCTGGAGAGAACTTTCATGCGGTGCTGCGGAGGATTGGGAAAGGTGACCACGAAACCCTCGAGGTGTTTCCGCTGCGACGTCGGATCGAGATCGTGACCTCGACGTGTCGGACTCTATCATTCGCTCACGCACTCGGGGTCATTCATCGCGACGTGAAGCCTGAAAATATCTGGGTCGGAAACTTTGGCGAAGTGACGCTGCTGGATTGGGGAACGGCAAAAGTTTGGGGAGAACCCAACTTCGATGATGGCCGACATCATACGACTCCGGTGCGTCCGCAACATTCGATCTCAGCACAGGTCAACAACGTTGCTGTCGATCATATCAGCAAACATATCGACGACCTGCCCACGCTTACCCCCGCGGATCAGCTACTGGGAACGCCGACCTACATGTCACCAGAACAGATCAGCAACCGTGATATAGACGAACGCAGCGACATCTTTTCGGCTGGCATTTGCCTCTACGAAGCGATGGCAGTAGCGGAACCCTTTCGCGGCAAGAATCGTGAAGAAACGTTTGAGAACATCTGCAGTCGCCGACCCGCTCCGCCGAGCGAACGTTCAACGCAGTTTTCCATTCCCCGTCGCGCTGATGAGATAGTTTTTAAAGCCATCGCAAAGCAGCCGTCCGCAAGGTATGACTCGATGAATCAGCTGATTGAAGATCTCGAAGAGCTGATTCAATCGCTCTAGAACCGCGAACAGAGCCGCATCAAGCCGGCCGGTATACGTCCCCCATGATGAACTGAAGCTCGGACGTCGCATAATCGCTAGAACGATTGGGCTTCGTCCGGTCCGGGGGTGGCGTACGCCACGTCTTTGGCGCCGATGAAGACCACGCCATTGTCGAGCATACGAACGTCAAGCGGCACAATGGTGACACCTTGTTCGTTGATCGTTTTGGCGTTGTCGCCGATGTCTTTCGTTTCGATCCCCTCGCGCGACAACGGGGGGACGTTGCCATTGAAGAAAGCGGTACACCACCAATTGCCGTTCTTGTCCTTGAACGGGGTTCCGTGTCCGAGGAACCGGCCGGCGAACTTGCGGGGACCGTAAGGGCCGGTGATTTTATCAGCGACGCTGTAATACAAATTGTAGGATCCTTTGCGTCCTTGATCGGTCGACCAAGCCGTGCCCAGATGCACGTACTTGCCGCCCACTTTGATCATCGTCGCGCCTTCGTGACCGATGCGACTGATCGGCTTTCCGTCCGGCCCCGGACGTGATCCCGATGGATCGATGCGAACGGGTTCGGCAGTGTAGGACGTCAGGTCATCGCTCAGTGGTGCGACCATCGTGTTCCCCCAAAGCAAATAACGAGTCCCATCATCATCGGTGAACAAGGAGGGGTCATGACGAGGCCCCATCGATCCCTTCATCGGGTGCGACCAGGGACCCTTCAATTCTTTGCCCGACGATAATGCGAGACTCGACACTTGCTTGGGGCAATGAACGACAGCCCAGCGATCTCCTAACCAGTGAACCTCGGGAGCCCAAATCCGACCCGCGTCTTGTTTCTTTTTGTTGTTGGCTCGCTCGTACAAATCGTCCGTTGAAAAGATCACGCCGAGCGATTCCCACTCGATCAAGTCTTGACTGCGATAGGCCCTTATCTGATCCCCGACGATGGATTCATCCCCCAGTCCGATGTTGTAGGGATTGGTTGTTTCACGCGGATCGTTTTCGTTGGGTTGTGTTCCGGTCAGATAGTAATACCCGTCAGGACCAAGCGTGATGTATGGATCTCGAATCCAACCGGCTTTGATATACAAAGCCTTGTCGTGTGATTTCAGACCTTGTCGGATTGTTTCGGCGTCCATCACCGGAGCGGGTTTGCGATCGGTCGGCACTTCGGAGAATGCGTCTTTTGAAAACTGGTCGGCCTTGGCGGCTTCTTGAGGCGTTTCGGTAAAGAGCGATTGATGTAGTTCGGCAAGCTCTTCGGCTGGGATCTTGATCACCTTGCGATCGTAGGTCATCAGTCCATTGATCTCACCTTCGACGTCGGTAGTTTGGGTGTAGACACCTGCCGCGATGCCTTGGCCACGCAACTCGTTGAGCATCTTGAGTGAAGTGACATAGCGTTCTTTGTACTCGGCTTCGTTCTTTGGCAGGCCGCCATAGCCCCAGTTGCGACGATTGGCATCCCAGAGATGGCCTTTGACCGGATAGCCGTGTCCGCCGAACTCGCCCACGACTTTGATAAAATCGTCAAACCGGCCGTTCTCGTTTAGTTCGAACGGGAAACCGGGATGCGGGTAGCGGTGCTCGTCGACCACATCACCGATCGGCCAGAAATTTCCGCCACTGGCGATGTTGATGATTCTTGACGGATCGCGTTGAACCGTCCACTTGCCGACCTCCATGGTCAGATGCTGTCCCCAGCGTTCATTGAAGGGGACCCAACTGACGATCGAAGGATGATTCTCCAGTGTATCGATCATGCGTTCTAGTTCCAGCATGAACTGCTGGTGTTGCCCGGGGGGCCAAACCGCATCGACTGGATTTGGTTTCAGGCGAGTCCACTCTGGCCAGGCGTCCTTGTTGACGCCTCCGCTGACTTGGTCTTGCCAAACCATCATGCCCAGTCGATCGCAGTGATAGTAATAACGTCGCGGCTCGACCTTGATATGTTTGCGAATCATGTTGAAGCCCGCTTTCTTCAACCACTCGATATCAAACAACATCGCTTCGTCGGACGGCGGAGTCAGCAACCCGTCCGGCCACCAGCCTTGATCGAGCGGCCCCCAATGAAAAATTGTCTCACCATTGAGGGTGAATCGCCAATCGCCATTGGCATCCTTCATTTTGCCGACGTCTCGGATGCCGGCGTAGGACTGCACCGAATCGTAAACGCGATTCTGCTGATCAATGATTGAGACGTTGACGTCGTAAAGGAACGGATTATCCGGCGTCCAAAGCTTCAGGACATCGTCCGGGATCTTGATCGTGATGCTTGATTGGTTCGTCGGGTTCGATGGGTCGCGCCAAGCGGTTCCGCTCGCGACGAGTTTCTTGCCATCACGGATGGTAACGATCAGTCCCTCGTGTGCCGAATCATTGGAACTGACTTGTACATTCAATTCGCCACTGTTTGCCCGTGGCATCAGCTTTATGTCGGTGATGTGTCGCTGGGGAAAACGTTCCAGCCAAACGGTTTGCCAAATTCCGGAAACCTGCGTGTACCAAATCCCTTTGGCGTCGAGAACTTGTTTACCGCGAAGTTGATATTCCTCGGTCGCGTCTTCGACACGTACAACCAATTCGTTTTCGCCCGCTTGCGCTTCGTCGGTGATGTCAAACGTGAACCCGCATTATTCACCAAGGACGAAATCGGTTCTGCGTTTTGAGGTTTGGCCATTGCGAAACGCAGCGAAGCGGATTGCGAGTCTGATTTTGACCGACCGCGCACAACGCCCCCCTCCCCCAGA
>NZ_SJPM01000041.1 GCF_007859915.1 Neorhodopirellula pilleata
CAGCTTGCCACGTTTACCGGTGGCTACCTTGGCAAAGGTTTCGCGTTCTTCGTCTGTCAGCTTGATACGATAGAGCTTGCGGTTTGACATTCGACCGTCCGTGGTCTCGGGGGAAGAGGGGCTTAAAGACCTTTTTCTACCCGAAAACCAAGCTGCGATGGAATACTAGTGCTTCGTCAAAATCAAATTTTTGGGTGAGCCGAACGCGCTAGCGTCGGGCGTTGAGCAATGCCCGCAGCTAGGGGCGTGTCGATTTAATCGTAACCCGAAGCGTGAGCGAGGGATTCATCACCATTAAGTCCTTTGTATGTATCCCTCGCTCACGCTTCGGGTTTCGATGAGGACTAAATCAACAGCCCGCTAGCGATGTCGGCTCACTTCGCTAACCCTAATTTTAGGGTTTGACGAAGCACTAGCCAATTAGTTCGTTCATTTGCATCAGGATGGAATCCGACAAGGGTTTCGCCCCGGCGACATCCCGGATTTGGTCGGGTCGGCGGGCGCCAACCAAGGCCGCCGTCACGCCGACTTGGGATAACGCCCACGATACCGAGAGCTCAGCGACCGTGATGTCTAACTCGGTCGCCAATTCGATGAGACCGTCAACGACGTCGTGCGCACGACGACGCGCATCACCTTGAAAGACCGCATATCCAGGTCGACTGTCGCCGGGAGCGAATTCATGGTCGCGGCCGATCTTGCCGGCCAAGAGTCCTTTCATCAAGGTCCAGTACACGAGTACGTCGCTTCCCGAAAGCGCCGCGTCGGCAATGACGTCGGAAAGATGATCGGTCTGCAGAAGATTCAACGGGCACTGAATCGCGTCGCATCGAACCACTTCGGCGAACCGTCGGCGTTGCTCGGCGGTGGCGTTGCACAAACCGATCCGATCAGCCAAGCCTTGCATTTGAAGATCACGAAGGGCTCGGGCGCTTTCTTGAATCGGTGTTTGGTCATCGACGCTGTGCAGCATCAACGTACCAAACTTAGAAATGCCGATTCGTGAAAGCGATTCTTCGGCGTCGCTTCGCAGCGTTTCCGGTCTTCCATCGATGACACGCTGACCATCGACATACCGCTGTCCCACCTTGCCGATGACGTGGAACCGAACCGGGTCGTCATCCTGGCCGAGAACCGATCCGAGATAGCGGTCGGATTCCCCGTCGAGCCCGTAGCCGTAAGCGGTGTCAAAGGTCGTGACACCGCATTCGATCGCAGTCTCGATCGTCGTGATCGCATCTTTCTCGGTGACGCCGATGGTGGTCACACCCGCGATCGGCCAAAGGCCAAGGATAACTTCTTTTCGAAACAAAGGTTCATTTCCCATCACACCATCGTAGCTGTCGTAGGCTGGGTGGAGGAGGGCCTTGACGACGAACACCCGGCAAACACCAGCCACCTGTCACCTGTCACTGGTCTGCCGGGTCTCCGCTATCGCTGCGACCCAGCCTACACGGGTGGGAGCTAAAACTTATAAAGCAGAAGAGCCGAGTAATAGAAATCGTTTGGTTCAGCACCTTGAGGCGTACTATCGTATCGGTCGGTAACGGAGAGTCGTAGTGAAAGGTTGTCTGAACTATCGAGCAACGTTTCCCACGCCAAATCGGTGACGATCCGGTAGTTGGCGAAATCATTCCACGCGGGGAAATAGTCCACTTTCGCTTTGATTTTTTGACGAGATGAAATCTGGTGATCGGCTTCGAGACCGAACACGGCTTCAGGGATCCAATCGTCGTCCGGAGATCCGATCTCCTTGGACGCACCGGCACCGAAACGGCTGACAAAGTTGGTCGTGTCGTTGCGAATCCAGTAGTATCCCAAGCCGCCGTTGAAGTTCAAACGTAGATCGAAGGCTTTGAATTCATCGAACTCCATGCCGAACTTGCCGAACGCCGACCAAGGCGACTCTTTGAACATTCGGTCGTAGTCCAAATTCAGTCGTCCGTTGTCTTCGGTCGTTTGATTGTTCGCACTGGCTTGTCGGTAGTCGATGTCTAGCGAGAGCGTGTAACGATCGGTTTTACGTTTCATCTCCAAACCCGTTTGGATCGCCAATGTGTCGGCGTTGCCGCTGCTGCCATCGAGCCCGAATTCAGCGTGATTGTCCCAACCATCGGTGACCCATCGCCAAGGTATCTCGTACCAGCGAACGACATCTTCTTGCAGGGGAGGTGCATCGAAAGTTTGGCCTTCGGATATCGCATTACCCATCGGCAGCGATTGCATCCCACTACCGATCGCCGGGGCGGTACCCGGACCATCGGTGAGAGGCAATGGCGCGTTCACGGCGGCGCGTTCAGCACCACCCGGAGCGACAACAGGCGATTCCAACGCAGCGTCGGACAACCCGAACTCGCGGCCCCATTGATCAATCGGTTCATTGAGCTGCAGCGGTGTCGACTGCGGTGTTGGCTGCGGAACCGCAGCGGCCGCAGAGGTCGGCGCCTTGGGCGGCGGCAGCGTTTCGTAACTGTTACCGTTCCAATTCGATTGACCACTTTTCCAGTCCTGACCATGGGCAGGCCCGGTGATAACGAACGTGAACAACGCGAGCAGGCCACCGCCGAGCAGCGTAAGCCGACCCGACCGGGTGAACAAAGAAAACAGATATTGATAGAACATGGATCTCCCCTAGCGAGTAAGCCTCGGTGTCCTACCACATTCGCCGCACGAGCAGGAAGATGAATTCCGTTCACGTTTGTCCATCAAAAGTCGAAACTGCTATAAAGGGCCTTTGGATCACCTCATGGCACCCTCATCCTTCCCATCGCAGGCACCACGGATGTCCTCTCCGTCGCCCCAATCGACGACTTCCCTCTCACCGGCAAGGACGCCCCGCCCGGTACGTCCGACCACGAACGATCCCGAGTCGCTGTTGTCGCGGTTTGGACTGCAGAGTTTTCGTGCCGGTCAACGAAGTGTTGTCGATGCACTCGCCGAAGGACATGATTGCTTATGCGTGATGCCAACAGGTGGGGGCAAGAGTCTTTGCTATCAATTGCCATCTTTGGCTCGCGAAGGAACCACGATCGTGGTTTCGCCATTGATCGCGTTGATGAAAGACCAGGTGGATACGCTCGTTTCGCGTGGCATCCGAGCGAAACTGATCAACAGTTCGCTGTCCCAGGGCCAGCAAGAATCGGTCATGGACGAAATGGCCGCCGGCAAGTTGGATTTGATCTACGTCGCGCCGGAACGGCTCCGCAACGGCCGCTTTCTCGAAGCGGTGGCCAAGGCGGACGTTTCGTTATTGGCCGTCGACGAGGCGCACTGTGTCAGCGAGTGGGGCCACGATTTTCGCCCGGACTATTCGCGGCTGGGACGATTTCGCGATCGCTACCTCGGCGGCGTGCAAACGATCGCGCTGACGGCAACGGCCACGCCGACGGTTCGTGACGACATCTGCGGGCTGTTGAACTTGGACGCCCCCAAGATTTTCGTAACCGGTTTCGCTCGCACCAATTTGAAGTTCGGCGTCGAATCTTGCAACAACGATACGGCTAAACAAACCGTCCTGCAAAACTACCTTCGTCATCGCGACGGTACCGGAATCATCTACGCGGCGACCCGCAAACGTTGTGAAGAGATCGCCGAATGGTTGCCAGAAAAAACCGGACGTAAGGTCGGCGTCTATCACGCGGGTCTGCATCCCGATGATCGCAAGCGAGTACAAGAGTCGTTCATGAAAGGCGAGCTTTCCGCGATCGTGGCGACCAACGCGTTCGGCATGGGCATCGACAAATCCGACATTCGCTTCGTCGTTCACTTCAACATTCCCGGATCACTCGAAGCGTATTATCAAGAAGCCGGTCGGGCCGGACGCGACGGGCAAATGAGCGAGTGCTTGTTGTTGTTCGCATATTTCGATCGCCAAATCCAAGAATTCTTTATCGAGAATCGCTACCCTTCCAAAGAGACCGTCAAGAAGGTCTATGAATTCTTGCTGTCGCGAACCGAAGACCCGATCGAGCTGACCTTGGATCAAGTCAAGGAAGCCATCCAAGTTCGCGACGGAACCGAAGCGATCAGCACATCGGAAACCCTGCTCGCCCGAGCCGGGGTTCTCAAACGCCTCGACGCGGGATCGAATCAAGCCGTCGTGCGAATCGATTCGGACGCGCCGACGATGCTGGATTTCTTACCTCGCGAAGCGAAGATCAAACGCAAGGTGATGGCCGCCGTCGAGAAGGTCGTCGGATCAAGACGCGGTGAGGACGTCTACGTGCGTCCGGATTACCTTGCCAAACTCGCCGGAATGGATCGTGCGAAAGTCAGCACGCAATTGCGAGAACTCACCAAGTTGCGCGCGTTCGACTATATCCCGCCGTTTCGCGGCCGGGCTGTTCACATTACCCGTCGAGACCTCCCGTTTGATCAATTGGAAATCGATTTCGACGAACTCGCCGTCCGAAAACAGGCCGAATACGACAAGCTCGAAGCAGTGATCGAATTTGCGCGAGCCTCGAAGTGCCGACAACGCGTGATTTTGGACTACTTTGGCGATCCGCTCGCCGAGGATTGCACGCGATGCGATCGCTGCGACCCGGTCGGTGGGAAACTGGTTCGTGATGGCGCCATGATCGTGGCGGGATCCGAAATCGGTTCCCCGTCAATGTCGATCAATTATCCCGACGTCGACCAACAGCATTTGCTCACGGCGATTCGCGTGATCCTATCAGGCGTCGTTCGAACGCACGGACGATTAGGCAAGAACCTGATCGCACAAATGTTGGCAGGATCGAAAAACAAAAAAATCACGCAGCTGAGACTCGATCGATTGAGCACTTACGGAATGCTCAGCGGATGCACGCAAACCGAATTGGCCGAGGCAATGGATGCACTGCTTAATGCCGGTTTGCTTGAACAAAAAGAAATCAGTGAACGCCGACCGACGATTCACATGACCGATTCGGGACGCCGCGTGATGAACCGCGCCGAGCCGTTGCCGTCGTCGTTTCAATTGAAACATCGCATGGCCAAGAAACTCGCCAAGCTTGCCGCATTGATCGAGTCCGGTGACGTCGACGGCGAAGAAGAACGAGGGGTACCGTCCGAATCCGTTGCCACCGGTCCGGCCCCGTCCCATGCGGTTGCCCCCAACGCCGATCCAGAATCGGAACGAACAGCCGAACCCGAGTCGGTTCCTGAATCGTCAGGCGTTGCGGCCTTGCAAGATTTACTGATCGAAGATCCAGACAAGGTTCTCACGCGAGAACTTGTCGACCGGATGAAGCGATTCCGCCGCAAACGATCGGCCGCGTTGGGCGTGTCGCCACACCGGATCCTAAGCGGGTCGACGATCGACCGCCTCGCTGAAATTCGCCCCGCCAACGCGACCCAACTGGAGACGGTGCCGGGGGTCAGCACGGAGTTCATGGAGGCCTACGGTAGCGATCTGCTGGACTTGATCGCCCAAACGATGTCAGAGCATGACAACACGGGAAAGTCCCTTGCGACCTCGAAGCTGACCGGCCAGAACTTGGAATCGACGACGGCCCCCGCAGCACTGCAACCACCACCTACACCGGAGCCGACTTCGTCAAATGCATCGTCCGTGACCGAATCATCTTCGACTCCACCAATCAGCTCAGCAGAGGCACCTACCCAGTCCGGTTATTGGACGTGGAAACTATGCCGAGACGGATACACCCTCGAACAAATCAGCGAAATCCGGGGCGTCCGCATCGAAGGGTTGATCGCGCATCTGGTCGCCGCCGCTCAAGCCGGCCACCGTGTCGAGCCCGCTTGGGGCGGCAGCCAAGAACGTACCCGAATGCTAGCCAAAGCCCTTTCGAACCTGGACACCGCCTAGCCTTCCGACTCTTTCTCAACAGCAATCAGCCGCAACGAGATAGCGTGCGGTTGTCACTGGGAACCGCACGCTATCGCGGTACGGCTGATTGCTAGTTCGAACCAATCTCACACGAGAATCCAACAATGAACAACGAACAAACCTTTCAATCACTCCGCGACCATCTGCGTCAAACTTCCCTGATCGAGGCGACCGCTGCCTTGGCCGAATGGGACGAACGCACTGGTATGCCCCGAGGCGCCGCCGATTTTCGCGCCGAACAGGTCGCTCACTTACGAGGCCTGGTTCACTCACGCAACACCGCACCGTGTCTGAGTGAGTGGCTCGATCAATTGGTCCAGTGGGACGAGGCATCCGACCCGCACAGCGACATCGGGGCGACGGTGCGTTTGGTCCGCAAGGATTTTGAAAAGCAAACGAAGCTCCCTCAACGACTCGTCGAAGCGGTGGCGTCGGCAACCGTGCGCGGCCAAGGCGTGTGGGACGCAGCCCGCAAGGCCGACGACTATTCCCTGTTCCAACCCGCACTCGACGAGATGATTGGTTTGCAACGCGAGGTCGGCCAGGCGATCGCTGAAGACGGCCAATCTGCCTACGAAGCGTTGCTCAACGAATACGAACCCGGAGCACGGGTGGCGTACTTGGTCGATGTCTTCGCCAGTTTGAGATCCGAACTCGTCGAACTGATCGGCGAGATTCAAACGTCTCCCCGCCAAGTCGATGATCGTTTGCTCAAGTTGGCCTACCCGATCGACGCCCAGCGGAAGTGGTCGCATGTATTGGCCGAAGCAATCGGGTTCGATTTCCAACGCGGTCGTCTCGACGAGACCTCACATCCATTTTGTACAACGCTCGGCCCGTCCGATTGCCGAATCTTGACGCGTTACGAATCGAACTGGTTACCCACGTCGATTTTTGGAACATTGCACGAGGCCGGACACGGGCTGTATGAACAAGGTTTGCCCGCCGATTGGTACGGCTTGCCGCCGGGCGCGTACGCTTCGCTAGGGATCCATGAATCTCAGTCGCGACTTTGGGAAAACCTGGTCGGACGATCGCACGCATTTTGGCAACATTTCGCACCTCAAATTCGAGACACTTTTCCGGGACAATTAGCGGATGTCTCGGTCGATCAGTTACACGCGATGTTCAATCGTGTGGAGCCGTCTTTGATTCGTGTCGAAGCGGATGAGGCTACTTACAACTTGCACATCATCGTCCGATTTGAACTGGAGCAAGCGTTGATGTCCGGTGACTTATCCACCGACGATCTACCGGTCGCATGGGCCGACCGATACGAACAAGTCATCGGCATCCGACCACCATCGGCGGCCGACGGTGTGTTGCAAGATGTGCACTGGAGTGCGGGCTTGTTTGGGTACTTTCCAACGTACACTTTAGGTAACTTGGTCTCGGCACAATTATTTGAGGCCGCTGATGAATCGCTCGGTGGAGTCGATCAACTCACCGCCAAGGGCGAGTTCGAACCACTGCTAACTTGGTTGCGAACCAACATCCATGCCCACGGTCGGAAGTATTCAGCCGATGAACTAGTCCAACGGGCGACCGGCAAGCCGTTGTCTGCCCGACCACTAATCAAAAGTCTGCGAGACCGTTACGCGCGGGTCTACGACTTAAGTTAGAATTCTTCCTCGATCGAGTCGGTGATGAATTTCACCGGACCGTCGCCCATCAAGACAAGACATCCGGGTCCCAGCCCCTCTCCCCGAAACGGGAGAGGCGAGACCGGATATCGGAGGTGACAACTCGCGCAATGGTGAATTGCCGCGATACCAAATTTTTGATGGTCCAGCCTTAGCGACCTGATCGTTGGCGACGGATCGCTTCGCTGACGCGTTGCAACAGATCGCGTTCGTCTCGGCTCAACGAATCCGGTCCCTGTTCGTGCAGGCGTTGCAAGATCTCGTCAACGCGGGCCGCGTCGCTCGCCTCGGCGCGCTCTGCCGCAACGGCGGCTTTCAACCGCGTGGTGCGATCGCGTTGCGATTTCATGTCTCGAATTGTTCGCCATGCCGCGATCGGATGAAGTGCATTGGCCAGCCGTCCGATCTCGCCGTTCTCCGACAAGGTCAGTGCGATCGCAAAGAGGTCTTCGTTTCGCGAGGAGGCAAACAACCACATCGACATCAACACCACGCCGGCGAACACGGGAAGCGGCTGTCCACCTGACTCGGTTGTAAAGCCCGCCAATCGAATTGCTAGAATTCCAACAATCAACGTCGAGAACGCGAAGCCGAGAACCCACCAGCGAACCCTCCGAGTACTCATCAACGCATCCGGCCCGATCGTAGCATCGCGGCGCTCGGCCGCATCGAACGACTCCCATGGCTCGAGCGATCTCGTATCGGACGATTGTTCCGCGGATAGCGTGGGGGACAACCAACCGAGAACCACCGACCATCCGACTCGGCCGAGCGATTGAGGCATTGGCAGCACCTGCCAAATCGCCTGCAAACCAAACATCCAGGCAGCCGCGACCCAAGGGCGATCGACCCCCGATTCCGATTGCCCGTCGACGATCAGGCATACCCAGGCCGCGACGCCGAGCGCCGCCAAAACGCTCGCCCACATCATCACCAATCGCGAAGCACCAGTGTCGATCCTAGGTACCGCCTGTTCGCGATCGGCCGGCGTGACGTCATCCAACGTCGGCTCTTCCGAAGGAGGAGCTGCCCAGATACCGCCGATGGTCAATGTGACCACATTCGTAGATGGCGCTCCGCGAGGTTTAAAACGGGAGGTTTCGTTTCGCCTGCGCCGTTGCCCGAACCAAAATTGGGCGATCAAACACTGCCCCATCAAACCCAATGCCCATACCGCCAAGAGCATGAAACTCGACTCGACCGCTCCCAAAGGAGCTTCGTCCGAAAGGAACGCCGGCACCGCAATCAACAACAAGATTGCCATTAACCCCAACGGCAAGGACATTGCCACGGACCAATCAATGGTTCGAGCAGGAAACAGCAGCCAACGCACCCCCCGTCCGAAACTGGCCGAGTTTCGAGACTTTGACAACCAATCACGCTGCGCCGAGCGACGTTTGCGGGCCGGATCAATAGGGGGCACTTCGGATCGAAGCCTTTGAAGAGACGCGAGATAGATAAATCAGCTTAGAGGATACGCAGTGGAGCAGGTTCGCGTTCGCAAGGCGGTCCGACAATGGCAAATGCCTTTACCGTGGGGCGATGCTTGCGGACGGCCAGACGTCGTTAGTGATTGGCGGACAACTACCGCTCACGTCGCGTGCAGATTCGGTTACACTCTGTCCATTCCAAGGATCCCTTTCCTAACTGTCAGAGGCGGACTGACGGGTGCGAGAAGATGTATATCGATGCAGTCCCAGTCACAATCGGGCAGCGCCGCGGCGGTTACGCCGTCCCAGCGTGAGCTGCCGCGTTTAACGCAGTACGAAACCGAAAACTTTTACGACGAGGTCGTCGACGACGACGGCGTCGCCCGCCCCGATTCGATCGCGCTGGTTGAGTTAATCAACCGCTTGCCGGTCGGCGAATTGATTCGCCGCCAAAAGGCGATCGAGCGATCGCTGTATCAAATGGGCATCACGTTCACCGTCTACAGCGACGAACAGGGCACCGAAAAGATCATGCCCTTCGACATCGTTCCTCGAATCCTTTCGGCGAACGTTTGGACGGACGTTGAATCCGGTTTGAAGCAACGCATCCGGGCGCTAAACCGATTCCTTTCGGACGTTTACAACGAGCGTGCGATCATCAACGAAGGCATCATCCCGGCGGAGATCGTTGACTCCTGCCCGCACTACTTGCCCGAGTGCATGGGTTTGAAACCGCCATGGGACGTATGGTGCCACATCACCGGCACGGACTTGGTTCGCGACAATCGAGGGGACGTGTTTGTCCTCGAAGATAACTTACGTTGTCCCTCGGGGGTCTCGTATGTGCTTCAAAACCGTTCGGTGATGAAAAAGAACTTTCCTCGCGCGTTTGCCGATTCATTGGTGCGACCGGTCAACGATTATCCGTCGCGCTTGTATCAAATGCTACGACGGATGGCTCCCGATGACCTGCCCAATCCGACCGTCGTGGTCTTGACCCCGGGTGTCTACAACAGCGCTTACTACGAACATTCCTACTTGGCCCATCAAATGGGCGTGGAGTTGGTCGAGGGACGCGACCTCTTGGTCGAAGGTGATCGCGTCTTCATGCGGACGACGGACGGACTGCAATCCGTTGATGTGATTTATCGCCGCGTCGACGACACGTTCTTGGATCCGGAAGTCTTTAACAAAAAATCCGTGCTCGGAGTCCCCGGTTTGATGAGGGCCTACCGCGCCGGTAACGTCGCGTTAGCCAACGCACCGGGTACCGGCGTAGCAGACGACAAAGTCGTTTACGCGTTTGTTCCCGAGATGATTCGCTATTACCTCGGCGAAGAACCGATCCTCAACAACGTGCCGACGTACCTTTGCCAACGCGAGGAAGACCGCAAATATGTGTTGGCTAATCTGGACCAGTTGGTCGTCAAGGCGGCCGGCGAATCGGGCGGTTACGGGATCTTGATCGGACCGCACGCGACGAAAGAACAACGAGCGGAATTCGCCCAGAAAATCGAAGAGAACCCTCGCAACTACGTCGCCCAACCGACACTGCAACTCTCCCGCGTGCCCACGATGGTCGGCGATCATCTCGAAGGTCGGCACGTCGATTTGCGACCTTATATTCTCTGCGAAGGCCCCGACGATGTTTACGTCTTACCCGGTGGTTTGACACGAGTTGCCCTGAAGAAAGGGTCACTCGTCGTCAACTCGTCCCAGGGCGGCGGCAGCAAAGATACCTGGGTCGTCGCCAGCCCCGGCCAAATCGTCGCGCGTCCTTAGCTCACCCTCGCCAAACCGTCCATTCCCAGCTCATCAGAAAACCTAAACCTAAACCTAAACCTCAACTTAAACACAAACCCGAGTACTCATCCCAAGAACATCACCCGCTGCAATATCAGCCGCAACGCGCTGGCGTGCTGTTGATTTTGTGAGCCGACGGCGTTAGCCGCGGGCCTTGCGGTGAATGATCCGCCTTGAGAAGCCCGTGGCTAGCGGGCTGTTGATTTAATCGTAACCCGAAGCGTCAGCGAGGGACACATACAAACGCCTTAATGGCGCTTAATCCCTCGCTCACGCTTCGGGTTACGATTTAATCAACACGCCCCTAGCGTGTTGCGGCTGATTACGAGCCGCAGTTGACGTTTAAGTTTAAGTTGACGTTTAAGTTTAAGTTTAAGTATTTTAAAAAACTCGCAACTCGCCCCTCGCTACTCACCACTCCATGCTTTCCCGCGTCGCTGAATCAATCTACTGGATGGGTCGTCAAATCGAACGAGCCGAGAACCATGCCCGGTTCTTAGAAGTCACTCTCAACCTCATTCTCGATCAACCAGAAAACCTGGTGGACCCATGGGACCCGCTGGTCCGAGTCACCGGGGACGAAGAATGGTTCAAAAAGAAGTACGGTTTACCCAACCAAGAAACCGTCGTTCAGTTTTTAGCATTCGACGAAGAGTACCCGCACTCGATGGTCACGTGCTTGCGAGCGGCTCGAGAAAACGCCCGCGGCGTGCGGGAAAAACTCTCGTCGGAAGCCTTTGAACAAATCAACGAGTTTTATCACTTCGTCAATGACGCCTCCTGCAACGAATCGTTGGATCGAAACAGCCAATTCTTCGACGAGATCCGCAAGCAGACGTTGCTATGGAGCGGGATCTTAACCAGCACGATGGCCCAAGACACCGGCTGGCACTTCGCGAACCTGGGCCGGATGCTCGAGCGAGCCGATAAGACATCTCGCATTTTGGACGTCAAGTATTTCAATCTCTTGCTCAGCGTCGAGCACGTCGGCACGGCGATCGACGATTTGCAGTGGTCCGCCTTGTTGCTAGCGATCAGCGGTTTCGAAGCTTACCGCCGTGACCACCACTCGATCGATCTGAACAACGTCGTTCGGTTCTTCTTGTTTCATCGCGCGTTCCCACGATCGGTACTGCACTGCGTCGCCTCGGCGGGCTGGTCCCTTGATGAGATCGACAAAGCGTCCCTTCAAGGAACGCAACGGGCATCGAGCAAACAAGTCGACGCGCTCAAGCACCGTCTATCGTTCACCGAGGTCGAAGAGGTCCTCGCCGGCGGGATGCACGAGTTCGTCGACGGCCTGCAACAAGAACTCAACGCGATCGGCGACACCCTCGGCCAAGATTACTTCCAAGCGGCCGCTACGACTTCAGTTACTTTAACCGATTAGTCGGAAAGCTTGCCGATCGTAGCGATAGTCGCTACTAGCCCTAGCCGCGTGCCCTTTAACGCATCCATTGAAAAACAGCTCATGACCATTCGCGTTGCTCTGCATCACAAAACGTCTTATCAATACGACCGACTCGTGCATCTTGGTCCGCAAGTCGTTCGATTGCGGCCCGCTTACCACGGTCGAACACCGATCCAGTCCTATCAAATGACGGTCTCGCCGGAGAACCATTTTGTGAACTGGCAACAGGATCCGTTCGCCAACCCGGTGGCGCGGTTGGTATTCGAAAAACCCGTCAATCATCTGAGCGTGACGGTCGATCTGGTCGCCGACATGACGGTAATCAATCCTTTCGAATTCTTCGTCGATTCATCGGCGGAGAGTTGGCCGTTCGAATACGACGCCGACACGAAAAAACAATTGATCCCGTATCTCGAACCGGGACCGATGTCGCCGGCGCTACAGACCTGGATCGATACGCTCCCTAAGACCAGCGACCGAACGATCGATTTTTGCGTCGACGTCAATCGATTGGCGCAGCAACGCGTCGACTACAAGATTCGACTCGAGCCCGGCGTCCAAACTCCCGAAGAAACGTTAACACTCAACAGCGGTTCGTGCCGTGACTCGGCTTGGATGCTCGTCGACGCATTTCGCCACATGGGGATGGCGGCGAGGTTCGTATCGGGATACTTGATCCAGCTAGCCGCCGACCAAGAATCACTCGACGGGCCGTCTGGACCGACTGAGGATTTCTGTGACCTGCACGCCTGGACGGAAGTCTTCCTTCCTGGAGCCGGTTGGGTCGGGTTGGACCCGACCAGCGGTCTGCTCGCCGGTGAAGGACACATCCCGCTGGCCTGCACGCCGAATTATTCCGGAGCCGCCCCGATCACAGGCGGGCATGAAGTGTGCGAAGTCGAATTCGAACACGAGATGTCCGTTACGCGAGTTCACGAAGACCCACGGGTTACCAAACCGTACACCGAAACCGTCTGGAAAGAAATCTTACAGACCGGGGACACCGTCGACGAAATGCTCCAGGAAAACGACGTTCGTCTGACGATGGGCGGCGAACCGACATTCGTTTCGATCGACGACATGGACCATCCGCAGTGGAACACCGACGCGGTCGGCGAAGACAAACGAGTTCTCAGCAACGTCGTGCTGAAACGATTCCGCGCCAAGTTGACCGAGACCGAGCAAATCGGCCGCGGCAGTTTGCTGCACTACGGACAAGGCAAATGGTACCCCGGCGAACAATTGCCTCGTTGGGCGTTGACCTGCTTATGGCGACGCGACGGTGAACCGATTTGGCACGACGAACAATGGCTTGCCGATGAAGGCAAGGACTACAAGCACACCCACGAAGACGCGCAAAAATTCATTCGTAGTTTGTCCCGGGAACTGGGCATCAGTGCCAAGATGACCTTCCCGGTTCACGAGGACATCTTTCATTACCTTTGGAAAGAAGATCGCTTGCCGGTCGATATCGATCCGGCGGACCCGCGTCTGAACGACCCCAATGAACGCGCCATGTTGATGCGGACGTTCGGCAATGGCTTGGGAACCCCGGTCGGGTATGTGCTTCCGCTCCGCCGCGCTTGGTGGCAAGCTCAACCGGGTTGGATCGGCGGGACTTGGCCGGTTCGTGGGGGCAAACTGTATCTGATCCCCGGTGAATCGCCGATCGGATTGCGGTTGCCGTTGGACCGACTGCCGGCCGCTTCGTTCAGTTCGGCGCCGTTCTACACCACCCCGGCGGATCCGACGATGCCGCACGGACCGCTGCAAACGACCCGCTTTCAAACCGCCGCAATGCCGCGGGGGAACGAAGCCTACGTCGCGGCCAGCCAAGGCGGTACCGGTGGCGGGGCGGCAGGACGATTCGATCGCCCCGATATTCCCACCACTCCGGTCAATCAACAAACTCTCGACGACGAAGATGACGACGACTTGCCGACCAGTGACACGATCGTTCACACGGCGTTGTGCGTCGAAGCAAGGTTCGGGCGGTTGCACGTATTCATGCCTCCGGCACAGCGATTGGAAGATTACCTCGATCTGGTTTCCGCCGTCGAACAGACCTGCGTGAACACGAACTTACCCGTGATCGTCGAAGGCTACCTGCCGCCGCCGGACGAACGGATCGATCTGTTCAAGGTCACGCCCGATCCCGGCGTGATCGAAATCAACACTCAACCGTCGGCGACGTGGCGTTCGCTCGTTCAATTGACCGAGACGCTTTACGAAGAAGCCCGGCTTTCTCGTTTAGGAACTGAAAAATTTGATCTCGACGGGCATCACACCGGAACCGGTGGCGGTAACCACGTCGTGCTCGGGGGAGCCAAGCCGGCCGACAGCCCGTTCCTGCGACGTCCCGATGTCTTGGGCAGCATGATTCGTTTTTGGCACAACCATCCTTCGTTGGCGTATCTGTTTAGCGGAAAGTTCATCGGCCCGACCAGCCAAGCGCCGCGGATGGACGAGGCTCGTCCGGACTCGGTTTACGAAATGGAGATCGCGTTGGCTCAGATGCCGCCGGTCGGCTCGGACGTGCCACCGTGGTTGGTGGACCGATTGTTCCGCGACCTTCTCGTCGATCTGACGGGCAATACCCATCGTGCTGAAATCTGCATCGACAAGTTGTACTCACCGGACAGCTCGACCGGGCGATTGGGCCTGGTCGAATTGCGTGGGTTTGAAATGCCGCCGCATTCACAAATGAGTTTGACGCAGCAACTGCTCATCCGCGCCTGCGTGGCCGCGTTCTGGAAGACGCCCTACGATCAGCCGCTGAAGACTTGGGGGCCGATGCTTTACGACCGGTTCCTGTTGCCTTATTTCGTTTGGCAAGACTTGCAGGACTTGTGCGGCGAGCTGACGCGATTGGGCATTCCGATCAACGGCGATTGGTTCGCCCCCCACCACGAGTTTCGCTTTCCGATCATGGGCGAATTGATCGTCGACGGAGTGAAGATCGAGCTCCGCAGCGCGATCGAGCCTTGGTACGTGATGGGCGAAGAGCCCGGGATCAGTGGCACGTCGCGGTTCGTCGACTCCTCGCTTGAACGATTGCAAATCTTGGTCGAGGGCATGGATCCGGATCGCTACGCGATCACCTGTTTCGGCCATCGCGTGCCGCTGCACCGCACCGGCGTGACCGGTCAAGCGGTCGCGGGATTGCGATATCGGGCTTGGCAACCTCCACGTTGTCTGCACCCGACGATCGGCATCCACACACCGCTCCAAATCGACCTCGTCGACATCAAAGCCCGCCGCAGCGTGGGGGGGTGCACGTACCATGCGGTTCATCCCGGCGGCGTCTGCTCGGATAACTTTCCGATCAACGCGAAAGAGGCCGAGTCCCGCCGAGCGGCGAGATTTGATGCCTTTACGATGACCGGAGGCGAAATTCAGGTCCCCAATCTGCCGCCACGAACGGGCAACGAACCCTACCCGGTTACGATGGATTTGCGTCGGCTATAATCAACGTTCCCCGCCCCTCGACCGGAATGAATTGATTTGACGACCACCGCCGCCGCCCCCGCTCTGTCGCTCCTGAACTACCAGAAGTTGGCGGGGTCCTACGACGAATGCCGCAATGATGACGGGCAGATTCGCCCGCACTGGTTCGCCATCGAACAAACCCTCAACCGGATCGGTGCCAGCGGTCTGATCGATCGGACGGAGCAGATCGAACAATTGATCCGTGAAAACGGGCTGACGTTTCAGGTCGATACCAAACAACCGTTTATCGACGGCGTCGGCGGAGAGCTATCACCCGGCGGACTTTCGGCCAATCAAACCGGCGGAAAGCTGCAGATCGAACCCTCGCGGCCCTGGCAACTCGCGACGGTTCCGATTCCCTTCGCTGATCGCGATTGGCAAACCCTGTCGAGCGGCTTGAGCCAACGGGTGCGTTTGCTCGAAGCCGTCTTGGCGGATTTGTTAGGGCCACAAAACCTGATCAACGAAAGGATCATTCCCGCCGAATTACTGTGGAGCAACCCTCGGTTCTATCGCGCCTACCACCGATTGGAGGAACGCCGCCGGATGATCGATCCCGGGCAGGCCAATCCAACCACCCGCGCCCATGCTCCCGTAACCCGCTCGGGACCGGACGGGCCGATGCACTTTGATCCGATGGCCAATTATCCGATCCAACGGTTGCATGTCACGGCGTTCGACGTCGTTCGCGGCCAACGCGGTCGATGGTGGGTAACAGGCGATCGTACCCGTGCGCCGAGCGGATTGGGATATCTGCTCGAAAACCGGATCGTGCTCAGTCGGGCGTTGCCCCACTTGCATCGTCGTGCCAATGTCCGACGGTTGGCTCCGTTTTTCGAATCGCTGCGTAGTCATTTTCGTTCTCTGGCTCCGCGTTTGCGAGAGAATCCACGGATCGCATTGCTAACGCCCGGACCGGGCAGCTATCGCGAATTTGAAGACGCGTACTTGGCTCGTTATCTCGGTTACACCTTGGTTCAAGGCCGCGACTTGGCGGTACGTGGGCAACGATTGAACCTGAAAACGCTCGGCGGCCTGTTGCCGATCGAAGTCCTCTGGCGACATATCTCCGATCGCAAGTGCGACTCCTTGGAACTTGACCCGACTTCGCATGAGGGTTGCACGGGATTGCTGCAGATGATTCGCGAGCGACACGTTGCCGTTGTCAATTCGATGGGCACGGCGCTGGCCGAGATGCCCGCGTTGCTACCGTTCTTGCAAGCGTCGTCGAAACGTTTGCTCGGCGAAGAAATGTTACTACCCAGCGTCGCGACCTATTGGTGCGGTCACGAAGGCCCGCGTCAATTCGTACTCGATAATCTCGATCGCTTGATCATTCGCAGTGCCTACGCGATCAACGACACCCATCCGTCAGTGCCTGAAACGCGAACCGCCGAACAACGCGACGACATCATTCGGCGGATCAAGGCTGACCCGTGTCGGTTCGTCGGTCAAGAACAGCTTTCGCACAGCCAAACGCCGGTTTGGGTGGAAGGCAAGCTGAAGCCCTGGTACTTGACGCTGCGATCGTTTCAGTTGCAAACGCCAACCGGGATCGAGGTGTTGCCGGGAGGACTCGCCCGAGTCAGCCCCAAGCCGGACTTGCTAGGAAAATCACCGACGAGCGGTCAATTGACTCAGGATTGCTGGGTCATCAGCGATACACCGGTCGATCACGAAGTCACGTTGTTGTCTCCTGAATCGGAAATCGTTCAGCTTCGTCGCAGCGGTTCGGAATTGCCCAGTCGCGTAGCCGAACATTTGTTTTGGCTGGGACGATATGTCGAGCGATGCGAATCGATCGCTAGGTTGTTGCGAACGACGCTCACGCGGCTGGCCGGCGAAGACGAATACAACGAGATGTCGGAGATGCCGCGGCTGGTCAAAGCGCTCGCCGCGATGGGGCAACTCGAACCCGACTACGCGATCGAAGGACTCGACGGCGCGATGCCACGATTGGACATGATGTTACCGGCGAGCGTCTTCGATACGTCGACGTCGCGTGGATTGCAATCCGCCGCCGTCGGTGCGTTGCGGAACGCAACCGCCGTTCGCGACCGGATTTCGCTCGATGCTTACCGCATTTTTCGCAGTTTGCACACCGAGATCGTCGTCAAACCACGGCCTCGCGGCGCGAACGTGATCGCAGCCATCGAACGGCTTAACCACTCGATCACATTGTTGCTTGGATTCAGCGGTTTGGCGGCGGAGAGTTTGACCCGCACCCACGGCTGGCGATTCGTTTTGCTCGGCCGGCGGATCGAACGAGCGCACCAAACGGCTGAACTCTTGTCGGCCGGATTGGTCAAGCCGATGAACAATGAAAGCGAGTTGTGCGAAGCGATTCTCGACGCGACGGATAGTTTAATGACGTACCGTTCTCGCTATCTCGCCATCGTTCAACCCGCCGCGACGATCGACTTGCTCGTCACGGACGAATCCAACCCACGATCGCTGCGGTTTCAATTACAGGATATTGAAAAGGTACTTGTCGACCTTCCGACCGCGTCGCATCAAGTCGGTCTGGGCGAAGACGAACGACTCGCGGCCGATTTGATGAGGCAGCTACTTGTTTGCGACGCGATCGAGTTATCGCGATTGGACGAAAAAGGGAACCGAAAACAGTTGGCCGAACTGCTCGACGCCGTCTGCGAAGGGATGCCCAAACTCGCAACCGCGATCGAAGCCCGTTACCTGATTCACACTTCCCAAACGCAGTCGCTTACCGGCGAACAAATCAACGCCCCTGCGGCAACGTGATCCTAGCCCGGATTATTCATCAGCATTGAACGAAAAGAGCCTTGCGTGCGTCCAAGTTGTTATCTGACGACAACTTAGGAAAAACACGAAGGCTCTTTCACATGATACGCGATGCACAAACGGCTTTGT
>NZ_SJPM01000042.1 GCF_007859915.1 Neorhodopirellula pilleata
GCATGGAAGTGGGAACAACTCAAGCCAGGAGTTCACACCGCCAGAAAAGAAGATCTCGGTATTAGCTCCGAGGAACTAAACTTGCGCAATCGCATTGCCGCCGCAACCCCAAACTTTTAGCAGGCCAGCGTTAGCCCCGGTTGGTGTTCGGTTAACCGCCGCTAACGCGGTACGGCTAATTCGATCCACTCGCTTGCGCTTTTTGAAGTTGCGCTTTTGCCTGTGGCATTGGTTTATCGTAACCCGACGCGTAAGCGAGGGATGAGTCAATATCAATGATCCCTCGCTTACGCAGCGGGTTACGAAAAAAGCGCAACTTCAAAACTTGCGCTTCGGGCTTGTAGGGTTGCGGCGTAGCCGCATTGCGAGTTACGAATCCATTCGCTCGTCGACCCAGCGTTTGGATTTGCCTTCGGATCGAGGCAAGGTACCGACGTCGACTCGCGAAACCGGCACCCGCAATGCTAATCGTTCTCGGAATCGTTCTTCCAACTCGCCAGCATTGAACCGAGACGGATCGGCTTCGATCTCGATCTTGAGTTGATCCATCTCGTCTTGTCGTGAAGCGATCATCCGGAATTCGGCGGTCGGGTCGATCTCGCGGACGATCGACTCGATGCTGCTCGGGAACACGTTGACGCCACGGATGACCAACATGTCGTCGGCCCGCCCGATTACGCCGCCGTTCAAATGCACGAATCGACATTCAAAAGTATGTTCCCAAACCGGCTCGACCATGTCACCGGTTCGGTAACGCATCACCGGGCCGCCGAGTCGCCCCAGATTCGTCATGACCAATTCGCCACGTTGTCCTGGTTCGGCTTGGACGTACGTGCCGTCTGGTTGAAAAACTAATACCTCGGTGATGAACTCTGATTCGATCACGTGCAAGCCGGTATCGTCTTCGCTGGCGAATCCCCACGCGCCCAGTTCGCTGGCCCCGGCATGGTCGACGACGCGGGCGTTCCATTGCGATTCGATGGCCGCGCGGACGTTCGGGACACTGCCGCCGGGTTCGCCCGCCACAATGATCCTCGAAATGCGATTGTCCGCCAAATTGATTCCGTGTTCTTTGGCGACACTGGCCATGTGCAATGCGTAGGTTGGTGTGCAACACAACACCGTGCATCGTTGGTCGGCAAGCAGTTTCAATCTCGCCAATGTCGACAATCCGCCGCCGGGAACGACCAAGGCACCACGATGCACCAAGGCATCATTGGCCGACCAAAACCCGATGAACGGGCCGAACGAAAACGCCATCATGGCGACATCCGACGCGGTGACCTCGGCCGCATCGAGGACGTATTGCCAACACTCGATCCACCACGCCCAATCCGCATCGGTATCGAGAACCGGCATCGGCCATCCCCGCGATCCGCTGGTTTGGTGAAAGCGAACGTACTCTTGCCGATTGCGATGAAACAAACGCGATGGCTCGGAACTGGATCGCCCCAGTAAGTCGCTTTTGTTCAGAAAGCGAATTCGATGCAGTTCATCCAACGACGACAGCGGGAATGAAACGTCAGCGAGTCGTTCGGCGTAGAGCGGATGGTGCAGCAACGACGCGCCAAGTTGATTCAATCGCTTCAGTTGCCATGACTGAAGTTCCGCGCGAGTCATCGTTCGAAATTGGTCCCGCGAAGGCATGACCATGCGGGGCTGGGGCGAGTTCATGAATTTTTGATTTGGAAGCAACGAAGTGACTGCACAATCGATAAACTATCGGTGGCGTTATCATACCGAACATCAACGCCGCGTAACGGATCATCGCCGTTTGAAAATCCAGTCGATCCGGTTGAACCCAATGAGCATCGGCGGCGGCGAATCCGAACGTTGCCAACGAAGCAACGAGGAACAGTCCGGCGATGTAGAGGCGCCCCCCCTGTCCCCGGGATGAAACCGCCAGTGCGATGGTGATCGCGAATATCATCGTACCGGTCCAATACAAGGCGTCTCGATCGATCAAGCCGGTTCGTTGAACGAAGAAAAGCCCCATCGCCACGGCTGTGGTCAATACCATCAAATCCGCGATCATGAAGCGTTTCGTCACACTTGCCCCCAATCGACAAAGCGTCACCAGGAACGCCAAAATGAACATCCGATCGCGATTCGGGGTCCCTTCCCATGCCAGAAGCAATCCGCATCCGAACAAGATCACCAAGATTACCGCGAGAAGCGATTGCCGACGAGACTTCGTGACCGCGACTAATGACGCGGTCATCGCGGAGCCATTGATCAAACCCAATATCGATTCGTCGATCGGCAGGTCGAGCAAAGTGTGGGTCATGTTTCGCGTCAATGTAGGTAAACAGCGGCCTCATCGGACCGGGGCGAACGCTCTACTTTAATTCCAAGTTGCGAAAACGCCCAACCGCTGCCTTCATCGCTTTTCATTTCTTTCAACACGGACGGCCCCACTCATGGACGAAACGACTGAGCCGATTATCGCGGTCATCGGACATCCGATCGCAGGCAACCCGACCCAATTTGCGTTGGAAACTGGTTTGCAGGCCGCCGGAGTGGATTGCCGCGTTTTCTCGGTCGACTTGAGCCCGGACAAAATTGAGCCGGCATTGGTCGGGATGTTCGCGATGAATTTCAAGGCCGTCTGGGTAGCTTCGTCGTGTCGTCCAACCATCGAACAGGCGAGTGAGGAAACCGACACGAACATCGATCTCCTGGTTCGAACGCCTTCCCAAGAAGCCCACGCCGATCCGATCACCTACTCAGGGTGGTATTTGGAGAGCTTGAAGATGAAAACAACAGCGGCCTTCATTCACGAGGCTTCCCAAAAGTCGCATCTCGCCAAGGTCATCTTCGTCAATGAAGGACTCGAACCACAGGAATCTTCCACCGACGCCCACACCGAGGCACATGCCGAAGCGATCAAACAGCGATTGAGTTGGTTGAACCGTTACAACGCGGCACATCCTGTGAAGTTAGAAGACGCCGATGTGGTCTTGCTCAACCAAGCCCCCAGTTCCGCAGAAATCGCGGCCTTGCAGGACGATCTCGGTGAAGATCAAAGCTGGCTGATGATCATCGAGCAAAGGCAAGGCAAAGGGACTGCGGTCCGATTCGATTTCGAGATTCCCGCACGCCAAACACTCATCGACCTCAACGAAGAATGCGACTCGCAATACGTTGTCGCATTGGATCGGCTCAAAGCGTCCTCACCAGGCGATGTGATCCGGTGCGTCGATCTGCATGCCCGATGTTTGTCCGCGTTAGTCGCTCAACTGTTTGGAAAAACCGCTCCGGTCGAAGTCTTTCAAGAGGCGATCGACGAGTATCTCGCCGTGTGAGCGGGCTAGACGGGCTCTTTGATTCGGAACCATGCGACATAAAGAGCCGGCAAGAACAACAGCGTCAACACCGTACCGATGATGATGCCGCCCATCATCGCGTAGGCCATCGGGCCCCAGAAAATTTCCGAAGCGATCGGAATCAGCGCGAGGCTCGCGGCGGCAGCGGTCAATAGAATCGGACGCATCCGATGTTCGGTCGCGTCGACGACGGCATCCCAAGGATCGAAACCTTCGTCACGATGTGTTTCGATCTGCACGATCAAGATGACCGCGTTTCGAATCAGAATCCCGATCAACGCCAACACACCCAAGATCGCAACAAACCCCAACGGCGCGCCACTGGGGACGAGCGCGGCGACAACGCCGATCAACGCCAGTGGTGCGACCGAGAAGACCAAAAACAGACGATGGAAACTCTGCAATTGCACCATCAAAATGCTGGCCATCACAAACAACATCAACGGCACGACGGCAAAGATCGGACCTTGTCCTTTGGCACTCTCTTCGACCGAACCGCCGACAGCGATGTGGTAACCGGCGGGCAGTTCATCAGCAAAGGCGTCAATCGACGCGTCGAGTTGATCAACCACGGTCGCGGGCTGGACGGCATCGTTAATGCTGGCTTTGATCGTGATGGTGGGCAATCGGTTGCGTCGCCAGATCGCCGGTTGTTCCAACTCGTATCGAAACGTGGCGACCGCCGCCAACGGAACTGACTTGCCGTTACCGCTGGCGATTTGCAGATTCTGCAACGTTTCGATCGACGCACGCTCGGTTTGGATCGCCCGTCCGACCGCGTCGACCAAGTAAATACTGTCGCGGATTTCCGTGAAATGAATCCCACCGACGATGCCATTGAGCGTCCGCGCGATCGACTCCGAAGTCACCCCGAGCTGTGCTGCTTCGTCTTGCAAGATGTTGACCTTGATCACACGACCGGGTTCAT
Source organism: Neorhodopirellula pilleata (assembly GCF_007859915.1). Classification (GTDB taxonomy): domain Bacteria; phylum Planctomycetota; class Planctomycetia; order Pirellulales; family Pirellulaceae; genus Rhodopirellula; species Rhodopirellula pilleata. The sequence goes on from NZ_SJPM01000042.1 coordinate 4,255, forward strand.
TCCAATCGTAGATCAAGCTTTGAATGTTCGGGTTCTCGCCGATCGTCGCGGCCAGATCGAGCGACAGCTCGCGGACCCGCTGAATGTCAGGACCACTGACGCGGTACTGAACCGGTCGGCCGACGGGCGGACCGATATCGAGCAAGTGGACGAACGCGTCGGTTCCCAAGAACTCCTTTTCCAAGATGCGATTGAGTTTCTCTCGCAGCCGTTCTCGCGCCTCGATGCTCTTGGTGACGATGATCACTTGCCCGAAATTAGGTGACGGGGGCTGCACGTCGAACGACAACAAAAATCGCACCGCACCGCGACCGACGTAACTGCTCCAATGTTCAACGTCTTCGTCACCGACGAGATAGGTTTCGAAACGATCCAGCTCGGCTCTGGTTTGTTGAATCGATGCGTTTTGACGGAGTGTCCAATCGACGACCAACTCTGAGCGATCCGAACTCGGAAAAAACTGCTGCTGAACGAAGTTCATGCCGTAGAGCGAGACGGCGAACATCGCCAACGTGATCAAAATCGTCACCCACTTCCATCGCATCGCGACGAGCAACAGTCGACTGAATCCCTTGGCAAACCACCCTTTCGTCCCGTGGGTATTCTTCATCGTCTTGGGCAACAAGGCGACGCCGATCAACGGGGCGAACAACACCGCCACGATCCATGAAACCGACAACGAGACGGCGATCACAACAAAGAGCGTGTAGGTGAATTCGCCGGCGGCACTGCCATTGAGTCCCACGGGGATGAAGCTGGCGATCGTGACGATCGTCCCGGTCAACATCGGGAACGCGGTCGAGGTGTAGACGTATGTCGCCGCCTTTTCCAACGGGTCGCCCGCTTCGAGCCTCGCGACCATCATCTCGACGGCGATCATCGCGTCATCGACGAGCAAACCGAGGGCGATGATCAACGCGCCCAACGAAATACGTTGCAGCGATATCTCGAACAACTCCATCGCCACGAAAGTGATCGCGAGCACAAGCGGAATGGTGAGCGAGACGACTAAACCGGCTCGTAATCCGAGACTGACGAAGCTAACGATCAACACGATCGTCACCGCTTCGAAGAGAGCTTGTGTGAAACCGCCAACGGCTTCTTCGACGATCATCGGTTGATCGGAAACGAGATGGATGCCGACGCCGATCGGTAGTTCGGATTCGATCCGGTCCATTTCCTCGTGCAAGGCTTCCCCGAATTCGAGCAAGTTCGCCTTTGGTTTCATACCGATCGCTAGACCGATCGCGGGTTCACCGTTGAATCGGAACAGCGACTCGGGAGGATCGATATAAGTGCGGCGAATTTGAGCGACGTCACGCAACCGGAAGAACCGATCATTGATTCGCAAATTGATCGATCGAAGATCCTCTTCGGATTGAAACTCGCCGCTGACTCGGATGCTGATTCGTTCCCCGTTGGTCTCGAGAACACCCGACGGCGTGATCGCGTTTTGCGATCGGATGGCATCAACGACGACCTGCTGAGTCAATCCCAAAGCGGCCAGTTCTTGGGTGCTGAACTCGAGGTAGATGACCTCGTCTTGGGCTCCGATCAGTTCCACCTTACCGACGTCGGGAACCGTCATGATGGCGGCGCGGGCCGACTCCACGTAATCGCGAAGTTGACGAGGGGTCAAACCGTCGGAGGTGAATGCGAAGACGTTTCCAAAAACATCGCCGAAATCGTCGTTGAAAAACGGACCGACCACACCACTGGGTAATTCACTCTTGATATCGCCGATCGAGTTACGAATCTTGATCCACGCCTGTGGGACCTCTTCGGGCGGCGTGTTCTCTTTGAGGTTGACGTAAATCGTGGTCACGCCCGGCCGGTTGAGACTCTTGGCGTAATCGAATTGCGGAATCTCTTCGACTTTCTTTTCGATCCGGTCGGTGACTTGGTTGACCATCTCTTCGAGCGTCGCGCCCGGCCACGCCGCACTGATGATCATCGTCTTGATCGTGAACGTCGGGTCTTCCTCGCGTCCAAGGTTGAGATACGAGAACGTACCCATGATCGCCGAGACGAGCATCATGTACCAAACGAGCGACCGATGCTTCAGCGCCCAATCGGATAGATTGAATCCATCGGTGGATGGGTCTTGCGTCATGGTTCGGCCTTCGATTTCCATGCGACCGTTTGGCCTTCGGTCAAACTGTGGACGCCGGCGGTCACGACACGGTCGCCGAGCCGGACACCATCGCTGATTGTGGCGTGATCCGCATCGGTGCTCGATACGGTGACCGCAGTCTTGTGGACGGTGTTTTTCGTTTCATCAACGATCCAAACGTAAGAAGAGCCATCTTCGCTACCGATCGCCGACAATGGCACTTCAATATCCGATTGCGAGGCAGCCGACGGGAAGGCTCGGATCGTCGACCCCAATCGAAACGCCTCGGGCGGATCGGTCAACGAAATTCGCACGCGTCGTGTCCGGGTCTTCGCGTCCGCTTGGGGTGCGATCTCCCGGACGGTACCGATCGTTTGAATGTCATCACTTTGTTGCAACACGATCCGGAATTCGGTGCCCGGTTCGATCCCGCGTAACGTGGTTTCATCCACGTCCACGACGGCCTCCCGCACCGTCGGATCGGCCAGGGTCGCGACGACTTGTCCCGCCTTGACCGTTTGTTCCCGTTCGGCATAAAGATTCATTACGACGCCATCGAGATCGGAGCGAAGTTCGGTATAGTCGAGCTCTTCTTTTGCTTTGGCTAGATTAGATTCGGCCTGGGTGACGTCCGAGCGTGCGGACTCGTAGTTCGTTTTTGCCGTATCGAATTCGCTTTGCGAAGCCGCGTTCTGTGCCAACAGTTTCTCTTGCCGCTTGAAATTTTTGTCGGCGTTGTCGAGCAACGCTTTGGCATTGGTGAGGCTTGCTTGTGCCGAGCGGACGGCGATTTGTTGAATCTCCGGATCGATCGTTGCGATCCGCTGTCCTTGCTTAACGGTATCGCCCACGTTGACATCGCGGCTGACAATTTTACCCAAGACTCGAAAACTGACGTCGGCTTGAAATCGTGGTTCGATCGTACCGCTGTAACCGCTTTCGGATCGGGCAATTGGCGCGGCCGGGGTTGAAAGCACAGGCCGGACGACGGGCGAAGGAACCGTTTCTTGCTCGCGACAGCCGCACATCCCGATCGTCGCAACGATCACCGCAACGATCATCGAGAGAACGCAACAAACGCGTCCATCGGCTCCTGAACGAGGTGCTTCACTCCGGTTCATGGATTGGTTCCCGTTGGCAACGTCGATTTGTCACTGGGGGTCTGCATCGGATTGACCGTTTGCCCGGGGTGCAGCAATTGAACTCCATCGACGACGACGATTTCACCAGGCTGAAGGCCCTGCGTGACGAGCATCACGCCGGACTGGTGACTTTCGACTTCGACGACCCGTTGCGAAACGGTTTGGTTCTGCGGATCGACCACCCATACGCTCGCTTGGTCTCCCTTTCGCATCATCGCCGTCCAGGGTAACTGCACCACGTCCATCGGACGGAACTGGGCTTCGCCGACCACCGACGCACCCAACTTCATTTCCGATGGTGGGTCCGGAACAGCGACTTTGACCCGCACCGTGCCACTGGCCGGATCGATCGACGGGGCGATCTCGCGGATCGTTCCTTCGGTCTTGACGTTCGGATTCGAAACCAACTTCAATGAGATAATATCGTCGACGGGGCGTTCAGGAATGTGAGTGGGAAAAACGTCGAAGACGGCTTCGCGGTCGCCATCTTCGGCGATCGTGAAAACGGTCTCGGCGGGACCGACGACCAGTCCCACTTCGGCTTGTCGGGCGACGATCACGCCCGCCGATTCGGCCTGCAAGTCGGTAAACAGCAACTGACTCTCGGTATTAGCTAGCGTGGACTTGGCGACCTCGACCGCGCCTTGAGCGATTAACAAGGCCGCCTTGGCGTTATCGAATTCGGCCTGGGAAGCAGAATTGGATTCCAACAACTTTTCGATCCGTTCGGCTTCCGCCAGCGCGTCCTGTTGGGCGGCTTCGGCCGATCGCAATGCGGCTTGGGCCGCCTTGACGTCGGCGACCGGTTGCAAGGTGTCCAAACTTGCCAAGATCTGCCCCGGTTCGACTCGATCACCGACATCCACGTTACGACTGGCGATGCGACCGCCGACACGAAACGACAAGTCACTCTGGATGCGGGCTCGATATTCGCCGGTCAAGGTTCGTCGCCGCGGACGGGCGATCACCTCGGCGATTTCCGTTCGTACATTGGCGGGTTGATCCGCCGGGGGAGCGATGCGATCGCCGCACCCGATCATCGCGAAAACGAGAAAGCATAGAACGAAAAACTGGCCAACTCGGTTCACAAGATGAAATCGGCTCATTCCAAATCCGATGGGAAGGACGCCTTGCGTTTGATCATCGTTAACTCGTTCCCGATTTCATTGTGGTGGACTTCGTCCATGAAGGCACCGATCAACAACAAACCACGACCCCCGATGCTTTCCAAGTTGGCGGGGTCATCGGGATCGGGAATGGTGGACAGATCAAAGCCGGGACCTTCGTCGCGGATGATGAAGACGGCTTGGTTGCGGGTGGCGGTCAATGTAATGAACGTTCGGCGGTCCGAGTAAGGAGCCGTTTGCCGACGCTCTTGGATCATGTCCCAATACGCTTGTCCTTCATCCACCTCGCGCAGCCCTGAGTCCACTTCGAGGTTGCCGTGGATCATCGCATTGAGGATCGCTTCGTCAAGCGCCATCGCGACTTGGGTCCAAATCATCTCGTCGAACAGACCGAGTTGATCGGTGGCTTGTTCGAGCTTCGCGATGACGGCGGGGACGAGCGATTCCTGGCTGGGGAGAACCAACTCTAACTTGGTTCGCGAGATGCATTGCTCCAGTTCCGTCGCACAAAGCGAACTTTGGCCGACGGCGATTACCTGTCCGACCGTTTCGACCAATGCCGTCTCGATCAAGCTTTCGGGCACATAAGACGCCGCGCCTCGCAACAACGCTTCGCAAGCGACCCGTTCGGCACCGGGACGTGTCAACAAGATCATCGGCAGGTGGGGCGCCCGTTCCCGCAAGACTTCCATCCAGCGATTCAACGGGGCCGCATCCACCTTGGATTTCCCCGACCCTCCCAGGATGCTTTGACCATTCGAATCGGTCGTCGTTGCGGGCAATCGCGGTACCTCGGTCACCATCAGATCGACGTTGTGGCTGCTAAGCATCTCAAGAGCTTGATCGGGGTTCTCCGCTACCAAACATCGATACCCGGCATCACAAAGCAGCGCCGCCAATTTTTGGCGAACGGCTTCATCGGATTCGACGATGAGGATGCAAGCACTCAAAGGATGCTCCGCGTTGATTGCGTGGGGAAAGATGAGCGGGAACGCGGGTGACGGTACCGACGAGACGAGACGAGACAACTCTTGACCGCTTCATACTTTAAGTCGATTCCCCCGCCGATGAAAGTCCCAGAGGGGTTTCCCTCGCTGAATCCTTAATTGACGCTGAACGGTGGCGGGAATTGGTTGCGTGAAGATTCCGTGAATGATTCCTGCAGGTCGAACTCCTGCTCCGACACACTCACCGATTCCAACTGCACGTCTCCCCGCTGAATCAATCGAATCAAATGTTCGGCCCGGGCGTCGACGTCGCTCATCGCGAGTAGGGTCAACTTGTCTTCGGGTTCGAAAGGCAACGTATAGGCGATGATGTCAGTGATCGGGCCGACACCCATCGGTCCGGCCATCAAATCATGCAGACTCTTTTGGGAGCCCGCCGACGGGGGAATGATCTGGCCGAACGCGGTCAACAGGCGTTTCTTCAGGTCGCCGCGTTTGGCCGTTGCGGCGGGCAAATAAAAATCGTCGATCAAATCCACTTGAGCGATTCGGAAAGAACGCGTCGACTCGATTTCACGACGGATCGTCGCCCGACGCGTGCCGATCAACAAAACGTTGTGCCGATCGCCATCGAGTTCCGTATGCGAGATCACTCGACCAATGCAAACCGTTTGGGAGATCACCGGCGGCGACGCGACCGGCATCACCGTGGGATCGGTTAAGGTCGCCATGGTGATTAAATGATCCGTCGCTAACGATTCACGCAACATCTCCACGTAACGCGGTTCAAAAATGTGCAGCGGTTGCATCGCGTGAGGGAACAAAACCAAACCCGGCAACGGAAACAACCGCACCTTCCCGTCAAAGTCGTCGGGAAGTTGAGTCACATCAGATAGTGGATTCATCGCGGATCACCCCGTTACCGGCGCTCGATATTGAGTTATCGGCCTACCGTTTTCAATCGTCCGTACCCGCGAACATCATCAGGATGCGGAGCACGTAGTAAAACAACAATGCGACCGATGCGAACAACGCCAACGACGCGGCGACGTGTTGTCGCGTGTCGTAATGGTGCAAGACGTTCGACGTATCATAAAGAATGTAGCCGCATGCCAAGGCGACCATCACGCCACAGAAAAATAGCCCCAACGAGTATCCGAAGAAAATGCCCGCGATGGCGACCCCCATCGCGATCATTCCGGCCGCGAACAAGTACGTCCCCCAAGACGACAAATCGACTCGCGTCATGAACACGAACGCGGTCAAACCGGCAAAGCAAACGCTGGTGATGATCGCCGCGAGAATCGGAATATTCTCTTGCCCCATGATCACGATGGCGACGTACAACGCCGGCAACAAAATGAACGCTTCGGCGACGACATACAGTCCCAAGCCGAAGTACTGTTTGGCGACCGAGTGACCGCTATTGGCCCAACTGCGGGCGATCCAACTGACGCCCATGAACGCACCCAAGACGATCAGCCATCCGTAGCCGCCGATCATCCGCTCGACCAATCCGGTCATGATGTTCCGAGGAACGACCGCGAACAACACGAACTCGATCGCCATCAGAGCGAACACGGCCCCGGTCAGGTGGCTGTAGGTGCGGCGAATGAATGCCGCCCGGGCGGACTCTTCGGCAAATGCGGCCGGACCGTATTGGGTACCCAGCATCGAATCGCCGTTGGCGTAAGGGTTCACTTGACTCATGAATTGGGCTCCAAGATAGGTTGTGCGTTTTGGCCGACGGTCGGTCGTCCCGGCGGCAGGGACGGCCGGTGGTTCACGAAAGTATAGCGATCCGTCACCGCCCGAGGCGGTCCCGGCAGGTCCGGTCGTTCTGATTTTACACCTGAATCGGAAACCGGGATTCATAAAAAAACAAGTAATCTGCCCCAGAAGGCTGAATCGGACCGTCCGAAGTCGTTAAATTGCGCAGTTCGGGTTCGATCGCCCGATCCCGTTTGGATGCCGCAGTCCTATCGCTCCCATCGTCCTCAAAGCACCTTTGACATGATTTTATCCAGTCACGAGATTCTGCAGCGACTCGGCGGTGAGCTGACCATCGACCCGTTCGACCCCGAACGATTGAATCCGAACAGCTACAACCTGACGTTGCACAACGAATTGCTCGTTTATGAGGAAGTCGTTCTCGATTCGGCGAGCCCGAACCGGTTTCGGCGAATCGAGATCCCTGTCGACGGCATGACGCTGCAACCGGGCATGTTGTATCTCGGCCGAACGGTCGAACAAACTTGCACCCGAAACCTTGTCCCGATGCTTCACCCACGATCATCACTGGGACGATTGGGGCTGATCCTCAACCCCGGCGGCAGCATCGGGCATGCCGGTTACCGAGGCACATGGACGTTGGAAATCCACTGCGTCCAACCCGTCAGGATTTATCCGGGACTGCAGGTTTGCCAGATTTCCTATCACCAACTCATCGGTGACTTCGAGGATTACGATAGCGACAAATACCAAAACAGCCTGGACATCCAGCCCAGCTTGATGCACCGCGAACTCGGCTACGACGACCGCGACACACAACTCGAACTCACCTTCGACGACGCCTATCGGTCCTCGATCTAAGCCGCAAGCGGGCTGTTGGTTTAGTCGGATTCAGCAATGCAACGATTAGCCGAAGGGCGTTAGCCCCGGTTGGCGTCCGGTTAACCGCCGCTAACGCGGTACGGCTAATTAAATCAACAGCCCGCAAGCCGAATGTTGATTGAGTCGTATGCCCAATGACAACCATTAGCCGATGGGCGTCAGCCCCGGCTGGCATTCGGTTAACCGCCGCGAACGGGCTGTTGATTGAATCGCAACCCGATGCGTCAGCGAGGGATCGAACGCCATTCATTCTCTTTTAAATATCCCTCACTCACCGGCGTGTTGATTGAGTGCACCTTTGGGCGTTTTCGTTTAACGGCAAGCCGCAGGCATCTGCGTTTTCAAACTCTGTCGCCTGCGGCTTGCCGTTAAACGATTAAATCAACAGCCCATCGCGCGTCGGGTTTCGATAACGATTAAACCATCAGCCCGCTAACGCTGGACTGTCAATTTTACATCAGTGATTGCCGTATTTCGTGCTATTTGAACGCGGTTGATACTAACCCAAAGCGTAACCCTCCCCGGCCCGAAGCGGGTCGGCACGGTTTTCGGGCCAACGGCCCATCCGTTTGCCCAGCCCAGTCCGAAGGACTGGGTGATCTCTGTCACCTCTCCCGAACGCAGTTTGGGGGAGAGCGACGACGTTCAGGAGTCCGCGAGGGAGGGGGCACGGGCGTTGTTTGGCTGGATCGGCTTGGTTTGCCGTGGGATGCCCCCTCCCGGATCTTGCTTCGCTCGATCCGACCGCTCCCAGCTTCGCTGAGAGAGGTGACAGGAAGTTGTGGAGAACGAAAATGTCGCGATACCAAGGTTTTGACAGCCCAGCATCACCCCTGCAACAACCGATCCACCGGGCTTTGCAAGCGGCTGTCAAACCCGACCTCCACGTGCACATAATTCATCGTCGTTTCGATGTCCTTGTGCCCCATCAACTTCTGAACCGTCGGCAAATCCGTGCCGTCCTCGACCAAGTGAGTCGCAAAGCTATGCCGAAGAGAATGCGGGACCCCGTTCTTGGTGATCCCAGCCGCCTTCTGAGCCGCTTTCAATGCGACGGCAAACTGCTCCTCGCTGATGTGATGCCGCCACACGTTGCCGCTTCGCTTGTCTCTTGAACGCTGACGCGATGGGAACACCCAACGCCAACCGATTTCTCGTCCCGCATTGGGATACTTCCGCGACAACGCGAATGGCAAATACACTTTGTCGAACCCCTCATCGATATCCTGCTGTTGCAATTGTGTCGCCCAAGCGATCTGACGCTGCAACTCCGGGATGACCTGTTTAGGCAAAAACGTCATCCGGTCTTTTTGGCCCTTCCCATCACGAACCAACAAACGGCCTTCGTCAAACTAAACGTCTTTGATCCGCAACCGACGACACTCTTTGTGACGAAGCCCGGCACCATACATCAGCAACAACATGATCCAGTGCATGCCGGTCATCTGCTCCTGCAATAGCTTAATCTCTCCGCGGCTGTACCAAACGGGCATCGAATCCGGACGTTTTACACGAACCGCATTAATGAAGCCGATTCTTCTGCCGAGAATGCTTTCATATAAGAAAAGTAACGAAGAACGTGCCTGCGTCTGCGTGCTCGCCGCGACCTTTCCCTCAACGGCCAGTTTGGTCAGAAACGACTCGATGTCTCGTTCAGTGAATGCTTCCAATTCGGTCGAGCCGACATGTCCCATGAACCGCTTCACCCACCGCACATAGGCCTTCTCGGTCGACATCGTATAATGCAGAACCCGCATTTCCGCTCGCATCGTCTGAACGAGCTGCGGTTCGGCGGGATCCATCTTGCCGCGAATCATCGCGAGCTCCTCTTCGGTTGGCGGTAAGTGCAAATCAAGGTTTCGCTCTTGCTTGCCCATTTGAGCCAGCGTCGCGACAATCTTTGATAAGTCAGGTTGGGATCGTTGCAGAATCAAGTCGCGGTAATACTCCACCGCCCGCACGGCCTGCCACCGTTGCCAAGCCGGAGCTCCCGACTTCAGCAAACTGCGAGAAAACTGCAAAGCGGCGTCGCGGTTGACGGGCAATTCGTCCGTAAGCCCTTTACGAAAACTCATTGCATATCGTCGCAACCATTTCGGAAACCAAATTCGATCGCTCTCCCCAATGTCTTCTGCCGAGGCCACGACCAACTCATACTTAGCAAGCGTCATCAGATTGACCTTTCAAACTGCCAGGGTTGCCCCTACTGAGCGAATTAAGTAATATCACTCAGCAGAATATCGAGTTGAGCGATATTGGTCAAATGCCCCTAGTGACTCACCCCGTATCACGGTATATTGCCCTACTGACTCACCCCGTATCGCCGTATATGACCCTACTGAGTAGGGTTGAATCTATTGTTCGTCGGTGCTGCAACGCGCGGCCCCGACTCGAATCCAGGACTGAATCAACGCTCATTGAACACTGGTTCGCCCACGTTCGATACAATGACATGCGGCCAAACTCGTTTGAACTGTCGCCGTTGGGACACGACGAACTATCCGATACACGGCAGCGGCCAAGACAACTTTTTACAACTTCCAACTTTTCACCGGCCGCTCCGTGATCGGTGGTGTTCGTCGGTGCTGCAACGCCCGGCCCCGGCCCGAATCCAGCACTGAATCAACACTCGTTGAACACTGGTTCGTCAGCGTTCGATACACTGGCATGCGGCCAAACTCGTTCGAACTGTCGCCGTTGGGACACGACGAACTATCCGATCCACGGCAGCGGCCAAGACGCTATATTACAACTTCCGACTTTTCACCGGCCGCTCCGTGATCGGTGGTGTTCGTCGGTGCTGCAACGCCCGGCCCCGACCCGAATCCAGGACTGAATCAACGCTCGTTGAACACTGGTTCGTCCACGTTCGATACAATGACACCCGGCCAAACTCGTTCGAACTGTCGCCGTTGGGACACGACGAACTATCCGATCCACGGCAGCGGCCAGGACGCTATATTGGAACTTCCGACTTTTCACCGGCCGCTCCGTGATCGGTGGTGTTCTAGCATGGAAACGAAAAAGTGATGGATCATTAACGAATGTCGAAACGCACACGATCGGCCAAGAAACCGGTAAGTCTTCCGCAGCTTCCAAAGGACGCTCTCTCGCGGATTTCGTTCGGCGACTCGTTTGCCGAGTATGACATGCTCGTAGAGGACGCTAGTGTCTTCGTTTCGACAAACGCATATCTCGCAGCGAACGATGCTACCCGCAACAAGTGTTTTTTTATCGGCAGGCGAGGCACTGGCAAGACCGCGCTAACTATTCAGCTGAGCCGCCTGCCGGGAAAGACGATACAAGTCTTTCCCGAAGTTTTCGCGCCCCTTAGTTCCACCATCGCACCAGATCTCTTTGCCAAGAGTCACCAAAAACCATTCAAATCGGTCGTAAGTGCATTTGAGCTCACGCTTGAGTTCGAACTGCTATATCAATTGCTCGAAGACGGAAAAATCACGCGTGACGCACTGCCAGACTTTGTTCAACGGGAACTCAAGATCGAAGATAATCAGGACTTTGATCTTAGGGCAGTCCGGTTCGTAAATCGCATACTCGGGCACCTTGTCAAGGGAAACGATGGATCATGGTTAAAGGATATTAAACGTCCCAAGAGTTTAGCTTCCGCGATTAACCAAGAGCTTCAAGCAAATTCTAAACTGTACGCCATTCTGATTGATCGATTGGATGAATCGTGGGACGGGTCAGATACAAACATTCGTTTTCTTGCCGCACTAATGCATGCGTGCGGCGAGTTTACGACACGGCTGCATAGTGCGAGAGCCCTGCTGTTTCTTCGAGAGAACGTGTTTGAACGCGTCCGCGAATCTGACAGCGAGTTTTCTCGAATTGAAACACGCGTAGCTGGACTCAACTGGACAATTGAGAAGCTAATAGAGTTCGTTGAACGACGCTTGAATGCTCCGTTTAATTCCCGTTGGCCCCTCGGTGGCGCTACTTGGGATACGTTCTTCGAGAACCCAACTGAATCACGAAATCTCGTCTTTGACTTCTGTCAGAATCGGCCCCGCGATGTATTGACTTACGTCAAATTTGCGATTGAAACCGCCGCATCCAAAAACCATCAGGTAATTCAGATCGATGACCTTCTATCCGCGCGCAAACGCTTCTCTGATAGCCGACTGAAAGATCTTGGTGATGAATACGACGAGAACTACCCTCGGATACAACTAGTCCTCGACAAGTTCTACGGACTTGGCTGGAAATATACGAGGCAGGGGCTAGAGACAATTTTGCAGAATCTGCTCACAGATTTAGAGATTTCAAAGCATTGCGCAGCTTGGTTTTTCGCTAATTCTACTACGGAACTGTTCGTCAACATTCTGTATCAGATCGGTTTCCTCGGACTCATCGACGACCGAGGAAATACGCATTTTCGCTCAATTGGCGCTGATACGACCCGTACACCCGCAGTTTCAGCAGCGACTGATTTCGAGATTCATCCCATGTATCGCGATGCACTCGACCTTCAGGATGTAATCGTGAACGTCTCTGCATCAGATTTCCAGTTTAGTACGAGGGGATTTCAGGGCGAGCTCCCAGACGGATTGGACCTGACTAAATACACCGATGAGTTGGACGAACTTTCAAATGATCTCACCGCATTGGCCCCAGGCAAGGCAGACGCCTATGACTACGAAGACGTCGTTGGGCGAGCAATTCGACTATGCTTTTTCCGTTCGTTAGCAAACGTGCAAGCAAAGTCGCGAACCTACGATGGCCACGTGATTCGTGATTGGTTGGCCGCGAATCGCGGATATGGTGGTTTCTGGGAAATGGTGCGACACAAATGGGGCGCGACACAGATCATTTGGGAATGTAAAAACTACGAGTCCCTAAAACCAGACGATTTCCACCAAATGGCTTATTACACAAATGATGAGATTGGTCGATTTGGAATCGTCGCCTTTCGTGGAAAGATGGAACCGAAATACTGGCCGCATTTGCAGCGAATACTGAAAGACAAAAAGACTTTCGTTCTCTTATTGGGGGATAGCGACTTGCGTGTATTCATCCGGCAAGCGCGCGCTGGCAAGGTGAAGGAGTCGCACATTCAGGACCGCTACGATCAGATCTTACGCGAAATCTCCTAACAAAGAGCCAGAACCATGCAATGCACCCGAGTCGCGAAGTTGCGCGTTTCTACAATGGATAATTTCGTGTCGCGACCGGGTGATTGCAATCGTTCGTCGGTGCTGCAACGCCCGGCCCCGGCCCGAATCCAGAACTGAATCAACGCTCGTTGAACACTGGTTCGCCCACGTTCGATACACTGTCATGTGGCCATACTCGTTCGAACTGTCGCCGTTGGGACACGACGAACTATCCCGATCCACGGCAGCGGCCAAGACGCTATTTTGGAACTTCCAACCTTTCACCGGCCGCTCCGTGATCGGCGGTGTTATCCGACTTAGATGACATCCATCATTGCGTAGTCGTTACTCTCTATTTGCGTTAGTCTGCGTGATCCCGCTGGTTGCGGCCACCGGATTCGCTTTTTTGCAGCACAGAACCCAAACCAACAAGAGACGCGCGCTTTCGCAATTCGTTCACGAAGTTCAAAACGGTACGATGGCCGACCCTAGGCCAGTCGTTAAGCACTTTGGCTTGCTTCGTGCCGCCGAGCTCATTAAAGACCGTGTTCGAGAGCATCCGACTATCAAATTTGACGGACTTGATCGTTGGGTCCAGATTTTGCCTGTGCCGATGGCCCATGGTCGCGGTATGGGAGATGGCTACACGCTTGTAGCGCTCAATTCCGATGAGCCACTTCACAGCTACACACTTGAACGTGGATGCAAAATTGATAGCGTTTCATTTACAAAGACTGGCGTCCGGTTCAATATTTCGGGTAAGATTGAGTACATTAATCTGTCGTTTGCAATACCGCCTGAGGCTCCAGAGGTCTTTGACCTTGCTTGGCCGAACGGTGTCGCTATTCCTCCTCAGTCGACTTCCGTCTACACTCAAATGTTCAACCGGCACAAGGCCGCAATTTCCAACAATGCTCCTAGCGACGGATAACCAATAAGGATTTGACTTCGCGGCGAGGCGTGGTTTGAGTTCGAATCTTTTTCTTGGCTGGTCCGTAAGTCGCTGCCCGAAGCCAGTGCCACTAGCCGAAGCTCAAGTCCTCTGTTCAAGAAGCC
>NZ_SJPM01000043.1 GCF_007859915.1 Neorhodopirellula pilleata
GGGCGGCCCACACTCGTTACGTTCAATCCGTGATTGACCACTAACTGGAGAGCCGTGTGCGGGAAAACCGCACGCACGGTTCGGAGGGAGGGGAGTCCGGCTCAACCGGACTTCCCTACCCCTATCGTGCGTTTAGCCCAGATGCCTTCGGCTTACACTGATTCGTTAAGAAAAGCGAACCATTAAATCGGCCCCGAATGTGAGAGCCGGTTGACCTGGACGGTGCAATTCGAGATGTATTGTCTGGCTTCGCACCTGCCAAGGATTATGAAGATACCATCAATTAACATGGCTAAGGGTGCGTGGACTCGGATTGATTGTTATCCTCTCGCCGGGTTTTCGTTTGCCCCTTACGAATGGCATCTTGATTGTATTTGGTGGCTGGGCGTGCATTCGGCAGAGGTTCAGGCGGACACCTAAATCTTGCCGCTCTCGCTACGCTAGTAAATGTGTCCCGGACCGCCGGTACCAGTATGTCTTTTTTGCGAACCCTGAAACACCTTCGTTACGTTAGCATTGCTTCTTGTGTCGTATTGGTTTCTGGATGTTCGCCAAGGACAATCGAGGATACGCTAGCGTTGCCGTTGGTCGAGCCGACCGTCGTTGATCAACCAGATACCGACGCGGTTACCGCTGCCCGGGCGAATCAATCGACTCTGTCCGATACCGAGGAGGACCAGGGCTGGCCAGCGCTTTTCGGCCCCGATCGAACCAGCTCTGTGGACGCGGCCTGGAACCCAATCTGGTCAAGCAACGGCCCAAAAGTGTTGTGGGAAACCGAAGTCGGCACCGGCTATGGATCCCCAGTCGCCTTGGGAGGCTTGGTTGTCTTTAGCCACCGGTTGGCCGATGAGGAAATCGTACAATGCCACGATGCGCTAACGGGAACCAAAATCTGGGACTACCGTCATTCGACGTCAGTAAAATGCGAATTCGAGTACAGTGACGGCCCCTACAGCACTCCTTTGATCGAGCCCGATCGACGCCGTGTTTTTGTCGTTAGTGGTGAGGGGCGATTGAGTTGCGTCGAACTCGATACAGGCGAGCACGTATGGACGAGAGACTTTCCCACCGAGTACGAACTTGAGCCGGGAGAATTTCCGGTGGGGGCCACGCCTTTCCTGGACGGAAATCGGCTCATCCATAATTTGGGAGCCGGGGAAAAGGGGGCAGGCATCGTGGCATTAGATGCCGAGAATGGTGCGACCCTCTGGGAGGCAACCGATCACGGAGCGGCGTACTGCAGTCCGCTCGTTGCCAAGATTCACGACCAGCGCTTCTTGTTCGTCTTTACGGACAGAGGCTTAGTCTGCTTGGATCCCGACACGGGGATCAAAGACTGGGAGTATCCGCACTTTAGTCGCGCGCCACTTTCCTACAACGCTGTGTCGCCCTTGGTGTTCCAGGACAAGGTGTTGATCGTCACGGGACCAGGGCCCGGTGCGGTGTGCGTTCAAATTAAGCAAGATCGCACTTTTGAAGAAGTTTGGAAGAATCGCCGTGTCATCAATTGTCAGTACAACACTCTGATGCTCCGCGACGGATTGGTTTATTCGTTCACTTCCGCCGGCCAGGGCGGAGCAGAGCTTCGTTGTGTCGAATTCGCCACCGGAAAATTGCGATGGCGGTATCATAGCGTGCTGCGACGAGGGCAAGGCCTCATAGCGGGCGATGCATTGCTTCTCCTGGGAGAACGGGGACACCTTGCTTCGCTCGCCTGCACACCGGATGAACCCAGAGTTTTGTCATTTACTCAGGAACCGTTGATGAGCGATCCCTGCTATTGCTCGCCCGCATTAAGCAATGGGATTTTATTCCTTAAAGATGAGGAGCGCGTGGTGGCCTTGGACGTTAGGCCGCTGGCCGAGCCGTGAGGATCTCCTCCGCGGATCGGGCAGAAGCTATCACTCCTTCACCGGGCAGAGTCTGCTGCTTTAACGTAATCACCGCGACTAAAATATCGTTCTAGCCAAACATAGGCGACGATAAAGAAATAGCGACTTCCCATTTCTTTCATCTTTAACTTCGCGACGCCGGATCGTCGATTTCGCCAAGTGATTGGGATGGTCGTCCATGTGTAACCACGCACGATCGATTTCAATGGCAGTTCGACTGTGAGATTGAAATGTGGTGAAAGGAACGGACGACACCCGTCAAGTGTCGTACGTCGATACGCTTTGAACGCATTGGTCGTATCATTTAGTTTAATGCGAAAGATAACCTTGATGAACAAATTGGCCAAACGGTTGACACGAAGTTTCAACCATGGGTAGTCGATCACGCCTCCGCCTTTCATAAAACGGCTTCCAAAAACGCAGTCCCAACCCTCATTGAGAAGATTCCAGTACCGCACGACGTCCCGGCAATCGTCCGACTCATCGGCCATCATGATCACGACCGCGTCCCCGATGCTATGGTCAATCCCATAGATGATCGCTCGACCGAAACCATTTTCCCCGTCGTTGCGGATCGGCTTCAGTTCGGGAACTCGCGCTTCCATCTGCTGCAGAATTCCCCAAGTGCGATCGGTACTGCCGTCGTCGACCACCACAATTTCGTGAGGGACGTTATTGAGTCGCAGTTCCAGGTGCAAGTGTTCGACCGTTGCCGCGATACAGCCTTCTTCGTCGCGGGCTGGAATGACGACCGTAAGCAGTTCGAGCGACTGCGGCTCACTACGGTCACCATCTTCCGGGGCAGGCGAGTTGCCGGGGTCTTCAGCCATTGTAATTCTTGTCACTGGTTTGGGACGTTCGCAAAGTGCCGTAGCCAGAGTCCCAAGACTTCGGTCTCCATTGGTATGCCGTCTGAACTCTTGCGAGTCAAGCTACCACGAACGCCCGAAATCTGAAGGATCGCGAACCACATGGCTTACCGGCGACTTGTCGCTAGCGGGCTGTTGATTTAGTCGTTTAACGGCAAGCCGCAGGCGACGGAGTTTGATAACGCAGACGCCTGCGGCTTGCCGTTAAACGAAAACGCCCAATCGTGCACTAAATCAACAGCCCGCTAGCCAGTCAGGGTTTCGTTCGGCGAACTCGGCGATTTCTGACATTATTTCCTCGATCGTGATGGTGGGACGCCAATCCCAATCCACTTCCGCGCGGCTGCTGTCCAGCACGACCCACGGCAAGTCAAACGGGCGGCTTCCGCCCGAAGCCGCGACTTCTCGTAGCCTCCACCGATTGGAACACCACTGGCTTACTTGGGCGAGCGACCGGGCCGACGTGATGCCTCCCGATAAGTTGTAAACTCGCGAAGAAACTCTCGCGATTTGGGAATTGGGCTCTTTCGAGCCGTGCTTCATTTGCTTGATCAGCACCGCAGCCAAGTCGCGCGGGTGAAGGCAGTCGCGAACTTGGTGGCCGGCACCGCCAAAGCCAATGTAGCTAAGAGGTTTTTGCTCAAACCAACTATGCAACCAAAAAGCAAAAATACCTTGATCGGGCTTGCCGAACTGGCCCGCCCCTGCCATCACGCCGCAGCGATTGATCCAAACTGGGAACCTGAATGCATGGCCATATTCCAGAGCCAATTGTTCCGAAGCGACTTTGGATGCACCGTAGAGTGAAACCGGCGGCGTGGTTGAAAAATCTTCGGAAATTCCATTTCGCGAAACCCATTGGATCTCCGCAATATTCTTAGGGACAAATGCCCCCTCATGAACCTCCACGTCCAAAGAGGCTAGCGGCAGTAGCGAGTAAACCCGGCTGGTGCTCAGCAAAATGAACCCCGCCGAATGTCGCTTACAGAACTCAAGCAAATTGATCGTCCCGACCAGGTTGTGTTCGATCAATTGCCGCGAACTGGCGATGCCGTCAACACCAGCCATCACGCTCGCATTGGCCGCCGAATCGACCACCCAATCCGCCCGCCCGATCGCGTTTAAGTCCGATTCATTGCGAACATCGCCATGATGTACCTGAACACCGAGGCTAAGCAACGATTCTCGATTGAGCCACGATCCCGCTCGGGACAGATTGTCGATTCCGACGATCTCGCACTCAGGCAGTGTTTCCCGCAAGACCTTCGCGACTTCCGAACCCACGAAACCGCAGATCCCAGGTATCAAGATTCTCATTCCGCGTTTTCCTCCGAAATGATCCTATTGTCCCGTCTCGAGCATGAAATTTCGCGATGGTCGCATTGATTGCTGAGCTGTCGCGTGTCGCTTGAAACTATCGTAAGTCTTTTCAATCTCGTCGCGGATCGGGGTGTCTTCCTTCAATGCCGCGCGAAACAGTTCTTCAGCACGTCGGTTGTCTCCTCGCGTTGCTGCAATCAACGCAAGAGACCATAGGATCTCCACACGCTGAAGAACATTGTGGCTCTCTCGCACAGTTTGCTCATACAATTTTTCAGCTTGCTGAAGTTCCCCACGCAAGAAGTATCGATCCGCCAGTTCCCGCCGCCATTTGTAATTGGTCCCGGGATAGAAGTACCCCCTTTTTTCGGACATGGCGACGGCTTGCTGCAACAATCCGATACGCGACCGTTCCGAAAGTGACTCGTCGAACGAAAAAAGGTTGTAAAGGTTGCGAGGATTGTCCGGTGCACGCCGGGATTCGGTTCGTGCGAGAGTCGTTTCGTCGCGATAATCCAAATTTCTCAGAACGCTGCACACCGATAGGGGAACAGCCAGAACCAATGCCGCTCTGAACAAACTCTCGTTCGACCATGCACTCAGTTGCCGACGCGTGGCCAGAAACGTCACCAAGCTTCCGATGACGAACGCGAGTGGCAAGTAAAAGCGATGCTCGAAAATAAGGTCCGTTAGCGGAATGAAAGTCGTCGGAGCAAGAATCGCCAAGACGCTGGCAAGTGGGAAACCGAAAAGTAGCTTTTTCCAAATGCCGTAACCACACAAGCCGAAGAGAATTATCCAACATACCGATCCGATGGCGATCCACTTCGGATCGGTCATTGGTAGCCATCCATAGTCGAGCACTTGACCGGTGGGCCAGAAGGTCAACCGTAGATATTGAAAATAGACAATTGGTTGGCTTGTCATGTAAGCCAGCGGATCGATTCCGACCAAATCATATCCGGCGGTGCCGAATCGGTCGTCATGTTTCGTCAGTGAGGGAGCGATTTTCCAAGCACCAAACACGATCGGCAACATGAGGATCCAAGGAACGACGCGTCGTGCGAGTGAACGATTGGAACCACCGAGTAAGGTGCGTTCGGCGGCGAGCAAAACGATCGGTAATCCCGCCGTTATCTCCTTGCTCGCATAGCCAAGGCCACCGAATAAAACACAGAGAGCGAGCCAAACGATATTCGCGTTGGATGAAACCTCATCTTCAGCGCTGCGTTGTGGTGAACATGCCGTCAAATAGCACCCCAACGAAAGAAGGAAGAACATCGTCGCCACCGACTCAAATCGCTGGACGATATACACAACTGCCGCTGTGGACAGTGGATGCACGCCCCAGAGTAAAGCGATGGTTAACGCGACTTGGCTAGCTTTCAAATTAGCCCAGCTTGGAAATGCCAACCGAAGTGCCGCAGCAGCGACCCAAAAAACCAAGAGGGTGTTGATGACATGGATCACAATGTTCACAAGATGCGACGCTGCAGCTGACTTCCCCAGCGTGGCAAACTGCAGCGCGAAGATGCCTCGCACAACAGCCCGGTTGCCATTTCCAATCCATCCCGCCGCGAACAACTCGTCGAGTGAATCGTCGGACGTCACATTGGTATCATCCAATACGTATGCACCACCCACACCGGTCAAATGCACAACAAAGACGATGGTTAAGACGACAAGCAACGAACTAACCTTGAATTGACCAGAGAGGGTCATTCTCGAACCGCTGGTTTCATTTAGGTTTCAACTGCCATGTGGGAACCCACGAACCTAGTGTCGAAACTTCTCGGATTGAAGTTTCAGATCTTCTCTACCACCGCACGACGAAGCACGCGACGCAGTGCCAGAGAGTTAGGATCGGGTTGGCAATCCAGCGGACGATCCACCCTGAAAGATGAGGCGATTTGATCTCGCCACTCCATCGTCGAACGATTTCGCGGTCACCGACCTTGCGAGTCGATTGAATTCTCCTGCGAGATTGTAGCATTGGAAGGAAAAATCCTGGGGCAAAGAAACCCTTTAGCGAATTCCACTTGCCAGCCAACAAGCCATTCTGAATCGCGTAGACGATTTGCCCGAATTCCATGACGGTGATTGCTGGGGAAAGCACGATTAAGGTGGCGAGTCGATAGTGAGTCGCAAGTAACCACCAGCGGTTGCGTTCCAGGTACTGATAGCTACGCATTGTCGATGTGAAACTGTACTTGTGAAAAACGATGCTGGAGAAGCAAAGCCAGGGAGGATAGCCGAGCAAATGGCAACGCCAACCCAGTTCGGCGTCTTCGAGGTACATAAATAGCGTTCCATCGAACAGTCCGTTCTCTCGAATGAAAGACGCCCGCAACAGAACTGCAGCCCCAGATGGGTAATCAATGATCTCGTCATTCAATACGCCTACCGCCATCTCTCGGTAACGCGTCGGCAGTCCGAATCCCAGATAATGCAAACGATTTCCCGACGTATTGATCCGATCCGTCTCGGGATGGAGCATCAGCAATGACTGAACCGCCCCACATTCAGGGTGGCGATTCATGCACTCAATCGCTTCAGTGAGAAAGCTTGAATCGACGATCGTATCTTGGTTTAGAAGATAGATATAGTCCCAAGATCGGACCGACTCGACATGACGCCAAAGGTAATTATTGCCTTCAGCGAAACCCAGGTTGATTTCTGAAGGGATTACGTGAACATCGGGAAACAGATTTCGTACCACTTCGCCAGAATCATCAGGCGAAGCGTTGTCCAAAACAAAAGTTTCCACACAAATATCGGTCGAGTCCGCTGCGGCGATACTCGACAAACAGTCGGGTAGGAATTCCGAGCCCTTGTAAGCGACGATCAAGACTGCAACACGGACGTCAATCATTGACATTGAGCCAATCTTGGTTCACCTCCCACGGCAATCGCATCAAAATTTGCATAAACTATTCGCTTGTCCTTTGCCATTGTCCAGGGTGATCGGGAAAGATTCGTTGTTGAATGAATTTGTTTGATAAGGCTACAACCGAGTTTGCGATGTCGACGGACCAGGTTTTGTTATTTCAGCAGTATTTTGAAGTTGTTGAAGATCCGCGTGTATCGGCTCGTTGCGGCCACCCATTGAACTCAGTTTTGTATTTAGTGGTTGCGGCAGTCATGGGTAACTCACACAAGGTGGCCAATGAATAGACGCAAAGGTTGCTAAATAACGTAGCCCCGAAACTCCAACTCTGGCAGCTCTCAAACAGTTCTTAAGTTTCATGTGATTGGACTCGATTGGTTGCCGGGACGACTACTGTTTCCTCGTCCCAGCCAACACGTACGCTTTCGCTGCCGTATCAATCATCCAATCGCAACGACCGATCGCCTCCAGACCACTTCGCAGACGATCATCACCGATGGAAAATCGCACACTCCAATTCTTCAATCCACCGAGATTCGACACCGCACTTCGGCAGACGAAGCTTCCAACCCAGATAGTTGAGATCGACTTAGTCGAATGTAGACGCTGTAAACTTTCCATAATTGGATACCCCACGAATCCACATGCGTCCGTGATCAGGATTCTTTGCAGGATTGCACTATTGTCCAACTCGGCTATTGATTTGCCAGCCATCGACGATCAACAACGACCAGTGACTGATCAGCACGGAGGCCGATGGATCCACGGATTGGAACTGGATGCCAACGAGCGGCATCCCGAGATCCATGGCATTGCGGACGGGAACCTCGGGAACATTAAACACGTTTCCCCGTACCGGCTTAACATCTTCATTCAACCGAAAAAAGCCAACCGCCACACGGCGATCCCGCACCCGATTGGCAATGGACCAACGCCACACCATACCGTGAACAAGCGTCGACTCAGGAATGATCAATCGTCCCGACCCGGGATCGAATGATAGCCTCGGGTCGTCCGCGTGCAACAATCGCGTCTCAGGCGACGGGGTAGCTGCTGAGATTAGTCCCAGTCCACTCTTCCTCATCGCCTCTAAACGACGATACAGGACCTCGCCGCTAGGCGAGTAAAGACCAAAAGGATGTCCGAAGTGCTTCTCCGCCAATAGGCTCAGTGGCAATCCCGACTGAATGTCAAAAGCTACATCCGCGTGGCGCTGCCGATAACTCGATGCGTACGTCCAACCGGCGGGAACATTGGCGATACCCAAAACCGACGCGAGAAAAAAAGGCCCCCATGACATTGATCTAGACCAACGCGACATGGAAGCCCGGTTCCGATCATGACGACTGCGAATTCTACACAACTCAACAGCTGGAAGCCAAAGAGTAGTCAACAAGTAATTAAGTCATCGGCTTGTCGTAAACCGCCAGCAGTTTTTTGCTGGTGGATAACCTTAGCGGGTACAACCGCGTACCCGAACCGCCTGCCAGCACAATGCCCCGCCGGTTGAGCTTCATCGAACGGTCATTTTGATTTATATCGCTCACGACTAACTCTGTTCCTGCCGAAACCGACTTAGCCTTGTATCATCATTACTTTGAAAGTACCGTTTCGGTTTTCCAATTTGCGAGAGTTTGCTGAAGTGCGTCCCGGATCGGACGCATCGGCAGCCCATGCGAAACCGCCTTCGAGGCGTCTAAAATACAATTGGATCGAGGTGCCACCGCAGCAAGACTCATGAACTCAACCTCATCTGCAAAGAAACGAAACCGATGATCCATCGCGATCGTTTGCGAAAGCATTTCGGTCACTTCTCGCGTCGTGACGCTGCCAGGATTGGTCAGGTTGTAAATGCCAAAGGGAAGTTGATTCACGACACAAATGACACAGGATTTTGCAAAATCCCCGAGGTGAGAGAGGCTGTTTGTGGCGTCAAGCAAGGTCGAGTAACGCATCAATTTTGAAAAATAGTTTCGCTGCCCGTCAAATTCGTCGAACGGAATTCGCAGTCGCCATACATAGCAAGATTCACAGCCATCGATAATTTCTTCGCCAAGAGATTTGCAACCTGAATAAAAACTGCAGTGGTTCGTACGAAAGCAAAAGTTGGGTGGGTCCGATTCCGTAAAACCGGAACCATCGAGCTTGCAGCCGGTATATATACATCCGCTGGACACGTGGCCGAAGGGGATCCCGATAGATTCGCACGCCTCACGGACGATCCCGGGCAACACCGCATTGCCTAACATGCATTGAGTTTTCTGAACCTCACATGCGTCGACGTTTGGCTTGCCCGTAAAGCCTGCCGAATTAATGAGGAATTCAATATGGTTTTCGCGAAGCCATGCGGACAAATCATCCGTTTGATAATAATCCCGTTCCGAACGTCGCAGTACTCGATACGGAATACCTTGGCTTCGCAATTCGACCGCAATGGCGCTTCCGATAAAACCATGACCACCTAAAATACCGATCATTCGATTTTAAACTCTTTGATGATTTGCATCGAGATTTTCTAGCGTGATTGAACCGTCAACCTAGCAAAGTAGGTCTTGCAAAAGAGACTTCCAACCGAACGAAAATCGACGGTATCCACCGCTCGCCCAGACAATGAATCCATAGATCCGTCTCCAGCGGTTCTCCCGGAGCCATATCCGGTCCTGCAGATGTCGAATTTTCTCATCCAGCTGTCCGATCAACAATGAATCGATCGGCCACTGATGTTGATGACGATCGAGATGGTCACGAATGGAGCAATACATCTCGCGATGGGCAAACAAGTGTTTTCCACCGATCATTTTCGCGCGAAGGTAATTCTGATATATCGAGCGCTTCTTCTCGCCTACTTGTTGCGCACCATGTTGTCGATAGTTGACGAGAGGTTTTTCAACTCCGATGAGCGGGCCTATGGACGCCAGGGTGAAAGCAATCCAGCCGTCATGTATCCACGAACGGTCAATCGGCGTAACCAACGGAACATGGACGCGGCGGAATGCCATGGTCATGCCGGTGACCGCAAATTTTCGGATCAACACGTCAGTACCGCGAACACTTTCCAGTATTTTGCGGTCGCGTTTGCTAAACCCTACCGCTTCCCAAAGTCGATATCCAAGCGGTTGCAGATGTTCATCAACCATTTCAGCATCGCTGTACACCATCACCGCTCCCGGATTTTCGTTCAATAACTTCTCGAGGCACTCGAGCTTGTCATGATTCCAAACATCGTCTTGGTCCGCGAGCGCGATGATTTCACCTCGACATGCCCTAATCGCGTCGGTAAAGTTTTGTGTCGATCCCACATTGCGTGGCTGCGAATGAATTCTGACTGGAAAACCTGCACGTTTTGAAAATTGTTCTAACACCTCAATCGTCCGGTCGGTTGAGCGATCATCGAAGACAACAAGCTCATCCGGCTTCCTCGATTGGTTGGCAATGCTTTCGAGTTGATCGTAGAGATAGCGGTGACCATTGTAGGTGCACAACGCAACACTTAGCTTGATGTCATGGGACGTCATCGCCTGCAAAGCTGGTCGAATACTAGCTGGCTTGTGGAAATCATTCCTTGGCAAACAAGTCGTTCATGGTGCAAATGAAAATGACCTGTCATAGGTTTCAATGAGCTGGACAAATCTATGAAACTCGAATCTCGAAGTAACCAAGATGACAAAGGCATTTGAGTTACAGAGCCTCATGTATGTCAAATGCAAATACAGCATGACGCTTTGCTTTAGCATTCATCTCTCCACACTACGACTTAGCCCGAAGCGAGTGATGTTGCGTCTTAAAAGTGAATAAGCCCTATAAGGGAGGGATCGCTTAATTCCTGCTAGTTCTTGTTCTACGCGAGCCAAGCGATGCACAGCGTTCCAGAGTTCTTCGCGAGCAGCGTCAATAGGTGAAATCTCAGCATGGGTGTTGACATTCAATTCTGCGTAGATCTTCCTTGCTTCTTCCAGCAGTTCGATTCTCACATGGCCCTCTACCACTGCACGCCCGACATCTTCGAGCGTGACCGCACCGTCACGACACGCTTCCCTAAAGCCCTCCATCCAGATCTCGGCAAGGGGGTTGCTCTTATTCTTCCAGGGTTGCGTCGGGACGCTCGTGTAGTGCAGTAGTTTCGTTCTGTCTTTGTCAAAATACTCCAAGCAATTCCATCCAGGGTCTAGGTCATCACGTATCTGGTCGGGCGAAATGATGCTAAGTTGCGTAAGAAGTTCTTTGTAGGTGAAATCTCCGCGATTTAGCTGCTCGATGATCGGAACAATCTGCCAGTCTAACCGATCGCAGTCCAACAGCATTACCGACATTTGCCGACCTGGTGTGAACGGACAGTTCTTAACTTGCCAAACTTCTGGGATATAGTCTTGCCTCGTGCATAGCACCGTTTGATCATTGAACGGAATGCCCCAAAGTTCCGCTACGTCGGCGAAAACCTGCATGTCAGCGTCAACATACATTGCTCTTCCACGAAAACCCGCCAATTCAGGTATCAGAAACCGGGCAAAAGAAAAGTTGGTTCCTGGTTTTACGTTAGGGTTGCTGATTTTTGGATAGGGGAGGTTCAGCATGTGGACTACTTGAACCGGTCGACTGGCATACTTCTTGATCGAGTGTTCTAAAACTTTGGCCGCGACTATTTGAGAATCGTCGGTGCCAACAAAAATTCTCATCGGATCGGTCATCGGTTTGTAATCCATGCTGTATTTTTTTGTGAGAAGCAATATTTCATCGAATTGAGCATCGAAGCTTGTCCGGCCATTTTTAAGCAGAGTTTTCTTCTCAAGTTTTTTGAATTGAGATGCGTACGAGGATCCTCCGTCAATGCCATAGCTTCGAACCGATTTGATCTTTAGTTCTCCCAGAATGTTGATGACAGCCTCAACACTGAAGTACTTGGGTCGAATACTTGGAGTATTCAGATTCGGTTTTAGGTTTTCAGAAAGGCCATTTTGAAGCCAGTACCAAACCAACCTTTGCTCCGCATCGAGCTTTCTCAGTACCGGAAGAACATCAAAAAATTGATCCAGAGTTTGGCCGCAAGCAAGGCAATTGACGTTCGGCACCAATGGCATCAGTAAGAACCTTGCGTTCTTTTCGATTGCCTCCTCGCAATCCGCGACAACATCTAGATCAATCGCATGTGCAACAGTTGCTTGGTATTGAAGAATGACGTGGTTGAGAGCAATTACGGGTCGCGTATCGGTCTCTGGGCGATAATCACCTAAAGTTGGTCCTTTACCCAGAATCAGCCATTCTCCGTTGAGTTCGTCCTTAACGGTGTCCCACCATTGAGTCAGTTCAATCACGTTCAGTTTCGCGTGGCATGAATTAAGACTCGTGGTCCATTGCGTTCATCGCGGTCCTCCATGATGTCAGCATCAAAGCCATTGACATAGAAAATATCGAGAAGCTGCTCAGTGGCCAACCATTTGGCATGGTCGTACATTCCAGCAAACGGCGCCTTTCGCCCACTCTCGGTAAATTGAAAATATGAATAGCTCTTCCCTTCGACATCGTAGGACATTAGGTCTGCTTTTTCAGGTGCAACATGTGTATCAAGCATGACACCATGTTGAACAGTCGGCAGCAGTCGCATTAAATGCGAGACGGGATCCACGAGATGGTAAAGAACTCCAATATGGCACAGGAAATGATGATCGAGATTGAGCGTGGGCGGTGGAGGTTGTTCAACATCCCACACATGTGCGGTAACTGGCACATGGAACAAACCACATCGCACCAACGTTTTACAAACATGTTCGATCCTAGAGTCTACCGCCGTGACCAGCGCCCCTGCCCGCGCAAGCGCGACGGTGTGGATTCCTTCAAAACAACCAACCTCCAGAACACGCTGTCCCTTCAGTTTGTAGCGTCTGTCGAATTCTACAATTCGCGGATCCGGCACTGCTTGCGCTGCATTTCGCTTGTCGGAACTAAACGCACTTCCGAAACGACGCCCTTGCGAATCACAAACAAAGCAGTTCCAGGGAAGAATTTTGTTGAGCAACTGCAGGTCTTCACTCGAAAGTGACTCAACAACGGGTATCTCTAGTCGCAATGTTGCATTGGTTTCAACTTGCTCATCAGGTCGTCTGAAAAAGAATTCGAGACACTTCAACATGGTTTGCCAATTCCGCACATGTATCCCTGCTCAATAACGATTCCATGTTCGCGTCTAGCTCGCAAGCAGTGGATCTGCAACGAATCCATAAACGGCTCTAGAAGCTGGCCGAACTCTTCCTTGGTATACTCCTTCACATGGTAGGGAGATACGGTTGCTTCGCTTCGAAAAATAGGTGTCCCAATACAAATGACTCCGTCTCGCTTGCAGAATTGTGTTGCAACCCGAATCAATTCCAGAGGATCGGGAAGGTGCTCGATGACATCCATAGAATAGACGAGGTCAAATGATTGTGCTCGGGGGCTTGAGTTTGCGAACTGACCCAAAGATGCATGAATAACTTCCGCGTTTGTTAGCGACCGTTTTGCGAGCTGGTCTCTGGCGAGGGCAACCGCATCACTGTCCCCATCTATTCCGATGATGTCATGGCCAAGCAGCGCTAGCTGTCCCACGTAGACACCATCTCCACAACCAAGGTCGAGAATCCTGCACTTCGAATTTGGCAAGGAGCAAATGAAGCGGACTAAATCCTGATAGACTTCATCTTCTTCGAACAGCCGCCAGTGGTATGCGCCATGTCGCCTGTATTTTGGGAAGTCAATCAAGTTGCTGTCGCTCTGACGCGTTAACCATCGCTTCGCCCGCCGTACAATTCGCTCGATAAGTAACGCCATACGGATGCCTAAGATGTGATTCCGAACGAGAGCACTTGATGCATATGAATGATACCCGTTACAGACAGGTCCTCATCCACAACTGGTAGAACAGAAATCTTGTTTATTTCCATGACATGAAGTGCCGATTGAGCAAGTTCTCTCAGGAAAACAAATTTTGGTGATCTCGACATGACCGAGCCGATGCGATCTTGGAGCGAAAAAGAAGGTTCCTGAATTAGCCTTCTTAGGTCGCCGTCAGTAAAGATACCCAGCAACTTTTTCTCAGTATCACAGATCAGCACGGCGCCCATTCGACTTTGAGTCATTTCTAGCAGTGAATTCGCGATCGTTTCTGTCTCTTCCACGATCGGAACGTCGGCTTTTGTGAGCATAACATCTGAGACTCTTGTTAGCAGCCTTCGCCCGATCATTCCGGCTGGATGCAGTTGAGCCAAATGAAGTTTCGATGTTTGACGCAACTGACACAATGCGAGTGCAATTGCGTCTCCCATCGCCATTGTTGCGGTAGTACTGCTAGATGGAACAAGATCGAACAGATCGGCTTCTTGGCTCACACCTACGTTAATTGTCTTGGTTGCGATTTTCGCGAGGGTGGAAGTAGGTCTACCTGTCATCGCTAGGATCTTACAACCTACGTTACGAACAGCCGCGGCGACACTGACGACCTCCGCAGTTTCACCGCTGTTTGAGATGGCAAGTAGTATGTCTTGACGTCCGACCGAGCCCACGTCGCCATGGAGTGCCTCGGATGCATGAAGAAAGTAAGCCGGTGAACCTGTGCTTGAAAACGAAGCTGCGATTTTTCGTCCAACGAGCCCGGATTTGCCTAGTCCTGTCACGACGATGTGACGCTTGCACTCCAACAAAAGTTCAATCGCTTCAACGAGGCTATCATCGATGGAATTCACAAGTTCTTCGATGGCAATCTTTTCCGCAGTAAGTACACCTGAAACCATCTGCCGGATTTCCTGACTGCCCCGACTACCCGCAGCGACACTTCTCTTCACGTTTGAGATTTTACAAGTCTCCATTCTCGCCTGTCTGCAAAGATGCCTGCCAAGGTAGCACTGGAGCCATAAAACCGGATCGACGGCTTGTCCAACGGCAGGACTCGCTTAGCCCTCCCTTGATCTCGACACAAAGTTGAGGGGAGTTAAGCCCAGGTCGGCAAATCCAATCGCGTCCTGGACTTTTTATGACGAGTTCGATTCGATAAACGCCTTCATTTAGGAAATGCGTTGGCACTGGGGACGTGAGTATCCAGTCCCCTGTACGCCACTGAGGCCACTCGTCCTCATTCATATCCGTAAAGCATGACCAGTAGAGTACTTGTCCATCCGAACTTGAAATCATATATCCCACGGTAAAGTCGGAACTCACCTCCGCAATTCGACCTCGGACAACAATTAATGATTGTTGGTCCTTTCGAACAACTGGTGGCACAGGGGTTCCGTCCGAATCAGTCCATTTGAAAGAAAGTGGCGTAAACCAAGGATTGACATGCTTGGAAAGCTCGTCAGCGTTTACGTTCGTTGATAGCCCTTCTAGCCCCCCTACTCCACCGTAGAATTCGAGTGCTTTGTCGATCATTGAACCGAACGGGATTGCAGTGCCACGATCCAGCACCAATGCCGTTGAGCACATGCGTCGGACTGCATCCAGCATGTGGGTGACAAATAAAACGGTGCGACCGCCACTCGCCACGTCACCCATCTTGCTGATGCAACGCTTCTGAAACTCCGCATCGCCAACGGCTAGCACTTCGTCGATGATTAAGATTTCACTTTCTAGATGGGCTGCGACAGCAAAGCCGAGGCGGACTTGCATGCCGCTGGAGTAGTGCTTCACCGGGGTGTCTAGGAACTTCTCGACGCCGCTGAAATCGACGATCTCGTCGAAGCGTTTTTTGATTTCGGATCGGGTCATGCCGAGGGTGATGCCCGAGACATAGATGTTTTCTCGGCCGGTCAGTTCGGGGTGGAAGCCGGTGCCGACTTCGAGCAGACTCGCGACGCGGCCGCGGACGCCGAAGCGGCCGCTGGTGGGTTCAGTGATGCGGGAGAGGATTTTTAACAGTGTGCTTTTGCCCGCTCCGTTGCGGCCGATGATGCCGACGACCTCGCCCGGTTGGACTTCAAAGGAGACGTCTTTTAACGCCCAGAAATCTGGGCTTTGCGGGGCGGTTGGCGGTTGGCTATTGGCGGTTGGCTGGGAAGAACCCGCGGCTAGCGCCGTCGGCTTACAGCTTTCGGGGCGAGGGGGGCGGAGTTGGTTGTAGGCGTAGCGGGGGAGGCCGGTCAGCATTTCGCTGAGGCGGTGGTAGCCAGGACCGCCCGAAGTTCCGATGCGGAACTTTTTCGAGAGGTTTTCGACGATGATGGCGGGGGAGGGCAAAGCAGGCTTCAGGTTACAGGTGTCAGGCTTCAGGATCGCGTAGCTGGACTCTCAAGAGTTCAGCGGGTTTGGTTCGTTAGAATGGGATTGGGATGATTGAGATCAGAATTCTTGCGAATCCTGCTACGAATATGCTTGGTTCCAAATTCTCGCGAATTCGGCTACGGTTTGAGGGCGATGCCTTGAAGTTAAAGTAGGCGGGCTACGTAGATTTGCTGGATTTCGTCTTCAGATGTATGAGAGTGCGTGTCTCGGATGCCTGCTCGCATGATTTGACGTGTCATCTCGGTCAGTTCAAAGGACTTGGCGATCTTTCGTTCTCCTGACATCGCTCGCATGATCTGATCTCTGATCATCAGACCCGCGCGTCCGCCTTATGAAGTTGCACTTTTGCCTGTGGCATTGGTTTTTCGTAACCCGCTGCGTAAGCTCACTGTACCACACAAGTCGGTGAGAGCAGCTTGAAGTTTTAGTGGAGAATCGCTTGGGGGAGGCTTTTCTTTTGTCGGTCAGCGTCGAATGATGCAACGCCAAATTTGCTGGCGGGGATTTCG
>NZ_SJPM01000044.1 GCF_007859915.1 Neorhodopirellula pilleata
CGCGGCCGTCCTTGAGGAAGGCAATGATCTTGTGAGGTGGCGACTTGTACTCGGAGATTTCTTTCGACATGCTGACCTTCCGTGGAGACCTCTATGGATCACACCATTAGAACATCTACGGAAGAAAAAGAAGACACCAAAAATCCGTGTCAACACCAAACTTTTAGCAGCCCAGCGTTAGCCCCGGTTAACGGCCGTGCATACCGCCGCTAACGCGGTACGGCTAATTAAATCAACCGCCCGTTGCGCGTCGGGCTTGTATTAGTCGCGTTCCAACAACACGATAGGCACAGAGCAACAAGACAGCATGAGTGAGCCCTCCGGCGAGACCGCCGTACCGTTCGAGTTTCAACTGCGTCAGGCAACGCCCTCCGACGCCCCCGCGATTCACGCGTTGATGCGGCCCTTCGTGGCTCAGCATTTGCTACTTTCTCGTAGCGAGGCCGAGGTCATCGAACTCACACGCCACGGTTTCATTGCCATGAAAGACGAGAAGTGCATGGGCTTCGCCGCGGTCGAAATATATTCGCCTAAGCTCGCCGAACTGCAATGTCTCGCCGTCCATCCGGAGGCCCAACGACACGGGGTCGGTCGCAAGCTCGTTGCCATGTGCATCGATCGGGCTCGATCGCTCGGCATCATGGAAGTGCTCGCGATCAGCTCATCCGAAGACTTCCTGCGTTCGTGTGGATTCGACTTCTCGCTGCCGGACCAGAAAAAAGCTCTCTTCTATCAAATCCGTCCTCGCAACTTCGACGACATCGGTTCGTAAATGACACCCATTGAATTCCTACAAGCGGCCATCACCACCCCGAGCCCGTCCGGCTACGAAGAGCCGATCCAGAAACTGATTCGAGAGTACCTCAATTCGCACACATCCGACGTGTCGGTCGACGTTCACGGGAACCTGACGGCAAGCATCGGAGACGCCTCCGGCCCTCGTTTAATGCTCGCCGGACACTGCGACCAGATCGGCATGTTGATCTCGTACATCGACGAGGAAGGTTTCCTGTACGCACAAACGATCGGCGGCTGGGATCCGCAGCAGTTGATCGGTCAAGCGATGACGATCTGGACCGCCGGTGGCCCCGTTGCGGCGGTGATCAGCCGCAAGCCGATCCATCTGCTCTCGCCCAAAGAACGCGAACAGGTCGTGCGGCTCGAGGAAATGTGGTTGGACATCGGAGCCCGCAGTGCCGACGAGGCCAAGGCAAGTGTCCGCATCGGTGATCCGGTTACATTAGATTTGAAATATCACACCTTGCTCGGCGATCGTGTCAGTGGCCCGGGCATGGACAACAAAACCGGAATGTGGACGGTGATGGAGACGATCCGTCGCTGCGCCGCCGAGCAAACCGCCTCGCCACTTGCCTGTCATTTGCACAGCGTCGCGACCGTTCAAGAGGAGATCGGTTTAAGGGGTGCCAAGACGGCCGCCACCCGCATCGACCCGCAAGTCGCCATCGCCGTCGATGTCACGCACGCCTCCGATTGCCCGACGATCGACAAACAACAACAGGGCGACATCCGCTTGGGTGGCGGGCCCGTCATCTTCCGTGGTCCGAACATCAACGCCAAAGTGGCCTCCCGATTGATCGAGTTGGCCGAAGCCAACGGCATCGATTACCAACTCGCCGCGCTCGGCCGCGCCGCACCCAATGATTCCAACGCGTTGCAAATCTCCGGTGCCGGCGTCGCCACCGGTTTGGTCGCCGTCCCGAACCGCTATATGCATTCGGCGGTTGAAACGGTCTCGCTTTCGGACCTCGACGCCATCGCACGGCTGCTAACGCTCTTCGCCCAAAACCTAACCCCCGACTGCGACTTCATCCCCGGCTAAACCGTAGCCCCGGCTGAACCGTAGCCTGGTCGCCCCGCTCAAGTAGGCTGGATCGCAGCCGCTTCGACGGAGACCCGGCATCCCCACGCACTGAGTCGTCCCCGCTCAAGTAGGCTGGATCGCAGCCACTTCGGCGGAGACCCGGCATTCCCGCGCGCTCAGTCGCCCCCGCTCAAGTAGGCTGGGTCGCAGCCGCTTCGGCGGAGACCCGGCATTCCAACGCGCTCAGTCGCCTCCACCTGCGAAGCTGGGTGAGCAAGTCGAATCCAGTACAGTTTTTGGACCAACCACCCTTCCGTTTACCAAACCCAGTCCGAAGGACCGGTCGACGCTTCCCGCTAATCGTCACCACGTAGGTCAGCCTCTCCGAGGCTGACACCAGCGGAGCGGTCGTTTGTCCGAGTCTTGGAGAGCGGCTTTCCGTAAAACCTGCGGCTAGCGGGCTGTTGATTTAATCGTAACCCGATGCGTCAGCGAGGGATTGAGCGCCATCAATTCTCTTTGAAGTATCCCTCGCTCACACGTTTTGAAGTTGCAATTTTTTCGTAACCCGATGCGTCAGCGAGGGATCATTGATATTGACTCATCCCTTGCTTACGCAGCGGGTTACGAAAAACCAATGCCACACGCAAAAGCGCAACTTCCAAACTCACGCATCGGGTTTCGATGAGGACTAAATCAACACGCCGCTAACGCGCTGTTGATTTAATCGTAACCCGAAGCAGCGGGCTGTTGATTTAATCGTAACCCGAAGCGTCAGCGAGGGATTGAACGCCATTAAAACCTTTGTAGGTATCCCTCGCTCACGCTTCGGGTTGCGATGCAAACTAAATCAACAGCCCACTAGCGCCGTCCGCACACGAAAACAACAGCCCGAGAGACGTCGGCTAGGCGACGTGCCGATGTCCTCAAACCTTATTCGGCTAAACGATTGTTGGCTATCGATCGTCGCGATCAGCGAGAACCGGCCACCGTTGCTTGAATATTTCGTGAAGATATCACGCAGCATCCGTGAAGAACTTCACAGAAAATTGAATTGACATTGCCTGGAGACATTACCGATCGACAATCCGTTTGTCTTGATCTCGAACCATGTATCTACAGGCAGATTCATGTCAAACCATCACCGAATTCACCACGCTTCGACGACCCGATCGGCATTCACCCTGATCGAAATGCTGGTCGTGATTTCGATCATTGGCATCCTCGCCGCGTTGTTGTTGCCGGCCGTTTCCAAGGCCCGAGAATCGGCCCGCGCGGCGCAGTGCCAAAGCAACCTCAAGCAGTTCGGCATCGGATTGACCGGTCGCACGACGAGCGAACCGGACGGCGAATTCTGCTCAGGTGCGTTCGATCCCGAACGTGACGGCGTGCCGACTGAGATCGGATGGGTCGCCGACTTGGTCCGCCGCGGCATTTTGGTCAGTGAAATGCGGTGCACGAGCAATCCGGCCAGAACCAGCAAAGCGGTCGAATTCATGCTCACCGCTTCGGATGGAGACTTTAACGACGTGTGTGTGGATCGGCTAGGCAGTGAACCCTACGAGAGTGAAACCGGCTACAAGATCAACAACATCGGCCGAATGATCTCCGGCGTGGAAGCCGATCCACCTTCGTCCCCGATCGTGGCCGGAACTGCCGATCGCAGCGACATCGTAGCAACGAAAATGCTCGAAAACGGCTACGACACCAACTATGCCGCGTCGTGGTTCCTCGTTCGCAGTGAATTGGTGCTCGACGAAGAAGGAAATCCCCGGCCCAAAGACGCCGCCTGCGACGCGTCCGCCAAGAGCACCAACGTCACTCGCGGTCCGCTGACGACGCGGTTGCTCGATAGCTCCAAGACCCCCGCCAACACCGTCCCACTTCTGTGCGACTCCTATGCACTTGGTTTACTGTCGAGTGCCTCCGGCAGTCTCGAGGCTGGCGCAGCCTACACCACGTCCATCGTTGGTGGTCCTGTTTTGCATCGTGAGACGATCGACACGGACGGGGATGGTTCCGCCGACGAGGCATATTCGACCGCGACGCAATTGGTAAACGGCGAATTACTGAAGCAGCCCGAATTCAATACGGGCACACCACGAGCGGGCATAGACGGTTGGCTCAAGATTTGGAGCCACGACACACGCCAAGACTATCGTGGCATGTCCGCGCACCACAACGGCGTGTGTCACGTGCTGATGGCCGACGGTAGCGTGCAAGGCATCGTCGACAGCAACAACGACGGCTTCATCAACAACGGCTTCCCCGCCAAGTCACCCTACTGGACCGACTCCAACAACGAAGCCCCCGACTTAACCCTCGCCAGTTACTACTCACTCAATAGCAAGGGCGAATAACACAATTCGGTTCAAGCTTGAAAGTAATTTGGAACACTAATCTCCGCTAATCGCACACTAATCAGACCGGCCCCGTCGAACGCCTTCCGTTGCTGGACTCGCAAGAGTTCAGTCCACCCCAGAACCAAACGCCCCGTCTTCATTAGTGTTCGATTAGAGAAGATTAGCGTTCCTCCCCGTCCCCACCGCCGCGTCGAAGAAAAATTGGGAACGCTAATCTCCGCTAATCACACACTAATCAGATCATCCCTGCCGAATTTTCTCCGTAGCTGGACTCGCAAGAGTTCAGTCGTCCACCCAGCAACCAAGCACCCCGTCTTCATTAGTGTTCGATTAGAGAAGATTAGCGTTCCTCAACTCTTCGCTGATGCAGATCGTTCACAATCAGCCGTTTCCATTCCAGTTCCCCTTTTTTGCCGAAGTTGATCAGATAACCAACTTGTTTTCGAGCGATGCGCATGTAGTTGAATAACTGAGCTTCATGATCGGTGCAAAGTTCTTTGAGAGCTTTCAGCTCGACGACGATTTCACCAAAGACAAGCAGATCGGGACGATACTTCGGCGTCAGCAAGTGCCCTTTAAAGTAAACATTCAGTTGAGCCTGGGCGCTGAATTCGATTTCTCTGAGCGTTAACTCCACTTCGAGGGCGCTTTGATAAATCTCTTCCGACATACCGTATCCGAGTTCGTTGTAAACCTCGAACGCCGCAGCCATCAAATCGTAACCTTCTTGCTTGAACATCACCTCACTCCGGACGAAAAGTAAACAAGGAAACCCAATATCAATTCCCAGGCAACGCTCATTGTAAGGCTCCTCGTCCCACACCAGGTCACTCGGAACGCCCATCCGACCCAAGCCGAAGAAGAAATTGGGAACGCTAATCTCCGCTAATCGCACACTAATCAGATCCCCGCCTGTCGAATTCCTTTCGTAGCTGGACTCGCAAGAATTCAGTCGACCCAGAACCAAACACCCGTCTTCATTAGTGTTCGATTAGCGAAGATTAGCGTTCCGCCCCCGTCCGCACCTCGAAGAAGAAATAGGAACACTAATCTCCACTAATCGGACACTAATCCGATCGCCCCGTTTCAGATGCCCCTCGTAGCTGGACTCGCAAGAGTTCAGTTCGCCTAAAACCAAACACTCGGTCTTCATTAGCGTTCGATCAGCGAAGATTAGCGTTCCGCCCCCGTCCGCACCTCGAAGAAGAAATAGGAACACTAATCTGCACTAATCGCACACTAATCCGATCGCCCCGTTTCAGATGCCCCTCGTAGCTGGACTCGCAAGAGTTCAGTTCGCCTAAAACCAAACACTCGGTCTTCATTAGCGTTCGATCAGCGAAGATTAGCGTTCCGCCCCCGTCCGCACCTCGAAGAAGAAATAGGAACACTAATCTCCACTAATCGGACACTAATCCGATCATCGCCGGTCCGAACACCGAAACCTGGCCCCCAAAGTCCAGGTGCACGGTTTTGATTAGTGTTCGATCAGCGAAAATTAGCGTTCCTTCCTCTCCATACTTAACAAGCAAAAAACCAGCGTTTTTCGCGCCAAAACAAGCTTCTCAAACAGGTCGCATTTAGGTTTTATGAAAGGTTGATGAATCAGTGCGGTTAGCACTTTTAGATAACGCGACTTGGTGTAGAACACCGTCATCGAAGCGAGCCGAACCCTTTCAGATCGCTTTTCTCCCACCCCAAACTGATTGACGAAAGGAGGTCCTGCCCAACATCCCAAGACACTCAGTCCCTACAAGGAACGTCAGACGATTGGCCGGCAAACCAAGGTTCTGACAAGTCGACAACGAAGCCATGATTCTTCGATGTCTCCCAGAAGTTGAAAAGAAAAGAGTCGGCGACGTGCCGCACACCGACGCGGACTGCCATCCACGGAAGTGATACGAAGCGACACGCCACCTAGCTCACAAGCATCACCAAATCTTAACAAACACGGTGCCCCGTTTTCGAACAAAAAGTTCGGAGGGTACCAGAAATTTCAAAAGGAAGAAAAATGCAAACTCGTTTGCGAAAACAGGGTTTCACCCTGATCGAACTCCTGGTCGTCATCGCGATCATCGCGTTGCTGGCCGCTTTGTTGCTTCCGGCGATCACCAAGGCTCGTGAAGCTGCTCGTACGGCACAGTGCCAAGCCAACCTAAAAAACATCGGTGTTGGCCTGTTCAAGTTCAGCAACCGCGACCCGTTGACCCGTTATTGCTCGGGTGCGTCGGACTTCCGTCGCGACGGATGCATGGACACTTGGGGCTGGGTTGCCGATATCGTCAACGTCGGCGACGGCAACTTGAACGAGTCGCTCGACCCTTCGAACCCGCTCAAGGGTTCGGAAAAATTGAATGACCTCTACGGCCGTGACACCACAGACGGGCGTGAAGGCGTTGCACCTGAGCGTTTGGTCGACGGTATGTGCGGTCAAACTGAATGGAAGGGTGTTGGCGGCGGTTCAGGAACCAACTTTGCCGGTACCGATGATGACACGGTCCCACGTGCTGAGTTGGTCGCCCGTTACTTCATCGAAAACGGCTTCAACACCAACTACGCCGCTGGCTATCACTTGGTCCGCACCATGCCTCGCATGGATGCAGCCCGACTTCAATTGAGCAACGATCAGAAGGGTGTTGGTGGATCGGCTGGCCCGCTCCGAGCCAGCTTGATGGATCGTAGCCGCATCAGCAGCAGCAACGTTGGTCTGATCGGCTGTGCCGGTGCAGGTGACTTGGACGAAGCGGTTGTTCCAGTGAACTACGGTTACGGAAACGAAGCCGGCACTGGTTACGACACTTTCGCTCGTGGTTCGAATGAGAGCAAGCTGTTCATCCCGTCGGGTGAGTTGTTGACCGAAGCGTTCAACGATGGTCCTGCCTACGTCAATACTGCTGGCACGGCAGTTCAATTGACCGACGCCGGCCACAACTTCGGCAGCCAAATTGACTGCGAGCGTGGCGAGCCTACTACCGCAGCTTGCGGTCAGGCTCTCCAGGCCAACAACTTCATTCTGCAAGATACCCGCGACTGGTTTGCGGTTCACCAAGGCAGCGTTAACGTCCTCATG
Source organism: Neorhodopirellula pilleata (assembly GCF_007859915.1). Taxonomy (GTDB): domain Bacteria; phylum Planctomycetota; class Planctomycetia; order Pirellulales; family Pirellulaceae; genus Rhodopirellula; species Rhodopirellula pilleata. The sequence goes on from NZ_SJPM01000044.1 coordinate 7,256, forward strand.
GGCGACGGGGGTGTGCGTACATTCTTCGACAACAATGCCGACGGCTACCTCAACCCAGGTTTCCCGGTCAATGAAGATGCCGATCCTCTCCGAAGCGGTTACGTCGGCAGCGACGTCGAAATGGGCAAGGATCAATTCTTTGCTGGTTTGGTCCTCAACGACCTGATCTTCAAGGGCGTCTTCGAAGACTGAGTCGGAAGGCGAAGTCTGAGAATTATAAAGCTTGAATGCACGATGCCCTCGCCGTCCAAGGATGGTGAGGGCGTCTTCACTTTTTTGTTTGTATTTTTGTTTGGGTTAGACAATGAAATCGGTCGTGGTTTTTGTTCTGCTATTGTTCGGTGTCGTTGTTTGCATTGCAGGTGCGGGCCTGATGACGCAGACCGTCGAGTACAAGCCAGATGGCGTGAAGGATGGCGAGCGAGCCAAGTACGACACGATCCTTGCCTCTCTCAGGGAGAAGGAGAAAATCAGATATGAGGCAACTCAGTCCAACGCTCCGGTAGCACGGTTCGAATCGACTGCTTATGATTTCGGGCTAGTCGATCCGCATTCCACATTGTCGAAGGATTTTATTGTTCGCAATAACGGCGGTTCACCTTTAACTCTTGAGGTGGAACAAACAACTTGCAAATGTACGGTCGGGAACCTAGCCGATAGCGTTCTTCTGCCCGGTCAGAGCACCAACGTTACGATGACCTGGAATACGGGTTTCCAGGCCGAGAAATATGAGCAGAAAGCGTTCGTCCGCACCAACGATCCTTTGAATCCAACCATCGAACTGGCTGTCTCCGGTGAAGTCAAGGCGGTGTTGATCGCTCCCGAATCCGTTGGTTTGGCGTCAACGAACCCCAAAGAAGACTCGACCGGTCGCATCGTGCTTTATAGCCAGCGATTGGATTCGTTTTCGATCGCCGGCGCCACGAGCGACCTGCCCGGCTTCGAATGGGAAGTAGCCCCACTTTCGACGGATGCTGCCGAAGTTTTTGAAGAAAGACCACTGTCCGCGATGGTGTTGAATATCGTCGCCCGCCCGACCAAGCGAGGCAAGTTCACGGGCGAAGTCCGCATCACCGTGATTCCGGGTGATGGTAGCGAAGAGATTGAGCGAGTCGTGCAAGTAACCGGCAAAGTGCGAGCCCCCATCGTCTTCATCTCGAACGACATCCACCAGTCACAAGGGCTTGATTTGGAGACTCGCGATTCATCACGCGAGCATCAGTTCCAATTGTTGGTGCGTTCTCCGGGCGCTGCAGCAGAAGAGCGTCGGCTTGAAGTGCTAGAAGTTGAGCCGAAGGAACTGCAGGCGACTCTTGTTCCGTTGTCCCGGCCCGGCAACTACCGTCTGACGTTGACTATCCCTAAAGGATCGCCTTCGGTGATGTTCAATCGAGACGGCAAGCATGGCTATGTGAAGGTTGGTGACCCCAACGATGAGGACTTCAGTAATTGGTTCCCTGTACTTGGTGCGATTGTTTCGGTTGAATAGTGATTCAGCTTAAAGAGCCAGCAAGCCTTCTACCGCGGTAGTACTCGTGAGAATTCGAATTTTACTCGGCGAATTCTTGCGAGTCTCTTGAACCGGGCAAGTGGATGGGAGTGACCAGTCGGTTCCGGGTTGGCATTACAGGTCGCAAGAAAACCCTATGCAAAGTAGACGCGATGTTTTTTGGTTTGCTGTCGTTTCGTTGGTGGCTTTGGTCGTCGCGGCACACTGGCCCGGGCTCAACGGAGCTTTTGTCTTTGACGATCTGCCGGAGATCGTTGATAACCCAAGATTATCCGCGTGGCCCGTTTGGCGAGATTTTGTTCACCCGAGGGCAATCCCCTACCTAACATTGCGTTTGAATTATTGGATTGGCGGCGTTTACCCACTGGGCTATCACGTTGCCAATTTGACGATTCACGTGCTCGCAGCGTTTTCCTGTTGGGGTGTCTTGCGCGAGATTTTTGTTATGCGAGCACCGTCGTGGCCCAGTGCGGTGCAAGCCCGGGCGGAGCCGATCGCATTCGTATCTGCTCTCGCTTGGGCGGTCCATCCGATCACGACCCAGTCAGTCGCATACGTGATCCAGCGTGCGGAATCGCTGTGGAGCCTATTCTTTTTAATCGGTTTTGGGTTGTATCTGGTCGCCGTGAGGCAGCCTAACGAACTGCAGGAAGGCTTGATCAATCGACGACGTGTATTGCTCGCGTGTTCGATCGGGATGTTTTGGCTGAGCATGGGCTCGAAAGAACCTAGTTTGTTATCGCTGTTGGCGATCCCTCTGACGGATCGGCTGTTCAGTCCTCAGCCTTTGGGCAAGTGGGGGCGTAGCCGAGCAGTATATTTTGCGGTATTGCTTTTTCCGATCGCGGTCGCGGTTCCGCTTACAGTGCTTCCGACGCTGTTTTTATCAGATCGAACTGCCACGGGAGGATTCTTCATCCATAATCTGACGCCTTGGCAGTATTGGTGTTCGCAGCCACAAGCGATCTTGCATTATCTTAGGCTGATCGTGATGCCGATCGGTCAAAACCTTGATTACCTTTGGCCGCCTCAAACGAATCCGTTGATTATCCTTGCGACTTCGCTTGTTTTGTTGTCGATGATTTTGGTTTCACTTTGGGGCTGGCTGAGGAACGCACCCTGGAGCTTGTTTCCGCTATTGTTCGTAGCGAATATCTCGACAACATCTTTGATTCCACTTTCCGACATCGTCGTGGAGCACCGGGTCTATCTTGCCAGCGCCTGGGTGATCTGCGGATTGGCCGTGGGTGCCGTTGTTGTTTTCGAGGCGGTCGTTCATCGAAATACGGATTCGGTTGTCTCGCCAAGGCATTTGGATCGCGTATTGTTCGCGACGACGGTGGTTGTCGTGGGCATCTTCAGCACATTGACCTACCGACGATCGATGATTTACGAATCAGCTCTCCGCGTTTGGCAGGATGTGGCCGAGAAAGCACCCTGGAATTTTCGTGCTCACCATAACGTCGGCTCCGAATGGATGAAGCTAGGTAAGCCGGAGCAAGCAGTGGAGGCGCATCTTCGCGCGATCAATGCGGAAAGTTTGCAAACCCAGATCGATTCCCAGCAAGCGAAGGCGTTCGATGGACTCGCCGATGCCTTGTCTGCCACAGGAGATCTCGCTGGCGCGGTAAAAGCCGCCAAGGTCGCCATCGACTTGACGCCTGGCGGTAGCGACCACCTCCTGCGATTGGCAGATATCTATGCGGAGCATCGCCAATGGAGCAACGCGGAAGCATCGCTCCGGCAAGCCATTGCCAATCGACCCAGCCGTGTCGAGCTATACGAGCATCTCACAACGATTCTAATTCAACAGCGTCGTTGGGCCGACGCACACGAAAGTTGGTCAGCGGCTACCAAGCAAAGCAAGGTGATCGATGATGCATCCCGACTACGATCGGTGCAATTGGACTGGATGCTCGGTAATTTCGAGCGAGCTCAGGTGACCCTTCAAGGCGTTGTTGATCGCCAGCGAAAAGCCGACTCGCTGATTGAGCTTTCGGGCTGGCTGTTGGAAGAAGGGCGATCCGATGAAAGCGAGGCATTGCTCGCCACCAATGGAATCGCGTCAGGCGATCATCCGCAATTACGTCTACAGCGTTATCGAAACGCGGTCGACGAAGGCAACTTGAACGAAGCCGATCGACTGATACGCGACGGATTGAGCAGATCGACAACGGCCGAAGATCGTCTGATATGGCAGGTCGAATCGGCACTGCAAACCGCCCGTCGAGGTGATTTAGAAACCGCGATGACCCAGATCTCGCAATTGCAACGCTCAAACCCAAACAAACAACTGGTTTTAACAGCGATCGGGGATATCTTCCGTTGGAACGGAAAATCGGAACAAGCAATCGCTGCCTATCAAGAAGCGATGAAGGCAGGATCACCCACGAGCGCCTTATTAAATAATCTCGGTGCATTGCTTTCGGCAAATGATCCGGTATCTGCCGAGCGTTACCTTCGACAAGCAATCGAACTCGACCCACGGAACTATCAAGCATGGCACAGCTTGGGGAACACGTTAGTCCGACAACAACGCATCTCCGAAGCGAAGGTTTGTTACGAAAATGCGTTGAAGATCCAGCCAACGTTCACGCCTGCGCGTCAGACGCTCTCGCGAATAGTCAAAGCAATCGAAAACCAAAAGGACCAGTAGCCGTGATTAAAAATCATTTTTAGCCTATCCGAAAACGATTAGCCGATGGGCGTTAGCCCCGGTTGGCGTTGAGTTAGCCGCCGCTAACGGGTTGTTGATTTAATCGTAACCCGCTGCGTAAGCGAGGGATAACTGATGTTGACTCATCCCTCGCTTAGGCAGCGGGTTATTAAAAACCAATGCCACAGGCAAAAGTGCAACTTTAAAACTCACGCGTCGGGTTCTTAAGACCTATCCGAAAAGCGGTCTGACCCTCTCCGGCGATACCAACAGACGAACGAATAACGACTCGCCTCCAAAGGGTCAGACCCCTTTTCGGATAGGTACTTAGTTTTGGATGGGTTCCCACTTCCTTCCGGATTATCGCAACGAGATGTGTTACAAGAAAATACTTCGCATACCACCGAATGAACGCTCTCACCATCGTCAAGCCCGACGTCATCATGATTTAAGTCGTGAAACGCAGGGCGGTTTCGGTGCAGCATGGTTGGGCACCTAAGATGGCGTCTTCTCAAGCAATCAATAAACGGAAGTGGTCACCGGCAAGCTTCATCGGATTCGCGTGGTTCACTGACCGACTAGCATTGGACCTGCTGAAGTGTGCGAGCCTGGTTCTGCTGGCTTTCTGTATCTATTTTCCATGTTTTCGCGGTGAGTTCATTTGGGATGATATCGATATCTATATCGTCGAAAACGAATTACTTAAAGATCCTCAAGGACCCTACAAATTCTGGTTCACCTTAGAGCCGGTCGATTACTATCCGCTGACTTACACAACTTTCTGGCTTGAGTATCAATTCGTCGGCGAGTCGCCGCTCCTCTACCACATCAACAATACGTGGCTGCACGGTCTGACGGGGGTAATTGTTTTTCTGCTGCTCCGTCGTTTGCACGAACCGCTCGCCTTCGGTATCGCGGCGATCTTTGTAGCTCACCCGCTGCAAGTCGAGTCGGTAGCCTGGATCTGTCAGCGGAAGACCATCCTGTCTTCATTCTTTGCTGCTTGGTCGATGCTGTCGTATGCGAAATCATTCGATCCGCAACGTGCCAGCAGGCATCTCATCTGGAGCTGCTTTCTTTTTGCTCTTTCACTTGCCGCAAAACCGACCCTGATCACACTCCCGGTTGCTGTTTTGGTAAACGAGTATTTTTTACGAACGAGCAGTCGCAAGCCTCCCATCATCTACATCGCATCAATGTTCGCCTTATCGCTCATCTTCGGTGCGGTAGGAGTTGCGTATCAACAAAAGCTAATTGGTGGCATTGATGTGCGGGAGCAAGGTTTCTTGGCCAGATTCCTTTGTCAGGGATGGGCAATTTGGTTTTACGTACGCCAATTCTTCTCGGTCGGGACGCTGTCGTTTGTGTATCCGCGTTGGCATGTCAATCCTGCCCTGCCGACGGCTTGGCTGCCACTTTTGGCAGTCGCTATTGTGTCTTATCTCCTGTTCCGATGGCGAGATCGTCTGGGTTTGCGTCCGTTTCTGTTTTGGGCGTATTTCTTAATTACGATGTTTCCCATTTTAGGAATGGTCGACGTGTTCTTTTGGCGATATTCGTACGTCGGCGACCACTACATTTACCAGTCTTTCGTAGCGTTGCCTCTATTGATTTTTTCCCTTGTCGAGGCGGTCAAGAGACCTTGGTGCCGACAGTTCTGCCAAACGGTTGCGTTTATCGGCGTAATCGTCTTTTCGGTCGTCAGCCACGAACGAACCAAGGTATATCAAACCGAGATCGGTATTTGGAAGGAAACGCTCGAGAAAAACCCAAACACTTCCCTTGCTTGGACAAATCTGGGGGCGCTCACCGGTTCGATGTCTTTGGTTCGGAAATCGCTCGAGATTTCCCCTGATATATTCGAATCTTGGGAAGTGTTGGCCGAGGATAGCATGAAACACCAACGGTGGGATGAGGCGATCCAATACTATCGTCGAGTCGGAGAATTGGCACCAGAGGGCACCGGCAATGTCAATTGGGCAATAGAAAAACAGGTTGCTTGCTTAATCCGGTTGGGACGTGGTGCCGATGCCGTCGTTGCGTTGGATGATTTCTTGTTGGCTTACAACCGCGGAGCGTTTCGTGTGCGTTCACCGCAAACTTTTCAAATTCGATTTGCTGCCCTCCGGGTCGCCGCGAGCGCTGTGGGAGCCAACCTCGAAACAGATGAGACAATCAACCGAGAACTGAAGAGCATTTTATCCCAACAACCGGACGGATATTTGACGGCTGGCAAAGTCTTCGACGAATGCGGGCTAATTGGTCGCGCTGCGGATTATTACGCAGCCTATACCAAGGTTGCCCCGACAGATCCTCAGGGCTTTGCTGGACTGGGGCAAGCCCGACTATCGCTCGGTGATGTCAAGTCGGCCTATAACGCGTTGAAGAAGGCTTATCATCTGGATGATCGGAACATCGAGACGTTAACTAATTTAGGCGTTGTGTCCATGATGGTGGGCGACAAGGTCGGCGGACTGAAGGCATTTGAGACCGCTGCGACTGAGTCGAGGCCTGATTTCGGCCTCTTCTCGAATCTGGGGCTGGCTTACTTGTCCAATGACCGGCCCGCTGACGCGGCATCCGCTTGGAAACGTGCTCTGACTATACAGCCTGACAATATTGACACTTTACGCGACTTAGCTTGGTTACTGTCAACGGATCCTTACTTCACCGACCGATCGACGTCGAAAGACGCGCTTGCTTACGCCCAGAGAGCCTGCGAGCTTTCAAGGTATGGTCGATATGATTGCTTGGATGCGTTGGCAGCTGCATTAGCAAACCGAAATGAATTTGAAAAAGCTTGCGATGCCATGCAGCAGACCATTGTTTTGGCAAAGCAAAGTGACGCAAATCCTGAAAGAATTCGAACTTTAGAGCAACGGCTCACGCAATACAGCGCCAAATTGCAACTGATGAAAAGCGAAGATAATGGTGAAAAGACTCCATGATCGCATTGTGTATCCCTTCCGATTTACCGCGATGCGAGTCCACCTATGTCAACGAGAGTTGAAAGCTGTGTATGAACTACAGACCGAAGCCGAAAACGCGAGCATACAAACGTCATGAAGGTGCAAAACCCCACGACCGATAGCCTCGAAATCAACGGCCGCTACTTAGGCGTTGGCTACTGGATCGCGATCATCGCGATCGGCGTCCTTACCCACATTCCTTACTTCCCCGAGCCGCATGTTTGGGACGATTTGAGGCATCTATGCTTGATCGGCGAGGTCGAATTGGATCGATTGAGTCTGTTTGGTTTTTTAACGCGATTCCACAACGAGCATTTCTTGTTTCTGTGGAAATCTTGGTACTTCTTGGCACTTCGAAGCTTTGGTGTCGAACCAATCGGATGGCATGCGTGGATCATCGGTTTTCAGTGCCTGGGGGCTCTGGCGTTACACAAGCTTGCGCTGCAGCTTTCAGCATCGCGGATGAGCGCGGCAATCGCAGGGCTGTTGTGGGCCGGAGCCAGTTTCGGCAGTTTTGATAACCCGCTCACTTGGATCGGGGCTTCGCATCTCGCTATGGCGACGAGTCTCGTCGTGGTCGCAGCCTTGGGGGCGTCCCGAGGTACCCACCAGCCAGTGTCGCTCACGGTCCTTTGGACCGCGTTGGCGCTGACGTGTTCGTTTCTAATGATGAGTAGCATTGTCGTTTTCAGCGTCTTGGTGCCGCTAGTCGTAGTGCTCCGCTGGTCGAGTTACTCCGGAACACAACGTTGGGCTACATTGACTGCTTGGGCGCTGCCAGCGGCTGGGATCGTTGCCATTCAGCTATGGGGCATAAGCCACCAGGGCTTTGAGGCAACAGCACCGAGCGAGCAGAAAGATCTGGGAAACGCCCTTCCAGGATTTCTGGCAGCTTATGGGAGTGCTGCCGCTCGTTTGATTGCAGGTATAAGCTTCAAAAATTCGGAACCGGCAGTGGCGTTGAGCCTTCTCTTAATCACAGTTTTTGTTGTGGGTTGGTTTCGATCCCAGCGTTGGCTATTGCCGATCTGCGTTGCGACGGCCCTCCATACTGCGCTAGTCGCGTTCGCTCGCAGCGAATTTCCCCCTTCTCAATTTCAGGCCATGGGAAGATTCACTTATATCCCAACTTTGGCTGTGGCCTGCGTTTTCGTTTCCTCGGCGGAAATGTTGTTGGCGACTTTGAAACTTCAAGGTAGCCGATACTTGGTTCCTGGTGCGGTCGCTTTAGGCCTGATGTTTGTCGGTGGCCAATTACGGCAATCTTACTCGACAGTTCAGCTCTGTGCGGTCGTCAACGCAGATAGCTATAGGCCGTGGTCACAGAGTCGGGAGTTGTTGAACGAAATCGATGCGGGGGACCGGCAGCGCCACCAACCCACTCGCATACCCGATTTCCCGATTAGCTGCCGTTCGTTTGTCCAGAGCCTTTCGGGCTTTCAGGCTTATTTAAATAATGGGCACATTGCGGATTCATCGGAACCGCGGAGTCGATTGCAGGTGGTTGCCATCGCTGAAATGACGAAAGACGATTGGGCTTATTTGGAAAAACAGCTTACGGGCTCAGAGAATCCACAGGCCCGGTTATGGCTAGAAGCGATTCAAGAAATGATCACGCTGGAGCAGTTTGTAGTTGCAGTGAACAAGGAAGCCGTGCCAGTGTTTCTTCCTGAGATCGCATTTCCGTTTCCCACGACTCGCCGCGCGACTCTATCGGCGTTATTGACCATGCTGGGAAGCGATACTTCTTTAATCGAAGTTAAGCCAAATGCGTCGATAACAGACCAACAGCGGTCGAGTAGTGTTCGTCGTCTTGGCAAGGTGGCACATCCCTTCGCATCACAGTTCGCGAAATTGTTAAATGTGCCCCCAGCGCCTTGATGAAAGTGGCGTCTTGATGAAAGCAAGCACTCCTAAGCACCAATGCACAAGTAAATCCGCAAAACACGTCGGCGAGTCTCTCCGAGACTCGCAGCATTGAGCGTCTCGGAGAGACGCTGCTAGTGCGCCTGTGAAGGCGATTGAATTATCGGGTGAAAGTCCTGATCGGGGAAACCGTTACCGCCCCGTAGCCAATGGTAACTGCGTTTTCAACAGAAAGGGTGGAGAGCAACCAAAGGCGAATGAAT
>NZ_SJPM01000045.1 GCF_007859915.1 Neorhodopirellula pilleata
AGTATCGTTCCTTACGCGTCGAGAGAGCCCGGAGGCAACCGCAGCCCCCCCACAACGCGATCATCCGAAGTCAACAAAAAACTTTTTCGAACCACCATCAACATCCACTAAACCGACAGCCCGCTAGCCGCGAGTCCCCGCATCCATGTTCTCCTGGCGATACCCGCGGCTAGGGCCGTCGGCTCAGCTCCTCACGCGTTAGGTCATATCGTTGAATGAACGGGAGCGTTCCATTCTTTTTCCCTTTCGTCCTGCCTATCTCGACTCCCCATTCAGGGATCGTTCCTTTCCCGCTTTCGGTAAAAGCCTCCGGGCGGTAGGCACCACCAGCCCAAGGTCCACCTGCGACCTGGTGGGTTCTTGAAAAATGAATCCCGTCCTCAGCATAGAGGATGGAGTTGGTGATTTCCTTCGGACCAGTGGTGCCGATCATCGCCGCCACACCGGAACCCTGAGGCCAGACCAACACTTCATGATTGCCGGGGATCACCGGATTCGATTCGTGTCGCACGTAAGGTCCCTGCGGATGCTTAGCGATCGCAACACCCATTTGTGTTTGTCCGGGACTTTTCCCCAACTGGCGACCCTTGTAATAGAACCAGTACTTTCCATCACGGGTGATCAAACAGGCATCGTCGACAAGATGACTATCAAAATCGTCCGCCTGGTCGCTGTTGCTCAACGCGGGATTGGTGGCCAGACGCTGCCACGGTCCATCGGGTGAATCGGAGACTGCGATACCGATTTTCGAGTCCGGGTTGAAGCCTTTGCCGAATTGGCGAGACGTACCGGTATAGAACAACCAGTAACGATCTTCAGCCACGAGAATGTTGGGCGTAAAGACGCTTGCGCCTTCCCAACTTCCTGGTTTCCCTTTTCCGATCGCCATTCCTTTCTCATCCCAACTGTGGCCATCTTTCGAAGTCGCATACCACACCGTGGCATCGTAACCTGGCGAGATCTTGCCTTTCGAGTACCAGACGTAAAACAGGTCACCGACCTGGATGATGTCACTCGGGTCACGTCGCATGACACCGGGCTCGGCACCGATGCCTTCGAGTTCCGAATGCGAGATGGCAATGGTATTGATCGCTGCTTCATCCGCGTAGGCGATCGATGCCAACAAAAGAGAAGTTGCGACCGCGAAGAGTCGTTTCATGAGTCGTCTCACTTGTCTATTGGGGTCAGTTTTTCCAATGCATACATCAGCGTGTCCCACCGCAGCGTGCTGGGTCCGCTACGGCGACGTCGGCCTTGGCTCTTTGCTTGGTCAGTACGAATCTTTTGCAACGCCTGCAGGATATACGGTGTGGAAAGCCCTAGCTCACCGTGGTAGTGGCGATAGACCTTTTCGTACATGGGCCGCAAGCGACCGCGACTGTTATCAGAAATGCGTTTGTAGTGATAGCGCCCCTCGAAACTGCGGTAGGGCTCGTACGGCACGTCGAAACCGAGGTTGTACTTGGCGGTGTACTCGAAACCCAGCAGCAAGCGGTTGTCCAGTTCGCCGTACAAGTCGATTCCCTGATTCCAGGCAATCACACAGGTATTGGCAAGATACTCCAAACCCATTTGCGTGTGAGCTTGGTCGCGACCGGATTCTTGGCATTGCCCGAACTCATTGAAATAGTTTCCAATCGCACCGTTGCCTTCGCCCGCTCGGTAATAGTTGATTGCGCGTTGGAACATTTCACGATCGTCCAAAAACACTCCCATCGCAGCCATCGTCTGAATCATGGAAGCATCCCAGTTTCCATTGGCCGATGGATAGAAATCCTTGATGATTGGATACCAGATGGAACGCAGCATCGTCGCAAAGGCATCCTGGTCTTGTTGCGGCCAACCATCCCATTCGTGTTTCAGGATCTCGGCTGCATTGCAGTACGATACTCCTGCCATCCCCACCAGCAAGCGAGCATCATGGTTGGTGATCGTTTTCAAAGTCTTGGACCAAGCATTGATGATTTCCGCTGACTTTTTCGCGTGAGCCTCATCATCCGTCAGTGCATACCTGAGCGCGTGTGAATAAGCCGAAACGGCGTCGCTCGAAAATTCGGAGGATCCGACATCCGGGTTGTTACTTGGACCTCGCTGAACATCGGTATGTGGCTCGGGTGAGTGAGACAACTCCACGTACTTCGATTGCTCGAAACGCGACCAAGCGTCAACCCACGGGGAAGCGCCCGCAGTGACCTGTTTGCGAACAAACTTGAAATCTTCCTCCGAGTGGGAAATACCCGGATGGCGAAAGTGATCGGCCTCAGCGTTGGAGAGCGATGCCGTCAAGCCGAAACTGAGAAACGCAATTGTCAATGCTGTGTTGATTTTTATCGTCATGAGCGATTTTGATTTGATAACTGCAAGCGGTAGATGAGAACTTCGCCGTACGATTCTGACGTGTCACCCTTTGAGAAATTTGACTGTGTGTAGCAGCCGGCCTTGAAATAGCAGCCGTCGCGGGAGACTTTCCAAGATAGCATTTCTTGTCCTTGGTAAGACAGGCGAACGCGTGCTTGGCCTGCGGTGATCTGAAGGTCAAACGGTGTTCCCAACTTGTACTTTCTCTCAAGCATCACGACTGGCAAATCATTGCGTTCAACGAACAGCTTCGTGCCTTCGAGTCGGAGCATCAGCAGATCATCGTCGGCATCATGAATCTGGGCGGCAACCACGTGTTGCTTGACATCCGGCACATGGCTAATGGCCATTCGAAGCTGCATCGTGTGCAGTGATTCCGAGTCTGTGGACCAAGCGGCATCAGATTCTCCGCTGGCTTGTAGTTCACGAAGTTCGCAACGAGGATACTGCGAGTTCTTGGTCGTGACCCCATCGCAATGGGCACGAAAAACAAGCGGACGACCTTCTGCGGACGAGATAAAGAAATGCCGTGGATCTTGAAATCGTTGCAATTGCTCATCGGAAATCTCCATCGGTTTCTTGGAACCCGAATCGGCGATAGGCAGGGTCAGCTTCCACCGCGACAGATCAAACCGCCTGAGTGCTCGATTCGCGTCTTCCTGGGCGTACATCGTCGCTGATCCGGCGATCAACCAAGCCAGGACATGAATGATCAGAAGGAGTTGCTTGCACATAAATCAAGAATGGGTAGGGATATTAATTCGTCGCGGAACTCAGTAAGTCCCTTGACCCCGATACACGTTAACTATGTGGAAATCGACGGCGTGAACCATCGAAGTCAATACCGATAGTCCGCACCATCGCGACTGCGTTGGCATTCGGCGTCAATTTCTTGAAGGCGTTTGGACATCTGCCGCAGTTGGTCGGGCTTCTCGATCGCGAGATCGTGTTGCTCGTACGGATCCGTTGCCAAGTCGTACAAACGAACTCGACCGTCCGGTTTGGCTTCACGAAGCAACTTCCAATCGCCCGCGATGATCGCCTGACCATCGATGTCACCGTGTAACCGTCGGTACCCGAAGAATAAATCACTCGGCCTTTGATTGACTTTGCCACGAATCACCTTCATCAGATCCATGCCGTCGATCGGTCGTTTGTCTTTCGACCCAAACTCAAAATCGACAATTCCGGCTATCGTGGGGAAGAAGTCAAGCGTCGAACAGCGAATGTTGGTTGTCGTTCCTGGCGGGATCACGTTCGGCCACACGGCGCAGGCAGGAACGAGCAGGCCGCCTTCGTACATGGTGTGCTTGTACCCTTTGAAAGGGCCCGCCGAAGCGACTCCCTTTTTCGTGAGGTTGTCCGCCGGTCCGTTGTCGCTGCAAAAGAAAACTGCCGTTGATTCCGAGAGCCCAAGTTCATCCAAGCGAGCGCGCAAACGTCCGATTTGTTCATCCATTGCCGTGATGCAGCCGTACAGATTCTGTCTCGCGTTGCCATGTTTTGAATAACGCTTTCGATAGGCTTCTCCGGCGACGACGGGTTCGTGCGGTGCATGAAACCAAACGGTCGCAAAAAATGGACGCGCTTGGTTTGCTTCGATGAAGGGAATGACTCGGTCCATGATGACGCGACTGTCGTCACCCGCCATGTTGTGCGTGACTTCGACACCATCTTGAACGTATGGCGCGCCGCCTTTCCACGGTTGTCCCGGCTTGTAGCCCCAACTGGTCCAATCCGCGGGCGTCACCGTTGGATTCCAAGTCGGTACTGCGCTGGTGGTGGCAAAGTGTGTGTCAAAACCATGCTGGGACGGAGGCGAATAAAAGCCACGCGACCCAGCGTCGGATTCTTTGACCCAACCCAAATGCCACTTGCCGAAAAAGCCCGTTCGGTAACCTTTGTCCTTTAGCATTTCAGCGATTGTGATTTCACCAACGCGCATGCCGGCGGTGTGGGCAGCTAGGACTCCAAAGCGAAATGGGTACCGTCCGGTCAGACAGCTTCCTCGCGTCGGCGAGCAAAGCGGAGCCGATGCGTAAAACCGATCGAAACGCACACCTTCGGCAGCCATCGCGTCCAGATGGGGCGTTTGCAGGTTTTTGTTGCCGTTGAACCCGACATCGCCCCACCCCTGATCGTCACTCATCAACAAAATGACATTCGGCTTGGCGGGGGTAGCCGCGCTAACCGCAAAACATGTCGAGACGAAGGCTAGAGTCAATAGAATGAGTGTTGATTTCATCGCCATATCATAGTTCAATTGATCATCAAGTTGTTGAGCGGGTTCTTGTCAAAGCGACGAGAAGACGTCGCCGGTCGGTCCGCTGGGCAGTGTTTCAATCCATGACGTGATCGAGTCGTGTAGCTCGGCGACGACAGCCGGTTCCTGCTCGGCCGAATTTTCTTTCTCGAGTGGGTCCTTGACGATGTCGTAGAGCTCAAAGTAGCTCTGGTCTCGGTCCGTCATCAGCTTCCATTTCCCGTTGACGGTCGCCTACGAAACCCAGTGATAAGAGTCCTGGTTGCGGGGCTTTCCGCGACCCGACATCTTGCAAAACAACGGACTCTGTCGTTCTTGCGACGGTGCGCAGGTAAGGACGCTGACCTGACTCACGCCGTCTGGCTGGAAACTCTCCGGTAGCGCAGCAAGGCAGAGTCTGTTTCTACGATCACGAAGTCGCTGGAAAAAGGAAGTTGGGCCCATCCGAAAACGCGATTCGTTGAGGAATCATCTCAATCGCAACCGGTTTAGTTCAGTCGCTATCGCGCAACGTAAGGCAATCAATTCCGAAGACGGAGCCCAGGCTCTTTGCGTTTTTGCCGACGACTTCCACACGCAACAGATAGGCGTCATCGACGGGATCAAACGCGCCGAGGACAATGGGGCCGTACGACGTGGCCTGTTCGCCAAAGTAAAAATCGACGTTCGCCGCGGCGGGCTTCCCATTGACCGAAAAACGCAGAATGCCGTAGTCGCGACTTTTGGTGGCGTGCAGCGTCAACTCCTGGGCCACTGGGCTCGATGCTGGAACACGAAGCTCGACGACATCACCGATTTCGGCACCCTTGAACAACAATTGGTCGTCCAGACTCCATGATCCCTTAAGCTTCAACCGTTTCAGATTCTGGGGCCGGAGAACGATGTTATCAGGCTTGGAGATAACTTGCTCGGGATTCATCTCGACTGCGTTCTTGAAAGCTCGTTCCGTGCCACCAGGCTTTCCTTTCTCGGCAGTGAATTCCGCTTTTGGGACCTTCGGCACATTCAGTGCCTCCATCGGTTCTGGTTGACGATTTGAGCTCGTTTCGAAGTCACCGTACCAATAGACCCCTACGCCATAACCCATGTCGCAATCCGTCCAAGACCAGACTTCCATGTCCAGTTGAAGCGATGTAGCGAAGGGCATCGTATCGAGAGCCCGAGTACGAGTCTCCGTACTGAAGCCCTGTGTGTTTTTTTCGTCGATCTTGGGTTTGCGGTTCAGCTTGTTGTACTTGTGACTGAACGGTTGAGCGTGAAACGGATGCTCGTAGAAATCGGTGCTGCGGCCGCCCCACGAATAGGCGTAGTAATCCTCCGTACCCGTGCCGAAGATCGAAGGAAACGCTTCGCCGTCGACGAAAATCTTTTCATCTCCCTCGCCCCACCATCGCTGGACCGGATTCATGATCGTCAGCGTATCTCCAACGTAAACACCGCGTCCTTTCAACGTGACGTAGTTCCAATCTGAATACGGCCGCGTCGGAACGGGATACTGACCTCGCCAACCAGCGTGGAAATACATGCTGGATGAATCCCAATTCCAGTCACCGACCGTTGCCGATAATTCGACCTCCACTGGCTCGTTACCCAAGTTCGCGATCGAAACCTTCGCATTTTTTCGGTACGGCATCACCCAACGGCAGGTCATCGTGCCATCGGTATCAACGGTGCGATACCAACCTTGAAAGGGATTCAAGCCGATTCCACTGCCGAAGAACTCGCCGATCGGACACCAGACTGTTTCCTTGTCGTCAAAGCTCAGTTTTAAAACGACATGCCGGGTCACGTTCGGATCTTCATAACTGCCCAGCTTGAGTGACAGCGATGTGATCGCTGCGTCGCGAGCGGGAAGCGAGACTGATTTTTCGTTTCCACCATCGACCGTAACATTCAGATTCACCGCTTCACCCGTTGTCGACGCGTTCGGGTTCAAGAGTTTCTGGCAGGTTTTGTCTATCAACGGTTTCGTCGCTTTGAATTCTTCGATCGAAAATGTCTTCACGGCGACGGCGTCATCGTATTCCCGATAAGTGAACTGAAAGAAGAACGGATGGTCCGACATCGTCACCTTGCAGCTTTTGGCATACGGAATCGGAAAGAAGGACACGGCTGATCGCAGAGACTCGTGGGCGAGCGGAAACGGAACCAAACCCTTGCCCTGAAACAGATCGAACATATTGCCTTCGATCGCTGGCTCGGACGCACCATCCAGATAGAATCGAATGACGACATCGCTCCCGGGCTGCAGTTGGTTTTTCCATGGGACCCAAAACCGGACAATCGCTCCGGCCCCCTCGTCCTCCATCACCACATACTCTTTGGGTCCGCGGGTCTCTTCGACGCGAACATAATTCTTGTGCGTCTCGTTCGTGCTTCGATCGAAATTGTTGAACCAACCCTTCGGATCTTCGGGAGTTTTGGAAGCACGGTTGTAACTGCTCGCCTGCTTCAATCGATAGTCACTTTCTGGATACCGCGCCACCTGGTCGCGATCGACCATTTCTTTAAGCAAAGACCCGATCGACACCGTCTCGGCGGCGACGAGGATGGGACTGGATAGAAGCGAAGAGGCGACGGCTAGAAGAAGTGCTACCCGGGTCAGCGTGAGTGGTGCTTGACTATTCATTTGTGTTCCTCAATGGTTGTGTCGTTTCGGTACGCAATCCGACCATAGAGATGTCGAAAGGGACGATGCCCATTTCGCGTGCCGGAGACCCCGGCTTGAATCGGAAGTCCCCGTTCTCTGGATCAACGAACATCGGGTCGGCAGCGCGGCTGTGGACGTCCACTCCATCGGCTTGTTGTTTGTCCAGTATCGCTTTGCCCAGCTCGGGATCCGAAGCGTTGTAGTAGATGTTGAAGTCAGTCTTGGCATCCTTGGCTCGTGCGAGCGCCCGGCCACGCCGATCTTCGGTCTTCCTTCCACCGCCGGCAGGCAGTTCATCGATGAACACCGTATCCCTGCCAGCGGAATAGAAGATGTTTCGCTCGATAACGGCATCCGTCAAAGGGCCCTCGCGCAGCGATAGGTAGTAGCCGCGCGGCGGGGCAAGCACGTCGGCGACAATGTTGTTGGTGGCACGGTTGTTCAGCTTCAAGATGATACCTTGTGCCATGCACTGATAGATCAGGTTCTCGGTGATCAGCGTGTCACGTTGTCCGCCATCGGTTCGGATCGCTGCCTGCATCAACATCGGCTGGACCAAATGATGTATGTAGTTGCGACGAATCACGTTGTCGGCACCGGCTCCGCGGATGTAGATCCCATTGCCGTCGCCCATGGTTTCCATGACGTGGTGGATCTCGTTGTATTCGATCTGGTTGTCGTGTGAATGAAGAAACGGTGCTACCCGTTGGTGCGTCGGTTCCTTGGGCATCTCACCCACTTCGTGCTGGCGGATGGTGCGGCATAGCTCTCGGCCCTTGCGGCCGAAGAAGTGGCTAATGAATCCGGAGACGATGATTCCGCAATAGGGAGCGTCGTGGATCAGATTGTTCGCCACACGGTTCTCGCCGCTTTGCCAAACCATGATGCCGGGGGAATGAAGATAGATTTGGCCAACGTGATGGATATGGTTGTTGAAAACCAAGTTCTTGCGATTGACGTCCTTGGTTCCCGGGCCGTAGCCGCACAGGAGGATGCCAGCGCCGCCCAGGTGATCAATATGGTTGCCGGCGATTCTGTTTTTTTGCCCATGCAAATCCACGCGGATCGCGCCGCTGCCGCTGTGGCTAAAGTGGCATCGCTCGATCGTGCAATTCTCGGTGCCCCGCAGCCGAATCAGCGAGTTTGCCTTGTCGTGCATGTCCCAGTCGTGCTGCAGTCCGGCGTCGTCTTCGGTGAGTTGGTAACGCTCGCCATGCATGAACGTTAGACCGCGAAAGACCAAGTTTTTCGCTGGCGTGTCCTTGGGGCCCTCTTTGTCGATGTCGCCTTCGATGCGAATCAACTCGATCAATTGTGGAGCCAGGATGGGTGACTCGTTTCGTCGCCAGGCGTAGACTTTGCCTTGCTTTGTATTGAGAACCCATTCTCCGGGCTCATCGAGTTCTTCCAATGCGTTTTCGACCCAGCAGGATTCCACCGTCGGCAAAAAATGCAACACGTTCATCGCATAGGTCGCGTCGATCGATGTCTTGGCCATCTGCTTGTCTTCATTCACTGATTCCAACGGCAACACATTGGAAATCCAAGCGTGGTGCGGCCGGACGACGATTTCCACATCTTCGACATTCGGCCAGTCCTTCAATCGGCCCGCGGGAAAATACAGTCGATCGCGGCTCCCGCCTTTAAGCGGAATGAAACCAGCGGAACGGGAACGCGGCAACATTCCCTGGTCATCGTAAAGCGTGAAGAATTTTTCGGGCGTTTCGGCCACCCAGATGTTGCCGACGGCAGCCTTAGACAATCCAGGGAGTGTCGCGGTGACCTTTTTCCAGCCGGTGATCTCTTTGCCCGAACTGAAGACCGGTTTCTCGCCCGGATAGGCGGCGTAGGTAATCGTTGAGTTGTCCTGCGCAGAGTCTTGCAAACCAAACACAAGTGTGTCGCCGAGTCGGTAGATCCCTTCGCGAATCAGAACGACGATGTCCGAAGTTTTCTGCGCCTTCAATTCGCGAACCGCATCGCGTGCGCGGCTTAGCGTGGCAAACGGTCCATCACTTCTCTGCGAATTGGTAACCGGTAGTGTCCCAGACCATTCGTCCGACCCATGGGTCGAAACGTAAAAGTCAGCTTCCGTATCCGCTGCCGTACATAACGATCCTGTCATGAGGGATCCTGTCATCAGAATCAAAACTAAAACTTGCAAATATCTCATGAATGATCTTTCGTGTTGGGTCTGATGATCAATCGCGGTCTGCCAGGCATCTGAGGCGACGGGCGACGTTGTTCTTTACTCTTTCCAGCTATCAGTTGATTGGCTCATGAGTTGATGGCTTCAGCCAAATGACCGTGGCACCGCCGTCGCTTTCGCGTTCATCGTTTCGAACGGCGGTGACTTTCCATGTCATTTGTTCGATCTGTTTGAGAGCGGGTTCTTGATGGACGAAATTCGTGCCGACGATCTCAGAAGCGACGAGCTCGTAGTCCGGTGCGTTGCCGATCGCCCGGTAAAGATTGTAGGACATGGCATTGGGGACGCCGGTCCACGAGAGTTTAAGCTGATCGATCGTGTCATCTTTGATCAGCTTTAGGTTCGAGGGCGCGGCTAAGGGAACGTAGGCTGGTATGTTCGTGACCACATAGGTTTTGCCTTTGGTGGTTTCGATGCTGACATCGTCGCTGCCTTTGGCAACGAAATTGACTTTCTGCCCGTCCGTTGTTTTGATCACGGACTTGGCGACGTTGGGGTATCGGAGGTTTAAAGTTCCGCCCACCTTGGACAACACTTCTAGGTAGGTCGCCTGGCCGTCAGACCACTGTGCGGACACTTCAAAGTTGCCTCGCGCCAGCAGACCGCGATAGCTGCCGCTCGGCCAGGCTGCGGGCAAGGCGGGCAGCGGTGCCACGACGTGATCCTGGCTCTGCAGCAGCAATTCCGTGACGCCCGCGGTGGCACCGTAATTTGCGTCGGCCTGAAAGAGTGGTCCGCCGCGGTGGTCGTTGAACAGGTTGTGCAGGTAGTTACCCGCGAGCAAATCGCGATAGAAGAGATAGGCTTCGTCGCCATCGTGAACACGAGCCCAAAGGGCGATCCGCTCAGCTCGCGCCCAGCCTATGTTGGAACGGCGGGTACGCATAGTCAGGGTTGTTTTGACGGCATCGAGCCAAGCCGGCGTCGAGTCATTGATCAATTGGCCCGGGTACGATCCTAGCAGCATCGACGTGTGACGGTGATGAGGATCGATGGACTTGCCAGCATCGCCGTAGAATTCTTCCTCTCGGAATTCCTTGATCTGCCCCGACTTTCCCACATGGATCGGATCCAGAAGTGGAAGTTGCTTTTCATACAGTTTCAGTCGGTCATCGGTGCGACCGAGGATTTTCGCAGCCGTCAGTGTGTTGTGATGATTTTCATAGAACATCTGCTGGTCGAACGTGGTGCCGATGGTCTCACGCTCTCTTCTTCCTTCCAGGTACTGTTCCGGGGAAGAAGAAGGCTTGGCCAACAACACACCATCGATTTCCTGAACGAACCGAGAAACGAAGTTGGCCTGCTCATACATCACGGGATAGACGGTTTCCGCCAGCAGGGTCTCGTCACGTGTGTAGTCGTAGTAGTCCCAGAACATCTGCGAGATCCAGCATCCCGTACCGAAACCAGCAATTGGCGTTTTTCCGGGGACGTCGTAGGGATTCACCCAGAAGGGGCCGGACCAGCCATTGTCTCCGTTTGGATCAAGCTGCGCAGGATTGTATTGCTCGAGATACTGTGTGGCGTATTCCCGTTGCCGATGCACGAAGACGTTGAAGAAGCTCGCGTAGGATTCAAACAGCTCGGGCATGTTGGCCGAAAAGACCGGTGCATAGGCCATCTGGACGTTCGTGTCGTGCAGGTACTGCGAGGACCAAGGCGGCCGAGCGTAGACGTTCCAGATGCCCTGCAAATGTGGCGGCAGCGTTCCCGCTCTGGACGAACAGATCAGCATGTAGCGTCCGAACTGAAACGCGAGTTCCTCCAAGTATCGGCTCGAAGAACCATCGGGGTAGGCATCCACCAATTCGTCCGTTGGAATCACCGGTTCATCAGCACCCAAGTAGAGGTGCACGCGGTCGAACAATTCGGTGTAGTCGGCTTGATGGTTTGCTAATAATTGTTCGTAGGACTTCGCTGCCGCGTCGGTCAAATAGCCGGTCACCTTGTCATGAGGATCGGGAAACCCCTTCAACTTGTCGGCGGGCTCTCTGGTTAAGAACACCTGAGGGTCAAACTGGTAATTGGTGCCCACCGCGATCAGAATCACCGCACTATCCGCGCCGGATACTGTGATCGTGCCTTCACCATTGGATGCGTTCATCTCGCCACCGGTCGGGATGACCTTGAATTGGCCCTCGAACTTGATATCGAAGTAGGTCATGACACCCGAAAGCGTGACGGTGTCGTCCTTGGCCGAAACGGACCCCGATTTGCCATCGCCAAGGAAGGGGATGGTGGGACGCAGCGTGAACGACAACGCCCCTTCCTTTGACGCGTTCAAATGGATTGCCATCACCTTGTCGGGGTAGCTTGTGAAACACTCCCTCGAGTACTTTACGCCGTCGTGCTGATAGCTCACATGTGCGAGCCCATCGTTCAGGTTCAACCCGCGCTCGTAGCTGCTGACGTTCTTGTGACCAAAATCCAAGTAGACTTCGGCGAAGTTGTTAACGCCGCGGCGTTTGAATCCAGTGTTTTTTGCCGCCCAGTCGTACAGGCTGTTCTCGGTAATCTGAATTCGCTCGGTTTCGACGCCACCAAATACGTTGACGCCCATGTAGCCATTGCCCATCGGGATCGAACGGTTCACCCAACCGGCATCGCTGTCCGGCGCTGGCTTGTCATACCAAAGCCGCAGTGTCTTACCTTCCGCGTCTGCATGTTTGCCGTCGTCAGCTGTTGCTGAAAGAGACAGACCATGCAGTCCCAATGAGGCGAACAAGATGACAATCGTCAATCGTCTAATTGTCTTCATGGTTTCGTTCAATTTCGAAGGATGAACTCAGAGGTTGTCATCAGCTTTCGCTCATCTGTTGCGGAAAAAAAGACGGCCACAGCATCCTGCGGTACGGCAGCGTGCAGTGTTGCGCCGGAGATCGTTGCCAACGCCTTCCGCCATTTTCGTTTCGGCCAAGCACTGGTTGAATCCGCCGTGTAGAGAAGCTCAGCGTCGGTGAGTTCGGCGGTCGCCGCAAACGTCACGGAAGCCTGGTCGCCATCAAGCTTCGGTCTGTCAAACCGCACCAAAGGCTGGCCGCCGCTGACAACGCTGTCGGCAAACGCATAGATCTCTTCCGGACGCCAGCCGGAACCGTGGCCGTGGCTCATTTCGAGTTGATAGCGCAATATCGATGGACCACCCACCGCCCGAGACGATTGCTGCGTGATCGGCATCGTGAAGTGGTTGTCGTTGGTGCCGTTAACCCACAGCGTTGGGATGGCGACGTTTTGAAAATAGCTCGAGCCATCAAACTTCGCGTTCACCACCTCAGTCTGCTGGCCAGGCTTGATCGCTTCGCCCTGATGGCCATCCGAATCCGGCAAGAAACCACAGCCGTAAACGGGAATGGCGAATTTGAATCGGTTATCGACACCCATCACCGTGCTGGTGAGAGTACCGCCCCAGCTAATGCCGGTGACACCAATCTTCTCGGCATTGACTTCGGGAAACGATCGCATCAGCGAATGGGCAATCACAACCTGCGCCACGGCGTGATAGTACCACTGCCGCTCGATCGGCTTGGCATAGTCTCCGAACACGCCCACCCGACTCGGCCCAGGATGGTCCGTCGCCAGTCGCGGCCTTCGGTTGCCTTTGGTTTCACTCAGTGGAAGATGCCCCTCCAAGTCCATGCTGATCGCGGCATAGCCATGCTCGTTCCATCGCTTTACCCATTCATCAAACGCCGTGCCGCCGCCACCGTGAATGCACACCACGGCCGGCCAACCTTTTGCGGGAACGGTTCCCTCGGGAGCACTGTAGTAAGCGAAGACCTCCACCGGGTTGTCCTGGTAGGGAATGGACGAGTACAGAATCGCCGTCATGCCCTGCACGGCTGCCCGATCCGTTTCTTCCCATTTCGGCACTTCAAACAGCCTGTCTAAGTCCCACGGACCCACTGGCTCTGCCTGGACGTTGACGCCAAACGAGAAAATGACCACCAAGATGATCAGGCTAAATAGTTTCGGCATCGTTCATCTCTGTTATCGCGGCTTGGTGTTGTATGTTGGGAGGCAGTGAATCTTGGGTGTCAATCTTGACGGCTAACGCTCAACAAATCCTGGCGCATCATCCAAAACGACTTTTCGCCGTGCGTCGTCGCCGCGAAGCGTCAATTCGACGTTCTTCAACTCGATGTTCTTGGCGTGGCGGATGTAGGCTCCCCAAGCTGGCAAGACACCAAAAAAATACTGCTCCGGGTAGCGATCAATGTCTTCGGCAATGAGTCGCTTGGCATCGCCTTCAGTGCCGTGGCCGGGATAGGAGATTTTGATGTTTTCCAGAATGACGTTCTCGACGTAGTGACCGGGAATGCCGGTGATCATGATTGGACCGGCTTTCGATTTTTCCTGGTCCGTGACGCCGGACGTCGTATCCACTTTGAGATTCTTGTAAACCGCTTCAGCCGCTTTTGCCCGATCCTCGACCGTGACTTCGGCAACCACATCACTGATTCGGATGTTCTTCAATGTGCCGACGGGAGCATCTTCTCGACCATCGCCAAAGTGACTGCCCCGATTGCCCAACCGCAGAAAGATGGGGCTACCCACGTCTTTCATCACCACTCTGCTGATCGTGATGTTCTCCAAGCGTCCGCCGTCGACCGACTGTAGCTTGATCGCGCCCATCGGGCAGTCGTGAAAGTAGCAATTGGTGATGCTGACATCGAGGAAGCCGCCTCGCGAGGACGAGCCAAACTTGACGGCGGCGGTGTTGCTGTCCGCTCGACAATTTCGCACCACAATATTTCGACAGGGATTCGAAGAACTCTTCAAACAGATCGCATCGTCGCCGGTGCTGATGTCACAGTTCTCAATCAGCACATTCTCACAGCCATCCAGATCAAATCCGTCATTGTTGTAGTTGTTGTTACGGAATCGCACGGTCACGGCGCTGAAGTGAATGTTCTTGCAGTCGATCAGGTGTAATCCCCAGAAGGCGGGACGCTTGTAAGTGACGCCGGAAAAGGTGAGATCCTCGCAGCCCTCCATACGCATCAGACGCGGACGAATTCCGGAGTTCTTGCCACCTCGTCTCTTACGCGGAAAACTCTCGTGCGTTCCCCTGCCATCGATCACACCGAGTCCTTCGATGGTGATGTTCTTTGCGTCTTCGGCGTAGATCAAACAATGGGCGGCACCCTCGCGCGGTCTGCGAAGGTTTTCGACTGGGTAGTCAGCCACATTGGTGCTGCCAAGCAAGCTGGCTCCGTAGTCGAGAGAGAGCGTGACGTTGCTTTTGAGAACGATCGTGCCAATTTGAAAATCGCCAGCTGGAACCCGAACGATACCGCCACCGGCATCGTGACAGGCATCGATGGTTTTTTGAACCGCTTTCGTTTCCATGGCTTTGCCATCCCCGATGGCACCGTAGCGCTTGACGTTATAAACCGTCGCGTCACTCGCCTTCGTGGCCGCCGCAATGGAATCCGAACACTTGCCCGACCATTGATCCGAACCACTCAGCAAGAGTGCGGTGTCCACGCCGGGTGATGCGGCGAGGCAGGTCGACGGAGCCAACAAGGCCCATAGAAAAATGAGTTGTTTCATCATGCGGTCTTAGATTCGAGTCTTACGTTGGCCTTTTCTAGCATGGTCAAGAGCCTTTCTGAAGATTGTTTTGTTAGTGTCTTTGCGCACCGCTTTCAGGCTGTTTTTGATTCGTTTCAAAAACTTGCGGGGTGCTTTCGTCTTTCAAGTCGCGAGGG
>NZ_SJPM01000046.1 GCF_007859915.1 Neorhodopirellula pilleata
AAACAATCGCCAGCATCTCGATCAGGTCTTGACCTTCCGTAGTGCGGGCGAGGTCACAACCGTAGATCAATAGATTAGCTTGGGCGTCCAAGGCGTGTCCCCATGCGGCGATGTCGCCGGCATACGAAGGCGCCGAACCCACGGTCAGCTTCGTGTTGCCTAGGACGACGCCCGCGCCGTCACCGTGAGAGAGTAAGTGAATCGCGTCGACGCCTGACATTGATGTCAGCGTTTGAGTGATCTGATCGATGCCGTTTTGTTCGGCGCCCAAATGCACGATCAGCCATTGAGTGTCGGCGTTGCTGTCTCGAAGGTTGGCGATCAATGTATCGGCATCTTGAACTCCAGCATCGACGAAGATGATTTCGATCGGCTTGGTAGCGTCGAGCCGCGAAACATCCGGTAGATCGGACTGTTCCGGTGGTTCCGAAAGTTCGTCTTGGGAAGGTGTTGCTTCTCCCGCAACGGAGCCGACCGCAGCGGCGGCGGCCTCCATCGCATCGATTTCGGCTTGCAGCATTTCCATCACGCCGGGATCAGCCACGATCGCCTCCATCGCTTCGTTGCCCTCGCCGGACAGAAGTACGCGATCTTCGAGTCGAAAGAAATGAAAGCTACGCTTGCCCATCCAGAATACCTCATCCCTCTAAACGACCGAATGGCATAGAAAGATGAACGCACAGCAAAGCGTTGATGATTAAGCTGACGATTCCGATCGCGATCGAGGTAGGGAATGCTCAGGTCGGGAGGAAGGGGCCAGTCCCTTTGGCCAGCGGCAAATCAAATCAACTCATCGAGTTGGCGAGTCAAGTCGGCGAAATGGTCGAGCGTTGTCTTGACCGCATCGGGTTGCGTCATATCGACCCCTGCCCCACGCAATAAATCCAACGGATCTTGGCTGCATCCGCCTTTGAGGAAACTCAGGTAGTCGTCGAGTTCCGCTTGACCGCCGCTGAGCACCCGGCGACTCAATGCGACTGCCGCGCTCAGACCCGTCGCGTACTTGTAGACATAAAACGCGCGGTAAAAATGTGGGATTCGAAAGCACTCGAGTTCTAACGCTTCGTCGACTGCGAATTCGGGACCGAAGTAAGCGTTGAGCAATTCCCGATATGCCGCACGCATCGATGCGACGGTGAGGGGTTCGCCCGCCTCGGCCATCTCGTGCGTGATCTTTTCGAATTCGGCGAACATCGTTTGACGGACGACGGTAGCCCGTAAGCTATCTAATTCATTGTTGATCAGGTAGGCGCGTTCGGTGTCGTCTTGGGCTCGCTCGAGCATGTGCTGCGTCAACAACTGCTCGTTGAACGTGCTGGCCACTTCCGCGACGAAAATCGTGTAGTTGTAGTACTGAAATGGTTGGTGCGACGCCGAGTACCAACTGTGCATCGAGTGGCCGGCTTCGTGCGTTAATGTGAAGACGTCGTTGAGCACTTCCTCCTTGAAATTCATCAAGATGAACGGGTCGGCGTCGTAGGAACCGCAACTGAACGCGCCGCTTTGTTTTCCACGGTTTGGGTAGCGATCCGACCAACGTCCTCGCAAGCCGGTTTCCAACGCACCGACGTATTCACTGCCGAGTGGTTGCAACGATTCCAAAATCACCTCGACCGCTTCGTCCCACGTATGGTGTTTCTTCACGTCCGAAAGAATCGGCACATAGGTGTCATAGTGGTGTATGTCCGACAATCCCATCTTGCGGCGACGGACGTCAAAATAGTGATGCACGGCGGGCAATGAGTCTCGCACCGCAGAGATCAGATTGTCGTAAACCGAAGTCGGTACATTGTCGTGAAAGAGAGACGATTCAAGACTGCTCGCATAATTGCGAGCTCGCGCATAATAGACGTCTCGATGAATACTACCTGCCAGCGTCGCGGCGAGCGTATTGCGGTGATCATCAAACACGGTGTAATACTGATCGAAGGCTGCCTTGCGAACGCCTCGGTCAGGACTCTGCAGGAACTGGCTCAGTGTCGCGTGTCCGAGTTCGATCGTTCGGCCTTCGTGATCGGTCAATTCGCCGAACTTTAAATCCGCATCATTGAGTTGCCGAAACGCGTTCCCGGCCGCGCCGGCCATCTCGCCCTGCATGGCCAACAAACGCTCTTCGCGATCGGTCAATGTGTGAGGGCGATAGCGTACGATCCGTTCAAGTTGAAGTTGAAAATCGGCGAGTTTCGGATCGGCAAGAAACTCGCTCATCTTTTCCTCTGAAATCTGCAACAGCTCCGGACGAACGAAACTGGCCGCCTGCGACGCTTTGACCGCGAGGTTTTGAAACCGAAGCTTGCGGGCTTGATGATCACTATCAGCTTGATCTTCGGTGGTTTTCAAAAACGCATACGTCCCCAAACGCTCCGCCACGCGGTCAAACGCCAAGTCAAACACCAAGAACTCGAGCAGGGTATCAGCGGATTCGCCCAACCGCCCCTGGTAGGTTTCGAACCGCTCGATTTGGCCGGCGATCTTGTCAAAATCTGCCTGCCAATCGGTTTCGGTTCGGTAAAGACTCGATAAATCCCAACAATCCTGTTCGGGAACTTCGTTTCGCGAGGGTAGTTTGGTGGTAGCGGAGGCGGTCATGGTGGCAATCCGTTGAAGAAGGAAAACGGTCGATCGGCGAAAACGGATTGTCGCGGACGATGCAGTCAATGGGAACCGGACATCACCCTGTCGATGTCGGACGAGCCGATTTCCGAACTCAATCCGAGGCGGATCGTCGCCGCAAACCGCCATCACTCATTGGCAGTCCGCTAACATCAAGTAGTCTGTTCTTTTCCTAGTGCTTTGTTCCGACTTGATTTCAGGGTGCTTATCATCGTGGCACGGTGGTCCCCCACCGTGATTCTCGACGGAGGACCGTCGAGCCACGTTGCTGACACCCTAAAGTCAAATGTGGATGAAGTACTAGATTCCATTCGATCCAATCACCGGAGCCATTTTCATGACATCTTCGCCCACCACATCTTGGCCTATTTGGGTGGCCGGCGCGATCTTCCTTGGAGCTGCCGTCATTGCATCGGTTTCAACGCAATCCAACCGATCGGGCGACAGTCTCTCGATTGCTAACGAGGACCTGACGCTGGTCAAAACGAATGCGGACGAATCCAAGCCAGGGACCGAACGAGCCGTTCTAGCGGGCGGATGTTTTTGGGGGATGGAAGATCTGTTCCGGAAGCAACCCGGCGTTCTAGCCACCCGCGTCGGATACACCGGTGGAGACATTCCCAACGCGACTTACCGCAATCACGGCAATCACGCCGAAGCCATCGAAGTCATCTATGACCCGTCAAAAACAAACTACCGCAAGATGCTGGAGTTCTTTTTCCAGGTTCACGACCCGACCACCAAAAACCGCCAAGGAAACGATATCGGGGCGTCGTATCGTTCGGCGATCTATTACACCAGCGACGAACAGAAAGCAGTAGCAGAAGACACGATCGCCGACGTCAATGCCTCCGGATTGTGGCCGGGTAAGGTGGTCACGCAAGTCGAGCCGGTCGGGGATTTCTGGGAAGCCGAACCGGAGCACCAAGACTACCTCGTTCGCAATCCACGCGGCTACACGTGCCACTACCCTCGAAAGAATTGGGTCCTACCCCGTCGCGATTCCAAAACGCCAAAGTGAACGATTCATCAAGTCCCGATATTTTGTGATTCCGGTTTGTGATTAACGTGCCATCCCCCGCTCGAGCGCGCGGATCAACTTGAGAGTGTCAGCGGCACGCAGCGCGTCGGCGTCCAACCACAATCTAGGAAACAGAACGCTGCGATAAATCCCATCCGACGGCGAAATATCGACGTAGCGACCATTGTCGTGCCGCCACCACGCGATGCGTCCCTCGATGGTTTCGAACACCAGATACTCGCCAACGCCCGCTTGCTCGTAGACGTATCGCTTTTCACCGAAGTCGTAACTGGCTGATGACCCGGCTATTTCGACGATCATTTCCGGGGGACCGACGATGTAGCCATCGTTGAAATGGGTTTGACCGCCCTCTCGGATCACGCACAGGTCCGGCTGTGGATCATTGTCAAGATTCAATTGAATCGTTGCGCTATCGGAAACCCGAAGCGTCGGGTGATGCATGCAGTAGTGAATCAGCCAACCGGCAAGCAACGCGTGAGGGTTGCCATGATGAACCGCTCGCAAAGGACTCATCAGATAAACCTTTCGATTAATCCGCTCTGCCTTTACCTTCTCGGGCATCGCCGAGCATCGTCGCCAATACTCTCCCGCGTCTAAGATGTCGCCACTTTCCAGTGGCGGCACCATTGACGCGTAGGGTGTCCGGTTCTCGTTGACGATCGATGACATGGGGTTGAGCCTCGCAATCACGTTTCTTGAGCCGACCTCGTTGATGATTCTATGACACCATTCCCTGGGCTGTTCAAAATTCGGTGTTGACTCGTTGTCTTTCCTTTTTTCTCCCAGCAGTTTCTTGTCCACCTGTCACCTCTCCCGAACGCAGGAGACTGCTGATTTAATTAAAAACACCGACTGAAGATCAGTCGTTTGGGCGTTAGCCCCGGTTCTGCAATGCCGAAACCGTGGCTAACACCAAAACGGCTAATTAAATCAGCAGTCTCCGCAATTTGGGTGAGGTCGAGCGACGACGTTCAGGAGTCCTCGAGGGAGGGGGCACGGGCGTTGTTTGGTTGAATCGGCTTGGTTTGCCCTGGGGAAGCCCCCTCCCGGATCTTGCTTCGCTCGATCCGACCTCCCCCAGCTTCGCTGGGAGAGGTGACAGGAAGTTGCGGAGAACGAAAATATCGCAAGACCAAATTTTGAACAGCCCAGCCGCCTTAAGTGGTAGGATCCAATCGGCGGCGTGCTATCGGCGGCCGAACTCAGCCGAGTTCCCAGCCGCTGCGGTATTCGCGACCGACGAACTGATTGACCGATTCCACGTTCGGGCTGGTCAGGTCCCTGGCGTTCCATTCGATCCGTTGGCCTTCGCCCGCACGCATGGCCAGGTTGCCCACGAGGATCGTTTCGGTCAAGCGACCGGCGATGTCGAATCCGCTGAACGTGCCCGGTTCGTAGAGCCCTTTGCAGGTTTGAACGAATTCCCATTTGTGACGTTGGTCACCACCAGCCTTGTGCGGAATTCGGGCGATCGTTTGTTCCGGCGGTTGGTAATCGGCGAAGTCCGATTCGGGCAACAAGTAATACTTCGCACCGTAATCGTCCGGCGAGAAAACCGCACCCTTGCTACCAAGGATCAATGCGCCGCTGGTTTTGCGTCCGCCTTCCCGCTGTTCGGCAATTCGTTTCTGGAACGATTCCGGTGTTTGCGAGAGGACTTCGTCGGACGGCAGGTTGCCTCCGTCGTACCAGTAGAACTTGCAAGCCGGCAATCCATCGCGTTCGGGGAATTCGAACATTAACGAGCTGCTGCCGGGATATTGTTCGCCTTCGACGATGCCAGGGTTCTTCACCGCAGTCACGGCGACAGGATCCCACAACTTCAGCGCTCGGACCGGCATGTTGGTCGTGTGGCAAGCCATATCGCCCAAAGCGCCGGTGCCGAAATCGACCCAACCGCGCCAGTTGAACGAATGATAAGCACCTTCTTTGAAGGGTCGCATCGGGGCGGGGCCGATCCAGGCTTCCCAGTTGAGCGATGCTGGCACGGGGTCTTCACCGGCCGGCCGGCCGCCACCTTGAGGCCAAACGGGACGGTTGGACCAAATGTGAACTTCGGTCACGTCGCCGATCGCGCCACTTTGAATGACTTCAACGGCTTCACGCAATCCGTCTTCGCTCGAACCTTGGTTGCCCATTTGAGTAATCACGCCGGTCTTTTCGGCGGTCTCGCGCATCAAGCGAGCTTCACGAATCGACCAAGTCATCGGCTTTTGGCAGTAGATGTGCTTGCCCATGTTCATGGCTTTGACGCAAGCGGCCGCATGGGTGTGGTCAGGCGTGCTGCAGGTGACGATGTCAATCTTGTCGCCCATTTGATCGAGCATTTCGCGGAAGTCGTCGAATTGCTTCGCGTCGGGAAACTCCCGACCTTTCTTGGTCAATGTGTCACGATCGACATCGCACAACGCAGCGATCGCGACGCCTTGCTCGCCGATGTGGCTGGTATCGCTGCCGCCCTTGCCGCCGACGCCGATGCATCCGGCCGACAATGCGTTGAGCGCCGATTGTGGTTTCGTGTCGGCCGCCAATGAGGTTCCCGAGAAGTATCCGACACCTGCGGTCAGGGCTGCCGACTGGCCGAGGAAGCGACGGCGATTGGTTCGTGAGTTCATGTAGCTAGGGTTTCCTTCGAAGGTGGGGTGGGAGTTGACGAATGCTAATTTGGCATTCGTTCATTCGGCATTCGTTCGATCACCGCACGGCCGTACGCGACCGACGCAAAACGGTTCCGCCGGATGTCAGAATAATTGGTGGATTGATCTGAGAAACCGATCAATCTCGCCGTTTGCCCTGAATCGCCTATTCCGGCCAGCTAACCAGCTTAGCAAGAACACAGCCCCGCCACAATCGACAGCCAGCGGAGTAACAAAAGCCATTAAAACGAAAAACCCCCGGCTCCGAGTTATCTCGGGGTCGAGGGTCGTCATTGAGCGGATTCGAGTGCGGATCAATCGAACGCATTTTTGAACGCGAGACGGCCACCTCTAGAGGGAGGGTGATGGCCGTCTCGCCGAAAGATGAAGGCTAGTTCAGCCGTTCAGCTCAGTGGCAGCCGCAAGGAACTTCGCAACCGCAAACTGGCTCGCAACCGCAAACCGGCTCAGCAATTTCGCAGCAACCGGTGTCGCAGGCGCTCTTCTTGGCGAACAAGCGAGCGAACAAACCGCCGAAGGGACGGCAAGGTTTCGAATCGCAGCAAACTGGCTCGCATCCGCAAACTGGTTCGCAAATCGGCTCGCAACCGCAAACTGGCTCGCAGCAAACTGGCTCGCAACCACAAACTGGCTCAGCGATTTCGCAGCAACCGGTGTCGCAAGCACTCTTCTTGCACGAGAACAGTTTTTGAAGCAGGCCCATCTTAGGAGCACAGACAGGCTCGCAGCCGCAGACCGGCTCGCAACAAACGGGCTCGCAGCCACAAACGGGCTCACAGGCGACGTCGCAACCGGAGTCGCAACCACCACCGAACAGGGATTTAAGGTGACCGAAGGCGCTTGCGTTGGAAGCACTTGAAGCGACGATAGCAACGGCCAAAACAGCAGGAACGAGGATACGGTTCATCGTATGGGACTCCATGGATTTTTCTATTTGGGAAGGTTTCGATTGGCACTTCTCGGTCGCGATCATTCCGGCTAAAGGTTCAAAAGAACCGGGAGGGGTTCATGCGAACCGGGAATCGGCGAATCGAAATTGGAAACGGGATTGAAAGGGCGGACAGTTGTGCCGATGCGTTAAAGTGAACCTTAACCGCAAAGGCTCCGTGATCCTTTGGTCCGTAGTCTCCGGTGCTATAGGAGATATCGGACACCCCGACCCCGACTCCACAAAAAACATTGACAATCGATTCAAGAACGACTCAAGTCCGTACCGTCTGCAACGTTCGCAACGCCTTAGGCGATCGACAGGCCTGAACGATGCCGCCGAAAAAACTTTGAAAAAACCAATCCCGTTTTTTCTTGACACACCCCAATCAGCGCGCACCACCTCTTCACTCTTCACTCTTCACTCTTCACTCTTCACTCTTCACTCTTCACTCTTCACTCTTCACTCTTCAATCTTCAATCTTCAATCTTCAATCTTCAATGATCTCCCTCGAACTGGATTCATCCGCCTCGCTCTGCTCCGACGCGGACCTGTTCGCCTTCGGCGCAACCGAAACGGCGCACTCGGAGCGTTTGCAACGACTCGAGAACCGGCCTTGCTTTCGTCTTCCCGAGCAACAACTTGATCAGTACGTCAAACGTCGGGGATCATCCGACTTGGGACGCGTCTTTCATGTCGCCAACGGCCTCCACGAACACATCGATGCGATCGTCGTTTTAGGTTCGCGACGGTCGACGCTCGCCTTTGAAGGTTTGATGCAGGCCTGTTGCGACCCCTATCACAATGAACTTTCGCGAGCCCAACGAGGATGCAAACCACGGGTCTACTTCGCCGGCGATGGTTACGACAACGATGCAACCGCCTCCTTGTTAGAACGACTGCGGGCGGCGGACGACGAGACATCGCAAGCCGAGCGACGATTCGCCATACTGATTCATCTGGACGACCAAGCGGAACCGGCGATCGCGGCACTGCCGCCTTTTGTCGAATGCCTGCGTCGGATGTCGCCCGATCGCACCGATTCATGGTTGTCTCGATTGGTCGTCCCGATCGTCCACAAGGGTGTCTCCGTTGAGCAGGGTTGCGCAGGAATCCAACCGAAGTTTACCTTTGAGCTTGATCGCGATTTGCGGGGCGAATCGAACGCCTTGTCAACAGCGACGCTGTTGCCGGCCGCATTCTTGGGGCTGGATTGCATGAAGTTGCTTGAAGGAGCGGTCGCGATGAACACGCACTTTGGCTCGGCCCCGTGTCAACAAAATCTCGTTCGGCGGTACGAGTCTATCATTCGGTGTTGGGCTGCCAAACACCCGGAGGTCATACCGAGTATCCGTGTTTGGGAGCATTCGTTGAGGTCGCTTCAGCAATGGGGGGGATCCCTCAATCCGCATGCCGAAACGAATCCAGCTCAACCACCCTGTACGATTCATTGGCGAGTCCGTTCCCACCGAACCGATCCGGTCATTCTGGCGGACAAGCCTGGTCAAACCTATCACGATCAATTGCACTGGCAAATCAATCGATTCAACCGCTCCATGCAATCAAGCGGATACCCGACGATCGACTTGACTCTCCCCATCATCGAACCCTACACGCTCGGACAGCTCATTCAAATGACGATCATCACCGCCGACCAGCAAGCGGTACCTCATGGTTTTGCGGATGCGACGCGCACCGACTCAGACACCGCAACGCTTGAGGAACGCGAGCAGGTCAGCTAGCTATTGAAATCGCTCATGATTCTGCGAAAATTGTCCGGCATCAGCAAACAATCACTCGCAATGCAGACTTCGACAGTCTCCTTGAGTAACGTCCGGGTTTTGCCCTGATTGTCGACCAATTGACGGGCAACACGAACAATCGGATCTCGAATCCACCGGGCAAATGAAACCCGTTACGCTCTTGTGTTGGAGTTCGCGAAGGTGTCAAGCGGACACCCTCGCCGTAAATCTCGGCCGCAGTCGAGGGATCCGCCGCCGCGAGCAACACTCGCCCCTTCGATCGGTAAAGACACTTCAGTCGCACGACAGGACGTCGCGTCAACGCATGGACTCACCCAATAAAAGAGAATTGGCAAATCGGGAGCCACTTGCTTTTAACTTCTTCTAGATTCGAGTCAGGTCAAATAGAAGTTTTTAATAATCATCTTATTGGCTCACTTTCGCGACCTAGACTTTCGCAACTCAAAAAAAACGATTCCCCAGCACGGACCGAATTGAGCACGGAATGAAAGTCAAAAAACAGCGTAACGATCGCTCTAAAATGATCGTTGACATCAATACACAAGGCATAATCGTTCGTAAGGCGATCGGGCACTGGGTACTATTCACCTGCGCGAGTCTTTTAATTTCCGGCATCATTCACTTCTGCCGGAATCCGTTTGGAAGTTGGGAGGATAACGCAATTGAAGGGTTGAAATCGTTTGCACCCGTATTGGCCACTTTGGCATGCTTGGGGCCTGTCTTCGTATATGACTTTTTGCGGTTGTCCAACCGCATTTTTGGTCCGATCCCTCGGATTCGACGGATGATCCGAACTCTCGCCGATGGTGGTGAAGTTAACTTGCTCAAAACGAGGAAAGATGACAGTCATGCCGAGCTGATCTCTGATATCAACTTGCTTGTTCAGATGATAATTGACACGCGGGTTGTACGGGTACCGGAAGAAAGTCAGGCGTCCCCAACGCCCGTCAAGAGTTCCGACGTCGACGAGTCACTTGCCAGAGATGTTCAGACGCTTCTGCAATTGTTACGAGCATCTCAAGTAAGCCCTCAGATTGTTCCCAGCGTGTCCCCGCAAGATCCGTCGACAGTACATGGTTCCCGTTACTAAACCGATCCCGGAAATGTCGACGACAACAGCAATACTCATGAGGCCACGTTGAAAATCATGCTCATCATCCAATCAAACCACCGGGACCAACTTCATGCACTTAGCATCAATCGAGAATCCAGTCGGTCGATAAGTAATAAACGCCACGGGGAAAAATCGCAACTTCGTCCGAGCGATCGGCGAGGAATTGCCGCTGTCGAGTTAGCAATATGCGCACCGGTCCTCATTCTACTCTCGGTAGCATTGATTGAACTAGGGTCGCTGATCTTTGTAAAGCAATCGCTTGCGATTGCAGCTTACGAAGGCGCTCATCATGGTGTGCAGCCAGCGGCCACGGCGACGGAGGCGATAGCTGCCGCCCAAGAAATCTTGGACCAGCGTCGAATTCAGGGTGCACAAATCTCGGTGATCCCCGGCGACCTACCACGCATCCCGGCGGGCGACCTATTTACGGTGCGAGTCACGGCTCCATCGAATTCGAATAGCATCGCCATTTTTCGGCTATTTACAGCGACTCAGCTGGAAGCTGAAGCCGTTGTGATGAAGGAAACCGAACCACAATAAACGCCGTCGCTTCCTAGAGACCTCCTTCCCCGCACATTCCCGACTCTCGCTATCTCCAATATCGATCAAATGAATAATTCCGGCCAACGGGAATCGCACAAGCCGTCGTCAGGCATTGCTAATTCCAGTCTCTTCCGCGACTCATCGCTACTGCGGCTTTGCCCAACGTCGAAGGACCTTCGTCGTGGTGTCATTGTTCCGCTGCTTGCGATCATGCTTCCGGTCTTGCTGATGATTGCGGGCTTCGGTATTTATCTCGCCAACGCTCAGCTTATCCGTTCGGAGCTGCGGACCGCCGTTGACTTTGCTTCGCGGGCAGGCGCAAGAAAGCTCTCGATGGAGCAAAGCCAAGCTGCAGCAGTGTCGGCTGCAATCGACGTCGCGTCAAGAAACACGATCGTGGGCGAACCTCTGGCGCTTTCACCTCAAAGTGTTCGAATTGGAGAATCACGACAACGCAACGGAGTCAACTCACGATTCGAATTCACCGCCGGTAGCTCTCGTCCCAACTCGGTCCAGGTCACCGGATCCACAAGAGGAAATCGTGGTTTGACCGGATTTTTCTCCGCAATATCAGGTGTTTCTGATGTTGAATTCACGCTTCCGTCAACGGCTACGAATTTGGACAGAGACATATGCCTTGTCATCGACCGATCAGGATCGATGATGTTTCCGATCCAAGGCGGATTCACGAACGAACGTTGTGGGCCGGTTCCGGCGAATTCTCGCTTCGCGGCGCTCGTCCGCGCGGTCAACGTGTTCATTAACGAACTGAACAAGACGCCCCAGCAAGAACTAGTGTGTTTGGCATCCTACAGCAGCAACATTGTCGTCCGATGCAAGTGCTGTCCGCGGGTAATCGGCAGTGACCCGGTTACGGGTGACCCTATTATTAATCCCTGTTCAGGCGT
Organism: Neorhodopirellula pilleata; assembly: GCF_007859915.1. Lineage (GTDB taxonomy): Bacteria > Planctomycetota > Planctomycetia > Pirellulales > Pirellulaceae > Rhodopirellula > Rhodopirellula pilleata. Next base: position 11,569 of record NZ_SJPM01000046.1, read on the forward strand.
GTCGTCGCTTTGTGGAGGACAGACTCGGTACACGTATACGTTTCCCGAGGCGCAGATCCATTCGACACTGTCGACGAATACCGCCGCTCTTCTCGGTCCGATTAATCAAATGGCCGCGTTAGGTGTTGCGGGGGCCACCGCGATCGGCTCGGGACTGCAACAGGGAATCGCCGCCGTGAAGGGGGCTGGCTCACGTCCTTTCGCATTCCCAACGATCGTGTTGCTAACCGATGGTGAACATAACGAAGGCACGAGTCCGGACATCATCGCCCAACAAGCGAAGGCAGAAAACATCGTCGTACACACCATCACTTTCAGCGTCACGGCCGACCAGGCGTTGATGCAGAAAGTGGCAGGAATCACCGGTGGTAAGCACATTCATGCGGACGATGCAGGCGACTTGAACGCCGCATTTCGCGAAATCGCACAAACTTTGCCCGTTATGCTGACCAACTAAGTTGAAGAAACCAATGCTAAATCATAATTCCAAACAAAACCGACGCAAACGCCTTGGCGCGACCATGGTGGAGTTTGCCGTCGTTACACCGATTCTCTTTACGTTACTTCTTGCTGTGTTTGAGTTTGGTTGGCAAGTTGTGATTCGTCACACAGCGGACAACGCTGCTTATGAAGCCGCGAGAAAGGCGATTGTTCCTGGTGGAACAGCCGCTGATGCGATTGAAGAAGCAAATCGAGTCATGGGGATCGTTGGCGCGAGGAGTTTTACGGTCAACGTGACACCGACTGTAATCACCGAAGCCACCCGCGATATCGAAGTCACTGTCAGTGGCCAGTACGCCGATAACGGAATTGTTGCTGCTAGGTTCTTCAACGGCCTTGGTTTCGAGTCACGTTCAAAGCTGCTAACCGAACGACCGCGAAGAGACTAGGTGCCCGTCTTTGAACTGGACATCGAATGCGACATACCAAGTATAGGCTAGGTATCCGCAATCAGTGAGAAACGCAGTGGAATTCAGCATCGCTCATAAAAGGTCTTCTGTGGACGATTGATCACCTCCAACCAAGAAAAAGAAACCGGTTCTGGAACACGCCATGCATGCCTCGGGTATGATACGATCTTGAGATGCTTCCGGTCCAGCACACTCGATTGCTTCGCCAAATCCCACTCGTAAACTCGACGGATGCAAGATGCAGAAAACGATTGTTTACGTTGTCGACGACTCCGATCTTATCCTCGATTTGGTTCGCAAGATCTTAGAGAACTCCGGTGAAATCGAGGGTTCTTACTATCAATCGGGGATCGAATTGCTCAATCAACTTCGGCCCGGCGTGGTCGATTGTGTGGTCGCTGATTTGAAAATGCCTGACGTCGATGGTGAAGAACTCTTCCAACGGATACGGCAATGCGACCCGCTGGTTTCCATCGTCATCATGACCGGGTTTGCGGATGTGAAAACCGCCGTGCGACTGATGGAACAAGGGACGTTCACGTTGCTGGAAAAGCCATTTACTCAGGAAGAGCTAATCGCCGCCGTGAAACGGGCGACGAACCATACCTGCGAGCTTCGAAAGAATAATGCTTCCTTAACCAAAGCAACGGCGATGAAACAACTTCTCACCGCTGAGGAGGCCGAAGTGCTCGAATGCATCGTTTCAGGGCTGACCAATAAGGAAATTGCGAACACGTTGACGCTAAGCCCACGGACGTTGGATCGACGCCGACAGAGCATCTTGAGAAAACTGAATGTGAACACGGTAGCGGAAGCCGTCGCGCTCATCGCTCGCACGGCCGCTATCTCGCGCTAGTGCTTTGTCCAACTTTAATTTTAGGATTAGCCGTTTTGGCGCTAGCGGTCTGTTGATTTAGTTTGCATCGTAACCCGAAGCGTGAGCGAGGGACACATTAAGAGGTTTTAATGGCGCTGAATCCCTCGCTCACGCTTCGGGTTACGATTAGATCAACAGCCCGCTAGCCACGGTTCCGTCGCAAAAACCGGGGCTAGCGCTGGGCTGCTAAAAGTTTGGTGTTGACACGGATTTTTGGTGTCTTCTTTTTCTTCCTGCACTTTAGGCGATTGCCTATCACTTCAAAATTGATCTTGCCACGAAAAAGGCCCTCAGAGAAATTGGAGGTTCTCACACCAAACCAATACTCAAAGGGCCAAGGATGGCTAAGAATATACGCTC
>NZ_SJPM01000047.1 GCF_007859915.1 Neorhodopirellula pilleata
GCATGGAAGTGGGAACAACTCAAGCCAGGAGTTCACACCGCCAGAAAAGAAGATCTCGGTATTAGCTCCGAGGAACTAAACTTGCGCAATCGCATTGCCGCCGCAACCCCAAACTTTTAGCAGGCCAGGCTAACGCCCGTCGGCTAATTGTTGTGTTCTCACCGCTTTAAGGTAGAGCGTTGTAGTAATTAGGTCAATGATTCGCCATTACCAGCGACCATGACGACGGAACGGCGTCTGGTGGAGAGAGGTCGCACCAAGGACGAATGGCGGTGATGGTGGCGGGCCCCATTCCTGAAATGGACGCGACGTCGTCCCAGGTGCGAAAGCCCCCGAGGCGGTTGCGGGTGGCGACCAGCTCCGCCGACATTTTGTCACCGATACCCGGCAGTAGATTCAACTCCGATTCGGTGGCCGAGTTCAAGCGAATTTTGAGCGGCGTTGCGAGCTTGTTTTGTTTCGATGGATCGATCGGGTTCAAAACGTCACGCCGATCCGACGACGTGAATGAATTTGAAATAGCGGAGAGCCCGACCAGTCCGACCAACCCGATCATCAGAAAACGCTGCGACCGGGATCGCTCGAGCGGCGATGCGGGAACGTCAGATGTAAGGGTCGACGCAATCAACATGGCAGGATCAACATGGCATTCCATTCTTGCCGTGGTTGGCGACGATACATTCGTCGGCCAAAAAGTTGCCGTGGCGGTTTCGATCCTTAATTTAACGGGACTGTCGGACCGAGGCCATCGGCCGATATCAACCGCCAATTTGCAAGCAAATCGTCGATCCGCATGCCTCTTTAGCGAGACAGACCGCGGCGGAACGCTTCGAAAGCATCGCGGACCGACGGCGGGGCTTCGCGGCGGTTCCCCGAATCACGCAGTCCCCTGACTTCGTCGGCCGAATCGCGTTGGGTTCGCCGCGTGTCACCGGGCGGTCGCATCCCGAGGCTGCGGAGCGCCTCGCGAAGATCTTGATTCAACTCGCCGGGGGAACTGGACTCTTGGTTTTTCGGCTGAAGATCCTTCCAGCGGTCTTGGAATTGTCGCAGATCTTGCTCGGACCAATTCAGACGATCGAGCAATTCCGGATCGGGGGCTTCGCGGGTTTCGTCGAGATAGTCCAAGACCATGTCGGTGGCTTTTTGGGTGTACTCCATATCAACCGGATCGGGCAACTCGGCTTCGTCGCCGGGATCGTCTTGGCCTGATCCGGCTCCCGAACTCCCCTTGCCGCCGCCCTCGGATTGCCGGGGATCGGCGGGCGAGGAAGCGTCGGCTTCCGAACGAGTTTGGCTATCGACGCCCGACTCGGATGGACCGCCTTCGGATGGGCCGCCGTCCGATCGGTCAGATTCGGACTGGCCGGCTTGCGAAGGCCCCGCTTTGGATCGGTCTGATGGAGATTGGCCCGAATCAGATTGTGTCGAATCAGATTGTGTCGAATCAGATTGTGTCGAATCAGATTGTGCCGAATCGGATTGGCCCGAATCGGACTGCGCCGAATCCATCTGGTTGCCTTCCGATGTCTCTGATTCGGTTGGCTCACCCTTCGGCTGCTGGTTCGGGGACTTCCCGCCATCGGACTTCACGCCCTCAGGTTGCCCTCCCTCAGGTTGCCCGCTCGGCGAAGTGCCTGACGTTTGCGGCTTGGCTTTCGAACCGTTTGGAGATGTCTGCGAAGGATCTCCGGATTGGTCGTCGGCAGATTCGTTCGACGTCCCATCGTCTGATTTGCCGTCTTCTGGATTACCGTCTTCTGGGTTGCCAGTTGGTTGGTTGCCCAAATCGGACTCCGCCGCAGTCTCGCCCTTGGCAGAATCGCCTCGAGGTTCAGTTGAGTCTTTTTGGGATTGAGGCCTTCCTTGAGGTTTTGACGGGTCGCGGGACTGGGACTCACTGCCGGGCTGAGACTTGCTGCCAGACTGAGACTCTTTGCCAGGTTGGGACTCTTTGCCAGATTGGGACTCACTGCCAGGTTGGGATTGGTCGCGTGCTTGTTCGCCAGCTTGGTTGCCGCCTTCGCGGTTGCCACGGTCGCCGCCATCTGAGTCGCTGCGACCTTCGGATTGGTTCGGCTGGTTTTGATTTGAGTCTTGACGCTGTTTTTGTTTCTCTAAGAACTCTTGAATTCGCTCAAACGCTTCGGCGTCGTCTTGGGGAGGTCGTTGAGTCTCGCCGTTTTGAGTATCGCCTTTGCTTGAGGAATCGCCTTTAGCTGCGGAGCCGTCTTGCCGGGCGGAATCGTTCTGGTTTGCATCACCGGCCTTGCCGGTCGCTTCACCCTTGCTCGGATCGCCGGTCTTGCCAGAGGCGTTCCCTTTGCCCCCGCTCTCTTGGCCCCCACGCTCTTGGCCACCTGTCGCTTGGTTTCCCGATTTGCCAGCATCTGCACTAGAGCTATTTTCGTCGTTGGATGCTTCTTCACCGGATGGTGACTCGGACGGTTTTGCCGAGCCGCTGTCATTTGCCGAATCGCCTGACCCAGAATCCTTCGAGTTGTTTCCTTCCGAGGGCGAATCGGTTTTCGAGTCGTTCATCCCTGAGCCCCCCTCGTTGGACTCACCTTTGTTGGAGTTTTCATCGCCAGAACCTTCGGTACCGGAGTTTTCGGTACCGGAGCCTTCGCTGCCAGACCCTTTGCCTTGTTCGGAGGAGTCTGCTTGGCTGCCTTGGCCGCCACCCTGCTGCCCGGATTCGCCCTGGCCTTTTTCGCCGGACTTGCTTGGCTGGTCTTGGGGCTTCTTTGTTTGTTGTTCGTCCTGAGGTTGCTCCGGCTTGGTATTGGGGTTTTCCGGCATCGTGATCTTCAGACGCACCGGAGGCGTTCGCGTGACGCCGGGGTCGGGATCGGCACCTGGGCGAGTCGTCTTGGCGAGATCCGCAGTTCGGTTATCGGTCGCGATTGCGACGACTTCGACTTCGTCGCCGACATTGAGACGTCCGCCGCGTCCAAGTGTGATCATGCGTGAGGGACGGAAACGGTATTCGACGACTTGATTGCCGAGCACGTTGGCTAACGGTTGGCCGTCGACTTGGTCGGGTTGCCATACCGTCGAGCGAGCAATGACATCGATGCCACGACGGACTTCGACTTCGACTTCAGACAATCCGAAGTCGACGTCTGAAGCGTGGATTTCAAATCGCTGCACCGAATCGATGGGAACATCGACGGGTGAGCGTTGCGGCACAACGATCGCGATCTCTGGTGGTAGGTCTTCGATGACTTCGATGGGATAAATCACCGGGTCGGCGTTGGTTTGGCCGGCATCGTCCCAAACCCGGATTCGGTAGTCTTCGATCGCGACCGTCGCGTTTCCTCGACGGGGCCGCAGTCGCATCTCGTGCTCGACCCGGATGCCGCCGTCAATCAGTTTCATTTCGCTGGCCCCCGCCGTGGCTTGCACTTCTTGACCGCGTAGTCGGGGGTTGAGTTCCAAGATGGCTCGCGTAACCGGACGATTCACGTCGGCAACGATCCGCACTTGGGTACCTTCGACGGCGCTGATCGCTCCGTTGCGACGAACTCGTGGCTTCTGCCCGGTATAGGAGGGTGGGTCGTAGTGGACTTCGGCGACACGAACGACGGGCGTGTCGCGGATGGAAAGTTCAAAGGGGCCGGCCGACGCATCACCCGCTTCGATTCGGTATCGTTTGATGCCGCTGTCATGGTGCGGGATTTCGATTTCGGCGAAATATTGATTCAGCGATCCATTGCCGTCCGGTAACAGGGCAACGCGTTCGTTCGGGTCGGTCGTTGATTCCGTCGAACTCCATACGAAGTAAGCCGCCTCGCCATCTCGCAGACGGGTCACACTGGCGGAGACCCGCAGCGTTTGACCTGCCAAGACTTCGGCGTCGCCGGGCAATACATCGGTAATTTGGACCCGCTGAGGCGCTCGCAGATCGGCGAGCGGTTGGAAAATCCTGGCGGTGGACTGCAAGATCGACTTTGGGGAGGCGACCGAATAAATCGCCAACGCGGCGATTAGCCCGATCGTGGTCGCCCACCAAGGCATCAGCCCGGTCGCCTCGCTCGGTGGGACGTCGATCGATCGCAGTTTGCGGGCCGCCTCCGCCCCGATCGACTCGATCACACGGTCCGATAGCGAAACCCCGGCATTCACTTGGACGGAATGACTCGACAGCGCCGCGCGATCTTTCAGTCCCACGTAGCTCGACAGCGAGTGCCCCAGTTCCGGGTGGTCGCGTTCGAGACACCGGGCGGCGTAGTCGGGGCGGACCCGCAGCCGAGAGACCGGGCCGAGTCGCACCGCGACATAAATCACCACAGCGACCACGGCGGATGAAAGCAGCACCGTTCGTCCGATGATCCCGGGTGACCAAATCCACTGATCGATGATCCACCACAGCAACAAACCGGCCAAGGCCGCGATAGCGAGCGTTAGCAGGCGGCGCAGCAACTCAGCCCGCCACAACGCGTTTTGCGCCTCGGCAATGCGATCGAATACGAACCTCTCGATCGATTCACGACGGACCGGTCGCGTCGGTGCCTGGGGCGACTGGCTAGGCGGTGATGCGACGGGGATTGACGACAACTGGTCTTCTCGGATGGGGTTTGTGCGGGACACCACACCATTGATTTCGCGGCGATGACCTTCTTTTGGTGACCTTATTTTACAGCGCGGCCATGTTCAGGGCACAACAACTAATTACGATAAGCTGCCGAAAAGCTGGACGGCAGGAACGACTGCACGGGTTTCCGTTCGGTTAGACTAGACAAAACGCTAGCGGACTTCCTTAAGTCTTCATCCTCGGGCAAGATACCGGTTCGAATACTTGGTCGAAGCTTCCATTTTTTTAAATGGAAACCTTCAGGCGAGGACCGGGTGCCCCTCTTCTATTTCTCTCTCTACTCTCTATCGCAGAAAACGATCGATCATGAGATACGCTTTTCGACTCGCAGAACTCCTAGGCCACACGCCTGACCGCCGCAAACGGCCTGGTACGATCAAAGCGATCGTTGAGCATACCGGTTTGGATCGACACCAAGTCGCTTCGCTGCTCAAAAACGAGGCCAAATACATCCCCTTGGATGCTTTGTCGCGGCTTTGCGACTATTTGATCGACCAGGGACACGCGACGGCGGAAGAGCTGCCCGGTGCCTTGTTCGCGATCAACGCCGAGAATTTCTGGGAATTGTTGGCTCGCCGCAGCGACATCGAAATCGTCGTCGGCGTTCGCCAGGGCGAAGGCGAAGCGTCCCCGGAAAATGCGATGGTCGTCGCGAGTGACTCGGTACTCGTCGGCGAACTGCTCAACGGCATCTCGACGCTCGGCGGCGTCGCAAAGCACTTAGGTGAATCCACTGGTGCGGAAAGCTCCGGTCGCCCGGCCGACGTGCCGATGCCCGATCGGATTCAGCAATCACTCGTTTGGAGCCCCGGCCAAGTTTCGCTCGAAGACGCTCGGGCTCGTGCCACTGAGGTGTTCGAAGGCTTTGAAAACGCCACCGGCGACCGCGGCATGATCTGCATCGGAAGCGTCAAGAGTAACCCAACGGTCGAGTTGCTGTTCTCCGAAGCGTTCGGCTGCACTCCGTTCGTGACCGAAGACGACGTCGACGACGTGTCGGCTCGGTCTTGCCCGTTCTTCCTGCGTTATCGCGACAACGATCCGAAACCTGATGGGGCATCGGCGGGCATGCGACTGAGCAAGAACGAAGACGCACCGCTGCCCGGTTTTTACTACGAAAAAGACGACGGGACTTGGGAATTCGCCGGTGACGCCGGCAAAGACACGGCGCTGGTGTTCTATCTGTTCCGCGAAGCGTTGGGCCGGTTGGACATGGTCTTGAGCGGATTCTCAGGCCGCGCGACCCGTTTGCTGGCCAAGACCTTGGCGATCCGCGGCGAAGAATTTTGGCCCCCGGTTTACGAGGAAAACGGCATCCAAGTGGGCGCGTTCCTGGTCAAATACGAAGACGCCGAAGGCAAACCGAACCGCGACGACCTGCTACACAACACCGGTGGAGCCGCCCAAATCATGCCGTTACCCCGCGAAGCCATCGCCCGCCGCATGGCCCGGCGATAAGTCAATCTTCAATCTTCAATCTTCAATCTTCAATCTTCAATCTTCAATCAATTACCCGTGTTCGACTGCGTAGCTCTCGTCGGTGCCACCGGTGCCGTCGGCCGAATCGTTTTGGATCAACTCCATTCCCGTCATTTCCCGATGAAGCGGTTGCGGCTGCTCGCCTCGGCGCGTAGTGCCGGGACCAAAGTGCGTTTCGGTGATCAGGAACTGACCGTCGAACTGCTCGAACCGTCCGCCTTTGAAGGCGTCGATCTGGTCATCGCGAGTACCCCCGACGAAGTTTCCGCCGAGTTCGCTCAATGGGCCGTCGACGCCGGCGCGGTCGTCGTCGACGAGAGCGGCTATTGGCGAATGGACCCGAAGGTTCCCTTGGTAATTCCGGAGGTCAATCCGGATGCCGTCGACCATCACTGTGGGATCATCTCCAGCCCCAACTGCAGCACGACGCAGATGGTCGTGGCGTTGGCGCCGATCCACAAAGCCGTCGGTGTCCGCCGCGTCATCGTGAGTACGTACCAAGCGACCAGCGGTGCGGGCTTGGCCGGCAACGTCGAATTGGAATCGAGCACCCGAGCGGCCCTGGACGGGCAAATCCATCCGCCCGAAACGTTCCAACATCCGATCGCGTTCAACCTGATCCCGCAAATCGGGTCGGAAAAGCACCAAGGCTACACCAGCGAAGAAATGAAGATGGTGTACGAAACCCGTAAGATCCTCGGCGACGATACGATCGCCGTGTGCCCGACGGCGGTCCGCGTCCCCGTGGCGATCGGCCATAGCGAATCGATCTTGGTGGAAACAAGAGCACCGCTTAGCGTCGAGCGAGCACGCGAACTTTGGAACGCGGCCGAAGGCGTGACCGTGGTCGACGACCTGACCAACCGTATCTACCCGATGCCCCGAGATTGCGACGGGCGCGACGACGTCTTCGTCGGCCGAATTCGCCAAGACATCAGTTCTGAAAACGGGATCGCGTTTTGGTGTGTCAGCGATAATTTGCGCAAAGGTGCCGCCACCAACGCCGTCCAAATCGCGGAGCTCCTCGCCCGCAAACGTGCCGCGAAACAACTCTCCGTTTAGGTTCAACGAGAATGGTCCGATGAAACAAGTGGTCACCGTCGTCGCACCCCATTTGGCCGAACAGGTCTTGGTGGCGTTGCGTCGGGCACCGCTGGAAGGACTCAGTGTTCTGGAGGTCAAAGGCTACGGCCGGCAAAAAAGTTATCTCGACCAGTACCAGGACACCGAATACTCCGAAGCCTTCGTCCCGAAGGTCGAAATCACGCTGTGGGTGGACGACCTGAGACTCGAGGAAGTGCTCGACAAAATCATTGGGGTCACCCGCACCGGCCGCATCGGCGACGGCAAGATCTTCGTAATGCCCGTCAGCAGCTTCATCTGATCCCCAAGGCCGCCTCCGGCCAACTTAAACCTAAACTTAAACGTCAACTTAAACCTAAACCTCCCGCGACCGGATCGCCGCCGTTCCGGCGGCCTTATCCCAACCGAGTTTAAGTTTAAGTTTAAGTTGACGTTTAAGTTTAAGTTGCCGGGGGAATACTGCCGGAAACACGAACATCCGAGGAACCTAAGCCACCGGGCTGTCTTTTTGAACGCAATTGATCGAAGCCCGACGCGCGACGGCGTGTTGATTGAGTGCGCGTTTGGGTGTTTTCGTTTAACGGCAAGCCGCAGGCGCCTGCGTTTTCAAACTCTGTCGCCTGCGGCTTGCCGTTAAACGATTAAACCAACAGACCGGTGAGCGAGGGGGTTCGTTCCAAACTTATCATTTCCAGCGAATCCACTCGCTTGACGGCGTGTTGATCGAATTAGCCGTACCGCGTTAGCGGCGGTTAACCGAACGCCAACCGAGGCTAACGCCCATCGGCTAATGGTTGTCATTCGGTAAACGATTAAATCAACACGTTGTTGCGGGGTTGGCTTGAATGTTTGCGGCGTAGCCGCCTTACGAAATTTTCGTGCTCCGCTCCCAAAGACAACCCGCGCCGACGTTGGTAAACTGACCGGTCCCCACCCCAAGCATTTTTGCGACCAACTTTGCCATTCAACTTAGGGAAACATGCAGTGACTGCGGATCTATTCGGTGCACGCGATCAATTCGAGACCGGTTCGGGGAAAGCGGCTATTTATCGCTTGGAGGCGTTGCAGAAACAGGGATTCGGCCAAATCGACCGATTGCCGTTCTCGATCCGCGTTTTGCTCGAAGCCGTACTGCGGAACTGCGACGATTTCCAAATCTCCCAAGACGATGTGAAAAACCTCGCCGGTTGGCAGGCGACCGACGTGCAACCGCACGAAGTGCCTTTCAAACCCTATCGAGTCGTGCTGCAAGATTTTACGGGCGTTCCCGCCGTCGTTGACTTGGCCGCGATGCGAAGTGCGATGCAGCGGATCGGTGGCGACGTGAGCAAAATCAACCCGTTGATCCCCGTCGATCTGGTGATCGACCACTCCGTCCAAGTCGACTTCTTCGGAAGCGACGGGGCGCTGATTCGAAACGTCGAGATCGAGTTCGAACGCAACCAAGAACGCTACGAGTTTCTGCGTTGGGGCCAACAAGCGTTCGATAACTTTACCGTCGTTCCGCCCAACGTCGGCATCGTTCACCAAGTCAACTTGGAATACCTCGCCCGCGTTGTCGCCTTGACGAACGATGAACACGGCCCGGTCGCGTGCCCCGACACCCTCGTCGGCACCGACTCGCACACGACGATGATCAACGGCCTCGGTGTACTCGGCTGGGGCGTCGGCGGCATCGAAGCCGAAGCGAATATGCTCGGCCAACCGCTCTACATGTTGATGCCCGAAGTCATCGGCTTTGAATTGACCGGCGAAATCCCCGCCGGTGCGACGGCGACCGACATGGTCTTGCGGGTCGTCGAGATCCTTCGCAGTGAAGGCGTCGTCGGGAAGTTTGTCGAATTTTTCGGCAAGGGAATGAACGCGATGAGTGTCGCCGACCGCGCCACGATCGCGAACATGGCACCCGAGTACGGCGCGACGATGGGATTCTTCCCGGTCGACGACGTGACGTTGCAATACATGCGTCAAACCGGTCGGACGAAAGAAAACGTCGAACTGGTCGAACGTTATTGCAAAGAACAAGGTCTGTTCCGCCTCGATGACGGCCCGACGCTTAACTACACCAAGACGTTGTCGCTAGACTTGTCGACGATCGAACCGAGCCTCGCCGGTCCCAAACGTCCCCAAGACCGGATCGCGCTGAAAAACATGAAGGCGGCGTTCAACGAGTCGCTGACCGCGCCGGTTGGTAAGTCCGGATTCGGATTAGCGACAACGGATTTGAACCGAATCGCAAAAGTGTCCGACAACGGAAACAGCAGCGAGATCACCCATGGCGCGGTCGTCATCGCCGCGATCACTTCGTGCACCAACACGTCCAACCCGTCGGTCATGATCGGTGCCGGACTCGTCGCCAAGCGTGCCGCCGAACGCGGGTTGAAAGTCGCTTCGCATGTCAAGACTTCGCTCGCCCCCGGCTCGCGAGTCGTGACGGATTACTTGAACAAGGCCGGTTTGAGTGAATCGCTCGACAAGCTCGGCTTCAACACCGTCGGATACGGATGCACGACGTGCATCGGTAATTCCGGCCCGCTGCCCGAACCGGTCGCCAAAGCGATCAAGGAAGGTGACCTGATCGCGTCGGCTGTTTTGTCAGGCAACCGTAACTTCGAAGGCCGCGTCAACCCGCTGACCAAGGCCAACTACTTGGCCAGCCCACCGCTCGTAGTTGCCTACGCTCTCGCCGGCACGACCGACATCGACCTCGACACCGAACCGCTCGGCCAAGATGAATCGGGCAACGATGTGTTCTTGCGTGACATTTGGCCGACCGCCGAAGAAATCCGCGAAACGATCGCCACGTGCATCAAGCCAGAGATGTTCACTCAGGAGTACGAGGCCGCCGTCAAAGGCAACGAACTATGGAACGCGATCGAAATCTCCGGCGGTGGCTTGTTCCCGTGGGATGAAAAGAGCACGTACATTCACCACCCGCCGTTCCTCGATCACGTCACCGGCGAAGCGGTCCCGGACATCGGGCCGATCCGCGGTGCCCGCGTGTTGGCGCTGCTCGGCGATAGTGTCACGACGGACCATATTTCACCGGCCGGTGCGATCGCATCAGACGGACCGGCGGGCAAATACCTGCAAGCCAACGGCGTCGACGTGCGTGACTTCAACTCGTTCGGATCGCGACGCGGAAACGATCGCGTGATGGTTCGTGGAACGTTCGCGAACATCCGCATCCGCAACCAGCTCGCCCCCGGCACCGAAGGCGGCGTGACCCGTTACCTGCCCGACGGCGAGGTGATGAGCATCTACGACGCATCGATGAAGTACCAAGACTCCGGCGTGCCGTTGATCGTCATGGCCGGTACCGAATACGGCACCGGTTCGAGCCGCGACTGGGCAGCCAAGGGAACGATGATGTTGGGCGTCAAAGCGGTCATCGCGGCAAGCTTTGAACGCATCCACCGCAGCAACCTAGTCGGCATGGGCGTCTTGCCGTTGGAATTCGACGGTGACGCGACCTGGGAATCGCTGGGCCTCAGCGGCGAGGAAACCTACGACATCATCGGTCTGTCCAATGACTTGCAACCACGTTCGTTAACGACCGTCGTGGCCACCGATGTCAACGGAAACAAAACCGAATTCCAATGCCGCGTTCGAATCGATACCCCGGTCGAACTGCAGTACTACAAAAACGGCGGAATCCTACCCACAGTGCTAAGAAACCTGCGAGGTTAAGCCTCGGTCTCCGTTCGCCAAACCTAAACTTAAACTTAAACCTAAACTTAAACCGCCCCCCCCAAAGCTCCATGAACGATCACCGACATAAACACTACCCGTGGTTTTCGTCGATTTGGACTACCGATTCTGGGCGAGCCAGGCTCAACGGTTTAAGTTTAAGTTGAGGTTTAAGTTTGTTTGGGGAGTGGGATGAGAACGCTGAGTCATGAATCATTGACTGTCTATCAACGTTCGATTGAATTTGTGGCATGGGCCTCTGGATTGTGCGAAGCGAATCAGCGAATTACCGGAGAAATCCAGGGTCAATTCAAACGTGCGTTTATCTCGATTCCGCTGAACATTGCCGAAGGCTCCGGCAAACAAAGCGGAAAAGACCAATGCCGGTTTTATGACATGGCACGCGGCTCCGCCCTGGAATGCGGAGCCTGCTTGGATGTCATGATTGCTATGCAGCTATTGTCACCGGAAACAATCCGGCCCGGCAAAGCACTCTTGATCGAGATCGTCGCAATGTTAACCGCGTTAGCAAAAAGCGTCGCCCCGAACCAAACTCGAGAAGACAGCGAGTCTTACAACTCCCCCCAGTAAACCTAAACCTAAACCTAAACCTAAACCTAAACCTAAACCTAAACCTAAACCTAAACCTAAACCTAAACCTAAACCTAAACTTAAACTTAAACTTAAACTTAAACTTAAACTTAAACTTAAACTCCCCCAGACAGCGATCTTAACTCGCCCACCGACTCACTATTCATTAAAAACGCTCGATCGCAATCGACCTTTCGACCGGTTTGAGTTGAGGTTTAAGTTTAAGTTTAAGTTTACTACGAATGGAAACACTGAAAGATGCCTTGGATCACCATCAACACCGCGCGTCACATGGAACCTTCGTCCCTACCCACCGCTGTGGAAGTTCGTGGTTGGGTCCGGACGCGGCGCGACAGCAAGGGCGGTTTCAGTTTCATCGAACTCAACGACGGGACTTGCCTTGGTAATTTACAAGTCGTTGCACCAGCGGAGTTGTCCAACTACGCCGATGAAGTTCAAAAGCTTACGGCAGGTTGCTCGGTGATCGTTACCGGCGAGTTAAAGGAATCGCCCGCCCAAGGCCAATCGACGGAACTGCACGCCGATGCGGTTCGCGTGATCGGTTGGTGTGACGGCGAAACGTACCCGCTACAAAAGAAACGCCACTCATTCGAGAAGCTTCGTGAGTGGGCGCACCTGCGACCGCGGACCAACACGATTGGTGCCGTCATGCGGGTGCGCAACCGGATCAGTCAATCGATCCACCGGTTCTTTGATGAGGAAGGGTTCTACTACCTGCACACGCCGATCATCACCGCGAGCGATTGCGAAGGCGCGGGCGAGATGTTCCGCGTCACGACCGTCGATTTGGACAAACTCGCCGCCGGCAATCGGCCGCTCGATCCGACCCGCGATTTCTTTGGCAAGCCCACGCATCTAACGGTCAGCGGTCAACTCGAAGGCGAAACGTATGCCAGTGCGTTGTCACGGATCTACACGTTCGGGCCCACGTTTCGGGCCGAGAACAGCAACACGTCGCGACACTTGGCGGAGTTCTGGATGGTCGAACCCGAAGCCGCTTTCTTTGACCTCCGCGACAACATGGCGCTCGCCGAACGATTCCTCAAGCGAATCTTCACGGATTGCTTGAACGATTGCGGCGAAGACATGGAGTTCTTTGACTCGATGATCGAAAAGGGCAAGCTCGATCAGATTAAATCCGTCATCGAAAAGCCGTTCGAGCACATGACGTACACCGAAGCGGTCGAGAAGTTGACCACCTGCGGCGAGTCGTTCGAGTATCCGGTCCAGTGGGGCACGGACCTGCAAGCCGAGCACGAAAAGTACCTAACCAGCCTCGTCGGAGGCCCGGTGATCCTGACGGATTATCCCGCCACGATCAAACCGTTTTACATGCGGGTCAGTGATGACGAGAAAACCGTCGCCGCGATGGATGTACTCGTTCCCGGCGTCGGCGAGATCATCGGCGGTAGCCAACGGGAAGAGCGGCTCGACGTGTTGACCCGTCGAATGGCGGAAGCCGGGTTGGACGAATCGGAGTACTGGTGGTACGTCGACCTGCGCCGTTACGGCAGCGTCCCGCACGCGGGCTTCGGCCTGGGCCTAGAGCGAGCCGTCCAGTACACCACCGGCATGACCAACATCCGCGACGTGATCCCCTTCCCAAGAACCCCAGGCAACGCCGAGTTCTAGCGCGCTGTTGATTTAGTCCTCATCGTAACCCGCTGCGTAAGCGAGGGATGAGTCAATCTCAATTATCCCTCGCTTACGCTGCGGGTTACGAAAAAAACGCAACTGGTATGTTGCTCTCTTAACAAAAACAAAGAAAGCAAAAGTCATCTGGACCACTGTGGGGAAGCTACCAGTTGTTTTTCCCACTCTAGCAGAGGCCCAGATGACCACTCTTAGTCCAACCCAA
>NZ_SJPM01000048.1 GCF_007859915.1 Neorhodopirellula pilleata
TTGGGTTGGACTAAGAGTGGTCATCTGGGCCTCTGCTAGAGTGGGAAAAACAACTGGTAGCTTCCCCACAGTGGTCCAGATGACTTTTGCTTTCTTTGTTTTTGTTAAGAGAGCAACATACCAGTTGCGCTTTTGCCTGTGGCATTGGTTTTTCGTAACCCGACGCGTAAGCGAGGGATGAGTCAATATCAATGATCCCTCGCTTACGCAGCGGGTTACGAAAAAAGCGCAACTTCAAAAAGCGTGAGCGAGGGATACATACAAAGGACTTGATGGCGCTCAATCCCTCGCTCACGCTTCGGGTTACGATTAAACTAACACGCCCTCACGCTTCGGGTTACGATGCAAACTAAATCAACAGCCTGCTCGCCGCCGGTCATCTTCAAATAACCGATCGCCATCGGGATGATTGCGATGGGAATAGTTACCACTTCGCCAACGTAGAAAAACAGTTTGCCGAGCGTCGCCAACAAAAAGTAAACGGTAACCAAAGACAAACTGAGTTTGCGATGTTCACGAGCCAGACGAACGCTCCAGCGGACGGCGGTTGTCAGGTTTGCGCGATCATCGGCGATCAAAAACAAGCTCGGCCACAGCAGCCACTGCATCGAGAACAGGCCGCCGATCAAAATCGTTCCCATGCCCAACGTTCCGATCAACGTCGCCGATTGAGGGTCGGTCCAAAGTGACAGCGCGATCGTCACCACCAAACCGCCGACCACGATCGTGGCGAACATCACACCGAGCGCGACAAACAAAACACTGATCTGCCACACAGAGCGAAACGGGACTTTCCAATGTGACACGGCGGCGGCAACGGACACTGGTCGAGGCGTTCCATAGCGGCAGATGTGCAACGACAGACGCGCCATCACGATCCATGCGTAAGCGGACATCGGAGCGATCATCATTCCCACGGCGAAGGTTGCCGTCATGAGGGCGGCGAAAGATCCAAGATCAGTTGATTCTCCGGCCAACATGAATCGCCACTGACCGATCAGGAAATTGGACGGCCATCCAACCACCGCGAACCAAACCGCGTTCACGAATAGTGATGTAACCAACAGGGCCCACACATGTGACCTGAGCATTTCGATCGCGGATAACAAAACCTGATCAAGCTTTCCGCCACGTCCGAATCCCGCAGGGAGATCCCGCGAAAACGGGGCCGGAGAAAACGCAGGGATGATCGCTTCGTTGGATAAGAAGGATCGATCACATGCACCGCACTCGACTTGCGCATTCGACGTGAGCGGTGCGAGTGTTTCGAGCAAGGCATCGCAGTGGGGACAACCGAGGCGAGGCACTAGGATAAGTTCGCTTGGATCCATTGCGGACGAAGCAGGAACACGAGCAACGCTTTTTGAGCGTGCATTCGATTGCCCGCTTGGCAGATCACGTCGCTCTGCAGGCCGTCGATGACGTCGTCGGTAATTTCTTCGCCTCGGACAGCAGGCAAACAGTGCAACACGCGAGCAGTCTTGGGGGCCGATTGCATCAATTTGGAATTCACTTGGTAATTTGCGAACGCCTTGCGGCGAGTGATCGATTCGGCTTCTTGCCCCATGCTCGTCCACACGTCAGTGTAAATCGCGTCAGCCGTTCGCACCGCCTCATGCGGGTCGGTCATCTGATCGACGATTGAGTTTGGGTAGCGAGCGGCGATTCGGTCCAACCAAGGTTGATCAAACTCATAGCCTTCCGGGCAAGCCAACGTAAACCGCACGCCCAACATCGCACTGGCCAGCGCTAGCGATCGCGAAACGTTATTCCCGTCGCCGACGAACACCAAGTGCTTGCCTTGAACGTCGCCGAACGCTTCTTGAATGGTCAACAGATCGGCCATCGCTTGGCACGGGTGTGATAGATCTGTCAAGCTATTGATCACCGGCATCGCATTGAAACTCGCGAGCAGTTCGACGCGTTCATGCGACTTGGCCCGACAGGCGACGGCGTCGACGAATTGACCTAAGACCTTGGTGAAATCGGCGGGCGATTCTCGCTTGCCCCAACCGACGTCTTCGCCCAAGAACAAACTACCGCCACCAAGCTGGACCATGCCCGCCTGAAAACTGACGCGAGTTCGCAGGCTCGGTTTCTCGAACAGCAGTGCCAACGTTTGCCCCGCCAAGATCGGCGGTCGCTCACCACGTGAAAGCAGCGACTTCAAGTGCGAAGCCGTCTTCAAGATCGTTCTCAGTTCGTCGGACGTGAGATCAAAAAGAGTGAGCAAATGTCTCATGTTTCTGCTTCCGTATCTTCGATAAGGGGCGCTTTCGAGTCCGCCTGTTCTTCGGGTAGTTCTTGATCCGTCTCGATCGCCGAGATCGCGTCAAACACCGTCCCGATTCGATCGATTAGATCAGACGCTTCGGTCTCGCTGATGATCAATGGCGGTTGCAATCCGACGGCAAACTCGCCTGCGGGGTTTACTTTAAGATGGCATCTTTGGGCAACCGCGATCCAGTCTTCCGCAGGTACGTCCATTTCAATGCCGATGATACGACCGGTAACGTGCAGGTCGCGGATCGATTCGTAGCCGGATAAACGCGATGCCAAGTTGACGGCGAAATCTTCCGTGTCAATCACCAACAGGTCGCCCGACAGCCATCCCTTGAGCGACTCCTCGATGATGCAAGCAACCATCACGCGACCAGCGATCGACGACTGATCCACCGGCACATCCGAAATCGCATCGACCAAAGACGAGGACGACACGACGACCACCGAATCGATTCCACCGCACAACCCCGCCGACATCATGACGGCGTCGGCCGATATTTCCGTCATTGAATCCTGAACCCAAAAAAATCCGCCACCCATCGGTGCGAGTTGGCGATGATCGATCACCAGGGCTGCGCCGTGTTCATCGCAGGCAGCGCGAATCGCGGTCAGGTATTCCGCTTCGGCGCGAACGGCCATCTCGTGCCAATCGATCGGTGAAATCAAAACCATCGCGGTGTTCCCGTCGATCCGTCGCGCCATGTCTCGCCATGGCACATGATCGAACCCCGCGACGAGTGGCCACCCGGGAGCATGCCGATCGGCGCGTCCGCTCGCCATCCGGCCGATGACCCCTCCGCCATGATCGCTGCCAACGACAGACAAGCATTTCAACGGTTCGGACGACGCATTCGCTTGAGCGAGTTTCGATTCGCGGGCGGCAACAAGCATTTCTTGCAAGGCTTGTTCGCCAGTCGTCGCGAAATGGCATTGTGAAATCGTTGTTTCGTCATGACCGGTGATCTGCCGAAGCAATTCGGCGACACGTTGACCGGCTTGATGAAGTTCGGTTACGTCCGACGACGTCGAGCGGCCAGCGCTGGACGTAAGGAAATGCGACTGGCTCCATCGCGAGATCGTTTCGCCGAGTTCGGGACACACCCGACCGTTGGCTGAAAACCGTCCGGCGGTAGCATCAATCCATTCGAGGTGGACGGAGTCGCTCACGCGTGGATCTCCGTTCCCACACCATCGGTGGTGAAGATTTCCAAAAGCAGCGAATGTCGCAGGCGACCGTCAATGATATGGACCTTTTGCACGCCGCGACCGAGCGTTTCCAAACAAGCTTCGACCTTCGGAATCATGCCACCTTGAATGACACCACTGGCGATCAATTCACGCGCCTCGGTCGCCGACATGGCCGGGATGATCGACGACGGGTCATCGGCTTGTCGCCGAACGCCGTTGACGTCGGAAAGGAACACTAACTTGTCCGCGCCGAGCGATTGGGCCACCGCCATGGCGGCTGTGTCGGCGTTGACGTTGTAAAGTTGTCCGTGCTCGTCATGGCACAATGAAGGGATCACGGCGACCTGGTCGGTGTACGCCAAACTCTCGATCACGTCCCGATCAACGCTCGTGACCTCGCCGACGAAACCCAAGTCCGTCCCATCAGGGTCGAGAAGTTTTCGGCCGTGAAGAACACACGTCGTCCGTGGCGATAGGTTCACAGCGCGGCCGCCGTAACGCTCCATCTGTTCGGCGATGTAAACATTCAGTTCGCCCGCGAGGACTTGTTCGACAACTTTAAGCGAGGCCTCATCGGTAACCCGTCGACCGCGGACAAACTTAGCCTCGATGCCCGCCTCGGCCATCGCTTGTGTGATCGCCTTTCCGCCGCCGTGAACGATCACGGGCCGCAAGCCGACCGATTCCATGAAAATCACGTCGAGAAGCAAATGCTGGATCGCGACTTCATCTTCGAGCAGACTGCCGCCGAGTTTGATTACGGTCGTTTTACCTCGAAATCGTCGAATCCACCCCATCGCTTCGATCAGGGTGTCCGCCTTGGCGATCGCTTGATCCATCGTTTTTCCCAAAGAAAAGGGAAAAAGTCTAGGGTTCGGCGGGCAATCGGTCAATTCGGCTTCCGAAATCCGTCGGCGCGATCAGCGATCCGATGACGTCACCGAACTGAAGGCCGGATTGTTGTGGGCATGAGGTTTGCAACTTCTGATCGAATCGCATCAACGGTTTTCCTATTCCTCGAACATTTTTTACGTCCATGTTGGCTGATATCGATTTCCAAGACCTGGGCGACGTCCGAGTCGAATTATGGGGAGCCAGCATCGCGCGGTACGCTCGATTTCCCGTGCATTGTTGGCTGTTAATTTACCGCGGCGACCAAATCGATCGGTGGGAAGTTTGGCAATACGAAGATTGCTGTGACGAGAGCTGGGGCCACGTGCATAAAAATCTGTTTCTGCCCTACGAAGACGTCGGCGGCGGAGCATCCCGATTGATCGCAAGTTGGCAAGGCGGAGCGGCACAGCGGATCGCCCAGAGGGCGGAAAAGTCTCCGGACTCGTACCCGTGTTCATCACACTATCGCGTTTTCCCCGGTCCCAATAGCAACACTTATATCCAGTGGATCCTTGATGACGAATACACACTGGGATGGAGGGCAGTCGGATCTGGATTTGTCGATCAGATCACTCGCCACGAACGGGAAGTCACGACTTAACCCTGGTACGGCAAAATCGGATTCGCTAGGCTAAGGAGCTTGAGCCAAAGTTTATTAACGGAGTTGTGCTGGAAGATGGTTACGAAAGCTCAGAAAGCAGTCCAAAAGGCCAGACGCAAAGAAAAGAAGCGTCAGCGTGACCAAATCAAGGAAAAGCGAAAGCGAGTCCAGCAACCTGCCATGCGACTGAAAGCCCGGTTGGCCAAGCAGACTCCCGAACCATGGGAGGACGAGCCGATCGAGGACGTCGCCTTGTTCCAAGAACACGTTTTGACGAAGCTTTCGGACGACCTGGCGGATCAGGCCCGCATGATTCGCGAAGCAATGGAACATATCGGATCGTACATGCCGGGCGACGCCCTCGAAGCCCTGCATGTCATTCCCCGTCGCAGTCCCTATTCGCAGTGGCGATTGTTCCTCAAGGGACTCGCCGCGTGGATGAAAGATGATTTGGCGACGGCCCAGGAAGTCTGGTCTCGGTTGGACCGACATCGTCGCCCGCACCGAATCGCGGTTTCGTTGGTGATGGCCCATTGCGACGATCTACCCGATTCTCCCGCCCGATTGCCCGCCTCCGAGTGGATCGAGTCCGAGGGGATCGAGTCCGAGGGGATCGAGTCCGGCGAATCGGTGACCGAACCGACGACGTCGTGGCGGGATGAATTGGACGCGGATCTGCTC
The DNA here is from genome assembly GCF_007859915.1 of Neorhodopirellula pilleata. Lineage (GTDB taxonomy): Bacteria > Planctomycetota > Planctomycetia > Pirellulales > Pirellulaceae > Rhodopirellula > Rhodopirellula pilleata. Next base: position 5,648 of record NZ_SJPM01000048.1, read on the forward strand.
TATCACGCGAAACTGGTCCGACGTAGTCATGTCGACCGGGTGGCCGTCCGCGCCGCGCAGGCGTTGTTGCGGATTCCCAATTTAATCGAAGATGCGACCGTCGAACCAGAGCATGTCGAGTGGCTCAGAGAGTTCACCAAAGATTATCAAGCCATTGAACCGGATTTCGTTCAGGCGTTGCACGAGACGACGGTCCGTCGAGCGTTCTGTGGGCCGTTTGTGGACATGTTTGAATTGGCGGCGAAGCACTTTCAAGGCCCCAAGCACGACCGAAAGAATACGCTCCTTCGATTCCTATACAATCTTCCAATAAACAACAGCTATCCGAACAACGGTGATACGAGCCAAATTTTAGAGAACTACCTGTATCGGGAACTGCCAAATAATCAGGAGTTGCCCGAACCGCTTCGCGCCGCGATTGCGAGCCATGTCCATATGTTGCGGGCCGCCGAGGAAATCAACAAGCAAGAATCTCGCGGTGGACCGTTTGCGGCCTTCCTGCCGCCGCCGGATCTCAACGTAATCCGGTCTTGCCTCAACGATTCCGTGCAAGCGTATCCAAAAAACACGGTCGCGTGGCAGGGTTTAGAAGCAGTCTTCCAGGATCGACTCAATGACAACGATTTGCTCAAAGCCAGCCGTGATATGTTGGAATCCGAACTAGCCGACGTGCGTGAACGTTGGGTCGCGGCGATTCCTGATGCGATCGAAGTGCGGCTGAAACTTGTCGATTACCTGCTCGAGAATGATCAAAGCGACCGAGCCAAGTCGCATGTTCAGTGGCTCTCGGGCACGCACACCGACAACCCGCTTGCCGGGGCCATGCAGTGGAAATGGAATCTGCTCGAAGCGATGCGTTTGTGCCGCCGCAAATCATGGCTATCGCAGGCTCCGGATCGCCTCGACGCGGCGCAGCGACAGTGGCCCAAATGGCTGTCCCAGGACTGGCTGCCGTATCTTCGTGCCGCCGTGGATTTGCGAGCGGGCGATGCGAAAGCGATGGATTCTTTCGGTGACGATCCGCTGTCGGCTTGCATGAAATTGGCAGCCGCCCAGCGGATGCGAGTCCCGGCGGCGGAACTGAAGTCGCTTCGGGCGGAAGTGGATGCCGGCTTGGCCAAGGCCACTGAACTGTCCACCGATCACCTGGTATCGATGGCTTCGTTCTTTTGGGATCTGCGGCGAACCGGGCTGGTGTATCCCGCCTATCGAATGCACGGCACCAAGTTCTTGCAAATCTTGAAAGACAGGTTCGATGCCGACAACCATCTCGTAAGCGAACACTTGGATGATTCACGGGTGCGTGCGGCGTTGTTCTTGATGGCCGAAGAAGGATTCTTCAATTCAATGAGAGATCTATACTTCCCGACATTCATGCGTCCGGACACCCGGCCGTTGCCACCGCCACTCGCAGCAACTCAGTCGATCGCGATCTTGAAACGTCGGGTGAATTGGGGAATCGAAACCTTTGCGAATTTGACCGATGCGGTTCGCAGCGGTGCCCAATCCGGTAACGCGTTCGAACGACATTTCTACCATGACCTCGCCGATCGATTCGAACAACGCATCCGAGACGCTCAGAAGAACGAATTCGGATTTTTGGGCAGCATGATGAACCGATTCGGCTCGGAAATGGACGAGTCCGACAATGAGTGCGATTGCGAAGATTGCCGAGCCGCGCGAGGCGAACTGTAACGATGAGGAACCCGATCCATGAACCATAGCGACACGCTCCATGACGTCCCAAACGATGCCGGTTCGGTGAGCCCGTTCCGGGTCTTGGACCTGCCCGAATTTTCCGACGAAGCCGTGGTTCGACGCCAGTATCTCGAACTGGTCAAACAGCACCCGCCTGAGCGCGACCCGGAAAAGTTTCGTCAAATCCAAGCCGCTTACGAAGCGGCCCGGGACCCGCTCGTGCTGGCACGGCTCATGTTGACTTCGCCTGAGGAGGGCGAGCCGCCGAAATGGTCCGATGTGATCGACCGTGAATCGAATCAACGCCCCAAAATCGATGCGGACTTCCTGCTCAGTCTGGGCAATCGAACCCAGTCGACATCGTCCGGTGAAGCCAACCGGTCTTCTACCGTGAGCAGGTCGTCGACTGCGGAGGAATCGGTTGACTGAATCCCCACCCCAGTTCGGTCTCGTGGATCTCGTTGATGCGTTCACGGCGATGCGTCACGAGTATCGAACTCAAGTCAAAGAAACCCGGCAGTTAACCGATCGATTCGATGAAACGACCGAGCGGTTAATCGAAGCGGTGCGCAACCTCGAGTTGATAAGCTGCCAACCGGCCGCCGGCCATGCAGCGTCCGTCGATGCGGACGAAGCCACCGATCGATTCGCGATGACATTAATCGAATTGGACATCCAGCTCGACCGAGCCGTTGCGGTGGCGATGGCCCAACACATCGGCGAACAACAAACCCGCAGTGCGGCTTGGCAATCCGTTCGCAATGTCGTCGACGAGTTATCGCCGATGGGCCGATGGTTCGCCCGCCCGCTGATTCGAACTTTGGAGGCTTTGTCACCGATCGAATCCAAACCGAGCACCGTGGTCATCGATGGATTGTCGATTTTGCTGGGTAAGCTTCGCGAAACCATGCAACGTTATGAAATCCGCCGGACCGACGTCTTGGGCCGTCCGTTCGATGGCGAAACCATGCGAGCACTCGGCATCTTGACCGTCGATGGGATCGCCTCGGGCAACGTCTCCGAACAGCTCACGGCGACCTACCGACGCCAAGGCCGCGTCATTCAATTCGCCAACGTACGCGTAGCGCCCTGATGCGTCGTCCAATCCAAACTTAGTTCCCTGTTGTCGCTTTCCTTGCCTCCTCGAAACAACTTTGACCATGACACAAGACAATTCTCCGATCGTCGGCATCGACTTGGGGACGACCAACAGCGTCGTTGCGGCGATCATCGGTGGCAAACCGCAAGTGTTGAATTGTGACGGCATGCCGTCGATGCCGTCGATCGTCGGCTTGAATGCGGACAACCAATTGATCTCGGGAACGGTCGCCCGCAACCAATTGGCCGCCTTTCCGGACCGAACCATCGCGTCGATCAAACGCAAGATGGGAACGATGGACCCGGTCGAGTTGGGCGATCAAACTTACACGCCGCCGGAAATCAGCGCGATGATCCTGCGTCGACTCCGCGACGTCGCTTCCCAGGCATTCGGTCAGGACGTCCACCGGGCGGTGATTACGGTGCCGGCCTATTTCGATGAGAACCAGCGTCAAGCGACTCGCGAAGCGGGCGATTTGGCAGGCTTGACCGTCGAGCGGATTATTAACGAGCCGACCGCCGCCACGCTGGTTTACCATGCCGACTCGCACGACCGCCGGCACATCGCCGTCTATGACTTCGGCGGCGGCACGTTCGACGTTTCGATCGTGCGAATGGAAGCCGGCGTGACCGAGGTGTTGGCCAGCCAAGGCGACACCCGGCTCGGCGGCGACGACCTCGACCAAGCGTTGCTCGATCATGTTTGCGATCAATTTCAAGAAGAGCACGGCATCGATTTGCGGGCTCAACCTCAATCGAAGTTTCGTTTGCTACAGGCATGCGAGCGGGCCAAAATTCAATTGTCACAACTCGAATCAACCACGATCGCCGAAGAGTTCATCGCCGAGAAAGACGGTCAACCGTTGAACCTACAAATGACGGTGGAACGTTCGACGTTCGACGAGTTGATCGAACCGTTTGTCGAACGCACGATCGAGTGCATCGGCAAAGCACTCCGCGACGCGTCGATGACGATCCACCAAATGGACGATCTTGTACTCGTCGGCGGATCCACTCGCGTTCCGATGGTGGCGGATAGACTTCGCGATCAATTCCTGCGTGAACCCAGCCGAGCGGTCGATCCGGACTTGGCGGTCGCCTTGGGCGCGGCGGTTCAGGCGGCGATGCTGCAGGGCCGTTCGGTCGGTTCAGTCTTGGTCGATGTGTCGACGCATACGTTGGGATTGGAAGTGTGCGTCGGTATGTCGTTGGACGGACCCGAACTCGAGTTTGAGCCGATCATCCACCGAAACAGCCCCCTGCCGGCACGCTACGAACGAGCCTTCTCCACGATGGTTGATGGCCAAAAGAGAGTGGAAGTTCATGTCTTGCAAGGCGATCATCGCGAAGTCGATCGCAACGCCTCGATCGGTCGTTTCAGGATGGACCTCGAAGGCAGCGATGAAAAGCACCGCAAGCTCGTCATCGGATTTGATTTGACCCTCGACGGAATGCTGCGAGTGACCGCGAAGCAGCCCGCCTCGGGGCGGGTCGAAGAACTCACGATCGACAACGCGTTAAGCCAGTTCGCCGCCAGCGATCGCGAACGAGTTCAATCTCGGTTGACGAAAATGTTCGACGAGTCGAATGAAATCAATTCATCCACTTCGTGGGACGATGAGCAAGATGATTCGGTGAAGGTAATCGACATCGATTCCCAAGTCCGTATCGAGGCACCGCACGAGCCGATCCCGACGCGGGGCGGAGCGGTCATCGAAGAGGCCAAAGATCGGTATCCAAAAGCCTACGCACTCCTACAAAAATCGGAACAACTCGCCGATCGTATCGAAGGCGATGACGCCGTCGAATTGGACTCCCTGCGAGAACGGATTAACGAAGCGATGCGAGATGGCGATACGCACGAGGTGGAAGAGCTAGCGGCCGACTTGGACGACTTGTTGTTCTATGTCCAATGAAGCGACTCGACGATCCACCGGCCGAGTTTCGCTGCCCCGTCTGCCGCGCCAAGCAAACGCCCTCAACCTCGTGTCGTCGCTGTCAAGCGGATCTCACCTTAACTCTTCAAGTCCGCCGTCGGCTCGAGTACCTCCGGCAACAACCAATGACGCCGGAAGTGGCCGAAGAACGGAAGTTGCTGGGTGGTTAAATACTTGACCTCCGTTAATTGTTAAGTTTTGCGCGAAACCACGCATTGCCGTTCCCCTCGATCGGGTGATGAATTAATCTGCTGGTCATCTGTCCTCAATCATTGACCAGTTGGACCTGACCATCGTGGGTGCTGCCAACCCTGCACATCAATCTCGCGCCGTTCGTTCGGTCGCCGAACCGCCCCCGACTAGCGGGCTGTCGGTTTAGTGGATGTTGATGGTGGTTCGAAAAAGTTTTTTGTTGACTTCGGATGATCGCGTTGTGGGGGGGCTGCGGTTGCCTCCGGGCTCTCTCGACGCGTAAGGAACGATACT
>NZ_SJPM01000049.1 GCF_007859915.1 Neorhodopirellula pilleata
GGGTGCAGGCACGCTAATCGGCGTTGGGATGACGTTTGAGAATTGGGAGGGCGATTTTCCAGCCAGGACGCTAAGATCGGCTGAAGTTGGATAGGCCCCGTAGTCTAGGAAGGACTCATCATGTCAGAAGCTGTCGAAAAGCGTCGTGCCCGATTCTCTCCCGAAGTGCTCGCCAAAATGCAGGAACTCGGCCGCATGGTCAGTGCAGAGACTTATGGCCAAGACGGACCACCGGTCGAGTTAACCTGGGCCGAGATCGAAGACCTCGGTCACGAAATTGGTAAGCTCACCGCCACCGAATTTGATCAGACCGTGCAGCGTCAGCAGGCCGAAAGATTCGACGCCGCCAGGGCCTGTCCCGGGTGTGGCAAGCAGTGCATGCCCAGCGTGAAACATCGGAATCTGACCACACGCGACGGGACCGCCGATCTCTCCGAACCTGAGTTTCGATGCGTTACTTGTGAGCGTTCTTTTTTTCCCTCAGCGAATCAACCTTCGGCTCGACGGAAGTGAATACTCACCAGCGGTCCTGGAGCGAGTCGTCGCTGCGGGAGCCTCATTTGGATCGTTCGCGATCGCGGCAAAACTGTTTGAACTATTGACCGACCTCGTCATCTCGCAGCGGACGATCAATAACAAGACCGTCCTGATCGGTGGCGAACTCAAAGAAGCTCGCGATCGGGTGACCGATGCTCACATCGCTCGTCCGATCACGACCAAGCCCCTCGTTGCCGAGCCCGCGGTCTCATTGGCGGTCGCCCAAGTCGACGGTGGACGGATGCAAACTCGCACGATCAATCGCGGCAGTGGCGTGCATGATCCCCACTGGCGAGAGAGCAAGAACGCAGGCCTCTACCGAATGATCGGGGAGACCTTCGAGGACGATCCGCATCCGGAGCTTCCCTCGTGTTTTACCAGCCCAAAACAGATGGCGGGACTCTTGCATGGAACAACCGACTTGAAACGAACGGACATCGCCGAATCTCCCAAACCAGATCTTTCATGGCGTCCGGTGAGCTTGGTTCGGACTTGCTTGTCGTCGCTTGATAGCAGCAAGCGTTTCGGCGAAATGATGAGCGCCGAAGCGGAGCGTCGTGGGTTCTACAGTGCTACACGTCGTGCGTTCTTGGGCGATGGCTTGCCTTACAACTGGACGATTCAGCAGACGCACTTTGAATCGTTCACGCCGATCCTGGACTTCATTCATCCGATCGAACGACTGCACGAACTGAGCCGGGTGCTCTTTGAGGATGCTGATGAGGCTTGGCAGACTTGCAGCAAATGGATCGAACTGTGTTGGTGCGGGGACGTCGCTGAAGTGATTGGAATGTTGCGAGCCGAGCAGCTTGATCGCGGCGAGGCCGACGACCAGGCCCACGAAGACGATCCACGCGGGAAGCTCTCCGAGACGATCGGGTATTTGGAAAAGAATGTTTCACGGATGAATTATCCTGCCTACCGTCGGGCGGGCTTGCCGACGACAAGCTGCCTGATCGAGTCGCAAGTCAAGGAGATCAACCACCGGGTCAAAGGAACCGAGAAGTTTTGGAATGACGGGCCCTCGGGAGATGCGATATTGCATCTGCGAGCCGCCGTAATCAGCGACGGCAGCGAGCTTGCCGACCACTTTGCGGCTCGCCCAGGAACCCACTACACGCGACAATCCAAGAAAGATAGGCTGCCTGCGATGACCTAGTCACCGATTAGTGTGCCTGCACCCAATTCCCTCGCTCGCCAGCGTGTTGATTGAGTCTGCATCATAACCCCACTCGTGAGTTTTTAAGTCGCACTTTTCGTAACCCGCTGCGTAGCGGGCTGTTGATTTAGTCGTATACCGATTGACAACCATTAGCCGATGGGCGTTAGCCCCGGTTAACGGCCGTGGAAACCGCCGCTAACGCGGTACGGCTAATTCAATCAACAACAGCCCGGTAAGCGAGGGATCATTGATATTGACTCATCCCTCGCTTACGCAGCGGGTTACGATTAAATCAGCAACCCGTCGCGCGTCGGGCTTGTCTCCATTGCTTTCAAAACACACCGAACGCGGCGATAACTGATGTGGCGAAACTCGCCAAGAGTTTCGGAAGCACTGGTGGACCAGGGGCTAGCCGATCGGCACGATCCGGTTCATCTTATCTCGCTCCATCTTTCCACCCCGATTTTGCCCGTTTTCCCATGATTCGAACTCGATTTGCCCCCAGCCCGACCGGATACCTGCATATTGGCGGGGTTCGCACCGCTCTGTTCAATTGGTTGCTCGCCAAACAATCCGGCGGACAGTTCATTTTGCGGATCGACGACACCGATGCCGGTCGCAACGTCGACGCAGCGCTGCAGCCGATCCTGGACGGTTTCAAATGGCTGGGCATGACCTGGGACGAAGGCCCCGAGGTCGGCGGGCCACACGGGCCCTACTTTCAATCCCAACGCGGTGATCTTTACCGCGAACCGATCGCCCGGTTGCTCGAATCCGGCCACGCGTATCAGGACTTCGCCAAACCCGACGAATTGCAAACGCTCCGCGATGCCGCCCGGGACAACAACGAGAATTTTGTTTACGACCGCCGTTGGATGGCCGAATCGGACGCCGACGTGGCCAAGTTCCAAGCCGAAGGCCGCGAAGGCGTCGTGCGGTTGAAAATGCCCCGCGAGGGTCAATGCGTGATCAACGATTTAATCCGAGGAGAAGTGGTCATTGATTGGGCCGGTGAACCAGATCACGTCATCGCCCGCGCCGACGGCAGCCCGTTATATCACTTGGCCAGCGTTGTCGACGATCATGCCTTGGAAATCACGCATGTCGTGCGGGCCGCCGAACACTTGCCGAACACCCCGCGACAGATCTTCATCGCCCAATCGCTCGGTTATGAATTGCCCGTTTACGCGCACCTCCCTTACGTCGCCGAACCCGGCGGCACCGCCAAGCTGAGCAAACGCAAGCTTGATAAGTACCTTAAAAACCGTGACTTCGCCAACCTGATGGACCGCGGCAAGGCGATCGCGTCTCGTTGCCGAATCACGACCAACGACGATACGTTCAATCCCGTCTTAGTCGATTTTTATCGCGAGGTCGGCTTCCTGCCCGACGCGCTGCTGAATTACTTGATGTTGTTGGGATGGTCGCTCGATGGTGAACGCGAAAAGTTCACCGTCGAAGAAATGATCGAGCTGTTCCGAATCGAACGAGTCAACAAGGCGCCCGCGTCGTTCGACCCGGCCAAGTTGAGTTCGTTCCAGGGAGATGCGTTTGCGGCCTTGACCGACCAACAGCGAACCGAACGAGTGAGACCGTTCGCGATCGCCGCTGGGTGGGTGACGGAGGGTGATGACGAATCCGAAAATCATTTGGCCGCCGTCGTCGCCGCAGCTGGCGATCGTTTGAAAATGGCAGGTGACATCATCGATTTCGATTATTGCTTCGTCGACGACTATGAAATCAACGACAAAGCGTATCAAAAACGAATCGTAAAGCCCGACAACGCCGTTCCGCTGCTGAAACAATTGCGAAGCCACCTCGAAGGCGTCGACGATTTTTCCGTCGCATCGGTCGAAGCCTCGGTTCACCAGTTTTGCGAGAACCAGTCGATCGGACTGGGCGACATCATCCACGCGTTGCGAGTGGCAACCACGGGTGCAGCGGGTGGTTTCGGGATGTTCGAGACGCTGAACATCTTAGGTAAATCCAAGACGCTCGACCGGATCGATCGCACCCTAGCATCGCGTGACCATTAACTGCCGCATTAAAGTGGCATAGGCTTCCAGCCTTTTTATACCCCACAAGTCCTCATGGATTGCTCCCCTGCCAGCTCGTCTGGCAGGAAGCCGAGGTTGGCAAGCTAGGCACGAGCCGCAATTCGCCCAACCTTCCGATTTTCACTTGTGCTCGCCGCTTGAAGCGGCGAGCACAAGTAAAAATCGGAAGGTTGGGGGGGCGTCGTTGTCTAGCTTGCCAACCTTATTCACCCACGAGACGAGCTCGTGGGGGTCAAAAAAGATGTGGGGTATAAAAACGCTGGAAGCCTATGCCACTGATTGTTCACGCGATGCTTAGCCGGAATTGGTTAGTTCGGCGGATAGCTTTTCGCGAAAGATCTTGCTGTTATGCCGGATGTCCACCGGCAAGGGTTGAGCGCGGATCACAAAGTCTTCGATCCGCTGGGTCAGCGGATTGCGGATCGCCAATCCCTTCAGCTCCGCGATCAACTCCTCACTCGAAGCGGCATCTCGCGCGATCGCCAAGTCGGTCGGCTGCACGACGATCACGGGCGTTTGTTCGCCTGGGCGACCTCGTCCGACCAAGGCACACTTTTCGACGCGCGGATGAGCGTTGAAGATCGCCTCGCAGGGAATCGTGAAGAACGTCCGATCGGTCCCCACGACGCGGTGGGCTTTGCGTCCGCAAAACCAAAATCGATCCTGTGAATCGAGGTAACCGACATCGCCCATGCGATGCCAAATCGATTCCCCGTCGGTGACTTTATGCACGTCGTTTTGATCGAGCCGGGTCACGTAGCGACGGGTGACCATCGGTCCGGTCACCATCAATTCGCCGATCTTTCCTTGCGGCAGCTCGTTCACTTCATCAATCGTTTTCAACGGTCCGTCGCCGATCTCGATGACCTTCCAGCGTACGTCCGCGAATCGAGTTCCGACGCAAACACCTTTTCCTTTCCCTGCCGCCGGTCCCGTTTCCGCGATCACTTGCCGCGATTCGATCGACGCGATCGGTAAGGCCTCCGTGGCACCGTAGGGAGTTTCAATGTTGGCGTCCTCATGGACAAACTTCCGCAGACTCGCGAGCGTTGCCGCTGGAACCGGAGCGCCGGCGGACAACACCCGTTTCAATGTCGGGAACGGGCGGCCGATCGCGTTGGCTTCGCACCAACGCGTGACGGTCTTCCACAACGCTGGAGATCCGAACGCTTGATCAACTTCCCATTGCCGAGCCGCTTGGATCAATTTGCGGGGGTCCACGTCGGCCGGTCGTGTCGGGTCCATGTCGGGGATGATCGTGGTCACACCCATCACCGCGTCGAATAAACCGAACAATGGAAAACACGCCAAGTCACGCGACCCACGCTGGATGTCGTAACGTGTTTGAATTCGGTCGATCTGCGCGTGAAAGGTTCCGTGCGTGTAAGCGACTCCTTTGGGCGGCCCCGTGCTGCCGGTGGTGAAGATCACGGCGGCTTCATCGTCGGTTTGAACGCTCGGTAAGGTCATCTCGGCGTTCGCATTGCCTAACTCGATAATCTGAGCCAATGTCTTGCCACCCCAGAACCATCTTCTGCCGACGGTTACGTTCCATGTCGCGTGCGGGAACCGATGCCGCAGCACCGTTCGAATCGCTTGAGCCTTGGGGATGCCGACGAAGCCGTCCGGTCGCAACTCGGCGATGCAATTGACGAGATGCTTCTTGTCCATACCGGGATCGATCAGCACCACCGTCGCGCCGGCCTTCATCAGCGAAAACACCAGTTCGATGAACTGCGCACCGAACGGCACCAAGCTGACCAAACGCATGCCGGGTCGAATGCCCCACGCGGTCAGACCTCTGGCGATCGTGGTGCTGCCTTGATCGAGGGCTTTGAACGTCGTCAACGCGTAATCGCGGTCGGTGCCGTCGTTCTTGGCAGGCCCGGCGACCTCGGCGATCGCGATCGCGCCGGGCAACAATTGAGCGATCTTGGTCAGCCGGTCCGCCACGTTGCCGCACGCCGGTCCCCGTGGACGTTCGTCGCTGCAGGCATGGTTCGTATCCGTGGACGTCATGAACGTGCAACCGGTTGAAGAAGCAAAGAAACAATCTCATCGGCGATGTCGATCGTGAGCGCCGATTGAGCGGACTTCCAACCGGGGATCGCATTGACCTCGACCAAAAAGAACGCCGGGTCATCATTCGATTCGATCAAGTCCACGGCCGCGAAACGCAAGTCGAACTCGTCGCAAATGGTACGAGCCGTCGACCGCCACGACTCGCACAACGCGATGTTCTCCGAACGTCCGCCCGCTTTGACGTTGGTGCGGAAGTCGCCACTGCTGGTGCGGCGGATCGCGTGAATTTGATCGCCGATGACCAACAACCGCACGTCGACGCCGCCCGGCGGAATGAAACGTTGGACGTACAAGACCGCGTCGACGCGTTCCAAAGTCGAAAAGACCGTCCACGCCAACTCGAACTCACGAATCCGCATGACGCCACGGCCTTCACCGCCGAAGATCGGCTTGACGACGACGTCGCCACCGAGTTCCTCGAACGCTTCGATCGCTTCGGCCCTCGATTGCACGACCCGGGTCGGCGGGACGGGAACTCCCAACCGAGCGGCTCGGGCCAAGGTGGCGTACTTGTCGATCGCCAATTCCAAACCGCGTGGCGGGTTGACGATCGAGGCGGCCTGAGCATTGGAGACTCGGCAGTGATACTCATCGTGTAAGGTGGCCAACCGAAAGGTGATCTGTTCCAACGATCCGGCTGGCATCGTTCGCGTCAAGATCGCGTCGTAGCGAGACAGCGGACCGTTTACCAAACTCTGCGCTTGAAAGCTCGCGACTTCCGTCGTCACAATCTCCGGCGAGTGTGGTTCACGCGGGACGACTTGGTTGATCGGTCCTTGGTCAGTGACGCGACTGTTGATCGATTCGTAATCGGCGAACGTCAACGAGGCGTTACGTCGCCGCGCGGCACGATCGAGTTCGGCCAAATGCCAACCTAAGCGATCATCGTGAGGTTGGCGACCGCCGAGTACCAAGATGTTCGGCTTCGATCCGCCCGCCGCGCGATCGGCGGCACGACGATCCACGCTCGCGTCGATGCTTCCGGCGGACACTCAGGTGTCCATCCCGAACGAAACCGCGAGCACATCGCGATTCAACCCGCCACATCGCCACGTCCGGCCGCTCCGCAGCGATACCATCGTAACCACCGCCGGACTGAACAACATCGGATCGACTCGATAGAAATCGTAGTCGTATTGTTTGAAAATCTTCGCGAACGGTTGACCATAATCCGCCGAAGTGTTGCTGGGGACTTTCGCCGCAACTTGATCGATCGATGCATCGTCGGCATCCACCCACACTGTCACCTTGGCACCGTACAACATCGCATCGTTGGTGCGTCCGATACCGCCGATCGTGTCACCAGGTTTGGCGGGCGGAGGAAGCGGGGCGATGCCGGTGCCGGAGATCACTTTCGTGACGTCGAAATCCAGTGCGTGAAGTTTATGCAAGGCGGTTTCGATGCTGCGGGCGACGACCTGCACCGAACCGGCGATCGACGTGCTCGGCGCGATCGCCAAACGCAAACGTTCGGTGCCGATGCCGCAATCTTCGGCGATCGATGCAATCACCTCTTCACCGGGAAGTTGATCCGATTCCAATACGCCGACCGCGACGGTTTGCGAATCGCGATCAGTCGATGACAAACCCAAATGACCGAGCATTTCTTCACGACCGCGAAGCATCCGCATCGGGCCGCTCGCCATCGCAAAATAATTGCCGACCGACAACGGCCAACCCGCGTACTGGCCACCCAAACACGCTTCGACGGGCCGGTCCGTGCGGACCATGACGGCTTGATCGACCAACATGTCCGATTCGGCAGCAACCAGTTCAACTCTTGCCATGTTCCCCAAACATAACTTGGCCAATACGACGCCCGCATCCAACGAACCGAGCGGTCCCGGGCGAGATTTCGCGTTGGACCCCGAACCGGCATCCAACAGCGTCGCGCCGCCGATGTTGACGACCTCGGAACGCAACTCCAGCGAGCTGGAAACCGCGTGTTGAAACAAGTCGCCGGCGCGTCGATTCAGCTCGATCGACGGATCCCATGCCTCGACGATGGTCGGCGACTCACTCATGGGGTCTCCACGACCGCCGCGAGTTGTTCATACGTCCGCTGACTGTTGAGTTGGGTACCGCGGTTGTCGCACGCAATCTGATAGAGGTGCTGACCGACCGGTGTCGGATAATGCCCCGTCACACAGGCCTGACACAGGCTCTCTGAAGGCAGATTGATAGCCCGGGCCAACGCATCAACAGGAAGGTAACGCAGCGAATCGGCACCGAGATCATCGGCGAGGCGTTGTTGCGAATCGTCAGTCAACTCGCCTTGAAGCGAGAAATACTTGGGCGCGATCAATTGATCGATCGTGCTCATGTCAATGCCGTAGAAACACGGCGCGACGATCGGCGGGCATGCCACACGGACGTGAATCTCGCGTGCACCACCGACGTCACGGATGCGATCGAGCAACGCGTTCATCGTCGTGCTGCGAACGATCGAATCCTCGACCAGGATGACTCGTTTGCCCTGCAAAACCTCCCGCAACGGGGTGTACTTGGCCGCCGCCTTAGCTTTCCGGGCTCGGCCGCCTTCGATGAAGGTTCGTCCGGCGTAACGATTGCGAATCAAACCCTCGCGGCACGGAATCGATAACTCGTACGCCATCGAGTCGGCGGCCGCTTTGCTGGTGTCGGGTACCGGAACGATGATCGTGTCGGGGTCGTCCAACGGAACGCGCCCGAAAGCCCGTTCGGCGACCGCCAATTCACGACCCAAGTTCGTTCGCGACAAGTACACACTTCGGTCGTCGAGCGTACTGGCGACGTTCGCGAAATAAATCCATTCAAAGAAACAATGCTTAGGTGATTGCGGTTTCGCAAACGGTTCGATCCGCAATCCGTTCTCCGGATCGATCAAGATCGCGTGACCCGGCGCGAGCGATTTGATCTGGTCGGCTTCGAAGCCAAGGTTCAACAATGCCACACTTTCACTCGCCGCGGCAAACAACGGGCCTTCGTGGATGTAACACATCGGCTTGATGCCCAAGGGATCACGGGCGACCAGCATCTCCCCTTCGGCGGTCATCAATGCTAACGAGTAAGCCCCGTCGAAGTTCGCAGTGGCTTGACGTAGCACGTCGATCCAGTCGAGCTTATGCGGGGCCTCGGATAGGATCTTGGCCAACTCGTGAAGGATAATCTCGGTGTCGGTGTCCAGCGTTAAATGATGATCGCCGTCGGCGAGCAGGTTCTGTTTGAGCAACGTGTAGTTGGCCAATTGGCCGTTGAAACAGAAACTAAACCACTTGCGTTTGTGAATGTGTTTTCGTTCGAAAGGCTGCGCGTAAGACTTGTCATCTTCGCCGCAAGTGGCATAGCGAACGTGACCGATCGCGGCCCGCCCGGCGAGCGATTGCATCAGCGCTTCGGCTTTGGCGCGGTGGTTTAAACGAAAGACTTCGGTAACGGTGCCGACATCCTTGAGGGTCTTGAGCAAGCCAGGACGATCAGGATCGAAGGTCGTCATACCAGCGGCCAATTGACCGCGGTTTTGAATGTCGAGCAGCATCCGCGGCAGCAGCCGCGAAATTTGTCGAGGGCCGTCATCGGTGCAGATCGGACTGCGACCTCGGCCGGAAAGGTGATAGATCGCGGCAACGCCACATTCGTGGTTCAGTTCGGCCATGAATTTCGCAGGGGGGAAGGCACCGGAATGACGGGCAAAAAGGACTGGGAGTTTTACCCAGTTTTCCAGCCGTGAGTTTACCGGTAAGACGCAGGAACGCAATTCAGTGTTCCGCTGACTTCGTCACGAATTTGGCTCAAGGAGCGTTGCGGCTGTGAAACCATGCCGATTTTCCCGCTTGCCCACGAAGCACTAGTAGTCTATCGCAGCTCAATTTTCGGGTAGAGGCGTCTTAATTTGATCCGAGCGTCTGCGGTCGTGAACTGCCAATCGATTCCCGTTTGACGCTCGTTTCGCGCGGCATACCACTTGGTAATTCGCTCG
>NZ_SJPM01000050.1 GCF_007859915.1 Neorhodopirellula pilleata
ATTCTGGGGGAGGGGGGCGTTGTGCGCGGTCGGTCAAAATCAGACTCGCAATCCGCTTCGCTGCGTTTCGCAATGGCCAAACCTCAAAACGCAGAACCGATTTCGTCCTTGGTGAATAATGCGGGTTGAGTGGGAGTGAAACTGGGCATCGTTATTCTTTAGCTCCTTCGGGTTGTGGTGTCACTCGCTGAACCTCTGGTGCAGGTCGATCAGCGGCCCATAGTTTCGCATATCGGCTTGCTTGATGGCTGCAATGTATTCGTCGCGAATCGGACTTTCTGTGTTTCGCAAATCGGTCGCCGGCCAGAGTGTCGCTGGCTGGTCGTGTTGCATCAGCCACACATTCGCCAAGAGCCGAGCCCAGCGACCATTCCCATCTTCAAAGGGATGAACCCAGACGGCGCGGTGATGAAACTCAGCCGCCGTTGCAACGACGAGATCACCGCTTTCGTTGTGTCGCTTGTCGGCCTCCATCGCAATGACTCCGAGCTCCGCGGCGATGATGTTGGGGCTCACTCCGATGTTCTTTTCAGTCGATCGGATCTCGCCTGCCCAGCTCCAGATCGAACCAAGCATCTCACAGTGGAGTCCGAGAAGCCAATCAAAATTGAACGGTGCGATCTTCCGGGAGGGTTTCGACAGTAAGTATTTCTCTGTCACGCGAAGGATCGAAGCAAACTCGACTTCGTTGAGCTCGCGCCGTGTATTGATCGTCTTGAGTTTGAGGCCCGATCCATCAAACGGCGTGTCGTCATCTTTCCCGCTAGAACCAAGCCCCGTGCCCTTGCCACGACCAGTGTTCATGAGGCCCACAGTTTTCGACTGGACGATGCAATCCGAGCTTTCGCTTCTTCGAGATGCGATTGAGCCGAAGCCCGCGAGACAGCCTGAGACTCGAGTGCCACATTGCCCTGCGTAAGTGCGATCAAACGTTTGGCTTTTGCGGTGGCAATCTGATCTCGGAATTGCTCGGCGGGAATCTCTGTTAGATCGAGAGAGATACCCAAGGCGAGCAGAATGGCCTGCAAGTTTGCGAACGAGAATTCATGTTCCTCACCGCCGAGAATCCGAATGACCGTGGCCCGCGAAACCCCGCTCCGGCGCGCGAGATCGGAAACAGATATCTCAAGATCCTGTTTTCGTTTCTGGATGCGCGCGAGTATTTCGGAATGAGGCATGGCAACGGGTCCGGGTTATTTGGAGATGGCTTTCTCGCAATTCTGGAGATTACGCTCCACCATAAGATCCAAAACAAGTGTTGCACGCATGATACAAAAGTCAAGTGGCATTCCAGGATGACAAACGCCGGTTCGAGAGGTAGTTAACGGTGGTCACTAGAATTCCGTGACCGGGACAGATTCGAATTCGAATCGAAAGCGTCTACCAACTGGCATAGCTTTTCGGGTGATGTGATTTGGATCACAAATGAACCCGAAAGATGCGTCGTAACATGTTTTCATCAAACGACTTACGAAAATACATAGGGATTTCCCGAGCTCTCCCGAGCGGTTTGAGCGAGGTGTGGTTTGCTCAACTTCTCTGAAAGTTCCAAACGCTTTCAGACCCACAAGTGAACGAAAGGTCGGCATGCTCAGCATGCCGGCCTTTCTTCGTTTTTGCCCCGTGTTTCGCGGTGTTTGCGAGTCTGGCAGCGCGGGGCCGCGTTCTTCGTTTCTTGGGGCCGGTAATTACCCTGGGTTATGGGATCGGGAACATTTCGGCGTCTTGGGGCCGTTTTCTCTGTTTCTTCGTTTCTCTGTCCGTTCGGGTTAAGAGTCGTCCGACTCTCCCAGACGGTCCGGATACGGAAAGGATTCACACGGCAAAACGCTGGGTTTTCGAGCAAATCTCATTTGAGGGGGTAGCTGTTCAACCATCTGCTGAGATTTCTCCGCAGAGAAATAGAGAAAAGCCGGGTAATGACAAATGGAGCCTATGCAGCCGTACACGACCGACACTTCCGCTAAAGCCGAAGCGATTCAACTAGAGTTGTTTCGGCGGATGTCACCGACGGATCGAATCACCAAGATGTGCAATCTTTCCACGAGTCTGCGTCGGATGGCCTTCGACGCAATCCGACGTATCCATCGCAATTTGAACGAAGCAGAGGTCAGGCTAACGTTCATTGAGTCGACCTACGGAAAAGAGCTGGCTGCCGAGGTTCGAAACCATTTGCATCAGCGCGAGATGATGTGAGCAAATCAGACGACGATGATTTGGTATTGGCTTTGGTACCGGTGCCGAACCAAAGTCACACTCAGTCGACTCCGCACAGCCTTGCTGGAATGTATTCAACGTCGCTTACTAGCTGAGGAACACTAACGTGAATCAAGAAGAGCGACTATTGCTGATAGACTCGCTGATTGATGGCAGCATCGACGAAGCCGACTTGTTGCGGATTGAAGCGGAATTGATCGTCGATCCGGATGTCAGGCAGCAGTACTACAGCCGTTTACGACTGAACATGCTGCTAGAGCGAGAGGCTTCGGAAGCGACCTCGATCCCAACGGCAACGAATATCACCCAGCATCAGCTTATTAACGAGTATCAACCTGCGCGGTGGGTAAAGATTCTTTCCGGGGCTTTGGTGACGATCGCGGCCTCAGTGCTGCTGATTATCTTCCTCAATCGAACAGACATCATTCCAACTTCGCGGGACAGCGAAAGCGCACTTGCCGCACAGGTGGAGCCGTCCGCGAGTGGCTTTGCCGTTCTCAGCGGTCAAGACGGTGCTGTCTGGTCCGGCAGCCCGCTGGTCGAAGGTGATTTGTTGCCGACAGGTGAATTGCATTTGAAATCCGGACGCGTGCACATCGAGCTTTTTAGCGGTGTTCAGATGGTGATCGAAGGCGACGCTCAGTTTTCCATCGATTCACCGATGCAGGTCACGATGGATCGCGGAATTGCACGGGCGCGTGTTCCGGAACCAGCCCAGGGTTTTAAGATCAAAACGAATAATGGGGATGTCATCGATCTTGGAACAGAATTTAGTATCAATGTGGACAACGGTGGAGCGGACGTTCATGTGGTCGACGGTGAAGTTGAACTTCAGCCTCGGAACAGCGATTCGCTTCGGATCGACGCCGGTCTATCTCGCCGTCTGTCTCGTTCGGGCAAGTTGGTCGATGCCTTAGCACCATTAACTGAATCCGTCGGGCCAAGTGAGTTTCAAGGTTTCCTGCGAGACAAGCAGAAGAAACGATTCGCCGATTGGTTGGAAGCTCGACGCGAAATCGAGGCAGACCCACGTTTGGTTGCTTACTATCAGCTTCAATCCAACCCATCGCTAGACAATCGAATCGAGAATCTGGCTGTCGCCGCAGCCCAGCCTTCATCGGACGGATCGGTCGTCGCCGCGACACCGACGACGGATCGTTGGGGGCACAGCGATGCCGCTTTAGATTTCAGTCGCATCGGAAGTCGAGTGCGTCTGGACGTGCCGGGCGAGTACCACAGTCTGACCATGCTCTGTTGGATAAAGATCAATAGCCTGGATCGCTGGTACAACTCGTTGTTCCTGACCGACGGACACGAAGATCGTGAACCCCACTGGCAATTGATGGATGATGGGAGGGTTTTCTTTTCGGTGAAGGTTCCCCGACCTGATGGTATTTCCGAGTTGGACCAGCCTGTTTTCTACTCGCCCAAAATTTGGGATGCGTCGCTGAACGGTCGTTGGATCATGCTGGCCGTAACGTATGACGTCGATCAAGCTCTGGTCACACACTACTTGAACGGGATCTCGATCAGCAGCGAGCCGATTCCCAATGATCAAATCGTGGAATCGATTCGCATCGGCCCCGCTTCAATCTGTAATTGGAGCGAGCCGATGTACCGCACGGATCCGAAATTCGTGCTGCGCAACCTGAATGGGAGCATGGACGATTTTGCTTTGTATTCGGACGCATTGTCCGCAGATGAAATTTTGCAGTTGTATCGCGATGGAAGTCCAAATGAGTTTTAAATCAATCGTTGTCCACGTACTGGCGAGTTGGGTGTTGGCCGCCGGCGTTTACGCAGACGAGTCAGCCGAACGATTATTCGCGTTGAAAGTCCAGCCGATGCTGAAAGACAAATGTCAGGGCTGTCACGGTGGCGATTCCGACGACCTCAAGGGCGAGTTCAGCGTGTTGACTCGCGAAGCGTTGTTGCGCGGCGGTGAGTCGGAAGAAGCGGCGATCGTTCCCGGAAAGCCAGACGAAGGAACGTTCGTCTCTGCGATTAAGTGGGAATCACTCGAGATGCCGCCCAAAGAGAATGATCGACTGACCGAACAACAAATCGAAATGGTTCGCAAGTGGATCGAACAGGGAGCTCCGTGGCCCGACGAGAAAACTCAGGCAGCTTACCGTGAGGAAGAGGCCAGGAAGCGGGTGACCGACGAAGGAATGATTGTCGATACGAGCGGTGGTACCTCGGACCAATGGACCAGCCGAAGGTATCCGCCGGAAGATCTTTGGGCCTTCTTACCAGTGAAGGCGAAATCTGAACTATTGCCAGCCGACGTCGAGCGTGAACAAGCGATCGATCACTTCGTCGATGCACAACTTGACAAAGCAGAAATCACTGCAGCGCCGCTCGCGGATGCCAACGATTTGATCCGCCGCGCAACCTACGACCTAACGGGCCTTCCACCAACGCCCGCTGACGTCGCCGACTTCAACGAAGCTTACTCGAAGCAGCCGGATCAGGCTTTGGCAGCGTTGATTGATCGCTTGCTGGATAGCCCTCGAT
This sequence comes from Neorhodopirellula pilleata, assembly GCF_007859915.1. Taxonomy (GTDB): domain Bacteria; phylum Planctomycetota; class Planctomycetia; order Pirellulales; family Pirellulaceae; genus Rhodopirellula; species Rhodopirellula pilleata. Next base: position 4,735 of record NZ_SJPM01000050.1, read on the forward strand.
ATGGCGAACACTGGGCCAGACATTGGCTGGATGTCACGCGCTATGCAGACACGGGAGGCATGTCGAACGACTTCGAACGATCCAACATGTGGCGTTATCGAGATTACGTCATACGTGCTTTCAACTCAGACAAGCCGTACAACGAATTCATCGTCGAGCAACTTGCCGGTGACGAGTTGGCTGACGCATCCGTTCGTGTCAGGAACAGTGGTTCTCAGGAAGCTGTCAATCAGGCTCAGTTGAAAGGTAAGTACAGCGAGCAGGAATCAGAATGGCTCGTTGCCACTGGCTTTTTGCGGTTAGGCCCCTGGGATAACGCGATGGTCGAGGTCGACGAAGCACGACAGATTTATCTGGACGACGTTGTCAACATCACCGGCCAGACGTTCTTGTCGCAAACACTTCGCTGCTGCAAATGTCACGATCACAAGTTCGATCCAATTCCGACACGCGATTATTACCGCGTGTACTCGGCTTTTTCAACGACGCAAATGGCCGAACGCAACGTTCCGTTCTTGCCCCAGGAAGACCTAAGCCACTTCGAGGCTGGTAAAGCTCATGTGCAGCGAATGCTGGACTTCGCTGTCGAGGAGAAGAACAGAATTGTGGTGAAGCAGGAGGCCGCGGCGCGAGCTTGGTACAAGGAACATGATTTACCATACAAATCGGAGAATGAACGTAAGGATGACTCGGACGAAATGAAACCGCCCCGCCATGTGGGATTGGATCATGTCGAACAGGGACAGTTGAAAGTTCGCGAACAAGACGAATGGATTTGGACGCGACGTTTGGAACGTTACGAGCCGATGGCGCAAAGCGTCTACAACGCAGCAAAGACTGATCTGGCCTGGAATGGGGCTCGCAAGCTGCGCATCAGTCGTAAGCACGCTGACGCCGATCCGCAGGAGAGCTTTATCTTGTCGGGCGGTGCATTAACGGCTTTGGGGGATCGCGTTTTTCCTGGTGTGCTCAGCGCTCTGACACTAACTGTTGGGACTCAATCGGATGATCCCTACCTACTGACCAATGACGTGAATGGTCGGCGGTTGGAATTGGCCAAGTGGATTGCTAATCCAGAAAACGCGTTGACGACTCGAAGTATCGTTAACCGTATTTGGCAATATCACTTCGGCACAGGGATCGCTGCCAACGCCAATAACTTCGGCGGAAAAGGGGCCAAGCCAACTCATCCGATGCTGCTCGACTACTTAGCGGAAGACTTTGTCGAAGGTGACTGGTCGATCAAGCGGATGCATCGACTGATCATGATGTCGGATGTCTATCGTCGATCGACGACCAAGACAGACTCAGAGCAACTTGCCGAGGTCGATCCAAACAACTCGCTGTTGTCTCATTTCCCAAGGCGACGCCTGACCGCCGAGGAGCTACGCGACTCGATGCTGTCGGCAACAGGCGAATTGGTTCACTGTGATGGTGGTGTGCCAGTCATGCCGGAAATCAATATGGAGGTGGCGTTGCAACCTCGCATGATTCAGTTCTCGCTGGCGCCTGCGTATCAACCTTCGCCGACACCGGACTTGAGAAATCGGCGAACCATTTATGCTTACGGTGTTCGAGGCCAGGCAGACCCGTTCACCGAGCTATTCAATGAGCCCAACCCGAACGAATCATGTGAGCAGCGAGAAACCGCCGCCGTTGCGCCGCAGGTATTTGCACTCCTCAACAGCGACCTAATCACCGATCGATCCATCGCGATGGCGTTGCGTCTGCAATCCGAATCGCAAGAGATGGCAGACCAGATACGGACTGCCTTCCAGCTGATTCTGTTGCGTGAACCGACGGAGCAAGAACTCGAGCGGCTGAGCCGATACGTCAAAGAGATGACCGCCTATCACGAGAACGTTAATGCAGAGGAAGTGGAATACCCAGCTAGTATCACTCGTTCACTCGTCGAAGAATTCAGCGGAGAGACATTTGAATACGAGGAGATTTTACCGGTGTTCGATCGTTATGAAGCCGACAGGAAACCAAGCGAAGTCGGCTCGGAAACACGAGCACTCGCAGACATGTGCTTGCTGCTTTTCAACACGAACGAATTTATCTATGTCGAGTGAGCCGATGGCCGTAAGGCCCCGGGCAGTACAAGAAGCCAACCAGAACAGTAGCCCGGCCGCTTTACGCGTCACGGCTTACTCAATCAGTCATAAATAAGAGACTCGAAAAATGAACTCAAGACGTGACTTTATCTACAGCCTTGGCGCATCACTCGGATCGGTTGCCTTTTCGTCGATGCTACAAGCCGATGAAGTAAAAGCAACTTCGTCGCCATTGTCTCCGAAACAGCCGATGCTGCCGGCAAAGGCGAAGAACGTGATCATGCTGTTCATGGAGGGCGGTCCCGGTCACATGGATACATTTGACCCCAAGTCGGAACTGTCACGTCTTCACAAGCAGGAATCAAAACTGGCATTCGGTCAGGAAAGCGGCTTCAAGTTCTTCGTGGGCAGCCCGTTCAAATTCCAGAAAGTCGGCAGCAATGGAATTGAAATGTGCGATCAGTGGAAGCACTTGGCTGATCCCTACGTTGCGGATGAGCTTTGCAATTTCCGAGGTTGCCAAGCGGAGTCGCTCAATCACCCTGAAGCTCTCTTTCACATGAACACGGGCAGTCGGCTTGGCGGCGATCCCGCGCTGGGATCCTGGGCTAATTACGGACTTGGGACCGAGAACCAGAATCTTCCTGGTTACGTTGTCATGACCGAATTGGCTCTACCGCAAGGTGGACCGGCCAACTGGAGTAATGGTTTTTTGCCGCCATACTATCAGGGAACGCGATTGCGACCGCAGGGGTCACCGATTCTGGATCTCGCTCCACAAGGATTCAAAACCCGAGAGCATCAACGTCGTGCACTCGATGAGCTTGCGTGGCTTAATGAAAGTCACTTGCAATCGATCGGTGAAAAAGATGAGAAACTGTCGGCCAGGATGGAGAGTTACGAACTGGCGTTCCGCATGCAAACCGAAGTCCCGGGCGTCATCGACTTGGCAAACGAGTCACAGAAGACTCAGGAAATGTATGGACTGGGTGATGCCGACACAAAGGTGTTTGGGCGGCAGTGTTTGATGGCCCGGCGGTTGGTAGAGAGTGGCGTTCGCTTTGTGCAGATTTTCAGCGGCGGATGGGACAGTCATGATTACTTGGAACGTGGACACACGTCACGAATCAAGAGTGTCGACAAACCGATCGCGGCGTTGATTCGCGACCTGAAGCAGCGCGGCATGCTGGAAGACACGCTCGTGATCTGGACCGGTGAATTTGGGCGAACGCCCGACAATAACAAACGCGGCGGCGTCTACTCGCTTGGGCGTGGTCACAACAGCCAAGCGATGACCATGCTGTTTGCCGGCGGCGGAGTGAAGCCTGGGGTCGTCGGAGCGACTGATGAACTCGGGTCAGCCGCCGTCGAGTGCGTGCACCCCATTCGCGATTTGCATGTCACTTTACTTCACCTGCTCGGGCTTGATGACAACAAGCTGACCTACTTCCACGGCGGACGATATAAACAACTCTCGCAATTCGGTGGCGAGGTCATCAAAGAAATTATCGCGTAAGGGCGTGTTGATATCGTGGATTACGCAATTCATGTGAGCCGATGGCACTAGCCACAGGCCTCGAATGTCGGCTTACTTGCGGAAAACCCAGCGGCTACCGCCATCGGCTCACTAAATCAACACGTCGCTAGTGGTCAGTCTTTAAAAGCTAGGTGAGTATTATTTTGATGAATGAAGTCGTTGCAAGGAGTACCTTCCTGGAAAAACTGGGTAATCGTGGTGAGCAATTCTGCAAGCCATTTGACCATCTGTCGGACACATTCTTTTTCGTAAAAGACATTGATAGCCGGATGATCTTTGCGAGCACTCCGCTTTTAAATCGGTTGGGAATGGAGCGAGAGGAAGAGATCATAGGGAAAACAGACGATTGCTATTTTCCTCGGCATGTTGCCCAAGGCTTTGTCCGCGATGATCGGCAAGTAATCGCCAGCCAGATTCCCCTCATCAACCGTTTAGAAAGTTGGTACGGCAGCGATCGGGTGCTTGACTGGTTTGTCACTTGCAAGTACCCCGTGTTCGGACAGGATGGCCGCGTCATCGGCATCATGGGAACGGTTTCAAGCTATGAAGGCAAGCAGCAAGCATTTCGTTCACACGCCGCGATTAGCCCCGTTGTCGACCTCGTACGAAGAGAATACGCCGGTGATCTAACTGTCGAGTCATTGGCAGACTTTGCGGATGTATCCGTACGTCAATTGCAACGTCGATTTCAGTCAGCCTTCGGAATTGGAGTCAAGGATTTTATTATCAGGACACGTATCCGCGCAGCATGCGCTGCGTTAATCGGTTCCAGCGATCCGATTGCCAAAATCGCAGTCGATGCGGGCTTCTGTGACCAGAGTGCCTTAACGGTGCAATTCCGTAGGCACATTGGCCAGACGCCCGCCGCTTTTCGCAGAGAAAATCGCAGCCTGAGTTAAGCTTGAATGATATCGAAAATTACCGATAGCCAAGTTGCTTCCGAAATCGACTACGTGTCGCATTGTTAATATTTTTGGCGGCTTCTTCATAGAAAGCACAGGACTAGACCTCAATCAAGCGACTGCTGACTGAGGTTTTGGCTGAATTTTGGCGTTCAGTACAGGCGGACCGGGGGCTCGGCTTGGTATTGGTTCGTGATCGAATTGGCATGGCGGTGGTCTTTCGTGG
>NZ_SJPM01000051.1 GCF_007859915.1 Neorhodopirellula pilleata
GCGTTCACTCGAAACCCTCGTTTGCGTGCGTGGATTGAAGTCTTAGTAACCTGCAATACACGCGTAAAACGCCGAGGGTTTTCGAGTTTTCTAAATAAATCGCAAATCAAGCTTCGCTTGATTGAGGACTAGAAAGGGAGAATGAGATACGTCAACTTGGAGTTTGTGTCGAGTTTCGACACATAAGTTGAGTTTACGCCATCTTCCCTTCGATTTGAGGTATCGACTCATGTTTAGTTTACATTCTCGCAAGCGTGGCTTCACGCTAGTGGAACTTTTAGTGGTGATCGCCATCATCGGCGTTCTCGTCGGGCTCTTGCTTCCTGCGGTCCAGGCCGCCCGTGAAGCAGCTCGCCGAATGAGCTGCAGCAACAATTTCAAACAGATTGGCCTTGCCATTCATAACTACCATTCGGCCTACAATCAACTTCCCATGCAAGGCGGGGGAACGATCGATAATACCACGGCAGATTATTGGCGGCCGTCAGAGATCTCCAACATGAACAAGCTAAGCTTTCTTGTCGGGCTGACACCGTTCATCGAGCAACAGGCCATTTGGGAACAAATCTCGAACCCGATGAATGTGGATTCTCTTGGAAATTCGCCACCTGCCGCAAACCCGAGCGGTTCGGTTCAAGCACGTCGCAGCGGCGGTCCATTCCCGGCAATGGGGCCAACTCCGGAGGACATTGCTTACATTCCATGGGCAACTCAGTTGTCTACTCTTCGTTGCCCCAGCGATCCCGGCACAGGGCTGCCCTCACTCGGACGAACGAATTACGCTGCCTGCCTTGGCGATTCCCCTGATCGCGCCCAAGGCGATTGGCAAAGGAATGCTGGAGTTTGGCGGCACAATCCGGGATTGGCGGAAGAAGTCCGCGCTTCGATGCGCGGTGTTTTTAGGTCCGGATACACAACTAAATTCCGTGACATACTAGATGGGCTGGCAAATACGATTGCGGCCGGAGAAATCGCCACCGACCTGGGGGATAGCGATACACGCACACGTCCAATTGCTCATGGCGCCTGGAATTTCATTCGCCAGACACCACCGGTCGAGAACCGTTGTAAACCATCTATCGATCCTCAACGTCCGCAATTTTGGGTCGGTGGGACGAATCTTGTTGGGGCAACCGATGGACGCGGATATCGCTGGGCCGATTACAATCTGATCTACTCGACTTTCTTAACGGCAAACCCTCCAAACAAGGCCGTGTGTACCGAGCAAAATGCAGGCGGCAGCGGATGGTGGTCTGCTAGCAGTCGGCATCAAGGCGGGGTTCATGTCTTGATGGCCGACGGTGCAGTTAAGTTCATCACGGACTCCATCGAAAGTGGTGCCGGAGTCAATGGTACCGTCCCTGGGCAGTTCATCCACAACAGATGGAACGGCAATGGAGAAGGAAGCAAGTTCGGATTGTGGGGAGCCTTAGGCACGCGAGCAGCCAAGGAAGTTATCGACGAAGAGATTTGAGATCGCATTGAATAGTGCTGGGTTGACCGAAGCGCCAACCCAGCACTTACGATTCCTAACTACTAGCCTAACGAGTGATAATTTTTTATGAATAAACTAGTCTTACTAATTGGTATTGCGTTTTTTGCAGGTTGCGGCAGTGATTCGTCAACGACCAATGTTGCTGATGGAGCCACCGCTTCAGAGGTTGAACAGTATCGAGCGATGGTGGAAGAGTCAGAGAAAGCGGCTGCTGAAGCGGCGGCAGCACAGGCTGATTACAAAGCCGGACCTGAAGGTTAGTGGAGGAGCTCTGGCCAACTGAACGTGGCATTGAAGAACCAGAGTGCGCCTTGAAGAATTTCTTCAAAGAGTGGCACTCTGGCCGGTCAAAGGTCGTCTTGCCGCGATTTTAGATTGGGCGAGTTGCCAGTCATTTCCGCCAGCGCAGCAGACGGCTAATCTAATGGCCGTTTTGGGGTTATCGACATATTGATTTAACCGTTACCCGACGCGTCAGGTTACGATCAAATCAACGTGCCGGTCAGCGAGGGATTCTAAGACATCAGTCTCCGCAGCTGCGTGAGTTCGGATCGAGCGAAGCAAGATCCGCACCCGGAAGTCTCAAGTCAGAATATCTTCAATGACTTCGCCGTGGACGTCTGTCAGGCGGAACCTGCGGCCTTGGTACTTGTAGGTGAGCCGTTCATGGTCAATGCCCATCTGGTGAAGAATCGTGGCATTCAAGTCATGGACATGGACTCCGTTCTCGACCACGTTGTAGCCAAAATCGTCGGTCGTGCCGTGAGAGATGCCGGGCTTGATGCCGCCACCGGCCATCCAAGTCGTAAAGCATCGCGGGTGGTGATCGCGGCCATAATTGTCGTGGGTCAAAACACCTTGCGTGTAAGAAGTACGACCGAACTCGCCGCCCCAAATCACTAAAGTGTCATCCAGAAGCCCTCGTTGCTTCAAGTCTTTCACCAGCGCCGCAGACGCCTGATCGGTCTCTTTGGCTTGACCTCTGATTTGTTTGGGAAGATTCGAATGTTGATCCCACCCCTGATGATAAAGTTGAATGAATCTTACGTCGCGCTCGGCCAGTCGCCGTGCCAACAGGCAATTCGCGGCGAACGTTCCGGGCTTGCGAGCATCCTCGCCATACAACTTGAAGGTTGACTCCGGCTCGTCAGCAAAGTTGGTTGCGTCAGGAACGCTCGTTTGCATGCGATACGCCATCTCATACTGCGCGATCCGCGATTGGATTTCAGGATCAAGCTCTTTCTGGAACTGACGCTGATTCAGACGCCCGATGGCATCCAATTGAGCCCGTCGACGCGTGGCCGAAACACCGGCGGGGTTGGACAGATAGAGCACCGGATCGTCGCCACTTCGGAACTGAACACCTTGGTACTTGGAATCCAAGAATCCGTTGCCCCACAGTCGCGAGTACAACGGTTGGTCCCCCTGTCCTGCGGTAACCAAGACGATAAATCCCGGCAGTTCTACATTCTCACTGCCAAGGCCATATGTCAACCAAGCACCCAATGAAGGCCGACCCGCGATTTGGGAACCGGTTTGAAACATGGTAATTGCCGGGTCGTGATTAATCGCTTCGGTATGCATTGTCTTGATGAAGCAGACATTGTCCACGATATCGCGATGATACGGCAGCAACTCGCTCAGCCATGCACCCGACTGGCCGTATTGTGCGAACTTAAAATGCGAACCTGCCAATGGCAGTGAAGATTGGTTGACCGACATGCCCGTTAAACGCTGCTCGCCGCGCACCGCCGAGGGCAGTTCCTGGCCATTCATCTCGTTGAGTAGTGGCTTGTAGTCGAAGAGATCCTGCTGAGCGGGACCACCCGATTGGAACAGATAGATAATGCGTTTTGCTTTGGGAGCAAAATGCGTTGATGGCAGCGCACCACGACTGTCTCCGCTGGGGTTGCCGTTTGCGCTGTCAGCTCCCAGCAGATTTGCTAGTGCCGCTAAGCCCACACTAGCACTGGCTCCCTTGAAGAAGACGCGGCGATTCACCGCCAGTGGGTTTACTTTGTGAATTGGGATCATAACTCATCGTTTCCAAATCGTCGCATCGAGATTTAAGATGGCCTGGCAAACCGTGGTCAACGCTGCCAATGAGGCGAGCCGTTCATCACCGGTAACTTTTGCATCACCAATGGCAATGAACTGCGTGGCATCCGCTGGGTGAGCGGCAAAGAACTCGCGTTCGTCATGCAGTAATTGTTTCAAGATTTGCAATTCCTCCGCGTCGGGACGTTGGCCGGTCAGCCGCAAGAAAGCTTCCTGGATGGACTCGCCGTCGTCTTTGATTTCGATCAACGTCTGAGCCATTACCCGAGCTGCTTCGACAAACTGTATATCGTTGAGTAGCACAAGGGCTTGCAGAGGAGTATTCGTACGCGACCGCTTGACTGTGCAAACCTCACGCGAGGTAGAATCAAAAGCTAGCATGTTCGGCAGCGGCGCGGTGCGTTTCCAAACCGAATACAACGATCGCCGATAAAGCGATTGACCGACCGATTGCTGATAAGGCGGCGACATACCGTTGGATTCCTTCCACAAATCTTCACCCGGCTGATAGGGCGAAACCGGTGGACCGCCGACTTCAGGATTGAGCAAACCGGAAGCGGCTAAGGCAAGGTCGCGAATTTGTTCAGCGCCCAAACGATGGGCTGGCCCACGCGCAAGCAACCGATTGGTAGGATCGCGTTGCAGTTGTTCCTTGTTTGCCAGCGAGTCTTGTCGGTACGTAGCAGACAACACAATGTTCTTGCAAAAACGTTTCACATTCCAACCGCTCTCGACAAAATCGCGAGCCAGCCAGTCCAGCAATTCGGGATGCGTCGGCAGCTCGCCTTGTAATCCGAAATTCTCTGGCGTGCGCACGAGCGGTTCGGTGAAGAAGTTTCCCCAAAAACGGTTGACTGCAACGCGTGCCGTCAGTGGGTGTCGCGGGTCGGTAAGCCATTGCGCTAAACCCTTGCGATCCAGGGATGCATCTTGTGGAAACGGAAATCCTATGCCGCTGGGTGTTCCGCGATCGACCCGGGTCTCGGCGGTCTTCGGGGCGTCATACTCGCCTCGTGCCAACACGTGAGCCGGGCGTGGCTGCTGAGTCTCTTGCATGATCGGTATTTCGTGCATCGTTTCTTCGGCCATGGCGACCTCTTTTCGAGCGGCAGTCAGCGCATCTAGCGATCGCCTAGCTGCTTCGTCCATCGCCGACACATAGTACGCCAGCGTTGGATGCAGGTCGTCTCCTGAAGCAAGCGATTTCAATTCCGTCACGGTCAATGCACGCGTGTATAAACGCACGTCATCAATCAACCCGTCGGTGAAACCGCGAGCACGAAACCGCTGGCCGAGCACAAACTCACCGCCATGATCCACCTTGACGTTACAACTTTTCTTTAGGTTATCTCTCAGAATCGTCGTTTTCAGTTCGCTCCCATTAAAAAACAGCTTCAAACCGCTTGCTTGAGATGATCCATCGTAAGTCGCTGCGACTTGGCACCATGCGTCCGGGGGAATGGTTTCGAGTGAGCGAACTCCGATCGCGTTGCCCGGCCAATCGCGATACATTCGCGATTCAAGATGACCGTCTTCAATGGTCAGGTCCCAGCCGTTGTAACCGCAGTCAGTGCCACGGGTGTGATGGGCGATCAATCCACGTAACGCCGAGCGTTTGGTTTCTCGCAAAGTGATGACCACGCTGAACGGGATCCAGCGATCCAAGGGCTCGATACCCTTGGTGGTGATTCCACGTTCACCATCGAGCTTCATCGCTTTGCGAGAATGTTCGCCATCCCGGTTATCCGCAGCAAGTGTTGGAGCTAGCTGAGCGATCGGTGACTCTGTTACCTCCACAAGCTCTGGCATCTGCGTCCAAGCGCGATCCGATTCCGACGGATGGTAAATTGCCTTGAGCGAATCACTAAAGCCGCTATCAAATCCAAGTGCAAGACGCAAATCCGGAATGACCTTATGGCTGGTTGTATTGCTCTTCCAGTCGCTGAATCGTTGCTGGGCTTCGTCGATCGATCGCTGGTAGTCTGCTTCTGCTACGGCGAGCATTCTTCTGGCGGACTCGAGCTGGTCGGATTGCTCTTCGGTGGGCAATAGGATCGAAGGAGACGGAACCTTTTCTGTTCGATCATAAACTCCACTCTCGTCGATGGAGTTGAAGAAAGCAGACAACGCGTAGTAATCGCGTTGTGAGATTGGATCGTACTTATGGTCATGACAGCGACAGCATTCCATCGTCAAGCCCAGCATCGCGGTTCCAAACGTATGAACACGATCAGCCACGTTCTCGAGCCTCCATTCTTCGAAAACGGCACCGCCTTCGTTGTTCAGCCGGTGAATGCGGTTGAAGGCGGTCGCTAAGACCTGTTCTCGCGACGGTTCGTTCAATAAATCTCCCGCCATCTGCCATGTCAAGAATTGATCGTAAGGCAGGTTATCGTTGAATGCATTAACAACCCAGTCCCGAAAAGGCCACTGAGTATTGAGCTTATCGGACTGGTAGCCGTAGGAATCGGCGTAGCGTGCTGAGTCGAGCCATGCTACCGCCATGTGCTCGCCAAACGCTTCCGCCGAAAGCATTTCGTCGACAGCCGATTCGTAGACTCGCTGCACTGAACGATTCTCGACTCGGGCTTTTTCAACCTCCTTTGAGAAGCTGTCAATTTGTTGTGACGTCGGGGGAAGACCGGTCAGGTCGAGTGAAGCTCTTCGCAACCAACGCAGCGAATCGGCTTCACGACTCGGCGTCATGCCAGACGCTTCAATCTTGGCGAGCACGAATTGATCCAGCGTGCTACGGCACCACTGGGAGTTCTCGACATTGGGGACCGCGACAGTATCTGGAATCGGCGTGAACGACCAATGGCCTTGATACTCAGCCCCTTCGTCAAGCCACCGTTGAAGCAAACCCTTCTCGTCTTCTGAAAGCGATAGTTTTGAATCTGGCGGTGGCATCTGCAGATCAGGATCGGCGCTCATGATCCGCTTCACCAAATCCCCCGAATCAATCACCTCCTGAGCCTCTTCGCGAGAGTCGAGACGAAGGCCAGCTTCTTGGGTATTGGTATCAGGCCCGTGACAGAAATAGCAACGATCCGAAAGAATCGATCTGATATCGCGGTTGAAGTCGATTTCGCCCGCGGCCGTTGATCGGCCCAAAGCTACAACGGTCGTTACCGCAAGAAATGCCGAAATTAGTTTCATGATTACGTTGTGCCAAGCGGGACGCTGATGCTTATTCGAAAAAATTCGTTTAACGGCAAGCCGAAGGCGACGGTGTCATATGGGCTCGCAGACGCCTAAGACGTGCCGTTAAACGAGAAAAACTTAATTCAAACTTACTGCCCGATCCAGGTCCGTACCCCTTTCTTACCAGCTTTCAACTCCGCTTGTCGTCGCTTGAGATACTCATGCGACAGCTCGATGGCCTTGGCTTGATCTTGTACGTCGTAATCCCAAAACTCTTGCACAACCGCTTCGCACCTAGGGAAATGGGAGCCATCGTCACCCACGCGAGTTCGCAGCGCAGCCAACCTTCCCTTAAGTTCATCTACCAGTTGTCGGTTCTCGGACTCGTCAATGACATTGCGAGTCTCCATCGGGTCTTCTACCAGATCGTAAAGCTCCCATCCGGGCGGAGTTTGATAGCCGCCGTCGTAGTTACAGCCGTAGTAGTAAATCAGCTTATGGGTCTTTGTGCGGATACCCATATGTGCCGGATTGTCGTGATGCGCCATATGCATCCAATATCGATAATAAGCTTCCTGCTTCCAGCCTTCGGGTTCAGTCCCTGATTCCAAAAGGGATTTGAACGAGGCCCCTTGCACGTTTGATGGGACGTCCGCGTCGGCGAAGTCGAGCATCGTTGGGCCGAAGTCAACGTTCTCAATAATCGTGTCGAATCGCTGTCCAGCCTCCACCTTCTGCGGATAGCGAACCAGCAGCGGCATCCGTTGCGACTGGTCGTACATCCAACGCTTGTCCTGATAGTCGTGCTCACCAAGCATAAATCCTTGGTCGGCGGTATAGATGATCAGCGTGTTCTCGAGTTGACCGCTTTCCTCCAAGTAAGCAAACAATCTTCCCAGGTTGTCATCGATTCCCTTCACGCAACGCAGGAACTTCTTCAGATAAGCGTTGTATGCCAATCGAGTGTTCTCTTCGTCGCTAAAGTTGGCGGGATCAAAGTTCTCTGGAAACTCAGCCGGATAAAGTTTCGGCAGGTCACCAAGGTAGGAACGACGTGGGTTGCGTCCACCGATCGAAGTTCCAATGTGCGGAATCAATTCATCGTTGGCACCCCGCGTGGCAATTGATCCGAACAATGGATCTCGTTTCCACAACGTTTCGGGTTCGGGGATGGCAACTTCTCGCAAATACGTTTCGTATCTCGCTGCGTTGTCAAAGTAATCATGCGGCGCTTTGAAATGATGCATCAAGAAAAACGGTTTGCTCTGGTCGCGTTGTTTCTTAAGCCACTCCAGTGAGATATCCGTGATCGCATCGGTAACGTGCTTTCCGTCTGCTTTGATCAGATTCTTGCCGAATGGCTTCTCGCCACGGATGCAAAACTCAGGATTGTGGTACTCGCCCTGGCCGGGAAGAACACAGTAGTAATCGAAATCTGCCGGTTCTTCTTTGAGGTGCCATTTGCCGATCATGGCTGTCTGATATCCAGCCTTCTTCATCTGAATCGCCAACATCTGCTTACCCGGCGCCACACTGCCGGAAAGATCGAATGCACCATTCACGTGGTCATACTGGCCCGTTAATACGCACGCACGAGAGGGCGAACAGATTGAATTGGTGCAGAATGCGTTAGTAAATAAGGCACCTTCTTTGGCTAGGCGATCAATGTTTGGCGTCGGAGCGACCTCAGCCAACCGGCCACCATAGGCCGAGATCGCATGCGCCGCATGATCGTCCGACATGATATAGAGAATGTTCGGCCGGTCAGCGGCCACCGCGACCGAACTCACGAGCAGACAAATGGAAGGGACGAAAAGCCACGCTAGTCCTCAATCAAGCGAAGCTTGATTTGCGATTTATTTAGAAAACTCGAAAACCCTCGGCGTTTTACGCGTGTATTGCAGGTTACTAAGACTTCAATCCACGCACGCAAACGAGGGTTTCGAGTGAACGC
>NZ_SJPM01000052.1 GCF_007859915.1 Neorhodopirellula pilleata
CGATTTTTCAATCCAGCGTCAGTTCCGATGATTGCGAATCGAAAACTGCTTCCGAGCAGACCGGTGAAAATATGTACCCGTAACAAAATTGCCTTCCCACTTGAAAACCATATGGCAGTCTTCAAAACTCACGCTTCGGGTTGCAATGCAAACTAAATCAACAGCCCGCTTGCGCTGAGATCTTTTACAAGATCCACTACATTAAATCGGTTCATTGAACGGTATTGGTGCCAAACCCGGACCAAAAGCCGAAGTTTCCAACAAAATTGGAAAAACTTCGGCTTTTCTCGCCGATATTTTGGCTCCCCGCTCCCCGCCTCAGAGGTCGTGCGGCATCTAAGAACGTGTTTTAAAAAGGGGTCTGACCCTCTCCGGCGAGGCCAAAAACCCAATGAAATCGACTCGCCTCCAAAGGGTCAGACCCCTTTTTAAAACACGCTCTAAGTCGTTTGCTGGCGGTTGGTTAGAGCAAAACAATGACCTTTGTGGATTCTTGAATTTCGCACAAACTGTGCGTTGCTAGCAAATTCAAAGGTCACACGGAGGTCATCATGAGCGTAACGGATTTGAGTCGAAAAAAACTCGCTTTAACGTTACCTTGGTGTCGGAAGTGAAGCCTATGATCCGATCGTGCTGCTCAAAATGGTGCGCTACCAGTATCTCAAAGGAAGACGGTCGCCCGTAAGTTGGTTCGAAGATGGCTCGCTCAATGGGGCGATGCAGTGGATTGGATCTGGCTACACGCCAGCACGCCGCATTTGGTACGAATTTCGTGATCGCCTTGGACGCGCCATTGAAGACCTACATGCGATTTGCTTAGCATCGCGTGAACATTAAGTGGTGGCGACTTTCAGTCGCCAAACCCTGAAACGTCGACTGAAAGTCGACGCCACGTTGAGAATCCATCACTTATTGTTCACGCGATGATTAGGGCCAGACGCGAGGACTGCGAGGTCGAGACGAGGGTTGGAATGGCCTGGCATCTGGATGTGTCGGGTGCGAGTGTTTCCCAATTTCTGACACGACTGAATTGGTCTCTTCATCCTACACATCTTTTTGACCCCCACGAACTCGTCTCGTGGGTGAATAAAGTTTGCAAGCTAGTGGTCTGTCAAAATTTAATTTTGGGGTGAGCCGAACGCGCTAGCGGGCTGTTGATTTAGTCCTCATCGAAACCCGAAGCGTGAGCGAGGGATACATACAAAGGACTTAATGGTGATGAATCCCTCGCTCACGCTTCGGGTTACGATTAAATCGACACGCCCCTAGCGTCGGGCGTCGAGCAATGCCCGCGGCTAGCGGGCTGTTGATTTAGTCCTCATCGAAACCCGAAGCGTGAGTGAGGGATACATACAAAGGACTTAATGGTGATGAATCCCTCGCTCACGCTTCGGGTTACGATTAAATCAACACGCCGCTAGCGGGCTGTTGTTTTAATCGTTTAACGGCAAGCCGCAGGCGACAGAGCTTGAGAACGCAGACGCCTGCGGCTTGCCGTTAAACGAAAACGCCCAATCGTGCACTAAATCAACAGCCCGCTAGCGCCGTCGGCTCACTTCACTAACCCTAAATATATATTTTGACAAAGCACTAGCGCTTCCTGCCAGACGAGCTGGCAGGGGAGCAATACATGAGGACTTGCGGGGCATAAAGAGCTGAATTGGTAGAGACACAGCACCGAATTCTGAGTTTTCTTCGGAAGTGGTGCATGAATTTGAGACCTGCACGTCTTTGCACGAACCAATGATGTGTGCGAAAAGTAGCCAATGCGTGTAAGCTACTCCGCATGAGAAGAAAAAGTAGTCGTACGGATTCTCAAAGTAACCCATTGGGCGAGTTCGCAACGACTTCATGGAGTCTCGTGATCGCGGCTGGAAATCATGTACACGAAGACTCGATTCAAGCCCTCGAGAAATTGTGTCAGGCCTATTGGCCACCACTCTACGCTTACGTGCGTCGACGCGTCGATGACAGCCATGAAGCTCAGGACCTAACGCAAGCCTTTTTCGAGCGGCTGCTTGAAAAGCACTACCTCGCCGATGCGAGCGCTGATCGCGGTCGTTTTCGCGCATTCCTCATCACGGCTTTCAAACACTTCCTCTCCAAAGAGTGGGACAAGGCGAAGGCGTTGAAGCGTGGTGGTGGACGACCGCCAATTTCTCTGGATTTCGCATCGGCCGATTCACAAATCTGCATCGAACCGGCTTCCGGCCTGACCGCCGAACAGCTCTATGACAAACACTGGGCGATCACGATGTTGACGCGGGTCATGGAATCTCTCGAGGCGGAGTTTTCCGCGAAGGACAAGGCAGATCATTTTGCAGAATTGAAAGGATTCATCCTGGGAGACCACGCCGGGACAACCTATGCCCAGGTCGCCAACCGACTGAACATGACCGAGGCGGCAGCGAAGAAAGCGGGTTCACGGCTTCGGCGTCGCTATCGAGAGCGGTTGCGTGAAGAAATCTGCCAGACGGTCTCCGGACCGGAAGAGATCGAGGACGAGATGCGTAACTTGCTTGCTGTTTTGGAGTTGTGAAGAATTAAAAAAACGAGGTCACCATTGTCCCTGTTTCCGTCATGAGGAGTAGAGAGATGTAGTCACTTGCCAATGGAGAGTCGGTATGATGGGCGAAATGAAGCAATGTCCAAAGTGTGGGGTCGATTTGCCGGAGAAATCTCCGGCCGGGATGTGCCCGAAGTGCCTGTTGGGAGCAGGGTTCGACAGTCTTGACGGCTCTCAGCCAACACCTGGCGGTACACAAACCAGTGCTCGACCGGGATCTTTCGTGCCGCTCAATGCCGAGTCGCTCGCGCCACACTTTCCGCAATTGGAAATTTCGCAGTTGCTCGGTCACGGCGGGATGGGGGCCGTCTACAAGGCCCGTCAAAAAAAATTAGACCGCGACGTGGCCCTCAAGATCGTCCGTCCGGAGTCGGCAAGCGACCAGACTTTTGCTGAACGATTCGGTCGCGAGGCTCGCGTCCTCGCCCGGCTTAGTCATCCGAATATCGTGGCGATCTATGATTTTGGTGAAGTGACAATTCCAGCATCCGATGGTGAGTCGGCCGCCCCGCTCAGGCTCTACTACTTCCTGATGGAATACGTGGATGGAACCGACCTTCGGCAAGTGATTGAGGGAGGCGAACTGCAGCCTGCACAGGCGCTCGCAATCGTCCCTCCGATCTGCGACGCCCTACAGTACGCGCATGATCACGGCGTCGTGCATCGAGACATCAAGCCGGCGAACATCCTGATCGATCGGCAAGGTCAAGTCAAAATTGCAGACTTCGGACTGGCCAAACTGGCGTCGGCTTCAGACCAGGATTTCACGCTGACGGATGCTTATCAAGTAATGGGAACGCCGCGTTACATGGCTCCCGAACAAATGAAAGGATCTCATGCCGTCGACCATCGCGCTGATATCTACTCGTTGGGGGTTGTCTTTTACGAGATGCTAACTGGACAGATTCCAGCCGGTCACTTTGCCCCACCTTCAAAGAAGGTCCAGATCGACGTTCGCCTGGATGAAGTTGTCCTCCGATCGCTTTCATCCGAACCAGATCGTCGCTACCAACAGGTCAGCGAGGTCAAACACGATCTCGATTCGATCGCCAAGAGTGACTTCGATGTCGAAGCAGCTCAATCCTCATCGGCATCGACGTCGTCAGGATCGAGCTATTCGGGTGGATCTGAAAATGGAACGGCAGCGGCTGACCACCCAATCCCCGGACGGCGACCGACTCGATCGGAGTTCTTCATTCTACTGGTTGCGACTGCCATTCTCTTTTTAGCGATGTTTAGCTGGCATTCGTCGCTCGATGCGGAACGTCTCGATGGTGATCAAGTTTCCGTCGGAGCAGTTACGTTGGAGTACTGGCAATTTGGCGTCACTGCAAGCCAAACGCCCTTATCGATTTGGCACTCGACTCTGGCATTTCGTGAGAAGGCCACTGGGTTAAACGCAGCGGACTGGTTCGTGGAAATTCCCAACACGTTTCTAATCGTGGCTGCGTGCGTCTTGATTGGAACCATCGTTGTCAGGCAATTCGGAATCGCTCCAAAATGGGCGGCGGCATTGTTGTTTCTGCTGGTGGCTTTCGGTGGAATGCTTCACTCCGGAATGGTGACTTGCGCTCTCTTGCAAGGAACGGGGCAATTGCGGCTGCCTCCCTTGTTAATGTGCATCGGGTTCGGTCTCGTGATCCTGATCACAGTGTTTCAAGCTGTTCACGATGCGTTAAGCCTCGACCTGGATCTTCAACATCGAATATCGGGGTTTGGGCTGCTCGTCACTGGGATCGCTGCCGTGGTGATCGGGCTCGGAAACCTGATTTTGGTTTTACTTGCCAGTACCAATTTGGTCCCCGATCAGGGCCTGCCGCCCAGCCAGGTTGATGTTGCACTCATTTTCGGGCTCTGCATCGCATTGCTCATCGCGGGAGGCGTGGTGATCTTTGGCGCACGAGCATTCCTAAATCGATCGTCCTTTACCTGGGCATTGATCGCAAGCATTTTCGGCCAACCGATCGGACTTTGGGCATTGTGGATCTTACAAAGTCGCGGCATACGCGAGACGTTTGGGAGGTACCAAACGCACTGATCCTTCCCGGTCGGACCGGCAATCTGGCACAGCAGGATTGACACCGACTGAAGAACGAGAAATACATCGGACTCTGGGCCTTGAAGAAGAGGCGGACCATGACTTCCGGTACCAAGAACACGAGTGGTCGTTGCCTCGTGCCGCTGGCAGTAGCGTTTAATTTGGTCTTCGTAACCGGCAGGTAACTCCATGATTGCTCCCAATCGTTGTCATTCAGCCGAAGTTGAACTGTGGCTTCATTGTGACGGGAAACGATACGAACTGGGACAGGTAGGCGGGGATATCATCCTGCTGAAACGGCCTGAACCGATTTCCGCCGGTGAAGCCTTGATCGAAACGATCATCAATGGACAATCCGATCGTTTTCCGATCGGCGTGATTCCCGACCAGCCCGGTGAATCCAGACGGATCACGTTTGCACCGTCCTCAACCTAGTGTGATCATTGTTACCCAATGCAAACTAGCGTTACAACGGATGGAATTGCCTAGGCTACCAGGCGATACACAAATGACTTCCCCTGCGACAGTCATTGACGTATATGAATATCCGCTCAACGGGATCGCTCCGCATTAAATGCTGATTGCTGAAACGGATGAGCGATTTTTTAGTGGTGTGATTATTTCAGCATCAATAATCACAGGACCACGTTTCTGATCAGCGCCAGCGATCCGGAACAGGTTAGTCACCAGTTATGAAGCTTCGATGAGACCGCGATCTCTCGATCGCGGAAAGATCCCCACCTACGGCGCGTGGTCCGGATCGCCCACCACGCTCGGCGACATCGACCCCAAATACGTCAACCTGCTCGAGGTGTCCAAATGGGTGCGCGAGCAAAAGAGCGAAGCCGACTCGATCGAACTGGCCCTCGCCCGTGGTAGCGAGATTCCGGATCGAAAGTTCATCGGCGAATCCACGCCGACCATCAAAGGAGCTTGCCGGATCACCAAGTTCGTCGAACGATCCTCCAACGAGTATTTTCACGTTCCCTGTCCGCATTGTTCCCACCATCAACGCCTCCGTCGCAACACGACCGGCGAGCGGAAAGACGGCGGATTGATGTGGGGCGGCGGTCCCGAGGAGGCGATCAATCCAGAGCATGCCTACCAAACGGCACACTACGTTTGCGAATCGTGCAACAAGACCATCGACGAGTCGCATCGACGCGGGATGATCCAAAAGGGCGTGTGGTGCGCCGCCGGCCAACGCGTCGACAAGACCGGCAAACTGATCGGAAAGCCAACCAACGGAATCCGCGAGCGATCGTTCAACCTATCCCGGATGTACGGTTGGACGTTCACGTTCGCCGACTACGCTCGAGCCTACATCGAATCGCTCAGCCTATCCGGTCAATCGTTCGCCAACGACTGGGAAGGCGAAGCGTGGGTGCCGCTCAAAGTCGAAATGAAGTGGGAACAACTCGCCAAGCGATTGTGCGTCGGCAACTGGGAGCTCGGCCAGGTGCCCGAGGGTTGCTACTTCCTGACATGTGCCATCGACGTGCAGGTCGATCACTTCGTTTGCGCGACGTTCGGTTGGGACAACCGTCAACGGGGATGCTTGATCCGACACGGGACGGTCGATACCTGGGATCAAGTCCAAGAGTGGATCCAGCGTCCGTACGAGACCCTCGACGGCGGTCCGGACATGCGAGCTCGAATGACGTTGATCGACTCCCGAGACGGTAACCGAAAGGACGAGATCATCGGCTTTTGCCGTTCGGTCAATGACGAGGCCGGTCCGCATGTTTATCCGTCGATGGGTGGCAATCACGGCAGCATGAATTTGCGGTTCTTCCGCAAGCTGGCGATCGATTCGGACAACGAGATCGGCAAGAAGGCCAAACGGAACATCGTCCCCGGCATCCACTTGATCATGATCAACACGACCGTCTTCCAGGAATGGATGGACAACGTGATGGTCAACCGCGAACCCGGTGACGACATGTCGATGATGCTGCCCCGGTGCCTGATCGAGGATCAAGACCTATTCGATCAATTGCTAAACGAGAAGCTCAACAAAGAGAAAGGAATCTGGGAGCACATCGACACCTTGATCCCCAACGACATGCGGGACGTGTTCCGGTACGGCCGCTGTGCCGCCGAGGTCCTGACCAACGGCAATTGGGCACGGATCCCAAAGAACCGGCCCAAGCAAGCACCGGAAACGGAAAAGCAGCGACATCAGCGACAAAGTCGCACGTTCGAGCAACTCGCTCGGCAACGTGAAGCGAAAAGCGAAAACAACCTATCCAAAAAGTCATTCGTCCGGCGACCTCAATCGCAGGGCCACTCGTCGACATCCAGCAAGCGGTTCGTCCGGAGGAAATCACTATGAGCCCCGAACTTCAAGGACACGAAACGCCCTCGACGGCCTGCCCCCGATGCGAAGAGGGCACGATGCGAGTCGAAACCACCCGAGTCCAAGAGAAGATCGGCACGCGAACGCAGTACTGCATCTGCAGCATCTGCCGCTACCGATTCAAGCGGATCGTTCCGATCCGCAATGCACCGGTCAGAAAAGGAATGGTGGAGTCGTGGGCCGAGCGTCGGGAACTCTGCCTACCCGAGTTACCAACCGATTAAACATGCCTTCCATCGAAAGCGTCGAGCTTCTTTACTGGCTCCATCGGGAGAGACGAATCCATCACCCGATGATGCCCAGACTGTCGTCAATGCGGAGGCAATACTGCCCCGACTGCCTGGTCGCACCAAAGCCCGCAGTGCCCCCGGCCTGCCAGTTTCTGACTAGATCGACGGGTGACAGCTGGGTATATTGACCAAATAAAACCAGGTGTATGAGTATATACCGGTTCAAACCTGTATAATTATTTTGTTACCCAACTGAAGCACCTACCACCAACGGAAATGCCATGCCTAACACTCCGCTCGGCACATCACTGCTATTCATTCTATTCGCAATGGTCGCACCGATTTCCATCGCCGACCAACCGAAGCAAACGACCGAAGAAAACGCAATTACGATTCGCATTGCCGGTGTTGGAATCGGCTCGACAATGGATGAATTCCTGTCACGGCTTCCGATGGCAGTGCCAGGTTCCGGCCCAAATGCTACACCAATGCGTGACGATCACTTCGTTGTCATCAACAACGGTAAGAACCAAGTCCCTACGGCTTACTTTCGCTTTCTAAAGAATGCTGTACTCAGCATTGAGATTCATTACCCGGCAATGGCTGTAACAGAGATCGCGGCAAGTACACCACTGCTCGACCAGTTCGTTAAGAGATTTGGAAATCCCGAGAAGCAATGGCGAAACGACAACCTTGATGGCGGTGTTGACATTTACACTTGGGCCTCGGACAAGCTATTCGTTTCATTAGCCTTGCATGACGATGGAACTGCCAAACTTTACACAGCAGGTACTGACCACCCGAAGCTCTATCCGCCTCAAGAACCCAAAACCACAGCACTTGGGATAGACCCCGTTGGTGCCGCAAAGATTGATGGGTAACCAAGCGGTGAACGGGAGCCGCCGGTGACGCGGGTTTTGAAATCATAGTTTTTTGGCGGCGGCCCCGTTACCGCCGTCGTTATCCGACTTAAATCCGCGTAAGAGATTCTTCGTAAAATGCACTCGCCACCCGGAGCGTTCCACCGCGACGCATCTTCGCGACTCAGGTACGAGATTGATTCGATCGACCAAATCGAATATCCGGAATACGCTTCACGCATTGCCCAGCACTTCGGGCTTCGTCCCGCCTGTGAACTCATCGCTGGCCCCGGCGAGATGTTCTGCGACTACACCGATGGCACAAACGAAATCGAGGTCGCGTGGGATACGTGGTCCGGTTTATTTGCTACTGCAAAATCCGAGGCATCGGAAACACTGGTTCGGTCAATTGCTGTGTACTTGGGCTACACTCCGTCGGACCAAGCAGACGGCGGATAACCACGACAATCGGGATAGGGGCCCGGTTGCCC
This sequence comes from Neorhodopirellula pilleata, assembly GCF_007859915.1. GTDB lineage: Bacteria > Planctomycetota > Planctomycetia > Pirellulales > Pirellulaceae > Rhodopirellula > Rhodopirellula pilleata. The sequence goes on from NZ_SJPM01000052.1 coordinate 8,545, forward strand.
GGGACCCCTCCCACACCACCGTACATGCGGGTCCGCATACGGCGGTTGAGCACGAGTTTTAAATCGCCATGTTGCCATGACGACCCAAGCCATTGGGACCGTT
>NZ_SJPM01000053.1 GCF_007859915.1 Neorhodopirellula pilleata
CGTCTTCGGGAGGGCGAATGATGAAGGTGCGTCTAAGCGGCAGTCAAACGCGTCAAAAAACACGAACAGTGTGCTTGAGGCGGCTGAACCGCGTGGTGACTTCGCTCGTTTTGGCGCGAAAGCACCCGATCAATCCACGCATTCGATCTCGCATAGGTACCACCATCCGTACCGGAGTACCAAGCACGGAAGCAATAACCATACAGGCGATAGGCTGCGTGGGAAATCCAACCGGGCTTCTTGAACAGAGGACTTGAGCTTCGGCTAGTGGCACTGGCTTCGGGCAGCGACTTACGGACCAGCCGAGAAAAAGATTCGAACTCAAACCACGCCTCGCCGCGAAGTCAAATCCTTATTGGTTATCCGCGATTATGACTACGAGGCGGATCGCCAGCGAGCATGGGCCGCGCGAGCGGAAAACAACGACGGAACGTCGCCGGCATGATCCCCGCGAGGGGAAAACAACGGCGGGACGCCGCCAGCTTGGGCTTTGTCCTGGCCTGAGCGAGGACAGTCATCCCCAAATCGACCGTTTTAGAGTTGTTGCTAAGGAAGCAAGCAATCCACCGCACAGCGTTATCAGCAAAAGTATAAGCGTCGCGTACCCAAACCAGGAAAGCACTTGGTCGTACGGTATCGTGGACCAAGTGCTGCGATTGCCGGGTATTGGCGAATTGATGAAGCGAATGACCGGTGGAATCGAGACCAATGTAACCACGGCGAGCGTTGCGATGCCGGTTAGTTTTACACCACGGCGGAAACTCTGGAATGCTGCTTGCGCAAATGTTAACGGAGGATTCCGGGTCGACGGCAGATTGTTGGTACTTCGCGATGGTTCGTAAGGGTTGAGAGTTTCCATGCCGGATGTCGTGCGGGGGTTTCGGTCGGATAACGTTACGGTTCAGCGGGGCCGCGCGAACGACTCACCACTTCAAAAACGTCAACTCGCGGCCTCCGTTGCAACCGATGGTTCTGTCTTTACGTGGATTCCCATGCTACAAAATGGTTGCAGCATTCGCCGGTGCGTTTTCAGGTACTTCCCCGACCTTGTTTGATTTGCGATGAAGGCAACGAGCGAGCCAGTACCCAAATAGCCCGCAGATACTACCGATAAACGAATGACAGACGACCTCAAAGTCTTCGCGTCGAGGAAATAGTGCGGTTGCGGAATCAGCCGTAAGTTGTGAATGATATTTTGCTTTGCCGAGGGCATCCCAATATTCCCCGCGTCGCTCTTGATACCCTGGTCTTTGAAACGCTTCCGTCGGGTCGTCTTCATAAACGTAAACCGATTCGCGAGGTGTGTTTCCGAGTCTATCAGCAATTTCCGCCGGCTCAATTTCTTCGGCGTTTACATAAACCTTGCCATCGGAAGCAAGGTAGACAGTTGCAGCAGCAGCTTCAGGCGCTCTCAGGCGGCTCACACTCCGGTGCAATCGCGCGATTGCAACGGAGCTGAGCAGTTTTGGACGAGTATTTGATGAAAACCATGGACCAAAAACTAGCGTTAAGTAACAGAATCCGAACACGAAGAAAACGGTCCAATACCGACGTCGATGACGATCACATATTGCACCAGCAAAGGCGATCGCAATTGACACGACAGCGAAGGTGAAGGCAACACTCGCCCAGAACCAGTCTGCATTCCGAGCGGCTCCGATTACAAGTGCCACGAAGGCAATTGACGTGAGAAGGTTTGCCAATGAGTAACTCAAGTTATGAAACTTCAAAACGAATAGAGGAGATGTTAGTCAGTTTCCATCAGTGACAGAACGCCGATGGTCAGCCGGTGGCGGCTGACGATTTTCCATTCTGTTTCGTGTGCCACCGCCACTCGGCTGCACCATTTGGTTCTTCGTGCTCCGACTCCGTCACAAATGAGCTCGGTCCAGTCTATCGGCTACGGCTAATTTTTGCGATTTCGTCAAGCATTACCTGTCGCCATTGTTGGTATCGTGAACCGGCCGGACAAAGCTCTGCGTACCGGTCCCAGATCCAGTTAATCGTGTCCATGTCGACTTCGCGTTGAAGTCTTGCCTCAATTTCCTGTCGATGCTTTCTAATTGCCGCTCCGTCTTTGAAGCCCCAAACAAGGCTGTTGCCGTTTAAATTGTTCGTCCAGTCGACGGCGATCTTCCATTGCGTCTGTTCCATATCAGGCGGACAACGGCTAGCAAGGGACTGAATCAGGTTGTGAAGCTTTTGCGTTTCGCGGTAGGGTTCTTGAACGTGACGGAACCAGACGATGCCACAAGTAATTGCGGCGACGGCAATTACCCATCGCAACCAGCGTCGGCGGCGAGAAGCGGTAGGTTCTCTTGCGTCCATCAATCCGGACTCGTTTGCGAAGAACGCCTAAAATCACGCGGTTGCGGCCGAATGACTTGCCATCAGGAAACGCGCGACCCGCAACTCGCGTGCATTTTTTTGTTAGGCCAATCCGGAGGACGCCGCTAATTGTCTGGACGACTGATGCGGACACTCCATCCTTTGGCGATTGACTTCTGTTTCTCGGACCACGAGATCACCACATCCATCGCCATGTTTTGGGCGATGTCGGACGTGATGACGCGGTTTGCCGTATGCTGAATGAAGATGGTGAAATCTCCAACAACAACGACATAGCCATGTGCCAAGGCGGATTGTGAATCATCGCCCCCATTTTCATACACGTAGGTGTATTCGATTGCTCGGAAATTCAGCTTGTGGCCTGCGGAATGATTTCGAACGTTGATCGATACGACGTGATGACGAACCGTGTCATCAATGGGTTGTCCCAGTTTTCGCGTCAATGCGTAGGCGTAGCCACTGGACGTGATAGTTTCGATTGATGCCTGTCGGACTGGGCTGCTGTCGATACTCAACCTCGGCGTATGCCACGCAACACACGCGACGACGTCACCAGTTTTAGCGTGCTTGTAGTGTCGCCATGAGAATTGACCATCGTCTACTTCGCCATCGTCGGTGCTGGACCATTCGTTTCCGGGATTCGGGAAGGTACGAAACGCAGGTGCGTCAGGCTCAGCAGCACCGAGCGAGGTGGCAACAGCAAGACACAGAACGGCTATTGCATGTTTCATTTGTGGCCTAACGAAATGCGATCTATCCGATGGTCAGGCGTTAAAAAAGCTCAACTTGCTAGTTGAGCTGGCCGCCTGACTTTCGGATAGATCGTGCGTTGAACTTTGTCGATCGTGATCGCCACCCTGGAAAAAACGTATGCGGAATCAATCCGGCGGCTTGATTACAACAAGCCCGGATTCTAAGCCCCTCGAGTGCTCGAGTGCAAGTTGTCGCGACAGATACACTTTGCTTGGCATCGTTTCCGCATGCTTTTGGCCTTCATTTTTGACTCGGGCGCAGCACCTAAACTGCGATCCCTCAATTGAGAGATCGCATGGCACCCAACGCACCAAGACCAATCGCGTCCCCACATTAGTCATCCCGATACCACCACGGTCGATATCGGCTGGACATCACATCGCTCCATGAGGGTTTGCTCGACCACCGGATCAGTTCCATCTCTTCGTCACAATGCGGGCACGTAGGCACTGTGTCTTCGTCGCTCGGCTCATCGCGGTCTGGCTTGGCGTCCGCTGCTTGCGGCGGCTCGTCTTGCGAGTTCATCCAAGCCGCACATTCTTTCAGATACCGATCACGATGACGGTTGCTGAAGCCGCCGTAACGGCGTGACTTGGTAAAGCCCTTGGGAAGAATGTGCATCGACCAACGACGGGCGAACTCGATCCCGCTAAGTGTGTACGGGGCACTACGGCCATCGCCGCCGCCAGTCTGATCGCCGACGCGTGCCCAAAATTGAACCTTTCCGTCTTCATGCGAGATCAACCGACGATCACTGATTGGACCACCGGTCATGTAACGTGCCAGATATTTCGCGACGTGTTCCGGGCGGCAGTCTTCGTTCGGCGGAGCCTGGATGAACGATACCCATGTCTTGTTCTCAAAACGCCCCAGCCACTCGTCCCAATTCGCCTGTTCTTTCAAGCAACTCCAGTCACCTTCCAGCTTGAGCTTTTCCCGCTCACGCAGTTGCACAAGACCCTTTAAGACGAACTCCCGATAGCGTTTGCGAAGTTCCTTGGCATCCACCAAGTACGGCGTCGACGATGGCTTCCCGCTCCGCTTACGACTGCTGATCCACCCCGGACGCGATCGATCAAGTGACGGGCCACCGCCAGGAACTAACGCATGGACATGCGGATGCGCTTCGAGCTTTTGATTCCAAGTATGCAGGACCATCGCTGCGGCAGCCTCGAATCCTTGTTCCAACGCAATCTGGTCACGCAGAGCTTGCCAAGCGGAATGAAACAATAGGTTGTAGATTTCTCGACGGTTGCCCAACGACAACGCGGCGAGTTCTTCCGGCAAAGTAAAGACGACTTGGAAATAGGTGACACCGGGAACCAGCAATTCGCTAGTGGAGTCCAGCCAATCGGCTCGCTTGGCACCGCTGCACTGAGGGCAGTGTCGGTCACCGCAGGAGTTGTACAGCGGTGTCTCCGACTGGCATCCTCGGCAGCGATAGACATGACCTCCTAAAGCACGCGTTCGGCACAGCGACAGTTTCGCCAACGTGCTTTGCACCTGGGGCACCGCCTGCGCGGCATGCTTTTGAAGGTAGAGCGGAGCGTACCGTTTGAGTATCCCGGCAACACTCAAGCCGGGTGCTGACGAAACCGTCTCGTCAAGCTTCTCAATACCGGCCGCAGCCGGACAAGCAATTGCCGCCGAAGGCGGACTTGGGAGGACAATCATTGCGAACCGAACAGCGAGCAAGCGGTGACACACCGCGTCGCCTTGCTCGGCAAGTGGTGGTCAAAACCACTAAGGCTATTCACAAGCCTGTACGCCGCATTCGATTTCGTTAGTTATCCGGACAACGAATTTGTATATCCGAGCGCCCCTCCTGCAACAACCGTTCTGCGCTGGCGTTCCGATGCCCTATCTGGGTTGCCATGAGCAACGCGATGGCGGCTCGCCGCCGGCGCTCAAACGCAACGCACCTACGTCGTCACGATTACGCACTCCGATCACGATCGATTAAGTTCAACGATTCGGATCACGTGGTCGCCGCGAACGACTCACCACTTCAATAAACTCAACTCGGCGACTCACGTGCATCCGTTGGTTCCCCGCGATTCACCATCTCAAAACCATCTGCCGCGCGGACCCAGTCATCGCGAGTGTAACGCACAAAGTCGACATATTCTGCCCGGCATTTTGCGACGCGATCGGCATCCCAGTTCGTGATCGATTCAACCGCGGCGGCGAAATGCGGCAAGCCTCGCCATAACCAGCGTCCGAAGATGGAGTATGCAGTATCCCAAGGGCACGAGTCTGGCGGCCATGACGCGTCCATCGGACGAAAGCATTGTGCGATCAAGTCCGTGAGACGATCGATTGCCTTTTGATGCTGTGGTGTTTCTTGCAATACCCGTCCGAGTTCGAGGCACATATCGTCGATCAATCCAGATGCGGCACGCGGATACGGCACCTCAAGTTCGCGAAAGAGCTCGACGATTTCGTTGTCGTTCATGCAGTCAATGTGCGCATCAATTCAGTCGGGGAACGGCGGCGATATGCGGGCGGCGGCGTTTGAAGTCATTGCTACCAAACCGGCGACCATCGCCGCTCCGTCATCATTGCATCGTTACGAGTCAATCATTTTAGCATCGTGCCCACCGGCTTGCCATCAACTTCGACCCGACGGCTTTTGCCGACAGTCGCCACCATTGGTCCGGCGTCGGACAATGCCCCGCCGGGCAGGCGTCGGTTTGTGCCCCGCAGGGCAGTCCTGAACTGTGCCCCGCAGGGCCGGCGTTGAACATGCCCCGCAGGGCGACACTGGACG
>NZ_SJPM01000054.1 GCF_007859915.1 Neorhodopirellula pilleata
CAAACGGGGAGTCCCCTTTGGGAGTGAGACATGGGTGGAGCACATCGCCAGAACATTCGACCTTGAGTCAACCATGCGACCCCGTGGGCGTCCAAAGAAAAAACCGGTCGAGAACTGAAAGGCCAAGTTGTAAACGGTACCGGACACCTTTTCTTCCCCCAAAGAAAAAACCGGTCGAGAACTGAAAGGCCAAGCTGTAAACGGTACCGGACACCTTTTCTTCCCCGGACTGGGGAATGGCTTCGCCGGGGTCAGGCTGGGTTTTCGGTTTTCAGGGCCAGGGAGCGTTTGAGGTAGTTGATCGGATGCCTTTGGCTCGTCGACTCGGCCATCCGCTTCGTCGATCAGTGAACCAATCTAGACGATTTCCCCGGATATGCCAAACCGAATTGTGCCGGAAGATCGCGATGATTTGGTCGCGTCGGTGCGGGAACCCAGTGACTCGCGAAAACCGAAAACCCAGCCTGACCCCGGCGTGAGCCTCCGCCAGCCTGACCCCGGCGTGAGCCTCCGCACCGACTTATGGAAGATCTTCATGCGCCCGTTTGCTCGGTTGAGGGCATGATAAATCTCACTGGCGACATCAGCACGCGGAGGACGAGGCATCAGAGAAACTCCCGCAGTAACGAACGAAGTCCACTGCACCTACCAACCTAAAATCACCTAGTCAACCAAAAAGGCTCCTGACCCTTTTTGCCTTTCCCAGTCAAGCACGCACTACGTGGGGCCGGTGGGAACCCGCCAAAATGAAATCCAAAAGGACACGCGACCGAGTGATCCATTCCTTTGCCCTGTGATTTGGAATAACGCTTGACAAGAGAGACGCCATGTCTCACCATAGTAAGAGACATGGCGTCTCAGACCTGGGGATGAACTTCTAATGGTACGAAAACCGAAAGACGTGACCGATGCCGAGCTTGCGGTGATGCAAGTGCTGTGGATGCGTGAGTCGGCAACGATTCGTGAGATCACTGACAGGATCTATCCGGCGGGAACAGCATCGGATTACGCAACGGTCAAGAAGCTGCTCGCTCGCTTGGAAGAAAAAACACTCGTGCATCGCGATGCCAGCGACACGGCTCATGTGTTTACCGCCACGATCACTCAAGACGATTTGATCACGCGTCGATTGCGAGACGTTGCGGAAGATTTCTGCGACGGTTCTCACACTCCGCTGTTGATGAACCTGCTCAAGAACACGAAGTACTCCACGCGGGAGCGGGAGCAACTTCAAAACCTATTCAACGAACTTTTCAAGTAATCCGGCGCAAGCAACCAGTACGCAAACAGGCTTCCAAGATGACAATTCTTTTTCAGGCCGGCATGAGCAATGCCATCATCGCTACCGTCCTTGCCTTGCTTGTAATGCTACTCACCCTCAAGTCCAGGCAACCTGCTTGGACTCATGCGTTGTGGGTGTTGGTACTTCTCAAACTTGTCACTCCGTCATTGGTTTGGTTCAATTTTGAGCTGCCACAGCTCGCCAGTAATGAACTTTCGCCGATACCGCGAGTCGTCGATCAGCCAATAACGATCGGCAGTGAGATGGGAATGATTGGGCAGGTCCAAGTTCCAGTCGAGGCATCGTCGGAAGGTCCGTTGGTCGCACAGGAAAAGATGACCAGCACGGGAGTCTTGGGGACCGTTCCATGGACAACGATTATGCTTTCGCTGTGGGTAGCTGGGGCGGTGTTCGCTACAGTTCGATATTCGCTGCAATGGATGAAAATTCGCAGGTGGGTCCACCGAGGAACGACCGCGTCGAAGTCCGTTGATTCAATGGTCGTGCAAGTCGCCAGCCGAATCGGATTGCGCCGCGTGCCACAGGTAGCCATGGTTCAAAAGGTCGTCACACCAAGTGTTTTCGCACTTGGATTCCGTAGCACGCTCGTGCTTCCGGAAAGTCTGTTGGCTCGCGTGACCGATGACGAATTAGAAACAATCATCGCTCATGAACTGGTTCATCTGCACCGCGGCGATGGCTGGGTCGGACTGATTGAAATGTTGTCAGCGGCTTTGTTCTGGTGGCACCCGATCGTGCCGTGGGTTCGACGCAAGATTCACCAGGCGGCCGAGGAAGCGTGCGACGCGTGGGTCACGTCCGTTTTCCCCGATGCGGCCCAAGCTTACGCGTCAGCGATGTTGAAGACCGTTGATTTCTTGTCCGCCGAAAAGTGCCAATCGATGCCGCTGATGACAGGGATGGGCGATGTCGCTTCGCTGTCGCGGAGGATGCGACGAATCAGTGGAACGCCGGTTTCACCAGCGTTGTCTTGGAGAGGACGAACGGCGTTGGTCGTGATCGCGACCGCGTTATTGCCGCTAGGGCTTCTAACGATTCCGGAATCGGTGGCTCAGCAGCCTTCGGCCGAAGTCGCTGACCCGTTTGGCGGCGGTACAGTCGATCCGTTTGGCAAGGGAACAACGATTCAACCGCAGCCCGCAGTGCCAGCGATACCATTGCAAGTGACCAAACCGATCGCAGTAAAAGACATCGACCCCAGTGGCGTCGAAGCAGCGCTCCGAAAAGGAATGTCACAAAAGGTAACCATCGAAGCGATGGATGAACCGCTTGCGAATGTGCTCGCATCACTGAAACAAGATTTTGGCGTCCCGCTCTTCGTGGATTCTCAGTCGTTGGAAGAATTGGGAATGACACCTGACATTCCCGTCACCATCTCACTGAAGAACGTCAGCTTGCGAAGCGCGTTGCGACTAATGCTAAGGCCATTTGACTTAACGTACATGATCAAAGACGAAGTGATTCAGATCACGACCAGTGAAGCAGCCGAGTACAGCTTGACGCTCCGAGCATACGCCCTACCCGCTGTCTTGAAAGACAAGATGGAAAAAGTTGCCTCTGCTTTGACTGCGTCCGTCAGTCCCGACATATGGGAAGAACTCGGCGGCCCCTGTTCCTTGAGCATGATTGACAACGTGATTGTGGTTTCCGGAACCGAAGACGTTCACGCTGAAGTCGATGAGTTCATCAAAAAGGTCGAGACAGCTTTCATCCGCCGCATCGAAGCAGATGCGAAGGCTAAACCCAAGAGCACGGGGAATTGAAGATGGCACATCGAGTAATCTCTATCGCGCTGACGATCCTATGCATTCCGATCGTTGCCAATTGCGAACCCACCGACACTCCCATCACGCTTGACCCTGCGTTTGGGCAAGAGGATCTCGCCGATATTTCTTCGATGGCCGTCTTCTCAAGCGATAGTTCTCACCTGTTTGTCGTCACGCAGCGACGCGTCCAAGTTTTTCGCAGTGTCGATGGAAGACTCATCTCAACAGTCCAATTACCCAAGGCGGTAAACGCCCATTCTCCCGATCCAGTTCGACGATTGACGATCGGGCTCGAGGGAACGCATTTCAATGGCAGAGTGACTCAAGGTCACCAGGACGCGGGATATGGCGCAACCTTCGAATCCCAAGATCCTTATAGCAACCGTTTCAGCCGGTATCCGACAAAGCCTGCGGTGCACCAGCAAAAGATGCAGTTTCATCATCCCGCCTACTTTCAACTAGTTGACGGCGGCGACAAGTTGCTCGCGGGAATTGCAAAGCGGGAAGCGTTCTTGCTCGACACTCAAAAGCTCATCGCAGGAGACAATGTCACGCCAGAGGTTTTGTTTCAATCCAAACCAGAGACCGAACTCTCTTCGTTTGCTGCGGCGCTTGATGAGTCTCGATACGCCTTCCTCAGCGAGGACGTGAAGATTCCAGAAGCCACTCTACAAAACGATGCGACTTGGACTGCAGCGCCCGAGCAAGAAAACGCAGGCCGACTTGAACTCTTTGATCGAGGTCGCGGCGGATTCGTTGATTCGAGCACAATCGAACTTGAAAATCCTTTTCGTGAAAAACTTCGCAGCCAGTTCCAGGTATTCACACTGATCAATCCGAAGGCGAGGCTTTCGGAGACGGGCAGTGCAAGCGTAAACGGAATCCAGATTGGGTGCTCACTCGATGCAGCCCCTCCGAAGAAAATGGCGGTCCCCTATCGCCGTTTTGAAGCAACTTGGGAATCCAACGGAATCGGCACGGTCGAATATGGGCAGCCAATGTTCGTTGGTGCTCAACCGCATTTAATTTCGCCTGCTCTTCGGTACTACGTCAGTACCGTCGACGAGGGTTATCGGTGGAGGATCGCTTCTCCGCGACTGGGGACATTGCAACCGAACGACACACCTGAATTGACGAAACGATTCGAACCGGTTCATCGGTGGTGGTCCAACGCAACGCTGCATGCCGTGTTCTCTCCCGATGGTGCATTATGCGCCATCAACCACCTCAACAAGCACAGACGCGTTCCAATCAAGAAACCAGAAATCGCCGTATTTGACACCGCGTCGCGCCAGCAGCGTTTTTTGATTCCGGATGTCGATCGACACCCAGCCTTCGTGATCGCGTTCTCACCTGACAATCGGTATGCGTTCTCGGTCACGCATATCACTGGAATTAACGTCGAGGATAGAAGCCAAGAACGAGGAAGGATTTGGACGTTAGGTGATTTCAACTCAGACTAGCATCATTCGTCGAATTGTGTGGCCCAGATCGCAGGCGAAACAAGTCGGTCTTCAGCGAACTTTCAGCACCGGAAGAATCACACCGAACCGCGGTTCCTCATTCTGGACAATTCGTTGTAACCGACTCATCCATCTGCCTGCCAAGCATCCCCAAGGGCCGCCGTACTTCAAGAACGGTAACAGACGTGTTATTCGTCTTTGGCCATGCCAATAAGGAAGGACAATCCAGTGATCAACATGACTAACCAAATGCAACACTTTGCTTTCACGAGCACTGTCATCGTGTTGTCCGCAGTCTTCCACTCAACCGCCGATGCGCAGACTTTCAAGAAACTGGGCGTTCCGCTGAAGCAGGCAACCGGTAGTTACCACGGCAAGATTTCCGTTCGTGACGCGGCATTCATTAACGACGACCGACACATCGTTTACGCCATCAATGAGTCAATCACCGTTTGTGAAACTGCGACCGGCAAGCGGTTGCACACATTGCTCAATACAATCAGGAATGGAAGGCTTGATGGAAGACACAAAGGCGGATGGAAGGCGTTCATGCTACATCTGGTTGACGATGGCAAAGTCGTGATGACGGATCCGCTGGGGCTTTCGATTGGCCCAGATGATCCGCGGTTCGAGCCTTGTCGTTGGATGCGATGGGATGTCTCCGAGATTACGAACAAGGCCAAAGTCGAGCCGGTTCCCACACCATTCTTTTCAAGAGCGGGAATGACGCGAGAACAATCCAATCCGATCGAAAAGGGATTGCATTTCATTTGTCAGATGGGGCCAGACTATGTCTTTCTATTTAACTTCCACAGCAAGAACCCAACGACGATTCGTACTTACAGGCCAGGAGATCGCATCGATAGCCCTCAAGAAGAGATTCCGTTTGATCATGCACAGGACAGCACGATCGCACACGTCTTTGATCGTGGCTATGGTCGTCCTTCGCTGAATTGTGTAGCCGGGGTATCGAGCCGCATGTACGAACACCACGGTCAGGTGACGAGTTATGTGCTCCATCGATTCGGCCGTGATGCAGGCGGGAAGGACCGAACGTTTCTTGACAAGGAAGAACCATCCATGAACTCAGTCGATCCGAAACACACAGAACCGACCTCCGACAACCACAAAGGAGCGGAGGAAGCAATCCAACAAGCCATCTTGTTAGTCCTCACGCCGATCTTCGACCCGAACTTTTCGGAGTCAAGTTTCGGCTTTCGGCCCTATCGCTCAGCCCATGAAGCGATCCATCTCGTTCAGCAACACATCCGG
>NZ_SJPM01000055.1 GCF_007859915.1 Neorhodopirellula pilleata
TGGCCTCAACATCGGTGAGCCGGTAAACTAGAACCCGGCCAGTTCAACGATACGTTGCACCCCATTTCGGCCCCAAGTCGGTTAGTAGGTCAAACTCTCTACGCCGAAAGGGGTGAACTTAATCGTTAGCCGCCTCAAGGAATTTGCAGTAATGGGACTCTTGACCTTCAGCATCAACGTCACCCTTGACGGCTGCGTCGACCATCAGGAGGGAATCGCCGACGACGAGACCCACACCTTCTTCACTCGCCTCATGGACGACTGCGGGGCAATGCTGTGGGGCCGGGTCACCTACGAGATGATGGAGAGCTACTGGCCGGCGGTGGCCCGCGGCGACGAAGAGGCGCCACCCGCGATCCGCGAGTGGGCGGTCAAGCTCGAGGCCAAGCCGAAGTACGTGGTGTCGTCGACGCGAAGGGACTTTCCGTGGACCAACAGCCACCACATCGCCGGCGACCTGCGCACAGGCGTGCAGAAACTCAAGGACGAGACCCCGGCCGGCGTGGGGCTCGGTAGCGGCAAACTCGCGAACGAGTTGGACCGGCTGGATCTGATCGACGAGTACAAGTTCCTCGTCCACCCCAGGATCGCCGGCCACGGCCCGACGCTGTACCAGAGCGGGCTGCCCAGCTCGCGACGGCTGGAACTGGTCTCGGCGACACCGCTCAGAAACGGCGCAGTCGCTATGCACTACCGGCGCGCAGGCGGCTAACAATCGGTTCAACCGGAGCCGCGGGCCGCGCGGTTCTTGAAATCAACGTTGGTTGGCCGCGGCCCGGTTAACCGTGTCGTTCGTCAGGATAGGAGGCCCGATTGCCTACACTGCAAAATGTTCTTGATGCACTGAAACTCGCGCCACGATACTTGGCAGCCATCGGCCTTTTCGCTGGTCTGTTGCTGTTCGCGCCGAACGGCATCTCGGATACTCTTGGAATCCGCAACCTGACACAAAACTATCGCCAATGGATCGGGCTCGCTTTTCTCGCATCCATCACTCTTTTGGCGGTCCATTGGGGCGTACAAATCGGCGGGATTGTACGGAATCGATCGCGACTCCAAAAATCGAAACAACGAATCACGAAGAAACTGCACTCGCTCACCGAAGATGAAAAACAAATCCTCCGCTTTTACTACGCCACGCAAAGCAAGTCCAACACGCTCCGCATTGATGATGGCGTCGTCAACGGATTGGTATCTGCTGGCGTAATTTTCCCGGCTGCACGAATGGGAAACATGTTCGAGGGGTTTGCACACAACATCAGCGATGTCGCTTGGAATTACCTCCACGAACACCCGGAATTGCTTGACGGAACAACTAACTTCTACCGAACCGATAAAGGGAACCGTAGACTTCTGGGTTAAACCGAACATATCAATAATCCTGACGAACAATCGGATGCACCGAAGTCGGCGAGCGGTGCTTTTTGCCAATGGAGAGATCACCGCGCCGACTCGGTGATCCGTAGCGTTGAACTGGCCTAGCGGGGTTGTGCTTCGAGCTTTTGGATAGACTGAGAGCGTTTAGATGGTGGAAAAGTCTCAAAAAGATCGTCCAGCGGCGTTGCCCCGGCTTCAAATTGACCGGGAAAAGGGCACTCAAAGTGGTAATGCCCTAAGGGAATGGCCTGAACATCGGTGAGCCGGTAAACTAGAACCCGGCCAGTTCAACGATACGTTGCACCCCATTTCGGCCCCAAGTCGGTTAGTAGGTCAAACTCTCTACGCCGAAAGGGGTGAACTTAATCGTTCGTCGGCTCACACACACCGTGGCGCAACTCAAAAAATGAAATACCGCAAAACCCTCGCCGTCCTTCTGCTCGTATCGCTCGTCACCGCTGGCTGCGCCGACCCAAAGATGCAATCCGAGCCATCCGATCCGGTGTCTCAATCACAAACGAATCCTGATGGTCAGAATGATGGCGTTGTCAAGATCGCCGTCCTAACTGACGGCACGGTGATTGTGAACTCCGAAACCGTGCCGATTGAGTCGCTCGCGTCGAAACTCGACTCTATTAGCGACATTAAAGAAATATGGTATCACCGCGAAGCACCAGATGCGGCTGAACCACACGAGAACGCCATGAAAGCAATCGCGGAAATCGCCAATCGAAAACTGCCGATTGCCATGTATCTCGATCGCGACTTTACGCAACGTGCAACGTTCGGCGAATAGACCACTTGACCAACGCCGACGAACAATCGGTTGAACGTGAGCGGCGGATCACGTCGGAATTGAATGGACAGGTTTCTGGCCGCCGCCACGTTAACCGTAACGTTATCGCTTTCAAATCGTCACAACATTCCTTATGGTCGAATCAAGCGTCAACTTTGAACTTGCTGACTCAAGCCGCTTCGGAATGCTTGAGCGCGTATTCGACGCACTGCGAGATGCTAAGAGCGATGATGCAATTGACGCTGACGATGAATCGTGGCGTTCATACTTCGACGACGATGCTCTGTCGCACTTCTGGAACCCGACTCCGGAGGAACTTGCCGACTGGACCAGACGTTGGGAGGCGACGCCAGTCGAGAAACGATTCACAGATCCAACGCTGGAGACGCCGTGGGACTTTCAATCAATGATCGACGCATTTCATAATGGCGAGTACAATCTGTTGCGGGTGATTCGCACGTCGGAGAAGACTGGGGCACTGCGATTCGAAGCCCTAGCATATCCTTACGGCGGCACCGGCTGCATGCACGCTCTGGTTGAGTGCTTCGGCGGAATCGTGACTGGAGAAAACGACACCTGACTGACTCGCGATAACAAAGCGGTGAACCCAAGTCGCCGATAGCGTCGTTCCTTAAATCATAATCAATAGCGGCGACTGGGTTACCGCCGCCGTTATTCCGCACGAGAGTCATGAATGCCTTCGTTGATCTGTTCATCACGATACACCATTGATTCTCAAATTCTTCGCAAGGCTGCACAGCAACTTGGATGGGAAACGCTTCGGCTCGATGGCAAGCGAATTCCCGATTGGTTCGATCCACCAGACAACGACTTTGCGTTCTTTTACACTGCTCCGCATGTGTTCGATATTGGCAAGCAGCTCAACCGCAAGATGCTCGGTTGTAACCCGGACTGGGCCGTGAACCTACCACAAGAACTACTTCGACGTGAATTGCGTCAAACGACGCTTGCGGACGCCCTAGCAAACATTCAAGACCACTTCGTAAAACACGCAGTCAGCAAGGCGTTTCCCGCTGCGGTCTATAATCAACAATCGCTTGCCGACGCGACCTCATCAATTCATCCCAGTTCTCTGGTTCATATTGGCGAACCTGTAAATTGGACCCACGAATACCGATGCTTCGTTGCAAACCGCAAGGTGATGACTGTTAGTCCGTACGTTTACGATGGCGTCATCGTGACCGACTACGATTCGTTTCCGACGGTTCCGGATTCCGAAATCTCAACGGTTCGAGCGTTCGCTGAATCCGTGTTGGAACATCCGAATGTTGATTGTCCCGATGCGTTCGTGCTGGACGTCGGCAAGATTGCCGGTCGTGGCTGGGCTGTCGTCGAGTGCAACGAATGTTGGGCATCCGGAATATATGCGTGTGATCCGGCGATTGTGCTACAGACATTACTTTGCGGCAATGCCGATTCAGCTACAATGCAATCCTCAACATGGGACTTTGCCCAACACTATTCGTTGGCCTGTCCCGGAATCACGGAATAACCATGCGGTGAACGGGAGCCGCCGGTGACGCGGATTTTGGAATCATAGTTTTTTGGCGGCGGCCCCGTTACCGCCGTCGTTCGTCAGACTAATGGAGTAGTTTTCCATGCGATACAAACTACTGACGCTCATGACGATTGTGACAATATGTGCAATTCTGATTGCGTTCTTGCCGCGTTCGGATCCTTTTACCGCCGAACTGCAGCGTGATCTAAATCTCTCGACAACAGCTCAAATTTGGATTATCGGCAAGCGTAGAGTCGATAGGGTTACTGCGGTATCGGAAACAGACGGGACCTACAAACTCTTCAATGCCTACCGGATTCCCCGCCCCGATTCCCTATCGAGATGGGTTATTTCTTTCAACGTTCTAAACGTTTCTCATTCAGAATATTCCTCTAAGCTCCCGCTTTCACGTCGACAGAACTCGAAAGGCCCCGACACCGCGCAGACGTACGACCACTATCCAACTGCGGCCGAGATTCGAGGTTTTTTAGCTGTACACCCTCTCGATCCAATGTAGTAAAACGCTTGTAACAAATGCCGACGAACCAACCCGATGCACGCGAGCGGCACGGCCGACCGAATTCGAATGTCACATTTTTTGTTGCCGCCGCGTGATCGGTGGCGTTCCCCGACTGAGGTTCCTACTGACGCAAACCCGTAACCTACACGTGTCGGTCAATCCCTATTCAGCAACCGAACATGCCGAAGCCATGCCACAATCAACGGTACGTCCACGCGTATCCGTCATTGTACGCATTGCTATCTACACGCATCTCATTGCCGTCGCATTGACTGGCCTCGCGATGACTCACGACTCGCGATCGGTTGTCTGGTCGCCGCAATGGGAGCCGCTCCTGGAACTTGGCCTGGTCGTCGGCATGCTCGCAATCATTGTCTGTCCAATTCTCGCGGTTGTTGGTGTACTTCGGTCTGCGGTGCCGGGCGGAACTCGACTCACATGGCTTGCTGTCGAAATCGCGATCGTTCTCGCGCACTTCGTTGCATTGATCCCAGGCGTTCAATAGACTCACTATGTTAACCTCGCAACCCGTCAAAGAGCGGGGAACAATGACATGCACGGGAGCACGGCTTGCGGCATTTCTCGAAGTGGACAATTCACTCTCCGTGCCCCGTGATGTCCGCCGTTCGTCGACTCTCTTGCTCTGACGATTCGGTTGACGGATTCCGTGGGCTTCGATTGCGATTCTTGCTCGGTCGGATTCTTGCTCGGTCGGATTCATGCTCGGTCGGCGTGCATCGATCTGCTCGCCCATGCTCGTTGCTCTTGGCTTGGCGTCGCAAGAACGTTGCTCGGCCCGTCGCTACGCCGTAGAATGAATTACAACATCACGACGGTGTCTTGGCATTACCCAATGCCCAAACGTCGCGATGAACAATACGATGCACAACAGCGGCGGATCGCCTTTACTTTCAGAATCTAATCGCCCGCCGCCGCGATGTGATCGTCAACGTTATCCCAACTAGACCTCAATCAAGCGACTGCTGACTGAGGTTTTGGCTGAATTTTGGCGTTCAGTACAGGCGGACCGGGGGCTCGGCTTGGTATTGGTTCGTGATCGAATTGGCATGGCGGTGGTCTTTCGTGGCTGGGTGGTTGCGGCGGTACTGAAGCATCCAGACTTCAGCTTCAACGTGCGTTGTGCAGTCAACTTCGCAGCGGCATCGAGACGTG
>NZ_SJPM01000056.1 GCF_007859915.1 Neorhodopirellula pilleata
CGTTGTACTTCACCCATCGCGTGATCCTGCTTTGCGTTTGAGTTGGTTGTAGTGAACCGATAAACGTAGCGTTTCACGCGATGGTTTCTACCCTAAAGGCGCGCTTGGTGAATAAGGCGGGTTGAATCTACCTATAGCCGTGAATCGTTTTCGCGACATCGGCATCATTGATAGTCCAAACGTGAAGCTCGCGGACCAAGTCTCAAAGGGCTTCAGCAAAAGCCGCATCGAGAACCCGGAGGTTGTTATGTGATTTCTAGCGATGGGGTCGATTCAAGCTATCTCGCGCGGTCGGTCGAAGAAATTGCTATCCTACGAAGGACGCTTCTTGTGCTCTTCCACTTTTCGAGAACCCGACACCATGATCATCGTTGCTCGCGTTGTCCTGTGTTGGTTTTTGTTTCTGTTTGCTGGTTACGCCCCAATCGTGGCGCAGATCAACCAGGACGGCACGCCTCCTGCAGTTTCAACTTCGCCGTGGTCGACGCCCCTGGGCCTGATGCAGCATACGGCCGACCAGATCAAAACGCCGGTGGATCGAGTGAGGGCGTTGGCGACGCTCGCGGCCACGCTTAAAAATGCTGGGCGAAATGAGATGGCCCAAGCGACGCGGATTCAAATGCGAATGGTGCTAGATCATAGCCAAGCAGCGAAGACCGTTGACTACTCCAGCATGGCCGGCATGTTGTTGGCGCTTTCGACTGATGTGACATCGGAGGAAACTTTGCTCTCGACTCTGATAGGGGATGGGGACTTTGTTTCAGCAATCCGCATTGCCACACGTGTTCGAACGAAAGAACAAAGAATTCCAATGTTGCGGCAAGTGTTCGACGCCGTTATGACACGCGACACCCCAACGTTTGCACGTCAGGCTGCTTTAGAACTACAACGGTCGGGTGCCGGCGACGATGCCTTTTTTGAGATCAGTCAATCGCGTGGAATGAAATTTGAGAAAGGGGAAGCTTTCGAGTTGGTCTCGCTCGTGAAGTCACCGGAATCCAAAATTCAGATGCTGGTCCAATTCGCACTCGCCTGGGCGGAAAGCGGGAATCGATCGGCGGTGGTCGATACCATGCGCCAAGCCCAATCGTTACTGATCGAAATTCACGACGAGGAAACTCGCACTTACCTCGCATACGAGATTGCCTCGATCTTGATGGCAGCCGGTGAGCGTCAAGCGGCGATCGAATTGTTGCAACAGCCTGCGACACCTATCGAGCGAACGCGTGGTTCATTGCTGATAGTTGAAATGCCCCTGAAATCCGGTGAGGTTGATTCAGCGTTTGATTGGGCGAGGCAGATTGAAGTGCCGGCCGACCAAGCAACGGCGTTCATGCGTGTCGCCATTGATTGTTCAAGTTCGGACGACTCGGCGACGCTAAAACTGGCGATTGAGCAAGTTGTCTCGATCTTACCATTCATCCGCGAGAGGAACATCAGATCACTCCTTAGGCATCAAGTGGCCAGGATTCAGTCAGAGATCGGTCGCTCGGATGTCGGACTGGCGTTGCTCGAAGAAGAACGTCAAGAGATAACCCAGTTGACGGAAGCCGCCGCGAGGGCGATCGCCTATTGTGAATTAGCGGTGTCCCAGTCAAGAGTCGGTGCAAGCGACTTGTCTTGCGAGTCGCTGACATCCGCGAACAATGAGCTCCCAAACGTCACGTCGGCCTTTCTGCAAGCGTTCGTCTTGGGACGTATTGCAAGTACCGAGTCTTTGATGAACGATCCCGCCCGATTTCAGTCAGCCCTGGCGGCAGCGCAAGAAGCGACGGACGAGATCGATGATGGTTATAAGCGCGTCATTGTGTTGCAAGACTTGTCAAGGCAACTACGCGCCATCGGACGCACCGCGGAGGCCAAGGATCTGTTCGAAAAGACGCAAAGAGCATTAATAAAATGGCGGTGGAGACCGGAGTTTGTGCATTACTTCGCTCACCGTAGCATCGCCATCGCTTTCAGGACTCTCGGTGAGATCAATCATAGCGAGAGGATGTTGCGAGATCAGCACCCGCCTTATGGGAAACTCGGGCCTGACCGACCTGTCAAGCTGTTTGATGTCACAATTCAATCGACAATGCAAGGCGAAGATCAGGAGACACGCCGAATGCTGCAACAGGCGGTAACCGCCATCCGTGAGATTGAGAACGCTTCACTGCGTTCAAGTATGCTTCATGCGATCGCTGCCGAGTTCATAGCACTCGGCAACACCGCCCGCGGCTCCGCTCTGTTGTCTGAGGCTGTCGCTGCGGCTACAGAAATCGAGTACGAAAGTGAGTTAACCGGCATACTGGCCGCGATCACTGCACAGACTTGTTTGATTCGGGATAATGAGATGGTGTCCCCAATCTTAGATAGCGTTTTGGCAGTTGGGGCGATGCGAAAGAGTCCACTGTTGGAAGCGGCCGTGATGACCCAGGTTGCTTCCGCAAAAATTAGCTACGGCGAACAAGGGCTCGCTCTGGATCTGTTGACCAAGGCTTCGGAAAAGGGAGCAAGCTCATCGGACGCCTTGAACAACGTTGCGCAAGTTCAGTACGAAGCAAAGCAAGGCGAATTATCTACCCAAACACTAAACCAAGCCGTTGAGATAGCTCTAGAACACCCGCCCGGACGCTATCGAGACGCCCTGCTCGCAAGGACGGTAGAGACGCTGGTTCGAGTGGGGCAAAACGAGCAAGCGATCCAACTGGCCCAGCAGATTGACTATGCCGACGCACTCTTGTCTGAGCTCTCGATTGGTCTAGTGCGTAATGGTAAACCAGAGTTAGCGGTGGATGTCGTGTTGGAAATCGAGGGTGCGATTCAAAGAAGGCAAGCACTTGGCTTCGTCGGTTCCCAGCTTGATCGAGCGAAGCATGCGGAACTTGTCGAGAAGGTCGCGACGGCTCTAGAAACATCGGTCGAAAGCGATAAGAATCCGACGTTGGGGCTCAATAGTCCTACCTGTCAGGCTGCAACCGCACTAACTCTCGCTGGACATTATGAACGCGCGCACGAGTTAGTGCGGCGAGTTCGTCCAACTGAAGTCCGAAGGCGCATGATAAACGAAAGCGAAATCGTTCAAGGTGTCATGACTCGCCTAGTCCGCGCGGGTGAATTGAAGGCGGCGCTGAACTTCGTTCTAGCGGCCCCGGAGCGGGCTTATCTTGAGAAAGACCTAACCACTTTCGCTCATCAGCTGGCAGACGTTGGGAAGTTTCATTTGGCAGTGTCGGTGATGGACGAAGTCACCGATCAGACCAACAGAATCTGGGGATTGACCAGGATTTCCGATATCTGTTTTCAGGCGGGAAAAACCGACCAAGCACGCATTGTTGTCCATAAAGTCATAGGGATCGCAAACAGTTCGAAGAAACGTGCTAAGCATTCCGCCTCGCTGAATAATTTGATTGCCAGCCTCCTGAGCGCTCAAGAATTTGATTTAGCACTGGAAGTCAATCGCTTGATCGAAGATCCGCAAGTTCGTACCAATGCGATCTCATCGATCGCACTGGCACTCGCTCAGTCCGGCGATTCAGTGAAAGCTCACAAATTGATTGCGGAGCTGCTAAACCCGCATTATTCACCAAGGACGAAATCGGTTCTGCGTTTTGAGGTTTGGCCATTGCGAAACGCAGCGAAGCGGATTGCGAGTCTGATTTTGACCGACCGCGCACAACGCCCCCCTCCCCCAGAAT
>NZ_SJPM01000057.1 GCF_007859915.1 Neorhodopirellula pilleata
TTTTGAAGACTGCCATATGGTTTTCAAGTGGGAAGGCAATTTTGTTACGGGTACATATTTTCACCGGTCTGCTCGGAAGCAGTTTTCGATTCGCAATCATCGGAACTGACGCTGGATTGAAAAATCGGTGAACCGAGCCGTTCTCGGTCGTTTGATGATCAGGTATCGCCATACTGGTAATTCATAAGAGGGACGGCCTCAAACTGCCTTATCAGGCGGTGGTGATCCGACAGAGCGCCAGGCTTCAAAGAGGCAGCGAGTGCCATGTTGCGCAGAGGCGGTGTCGATTCGGTTCACCGTTGATTCGTCAATCTGAAGCCGTCGATTCCTCATTCGGGCAAGCGTCTTTAGGGACGCTTAACTTGGCTAAAACACTCGGTAATATCTCTCCTAATTTGGTCGGGCTACGTCGGCTTCTGGATTGCTTCTGTAGCACGATCGAGATCGCATCGGCCTCCATGCCCCGTGTATTGTAAGGAAGTTGGACGACAGCGTTCTCAAGGTCCACCAAAGCGGTTGCGATCGATGTCCCGTGGTCGTGATGAAACATACGCAACTTTTCGATGATCGAGTTACTATCGCGACAGCATGCATGCTTCAGGGGAGCGTTGCCGGCGACGCAGGCATACGCGATCCGACTAAACCGGCTGGCGATCTTCACTCGCGTCGCACGCTTGTCGATCTTCCGCACGTGATCCTCGGCCGCTTGGATTCGGAAATAAGCGTTAAGGTTGGCAAGGTTATCAGCAATTCGCATCAACGAGGCACGCAGTCGGCGGTTCGCACTACGAACGATCCTGCCAGCATTGTCAGTCTGGTCACTTTGATAGCGAGACGGAAACAACCCACTGCGTCCAGTGATCGCGTTGGCATTGGCATAGTGCTCGATTGGTCCCATTTCGCCAGCGAAGTCGGCGGCCGAGACGACGTTGACACCTGGGATTGCTAACAAGCGAACGTAAGGTGTTTGGGCTAAATCCCCAGCGATTTCCGACTCTAAACGGACAATCTGTGTTTGAATCGAAGTATGCAAGTCGTGTAAGTCGGTCCAAATCGAATGGATCAGCGAGTGCTTTGAAGGAAGCTCCAACTTAGCGGCTTGATTAGCCCAAGCAACGATTTTCTCTAGCGTGGCGGTTTTGAATCGAATCTTCTTCTTGGAGAGATGAGTTCGCAGTCCAGTGGTTCCCATCTCGATAATTTTAGCAGGTGAAGAGGCCGTTCTGGCGACTTCCATAGCTGCAGCATGTGAGAAGAAATTGCTGAACAAGTTCGGGTAACGTGGCATGCTCAAATGCAAATGCTCGCGGATCTGGCAGGCCAGTGCGGTCGCTTTCTCAACGAGGTCGCGCCGATGTCGCACTCGCAAGCGAAGTTGTTGATAGACCTCTGGTAATTCGAATTCGCATAGTCCGAATCCAGCGACGGCAGCGCGATGCTGGGCGAACAGATCCGTCGCGTCGGTCTTGTTTCCCGGGTCAGCGGGCAGTCGATATTGCTTCGTCGCAAAGGGGTGAACGAGGCGGACTTCGAAGCCTGCTGCGGCGAATGTCTTTTGCGTGACACGGTGGTAGTTGCCGGTACGTTCGATGGTAACAATCATGTCCTTGATGGCGTGCTGCTGGCAGGCTTGTTTGACCTGTTGGATCGCTGAGTGCAAGGCATGAGCTTCATGCTCCACCGTGCATGGTTCGATCAATAAGTTCCCGAAGTAATCGGCCATCATCAATTCGGATCGAAGTTTGGCTGGGTCGATGCAAACGACGGCAAAATGGTCGGCTCCCGCTGCTTTGACCCGAGGCGCGATCACTCCGTTGGGTTTTTGCAGTGTCTGCTGATTTTTTCGCTTACGATGCTTGGGGGGCTTGGAATTGGCGCGTGTTTGGGTTGGACTAAGAGTGGTCATCTGGGCCTCTGCTAGAGTGGGAAAAACAACTGGTAGCTTCCCCACAGTGGTCCAGATGACTTTTGCTTTCTTTGTTTTTGTTAAGAGAGCAACATACCAGTTGCACACTTTGAGGCCTGCTCCAAAAATTGGTCTTGCGTTCGAAAGCGGGTCCACCCCATGACCAGATCATTGCATTCTCACTGTCCACAGGAAGGACCCGCGATGATCATCGTCCAACAATCCGCTGATTTGCTCAAGAGGTTTATCGCCAAAACCGATCTCAACGAGTTCGCTCAAGCCATGGTGATGCGGATCGTCTTGGCCTTTGTGCTCCATCGAGGGCGGATGTCCTGCTCCTCGGCGGCCGGTGTGATCGCCTCTCAGAGCGTCCATCGTTGTCAAGTGACGCGGTTTCTCAGAAGGCCGCGCTGGCAGAAAAATGACTTCAATGCCACCCTCCGCCAAGCGTTGCTGCAGATGGAGACCGGCAAAGGAAAATTCATCTTCCTTATCGACGCCACGTTGTTCTCACAGGCCGGAAAGAAAACTGAGAACACCTTCAGCACCGGCAACCGAAAGCGTCGCCCCAAGAAGGGACGCCGCTACAACAACAAGAAAGTCCGCCGCAAAAATGTTCACAGTTTCACCTTCGGACTGCTGATCACTCCGTCGGGATACCGAATTCCTTTTCAGATCCCGCACTACACCAAAGAGTACTGCAAGAAGAAAGGGCTCACTCATCTGACGACCGCCGAGGCCGCCGCCAAGATGATTCGCGATCTACCGCTGGACGAAGAAGCCGAGGTTCTCGTGCTGGGCGATACCGCGTATGACGCCAAAAGCGTCCGCGAAGCTTGCGACGAGCGAGGCTACACTTGGATCTTCCCAGCCAACCCCGAACGCGTCTACGAGGGACCGACGGGACAACGACCCAAACTACGTTCACGTCTGAAGGATTGGACGGGACTGTCGCTCAAGAGAATCAGGCTTCGAGCGTCGACTGGAAAGTATGCCGGGTACCGGCGGATTTCACGTTGGCGCGTTGGGCCGAAACAGAAACCTCGCGAGTACTTCGCCTATCAGGAAAAGCGGGAGGTACGCAGCGTTGGCCGCGTGCAGCTTGTTTTTTCGACAATGAAATCGGAATTGAAGAAAGCGACTCCCGACGACGTCAAGATATTGATGACCAATGCGACGGACATGAGTGTCAGTGAGGTGATCGAGGCGTACTCGGTCAGATGGCAGATCGAGTTGTTTTTCAAAGAACTCAAATCGACGCTTGGAGTGGGTCAGTACCAGTTCGAGAAATTCGCTGCTGTCGAAGCATGGATGAACTGTGCGATTACAACCGTGTTGTTCCTGGAACAACTGCGTGCCAAACGCTTGCAGGATCGTCGCCTGAGCGAGGAGCGTCATCGTTGGTGGCAGTCTCAGCGCTTACACGGACTGTGCGAAGCGTTTCACCAAGAATGCACGGGCAATGAACTGAAATACCTATCCGACCGCCTAAAAACTTCTGGCGGCATCAAAAAGATGCAACGCTTGTTGATGCAAGCTTTACCCCAGGAATTCCGAGTCGCTGTATGATAGAATCCACAAACACTGCAACTTCAAAAC
>NZ_SJPM01000058.1 GCF_007859915.1 Neorhodopirellula pilleata
GCTCCTCGCTGATGTGATGCCGCCACACGTTGCCGCTTCGCTTGTCTCTTGAACGCTGACGCGATGGGAACACCCAACGCCAACCGATTTCTCGTCCCGCATTGGGATACTTCCGCGACAACGCGAACGGCAAATAAACCTTGTCGAACCCCTCATCGATATCCTGCTGGTGCAATTGTGTCGCCCAAGCAATCTGACGCTGCAACTCCGGGATGACCTGTTTAGGCAAAAACGTCATCCGGTCTTTTTGGCCCTTCCCATCACGAACCAACAAACGGCCTTCGTCAAACCAAACGTCTTTGATCCGCAACCGACGACACTCTTTGTGTCGAAGCCCGGCACCATACATCAGCAACAACATGATCCAGTGCATACCGGTCATCTGCTCCTGCAATAGCTTAATCTCTCCGCGGCTGTACCAAACGGGCATCGAATCCGGACGTTATCGTTGCAGAATCAAATCGCGGTAATACTCCACCGCCCGCACGGCCTGCCACCGTTGCCAAGCCGGAGCTCCCGACTTCAGCAAACTGCGAGAAAACTGCAAAGCGGCGTCGCGGTTGACGGGCAATTCGTCCGTAAGCCCTTTACGAAAACTCATTGCATATCGTCGCAACCATTTCGGAAACCAAATTCGATCGCTCTCCCCAATGTCTTCTGCCGAGGCCACGACCAACTCATACTTAGCAAGCGTCATCAGATTGACCTTTCAAACTGCCAGGGTTGCCCCTACTGAGCGAATTAAGTAATATCACTCGGCAGAATATCGAGTTGAGCGATATTGGTCAAATGCCCCTAGTGACTCACCCCGTATCACGGTATATTGCCCTACTGACTCACCCCGTATCGCCGTATATGACCCTACTGAGTAGGGTTGAATATATTGTTCGTCGGTGCTGCAACGACCGGCCCCGGCCCGAATCCAGGACTGAATCAACGCTCGTTGAACACTGGTTCGCCCACGTTCGATACACTGACATCCGGCCAAACTCGTTCGAACTGTCGCCGTTGGGACACGACGAACTATCCCGATGCACGGCAGCGGCCAAGACGACTTTTTACAACTTCCAACTTTTCACCGGCCGCTCCGTGATCGGCGGTGTTCGTCGGTGCTGCAACGCCCGTCCCCGGCCCGAATCCAGGACTGAATCAACGCTCGTTGAACACTGGTTCGTCAACGTTCGATACAATGACATCCGGCCAAACTCGTTCGAACTGTCGCCGTTGGGACACGACGAACAATCCGATGCACGGCAGCGGCCAAGACGCTATTTCGGAACTTCTAACTTTTCACCGGCCGCTCCGTGATCGGCGGCGTTCCCCGACCGAAGATGACGCATTGACGTGGGCTGCAGCTACAATTCACTGATTGATCACAATGCATCTCCTGCGGACGCGCAGTCAATCGGTGACATGGTCATCGGACTCTTGGTGTCAGAGCGATTTCTCTTGGACCAACCGAATGAAGACTGCGTACTTAATGGCGTTGGCTATCCGCCTGGTCCGCGCATTGCCGAAATATTTGCCGACGCCGGTTCGTGCGTTCCGTTTTGGGAACCACATGCAACAAATGGCGTAAAGGTTCACGCAGAGCGATACGTCAACTACTTTGCATTTCCGCAGCTTCACTACGTTTCTTGCCCAAAATGTCGGCACCAGTTTCCATACGGGGAAGAAGTAATCGATCAACTTTACGATTGCGTTGGCGAGTTTATCAATGACGATAGAATCGCTCCGATTTGTTGTCCTCGCTGTGACGGGTCATCACGTTCTAACGAATGGAGGACGGAGCCGGACATCGGTATGGCGTACCTTGGAATAGAGTTTTGGAATTGGATTTCGTTTTCGTCACCGCTTTGGACCACCTCGATTCCGGAATTGATTCGAGAACGACTTGGGCGAACGATGGCGGTCAGTTGGGGCAAACTGTAAAATGCGGGGAACAATGACATGCACGGGAGCACGGCTTGCGGCGTTTCTCGCAGCGGATAGTTCACTCTCCGTGCCCCGTGATGTCCGCCGTTCGTCGGTGCTGCAACGCCCGGCCCCGACTCGAATCCAGGACTGAATCAACGCTCATTGAACACTGGTTCGTCAACGTGCGATACACTGCCATGCGGCCAAACTCGTTCGAACTGTCGCCGTTGGGACACGACGAACTATCCGATCCACGGCAGCGGCCAAGACGCTATTTTGGAACTTCAAACTTTTTACCGGCCGCTCCGTGATCGGTGGTGTTCGTCGGTGTTGCAACGCCCGTTCCCGACCCGAATCCAGGACTGAATCAACGCTCGTTGAACACTGGTTCGCCCACGTTCGATACACTGACATGCGGCCAAACTCGCTCGAACTGTCGCCGTTGGGACACGACGAACTATCCGATCCACGGCAGCGGCCAAGACGCCTTTTTACGACTTCCAACTTTGCACCGGCCGCTCCGTGATCGGCGGTGTTCGTCGGTGCTGCAACGCCCGTCCCCGGCCCGAATCCAGGACTGAATCAACACTCGTTGAACACTGGTTCGCCAACGTTCGATACACTGGCATGCGGCCAAACGCGTTCGAACTGTCGCCGTTGGGACACGACGAACAATCCGATCCACGGCAGCGGCCAAGACGCCGTTTTGAAACTTCAAACTTTTACTAGGCCGCTCCGTGATCGGTGGCGTTCGACTGACGCAACCGACCGGACCCGCCGAATGGAATCGCTGAACCCTTACCGTTCACCTCCTTGCTCCGTAAATTCGTGTGCAAGCGGATTGGACGTTTATCGCCGATACATCCTTCGCCACTTTGTCTGTTTTTTTACGACCTACTTGACGTGCACCTTTGCCTTCTATTGCGCTTTCGCAGGACTAGACGAAACCGTAGCCGCTTTCACCGGCCAATTTCGCGTCTGGTCTATGACACTGAAGATTGGTCTGGGACTTTGGTTTGTACACGCATGTGTAGCAATGCTGAACGCAAACATATTCCGCGCTGGTCCGGTCTTCACTTCTCTGGTAGGGGCAATTGCATTTATGGCTTGCATTCTTTGCCAACAACTTATTCAAGACTATGGACCCAATTCACTCGCTGTCCCGATGTCATGGACTCCGGAATACATTTTGCTTTCTTTCTATTTCGTCGTATCCGTCACAGCTGTAACGCCGCTCGTCTGTCTAAATCGCAACCCAATTTCGAGCGAATAACGATCGGATGCACCGGAGTAGACTCGCTTATCGGGGTAGAGAAACTTTTTTGAATGTTGAGTTTTGTTTCAACTCTTAACTTTTTCGGATGACCCGTCTACCCGGTGATCCGTGTTGTTCGTCGATGTTGCAACGCCCGGCCCCGACCCGAATCCAGGACTGAATCAACGCTCGTTGAACACTGGTTCGCCCGCGTTCGATACACTGACATCCGGCCAAACTCGTTCGAACTGTCGCCGTTG
>NZ_SJPM01000059.1 GCF_007859915.1 Neorhodopirellula pilleata
TCGTATGCCGGCGACATCGCCGCATGGGGACACGCCTTGGACGCCCAAGCTAATCTATTGATCTACGGTTGTGACCTCGCCCGCACTACGGAAGGTCAAGACCTGATCGAGATGCTGGCGATTGTTTGTGATTGCGAAGTCACTGAATCAGAGGGAACCGAAGCAGACGACGACATCATTTTGGCTGATGATGTGTCGGTCAGTGAGGAGGTCGTGTTTGTCCAAAGTTCGCTATTCGAACTGGACCAACTGGTGCAGGAGCTCTACGGCGCCGATTCAGCTGATCGCGTATTGCATGTGATTGTGCTGGATCAAGGTCAAGACGGCTTTCTGCAGATCGACGAGGCCCTCCAGCATTATTCCAACCTTGATGCGATCCATTTTGTTTCGCACGGCACCGACGGCATGATCCAGCTGGGCGGTTCGTGGTTGACGGCAAGCAACGTCGACCAGCACCTCGACGATCTGCAACGCTGGGGCATGGCGCTCAACGAGTCCGGCGACATACTGATCTACGGTTGTGATGTCGCTCAAAGCGCCGATGGCCGATCGTTGATTGATGCGATCGCGAATGCAACGCAAGCGGATGTGGCGGCTTCGAGCGACGATACAGGTGGAACCAATCGGGGTGGCAATTGGAGTTTCGAGTTCACGCACGGCGAGATCGAAACCGCGAACGCATTTGGATTGGAAATTCAACAAAGCTACGGCGGGTTGCTGGCCACTTATACCGTCACGAATACCAATAACAGTGGTGCGGGGTCACTGCGACAGGCGATCACCGATGCTAATAACAATGCCGGGGCCGATTCAATCGTCTTTAATATTGGAAGCGGTGTCAAGACGATCAATTTAGCCAGCGATCTGCCGTTCTTGTATAGTCAAGTCACGATAGATGCAACGACTCAAAGCGGATACGCAGGAACGCCCTTGATTGTGCTCAACGGTGGCGGCACAGTCGTTGATGGGATAAGGCTGTGGGGTGGAAGCGATGGCAGCACAGTTCGCGGCCTCGTACTCAATAATTTCACTGGCAAAGCAATCGACGTCGCTACCTCAAGCAACACGACGATTGCTGGCAACTATATCGGAATTAATCAAGCTGGCGCTTCCGCAGCTGGTAATTCAATCGGCATCAACGTTTTTGACAGTACCGGAACTGTGATTGGCGGCTCGACCGCAGCCAACCGAAACATGATCTCGGGAAACACCGATATTGGTGTGCTGATCAGTGGTACAAGTTCTGGCAATTTCATTCGCGGAAACTATATCGGAACCAACGCGGCCGGGACTTCGGCCGTTGGCAATCAGAGTCACGCTATTCTCGTTTCCGCTGCAAATAATACGATCGGCGGCGCGACCTCCGGATACGGCAATGTGATCAGCGGAACGATTTCCGGAAACGGAATCACGTTGTCGTCTACTGCCACCGGAACCACGATCCAGGGCAACTACATTGGTACCAATGCCGCTGGCACGTCAGCCATCGCCAACTCGAGCTACGGAATCGAGGTGCAATCCGCCAGCAATACCATCGGAGGTAGCACAACCAACTCAAGAAACGTCGTCAGTGGAAACGCGGATCGCGGCATTTTCATCAACACGGCCAACAATAATACGATTCAAGGTAACTACGTCGGACTCAATGCCGCTGGGACGTCCGCGATCGCCAACGGTTCAGTCGGCATCTACATACTTGACAGCACGGGGACAGCGATCGGCGGAACGTCGGCCGGCCAAAGAAACGTCGTCTCGGGAAACACAGACCAAGGCATTTTCTTTAACAATGCCGACAACAGTACCGTCTATGGCAACTATGTCGGAACGAACGCGGCAGGGACCGGTGATGTCGACGGAACGACGTCGGACACCACCAACACGGGCTTGGTGATGCTCAATGGTTCCAGCGGGAACACGGTTGGCAACGGCGCTGCAAGCGGAAGAAATATATTCTCCGGCAACAATCATTTTGGAGCAGAAATCCAAGGCTCAACTTCACAGAACAACACATTCAATGGCAATTACTTCGGCACCACGTCTTCGGGTACAACCGCACTTGGAAACTCAAATGGTGGCTTCTCGTTCTGGGGAGCTGGGACGGGAAACGTACTCAGGAACAGTACGATTGCCGGAAATCTAGGTAACGGAATCCTGGTCGGCAACGCATCCAGCGGAGCCATTATTCAAGGGAACTATGTCGGCCTGGGCTCCACCGGATCAACCATTATCGCGAACGCATTGTCGGGAATCAGCGTGGAAGGTGCGTCGATCAACACGCTGATCGGCACGAACGCCGACGGCAGCAACGACGCCGCTGAAGCCAATACCATTTCAGGCAATTTGAATGGCATCTTTATCAACGGATCGGGGACCACTGGCACGATGGTCTACGGCAATCGCATCGGTACCGATTTGACAGGCTTGCTTGATCGAGGCAACACGTTTGATGGGATTCGTATCGCGAACGGTGCCACGGCAAATTACATCGGCGGAAGTGGAACGGCGAGACGAAACATCATCGCCGGCAACGATCAGGACGGCGTTCATATCGATGGCGAGACATCCGATGGCAACTTTATCCAAAACAACTACATCGGTCTCGCCAGCGACGGATTGACCGTTCTGGGCAACGGCGGCGACGGAATCTTTATCAGCGGCGGAGCGGACAACACAACCATCGGCGGCAACGGTCTTGGCAACACCATCATGGGCAGTGGCCTCATTGGAATCGAAATCGATGGTGCCAGTACAGGTACGATCATCACGGGCAACTACATCGGTACGAACGCCGCTGGCACGGTGACCAATGGTAGTGGTGAGAACGGCATCCTGCTTGAGTCTGGTGCCGCCAGTACAACGATCGGCGGTACGGGCACGGGGCTGGCGAAC
>NZ_SJPM01000060.1 GCF_007859915.1 Neorhodopirellula pilleata
CGAGCGAATTACCAAGTGGTATGCCGCGCGAAACGAGCGTCAAACGGGAATCGATTGGCAGTTCACGACCGCAGACGCTCGGATCAAATTAAGACGCCTCTACCCGAAAATTGAGCTGCGATAGACTACTAGTGTCTTGTTCCAACGTCAAGTTCGGGTTGGCATATCGTGGCACGGTGGTCCCCACCGTGATTCTCGACGGAGGACCGTCGAGCCACGTTGCTGACACCCTAAAGTCAAATCTGGTTGAAGCACTAGGCAACAAGCCGATTGGCTGGCGCGGTCGGACTCTCGCTATTCAAACGGTCGACCAGTAAGCCGTCTTGCATGCGGTAGCAACGATCGGCTCGGCGGGCGATCGCGTCGTCGTGGGTGATCATCACGATCGTCAATCCGTCGTCTTCGTTGAGTTGACGCAGAAGTTGCAGGATCGATTCGCCGGTCTCGGTATCCAGATTCCCGGTCGGCTCGTCGGCGAGTAGCAACTTAGGCTCGGACATCAACGAGCGCGCGATGGCGACTCGTTGCATCTCGCCACCTGACATCTCGGAAGGCTTGTGGCTTTTTCGATCAAGCAGTCCTACACGGTCGAGCATCGCTTCGGCGCGAGCCATCAGCGACTTGCGTTCGCGAAAATATCCTAAAACGCTGCGGCCGATCATCGCCGGGGCAAGCACGTTCTCCACCGCTGTCAGTTCCGGCAAAAGGTGATAGAACTGAAAGATGATCCCGATGTCATGGTTGCGATACGCGTCGCGTGCCCGTCGTGGCAAGTGATCGATGCGGCTTCCGTCGAACCAAACCTCTCCCTCGTCGGGCTGATCGAGTGTCGCGAGTAGGTGCATCAACGTGCTCTTACCGCTGCCGCTGCGACCGACCAATGCCGACAAATCGCCACGGTGAAAGGCAACGTCGACGCCGCGTAAAACCGGCAATTCGATTTGATTCTTGTGGTAGCTCTTGCGGATCCCGCGAGCTTCGAGAATCACGTGGTCGAGGGGAGCGTTCATGGACGGCAGGCAAGACAGGGGACAATAGAAATAGAATGTTTGAAACGACGATTACTCGAAACGCAACGCCGTCACCGGGTGCATTCGGGCCGCCCGCATCGCGGGCAAAACACTCGCCGTGGTGGCGATTGCAACCGCTCCCGCCATCACCCAGCACATAGTGAACGGATCGAGGATCGTGGGGATTTCGGTGAAGTAATAGACGGTCGGGTCGAAGACTTCTTGGCCGGTGATTTTTTCGATCACTCCGGCAATCTCGTTGATGTTTTGCACGAATAAAATCCCTCCGATCAATCCGACGCCGCTGCCGACCATGCCGAGCAACAGACCGTAGCTGAGGAAGATGCTCATCACGCCGCCGCCGCTCGCACCGAGTGCCTTGAGCGTCCCGATGTCTCGGGTCTTCTCGACGACGATCATGAAGAACGTTGCCAAGATCCCGAAACCGGCCACGGCGATGATCAAGAACAACAGAATGTTCAAAATCGTCGTTTCCAACCGAACCGCCGCGAGCAACGGGCCTTGCATGTCGCGCCACGTTTGAATGCTGTAAGCGAACGTGTCCGGCGGGAAGCGAGCTCGCAGTGCATCGCGGACCAAATTCAAGTTCGCACCTTCGGCAAGCTTGAGTTGGATCGTCGTGATGCTTTTGCCACCGGAGATCGGATCGATCATTCCGCGAAATTCTTGCAAGTGATCCAATCGGACGAACGCGAACGTGCTGTCGTATTCGCTCATGCCCGACTCGTACAAATCCACGACGGTGAATTTCTGATTAACGACCTTTGGGGTTTCAGACGCATTGGGGAACATCAAGCGAACATCGTCACCGGGCCGGCAATAATAGTGATCGCGGACGTTACCCGATTCGTCTCGCAATTTATTGCTGCACGTGGAAATGCCCAAGATGATTCCCGGATACTGTTCGTGCGAGGCGTCGAAGAGGTCCATCTCGCCATCGTTGTTTCCGTTTCCGCTCAGCATTTCGCCGCCCATCATCTCGGCAGGAATCATCCGTCCGATAGTCGGCCCATCGGCATCGGAACGGTCTCGAGATTCCTGTTCAAGACGCGTGACGGCGCGATCCATTTCGGCGATCCGCTTGCGTTCCTGGTCGAGCGCCTTCTCGTACGCAACGCGGGCTTTGCGGTAATGCCAACCTGAAGCAGGGAACCCCTCGCGGGCTTCGGCGAAGCCGTCGTTCTTCAAATCGAATGAAACTTGTTCTTGGTTTTCCGGATGGATCAAATAGCGACCAAAGTGACTGACCTTGTCGTACGTTTCCGCGTCGATACCGACCAAATTGACATGCCGGGTGATCAATTGTCCGTTGAAATCGATCCCCAACATGCTCGGCACGTGAACGGACATGGACGATCCGACCAGGTCATCGCCGACGATCCGTTTGATCTCCGCGAGGTGTTCTTCGGGTTCCGGCATCCCGCCGCTGGCGTGACACTCGATCAAAATGTCCGACGCCAAACCGTGCAGACGCTCGTGCATTTCCACCGAAAAGCCGGACATGACGCTGTTGACGACGATCAGCGTCGCCACGCCTAAGGTCACACTGATGATCGACGCTAGCGCAATATATCGGGTGCGAAGATAGCGAAAACAAAGCAGCAGTCGGTACATCCGTGTGCCTTCAAATAAAAAGGAAACCATTCCAAACCGCCAGTCTACGTGCCGTCGACGCTCCACAACAACGGCAAAAGTTTGGAGCGAATTCCCTCGGGTGCAGGCACGCTAATCGGCGTTGGGATGACGTTTGAGAATTGGGAGGGCGATTTTCCAGCCAGGACGCTAAGATCGGCTGAAGTTGGATAGGCCCCGTAGTCTAGGAAGGACTCATCATGTCAG
>NZ_SJPM01000061.1 GCF_007859915.1 Neorhodopirellula pilleata
CGAACGCATCAATACGAGTTCGCGATAACAACCCATCCGCCGAAGCCACAGCCATGCCAAAGCTCAACAGTGTCGTCAAAAAGAGATCGAGCAACGCTAGTGTTCCCTTAAGCGATGACAAAGCCCCGCAATTGCCCAACCAGCCCAGGTCCACAAAGCACTTTCACAGCCTTGTGGTTTCTGGCTAGCGCCAAAGGCCTCCGCGGGGTATATTCGCAGGATAAAGCCCGGTGTATGAGTATATACCGGTTCAAGCCTGTATAATTATGTTGTTCGTCGGTGCTGCAACGCCCGGCCCCGACTCGAATCCAGGACTGAATCAACGCTCATTGAACACTGGTTCGTCAACGTGCGATACACTGGCATGCGGCCAAACTCGTTCGAACTGTCGCCGTTGGGACACGACGAACTATCCGATACACGGCAGCGGCCAAGACGACTTTTTACAACTTCCAACTTTTCACCGGCCGCTCCGTGATCGGTGGTGTTCGCACACCTTTCATGGCACCCGTTTGGTTTTGAACGCTATCACGGCCAGCGACAAACAAACTGCCGCAGCGTTTTCCGTTCGGGGTTCGCACCTGATGTTCGACAACGTGCGTCCGAATCAAACGTATTGCGATTGCTGCACAACATCGATTGCACTGCAATATGCAGAATCACTTGATCGGTTTCGCCGCCGCGTTTGTCGCGCTGGTCAAATTGCGAAATGCGTTTGCCGCAATCCGTTGGGATGCTATACTCCGTACCTCGTAAGAGCTTGGTGCAAGATCGCGTCAAAACCCGTGCGAACCATGCGATGATACGGAGCCGGGCTTGCGTGATTTGCGAAATGGAAAACTGTTCCTCCCGGCCCGCATATCGCTACCGTTCTGCATTAAAATCCATGACAAGCCTGCGGCCAAAGAACGACGTTGAAAACCTATGCGTCGATGAAGTGGTGCGTAGAGCAACGGCAGAATTCGGATTCGTACAAATCGATAATGACCGAGGTGCACGCTACGCAGCTGAAGCTCTCGCACGCCGCTTAGACCTGCCTCACGAAGCGAAGGATCAGGCGATGATACCGCTCATGGGTGCGGTTGAGATGATTGTTGGAAATGACCGACAGTCGGATAAGCATTTCCTGAAATGCGTCGTAATCCCGAACGGTCCAATCCATGTACTGTATCTCTACAATTCTCACGAGACACAAACCCGTGCATTGTTGGAGCGACTCGCGAATGTGCTAGGGTACTCAATGTCGTCCGAATAAATGCAGAACAATCCGATGGACCGAAGCGGTGGATCGGCTGCTTCCTGATGGAAACTTTACTTGCCACCGCTCGGTCATCGGTGGCGTTCCCCGTCTGTGGTTGGATGCTTGATTCAGGCCGCGGATAGCCAGCGACTGTCTCCGCTCAGGTGATCGGTGTGCGGCCTCCAGGCTGGGATGGGAATCGTTGCCAACGAAACGAACGCCAAAACGTCGCGTCAGGCTGTTTGGCGACTGCAAATCCGTGCTCGAGTTCAGACTGCTGATTTCCAACGCCTGCCTCGGTGCTGCTATAATCCGACGCCTGAAGTGAACGCCGCCAAAATGGTGCGCGGCCTCCATGCTGAAGCGGCGAACCATACGGTGCACCGGAGTAGGTGTGCTCTCCGCTCCGGCGGTTGGCTTCGCCATTTTACCGCCTCCACTACGATCACCCCTACCCGGTGACCGTTACCGTTCGCCTTTTAAATGAGACCTCTATGACAGAACGACGCCCATCAGTTTTCATTGGTTCGTCCGCCGAGGGTGTTGAAATTGCCGAGGCCATTCAACTTAACTTAGACCGCGTTTGCGAAGTCGTGATTTGGAGTCAGGGTCTCTTTGGTCTGAGTACCGGGACACTAGAAACGCTTGTCGAGCGTTTGACCGATTTTGACTTTGCCGTTCTTGTTTTGACACCAGATGATCTAACTGAATCACGAGGTGTCGAAAAACAGTCGGCCCGTGACAATGTCCTAATTGAGCTGGGGCTTTTCATCGGTGGATTGGGGCGCGAACGGACTTTTGCTGTCTTCGATCGTGGCGCCAACCTCAAGGTTCCTTCTGACCTTGCGGGGGTAACACTGGCTGAGTACCAGCGGCATTCATCGGGTAATCTACAATCCTCCCTTGGCGCTGCATCAACTTTGATCAAGGGGCGTGTTCAAGAACTTGGAGTGCGCCAAAGAGGGACAATCAATACGAATGTCGATCAGAATACGCACTTCCAGGTTATCAATGACTTGCTGGATCCCGCGGCAAGGCAATTCATAATCCTGATGTTCGAAACGTCGATTACCCTAACTCGCGAAAACATTTTTGGCTCGGGAATTCGCTATCTCTATGGGTCACCCCGCCAAGCTGGTGATGGTTTTTTCTCGGTTGACAAGCTGTGTCAGCAACTACCTGACGCTGGATTGTTACAATGTGATCTTCGGAATCGCGTGGGCTTAACTGATCGCGGACGGGACTTCGCACAATGGATGCTGGAACGTGGCCACAAGGCGGACTATTTCAAATGTGACCTTGGCAACTGGGGAAATGTGCCTGCCGGATACCGGCCCTTTTTTGATCAACCACGTCACGGCGACACAAACGCAGGCGAACAAAGCGGTGAACCGGAGCCGCCGATCACGCCGGATTTGAAATCATAATCTTTTCGCGGCGGCCCGGTTACCGCCGCCGTTGAACTTAATCGATCGTGATCGGAGTGCGTAATCGTGACGACGTAGGTGCGTTGCGTTTGAGCGCCGGCGGCGAGCCGCCATCGCGTTGCTCATGGCAACCCAGATAGGGCATCGGAACGCCAG
>NZ_SJPM01000062.1 GCF_007859915.1 Neorhodopirellula pilleata
TCATGCTTCTTGACACATTCATCAATGATCTTGATCGCAGTTGGTTCAGTCGGGCGATCTGGGTGACCAATCAAATAGCCGGTGCTAATCCAAACGCACGACACTTTACGACCATCGCAGCACACCAAACCTCCCGCATCGCCATCTGACATACCCGCTGCCTTTGCCTCATCGCAGCATTCTTGCTCCGGTCGCGGCTCTACCGCACATAGACCAGAAGGATCAACTGATGAAATGGGTGAATCAAGAGCATAGCAGTACAAGTTCCCAGGACTCCCCTCATACCCGATCGGATCTTTGGAGCAGAACCGACCGGCATCGGCGTCGTACATCCGGGCGCGGTAATGGTAGAGACCCAAGTCCTCGTCGAACTCACGGCTGGTATACGTGTAGCGGTTCCCTTCGGCTGATGCCGTCAGCGGCGAAAGACTTGCGTCCAGAACCGTCATCCCGCCGTAGGCGTCATACGCGTAACGTTCGGTGATGGAGCCGCCGCCGTTGGTGATTGCCGTGATGCTGTACTGTTGGTTGCGGTGGTATTGACGTTTGGTGTTTTGGAAGGTGTTTTGGGTTGGAGGGTGGCACGCCGTTGGGAGCCTCCCGCGCCGGCGCACGCGAGGGCGATGGGAAGAAGGACAACGGCGGGATGATGACTTGCAGAGTCGTGAATGGCTTCGCCGGGGTCAGGCTGGGTTTTCGGTTTTCAGGGCCAGGGAGCGTTTGAGGTTGTTGATCGGATGCCTTTGGCTCGTCGACTCGGCCATCCGCTTCGTCGATCAGTGAACCAATCTAGACGATTTCCCCGGATATGCCAAACCGAATTGTGCCGGAAGATCGCGATGATTTGGTCGCGTCGGTGCGGGAACCCAGTGACTCGCGAAAACCGAAAACCCAGCCTGACCCCGGCGTGAGCCGACCCGCCCCAGCCAGCCGAGATTGGGCGATTGGTCCCCGATGACCTATATTCGTTGCACCCGGAACGGATTGATCAGGCTACCGGCATGCCGGAAGTTGGCCCGTGGGTTATTTTCGAGCGTCCGAAGACTTTTGAGTATGGCGAGTGGGTTCTTTTCAAAGAAGTCCAGGAGCTCTTGAAATGGGGTATCCAGCGGTCGCAGGCGTGCGGCGGCAACACGATCCTCTGCAATAAAAAGGGTGTCTCGTGGTATCAAGACCACAGACGCAATGCGGCTCAACGAATGACGAAGTGGTGGGGGGAGGTACCCAATGGGAAGACGATTACCGGTGTCGGTGTCATCACCCGAATCCAGCGAATTGATGCAGCCTTCCCAAAGCATCCGTTAAAAAACCTGCGAAAGGTACTGCCGAATCTCTTGCGTCAAGATTACGGAAGTGAGATAGCAGACCTCTCGAATGCTCGACGAGTAGCTCGTACATCGGTCACCAATCGATACTCAGACCCTCGATATGCAACGCTGAAGATGGCGATCCTTGACCTTCGTCCAAAGCTCCAACCACTGCTCGATGAGCTTGCCAAGGACAGCTAGTGGCGACGGCTGTTTGAAGGCTGGAAAGAGAAGATCATCCGCAGCGGACGTGTCTTCGGTGGGTCGGATTTGAGCTGAAATCTGACCCAATCTGACCCAAAATCCCACCCATTTCCTGACCCAAGTACTTGTCCCCACCGGACCGCTTAAATCGCAAAACGCCGTAAAGCGTTGGCTATCAAGGACTTCGGCGCACGAAAAAAGCCGCCTGCGATGATCACAAGCGGCTTTTGAGTGGAGGATCGAGGACACCAGTAGAACTTTTTTCTGGAGGCGTTCACGCATGGGGGCATGCGGAGATCACTTTGATTGGCGCAGTTTTGGCCGCAAACGCATGAAGTTATGGGTCTGTGGGCAACATCATGAATGTCTTCCCCAATGCTGAACCCCGACCCGTGTGGGGGTAAGGCAGTTGTATTCTCGCAAGTAATGATTTGCTGTAAGCGACTGGCGGTTCCTATTGGTTCGTGTATCAATCCCAACCAGCGCGACATCTGCGTTTGGACGCTACCAATGTCAAGGAAGCTGCTCAGGCAACAGTACACACCAGCTTCTGATCTGAGATTCAATCCACCTCAGGCCGACTCCGAAATCTGAGTGATTGGCTGCTACTACAATAATGCGAGCAATG
This sequence comes from Neorhodopirellula pilleata, assembly GCF_007859915.1. Taxonomy (GTDB): domain Bacteria; phylum Planctomycetota; class Planctomycetia; order Pirellulales; family Pirellulaceae; genus Rhodopirellula; species Rhodopirellula pilleata. Next base: position 2,140 of record NZ_SJPM01000062.1, read on the forward strand.
TGGCAATCAAACTCCGCTCGCCTCACGACTGAAATGGTTTGTCATTGAAACCAGTGTTGGCGCGAGTATCAGCACGATGGCGGTTGCAAACATCAAGCCGAACGCGAGGCTGGTTGCCATTGGGATCAGGACGAGTGCTTGACGTTGTGTTTCCAATAGGATGGGCAGCACTCCGGCGATCGTTGTGATTGAAGTTAGGATGACGGGACGAAATCGGCGTCGTCCGGCGTCGAGGATTGCGTCTTGAATCGGCAGGCCGTCTCTCAATCGCATATTGATGAAGTCGATCAGGACGATGGAGTCGTTGACGACGATGCCTGAGAGTGCGATCAGGCCGTAGATGCTGAATAGCGTCAGGGGCAGTTGCATCAACACGTGACCGGCGATCGCTCCGATGAATCCGAAGGGGATGATCGACAACACAAGGACTGGTTGAACGTAGGACTTGAACTCGATTGGTAAGCGTTCTATCTGCCCAGGCGGGTGAACCGGGGCAGTGGGCCGCGTACTAGAAGTCCGAGTCACCGTCGCCGGTTCGTTGGGCGCACTCCAGGTGCTCGCACAGTTCCACGACCGCATCGAGG
>NZ_SJPM01000063.1 GCF_007859915.1 Neorhodopirellula pilleata
GGGCGGCCCACACTCGTTACGTTCAATCCGTGATTGACCACTAACTGGAGAGCCGTGTGCGGGAAAACCGCACGCACGGTTCGGAGGGAGGGGAGTCCGGCTCAACCGGACTTCCCTACCCCTATCGATTTTGGCATCCATGCTGCTTACTGTTCTCTGGAACTTACCCGCCCACGCCGACGATTCTGCATTCTTTCACGAGTACATCGAGCCGATTCTGCAAAACAATTGTTACGACTGCCATAGTCACGACAGCGGTGAAGCGAGCGGCGGATTGGTACTCGACTCCAAAGCCGGTTGGACCGCCGGCGGTGATTCCGGTCCCGCCATCGTGCCTTCACAGCTCGACAAGAGCTTGCTGTGGCAAGTCGTCAACCATGAAGTCGCCGGATTGGAGATGCCGCCCGACGGCAAGCTTCCTGAACGTGACCGGACACTCATCAAGAAGTGGATCGAATCGGGTGCCGTGGATCCTCGCGAAGACGGACGAGCAGCCGACCGCAAAACAATTGACATCGAAGCCGGTAGACAATGGTGGTCATTCCGTCCGCTAAGTGGCACGGTGGTCCCCACCGTGAATGCAACAAAGAACAATGCGACCCAAAGTGAAGAACACTGTGACACGATGATTGACTCGTTCGTCAACGAGAAACTCGCCGAAGCCGGACTCTCGCCCGCCCAACGCGCCGACAACGCCACGCTCGCCCGCCGCGTTTCGTACGACCTGACCGGACTTCCCCCGGCCCCGCGCACGACGTCGCGTCACGACTTGTCCGATCCCGATCAGTACGCCGCGTATGTCGATTCATTGCTGGCCAGCCCCGGCTTTGGTGAAAAGTGGGGACGTCATTGGCTCGACGTTGCCCGTTACGCCGACAGCAACGGGTCGAGCTTCAACGTGCCGTTTCACAACGCGTGGCGATATCGGAACTGGGTCATCGACGCGATCAACCGCAACATGCCCGTCGACGAATTCATTCGCAAACAGATCGCCGGCGATTTGTTGCCCGCCGAATCGCAAACCGAACGCGACGAAAACTTCATCGCGACGGGATACTTGTTACTCGGTTCCAAAGTGCTCGGCACGTTCGATAAAGAACAGCTCACGCTCGACGTGATCGACGAACAGATCGACACGATCGGCAAATCGTTGCTCGGCATGACGCTCGGTTGCGCCCGTTGTCACGATCACAAGTTTGATCCCTTGCCTCATGCTGACTACTACGCACTGGCCGGGATCATGGCCAGCACGTCGACGCTGGTCGATCGTATCGGCGGCCCGAAGGACGACGAGTCCGACTGGGAGCGACGCGGTTTGGGGCCGGGTGGTGACGAACAGTTGACCGCGTTTCTGAAAGAGAATCGTTATCGTTGGGTCAAAGCCGTCGGCAAACGATTCCAAGCTCAAAAGAAGCTTGACGAACTCCGTGGTGGCAACTTTCAGTCGCCAACGAATCCGACATCCGATCCTGACGGGCGTGCTGAGATCGACGAGGAACGGCGACTGAAAGTCGCCGCCATCAAAGAAAGCCGTGGTGGCGACTTTCAGTCGCCAATGAATCCGACATCCGATCCTGACAGGTGTGCTGAGATCGACGAGGAACGGCGACTGAAAGTCGCCGCCACGGAAGAGGAGCTTCGCGAAGCTGAACGAACGCTTGCCGAGTTGCTCGACGAGATGCCGCCTCATGCGATGGCAGTGCGTGATGCGGACGTCATCACCGACCTGGAGATCCGCATCCGTGGCGTCGCTTCGAGCAAAGGGCCGCTCGTGCCGCGCGGTTTTTTGCAAGTCGCTTCGTTCCCGAGCCAGCCGGAAATCCCGACCAACCAAAGCGGTCGTTTGGAACTCGCCGCTTGGATCACGTCGCCTCTCAATCCACTGACCGCACGCGTGCATGTCAATCGCGTTTGGAAACATTTGTTTCGCGAAGGACTTGTTCGCAGCGTCGACAACTTCGGGACGACCGGAGAGAAGCCGTCGCATCCCGAACTGCTCGATGATCTGGCGATCAGATTCATTGCCGCCGGTTGGGATTTAAAGCGACTCGTTCGCGAGATCGTTTTGTCCGACGCTTACTGCCGAACCGTCGAAGCCGCCAACACTGCTGATCCTGAGAACCGGCTGTTGGCTCATCAAAACCGACGACGTCTCGAAGCGGAAGAGATTCGCGACACGTTGCTTTCGCTGCGGGGTAAACTGCAATGCGGTCCCAACGAAAACATCTTGCAATCATTACCGATCGGCGACGCGAGCAACTTAGGCGACTACTTGAATATCCAAGACAACCGCCGCACCGTTTACCAACCCGTCATCCGTACCGTCGAACCTCACGTGTTGCAGTTGTTCGATGCGGCGAGCAATACGATGGTGACCGGATCGAGACCGCGAACGATTGTCGCGCCGCAGTCGTTGTATTTCCTGAACAGTGAATTCGTGCAAACGTCGGCGGAAGAAATCGGGAACCAAATCCTTTCGCGTTACACCGGGCCCGAAAACGAATCCTTGAGTCCGGAAGCTTACGGCAAGGTTCTTGACGATTTGATCAACGATGTGATGCAAACCATCGTGTCAACCCGCATTATTCACCAAGGACGAAATCGGTTCTGCGTTTTGAGGTTTGGCCATTGCGAAACGCAGCGAAGCGGATTGCGAGTCTGATTTTGACCGACCGCGCACAACGCCCCCCTCCCCCAGAAT
>NZ_SJPM01000064.1 GCF_007859915.1 Neorhodopirellula pilleata
GAGAGTCGCTGGCGAACTGCAGCGGGAAAGAAGAGCCCGAGTGGATTGGGGCTGCTGTTATTGCTATACTTGGACATCGAAAGTTTCCTGTAACAGGAGGAGTTGATGAGCTGTCCACAGCGAACAGCTCCTCCTGCCAGGATGCTTCAAACAAATCCAGATACCTCCAAACCACTCAAAATGTACTTCCCCGCCGCGATAGCGGCTTACTTGAACCATGCCGTGCACCGGAGTACGGCATCGCGCGTTCACAAATGGATACTCAACTCGCCGTACCCGGTGACGGCTGCCGTTCGTCGATGTGGCATCGCCCGTCTCCGACCCGAATTCAGGACCGGAGGAGAAGCGAGAGCATAGCATCTTTGTGCGGGACAATTTATCTCTCGTTAAGGCTCTGAGTCTCTTTGCAGTATCCGATCAGTCCATTCATGAGGTGATGAAATGTGCCACGGCCCAAAAAAAGCAAAACACAGGATCCTTAATCAAGTAGGACTCAGCGGAGAAGTTCTACAAACAGCTGAATCCAGACCATCAAGTTGCTTGAAGACGTTGCCTCCCGAAAAGCCTTAAATGAATACTATGAACAGAGAAGGAAAAATACTTCAGCTCATCGAAAACGATTCGCTGTTCTCAATGAGCTCGATAAACATTGAAAGGGAATTCAAGTTTGCTGAAAGAACTTCGTGGCTTGCTTCGCCAACGACACCCAAGTTTTTCCTCGAGTGCTTGGAACTGTTGCGGGAGGACGACACCAAGCCGAATCCCTGGAACATTCTGCATTCAAGATATTTTGGGGACATTGAGAGTCTCGTAAGTTCCCTCGGAGGATTGGCATGCGGCCCAAAGCTACAGGAAATCGACGAAAGGGCTGAGCGACTTGGGGAATTATTGAGCAACTGCAAATCGCTAAATCTTGCATCGCAGAAAATTGCTGAAAAAACCGGTGCAGATGCGAACGAGCTTTATGACGAAATTTTGGCCGACTTACCATACGTCCATTTTAACGTCATGGTAAAGGCAGAGGCTTTATTTCCCGATCTCGTCTTCCCTGTGCTCGACGTGATGTTTTATTGCTACGAAAATGGAGGTATTCCCTTCGGGGTCTATGGCCAGCAGATGGACCCTAATTACGTCGGTCCACTCAAAGTACTTTATCTGTCGAACTAAGTTGGGGCAAAGCACGGGTGTCCGGTGCCAATACAGCTTTTCGGTACCGGACAAATTCCCTTCACTGAATGCTGCAATCCCCAACTCAAACCCGAAAGTCATGACCAAATCAATGCTGGTTGAACACTAGTTCGTCAACGCTTCATAAACTGATATGCTGCCAAACTCGTCCGAACTGTCGCCGTTGGGACACGACGAACTATCCCGATGCACGGCAGCGGCCAAGACGACTTTTTGCAACTTCCAACTTTTCACCGGCCGCTCCGTGATCGGTGGTGTTCTGCATTCGAATCGTAGCCGTGCAATACTACGCGTTTTGGTACCAACTCGACTCGGAACAACGCTACCTGCTTTGGGTAACGGATCTGGATTCCGACGCAAAGGACTTTGTGGTTCTCAATGCCCAAAACCGCATCATCTCATTCAACGACCTTCGCACACTCAACCAGCACGCGTCTCGCAACGAAATCACAATCACTGAACAAAGAAATCCAACGCTTCACAACCTGGACTTCGTATCACGATGGGTCTTCGACCCCTTACCGGAAACGGTAGACTGTGTTGAAATGCTCAACGCGTGGAACATGTTCCTTGATGTATGGCAATCGGCCAAAAAACACCGGGATGGCTTCCGCGCAATTGCCGAGCCCAATCGCCCTATTTACGATAAACTATTCGCTGGCAACAACATTCCGGCATGCACCCCAAAGGGCCAACACTATGTCCCGACCTGGGATGCTGACGAAATAGATGCGCTCCTCGATGTCATGTCCGCAGGTCTTCACATGGTCCGAAAGAACCTGGACCACACGGCGGATGCAGAACAAAGCGTTGGACACGGAGCGGCGGACGACGCGGTTCAAAATGGATAGTTGACTGGCCGCCGCCCGGTCAACGCAAGCGTTCGCCAGCAGTAAGATGATGAAGCTCGTCGACGCATTACCGGAGTTTGCAGAAGAGCTTGCGCAGGGACTAGCCGCCGAGGGACACAAGCACCTGGCCGAAACGGTTCATTCAGTAGAGATCGTTGAGCGATGCCTATGTGATGAACCAGGTTGCGTGACGTTCTACGCCGTGCCCAAGACATCCGCTCCTGCTTGGCCGGCATGCAAACGCGTAATCGCTCCGGTAAAAGGCGTGATGTGTGTGCATTACACCAATCGGCAAATCCTCTGGGTGGAGGTGCTTGGCCGTCCGGACGATCGAGCGAAGCTTGACCAAATCTCCATGCTGTCGGCCCCAACAGGTAATTCGGCGAACCATGATCGAGATAGGGGCCGCATTGCTGCGGACCCCTCTCACACCACCGGACATGCGGGTCCGCATCCGGCGGTTCGTTTCTTGGAAGCAAACTTGCTCCAGATTTCCTCAAGGCGCGCTAGTC
>NZ_SJPM01000065.1 GCF_007859915.1 Neorhodopirellula pilleata
TTTTTTCCAGGGTGGCGATCACGATCGACAAAGTTCAACGCACGATCTATCCGAAAGTCAGGCGGCCAGCTCAACTAGCAAGTTGAGCTTTTTTAACGCCTGACCATCGGATAGATCGCATTTCGTTCCCCGACTGAAGGCATCTGCGTATGACACAATTCGCTACGACTGCTGATGTCCGGTCTACCGGCGACTCAACATTACTGTCGTACGTTCGGTTGTACACTTTTGCGTTCGCCAGCATGATTGCGATTGACTTATTGCTGCGTGCGTTTTCGGTCGGGTTGACCGGACCGATCGGCCCAGCCGTAATGGCGGCCTTCATCTGCACTATCCCGAAGAACAAACCGAGATTCCGCTCCCTGAGCCGTTTCGCGATTGCTCTTGTGCTAAGCGGACTTTTTGCGTTTTCTACCGCAGTCCTATACAAATCCTTTGACATCGAAGATGCAAGTCAATTTGCATGGGTCTCTAGCAGTGTTTTCTACACGATCATCTTCGGCTGCATCGAAAGTATTTCATTTTTTGCGACTTGTGTCGTAACGCCGGGGCGAAGCGACAGCGATTAAACGGCGGGGAACCATCCAATGCACCCGAGCGGCGAAGTCGGGCGTTTTCAAGTGGACAATTTCTCGTCGCCGCCGGGTGATTGGTGACGTTCCCCGACAGATCGCTTGCATGTGTTGACTCGCCCGGCATTAACGCTACGCCGAGAACTGCATTGAGGCTGACCAAACTTGAACGCTGATAGCCCATCCATCGCAGACTGCCAAACCGCTATTCGCCAGAACTGCTGGGCTGAAAACCAATACGAACTGCTGCTGGCCGCCAATACATTGATGGAAAAATGCGAACGAGATTCGTCAATCACAGTGGACGATGGTCTTGCATGCTTGGATCATGGCGGTGTTGTTGCGGAAATGGGTGCGAGGATTCTGTACGTTTTGACAGGACGTGACGGATTGGGATGGCACGGAGCTGGCTACAATGAATTGCCGTTTCACGTTAACAAACAGAATTGGCTATCGTTCTTGGAGACACAGACGAAAGAGCGGGGAACCAAGCGATGAACCGAAGTCGCGGAGCCAGCGTTTTTGACAGTTGAAAATCAATCGCCGCGACTCGGTTATCGCGGCCGTTCTGCTGCAAAAACACCCCGCGAAATGCGAAGCATGAAACACAGACTTCGGTTCGGTCTGAACGTGTTGTTAGTTGCTACTGCATTGGTAGCATTGCTTTTTCTAATCGTTCGGATCCCGTCGTCGCTCGTTGCGCTGATCTTGGTCGCACTTTCGACGTCAGCGTTGGTGGCCGCACCGATAGGACTAGCTCTGCGGCGGACGCGCGCCGGGCGACTGGTGTTTCGTGTTTCATGTCTCACTCTCTTGTGCATTGCGGCCCTCTTTCTATCGTTCGGGCCAGCATGCTGGGCGTTTGTTCGTTACAACACGCCCGACACAAAGCACCCGTACTGGTCTGGGGCCTTTAGTGCTGTGTACGTCCCGGTTGCAACCTGCATTATCTTCGCACCGAGTCCGATACGCACTGTCGGTATGAACTATACAGCAGCTTGGATGCCCAAAGGAACCAGATTCCATGACGATTGGGAGAAGGGTCTCGGATGGTCGATAGACTATTCTCCCGCAAAGTTTCGCACTTACACAGTGATCCACTACTAGATGAAACCAAATCGAGCAGAACCATGACATGCACGGGAGGACGGCTTGCGGCGTTCGCTCGAATGGATGATCAACTCTCCGTCCCCCGTGATGTCTACCGTTACGAGCACGAGGAATGTGGCAACGCTGAGTAACGCAGACTGCCAGGCTGCTCCGCGGGGCATCGTCCAGTGTCGCCCTGCGGGGCATGTTCAACGCAGGCCCTGCGGGGCACAGTTCAGGACTGCCCTGCGGTGCACAAACCGACGCCTGCCCTGCGGGGCATTGTCCGACGCCTGACCAATGGTGGCCGCTGTCGGCTCAAGCCGTCGGGTCGAAGTTGATGGCAAGCCGGTGGGCACGATGCTAAAATGATTGACTCGTAACCATGCAATGATGACGGAGCGGCGATGGTCACCGGTCTGGTAGCAATCACTTCAAACGCCGCCGCCCGCATATCGCCACCGTTACGAGCACGAGGAATGTGTCAACGCTGAGTAGCGCGGACTGCCAGGCTGCCCTGCGGGGCATCGTCCAGTGTCGCCCTGCGGGGCATGTTCAACGCCGGCCCTGCGGGGCACAGTTCAGGAC
>NZ_SJPM01000066.1 GCF_007859915.1 Neorhodopirellula pilleata
AATCCAACAAGCCATCTTGTTAGTCCTCACGCCGATCTTCGACCCGAACTTTTCGGAGTCAAGTTTCGGCTTTCGGCCCTATCGCTCAGCCCATGAAGCGATCCATCTCGTTCAGCAACACATCCGGGCGGGTTACCGCTGGTGCGTTAACATGGACCTTACGAAATTTTTCGACACGGTTCAACATGACGTTCTCATGTGTCGTGTCGCTCGCAAGGTTCGCGACAAGCGATTGTCGCGTCTGATCGGGAACTACCTACGGGCTGGCGTGATGGTCGATACCGACTTCCACCCATCGAACGAAGGTACCATGCAAGGCGGGCCGCTCTCGCCATTACTTGCGAATATTCTGCTGGATGACTTCGACAAGGAAATGGAACAACGAAGCCATCGTTTTGTACGATATGCAGACGACTTCTTGGTATTCTCCAAAACTGAGCAGTCAGCAACACGAGTCTTTCGTTCAGTGGAACGTTACCTCACCCGAAAGCTCAAACTCGTGGTCAACCACGACAAGAGCAGCGTTTGTCGCACGGAGGACGTCGAGTATCTCGGCTACCGCTTTCGTGGATTCGGCGGACGATTCGAGGTGAGTGCGAAGAACCTTCGCAAGTTCAAGGACCGCGTGAAAGAGATAACACGCCGCATCGGAGGCCGGTCGATGTCATCACGTTTCATTGAACTACGACGGTACTTTCAAGGATGGATCGGCTACTTTCATTACGGCCTACACAAGACGCAGCTGCAGTATCTCGACAAATGGGTTCGTCGGCGCATCCACGCTTGCTACTGGAAACAGTGGTATCGAGTCCGCACACGGATACGAATGCTGTTGAAGTTAGGAGTGCGTCAGGAGGAAGCCATCTCGCACGGCAGCAGTGGGAGAGGATATTGGGTGATGTCATCGAGTGCAGCGATGCACGTCGCGATCTCAATTGACTATCTCAAGAAGAACGGACTAGCGCGCCTTGAGGAAATCTGGAGCAAGTTTGCTTCCAAGAAACGAACCGCCGGATGCGGACCCGCATGTCCGGTGGTGTGAGAGGGGTCCGCAGCAATGCGGCCCCTATCTCGATCATGGTTACCCGTTTTCGTGCTGCCAGAACGTTTGGCAAGTGCTGTCGTGCATCACAACCCCAATTCTAAACGGGGCAGTTGTCCGCAGCGACGCCCAACCATCGAACTCACGCAATAAGTCGCAAAACGCTGGAAACACCGCCTTGTTGACGCCTTCGTCGCCGGTTGCGTTACGATCGACTGCCGTCTGATCTCCGTTTAAATCACAAACGAGGAGGCGATTATCGCAGTCGTAGAGGTCGGGGAATGATGATAGTTCGAATTCGGCAAAATCAGGAAAGGCAAAATCGGCGGGAGAGTTGCAAAATAGACCTGCATTGTCTTCGCCATACCAGTCGGGCCCCTTGTGCTGCCATTCACTGACCGATGCGTCCGAGTGAAATTGGTGATCGAAACAGAGTCCAGCAATTCGTGAATACGGAAACACGTATAGCGCTACCGTTGATACCCCAACGTCAGGATGTGCATCAGTGAACGACCGGCAAGTTTCTTTCAAGAACACTGAAAGCAGATCACGGATGGGACGCAAGTCAATTGTGGCGTTGGTCATTTTCAGTCGGGTAACGCCAGCGGTAACGGGGTAATGGGATCGTAGCGGAGGCGGAAAAATGGCGTAGCCACACCGCCGTAGCGGAGAGCACATTACTCCCGTTCACCGCATTGTTATTCGCCACCAGTTGGCGTTGTGTCGATTCCTGCATCCGCAAGTTCATCTGACGTAGGAGTTGACAGCTTATCATCGCGAAAAACGACGAACAATCCTACGCTCCCGAACGGATTCTTACCAGGCAGATCAAGTGGCATGTCCGTCGCCGCGGTCCCATTCGCAACTCTGTAGAACCCTTCGTTCGGGATTTCGAAGTAGTGAAACCCGTCTTTACGACCCAGGAAGTAAAAGATCTGCGTAAGTGTGTACGGGGCACTACGGCCATCGCCGCCGCCAGTCTGATCGCCGACGCGTGCCCAAAACTGAACCTTTCCGTCTTCATGCGAGATCAACCGACGATCACTGATCGGACCACCGGTCATGTA
>NZ_SJPM01000067.1 GCF_007859915.1 Neorhodopirellula pilleata
ATCTGCGAGCCGCCGTAATCAGCGACGGCAGCGAGCTTGCCGACCACTTTGCGGCTCGCCCAGGAACCCACTACACGCGACAATCCAAGAAAGATAGGCTGCCTGCGATGACCTAGTCACCGATTAGTGTGCCTGCACCCTTACGTCGACCTGAAGGCCGTCCGGGTCGAAAACGCCATTACACTACGTAGCCGCTAGCGAGAAAATGCAGCTGCGCGCAGATCTCGAAGCCCGATGTTCGATTCGAAAAGATTGATAAGAGGCAAAAGGACGTGAAAAACCATTTGAAACGACATCTAGCACCGTTTCATTTCCGGTTTCCGGTGAGTGTGAAGGCTGCCCAGAAGAAAGGATGAGCATTTTCGTTCTTTTGTCTTTGAATGCGAATACGATTGAGCTGTGCCATGCGTAGCGCCCGGCCAGCACTTTCTCCTCTGAAAATTTGGGCGAAGAAATCGCTTATCAAACGTGCGGTCGAAGAATCTTCGACCTGCCACAGACTGGCCATCACCGCCTCAGCGCCCGCGATGCGGAAAGCTTGTCTCAATCCGGCAACCCCTTCTCCACTTCGAACGTCGCCTAAAGCCGTATCGCACGCGCTCAGCACCACCAACTCAGTCCCTTGCAAATCCGTGTTCAGAATCTCCACGCCAGTCAATAGTCCGTCGTCCGCTGGGGAATCGACCTTGTCTGTGTTGTACCCAGCAAGAAGCAGTCCGCATCTCAATAATGGGTTCTCAATAAAACGACCGCCGTTTTCGAGACGGTCCTGATCCGCATCGGAATCACCCGAGATAGCGGACTCCGGTTGGAGGAAGAAACCGTGAGTACTGACCACCAAGATTTTCGGGTGTGACAATGCTTTGAAATTGGTTTCCGAAGCCAAGCTTCCTAAGAAAACCGACGCGGATTCGTTAGAGGCTTCTGCCAGTAACTCACGAATCGATTCGGCCTCTCTGCGCGTTCCAGGTAGAGCGACAGCTTTTCCAATAATCGTAGCATGACGACTTATGGGCGTGATATTCTGGTCGACGGTTTGTCGAACGGGAAGTGATTTCGGAAGACTGTCAAAGTCAGGGTCTGCAAAAATGACTGTTTGCTCGACGGTGGTCGATTTTTGCGACGGGTTATCCAGAACATCCCGACCACTGTTGACATAATCGATTTGAAACGACTCGATAAGAAACTTGTCGTTATCGTCGATCAACGCCGCCCACGGCAGATTCCACAACTCGCCATCAGGTGAAAGCACGAGACGAAGTCGTTCATCTTTCATAACCGATGCGAGAGGAGCCAACAATCGACGCGACAACTTCTTTGAAATGGATTGATCAGCCGAAATACGTTCCACCGAGCTCAAGCCGCTAGAATTGGATAGGTTGCTGAACTCGTCCCGCCAATCTCGGATTAGCTGATCCAATTCTTCGGCATCACCGAATTCGACAATCCTGACTTCACCTTCGGCGGTTGGTGGAACGACCCAACCAAAATACTCCGTTCTCAATACGTCGTCGGATATCAAATCACGGACGGGAAGACGCACGAAATCAATGAGGACTTCGTGGGCGTTGAGACGGTCTCGAACAGACTCTAGTCCTCAATCAAGCGACTGCTGACTGAGGTTTTGGCTGAATTTTGGCGTTCATTACAGGCGGACCGGGGGCTCGGCTTGGTGTTGGTTCGTGATCGAATTGGCATGGCGGTGGTCTTTCGTGGCTGGGTGGTTGCGGCGGTACTGAAGCATCCAGACTTCAGCTTCAACGTGCGTTGTGCAGTCAACTTCGCAGCGGCATCGAGACGTG
>NZ_SJPM01000068.1 GCF_007859915.1 Neorhodopirellula pilleata
CATGCGGCCAAACTCGCTCGAACTGTCGCCGTTGGGACACGACGAACTATCCCGATCCACGGCAGCGGCCAGGACGCTATATTACAACTTCCAACTTTTCACCGGCCGCTCCGTGATCGGCGGTGTTAACCTTTTCGATTAAAGCGAATCCGGATGGCACTGCCGAAACGAAATCGCCGCACAGTCAAGGTTAGGGATTGTACCTACCATTGGGTCAAAGGGTCGCGTGGGGACAACGGTCGGGGCGTGGCTACCGTTCAGCATTCAGCCGGCTGCGGGGCAAGACTGATGATCGATCCGTATGGAACAATCATCTACGACGTTGTTCCCTTTGCCATTGAGTTCGCATTAGACCATGGATGGAATCCGCTAGAATCCGGCGAGCCGTTTTGGATTGCTTACAGCTGGCTGCTTGAACCTCCAGCGTGCTTCATCCTTCGTTCAAAAAACGCCCCACCGTTTTGGAATGACCCCAGGCGCAAGGAGATCGAACGCGACATTCGGGACCGTTACTACAAGAAATTGCTCTCTGAGATGGAATTGATACAATAGTTTTGCGTCGCGGACTAAATCGAAAGACAGGATGCAAGGGTAACAATGACATCCACCGAAGGACGCGAGCCAAGCGGTTTGGCAATGGCCGAGTCTTTTGCGCGTCCTCGGTTATGTCCGCCGTTCGCCGAGCATTCTTTTGCCATATTGTTAGGTTTTGGATATTGCAATTGAAACTGGAGACAATCGCTGTAGCCGCAACAATCATCAACACCTTCATGTTGCTGTGGACAATGTCCGGTCTTTTCGCCATCCCATTGGTTGTATCTTTGCTTTCGTTGGGCCGCACACTTACGCAGATGGAACTACTAATCCTGTCGGTGGCCAATATCGCGGCATGGGTCGTCGTTTTGACGTACTGACGTGGGGCACTGTTGCTTCCTAACTGATCGCTCCGTACAGTTGTATGCTGACAGAAAGGTCGTAGCGTATCCAATTCCGGCGGCGAACCAAGAAATGCACGGGAGTGACGAGCCGTGCGTATCATGACGTCAAGTCGTTCGTCCGTCCCCCGTGATGTCTACCGTTCGTCGGTGCTGGAGACCGCGAAGACCGACGCCGTCGTGTCGACGACTCCGTTGCGACGTGGGGGCTGGATTAGTGTTCGATTAGCGCGGATTAGTGTTCCCGAAAAACAGGCTGCGCTGAACGCTAATGTGCACTAATCACACACTAATTCAACGTTCGTGATTTCCGGCATCCGGAAGTGCACTGCCTGAAATTTGCTTGAGGCTGGCGGAGCGAATCGGTACGATTGCGACAATGTCAACCGCATAGCGTGATCCCATCGGACACGACGAACAATCCGATCCACGGCAGCGGCCAAGACGCCGTTTTGAAACTTCAAACTTTTACTAGGCCGCTCCGTGATCGGCGGTGTTCGTCGGTGCTGCAACGCCCGCCCCCGACCCGAATCCAGGACTGAATCAACGCTCGTTGAACACTGGTTCGTCAACGTGCGATACACTGGCATGCGGCCGAACTCGTTCGAACTGTCGCCGTTGGGACACGACGAACTATCCCGATGCACGGCAGCGGCCAGGACGACTTTTTACAACTTCCAACCTTTCACCGGCCGCTCCGTGATCGGCGGTGTTATCGGGCAAGAGCTCAGCCACATGTCGTTTCGCAAATCGAAAAACCAGACCGACCAGTGGCGTGCCTTTTGCACGAAGCACGATCGCTACGTGTCGCAGTTGCCTCGGCTTGCTCCTGTCTTCG
>NZ_SJPM01000069.1 GCF_007859915.1 Neorhodopirellula pilleata
CTAGCCCGGATTATTCACGAGCCTTTGTCAGTTGGCAACCTTTGATCAAGTTTGGCTTTGGTCGCTGCTTGAGCCGAATCGCTCCGTAAGGCCCCCTTTCCCCCAGGAACCCTTTTGGTCGCTGAGGCATCGCTAACCGAGCGATGGGTGCGGTTAACCGCTCGGCGCGAATGAAGCCAACGACCGACTCACTTTCCAGAGATAGTCCGCGTGCGGCCAACTCGATGGGATCAGCAAACGCACATGTCGCGTGGTTGTCTCGACGCGAGCGGCCACCTTAATCACCAACGTACGCCATGTCATCGCACGACCGCGACCCAGTGGATCGCGCCGACGCCGACGATTGCCTTCGGTTCGTTTGCGATGCTCGCTGCCGGCTTCCAAGGGGATACCATCGGCGTCCGGCCCGGAGTCCACAGGAGCCTCGGCAACGACGCCGCGAAAGCGGGCCAAGAGATTGCAGGACACTGCATGCATCATCGTTCGAAACAAGTTGGCCATGTAGCGATGATCACTCAACCGATCGGCGCACAAGTCCACGGTCAACTCCTTGTTGCGATTCTCGCTCTCGCCTCGGTCGGCGTATTCCTGATAGGTACCGTCAGGATACTGTTCCGCACCAGGCCGGTTCGTGATCACGACGCGTCGATTGGTTCCCTGCTCATTGGCCTCGCACTTGATGACCAAATCATACGCGCGCGACCAGTTGCGAGATTGGTGCTGGAGATGCATATAGTTCTTCGTCGTTTTCCCGGTCGTCTCGAAGGTTTTCAGCGTCAAATCCATCAATTCCTCGCATTTTTCCTGCATCAGGGAGTTCATCTGATAGCCAATGCTGAAGGTCACATTGGCAAGGCAGTCGAGTGCTTCATAGAGGTGCGGTACGGCGAATCCGGCATCCGCACGCACAGTGACATGAAGGTCCGGATATCTCCTGTGCAAAGCATTGATAACACGTGTCAGGTCATCGGCAGCACCAAGCGACACGTGAGCAGTTCCATACAACAATACTGGTAACGCGATCTGATCATTTTCGGCGCATGTGATCACGCGAACTTGGTAGATGTTGTCTTTGTAGAAGTTGTTGAAGAAAGTCAGTTGCTGCGTCCCGTGAGCCGAATCTGCAAACGTGTCAATGTCCAAGGTGATTGAATCGGGATCCTCGTCGAACGACTCGACGAAGCGGTCGATGAACCAGTCTTCGAGTCGTATCAGATCGCCAGCAGTGACCGAGTTTTCCACTCGGGAGATCGTTGGCTGGCTAGCCAGGTCATGGTCATCGGGCGTTCGATCGGCGATCAGTTTAAAGACCGGATCGGATCGCAGAGTGTCATGATCATTTTGGTCTTCGTATCCTGCAATGATCCCGAAGATGCGTTGCCGAATCACGCTCAAGAGTGACTGAGTCGGATCGGCTCGCGGGTCTCGAATCTGAGCGGCAAAACTCTCGGTCAGCCCCAGTTTTTTGTCGAGCTCCCGAAAAGCGATTAACCCCCCATCGGTGCTGACCTGTTCGTCAACCTGATGAATTTCAATGGTCCGTCCGGGGAAAAAATCGAACAAAGCCGTTTGTGCATCGCGTATCATGTGAAAGAGCCTTCGTGTTTTTCCTAAGTTGTCGTCAGATAACAACTTGGACGCACGCAAGGCTCTTTTCGTTCAATGCTGATGAATAATCCGGGCTAG
>NZ_SJPM01000070.1 GCF_007859915.1 Neorhodopirellula pilleata
TTTCTTCCGTAGATGTTCTAATGGTGTGATCCATAGAGGTCTCCACGGAAGGTCAGCATGTCGAAAGAAATCTCCGAGTACAAGTCGCCACCTCACAAGATCATTGCCTTCCTCAAGGACGGCCGCGATCAGCTTCGTGAGAAGTACCGTTTGCTACGCGAGAAGCATCGCGTTGCCGAAAATCAAATTCGCGCCGTTACGAAGAGCCGCGAATCGTGGAGGATTCGAGCTGAAATCGCAGAAATGGAACTCAACGAGCTCAAAAAAACGCTCAAGCTCAACTGAACGCCATTGACTGTGGCGAGAAGTCGGCACAGCCGAGGAGTCTGGCGATTGCCGGAAGTCCCTTTCGAGCCGACCTGATTACCCAGGCGATCCGCCTAGTCCTCGAGGGAGCGATGTCGCTGCGGGCGGCCAGTCGAGCTTGCAGCATCGTCGACAAGTGCAAGGGCGGGCACGGCCTGGACGGGCCCAGCCAAAGCTCGATTCAGAATCATATTTTGCGACTGGGGCTGTATCTGATTGAGCGGACCGATCAGGTTCGCAACGATTGGATTTGGTTGCTCGATCATACGATCAACGCCGGCAGCACGAAGTGTCTGATCGTCATGGCGATCTCACGAGAAGACTTCCGCTGCTTGATCGGTCCGATGACGCATCGCGACCTGACGGTCATCGCGGTCATGCCTGTGGAAACCTCCACCGGTGAAATCGTCGACGGCCAACTCGAGCGACTAAGCCAGCAGTACGGCACACCGATCGCCACACTGAGCGATCGCGGCAGCGACCTCAAAAAAGGCGTGGAATTGTTTCAACAGCGGCACCCCGAAGTCGCTTCGTTCTTCGACATTGTTCACTTGGTCAGCCGAGTGATCAAAAGCATCTTTGAGTCAGATCCGAAGTGGGAAGCGTACCGCAAGGGCTGTTGCCGATGTGCCAATTTCTTACGGCAAAGCGTTTTGGCTCACCTCAAACCGCCGACTCCGAAAACTAAAGCACGTTACATGAACTTCGACCGTGAAGTTCGTTGGGCAGTGCGAGCGATCAGCATTCTGGACCGAGTTCGAACCGGTCAGCTCAACGAGCAACAACGCGGGCGTCTGGACCAACGTATGGTGGAAAAACGACTGGGCTGGCTCGATGAGTATCGCCAATCCGCCTCGCAGTGGATGGAAGTGATTCTGACCGGGCAAGCGATCAATGCAGTCGTCCGCCGGACCGGTTACATGGCAACGACAGCGAGCGACATTCGGCGTCTGAGCGACGATCTGCAACATGAGTCTTCGCGATTACTCGTCCAGAAAGTCGCCGACATGGTTCAAGAAATGGGCCAAGGAATTGTCGCTGGCGAAGCGATGCCTGGAAGCACAGAGGTTCTCGAATCATTAATCGGCAAAGGGAAACGTCTGCTTCATCACAGCGGCAACTCGGTCACACGGCAAATTCTCTCTTTGGCTGCAGCAACGACTGAGGTGACAATCGACTTGGTGCAAACCGCACTATCGACTTGTCGGATGAAACACCTGGCCGCATGGAAGTGGGAACAACTCAAGCCAGGAGTTCACACCGCCAGAAAAGAAGATCTCGGTATTAGCTCCGAGGAACTAAACTTGCGCAATCGCATTGCCGCCGCAACCCCAAACTTTTAGCAGGCCA
>NZ_SJPM01000071.1 GCF_007859915.1 Neorhodopirellula pilleata
CTGCACTTTAGGCGATCGCCTTCAGGCGGGCTAGGTTTCAGACCGCCAATGCCAGCAGGCGTTCGATTCGGTCGTGGAATTTCGTGTTGTCAGGTACGTCGGGCAGATCGATCAAAAATGCTTCATGCAGCATTTTACGGGCAATGCTGCGACGACGGTCATTATGCGAGGGACGTCTATCGGGAGTATCCCACGGCCGGTCACTTCGATCAACCAAACGCTCACTGGGTTCTTCCCAGCTCTCAAGTTCTACCAATGCGTAGAGCCAACCACACACGTGCCAGCATCCGATGCTCGACCAAACGTTGCGGACTTGTTGCTCGCCTGCACCCCAGATTTCTTTGACGTCGTGAAAGTGCTCTTCGATCGACCAGCGATCCGAAACTATCTTCAAGATTGCTTCCACGCTCATCGAAGTGTCCGTGCTGACGTATGCCGCCCAGTTGCCGCTGGCGTGCTCCAGCAGGACTACTCGTACAGGAATGCCAAAGATCTGACTGGTCGCCAGAAACGTTTTGCAGCGACCTTCACTCACCACACCTCGGCACAGGTAGTTGATCGTTTGCCATCCATCACGATGACCGGCTCGCTTGGCCAAGCTGATCCGGCTCTGGCCATACTTTCGAGGACGACCGCGCTGACCAATCTTGTTCACGGGAAGATCAAACAGCTTGGCGTCACGACGAATCCGGGTCACGACCGTCGCGCCTTGGGCGATCAACGGACGCACCAACGATTTGGCCGCATAGGCACCATCGAACACGACGACAAAGCCAGCCTTGGAACCGATACCTCCGAGCACGCCCATCACTCTCTGACAGAGGTCCAACGCCAGTTCATGTTTGGTGCGGAACTCCCAGCCATGACGTGTTTGAAGGGCCTCGATGCCAACTCGACGAACATACAGCAGCGACAGCAGAGGCAACGCAATGACCCCGAAGCTGGGATGCCCCAGTGCCAATGCCAAGCAGACCCAATTGTGTCCGTAGAGCCATTCTCCATCGCCGGGTCCCGGAGTCGGGTTGTGGTGAATGTTGGCCGCTTCGACGCACGGTCCAAATCGCTTTGTCGGCGAATCATCAATCATCAGCGTCCAGTGTCCTTGTTCACCAGGGTCGAACTTGGTCAGCACGAAGCCGAGCAGGGGCACCATCATGGACGCGGCGTTCTTGCCGATCGTCTGCAGCAGTTCATAAAAGCGATCCCAGTCGTCCTTGACCCCGGCACAGCGAAACCAGCTGGCCGCAGTACGGCGTCCTCCGGCAAGCATCGCTCCGGCAAAGATGATCGGCAGTCGAAAAGCGATTCGACGGTCAAGCAGTCGGCTCATCGCCTTGGCCATTACAGCGACACCGCCGATCAATGGCACGCTGGCCTGAGTCGTGTGTCGACGATCGGGATTGTGATTGGCAAGTCGCTTTCGCTTGTCATGCTGAGACCGATTACTTTTACCGGAATGTCGAGCTTGCGGCGGTCTTCCGGAGCGTATATTCTTAGCCATCCTTGGCCCTTTGAGTATTGGTTTGGTGTGAGAACCTCCAATTTCTCTGAGGGCCTTTTTCGTGGCAAGATCAATTTTGAAGTGATAGGCAATCGCCTAAAGTGCAG
>NZ_SJPM01000072.1 GCF_007859915.1 Neorhodopirellula pilleata
CGACGAACACCACCGATTACGGAGCGGCCGGTGAAAGGTTGGAAGTTGTAAAAAGTCGTCCTGGCCGCGGCCGTGGATCGGATAGTTCGTCGTGTCCCAACGGCGACAGTTCGAACGAGTTTGGCCGTATGTCAGTGTATCGAACGTGGACGAACCATTGTTCAATGAGTGTTGGTTCAGCCCTGGATTCGGGACCGGGACGGGCGTTGCAACACCGACGAACACCACCGATCACGGAGCGGCCGGTGAAAAGTTGGAAGTTGTAAAAAGTCGTCTTGGCCGCTGCCGTGTATCGGATAGTTCGTCGTGTCCCAACGGCGACAGTTCGAACGAGTTTGGCCGCATGCCAGTGTATCGCACGTTGACGAACCAGTGTTCAATGAGCGTTGATTCAGTCCTGGATTCGAGTCGGGGCCGGGCGTTGCAGCACCGACGAACGACAGACATCACGGGGGACGGACAAAAGACTCTCCACTTCAAAAACCGCGCAAGCCGTCCTCCCGTGGATGTCATTTTTCTGTGCTTTCACAGTTTACACCGCAAGAAGGTGTGCGACGACGACTCAGCCATGAACGTGCAAATGAGTACACGAAAGCAAAGCAAATAACCGCCGAGCCAATTGCGGAAAGGAACGAAACGACGGTTTTCGTATTGTCCCAAACCGTCCACGCGGTCATTCCAGCCACGAGGATGGATATCAACGTTGACATTAGTGTATAGCGAAACCGAAGCTGGAAATCCAACTCATGCATTGAGGTAAATAACGAAAAGGCAAGTCCACCAAATGCCATCGCGAAGCCAGTTGCAAATGCGATGTCAGGCACCGCCGAGGACAATCCAAGCAGCATGATTGCTATGCCCGCAATCATCGCTGCATGCTCGGCAAGCGTTTCATTGGTGAGTCGAGTCATCGCGCAAGCCTGAATTGATTGTGTCACAGAACACCGCCGATCACGGAGCGGCCGGTAAAAGGTTTGAAGTTCCAATATAGCGTCTTGGCCGCTGCCGTGGATCGGATAGTTCGTCGTGTCCCAACGGCGACAGTTCGAACGAGTTTGGCCGGATGTCATTGTATCGAGCGTGGACGAACCAGTGTTCAACGAGCGTTGACTCGGACGTGGATTCGGGCCGGGGACGAGCGTTGCAGCATCGAAGAACGGACGCCGTCACCTGGGACGGACGATTGAGTTTCCATTGGTAACACCGCGCAAGCCGTCCTTAGGTGCACGGCCTGGTTCTGGCTTTCGTTCGTGCTTGTGCTCAGCATCGCGGTGCTCGTGCTCGTAATCGATCAATTCCGCGTAGTCTACCGATGACTCCCCGACCCCGTCAAACTTGATCGCCATCCGAGTCAACATCGAGACCACTCGTTTGAGCTTCAGCTTCATGTCACGGCTTGTCTTGTTATCCAATCCACCGGACACAACGAGCACATCTTGGATCGCAGCGCATTCAAAGGCTGATCCGCGAGCGATGTCGAAAAAACGAGCACGATCC
>NZ_SJPM01000073.1 GCF_007859915.1 Neorhodopirellula pilleata
GCTGAAGCTCAAACGAGTGGTCTCGATGTTGACTCGGATGGCGATCAAGTTTGACGGGGTCGGGGAGTCATCGGTAGACTACGCGGAATTGATCGATTACGAGCACGAGCACCGCGATGCTGAGCACGAGCACGAACAAAAGCCAGAACCAGGCCGTGCACCTAAGGACGGCTTGCGCGGTGTTACCAATGGAAACTCAATCGTCCGTCCCAGGTGACGGCGTCCGTTCTGCCAACATGAAAAATAGCCGCGTCGTTGCCGTTGTACTTTTCGTCGCAATAGGATTTCCGATTGCAATGACGGGATGGCAAACGTGGACTACTGCCGCTGAATCTGCGAAGAAATCAGCTGTATTGGCTCTGCTGGATGAAATTGAACGGACGGCAACAGCTCACTACGACGAATCCGGCACGTATCCGGCTACAATTGACGAGATGGCGATTTCCGTCTTTCCGGATGGGGGCAACCCAGCGATGCTCGATGAAATCCACTATGCGTCGGACGGTGATAAGATGACACTTGAATGGCGTGAGTTCCGTGTGATAAGACCGGAGGCAGAACAATGACATGCACGGAAGGACGGCTTGCGGCGCTTCTCACAATGGATCGTTGACTGTCCGTCCCCCGTGATGTCTGACATTCCCACATTGAATGGACAACTGAATGCGACGGGCAATCCTAATTGCGTTGGCCGTTCTCGTGTTCGCTGCAGGGGCGTGGGTCGTTCGCTTCGCGGAAGAGGTTGTCGGCATTCCACGCGAAGCATACGCATCGGATTGGACGGCGATCTTCATCATCGATCACCTCCGAACATCTGGCGACTGGCCAACTGGTTGGCACGATCTTCGCGACGAATACGATCGCCTCGCGGTTCCGCAGCATTACGCTTGGACATTTGATGAGCTCCAAACACTCATTGACGTCAACTGGGACTCATCGATTGACGCGATTCGCGAATCAGAGGTACCGCTTGACAATGTTCAACTGACAAGCGGTCGCCAGGTCAGCTACAATGGCGATCCCGATGTCCTGATTCATGACGCCGTGCGTACGGGGAGTTACGAACACCAGATTCGACGCCGTATCGGAGAAGAGGGGGAACCAATAAGGATTTGACTTCGCGGCGAGGCGTGGTTTGAGTTCGAATCTTTTTCTCGGCTGGTCCGTAAGTCGCTGCCCGAAGCCAGTGCCACTAGCCGAAGCTCAAGTCCTCTGTTCAAGAAGCC